>NZ_QYRN01000003.1 GCF_003583935.1 Aureimonas flava | reverse complement strand
GGCACCGGCCGACGACAGCTGGGAAGAGTTCTGAGCCGCACGGCGCGCCGGCCCCGACGCCGGCGGCACGAGACCGACCGCCGCCCGCCCGCCGCCCCGAAGCGGCGCGGCGGGCGACGCGTTTCGGAGGCTAGCCCTCGTCGTCGAAACCGAGACCGGCGTCCGCCGCCGGCTGCCGGGTGAAGCCTTCGAGCCCGCCGCTCTGCTTCATGTCGCGCTCGATCTCGAGCGGCGACACCGCGTAGGCGGTCAGCAGCTCGGCCAGCGAGCGCAGCGCGTGCACGTGGATCCGCTCCCAGCCGTGGGAGGCGTCGACGCCGAAGGTGACGAGCGCCGTGCGCACGTCGTGCCCGGCCACCACGGCCGAGGCCGAATCCGAGCGATAGTAGCGGAACACGTCCTTCTGGAACCGGATGTCCTCGTCGCGGCAGAGCCGAACGAGCTTGTGCGTCAGGTGGTAGTCGAAGGGCCCCGTCTGGTCCGCCATGGCGATGGTCACGCCGAACTCGGCCGAGTTCTGGCCGGGCGCCGAGGTGCCGTTGTCCACCGCCACCATGGAGGCGACCTCCGGCGTCAGGATGGAGGCGGCGCCGACCCCGACCTCCTCGGCGATGGTGAACAGCCAGTGCGTGTCCACCGGCGTCGCCGACCGCTCCCGCTCCAGCGCCTCGATGGAGGCGAGCATCACGGCGACGCCCGCCTTGTCGTCCAGGTGACGCGAGACGATGAAGCCGTTGTCGAGAAATTCCGGTTGTGGGTCGATCGCCACCGTGTCGCCGACGTCGATGCCGAGCTTCAACGTGTCGTCGCGGCTGCGCGTGTGTTCGTCGATGCGCAACTCGACATGCGACCACCCGACGGGCGCCGTGTCGACCTCCTCGTTGAACGTGTGGCCGGACGCCTTGAGTGGCAGGATCGTGCCCCGGGCGGTCCTGTCTCCCGCCAGGATGGTGGCGCGCGCGCCTTCGGCGAAGCGCGCGGACCAGTGGCCGATCGGCACGAGTTCCAGCCGGCCGTTGTCCTTGACCGCCTTCACCTGGGCGCCCAGCGTGTCGACGTGGCTGACGATGGCACGGGCCGCGGCGCGGCGGCTGCCCTGCCGCACGGCGCGGATCGCCCCGCGCCGCGTCAGCTCCACCTCCAGGCCGAGCCGCTGGAGCTCTTCGCTGACGTAGCGGACCACCGAATCCGTATAGCCGGTGGGGCTCGGGATATGGAGAAGGGCATGGAGCTGCGCGAGGAGATAGGTCGTGTCGATCGTGTGGCGGGCCATGAATCCTGTCAGCCGGCAATGCGACGCTTGGCGCGCAGGGTGCGCACCGAGGCGGGAATGGAAAGCGGGAAGAGAAGGTCCACGAACCGCTCCGCCGTCGGCTGCGGCTCATGGTTCGCAAGGCCCGGCCGCTCGTTGGCTTCGATGAAGACGTAGTCCGGCTCGCGCGCGTCCTTGACCATGAAGTCGATGCCGCAGACCGGAATGTCGATCGCCCGCGCGGCCGCGACGGCCGCCTCGACGAGGCGCGGATGCACGATGCCGGTCACGTCGTGGATCGTGCCGCCGGTGTGCAGGTTGGCGGTCCGGCGCACGGTGACGCTCGTGCCTTCGGGAATGGCGTCGTCCCAGCCGAAGCCGGCCGCGCGAAGGGTGCGCTCGGTTTCCCCGTCCAGGGGCACGCGCGACTCGCCTCCGGTGGCCGCCGCGCGCCGACGCGACAGGCGCTCGATCAGCTCGCGCGCGGTGGCGCGCCCGTCGCCGACGATCGCGGGCGGGCGGCGGATCGCGGCCGCCACGAGCCGGAAGTCGATCACCACGAGGCGCAGGTCGTCGCCCTCAAAGCAGGACTCGATCAGGACGCGCTCGCATTCGCGACGCGCCGTCTCTACCGCCGTGGCCACCGCCTCCGCCGTGTCGAGGCCGACCGCGATGCCGCGCCCCTGTTCGCCGCGCGCGGGCTTCACCACGACGGAGCCGTGACGGGCGAGGAAGGCCGCGATCGCTCCCTCGTCCTCGTCGGCGACGATCTGCTCCGGCACCTCGACGCCCGCATCCTCCACGAGGCGCCGGGTGACGCTCTTGTCGTCGCAGATCGACAGCGCGACGGCCGACGTGAGTTCGGACAGGCTCTCGCGGCAGCGCAGCGTGCGCCCGCCGTAGGTCAGACGGAAGAAGCCGCCCTGCGCGTCCAGGATCTCGACGTGGATGCCGCGTCGGCGCGCCTCGTCGATGATGATGCGCGCATAGGGGTTCAGCGCCTCCTCCACCGCGGCGCTGCCGGTGAACAGCCGCTCGTTGATGGAGTTGCGGCGCTTCACCGCGAACATCGGCAGGCGCTCGAAGCCGAGCCGGTCGTAGAGCGCGATGGCCGGCTCGTTGTCGTGCATCACCGACAGGTCCATCGTGGCACAGCCGGCGTCGTGGAAATGCTCCGCGAGAGCGCGCACCAGGGCCTCGCCGATGCCGGGCGGGGCGGCCTGCGGGTCGATCGCGAGGCACCAGAGCGAGGAGCCGGCGTCCGGGTCGGCGAAGGCATGGACGTGATGCACCCCGGTCACGGTGCCGAGGATCGCGCCGCTGCCCTCGTCCTCGGCCACGAGATAGGTGAGCACCGGATCCTTGCGGTGGCGCCACAGGAAGTCCGGGTCCACCGGCACCATGTTGCGCGCGCGATAGATCCGGTTGATGGCGCTGGTGTCGCCGGCCGCCGCGACCTTGCGTACGGTGAAGCCGGCCGGCGGCCGCTCGGCCGGGGCGAGGGCCGTGAGGTCGAGCCGGTAGGTGTGGGACGGATCGAGGAAGAGGTCCTGCGGCGCCTGGGCCAGCAGCACGTGCGGGTCGCTGACGTGGAAGGCGATGTCGCGCCGGTCCGGCCCTTCCTCCTCCAGGAAGCGCGCGAGCTCCGCCGGGTCCGCGAAGGTCTCGGCGAAGACCAGGCGGCCCCAGCCGCAGTCCACCACGGCGTTGGGGGTGGGCTCGCTCATAGGCCCTGCTCCTGCAGCCAGAGTTCCAGAAGCGCCGCCTGCCAGAGTTCCGAGCCCTGGAGCGGCGTGATGTGCGAGGCCGGGTCGGCGAACAGGGCGTCGAGCCACCGCGGCTCGAACAGGCCGCGCTCGCGCGCCTTGGCCGAGCCCATCGCGTCGCGCACCATGTCGAGCGTCGGGCCGGCGAGGTACTTCAGCTGCGGAACCGGGAAGTAGCCCTTCTTGCGGTCGATCACCTCGTGCGGGATCACGAGGCGGGCGACGTCCTTGAGAACGCCCTTGCCGCCGCCCTTCAGCTTCTCGGCCGAGGGCACGCGCGCAGCCAGCTCCGCCAGCTCGTGGTCCAGGAAGGGGACGCGCGCCTCCAGGCCCCAGGCCATGGTCATGTTGTCGACGCGTTTGACCGGATCGTCCACCAGCATGACCTGGCTGTCGATGCGCAGCGCCTTGGCCACCGGGTCCTCGGCGCCGGGCATCGCGAAGTGGTCGCGCACGAAGTCGCCGCTCGCGTCGCGACCGGCGTGCCAGCGCGGCCGAAGCTGGCCGGCCAGCGTCTCGTGGCTGCGGTCGAAGAAGGCCCCGCGATAGGTCGCCACCGGGTCGGCCGCGTCGGCCATCGGCGGATACCAGTGGTAGCCGGCGAAGATTTCGTCGGCGCCCTGGCCGGACTGGACGACCTTGATGTGCTTGGAGACCTCGCGCGACAGGAGGTAGAAGCCGATATTGTCGTAGGAGACCATGGGTTCGGACATGGCGCGGATGGCGCCCGGCAGCTCGTCCAGCAGCTCGTGGCCCGGCACGAAGATCTTGTGGTGGCGCGTGTCGTAGTGCCGGGCGATGAGGTCGGAATACTCGAACTCGTTGCCGACCTCGCCATTGGCGTCCTCGAAGCCGATGGAGAAGGTGGAGAGGCCCGTCTGCCCGGCCTCGGCCAGGAGACCGACGATCAGGGAGGAGTCCACCCCGCCCGACAGGAGCACGCCCACCGGCACGTCGGCCACCATGCGCCGCTTCACCGCCAGGCGCAGCGCCTCCAGCACCATGTCGCGCCATTCCGCCGGGGAGCGCGCCTCGTCGCCGGCCTGCGCGCCGAAGGGCGGCGACCAGAAGGTCCGGTCGTCGAAGCGCCCGTCGGGCTCGATCATCCGCGTGGTGGCGGGCGGCAGCTTGCGCACGCCCTTCAGGATCGTCAGCGGCGCCGGCACCACGGCATGGAAGGTCATGTAATGGTGCAGTGCGACGGGATCGATCGCCGTGTCCACCTCTCCGGTCGCGACCAGCGCAGGAAGGGACGAGGCCAGGAGCAGCCGGTCGTCGGTCTGCGACAGGTACATCGGCTTGATGCCGAACCGGTCGCGCGCCAGCATCACGCGCCCGCTCTGGCGCTCGTGGATGGCGAAGGCGAACATGCCGTGGAAGCGTGTCACGCAGTCCCGGCCCCAGGCGTGGTAGGCCTTGAGGATGACCTCCGTGTCGCCGTGCGAGAAGAAGCGGTAGCCGAGCCCCTGCAACTCCTCGCGCAGCTCGGGATAGTTGTAGATGCAGCCGTTGAAGGCGAGGGTGAGCCCGAGGTCCGGGTCCTCCATCGGCTGCGCGGCCTTTTCCGACAGGTCGATGATCTTCAGCCGCCGGTGGCCGAAGCCGACCCGGCCGCGAAGCACCATGCCGGCACCGTCCGGGCCGCGGGGGCTGAGGCACTGCCCCATGGCCGCGATGCGCTCGGGGGAGGCGAAACCGCCGTCGAAGCGGATTTCACCGCAGATGCCGCACATGGACTTGTCCTTGCCTGGTTGCCGTCTATGCCTGCACATAGGCCACGCTCCGCCGCGGCAACCCCGTCGCGGCCCTTGGCGGGGCGCAGCGCGGCCACTATGACGGGCGCGAACGCATCGACGAGGTTGGATCGCTTGGCCCTGGACGACGAGGACGCGCTGCGACGGCGCCTGGTGCCGCTGGAGACCTACCGGTCCTATCTCGACGGGCAGGCCTTCGTGTCCGACTGGCTGCGCGTCGACCAGAGCATGATCGACCGTTTCGCCGACGCCACCAACGACCACCAGTTCATCCATGTCGACCCCGAGCGCGCCATGGCGGAAACGCCGTTCGGCGGCACCATCGCGCATGGGTTCCTCTCGCTTTCGCTGCTGTCCACGCTCGCCTACGACGCGATGCCGGGCGCCGAGCGCACCCGCATGGGCGTGAACTACGGCTTCGACGAGGTGCGCTTCCTGACCCCGGTCAAGAGCGGCGCGCGGGTGCGCGGCAGCTTCCGGCTCGTCGCGCTCAAGGAGCGCGCGGTGAGCCTTCAGTCGACCTGGGACGCCGCGGTGGAGATCGAGGGCGCCCCGAAGCCGGCGCTGGTCGCGCGCTGGATCACGCTGGCGGTGCTGGAGCCGCCGGCCGACGACGAAAGGACACCCGCATGAGCGAGACCCCTTCCTGGCCGCGCGCCGTCCTGTTCGACCTCGACGGGACGCTGGTGGATTCGCTGCCCGACATCCACGCCGCGCTGAACCAGACGATGGAGAGCCTCGGCGAGCCGCCCTTCACCATCGAGGCCGTGGGGCGCATGGTGGGGCAGGGTGTGCAGGTGCTGATCGGGCGCGCCTACGAGGGGCTCGGCAAGGAGATCGACGTCGCCACGCGAGACAAGATCGCCGAACGCTACCTTGCGATCTACTCCGCCCGCGCCACCGAACTCACCACCCTGAACGCCGGCGCGACGGATGCCGTGCGCCTGCTGGCCGAGCGGAACATCGCGCTCGGGGTCGTCACCAACAAGCCGGCCGCCGAGACGGCCGACATCCTCGCCCATTTCGGCCTGGCCGACCGGATGGCGGTGGTGGTGGGCGGCGACGCCGGCCCGCGCAAGAAGCCCGCGCCCGACCTTCTGATCCACGCCTGCCGGCAGCTCGGCATCGAGCCCGGCGAGGCGCTCTTCGTGGGCGACTCCGAGAACGACGTGGAGGCCGCCCAGGCCGCCGGGATGGCCGTGGTCGCGATGCGCGGCGGCTATACCGCCACGGGGATTGAGGCGCTCGGCGCCGACCTGGTGCTCGACCGTCTGGACGAGATGCCGGCAAGGCTCGGGGAGGTCCGCCGGCCCGTCGCCTGATTTCCGGCCGGTTTTCGCCCCCGTCTCGTCGCCTTATTCCTTTGGCGGGCTATCTATTCTGGCGGTGGGCATGGATCCGCCGGGAAGCGCGCGAGGGGCCTCATGGCGACGGAGACGGGACAGGGCACGGGGCTCAAGCGATCGGTCGGGCTGTTCCAGGTGACGCTGCTGGGCCTCGGGTCCATGCTGGGAGCCGGCATCTACGGGCTGATCGGCGAGGCCGCGAGCGAGCTCGGCAGCGCGGTCTGGGTCGCCTTCATGGTGTCCATGGTGGCGGCGCTGCTGACCGGCCTGTCCTACGCCTCCATCGCCTCGCGCTACCCGCGGGCCGGTGGTGCGGCCTACGTCACGCAGCGCGCCTACCGCTATCCGCTCCTGTCCTACACGGTGGGACTTGCGGTGGTCTGCTCCGGCCTCACCTCGATCGCCACGCAGAGCAACGTCGTGGCGCGCAACTTCGCCAGCGTCACCGGCATCGACGCGCCGCAGAGCGTGCTCGCCATCGGCTTCCTGGTGATCCTGGCCGGCATCCTGTTCCGAGGCATCACCGAGTCGCTGTGGCTCAACGCCGTCTGCACGGTGGTCGAGGCCTTCGGCCTGCTGCTCGTGATCGCCGTCGGCGTGTCCTACTGGGGCAGCGCCGACCTCCTGGAGTTTCCGGCCCCCGGTGAGGGTGCGGTGGAAGGCTCGGTGATGCTGCTGGTCGCGCAGGGAGCGGTGCTCACCTTCTTCTCCTTCATCGGCTTCGAGGACATGCTCAACGTCTCGGAGGAGGTGAAGAACCCCGAGCGCACCATGCCGATCGCGATGATCTCGGCCATGCTGATGGCGACGGTGATCTACATCGCCATCGCGATCACCGCCGTGTCCGTGGTGCCCTGGCGCGAGCTCGCCGAAGCGGCCGGGCCGCTGACGCTGGTGGTGGAACGCGCCGCTCCCTGGTTCCCGACCAGCCTCTATGCCGGCATCACCATCTTCGCCGTCGCCAACACGGCGCTGGTCAACTACGTCATGGCCTCGCGCCTTCTCTACGGCATGTCGCGCCAGGGCTTGATGCCGGAGGCGCTCGGCCGCGTGCACCGGACGCGCCACACGCCCTATGTCGCGATCGGCGTGCTGCTCGCGATCGTCGTGCTCCTGTCGCTGGTCGGCGACATCGGGGCGCTCGCCGCCTCCACCGTTCTGCTGCTGCTGATCGTGTTCACCGTGGTCAACATCGCGCTGCTCTTGCTCCAGCGGCGGCCGGGCGAGGCGAAGGGCCGCTTCGAGGTGCCCACCTTCGTGCCGGCGCTCGGCGCGCTCGTCTGCGCCGGGCTGATCGTGGTGCGGATCGGCCAGGGCGAGTGGACGGCGCCGATCATCGCGATCGGCCTCTTCGTGGCGATCGTGGTCCTCTACTACCTGACGGGCGTCGGCCGCTCGGGCGGCATCGACCGCTTCATCGAAAGCGAAGCCGGGAGCTGAGCCCGGCCGGCCGGCCGATGGGCCGGGCCGCCGGTCAGAAGACGATCTTGCGCGGCACGTAGCCGCCGCGCTGGACGATCGAGGCGATCGCGAGCTGCTCGCGGATGGGCTTGGACAGGATCGGCAGGACCCGGCGCTCGAAGACGTCGCGCTCGGACGGGTTCAATGCGCCCAGGCCATGGGCCGCGACATGCTGCGCGACCCGGATCTCCTCCGACCCCGCCTTGAGGAGTTTGGCTTCGACGACTTCACGGATCAGGGCGCTGAGTTCGGGGTCTACGGGTATGCTCATTCTCGACGTCCTGCACTTTTCGAGGCTCGAAGTAGGCGGACAGATGGGCCTTGTCGAGGCATGCGACCGCCTCCGTGCGCACGCATGTGAAACTTCGCCGCAAGGGGGGAGCCGAAGCGCCGCGAACGTGTTGGTCGGCCGTGCGTAAACCCGAAAAGGAGTCCCCACGATGAGCCAGACGAACCTGTCCGACGGCGCCCTCTCGATCCTGGTCTTCGCCGCCTACCACTCGCTGGTGAGCGGCGAAACGGTGACGCGCGTCGTCCTGGACGACGGCAAGGGGCACAAGGCCGATGCCGAGGGGGTGCGCGAGATGGAGGAGGCCGGGCTCTTGGACCCGGAGGGTGGGCGCGGCCTGCTGACCGATGCCGGGCGCGAACGCCTGGACCGCGTCATCGACACGCTGCGGCAGGCCGCCTGACCCCTCAGCCCTCCGCGAAGTCGCGGCGGCTGATGCCGTGGCGCTGGAGCTTGTCGTAGAAGGTCTTGCGGGGGATGCCGAGCGCCTCCACCGTGCGCCGAACGTCGCCGCCGTTCTCCGCCAGCACCTGCCGGATCGTCTCCGCCTCGAACCGATCGACGCGCTCCGGCAGGGTCGGCGTCGGCGAGGGCGTCGATGCCGCTCCCTCGTCGGGATCGAGGCCGAGCGCGACGCGTTCGGCGTGGTGAGCCAGTTCGCGCACGTTGCCGGGCCAGGAATGCGAGGCGAGCCGCTGGAGCAGCGCCGGCGACAGGCTCGGCGGCTCGCGTCGGAACCGCTCGGCGGCGCGGCGCAGGAAGTGCGAGAACAGGAGGGCGATGTCGGAGCCGCGCTCGCGCAACGGCGGAATGCGCACCGTCACCACGTTGAGGCGGTAGAACAGGTCCTCGCGGAAGTAGGCGCGTGCCTCCGCGGAGCCGAGGTCCACCTTGGCGGCGGCGACCACGCGAAGGTCCAGCGCCCGCCGCTCGTTGGTGCCCAGCGGCTCGACCTCGCGGGTCTCCAGCACCCGCAGAAGCTTCACCTGGAGTGCGGCGGGCATGGACTCGATCTCGTCCAGGAACAGCGTTCCGCCGCTGGAATGCTCGATGCGCCCGACGCGGCGCTTCGCCGCCCCGGTGAAGGCGCCGGCCTCGTGGCCGAAGAGTTCGCTCTCGATCACCGTCTCGGGCAGCGCACCGCAGTTCAGCGCCACGAAGGGCTTGGCCGCGCGCCGGCTCCAGTGGTGCAGCGCGCTCGCCACCACTTCCTTGCCTGAGCCCGTCTCGCCCTCCACCAGGACGTCCACGTCGGCATCGGCGATCTGGCGCAGCGTGCGGCGCAGGCGCTCCATCGCCGGGCTCTCGCCGATCAGCGGCAGGTCGTCGCCGCCCGTCTCGGCCAGGGCCCGCAGCCGCCGGTTCTCCATCACCAGCCGGCGCTTCTCGGCGGCGCGTCCGATGCTCTGCATCAGCCGGTCGGTGGCGTAGGGCTTGGCGATGAAGTCGTAGGCGCCCTCGCGCAGGGCGTCCACCGCCATGGCGATGTCGCCGTGCCCGGTGATCAGGATCACCGGCAGGTCCGGGTCGAGCCGGCGCACCGCGCGAAAGAGGTCGAGCCCGTCCATGCCCGGCATGCGGATGTCGGTGACGAGGATGCCGGGAAACTCCGGCGACAGGGCGGCGAGCGCGGCGCGCGCGTCGGCGAAGGGCAGGGGCGTCCAGCCGGCGAGGGCCAGGGCCTGCGCCCCCGCCTCGCGCAGGTCCGCGTCGTCGTCCACGAAGGCGACGGTGGTCTCGGCGGCGCTCATGATCGGGCGATCCTCAGGCAGGCGGTGAAGGTGGCGCCCTCGCCGGGCCGGCTCTCGGCGCCGAGCGTCCCGCCCCATTCGGACAGGATGTCCTTGACGATCACGAGGCCGAGGCCGAGGCCGCGCGGCTTGGAGGTTGAAAAGGGCGTGAACAGCGTCGCGAGCCGCTCGGGCGGGATGCCCGGCCCGTTGTCGCGCACGGCGAGGCGCACCGTGTCGCCGCGGGCGGCGGTCTCGATCCAGATGCGACCGTCCGTCCGGTCGTCCATGGCGTCGAGCGCGTTCTGCAGGAGGTTGACGAGCACCTGCTCCAGCCGCACGCGCTCGCCGATCACCACGTAGCGTGCAAGGTCCGCATCGCGCGCGATGGGCACACCCGCCGTGTCGAGCCGACCCTGAAGAACCATGATCGCGCCGTCCACCGCCTCGGCGAGGTTGACCGGCTCCAGCCGGCTGGACCCTCGCCGGGCGTGGCCCTTCAAGGTGTCGGTGATGCGTCCGATGCGCTCGGTCAGCCCGACGACGTTGCCGAGGTTCCGGCGGGTGGTGTCCGCGTCGCCGCGCTCGAGGAACTGCACGGCGTTCTCGGCATAGGTGCGGATCGCGGCGACCGGCTGGTTGATCTCGTGCGCCACGCCGGCCGTGATCTGGCCGAGCGACGCCAGACGGTTGGCCTGGTCGAGGCTGCGCCGCAGGGTCTCGACACGCTCCTCGGCGGCCTGCCGGGTGCGGCTTTCCTCCACCAGGCGTCGGTTCGCCTCGCGCAGCTCCGCCGTCCGCTCCTCCACGCGGCGTTCCAGTTCCAGCGCGGCCACGCGCATGGTCTCCTGCCGGCGGCGAAGGTAGCGGCGCCGACGCGCGACGAGGAACCCGGCGGTGCTGACGAGCAGCAGCGACGCGAGGCCCTGGAGCCGATAGGACAGGCGGGCCTGCGCGAGGGCCGCGTCGGCCGGCACCCAGAGGTGGAGCGTCCAGTCGAGGACGGGATCGTCCAGGCGGTCCTCGGCCGCCACGAAGCGTCGCCGGTCGTCCGTCCTCGTCGCCGCCACGGTTCCGCGCCGATGCTGGATGCCGAGCGGGGTGAGCGGCGCGGCGCCGAACTGCAGGCTGTCGCGGATGCGCGCGGCGAGATCGGCCGGCACGGGCTCCATCGCGCGGTAGCGCCAGTCGGCCTGCGTAGTGGCCAGCACGATGCCCTGGTCGCCCGTCACGAACACCACGTTGCCGCCCGCCGCCCAGTCCCGCTCGATGTCGCCGAACTCGACCTTGAGCACCACGACGCCGAGCGCCCGTCCGCCGAGGTCGACGCGACGCGCGAGGTAGAGGCCGGCGCGCCCGCTGACGGTGCCCAGGGCATACTGCGCTCCGGCGCCGGTCGCCATCGCCTTCCGGAAGTAGGGCCGGAAGGCGTAGTCGCTGCCGACGAAGCTCGTCGGCTCGGCGTAGTTGCTGGCGGCGATGGCCAGCCCTTGCGCGTTCAGAAGGTAGAGGACGGTCGCCCCGGTGGTCCGGCGCAACTCTTCGAGCCGCTGGTTCACCCGGTCGGTGCCGGCCCCGGAGGGCGCTGCGAGGATGTCGCGGATGTCCGGGTCCTCTGAGAGGATGGCCGGAACCACCCGCTGCTTGTCCACCTCGCTGCGCAGCACCGCCATGGCGAGCGGAAGCGAGGTGTCGGCCCGCTCGCCGAGGATCGCCAGCGTGGCGCGGTCGGCCAGGGCACCGGCGGCCAGCCATGTCATGACGGCGACCGCCAGCAGCCCGCCGGACACGGCGAGACGGAACAGCCGTCGATGCTGGGGGGATGGGGAGGGCGTGTTCATCGCGTGCGGAATATCGCACAACGTCCATGAATGGCGAGTGGAAATCCGCACGAATTGCCCGTCTTGATAGAACGCAGTGCGCCTTGGAGAGCTTTGCGCTGGGCGAATGCCACCTCTGCATAGAGTTGGCACGCATGTTGCTACCCTTGTCGTCGAGGCTTCTCCACCCATCGATGGGCGCCGGGGAAGAAGGACATGACAAGACAGGGGAGGCACCCATGGCAACCATGCCGATCGCGCAGTCCGTGCCTGCGCAGAAGAAGCCCATCTACGCCCAGCTCTATTTCCAGGTCGTGGTGGCCATCGTCGCCGGCATCACGCTCGGGCATTTC
Organism: Aureimonas flava; assembly: GCF_003583935.1. Lineage (GTDB taxonomy): Bacteria > Pseudomonadota > Alphaproteobacteria > Rhizobiales > Rhizobiaceae > Aureimonas > Aureimonas flava. The sequence goes on along the minus strand of NZ_QYRN01000003.1, from coordinate 416,537 downwards.
TACCCCGAGTTCGGCGCGAGCCTGAAGCCGCTCGGCGACGCCTTCATCAAGCTGGTGAAGATGATCATCGCCCCGGTGATCTTCCTGACGGTCGTGACCGGCATCGCCGGCATGACCGATCTCGCCAAGGTCGGCCGCGTGGTCGGCAAGGCGATGATCTACTTCCTCACCTTCTCGACGCTGGCGCTCATCATCGGCCTCATCGTTGCCAACGTCGCCCATCCCGGCCACGGGATGAACATCGATCCGGCCACGCTCGATAGCGCGGCGGTCGCGACCTACACCCAGAAGGCGCACGATTCGTCGATCGTCGGCTTCCTGATGAACATCATCCCGGCGACGCTGGTCAGTGCCTTCGCCGATGGCGACATCCTGCAGGTGCTCTTCATCGCCGTCCTGTTCGGCATCGCTCTGGCGATGATCGGCGAGGCGGGCCGTCCCGTCACCGACTTCTTCAACGCGCTGACGGCGCCGATCTTCAAGCTCGTCGCCATCCTGATGAAGGCGGCCCCGATCGGCGCCTTCGGCGCCATGGCCTTCACCATCGGCAAGTACGGCATCGGCTCGGTGGCCAACCTCGCCTATCTGATCGGCGTCTTCTACTTCACCTCGTTCCTGTTCGTCGTGGTCGTGCTCGGCGCCGTCTGCCGCTACAACGGCTTCTCGATCTTCTCGCTGCTGCGCTACATCAAGGAGGAGCTGCTGCTCGTCCTGGGCACCTCGTCCTCGGAGGCGGCTCTGCCCTCGCTGATGAAGAAGATGGAGAACGCCGGCGCCAAGAAGTCGGTGGTCGGCCTCGTGATCCCGACCGGCTACTCGTTCAACCTCGACGGCACCAACATCTACATGACGTTGGCGGCCCTGTTCATCGCCCAGGCGACGAACATCGACCTGTCCTGGGGCGACCAGATCCTGCTGCTGCTCGTGGCGATGCTGTCCTCCAAGGGCGCAGCCGGCATCACCGGCGCCGGCTTCATCACCCTGGCCGCCACCCTGTCCGTAGTCCCCTCCGTTCCCGTCGCCGGCATGGCGCTGATCCTCGGCGTCGACCGGTTCATGTCCGAGTGCCGCGCCATCACCAACTTCATCGGCAATGCGGTGGCCACGCTCGTGGTCGCGCGCTGGGAAGGCGAGCTCGATCAGGACCGCCTGCGTTCGGTCCTGGCCGGCGAGGCGGTCGCGCCTCTGGACGAAGAGCGCGTGTCCCTCAACGCGGTGCCGGCCGAGTAACGGCCCGCCGGCATCCCGGCGCGACGACGAGGCCCGCCCCGAGCGATCGGGGCGGGCCTTCGTTTGGGAACCGAGCAGGAAGCGGGGGAAGGGGCGAGCGAGGTGCCCGCCGCGTCAGACGGCGTAGAAGAGGCCGGCGATCCGATGGCGCTCCGCGTCCGACACACGCTCGCCGCCCGCCTCGATGGCAAGACCCAGCTCCGCACCGCGCGCCCAGACGATGCGGGCCGTCCAGCGGCGCGTCTCCGCCTCGTCGTAGAGCGTCAGAACCTCGGGCAGCACGCGGTCCACCGGAGCGAAGGCGCGGATGCGCGCCCCGCGGGCCGAGCGGTCCACCACGGCGCAGTCGCACAGGAAGCCGTCGGCCGCGCCCAGCAGCTTGCCGGGCCGCAGTCGCGTGGTCCGTCGTGCCGCTCCTCGCCGATCCGCCCGCATGTGATGCTCCGCTTTACCGTTTCCTAACCCTACCGGAACGTCGCTCGCGGGCAAAACGCGGCCTCATATCTTCGTTAACGGCGCCCCGCCATGCTGCAAGCTCCACGCAAGGAGCCCAGCGATGTCCCGGATCGCACCCACGCCGCCCGATTTCTCGCTCGCCCGCAAACCGCTGTCCGCGCGCACGTTCCTGAAGCACGTGGACCGCGACTGGTCGGCGACGGATTGGGTGATCGCGCTGTCGTCGGTGACGCTCGCCGTGGCCTCCGCCGGCTTCTTCTCGTGGTCCTACGCGGTGTCCCTCGAGACGCCGGACTATTTCCAGCAGGCGGCGCTCGCGCGCATGTCGCCCAAGCTGGACCCGATCGAGACGGGTTCGGTGGGCGAGGCGGCGCATGCGGACGCGATGCCGGCACCCACCATCGTGCGCGACCACACGCCGACGCCCTCGGACTACCAGATCGTGATGATCTTCCAGGACGAGGCGCTGCTGGCGACGCGCCAGGAGCTGATGCGGGTCAAGGTCGGCTCGGTCGTGCCGGGCCTTGGAACGGTGCAGGCGATCGAGGGCGGCACGTCCGGCGGCTCGGTCACAGCCGAAAAGGCGACGCTGCGCAGCATCGCCACGCCCGATCCCTGAGGGCGAGACGCCCCGCCTCAGGCCGGCTTGTTCTCGAGCAGGACCTGCCCTTCCTTCTGGATCTTGCCGGTGAGCTTGCCGGCGATCGAGGCGAGGAAGCCCGGAAGGTCGAGCTCGACATGGACGTGGTCGTCCAGGATGTCGAGGCGCCCGACGATCGACTGGCCCATCATCCGCGCGCGGAAGTCGAGATGGTCGCCGGTCCACTGGTCCTCGAACTTCAGCATGCCGCCGGTGGCCTCCGAACGGATGCGCCCGAACCCGTCCGCGATGCGCTGGCGAGCGGCGTCGCGCGACAGCTTGTGCGGAATGTCGACCCTGACGGTCTCGGCCATGCGTCCAGTCTCCTCGTGCTCGGTCCAGCCCCCGGCATATGGCGAACGCCGCCCCGATGGGCAACCGGCCGAAACGAAAAGGGCGCCCTGGGGCGCCCTTCGCTTCGATGGGAGATCAGGCCGTCGCCGACCGGGGGGCGCCGCCGCCCCGGCGCGAGCGCCGCCGCTGGCCGTTCGGCCGGGCCGCGCGCTCCTCGCCGCTGCGCGGCGCGCCGCCCGCCGGCGCTGCGTTGCCCGGGACGCCGCGACGCTCGCCGGGCTTGGCGCCGCGCGGCTGGTGGCGCTGGCCGTTCTCCGAGCGCTGCGGCTTGTTGCCGGCCGGGCGACCGCCCCGGGGCTGACGGGGACCGCGGCTCTCGCGGGGCTCGTCGGCGAAGGCCGAGGCGTCCGAGAACTCCGACGTCTGCACGTCGAAGCGCAGGCCGGTCAGCTTCTCGACCTGGCGCAGCTTGGCGCGCTCGGACGGATCGCACAGCGTCACCGCGACGCCAGACTTGCCGGCGCGGGCCGTGCGGCCGATGCGGTGCACGTAGCTCTCCGGCTCCTCCGGCAGGTCGAAGTTCACCACATGGGTGATGTCGTCGACATGGATGCCGCGCGCCACGATGTCGGTGGCCACCAGCACGCGCAGCTCACCCGAATGGAACTGGCCGAGCGCCTTCTGGCGCGCGCCCTGGCTCTTGTTGCCGTGGATGGCGAGCGCGGCGATGCCGGCCTTGCCGAGATCCTCGGACAGGCGGTTGGCGCCGTGCTTGGTGCGCGTGAAGATCACGGTCTTGTCGAAGCCCGGCAGGGACTTGATCAGCCAGTGCTTCTTCGCCTTCTGCGGCACCAGGAAGACGCTCTGGTCGATCTTCTCGACCGTCACCACCTCTGGCGTCACCTCGACGCGGACCGGATCCTTCAGGATCTTGGCGGCCAGCGAGGCGATGTTCTGCGGCATGGTGGCCGAGAACAGGAGCGACTGCCGCTTCTCGGGCACCAGCTTCACGATGCGGTTGATGTCGCGGATGAAGCCCATGTCGAGCATGCGGTCGGCCTCGTCGAGCACGAGGTGCTCGATCGCCGACAGGGTGATCGCCTTCTGGTCGATGAGGTCGAGCAGGCGGCCGGGCGTGGCGACGACCATGTCGACGCCCCGGCGCGCGGTCTCGATCTGCGGGCGGATCGACACGCCGCCGAACACCGTCATGTGGCGGATCGGGGTGCCGGCGGTGAAGCCCTTCACGTTCTCCGCGATCTGGAGCGCCAGCTCGCGCGTCGGCGCCAGCACCAGGACGCGCGGCGCGCCGGGCTTGGACTTGCCGCCCTTGGCGATCAGGGCGTCGAGGATGGGAAGCGAGAAGGCGGCTGTCTTGCCGGTGCCGGTCTGCGCGATGCCGAGGACGTCGCGCCCCTTCATCACGGCCGGGATGGCCTGCGCCTGGATCGGCGTCGGCGTGGTGATGTCCATGGCTGCAAGAGCGGACAGAAGCGCGTCGGCAAGGCCGAGCGCCTGGAAATTCGTCTGGGTCAAGGAATGCCTTTGACTGTGAAGCCGGGACGGCTGTCCCGGAGATCGGCCGGACGTCCCTGCGCGGGAACGGAACGGCACGGACCGCGGCCGGCCCTTTGGAAGGGGACGGCGGTGGCGCTCGGCTCAGTGTCCCGAAGCGGGATCAAGGCGGGCGCAGCGCAAGCGCGGCATGACCGCCCCTATATCCGCTCTCTTGTGCGCTGCGTCAAGCCGGATCGGCCGAAACCGGGCGCCTCGGCCCGGCCGGTCGCTCAGCGGAAGTAGCCGAGCACCTGTTCCTGCATCCGCTGGAGGAGGCCGGCGCGCTCGACCTCCGCGGCCGCGTAGAGCGGCTCCTCGCGCACCACCGCGCCGTCGCGGGTGATGCGCATCTGCGCGACGCGTCGCCCCTCGGGCACCGGCGCCTCGATGGTGCCGACCGGCACGATCTCGGTCTGGTAGGGCGAACCGGAGCCGCGCGGCTCGATGAAGCGGATCTCGCCGGCCGCGCGCACCGGCACGCTGGCCGCCACGCCGCCGCTCACCGGCACCTCGCCGGCGGTCTCGTCGCTCTTCAGGATCACGACGTTCTCGAAGCCGCGCAGGCCCAGCGTCATCAGCGCCCGCGCCTGGGTCGCCCGCTCGCCGACGGTCTTCATGCCCGTCATCGCGAAGACGATGCGCCGTCCGCCGTCGTCCTTGGCGGAGGCCACGAGACCGTAGCCGGCCTCGCTGGTGTGGCCGGTCTTCAGCCCGTCCGCGCCGAGGCTGAGGAGCGGGTTGCGCGAGCGCTGGGTGATGCCGTTGAAGGTGAATTCCTCCTCCGAGAACAGGGGGTAGTGCTCGGGATAGGTGCGGATGATGTAGGCGGCGAGCGTCACGAGGTCGCGCGCCGAGACGCGCTGGGCGGGATCGGGCAGCCCGTGCGGATTGACGAAGTGGGAATGGGTCAGCCCCAGTTCCTGCGCCCGCCGGTTCATCATCTCGGCGAAGGCCGGCACCGATCCGGCGATGCCCTCGGCGGCCACGATCGTCGCGTCGTTGCCGGACTGGATGGCGATGCCCTTGATGAGGTCGGCGACGCTGACCTGCGAGTTCAGCGGCAGGAACATGGTGGAGCCGCCCGACGCGGCGCCGCCGGTCCGCCAGGCGTGTTCGGAAACCGGGAACGTCTCGTCCATGCGGATCGCGCCGCGCTTCAGCTCGTCGAAGATCACCAGCAGCGTCATCAGCTTCGACAGGCTGGCGGGCGGCACTTCGTCGTCCGGATTCTTCTCGAACAGGATCGTGTCGGTGTCGAAGTCGAGCAGCACCGCCGCGTGTGCCGTGGTCTCGAAGGCATGGGCGGGGGCAGACAGGCCGGCGGCGACGAGGAGGGCCGCCAGCATGCGCGTGAAGGGGAGGGAGAAGCGCGCAAGCCTTGCCATGCCGTGAAATCCTTATGCCGCGGGCGCGGCGGCGAGGCCGCGCCACATCCTTGCCCGGGAGGTTAATGGAACCTCAGCAGAACTTGGTGAACGGCAGGTGAACGACAACCGGGCGGCGAGCACAAACCGGTCCGGCTCAGCCCTCCAGCTCGGCCTTCAGCATCTCCAGCTCCAGCCATTCGTCCTCGGCCTTGGCGAGCGCGGCGCGGGCGGCCTCGCTGTCGCGCGCGAGCTTGGCGAAGCGGTCCGGGTTGCGCGCGAACAGCGCCGGGTCGGCCATCTCGGCCTCCGCCCGGGCGATCTCCGCCTCGAGCCGGGCGATCTCCTTGGGCAGGGTCTCCAGCGCGAACTTCTGCTTGAAGGACAGCTTGGCGCTGCCCTGCGCGGGCGCGCGCGCCGCCGTCGCGCCGGCGGCGGCGGGGGCGGGCCGTGCGGCCTTCTCGGCCTTGCGGGCCTCGGCCTGCGCGCCGCGCTTCTGCGCCGCCATGTCGGTGTAGCCGCCGGCATATTCCAGCCAGCGCCCGTCGGCCTCGGGCGAGATGACGCCAGTCACCGTCCGGTCCAGGAAATCGCGGTCGTGGCTCACCAGGAGGACCGTGCCGGGGTAGTTGGCGATCAGCTCCTGGAGGAGGTCCAGCGTTTCCATGTCGAGATCGTTGGTCGGCTCGTCGAGGACGAGCACGTTGGCGGGCGTCGCCAGCGTCTTGGCCAGCAGCAGGCGGGCCCGCTCGCCGCCCGACAGGTTGCCGACGGGGGTGCGGATCTGCTCCGGCTGGAACAGGAAGTCCTTGAGATAGCCGGCGACGTGGCGCGGCTCGCCGTTGACCATGACCTGGTCGCCGCGCCCGTCCGTCAGCGCCTCAGCCACGGGCAGGTCGTCGCGCAGGCTCGCCCGCTTCTGGTCGAGGAAGGCGAGGTCGAGATTGGTGCCGAGGCGCACCGTGCCCGCGTCCGGCTCGGTCTCGCCGATCAGCATCTTCAGGAGCGTCGTCTTGCCGGCGCCGTTCGGGCCGACGAAGCCGACGCGGTCGCCGCGCTGGATGCGGGTCGAGAAGTTCTCCACCAGCACGCGCTCGCCATAGGCCTTGGCGATCCCCTTGGCCTCGATCACCAGCTTGCCGCTCTCGCGCGTGTCGCCGACCTGCATCTCCACCGTGCCGGTGGCGCGGCGGGTGTTCTTGCGGTCGGCGCGGAGCTGATGAAGGGCGGCAAGGCGCCGCTCGTTGCGCGTGCGCCGCGCGGTGACGCCGTAGCGCAGCCAATGCTCCTCGCGCACGATCTTGCGGTCGAGCTTCTGGAGGTCGCGCTCCTCCTCCTCCAGCACCTTGTCGCGCCAGGCCTCGAAGCCGCCGAAGCCCTGGTCCAGCCGGCGTGCGCGGCCGCGGTCGAGCCAGACGGTGGCGCGTGTCGTCCGCTCCAGGAAGCGGCGGTCGTGGCTGATGATGACCACGGCGGAGCGGATCGAGGCGACCTCCTCCTCCAGCCATTCGATGGTCGGCAGGTCGAGGTGGTTGGTGGGCTCGTCGAGGAGCACGATGTCGGGCTCGGGCGCCAGGACGCGGGCGAGCGCCGCGCGGCGCGCCTCGCCGCCCGACAGGTCGCCCGGCCGCGCGTCGGCACGAAGGCCCAGCCCCTCGATCAGGCGGGTGACGCGGTAGGGATCGTCCGCCGGCCCGAGGCCCGCCGCGACATAGGCCTCGACGGTGGGGGCGTCGCCGAAGTCCGGCTCCTGCGCGAGATAGCGGATCGTCGCCCCCGGCTGACGGAACACCTCGCCGCCGTCCGGCTCCACCGCGCCGGCCGCGATCTTGAGGAGGGTCGACTTGCCCGAGCCGTTGCGACCCACGAGGGCGATCCGGTCGCCCGGCAGGACGCCGAGCTCGACATCGGCGAGAAGGGGCGTGCCGCCGAAGGTCAGGCGCACGCCGTCGAGGCGAAGAAGCGGGGGAGGGGCCATGGCCGGCTTCTAGCCGATCGGTCCGACGCTTGAAAGATCGGCTTCGGGGTCGGGGAAATGCGAAAGGAGCCAGTCCCGGAAGAGTCGGACCTTGGGCGCGTTGCGTCGTCCCGGTGGATAGCAGAGCCAGTAGCCCCGTTCGCTCGCGCAGAGAATGTCGAACGGTTGGACGAGGCGGCCGGCGGCAAGGTCGTCGCGATAGAAGAACGGCGTGAGGACGGCGACCCCATGGCCGGCGACGGCCGCGATCGCCTCGAGATCCTGCCCGCCCATCTTGTGTCCGTCGTCCACCTCGAAGCCGGCACGCGTCACGCCCGCCTGCGCGAACCATTCATTCCACCAGGGATCGGTCGGATCGATCAGCGGATAGGCCAGTAGGTCCGACGGCTCGCGTAGCGGGAGGCCGGTTCGCGCTTCGAGGTCGGGATGCAGCATCGGCGTGAAGTCCGCGCGCAGGAGCTTGTGCGCGACGAGGCCCCGGCCTGGATGGAGGCCGCCACGAATCCCGACATCGACGGGTTCCTTCTCGAAGTCGCTGACGTCGCGGGTGGAATGGAGCCGCACGGCGATGGTCGGATGGGCCAGCTGGAATGCGTAGAGATGGCGCGCCAGCCAGCCGGTCGCGAAGGTCGGGATGACGCTGATCGTGAGAACCCCCGCGACGCCGCCTTTGGCCGCCTCGAACGATGCGGCGATGGTTTCGAACGCGTTCGTCGCATCGCTGCCCAATCGCTCCCCCGCTTCGGTCAGCGCCACCTGCCGCCGCCCACGCAAGAAGAGCGGCGCGCCGATGCGCTCCTCCAGAAGCTTGATCTGGTAGCTGACCGCGGCCTGGGTCATGCCGAGCTCCTCGGCGGCGCGAGTGAAGCTGAGGTGCCGTGCAGCCGCCTCGAAGGCGCGCAACGCGGACAAGGGCGGTAGCGAACGGGCCATGACGTATAAGGTCTCCTTATGCATCATGGCAGAGCTTCGATTGGATCGACAAGACGGAACGCGCCAGTCTTTCCTCGATCCCGAAACGTTCGAGAGCCACGAGATGAAGCACGTTCCGCCGAAGACGTTCGAGGACTGCGCTCACGTACCCGCGTCACCGACCGAAGCTCCGGCATGGCATCGGCGCCTGTCGGTTTGGTGGAGGGGGCTTGGCTGGGATCGAACCAGCTTACCCCCGACCCTCCGGTCCGATGTCGAGCGCGATCATCCCTCGGCCCGTCCGATCCGGGGCCGAGCCGTGTGGGAGAGGCGCCTCTAGCTTATCGGCAGGACGGGCCGACCACGGATGCCACGGGTCCTCGCCCGCAAGCCGATCACTCCGCCGGGGCGGCTTCCGGGGCTCCCTTGCCGAGCCTCTCCGCCGCCGCGAGGTCGCGCCGGAGCTGCTCCTCGCCCTCCGACTGGGGCTTGGAGAAGCGGGCGAGCGCGAGGTAGGCGACGGGCGTGAGGAACAGCGTCGCGATGGTGGCGAGGCCCAGGCCGCCGACGATGACGTAGCCGAGCGAGACGCGCGCCTCGGCGCCCGCCCCTTCCGAGAACACGAGCGGCACGCCGCCGACGATCGTCGCGATCATGGTCATCATCACCGGGCGAAGGCGGATGATCGCCGCTTCCTCGATCGCCGTGCGCACGTCGCGCCCTTCCTCGCGAAGCTGGTTGGCGAACTCCACGATCAGGATGCCGTTCTTGGCCATGATGCCGACCAGGAGCACCAGCCCGATCTGCGAATAGAGGTTTAGCGTCTCGCCGAAGAACTCCATGGCATAGACCGCACAGGCGACGCCGAAGGGCACGGTGGCGATGATGATGATCGCCGAGACAAAGCTCTCGAACTGGGCCGCCAGCACCAGGAACACGACCACGATGGCGAAGCCGAAGACGATCGTGAGGCCGCTCGACGTTTCCTCCAGCGTCGCCGCCTCGGCGAGCGGCACGAGGCGCACGGTGTCGGGCAGCCGGTCGGCGGCGAAGGCCTGCGCCTCGTCCCAGGCCTCGCGGATCGACAGGTCGTCGGGCAGATCGGCGGACAGGGCGACGGAGCGCGACTGGTCCTCGCGCGCCAGGGTCGGGGCGACCGCCTGCTCGCGGATCGTGGCGATCGAGGACAGGGGCACGAAGCGCCCGTCGCCGGTCTTCATGAAGATGTTGGCGAGGTCGCCCGGGTCGTTGATCGGCTGGGACGTGGAGACGACGTGGATGTCCACCGCGCGGTCGTCCACATAGGTCGTGCCGATCTCGCGCCCGTCGAGCAGCGCCTGGATGGCCGAGGCGAGGCCGTCGATATCGATGCCGAGGTCGGACGCGCGCGTGCGGTCGATCTCGACGGAGAGCTGCGGCTGCGTGGTGTCGAAGGCGAGCTGGACGCGCCCCCAGCGCCCGTCGGCGTTCATCGCCTCCTCGAGCGAGGTCGCCTCGTCCGACAGCATCTGGTAGGTGGGCCCGGCCAGCGCGAATTGCAGGCCCCGCCCGCCGCCGCGGATGCCGAGCGAGTTCGGCTGGATCGCGCGCGCCTGGACCCCGGGAATCTCGTCGAAGGCGCGGTTGAGCTCGGCCGCGATCTCCTGCTGCGTGCGCTCCCGCTCGCCCCAAGGCGCCAGGGTGAGGACCATGAAGGCGCTGTTGCCGGTGCCGGTGCCGATGCGCGCGAAGACGCCCGTCGCCTCGCCGCTCTCGACATAGGGCAGGACGATCTCCTCCACGCGCCGCATCTGCGTGTCGGTATAGTCGAGGCTCGCGCTCTGGGGCGCGGAGATCCGCATCAGCACGCTGCCGCGGTCCTCGTTCGGCGTGAGCTGCTGCGGCAGGTTCTGGAAGGTGACGATCGCCGCGCCCGCGAAGATGGCCGAGACCACCACCACGGCCAGCGGATAGGCGAGGGCCTTGCGCAGGCAGGCGGCATAGAGGGTGGCGAGCGCCCCGCCCAAGCGTCCGGCCGCGCGCTTCATCGGCCCCGGCCGCCGCTCGTCCGCCGCCTCGCCCAGGAGATGGGCGGCTAGCATCGGGCACAGCGTCAGCGCGATGAAGGCCGACAGCGTGACGGAGATGGCCAGCACGAAGCCGAACTCGCGGAACAGCCCGCCCGCGACGCCCGGCAGGAACGAGATCGGGATGAACACCGCCGCCAGCGTCGCGGTGGTGGAGATCACGGCGAAGAACACCTCGCGCGTGCCGATCACGCTGGCCGCGCGCACCGACATTCCGCGATTGCGCCAGCGGATGATGTTCTCGAGCACGATGATGGCGTCGTCCACCACCATGCCGGTCGCCAGCACCAGGGCGAGGAGCGTGATGATGTTGACCGAGAAGCCGACGAGATAGATGCCGGCCACCACGCCGATCAGGGCGATCGGGATGGTGAGGGTCGGGATCAGCGTGGCGCGGAAGTTCATCAGGAAGGCGTAGATCACCGCCACCACGATCAGGACCGCGAGCGCCAGCGTCAGCTCGACCTCGTGGATCGAGCCGTTGATGAAGGTCGCCTCGTCCGAGGTGACGATGACGCGCGTGCCCGGCGGCAGCGAGGCGTTGAGCTCCACCACGGCCGCGCGCACGCCTTCCGAGATCGCCAGCGTCGAGGATCCGGCCTGGCGGATCACGCCAAGCCCGATGCCGGTCTCGCCGTTGACGCGCGTCTTGGAGGCGGCCTCGTCCGGCCCGAAGCGAATGGAGGCGACGTCGCGCAGGCGCGTGTGCGCGTCGAGCGACACGGCGCCGAAGGCCTCGGGGGTCGACAGGCCGGCGTCGGCGCGCACGACGAGATTCTGGGTCGGGGATTCGAGCTGGCCCGCCGGCTGGTCGAAGGCGGCGTTGCCGAGGGCCGCGGACACGTCGGCGAGCGTCAGGCCGCGGGTCGCCAGTTCGTCGGGCCGCACGTCGACATAGATCAGCCGCTCGCGCTCGCCGGACAGGTCGACGTCGGCGACGCCCTCGACGGCCGCGACGCGGTCGGCGATGCGGTCGTCCACCAGGGTCGTGAGGTCCTCGATCGGCAGGGTCGAGGACAGGACCGCGAGGCGCATGATCGGGTCGGCGTCGGCATCCGCCTTCACGATGCGGGATTCGTCGGCGTCGTCGGGGAGCTGGTTGGCGATGCCGGCCACGGCGTCGCGCACGTCGCTGGCGGCGACGTTCAGGTCGGTGGAGCTGGTGAACTCGACGGTCACGCGGCTCTGGCCGAAGCGCGACGAGGACGAGATCGACGCGATGCCCGGCACGCGCGCCACCGCGCTCTCGATCGTGCTGGTGAGCTGCCGGTCCACCACCTCGGCCGACGCCCCCTGGAAGTTGGTGGTGACGGTGATGACCGGGCGGTCGACATTGGGCAGCTCGCGGATCTCGACCGCGTTGAAGGCGGCGAGACCGGCGACGATGATGAGGAGGTTCACGACGATCGTGAAGACCGGCCGCCGGATGAACAGCGAGGTGAGCGCCGTCATCCCGTCGGGCCGGCCCGCCCCCGCGCTCATCGGGCGGCCGCCTCGGCCGGCGGCGCCAGAAGCGTGCCGGCATCGGCCCGTCGCCCGGCGGGCGGGGACTCCGCGGTGGGCGGCCCCTCGTCGTCCGGCACCGCGTCGACGCCAGTGGTCTCGCGGACGCGGACCGAGCCGCCCTCGCGCAGGAGCTGCACGCCTTCGGTCACCACCGTGTCGCCGGCCTTCAGCGTATCCGAGGCGACCAGGACGGAATCGATGTTGCGCTCGATGATGGCGATCGGCGCCTTGCTCGTCCTGTCGTCCGCGACGACCCAGACGAAGGGGCCGGTGCGCTCCCACTGGACGGCGAGGGGATCCACGGCCACGAAGCTCTCGCCCTCGAAACCGATCTCGACCGAGAAGGAGAGGCCCGGGCGCAGCCGGTCGCCTTCGTTGTCGATGGTGGCCTCCGCGCGCAGGGTGCGGCTTGCCTGGTCGAGCCGGCTGTCCAGCGCGGTCACGACGCCCTGGTAGGTCTCGCCGGAACGGGTCGCCGGAACGGCGGTGATCGGCAATCCCACCGCGAGCTGCGTGGCGAACGCCTCGGGCGCGTCGAACAGGATGCGCAGCTTGGAGCGGTCGTCCACCGTCGCGATCAGGGTGGAGCTGTCCACCAGGGCTCCGATCTCGAGGTCGAGCAGCCCGACATGGCCGGCGATGGGAGCCGTGATGCTGCGTTTGGCGAGGGCGACTTCCGCTGCCCGGAGGTCCAGCGCCGCCGCATCGCGCGCCCGGCGCACCTCCTCGAGCTGCACGGAGGTGATGGAGGAGCCGGTGGCGGCCAGGGTCTCGTAACGGGACAACTGGTCCGTGGCTGTGGCGAGCGCGATGCGGGCGCGATCCACCGCGATCCGCTCCGCGTCGTCCTGAAGCTGGGCGAGGGTCGCGCCGGCCTCGACGGCGTCGCCCGATCGGAAGGACAGGGACTTCACGATCCCGGACGCGTCGGGGCGGACCGCCACGGTGCGCACCGCCTCGCCCGAGCCGATGGCGCGCAGCCGGTCGCGGGTCACCAGCGGGCGTGCGGTGGACACGGCGACGAGGGGTGTCTGTCGGCCGCCGCCTCGGCCCGCCGGCGTCGCACCAACCTTCGGCCCGTTGTCGGCGGGCGACAGCGCGGAGACCAGCGGATGCAGCGCCTCGGGAAGCCGGCCGTCCGCCAGAAGGAAGCGGCCGGGGGCGGGGGAGAGATACAGCCAGGCGCAGCCGGCGACCGCGATCAGGAGAAGTGTGACGGCGATCTGTCGAAGAGCAGCCATGAGACCCTTTGGATGGCGCGAAGTCCCTGTGCCCGAACGGCTGCCCCGGGGGACCGCTCGCTCCCCGTCAGGGAGCGCTCCGCGTCCTCGAAGCCGGCCCGTGCCGCCGGATGTCATCCGCCCGGTCGCTCCAAGCCCCTCGGATGATAGACGATGGATCGCGGCGCACCGCCATAAATTTTGGTAAGGAAACAGAACGACATCGTGACTGGACACGCACGAAGGCCCGCCGGTGGGGCGGGCCTTCGCGAAGCGGTGGTGTCGGCTGGTGCCGCTTACTGGGCGGCCGGGGCCGCCGGAACGTCGCCCGGGTTGCTCACGCGCATCTGGTCGCGGTTCTCCGCGTAGCTGTCGCGATTGTACTCGGGCGCGTTGCGGAGCTGATCCTGCGTGAACTGCGTGGTCAGCGTCAGCGAACCGCCGGAGTCGCGCATGAACTGGAGATTGTCCATCGCCACCGCGACCGGCTTGGCGCCGATCCCAAGGAAGCCGCCGACGTCCACGATCACCGCATCCACCTGACCCTCGGGCGTCAGCGCGATATCGCCGATCGAGCCGATGGTCTGGTTGTCCGGGCCGTAGACCGAGGTCCCGATCAGGTTGTCGGCGGTGAGGTCCGCGCCGGTCACAGGCGTCCCGACGTTCGCAGCCGGAGTGTTGCCGCTCGTCGAGGCCGTGGACTCGCCGCTCGTGGCCGCCATGCCGCCGGTCGCCGGGGCCGTGCCGCTCGCCGCCATGTCGGTGGTGCCCGCGGCCATTCCCGCCGTGCCGGCCGCCATGCCAGTAGTGGCGGTGCCGGCGGCGCCCATGTTGTCCGCGCCGGTGCCGGCTGCGGGCGTGGTGTTGGCGGCCATGGTCTGGTCGCGCTCCTCGAAGGCCGGTGCGTTCGAGAGCTGCTCCTTGGTCGCGGCCAACACCGCACGCGGCTCGCCGTCCGCGTTGGCGCTCATGGAGATGTTGTCGAACGGAACGCCGACATTCTTCTCGCCGATGCCGAGGAAGCCGCCGACACCCACGACGAAGCCCTCGACCTGCCCGTTAGCGGAGATCACCAGGTCGTTGATGTTGCCGATGTTGTCGGCATCGTCGGCCGGACCGGAATAGACGTTGTCGCCCACGATATCGTCCGACAGGAACTGGTCGTTGGCGAGCGTGGCGACGTAGTCGCCCGAGGCGCCCGGGGTGGAGGCCGCCGAGCCGGCCGGAGCCGTGGTGCTCGCCGCCATATCGGTGGTCGCGGCCGGAGCGGCCATTTCGGTACCCATGTTGCCGGACGCCATGTTACCCGAGGCCATGTTGTCCGTGGCCATCGTGCCCGAGCCGGCGGGCGCCGTGGTGTTGGCGGCCATGCCGCCGTTGGCGCCCGGCGCCATCGCGCCCGTGCCGCCGGCCGTGGTGTTCGCCGCGGCCTGCTCGTTCACGGCGAAGGCCGGGGCGGCGGCAAGCTCCTCGCGCGTCGCCGTCAGCACGGCGCGGGGCTGGTTGTTCTCGCCCGTGGTCCACTCGATCTTGCCGTAGGGGACGGCGACGGTCTTGGACTGGTCGCCCAGGAACGAGCCCGTATCCACCACGGCGGCGACGACGGTCCCGTCGGCGCTCACGATGAAGTTGTCGATCTCGCCGGCCGTCTCGGCATCGGCGGCGTTGGAGGCGTAGACCGTCTGGCCGTCGAGGTCGGTGACCAGGTGCTGGTCGGCGCCGAGGGACTGCATGTAGGCGATGTCCGCGGTCGCGGGCGCGGCGGCCGTATCGGCCTGCATGTCGCTGCCCGGCGCGGCGCCGGTCGTGTCGGTCGTGGGCGCCATCGTGCCCGTGGCGGGCGCGGCACCCATCGCGGGCTGCTCGCCCGGCGTGGTGGTCGTGGTCGTCTGAGCGAGGGTGCCGGTCGCGAGAACGGCGGCCATGGCCGTGGTGGCCAGGAGTGTGCGAACCATTGATATCTCCCCTGATTTCGATGGATGCGCGCGGCTATGCGGAGACGCCACGCGCATCAGATGATGGATGTTCAACCTGCGGGCGTTGCCAAGGTTCCGGGTGTGGATCGAAGAAACGCGAGCGTGATCTCAGGCGAACGCGATGACGCCGAAGAAAAGCAGAAGCAGAAAACCCACGAGCACGATCAGGATCAGAACCTTCGCGATGCCGGCCGAGGCACCGGCGACGCCCCGAAACCCGAGAAGGCTGGCGATCGCCGCCACCACGAGAAGAATGACGATCCATTCGATCATTGAAACACTCCACACGAACCAGACTTGGTATGGTGCGGAAACGGGGAGGCGCCGCCGGGGTTCCGGGCGGCGTGTGTCGGCCGCCGCCATTTTCGGCGCGCCGTGCCGCTCCATATGGCTGGCGACGCATCGCAAGGGAGCCGCGCGCCGTTCATGAGAGTCCACGCCATCCTCAACCGGCACGGCGGCACCCTGCGCACCACCGACCTCGATCTCCTGAGTTCGGCGATCCGCGGCGAGTTCCAGCTCCACGGGCACGAAATCGAGGTCGAACTCGTCGAGGGGCCCGAGATCGGCGACCGGATCGACGCGCAGGCGGGGCGCAAGGATCTCGACGTGCTGCTGGTGGGCGGCGGCGACGGCACCGTGTCATCGGCCGCGGCGGCGGTCGCGGGCTCGCCGATCGCGCTCGCCATCCTGCCGGCCGGCACCATGAACCTCTTCGCCCGGTCGCTCCAGATTCCGATGGGGCTCGACCCGGCAGTGAAGGCGCTGGCCAACGGCCGGGTGGTCGAGGTCGACATCGCCAGCGTCAACGGGCGCTATTTCGTGCATCAGTTCGCGGTCGGCATGCACGCCCGCATGGTGCGCACGCGCGAAAAGCTCGACTACCGCTCCCGCTTCGGCAAGATGTGGGCGAGCGTGCGCGCAGTGGTCACGGCGGCGAGCTCGCTGCCGACCGTCGCCCTGCGCATCGAGATCGACGGCCGGACGCAGGTGATCCGCACGCCGGCGGTCGCCATCTCCAACAACATCTACGGCGACGGGCATCTGCCCTATGCCGACGACCCGCGCGGCGGAAAGCTCGGCATCTACATCATGCACGCGAACAGCCGCGTGGCGGTTCTGAAGCTGACGATCGACATGATGCGGGGAGCCTGGAAGGACAAGGGCAACCTCACCGTGCTGACTGCCGACGAACTGGTGATCGAGCATCGGCGATCGAAAAGCCGCAACCGCGCGGTGATGGACGGCGAATTGCGCAGCCTCGACAGGCGGTCGGAAGTGCGCATCCATCCGCGCGGCTTGAAGGTGCTGGTCCCGGACGAAGCCTCGTTCTAGGCGCCCGCAACGAAAAAAGGGCGCGGCCTGTGCCGCGCCCCCCGTCTCAGATCTCGCCCGGCCGCCGATCGGGCGGGGCGTCTCCACCGTGATCGCTCGCGTCGTCGTAGTCGTGGCCGCCCTCCGCCAGGAGCGTCAGCGCCTCGAAGAAGCGCCGCTCGATGGTCTCGTAGGCGGCGGCGGGTTCGTCCCCGCGCTCGCGCACCAGATCGTCGAACGCGTCCTGGATCGCCTGCCGCTTGTCGCGGTCGGGCAGCGTCGGGTCGGCGAGGATCGCCGTGAGGCGTTCGTCGTGGCCCGAGAATTCCGCCCCGGAACTCGACGGGACGTCCATGGGGTCGTCGGTCACTCCGCTCATCGTCGTCGGTCCGCGGGACGCGTCAGTTTTGCGGCTGGGTGCCGGGGGCAGGGGTGCCCGGCGTGACCACGCCCGTCTGCGAGTTGTCCGGCGTCGCCGGGGCGGCGGTCGTGCCGGAGGCCTCGACCCCGCCGATGTTCTCGTCGGGAAGGCTCATCCCGTAGATCTGCAGGCCGATGAAGACGACGAGGCACAGGGCGAGGCCCGCGATCAGCACGTAGAGCACCGGGCGCCCCGTGCGCCCCTGCCGGGCCTTGTCGGTTCTCAGATCAGCCATGATGAAACTCCCCTGTACGCGCCTCTGCGCTCTTGATCCCGATAACGGCACGACCGGCCCAAACGATCCCGCGCCCCAGGTGAATTCCCGTCACATGAACAGGAGGCCGCAAACGCGAGCGGCGCGCCCGTCGCCGGGCGCGCCGCCGAAGGTCCTGCACGCAACCTCAGCCTCGGTCGTTTCCGTCCCGGACCGTCTGGACGACCCGGAAAAGGCCCCATGCCGAAGCCAGTGCCACCGGCACCAGAAGCAGCGACTTGCGCCGCCGAACGCTGCGGAACAGGAGCGGCATGTTCGACACTGCCGCAATGGACGCGATGGAGGCCACGTCCCGCTGCATCCGATCGGCCGCCCGCTGCCGCGGGGGACGCCGCGCGATCAGCAGGAAAACGTAGACGCCGATCAGGATCACGAGGCAGCCCACGGCGAAACCGATCGCGGTGGCCAGCACGCCGAAGCTCTGGGCGATCCATACGAACAGCGCCAGGAGCAGGAAGAACAGGAGAGCCAGCGCGAACACCGCCATGATCGCGTAGATCACGGCGATCGTCCGCAACCGGGCAATATAGATCGACGCCTCGCCCGTCAGCATCTTGGTGATGAGCTGGAAGACCATCGAAGCGACGGTCAGTTCTTGAAGAGGCGGGCGTAGACGTAGCCGACCGCGGCCGCGATCAGGATGCTCTTGATCGGCTCGGCACGCACGCGCTCGCTGATCTCCTCCTCGAACTCGCCGACCGTCTCCTGCGCCTGCCGGAAGTAGCGCTCGCCCTCGTCGCGCAGCGCGTAGGCCTGCGCGCGGGCGCTCTCGGCGCGGCTGCCGGCCATCGACTTCAGCGTCTCCGTGACGCCTGCCACGTCCTCCCGCAGCTTGGCGATCTGCGCTTCGAGCTCGGCGCGGTCCGGGCCGTTACCGCCTTCGGCCGAGAACTCGTTGGGCGTGGTGTTCGACATGGGAGCTGGTCCTTTCACGTTGGACGGGGCAGGCTCGCCACCCCTTGGATGCGGAAGTCGTTTGCCCGGCGGCGGGTTCCCGCCTCAGGCGGCGGGGGCGACGCCGATGATCTGCGAGGAGATGGAGTCCGGGCCGAACTCGCCGTCCCCCTCGATGCCGAGAAGGTCGGCCATCCGCGTGCGGGCCCGCGACACGCGGCTCTTGATGGTGCCGACGGCGCATTTGCAGATTTCGGCCGCCTCCTCGTAGGAGAAGCCGGATGCGCCGATCAGGATCAGCGCCTCGCGCTGGTCGTCGGGAAGCTGGTCCAGCGCCTTGCGGAAATCCTGCAGGTCGAGGTGGCCCTGCTGCTCGGGATGGCCGGCGAGCTGCATCGCGTGGATGCCGTCCACATCCTGCACCTCACGGCCCTTCTTGCGCATCTGCGTGTAGAACTCGTTGCGCAGGATGGTGAAGAGCCATGCCTTGAGGTTGGTGCCGGGCTGGAACGTGTGCTGCTTGTCCCATGCCTTCACCAGCGTCTCCTGCACCAGGTCGTCGGCGCGGTCGAAGGAGCCCGCGAGCGACGCCGCGAAGGCGCGCAGGTTCGGAATGATGGCGACGAGCTCGCTACGGAAATCGGTGTCCTGTGCCATGTGGCTCAGTTCCCTTCCCTCGGCTTGGACTTGGCCTCGGCCGCGTCCAGGGCGTCGAGGAGCGACATGAACCGATCGGGCACGGGTTCGCTCGCGACGTCGTCGTAGTAGGCCTTCAGGCGGCGGCCGATGGCGGATGTCGATCCCAGATCGGCCGGCCGGCTGGTCGAGGCGTCCGTTTCCTGTGTGTCGGGCATGACGGTGCCTTTGTTCCTGCGGTCTTCCATTCCACCTCTCGCCCTGCCGGCCTTCACGCCCGTCCCCCAGACGCATGCTGCGCTAGATGTGGGACCGTGGCCCATTCGCAAGTGCGTCCCGGGCGAGCCGGAAATGTTGTGTTCGAAGGTCTAGCGTTTCGCGCCTCTTGCCTTACTTAGGGCCGGGTGCGCGAAGTCCACAGGGTGCCGACGTTTCAGTCGCCGCTCCTTCCGGGGTCGACTTTCGGTGCCGCACAGACAAGCTCAGGACCGGGCCGAAAGCCCGGGCAAGAAACGAGGGAATGTTCATGTCGATGTCCTCGCGCATTGCGCCGCATATCCCGTATCTCCGGCGGTATGCTCGCGCATTGAGCGGTTCTCAGTCCTCCGGCGACGCCTATGTCGCGGCGGTTCTCGAGGCATTGATCGCCGAGCCCAGCCTGTTCGACACGCAGGAGAGCCCGCGGATCTCGCTCTACAAGCTGTTCTCCTCGCTCTGGCAGTCGGTCGAGGTGAACGTGCGCGAGGACGCCCCGGTCTCCGCCTGGGAGGAGAAGGCCTCGCGCAACCTGCGCGGCATCTCCCCGCTGCCGCGTCAGGCGTTCCTGCTGGTGGCCGTGGAAGGCTTCACCACGGAGGAGGCCGCCCATATCCTCGGCGTCGGGGAGAGCGACTTCTCCGAGCTGATCGGCCAGGCCAGTGCCGACATCGGCCGTCAGGTCTCGACCAACATCATGATCATCGAGGACGAGCCTCTGATCGCGATGGACATCGAGCAGATGGTGGAGAGCCTCGGCCACGGCGTGACCGGCATCGCGCGCACCCACAAGGAGGCGATCGCGCTGTTCGAGCAGCAGAAGCCGGGCATGGTCCTCGCCGACATCCAGCTCGCGGACGGCTCGTCGGGTATCGACGCGGTGAACGACATCCTGGCCAAGGTGTCCGTGCCGGTGATCTTCATCACCGCCTTCCCGGAGCGGCTCCTCACCGGCGAGCGGCCGGAGCCCACCTTCCTGGTCACCAAGCCGTTCAACCCCGACATGGTGAAGGCCCTGATCAGCCAGGCGCTGTTCTTCGAGACAGAGCGCGAGGCCGCCTGACGCGACGCGCTTGATCGCGCGGGCCCTCCGGCCTTCGGCCGCGGCCCCGCGACGCGGGAACCGCTTGCGGGCCCGCTCCGTTGCCGCCTAGTGACGAGCAGAAGGCTTACCGGAATGACCCGCAGGCCTCGGAAAGGTCCGCCCGACATGACCGGAAGGCTCAACGGAAACCGCTCGGGCGCCCGTTTCGACCCTGCCTTCCCGGTCGGCTCGGAACGTGCCGCCCGGCTCGCTCCAGCATCCGCCCCGCCTGCGACGGGTGCGGCGTCATGGTAGCCTACAAGGCGCTGAAGGCGGTCGCCAACACCGAGATGACCCTGTTTGCGCAGGATCTCGAACTTCGCTATCTCTGGCTGTTCAACGCGAAAGGGTCCTGGCTCGCGGACGCGCGCAATGGGGATTGCGACCACGATTTCTTGCCCGCGCCCGCCGCCGAGAAGGCGAGGGCGATCAAGGCGGAGACCTTGAAGACGGGCGCGCCCGTTCGCTTCGAGCTGCCCGTGGCGAGCGGCGACACGATGCGGTGGTTCGACGTGCGGGTGGACGTCGACCGCGACGACGACGGCACCGTGATCGGCCTCATCGGCACCTCCGTCGAGATCACCGACCAGAAGCGACGCGAGGATACGCTGAAGACCCTGCTCCGCGAGGTCTCGCACCGGTCCAAGAACCTTCTCGCCATCATCCAGAGCCTGGCCAGCCAGACCGCGCGCCATTCCGTCACCGTGCCCGAATTCCTGGTGAGGTTTCGCGGGCGCATCCAGTCGTTGGCCTCGTCCCAGGACATCGTGACCGATACGGACTGGCGGGGGGCCGACCTCTTCAGCCTCGTGACCCTGCAGGTCGAACGCTACGCGCCGGACGGCATGGACCAGATCCGCTTCGAGGGCGTCGACGTCTACCTGACGCCCACCGCCGCCCTGCATGTCGGGTTGGCGCTTCACGAACTTGCCGTCAACGCGGCCTCCTACGGCGCGCTGTCGGTACCCGGCGGGCGGGTCGAGATCGTCTCGCGCCTCGAAACGCGGGAGGGGCAGACCTCGCTCGTCCTGCGCTGGCGTGAGTCCGACGGTCCGCGCGTGCGCGTCGACTACGACCCGCGCTTCGGCACCTCGACCCTGGAGCGTATCGTTCCGAACTCCGTGGGGGGCGAGGCGGCCCTGGAGTACCAGCCGGACGGAATCCGGTACTGGCTGCGCGTGCCGCGAAACCAGTTCGAGCTGGTGGACGGCTGAGGCTCGGCGAAACCGGCTCGTATTGGCCCTGCAACATCCGCGACATCGGCAACACATCGCAACCTGCGATTGCCTTCCGCCAGATACTTCGGGAACCGCACGCGCTGGTTCCGGGTTGTCGAAGGCGAAAGGATTGCCGCCATGGAACACGTCGCCGCCCTGCTCCTCCTCGTCGGCTGCACGCCGGACTCGTCCGTCTGCACCGAGATCCCGGTGCCCCAGCCCATCTATCGCGGCCTGGAGGAATGCGAGGCTGCCAAGCCCCTGGCGATGCGCCTCTCGGGAACCTACGACCGTCGCGTGATGGCGAGTTGCACGGGGCTGACGCAGGCGGAGCTCGATGGATCGGCCTCGGTGGAATGGGCGGTGAACCGCGCGGGGGATCTCGCGGTCAAGCTCGACGCCGCGCCGCAGCTCGTCGCGTCCCGTTGAGACCCGTGCGGCCGTCTGGACGCCGGTCGGGCCCGTGCTATTTAGGCGTTACGGGACATTCAGTTAGTTTGGGAAGCATCTGATGAAATCGATGATCTTGGCCGCCGTGGCGGCAAGCACGCTGGCTCTCGCGGGCTGCCAGTCGGTCGATCGCAACGTCGCCATTCCGGCCGGCATCGGCGCCTTGGGCGGCGCGGCGGTGGGCGCCGGTATCTCGGGCAACGCCCGCGGCGCGCTGATCGGCGCGGCGGTGGGCGGTGCGGGTGGTGCGTTGCTCGGTGCGGCGACCAACCGCCCCGGCCAGTGCGTCTACCGCGACGGGCGCGGCCAGCGCTATTACGCCGACTGCCCGGCCGGCTACTGAGCAAGGCCCTATCCCACGGCCCGCCGGTTCTCCCGAACCGGCGGGCCTTTTCTTGCAATCCGACCGGACGGGACGAGCGATGAGCGGAACCAACGCCAAACGGAGCCCCGGCCGGGTCGCGACCTGCCTCCTCCTGGCCCTCGCGCCGGCAAGCCTCTCGGGCTGCCAGTCGGATCTGCTTCCGGCCGTGTTCGGCTTCGGGTCGGGCGGCGTATCCGCCTACGCGCCGGGCACCCTGCCGGAGATCACCGCCCATCCCGGCGACCGGCTGATCGGCCGATCGGGCACCGATCGCGGCCGCTGCATCTTCGAGAACGCCGCGGGCAACCGGTTCCGCGCCGACTGCCCGGAGGGCTTCTCGTTCTAACGTCCCGTTTCGGGCGCGTCGGCATCGAGGCCGGCGGCGAGCGCGACGAAGGCCTTGCGGAAGGCGCCGCCGGTTTCCACCGGTTCGGCGAACTCGAGGCGATCCACGAGCGAGCCGGCGACGAGTTCGAAGCCGCGCCGGTCCAGCGTCGCGATTCGCCATCCACTCTCCGCCCGGCCTCGCCGCGCCATCAGGCGGTCGAGCACGTCCGCATGGTCCTCGTTCATGTGATCCACCACCCGCCGTTCGGCGGCGAGGACGTCCGGCGCGACGCTGTCCGTCACGTCGTCGGCCCCCAGCGGATAGGCGCGTGCGAACCCCGCGTTCAGGAAAGCCGAGGTCACCGTCACGCGAAAGAATGCGAAGTCGGCGAACTGTCCGTAGTGCGAGGCGGCGGGATGGTGCGCCGTGAAGCGGCGCGACAGACGCTCGTGCTCCGGTGCCTCGCGGCCGATCGGCGGCGAGGCGGTGCCCGCGATGGACAGGCGCGGTTGGTTCATCGGATCGCCGGCGCCGGCCTCGCCCGCCAGGAGCGACAGGCGCGGATCGGCCGCCAGCGCCCGCGTATGCGCCGAAAGCTGCGACAGGAGTAGGATGGGGCTCGCGTCGAAGTCGGCCGCCAGCGCGACACGGCTGGCCATCGGCGCGCCGGTGGTTGGATCGAGCCACCCGAGTGCCGCGTGCCGGGTCGTCCGCAGGAGGCGCCGCGCCAGGGCCCGTGCCTCCTCGTCGGCGACGAGATAGGGGGTCGCGGCGGCCGGCGGCGTGTCCGTCATCTGCCCTGCACCTCCCATCCGCGCCGCAAATCCCCTATCTCCGGCGCACGGGGCAGGCAAGCCGCCCACCGCAAACGAGAGAGTGACGATGTCCGAGGACCAGAAGAGCCGAATTCTGGGGATGCTGCGCGAACTGCCGGCGCCCGGCGGCGGAGACGTCGTGTCGCGCAAGATGGTGTCGGACATCTTCGTGGCCGACGGTAGGGCCTTCTTCTCGATCAGCGTACCGGCCGCCGAGGCCGAGCGGTTCGAGGGGCTGCGCCGCGAAGCCGAGCGTCGCGCCGCCGAGGTGCCGGGCCTGTCGAGTGCCATGGTGGCGCTGACCGCCGAGCGGCGGGGCGGGGGCGTCGACGCGTCGCCGCCGGATCGGCGTCCCCCCGCGCCGAAGGCCCCGCCGGCCCCCGCCGCGCGCCCCGCGCCGCCGCGTCCGTCCCGGCAGGGCGTGCCCGGTGTCGAGCGCATCGTCGCCGTGGCCAGCGGCAAGGGCGGGGTCGGAAAGTCCACCACGGCGGTGAACCTGGCGCTCGGCTTCCAGGCGCTCGGCCTGCGCACGGGCCTGCTCGACGCCGACATCTACGGACCCTCCGTGCCGCGCCTTCTGGGGCTTCGGGGACGGCCCGAACTGGAAGGCGGTCGCACGATGCGGCCGATGGAGGCGTTCGGGCTCAAGGCGATGTCGATGGGCTTCCTGGTAGAGGAGGACACGCCGATGATCTGGCGCGGACCCATGGTCATGTCCGCGCTCAACCAGATGCTGCGCGAGGTCGCCTGGGCGCCGCTCGACATCCTGGTGGTGGACATGCCGCCCGGCACCGGCGACGCCCAGCTCACCATGGCCCAGCAGGTGCCGCTGGCCGGCGCGGTGATCGTCTCGACGCCGCAGGACCTCGCGCTGATCGACGCGCGCAAGGGGCTTGCCATGTTCCGCAAGGTCGAGGTGCCCGTGCTCGGCATCGTGGAGAACATGAGCTACTTCGTCGCGCCGGACACCGGCCGCCGATACGATATCTTCGGCCATGGCGGCGCGCGTGCGGAGGCCGAGCGCCTCGGCGTGCCGTTCCTGGGCGAAGTGCCGCTGGAGATGGCGATCCGCGAGGGTTCGGACGCGGGCCTCCCCGTGATGGCCGCGCAGCCGGACGGTCCGCACGCACGTGCCTACGCCGCGATCGCCGAGAAAACCCTCTCGTCAATCGAGGCAGCCGATTCGACCGTTGGCAAGGCACCTACAATCCTTTTTGAGTGAAAACGCGAAAAACGCGCTTGCGTCGCGACCTAATCGTGGTCGAAATGTGCGCTTCCGGCGGCAATGCAGCCGTCTTAGGCACGTTCATGGGAGAACGCGTTTCATGGGTCTGACCAAGAAGCTCCTGGCGGCGACGGCGATCGTCCTCGCGCTCGGCTCGGCCGCCTCGGCCAAAACCTTCGTCTTCTGCTCCGAAGGATCGCCCGAGGGCTTCGATCCCGGCCTCTACACCGCGGGCACCACGTTCGACGCCTCGGCCCACCCGATCTACAACCGGCTGGCCGAGTTCAAGAAAGGCACGACCGAGACCGAACCCGGCCTCGCGGAGAGCTGGGACGTCTCCGACGACGGCATGCAGTACACGTTCAAGCTGCGTCCGGGCGTCAAGTTCCACTCCAACGCCTCGTTCACGCCGATGCGCGAGATGAACGCCGACGACGTGGTGTTCTCGTTCGACCGCCAGGGCAACGCCGAGAACCCGTGGCACCAGTACGTCTCGGGCGCGTCGTGGGAGTACTATGCTTCGATGTCGATGCCCGACATCGTTAAGTCAGTCGAGAAGGTGGACGACATGACCGTCCGCTTCACGCTGAGCGAGCCTTATGCGCCGTTCATCGCCAACCTCGCGATGCCCTTCGCCTCGATCATGTCGAAGGAATACGCCGACAAGCTGGCCGAGGCCGGCAACCAGGCGCAGCTCAACCAGCAGCCGATCGGCACCGGGCCGTTCCAGTTCGTGGCCTACCAGCCCGACGCCGTGATCCGCTACCAGGCCTTCGCCGACTACTGGGGCGGCAAGCAGCCGATCGACGACCTCGTCTTCGCCATCACCAAGGAGGCCTCCGTCCGCCAGCAGCGCCTGGCCGCCGGCGAATGCCACCTGATGGCCTATCCGAACCCGGCTGACGTGGCCTCGCTCCAGCAGAACGCCGACCTCAAGGTCGACGAGCAGGAGGGCCTCAACGTCGGCTACTTCGCCTACAACACCAAGCAGGCGCCGTTCGACAAGCCGGAGGTCCGCAAGGCTCTGAACATGGCGATCGACAAGGACGCCATCATCGAGGCCGTCTACCAGGGCGCCGGCGAGAAGGCCAAGGCGCCGATCCCGCCCACCATGTGGAGCTACAACGACCAGCTCAAGGACGACCCCTACGATCCCGAGGCGGCCAAGAAGATGCTCCAGGACGCGGGCGTCACCGACCTGTCGATGAAGATCTGGGCGATGCCCGTGTCGCGCCCCTACAACCCCAACGCCGCGCGCATGGCCGAGCTGATCCAGTCCGACTTCGCCAAGGTCGGGGTCAAGGCCGAGATCGTATCCTACGAGTGGGGCGAGTACCTGGAGCGTTCCAAGGCCGAGGACCGCGACGGCGCGGTGCTGCTCGGCTGGACCGGCGACAACGGCGACCCGGACAACTTCCTGGCCGTGCTCCTCGGCTGCGACGGCGTCGGCGGCGCCAACCGCGCGCAGTGGTGCAACGAGGACTTCAACAAGCTGGTCCAGGAGGCCAAGACCAAGTCCACCCAGGAGGAGCGCGCCAAGCTCTACGAGCAGGCGCAGGTGATCTTCAAGGAGCAGGCCCCCTGGGCCACGATCGCCCACTCGGTGGTCTACGTTCCGATGCGCAAGAACGTCACCGGCTTCGTCCAGAGCCCGCTCGGCGACTACACGTTCGACGGCGTCGACATCACCGAGTAAGGCGCGGCGTCATCGTCGGGAAGGGGAGCGGCCGAGCGCCGTTCCCCTTTTCGTTTGGCCGAACCTGGCGATTTTGCTAGAGAATTCGGCTTCGGCCGCGCAGCGCGGCACCAGGACCTCCAAGGGCCTCACCCATGTTCCGCTTCATCGTTGCGCGCCTCGGCGTCCTCGTTCCGACCTTCGTCGGCGTGGCGATCGTCGCCTTCTCCTTCATCCGTCTCCTGCCCGGCGACCCGGTCACGCTGATGGCCGGCGAGCGCGGCATCTCGCCGGAACGCCACGCCCAGCTCACGGCGGCGCTCGGCTACGACCAGCCGCTGCCGATCCAGTTCTGGCACTATCTCGTGGGCCTGTTCGGCGGCGACTTCGGCACCTCGATCGTCACGCGCCGCCCGGTGCTCACCGAGTTCCTGACGCTGTTTCCGGCGACCGTCGAACTGTCGCTCTTCGCCATCCTGATCGCGGTGCTCCTCGGCGTGCCGGCCGGCGTCTTCGCCGCCGTGAAGCGCGGGTCCTGGCTCGACCAGACCATCATGGGCACGGCGCTCGTCGGCTATTCCATGCCGATCTTCTGGTGGGGCCTCCTCCTCATCATCTTCTTTTCCGGCACGCTCGGCTGGACGCCGGTCTCGGGCCGCATCTCGCTGCTCTACTTCTTCCCGCCGGTCACCGGCTTCATGCTGATCGACAGCCTCCTGTCCGGGCAGGCGGGCGCGTTCAAGTCGGCGATCAGCCACCTGATCCTGCCGGGCGTGGTGCTCGCCACGATCCCGCTCGCCGTGATCGCCCGCCAGACCCGCTCGGCGATGCTGGAGGTGCTGAGCGAGGACTACGTGCGCACGGCGCGCGCGAAGGGGCTGCGACCCGGCCGCGTGGTCGGCATCCACGCCCTGCGCAACGCGCTGATCCCCGTGGTCACCACGATCGGCCTCCAGATCGGCGTGATGATGGCGGGCGCCATCCTGACGGAGACGATCTTCTCCTGGCCCGGCATCGGGAAGTGGATGGTGGATTCGGTGTTCCGGCGCGACTACCCGGTCGTGCAGGGCGGCCTTCTGCTGATCGCCATCGTGGTGATGGTGGTGAACCTCGTGGTCGATCTTCTCTACGGCCTCATCAATCCCCGCGTCCGGGCCCGATAGGAGAGCACCCATGTCCCATGTGGAAGCCCAGCAGTCGGAAGCGGGCGTCGGCTCGGTGATCCCCGACCGCGTTCCCGAGACCGGCCAGCGCCGACGGATGCTGTCGGAGTTCTGGTACTACTTCTCCGTCAATCGCGGCGCCGTCGCCGGTCTCGTGGTCTTCGCGCTGGTGGTTCTGGTGGCGGTGCTCGCCCCCGTGATCGCGCCGCACGACCCGGTGGCGCAGAACCGCGGCGCCCTGCTGATGCCGCCCGTGTTCATGGAGGGCGGGCAGTGGACCTATCTCCTGGGTACCGACGCCGTGGGGCGCGACATCCTCTCGCGCCTGATCTACGGCGCGCAGTACTCGCTGTTCATCGGAACGTTCGTGGTGATCCTCGCCGTGTCCACCGGCATCGTGATCGGCCTCGTCGCCGGCTATTTCCGGGGCTGGGTGGACACGGTGATCATGCGCGTGATGGACGTGATCCTCGCCTTTCCCTCGCTGCTGCTCGCCCTGGTGCTGGTGGCGATCCTCGGGCCGGGCCTCGTCAACGCGATGATCGCGATCGCCCTGGTGCTCCAGCCGCATTTCGTGCGCCTGACCCGCGCCTCGGTGATGGCCGAGAAGGAGCGCGAATACGTGACCGCCGCACGCGTCGTGGGCGCGGGGCCGATCCGGCTGATGTTCCGCACCATCCTGCCCAATTGCCTGGGGCCGTTGATCGTGCAGGCGACCCTGTCCTTCTCCAACGCCATCCTCGACGCCGCGGCGCTCGGCTTCCTTGGTCTCGGCGCTCAGCCCCCGACGCCCGAATGGGGCACCATGCTGGCCGAGGCGCGCGAGTTCGTGCTGCGAGCCTGGTGGGTCGTGACCTTCCCGGGTCTCGCGATCCTGGTCACCGTGCTCGCCATCAACCTGATCGGCGACGGCCTGCGCGACGCGCTCGACCCGAAGATGCGCCGGAGCTGAGCCCATGAGCCTCCTCGAAATCCGCAACCTCACCGTTTCCTTCGACACGGCCTCCGGCCCGTTCAAGGCGGTGGACGGCATCGATCTGCACGTCGACAGCCGCGAGGTGCTCGCCATCGTCGGCGAGTCCGGCTCGGGAAAGTCGGTCGGCATGTTGGCCACGATGGGCCTCCTGCCCAAGACCGCCACGGTCACGGCCGACCGCCTGACCTTCGAGGGCCGCGATCTCCTGACGCTCTCCGGGCGCCAGCGCCGCGAGATCGTCGGCCGCGACATCTCGATGATCTTCCAGGAGCCGATGGCGAGCCTCAACCCGTGCTTCACGGTGGGCTTCCAGCTCACCGAGACGCTGCGCTTCCACCTCGGGCTCGGCCGGGCGGAGCGGCGCCGGCGCGCGCTGGAGCTCCTGGAGGCGGTCGGCATCCCCGACCCGGCGGGGCGCATGTCGAGCTTCCCGCACCAGATGTCGGGCGGCCAGTGCCAGCGCGTGATGATCGCCATGGCCATCGCCTGCAACCCGAAGCTCCTGATCGCCGACGAGCCGACCACGGCGCTCGACGTGACGATCCAGAAGCAGATCCTCGACCTTCTCGTCGGCCTCCAGCGCGAGCACGGCATGGGCCTCATCATGATCACCCACGACATGGGCGTGGTGGCCGAGACGGCGCACCGCGTCGTCGTGCAGTACAAGGGCCGCAAGATGGAGGAGGCGGGCGTGCTCGAGCTCTTCGAGAACCCGAAGAACTCCTATACCCGCGCCCTGCTTTCGGCCCTGCCGGAGAACGCCACCGGCGATCGCCTGCCCACGGTCGCCGATGCCATGGCGCTGGAGGCGGCGCGATGAGCCTGGTTCTGGAGGCGCGCGGGATCAAGCGCGACTACTTCGTGCCGCAGGGCCTGTTCTCGGCGCCCAAGGCGATCCAGGCGGTCAAGGGCGTGAGCTTCTCCGTGGAGCGGGGCAAGACGCTGGCGATCGTCGGCGAATCGGGCTGCGGCAAGTCCACGCTCGCCCGTATCCTGACCTTGATCGACGCACCCACGGCGGGCGAGCTGTTCATCGACGGGCAGCCGATGCGCATCGACCGCGGCGTGACGCGCGACATGCGTCGCAAGGTGCAGATGGTGTTCCAGAACCCCTACGGCTCGCTGAACCCGCGCCAGAAGGTCGGCGACGTCCTGATGGAGCCGCTGGCGCTCAACACCGACATGCCCACCGCCGAGCGGCGCGAACGGGCCATGGCGATGCTGGTCAAGGTCGGCCTCGGCCCGGAGCACTTCAACCGCTATCCGCACATGTTCTCCGGCGGCCAGCGCCAGCGCATCGCGATCGCCCGCGCGCTGATGCTCAACCCGAGCCTCCTGGTGCTGGACGAGCCGGTCTCCGCGCTCGACCTTTCGGTCCAGGCGCAGATCCTCAACCTCCTCGCCGACCTCCAGGACGAGTTGAGCCTCACCTACGTCTTCATCAGCCACGACCTCTCGGTGGTGCGCTACATCGCCGACACGGTGATGGTGATGTACTACGGCGAGGTGGTGGAATACGGCCCGCGCGACGAGGTGTTCAGCGCGCCGTCGCACGACTACACGCGCAAGCTCTTCGCCTCGACGCCGCGCGCCGACGTGGACAGCATCCGCCGCCGGGTCGCCGCGCGCGCCTGAGGGCGCGGCTGGGTCAGGCGAACAGGCTCCAGAGCCGGTGGGCGTCGATCTTGCCGAGGAGGCGCCCGCGCTCGGCCACCACCACGTCGCCCCGACGCAGCGTCGGCAGGACCTCGACCAGCCGCGTGCCCGTCTGCACGAGGCCGGCGAAGCCCGCCGCCTCGTCGGCGGGGGTGATCGGCGCCATCACGTCCTCCGCGAGGAGGAAGCCCACGGGGTTGAGCTCCGACAGGAGCGCGGCGACATGGTCGGTGGCGGGCTGCAGGACCAGCTCGCGCGGCGGTCCCGCCTGCACCAGCCGCCCGTTGTCGAGGACCGCGATCCGGTCGCCGACGCGCATCGCCTCGGCCGGATCGCAGCTCGTCAGGATCACGGTCTTGCCGGTTCGCTCGCGCAGCCGCCTGAGGGCGGCGACCAGCGACGGATCGCGCCAGGCGTCCGGCGTGTCGAGCGCGCCGTCGAGAAGCAGCACGGGCTCGGGGCCGAGCGCGGCGACCAGAAGCTGAAGATGCGAGCGCAGGCCCGGCCCCAGCGCCTCCACCGGCGCGCCGGCGGCGTCCCGCAGGCCCGCATTGGCGAGTTCGAGCACCGCGCGCGGCGCCCGGTCGCGGCGTGGCGTGCCGAGCGCGGCGAGCGCCGCCTCCACCGCCGCCGCCACCGTGCGCCGCGGCGCGAGGCGGACGGGGGAGGAGCGGTGGGCGACGGTCGCCTCGGCGTGGCGCCGGAGGTGCTTCGGCGTCGCGGTGGCGAGCTCGAAGGCACCGCGCCCGGTGAGGAAGGAGGCCGAACCGCGCGCGATCGGCGCGGCGCCCGCGAGCGCCGCCACGAGGCTCGACTTGCCGGAGCCCGATCCGCCGAGCAGCACCAGGATCTCCCCGGAGGCGATGTCGAGATCGACGTCGATCAGGGCCACCGCGCCTTCGCCCGAGACGCGGATCGCATGGTGGCTTTCGCCCGCGTCGGCCCGGCGGAGCGCGGCGCCGGGGTGGCGGCCATGGACGACGGCGAGGCGGCGGATGCTGATCTGCGGGGTCATGCGGCGGGCTTATGCGCCAGCGTCGGGGCGGGTGCAAGCGCGCGGGCGCCCGCTGCGCATTCGATGAATTCGGTGTCATGAACCTGTTGTAACTCGACCGGCTCCGACGGCGGGCGCACGCTCCCGTTCGGCGCACCAAGCCACGACCGCCGGACCCTTCGCCCGGCCTTCAGGCGACTTGGGATCGATGGCGCCGATCGAACCAGGAGCAGAGCCATGAAGTCCCTTCTGACAACCGTCCTCGTCCTCGCCGGCTCGCTCGGCGCCGCCTCCGGTGCGATGGCGGCCACGCACGCGGTCCGCCAACCCGTCCCCCACCCGGTGGAACACGCGCGCGCGGCTCCCACGAAGGTGATGAGCGAGAAGCCGAATGCCGATCCGGGCCTTACCGGCGTCTTCCAGGCGTCCGACGGCGTCATCTACGCGCCCACCGTCAACGATCCCCGGATCCACGGTCTGCCCGAATACTGACCGACGCCGCCCGTGCGGCGGGACCGCGCGTTCTCCCCGCGCGGTCTTCGCGTTTTAGGCGTAGGGTGTCCCGGCCAACCCCTGCGGAGGACGATCGATGGCCGAGGATATCCTGCTCTACACCAACCCCATGTCGCGCGGGCGGATGGCGCGCTGGATGCTGGAAGAGGTCGGCCGGCCCTACCGCGTCGAGGTGCTCGACTACGGCACCACGATGAAGGCGCCGGCCTATCTCGCGGTGAACCCGATGGGCAAGGTGCCGGCGATCGTCCACGACGGCGCCGTGGTCACCGAAGCGGCCGCGATCTGCGCCTATCTCGCCGACGCCTTTCCCGAAGCCGGGCTCGTGCCGGCGGCCGGCCCGGCGCGCGCGGCCTACTTCCGCTGGCTGTTCTTCGCCGCCGGCCCGCTGGAGGCGGCCGTGACCAACCGCGCGCTCCAGGTCGACGTGCCGGCCGACAAGTCCGCCTTCGTCGGCTACGGCTCGTTCGGGCGGGTGATGGACGTCCTGGAACAGGCCGTCTCGCGCGCCGACTACGTGGCCGGGGACCGGTTCAGCGCGGCCGACGTCTATGTCGGCTCCCACATCGGATACGGGCTGCATTTCGGCAGCATGGAACGGCGCCCGGCCTTCGAGCGGTACGACGAGCGGCTGGCCTCGCGGCCGGCCTTCCAGCGGGCCGCCGAGGCGGACGATCGGCTGATGGCGGAGGCGCCGGGCGGGGCGGCTTGAGCGGGCCGCGCGCAAGTGCAAACCACTGGCAGGTAGGGGATCCGAGAACTTTTCCGTTGCGGGAAAATGGGGCTTCGGCTACCCATGCGCCCATGAACCACGCACGCAACCACACGAACTGGTGGCAGGCCCGCTTCTAGCGGCTTTGCGAACCCGTGCGCGTTCGATCGACAAAGGCCGCTCCGGACCCCCGGCGGCCTTTTCCTTTTGAGGGGCCCTGGGGCCGGCGCTCAAGATGGAGTGGATGGCATGACCCTCAAGACCCCGGGCGACGGCGCGCACGTCTACGTGACGGACGGCGGCGTGACGATCACGCGCAGCCGCCGCGACGTCGCCTACGACGCCGCGATCGAACCCTACGTGGACCGGCTCGACACCCGTCGCGGCGCGGTCTTCTCGTCGAACTACGAGTATCCCGGCCGCTACACGCGCTGGGACACGGCCATCGTCGACCCGCCGCTGGTGGTCACCTCGTCCGGCCGTTCGGTCGCGGTGGAGGCGATGAACGAGCGCGGGCGCGTGCTGCTCGACTTCGTGGCCGAGGCGCTGGAGGGGCATGCGGACGTCGCGGCCGCCGCGCGCGGCGCGGATCGCCTGGACCTGACGATCGCCCTGCCGTCGCGCGCCTTCACGGAGGAGGAGCGTTCGCGCATGCCCACCGTGTTCTCGGTTCTGCGCGCGATCGTTGCCCTGTTCCGCTCCGACCAGGATTCCGACCTCGGCCTCTACGGCGCCTTCGGCTACGATCTTGCCTTCCAGTTCGACAAGGTCGAGGAAACGCTGGAGCGCCCGGCCGACCGGCGCGACCTCGTCCTTTTCCTGCCGGACGAGATCCTGATCGTGGATCACTACGCGGCCAAGGCCTATGTCGAGGAATACGCCTTCGAGAAGGGCGGGCGCACCACGGCGGGCCTCCCCGGCGGCGGGCCGGATGCGCCCTTCGTGGCGTCGCGGGCCGAGGTTGCGCGCGGCGATCACGAGCCGGGCGAATACGCCGCCCTGGTGCGCCGCGCCAAGGAGAAGTTCATGCGCGGCGACCTGTTCGAGGTCGTGCCGGGCCAGACCTTCTACGAGCGCGTCGAGCATCGCCCGTCCGAGGTCTCGCGGCGGCTCAAGGGCGTCAACCCGTCGCCCTATTCCTTCTTCATCAATCTCGGGGCCAACGAGTTCCTGATCGGGGCGAGCCCGGAGATGTTCGTGCGCGTGTCCGGCCGCCGGGTCGAGACCTGCCCGATCTCCGGCACCATCCGGCGCGGCGAGGACGCGATCTCGGATTCGGAGCAGATCCTCAAGCTCCTTAACTCCAAGAAGGACGAATCCGAGCTCACGATGTGCTCGGACGTCGACCGCAACGACAAGAGCCGCGTCTGCGAGCCGGGATCGGTGCGCGTCATCGGCCGTCGCCAGATCGAGATGTATTCGCGCCTGATCCATACGGTGGACCATATCGAGGGCCGCCTGCGCGAGGACATGGACGCCATGGACGCCTTTCTGTCGCACGCCTGGGCGGTGACGGTGACCGGCGCGCCCAAGCTCTGGGCCATGCGCTTCATCGAGAGACACGAGAAGAGCCCGCGTGCCTGGTATGGCGGCGCGGTCGGCATGATGCACTTCAACGGCGACATGAACACCGGCCTGACGCTGCGCACCATCCGCCTCAAGGACGGGGTGGCCGAAGTGCGCGCCGGCGCGACGCTGCTTTACGATTCCAACCCGGAGGAGGAGGAGGCCGAGACCGAGCTCAAGGCCTCCGCCATGCTGGCGGCGGTGCGCGAGGCCGGCAAGCCCAACGCCGGCGGAGGGGAGCGAACGCGCGCCCGCGTCGGCGAGGGCGTCCGCATTCTCCTGGTGGACCACGAGGATTCCTTCGTCCACACGCTCGCCAACTACTTCCGCCAGACAGGCGCCGACGTGACCACCGTGCGCACCCCGGTGCCGGAGGAGGTGTTCGAGCGCGTGGCGCCCGACCTCGTGGTGCTGTCGCCCGGCCCGGGCAACCCGGACGACTTCGACTGCCGGGGCACGATCGCCGAGGCGCGCAAGCGGCAGATGCCGATCTTCGGCGTCTGCCTCGGGCTCCAGGCGCTGGCCGAGGCCTACGGCGGCACGCTGCGCACCCTGCATGTGCCGGTGCACGGCAAGCCCTCGCGGGTGCGCGTCTCGAAACCGGGCATCATCTTCTCCGGCCTGCCCGGCGAGGTCACGGTCGGGCGCTATCACTCGATCTTCGCCGACCCCGTGCGCCTCCCGCGCGAGTTCGAGGTGACGGCGGAGACCGAGGACGGCGTCGTGATGGCCTTCGAGCATCGGCACGAGCCGGTCGCGGCGGTGCAGTTCCATCCCGAGAGCATCATGAGCCTCGGGGCCGAGGCGGGGATGCGGATGATCGAGAACGTGGTGGCGCACCTGCCGCGCCGCGCGCGGGAAAAGGCGGCCTGATGACGGCGTCGGCGATGGCGATGGCGGACGATTCCGGCCGTCTGGTGAAGCGCACGGCGATGATGACGATCGCCGTCGCCTGCCTCGTGCTCGGCATCAAGTATGCCGCCTACTGGGTCACCGGCTCGGTGGCGCTGTTCTCGGACGCGCTGGAATCGATCGTCAACGTCGTCGCGGGCCTCGTCGCGCTGTGGGCGGTCAGCGTCAGCTACAAGCCGGCCGACGTCGACCATCCCTACGGGCACACCAAGGCCGAATATTTCTCGGCGGTGGTGGAGGGGGTGCTGATCGTGGTCGCCGCGCTGGTGATCCTGCGGGAGGCCTACGGCGCCTATCTCGTGCCGCGCGCCATCGAGGCGCCGATGCTGGGCATCGCGATCAACGGCGTCGCCACGGTGATCAACCTGTTCTGGGCGCTCCATCTCCTGCGTCAGGGGCGGGCGCACCGCTCGCCCGCGCTGGATGCCGACGGGCGCCACATCATGGCCGACGTCGTCACCTCGGTCGGCGTGCTCACGGGGCTGGCGATCGCGGGCGCCACCGGCTGGGCGATCCTCGACCCGGCGCTGGCGGCGCTGGTCGCGCTCAACATCCTGCGGGAGGGCTGGAAGGTGGTCGCGGCCTCTCTGTCCGGCCTGATGGACCAGGCGCTCGACCCGGCCGACGACACGCGGGCCCGCGAGATCATCTCCGCCTCGGCACAAGGGGCGATCGAGGTCCACGACGTGCGCACCCGCATCGCGGGCCGCGCCGTGTTCATCGAATTCCACATGGTGGTGCCGAGCCAGATGCGCGTGGTCGACGCCCACGCGATCTGCGACCGCATCGAGGACGCGCTGCAGGACGCCTTCGCCGGCGCGCGCGTGCTGATCCATGTCGAGCCGGAGGGCGAGGCCAAGCAGGTGGGCGTGCCGGTCCTGTGAGCCTCGACCCGGCCAAGGGGTCGGCAACCTGTTGGGCAGCAAAAAGGCAGCTTAACTTACTTTAATGACGGACTGTTCACCGTTCGCCGCTCGTATTGTGGGCAGCGGGCGCCTAAATGGGAAGCATCGGACGACGCAAACAAGATCTCTCGCTTCCTCCCCTATGGCGAAGACCATTTCTTGCGGCGCTGAGTTTTTCATAAGGACAAGAACAATGAAGATTTCCGTCTTTGCTTCGGCTGTTGTCGTTTCCCTCGCCGCCCTGACCGGTGCCGCGTCCGCTTCCGGCCTCATCCCCGGCTCCGATACTTACGAGCGCGCTGCCGACGGCGTCGCCGTCAACAGCGTGATCCGTGGCGAGACCGCCGCCGCTCCCCGCGCCACCGTGGTCGAGACCCGCTCCTTCGGCTATCCCGCCGCGACCGGCGCGGCCGTGAACGTCGTTCCGGGCTCGCGCTTCGAGACCCGCGCGGCCGATTCCAACGCCGTGAACTCGGTGATCCGTGGCGACGCCCGCGGCTCCTACGTTCCCAGCGAGGCAGTGCTGGTCCGCATCGTCCCGGGCTCCGACTCGTTCTGAGCCCGATGTCGGGCGGCTTCGCCCGCCCGACCGACCGCAAGGCCCGATCCGCGAGGACCGGGCCTTTTTCGTGTTCCCCGCCGTTTCCGGCTTGCCTTCCGAGCCGTCCCCGGCCATCCTGTGGGCGATGAGCGACGCCTTCGCCCCCTTCGGCCCCACGGCCCGTACTTGCGCGCAGATGCGAGGCGCGATGGCGCGTCCGCTCGCCGGCCTGCTTCGCCTCGTCCTTATCGGCGACCGTCGGGCCCGTTGATCGAAGGGGCGCCCGGCGGTCGAGCCGGCGCGCGACACCCTCGCCAAGCCTCCAGTCTCTTCGGCTTTACATCCCCATTCAAATCCTGAAAGACGCGCGTCAGCCGGCCTTCGTGCCGCTCCGTCTTCGCCGAACGAGCAAGGTTTCGTCATGTCCGCATCCGTACCGGTGATGCCCAAGGCTTCCGAGAAGTACCAGTCCTATCCCCAGGTCGACCTGCCCGACCGCCAGTGGCCCGCGCGACGCATCGAGAAGGCGCCGATCTGGTGCTCGGTGGACCTGCGCGACGGAAACCAGGCGCTGGTCGACCCGATGGGCCAGGAGCGCAAGTCGCGCATGTTCGCGCTGCTCAAGCACATGCGCTTCCGCGAGGTGGAGATCGGCTTTCCGTCCGCCTCACAGACCGATTTCGACTTCGTGCGCTGGTGCATCGAGGAGGGCGGGGTGCCCGACGAGATGTCGCTCCAGGTGCTGGTGCAGTGCCGGCCCGAGCTCATCACGCGCACCTTCGAGAGCCTGGAAGGGGCGCGCAACCCGATCGTCCACTTCTACAACTCGACCAGCGAGCTGCAGCGCCGCGTCGTGTTCGGCAAGGATCGCGCCGGGATCCGACAGATCGCGGTGGATGCGGCCCAGATGATCGCCGAGATGGCCGATAAGGCCGGCGGCGGCTTCCGCTTCGAGTACTCGCCGGAGAGCTTCACCGGGACCGAGCTCGATTTCGCGCTGGAGATCTGCAACGCCGTTACCGAGGTCATCCGCCCGACGCCGGAGAACCGGCTGATCCTGAACCTGCCGGCGACGGTCGAGATGTCGACGCCCAACGTCCATGCCGACCAGATCGAATGGATGAGCCGCAATCTCGACAAGCGCGACAGCATCATCCTCTCCCTGCACCCGCACAACGACCGGGGCACGGCGATCGCGGCCACCGAGCTCGGCCTGATGGCAGGGGCCGACCGGGTCGAAGGCACGCTGTTCGGCAACGGCGAGCGCACCGGCAACGTCGATCTCGTGACCCTGGCGCTCAACATGTACACGCAAGGGGTGGACCCCGAGCTCGACGTCTCGGACATCAACCGGATGAAGGACGTCTACGAGCACTGCAACCAGCTCGCGATCCCCGAGCGCCATCCCTATGTCGGCGAGCTGGTCTACACCGCCTTCTCGGGCTCGCACCAGGACGCGATCAACAAGGGCATGAAGGCGGCGAAGGTCGCCAACAAGCCGCAGTGGGAAGTGCCCTACCTGCCGATCGACCCGCAGGACGTCGGCCGCTCCTACGAGGCGATCATCCGCATCAACTCGCAATCCGGCAAGGGCGGCATCGCCTACGTTCTCCAGGCGGACCACGGCATCAACCTGCCGCGCAACCTCCAGATCGAGTTCCGAGAGGACATCCAGCGGATCACCGACGAGGAGGGCAAGGAACTTCCCGTCAAGCGCATCTACGAACGCTTCATCGAGCGCTACGTGGAACAGCCCGGCGGGCGCTTCGCCTATGTCGAGCACGTGACCCGGCCGGAGCAGGGGCCCTCGCGCCGCACGGTGACCGCGACGATCCGCGACGGCGACCGGACGCTCGAGATCGAGGGTCGGGGCACGGGCGCGATCGACGGGTTCATCGACGGCCTGTCGCGCCACCTCGGGGTCGAGCTCTCGGTCGCCGACTATTCGGAACACTCGCTGCAGCGCGGCTCCAACGCATCGGCGATCGCCTACATGGAGATCGAGCATCCGGACGGTCGGGCGTTCGGTGCCGGCATCGACCAGAACGCCACCACCGCCTCGCTGCGCGCGATCGTTGCGGCGGCCAACCGGATCGTGGATAGTCGCGGTTAACGAAACCTTTCCGGTGAGGTGCCGTTCCGGCTTCGCGAAAGCCAGGGGCGATACGCATGAAATCCGTACGGCGGGCCATGATGGCCCGCCGCGCGAGGTCGAGGTGGCATGATGATGGAGTCCAAGGGCGCCCTGTCGGTGTCGAGCGGGACGAAGCGGCTGGCCGATGCCGTGCGCGCGGCCAAGATCGCTTCGTCGCAGCGCACCGACATCGTCGTGGACATCCGCGAAGCGGACCGGGCGCGGCTCGAGATCTTCGCCGAGGAACTCCAGCCGATCGTCGACGCCGTGCCGGCGGACGACGACCTTTTCGACTTCACACTGTCGGGCGGCCCGCAGCCACGGTTCTGGATCGATGGAACGGCGCAAGTCCTGATGGCGCGCGACCGGCGCACCTACCGCTTCGTGCGCGACACGCGCCTCGGCCGGGTGACGCTCGCCGAATCGGGCGAAAGCCGCATGATCGTGGACAGGGTGACCGAATACGTCGCCGAGCGGATGGTGGAGCGCGACCGCGCCCTGGCCGCCTCGGACGGCATCGGCCTTCGCCCCGCCGAACGCCCGGCCGCCGCCGCGGCGGCGGCGCTGGAGCCGATCCGCCTCGCGCCGCGCCCGCGCTCCACCGACTTCGTGATCGCCCTCTCGTGGCTGATGATCGGCATCGTGGTGGGCGCCGGCGTGCTGATGGCCTTTGCGGCCTATCGCGGCGCGCCGCTGGTCTGACCGGCCCTAGCGACGGCCCGCCGGGCGCGGCAGCGCCAGGACGACGCCGCCCGCCACCAAGCCCCAGAAGGGCGCGCTGATCCCGAAGAACACCGTGCCCGACGCCGTGACCAGGAAGCACAGCGTCGCCGCCTCGCGCTGCGACGCGTCCGCCATGGCGCTGCCGATCGAGGCCGAAAGCGCGCCCACCAGCGCCAGGCCCGCGATCGCCTGGACCAGGAGCGGCGACTGCGCCACGAAGGCCGTGATGAAGCCGGCCGAAAGCCCGAACGCCACGTAGGCCACCCCGGAGACGACGCCTGCCCACCAGCGCCGGCTCCGGTCCGGACCCGCCTCGTCCCCTGCGCAGATGGCCGCCGTCATCGCGGCGAGCGCCACCGCGTGGCCGCCGAAAGGCGCGGACACGAGGCTCGCGAGGCCGGTGCCGGCGAATACGCTCGGCGGCGAGGGGTCGAAGCCGTTGACCCGCATCACCGCGATGCCGGGGATCGTCTGCGACGCCATGTTCACCAGAAACAGCGGCAGGCCGAGGCCGAGCGCGGCGGCCGGGGTGAACTGCGGCCATGTCCAGGCCGGGTGCGGCACGGCGAGCGCGGCGGAGCCGGAGACCCCCGGTCCCGTGGCCAGCACGATCGCGACCACGACGAGGGCCGCGGCCGGCACCGCGAAGCGGCGGTTCCACAGGCCGACGAGAAGCCATGTTCCCGCGACCGCCAGCCCGGCGGCGGGCGACTCGGCCACCGCCCGCACGGGCGCGAGGCACAGGGGCAGGAGGATGCCGGCGAGCATGGCGCTGGCGAGCGACAGCGGAATGCGCGCCACCAGCCGCCCGAGCGGGCGCACGAGCCCGGCGGCCAGCATCAGCGCCCCGGCCACCAGGAAAGCGCCGACCGCGGCCGGAAAGCCGCCGTCCGGCATGCCCGAGGTCGCGAGCAGCGCCGCGCCCGGCGTCGACCACGCGATCGACAGCGGCAGGCGCGAGCGCAGGCACATGAGGATGCCGGCGAGGCCCATGACGACGGACAGCATCATCAGCCCGGCCGCCGCCTGCGCCTCGCTGGCGCCCGCGCCCCGCAGGCCTTGCAGGATCACCGGGAACGAACTGGCGTAGGCGACGAAAGCGGCGAGCAGGCCGGCCGAGACGGCGGACAGGGGAGGGCGGGACATGGGGCTGCCGATCGATGCGCCGGAGGATGGCGACGACTTACGGCATGCCGGCGCCGGGCGGCAAGCGCGGTCGCCTCAGGCGGTCTGCCGGCCTTCGGCCGCGACCGCGGTGCCGTCGCGCATGAGGCGCCGCTCGCGCACCCAGTCGATGCCGCCGCCGTCGGCCCGGAAGCCCCGCTCGCGCTGGATCAGAGACCAGTCGCCCGCCTCGCCCTCGATCTCGAACAGGCTGTAGCGTGAGGCCGGCTTGGAGCCGCCGACGTTCTGGCTGGCGGAGGGGATGCCGGCAACCGGGACCTTCTCGCCGCCCGGTCCGGTGAGCCAGTACAGCGTGTCGAGATGGGTGTGACCGTGCAGCACGAGCTCGGCGCCCGCATCGTGGATCACCTTGGAGAAGAACTGCTTGCCGATCAGCCGCTTCGACCAGGCCGCCGCACCCGCGATCGGCGGGTGGTGGATCATCACCACGCGGAACAGGCCGCGCGCCTTGGCCTCCTCCAGCATGCGCGCGGTGGCGAGCGCCTGCCCGCGCTTGAACGTGCCGGTGGCGAAGAACGGCGCGGTGGCTTCGGCGCTCGAGGTGCCGATGATGGCGACGGAGCCGCGCACGCGCATGTAGGGGTAGTGACGGTGGTGCGGCGCCAGCCCGTCGTCGCCGACGAGGTAGGGGTGCCATTCGTGGTAGACGCGCTTGAGGGCGCCGGGCACGTAGGCGTCGTGGTTGCCCGGCACCACGGAGACCCAGCGCGGGTCGCCGAGGTCCTCCAGCCAGATCCGGGCCCCGACGATCTCCTCGCGCGTGGCCAGATTCACCAGGTCGCCTGTCACGGCCACGTGGTCGGGCGCCTGGGCCTTGAGGTCGGCGACGAGCCGGAGCAGCGTGTCGCCGAACATGGCCCGCTTCCGGTTGCGCTGCCAGTTGATGTAGCCCGTGATGCGCTTGGACGCGAGCTCGCGATAGGACAGCTCGGGCAACGGGCCGAGATGGATGTCGGACAGATGGGCGAGACGAAACATGGCGGATGAACTAGCCGGATGGACGGCGATGGGAAGGGGATCGGCATGACGCCGTGGCTGTCGCGCCCCTTGGGTCGGGCGCTGCGGATATGGGGGCTCGCGACCCGCTCGATGACGCTCGGCGCGCGCATCGTCGCCCTCGACGGGGAGGGACGCGTGTTCCTGGTGCGCCACGGCTATCGCGAGGGCTGGTACATGCCGGGCGGGGCGGTGGATCCCGGAGAGAGACGGCGCTGGAGGCCGTCCGGCGCGAGGCGCGCGAGGAGGGCAACCTCGTGTGCGAGGAGACCCCGAGGCTCGTCGGGATCTACTACAACCGCCGTGAGGGGCGCGACCACGTCCTCGTCTATCGCTGCGACCGCGTGCGCCAGTCGGCGCCGCGTCGGCCCGACTGGGAGATTGCCGACAGCGGGTTCTTCGCACTCGACGCGCTGCCGCACGACACGACGCCCGCCACGCGACGGCGCCTCGCCGAGGTCCTGAACGGCGAGGATCCGACCGCCGACTGGTAGCTCAGGCCGCCGGCAGGCGGTCGCGCCCGTGCGGCCGATCGAGCGCGAGCTCCGGCCCCAGCGGCACGATCCGCGTCGGGTTCACCATGTCGTGGCTCTCGTAGTAGTGATGCTTGATGTGGTGGAAGTCGACGGTCTCCCGCACGCCCGGCCACTGATAGAGCTCCAGCATGTAGCCCTGGAGGTTGGGGTAGTCGGCGATCCGGCGCAGGTTGCACTTGAAGTGCCCGTGATACACCGCGTCGAAGCGGATCAGCGTGGTGAACAGGCGCCAGTCGGCCTCCGTCAGGCGGTCGCCCGCGAGGTATCGCTGGCGCGACAGACGGTCATCGAGCCGGTCCAGCGTCTCGAACAGCGCGTGGAACGGTGTCTCGTAGGCCTCCTGCGTGGTCGCGAAACCGCATTTGTAGACGCCGTTGTTGACCGCCTCGTAGACCTCCTCGTTGACCGCGTCGATCGCGCTCGCGAGCGCGGCCGGCCGCATGTCCACCGAGGCGTCGCCGAAGGCGTCGAACGACGTGTTGAACATCCGCAGGATCTCGGCGGACTCGTTGTTGACGATGGTGTTCTCGCGCTTGTCCCACAGGACCGGGACGGTGACGCGGCCGGTGAAGTCGGGGTCGGCCTTGAGATAGACCTCGTAGAGGCGCGCGGCGCCGTTCACCGTGTCCGGAATGGTGCCCGGCCGATCCGAGAAGGTCCAGCCCTCGGCGCCCATGAACCAGTCCACCACCGACAGCGAGACGACGTCCTCGAGCCGCTTGAGCTTCCGCAGGATCAGGGTGCGGTGCGCCCAGGGGCACGCCAGCGAGACGTAGAGATGGTAGCGCCCCGCCTCCGCCGGCACGGCGTCCTGCCCTTCGGGGCCCGGCTCGCCGTTCGGCGTCACCCAGCGGCGGAACGCGGTCCGGCTGCGCTCGAAGCTGCCGCCGGACTTGGCCGTGTCGTACCACTTGTCCACCCACTTGCCGTCCACCAGAAGGCCCATTCGTCCGCTCCCTCGCACCGTTCGGCCGCCCGTCGCTCGGCTATCGACGCGGCGCTCAGGCGATGATATGGAGCGTGCCGGCCGAGAGGCAGTCCCGACGACCACGAGTTTCTTCCGATGCTGCGACGACGACGCCAGGAGGCGGCACCAGCCGCCCGAGCCCACGCCGCCACCGCCTGACCCGGCCCTCCGGGCGAGCGCGGCGGAGCCGTCAGCGTCTCTTCGTCAGGACCCGTCCATGCTGTCCATCGTCCAGGATCTCGACCTGCGCTTCTGCGCGGAAACCGCCGAACTCGCCGCCGCCATCGAGGATATCGCCGCCGAGGCCTTCGGGCCGGGGCGCTTCACGCGGGCCGCCGAGCGGGTGCGCGAGCGCGCGCCCCACGACCCGGCCCTGTCGCTGGTCGCCATCCTGGGCGGCGAGGTGGTCGGCTCGGTTCGCCAGACGCGCGTTGCGATCGGCGGCGTGCCGGTGGTGATGCTTGGACCGCTCGCCGTGCGGCCCCGGTTCAAGAAGCGGGGCATCGGCCGGACGCTTCTGGCCATGGCGGCCGAGGCGGCGCGGCAGGCGGGCGAGCGGGCGATCTTCCTG
Organism: Aureimonas flava; assembly: GCF_003583935.1. Lineage (GTDB taxonomy): Bacteria > Pseudomonadota > Alphaproteobacteria > Rhizobiales > Rhizobiaceae > Aureimonas > Aureimonas flava. Next base: position 373,336 of record NZ_QYRN01000003.1, on the reverse strand, counting down.
GTGGGCGACCGCGCCTACTACACACCGCTCGGCTATCGGCCGCTGCCCGTCGGCTCGGTGGTCATGCCCGGCCCGGTGGACGAGACCCGCATCCTCGGCCTCGAACTCGTGCCCGGCGCCCTCGAGGGCGTCCACGGCGCGGTGGAGCCGCGCCGCTAGACCAGACCCTCGACCTCGGTGGGCAGGGAGGTGCGGTGCCCGAGATCGGCGCCGTGCCGCTCCAGCCAGAGCTCGGTCGCCGCGCGGCCGAGGTCGCGCAGGTCCGTCAGCTCCGACCAGCGCGTGTCGAGCTTGCCGACGGCGCCGCGCCGCGTCAGCTCCTCGCCGGCCGAGATCATGTGGAGCCGGAGGCTCGCGATGTGGCGCAGGACGGGGTTCTCGAGGTCCTCGCCGCGCACGAGCCGCTTGGTCTCCGTCAGCATCCGCAGGTCACGCATCAGCGAGGTGTTGAAGGTGATCTCGTTGACGCGCGCCATGATCTCCTCGGCCGTGTCGGGCACGCCGGGCCGCACGAAGGGCGTCACCTGCACGATCAGGAGGTCGGCCGTGCCGTGGTCGGTGGCGAACAGCGGCGTCAGCATCGGGTTGCCGAGATAGCCGCCGTCCCAGTAGTGCCGCCCGTCGATCTCCACGGCACGGAACACGTCCGGCAGGCAGGCGGAGGCGAGCAGCGCGTCCGCGGTCAGCTCCCCGCCCGAGAACACGCGAACGCTGCCCGCCTCCACGTCGGTCGCCGAGACGAAGGTCGGGATCAGGGTCTGGCTCTGGAGCAGGGGCAGGTCGATCGCCTCCTCCACCACGGCGCGCAGCGGATTGCCGCCGGGGCGCGTCGGGCTGTAGGGCGAGACGAACTGGCTGAACGAGCGCAGTTGCTCGATCGCCTGATGGACCATCGAGCGCGGGAAGGGAAAGAAGGGGAGGCTGCTTTCCACCACGCCGAGCGGCGAGCGGGCCGACACCGTTTCCCAGAGGCGATGCAGCGCCTCGCGGGCGCCCTCGCGACCGCCGCTCGCCATGCCGGCCGAAAGGCTCGCCGCATTCAACGCGCCCGCGCTCGTGCCGCTGACGGCCGCGATCTCGATCGTCGGGTCTTCCAGGAGGCGGTCGAGCACCCCCCATGTGAAGGCGCCGTGCGCGCCGCCGCCCTGCAGGGCGAGACAGATGCGGGACATGCCGTTCGAGCCTTCCGTCCGGACCTCCCAGCCTCCCATGCCGCATGGCCGGACGGGAAGGTCCGGGAACACGCCGCAAGGGCGAGATAGGTCAGCGACCCTCGCGATACCAGGTGGCCGAGAGGGCGAGCAGCAGCACCGCGAGGCCGAGGAACCCGGCGAAGAGCGGCGTGCGGTCGACGCCGCGCAGCACGCTTTCCTCCGTGGTCTTCAGGCCGATCCAGTCGCGCCCCTCCGCGTCCGCCCGGCCCGACACCGGCACGACGCGCGGCACCGACACGTCGCCCGTCGCCTCCGCCAGCCGGCGAACGGAGCCGCGCGTCGCGTCCGCGATCGGCTGGAGCTTGGCCGTGGTGGAGATCGCCTCGCGATACTCGCGCGGGTTCACCGGGCCGACATGGGCCAGCGCGCGCAGGTCCCCGTTGGCCACCTGGTAGAGGCCGAGCTCGTCGGCCTGGAGGCTGCCGCGCCATTCGCCTTCGTCGCCCTGGGCGAGCGGGAGCTGCACCGCGCGGCCCGAGGGGGTGACCACGGTGGCGGGACCCGGATCGTCGCCGATCGTGTGGCGCGTGACGGTGAGCTCGGTGCCGAGGCTCTCGGCATCGAGCGCCTCCTCCTCCAGTTCCGGCTCCTTCATCAGCCAATGGGCGAGGCGGCGGAACAGCGGCACGTGCGGGCCGCCGCCCTCGTAGCCGCGCGACCACAGCCAGCCCTGGTCCGACAGAAGGAGCGCGACGCGGCCCTCGCCGGCGCGGTCGAGGATCAGGAGCGGCTTTCCGTCCGGCCCCGTCATCACGGTCTCGCCGCGCGTCTGGCCGACGTCCACCGAGCGGAACCACGGGCTCCAGTCCGGCGGCATCGCCCTGGCGCCGGGAAGGTCGCGCGTGACGGGATGCTTGCGGCCGATCTCCGACAGGACCGGGCGGAAGGCGCGCTGGTCCACCTGCCCGGTGGGCATCGCCGGCAGGATGGCGCTCAGCGGCGAGTTGGCGACCGAATCGGGCCCGGCATATTCAGGCCCGGAGGCGATCAGCATGGCGCCGCCGTTCTGCACGTATTGCGCGATGTAGTCGTAGTACAGCGTCGGAAGCACGCCGCGCCTCTGGTAGCGGTCGAAGATGATGAGGTCGAAGTCCTCGATCTTCTCCACGAACAGCTCGCGCGTCGGAAAGGCGATCAGCGACAGCTCGTTGATCGGCGTGCCGTCCTGCTTCTCGGGCGGGCGCAGGATGGTGAAGTGGACGAGGTCCACCGCCGCGTCCGACTTCAGGAGGTTGCGCCAGGTCCGCTCGCCGGCGTGTGGCTCGCCCGAGACGAGCAGCACGCGCAGGTTCTCGCGGATGCCGTCGATCACCGCGATGGCGCGGTTGTTGACCGGGGTGATCTCGCGCGCGTCGCGCGCCGCCGAGAGCTCCACGATGTTCTTGCCGGCGCGCGGAAGGGTGATCTGCACCTGCGCGTCCTGCCCCGGCACGGCGTTGCGCCGCTCCACGAGGTCGCCGTTCAGGAAGATCTGCACCTCGACCGGGTTGGCGGACGCGCCCTGGCCTTCCTCCACCACGCGAAAGGTCAGGGTCTGCGGCTGGTCCACCAGGGCGAAGCGCGGCGAGGTGACGAGCTCCAGCCGCCGGTCGAACTCGTCGGGGCGGCCGGTGACCAGGGCATGGACCGGCGCGTCGAAGCCCAGCGCGGCCGCGGCGTCCGGAATGTCGTGCACCTGCCCGTCGGTGACCATGATGGCGCCGCCGACGCGCGCGGGCGAGACGTCGCGAAGCCCGTCGCGCAGCGCGGCGAACAGCGCCGTGGTCGCGTCGCCGTCGCCGGCCGAGCGGGCCTCGATCGTGCGCACCTCGAACTGCGGATAGGCGGCGAGGTTCTGCCGCAGCCGCTCCAGCGCCGCGTCGGTCTGGGCCGTGCGCTCGCCGATCGTCTGGCTCTGGCTCCGGTCCACGACCACGGCGACGACGCTCTTCAGCGGATCGCGCTCCTCGCGCAGAACCACGGGGTTGAGAAGCGCGAGGATCAGGGCCGCCAGCGCCAGGCTGCGCACCACCGCGCCGCGCATGCGCGCCGCCAGCAGCGCCACGGCCAGCAGCGCGGCCGGCACCGCCAGGATCGCGATCACGGTCCAGGAGAAGAAGGGCGAGACGTCGATCGACCAGGTCATGGGGTCATTGTCCCAGGCGCTCGAGAAGGGCCGGCACGTGGACCTGGTCGGCCTTGTAGTTGCCCGTGAGCACGTACATCACGATGTTGACGCCCGCCCGGTAGGCGTATTCGCGCTGCGACGGGTCGGCGTTGTCCGTGGGGAAGACGAACAGCCCGTTGTCGTCCACCGCCCAGGCGCTGGCGAGATCGTTGGACGTGATCATGATGGACGAGACGCCGTCGCCCGCGCTCGCCGGCCGCGCCTCGGCATCGGCCGAGCGCACCAGGGATTCGACCCATAGGTCCGAGCCCGTGTGCCGGCCGGGGAAGCTGTCCATGATGTAGAAGGCCTTGGTCAGGACGTGGTCGCGCGGCACGGGCTCCAGCGGCGGGATGTCGAGATCGGCCAGGATGTCGCGCAGGCGTCGCTGCCCGGCCGAGACCGTGGTGCCCGACAGGTCGCCCATCGCGTCGCCCTCCACGTCGAACAGCACCGTGCCACCCTGCTTCATGTAGGCGTCCACCCGGCTGATCGCCTCCTGGCTCGGCATCGGAGCTGAGGCGCGGATCGGCCAGTACAGGATCGGATAGAACGACAGCTCGTCGGCCGCGATGTCGACCGCCATGGGCGGGCCGGGCTCCAGCGCGGTCTTGGAGGCGATGAACTGCGACAGCCCGTCGAGGCCCTGGCGCGAGATCTCGTCGGTGGCGGCCTCGCCGGTCTCCACATAGGCGAGGTGCGTGGTCTCGGTGGCGGCGATCGCGCGCGCGGCGTCGATGCCCTCCAGCCCCTGCGTCGCGAGCGCGGCGGGCGAGGGGGCGTCCTGCGCCTCGGCGCGGCCGGGCAAGCCACCCATGCCGGCGAGAAGCGCGGCGGCCACCAGGAGCGCCGCCGGCGCCGCCGGGCGGGCGAGCCCGCGCCGCAGACGGGCGAAGCCGCCGTTCAGCCACAGGAGCGCCAGCGCATCCAGCGCGAACAGCGCCACGGCGCCCGCGAACAGCCAGGGCGTCAGGTCGGTGGCGCCCGCCGTGCCGTAGGCGCGCGCGGCGACGGGCGCGCCGAGGTCGAACGCCTGCAGAGGCCGCAGCGTGGCGTCGGCGCCGAGGAGGTTCAGGGCGCGGTACCCCTCGGCCGTGCCGTAGAGGCCCGGCGGGGTCTCCGGGCCCGGCACCGGCGCCGCGCCCGGGCGCAGCAGCAGCGGGCGCACGTCGGGGCCCGGCTGCACGAGGCGCGCCTGCCCGTTCATCACGCGATAGGGCGGCAGGCTGGTCTCGGCGGTTCCGCCGTCCGTGCCCGACGCCCCGCGCGACAGCGACACGATCCGGCGCAGCATGTCCACGAAGGCGCCCGAGATCGGCAGGTTCGACCAGGTGGCCTCGGCGGTGGTGTGGAACAGGACGATGGTGCCCGCGCCGCGCGCGGCGGCGGTGACGATCGGCGTGCCGTCGGCCAGGCCCGCCCAGGTGCGCTCGGATAGGTCCGCCGAGGGTTCGGCCAGGATCTGGCGCGAGACCGTCACGTCGTCCGGCACCGTGATGCCGGCAAACGGGCTGCCGTCGGGGATCGGCGCGAGCCGCTGGGGCTCCGACCACGACAGGGCGCCGCCGAGCTGCCGCTCGCCGCCGCGCAGCCGCACCGGGACAAGCGTGTCCTCCGCCGTGGAGGCGGCGAGGCGCGGGCCGGCGAAGCGCACCAGCGTGCCGCCGCTCTCGAGGAAGCCGTTCAGCGCCTGCGTCGCCGCGTCGGGCAGGACGCCGATGTCGGCCAGCACGATCACCGAGGGGCGTTGCTCGATCAAGGCCGGGATCGCCGTGCCGAGATCGGCGCTGTCGGCGCGCACGAGGTCGGCGAAGGGCTCCAGCGCGCGGGTGATGTAGTAGAGCGGCGAAAGCAGCGGCTGCGCGAGGTCGGCGGCCTCGCCCGACACCAGCGCCACGCGCCGGCGCTGGAAGCTTTCGTCCACGAGGCGCACGGAGGCCGCGTCGTTGAGGCCGTCGCGCTCGATCCGCGCGACGTCGTTGCGCAGTTCCACCGGGATGGCGAAGCGCGCCTCGGCCTCCGTCGAGCCGGCGGCGAAGGCGAGCGGCGCGCGGCCGATCTCGCGCTCCTGCGCGTCCAGAGCGCGGAGCTGGTAGGTCGCGGGGCCGGGGTCGCCCGCGGGGCGCACGGCCTGCACCACCAGAGCTTCGGTCGTGTTCTGGGCGCCTGTGAGGCCGGTCAGCGCCGCCACGGGCGGTGCGTAGAGCATGACCTGCGAGGGGCCGAGCGAACGCAGACTCTGCGCGGCGGCTTCCAGCCCGCCGCCGTCGAGCCCGTCGCTCAGGAAGGCGAGGCTGGCGCCGGTGCCGCCGCCGGCGAGGGCGGCGAGGCGTTCGGCCGCCGCCGCGCGGTCGGGCGCGATCGGGCGCGGCTCGGCGGCGGCCAGCCGCTCCAGCGCGGTCGCGGCCTCCACGGGCGCCGCATCGTTGGCGGCACCCTCCGCGGTGAGCAGCAGCGACACCGGCCGCCCGGCCTCGCCCGCCTCGCGGATCAGCTCCTCGGCGGCCGCGCGCCGCTCGTCCCAGTCGCGCGCGCTGGCCCATCCGTTGTCGAGCATGACGACCACGGGACCGTCGCCGGTCAGCGCGCTTTCGCGCGGGTTGAGGATCGGCGCGGCCAGCGCCAGGATCACCAGCGCGGCGAGCAGCAGCCGCAGCAGCGTCAGCCACCAGGGGCTGCGCGCCGGCGTCTCCTCGCGCTTGAGCACACGCTCGAGGATGCGCAGGGGCGGGAAGGTCTCGGTCTGCGGGCGCGGCGGGGTCAGCCGCAGCAGCCACCAGATCGCGGGCAGTGCGAGAAGGCCGGCCAGGAGCAGCGGGGCGCCGAAGGACAGGGCTCCCATCAGGCTCGCGCCTTCATGGCCTGCGGCTGGCCGCTGAGATGGCCGTGCACGGCGACCAGCGGCTCGGAGGCGAGACGGTCGGTCGCGTGGAACGTATGGCTCCAGCCGAGCCGCCGGCAATGCTCGCCGAGAAAGCGGCGGCGCGCCTCGAAGGCGTCGCGGTAGAGCTCGCGCAGCGCCTCGGCGCGCCCGGCGGTGAGCTTGGAGCCGGTTTCCGGGTCCTGGAACTCGGTCCGGCCGGAATAGGGGAAGGCGACCTCGGCCGGGTCCGCCACCTGGACCAGATGGCCGCGCACGCCCTGGCGCGCCAGCGTGTCCACGCGTTCGGTCAGCGCGTCGATCGGGTCGAGGAAGTCGCCCACCAGCACGATCTCGCTGAAGCGCCGGAGCCGATCGGTCGCGGGGAACCCCCCGGCCGGCCGGTTGGTGTGGAGGGCGGCGGCGATGCGCTCGGCCGCGTTGCGCGCCGAGACCGGCGCGAGCACGCCCGGATAGCCGATCCGCTCGCCCGAGCGCGCCAGGAGTTCGGCCAGCGCCAGCACCAGCACGAGCGCGCGGCTTTCCTTGGACACCAGTCCCTCGCGGCTCTGGTAGAGCATGGAGGGCGACGGGTCGGCCCAGAGCCAGACGGTCTGGGCGGCCTCCCATTCGCGGTCGCGCAGGTAGACGTTGTCGTCGCGCGCCGAGCGGCGCCAGTCGATGCGCGAGACCTGCTCGCCGTCCACGAAGGGGCGGAACTGCCAGAAGTTCTCGCCCGTGCCCCGCCGCCGGCGCCCGTGCCAGCCGGTGGCCACGGAGGCGGAGACGCGGCGCGCCTCGACCAGAAGGTCGGGCAGGAGGGCCGCCCGCTGGCGCGCGCGATGCAGCGCCTCGCGCCCTGTGACGGCGTCCGCGATGCGACCCACAGCCGCCATGGCGTCAGCCGGCCTGCTTGGCGAGACGGGCGATCACCTCGCGCACGCCGATCCCCTCGGCCCGCGCGGCGAAGTTCAGCGCCATGCGGTGCTGCAGGATCGGCTCGGCCAGCGCACGCACGTCGTCCACCGAGGGGGCCAGGCGCCCCTCGTAGAGCGCGCGGGCGCGCACGCAGGTCATCATCGCCTGCGAGGCGCGCGGCCCGGGGCCCCACGCGACGTGCGTGTCGGCCTCCGCCGAGCCCTGTCCAGGCCGGGCCGAGCGCACCAGCGAGAGGATCGCGTCGACCACGCTCTCGGGCACAGGCATCCGGCGCACCAGGGTCTGGATCTCGCGCAGCCGGTCCGCCGTCACCACGCCGACCGCCTTGTCCTCGGCGACGCCCGTGGTGGCCATGAGGATGCGCCGCTCCGCCTCCATCGAAGGGTAGTGCACGTCCACCTGGCACAGGAAGCGGTCGAGCTGCGCCTCGGGCAGGGGGTAGGTGCCCTCCTGCTCCAGCGGGTTCTGGGTCGCCAGCACATGGAAGGGCGCGGGCAGGTCGTGCCGCTCGCCGGCCACCGTCACGTGATATTCCTGCATCGACTGAAGCAGGGCGGACTGCGTCCGCGGGCTGGCGCGGTTGATCTCGTCGGCCATCAGGAGCTGGGCGAAGACCGGCCCGCGCACGAAGCGGAAGGAGCGTCGGCCCGTCTCGTCCTGGTCCATCACCTCGGTGCCGACGATGTCGGACGGCATCAGGTCGGGCGTGAACTGGACGCGGCGCGCGTCGAGCCCGAGAACCACGCCGAGCGTCTCCACCAGCTTGGTCTTGGCCAGACCCGGCACGCCGACCAGCAGCGCGTGGCCGCCGGCCAGGATCGCCACCAGCGTCTGCTCCACCACGCTCTCCTGGCCGAAAATGACGCGGGCGACCGATTCGCGCGCCTTCGCGATGTCGCCGAGCGCGCGCTCGGCTTCCTCCACCATGGCGCGCGAATCCAGGACGGGCTCCGGGTGGGCGATAATCGTCATCCTTCGGGGCCTTTCGATGAGTCGCGTCGCGATGGTCGACGGCGGCGGATGGCCCCATAGAATCGAGGCCGGCGTCGTCTGGCAAGCACCGGGACGCGCGACTATCTGGTGACGGCCAAGCCCGGCCAAAATAAGACGCGCGGGACACCGCCCGCCACCGGGCGAAGCCCTGGAAGGCAAAGCATGATGTCGCAGCCACCCGACGACCCGTCCGCCACCGCATTCCCCGGCGACGTCTCGCTGGAGGCGCTGGTCTCGCGCGCCGAGCGGGCCGGCCTCTCCGCCCCGCCGGTGGAACGCTGGGACCCGGCCCATTGCGGGACGATCGACATGGCGATCGACGCCGAGGGCCGCTGGTTCCACGAGGGGCGGCCGATCGACCGCCCGGCGCTGGCGCGCCTCTTCTCCAGCGTGCTGCGGCGCGAGCCGGACGGCGGCTTCGTGCTGGTGACGCCGGCCGAGAAGTTGCCGATCCGCGTGGCGGATGCGCCCTTCGTGGCGGTGGAGATGAGTGCCGACGCGGGACGCCTGAGCTTCCGCACCAACATGGGCGACGTGGTGGAGGCGGACACGGCCCATCCGCTCCGCTTCGAGGCGGACGCCGACGGTGCGTTTCGCCCCTACGTGCTCGTGCGGGGCGGGCTGGAGGCCCGGCTCACCCGCGCGCTCGCCTTCGATCTCGCCCAACGCGTCGAGGAGCGGGGCGGCGAGGCGGGTATCGCCTCGGGTGCGGCGTGGTTTCCGGTGCCGCTGCCGCACGGTGCCGATGTCTGAGCCCCGGTTCGATGCCGCCGACCTGCGCGCCCGCCTTCTGGCGCGCGGACCGGGCGTGCTGGAGCACGACGCGGGCGACCATGTGCTCAACCCCGACTGGGAGCAGCTTGCCGAAGGCGCCTCGACGCGCGAGGCGGCCGTGCTGGTGCCGGTGGTGGACCGGCCCGGCGAGGCCGGCGTGGTGCTGACGACGCGCGCCGCGCACCTGCGCAAGCATTCCGGCCAGATCGCCTTTCCCGGCGGTTCGGTGGACCCGGCGGATGCTTCGCCGGAGGCGGCCGCCCTGCGCGAGGCGCGCGAGGAGGTCGGCCTCGATCCGGCCAGCGTCGAGGTGCTCGGCCGCCTGCCGCGCTACCGGACCACGACCGGCTTCCGCATCACGCCGGTGATCGGCATCGTCCCGCCCGACTTCGTGCCGCGCCCCGATCCGGCCGAGGTGGCCGACGCCTTCGAGGTTCCGCTCGGCTTCCTGATGAACGCCGCCAACCATGCTCGCGACAGCCGCGTCTGGCAGGGCAGGCCGCGATACTTCTACACGATGCCCTTCGGCGATCGTTATATCTGGGGCGTGACGGCGGGCATCCTGCGCACGCTGTATGAAAGGCTCTACGCATCATGACGCGCATCCAGGCGGACTGGCTCCGCGATCCCGCCCTCCAGGCCCTCCTCGCCGCCCTGTCGGCGGGAGGCGAGGAAGCGCGCGTGGTCGGCGGTGCGATCCGCAACACGCTGATGGACCGTCCCATCTCCGACGTCGACGTGGCCACCACGACGCTGCCGGCCGAGACGATCGCCCGCGTGGAGGCGGCCGGCCTGCGGGCGGTGCCGACCGGCATCGAGCATGGAACCGTGACCGTGGTGGCCGAGGGGCGTCCGTTCGAGGTGACGACGCTCCGCCGCGACGTGGAGACCGACGGGCGCCATGCCAAGGTGCTGTTCGGCCGCGACTGGGCGCTCGATGCCGGGCGTCGGGACTTCACCATCAACGCGCTCTACTGTGACGCGCAAGGGCAGGTCCTCGACTTCGTGGGCGGCATCGCCGACGTCGGAAGCGGGACGCTGCGCTTCATCGGCGATGCGGGCCAGCGCATCGAGGAGGACTATCTGCGCATCCTGCGCTTCTTCCGCTTCTTCGCCTGGTACGGGCACGGGCGGCCGGACGGGGAGGGCTTGCGGGCCTGCTCGCGCCTTAAGGAAGGGCTCGACCGCTTGTCGGCGGAACGCGTCTGGGGCGAGTTGCGCAAGGTTCTCGGCGCACCGGAGCCGGCGCGCGCGCTCCTGTGGATGCGCCAGGCGGGCGTGCTCGGCCGCGTCCTGCCGGAAAGCGAGAAGTGGGGCATAGACGCCATCCACGGCCTCGTGGATACGGAACGCCTCTACGGCTGGGCGCCGGATCCGATCCGCCGGTTGGAGGCCGTCGTGCCGCCGGACGCCGCGCGCCTGCGCGCCATGGCCGGGCGGCTGCGGCTGTCCAATGCGGACCGCGACCGGATCGTCGCCTGGGCGATGGCCGAGATGCCGCTCGACGAGGGCGACGGCGCCTTCCGCGCCCGGCTCTATCTCGGCGACCGGTCCGCGCTGTCCGACCGCCTGTCGCTGGCGCTGGCCGCCGAGCGCACCGCCGCCGCGCAGAACCCGGATCGCCTTGCCCAGGTCGCGCGCCTTGCCGCGCGCCACGAGGCCGCCGTCCGTTTCGATCCGCCGCCGTTTCCGCTGTCGGGCCACGATCTGGCGGCCGCAGGCATCGGGCCGGGGCCGGAGGTCGGCCGCACGCTCGACAGGCTGAAGCGCAGCTATGCCGAGAGCGGATTCGTGCTCGGCCGCGATGCGCTGCTGAAGCTGGTCTGACGCCAAACGAAAAGCGCGGCCCCATCCGCCGATGGAGCCGCGCCCGAATATTCGTGTCGCCGGACCGCTGCGGCCCGAAACCGGTCAGTGCTTGACGGTCTCGTGGGTCCCGTCGCGGAACGCGTCCATCATGCGCTGGGAGATCGTCTCCACCCCGAGCTGCTTGGCCTGCGTCACGGCGCGGCGCATCACCTCCGCCTGCGACTCGGCGCGGATCACGCGCTCGCAGCCTGGAATGACGCCGTGGCAATCGAGTTCATACATCACAATCCTCCCTGGTCGATCCTTCGGCCGCGCTCGTGCGCTGGCCGTCTGCCCTTCGAAACCATGCGGTCGGAATGCACGTCCCTTCCCGGATCTTTCGCCCCGAGACACCAGCTCGTCCTCGGCGGACGATGGCTGGACTACACGAACCTTATCAGGACTTCGCGATCTGTGAACAGGAGGTTTCTGGCGCTTTAACCAATTCGTGTCCGTCTGCGGACAGATAGGTTTCGCACCCGGTCGGAACAGGCCGCCCGATGCCGATCGTCAGCCCGGAAACGATTATTTACGGCCACTTCACGACCGGCGGCAGGGAGGACAGGATCGAGGCGACGTTGCCGCCCGTCTTCAGCCCGAACAGCGTGCCGCGATCGTAGAGGAGGTTGTATTCCACGTAGCGGCCACGCCGCACGAGCTGCTCGTCACGCTCGGCCTCGTTCCACGGCGTTTCGGCGTTCTGTCGCACGAGATGAGGATAGACCACCAGGAACGCCTTGCCGACGTCGCGCGTGAAGGCGAAGTCCGCCTCCCAGCCGCCGGCCTCGTCGGGCGAATGAAGCCAGTCGTAGAAGATGCCGCCGACGCCGCGCGGCTCGCCCCGGTGCGGCAGGTGGAAATACTCGTCGCACCACGCCTTGTAGCGATCGAAGCTCGCCACCTGCGCGTGCCGGTCGCAGACGAACTTGAGCGCCTTGTGGAAGGCGCGCGTGTCCGGGTCTTCGGCGGTGCGCCGCGCGTCGAGCATGGGCGTGAGGTCGGCGCCGCCTCCGAACCATTGTCCGGTGGTCACCACCATGCGCGTGTTCATGTGCACGGCGGGCACATGCGGGTTGCGCGTGTGGGCGATCAGGGAGATGCCCGATGCCCAGAAGCTGCGGTCGCTGCTCGCGCCGGGGATCTGCGCGGCGAAATCCTCCGACAGCTCGCCATGGACGGTGGAGGTGTGGATGCCGGCCTTCTCGAAGACGCGTCCGTCGTGCAGCATCGACATCGTGCCGCCGCCGCCGGTTTCGCCCCGCGTCCAGGGCGTGCGCTCGAACCGGCCGGCCGGCAGGCCGCCTTCGGAGCCGAACTCGTCCTCCAGGTCCTCGAACGCCTTGCAGAGCCGGTCGCGCAGGGCCTCGAACCAGGCCTTGGCCTCCGCCTTCTTGGCGTCGAGATTCTCCGGGAGGCCCTGCGGCAGTTCGGGACGTTCCATAGCGTTCGTGGATCCTCGCTGGCGGGCCGGTTTCGCGGGGAACCGGCCGGACATGCGCCCTGGCTAGCAGGTGCGGAAGCGTTTCGGAAGCGATCCGTCGTCGGCGCCCCGGCGGATGCGACTCGAACTCCGCCGCGCCCAGGCCTATATTGCCGGACAACTGGAGCCAGCCGAAACAGGAGCGCGACGGTCCGATGGCGCCGCTTCCCCCGCCACCCCTGGAAGGCCTGCGCCGGCAGCTCCGCGCCCGGCGCGCGGCGGCCCCGCGCGACAGCTTCGTGCGCGAGACCTTCACCCTGCCGCGCCCCGAGGCCCGGACCAAGGCGCGCGAGTGGTTCGCGCGCTATCCCAAGGCCGCCTACTGGACGCAGGTCGAGAGCTGGCGCCTGCTGCCCGGCGGCGAGGTCGAGTTCACGATGCGCCGCCTGCCGAGCGCCGATTGAGCCGCTCCCGCAGATGGGGCAGCGCGCCACGCGTCGGCGCGGTCAGGGGCTCGGGCAGCGCGTCCAGCGCGAACCAGTCCAACCCGTCGTGCTTGTGGGGCTCCGTGATCGCCGGCTCGCCCGCCGCGTCCTCCACCACGTAGACCGGCGCGAACCAATGGTCGCCCGCATCGCGGTCGATCTGGTCCACGACGCAGAGGAGCTCGCGGGCGACGATGCGCAGCCCCGTTTCCTCCAGCACCTCTCGCGCCGCGGCAACATTCGCCCGCTCGAACAGGTCCACCTTGCCGCCGGGCAGGCCCCAGGCCCCCGCTTCCGGGGCGCCGCGCCGCCGGATCAGCAGCAGCCTGCCACCCCGCAGGATGGCCGCGCCGGTGCCGAGCCGGGGTTCTCGCGCGCTCATGCCGCGCCCCTCGCGCGCAGTTGCCGCAGCGCCTCGCCGGCCACCATGGCGGCGCTGACGGCAAGGTTCAGCGAGCGCGCGCCCGCCACCATCGGGATCGTCGCCCGCACGTCCGCCAGCGCGTGCACCGCGTCCGGCACGCCCGCGCTCTCGCGCCCGAACAGAAGCGTGTCGTCGGCGCGGAAGTCCAAGGCGTGGTAGGGCAGCTCGGCCCCGGGTGGTCAGAAGCACCAGCCGCCGCCCGGCGGCTCGCCGCGCGGCGTCGAAGGCGGCGAAGTCGACGTGCCGCGTCAGTCGCGCCATGGCGAGATAGTCCATGCCGGCGCGCCGGAGCGCCCGGTCCGACAGGTCGAAGCCCGCCGGCTCGACGATCTCGACATCGAGGCCGAGGCACGCGCCGAGCCGCAGGATCGTGCCGGCATTGCCCGCGATGTCGGGCTGGTAGAGGGCGATGGAAGGGGACATGCCTTCCGATAGACGACCGCCCGGCGCACGCATACGCCCCGTTTCGTGAAATCGTCGTCGGAGGGCCTATATGAAGGCCGCGATCCCGGCGCGTCGGGCGCGTCGCCTGCGCCCCGCCGCATCCGCTGCACGGAAGTCTACATGTTCGCCTTCTTCGAGAAGCTGGTCGACCCGTTCCCGTCGGGGCCGGCCGGCAGCCCGCCCGCCACCTTCTGGTCGTTCGTCTGGCACTATGCGCGCCCGGTCCGCTGGCTGCTCGTGGGCATGGCGGTGATGTCGGGCGTGATCGCCGTGATCGAGGTGTCGCTGTTCGGCTTCCTCGGATCCATCGTCGACTGGCTCTCGGCCGCCGACCCGCAGACGTTCCTGGCCGACGAGGGCTGGCGCCTCGCCGGCATGGCCGTCGTGATCCTGGTGCTGCTGCCGGGGCTGGCGCTCGTCGAGTCGCTGATCTCGTTCCAGGCGCTGTTCGGCAACCTGCCGATGCGCTTCCGCTGGAGCGCGCACAACTGGCTGCTCGACCAGACGCTCGGCTTCTTCCAGGACGAGTTCGCCGGCCGCGTCTCCACCAAGCTGATGCAGACGGCGCTCGCCGTGCGCGAGACGATCATGAAGTCGATCGACGTGTTCCTCTACGTCGCGGTCTACTTCACCGGCATCATCGTGCTCCTGGCCGCCGCCGACTGGCGCCTGATGTTGCCCTTCGCCGGCTGGCTGGTGCTCTACGTCGTGATGCTGCGCTACTTCATCCCGCGCCTGGGCGCCGTCGCGCAGGCCCAGGCCGACGCGCGCGCCGAGATGACCGGCCGCATCGTGGATGCCTATTCCAACATCGGCACGGTGAAGCTCTTCGCCCATACGCCGCGCGAGGTGACCTACGCGCAGGACGCGATGCGCCTGTTCCTGAAGCCGGTCTACGGACAAGGGCGGCTCATCACGCTGTTCTTCGTCAGCCTCCTCGCCCTCAACTCCGCGCTCCTCTTCGCCGTGGGGGCCATGGGCATCGGCCTCTGGATCAACGGGCTCGTGTCGGTCGGTGCGGTGGCGGTCGGGATCGGCCTCGTCCTGCGCCTCCACGGCATGGCGCAGTGGATCATGTGGGAGGTCTCGGCCCTGTTCGAGAACGTCGGCACCATCCGCGACGGCATCGCCACCTTCACCCGGCCGGTGGCCCTCACCGACGCGCGCGACGCCCGGCCGCTGGCGGTGCCAGAGGGCGAGGTCCGCTTCGAGCGGGTCTGCTTCGCCTACGGGTCGGCGCGCCCGCATCGCGCGGCGGGGCCGGTGGTGCAGGACTTCGATCTCACGATCGCTCCCGGCGAGAAGATCGGCCTTGTCGGCCGCTCGGGCGCCGGCAAGTCGACGCTGCTCAACCTCCTTCTTCGCTTCTACGACGTCCAGTCCGGCCGCATCCTGATCGATGGGCAGGACATTTCCGGCGTCACGCAGCACTCGCTGCGCGCCCATGTCGGTATGGTGACGCAGGACACCTCGCTGCTCCACCGCACCGTCCGCGAGAACATCCTCTACGGCCGTCCCGACGCGACCGACGAGGAGGTCCGCCATGCGCTGCGGCGCGCCGAGGCGGAGGAGTTCGTGGATGCGCTGGTCGACCGCGAGGGCCGGCGAGGCCTTGACGCGGAGGTCGGCGAGCGGGGCGTCAAGCTTTCGGGCGGCCAGCGCCAGCGCATCGCCATCGCACGCGTGATGTTGAAGGATGCGCCGATCCTGCTCCTGGACGAGGCGACCTCGGCGCTGGACTCCGAGGTCGAGGCGGCCATCGCCGAGAACCTCTATCGCCTGATGGAGGGCAAGACGGTGATCGCCGTGGCGCACCGCCTGTCCACCATCGCCGCGCTGGACCGGCTGGTGGTGCTCGATCGTGGCCGCATCCTGGAGGAGGGCCCACACGCGGAGCTGATCGCGCAGGGCGGCCTCTACGCGGACCTGTGGCGGCGTCAGGTCGGCGGCTTCCTGGATGCCGGCGAGGGCGAGGCGGCATTGGTGGAACGGGCGCGCGCGGCGGAATGATCGACCGGCTGCTGCGCCGCTTCGAGCGCGTCATCGATCCCTATGGCGACGTGGAGGCCGGCGATGCCGAGCCTCGCCGCGTCGGCGCCCTGCCGCCGCTGCCGCGCGAGACCAACCGCTTCATCTGGCATTTCGCGCGCGAGGCGAAGTGGCCGTTCCTCGCGCTCCTGGTCACCGGTGGCCTGACCGGCGGGGTGGACGCGCTGCTCTACGCGGCCGTCGGCTGGGTGGTGGATGCCTTGGGGTCGTCCTCGCCCGCGACGCTGGTGGCCGACCATTTCTGGCTGCTCGCGATCCTGGCGGCCTCCACCCTCCTGGTGCGCACGCTGGTGCTCTTCGCCGCTTCCGTCCTGGAGCAGCAGGTCATCGTGCCCTCGCTCTACAACCGTATCCGCTGGCAGTCGTACCGCCGCCTGATGGACCAGTCCTACACGTTCTTCCAGAACGACTTCGCCGGCCGCGTCGCGCAGAAGGTGCAGCAGGTGGGCGAGGCGACGGGCGACTTCATCGTCACCACGCTCCAGACCTTCTGGAGCTTCGTCACCTTCGCGGTCCTGACGGTGGCGATCCTCGGCGCGATGGATCCCTGGATGGGGCTCGTGCTCCTGGTCTGGGCGGCCGGATACGGCTGGATCGTGCGCACCCTCCTGCCGCGCATCCGCCGCGCCGGGCGCGAGAGCGCGGAGGCGCGCTCGGTGATGTCGGGCCGCGTGGTGGACAGCTTCACCAACATCCTGGCGGTGAAGCTCTTCGATCCCGGCCGGCGGCAGGACGCCTTCGTGCTGGACGGCTTCCGGCGCTTCGTGGACGCGATCCGCGCGACGACGCGCGCGATCACGGCGGTGCGCACCGCCGTGGCCGTGCTCAACGGCTTCATGATGACGGCGATCGGCGCCCTGGCGCTCCACTCCTGGACCGCGGGCACCACCACCACCGGCGACGTCGCCACCGCGCTCGGCCTCGTGCTGCGGCTCAACCAGATGAGCGGCTGGATGATGTTCAACATCAACGGCCTGGTGCGCAACTACGGCACGGTGCAGGACGCTGTGGCGACCGTCTCGGCCCAGCCGGCGCTGGTGGACCGGCCGGACGCGGCGCCGATCCGCCCCGCCGGCGGCGCGGTGGAATTTCGCGACGTGACCTTCCACTACGGCAAGGGTGCGGGGGTGATCGAGAACTTCTCGCTCGCGATCCGCCCCGGCGAGAAGGTCGGGCTGGTGGGCCGCTCGGGAGCCGGAAAGACGACGCTGGTGAACCTCCTGCTGCGACTCTACGACGTGGAGAAGGGAACGATCCTCCTCGACGGGCAGGACATCGCGGGCGTGACGCAGACCTCGCTGCGCAACGAGATCGGCGTCGTCACCCAGGACACCTCGCTGTTTCATCGTTCGATCCGCGACAACATCGCCTACGGTCGGCCGGAGGCGGGCGAGGACGAGATCCTGTCCGCCGCCCGGCGCGCCGACGCGCTCGGCTTCATCGGCACGGTGCGCGACCCGAACGGACGCGTCGGGCTCGACGCCTATGTGGGCGAGCGGGGCGTCAAGCTGTCGGGCGGCCAGCGCCAGCGCATCGCCATTGCCCGCGTGTTCCTTAAGAACGCGCCGGTGCTGGTGCTCGACGAGGCGACCTCGGCGCTGGATTCGGAGGTCGAGGCGGCGATCCAGGACAATCTGGAAGGGATGATGGAGGGGCGGACGGTGATCGCCATCGCCCATCGCCTGTCCACCATCGCGCAGCTCGACCGCTTGGTGGTGATCGACGCGGGGCGCATCGTGGAGGAGGGGACGCATGCCGAGCTGGTGCGTCGCGGCGGCCTCTACGCGGGGCTCTGGCGGCGCCAGTCGGGCGGCTTTCTCCCCGCCGCCGCCGAGTAGGGGCGCCCGTCCGGGGCGGGGCGTGTTCATCGAGCGACATAACCGCCCGAACCGCCGCCACAGTCTGGACAAGTTCCAAGTGGGCGCTTAGAAATCGCGGCCGAAACGGCTCTAGGGGAGGGCGCGGTCGCTCCGGCGCTCGGTGTGCTCCGCGAGGTCGTGATGGGACTGAGGCAGACGCGCCGCATCGGCGTGCCGGCCCTGAAGGAGCGCATTTCTTCCGTGAGCGTCGATCACAGCAGCGAACCCACACGCCGGGATTTTCTCTACATCGCGACGGGGGCGGCCGGCGTCGTCGGTGCCGCCGCGGCGGTCTGGCCGTTCATCGATCAGATGAACCCCGACGCCGCGACGCTCGCGCTCGCGCAGGTCGATGTCGACATCAGCCAGATCGCGGCCGGCCAGTCGATCACCGCCAAGTGGCGCGGCAAGCCGATCTTCATCCGGCAGCGCACGCCCAAGGAGATCGAGGAGGGCAAGGCCGTCGATCTGTCCGCGCTCAAGGACCCGATCGCGCGCAACGCCAACCTGCCGGGCGACGCGCCCGCCACCGACGTCAACCGCGCTGCCGAAGGCCAGGAGCAGTGGCTCGTGATGGTGGGCGTATGCACCCATCTCGGCTGCGTGCCGCTCGGCCAGTCCGGCGACTACGACGGCTGGTACTGCCCATGCCACGGCTCGCACTACGACACGGCCGGCCGTATCCGGAAGGGGCCGGCGCCGGAGAACATGGCGGTGCCGCTCTACACCTTCCCCAATCCCACCACCGTCCGCATCGGCTGAGGCAAGAGGCACAAAGAACATGAGTGGTCCTTCGTCCTACGTGCCGACCAGCGGCGTCATGCGCTGGCTCGACGCCCGCCTGCCGCTCCCCCGGCTCCTCTACGATTCGTTCGTGGCCTTTCCGGTGCCGCGCAACCTGAGCTACGCCTATACGTTCGGCGGCATCCTGGCGCTGTTCCTCGGCATCCAGATCCTGACCGGCGTCGTCCTGGCCATGCACTATGCGGCCAATTCCGGCATCGCCTTCCAGTCCGTCGAGAGCATCGTGCGCGACGTGAACTGGGGCTGGCTGCTGCGCTACATGCACGCCAACGGCGCCTCCTTCTTCTTCATCGCCGTCTACGTCCACATCTTCCGCGGCCTCTACTACGGCTCCTACAAGGCGCCGCGCGAGATCATGTGGATCCTCGGCGTCGTGATCTTCCTGCTGATGATGGCCACCGCCTTCATGGGCTACGTCCTGCCCTGGGGCCAGATGTCCTTCTGGGGCGCCACGGTGATCACCGGCTTCTTCACCGCCTTCCCGGGCATCGGCGGCCCGATCCAGACGCTGCTGCTCGGCGGCTTCGCGGTGGACAATGCGACGCTCAACCGCTTCTTCGCGCTGCACTACCTGCTGCCCTTCATGATCGCGGGCGTCGTGATCCTGCACATCTGGGCGCTGCACGTGGTGGGCCAGACCAACCCGACCGGCGTCGAGATCAAGTCGTCCAAGGACACCGTGCCCTTCACGCCGCACGCGACCATCAAGGACGGGTTCGCGATGGTCGTGTTCCTGGCCTTCTTCTCGTACTTCGTCTTCTACATGCCGAACTACATGGGCCACCCGGACAACTACATTCCGGCCAACCCGCTGCAGACGCCCGCCCACATCGTCCCGGAATGGTACTTCCTGCCGTTCTACGCGATGCTGCGCGCCATCACCTTCAACATCGGACCGATCGATTCCAAGCTCGGCGGCGTGCTGGTGATGTTCGGGTCGATCATCATCCTGTTCTTCCTGCCCTGGCTCGACACGAGCCGCGTCCGCTCCACGAGCTACCGGCCGATCTACAAGATCTTCTTCTGGGTCTTCGCGGCCAACGCCGTGGTCCTCGGCTGGCTCGGCTCGCGCCCGGCGGAGGGCATCTATCCGACCCTGTCGCTGATCGGCACGATCTACTACTTCGCGCACTTCCTGATCGTCCTGCCGGTGCTCGGTCTGATCGAGACGCCGCGGAAGCTGCCGAACTCGATCACGGAGGCGGTGCTGGCCAAGCACGGCGCCGCGCGCGGGGTGCCCGCCGGGGCCGCCGCCTCTCCCGAAACCAAAGGCTGACGAAGCGACCCATGGACCTTGCAATGAGAAAGCTTCTTCCAGCCCTTCTGGCCGCCGGCGTGGTGCTGACGCCGGTGCTCGGCCGGGCGCAGGAGCCGGCGGCTCCCGCCGGCCAGGTCGAGGGTGCCGCTCCGGGGGCTGCGCCGGAATCGGGCAGCGGCGGCGAGGCCGCGACCGGGGCCGAAGGCGAGCACGCCGCTTCGCATACCCCGCACTACCCGCTCAAGAAGCCGGCCGAGCTCTCCTGGAGCTTCGCCGGACCGTTCGGGCACTGGGACCTCGGGCAGCTTCAGCGCGGCCTGAAGGTCTACAAGGAAGTCTGCTCGAACTGCCATTCGATGAACCTGGTGTCCTTCCGGAACTTCGGGGCTCTCGGCTACAGCGACGAGCAGGTCCGCGCGCTCGCGGCCGAGTACCAGATCACCGATCCGGCGCCCAACGCGCAGGGCGAGATGTTCCAGCGGCCGGGCATCCCGTCCGATCGGCTGCCGTCTCCCTTCCCGAACCCGGAGGCGGCCGCCGCCGCGCTCGGCGGGGCCCATCCGCCGGACCTGTCGCTGATCGCCAAGGCGCGCTCGGTGGAACGCGGCTTCCCGCGCTTCCTGTTCGACATCCTACCCTGGAGCCAGTACGCCGAAGGCGGACCGGACTACATCCACGCGCTGCTGACCGGCTACGAGGATGCGCCCGCCGACGTGACCATCCAGCCGGGCACCTACTACAACCCGCACTTCATCTCCGGTCCCGCCCTCGCGATGGCCCCGCCGCTCAGCGAAGGTCAGGTGACCTACGACGACGGCGCGCCTCAGACGTTGGAGCAGTACTCGCGTGACGTGTCCGCCTTCCTGATGTGGGCGGCCGAGCCCCACCTCGTGGAACGCAAGGCGACGGGTTTCGTGGTGATGATCTTCCTGATCGGCTTCGCGATCATGCTGTATCTCGTCAAGCGACGCGTGTGGGCCGACACGCCGCACTGAGCGACGACCCGTAACGTATGCAGAAAAAGGGGCCTCCGGGCCCCTTTTTCTTGCCGAACTTGCGCCGGAGCGCATCCCACGGTTGAGGGAACCTTCACTTTTGCTGGGATAGGCTTCGGTAATTTCAAGGGGATCGCGATGTTCCGGCTTCCGTCACTCGATCTCATTCGCATCAGCTCGATCATCGCCCTGGCGTCGAGCATGATCATCGGATCGATCGCTCTACGCGGAGTGCTGGATCAGTATCAACGCGCCGGAGCCTCGCTGGTCGAACTGCAGCTCTTCGAGCTCGCCACCGCGGCCGCGACGGCGATCACCAAGGAGCGGCGCCCGCTGGAGCTCGCCCTCAGCGTCGACCCCGAGGACGCCGGCGATCTTCAGACCGAGCTGAAGGCTGCACGCAACGATGCCGACCGCGCCATCGCGCGCTTCCGCGCGCGCGTCGAAGCCGAGAAGCTGCAGGAGGGGATGAACTTCAACTTCCTGACCGCCCTCCTGCGCGAGGAGCGGCGCGGGGCGGACGCGCTGCTGGCGCTGCCGCTGGAGGCGCGGCAAGTGTCGCTCCAACTTCGCGTCGCGCGGGGCATGTCCGCGATCTCGCAAGCCTATGTTCCGTTCGTGGACAAGGCGGCGCAACGCGTGATCGAGGCCGACGAAAGCCTCGCGGGGCGAGTCAACGTTGCGCGCCTGCTCGGTGCGCTCTACGAGTCGGCGACGCGGCTTCCCTCCGAGGTGATGCCCGCGCTCAAGCGGTCCGAGGTGATCCCCCCGGAGGCGGTGATGACCAGCATGCGCGTCCAGCAACGCATTCTGGCCCTTTGGGACGTCGGCGTCTCACAGCTCGAGTTCGGGTTCGATTCGCCGCAGCTGAGGCAGGCGCACGAGGACATCCGCGCGATCTATTTCGGCAAGGGTTTCCCGTTCCTCACGCGCGCCATTGAGACCTATTCCCGCCGGCCGCTCAACGCGACCGAGCGGGGCGATCGGATTTCGGAGGTCTACGCGCCCACCACCCTGCCGATCCTGCGCATGCGGAACCTCTACGTCGACGCGATGATGAAGGAGGCCGTGGCGATCCAGGAGTCGACGCTGCTGCAGATGAAGCTGGTGGTCTTCCTGACCGGCCTCATCCTGGTGATGACGGCGATCGCCACCTGGGTCCTGTATCGCCAGATGCTTCGGCCGCTGTTTGGCTTGCGGGACCAGATCCTCGCCCTTTGCGAGCGGCGGCCGCTGAGCCGCCGGCGCTACGAAGGCTCCGTCCTCGCCGTGAGAAGCCTCTACAAGGCGCTGGAAACGCTGGAGACGCGGGACCATCAGCGTATGGTCCTCGAGCAGGAGCGCGCCGAACTGGCGGAGAAGCTGCGCACCCTGTCGGAAACGGACGAACTGACCGGCCTGCCCAACCGGCGCGGCCTCTTCGCCCGGCTCGACGGACTCGGCGAACAGGGGCGCGACTATGTCGCCATCCTCGGCGACATCGACCACTTCAAGGCCGTCAACGACACCTACGGGCACGGTCCGGGCGACGAGGTCCTTGCCGCCTTCTCGGCCTGCCTTCGCAAGAGGGCGGGCGAGGACATCGTGGTCGCGCGATACGGCGGCGAGGAGTTCGCGATCGTGGTGCGGTCCGACGGGCTGGAGATGGCGCTCGCCTTCGCGGAGGAGCTGCGTGGCGAAGTGGAGGGCCTCGCGGTGCGCACCACGGCCGGGACGATCCGCATCACGGCAAGCTTCGGGCTGGCGCACCAGGGCGGCCCGGTCGCGTCCTGGCAGGCGCTGTTCAGCATCGCCGACCGGGCGCTCTACGACGCCAAGGCGGCGGGGCGGAACCGCGTGCGCCTCAGCAACGCGACGCTGGCGACGCTCGGGCCTGCCGCGCAGCCCGGCGGCGGCACCGCCGCTAGGCGGGACGAGGCCGCGGCCTGACCGGGGCGGACTCGGCCGCCGGGTGCGACCTCAGACGTTGAACTTGAACAGCATCACGTCGCCGTCCTGGACGACGTATTCCTTGCCCTCGTCGCGCGCCTTGCCGGCCTCCTTGGCCGCCACCTCGCCCCCCAGCGACACGAAGTCGTCGTAGGCGATGGTCTGGGCCCGGATGAAGCCCTTCTCGAAATCGGTATGGATCACGCCGGCCGCCTGCGGTGCCTTCGCGCCGCGCTTCACGGTCCAGGCGCGCGTTTCCTTCGGCCCCACCGTGAAATAGGTGATGAGGTCGAGCAGCGCATAGCCCTCGCGGATCAGCCGGTCGAGGCCCGGCTCGCTGAGCCCCATCGCCTCCAGGTATTCGCCGACCTCGTCCTCGCCGAGCTGGGCGATCTCCGCCTCGATCGCGGCCGAGATCACGACGCTGCGCGCGCCCTGGCGGGCCGCCATGTCGGCGACCGCCTGCGAATGCGCGTTGCCGGTGGCCGCGTCGCCTTCCGCGACGTTGCAGACGTAGAGCACGGGCTTGGAGGTCAGGAGGTTGAGGTTGCGGAGCTGCTGGCGCTCCTCGGCGTCGAGCGTCGGCAGGAGGGTGCGTGCGGCCTCGCCGTTCTGCAGCCGCGCCAGCGCCCCCTCCATCACCGGAAGCTGCGCCAGGGATTCCTTGTCCTTCCCTTGCGCCTTCTTGCGCACGCCGACGATGCGGCGCTCCAGGCTCTCGAGGTCGGAGAGCATGAGCTCGGTCTCCACCGTCTCCGCGTCCGCCGCGGGATCGATGCGGCCCTCGACATGGGTGATGTCGTCGTCTTCGAAGCAGCGCAGCACGTGGACGATCGCATCCACCTCGCGGATGTTGGCGAGGAACTGGTTGCCGAGCCCCTCGCCCTTGGAGGCGCCGCGCACGAGGCCCGCGATGTCCACGAAGGTGATCCGGGTCGGGATGATCTGCGCCGACTTGCCGATCTTGGCGATGGGCGCCATGCGCGGATCGGGCACGCCGACATCGCCGGTGTTGGGCTCGATCGTGCAGAACGGGTAGTTCGCGGCCTGGGCGGCGGCGGTCTTGGTCAGCGCGTTGAAGAGGGTGGACTTGCCGACGTTGGGAAGTCCGACGATGCCGCAGCGAAAGCCCATGGAATCTCTTGCCTGTGTCTGGTGGATGCGGGCCGGCCCGTCCGGGCGCCCGAGGGAAGGGAAGGGGAGGGTGGGATCAGGTCGTGTCGCCGCCGCCCAGGAGCCGGCGCAGCATGCCAGCCATCGGGCCGCTCGCAGGCGGCGAGGGGGGCTGGCTCCCGCGTGCCTGACGCACGTGGCTCTCGCCGCTGGCCGCCTTCGCGGCGCCCCGGGCGCCGCTCGGCTCCTGCACGCCGCCGGTCGCCAGCGTCACCTTGTTCATGAACACGGCGTCCTCGCCCCGGGCGAGCGTGTCGGCGTTGCGCGCCACAGCCTCCAGCATCGGCTCCAGCCAGTCGCGGTCCGCCTTGGCGAAGTCGCCGAGGACATGCGGGTTGACGCGCTCCTTGGCGCCGGGATGCCCGATGCCGAGGCGCACGCGCCGGTACTCCTTGCCGAGATGGGCGTCGATGGAGCGCAGCCCGTTGTGGCCGCCGTGGCCGCCGCCGGTCTTCACGCGCAGCTTGCCCGGCGGAAGATCCAGCTCGTCGTGGAACACCACGATCCGGTCCGGGGAGATCCGGTAGAAGCTCGCCGCGGCCTGAACCGAGCGGCCGCTGTCGTTCATGAAGGTCTGCGGCTTCAGGAGGAGGACCTTCTCGCCCGCGACCTGCCCATCGGCGATCTCGCCGTGGAACTTCTTCGACCAGGGGGAGAAGCCAGGCGCGCGGGCGATCTCGTCCACGGCCATGAAGCCGATATTGTGCCGGTTTCCGGCATATTGCGCGCCGGGATTGCCCAGTCCCACCATGAGGAGCATGTGCCCGTCCTCCAGCGATCCGGGGCCGGCTCGCCGCCGGTCCCGTCATGCGCGATGCGGCGGACGGGCCGAAGCCCGCCCGCCGCGGGTCGATCAGTTGCCGGACTTCGGCTCGTCCTCGGCCTTGTCGTCGGTCTGCTCGATGACCTCGGTCTCCGGCGTCTCGGCGTCGAGCTCGTCGGTCTCCTCGGCCATCGGCGGGACGATCGTGGCGATCACGAAATCCTCGTCGCTGGTGAGGCGCACGCCCTTGCCGAGGCTCAGGTTCGAGGCATGCAGCGCGTCGCCGATGTCGAGGCCGGTCAGGTCGAGCGTGAAGCCCTCCGGGATCGCCTGCGCGGCGCACACGACCTCGATGTCGTGGTGCACGACGTTGAGCGAGCCGTCCTTGGCCTTGATGCCGGGCGCTGCGTCCTCGTTCTCGAAGTGCACCGGGATGCGCACCGTGACTTCCGTGCGGTCCGAGACGCGCAGGTAGTCGACGTGGACCAGCGTGTCCTTGACGACGTCGAGCTGGTAGTCCTTGGGGAGGACCTTGATCTGCTTACCGCCGACGTCGACCGTGATGACCGTGGTCAGGAAGCCGCCCGCGTGCAGCTTCAGGAAGGTCTCCTTGTAAGGGACCGCGATCGGCAGGGGCTCCTGCTTGTCGCCGTAGATGACGGCGGGCACCAGTCCGTTGCGACGGAGATGCCTGGCGGCCCCCTTGCCGACCTTCTCGCGCGCTTCGGCCTTGACCGTGTAGCTCTCGCTCATGGTTTCAATCCTTGTTTCGTTCAGAGGATGCCGGACCGGCCAAGCCTTGCGCCGGAACGACGAAAAGCGGCCGCGAGGCCGCTTCACGCCCGCGCTGCCTCCAAGGGTGTCCGCGCGGGCGGCTTGGCTATAGCCTCGCGGCCGGCAAAGGGCAAGCCGAGGGGAAAGACCGCATGCGCCGCCTCACCGCGATCGGCTTCGACGCCGACGACACGCTCTGGGAGAACGAGACCCGCTTCCGGCTGACGCAGGAGCGGTTCCAGGCCCTGCTGGCGCCCCATGCCGACGCCGAGGCCGTTTCGCGCCGGCTTCTGGAGACCGAGCGGCGCAACCTCGCCGCCTACGGGTTCGGCGTGAAGGGGTTCACCCTGTCCCTGATCGAGACCGCGATCGAGATCACGGACGGGCGCGTCGGGGCCGGCGAGATCGCGCGCATCCTCGCCGAGGGGCGTGCCATGCTGGACCATCCGGTGGAACTGCTGCCCGGCGCGCGGGCGGCGGTGGAGCGCCTGTCCGGCCGCTTCCGGCTGATCCTCGTCACCAAGGGCGACCTGTTCGATCAGGAGCGCAAGCTCGCCGCCTCGGGCCTCGGCGACCTGTTCGACGCCGTGGAGATCGTCTCCGACAAGTCGGCCGCGGTCTACCGGCGCGTCTTCGCGCGCCATGCCGACGGCGCCGAGCGGGCGGCGATGATCGGCAATTCGCTGCGCTCGGACGTCCTGCCCGCGCTGGAGGCCGGAGCCTGGGGCGTCCACGTGCCCCATGCGCTGACATGGGAGTACGAGCGGGCCGAGGCGCCGCGGGGGCATCCGCGCTTTCGCGCCATCCCCTCGCTCGACGGGCTGGAGGCGGTTCTGGCCGAGATCGGCTGAACGGTCAGTCGAACAGCGAGGACACCGACTGTTCGGTCGTGGTGCGCGAGATCGCCTCTCCCAGAAGCGTCGCGGTGCTGATCACGCGGATGTTTCGCGCCTCGCGGATCGCCTTGGTGGGCTCGATGGAATCGGTGATCACCAGTTCCTCGATCGACGAGGCGGCGATGCGCGACACCGCGCCGCCCGACAGCACGCCATGGGTGATGTAGGCGCGCACGCCCTTGGCGCCCGCCGCCATCAGTGCGTCGGCCGCGTTGCACAGCGTGCCGCCCGAATCGATGATGTCGTCGATCAGGATGCAGTGCCGGCCCTCGACGTCGCCGATGATGTTCATCACCTCGGACTCGCCCGGCTTCTCGCGCCGCTTGTCGACGATGGCGAGCGGCGCGTCGATGCGCTTGGCGAGCGCGCGGGCGCGCACCACGCCGCCGACGTCGGGCGAGACCACCATCACGCGGTCGGTCTCGAGGTGCTCCTTGATGTCGCGCGCCAGGAGCGGCACCGCGAAGAGGTTGTCGGTCGGGATGTCGAAGAAGCCCTGGATCTGCCCGGCATGGAGATCCATCGTCATCACGCGGTCGGCGCCGGCGCGGGTGATGAGGTTGGCCACGAGCTTCGCCGAGATCGGCGTGCGCCCGCCCGCCTTCCGGTCCTGGCGGGCGTAGCCGAAGTAGGGCAGCACGGCCGTGATGCGGCGGGCCGAGGCCCGGCGCAGCGCGTCCATGATGATGAGAAGCTCCATCAGGTGGTCGTTGGCCGGGTAGGACGTCGACTGGATCACGAAGCAATCCTCGCCGCGTACGTTCTCCTGGATCTCGACGAAGATCTCCTGGTCGGCGAAGCGGCGCACCGAGGCCATGCCGAGGGGAAGCTCCAGGTAGCGCCCGATCGCTTCGGCCAGAGTGCGGTTGGAGTTGCCGACAAAGAGTTTCATGGCGGTCCGCTTCGATCCGTCAACGGGGCTTGCCGGGCCTCGTGACGGAGGGGCCGGTCGCATGGCCGGGCTCTTAACAAGATGGTGGAAAGATTCAAGGTTGCGCCGCGGGAAAGGACGCCGTGCGGTTAAGGCGCGCCGCCCGGCGTCATCCCGTCGCCTTGAGCTCGATCGGCAGCCGCGACAGGGATTCCGGCGCGTCCTCGGTGGTGAGGTAGGTCTGGCCGAGGCACATGGCCGCCCCGCTGTCGGAATCCATAATGATCATGTGGGCAAACAGCGTCATGTTCGGCCGGATCGGCTCGGCGTTGCCCGAGACGAACATCTGCGGGTCCATCCAGGACGGGGCGAAGCGCGCGCCCACCGAATAGCCGCAGGCGGCGAGGCGATGGCGCACGAGGTCGTGGCTTTCCATCACGCGGGCATGGGCGTCGAACACGTCGCCGAAGGTCTGGCCGGGGCGCATGGCGCCCTCCACCGCCTTGAGCGCCTCGGCGCCCGCCTCGAACAGTTCCTCGTGGCGCATCAGCGGGCGACCGACGATCACGGTGCGCATCAGCGGCGCGTGGTACTGCGCCTTGACGCCGGACCACTCCACCGTGAGCTGATCCTGCGCCGAAAGCGCGCGGCGGCCGGACTTGTAGCGGCACAGAAGCGCATCCTCGGCCGAGCCGAGGATGAAGGGGTTGGCCGGGTAGTCGCCGCCCTTGAGCAGGATGTCGCCCTGCAGCGCGTGGAGCAGCGCCCCCTCGTCGGCGCCCTCGCGCACCAGCGGCCACATCGCCTCGAAGGCCTCGTCGCCGAGCCGGGCGGCCTCGCGCGCGTAGCCGATCTCCGCCTCGCTCTTGACGACGCGCAGCGAGGGAACGAGGTCCGAGGCGTCGATCAGCGTGGCGAAGGCGCCGAGCTTCTCCTCCACCAGCTTGCCGTTCGCCGCCGTCAGCCCGTGCGTCGACCACTCGACCCCGACGCGCGCGCCCAGGAGGCCCATGTCGTCCATGATGTCGCGCAGCTCGATCGCCGGGTTGGCGCCGCCCCGGTCGCGCCACACCACGATCGTCTCGATGTTGGAGGTGGCGCGCGCCTGGCGCAGGTCGGCCGAGCGCGTCAACAGGCGCATCTCGCCGTCGGCCTTCACCACGAGGCACTGGAAGAAGCAGAAGCCGAACGTGTCGTAGCCCGTCAGCCAGTAGAGCGAGTCCTGTGCGAAGAGCATCATCGCGTCGAGCTTGCGCTCGGCCATCTCGGCGGTCAGACGCGCGCGGCGACGCTCGAATTCGTCAGGGGTGAAATGCAGCATCGGTGTCCTTGCGGCTTGTTCGGGGGCGGGCGGATCAGGCGAGGGCGATGGCCGAAAGCTGTCGCCCGTAGTCCGGCTCCCCGCGATGGGTGGTGCGGCGGAAGGAGAAGAAGGCGTCCTCCTCGCCATAGGTGCAGCGGCCGACGAAGCGGGCCGCCAGCCCCAGCCGCTCCAGGCGGGCGAGGATGAAGGCGGGCAGGTCGAACAGGCGCTTGTCCGGCGCCGCGCCCGGCGCGAAGAAGCGGGCGTTGCGCGCATCCTCGCGAAGGAACGTCTCGGCCATGTCGGCGCCGACCTCGTAGTTCGGCTGCGTGATGCACGGCCCGAGCACGGCTTGGATCCGGCCGCGCTCCGCGCCGAGGTTCTCCATGGTCTCGACCGTGCGCTCCAGGACGCCGCCCACGGCGCCGCGCCAGCCGGCGTGAGCCGCCGCGACGACGCCGGCCTCGGCGTCCGCGAACAGGATGGGTCCGCAGTCCGCCGTCACGACGCCGACCGCAAGCCCGCGCGTCGCGGTGACCACGGCGTCGGCCTTCGGCCGCTCGCCGCCGAAGGGGTCGGTGGCGACCACGGCGTCCGGCGAATGGGTCTGCCAGGGCGTGGCGAGCCGGGCGCCCTCCAGCCCCAGGAAGTGCACCGCCCGCCGCCGGTTCTCGTGCACCGCCTCGGGCGCGTCGTGCGAGCCGATGCCCGCGTTCAGCCCCCGGTAGAGGCCGGTCGAAACGCCGCCCACGCGGGTGAAGAAGGCGTGCGCCACGCGCTCGTCGCGCCGGAGGCCGGGGTCCTGGACGGTGTCGCCGTCGCGAAGGTGCGAGGCTGTGGAGAGGCGATGATCGAGCATGGCGGCGGATCGTGGGGGAGGGGGGAATCGAAGTCAATCGACCGGAGGCTGTGCGAAGGGCGGCAGGGCGAGGGGCGCGGAGGCCGCCCCGAACACCTGGAACAGCGCGCCCATCTCGCCCGGCCCGGTGCCCGCGAGGCGATGCGCGGCGGCGGTGATCGCCTGGCGCCCCTGCTCGTCCATCGGCGCCCCGAGGCGGCCGGCACGCTCGCGCAGCCCCATTCGGAGCAGGAAGTCGCCCTGGCGCGCGAGCCCGAAGCTGAGCGGCGCGGCGGCGGCCATGGCGCGCGCCACCTGCTCCCAGTCCACGTGGCTGGTGATGTCGGCCCGGCCCGGCGCGTCGAGCGGCGAGGCCGCGGCATGGCGGCGCAGCGCCTGGAGCGTGTCGCCGTGGGCCGAGCGGGCATGGCCGTAGTCGATCAGGAGCGCCGCCCCGCCGCGCGCGCCGATCGCGCCGGCCAGGGTGCCGCACAGGGCGTCGCGCTCCGGCGAGACCTCGAACACGGCGCCCGGGGCGGGCGGGGGCAGGGATGCGAGCACGGCCGGCACGCGTGGGGCGGGCGCTCCGTCGGCGAAGGCGAAGCCCCCCGCGTCGGCCGCCACCACGCGTCGCTCGCGCCATGCGCCGTCGCGGAAGACGAACTGGCGGATCGCCACGGCGTCCAGAAGCTCGTTGGCGACGAGGATCAGCGGCGCCTCGTCCAGTTCGCCGACCCGCCGGATCCGCCGCAGCGGCAGGTCGAACCGGGCGAGGCGTTCGGCCTGCGCGGCGGCCAGCCGGTCGCTGACCTCCACGAGGCGCACCCGCGCGGCCCGGAGGAAGGCGGGATCGAGCTGGCGCAGCGTGCGCAGCATGTCCGCCATCAGCGTGCCGCGCCCCGGCCCCGCCTCGGCGAACACGAAGGGGGCGGGGCGGCCGAGGCCGTCCCACGCCGCGAAGGCCCACGCCGCCAGGAGTTCGCCGAACATCTGGCTGATCTCGGGCGCGGTGGTGAAGTCGCCCCGCGCGCCGATCGGGTCGCGGCGCGTGTAGTAGCCTTCGGCGGGATCGAACAGCGCGAGGTTCCAGAACCGGTCGAGCCGCATGGGCCCCGATGCCGCGATCTCGGCGCGGATGCGCCCGTCGAGGTCGCTCACGCCGAGGCCGGCGTCTCGGCGGGACGGGGCTCGTAGGCGCGGGGCCGGGCCGTCGCGATGGCCCACAGGCCGATCAGCAGCATGGGCACGGACAGGACCATGCCCATCGTGAGCCAGCCGGTGCCCAGGAGGTAGCCGAGCTGGACGTCCGGCATGCGGAAGAATTCCACGAAGATGCGAGCGCAGCCGTAGAGCAGGATGAACGCCCCGCCGACGAGGCGCGGGCGGCCTAGCGCGCCGAAGCGGTGGGTCATGACGCGCAGGATCAGGAACAGGACGATGCCCTCGAGCCCCGCCTCGTAGAGCTGGCTCGGATGGCGCGGCTCCGGGCCGGCATGGGGAAACACCATGGCCCAGGGCACGCTGGTCGGCGCGCCCCAGAGCTCGCCGTTCACGAAGTTGGCGATGCGCCCGAAGAACAGGCCGAAGGGCACCGAGGCCGCCACCACGTCGATCAGGCTGAACAGCGGCACCTTGTGGGTGCGGCAGAACAGGATCATCGCCACCGTCACGCCGATCAGCCCGCCGTGGAACGACATCCCGCCCTCCCAGATGCGCAGCGCCGACAGCGGGTCGGCGACGACCCGGTCGAAGTCGTAGAACAGGATCGAGCCGATCCGCCCGCCCGCCACGATGCCGAGCGTGATCCAGACGATGAAGTCGTCGATGTCGGTCCGGGTGATCGGCGAGACGCCGTTCGGCCAAAGGCCCGGCGTGCCCGCGAGGTGGCGCCCGTAGAGCCAGCCGCACAGGATGCCCGCGACATAGGCCAGGCCGTACCAGCGCAGGGCGATGGGGCCGATCTGGAGGAACACCGGGTCGATGGCGGGATAGGTGAGGACGCCAAGGAGGGCTGAGGCAGTCATGACGTGGGTCCTTCCCCCGGAGCTTCGCGCGTCGGCGGGGATGTGCGCCGCCGGCCACGCGCGGTCAAGCCGCTCCATTGCCAAGGCGGGGTGGAGGGCCTACCTCGAAGGGGCCGAACCTGAAGGAGCGTAGCCATGACCGACCGAGGCCCGAACCGCATGCTGGACGAGTTCGCCCGCATGATGACCGACGCGGCCGGCGCGGCGCAGGGCGTGCGTCGCGAGATGGAGACGGTGTTCCGCTCGCAGGGCGAACGCTTCATCAACTCGATGGACCTCGTGCAGCGCGAGGAGTTCGAGGCCGTGCGCGAGATGGCGACGCGCGCCCGCGTCGAGAACGAAGCTCTGAAGAAGCGCGTCGCCGACCTCGAATCCCGCTTGTCCGGCACCTCCGAGCCCACGGTCTGAGGCTTTTCCACAGGCCTTGCACAGGTTTGTCACCGGCCCTTCGCGAAGGGCCGGATTCGGAAAAGCGTGGGCGCTGAATCCCTTAACGCTCCGGGATCCTGGCGGCGGGCGCGACCCGCCCCGGGCAAATCTTAAAATCCCGTTTCCGCCCCTGGCATCGCGACTCGGCGTCGATACACTGATTCCCAACGGTGATTCGCCACGGCGGCGCTCGCCGGGAGGCGCGGAAGCCGGGGTCTTACGAGGAATTCGACCCTTGACGACGGGGTGCGTGCGGCGCCCCGGCGGTCCCGCGTCGGATGCGGCACGGGGAAACGGACGATGCAACTCGGCGAACTGGACTTTAGGCGACAGACCCATCCCGTGGATGTGATCGAAACGGTCGCGTCCCATCACGACTGGTCCTTCGAACGCCCCTGCGACGACGAGATCGCCGTCTCGGTGCAGGGCGCCTGGACCGACTATTCGGTCTCCTTCTCCTGGATGGAGGCGTCCGAGGCGCTGCATCTGGGCTGCGCCTTCGCGCTCAAGGTGCCGGCCCGGCGCCAGGTCGAGACGCTGCGGCTCCTGTCGCGCATCAACGAGCAGCTCCTGGTCGGCCATTTCGACCTCTGGGCGGCCGAGGGCGCGGTGATGTTCCGCCACGCCATGCTCCTGTCGGGCGGCGTGCAGCCGACCAGCCAGCAGGCCGAACGCCTCCTGTCGGCGGCGCTGGAGGCCTGCGAGCGCTACTATCAGGCATTCCAGTTCGTGGTCTGGGCCGACAAGGGCGTCGACGAGGCGCTCGCCTGCGCGGTGTTCGACACGGTCGGCAACGCATGACGGCGGGCTTTGCGCCGGTGGGCCGGCTGCTGCTGCTCGGCGGCGGCAACATGGGCGGCGCCATGCTGCGCGGCTGGATGGAGAGGGGGCTGGACCCGGCCTCCGTCACCATCCTCGACCCCAACCCGTCGCCCGCCCTCGGCGCCCTGTTCGAGCGCGGCGTGCGGCACGCGGCGTCCGCCCCGGCGGAACCGCAGGACGTCGTGATCCTCGCGGTCAAGCCGCAGGTTCTGGCGGAAGCGGTGGCGCCGCTGCGTCCCGCGCTGAAGGACGGGACGCTCGTCATCTCGGTGGCCGCGGGGCGCACCGTCGCCTTCATCGAGGCGCAGCTCGGCGCCCGTCCGGTGGTGCGCGCCATGCCCAACACGCCGGCGCTGATCGGGCGCGGCATCACCGGCGCCTATGCCAACGAGCGCGTGACGCCGGGCCTGCGGTCCACGGCGACCGACCTCCTGTCGGCCAGCGGCCCGGTGGAATGGGTGCCGAGCGAGGACGACATCGACCGCGTGACCGCCGTATCGGGCAGCGGCCCGGCCTATGTCTTCCTGCTGGCCGAGGCGCTGGCCGAGGCGGGCGTGCGCGCCGGGCTCGAGCCCGGTCTCGCGATGCGCCTGGCGCGCCACACGGTGGCGGGCGCCGGCGAGCTGATGATCCGCTCCGACGACGCGCCCGACCAGCTTCGCCGCAATGTCACCTCGCCCAAGGGCACGACCGAGGCCGCGCTCGGCGTCCTGATGGCGGACGACGGGCTGCGGCCGCTGATGACGCGCGCGGTGGCCGCCGCGCGTGAGCGCGCGGTGGAACTCTCGAAAGGGTGAGGGAATGAGCGCCGAACCCTCCGAGCTCGCACCGCAGATCGCCTTCGACGACTTCATGAAGGTCGACATCCGCGTCGGCACGATCGTCTCGGCCGAGCCCTTCCCGGAGGCGAGGAAGCCGGCCTTCCGGCTCGTGATCGACTTCGGGCCGGAGATCGGCCAGCGCAAGTCGTCGGCGCAGATCACCGTGCGCCACGCGCTGGACGAACTGGTCGGCCGGCAAGTCATGGCCGTGGTGAACTTTCCGCCGCGCCAGATCGGGCCGATGCGCTCCGAGGTGCTAACGCTCGGCTTCCCGGACGAGGCCGGCAACGTGGTGCTGGCTGCGCCGAGCCACCCCGTGCCCGACGGCGGCCGGCTGTTCTAGGCCGGGATCCGCACCAGCGCCTTGAGGCCGCCGAGCGAGGACTCCGACAGGAGGATGTCGCCGCCGTGGCTGCGGGCGACGTCGCGCGCGATGGCGAGGCCCAGCCCCGTGCCCCCGGCGTCGATGTTGCGCGCCTCGTCGAGCCGCACGAAGGGCTTGAACACGTCCTCGCGCTGGGCGGCCTCGATGCCCGGCCCGTCGTCCTCTACCGAGACCGACAGCCAGCGGTCGTCGTGGCGCGCCGCCAGGCGCACCGCCGAACCGTGGCGCAGGGCGTTGGCGACGAGGTTGCCGAGGCAGCGCACGAAGGCGTCCGGGCGAACGGACACGCGCGGATCGCCGATCACGTCGCTCTCGATGCGCCGGCCCTTCAACGCCGCCTCGCTCTCGAACCGGGCGAAGACGCGCTCGAGGTCGAGCTCGCCGACCTCCTCGCCGCCCTCGCCCTTGGCGAAGGCGAGATAACCCTCCAGCATCCGTCCCATCTCGTCGACATCCTGCTCGAGCTCGCGGCGATCCTCGTTCTCCTCCAGGAGGGCGAGCTGGAGCCGGAAGCGCGTCAGCACGGTGCGAAGGTCGTGGCTGACGCCGTTCAGCATCTGCGTGCGCTGTTCGATCTGCCGCTCGATGCGGTCGCGCATCTGGATGAAGGCCAGCGAGGCGCGCCGCACTTCCGAGGCGCCGCGCACCCGGAAGTCGGGCGGCATCGGCTGTCCGCGCCCGAACCCCTCCGCCGCCTGGGCCAGCTTCTGGATCGGGCGGATCTGGTTGCGCAGGAACAGGATGGCGATCAGGATCAGCACCAGCGACGTGCCCACCATCCACACCAGGAAGATGTGACTGTTGGAGGCGTAGGCCGAATTGCGCGGTGCGAAGATGCGCAGCATGTGGTTCGGGAGCTGGATGCGGATCTCGACGATGCGCGACTCGCCGAGCGTGTCGATCCAGAACGGCCGGTTGATCTGGCGGGTGATCTCCTCGGACAGGATGCCGTCCAGGATGTTGAAGAAGGGCTTGGGCGCCGGGGCGGGCAGGGGCTCGGGCGGCAGCACCAGGACGTTGAGCTTGAGGCGCTCGCGGGCGATGCGGCTCACCTGCGCGTAGTCGGCCGTGTCCGGGAAGGTGTCGATCATGTCGATCACGGCCGCGATGTCCTGCACCACGGCGGCCGACAGGCGCTGCGTCACCGTCTGCCAGTGCCGCTCCATGAACACGAAGGCCACCACGGACTGGAGCAGCACCATCGGCGCGATGATGATGATCAGCGAGCGGGCGTAGAGCCCCTTGGGCGTCCGCCGCGATACGAAGCGCCGGGCGTGGCGCGACAGGCCGCGCAAGAGGGGGACGACCCCGCGACGCGGCGGGGGCGGAAGCAGCGGCTCGGTCTCGGCGAGCGCCGCCGGGTCGATCGGCCGGTCAATCGACATTCAGGCGATAGCCGATGCCGCGCACCGTCTGGAGCCACAGGGGATTGGCCGGATCGCTCTCGATCTTGCGGCGCAGCCGGTTGATCTGAACGTCCACCGTGCGCTCGCCGACCTCGGCCTCGTTGGTCAGGAGGTCCTGGCGCGGGATCGTGTCGCCGGCCTTCTGGGCGAACTGCGTCATGATCTCCTGCTCGCGCTCGGTGAGGCGGATGACCTCGGCGCCGCGCCGCAGCTCCTTGCGCGACAGGGAGAAGGAGAAGGGGCCGAAGCGCACGTGCTCGACCTTCTGCACCGGTTGCGCGCTGCCGCGCTTCAGGATGTTGTTGATCCGCAGGAGAAGCTCGCGCGGGTCGAAGGGCTTGGCGAGGTAGTCGTCGGCGCCCGCTTCCAGTCCGAGGATGCGGTCGTCGGTCTCCGAGCGCGCGGTGAGCATCAGGATCGGAATGTCGCGATGGGGCGACACGGCGCGAACGAGGTCCAGGCCGCTCTCGCCCGGCATCATCACGTCGACGATCAGGAGGTCGAATTCGAGCCCCTGCAGGATGCGCCGCGCCTCCGCCGCGTCGGAGGCGACCGACACGCGGAAGCGCCGTTCCGACAGGAAGCGCGACAGGAGGCTGCGGATGCGCCGGTCGTCGTCGATCACCAGGAGGTGCGGCGCGTCGTCCATCGATTCGCCAATCGCGTGGTCCTCGGCGATGGTCATCTAGCGATTCTCCCTTCCGATGCCCTTGCGTGCGAACCAGTCCCGCGTCGCCTTGCGGTCCGCTCCCATCTCCAGGAGAAAGTCGTTCACGAGGCCCGGGTCGTCCAGCGCGGCGGCGCGAAAGGCGGCGTCGATGCGCCGCCCCTGCGCGCGCGAGAGTTCCAGCGTGAGATCGCGGCCTTTCTGCGTCGGATACAGGCGGCGCTGGCGCCGGTCGTCCGTGCCTTGCACCTGCGCGATGAAGCCATCGTCGATCAGCTGGCGCAACACACGCGACAGCGACTGCTTGGTGATCTCCAGGAGGTCCAGGATCTCGGCGATGGTCATGCCGGGATCGCGGTTCACGAAGTGGAGGATGCGGTGGTGGGCCCGCCCGAAGCCGTAGCGTTCCAGGATGGAGTCGGCGTCGCCGGTGAACTCGCGATAGGCGAAGAAGAAGAGCTCGATCAGTCGGAAGTCGAGTTCGCCGCGCGTGGGCAGCGCGTCCTCGACGATCGCGTCGTCCGGGGCGGGGGCATCGGCCAAGGGCATGTCCATCGGAATAGGTCAGCAGTGTTGACGTATATGCCGTCCATTGTTACACCCAAGCAGGCGGTCGGGAACAGCGGCCGCTGCCGCGCAGGCTCGACAACCGTCCGTTTTCCGGGCCTTATCGCGAGCGTGCCCCAATTCCATCCCATGAACGCCGCATCCTTGCCGGGACCGACGGTCATGCCACCGCGCCCGGGCGGTCGGGAGGATCGGCGCATCGCCGGGTCGATGCGCGAACACGATGAGAAAGGGCGCCCCCCGGCGCGATCCCACGATGAGCAGCGTTCCCTTCGACCAACTCGACGGCCAGATCTGGTACAACGGCGCCTTCGTGCCGTGGGCGGAGGCCAAGGTTCATGTGCTGACGCACGGCCTGCACTACGCCAGTGCCGTGTTCGAGGGGGAACGGGCCTATGGCGGCGAGATCTTCAAGCTGCGCGAGCACACCGATCGCCTGATCGAATCGGGCCGCATCCTCGGCTTCGAGATTCCCTACGACGCCGACACGATCGACGCCGCCTGCAGCGAGCTCCTCCGGCGCCAGGGCTTCAGCGACGCCTACGTGCGGCCGATCGCCTGGCGCGGCTCGGAATCGATGGGCGTCTCGGCGCAGAAGAACACGATCAACCTCGCCATCGCGATCTGGCAGTGGCCGAGCTACTTCGATCCCGAGCAGAGGATGAAGGGCATCCGCCTCGACCTCGCCGAGTATCGCCGGCCCGACCCGCGCACCGCCCCCTCGCGCGCCAAGGCGGCCGGCCTCTACATGATCTGCACCATCTCCAAGCACGCCGCCGAGGCCAAGGGCTACGCGGACGCGCTGATGCTCGACTGGCGCGGCCGCGTCGCCGAGGCGACGGGCGCCAACGTCTTCTTCGTGAAGGACGGCGTGCTCCACACGCCCGATCCCGACTGCTTCCTCGACGGCATTACCCGCCGCACGGTGATCGACCTCGCCAAGCGGCGGGGCTACGAGGTACAGGTCCGCGCGATCATGCCCGAGGAGCTGGAGGGCTTCACCGAGTGCTTCCTCTGCGGCACCGCCGCCGAGGTGACGCCGGTGGCCGAGATCGGCCCCTATCGCTTCGTGCCGGGCGACATCACCCGCCGCCTGGTGGAGGACTACGCTGCCGAGGTCCAGCCGAAGCGCCTCGCCGCCGAGTAGGCCCTCGCCGTCGCCGAAATGGAGGGGCTCGCCGGACCGGCGGGCCCTTTTCTTTTCGGCTCGCCGGACAAACATGCCGTCCCGACCGTTCGCTTTCAGGACCCCGCCGCGCCATGACCCTTGCCGCCGAGATCGTTCCCGTCACCCCGTTCCAGCAGAACTGTTGCATCCTCTACGACGAGGGGGACAAATCGGCGGTGGTGGTGGATCCGGGCGGCGACGTCGAGCGCATCCGGGACGCCGTGACGCGGCTCGGCGTATCGGTCGGCGAGATCTGGATCACCCACGGCCATATCGACCACGCGGGCGGGGCGATGGACCTGAAGGACGCGCTCGGCGTCCCGGTCGTCGGGCCGCACCGCGCGGACGCGATGCTGCTCGGCCACCTGGAGGATCAGGCTCGCATGTTCGGCCTGCCGGGCGCTGTGCGCAACTGCGTGCCGGACCGCTGGCTGGACGACGGCGACGTCCTTTCGCTCGGCACCCACCGCTTCGAGGTGATCCACGCGCCGGGCCACGCGCCGGGCCATGTGGTCTTCTTCCATCGCGAGGCGCGCTTCCTGCATGCCGGCGACGTGCTCTTCGCCGGCTCGATCGGGCGCACCGATCTGCCGGGCGGCGACCATGCGCGACTTCTCTCCACCATCCGCGATCGGATCCTGCCGCTCGGCGACGAGGTCGGCTTCATCTGCGGCCACGGGCCGGGCAGCCGGCTGGGCGTCGAGCGCCGGACCAACCCGTTCCTGCGCGAGCCGTAAGCGCGGCGAAGGCCGGGCCAACCCGCGCGGCGGAGCGCGACGCGGGCTCGCTCAGGGCTCGCCGGTGCAGAAGCGGCGCTGGCCCTCGGCGTTGGTGTAGGTGCCGAGCGACACGTCGAAATCGGCGTGGCGCGCTACGCAGTCCCGCAGCCAGTCCGGCGTCCAGGGCTCCAGGAAGCCCGCTGCCTCGGTCGGGGCGGGGGCGGGCGCCGGGGTCTCGGCCGGCGCCGGGGCGGCTTCGGCGACGCGCGGGGCGGGCGGATCCAGGGGACGTTCCGCCATGTCGGTGTCCGGGTAGACGGTGACCGCCTGCTCCTCCGGCGGCAACTCGGCGAAGGGCGTCGGCTCCGCCTCGTCCGCCGGCTCGACGTCCCGCTCCGCATCGCGATCCCTGCCGCTGCGGAAGTCGGGACCGATGCGGATGATCTTGGCCGTGCCGACATGGGCGACCGCCAGGCCGTTCCTTCCGTAAGGGAGGCGGTCGAGGCGGTCCGTCGCGACATCGAGGATCTTCGGTCCGCCGCGCATCCCACCGGAGGGGGTGGAGAGATCCGAGCCGAGCGCCCCGGGTGCGACCACGACGATGGACGACGACTGCGCGGTGCCGGCCGTGCCGTAGAAGCTGCCGCGCTCCACCGCGCCGCCGAACGGGCGGACCTCGATCAGCGAGCCCGACGTGCGATAGCGGCCGGAGCCTGTCCATCGGGCGGAGGAGGCGTGATCGCGGCCGCGGTATGCCTCGTGCAAGGCCGGAGCGAAGCGTGCCGGCTCGCGGGCGAAGCGCGTGCGCCCTTCGTCCCGCGCGCCGCCGCGCCATTCCCGCACGCCCGAAACGGCCGGCTGGCCGGCGGAGGGGAACCGGTCGAGCGTCGTGTCGACCTCGAGCGCCGGCGCGGCGTGGGGCACGGCGGCCATCAGGGCGGCGCAGATCGCCTGGAGAAACCGCTTCATCTGCGTCCTGCCTCGTTAATCCTCGGTTAAGGATTGTGTGCAGGTGGACCCAAGTCAAACGCCGGGACGGCGAGAGTTAAAACGGGGTTAACAGCGAAACGGCCCGCCGAGGGTTCGGCGGGCCGTCGAAAACTTTCGAGGGACCGGGGCGTGGCCCCGGACCGGGCGTTGCGAAGCGTCAGTCGGCGGCTTCGAGGTTGACGGCCTTGGGGCCCTTGCCGCGCTTGTCCGGCTCGGTCTCGTAGGAGACCTTCTGGTTCTCGACCAGACCGGGCAGGCCGGAGGCCTGGACCGCAGAGATGTGGACGAAGATGTCGGCGCCGCCGTTGTCGGGCTTGATGAAACCAAAGCCCTTCTCGGTGTTGAAGAACTTGACCGTGCCGGTCTGTGCCATGTCTTGTACCCTTTTCCTTGGGCTATCGTATGGTCCCCTTACGGGGCTTGCAGGCAAGTCTTGATGCGAGGAAAAGGAACCGATACATCGCGGCCCGCCTTCACGGCCCACCCGAGGGATGCGCCCCCGATACGCAATTCGTCCATCACCCGAGTTCGCGAATTTGCCCGAACAAGAAAAGTGTGCAAGCACTCGCTTGTCTTTGCAAGCGAAAGTTTCGCCTCGCTCCTTGTTTGTCGCCATGTGGGTCCCACTGGTCTGCTTTATCGGTGTGCAAGTGAAGATCGATCGTTAGACTGACGAACGAGCGGACGCCCCGTTTTCGCCGCATGCGGGCCGCCGGAAGGCCGCTTTCGCGGGGGTCGCGGCGCGGCGGACTTTCGGTCGCGCGACGAGAAACTCACGGAACGATCCGCGCGCCGGGGCCTTCCCCTCTCCGAACCCCTTGCGGGACACATCGATACGGAGCACGACCATGAAGCGGATTCTCACCGCCACGGCCGCCCTGGCCTTCCTCGCCGCCCCGGCGCTCGCCCAGTCCACCGACGGGGGCTCGACCTCCGGCGGCACCACGATGATGCCGCCCGCCGCCACGGGCACGCAGAGCGGCACCGACGACGCGATGGGCGAGGCGGCCCGCACGGGCAACACGGCGGCCCCGGCCGGCTCGGGCAACATGATGGGCACGGACGACACGTCCACCAGTTCCACCACGCCCGAGGCGCCGATGGCCAACGGCACGCCGACGCAGGGGATGGACCCGGCCTCGGGCGCGGCGGCCGACACCTCGACGCCCTCGGGCGGCCTGGTGCCGGGCCAGACGCCGGAGTGATCCGGCCGCGGAACGATTGACCGACGCCGCCCCGCATCGCGCGGGGCGGCGTTTTTCGTGGGGGCGAGGGCGGAACGCGCCCGGCGTTCCCGGCATTATCCCGACGAGACCCATTCCCGAGGACAGTTCCATGCTCCGGCCCATCGCCTCCGCCCTCCTCCTCGCCGCCGGCCTCGCCGCGCCCGCCGGCGCGCAGACCATGGCCCCGACCGACGACATGGCGGCCGGGCGGAGCGTCTCGCAGCCGACCGGCAACCTGCCGGGCGTCGGCATGGGCATCGGCTCGGCCGGCGGCGACCGGGGCACGCGCGGGCCGGGCGGGCTGCAGAACGGCGTCGGCGCCTACGGCAACATGACGCCGGACGGGTCGGGCTCGGCCGGCAACACGCTGACCCGCATCCCGGGCGCGATCCCGGAAGGCGGGCGCAGCGGCTTCGGCATCCCGCTCGGCGGGACCTCGGCGAACGGCGGCTGACACGCCGGCGTCGCCCCGCGCCCACGCATCGGCAAGGCCCGCTCCGGCGGGCCTTTTTCATGCGCAAGCGCCTGGAACGAAAGGCTTTCCCCAGCCGTTGCCACGCCAGCGACACAATCGGCGCCGCCGGCCCGCCAAGGCCCGGCGCCCCGTTTCAGGATGAACCACGATGAAGGAATGTCTCTACGCCAGCGTCGGCCTCGCGCTG
Source organism: Aureimonas flava (assembly GCF_003583935.1). Lineage (GTDB taxonomy): Bacteria > Pseudomonadota > Alphaproteobacteria > Rhizobiales > Rhizobiaceae > Aureimonas > Aureimonas flava. The sequence continues at coordinate 332,391 of NZ_QYRN01000003.1, read as the reverse complement.
GTCTTCGCCGCGCTTCCCGCCTTCGCCAACGACCCGCGCGAGGCGGGCACGATCCTGTCGCCGCGCGAGCGCGAGCAGGTGGTGCGCGAGGTGGTGCTGCCCGACGGGCGCGTGGTGCTGCAGACCGACAACTACGGCTTCCCGGCCGCCTTCGGCTTCGGCGACGCGACGGGCAAGGCCTCGTCGGTGCCGCTCGTCGACGGCCGCACGCCCTCGGTGGAGGCCTCGACGCCCTCGGGCGGGCTGGTTCCGGGCCAGGAGCCCGAATAGGCGCGCGGGAGCGATCCACGGACGCGCGAAAGCGGCCCGCGCCACAAAACGTGGCCGGGCTTGCGGTCGATGCACTTCCTGGTCGCCTGTCGGAACGGGCGACGGGCCGCCGGAGGCGAACCTCCGTTGGTAGAAAACAAAGTGGTCCGCCTCCGGCGACCCGCGCGGTGCTTTCGGTTCGGCAGGGGGTGCGAAGCCCCGCCATGGAGCTTCTCCGGTTGCCGCGCGCCTCGGCCCTTGCGGCGCATCCCCTCTGACGGGCGCGCGGTCGGGGCTGTCTCGGGTCTGCGGCTTTCCGAGCGCCTCTCGTATTGGAGGCAGAACCGGACTTGCCAGAACCGTCCGGGCCAGCGCCCCCTCCGGCAGGGGGCGTGTCGCGGACACCGCCCGCCAGCCCTTCCGAACGATCCCGGTGATCATTCGCGCCTGTTCGAGAATGGGCCGGCGATGGAACGAGAGTAGGGGCGACGCGCGCCACGGGGGAGAAACGGGCGACAGATGGTGCCGCACGGCCCCGCCGCGCCCGCCCGGCGCACGGCCCGCCCAACGCGCGGGGCGCCGATCCCCTCCGGCGGGACCGGGCGTGGGCGGACAGGCGCGCAAGGCCCCGGACCGTCGCGAGCGGCGCGCACCCCGCGTTCCACTGCGCCGCCTCTTCCGCATTTCCGCTGGAATCGCCGTCTAGCCGGGCCGTCCGGTCCGGGCGGCCGCCGGACGGACGCCGTGCGTGCGCCGGGGCGTGCCCGGTCCGTCACTGCCATCGCGCTGCCCGGCCCGGCATCCCGCCGCGCCGGAACGCGCCCATTCGAGGCGTACCGCTCTTGTCCCGTATCCTTCTTCTCGCCACCGCCCTCGGGCTCCTCGCCGGCTGCGCCGAGGTCAACAAGCCGATCACCCCGAACGACTCGTGGCGCGAGAGGGCGACGCGCGACACCAACGGCATGCCCCGGTAGGTCCGCTCGGCGCACGCCGCGCCGGCCCCGCCCATCCGGTCCCGGCTTCGAGGCACGGGCCGGTTCGGCGGTCCGGCGCGGCTCCATGCGGGGTCGGGCCGAGCGCGCCGGAAAGTTCCGCTGCGCCGGGAGGGGCCGGTGCCGGACCCTTTGGGCGCGCCGAGATGCGTCGATCGGCGACCCGCCGAGCGCCGATCGTCAGCGGGGATGAACGTCAGGTTCAGGAACCGTTCAGGCGCGGGGGACTTCCATAGGATCATCGTTCAAACGGGAGTTGATCCGATGCGCAAGACCCTGATACTGGCCCTGACCGGCCTCCTCGTCGCCACGTCGCTGCCGGCGATGGCCCAGACCACGCGTTCCGACGCGCGCCAGTGGCGCCAGCACGAGCGGATCGAGCGCGGCATCCACCATGGGCGCATCACGCCGCGCGAGGCGCACCGCCTCGCCCGCCAGCAGCACCGCATCGAGCGCGTCGAGCGCCGGGCGCGCTACTACAACAACGGCCATATCGACCCGCGCTCGGCGCACCGGATCGAGCGAATGCAGGACCGCGCCAACCGCCACATCGTGCGCGCCAACCGCAACCATCACCGCTGGTAGGCTCGGCGCCCGCGCGGGCGGCTCGCCATGACGCCGAGGGGCGCGGGGAGGGGGCTCGGCCGCCGCCGCGCCCCTCGGCCGTTCCGGTGCGTGCCGAACGCCGCGCCCGGCAATGCGACGCCCGCCATTCCCATGACCCGTTCCGGCGCCCGGGCTGCTCCCGGCCGGGACCCATCGATCGAGGAACTCTTGCGATGAAGACGACCCTCCTCCTCTCCGCCCTCGCGCTGACGCTCACCGCCCTGCCGGTCTCGGCGCAGGACCTCGTGCTGCCCTCCGGCCCGCCGCGCAACGCGGTGGAGCAGCGGCTGCAGGACCGCGTGGACGCGCAGATCCGGATCAACCGCGAGCGCGGCTTCCAGAGGCCGGATCAGATCCGGCGTCAGGAGCGGTACGAGCGCCGGCAGCGGGCGGATCAGCGGTGGGAGCGGGAGGAGAGGCGGCGGTGGGAGAGGGAGGATCGGCGGCGGGATCGGCGTTGGTGAAACGATTTATTGTAGTCGCAATTTGGATGTACTTGCCAGGGAATTAAAGCAGAGTTGCTAATAAAGTGTATTACCCGATATGGGTGTGGGTAGATTGTAGTTTCCTTGGCCACATCGAAATTCCTGGGCAAGATTGACAGGCTCCCTCGCCGTCGGCACGATCGTTTATCAGATCAGGACAGCGAAGGGCGGCATGATGAAGTCGCGATTTCACTTGATAAATCTAGGGCTTTATCCAGAGACTTTGCCGCCCTGTTTCGTATCAAAAGATGCCAAACGTGCATTTACGGGCTTGGTTTCGCACCTTGACAGTCAGAAATTTTTTGAAAGGAAGTCTGATTTTTCACGATATAATGGAACAAAACACGATGGAAGTAGAAGATATTTTGGAACGCCAAATATAGTATCGTATTTTCACACGTCTTCTTTCATATGGAAAAATTGGAAGTTGTTTGATAGGAAGTACAAAAAATCTTCTTATTCAATAAGCACGCCATCTCTGATGGAGGAATTTGAAGATAGAGCGGTAAGGGTGCCGTCGCTTTCAGAGCTGTCAAAGAAGACGTCAGAAAATATCAGATACGCTCCTTTTATATTAAAAGCTGATATTGCCCAGTGCTTTCATAGTATCTACACACATTCGATATCTTGGGCAGCTCATGGAGTTGACGCGTCCAAGGATGACACGAATGCAAATTCCGCCAAAAACCTATTCAATGCATTGGATTTCCACGTAAGGAATGGGCAGCGGGGAAATACAAGAGGTGTGTTGGTTGGTCCTGATGCCTTCAGATTGATCGCTGAATTTGTTCTAGCGAATTTAGATCAGGAAATAGAGAGGCGTGTTGGGGACAAGATTGTAGGTGCAGTAAGGCACGTCGATGATTACTATATAGGTCTGCAAACGGAACATGATGCCCAGTCAGTCCTTTCAACGCTCAGAGAGATACTTTCGTCTTATGAACTTAACGTAAATGATAGTAAAACTCGAATAATATCAAGTCTAGACCCAATCAACGATTTGTGGGCTCAGAGGGTCAGGGATCATACTTCTTTGTTGTATGGCTATTCAAGCCATGAAAAAATCGAGAGATCGATATCTGAAGTCATATCCACGGCAAGAGAAACTAAGTCCGACAGCGCAATCAAAATGCTATTCCGGGCGTTCGATGAGAAAAAGCTCTATGCGACTGAGCATTGGGGCTATATTGAAAAAAATATACAAAGAATAATTCAAAAGCACCCGCATTCTGTGGATTACGCTTGCCTACTGGTGGCGAAACGGTTCGCTAGAGGCGGTTATGTAGATAAGGAAGGCTGGTTAGCAGTCGCATCGATTATCATTCGACAAGGCTTGGCTTTTGATCATCACCATGAAGTCCTTTGGATGCTTTGGTTGATGATGGTTTGTAAAATTGAAGTCCCGGGAGAAATGATTGAAGAGGTGGCGAAGTCCAAGAACGCTCATGTTAGGTCGTTCTTAATTAAGGCTAATTCTGATGGGCGACTAAGAAGAAAGCCAAAGCTTTCTCTGGGAAGCGGCCTGTCGAGCGTCGATTCCAATTGGCTTACAAACCTCGTCGCTAGATCCGAAGGGTACTCCAAGGCATCATTTTCGGGAATGTATTCCGAACACTTTACTCATTTGGCTGAAAAAAATATCAGGCTGATCGACTTTGAACCTCACATGCAGAAGATTGCTGAAAGGAAGTCAAGAGCGATTAGTCGAACTAGATATGGCTATGATGATGATAGGACGAATGATTTTGACTTTGGAGAAGACTTCGACCACGATGGCGAGTAAAAGTTGGGCGCCACAAATCGCGAAAACTCACCGCCCCGGCCGTCCCGTCTTCGCCTTCCGCCGCCCGCGCTTCTTCACGTCCGCCGGGTCCTCGTAGCTGCCAAGCCCGATCTTCTCGCGGCGGATGGGCTTGAGGTCGTCGCCGGGCTTCGGGGGGAGGGGGCCTGACGCCAGCGGCTTCTCCGTGCGGCCGACGGTCATCTCGTCCAGCGTGTTCTTGCGGAACAGGGGGCGGTTGGGGGTCGCCGTGTCGGTGCCGGGGCCCATGTCGTCGAGGTTCGGCTTGGCGAAGTAGGAGGCGCCGTCGCCGCGATCCGAGCGCAGGCCCTGGGTCTCGCCGATGGCGGCGTGGCCGCTCTTCGACGCCGGCTTGATGCGGGCGGCGAGCGGCTCGCCGTTGGGGCCGAAGCGCGGGTTCTGGTGGTTCGCGCCCTTGCGCCGCGCGCCGCCGCGCGCCTTCGATCCGCTGCCCGAGCCGTCAGAAAACATGTCGACGTCGAGATCGCGCGCCATCGGGTCGTCGGCCACGGCGAGCTCGGTCGCCTGGAGGCGCTTGATCTCGTCGCGCAGGCGCGCGGCGGTCTCGAAGTCGAGATCGGCGGCGGCCCCGCGCATCTGCTTCTCCAGATGCTCCAGGTGGCTCTTGAGGTTGTTGCCGACGAGCGCGCCCTCGGCCGCGTGCGCGCCGGTGGGCACGCGCACGTGGTCCTTCTCGTAGTACGAATCGAGGATGTCGGCGATCTTGGCCTTCACCGATTCCGGCGTGATGCCGTGGGCCGCGTTGTAGGCCTCCTGCTTGTCGCGGCGCCGGTTGGTCTCGGCGATGGCGCGCTCCATCGAGCCCGTCACCTGGTCGGCGTAGAGGATGACCTTGCCGTCGACGTTGCGCGCGGCGCGCCCGATCGTCTGGATCAGCGAGGTCTCGGAACGGAGGAAGCCTTCCTTGTCGGCGTCGAGGATGGCGACCAGGCCGCACTCGGGGATGTCGAGGCCCTCGCGCAGGAGGTTGATGCCGACCAGCACGTCGAAGGCGCCGAGGCGCAGGTCGCGGATGATCTCGATGCGCTCCAGCGTGTCGATGTCCGAGTGCATGTAGCGCACGCGGATGCCCTGCTCGTGGAGATACTCGGTGAGGTCCTCGGCCATGCGCTTCGTGAGCACGGTGCACAGGACGCGGTAGCCGCGCGCCGTCACCTCGCGAATCTCGCCGAGCAGATCGTCCACCTGGCTCTTGGCGGGGCGGATGTCGATCGGGGGATCGGTGAGGCCGGTCGGGCGGATCACCTGTTCGGCGAAGACGCCGCCCGCCTCCTCCAGCTCCCACTTGCCGGGGGTGGCCGAGACCGCGACGGTGGGCGGGCGCATGGCGTTCCACTCCTCGAAGCGGAGCGGGCGGTTGTCCATGCAGGAGGGGAGGCGGAAGCCGTATTCCGCCAGCGTCGCCTTGCGGCGGAAGTCGCCCCGGTACATCGCGCCGATCTGCGGGATGGTGACGTGGCTCTCGTCGATGAAGACCAGGGCGTTGTCGGGCAGGTACTCGAACAGCGTCGGCGGCGGATGGCCGGGCTGGCGGCCGGTGAGGTAGCGCGAGTAGTTCTCGATACCGTTGCACGAGCCCGTCGCCTCGATCATCTCGATGTCGAAGGTGACGCGCTGCTCCAGCCGCTGCGCCTCCAGGAGGCGGCCGGCCTTGTTCAGCTCGACCAGGCGGCCCTTCAGCTCCTCTTTGATCGACTTCACCGCCTGCTGCAGCGTCGGGCGCGGCGTGACGTAGTGCGAGTTGGCGTAGATCTTCACCGACTTGAGGTCGTCGGTCCTGGAGCCGGTGAGCGGGTCGAACTCGTGGATCGCCTCGATCTCGTCGCCGAAGAGCGAGATGCGCCAGGCGCGGTCCTCCAGGTGGGCGGGGAAGATCTCGATCGTGTCGCCGCGCACGCGGAACGAGCCGCGCACGAAGTCCATGTCGCGGCGCTTGTATTGCTGGGCCACGAGGTCGGCGAGGAGCTGACGCTGGTCGAGCCGGTCGCCGACCGACATCTGAAACGTCATCGCGGTGTAGGTCTCGACCGAGCCGATACCGTAGATGCAGGACACGGAGGCGACGATGATGACGTCGTCGCGCTCCAGCAGGGCGCGCGTGGCGGCGTGGCGCATCCGGTCGATCTGCTCGTTGATCGACGATTCCTTCTCGATGAACGTGTCGGAGCGCGGGACGTAGGCCTCGGGCTGGTAGTAGTCGTAGTAGGAGACGAAATACTCGACGGCGTTGTCGGGGAAGAAGTTCTTGAACTCGCCGTAGAGCTGGGCCGCCAGCGTCTTGTTGGGCGCGAGGATCAGCGCCGGGCGCTGGGTGCGCTCGATCACGTTGGCGACCGTGAAGGTCTTGCCCGAGCCGGTGACGCCGAGCAGCACCTGCGTCTGGTCGTTCGTCTCCGCGATGCCGGACACGAGGTCGCGGATGGCCGTCGGCTGGTCGCCCTTCGGCTCGTAGTCCGAGGAGATGCGGAAGGCATGGCCGCCCTCGGACTTCGAGGGGCGCTCGGGCCGATGCGGGATCCACAGCTCGCCGTTCTTGAACAGCGGGTTGCCGGAGGCGATGAGGTCCTGCAGCGCCTGGACGGTGGCCGTCACGCCGCTCTCGGGCAGGGCGGCGGCGTCTTCCAGCGACACGTTCATGCCGGACACGGGGTTGAGGCCCGCGCGGGCGCGCTCGGCCGGCGAGGTGGCGACGCCCATCGACGTGCCGCGCGCGGTCTTGCCGGGCTTGGCCTTCGGCGCGTCGGCCGGGGCGGCGGGCTTTCGCGCCTTCTTCGCCGGCGCGGCCGCCTTGCGCTCGGCCTGCTCCTCGAGGTCCTGTGCGATCTGGTCGGCCCAGCCCGCGAGGGGGCCGCTCAAGGGCTCGCCGTCGAGCGCGGGCTGCGGCGCCTCGCCGAACCCCGGATGCAGGCGCTCGGAGGCGTCGGAATAGTCGAGGAGCGGCGAGCGCTTGGGGGACTTCTTGGGATCGGCCATGCGGCCGAATATGGGCCGCGACGGGGGCGGAATAAAGGGGGAACGAACGGGGCGGTCGCGTCGAATTCGCGGGAAGCGGCGAGGGGCGCGTTCATCGCCGGCTGCGCGGATCGGGATCGTCGCGACCAGAAGGGTGAACCGACTGGGACTCTCGGATTCTCCGGCTCGATCACGACGGCCGCATCGGCCGCAGGTGGTGCCGGATCGCCGCCCTGATCGTGTGGCTCGTCGTCACCGTCGCGGCCGTGCTGCTCCCCCGAGCGCAGTTCACGTCGGTGACGCGGGCCGGGAATGGCGAACTCGCGACGCGTCTGGTCGTCGCCTCGCCCGATGCCGGACGCCGGACCGCAGGCAGTCGGGGCCTTTCGATCCTGGGCGTCGGCGTTTCGGTCTTCGTCTCCCTGGGGATCCGGGCGAAGCGCCGGCACGATTGGGGACAGTCCGGCTGGTGGAGCCTCGTCGGTTTCGTGCCGTTCGTCGGCATGATCCGGATCTTCGCGGCATGCGGCCTGTCGCGTGGTCGGAAGGGCGCCAGCCGCTTCGGAACGGATCCGCGCGCGGATACCGCCGCCGCGCTCGACGGCGATCCGGCGGCGGCGATCCGGCGCGCATTTTCGGGCGTGCATTCATCATTCGTTGACCAAGCCGGCCCTACTCTCCCTCTCATCCGCTCGAGTTTCGCGGAAGTGAAAGGCCAGCCGGATGGTATCGAGTCGAACCGGATGGCGTATCGTCACGCTCGCCGTCGCCGTGTATGCGGCGGCGAGCGCCGACCGCCCCCTCCGGGCGATGGATTTCAAGCCGATCCCGCCCGCAGACATTCCCGGCGGCTTGCCCGCGGCGCGCGACCCGCAGACCGGGGCGCGGCTCGTCTGGGGCGGACCGGTGCCGCCCGCGCCGGTGCCCGGCGGCGAGATGCCCGCCTATGCGCCGAGCCCTTCCGCCGCCGATCCCGAGCCCGCCCGACCCGAGCCCGTCTACGCCGCGCCCGCGCCAGCGCCCCTGCCGACGCCCGAGCGGGGGCCGGGCGACTACGGCCGGACCTATCCGGTGCAGGAGGCGGCGCCCCCCGCCTTGCAGGAGGCGGCGCTGGAGCCGCTCGCCGCGCCGCGCGAGATCGACGACGGCGGCGCTCTGCCCTCGGCCGAGATGCCGGACAGCACCTTCGACCCGTGGGAAGGGCTGACCGAGCCGGAGGCGGCCGCGCCGCCCGAACCCGCGCCGAAGCGGGCGCCCGAGCGCCGGAGCACGGTCCCGAGCTGGGCCTCGCTCGGCGGCGACCGCCCCTTGTCGCCGATCGCCAGGCCGCCGCGCGGCGCCCTGGAAAGCGAGACGCCGAGCGGCTACCGTCCGATGGCCCAGTCCGAAGCCATGTGCCGGCGCGAGCTGCGCAAGCTGGGCGTGCGCTTCACCGACCTGTCGCCCGTGTCGTCGGGCCGGAGCTGCGGCATCGACGATCCCGTCCGCGTCACCGTGGCGCTGAAGGGCATCGCCATGTCGCCGCCCGCCACGCTCAACTGCCGCACCGCGCTCAACGTCGCCCGCTGGCTGCGCGACGACGTGAAGCCGGCGGCGCGTTGGAAGCTGTGGAAGCAGCCGACGGCCCTGATCAACCTGTCGTCCTATCGCTGCTCGCGCATCGCGGGCTCGCGCACCATCTCCGAGCACGCGGGCGGCAACGCGCTGGACGTCGGCGGCTTCCGCTTCGGGGACGGGTCGGTGGTGAAGGTCGAGCCCAAGGGCCCGTTCGCCTGGCGCGAGAAGCCTTTCCAGAACCAGATCCGGCGCGCGAGCTGCCGCCATTTCGGCACGGTGCTGGGGCCGGGCTACAACCGCGCCCATGTCGACCACCTGCACCTCGATTCCAAGGTCCGTCTGCGGCCGGTCTGCAAGTAGCCCCCCGTCTCGCCGGGCTCTTCGAGGACGGCCGGACGAAGGATCGTTTCCAGGCAACGAAACCGTCCGGGGCACGTTTGGGGGCTGGTGCGGTATGCCGCCGCACCGCCTGGCACAGGATACGTTGATGCTGAAGCCCCTGACCCTCGTGGCCGTCCTTCTGGCCACCACGGCGCCCATGGCGCACGCACAGGATTCCGACGACTACGGCGACCGTTACGAGAACGCCGACCGTGGCGACGACCGCGGCGACCCGCCGATGCGCGACATGCGCCACGGCGACCGCTGGGCGCTCGACCGCGACCGTCGCGACGACGATGACGGCCCCCGCGACCGGAAGGACGACGACGGCCCGCGCGACCGGAAGAAGGACGACGACAAGGATCGCGACCGCGACCGCGACCGCGCCGAGATGCGCGACCGGGATCGCGGCGAGCGCGGCGGTCGCGACATGGATCGCGGCGATCGCGGGCCCCGCATGCACGGCCGAGGCGGCCCCGACGGCCGTCGCGGACCGCCGCCGCCGCCCCCGCCGCCGCGGGCCGGTTTCGAGATCAACCTCGGACCGGGGCAGACCATCCGCGTCGAATGCGGCGACGAGGCCTTCGCCCGCTGCGTCGAGGCGGCCGGGCCGATCCTGGACTCCGCGAGCGAGATGGTGCGCGCCGGACCCCGCGGTCCGGGCGGTCCCGGTGGGCCTGGCGGCCCCGTCTCGCAGGTCCCGCCGCCGCCGGCCGACCTCGTGACCCCGCCGGCGGGAGGTGCCGACGCACCGCCTCCGCCGCCGCCGTCCGGCGACGCTCCGCCGCCGCCGCCGCCCCCGGCCAACTGATCTCGCTGGCGCCCTTCCCCGGAAGGGCGCCTTCGCGGCCCGGCCGTCGTCAGTCCAGCTCGGGCGGGATCGGCGACGGCTTGCCGGTGGCATCCAGGGCCACCATCACGAAGCTGCCTTCGGTGACGAGTTCGCGTCGGCGCGACAGGTAGCGGCGGGCCCACGCCTCGACATGCAGCGTGACCGAGGTTCGCCCCACCTTGTCGATGCGGGCGTAGACACAGAGCGTGTCGCCGATCTTCACCGGCTTTCGGAACGACAGGGACTGGACCGCCGCCGTGACCACGCGCCCGCCGGCCCGCTCGGCGCCGCGCACCCCGGCCGCGAGGTCCATCTGCGACATCACCCATCCGCCGAAGATGTCGCCCGCCGCGTTGCTGTCGGCCGGCATGGCCTGGACGCGGATCGTGAGGTCGCCGGTGGGCATGTCGGTCGAATCGTTCATCGCGCAGCGGCTCCGTGGTGCTGACCGTATCCTACAGCGCCCATGCCGGCTTGTCAGACGCGCCGCGGCAGGGGCATGCTCGGCCGCTTCATTCCCGGAGACCCTCCATGCGACCAAGCCTTCTCGCCTGCGTCGGCCTGCTGGCCGCCGCGACCTCGGCCCATGCGCAGACCGGCGGCTCGTTCCGCGACTGGGCCCTGTCCTGCACGCCGGGCCTGCGATGCGACGCGCAGACCTTTGCCGCGGCGAGCGAAGGCATCACCGCCTTCGGCCTGGAGCGGGACGCCGCCGCCGACGCCCCCCTGCGGCTCACGCTGTGGGTCGTCGGCGAGGCGCGGCCGGCCGGCGACGTCGTGTTCCGCGTCGACGGGACGGAGGCGCTGAGCCTCCCGGCCTCCGCCTTTGCGGCGACGACGGGCGACGAGGTCGCGGCCTCGGCGGAGGGCGTGCGGACCGCGCTCCTGCCGAAGCTGCGGGACGGGGAGGCGGTGGAGGTGTCGACGCGGATCGGCGACCGGGCCGTCTCTCAGCGCTTTTCCCTGTCCGGCCTCGTCGCGGCCCTGCGCAAGATGGACGACGACCAGGGACGGATCGGCACGCGGACGGCGCTGACCGACCGGGGCGACAAGCCTCTTCCCGACCGCGCGGCGCTGCCGGCGGACGTCGCCACGGCGGACGATCTCCCCGCGCCGGTGCGCGCGCTCTGGCAGGGCGCCGGCGGCTGCGCCGAACGGGACGAGGACGGCACCTACGGCAATCTCGGCTTCTCCGTTCCCTTCGGTGCGGACACGCGCCTGTTCGTGCTCGCCTGCGGCATGCCGGGCGCCTACAACTACCCATCGCGCCTCTACAGCTACACCGCCGGCGAGAACCTCGCCGACGCGGTGCCCCTCGCCACGATGACGGCGGACGGACCGACGGCCGACCTGACGGTCTGGAACGTCGACTTCTCGGGCGACCACCTCTGGTCCCTCATGAAGGGGCGGGGCCTCGGCGACTGCGGGCGGACCGCCACCTGGCGCATCGACGCGCAGGCCGGCGCGCTGGTTCTCGTGGAGGCGCGCGAGAAGCAGGACTGCGACGGCGAGGGCGACCCGGAGAGCTGGCCGCTCCTCTGGCCGAAAGCCTGACCGGACGCACACGCTTTTGCGATGCAGCGGAACCGAACGGCGGCGGCGGACTTTAGCAGGCAGATCGGCCGCTCATACAGGCGGCCGTGGCACATATCAGACAAAGAGGTTTGTCCATGAAGTCCTTCGTTCTCGCCGCCGGCCTGGCAACGCTGATGGGCGGCGTCGCTCTCGCGCAGACCTCGACCACCACGACGACGGAAGGCGCGATGGCGCCCGCCACGGCGACCGCGACGCCCGCGGCCGGCGCCGCCGGCGGTCCGTTCTACACGGTGCAGCCGCCTGCGTCCGGCCAGATGGCCATGAGCCACCTCGCCAGCGACCTCGACGACAAGGACGTCTACGGCGCCAACAACGAGAAGATCGGCGAGATCGAGGATTTCGTGATCAACTCGGACGGCACGGTCGCGGCGGCCGTGATCGAGGTCGGCGGTTTCCTCGGCATCGGCGAGAAGGACGTGCTCGTGAACTTCAGCGAGCTGCAGATGGTCATGGAAGGCAATTCGATGCGCATCAACGCGCCGAGCCTGACGCGCGAGATCCTGACCTCGGCGCCCGACACCGACCTCGACACGCTCTTCCCCGACCACAGCTGATCGACGCCCGCAGGGCCGACGAGAGACCCGCGCCGGCAACGGCGCGGGTTTCTTCGTGTCAGGCCGTCGGCAGCCACTCGCGCGGGCGGAAGCCGGGAAGTCCCTCGATGCGCGCGAGCCAGGACTGGACGGCGGGGAACGGCACGAGGTCGAAGCCGCCCTCGGGGGCGCTCGCCGTGTAGGGATAGAGCGCGATGTCGGCGACGGTCGGCGCCGTGCCGCCGAAGAAGGGCGCCGACGTGAGGTGCGTCTCCATCACGCCGAGGACGCGGGTGCCGCCTTCGAGCGTCAGCGCCATGCGCTCGTGCGTGGCGGCTGCCGCGCGCTCCGGATAGACGACGAGCGAACGGCGCACGGCAAGGTTCAGCTCGTGCTGGTTCTGCTCGAAGAACATCCAGCGCAGGGTCTGCGCCCGCTCGAACGCCTCCACCGGCAGGAACGGCGAGCCTTCCGCGAGATGGACGAGGATGGCGTTGGATTCGGCGAGAACGCGGCCGTCCTCCAGCTCCAGGAGCGGGCATTGCCCGGCGGGGTTGCGCGCCAGGAACGCCGGCGTGCGGGTGGAGCCGTCGCGCGCCGAGACCTCGCCGTGACGGAACGGACGGCCGAGAAGGGCCATCAGGAGGCGCGGCTTGTAGCAGTTGCCGCTGTCGTGCATTCCGTGGATCGTGATCATGAGGGCTCCGGCGCTGGTTGGGCGGCCTTTGTCGCCGCTTCGCCGCCGGAACGCCAATTCCGAACGCGAAACCCTGCCATCAGATGGATTGATGGGCGATCCGCCCTTTCACCTTGCGCCGCACACGGGCTGAGACTAGGGTCCGGCCGCCTTCGTCGGCAGCGGGTGCGGCGAGCGGCCGAACTCCCTTCCGACCCGCTTCGACCAGTCCAGACCGGAGCCGACCCATGGCCTTTCTCGCCGCTTCCCTCGACCGCGTGAAGCCTTCCGCCACCATCGCGGTGTTGCAGAAGTCGCGCGAGTTGAAAGCGAAGGGCATGGACGTGATCGGCCTCGGCGCCGGCGAGCCGGACTTCGACACGCCCGACAACATCAAGCAGGCGGCGGTGGAGGCCATCGCGCGCGGCGAGACCAAGTACACCCCGATCTCCGGCATTCCGCAGCTTCGCGAGGCGATCGCCGCGAAGTTCAAGCGCGAGAACGGGCTGGACTACAAGCCCGAGCAGACCATCGTCTCGACCGGCGGCAAGCATGTCATCTTCAACGCCTTCATGGCGACGCTGAACCCCGGCGACGAGGTCATCATCCCGGCGCCCTACTGGGTGAGCTACCCGGAGATGGTGTCGCTGTGCGGCGGCACGCCCGTGATCGTGGAGACGCAGCAGGAGGACAGGTTCAAGCTGACGGCCGAGGCGCTGGAGCGCGCGATCACGCCGCGCACCAAGTGGTTCCTGTTCAACTCGCCCTCGAACCCCTCGGGCGCGGCCTATACCCATGCCGAGCTGAAGAGCCTGACCGACGTCCTGATGCGCCACGAGCACGTCTGGGTGATGACCGACGACATGTACGAGCACCTCGTCTACGGCGACTTCACCTTCGTCACGCCGGCGCAGGTGGAGCCCGGGCTGTACGAGCGCACGATCACGATCAACGGCGTGTCGAAGGCCTATGCCATGACCGGCTGGCGCATCGGCTATGCCGGCGGCCCGCTGAAGCTCATCAAGGCGATGGACATGATCCAGGGCCAGCAGACCTCGGGCGCCTGCTCCATCGCGCAATGGGCGGCGGTGGAGGCGCTGAACGGCACGCAGGCCTTCATCCCGACGAACCGCGCCATGTTCGAGCGCCGGCGCGACCTCGTCGTGTCCATGCTGAACCAGGCGAGCGGCATCGAATGCCCGTCGCCGGAGGGCGCCTTCTACGTCTACCCCTCGGTGAAGGGCACGATCGGCGCCACCACCAAGGCGGGCCGGCGTATCGAGACCGACGAGGACTTCGTGACCGCGCTCCTGGAGCAGGAGGGCGTCGCGGTGGTGCACGGCACGGCGTTCGGGCTCGGGCCGAACTTCCGCCTGTCCTACGCGACGTCCGACGAGCTGCTGGAGGAGGCCTGCACGCGCATCCAGCGCTTCTGCGGCAGCCTGCAGCGGTAACGCGACCCGCCTATTGCGTGCGAGGGGGCGGCGGAGCGATCCGCCGCCCCCTTCATGTGCCGAGACGGAGGGCGAGGCTGGCGATCGCGACGGCCGCCACCACGGCGAGCGGCGGCGCCTTGCCGAGGCGCAGGGCGAGGAACGCCGCCGTCGCCACCAGCGCGTCGGCCGGCGCACCGATGGCGCCGCCGAGGGCGAGGGCGACGAGCGCCGCGGCAAGAAGCCCGACCACCGCCGCGTTGGCTCCCGCGAGCGCCGCGCGGGCGGCGGGTGAGGCGCGCAGCCGCGTCCAGGCGGGCAGGGCGGCCACCAGCAGGAGAAAACCCGGCAGGAAGATCGCGGCAAGTCCGACCGCAGCGCCGGACAGAGCCGAGGGCGCCGGCGCGGCGAGCGCGCCGAGGAACGCGGCGACGCTGAAGAGCGGGCCCGGCATCGCCTGCGCCGCGCCGTAGCCGGCGAGGAACGACGGCGCGTCGAGCCAGCCGGGCGCGACGAGCGCGCCCTCCAGCAGCGGCAGCACGACATGCCCCCCGCCGAACACCAGCGAGCCGGCACGGAAGAAGGCGTCGAAGAGCGCGACGGCCGGCGAGCCGAGGCCGAACGCCGGCAGCAGGGCCGGCCCGAGCGCCAGGACGCCGAACAGCGCGAACGTGAGCCATCCGGCGCGGGGCGACACGGCCGTGGGGAGGCCGGCCGTCGCGGGCCGGGGCAGGGCGGCGCGGCCGAGCGCGCCGAAGGCGAGGGCGCCCGCCGCGATGGCGAGGACTTGCGCGAACGGGCCGGGCACGAGGAGCACGATCGCGGCGGCCGCGACGGCGATCCCTGCGCGGGGCGCATCGGGCGTCAGCGCGCGGGCCATGCCCAGCACGGCATCGGCCACCACGGCGACCGCCGCGAGCTTCAGCCCATGCAGCAGCGCGGCGCCGGTCGGATCGTCCAGGCCGGAGACGCCGAGCGCGAAGGCGAGCATCAGGGCCGCCGAGGGGAGCGTGAACCCGGCGAAGGCCGCGAGCGCGCCGAGCGGCCCGGCCCGCGCGAGACCGATGGCGAAGCCCACCTGGCTCGAGGTGGGGCCGGGCAGGAACTGGCACAGCGCCACGAGGTCGGCATAGGCCGCGTCGTCCAGCCAGCGCCGGTTCTCGACGAAGGCACGGCGGAAATAGCCAAGGTGGGCGATCGGCCCGCCGAAGGAGGTGAGGCCAAGCCCGAGGAACGCGAGGAAGACGGCGCCCGCCCCGGCCGGACGCGTGAGAGAAGCTGAGGTCATCCCGCCCTCGTATCTCGCTTCCGCAAGGGGCGTATGACGGCGGCGGGCAGGGGAGGAGCGGCCAAGAAAAAAGCCGGGTTCACGAAGAACCCGGCTGAAAAGTAAGGGGCTTTCGAAAAAGCAAACCCTTGGGAGGAAACAGTCGGGAGCGAAGCAGCTTGGGAGGAGGTAAGCTCTCCGCGACCCGACTGAGAATGACTATAGAGGACCCTCGGTTGGGGACCATCGTTCATTCGGCATGCCACCCATGCGGTGAGCGCATGCAACATATGAGACCGGGCCAAGTTCGCGCGCGCCGGATCTGCGCCGCCGGCGGCGCCGGTCAGTAGGACCAGGTCCGGGCCTTGCCGATCAGGAAGTCGCGGAACACCTTGAGCTTGGCGGCGTCGCGCATCTGCTCCGGGTAGCAGAGGTAGGTGTCGAACGACGCAAGGTCGAGGTCGGGCAGGACCTGGACCAGCTTGGTGTCCTTGTCGATCATGTAGTCCGGCAGCAGGGCCAGGCCGATCCCGCGCTCGATCGCCGAGCGCATCGCCATCAGGTTGTTGATCTGGAGGATCGAGGACCGGGTCTGGCCTTCGGGAAGTCCCGCCGTCTCCAGCGCGTTGAGGTTGCGCAGGTAGTTGGGCGCCGGCTCGCCGAAGGTGATGACGCGGTGTCGGTCGAGGTCCTGCACCGTCTCGGGCGTGCCGTAGCGGGCGAGATAGGCAGGCGCCGCGTAGACGTGGAGATGCACGGTGAAGAGCCGGCGCTGGATCAGGTCCGGCTGCTGCGGCTGACGCAGGCGGATCGCCGCGTCCGCCTTGCGCATGGTGAGGTCGATCTCCTCGTTGTCGAAGACGAGCTGGAGCTCGAGCTCGGGATAGAGCTCCAGGAACTCCTGCGCGCGCTGCGTCAGCCAGCCGGAGCCGAGGCCCACGGTGGTGGTGACGCGCAGTTTGCCGCTCGGCTTCTCGCGCGTCTCGGTGAGCTGCATACGCACCGTTTCCAGGCGCTTCAGAACGTCGGTCGCGGTCTGGTAGAGCAGCTCGCCCGGCTCGGACAGGACAAGGCCGCGCGCGTGCCGGTGGAACAGCGGCGCGCCGATCTCCTGCTCCAGCGCCGCGACCTGCCGCGAGATCGCGGACTGCGACAGGTTCAGGACGTTCGCGGCATGGGTGAACGACCCGGCTTCGGCCGCTGCGTGGAAGATCCGCAGCTTGTCCCAGTCGAGCGCCATCGTGTCCCCAGCCTCCCCCGAAGCCTCAAGAAATCCGTCGTGTCACTCGGCGGCCTGCCGCGTGTCGGAAACGGCCTGGGCGGTGAGCCAGCGCTCCGCCTCCAGCGCCGCCATGCAGCCGAGGCCTGCAGCCGTAACCGCCTGGCGATAGACGTCGTCGGCCACGTCGCCGGCCGCGAAGACGCCCTCCACCGAGGTGCGCGTCGTGCCGGGCTCGACCCATAGATAGCCGCCTTCCTTCTGCCGGAGCTGCGTGCCGAAGACCTCGGTCGCCGGCGCGTGGCCGATCGCCACGAACACGCCGTCGGCGGCGATCTCGCGCGCCTCGCCCGAGACGCGGTCGCGCAGGCGCACGCCGGTCACCGACTTCATCGGCTTGGTCTGGCCGAGGATCTCGGCGACCTCGGCGTTCCAGACGACCTGGACGTTGTCCTTGGCGAAGAGGCGGTTCTGGAGGATGCGCTCGGCGCGGAACGTGTCGCGCCGGTGCACCACGGTGACTGAGCGCGCGATGTTGGACAGGTACAGGGCTTCCTCGACGGCGGTGTTGCCGCCGCCCACGACCACCACGTCCTTGCCGCGGTAGAAGAAGCCGTCGCAGGTGGCGCAGGCCGAGACGCCGAAGCCCTGGAACGCGGCCTCGGAATCGAGGCCGAGCCAGCGCGCCTGGGCGCCCGTCGCCACGATCACCGCATCGGCCGTGTAGGTCGTGCCCGAATCCCCCCGGAAGGCGAAGGGACGGCGCGACAGGTCCGCCTCGACGATCAGGTCGGCCGCCATCTCGGCGCCGACGTTCAGCGCCTGCTGCTTCATCTCCTCCATCAGGAACGGGCCGGCGATCGGGTCGCGATAGCCGGGATAGTTCTCGACGTCGGAGGTGATGGTGAGCTGCCCGCCTTCCTGGAGGCCGGCCACGAGAAGCGGCTTCATCATCGCGCGCGCGGCGTAGATCGCGGCCGTATACCCGGCCGGGCCGGAACCGATGACGAGAATTTCCGCGTGGCGCTGGGTCATGGCGAGACTCGAACTTCTGATGACGCGGGACATGGGCGCAGGCCCCGTCGTCTTCAATAGAGGACGATCGGCAAGCCCACAACACGATGAGTTGCGCCTGTGCAACACCCGGCAAGCGAACGTTCGCTGGGGTGGACGCGATTCGGGGCCGTCGATATGGTCCGCCTTCCGTCAGCGACGAACCCGAGGGAGGGCGCATGAAAAACCGGTCATCGACGCTCGCCCCGGCAGGCCTGCGACCGCTGGCGCCTTCGGCCTAGAGGCCGGCGCGCCCACCGCAGCCGCCCCTCGTCGCCGGTCGCCCCGGCATGCTTTTTCCTCTTCGATCGCCCGCCGGCGCACAGGATGCGCGCGCGGGCCGGGACGGCGTTCGTCGCCGCATCGCATCATGTCCATCACCCCGCCTCGGGATCGCGCGGGCGCGATCCGAAGAACGCTCGCGTTCACCGTCTCCAACTGGCGCGCGGAGCGCCCGCTCGCCGTCTCGGTGGCGGGCTGCATCACGCTGGCGACGCTCGCGGACATCCTCATCCCGTTCTATGCCGGGCGCCTCGTGGACGCGCTGGCGTCCACGGGAGGGGAGCGGGACCTTGCGCCCGCGCTGCGCGCGCTCGGCGCGATGGCCGTTCTCGGCGTCGTGTTCGTCGTGGCGCGCCACTGCGCCTGGGCCAGCGTCGTGCCGATGACGCTGCGCATCATGGGCCGCGTCGGGCAGGACACGTTCGGCCGCGTGCAGCACTTCTCCGCGAGCTGGCACGCCAACAGCTTCTCCGGCTCCGTGGTACGCCAGGTCACGCGCGGCATGTGGGCGCTCGACCTCCTGCACGACATCCTGCTGCTGGCCCTCCTCCCGTCGATGGTGGTGCTGGTCGGCACCGTGGGGCTGCTGGCGCTGCAGTGGCCGGTGATGGGGCTCGCCATGGGGGCGGGCGCGCTGGTCTATGTCGGCACGACCATCGTCCTTTCGACGCGCTGGGTCGCGCCGGCGTCGCGCCTCTCCAACCGGCTCGACACGCGGGTCGGCGGGGTGATCGCCGACGCGCTGGCCTGCAACGGGGTGGTCAAGGCCTTCGGCTCGGAGGAGCGCGAGGCGGCGCGGCTCGGCGAGGCGCTGGCCGCGTGGCAGGTCGGCACGCGCCGCACCTGGATGCGCGGAACCTGGCTCGGGACGCTCCAGACCGTGGTGCTCTGGGCGATCCGCATCGGCGTCGCGGGCGTCGCGGTGGCGCTCTGGTGGCGGGGGCAGGCGTCGGCCGGCGACGTCACCTACATCCTGACCACCTATTTCGTGCTGCACGGCTACCTGCGCGACATCGGCATGCACGTGAGCAACCTCCAGCGGTCGGTGAACGAACTGGAGGAACTGGTGGAGCTTCATGACGAGCGGCCCGAGATCGGCGACCGGCCCGGCGCACCGGCGATCGTGCCGGGCCCGGGCGAGATCCGCTTCGAGAACGTGCGCTTCCACTACGGCGCGCACGCGGCCCCGCTCTACGACGGGCTGTCGGTGTCGATCCCGGCCGGGCAGCGGGTCGGGCTGGTCGGGCCGTCCGGCTCGGGCAAGACCACCTTCGTGAAGCTGATACAGCGCCTCCACGACGTGGCGGGCGGTCGGGTGACGGTGGACGGGCAGGACGTCGCCGCCGTTCGCCAGGTGTCGCTGCGACGGCGGATCGCCGTGGTGCCGCAGGAATCGATCTTGTTCCACCGCACGCTGGCCGAGAACATCGCCTACGGCCGGCCGGAGGCGACGCGCGCCGAGATCGAGGCCGCCGCCCGGCTCGCCCATGCCGACGCCTTCATCGCGCGCATGCCCGAGGGCTACGACACGCTGGTGGGCGAGCGGGGCGTCAAGCTCTCGGGCGGCGAGCGGCAGCGCATCGCGCTCGCCCGCGCCTTCCTGGCGGACGCGCCGATCCTGGTGCTGGACGAGGCGACCTCGGCGCTGGATTCCCGATCCGAGCAGCTCATCCAGGCGGCCACCGAGCGGCTCATGGCCGGACGCACGGCGCTGGTGGTCGCGCACCGCCTGTCCACCGTCCGCTCGCTCGACCGCATCCTGGTGTTCGACCGGGGGCGGATCGTCGAGGACGGGGCGCCGGGCGAGCTGATGCAGCGCCCCGGCGGGCTCTACCGCGCGCTCGTCGAGCAGCAGTCGGCCGGCATGCTCGGCGGCTAGCGCGCGCCGCCGCACCGTCGCGGGGGGAGGCTTGTGTCCCCCGCGACGGTCCATCTAGAAGCGTACCGAGGTTCGGCCGGCGGGGGCCGCGCGGCCGCCGATCGGGGAATGCAGCCATCTTCAGGACCATCAGCCACGTCGCCGCGATCTTCGGGCTCATCCTGTCCGGCGCCATGCTGCTGCCGGCGGCCGTGGACCTGTCGGACGGCAACGGCGACTGGGTCGTGTTCGTCGGCACGGGCGGCGTGGTCGCGGCGATCTGCACGCTGGTCGCGGTGGCGACGCGCGGCGCCAGCGTGCGGCCGACGCCGCGCTTCGGCTTCCTGCTCGTCACCTCGATCTGGATGGCCAGCGCCTTCGTCGGATCGCTGCCGCTCTACTTCGCCGACACCGAGCTGAGCTTCACGGCGGCCGTGTTCGAGGCGATCTCCGGGCTCACCACCACGGGGGCGACCACCATCTCGGGGCTCGACGCGCTGCCGCGCGGCCTTCTTCTCTGGCGCTCGCTGCTCAACTTCCTCGGCGGCATCGGGATCATCGGCATGGCCCTCCTGGTGCTGCCCTCGCTGCGCGTCGGCGGCATGGCGCTGTTCCACCTGGAAAGCTCCGACCGCTCGGGCAAGCTCCTGCCGCGCGTCAGCCAGCTTGCCTCGGGGATCGTCGCCGTCTACGGCGTCATGACGCTGGTCTGCGCGATGCTCTACTTCGCGCTCGGCATGAGCCTGTTCGACGCGGTGAACCACGCCATGTCGACGCTGGCGACGGGCGGCTTCTCCACCCACGACGAGAGCCTCGGCTTCTTCGAGAGCGAGGCGATCCTGATCGTCGCGACCGTCTTCATGATCGCCGGCTCGCTGCCGTTCGTGCTCTACATCCGCTTCTTCCTGCCCCGGCGCTTCCAGCGCTGGCGCGACCCGCAGGTCGCGCTGTTCCTGGCGCTGTGCGTGGTGCTGACCCTGGCGCTGGCGGTGACGCGCGTCGTCATCAACGAGGTGTCGGTGCGCGAGGCGCTGGTGTCCTCCGCCTTCAACCTCGTCTCCGTGATCACCACCACCGGCTTCGTGTCGGAGGACTTCACGCTCTGGTCCAACGCGGCGATCGGCATCTTCTTCCTGGCCATGTTCATCGGCGGCTGCGCGGGCTCGACGGCGGGCGGCATCAAGGTGAACCGCATCATCATCCTCTATGCGCTGGTGCGGGCGAACTTCGCGCGGGTGATCCGGCCGCATTCGGTGCAGCGGCTGAAATACGGCCACGACGACATCTCGATCGAGACGCTGCAGAGCGTCACCATCTTCATCTTCCTGTTCTTCCTGGCGCTGCTGCTCGGCACCGCGGCGCTCTCGGTCTGCGGCCTGGAACTGCTGACGGCCTTCTCCGCCTCGCTCACGGCCATCGGCAACGTCGGCCCGGGCTTTGGGCAGGTGGTCGGCCCGGCCGGCAACTTCTCCACGCTTTCGGCGCCGGCGCTCTGGATCCTGTCGTTCCTGATGCTGATGGGGCGCCTCGAGATCGTGACCGTGCTCGTGATCCTGTCGCCCGGCTTCTGGAGGGACTGATGCGGACGGTGTTCGTCAACCTCGACCGGGCGGGCGAACGACGCGCCTTCATGGAGGGGCAAGGGGCGCGGCTCGGCCTGGCCCTCGAGCGCGTTCGGGCGGTGGAGACGGGGGACATTTCGGCCGACGTCGATGCGCGCCTGAACGGGCGCTGGGAGCGGCCGCTCAGCGGGCCGGAGCTCGGCTGCTTCCTGTCGCATCATGGGATCTGGGCCGAGGTCGCGAGGGGCGACGGGCCGGTTCTCGTGCTCGAGGACGACGCGGTCCTGTCGCGGCGGACGGGCGAGGCGCTTCGCCGCCTCGCGGCGTTCGAGGACGCCGACTTCCTGAACCTCGAGAGCTTCGACCGCCGGCGCTTCGCGGCCCGCCGGGCCGTCGACCTCGGCGGCGGAATCGCGGTGCGGCGCGTCTATCGCGACAAGTCGGGCTCGGCGGGCTACCTCCTCTGGCCCGCGGGCGCGCGAAAGCTCCTGGAGCGCACGGAGCGTCGGGGCGCGGCGCCGGTGGACGCCTTCCTGCACGGCTGTGCGGCGCTCGTTTCGTGGCAGGCGGAGCCGGCGCTGGTGATGCAGGCGCATATCCTGGAGGCGCGGGGGGGCCGGGCTGGCGTCGATCCGGCGACCTCGATCCAGGCCCTGCGCGTCCGCGCCGGCCTGACCCGCGAGACCCTTCCGTTCCGGCTTCGGCGGCTGCGGACGCAGCTCGGCCTCGTCCGCTACCACCTGATGCGGCTGGGACCGGCCCGCTACGGGCGCACGCCGGTCGTGGACGAGGACTTCGCGGCCGAACCTCCATCCGCCCAGAGACGCTCGTAGACCGCCACGATCTCGTCCGCCTCGCGCGCCAGCGCGAACTCGGCCTGAGCCTTGGCGAGCGCGCGCGCGGCCGCGTCCATGCGGCGCGGCTCGTCGGCGAGGAAGGGTTCGATCGCCTCGCACAGGGCCGGGAGGTCGTCCGGCGGGACCACGGTGCCGCAGGCCGCGCTGACGACGTCGGAGAACACGCCGACATCGGCGGCGACCACTGGCACGCCGCAGGACATGGCCTCCAGCGGCGTCAGGCCGAAGCCCTCCCAGCGCTGGGGCGCGACGAAAAGGTCGAGGGCCCGGTACCAGCGCTCGATGTCGCGGTGCTCGCCGGCGAAGAGGATGCGGTCGCCAAGCCCGGCCTCCGCGACCTTCGCCTTCAAGGCGGTCTCGAAACCCTGATGCTCGGCCGTCGCGCGGCCGGCGACGACGGCCTGCCAGCCGGGGTGCCGGGGCAGGAGGGCGATCATCGCATCGACAAAGAGGTCCGTGCCCTTCTGATGACGCACGCGTCCGAAACAGCCCACCGCGCGCTTCGCCGGGTCGAGCCCGAGCTCGGCGCGCGCGACCGCCGCCCCGGCAGGATGCGGGCGGAAGCGGGCGAGGTCGATGCCGTGGTGGATCACCGTGTGGGGCACAGTGAGGTAGGCACCGGACCGCGCGGAGGTCGCGATCACCGCGTCCATCCGGCGGATCAGCCAGCGCGTGTAGCCCGTGTGCCGGCGCTGCGAGGCGGAGGTGAAGACGAGCCGCAGCGGCATGCGCAGAACGTCGCGCAGAAGGATGCCGGGCAGCATCTCGAGGTTGCGCCGCGCGTGCCAGATGCGGAACGGCTTGGTGGGCGGCTTGCGCCAGAAGCGGAGAAGGTCGCGCCAGCGAAGCTTCGGCAGGTGCGCGGGCAGGCCGGGGCCGAGGGCGGCGATGGGCAGGCGCTTGGCCTGCTCGGGCACGAGCTGCACGATGGTGGAGGTGACGCCGGACAGCCGACGCTTGAAGTTGGGGGCGACCACGAGGATGTCGCCCGGCGCTGGAAGACGCAAAGCCAATGGGGGGTCAGGCGGTCGCTGCGGGCGGGGGCATCAACGCCGTACCCTCATAGATTTCCGCCAGGGGCAGCGCGAACGAGGTCGTGGCCAAGTCGATCGCGACGCTTCCGTGCAGGATGTCATCCTGGGGAACGAGCCGCCCGACATCGTCACGCAGCCAGAGGCTTACACGGGTTTCCGACTGCGACACGCAGACATACTGTCGGATCGACGCGACGCTTTCGTAGTCACGCAGCTTGCGTGTCTGGTCGTACCATCCCGTGGACTGCGACAGGACCTCGAACACGACATTCGGCTCCGAGGCGTCGTGGGCGTCGGGCCGGAACGGTCCGCAATCGATGGTGGCGTCCGGATATCGGACATTGCCGGTCTTGACGATCGGGATGCGCAAGTCCGACCCGACCGGTCGGCAGGGCGACCCGCGCAGAAGCGAACGCAAGGTAGAGACGATGTTGGCGGCGATGAGCGCGTGCGCCTGAGTGCCGCCGGCCATGAGGATCGGGTGGCCCTCGACCAGTTCATGGCGGCATTCCTGACCTTCCTCCCAAAGAAGGAAGTCGGACAGGCTCCAGGTTCTGGCCTTTGCCTCGCTCATCACCCCCGTCCGTTCACACCCAGCGCAGCTCCAGGATCTCGTAGGAGCGCGCGCCGCCGGGGGCGGCGACCTCGACCGTGTCGCCCTCGCCCTTGCCGATCAGGGCGCGCGCGATGGGCGAGGAGATGGAGATGCGGCCCATCTTAACGTCCGCCTCCTGGTCGCCGACGATCTGGTAGACCTTCTCCTCCTCGGTGTCCTCGTCCACGAGCTTGACCGTGGCGCCGAACTTGACCCTGTCGCCCGACAGCTTGGTCACGTCGATCACCTCGGCGCGGGCCGTCAGGTCCTCGAGTTCCGAGATGCGGCCCTCGTTGAGGCTCTGCGCCTCCTTGGCGGAATGGTACTCGGCGTTCTCGGAGAGATCGCCATGGGCGCGGGCCTCCGAGATCGCCTCGACGATCCGCGGACGCTCCTCCTGCTGACGGCGGCGGAGCTCCTCCTTCAGGGACTCGAAGCCGGCACTCGTCATCGGGACCTTTTCCATGCCCTCAACCCTTAGCTGTCGCGGCACCCGGCTTGAGGGCCGGACGCTCTGTCGTGGAGCCCCCACGGCCGGATGGACCGCGCGGGACATAAGAAGGGCCGGCCCCCAGCGGGGACCAGCCGGAACGTCTGCATGAGGCCCGTGCCGAAAGGCGCCCGGCCTTCCCGAAATCAGGCTGCCGAAAAGTAGGATTGCAGCGAGCGGACTTCAAGGTTGCCGGCCTTCAGGGCCGCGATCGCCTCGGCCGCGGCCTCCATGCCGGCCAGCGTCGTGTAGTACGGCACCTTGTGCATGAGGGCGGCGCGTCGCAGCGACCGGGAGTCCGACAGGGCCTTGGCGCCCTCCGTCGTGTTGAGCACCACCTGCACCTGCCGGTTGCGGATAGCATCCTCGATATGCGGCCGGCCTTCAAGCACCTTGTTGACCTTCTCGGCCTCGATCCCGTGTCCGGCGAGGAACCGCTGCGTGCCCTCGGTGGCCGAGATGCGGAAGCCGAGTTCGGCCATGCGACGCACGGTGGGCAGCATCTTCTCCTTGTCGCCGTTGCGCACCGAGACGAACAGCGTGCCCTCGCGCGGCAGGTCGACTGAGGCGCCGAGCTGGGACTTGGCGAAGGCCAGCGCATAGCCTCGGTCGAGGCCCATGACCTCGCCGGTGGAGCGCATCTCGGGGCCGAGCAGCGTATCGACGCCGGGGAAGCGCGCGAAGGGGAAGACCGCTTCCTTGACCGCGATGTGCTTGAGGTTCTTCACGTCCGGCTTTCCGCCATAGGCGGCGAAGGCGGCCTCGAGCGTCTCTCCCGCCATGATCCGCGCCGCGATCTTGGCGACCGGCGACCCGATGGTCTTGGCGACGAAGGGCACCGTGCGCGAGGCGCGGGGATTGACTTCCAGCACGTAGATGTCGCCGCCCTTGATGGCGAACTGCACGTTCATCAGGCCGCCGACCTTGAGCGCCAGCGCCATCTCGCGCGTCTGCCGCTCCAGCTCGTCGGTGATCTCGCGGCGCAGCGAATGGACGGGGAGGGAGCAGGCCGAATCGCCGGAATGGATGCCCGCCTCCTCGATATGCTCCATGATGCCGGCGACGAACGTGTCCGTGCCGTCGCAGAGGCAGTCGACATCGACCTCGGTCGCGTCCGACAGGTAGCTGTCGATCAGCACCGGCGACTTGCCGGAGACGACGACCGCCTCCTTCATGTAGCGCTCGAACTGCGCGTCGCCGCGCACGATCTCCATCGCGCGGCCGCCCAGCACGTAGGAAGGCCGGATCACCACGGGGTAGCCGATGCGCTCCACGATGGTGCGCGCTTCCTCGACCGAGCGCGCGATGCCGTTGTTGGGCTGGCGCAGGCCGAGGTCGTGGAGCAACTTCTGGAAGCGGTCGCGGTCCTCGGCGAGGTCGATCGCGTCCGGCGAGGTGCCGAGGATCGGGATGCCGGCTTCCTCGAGCGCCTCGGCGAGCTTCAGCGGCGTCTGGCCGCCGAACTGGACGATCACGCCGTGCAGCGTGCCCTTCGACTTCTCGACGCGCAGGATCTCCAGCACGTCTTCGCCGGTCAGCGGCTCGAAGTAGAGGCGGTCCGAGGTGTCGTAGTCGGTGGAGACCGTCTCGGGGTTGCAGTTGACCATGATGGCCTCGAGGCCCGCGTCGCGCAGCGCGAAGGCCGCGTGGCAGCAGCAGTAGTCGAACTCGATGCCCTGGCCGATGCGGTTCGGCCCGCCGCCGAGGATCACGACCTTCTTCCGGTCCGAGACGCCGGCCTCGGAGCGGACCTCGCCGGCGAAGGGCCGCTCGTAGGTCGAATACATGTAGGGCGTCGGCGAGGCGAACTCGGCGGCGCAGGTGTCGATCCGCTTGAACACGGGATGGACGTCGAGGCGCTCGCGCAGCGCCTTGACCTCGGCCTCGGACTGGCCAGACAGCTTGGCGAGGCGCGCGTCGGAGAAGCCGGCGGACTTCAGGAAGCGCAGGTTGTCGGCGTCCTGCGGCAGGCCGTGCTCGCGTACGCGGGCCTCCTGGTCGACGATGGCCTGGAAGCGGTCGATGAACCAGGGGTCGATCTTGGAGGACCGGTGCACCTGCTCCTTGGTGGCGCCCTCGCGAAGCGCCTGGGCCACCATGCGCAGCCGTTCCGGCGTCGGCACGCCGAGCGCGGCGCGGATGGCGTTCTTGTCGTCGCCTTCGCCGAGGCCCGGGATCTCGATCTCGTCCAGCCCGTCGAGGCCGGTCTCCAGGCCCCGCAGCGCCTTCTGCAGCGATTCCTCGAAGGTGCGCCCGATCGCCATGACCTCGCCGACCGACTTCATCGCGGTGGTGAGGACCGGCGAGGCCCCGGGAAACTTCTCGAAGGCGAAGCGCGGAATCTTGGTGACGACGTAGTCGATCGTCGGCTCGAACGAGGCCGGGGTCGCGCCGCCGGTGATGTCGTTCTTGAGTTCGTCCAGCGTGTAGCCGACGGCGAGCTTGGCCGCGATCTTGGCGATCGGGAAGCCGGTGGCCTTGGAGGCGAGCGCGGAGGAGCGCGACACGCGCGGGTTCATCTCGATCACGACGAGGCGCCCGTTATCCGGGTTCACCGCGAACTGGACGTTGGAGCCGCCGGTCTCCACCCCGATCTCGCGCAGCACCGCGATCGAGGCGTTGCGCATCACCTGGTATTCCTTGTCGGTCAGCGTGAGCGCGGGCGCCACGGTGATGGAGTCGCCCGTGTGGACGCCCATCGGATCGACGTTCTCGATCGAGCAGACGATGATGCAGTTGTCCGCCCGGTCGCGGACCACCTCCATCTCGTATTCCTTCCAGCCGAGCACCGATTCCTCGATCAGCACCTCGGTGGTGGGCGAGGCGTCGAGGCCGCCCTCGATGATCTCGAAGAACTCCGAGCGGTTGTAGGCGATGCCGCCGCCCGTGCCGCCCATGGTGAAGGAGGGGCGGATGATGGCGGGCAGGCCGACATGCTCCAGCGCCTCGGCCGCCGCGCCCATGGCGCGCGCCATGTAGCGCTGCTTGCGGTCGGTCTCGCCGAGGTTCCACTCGGTCTCCAGCGCGGCGAGCGCCTCGTCCCGCGCGGCGCCGGCCTGCGTGGTGCGGATCGTCTCGGCGCGCCGCTCCTCGTGGGCGAGGCGGTCGGCCTGCTTGGCCTCCGTCGCGTTGGCGAGATAGCTCTTGGGCGTCTCCAGGCCGATCTTGGCCATCGCCTCGCGGAACAGCGCGCGGTCCTCGGCCTTGTCGATCGCGGTCGCGTCGGCGCCGATCATCTCGACGTCGTACTTGTCGAGGACGCCCATGCGCTTCAGCGAGAGGGCGGTGTTCAGCGCGGTCTGGCCGCCCATCGTCGGCAGGATCGCGTCCGGCCGCTCCTTGGCGATGATCTTGGCGACCACCTCGGGAGTGATCGGCTCGATGTAGGTGGCGTCGGCGAGATCGGGGTCGGTCATGATCGTCGCCGGATTGGAGTTGACGAGAACGATCCGGTAGCCCTCGTCGCGCAGCGCCTTGCAGGCCTGCGTCCCGGAATAGTCGAACTCGCAGGCCTGCCCGATGATGATCGGACCCGCGCCGATGATGAGGATCGTTTCGAGGTCGTCGCGTTTGGGCATGGCGGTCCGTCTTCCATTCGTGCGCACGGATGGCCCCGGCCGCAGGGCGGTCGAGGGTCTCGGGCAGAGCATTCTTCAGGCTAAGGCCGGCTTATAGGGAAAGCCGCGCCCGCGCGAAAGGGCGAAGCGTCAGTCCGGCGACGCGATTGTGGACGGATCGCCCGGCGGGCGCGAACGGCCGAGAAGATCGGCCGCGTCGCGCGGCAGGGCGCGGCCGTCGTAGCGGTCGATGCCCATCGCCAGCGCAAGGCAGGCGAGCTCCACCGCGCGGGGGATCTCGACCTGCTTCCCGCCGCGGTCGCCCTTCTCGTAATACTGGATCACGCGCTTCTTGAGGCCGAGCCGGTCGGCCGCCTCCCGCTGCTTCCAACCGAGCGCGCGGCGCCATTCGCGGAAGCTGTCCGAATCCATCCCGTGCCCCATCCGATCGGCTCCCCTCAGCCCCGCTCAAACTCCGAGGCGCAGGCTTCGGGCGTCCGGGGTCATGTCCCCTAGCAGATCGGACGGCTGGGACAACGAAAATGCACGACGTGCGCACCTGTCGCATTGAAAAAGCGCACGGCGTGCACATCTAATGGATGTGAAGGCCCGTACGACCTTCGATCAGCGAGGACCCGCAACCCGAAAGGAAACCCGCTCCATGCTTGCCGACCTCATCGTCAGCCGCTCCAACCTCGGCGCCGACCGCGGCCGCGACGACCTGCACCGCCACGCGACGTTCAGTTGCGGCCTGCGCTCGATCCTGCGCCGCGTGCTTCACCTGTTCAAGGCGGCATGACAGGCCCCGCCCGGATCGGATCGGGGGAACGCCAAACGCGATAAGGGCGCCGGATGTCTCCGGCGCCCTTATCGATTCCTGCGCGGGGCGGACGGCCTCAGGCGGCGGACCGGGTCCGATGCGCGTCGATCATCTCGAAGAAGCGCGCGAAGAGGTAATGCGAGTCCTGCGGGCCGGGCGAGGCCTCGGGATGGTGCTGCACCGAGAACACCGGCGCATCCTTCATCCGCAGGCCGCAGTTCGTGCCGTCGAACAGCGAGACGTGGGTCTCCTCGACGCCGGCGGGCAGCGAATCGGCGGCCACCGCGAAGCCATGGTTCATCGACACGATCTCGACCTTGCCGGTGGTGAAGTCCTTCACCGGGTGGTTCGCGCCGTGATGGCCCTGATGCATCTTCTCCGTGCGCCCGCCAAGCGCCAGGGCCAGGAGCTGGTGCCCGAGGCAGATGCCGAACATCGGGATGCCGCTGCGGGCGAGCTCGCGGATCACCGGCACCGTGTACTCGCCCGTGGCCGCCGGGTCGCCCGGGCCGTTGGACAGGAAGATTCCGTCCGGATCGTGCTGGAGGACATCGGCGGCGCTCGCCGTCGGCGGCACGATCACGACGCGCGCGCCGTGGCCCGACATCAGGCGCAGGATATTGCGCTTGGCGCCGTAGTCGATGGCGACGATCGTGTAGGCCGGATTCTCGCCCGCGCCGTAGCCGGCGTTCCACACCCACGGGCCCTCGGTCCAGACCTCGGCGCGATCGGAGGCGGCGTCCTTGGCGAGGTCGAGGCCGACGAGGCCGCTCCACCCGGCCGCCTTGGCGCGCAGCGCCTCGATGTCGAAGACGCCGTCCGGGTTGTGGGCAAGCACGGCGTTGGGCATGCCCCGCTCGCGGATCAGCGCGGTGAGGGCGCGGGTGTCCACGCCGGACAGCGCCACGACGCCGCGCTTCTTGAGCCAGGCGTCGAGCCCGCCCGCCGAGCGGTAGTTGGAGGGCGCCGAGACCTCGGCGCGGAAGATCGCGCCCACCGCGCCGACATTGTTGTCGGGCACGAGGTCCTCGATGTCCTCGTCGTTGGCGCCGACGTTCCCGATGTGGGGGAAGGTGAAGGTGACGATTTGGCGGGCATAGGAGGGATCGGTCAGGATCTCTTGGTAGCCGGTCAGCGAGGTGTTGAAGCAGACCTCGCCCAGAGCCTCGCCCACGGCGCCGATCCCGTCGCCCTCGATCACCGTGCCGTCGGCCAGCACGAGCAGGGCCGTGGGCTTCCTCTGCGTCCAGGCGTCGCTCATCGTCTCAACTCCTCGAGATCCTTCGGGGGCCATCGGCACAAAAGGCGGGCACACCCTTCCGGAGCGTCCATATCGCGCCATCGGCCTTCGGGCGCAACCCTTCGCGCGCGGCGCCCGGCCGGGAACGCATGACTGTGGAGCATGGCACGCATGCGCTTGCCAAAGCGCCGGCGCGTCATTAATCGTTCATCAACCTCTTGGGAGGTGCCGGCGCACAGGGCCGGAGGACGCACGAGTTATCCACGGGATTCGCTTAGCGCAGGGCGCCGGACCGCTTCCGGTCATCCGAAACCTCACCATTTTCCCACAAGCTGACACGGTCATTCTCGTCCTTCCTGGACGGGAGCCGGCCCGCTACGGAGCGCCGACGCGCCCCGGCGGTCGAACAGGACGAGTTGGAATGCGCGATCAGATTGCAGACGCATTGCAGGCGGCCATCGCGAGCGGCGACAAGCGGCGGATCGCGACGCTGCGCCTCGTCGCCACCGCCCTGAAGGACAAGGAAGCGGCGTTTCGCGAGGCGGGCCGGGGCCGGCCGGACGCGGCCGACATGGTGTCGCTCCTCCACTGCATGCTACGCCACCGACAGGCCGCCGAGGAAGGGTTCCGCGCCGCCGGCCGCCTCGAGGAGGCGGAGGCCGAGCGCGCCTGCATGGAGATGATCCGCGAGCTGATGCCGGCGCCCGTGCCGACCGGCGAGATCGAGGCGGCCTGCCGGCAGATCGTGTCCGACACCGGCTCCAAGGGCCTGCGCGACGTCGGACGCTGCATGAGCGCGCTCAAGGACCGCTACCAGGACAAGCTGAACCTGATCGAGGCCGGCGTCGTGATGCGCGGGCTTCTCAGCTAGGGCGCACATCCTCGGACGGGCGTCGCGCCGCCGCGGCGCGCCACGCCTCGGGGGTCAGCCGGAAGCACTGCCAGTCTGCCGGTTGGCCGGCGAGATCGAGCCGCGCGTCGTGCGCATGCACCGCGCCGAGCTTTCCCGTCGCCTTCTGCGAGCGGATGTTGCCGGGCGCGATGTGGAACCAGACCTCGTCGAACCAGGCGAAGGCGTGGGCCAGCATCAGCGACTTCAGCTCGAAATTGGCGGCTCCGCCCCAATACGCGCGGTCGAGAAAGGTGAAGCCGATGGCGATCGCCTCCGGCCGGTCGGGCGGCACGTAGAAGCGCGACGCGCCGACGATCCGGCCGGCGGCCCGGTCCTCCACCGCGACCGCGCCGCCGAGCGCCAGCAGCGTGCGGAAGAAGGGCTCGAACACCTCGCGCCGATGCCGGTCGCGCGCCGGATGGCCCGCCCAGGTCTCGGGATCGGACGCGGCCGCGTGGAGCGCGTCGAGATCGCCGGCCACGAGCTCGCGAACGGTGAGCCGCGGGCCGCGGAGCGTTGCGGCCGGATCGAAGTCCGGCGCCGTCATCCGCCGCTCTTGCCGGCCAGTTCGCGCGCCGCCGCCTCGTGGTAGCGGATCACCTCGCGCACCACGAAGGCTAGGTACTTCTCGGCGAAGTCCGGGTCGAGCTGGGCGGAGCCCGCCAGTTCGCGCAGGCGCGCCACCTGGCGTTTCTCGCGCGCCGGATCGGCCGGCGGCAGGTCGTGCTCGGCCTTCAGCACGCCGACGCGCTGGGTGCAGCGGAACCGCTCGGCCAGCATGTGCACGATCGCCGCGTCGATGTTGTCGATCGAATTGCGCAGGTTCTGCAGCTCGGGCAGGATGGCGGGGGTCTGGTCCATGAGGCTCGGTTCGCTGACGTTTCTCTCCGACGCCTGGATTAAGCGTCGTCGCCCGATCCGTCAAAGCGCGGGGCGCCCTGTGGATCGAGGTGGACAAGCCAGGCGCCTCGGGAAAACGGTGGCATTCGCCAAGGCAGATGACGATATGTCCGTCATGCGCTTTCCGCCCCAGTTCCTCGACGAGATCCGTGCCCGCATCCCCATCTCGGAGGTGATCGGCCGGCGCGTCGTCTGGGACCGGCGCAAGACGCAGTCGTCCAAGGGCGACTGGTGGGCCTGCTGCCCGTTCCACGGCGAGAAGTCACCCTCGTTCCACTGCGAGGATGCCAAGGGGCGCTACCATTGCTTCGGCTGCGGCGTGTCGGGCGACCATTTCCGCTTCCTGACCGAGCTGGAGGGCATGAGCTTCCCCGAGGCGGTGGAGCGGCTGGCCGGCGAAGCGGGCCTGCCGATGCCCGCGCGCGACCGAGACGAGGAGAAGCGCCAGGAAACGCAGGCGACGCTCATCGACGCGCTGCGCCTCGCCGCCGAGTTCTTCCGCCAGACCCTGCAGGAGGCGGACGGGGCCAAGGCGCGCGCCTACCTGCGCGATCGGGGCATCAATCCGGTGGTGCAGAAGGCGTTCGGGCTGGGTTACGCGCCCGACAACCGCAACCGGCTGAAGGAGTTCCTGGCGGGGCGGGGCGTCGGACGGGCGGAGATCGAAGGCGCCGGTCTGGTGGTGCACGGGGAAGGGATCGCCGTCTCCTACGACCGGTTCCGCGACCGCGTGATGTTCCCGATCCTCGACATCCGCGAGCGGGCGATCGCCTTCGGCGGTCGGGCGCTGGCGGCGGGCGTGCCGGCCAAGTACCTGAACTCGCCCGAGACCGAGGTCTTCCACAAGGGGCAGGTCCTCTACAATCTCGCCGGAGCCCGGCGGGCGGCCAAGGGCACGGGCACGCTCATCGTCGCCGAAGGCTACATGGACGTGATCGCCCTGCACCAGGGAGGTTTCGAGAACGCCGTGGCACCGCTCGGAACGGCGCTGACCGAGCGCCAGCTCGACCTCCTGTGGCGCACCGTGCCCGAGCCGATCCTGTGCTTCGACGGAGATGCGGCGGGCCTCAAGGCGGCCAACCGGGCCGCCGAGCTGGCGCTGCCGCTGCTGCGACCGGGCCGCTCGCTGCGCTTCGCCCTCCTGCCGGAGGGCAAGGACCCCGACGACCTCCTGCGCGCGTCCGGCCCGGAGGCGATGCGCGAGGTGCTGGATCGCGCCCGGCCGCTCGCCGACCTCGTGTGGATGCGCGAGACCGGCGGCGGCGGCTTCGACACGCCCGAGCGCCGCGCCGAGCTGGAGGGCCGGCTGAAGGCGATGATGCGCCAGATCGGCGACGAGAGCGTGCGGCGCCACTATCTCCAGGACGTCCAGGAGCGGCTCGCGGCCTTCTTCGGCCCCCCGCCCGCGCGCGGCGGGGGAGGGGGTTGGAACGGGCGACGGCGCGAGGATGGCCGCGGCGGCGGCGGTGCGCCGCGGCGGGCCGGCGCGCCCGGCGCCGGGCGGCGCTCACCCGTGTCCGAGCGCCTGGCGCGCAGCGCGCTCCTGGGGGGAGGCGCCCGCGCCACCGCCGCGCCGATGCGCGAGATGTCGATCCTGGTGGGCTTCGTGAACCACCCGCTGCTGCTGCGCGAGGCCTTCGACTACTTCGCCGACCTGGAGCTCACCAGCCCCGAGCTGGAACGGCTCCGCTCGGCGGTGATCGACGTCTATGCCGACGGCCAGCCCCATTCGCGCGAGGAGATCCTGGCCGAGCTCGACCGGCGGTTGTTGCTGGAGCCCTTCCAGGCCTGCGAGCAGAAGCTCCAGGCCGTCCGCCTGTGGAGCTTCCTGGACGGCGCGGCGCTGGAGGACGCGCGCGAGGCGGTCCGCCAGGCGCTGCACTTGCAGCACCGATACCTCTCACTACATAGGGAACTCCGAGCGGCGGAGGCCGCGCTGGCGACCGACGGCGACGACCTCGCCCATGCGCAACTCGTCGAGATACACCGGGAAATCAACAATTTGGCGGGAACCGAGGCGCTGATAGACGGGTTTGGTCTGCTGTCCGGTCGGCCCGCCAAGGGGATCTGAGCCCCGACGCAGCCCGACCCCGCGACGGGGCGCGTCCGCCTCGTGAATCGTGCCGCGAGGCTTCAAGCCCTTGACTTCGCGGCGGGAAAGAAGAAACACGCATCGGCCGGACGCCGGTGCCGGCGCGTTCCGGGCCGGCCGCATCCGCCGGTTGGAAATGGAATGGACCGACCGATCGACCGAGACCTCTCGAATGGTCATGGTTAATCGATCATTCACGGCCGGCGGCTAAGGCTGGCGGAATGGGGCGCGGGAGGCGCCGCTTTCCGCAAGCCGCACCGCGCCAGATGGAGACGAATGCACATGGCGACGAAAGTCAAGGAAGGCGAGGCGGCCGTCGAGGAGCGTCAGGAGACGCCTGACAGTCCTCTGCTGGACCTGTCGGACGACGCCGTCAAGAAGATGATCAAGGCCGCCAAGAAGCGCGGCTTCGTGTCGATGGACAAGCTCAACTCGGTGCTCTCGGCCGAGGACGTGACGTCGGAGCAGATCGAGGACCTCATGTCGATGCTGAGCGACATGGGCATCAACGTCGTCGAGGACGAGGAAGGCGAGAACGAGGAGGAGAAGGAGTCCGAGGAGTCCGGCTCTACCGAGGTCGCCGAGACCACGACGGGCGCCGTCGCCACCACGACCAAGAAGGAAGCCTCCGACCGGACCGACGACCCGGTGCGCATGTACCTGCGCGAGATGGGGTCGGTGGAGCTTCTGTCGCGCGAGGGCGAGATCGCTATCGCCAAGCGCATCGAGGCCGGCCGCGAGACGATGATCGCCGGCCTGTGCGAGAGCCCGCTGACGTTCCAGGCCATCATCATCTGGCGCGAGGAGCTCAACGAGGGCAACATCATGCTGCGCGAGGTCGTGGACCTCGAGGCGACCTATGCCGGCCCCGAGGCCAAGATGCCGAGCGCCCCGCCGGAGAACGGCGAGGCCGGCGCGCCCGCGCCCAACGGCGAGCTGCGCCCCGGCGAGGAGGAGGACGACGACGAGGACGACCTCGAGAACTCGCTCTCGCTCGCCGCGATGGAGGCCGAGATCCGCCCGCAGGTCATGGAGACCTTCGACGCGATCGCCGAGAACTACAAGCGGCTGCGCAAGCTCCAGGACCAGCAGGTCGAGAACCGTCTCGCCGCGCAGGGCACCCTGTCCTCCTCGCAGGAGCGCTCCTATCGCAAGCACAAGGACGACCTCGTCGCGGCGGTGAAGGGCCTGTCCCTCAACCAGAACCGCATCGACGCGCTGGTCGCCCAGCTCTACGACATCAACAAGCGGCTTGTGGGCAACGAGGGCAGGCTGCTGCGCCTGGCCGAGAGCCACGGGGTGAAGCGCGACGAGTTCCTCCAGAGCTACCAGGGCTCCGAGCTCGACCCGAACTGGACGCAGTCGATCGCCAACCTGGCGGGCAAGGGCTGGCTGAAGTTCGTCCAGAACGAGCGGGACGGCATCCGCAACCTGCGCCAGGAGATCCAGAACCTCGCCACCGAGACGGGCCTGGAGATCACCGAGTTCCGCCGCATCGTGCACATGGTGCAGAAGGGCGAGCGCGAGGCGCGGCAGGCTAAGAAGGAGATGGTGGAGGCGAACCTGCGCCTCGTGATCTCCATCGCCAAGAAGTACACCAACCGCGGTCTGCAGTTCCTGGACCTGATCCAGGAGGGCAACATCGGCCTGATGAAGGCCGTGGACAAGTTCGAGTACCGCCGGGGCTACAAGTTCTCGACCTACGCGACGTGGTGGATCCGGCAGGCGATCACCCGCTCGATCGCCGACCAGGCGCGCACCATCCGCATTCCGGTGCACATGATCGAGACGATCAACAAGATCGTGCGCACCTCGCGCCAGATGCTGCACGAGATCGGCCGCGAGCCGACGCCGGAGGAGCTGGCCGAGAAGCTGGCCATGCCTTTGGAGAAGGTCCGCAAGGTCCTCAAGATCGCCAAGGAGCCGATCTCGCTCGAGACGCCGGTGGGCGACGAGGAGGATTCGCACCTCGGCGACTTCATCGAGGACAAGAACGCGATCCTGCCGATCGACGCGGCGATCCAGGCGAACCTGCGCGAGACCACGACGCGCGTGCTCGCCTCGCTGACGCCGCGCGAGGAGCGCGTCCTGCGCATGCGCTTCGGCATCGGCATGAACACCGACCACACGTTGGAAGAGGTCGGCCAGCAGTTCTCGGTGACGCGCGAGCGCATCCGCCAGATCGAGGCCAAGGCCCTGCGCAAGCTCAAGCATCCGAGCCGCTCGCGCAAGCTCCGCTCGTTCCTAGACAGCTGAGCCGCTCCACCGCCGCCGCAAGACACAGCGAAAGGGCGCCTCCCGCCGGGGGGCGCCCTTTTTTTTGGCCGCTCAAGCGGCGGTGGGGCGGGGGGCGGATGTCGGGCGCGCGGCGCGGGTGCGGCGGGACAGGAGCGCGGCCACCATCATCGCCCCGATCACCGTCACGTGCTCCGTGGCCGTGTGGAAGTGGGCCGTGGCGTCGGGGCCGGTCATGGCCCAGAAGTCGTGGACCAGGAGGATCGTCAGCCCCGTGAAGGTCGCCAGTATGCCGGCGCCCAGCCACGCGGCGCGGTCGAGGACCACGAGCGCCGAGCCGACGAGCTGCACCGCGATCACGAGAGCGGCGACCAGCGCCGGGGGCGAGAAGCCGAAATAGGCCATCTCGGCGGTCGCGGTCTCGAAGTCCGCGAGCTTGGCGAGGCCGCTGCCCCAGAAGCAGAAGGTGAGGATCAGCCGCGCGAGCGGCGGGAACCAGCGTCTGTCGAGAAGCTGGGCGATGGCGGAGGGCATGACGGCGTTCCCCGAGCGGGCCGGCGCATCGTGGCCGGATCGGGGAAAGCCGTATCGGCGCGACGTTTCACGCGCATTTCCTCAAGGCGTGATCGTGCATCCGGACGATGTCGGCCTTGGGCATCGGCCGTGCGAGGTGGTAGCCCTGGAACAGGTTGCACCCGGCCGCGCGCGCGAGCAGCATCTGCTTCTCGGTCTCGATGCCCTCGGCCACGACGTTGAGGCGCATCGCGCTCGCCAGGCTCGCCAGGGCCGAGACGAAGACGTTGTCGGTCTCGCTGTCGCCGAGCCGGGCGATATAGCTGCGGTCGATCTTGATCGTGTCCACCGGCAGGTGGCGCAGGTAGTCGAAGCCGCAGAAGCCCGTGCCGAAATCGTCCAGCGCGATGCGGATGCCCATGTCGCGCAGGCTCTGGAGGCGCCGGCAGATATCGGGCGTGGCGTTGATCGCGGCCGATTCGGTGAGTTCGAGCACCAGGCGGCTCGGGGGGAAATCCGTCTCCTCCAGCACCCGCGCCACCATGTCCACGACGTCGTCGCGCGTGAGCTGGTTGGCCGAGACGTTCACGGAAACGGAAGCGTTCGGCAGATCGCCCGCGTCGGTCAGCGCGCGGCGCAGCACCCATTCGCCGAGCTGGTCGATCAGGGCGGTGCTCTCGGCGATCGGGATGAAGCGGGCGGGGGAGATGTTGCCGCGCGACGGGCTCTGCCAGCGCAGCAGGGCTTCCACGGCGACGAGATGGCCGTCCGGGCCCTGGATCGGCTGGTAGTGGAGGTCGAGCTCGTTCAGGAGGATCGCCGCGCGCAGCTCGCGCTCGATGAGGCGGCGATGCTTGAGCTCGGACAGCATCTCCGCGTCGAAGACGCAGGTCTTGTTGCGCCCGGCCTTCTTGGCGGCATAGAGCGCAACGTCGGCGAACTGCATGGCTTCCGACAGGTAATGGGTGCGCTCCGGCACCATCGCGACGCCGAGGCTGGCCGACAGCGACAGGCGGCGCCCACCGGCCATGACCGGCTTGTTGAGGGCCTGCCCGAGGCGTTCGCCGAAGGCCAGGGCCTCGTCCTCGTCGGCGCAGGGCAGGACGAAGGCGAACTCGTCGCCGCCGAGCCGGCCCGCCACCGCGCGCGGCGCCAGCCGCGTCAGCGTCGTCGCGATATGGAAGAGGGCGAAATCGCCCGCGCGATGGCCGAAGCTGTCGTTGAGGATCTTCAGGTTGTCCATGTCGAGCGCGAAGAAGGCGAGCGACTTGCCGGCCTCGCGCGAGCCGATGGCCTCGCCGGCCGCCTCCAGGAAGGCGCGGCGCGTCAGGAGGCCGGTGATCTCGTCGATCACGTGCCGTTCCACGAGCTCCTGCTGCTCGACGCGCAGGGTGTCGAGATCCCCTTGGGTGCGCCGGAGCGTGCGGTGGAGGCGGCCGAGCTGGCCGAACGTCACGACGAAGGCGACGAGCGAGACCGGGCCGAGCCAGGGCGTGACGAGGAGGCCGGCGAGCGTCAGCCCGATCCAGGCCAGGGTGAAACCCGCATGGGATCTGCCCAACTCGCGCAGGAAGCCTGCCTCTTCGTTCCAGAACGACGTGACCTTGTGCATACCGTACGCATCCATGACCATCAGGGACGTTAGTGTGAGTCTGTGAAAGCTTCACGTCGATCAAGGCGGCGGAGCACCGGGGCGCGTGGGTTCTGGCGCTATGCTGAACGGCGCATGAACGGCGCGGACGGCGGGAATTCAGCGAGGCGAGCATAGGACGGTTTTCCCGACGCGCCGCCGGCGCGGCCCTTTCGCCAGGAGATCGTCCATGCTGTCCAGCCTCATCCGCTCCACGCTCGTCGCCGCAACGCTTCTCGGCTCGTTCAGTGCCGCCACCGCCGCCCCGCGCGAGGCGGCCGGCGTGACGCTGATCGACCATCGCGGCGAACGCCATCACCGCCACGACCGCTGGGAGCATCGCGGGCCCCGGCACGGCGACCGCTGGGAGCGTGAGGCCCGGCGGGGCGGAAGCTGCTCGCCGCGCCTGGCCCTGCGCAAGGCGCGCGACATGGGTGTGCGCGGCGCCGACATCGTGCGTGACAACCGCCGGGCCGTGGTGGTGGCCGGCCACAAGCGCGGCCATCCGACCGCGGTGCGCTTCGCGCAGGCGCGCGGCTGCCCGGTGATCGGCTACCGGTAAGGGGTCGGGCATCGCCCGAACGACGAAAGGGGGCGGCCTTCGCGGGCCGCCCCCTTTTTCTCGTCGGTCGCTCGCGGTCCCCGGCGGCTCAGGGGCGAAGCTCGTAGACGATCCGCACCTCGCTGGTGACGGTGTTCTCGCCCGCCTCCACCGGCACCTTGGCGGCGCTGCCGGACGCCATCATCCGCATCTCGCCGAAGGGCATCGGCGGCGGCTGCGGCACATAGGCGTTGGCGGCGTCCTCGATCGAGACCACGCGGCCGAGCGTCAGGCCGGCCGCGTCGGCGAGCGCCTCGGCGCTGCTGCGGGCCTTGGCGACGGCTTCGCGCCGCGCCGCGTCGCGCAAGGCGGCGTCGTCCTCGATCTGGAAGGAGAACGAGCCGCCCTCGTTCACCCCGAGCTGCACGGCCCGGTCCAGGAGCTCGCCGAGCCGCGCCATGTCGCGCATCTTCACCGACAGCGTGTTGCGCACCTCGTAGCCGGTGAGCACGGGCGGAGACTGCGTTCCGTCCGGCCCGTTGTCGTAGCGGTACTGCGGCGTGATGCGGAAGCCCGACGTCTGGAGATCGCGCGCCTCGACGCCGAAGGACGACATGGCGCCGCGAACGGCCTCCATCGCCGTGTTGGCCTCCTCCAGCGCCGCGGCCGCCGTGGCGCCGGTACGCAGCACGGTGAGCTGCGTGACGGCAAGGTCGGGCGCGCCGTTCGCCTGTCCCTCGCCGGTGACGCTAATGCGCGCCGGGGGCGGGGCGGGCGGGGGCGGGGCGTCCTGAGCGAGCGCCGGAGCCGAGAGGGCGAGGCCCGCACACAGGGCGAGGGGGGCGAAAAGGCGAACTGTGGACAAGGCCGATTCTCCGTGCGATTGTTGACGCACGGGTTGTGCCGCGCGATTGCGGCGAAACGCCAGACGCGCGGACAAGCGGCGGCGCGCGTCAGCCGCCCGCGATGAGGCTCCGGGTCTCGCCCGCGCCGTCGGCGGCGGCGCAGGCGGACAGGAGATTGGCGTGGCGGAAGCGCGGGTCGCCCGTGACCTCGCGCCCCACCCAGTCGGGCCGGGCGAAGCTCTGGTCGGGATGGTCGAGCTCCACTTCCGCCCAGACCAGGCCGGCGAGCGGGCCCTTGAAGACGTCGACCTCCCAGGTCCGTCCCGCGTGCGGAACGATGTGCCGGTGCTTCTCGATGACCTGGCCGCGGCACACCTCCGCCAGGAGGCGCTCGGCGTCGGTCACGGGGATCTCGTATTCGAACTCCGGCCGGCAGATGCCCGAGCGCGCGCCCTTCACGGTGAGCCAAGCCTTCCGCCCCTCGACGCGCACGCGGACCTTGCCGTTGGCGCCCCGGCTGACGAGCCCATCGCGCAGCACCCTGACGCGCACGGTGCGCGCGCGCCAGCCCTCGCCGACCACCAGGAACTTGCGCTCGATCTCAACCTGCATGCGGTTCTTCCACTCGCATCGCACCCGCTGGCGGGGGCCACCGACGTCCGTCGGGCGGCTCCCATGTCACCGAATCGTCACGAAGGCAAACCCCGAAGGGACGGCGTGCTTCCGGAAGGGCGGGCGCGGGCTTGCCGCGTCAGGCGCCGTAGCCGACGATCCCCTTGATCTCCAGGAACTCGTCGAGGCCGAACTCGGCATATTCGCGCCCGTTGCCGGACTGCTTGTAGCCGCCGAACGGGGCGCCCGCGTCCCAGGCGGGATAGTTGATGTAGACGTTGCCGGTGCGCATCCTGGCGGCCAGCGCGCGGGCGCGGTCGATGTCGGACGACTGGATGTAGGAGGCGAGGCCGTAGACCGTGTCGTTGGCGAGTTCGGCCACCTCCTCCTCGCTCTCGTAGGACAGGATCGACAGGACCGGCCCGAAGATCTCCTCGCGCGCGATGGTCATGTCGGGCGTGACGTCGGCGAACACGGTGGGGCGCACGAAGTAGCCCCGGTTCAGCCCGTCCGGCCGGCCTGGCCCGCCCGCGACGAGCCGCGCGCCCTCGCGCATGCCGGTCTCGATCAGGCCCTGGATCTTGTCGTACTGGACCTGGCTCACCACCGGGCCGAGCTGGGTCGCCTCCGCGTCGGCCGGACCGACCTTGAAGGCGTCGGCGGCGCGCGCGGCGATCCGCGCCGCCTCGTCGTGGCGGTCGGCGGGCACGAACATGCGCGTCGGCGCGTTGCAGCTCTGGCCCGAGTTTCCGAAGCAGCCCTGGACGCCCTTGGTGACGGCGGTCTCCAGGTCGACGTCGGGCAGGAGGATGTTGGCCGACTTGCCGCCGAGCTCCTGATGGACGCGCTTGATCGTGTCGGCCGACGACTTGGCGACCAGGATCCCCGCCCGCGTCGAGCCGGTGAAGGACATCATGTCGATGCCGGGATGGCGCGACATGGCATCGCCGACGCTCGGCCCGTCGCCGTTGACGAGGTTGAAGACGCCCTTGGGCAGGCCCGCCTCGTGGCAGATCTCGGCGAAGAGCAGCCCGCTCATCGGGGCGATCTCGGAGGGCTTCAGCACCATGGTGCAGCCGGCGGCGAGCGCGGGCGCGACCTTGCACATGATCTGGTTCATCGGCCAGTTCCACGGCGTGATCATGCCGACCACGCCGATGGGCTCGCGCACCACCATCGTGGCGCCGCGACGCTGCTCGAACTCGAAGCTCTCCAGCGTCTCGATCATCCGGGCGAGATGCGCCGTGCCGATCGCGGCCTGGGAGGCGAGGGCGAAGGGGCGCGGCGCGCCCATCTCGCGGCTGATCGCCTCGGCCATCTCGGGCAGGCGGGATTCGTAGACCGCGAGAAGGCGGCGCATCAGCGCCAGGCGCTCGGCGCGCGTGGTGCGCGAGAAGGCGGGAAAGGCCCGGCGGGCGGCGGCCACCGCCCGGTCCACGTCGGCCGCGCCGCCGAGCGCGATCTCGGCATAGGCTTCTTCCGTGGAAGGATCGATCACCGGAAGCCGCGCGGGCGCGGCCGGGTCCACCCATTCGCCGTCGATGTAGAACTGCAGGGCGTGGCTCATGTCGATCCCTCCTCGTCGAGCGTGGCCACGGGTGTAGGCCGAAGAGGGGCCGGCGGTCCAGCCGCCGGCCCCCTCGTTCCGGCCCTGCCGGGGGACTCGGTGCCTCAGCGGCGGTGGCGACGGGCGAGGTCCACCAGGATGGCGACCAGAACCACGAGACCGACGATCACGCGCTGCCAGAAGCCCGACACGTTCAGGAGAACCGTGCCGTTGGCGAGCATGGCGAGGAGCAGCGCGCCCAGCGCCGTGCCGACGATCGTGCCCTGGCCGCCGCGAAGGCTCGTGCCGCCGATGATCGCGGCGGTGATCGCCTGCAGCATCCAGCCCTCGCCGACCGACGGCTGGCCGGCGTCCATGCGGCTCGCGTAGAGCATGCCGGCCATGGCCGCGAACATGCCGGCCAGCCCGTAGACCAGGAGCTCGACGCGGCGGATGCGGATGCCGACCAGGACCGCCGCGTCGCGGTTGCCGCCGATGGCGAAGATGTTGCGGCCGAACTTGGTGTTGCGCAGGACCCAGATCAGGATCGCGGCCGAGACCAGGAAGAACAGGACCGGCACCGGCAGGCCGAACACCTCGCCCTGGCCGAACACCCGGAAGCCCGGCCCGAGCGGGCGGATCGGGTAGCCCTCGGTGATGACCAGCGTCATGCCGGCGAAGATCTCGCCGGAGGCCAGCGTCACGATGAAGGGATTGAGCTTCAGGTAGGCGATGAAGAACCCGTTCACGAGGCCGAGGCACAGGCCGAACAGGCAGGCGAGGGGGATCACCAGCCAGGGGTGGACGCCGAGCGAGGTGAGGAGGAGCGAGCCGACGATGGCCGACAGGCCGGCCGCCGCGCCCACCGACAGGTCGATGCCGCCAAGCAGCAGCACCAGCGTCTGCCCGAGCGCGACCAGACCGACGAAGGCGGCCGCGCGCGCCACCACGGTGAGGTTGTAGGCCGACAGGAAGTTCGGCGCGGCGAGCGACAGCACGATCGCGAAGATGCCGAGCGCGATCAGGATGCCGCTCGCCTCCCAGCCCTTGAAGCGGGACCACAGCGACGGAGGGGCGGAGCGGGCCCGCGCGGGGGACCCAAGAGCGGCGTTGGTCATGGCTCGGGTGCCTTTCGGTCGGGAGGATGCGCGGCGCGGGGCGCCCGTCAGCTCATGGCGAGGCGCAGGAGGGATTCCTGCGTCATCTCCTCGGTGCGCGGGGTGCCCTTCACGCGGCCCTCGTGCATCACGAGGATGCGGTCGGAGACGTTCAGCACCTCCTCCAGCTCGGAGGAGATGTAGACGATGGACAGGCCCGCGGCGGTGAGGCTGTCGAGCACGCCCTGGATCTCGGACTTGGCGGCGACGTCGATGCCGCGCGTCGGCTCGTCCAGGATGAGGATGCGGGCGTTCTTGGCGAGCCAGCGGCCGAGGATGACCTTCTGCTGGTTGCCGCCCGACAGCGAGGTGATCGGGTCGGACGCCGCGCCGATCTTGATGCGCAGGCGCTCGACATACTCGTCCACCGTGCCGGCCATGCCTCGGAAGTCCATCCAGGCCGGCCCGCGGAAGCGGTCCAGCGTCGCGATGGTCAGGTTCTCGGCGATCGACAGGAGCGGGAAGATGCCCTCCTGCTTGCGCTCCTCGGGAAGGTAGACGAGCCCGCGCGCGATGGCGTCCGCCGGGTCGGAGACGGGCCGGGCGTCGCCGAAGATCTCGACGGTGCCCGCCTTCTGCCGCGTCAGCCCGAAGATGCACTTGGCGACCTCCGTGCGGCCGGCGCCGACGAGGCCCGAGACGCCGAGCACCTCGCCCTCGTGCAGCTCGAAGGACACGTCCTCGAACTCGCCGGGTCGCGTCAGGCCCGACACGCGCAGCACCACCGGGCGGTCCTCCAGGCGGCGCGGCGTGTGGGTGGAGAGCGCCACCTCGCGGCCCGCCATCATGGCGACCATCTCGTGCTTGGAGGTGCGCCGGGGCTCGAGCTCGCCGACATAGGCGCCGTCGCGCAGCACCGAGATGCGGTCGGACAGGTCGAGGATCTCGTCCAGGCGGTGCGAGATGTAGAAGGCCGAGCCGCCGCCCTCGCGGAAGCGCCGGATGAAGGCGTAGAGCTTTTCGGTCTCGCGCGTCGTGAGCGCGGCGGTCGGCTCGTCGAAGATCAGGATCCGGGCCTTGGTGGCCACGGCTCGCGCGATCTGCACGAGCTGCTGCTGCGCCTTGGACAGATCGCCGGCGCGCGCCTCGCCCGCGATCGTGTCGTCCACGGCGTGGAGGTGCGTGAGCGCCTCCTCGCGCGTCGCGCGCCAGTCGATCGCCGGGCCGCGCGTGATCTCGGCGCCCAGCATGATGTTCTCGGTGACGGTGAGGGCCGGCACGAGGTTGATCTCCTGCGGCGCGATCGCGATGCCCGCGCCCTGCGCCTCGCCGGGCGAATGGAAGTGCGCCTCCGCGCCCCCCACCAGGAGCTGGCCGCCGGTGGGGCGCAGGCGCCCGCAGATGATGTTCATCAGCGTCGACTTGCCGGCGCCGTTCTCGCCGATGATGGCGTGCACCTCGCCGGGCCGGATCGAGACGGAGACGCCCTTGAGGGCGTGCACCACGCCGAAGCTCTTCGACACGTTGCGCGCCTCGAAGGCGGCGGCGATCGCGTCCATGTCAGCCTCTCCCATTCTTCGGGGAACGAAGGGGCCGGGCGGGCCGGCCCCTCCCGGGATCAGAGCTGGTCCTTGGTGATCAGGCGGGAGCCGGTGTTGTGGTCCATCGGGATCGTGTGGTTCTGGTTCATCGCCACCATGTAGCGGACGGCCCAGTAGCCGATGTCCCACTGGCGCTGCGCCTTGAGGGCGGTGATGACGCCTTCCTTCACGAAGTCCACCGCTTCCGGCAGGTCGTCCATGCCGACCACGGCCACTTCGCCCGCCTTGCCGGCGTTCTGGACCGCGCGCGCGATGCCGATCGGGTTGGAGGCGTTGCAGCCGAAGAAGCCCTTGATGTCGGGGTGGGCCTGGAGCGCGTTCTCGGTGAGCGAGACCGCCTGCTCGAGCACGTCGTTGTCGGGCTGCTCGAACACGACCTCGACCTTCGGGAAATCCTCCA
The DNA here is from genome assembly GCF_003583935.1 of Aureimonas flava. Lineage (GTDB taxonomy): Bacteria > Pseudomonadota > Alphaproteobacteria > Rhizobiales > Rhizobiaceae > Aureimonas > Aureimonas flava. The sequence goes on along the minus strand of NZ_QYRN01000003.1, from coordinate 287,539 downwards.
GCGCCTTCTTGAAGCCCTTGATGCGCTCGACGTGGTCGGTGGCGGTCAGCGATCCGGACAGGATGCCCACCTTGCCCTCGCCGCCGATGTGCTCGGCCAGGAACTTGCCGAGGTCGTAGCCGTCGCCGTAGCTGTCCTTCTGGCCCACGAAGGCGAAGTCGGGCGAGCAGAACGAGTTGAAGGTGATGGTGTTGACACCCGCTTCCCGGGACTCGTTCAGGAGCTGGACGTTGGTCGCCTGGTCGAGGCAGGCGACGGCCAGGCCGTCGGGATGGCGGCCGATATTGGCCTCGATGCGCTGGTTCTGGTCGGCGACGTCGGCCTGGGGCGGCTGATCCCAGATCATGTTGATCTTGATGCCTTCCTTGGCGAGTTCGTCCACCGCGAACTGGCCGCCCTGGCGCACCACGTCGTACCAGGGATGGATCACCTTCGGGATGAAGACGAAGGTCAGCTCCTTGTCGATCGGCTTGATGAGGTCCTCCTGGCCCTCGGCCAGTGCCGGCAGCGTCGTGCCGGCGAGCATGGAGCCGAGAACCAGGGCGGACCAGAATCCCTTGCGCATGTCGTCTTCCTCCCGAAAGGGGCGCCTCCCGCCCCGCAAACGCGCGACCGCGGGCCGCCCGGCGCGGCTCGCCTCTCCCAGGCGGTGCGCGCCCTTTCCGTCTCGCGCACTTTTCGGCTGACGTCAACACATTTGATCTCCGGTATTTCAATTGTTCAGGACCGAGGCTGCTCTCGTTAACGCAGGGAGGCTTTCCGGTCGGGCTTGGCTGAATTCGGCAGATACTCAAAGGACAAGCGCACGCTAGAAATCCCAACCAACGCGTTCTCGTCGCCGCATTTTTGCTATTTACAAAAAACAAATATGCGGACTACACCTTCGTCACGGCGCGACGTGTGCGCCGCCCCCAATTCGGATGGACGGTCATGAAAGCTGCTCTCCTGCGTGCTCCCAACGACGTCCTCTTCGGCGATGTCGCCGACCCGGCGCCCGAGCGCGGCGATCTCGTTCTGAAGGTGCGCGCCGCCACGATCTGCGGCACCGATATCCGCATCGTCACCGGCCGCAAGACCATGGGCGTGCGCTACCCCTCGGTTCTCGGGCACGAGTTCTCCGGCGAGATCGTCGAGGCCGGCGGCTCCGGGCGCTTCAAGGCGGGCGACGCGGTCTGCGTCGATCCGGCGATCGCCTGCGGCCACTGCGCCTATTGCCGGCGGGGCCTCGAGAACGTCTGCGAGAACCTCACCGCGATCGGCTACGAGGTCGACGGGGCCTTCGCCGAGTACATCCGCATTCCCGGACGCGCGCTGGAGACGGGCAACGTCTTCGCCATGCCGGACGGCGTCTCCTTCGAGGAGGCCGCGCTGGCGGAGCCGCTCGCCTGCGTCATCAACGGGCAGGAGAAGGTCGGCGTGGAGCGCGGCGACGTGGTGGCGATCCTCGGCTCCGGGCCGATCGGGCTGCTGCACGTCAAGGTCGCCCGCCTGTCCGGCGCGCGGCGCATCGTCGTGTCGGAGCCGAACCCCGGCCGCCGCGAGGCCGCGCTGCGGGCCGGCGCGGACGTCGTGGTGGACCCGGCGAACGAGGATCTCGGGGCGATCGTCCGGGGCGAGACGGGCGGCATCGGCGCCGACGTGGTGATCGTCGCCATCGGCGTGCCGTCGCTCGCCAACGACGCGCTGGGCCTCGCCCGCCTGCGCGGCCGCGTCTCGCTGTTCGCCGGCTTCAACAAGGGCGAGATGGCCCCTCTCGACGTCAACGCCATCCACTACAACGAGCTGATCGTCACCGGCTCCTTCGGCCTCACGCGGCTCCAGTTCGAGAAGTCGCTCGCCCTGATCGCCTCGGGACAGCTCGATACGAAGCCGTTCCTGACGCATCGTTTCGCGCTTCCGGCGATCGGCGAGGCGCTGGAAACCGCCGCCAGAGGCGATGCCATCAAGGTCGCCATCGTATCCTGATCATGCACGACACACCCGCCACAGCCCGCCACGTCCCGGTCGTCATCGTCGGCGCCGGCATCAACGGCATCGGCACGTTCCGCGACCTCAGTCTCCAGGGCGTCGACTGCCTGCTGATCGACCGAGGCGACTTCTGCTCGGGCGCCAGCGAATCGTCCTCGCGCCTGATGCACGGCGGGCTGAAGTACCTGGAGACGGGCGAGTTCCGACTGGTGCGCCAGTCGGCGGAGGAGCGCAACATCCTCCTGCGCAACGCCCCGCATTTCGTCACGCCGCTGGAGACCGCGCTGCCCGTGCGCTCCTGGTTCGGCGGCATCGTCCCCTCGATCCGCCGCTTCCTCGGCCTGAAGGCCAGGCTCAACGACCGCGGGGCGATCATCACCAAGCTCGGCCTGACGATGTACGACGCCTTCGGCCGCCGCTTCCGCACCATGCCGGTGCACCGCTTCATCGGCGGGCGATGCGCGCGGGCCGAGCTCGCGGGGCTCGACCCGGCGATCACCGCGGTCGGCCTCTACTACGAGGCGCGCCTCGACCACGCCGAGCGGCTCGGGCTGGAACTCGTGCTCGACGCGCTCGCCGACAATCCCGGCAGCGAGGCCCGCAGCTACGCCGGCGTTCGCGCGCAGGCGGACGGGGCGATCGAGATCGAGGACCGGCTGAGCGGTGCGCGCGAATGGGTGCGCCCCGACGTGGTGATCAACGCGGGCGGCGCCTGGATCGACGGCGTCAACGCCGCGCTCGGCCTCAACACGCGGCACATGGGCGGCACCAAGGGCAGCCACGTCGTGGTGGAGCACCCCGAGCTCCTCGCGGCGCTGAACGGGCGCATGGTCTATTTCGGCTCGGCCGACGGCCGGGTGAACCTCCTCTACCCGTTCAAGGGCCGCGTCCTGATCGGCTCCACCGACATTCCGGTGGCCGATCCCGACGAGGCGCGCGTCAGCGAGGCGGAGATCGCCTACCTGATCGCGGTGGTGCGCGAGGTCTTCCCCGCGATCGCGATCGCGCGCGACGACGTGGTCTACGCGTTCTGCGGGGTGCGCCCGCTGCCCAACGCCGACGTGGACGACCCCGGCGCGATCAGCCGCGACCACTCGATCGCCGAGGAGCGCCTGCCCGGCGCCGACGTGCCGGTCCTGTCGCTGATCGGCGGCAAGTGGACCACCTATCGCGGCTTCTCGGAGGAGGTCGCGGACCGGGTTCTGGCGCGGCTCGGCGTCCGCCGCCGCGCCTCCACCGCCGAGCTCGCGATCGGCGGCGGCCGAGACTTTCCGGCCGACCCCGCCGCGCGCGCGGCGCTGGTGCGCGAGCTTGCCGCCATGGCCGCCTCGCCGGAGCCCGTGGGCGAGCGCCTGCTGCGCCGCTACGGCACCCGCGCGCGCGCGGTCGCGGCCGCGATCGGCGCGTCGGACCGCCGGGCGCTGGACGCCGCGCCCGATCACCATGTGGCCGAGATCGCGTGGATCGCGGCCAACGAGAAGGTCCGCACCGCGGACGACATCCTGCGCCGGCGCACGGACCTCGCCCTGTCGGGCCGGGTGACACCCGCGCTGGAGAGCGAGGTCGAGGCGATCCGCCTCGCCGCCGCCGCCTGAACCACGTCCAGCCGGATCGGGAAGGGGTCCGGCATTCCAGGGAGGAATGCGCGATGCGCTACGACTACGCCTCGATCGGCTTCTACACGTTCGACTGCCTGGGCCGCCCGGTGGGCGCCATCCCGCCCGGTGGCGGCACGCAGTTCATCGAGGAGATCGACCTCGCCGTGTCGGGCGCCGCCGGGGCGGCGGTGATCGCCGCCGCCAAGCACGGGCTCCGCTGCCTGGCGGTGGGAGCCGTCGGCGACGACCTGATGGCCGGCTGGGTGCTCGACCGGATGGCGCAGTTCGGCATCGACATCTCCACCATGCAGCGCCTTCGGGGCGTCGGTACCTCGACCTCGATCGTGCTGACCCGCGCCGACGGCTCGCGGCCCGCACTCCACATGAAGGGTGCGACCGGCGCCTTCGTGATCGGGCCCGACATGCTGGACCAGGTGCTGGACGCGACGGTCGTGCATATCGGCGGCGTCGGGCTGATGGATCGGATGGACGGCGAGCCGAGCGCCCGGCTCTTCGCCGAGGCCAAGCGCCGGGGCGCCGTCACCACGGTGGACGTCTTCGCGGCGGCCGAGAAGGACCTCGCCAACGTCGTCGGCCTCCTGCCGCACACCGACTACTTCCTCCCCTCGATCGAGGAGGCGCGCGTCTTGTCCGGGCTGGAAGAGGTCGAGGACGTCGCCCGCTTCTTCCTGGACAAGGGCGTCACCTGCTGCATCCTGACGCTGGGCGAGAACGGCGCCTACTATCGCCACGCCAACGGCGACCGGTTCCTGATGCCGGCCTTCGACATCGAGATGGTCTGTTCCTGCGGCTGCGGCGACGCCTTCAACGCGGGGATCGCCACCGGCCTCGTGCGCGGCATGGACCCCGAATCCATGGTGCGCTTCGCCCAGGCGACCTCGGCGCTCAACGCGACCGGCCTCGGAAGCCAGGCGGGCGTCACCTCCTTCGACGAAACGCTGGCCTTCACCCGGCGCGCCACGCGCCCCTCGCAGATCGAGATCCACGGTGTCAGCCGCACGGCGGCCTGACGCGGCGGCCGTGACGCGGGGCGCCGGCGGCCGGCCCGGAACGGGAGGCTGACCGATGGGCTGGCGTGCGCGCGCCGGCTCGCCGGGGCTGTCCGCGCAGGCCGGCGAGGGGCTAAGGCCGGACGAGACCTCCTCGCGCGAAAGGCAGACCGTGTCCTCCATCGACAGCGACGACATCAAGGCGCGCGCCGCCTGGCTCTACTACATGGAAGGGCTGACGCAGGACCAGGTCGCCAAGATACTGGGCGTGACGCGCACCCGCGTCCTGCGCATGCTGGCGGCCGCGCGCGAGGACGGTACCGTGCAGATCCGCGTCACCTCGCCGATCGCCCGCTGCGCCCGGCTGGAGCGCGAGGTGCGTGCGCGCTTCGGCATGGAACGCGTGGTGGTGGTGCCCGATCCGCAGGACGAGGGGCAGCTTCCCGCCATGATCGGTGCGGCGCTTGGCCAGCTCCTGCCCGACCTCCTCGCCGACGGCATGACCATCGGTCTCGGCTGGGGCCGCACCCTGTCCTCGTCGCTGCCCTTCGTCGAGCCGATGGGCTACGGGCGCTCGACCACGATCTCGATGCTGGGCGGGCTCACCCATGTCAGCCTGTCCAACCCGTCCGAGTTCGCCTGGCGCTTCGCCGATCGGATCGGCGGCGACTGCTACATGCTGGCGTGCCCGGTCTTCGCGCCCGACCGGGCGACGCGCGACGCGCTGCTCGGCCATCGCGGCATCGCCGAGGTGTTCCGGCGCACCGACCGCCTGGACCTCGCCATCCTCTCGGTCGGCGACTTCACGCGCGACTCGATCTTCGTGCGCTACGGGCTTTTGGAGCGCGCCGACCTCGACGGTCTGGAGCGGGCCGGGGCGGTGGGGGACGTCCTGTGCCGCTTCATCGACGCGGACGGGCGCGTCCTCGACCATTCGGTGAACGACCGCGTGCTGGCGGTGGATCCGCGACGCCTCGCGGACGCGCGTCGCACGGTCCTGGCGAGCGGCGGCTGGTCGAAGTTCCCGGCGATCCGGGCGGCCATGTCGCTCCTGTCGCCCGAGATCCTGGTGACCGACGAGCGCACCGCCGAGCGGCTCCTGGACGGCTGAAAAACGCGCAACCGCGGTTTTGAACTCTTGTCTTTTGAAAAAGACAAATGTACTTTGCTTCGTATGGGAGGAACCCGATGACGATTCTGCAGGTGGGCCTCGCGGCCGAACTCCAGGCCTATGCCGACCGGAACGGCCCGGTCACGGTGGGTCTTGCCGGCTCCGGCCAGATGGGCACCGACATGGTCGTGCAGCTCACGCTGATGCCGGGCGTGCGCCTCGGGGCGCTGTCGGAGCTGAACGTGGCGGGCGCCGAGGCGGCGCTGCGCATGGCCGGCAGCGAGTTCGCCCATGCCAGCGGCGTGGCCGACATCGACCGCGCCATCGAGAACGGCAAGGTGGCGCTCACCGAGGACTTCAAGGCGCTCTGCGCCTCCGGCCACGTGGACGTGGTGATCGACGCCACGGGCAACCCGAACGTCGGCACGCTGATCGCGCTGGAGGCCTTCCGCAACGGCAAGCATGTCGTGATGCTGAACGTCGAGGCCGACATCACCATCGGCCGCTTCCTGCGCGAGGAGGCGGCCAAGGCGGGCGTCGTCTACACGGGCGCGGCGGGCGACGAGCCGGCGGCCACCATCGAGATCGTCGGCTTCGCCCAGTCGCTCGGCCTCGACATCGTGTGCGCCGGCAAGGGCAAGAACAACCCGCTGAAGTTCGACGCGACGCCCGACGCCTACGAGGAGGAGGCCGCGCGGCGCAACATGAACGCCCGCATGCTGGTGGAGTTCGTGGACGGCTCCAAGACCATGATCGAGATGGTCGCCGTCGCCAACGCCACGGGGCTCGTGCCCGACGTTCCGGGCATGCACGGCCCGGCCGCCACGCGCGACGAGCTCGCCTCGGTGCTCTGCACCCGGGAGGATGGTGGCGTGCTGTCGGGGCCCGGCAAGGTGGACTATTCCATCGGCAAGGGCGTCGCGCCCGGCGTCTTCTGCATCGTGAAGCCCCGGCACGAGCGCGTGCTGGAGCGCATGAGCGACCTCAAGATGGGCCCGGGCCCGAACTACACGATCTTCCGCCCCTATCACCTGACCTCCCTCGAAGTGCCGCTCTCGGCGGTGCGCGCGGTGGTCAAGGGCGCGCCCGACCTGATCCCCGCCGACCGTCCGGTCGCCGAGTGCGTCACGCTCGCCAAGCGCGACCTCGCGCCCGGCGACACGCTCGGCAAGATCGGCGAGTACGACTATCGCGGCTTCGCCATGACCTGGGAGGGGGCGCGCGACGAGGGGGCGCTGCCGCTGGGCCTGGCCGAGCGGGCCCGCGTCATCAAGCCGATCAAGGCCGGCGAGAAGCTGACCTACGCCAACTGCGAGCCGGACGACAGCCTGGTGATCACCCAGATCCGTCGCCGTCTCGACCAGGCCGACGGGCGCTTCGCGACGGCGGCCGAGTGATCCGATCAGGAGAGGCATCCCATGTCCGCCATCCCCAAGGCATCCGAAGTCGCCGAGGCCGCGCCGGCCGCCGGCGCCGGACGTGAGGGCGACAACCGTCCCTTCGCCTTCCGCCACTTCGAGCCGGCCGTCCTGAAGGACGCGCTGCGCCAGATGCACCTCATCCGCCGCTTCGAGGAAGGGGCGGAGGAAAGCTACACGCGCGGCCTGATCCACGGCACGATGCACCTGTCGATCGGGCAGGAGGCCTCGGCGGTCGGCACCTGCCTCGCGCTCACCGACACCGACCAGATCACCTCGACGCATCGCGGCCACGGGCACTGCATCGCCAAGGGCGCCGAGGTCGGGCGGATGTTCGCCGAGTTCTTCGGCAAGGAGACGGGCTATTGCCGCGGGCGCGGCGGCTCGATGCACATCGCGGACGTGACCAAGGGCAACCTCGGCGCGAACGGCATCGTCGGCGGCGGCCTGCCCATCGCGGTCGGCGCCGCGCTCTCCATGAAGATGCAGAAGCGGCCCGACGTCGTGGTCTCGTTCTTCGGCGACGGCGCCAACAACGAGGGCGCCTTCCACGAGGCGCTCAACATGGCCTCGATCTGGAAGCTGCCGGTCGTGTTCGTGTGCGAGAACAACAAGTACGGCATGTCGGTCTCCACCGAACGGTCCACGGCGGTCAAGAACATCGCGGAGCGCGCGGTGGCCTATTCGATGCCGGGCGTCACGGTGGACGGCAACTCGCTGTCCGACGTGTCGGAGGCCTCCGTCGCCGCGATCGAGCGGGCGCGGCGGGGCGAGGGCCCCACCCTGATCGAGTGCAAGACCTATCGCCATCGCGGCCACTCCAAGAGCGACCGCAACCGCTATCGCACCAAGGAGGAGATCGACGACTGGATCGGCAAGGACCCGATCGGCCGCTTCGAGGCCGAGCTGATCCAGTACGGCATCCTCGCCGAGGGCGAGATCGAGGAGATCCGCGAAGGGGTCGAGCGCGAGATCGCGGACGGCATCGAGTTCGCCAAGAACTCGCCGTCCCCCGACCCGTCCGACGCGACGCGTTTCGTCTACACGGCCTGAGCGGCCGACCCCAAGGAACCACCCGGATGAGCGAACCTGCGAACGCGGCCGGCGGCCGCGAGCTTTCCTATGCCCAGGCGATCCAGGAAGCGATCGCGATCGCCATGGAGGAGGACCCCCGCGTCTTCATCATGGGCGAGGACATCGGCGTCTACGGCGGTGCCTTCCAGGTGACCGGCGACCTCGTTCACCGCTTCGGCGCCGACCGCGTGATCGACACGCCGATCGCCGAGCTCGGCGGGGCGGGCGTGGCCGTGGGCGCCGCGCTCACCGGCATGAAGCCGATCTACGAGTTCCAGTTCTCCGACTTCGCCACGCTCGCGATGGAGCAGATCGTCAACCAGGCGGCCAAGCTGCGCTTCATGCTGGGCGGCAACGTCTCGGTGCCGCTGGTGATGCGCTTTCCCGCCGGCTCGGGCACCGGCGCGGCCGCGCAGCACTCGCAGAGCCTCGAGGCCTGGCTCGGCCACGTGCCCGGCCTCAAGGTGCTCCAACCCTCCACGCCGCACGATGCCAAGGGGATGCTGCTCGCCGCGATCGACGACCCCGACCCGGTGATGATCTTCGAGCACAAGATCCTCTACAAGTCGAAGGGCATCGTCCCCGAGGGCCGCTACACCGTGCCGATCGGCAAGGCGGCGGTGGTGCGCGAGGGGCGCGACCTGACGATCGTCGCCTCTGCGATCATGGTCCACAAGGCGCTCGCGGCGGCCGAGGAGCTGGCGGAGGAGGGCATCGACGTCGAGGTCGTGGACCTTCGCACCGTGCGCCCGATGGATCGCGAGACGATCGTCGCGAGCGTGATGAAGACCGGCCGCCTCGTCTGCGTCTACGAAGGCGTAAAGACGCTGGGCGTCGGCGCCGAGATCTCGGCGATGATCGCCGAAAGCGAGGCCTTCGACTATCTCGACGCGCCGGTGGTCCGCCTGGGCGGGGCCGAGGCGCCCATCCCCTACAATCCCGAGCTGGAAAAGGCGGTGGTGCCGCAGGTTCCCGACATCGTCTCGGCCGTGCGCGCCCTGCACAAGAGGGAGCGCTGACGCCATGCCGACCGAAGTGATCCTGCCGAAGGTCGACATGGACATGGCGACCGGCCAGATCTCGCGCTGGTTCTACAAGGAGGGCGACGCGATCCGGAAGGGCGAGCCGCTCTTCGAGATCGAGACCGACAAGGCGGCCATGGAGGTGGACGCGCCGGCGAGCGGAACGCTGCGCAACGTGACGGGCGCCGAGGGCGTCGACATCGCGGTGGGCGCCCCCGTCGCCTGGATCTACGCCGAGGGCGAGGCCTTCGATCCGGCCTCCGCGCCGGGGCGCGTGCCCGTCGAGGTCGGGCCCGACCCGGACGTCGAGACGGACGCGGCTCCCGTGTCCGCCGACGCGGTCGCGACCCCGGCGAACGGCCTGGTCGGGAAGACCTGCTGTGCCCAGCCGGGCGGCGAACGCCGGGGCGTGCGCGCGACGCCGCTCGCCCGCCGCATCGCCCGCGAGCGGGGCGTCGATCTCGCCACCGTCACCGGCACCGGGCCGCTCGGGCGCATCGGCCGCGACGACGTGGAGCGGGCCGCGACGGCGGAGGCCGCGTCGGCGCCGGCGGGCGGGTCGCAGGTCCGCGCCGAGCCTCAGCCTCTCGCCCGCGCCCCCGATAGCGGGCCGGCCTCGCGCGTTTCCGCGCCCGCAGCGGAGGCCGATACGCCGCTGGCGGTGGTGCGTCTGCGCGAAGGCGCGGGCGTCCCGGTCGTTCTGATCCACGGCTTCGGCTCGGAGTCGGCAAGCTGGCGTCCGCTCCTGTCGGAGATGGGCGAGGGCGGCGCGGTGCTCGGCATCGACCTGGCAGGTCACGGTGCCTCGCTTGACCGCGAGGCGGACGGGTTCGCCGCGCTGGTCGCCGGGGTGGAGGAAACGCTCCTCGCGCTGGGGCTCGCGAGCTGCCATCTGGTCGGCCATTCGCTGGGCGGCGCGGTGGCGACGGCGGTGGCGAGCGGCACGGCGAGCGACGTGCGCTCGCTGATGCTCCTGTCGCCGGCCGGCTTCGGCCCGGACATCGACACGGGCTTCACCGAGGGCTTCGCGCGCGCCACGCAGGAAGCGCCGGTGCGCGCCTGGCTGCGCCACCTGGTGGCCGACCCCGCCACGCTGTCGGACGGCTTCGTGCGGGCCACCGCGCGCGGTCGCGCCGACGGGCGGCAGGCCGAGGCGCAGGCGCGGCTGGGGACGCGCCTCTTCTCCAACGGCACGCAGCACCTTTCGGTGCGCGATCTTGCGGCGGGGCTCTCCATGCCGGTGAAGATCGTCGCCGGCGCCGAGGACCGCGTGGTGCCGGCGCGCCACTTCGCCGGCCTGCCCGGGCGGATCGCCTTGCATGTGTTCCCGAGGACGGGACATATGCCGCAGATCGAACAGAAGGGCGACGTCGCCCGCCTGCTCCGCGAGCTGACGCGCTAGCCGCGCCGGCCCCGGGGCGGGGCATCCGAAAGGGCGGACATGGCGCGATTCGACGGCATCATCTTCGATTGCGACGGCGTTCTTGTGGACAGCGAGGTCCTGGCGCGCCGCGCCATGCAGTCGGTCTACCGCCAGGCCGGCATCGAGGTCACGGCCGAAATGGTCAACGCCATGGTCGGCATGAAGATGGCCGACATCCTCCGGGGCATCGAGGCGCGCACCGGACGCTCGCTGGCGGCCGACTACCACCCGCGCTTCTGGACCGAGACCAAGGCGCTGTTCAACGCCGAACTTGCCCCGACGCCCGGCGTCGTCGCGTTTCTCGAGGCCTCGGACCTGCCGCGTTGCGTCGCCTCCTCGTCCGACCACGAGCGCATACGCCACAGCCTGCGAGTGACCGGCCTCGACCGCTTCTTCCGAGACGAGGCGATCTTCTCCTCGCACGACGTGAAGCGCGGCAAGCCGGAGCCCGACCTCGTGCTCCACGCCGCCGCGCGCATGGGCTTCGACCCGGCCCGCAGCCTGGTGATCGAGGATTCGCGCTTCGGCATCCTCGGCGCCAAGTCCGCCGGCATGGTCGCCTACGGCTTCCTCGGCGGCGCCCATCTCCTGGCCAACACGGGCGACGCCCTGCGCGAGGCGGGAGCCGACTTCGTCGCCCGCACCTGGGACGAGATCGCCGCCGCGATGGCCGGCCGAGGATCGGTGGACCCGGCGTTCAAGCCCTAGCCGTCTTCCTTCCGGGGCTGATAGACGTTCGCCTCGCCCGGAAAGCGCCGGTCGGCGACCGCTTCGGCATAGGCCGATATGGCCGCGTCCATGTCCTTGCCGAGATCGCCGAACCGCTGGACGAAGCGCGGGACGCGGTCGTTGAAGCCGAGCATGTCCTCCAGCACGAGGATCTGCCCGTCGCACTGGGCCGAGGCGCCGATGCCGATCGTCGGCACGGCGATCTGCCCGGTGATCTCCGCGGCCAAGGGCTCCACCACGCCCTCCAGCACCACGCCGAAGGCGCCCGCCTCGGCGACGCTCCGCGCGTCCTCCTGGAGGCGGCCCCAGTCGCTCCGATCGCGGCCCTGCGTCCGGAAGCCGCCGAGGGTCATCACGGCCTGCGGCGTCAGGCCGACATGGGCCAGCACCGGCACGCCGCGCGTCGCGAGGAAGGCGACCGTCTCCGCCATGGGCTGACCGCCCTCGAGCTTCACCGCGGAACAACCGGTTTCGGCCAGGAGGCGCGACGCGTTGCGGAACGCGTCCTTGGGGCTGCCTTCGTAAGAGCCGAACGGCATGTCGACCACGACCAGCGCCCGCTGCGTCGATTTGGCGACGGCCCGCCCGTGCAGGATCATCATCTCCATGGTCGCCCCGAGCGTCGACGGCAGACCGTGCTCGACCATCGCCACGCTGTCGCCCACGAGGACGATGTCGGCGTGGCGGTCGACGAACCGCGCGGTGAGGGCGTTGTAGGCGGTGAGCGCCACGATGGGGCGCCCACCCTTGCGGGCTCGGATATCAGGGACGGAAAGGCGCTTCTGCGCGATCTCGACGCTCATGCGGCGGGCCCTCCGGTGGCGAGGTCGGGTTTCAGTTCGAACTGGTCGATCAGCACCACCGAGCCGAGCCGGGCGGTCACGAGCAGCACGGCCGGACCGTCCGCGACACGCCGGAGCGCGCCGAGCGTCGCGCTGTCGCAGAGGTCGCAGGACAGGAGGGCGATCGACGGTTCGCTCGCCGCGCGCGCGCGCACGGCCGAAAGGAGCGTCGCGGCGTCGCGCTCTCCGGTCTCGAAGAGGCGCTTCGCGTCCAACATCGCCTGATGGACCACCGGCGCGACGCGCCGCTCGGCGGGCGTGAGGCGCAGGTTGCGAGACGAGGCGGCCAGGCCGTCCGCCTCGCGAACGGTGGGAACGCCGACGATCGTGGCGCGCATCGACAGGTCGAACGCCATGCGTCGGACGACGGCGAGCTGCTGAAAGTCCTTCTCTCCGAAATAGGCGCGGTCGGGCTCCACGATGTTGAGCAGCTTGGCGACCACGGTCGCGACGCCCCGGAAGTGCCCGGGACGCTGCTCCCCGATCAGGATCGACGAAAGCTCGGCGACCTCGACGACGGTCCGAAGCGGCTCGGGATACATCTCCTGCATCCCGGGATGAAACACGGCGTCGACCCCGTGCGAGCGGCAGAGTTCGAGATCGTGGTCGATGCGGCGCGGGTAGGCGTCGAAATCCTCGTTCGGGCCGAACTGCGTCGGGTTCACGAAGATGCTGACGATGGTCACGTCGTTCTCGGCACGGCATCGCTCGACCAGCGCCATGTGGCCGTGATGCAGGGCCCCCATGGTCGGAACGAAGCCGACCGTCCGGCCGGCCCGCCGATGGGACGAAACGAACCCACGCAGGTCCGCGCGCGTCGAGATGCTCTGCACGATGGAAGCCACCCTCCCCATGGATAGGCCGCTTTTGTCAGCATCTCGACGCGTTGTCAGCCCTTGCGGCGGTCACACCGGCTTGCGTGGCGAATGGATCGCGCCCAGGCGGGCCGCGCGAGCGGACCCTGATCCGTCCTGTCCCCCGAACCGTTCAAGCGGGGCTCGCGCTCTCCGCCAGATGCCGGAGCAGGCTGAGGGCCAACGGCTCCAGTTCGGTCCGGGCTCGCGTACAAAGGAGGAGGCGCCGCGTCGCCCACGGGTCAGTCAGCCGGAGGCAGCACAGCGGCATCGTGCGGCGGGCACGCCGGGCGGCGAACTCGGGCATGATGCCGAATCCGACGCCGTCCGCGACCATTCGGGCGACGCCGTCGAAGGTCCGCACGAAGACGCGCGGACGCAGACGAACGCCCACGCTCTCGGCCTCGAGGCGGAGTTGCACCTGGAGGGCGCCATCGAACCCGACCATGGGCTCGGGCGCGATCTGCGCGAACGCGACGCGCTTGGCCCCGGCGAGCGGGTGATCGCGGACGACCACGAGGGCCAGACGATCGATCGCGAAGGGCAGGGTGGCGACGCCGCTCACGTCGGCCGCATCCGACACGACCCCGATCTCGGCCCGCCCGCCGGCCACCGCCTTCACGATGTCGGGGCTCGGACGCTCCGCAAGGTCGATGTCCGTTCCCGGATGCCGCGCCAGGAAGGGTCCGAGACGCTCGGGCAGCCATCCAGCCATGGCGGCCGAGTTGGCGAGCACGCGGACTGAGCCCCTGAACCCCTTCGCATGGTCGGAGAGCTCGGCCTGCATCGCGCCGACCTGGCGCAGGACGAGGCGGGCATGGTGCGCGAGCGTGTCGCCCGCCCTCGTCGGCACGACGCCGCGCCGATTGCGCAGGAGCAGGGGAACGCCGGCTGCGGCCTCCATGTCGCGAAGTCGTTCGCTTGCCGCTGCAAGCGACAGGTTCGCGGCCCTCGATCCGTGCGTGATGCTGCCGGCATCCACCACGGCGAGAAACAGGCGGAGGTCGGCCAGATCGAAGCGCATGGCGCACGGTGGCATGCGGGAAGGGTTCGGAACAGCCGAAGGGTGATGCCGCCGCTTCCGAATTGCGCCAGTTCGTCCGATCGGTGGAATGGCGGGATGCAACAGGACCTTCCCCTCCTCGCCGCGATCACGGCGACCTTCTTCGCCGCCGGCATCGTCAAAGGCGTGACGGGCATGGGATTGCCGACCGTGGCCATGGGCGCGCTCGGCGCCTTCCTGTCGCCGCTCGCCGCCGCCTCGCTGCTGCTGGCGCCGTCCTTCGTGACGAACGTCTGGCAGCTTCTGGCCGGCCCGCGCTTCGCCGTGCTGATGCGAAAGCTCTGGCCGATGATGCTGGCGATCGTCGTGGGGACGGTGCTGGGTTCGTCGCTCCTCGCCCGAGGCGACACGCGGACGACGACGACGGCGCTCGGCGTCGCCCTCGTCGCCCATGCGGCCTACTCGCTGTTCGGCCGACCCGTTCGCGTTCCCGAAAGGCTGGAGCGCCTCGCCTCGCCGGTCGTCGGGTTCGTCACGGGTATCGTCACGGGGGAACCGGCGTCTTCGTCATCCCCGCCGTCCCCTACCTTCAGTCGCTCGTCTTCGCGAAGGACGAACTGGTCCAGGCACTCGGCCTGTCCTTCACCGTGTCCACGATCGCGCTCGGCGTCGGTCTCGGCTGGAACGGGGGAATCGCGCGCGACGGCTGGCTCGCCTCGGTCCTCGCGGTGGTTCCCGCCCTCGCGGGGATGCAGGTCGGTCAGGTGGTCCGGACCCGGATCAGCCCTCTCGCCTTCCGCCGCGTGTTCCTCGCGTTCCTGCTCCTTCTCGGCCTGGAGATGGCTTCGCGATCGTTGCTCTGACGGCGACGGACGGCCTCGCGAGGTGCCTGCGCCCGCGGTTCGGCCGCGAGCCGACCGTCGCGAAACAGCCCCGACGGTTCCGGTCGGCCCGTGCGTCTCAGATCTCCGTCACGCATTTCTTGGCGCGGGGGATGGACGCGGGGCTCATGGAGAGTTCGGTCACGCCGTTCTCCACGAAGAAGGGGATGAGGTCGGGCCGGGCGGCGGCCTCGCCGCAGACGCCGATCCAGATGCCCGCCTCGCGCGCGGCCGCCGCGGCCATGCGGATGGCGGCGAGCACCGCCGGGTGCTCCGTGCGGTTGAGCTTGGCGACGCGCGCGTTGAGGCGGTCGGCCGCCATCACGTATTGCGTCAGGTCGTTGGTGCCGACGGAGAAGAAGTCCACCTCGCGCGCGATCTCGGCCGCCACGAACACGGCCGCCGGCGTCTCCACCATGACGCCGAGCTCGAACGCGCCGTGCGCGTGGCCGGAAGCATCGAGCTCCGCGCGGCATTCGCCGATCAGCGCGCGCACGGCGCGCACCTCGCCGACGTCGGCGATCATCGGCAGGAGGACCTTGACGTTGCCGACCGCCGACGCGCGCAGCAGGGCGCGGAGCTGCGGCTTGAAGACGTCCGGCCGCTCCAGGCACATGCGCACCCCGCGCCAGCCCAGGAACGGGTTGTCCTCGTGCTCGAAGTCGATGCCGGCCACCGGCTTGTCGCCGCCGATGTCGAGCGTGCGGATCACCACGGGATGGGGCGCGAAGGCCTGCGCGAGCTTCACGTATGTCTCGGTCTGCTCCTCCTCGCCGGGCAGGGTGCGGCGCTCCATGAAAAGGAACTCGGTGCGGAACAGGCCGACGCCCATGGCGCCCGCCGCCAGCGCGGCGTCGATCTCGGCGAGCGAGCCGAGATTGGCCGCGATCTCGATCCGCCGCCCGTCGCGCGTCCTCGGCTCCACGGTGCGGTAGGCGGCAAGGCGCGTACGCTCCTCGGCCTCGCGCGCGATGGCGCCCCGGAAGCGCGCGGCGACCGGCTCGTCCGGGTCCAGCACGACCTCGCCGCTCGCGCCGTCGAGCGCCACCGTGCGCGTGTCCCGGAGGTGCGCGGCGTCGACGCCGAAGCCGAGCACGGCCGGAATGCCGTGGGCGCGCGCCATGATGGCGACGTGGCTGGTGGCCGCGCCCTTGCGGCAGACGATGCCGCCGATGTCGGCCAGCGTCGCCTTGGCGAGGTCGAGCGCCGCGATCTCGTCCGCCACGATCACCGCCCCCTTCGGCAGGTCCGCCAAGGTGGTGTCGCGCCGGCCGAGAAGGGCGAGCACGATGGCCCGCGTCACCGAACGGATGTCCTCGGCGCGCGCGCGCAGATAGGGGTCGGTCAACGCCTCGAAGCTCTCCGCGATCGCGCGTCCGGCGCTTTCCACGGCGCTCTCGGCGTCCCGTCCGGCGCCGATCGCATCTTCGGCCGCCGCGATGAAGTCGGCGTCCTCCGCCACCTCCACCAGCGCCTCGATGATGGCGGCGTCGTCGCGGCGCAGGCCGGGTTTCGCGCGCGCCTCGCGGAACGAGGAGATCGTGGCGGCGAGGGCCGCGCGATAGCGCGCGCGCTCGGGCACGACGGCGTCGGGCGTCAGGGTTCGCGGCCGGATCTCGAGCGCGGCCGGGAAGAAGGGGAAGGCCGGCCCGATCGCGGTGCCCTCGCTGGCCGCCACGCCACGCTCGCCGGCCGCGACGGGCGCGGCGGCGGTCGCCGGGCCGTCGGCCGGGCGCGGGGCCGACAGGTCCACCTCGCCCGCGTCCGGCGTCTGGAGGAAGGTCGCGAGCGCCGACACGGCCTCGGCGGCGTCGTCGCCCTCGGCCCGCAGGGTCGCCTCGTCGTTCTCCTTGACGCCGAGCAGCATGAGCTTCACCGCGCTCTTGGCGCTGGCGCCCCGCCCGTTGCAGCGGATCTCGACGTCGCAGGCGAAGCTCTTGGCGAGCTTCACGAACTGGGTGGCCGGGCGGGCATGGAGGCCGTCGTGGACGCGCACGACGACGGAGCGCTCGATCATGGCTCGTGATCCCGATCGGAAGGGGAGAAGGGTTCAGTCGCCGATGACGATCTCGGCGCCGGGCTGGAGGGCCGCGGCGAGCTCGGCGCTGTCCACGGCGCTCGCCGTCAGCTCGCCGGGACGCTCGGGCGTCGCCGAGCCGTTGAAGTTGACGACCACGTGCCCGATGTCGCGCACCTTGGCCCAGGCGAGCTCGCCGATGCCCGTGAGCCGCGCCTCCACGGCGCCGACGCGGATCGCCGCGCCCGGGGCGGGAGGCTCGGCCGCCGGCGCGCCCACCACCGCGTGCATCACCGAGACCTCGGCGAGCTCGGGCGGGGCGCCCTCGGCGAAGAGGATCAGGACGCCGCCCTCCAGGAGGTCGGGAACGTCGGGGCCGACGGCGGTGACGCGGGTGCGCAGGAACTGGGTCATGATGTCCTCGGGCAGGCTTTCGGGCGGGGGAGGGACCGGGCGACCCTGCGCCGCCCGGTCGCGTCGATCAGAGGAGGAAGCTCGCGCCCCAGGCGATCAGCACCGCGATCGGCCCGGTGATCTGGCGGCTGATGAGCACGGCCGGCACGCCGATCTCGATCGTCTTCGGCTTGGATTCGCCGAGCGCGAGGCCCACGGGCACGAAGTCGCAGCCGACCTGCGCGTTGTAAGCGAACAGCGCCGGCAGGGCCATCGCCGGAGCGATGGTGCCGTTGGCGATCTGCGGGCCGATGATGGCGACGCCGATCACCTGCGCGATCACCGCGCCGGGTCCGAGGATCGGCGACAGGAAAGGCAGCGCGCAGATCGCCGACAGGACCACGAGGCCGACGATGTTGTTGGCGAGCGGCCCGAGCGGCGCGGCCAGGAGGTCGCCGATCCCCGTGTAGAGGATGATGCCGATCAGCATGGTCACGAAGGCCATGAACGGCAGCACGTTGCGCACCACCATGTCGATCGTGCGCCGGCCGGCGTTGAAGAAGATGCCGACCGCGCGGCCCATCACGCGGCCGACGCTCGTGATCGCGCCGATCAGACCGCCCTTGGACTGGGGCGCGGGGCCCGAGCCGAGCGCGGCCGCCGCTTCGGCCGGCGTCGAGAAGGACCGGGGCGCGGCGGCGGGCGAGCCCATGGCGGCCGGCGAAGCCGCCTGCTGGCCGGCCGGCGGGGCGGAGCCGTCGGCCGGCGCCATGTCGGCCGTCGTGACGCCCGAGACGTAGATGTCCTCGGTGATGAACTGGGCGAGCGGGCCCGACTGGCCCACCGGCATGATGTTGATGGTCGGGATGCGCTTGCGGGCGTAGACGCCGCAGCGCGCGGTGCCCCCGCAGTCGATCACCACGGCCGCCATCTCCGATTCCAGCGGCGGGTTGCGGAAGCCGTCCACCACGGTGGCGCCGGTGAGTTCGGCGAGCCGCTGGGCGACGGGCGGGATGCCGCCGCCGGTGACGGCCACGATCTTGTCGCGCTCGGGCGTCGGCTGGATCACCAGCGGACCGCCCCAGCCGCCCTTGCCCTGCGACACGCGGATGGCGTTGAAGGTCTTGCTCATCGATCGATCCTCCCTTCGGGCCGTTACAGCGTCACGCCTTCGCGCTGGGCGAGGAAGCGTGTGACGCGCTCGGTAACGATGCCGCGCAGGAGGATCACCACCACGCCGACGATGAAGTAGTAGATCGCGAGATTGATGTGGTAGCCGGCCGGGATCACGCCGCGGTTCTCCAGCTCGAGGAGCGCCACCAGCACACCGCCCCAGACGAAGTACTCGCCGGCGTTGGCATGGGGGAAGAGGCCGAGGATCGGGTGGCAGAAGGACACCGCCGAATCGTAGAAGGCCGGCTTGTGCTTCTCTTCCAGGAACGTGCCGAACGTGTAGGCCATCGGGTTCGTGAGGAAGAACATCGCGAGCACGGGAAGCACGGTGTAGCGCGTGAGCGCGATGCGGCCGGCCTTCTGGGCGAGGCCGTGGACGCGTTCCTCGCCGATCATGCCGGTGAGGGCGTAGAAGGCGGTCATCAGCACCACCAGCGTCGGGATGATGCCGGTGACGAAGCCTAGGAACACCTCGCCGCCCTTCTGGAAGACGCCGATGAAGTGACGGCCGATCGTCGCCAGCCAGCCGAGCTGCTCCTCCTGGTTGCCCGTGGCGGAAAGCTGCTGCACGCGCCGGGCGTATTCCTCCGAGGAGATCGCCCCGCCGCCCGAGGCCGGAGCCGTGGCGGCCGCGGTGCCGGCGGCGCCCGGATCCGCCGCCTGGGCCAGCAGCGTCGCGCCGCCGTGCGCGGCGTCCGCGGCGGCCGCGCCGTGATGGGCGGCCATGTCGGCCAAGGGCGCGGCGAGCGCCGGGTCGGCCAGGGCGTGGGCGTGGATCGCGCCGTGCGCGGCCAGATCCGCCGCCCCCTGCGCCAGCATCATCATCGTCAGCATGTTCGGCCCTCCCAGCCGTGCCCGCGCGGGGCGTTGCGACGTCGCGGTTGTCGGAAATCTCGGCGCGGGGCGCCCGTCAGGCGGTGACGGGCTCGCGCCGGTCCGCCGCGCCCGGCGGCGCCTGCCGCGCGCGTGCCTGCGCCACCTGGTCGAGCGCGCTGAGGATCGCGGCGCCGAGCGGCTCGCGCCGCCGTGCCTCGGCCTCGACGCGCAGGTCCGCCGTGGAGCGCCCTTCCAGCTCGTGCAGACGCCGCGCCTTGGCGAAGACCGTGCGTCCCTGGAGGCTGGAGGCGCGCCGAACCCGCCCGTCCGGCGCCACGACGATCATGGCGATCGCGCCGCCGCGCAGCGCGCCGCCGCCCTTGCCGACGCCCAGCCAGCCGTCCTGCGACGAGGCGCCGACGTCGCGGAACGCCGCGCGGTAGCGCCGGACCTGAATCACGGTGCCGACGCATTGCAGCGTCCAGGCGAGCGCCAGAAGCGCGAGTGCGGCTTGCCATCCCGTCATGCCAACCTCCCCGAGACCTCGGTTTCCCGCTCCCGTCAAGGCAGGTGAACATTTGACTTAGGGAAAGTCAATATGTTCTAGACTCTCGGGAAGAGTGGGCAGGCTTGGCCTGCGGGGTCAGTCGAGGAGGCGGGAGGCGGTGGTTTCGTCGGTGACGAGAACGGTGGGCTTCAGGAAGGCCAGCGCCGCCCGGAGGATCTCCGTCTTCTCCGGTCCGCCCGAGGCGAGGATGCGTTCCGGGGCCCTGCGAATCGCCTCCATGTCGGCCGACACGATGCGCCCGTTGATCGGATGATCCACCAAAGCGCCGTCGCGGTCCAGGAAGTGGAACAGGAGATCGCCGACCGCGCCGGCCGCCTGCAGCGAGCGGCGCTCGGTCTCGGCGATGTAGCCGGTGCGGTAGGTCGTGGCGTTGCGCTCGATCCCGCCGACGCTGAGCACCACGAGGTCGAGCTTCTCGGCCATCTCCAAGGTCGAGCGCAGGCCGCATCGCTCCACCAGCGCGGTCTTGGTGTCCGGGCCGTCGACGATCGCGGGGGCGCTGAGCAGGAACGCGTCGCCGTTGAAGATCTGGGCGAAGCGCCAGACGAACTCGGCCGGATTGAAGCGGTGCGCCTGCGAGATGCCGCCGAGCAGCGACACCACGCGCATGTCGTCCAGCGCCCGGGGCGCGATGAAGGGCAGGGATTCGAGGAGCGTGCGCCCCCAGCCCAGCCCCACCGCCATGCCGCTGCCCACGGCCTCGGACAGGACGGCGCCGATCGCCGCGCTGATCGCCGGCGAGGGATCCTCGCCGCGCCCCGGGGCCGGCACCACCACCGCGCTCCCGAGCGCGTAGCGGGTTTCCAGCGCCCGTTCCGCCGCCGTCAGCTCGGCCAGCGCCCCCGATACCGAGATGCGAACCTCGCCGCGCGCGCGCGCCTCGGCCAGCATCCGCACCACGCTGACGCGTCCGATATCGAGCGCGGCGGCGATGTCGCTCTGCGTCATCTCCTCGACGTAGTACATCCATGCGGCCCGCACCCGCATCCGGTCGGCGCGCGTGTCCGAGGCGGACGCCTCGGCGCCGTTTCGCGAGCGCCCCTTCACGGGCGGCCCCGGTCCGCCGCATCGGTCGCGGGGGCTGCGTTGTCAGCAAAACGTCTCATGCTTCCGCCGATCGTATGGTAATCGTTGCTCCAGCCCGGAGAGCCCCATGCTGCCCCACCCCCATAGTCTGACGCTGCCGTTCAAGGAAGGGATACGGGACCTTCGCACCTCGATTCGGCTGGAAGCCGCGTCGGGCGTCCTGTCCGCCCGGCTTCTGGGAACGCCGGAGCCGGCGCGGCGCATCGCGCGCGTGGCCGATGGCGTGCTGACACGGGCCGAGCGCATGGCGGGCCGGATGCTGCCGCGCGGCGACGCCGACCTCGGGCAGGCGCTGGACCGGCTGGCGGCCTCGCTGCGGCCGGGCGGCCCCGCGCCCGACAGCGCCGATCTCTACGCGTCGTGCCGCGCCGTGGTGGCGCTCGGCGGCCCGCGCGACGCGGTGGTCTCGGAACTGCGTCTCGCGATGTCGCCGGAAGAGCCGGGGCGCCGCGACCCCGTCGCCGACGCGCCGACGGCGGCCGCGCGCGCCGCCGCTCGGCTCGCGGCCGTCGGCGCGGCGCGCCCCTGCCTCAGCAGCGCGCTGGGACCGCTCGACCCGGAGGAAGGCGCCGTCGTCAACGACCACATGGCCCTGTCGGTCTGGCTGGGCGTTCTGGTCCGGCGCGACGGCGGGGCGCCGGGCGAGCTTGCGATCCTTGGCGCGCATCGCGCGGTGGAGGCCGAGGGCGCGGAGTGGCGGGCGATGCTGCGCGAGGCGCGTTTCGCCGATCTCGCCGCTGCATGGCGCGCCACGGTTCCCTATCTACCCTGAAGACCACCGCAGGAAAGGCGACCCGCCCCTTGATCGATCCCGGCCTGACGCTCAGCCTCGACACGCCCGCGGCGGACGGTCGCCAGGCCCTGCGGCGCTCGATCCGCCGGCTCGGCGACTTCTCGCGCACCGTCGAGCTCGCGCTCGGGCAGTTCAACACGCGCTACGGCGTGGAGCTGCACCTGACGCAGCGCAGCCTGACGCGCGCCTTCCTGGAATGGATGCGCCGGTTCGACGCGCAGCGCGCGCTGGCGGACCGCGACCGGCGCGACTTCAGCCACTTCGCGGCCGGCATCCTCCTGTCCAGCCTGATCCGCAACCGGCCCGTCGCGGCCGGCGCGGCGAAGGGGCAGGGCGGGGCGGACGCGCGCCCGGAGGAGGCGCTGGTCGCCTTCTGGCCGGAGGGCGTCTTCTATTTCGAGTTCTGCATCACCGTGCTCGACAAGGTGCTGGCGGAGCAGGACCTGGAGGGCATCCACCTGTCGGCCGGAGCGCTGGAGCTGCGCTCCTGGGCCTCGTTCCGCGAGAACGTGGCCTCCGATCCGGATCTCGCGATCCCCTTTCTCGACCTGTTCCTGGGCGGCGACCCGAACTGGGACTTTCCCCGCGCGGCCCGCTTCCGCTCGGCGCTGAAGGGGCGGATGCTGGACTGGGACAAGCGGCTGGACGCGCCGCCAAGCCGCTGACCCCGAACGCCGGCGCGGCGCCTGGCACGCCCGTGCCGCGCGCGCCGAACGGTCCCTAGATCATGTCCGCCACGCGGTCCCAGGCGCGGGCAAGGTGGCGGGTGAGGATCTCGGCCAGGGCGTCGCCGTCGCGCTTTTCGAGGGCGGCGATCATTTCCTCGTGCTCGGCCACGGCGGCCGCCCACTTCTCCGGGCCCTCGTGCCCGATGAAGCGCACGCGCTTCAGCCGCATCTGCAATCCCGCATGGACATGGGCGAGCGCCGCGTTGCCGCTCAGCTCCACGATCAGGGTGTGGATCTCCTGATTGAGCTTGTAGTAGGCGAGCCGGTCGCCCGCCCGGTAGCGCTCGATCATCGCGTCGTGGGCGCGGCGCACGCCGGCGATGCCCGCGTCGCTGCCTGCCTCGCAGGCGAGGCGCCCGGCCAGGTGCTCCAGCTCGCGGATCACCACGAGCATGTCGTGAACGTCCTTCCGGCCGAAGCGGCGAACCACGGCGCCGCGGCTCGGCACGAGCTCCACCAGCCCCTCGCTCGCCAGATACTTGATCGCCTCGCGCAGCGGCGTGCGCGAAACGCCGAGCTGCTCTCCGAGCTGGCCCTCGTGCAGGCGCGTGCCGGGCTCCAGAGCCCCTTCGATGATCATGTCGCGCAGCCGGTTGACGATCGTGTCGTGCAAGGAGGTGCGCGATATGCGGCCGAGATCCGAGCCGATGGCTCCGTCCAGCGGGCGCGGCGTCGACATCGTATCGCTCATCGATCCCTCCCGAAGCGCAAAAGGCCGCCTGCCCAGGCGGCGTCTGTCGCGAAGACGGCCTCCCTATCACCACAAACGGCCCATTCCGTCAAACCGGAATGCTGTATGCAGAATACAAAATGAAAAAGGCTTGATACCTGCATGCGGATCGGCTAGCCCTGTCGCCGAGCTTCATTCGGGAGAATTGGGAATGGCTTCTGCTACCACCGACGCCGGTCGTCCGATCGTGGCCCTCGCGATGGGCGACCCGGCCGGTATCAGCCCGGAGCTGACCGCCATGCTGCTGGCCGATCGGGAGACGGCCGAGCGCGCCCGCGTCGTCGTGTTCGGCGACCGCCGCATCCTCGATCGCGGCGCCGCCGAGGCGGGCGTCGCGCTCGATCTCGACGAGGCGTCCGGCATCGACGCGATCGGCGACGGCCGCCGCCCGGTGATGATCGACCTCAAGAATCTCGACGTGAGGGACGTGCGCCGGGGCGAGGCGACGCTGGAGGGCGGCACCTTCGCCACCACCAACTTCCGCCGCGCTCTCGAGATGGCCCATGCCGGGCGCGCCGACGCGGTGATCTTCACGCCCTTCAACAAGCAGGCCATGCGCTTCGCCTACGAGGGCTACGACGACGAAATCCGCTTCGTGGTGGACGTCACCGGCTTCCGGGGCAAGGTGCGCGAGTTCAACGTTCTGGAGCGGGTCTGGAACGCGCGGGTCACCTCGCACATCCCGCTCAAGGACGTGTCGGCCCACCTTTCGGTGGAGGCGATCCTGGCGGAGGTGAGGCTGACGCACGACTGCCTTCGGCAGTCCGGCATCGAGCGCCCGCGCATCGCCGTCAACGGCCTCAACCCGCATGCGGGCGACGGCGGCGCCTTCGGCATGGAGGAGATCGAGATCATCGAGCCCGCCGTGCGCGCCGCGAAGGAGGCCGGCTACGACGTGGACGGGCCGTTCCCGGCCGACACGGTGTTCCTGCGGGCCCTCAAGGAGGGCTGGCACGCGGTGCTGACCATGTATCACGACCAGGGCCAGATCGCGATGAAGCTCATGGGCTTCGACAAGGGCGTGACCATGATGGGCGGCCTGCCGTTCCCGCTCTGCACGCCCGCCCACGGCACGGCCTACGACATCGCCGGCAAGGGCAAGGCGGACCTCGGCGCGACGCGGGAGGCGTTCCGCCTGGCCGTGCGCATGGCCGAGCAGCGCCGGGCGCTGGCTACCGCCGCCGAGTAGGCCCGCCGATCCGCATGCGTGAGGGAGGAATGCGCGTGTCCCTTGAAGCCGAGCCGAGGCTCGACCGAACCAACTGGCCGATCGCGGCCGCGATGATCCAGTATCCGGGCACGCTGCCGGACGGCCGGTCCACGCAGGACCAGGCGCCCGAGGAGTGGTCCGCCGCGCTGGCCGATGTCGCGGACGCGGGCTTCACCGAGCTGGACCCGACGGACGGCTGGCTGCGGATCGCCGACCTGGAGCCCGCGCGGCTCGCGGAGTTCATGGACGTGGTCCGCTCGCACGGGCTGACGATCCCGGCGATCTCCACGGCGCGCAAGAACCTGATCGACCCAGCGCTCGGCGAGGCGCACCTCGCCTACGGGCACCGCGTGCTCGACACCGCCGCCAATGTTGGCGCGCGTGCGGTCTCCTTCGGCTTCTTCGGGCCGCTGAACGAGGCGCAGAAGCGGGCGCTATGGTTCTGGACGGTGCAGGGCGAGCGCAACCCGACCGACGCGGACACCTGGGCGCTGGCCGTCTCGCGCCTGCGCGAGCTGGGCCGGCATGCCGCCGAGCTCGGTCTCGAGATCTCGCTGGAGATGTACGAGGACACGCTGATCGGTACGGCGGACGGGGCGGTGCGCTTCGTCACCGACGTCGACCTGCCCAATGTCAGGATCAACGCCGACATCGGCAACCTCGTCCGCCTCCACCGGCCGGTCGAGCATTGGCACGCGATGATGGAGAAGATCGCGCCCTTCGCCGGCTTCTGGCACGTCAAGAACTACACCCGGATCGAGGACGAGACGACCGGCGCGATCATGACCGCGCCGGCGCCCCTCGAGTTCGGCACGATCAACTATCGCACGGCGATCGGCATGGCGCTCGCCCACGGCTTCCGCTCGCCCTTCCTGGTCGAGCACTACGGGGGCGACGGACTTTCCGTGAGCGCCACCAACCGCGACTATCTGCGCCGCATCCTTCCCAGACCGGAGGCCACGGCATGACGCTGATCCACGACGAACCCGAACGTTTCGCAAGGGACGCCCTCGAGGGCTTCTGCGACGTCCATTCCCATCTGGTCCACCATGTGCGCGGCGGCGCCGTGCGGGCGACCGGGACGCCGGACGGCAAGGTCGCCCTGGTGATCGGCGGCGGCTCGGGACACTACCCGGCCTTCGGCGGCTATGTCGGCGTCGGCCTGGCCGATGCCACGGTGGCCGGCGACGTGTTCGCCTCGCCCTCGACGGAATCGGTCGCGCGCATCTGCCGGCAGGCCCATCGCGGCGGCGGCATCGTGCTCGGCTTCGGCAACTATGCCGGCGACGTCCTGAACTTCGGCGCGGCGGCGACCCGCCTGCGCGGCGAGGGGATCGACGTGCGCGTCCTGGCCGTCACCGACGACGTGGCGAGCGCGCCGAAGGAGACGCCCGAGCTTCGGCGCGGGGTCGCGGGCGACGTGCCGGTGTTCAAGATCGCGGGCGCGGCTGCCGAAGCGGGCATGAGCCTCGACGAGGTGGAGCGCCTGGCGCGCCACGCCAACGCGCGCACCCAGTCCCTCGGCATCGCGTTCTCCGGCTGCACGCTGCCCGGCGCCGAGGCGCCGCTCTTCACGGTGGAGAAGGGCGCCGTCGCAATCGGCCTCGGCATCCACGGCGAGCCGGGCATCCGCGACGAGAAGGCGATGTCCGCCGAGGCGCTCGCCGACCTCCTGGTCGAGCCGCTGCTCGCCGAGCGCCCGGAGGGTGCGGACGGGCGCGTCGCCGTGTTGCTCAACGGGCTCGGCGCCACGAAATACGAGGAGCTTTTCGTCCTTTGGACCCATGTCGCCCGGCGTCTGCGCGGCGCGGGGCTGACGCTGGTCCACCCGGAGGTCGGCGAGTTCGTCACCTCGCTCGACATGGCCGGCTGCTCGCTGACGCTCACCTGGCTCGACGCGGAGCTGGAGCCGCTCTGGCTGGCCCCGGCGCACGGCGCCGCCTTCCGGCGCGGTCATGTCGAACCGCGCCCGGCGGCACCCAAGCCGGTGGAGACGGGCACGGACGTCCCGAGCTTCCCCGAGGCCTCGGACGCCTCGCGCGAGAGCGCGGCCAAGGCCTGCGCCATCGTGGAGCGGCTCGCGGCGGTGCTGGCCGAGGCCGAGGAGGAGCTCGGGCGGATCGACGCGGTGGCCGGCGACGGCGACCATGGCCAGGGCATGCGCCGCGGCTCGGCCTCGGCCGCCGAAGGCGCGCGCAAGGCGCTGGCCGCCGGCGCGGGTGCCGGCTCGCTCCTCGCCCATGCCGGCGACCGCTGGGCCGACACGGCTGGCGGCACGTCCGGGGCGATCTGGGGCCTTCTCCTGCGCGGCTTCGGCACGGCTCTCGGCGACCGGGCGGGTGTCGATGCCGACGCCGCCGTGCGCGGTGCGCTGGCCGCCCGCGAGGCGGTGACGACGCTCGGCCGCGCCAAGCCCGGCGACAAGACGCTGGTGGACGCTCTGGTGCCCTTCGTCGATGCGCTGGAAGCCGAGGTCCGGGGCGGGGCGCGGCTGCGCGACGCCTGGGTCCGGGCCGCGGAAGCTTCGACCCGCGCCGCCGACGAGACCGCCAAGCTCACCCCGCGCCTCGGGCGCGCCCGTCCGCTCGCCGCCAAGAGCATCGGCCATCCCGATGCCGGCGCCGTCTCGCTCGCGCTCTGCGCCCGCACCGTGGGCGAGGTCCTGAACGCCGGCTAGCCGGCCGACGCATGGCCCGGTCGCGCAGGCGGCCGGGTTCCCTTTCCTTCAACGATCCGTCTGGGAGGCATGATCCATGAAGCTCTTCACCACCACCGCCCTCGCGACCCTCGCCCTCGCGGCCACGCTCGCCGCGCCCGCCCAGGCGCAATGGGCTCCGACGAAGCCCATCGAGTTCGTGGCCGCCGGCGGGGCCGGCGGGGGAACCGACCAGTTCGCGCGCCAGATCCAGGCCGCGATCGCCAAGGAAGACCTGTCGCCGCAGAACGTCGTGGTCGCCAACAAGGGCGGCGGCTCGGGCGCCGAGGCCTTCATCTACGGCGCGGGCGCGTCCGGCGACGAGTACAAGCTGATCTTCGGCACCTCGAACGAGTGGCAGCTCCCGCTGGTCACCCGCCTCGGCTACAAGGCCGAGGACCTGACGCCGATCGCCACGCTCGCGGTGGACGAGTTCGTGGTCTGGGTGCAGGCCGACAGCCCCTACAACACGATCGCCGACCTGGTGGAGGCCGGAAAGGCGAACCCCGGCAAGGTCCGCTTCGGCGGCTCGCAGTCCAAGGACGTCGACCAGACGCTGGTACGCCGCATCGAGGGCGCCACGGGCGCGAAGTTCCTCTACATCCCCTTCAAGTCGGGCTCCGAGGCCGCCGTGCAGCTCGCCGGCAACCACATCGACGCCAACACCAACAACCCGGCCGAGAACGTCGGACAGTGGCGCGCCGGTCAGGCCAAGCCGCTCTGCGTGATGGCCGACCAGCGAATGGCGGACACGACCAAGGTCACCGAGACCATGTCGTGGAACGACATTCCGACCTGCCGGGAGCAGGGGCTCCAGGTCGACGCCTACCAGATGCCGCGCACCGTGTTCGCCCCGGCCGACGTGCCGGCCGAGGCGGTCGCCTGGTACACCGGCCTCCTGAGGCGCGTGTCCGAGACGCCGGAGTTCAAGGCCTACCTCAAGAACACCTCGCAGACGGCGCGCTTCCTGACCGGCGACGAGTTCAAGTCCTACATCGCCGCCGACGTCGAGCGCTCGCGCAAGCAGTTCGAGGCGGACGGCTGGCTGGTGAACTGAGCCGCCAAGCCGCAAGCGGGGCGGCCGCGCGCCGGCCGTCCCGTCGCACCACCGTCTTCAAAGGGAGAGGACGCGCGATGGTCACCCGTCGTCATATCGAAGTCGCGACCGGCCTGAGCGCGACGCTGCTCGGCGTCGTCACGGCCTATGGAAGCCTGGAGAACGGAACCGGCTGGACGGACTTCGGTCCGTCGGCCGGCTATTTCCCGTTCCGCATCGGCGTGATCCTCACCGTGCTCGGCCTCGTGATCGCCGTGAAATACGGCCTCACCATGCGCCGGCGCGCACCGGAGAACCTCGAGGCGCAGGCGGCCGGCGGCGCGGCGGCGCTGCACGAGCCCACCGGGCTCGACGAACGCTTCCTGGAGGACGGGGCGCTCGGGCGCATCGCCGCCGTGTTCGTGCCGACCGCCGTGGCGGCGGCCCTGATCCCGTGGCTCGGCGTCTACCTGGCCGGCGCGCTGTTCCTGGTGTTCTCCATGATGACCCTCGGCAAGGTCGGCCTTCTCAAGGCGACCACCATCGCCGTGGCCACCATGGCCGTGTTCTTCGTGACGTTCGAGTTCTGGTTCCAGGTGCCGCTCGCCAAGGGCGTCGTCATGCCGCTTCTGGGCATCTACTGAGGAGGATCGCCCGATGGCCGACATCGCCAACCTGATGCACGGGTTCTCCGTCGCGTTCTCCTTCTACCACGTCGCGCTGATCGTGATGGGCGTGCTGCTCGGCATCCTGGTCGGGGTCCTGCCGGGGCTCGGCGCGCCCAACGGGGTCACGCTGCTCCTGCCGCTCACCTTCACCATGGACCCGGTGTCGGCGATCATCCTCCTCTCCTCGATGTACTGGGGCGCTCTGTTCGGCGGGTCGACCACCTCGATCCTGTTCAACATTCCTGGCGAGCCGTCCTCGGTCGCCACCACCTTCGACGGCTACCCGATGGCCAAGCAGGGCAGGGCGACGGAGGCGCTGTCCACCGCCTTCTTCTCGGCCGGCATCGGCGCGCTGACGGGCGTCATCGTGATCACCCTCCTGGCCGGCTGGATCGCGCAGTTCGCGCTGCGCTTCTCGAGCCCCGAGTTCTTCGCGATCTACCTTCTGGCCTTCTGCTCCTTCATCGGCCTGGGCGGCGGCGATCCGCTCAAGGCGGCGGTATCGCTGCTCGCGGGCCTCGCCTTCGCCACGGTGGGCATGGACACGGTGTCGGGCGAGCTGCGCCTCACCTTCGGCTGGACCGACCTCCTGCGCGGCATCTCGTTCCTGGTCGCCGTGATCGGCCTCTTCGGTATCGGCGAGCTGCTGCTCACGGTCCAGGAGGAGCTGAAGTTCAAGGGCGTGTCCTCGCGGATCGAGGTGCACGAGATCTTCCGTGCGCTCGCCCGCCTGCCGCACTACTGGGTGACCTTCCTGCGCTCGGCCGCGGTCGGCGTCTGGATGGGCATCACCCCCGGTGGGCCCACGGCCGCCTCCTTCATGAGCTACGGCCTCGGCCGCCGCTTCGGCAAGTACGGCCGGAACTTCGGCAAGGGCGAGCCCGAGGGCGTGATCGCGCCGGAGGTCGCCGACCACTCGGCCGGCACCGCGGCGCTCCTGCCGATGCTGGCGCTCGGCGTGCCCGGCTCGGCGACGGCGGCGGTGATGATGGGCGGCCTGATGATCTGGGGCCTCCAGCCCGGTCCGCTCCTGTTCGTGGAGCAGCCCGACTTCGTCTGGGGCCTGATCGCCTCCATGTACCTCTCCAACATCGTCGCCGTGGTGCTGGTGCTCGCCACCGTGCCGTTGTTCGCCTCGATCCTGCGCATTCCGTTCGGCATCATCGGGCCCATCATCATCGTGGTCTGCCTGATCGGCGCCTACACGGTGGCGAACGCCGAGTTCGACGTGATGATGGCCGTGGCCTTCGGCATCGTCGGCTACGTCTTCAAGCGCCTCGACTACCCGATCGCGCCCCTGGTGCTCGCCATGGTGCTGGGCGACAAGGCCGAGGACGCGTTCCGCCAGTCGATGCTGTATTCGGGCGGCTCCCTGTCGATCTTCTGGTCGAACGGGCTCGTGGGCATGCTGATGGCGCTGGCCTTGCTGCTCCTCGCCTGGCCGCTGATCTCGCGGGGCATCCAGACGATCCGCCCCGCCCGGACCGCCTGACCGGCGGCGCGTCGGCCGGAACCCGCATGGGAAAGGGGCGCGGGGGCAGGAAGCCCCGGCGCCCCTTCCTCGTTGTCAGGAGGCCGCCGCCTCGCGCGGGCGCTTGGCGTCGAAGGCGGCGGCGATCAGGGTGCGCGTGTAGTCCTGGCGCGGCGCGGAGAAGATGTCCTGCGTCGCGCCCTCTTCCACCAGCCGCCCGTCCTTCATCACCAGGATATGGTCCGAGATCGCCCGCACCACCGCGAGGTCGTGGCTGATGAAGACGTAGGACAGGCCGTGGTCGCGCTGGAGCGCGCGCAGGAGGTCCACGATCTGCACCTGCACCGAGCGGTCGAGCGCCGAGGTGGGCTCGTCCAGCACCACGACCTTGGGCTTCAGGATCATCGCCCGCGCGATGGCGATGCGCTGGCGCTGTCCGCCGGAGAATTCGTGCGGATAGCGGTTGTGCGCCTCGGGCGGCAGGCCGACCTCCTCCAGCGCCGCCGCCGCGCGTCTCGCCCGGTCGGCGGCCGACAGGGCCGGCTCGTGGACCAGCAGGCCCTCGGTCACGATCTCGCCCACGGTGAGCCGGGGGCTCAGCGAGCCGAACGGGTCCTGGAACATGAGCTGGAGCTCGCGCCGCAAGGGGCGCATCCGCCGGCGGTCGAAGGCACCGATATCCCGACCCTCGAAGCGGTAGTGTCCGCCGCTGGGCAGGAGGCGCAGGATGGCGCGGCCGAGCGTCGACTTGCCCGAACCCGATTCGCCGACCACGCCGATCGTCTGGCCGCTGCGCAGCTCCAGCGACACGTGGTCCACCGCCCGGAACGTGTCCGGCCCCTTGGAGAAGAGGCCGCGCGTGCCGCGCAGGTCGTAGTCCACCACAACGTCCCTTGCCGAAAGCACCACGGGCGAGCCGGGCGGGACCGGACCCTTGCCGCCCTGCGGCTCGGCCGCGAGCAGCATCTTCGTGTAGTCGCGCCGGGGCGCGGAGAAGATCGTTTCCGTCGCACCCTCCTCGACCACCTCGCCCCGCCGCATCACCACCACCCGCCCGGCGAAGTGGCGCACCACGCCGAGGTCGTGGGTGATCAGGAGGATCGCCATGCCGAGCCGCGCCTGCAGCTCGGCCAGGAGCTTGAGGATCTGCGCCTGCACGGTCACGTCGAGGGCGGTCGTCGGCTCGTCGGCGATGAGAAGCTCGGGATCGTTGGCGAGCGCCATGGCGATCATCACGCGCTGGCGCTGGCCGCCCGACAGCTCGTGCGGGAAGCTGTCGATCCGCCGCTCGGGCTCGGGGATGCCGACGAGGCGCAGGAGCTCCAGCACCCGCTCGCGCACCGCCCCGCCGCGCCGCCGCGAATGGTGGCGGATCACCTCGCCGATCTGCCGGCCGACCGGGTAGAGCGGATCGAGGGAGGTCATCGGCTCCTGGAAGATCATCGAGATCTTCGCGCCGCGATAGCGGTTGAGCCGGCGGGCGGGGAGGCCGAGGATCTCCTCGCCGCGATAGCGTGCCGAGCCCGAGGCGTACCCGTTGGCGGCCAGGAGGCCCATCACCGCCATCATGGTCTGGCTCTTGCCCGAGCCCGATTCGCCGACCACGGCCAGCGTCTCGCCCGGGGCCACCTCGAAGGACACGCCCTTCACGGCCTCCACCGGTCCGTCCTCGGTGTCGAAGGCGACGCGCAGGTCGCGGATGGAAAGCACGGCGTCCGTCATGGTCAGCGATCCCTCGGGTCGAAGGCGTCGCGCAACCCGTCGCCGATGAAGTTCAGCGCGAACAGCGTCACGCAGAACAGGGTGGCGGGGAAGGCGAGGAGCCAGGGGGCGGCCTGGATCGTCTGCGCGCCGTCGGAGATCAGCGCCCCCCAGCTCGTCAGCGGCGCCTGGACGCCGAGGCCGAGGAAGGACAGGAAGCTCTCGAGCAGGATCACCTTGGGCACCACGATGGTGACGAACACCACCACCGGCCCGATCGTGTTGGGCACGATGTGGCGCCGCACGATCTGCCGGTCGGTCAGGCCCATCGCCTCGGCGGCGGCCACGAACTCGCGCCGCTTGATGGACAGCGTCTGCCCACGCACGATGCGCGCCATGTCGAGCCATTCCACGAGGCCGATGGCCACGAAGATCAGGACGAACGAGCGGCCGAAGAAGGCCACCAGCATGATCACCAGGAACACGAAGGGCAGCGAGTAGAGGATCTCCACGAGGCGCATCATCAGGTTGTCGACGCGCCCGCCGACATAGCCCGACACCGCGCCGTAGGTGACGCCGATCACCAGCGATACGAGGCTGGCCAGCACGCCGATCACCAGCGAGATCTGCCCGCCCACCATGGTGCGCACCATCAGGTCCCGCCCGTTCCGGTCGGTGCCGAAGGGGAAGTACTGCTGGGCGACCGCCCCGGTGACGACGAGCTCGCGCCCGTCCTGCCGCGTCTCGGCCACTTCGCTCGCGCCGCCGAGCTCGCCCGCGCGGTCGAAGTAGCGCAGGACGCGCGCGTCGATCGGCTGGTCGTCGCGCAGCGTGGCGCGGTAGCGCCCGTCCTCGACGTCGAAGTCCGCGAGTTCGACGCGGGCGCGCCGCGCCACGTTCTCGACCACGCCCCGAAGGTTCTCCTCGCGCGGCCAGGGCTCGAGCGAGGGGGGCACCGACACGTAGGAGGGAAACACCTGGTCGTAGCGGTGGTCGGTGAACTGCGGTCCGAGGAAGGAGAACAGCGAGACGAGGACGAGCACCGCGAAGCCGGCCATCGCCGCGCGGTTGCGGCGGAGGCGCAGGAGCGCGAGCTGGAACAGCGAGCGGCCGCGCACCTGCGTGGCCGCCGGCGGGGCGTCCCCGGGGAGCGGGCCGGGATCCGGGGTCGTGGAGGCGAGGTCAGTCATGGCGGATCCTCGGGTCGAGGAAGGCGTAGAGGAGATCGACCAGAAGGTTGAAGCCGATGATGAAGACCGAGATCAGCACCACCGTGCCCATCACCAGCGTGTAGTCGCGGTTGAGCGCCCCTTCCACGAAGTAGCGGCCGACCCCGGGGATCGTGAACAGCGTCTCCACTACCGTGGATCCGGTGAGGAGCGCCGCGCAGCAGGGGGCGAGATAGGTCACGGCGGGCAGCATCGCGCCGCGCATCGCGTGCGTGACCACCACCGAGCGCCACGGCAGGCCGTAGGCCTTGGCCGTGCGCACGTGGTCGGTGCGCATCGCCTCGATCATCGAGCCGCGGGTGAGCCGTGCGAACACGGCGAGCTGCGGCAGGCCCAGCGCGATCACCGGCAGCACGAGGTTGCGGAACGAGCCGTCGCCCCAGCCGCCGGCCGGGACCAGCGAGAGGATGATGGCGAAGACCAGCGTCAGGACCGGGCCGACCACGAAGTTCGGCACCGTGATGCCGACCGTCGCGACGCCCATCACGAGATAGTCCACCCAGCCGTTCTGCCGCAGCGCGGCGACGACGCCCGCCACGGTTCCGCCGATCACGGCGAAGCCGAGGGCCCACAGGCCGAGGGTGACCGAATAGGGCAGGGCCTGGAGGATCAGTTCGGCGACCGAATAGTCGCGGTAGATGAAGCTCGGCCCGAAATCGCCGGTCAGGGCGTTCGTGAGGTAGGTCCAGTACTGGACCACCAGCGGCTGATCGAGCTGGTACGTGGCCATCAGGTTGGCCATCGTGGCGGGCGGCAGCGGGCGCTCGAGGTTGAAGGGGCCGCCGGGGGCCATGCGCATCAGGAAGAAGGAGATGGTGACGACGACGAACAGCGTCGGCACCGCGCTCAGGAGGCGGCCGAAGACGAAACGGGTCATGATGGGATCTCTCGGTGCGAGGCGGGGGCGCCGGGGCGCCCGCTGCCGTTGCCGCGTGTCAGCGGTTGACCGAGAGGTACTTGGACAGGTGCTCGTCGGCGGCGTTGTCGCCCCAACCGGACACCTTGTCGGAAATCAGCCAGAGCGAGGCCGAGTTGAGCAGCGGCGCGATCGGCTGCTCCTTCAGGAGCAGCGCCTCGGCCTCGTGCAGGAGCGCGGCGCGCTTGGTCGGGTCCTGCTCCTCGTAGGACGCGGCCATCAGCCGGTCGTATTCGGGGTTCGACCACTTGGAATAGTTGAACGTCGCGTTGCCGGTGGTCGTCAGCGCGAGGAAGTTCTCGGCATCGGCGTAGTCGGCCACCCAGCCGGCGCGCGCCACGTTGAACGTGCCGCCCTCCTGGAGATAGGCGTAGTGCGAGGCGACGTCCGAGTTCTGGAGCGTCACGTTCGCGCCGAACTGCGTGCGCCACATGTCGGCGATGGCGGTGGCCACGCGCTCGTGGTTGGTGTTGGTGTTGTAGCGGATCGAGATGTTGAGCGGCTTGCCGCCCTCGCCGTAGCCGGCGTCCTTCATGAGGCGCAGCGCCTCGTCCTCGCGGTCGAGCTGGTCGAGCGAGGCGAAGCTCGGCTCGCCGGGCTCGCCGTAGCCCGAGATACCCGGCGGGACGAAGGAGAGCGAGGGCAGGCGGGCGCCCTGGAAGATCTCGGTCGACAGGAAGTCCCGGTCCACCGCCATGGACAGGGCGTTGCGCACGTTGACGTCGTCGAAGGGCGCGGTGCGCGTATCGAAGACGTAGTACTCGGTGGAGAGCTTCGGCGTGACGCGCACCTGGTCGCCGAACTCCTTCTTCAGGAACTCGAGCTGGTCGGCGGCGAAGTCGAACGTCATGTCGAGCTCGCCCGCCTGGAAACGGCGCTGCGCGGCGGCCGCGTCGTCGATCGGGTAGAAGATCACGCTCTCCAGCTTCACGTTCGCCGCGTCCCAGTATTCCGGGTTCTTGGCGACGGTGATGTGGTCGTTGGCGACCTGCTCGGTGAGCTTGAAGGCGCCGTTCGAGACCATCACGCCCGGCCGCACGAAGTTGTCGCCCTGGGCCTCGACCGTCGCCGGATGGACGGGCAGCCCCGTCTGATGGGCCAGGAGCTCCACGAAGAAGGGCGTCGGACGCTCCAGCGTGATCTCGAGCGTCTTATCGCCCACCGCGCGCACGCCCAGCTGGTCGAGCGCGACCTCGCCCTTGTTCGCCTTCTCGGCGTTCTTGATCGGGTAGAGGATGTTGGCGTAGGGCGCGGCGGTCTTGGGGTCCTGGATGCGGCGCAGGGAGAACACGAAGTCCTCGGCCGTGACCGGATCGCCGTTGGACCAGTCGGCGTCGTCGCGGATCTTGAACGTGTAGACCGTGCCGTCGTCCGATACGTCCCAGCTCTCGGCGGCGCCGGGCACGATCTTGCCGTCGGGGTCGTAGATCGTCAGTCCCTCGTAGAGGTCCTTCAGCACGAAGGCTTCGATGTTCACCGACGTGCGCGCCTGATCCAGCGTCTGCGGCTCGCCCGCGTTGCCCCGGTGCAGCGTCTGCGCGAGCGCGGGCCCGGCCAGAAGGGTGGACGAGAGGAGGGCGGCGCCGAGAAGGGCGCGGATCGGGCGAAGGGTCATCGGGTGACGTCTCCATGTCGGTTGGCCGCCGGGAGCCAGCAAGGGCTCGACCGGTCGAGCGGAAGCGAAGGTTCAAGCATGGCCCGGCGAGCCAAGGCAAGTCGGAACGCCCCCGTGCGCCGGCAAAAGCATTCACGAGGCCCGGGAAACGAAACGTTTCCACCGATGTCCCAGGGCGAAACGCCTCATCTTGGATCATCGGGACGATTTACTGTGCAGTGCGGTATGATCCGCCGCGTCGCTTAGGCGCGCGGTGCGGGAGAACTAGACGATTCGGCGGCGCTTCGCGGATTTTTGATCGGCCGGGCCTGGTGGAGCATGGCCTGTCCCCGGGCCTGCTCGACGCTAGGTGCATCTCGAACGCGCTGCCGGCGTCGATGGAGTGTTCTTGCGACCTCGTTTCCCGCGTCCCTCGCTGCGTGCCGTGATTCCCGTTCTCGCCGGCGTTGCCATTCTGACGCTCGTCGCCGTGAGGCTGGACGAAGGGGAGGTGGCGCGCCGGCTGATCGAAGCCGATCCCGCCCTGTTCGCGCTGGCGGTGCTTGTGGTCCAGCCGCAGATCGTGTTGTCGGCGCTGCGCTGGCGCTTCACGTCGCTCCGCCTCGGCCAGCCGCTGCCGCTCCGGCGCGCGGTCGGCGAATACTATTTCGCGACCCTCCTGAACCAGGTGCTGCCGGGAGGCGTCGCCGGCGACGCGATGCGCGTGGTGCGGGCGGCGCGCGAGGGCGGCGACGGCCGCTGGACGGGCCGGGCCGGGCAGGCCGTCGTTCTCGAGCGGCTGTCGGGACAGGCGGTGCTGTTCGGTGCCGCCGGCGTCGGCCTCCTCGCCGCGCCGGTCGCGTTCGGCACGGTGCCGCCGGGCGGGTCGGGTCTCCTCTTCCTCGTGGGGCTCGCGGCGGCGGCGCTGCTCCTCGGATGGCTCGCGTCTGCGTTCTTGGGCGAGCGCGTCCTTCGCTTTCGGCGGGCCTTCGGTCCCGTCCTCGCGAAAACCTTCCTGCGGCGAGGCGCCTGGGCGGTCCAGGCGATGCTCTCGCTCGCCGTGGTCGGGTCGTATCTTGCGGTGTTCGCCCTGGCGGCGGCCGCCGTCGGCGCACCGCTCGGATGGCGCGCGACGCTCCTGCTGGTGCCGCTCGTGCTCCTGTCGATGCTGCTGCCCGTCTCGGTCGGGGGATGGGGCGTGCGCGAGGCGGCGGCCGCGGCGATCCTGCCGGTCGCCGGGGTCGGGGCGGACGCGGCCTTCGCGGCCAGCGTCGTCTACGGCATCGCCTCGCTCGTCGGCGCCCTGCCGGGCGCGCTCGTGCCGATGCGCCACGCCGTCGCCGGACGCAAGGCGCCCGCCCGGTCCTGCCCCTAGGGCCCGGGAGGCAGCGTCAGCACGTCCCAGTGGCCGACATGGCAGGCGCCCGGCCGCTCCCGGCGCGCCTCCGTCCAGCGATCCAGCACGGCGCGCTCGACCCGCCCCGTTTCGCGCACCGCGCCCGCGAACCCGTCGAGCAGCGCGTCGCGCAAAGCTTCGCTCTCGTGGCCGAGCCGCCAGGGGCTCGGCGCCACCCGCACCGTGTATCCGTGCCCCTCGAAGGTGGTGCGCAACGCATCGGCGGCACCGGGGCCGAGCGCCGGCCCGAGACCCTTGTCGCCCGCCTGATGCGCGTTGAAGGCGGCCAGCATCTCAGGATCGGCTTCGAGCGGCGGGTCCCAGTTCGTCCTGCCGTCGTAGTTCAAGGCGGCGTAGAGGGCGCACCGACGCTCGGCCAGCACCGCCGCGAGACGCTCCACCACGGGACGCGACACGAGGTCGAACAGCGCGGACGCCGTGACCAGACGCGCGCCGTCGAGGATCGCGGGCGGCAGGGCGCCGAGATCGGCCTCCACCCGTTCCACGACGCCGAACCCGGCAAGGCGTGCCGAGGCGGCCTCCAGAAGGCGCGGGTCGTGGTCCACCAGCCGCCAGCGCGTCCCGCCGTCGGGGCCGAAGGCGCGCAGGGTCGAGCCCGTGCCCGAGCCGAGGTCCACCGCGAGCGCGGACGCTCCGCCCGCCCGCAGGTGGGCGCGCGCGGCATTCAGGAGGGTATGGTCCCGCGCGGCGTGGTCTGCGGGCTCGCGCAGGTCGAGCCAGGTCGTGTCGAAGCCGCTCAATGCACCGCCTCCAAGGCGTCGGAAAGGATCCGGGCGGAATCGGCCCAGGTAGGCAGGCCTTGGGCCGCTTGCCACGCGCCGAGCGCGAGGTCTCGGCGAAGCGCCGGTTCGTCAAGGAGCGCGCGCAGGGCTTCGGCGAAGCCGGCGGCGTCGCCGGGCTCCACCAGCCGCCCGGCCTCCGGCGGCACCACCTCCGCGACCGCGCCGCCCGCGCAGCCGACCACGGGCAGCCCGTGCGCCATCGCCTCCGCGAAGGCCATCCCGTAGCCCTCGAAGCGGGACGGCAGGGCGAAGATATCGGCCGCGCGGTACTCCGCCTCGACGTCGGCAACGGCACCGGCCAGCACGATGCGCCGCTCCA
The DNA here is from genome assembly GCF_003583935.1 of Aureimonas flava. Taxonomy (GTDB): domain Bacteria; phylum Pseudomonadota; class Alphaproteobacteria; order Rhizobiales; family Rhizobiaceae; genus Aureimonas; species Aureimonas flava. The sequence goes on along the minus strand of NZ_QYRN01000003.1, from coordinate 249,264 downwards.
GACCCGCGGCCGCGACGCGCGCCCGCACCATTTCGGCGGTGGCCGGATCGGCCGTCGGGCTGCCGACGATGCGGCATCGCCAGGGGCGATCGGCGAGGCGCGCCAGCGCATCCACCAGCAAGGCGTGGTCCTTGCGCGGGATCAGCGCGCCGACCGACAGGATCGTCGGCACCGGCGCGTCGCGGGTGGTTGGGAGGCGATCGGGGCGCTCGGTGCCGGGCGGGGCGACGGCGACCGTCGCGGCGACCCCGAAGCCGATCTTCAGGAGCCGGGCGGTGGTGGCGCTGGTGGCGACCATCGCCCGCGCGTGCGCCAGCGCCTCGCGTTCGCTGAGGCGCAGCGCCTCGGCCACCGGCGGCGCCAGCCCGTCTTCCAAAGCCAGCGGGTGGTGCACCAGCGCGACCAGCCGCAGCCGCGCGGCCTCGCGCCGCGCCAGGGCGGGCAGGGCGCCGAAGGCGAGCCCGTCGACCAGCACCAGCGCGCCGTCGTCGAGCCCGGCGAAGGCTTCGGCCGTGGCCGCATGGTCGGCCGGCCCCGGCGCCGGAAAGGCGGCGGGCAGCGCGAGCACGCGCAAGCGCCAACCCAGATCGGCGAGTTCGGCGATCATGCGCCGGTCGTAGCCGTAGCCGCCGCTCGGCGCGTCGAGGTCGCCCGGAATGGCGAAAACGAGATCGCGCGCGACCGCCGCGTTCAAAGCTCCGCCTCGTACCAGGCGCGCGCCGCCTGGCTCTCGTGCAGGGTCACGCGCAGGCGCCGGATGCGCGCGCCGCCGGGCCCGAAGGCACCCGCCGCGATCCGCCCGGCCAGGGCGTCGAACACGTGGCGCGCCAGCACCTCGGTCGTGGTGACGCGGCCGCGGAAGACCTCCAGCGCGTCGAGGTTCTGGTAGTTCAGCGGCGCCAGAACCTCGCCGAGCACCGCGGCGGCGAGGCCGATGTCGACGCCGAGGCCGTCCTCGTCCAGGTCCTGCGTGAAGAAGGCCGCGTCCACCTCGAGGGTCGCCCCGTGCATGCCCTGGGCCGGGCCGAACACGGGACGGGGAAGGCTGTGGGCGATCATGATGCGGTCACGGACTTCGACGGCGAACATCGGCGGGCCTCGCGCTGGAGAAGGGGAAGGGGTCAGTCCGCGTAGCGGATGCGGTGGCAGAGCGTGTCGGGGTCGGCGAGGATCGCCGCGTAGTCGCGGTCGAGGCGCGAGAACGCGCTTTCGCCGGAGAACAGACGGTCGAGCACCGGGTCGGCCAGAAGCCGGAGCGCCGCGTCGAGACGGCGCTCCGTGGTCCAGCGGGCGCGGCGGTCGGCGGGGATGCGGCCGACCTGCGAGGAGACGATCGACAGGCGGCGCGCGTGGAACGCGCCGCCGAGCGGCAGGGCGACGGGGCGCGTGCCGAACCAGCTCGCCTCCACCACGCGCGCCTCGACGCCCGCGCAGTCCAGCGCGGCGGCGAGCCCTTCCGGCTGGCCGGACGCGTGCACCACGACGTCCTGGTCGGCCGGCGCTCCGTCCGGCGGCCGGAGCCGACAGCCCCAGCCCGCCAGGCGGCCGAGGCGCGCCTCGGCGGTGTCCACCAGCGTGACCTCGGTGCCCGGCACGCGCGCGGCGAGGTAGGCGACGAGACTGCCGATCAGCCCGGCGCCGATCACGGCCACGTGGTCGCCGGGCGCGATCGCCGCGTCCCAGACCACGTTGAGCGCGGTTTCCATGAAGGGCGCCAGCACCGCCCGCTCGGGCGGCACGTCCTCCGGCACGAGGCGCAGCGCGGCGCGTGGCGCGGCGAAGAGGTCCTGGTGCGGATGGAGGCAGAACACGACGCGCCCGCGCAAGGGGTCCGGTCCGCCTTCCACGGTGCCGACGGCGCTGTAGCCGTATTTCACCGGAAACGGAAAATCGCCCTCCTGGAGCGGCGCGCGCATGCGTTCGTCCTCGCTTTCGGGCACCGCGCCCTGGAACACCAGCCGCTCGGTGCCCCGGCTGATCGCTCCGAACAGGCTTCGCACGCGGCAAGTCTCGGGCGTCGGAACGGGGGCGACGCTTCGACGCAGCTCGGCGCGGCCGGCGCCCACGATCCAGAGCGCGCGACCGTCTTCCGGTCTGTCGGGACCGGCGTCTCCCATGCTTCTTCGGGCTCCTATGGCGCCATCTCCCACCCACCTGGAAACGGCGTCGGCGGCGGCCTCACGGCCACCTCACGCGCTCGTTCAGCGGTCAATCTGGATTAAGGACCGCCGTCGTCTAGCTGTCATGATCGAGCGCCGGGCCGCGTGGCGGCTGTGCCCTGCCGGTGCGCGTCGATGTGGGGAGTGGAAGGCGATGAGCGAAGGCGGTTCCGACATCCTGTTCGGTGGGGACGACGTCTCGGAGATCGCCAAGTTGAACGCCGAGCGCGCCGTTTCCGAACTGCGCTACGGGCGGCCCGTGGTGCTCGCCACGGATGGCGCCCGCTTCGCCGTGCTGGCGCTCGACGCTGCCGCACCCGCCGACGTCGCCCGCTTCTTCGCCGCGGCCGATGCAGAGACCGATCTCTTCCTCAGCGCGCCCCGCGCGCGGGCGCTCGGCCTGTCGACCATCGGCCCGGTGTGCCTGCGCACGGGCCCGCAGGACATCGCCGAACTGTCGCGCCTCGCCTTCGCCGCCGGCGCGCGCAGCGAGGCGCCCTGGCGTCCGGCTCCCGATCTCGGCTGCCTGGTGGAGCTCGCGCGCCTCGCGCAGCTCCTGCCGGCCTTTCTCGTTCGGCCGGCGCGTCCGGGCGACGCCACGCTCGTCCGTTGCCTCGCGGTGGCCGAGGCGGAGCTGCGCGCGGCCACCGCGCAGGAAACCCGTTTCCGCGAGGTCGCCCGCACCCCCGTTCCGCTGCGGGACGTCGCCGACTGCCGCTTCGTGGTGTTTCGCGGGGGCCTCGCTCAGCGCGACCAGCTCGCGATCGTGGTGGGCGAGGCCGACGCGTCGGGGCCCGTGCCGGTGCGCATCCATTCGTCCTGCATCACCGGAGACCTCTTCGGCTCGCTGAAATGCGACTGCGGCGACCAGCTCCGCGAGGGCCTGCAGCTCATCGCGCGGCGGGGCGGCGGCGTGCTCCTCTATCTCGACCAGGAAGGGCGCGGCACCGGGCTGGCCGCCAAGATGCGCGCCTACGGCCTGCAGCACGAGGGCTTCGACACGATCGAGGCCGACGCGCAAATCGGTTTCGAGCCCGACGGGCGGCGCTACGGCGCGGCGGTGGCCATGCTGCGCGGGCTCGGGATCGGCTCGGTGGAACTCCTCACCAACAACCCCGCCAAGATCGCCGCGCTCCAGGCGGCGGGCATCGAGGTAAGCGCCCGCACGGCGGTGCTCGGCACGGTCACGGCGGAGAACCGCGACTATCTCGTCACGAAGGCACGTCGCGCGGGGCACCTTCTGGACTGGCCCGCGATCGCGGCGAAGCTCGGCTGACGCGCGATGCGCTTCGACCCCATCCTGCCGGCCATGCCGGAGGCCGGCCCGATCCCGGCGGTCGGCCGGGCGGGCGCGCCGGCGCTTCCAGGCGCCTGCGCGACGCTGGCGGCGACCGCATTGGGGCTGACGGTCGCGGCGAGCCTTCTGGTCTCTCAGGGCCATGCCGGCTGGCCGGTGCTTCCGCTGGCGCTCGCGCTGTTCGCGCCGGTTGTCGGCTTCGTGCTGTGGACCCTCGGCGAGCATCCGCATGTCCGGTTCGGGCCCGCCAACGTCGTGACGGCGGTGCGCGGAGGGATGGCGGCGGCCCTTGGCGCCTGCGCGTGGGACTACGGCCGGCTGGCCGAGTACGACGCGGGTTTCGAGTGGATGCTGGCCGGCGCCGCCCTGCTGGCGCTGGCGCTGGACGGGCTGGATGGCTGGCTCGCGCGCCGCACGGGCCTCGCCTCGCGCTTCGGGGCGCGCTTCGACATGGAGGTGGACGCCTTCCTGATCCTGATCCTGTGCGCGCTCGCCTTCGCCGACGGCAAGGCCGGCGCCCATGTGTTCCTGATCGGCCTGATGCGCTATGCCTTTGTCGTCTGGGGCGCGCTCGACCCGCGCCTCGCCCGCCCGCTGGCGCCGTCGCTGCGGCGCAAGACGGTCTGCGTCCTTCAGATCGCCCTTCTGTGCTTCGCCCTGCTTCCGCCGGTCGACCCGCCCCTGTCGGAAGGGGTGGTGCTGGCGGCGCTCGTTCTTCTCGCCTGGTCCTTCGCGGTGGACATCCGCGCGCTTCGGAGCGTCCGGCCGTGAAGCGAGGTCTTCTGGACCGCGTCGGCCTCGACGCGGCGACCCTCGGCCTCTGGCGCTCGATCGCGATCTACAACGGCCAGCCGTGGCGCCGCTGGGCGCTGGACCGGTTCCTGCGCACGCTGGTGCGGCCAGGCGACCTCGCCTTCGACATCGGCGCCCATGTCGGCAGTCGTAGCCGGGCGCTGGCACGGGCCGGGGCGCGCGTGGTCGCCTTCGAGCCGCAGCCGCTCTTCGCCGACTATCTCGCCCGCCGGCTCGATCCGGCCACGATCCGCCTCGACCGCCGCGCCGTTGGCCGTGCACCGGGCCGGGCGGAACTCGCGGTGTCCGCGCGCCATCCGACCGTCTCCACCCTGTCCGGCGAATGGCGCGGGCGCGTCGCCGGCGACGAGGGCTTTCGCGGCGTGGAATGGGGCGAGCGCGTCAGCGTCGAGGTATCCACGCTCGACATCCTGATCGCCGAGCATGGCGAGCCGGCCTTCTGCAAGATCGACGTGGAGGGACACGAGGCGGAGGTGCTGGCCGGCCTGTCGCGGCCGCTGCGCTGCCTCGCCTTCGAATACACGCCCGCGACCCTGGACCTCGCCTTCCGCTGCCTCGACCGGCTGGGCGAACTCGGCCGCTACGAGTTCAATCTCGCGGTCGGCGAGGAAGCGCGCTTCCGGCTCGACCGCTGGCTCGGGGACGAGGCGTTCCGCGCGCGGCTCGCGCTGGAAGCCGCCCGCAACCGGCGTTCGGGCGACGTGTACGCGCGCCTGGTGGGGCCCCGCGCGTGACGGAGCCGACGGCGTCCGCCACCGGCGGCGGGCGCGCGCCTCGGCGGATCGGCCTGCGCATCGGGGTCGGCCTCGCGCTGCTCCTTGCGGCTCTCGCGCTGCCGACGCGACCGGGGCCCGTGGCCGATCTTCGGTTTCCGGTGGAATGGTTCTGGGTGGCGGGGCTTCTAGCCTTGCTTCGCGGCCGGGCCTTCGCGCTCCTGTGCGCCGGTGTCGTCGCGCTGGCGGGCGTCGGTGCGGTCCTGAAGCTGGCGGACTGGGGAACCTTCCTGGCGTTCTCCCGCCCCTTCGACCCGGTGGGGGACCGTACGGTGCTGGTCGCCGGATGGCATCTCCTGTCCGGCACCGTGGGGGAGGGACGGGCGCTGCTCGCGGTGGGCGGCGCGCTGGCGGCGTTCCTGGCGGCATTGGCGGTGCTGGCCTGGGGGCTGGCGGGCCTGCGCCGGCTCGCTGGCCGCACGCGCGGCTTCCTGGCCGGGGCCGCGCTGGGTTCGGCGGTCGCCGCGACGCTCCTCGTTGTCCTCGCCCCATCGGTGCCCCTGCCGATCTCCGCGGGTCCTTCGTCCTACGCCGTCGCCAAGGTCGCCGACGCGCGCCGTTCCTTCGTCGCGCAGGCCACCTTCGCGCGTGACGTCGCCGACGATCCGCTGCGCGCGGCGCCCCCGGACGGGCCTCTCGCGGCCCTGACGGGGCACGACGTCTTGGTCGTGTTCGTGGAATCCTACGGTCGCAGCGTGGTGGAGGAGCCCCGTTTCGCCCCGCGCACGCAGGCGCGGCTGCGGCAGGTGGAGGCCGAACTCGCCGCGGTCGGTGTCGGCTCGCGCAGCGGATGGATGGCCTCGCCGATCGCCGGCGGGCAGAGCTGGCTGGCGCACGGCACGCTCCTTTCGGGCCTCTCGATCGACAACCAGACGCGCTACGAAAGCCTGCTGCGGAGCCGCCGGCAAAGCCTCAACGCCCTATTCCATGCGGCCGGATGGCGAACGGCGGCGGTGATGCCGGCGATCACCATGCCCTGGCCCGAGGCCGCCTGGTTCGGCTACGACGAGATCCTGGCCGCGCACGATCTCGGCTATCGCGGCCGGTCGTTCAACTGGGTCACCATGCCCGACCAGTTCACGCTCCGGCAGATCGGCGAGCTGCTGGAGCGCACGCCCGGACCCACGATGCTGATCACCGCGTTGATCTCCAGCCACGCACCCTGGACGCCGATCCCCCGGATGGTGCCGTGGGACGCGGTCGGCGACGGCACCGTGTTCGACGCGCAGGCCGCCGGCGGCGAGGCGCCCGACGTCCTGTGGCGCGATCCCGAGCGCGTGCGGTTCAACTACGGCCTGTCGATCGACTACGCGCTGGAGGCGCTCGGCTCGTTCGTGGCGCGGTTCGCGCGCGACGCGGTGGTCGTGGTGGTCGGCGACCATCAGCCGGCCGAGCTGGTCACGGGGCCCGGCGCCTCGCGCGACGTCCCGTTCCACGTCCTGTCCGCCGATCCGGCCGTGCTTCGGCGGTTGGAGGGCTGGGATCTCGCCACCGGCATGGTCCCCGCGCCGGGCGGGACGAGCCTGCCGATGGACGCCTTCCGCGAGCGTTTCGTGCGCGCGATGAGCGGCGCGGGACCCGCGACATGAGCGCGATGCGCGTTTCCGACGGGGCGTGGCGGGCGCTTCTGGCGCTGCGCGGCGGGCAGGACGCCGCGCGACCCTCGCCCGACGACGAGCCGGCCTGGGCGCTCTACGAGCCGCTGGCCCGCCGGCGCCGGGAATCCTTCGTGGTGGCGCAGGTCGGCCAGAGCCTCGACGGGCGCGTGGCGACGGTGGACGGCGACGCGGCGCCGATTTCCGGCCCGGACGGGTTCGCCCATCTCCATCGCCTGCGCGCCCTGGCCGACGCCGTGGTGGTGGGCGCCGGCTGCGTGGTCGCCGACGATCCGCAACTCACCGTGCGGGAGGTGTCCGGCCCGTCGCCCGTGCGTGTGCTGATCGATCCCAACGGGCGCGTCCCTGCCGATGCGCGCTGCCTGTCCGGCGAGGCGAGGACGATCCTTGTGCGCGCGCGCGATTGCCGCGCGCCGGCGCCCTGCGAGACTATCCACCTCGCGCGCGGGGAGGGGGATCGGCTGAGCCCGCGCTCGCTGCTCGACGCGCTGGCCGACCGAGGCTTGGTCCATGTGCTGGTGGAGGGGGGAGCCGCGACGATCCGCCACTTCCTGGAAGCCGGGCTGGTGGACCGCCTGCACGTGTCGGTGGCCCCGATCGTGATCGGCTCGGGCGCTCCGGGGCTTACGCTGTCGCCCGTATCGCGCCTCAGCCAAGCCCTGCGTCCCCGCTGTCGCACCTACGATCTCGGCAACGACACCTTGTTCGATTGCGCATTCGAAGACGCTTGAGGGAAGCGTCTCGAGGTTCGGTCGCGGCCAAAGAATTTCGCGGTGGATCGCGGGGACGCTGCGAATGCGCGATATCGTCTTAAGCTCGCGTTAGAGGGGCTGGACGACAACTCGTCCTCATGAAGCGGCCCGCTCGCACAACTCTGGATCATGTCGCCCAGGCCGTCGCGCGGTTCCGCCGCGACGCGTCCGGCGTCGCGGCCGTGGAGTTCTCGCTCGTCGCGCTGCCGTTCTTCTTCGTCCTGATGGCGATGATCGAGACGGCGCTCGCCACCACCGCGGGGGTCATGCTGAACAACGCGGTCAATTCCGCCGCACGCGGTGTGATGACCGGCAGCGTCCAGAAGTCAGACATGGACGCCGACGGCTTCCGCCGCCTGATCTGCGGCGATATCGACATGATGATGTCCTGCGATCGGCTGGTGCTCGACATGCGCACCTTCCCGGCCGGCTCGCCGATCCCGACCTCGGTCGCGCTGCGCGACGGCGCCGTGGACAGCGAGAACTTCTGCTTCGACCCGGGAGGGCAGGACACGATCACCGTGATCCGCGCCTATTACCCGTGGCCTTGGGTGACCTCCATCCTCAACGGCTTCGCGGAGGACACGAACGGCAACGCGATCCTCGGCTCCATGGCGGCCTTCATGAACGAACCCTTCGGCGGCGCGACGTCGACGAAGGCCAACTGCTGAGGACCGGGGATGGAGCAGCCGCGCCGCGCCCGATTTCTCCCGTTCCTGCGCGATCGCCGTGGTGCCGCGGCCGTGGAATTCGCCGTCATCCTCCCGGTGATGCTGCTGTTCTATCTCGGCACGTTCGAGGCCTCGCAGGCCATCATCACCAAGCGCAAGGTGACGAACGCGGCTGAGACGGTGGGCGGCATCGTGGCGCGCTCTTCCGAAATGGACGCGACGCGCATGCGCAACGTCCTTCTCATCTCCGACGCCATCATCGGTTCGGTGGACGGCGATCCGCCCGAGATCACGGTCACCACCGTGCGCACCGACGCCAAGGGGGTCGCCACCGTCGACTGGTCGCGAAGGGGAACCGCGGAGGCGGCGGCCAAGGGCACGCCCTACCGGCTTCCGGACGAGCTGGCGGGCCTTGCCGACGCCTACTTCGTGCTCGCGACGGTGCGCTACGCCTATACGCCGGCCTTCGACTTCGTCGGCATATTCGGCACGATGGAGTTCGAGCGCCGCTTCACGTTCCGGCCCCGCAAGGGCACGGAGATCGCCTGGAAATGATCCGCCCGCTTCCACCGACCCGGCGCGAGGACCTGCCATGAGCCGCTATCGATCCTTTCGGCGCGACGTTCGCGGCAACGTCGCCCTCGTCTTCGCGCTGGTGATGCCCGTGATCGTCGTGACCATGGGCATGGCGGTGGACACGTCCGCGATCGAGGCGTCGAAATGGAGCATGCAGCGCTCGCTCGACGCGGCGGCGCTGGGCGCGGCCAAGCAGTACGGCCGCACGCAGGACCCGGCTGAGCTCGAGCGATGGGCGCAGTCCCTCTTCTTCGCCAACGAGGGAAGCGAGGCGAGTGCCGACACGCGCTTTTCCTACGACGGCGTCACGCGCGTGGACGGCAACAACGTGCTGCGCGTTTCGGCGGTGCGCGACGCTCCGACCTATTTCGGCGGAGCGGTGAAGGCCGTCACGGGCGGCAAGGTCGACCTGGAGCGCTGGCATCTCGAAGCGTTCAGCGAGGTGATCGTCGCCAACCGCTCGATCGAACTGGCGCTGGTGCTCGACAATTCCGGCTCGATGAAGAACGCGCCGGCCGGCGGTGGCGCGGCCAAGATCGTGACGCTGCGCGAGGCCACCAAGTCGCTGGTCTCCAAGATGCTCGTCTCCCAGCCGGCGGCCAACGCCAAGGATCCGGTCCGCATCTCCGTGGTGCCGTTCGCGGCGTCGGTCAACGTCGGCAAGGACTATGCCTCCGCCACCTGGATGGACACCAAGGGCCTCAACCCCTCGCATCACGACGACTTGGACTGGACGACCTGGAAGGTTTACGGCTTCCGGCAGGCTCAGAAGATGTCCGACGGTTCCTGGAAGGATCTTCTCCTCAGGCCGCTGACCAAGTTCACGATCTTCGAAAAGCTGGGCAAGCGCTACAGCGACTGGGCTTGGGCGGGCTGCGTCATGTCGCGGCCGAACGGATATGCGATCACCGACAACGCCCCGATCGAGAAGGACCCGTCGACGCTTTTTGTGCCGCTGTTGGCCCCATCCGAATACAACTGGAGCGGTTCGCTTTCGTCGGTGAAGAACGACTATCTTCCCGACACGGGCAATGCTCCGGACGGCGACGCCGCGGCCCTGGCGAAGCAGCGGGACGTGACGAAGTATTTGGAATCGCCCAACGCAGATCGCAAAAAGGAAGGTCCGAACAACGGTTGCACCACGACGAAGATCACGCCGCTGACTGCGACGGAATCGGTGGTCCAGAGCGCCGTGCGGGACATGCAGCCCCTGGGCGGCACCAACATCGCGGAAGGCTTGGCCTGGGGCTGGCGCACGCTCACCGACGGACAGCCTTTCCCCGAGGGCCGTCCCCGCAACACCAAGGAGAACCTCAAGGTCGTCGTCCTGATGACGGACGGCGAGAACACCTACAACGCGGCCTACACGTCCGGCGAGCAGATCGAGCTGACCAACGCCAACCGCTCGATGTTCGGCACCTACGGCTACGGCCAGATCCTCGACACCACCAAGAGCACGCCGACCGTGCGGATCGGCCGGATGTTCGACGCGACCCTCTCCACCAAGCCCAAGGCCGCCATCTCCAACATCACCGCCGCGATGAACGAGACGATGAGCCGCGTCTGCGAGAACATCAAGAAGGACGGCACCAACGACGATGGCGGCGACGGGATCGTGATCTTCTCGATCGCCTTCGACCTGAAGGACGGAAGTCCGATCAAGGAGCGGCTGCGGGCCTGCGCCTCCAACGGCATCGACGGCAAGGGCGCCAAGCTCTACTACGACGCCAAGAACTCCAACGACCTTCTGAGCGCCTTCTCCTCCATCACCGACGAGATCTCGGCGCTGCGCATCGCGCGATGAGGCGGGTGGGCCCGGCAGGACTCGAACCTGCAACCAAGCGGTTATGAGCCGCCGGCTCTAACCATTGAGCTACAGGCCCGACCCGAGCCCGAACGCCTATCGCAACGGCGGCCGGTTCTCAAGCGGGCGAGCGCGGGGGCGCGGGGGATTTCGCCGCGCGGCCGGGGACGCTAGACCTTGTGCGCGGCCGGCGCGTCCGGCCCGTGCGACGAGGAAACTGCCATGGCTTCGGAACTGTCCCACCGCATTCTCGCCGGCCAAGGCCGCCGGCCGGCCGACGTCGTGATCCGCGACGCGCGGCTCCTGGACCTCATCACCGGCACCGTCGAGACCACCGACATCGCCATCGTCGGCGATCGCGTCGTCGGCACGCACGGCCGATACGAGGGCGAGCGGGTGATCGAGGCGCGGGGGCGCTTCGCGGTTCCCGGCTTCATCGACACGCATCTGCACATCGAATCCTCGCTGGTCTCGCCGCTGGAGTTCGACCGCTGCGTGCTGCCGCGCGGCGTGACCACCGTGTTCTGCGACCCGCACGAGATCGCCAACGTCCTGGGCGCGGAGGGGATCGGCTATTTCGCGGCCTGCGCCGAGGCGAGCGTGATGGACATCCGCATCAACCTGTCCTCCTGCGTCCCGGCGACCGGCTTCGAGACCGCCGCCGCCCGGCTCGAGATCGACGATCTCCTGCCGTTCCTCGACCACGCCAAGGTCCACGGCCTTGCCGAGATGATGAACTATCCCGGCGTTCTCGGTCTCGATCCGGGCATCCTCGCCAAGCTCGAGGCCTTTCAGGAACGGCACGTGGACGGCCACGCCCCGCTGCTGCGCGGCACGGCGCTCAACGGCTACCTCGCCGCCGGCATCCGCACCGACCACGAGGCGACGAGCGCCGCCGAGGCGATGGAGAAGCTGCGCAAGGGAATGGCGATCCTGATCCGCGAGGGCTCGGCCTCCAAGGACCTGGAGGCGCTGGCCGAGATCCTGACCGTCGACACCTCGGCCTTCGTGGCGTTGTGCACCGACGATCGCAGCCCGCTGGACATCGTCGAGGAGGGGCATCTCGACGCCATGATCCGGCGGCTGATCGCACGGGGATGCCCGGTGCACCATGTCTACCGCGCCGCCTCGCTCTCGGCCGCGCGCATCTTCGGCCTTGCCGACCGGGGCATGGTGGCGCCGGGCTGGCGTGCCGATATCGTGCTCCTGGACGATCTCGAAGCGTGCCGGGTCTCGGACGTGGTCGCGGGCGGGCGGCTGGTGGAGCCGGCACTGTTCGACGCCCGGCCGACGGTTGCGCCCGTCGGCCTCGGCTCGATGAAGGCCGAGCCCGTTCGGCCGGAACGCTTCCGCCAGCCGGGGGCGGGCACAGCCGGCGCGGTGCCGGTGATCGGCGTCCGGGCCGGGCTGCTGCTGACCGAGCGCATGGACGCCCGGCTCGAGGTTCGCGACGGCGAATGGCAGCCGGACACGGCGCAGGACGTCCTGAAGCTCGCGGTGGTGGAGCGGCACGGGCGCAACGGCAATGTCGGGCTCGGCTTCGTCAACGGCTTCGGACTGAAACGGGGCGCCATCGCCTCGTCGGTCGCCCACGACAGCCACAACATCACCGTGGTCGGCACCTGCGCGCGCGACATGGCGGCGGCCGTGAACGGCGTGGTAGAGCGTGGCGGCGGATTCGTGGTGGCCGACGAGGGGCGCGTCACGGCCGGCCTCGCGCTGCCGATGGCCGGGCTGATGAGCCTCGAGCCGTTCGAGACCGTGGTGCACGACCTCGAAACCCTGGTGGACGCCGCCCGCGCGCTGGGCTGCGCGCTGCCCGAGCCGTTCCTGCAACTGGCGTTCCTGGCCCTGCCGGTCATCCCCCATCTGAAGCTCACCGACCGCGGCCTCTTCGACGTCGACCGCTTCGCGTTCGTCGAGAGCTGAGCAGCGCCGCGAGGCGTCCAAGGGGAGCCGGGCATTCGGGCGATTCGCCGATGGCTGGGGCGCCTGGATTCGAACCAGGGAATGGCGGTACCAAAAACCGCTGCCTTACCGCTTGGCTACGCCCCAAGACCCGCCGACGGCGAGGGCTTCTATAGTCGCTCGGTGGGTGGCGCGCAAGGAAGCGGAAGGGCCGTCGCGCCGTCCGTGTTTTGGTGCGTCGGACGCGCGAATCCTGTTGCGCCCAGGGCTGCGGTTGGCTATAGACCCGCTCGGTCACGGAGTGTAGCGCAGCCTGGTAGCGCACCTCGTTCGGGACGAGGGGGTCGCAGGTTCAAATCCTGCCACTCCGACCACTCTTTCAAACATCTACGCTATCCATTCCCGACAGCGGCGCCGAATGCGCTCGGCTGCGCGGAGCGGCCGAGCACGCCGGCGACCGTGTGATGGCGAGCTTTTCGGTTAGGCCGGGATGGTGCGCCGCCGACTGCGTCCGAACAGCGTGCGTGCTCGGCTCCCTAAGGCCCGCGGGCAGCGGCTGGAAGCCGGGCAGGAGCTCCGGTGCAGGGTCGGTGCTGGCTTCAGGACGCAGGCGATCGATGCGGGTCGGGCGACGCTTGCGAATCGAAGGGGCCGGCGCGTGCGGGATCTATCGCATTCTGCCTTCTCCCGCCGTGATCGGTAGGTTGGCGTCGAAGGCGCGGTCGGCCGTCCGCCGCGATCGGATTCATCTGTGTGGGGTCCGCCGGCGTGGGTGAACCGGCGGCGCCCTCCGCGCGCGCCGGCGGTCAGACGGGGGCGGCTTCGGTCCGCGCCGCCGACACCACGCTCTCGCGTTCCAGGTAGCCCACGGCGTCGCCGGCGGCGTTCGTCACGGTGAGGCCGGGCAGGTCGTCGGCGAGCATCAGCGACAGGGCGAGGTGCAGGCTCGCCCGCTCGTCCACCGAGCCACGGGTCGTCGCCGCCTCGCGGCGCGGCCCCATGGCGCTGCCGGCCGTTCGAAGGGCGAGGCGTCGGATCGCGCGGTCCGGCCCGAGGAAGCTTTCCACGAAGAAATCGGCCGGGCGGGCGAGGATGGCGTCGGGTGTGTCGTACTGGAGAAGCCGTCCGTCGCGCATCACGGCGACGCGGTCGCCCATCTTGATCGCCTCGTCGAGATCGTGCGTGACGATCACCACCGTCTTGCGCACCGCGCGCAGGATCTCCTTGAACTCGTCCTGAAGGCGCACGCGGGTGATCGGGTCGATGGCGCCGAACGGCTCGTCCATCAGCATGATGTCGGGATCGGCCGCCAGGGCCCGCGCGAAGCCGACGCGCTGGCGCTGGCCGCCCGAGAGCTCGTGCGGCAGGCGGGCGCGCATGGTCGCCGGATCCAGCCCCACGAGGTGGAGGAGCTCGTCCACCCGCCGGTCCGTGCGCGCCTTGTCCCAGCCGAGAAGGCGCGGGACGGCGGCCACGTTGCGCGCGATGGTCATGTGCGGGAAGAGCCCGACATGCTGGATCACATAGCCGATGTTGCGGCGCAGGAGCGTCAGCTCGCTGGTCGCCACGTCGCGACCGTCGATCAGAATGCGGCCCGAGGTCGGCACCTCCAGCCGGTTGATCATGCGCATGGTCGTGGTCTTGCCGCAGCCCGACGGCCCGATCAGCGCGACCGTGGTGCCGGTCTCGATCTCGAAATCGAGGCCGGTGACGGCGGCTTGCGCCGTGCCGGGGAAGGACTTGGTGACGTTCTCGAGCCGGATCATGGGATATTCCTGGCGAAGGGATGCGGCCGTCAGCCCTGCCGCTTCACGAGGCGTTCGACCCCGCTCAGCAGCAGTTCGGTGGCGATGGCGAGAAGGGCGATGGGCACGGCGCCGACCAGAAGGCGGGCCATGTCCATGATGGCGATACCGGTGTTGATGAAGTCGCCGAGACCGCCGCCGCCGATGAAGGAGGCGAGCGCGGCGCCGCCGATTAGCTGGATCGACGCCGTCTTGAGGCCCGCCACGATCGGCGGCACGGCGAGCGGCAGTTCTACCTGGAGGAGCCGCTCGCGCCGGCCCATGCCGATCCCCGAGGCGGCGTCGATGATGGCAGGGTCGATGCCGCGCACGCCGGCGATCGTGTTGAGCAGCATGGGCGGGATCGCGAGCACCACGAGCGCCACCACCGAGGGCAGGAAGCCGATGCCGAGGATCGGCAGCATGGCCGCGAGGATGGCAAGGCTCGGGATCGCCCGGAAGGCGCCCACGAGGTTGACCGCGGCGAAGGCCGCGCGCGGCGAGTGCGCCACCGCGAAGCCGAGCGGGATCGCGACCGCCGAGCCGATCGCCAGCGAGGTGGCGCACATGACAAGGTGCTGGCGGAAGGCGCCGAAGAACGTCGACTGGTTCTCGGCGATCCAGTTCAGGGCGTCGAGGAGGATCATGCGGTTCTCCGTCCGGCGGGCGCCAGCGCACGCTCCAGGCGTGCGAGCGCGAAGTCGAAGAACAGCGCCAGCGCCGCCGTCAGCAGACCGCCCACGAGGATCTTCTCGAGGAACCGCTGGTCGATGCCCTCGAAGATGAGGACGCCGAGGCCGCCGGCGTTGATGTAGGCCGCCACGGTGGCGATGCCGATCACCGTCACGCTCGCGATGCGCACGCCCGCGACGATGAAGGGCAGAGCCAGCGGCAGCTCGATCTCGAGGAGGCGCCGCGCCGGGCTGTAGCCGAGCCCGCGGGCCGCCTCCAGGACCTCGTCCGGGATCGCCTGGAAGCCGGTGCCGATGTTGCGCACCAGGATCATCAGGCTATAGGCGGCGAGACCGGTGATCGCCGGCGCGCTGCCGATGCCCATGATCGGGATCAGAAGCGCGAACAGGGCGAGGCTCGGGATCGCGAAGAGCACGCCCGTGACCGCGAGCACCAGGCCGAAGGTGCGCGGGCGGCGCGCCGACCAGATGCCGATCGCCAGCGAGACCACGAGCGCGATCGACACCGACAGGAAGACCAGCACGAGATGCTGCAGCAGCGCCTCCAGGATGCGGTCCAGGTTGCGGAAGGTCCATGTCATGCGCAAACGCTCGCTTCGTCGCGGAAGGCCTGCAGTTCGCCCCGCGCGATGGCGCGGTCGAGCGCGGCGATGTCGGGGGCCGCCGGGCGGTCGCGCAGGAGCGGCGGGACGCGCTCGCGGATCGCCGCGTGGAGGGAGGCGGTGCCCTCGCCGAGGCGTGCGCCGCGAAGGTCGCAGGCCCGCGCCGCCACGACCATCTCGATCGCCACCAGCATGCGCAGATGCGCGACGAGCCCCTGAAGGCGGCGAATGCCGGGCATCGCCATGGACGCGTAGTCCTCCACCCGGTCGGCCACGGGCAGGACGGTGAAGGGAAGCGGCGCGGCGGCGTGCGCGATCTCGGCGACCAGCGCGGCGACCGTCTTCTGGAGCGTCGCGAAGCCGTTGGCGCCGGGCTCGTCCTGCGGAGCGAGGAAACGCGGCAGGTCGCTCGCGGCGGGCGACATCAGCTTGGCGATCCGCTCGCCCCCGGCGGCCGCGAGGCGGGCGAGGGCCAGGGCGAGGGCATCGAAGGAGAGGGCCAGGTGCGTCGCGTCGAAATTGCCGTTCGGCAGGATGCGGTCGGCCTCCACCAGAACCGCCGGATTGTCGTCGCTGGAGGCGAGCTCGTCGTTGGTGGCGGCGCGGGCGCGATCGAGCGCGTCGAGGCAGGCGGCGAGCACGTGGGGGCCCACGCGCAGGCTCAGCGGATCCTGCAGCCGGCGCGCGGCGCCGGGCATGGGCAGGTCGCCGCCCGCCAGCAGGCCGTGCAGCGCCTGCGCCACGGCGGCGCCGCGCGGCACCGGCCGCAGCGCCATCGCGGCGGGGTCGATCGGATCGAGGGAGGCGCGGAACGCCTCGAACGACAGGGCGGTGGCGGCAAGCGCGGCCGACAGGACCCGCTCGGCGTCGCCCACCGCGAGGCAGGCCAGGCCCACCGCCGCGGCGTTGGAGGACACGAGGGCGAGGCCGTCCTTCGGGGCGAAACGGGGAAGCGCGAGGCCGCGCTCCGCGAAGGCCTCGCCGCCCGTGCAGAGGCGGCCGTCGCGGGTCTCCGCCGGCCCGTCGCCGGTCATCGCCCAGGCGAGGTGCGCGAGCGGAGCGAGATCCGCCTCGCCGATGGAGCCGATCAGCGGCATGCGTGGGTGGATGCCTTCGTTGAGCATGGTGGCGAGGCCGGCCGCGGCGGCCGTCGAGGCGCCGGAGCGGCCGAGGCAGAGGCGCGCGAGGCGCACCACCATGGTCGCGCGCACCTCTCGCACAGTGGCGAAGGGGCCGACGCCGACCGCCCGCGCTTCCACGATGCGCCGCTGCGCGTCGCCCCCCTGCGGCGCCACGGCGGTGTCGACAGCCGCGCCGAGACCCGTGCTGACGCCGTAGATCGCGGCGCCGGCGCCCGCGTGCCGGAGAAGGCAGGCATGGGCTTCGGCGATCGCGGCTTCGGCCTCGTGCGAGACCGCGACGGCGGCCTCGTCCTCGGCGACGCGCCGGACGGCATCCACGTCGATGCCGTCCGTCTTCAGGACAAGCGGCGACGCACCGCGTTCCGGCGTTGCGCGCCCGCCGTCCGACATCACTGGATGACGCCATGCTCGCGCAGGAAGTCCTCCGCCACGTCCGAGGCTTCCTCGTGATCGCGCTCCACGCGACCGTTCAGGACCTGCATCGTGTCGTTGTCGAGGAGGGTGCTGACGCGATCCAGGATCTCCTGGGCGGCGGGGTAGGTCTTGAGCGCATCCTCGCGGACCACGGGAGCGACGAAGTAGGGCGGGAAGAGGCCCTTGTCGTCCCGCAGCGGGACGAACTTCTGGTCCGCGATCTGCCAGTCGGTCGCAAAGCCGTTGGCGACGTCGATCTGGCCGCCGGCCAGCGCCTCGTAGCGCAGCACCAGCCGCGCGAACTGGCGGAACTCGCCGAACTCGATGCCGTAGACGTCTCGCAGGCCCGGGATGCCGTCCTGACGATCGGCGAACTCGGGACCGGCGCCCAGCGACATCTTGCCGGCCACGGCGGCCAGGTCGGACAGGGTCGCGAGCTTGTTGTCCTCGGCGGTCTTCGCGCTGACCAGAATCGCGTAGCCGTTGTTGATGCCGGCGGGCTGGAGCCAGCGAAGCTGGAACTTGTCCTGGTAGAAGGCGCTGACCTCGTCGTAGACGGCTTTCGGGTCGCTCTTGATCTTGCCGCCGACCACGGCCACCAGCGCGGTTCCCGTGTATTCGGGGTACATGTCGATGTCGCCCGAGGTCAAAGCCTGCTGCGCGATCAGCGTGCCGCCGAGGTTGAGCTTGCGCTCCACCGGGATGTCGGACGCTTCGAGCGCGGCGGCGTAGAGCTCGCCGAGGATCACCTGCTCGGTGAAGTTCTTGCTTCCGATCTTGAACGCCTGCGCGTTGGCGGCCGTGCCCAGGCCGAGCGCGATCGCGAGGCCGAGAAGTGTGGCAGTCTTCATGATGCGGGATCTCCCGGAAGGGCGCGATGGGTGACGGGCAGGACCCGCCGGCAGGAGGATGCTGCGGCGTTTCTCCGGTAATGTAAAGTCATAAAGAGGAGGCCTGTGGCGATCCTCCGACCCTGCTTATCCGTTGTGCTTCAGGACGCTGAAATGTTGGGCAGCTGTGCCGAATAGGATCAAGGAACTCCGTTGCTTTGCAACGCTCTTGCTTGTTTCATGCGACTTGGTGGAAGGTTTCGTGGAATGGCTGGTCCAGAGCGCGGACCGGGAATCGCCGGGGTCGAGTTCGAGGACGTGGCGCGGGATATTGAGTGGACATAACGAGATGCTGCAGCCCACGATATCCGAACCCCGAGTTGCCCCTCGCGCCGCGCGCGGCGGCAGCGAGGAATCGCTGTTCGTGCGCATCCGCCGCCAGATGTCGGAACGGATCCTGAAGGGGGTCTACGGGGTCGGAGAGCGGCTTCCTTCCGAGGCGGAACTCGCGCAGGAGTTCGGCGCCTCGCGGCAGACCGTCAGCAAGGCGATCGCCGAACTCGCGCGTTGCGGCCTCGTGGAGCGCAACCGACGGGCGGGAACCGTGGTGACGCGCAAGTTCCACCGCACCTTCATCCTGCCGCTCGCCGATATCCGGCAGGACGTGCGCGACCGCGGCCTCGCCTACGGCTACCGGGTGCTGGACCGAGCGATCCTGCGCAACGGGCGCGACGGGCTGGACTGGAGCGACGTGCCCTCCGGCGAACCGCTGGTGCGGGTCGAGGTGCTGCACCTGGGCGACGACGCGCCGCTGATGCTGGAGTCGCGCCTCATCAACATCGCCGCCGCGCCCGCGGTGACGCAGGAGACGTTCGAGCGCGCCGCGCCGAGCCCCTGGCTGCTCGCCAACATTCCGTGGACGAGCGTCGACCACCGCATCGCCGCCGTCAACTGCGGCAGCGACCTTGCAGGGAAGCTCGATCTGGCCGTGGGCACGGCCTGTCCGACGATCGAGCGGCGCACGTTCCACTTCGACGTGCCGGTGACGCGTGCCCGCATGGTGCTGGCGGGCAGCCGGCTCGAGGTCAAGGGATCCTACACGCTGCCGACGATCTGACGCCGCCGGCCGGCGGTCACCACGCGGGCAGGGCCGGCGGCCCGGCCTGCCGCGCGAGCGCGACGAGGCCGCCGTAGCGCGCCGGGTCGGGCGCCGCGAAGCCATCGAGCGCCAGCGCCCGGAGAAGCGGACGCGCCTCGGGCGAGGCGTCGGCGGAGAGCAGCGCGCCGCGCAGCGCCCCCAGCGTCTCGGGCGGCAGCGTGGGCGCGGCCACCAGAAGCGGCGCCGGCCGGGCCGCCGTGGTGTCGAGGACGCGGAGCCCAGCGGCCAGCGCGGGCTCGTGCAGCGCCAGCAGCGCGAAGGACTGGGCATCCACCGGGCCGGCGTCGATCTCCCCGGCCTCCAGCGCGGCAAGGACGCCCGACGGGTTGAGCAGGGGGCCGCGCGCCTCGGCGAACAGCATGGCGCCCCAACGGGCCGCCACGTGCTGGCGCGGGGCATGGTAGCCCGACTGCGAATCGCGCACCGTCCATCCGAACCGGCGGCCCTTCAGGTCGTCGAACGTGGTGAACGGTGCGTCGGCCCGCACCACGATGTGGCTGGCATAGTTCGCCCCGCCGTCCGCAAAGGCGCCGGAAGGGCGCAGCGCGGCCAGCGCGGCGGGGCGCTCGGCCGGCGCGAGGCTGGCATAGGGAAAGCCGCACATCACGGCCGCGCCGAGGTCCTCCCGCCCCCAGAGGGCCGGGAGGGAGGCGGGCGGGGCGTGGGCGATCGCCTCCAACGCGACGCCGGCAGCACCGGCGAGCCAGGCGAACAGCGCGTCCCAGGCCGCGCGCGCGCCGGGCGCGACGTTGTACATGCGCGAGGAGGCGACCAGTGTCATGAGCGGCCGAGCCCCACGGTGCTCAGCGGAAGCGCAGGCGCTGGCCGAGCCCGAGCCCGCGCGCCTTCTCGACCATCGCGGCGCCGAGCGCGACGTCCGTGCTGGACAGGCCGCGATGCCAGAACAGGATGGTCTCGCCGTCGCTTTCGCGGCCGGGCCGCGAGCCGGCGACGATCTCGCCCATCTCGGCATGGAGGTTCTCGCGCGTCACCTTGCCCTCGTCCACATGGCGCCGCAGCGCACCGTAGGGGCGGCCGGGCCCGCACTGGCCCCAGTCGTCCACCACGACCTTGTCGACGATGTCGGTGAGGTCGAACTCCAGCGCGCTCATCGTGCCGTAGGGCACCACGAAGGCGCCCTTCTTGACCCATTCGGTGCGGAAGAGCGGGGTCGGCTCGGGCAGGCGGCTCGCCTCGATCATGATGTCGGCGCCCTCGAGGCAGTCGCGCCAGTTGTCGGTGACGACGATCTTCTTGCCGAGGTCCTGCTCCAGGCGCGCCGCGAAGGCCTCGCGGCTCTCCGGACGGCGCGAGTGGACGCGGATCTCGTCGAAGTCGAACAGGTGGTCGAGAAGCCGGACGTTCCAATAGGAGGTGCCGCGCGCGCCGACATGGCCGAGGATCTTGGAATCCTTGCGGGCCAGGTGGCGGGCGCCGATGGCCGTCACCGCGCCGGTGCGCATGTCGGTGATGGCGGTCGCGTCGATGATGGCGGTGGGCATGCCGGTGTGCGGATTGAACAGGTTCAGGACCGCCATCTCGGACGGAAGGCCGACCTTGTAGTTGTCCACGAAGTCGCCGACCACCTTCACGCCGGCGATGTCGAGCGGCTTCACGTAGCCGCGCAGCACATTGAAATGCCCCTTGTCCGAACTCTCCGGCACCAGGTGGACACGCGGCTCGATCACCGTCTCGCCGAGTCCCTGCGCGCGCAGGGCCGCCGAAACCGCGTCGAGGATCTCGTCGTTGCCGAGCGCCAGCGCCGCGACGTCGCCCGCGTTCAGATAGTCGATCCAGATTTCCTGCATGCGATAGAGCTCCTGTGGAATGGGAGGCCGGACATGGCCGGCGCTTTAACACGGGTTCGGGCGGGTTTCCGGCAAAAGCGCGCCCGCATCAAAGGTCGATCACCGCGAGTAGCAACGTGCTCGAGGCGGCCAGCACCACGAAGGCGAGAAACGCGGCGGCGATCACCCGGCCGCCGGAGCGGGCCAGGGCGCGAAGGTCGATCAGGAGGCCGAGCCCGGCCATGGCGAGAAGCGTGAAGTCCCGCGCGACCACGTTCATCAGCTCGGCCATGCCTTCGTCGATGAAGCCGAAGCCGCGCGCCGCCATCAGCGCGATGAACCCCGGCACGAACCAGGGCACGAGCATGTGGAGGGGCAGGCGCGGGCCCGCCTGGCGGCGACCGGCCACGGCGATCAGGAGCAGCACCGGGCCGAGCATCAGGACGCGGGTCAGCTTCACCAGGACGCCGAGCTGCGTGGCCAACGAGCCGGCCTGCGCCGTGGCCGCGATCACCTGCGGCACGGCATAGACGGTGAGCCCGGCCAGCACGCCGAACCGAGCCGGGTCGAGGCCGGCGGCCGACTGGAGGAAGGGCAGGGCGACCACCACGGCGACGCCCACGAGGGCCGTGAAGGTGATGGCGGTGGTGATCTCCTCGGCGCGGGCGCGCAGCACGGCCGCGGCGGCGGCGATGGCGGAGTTGCCGCAGATCGCATTGCCGCAGGCGACCAGCGCGGCGAGCGCCGGCGGCAGGCCGACCATCCGGCCGGCCGCGTAGCCGACGCCGAGCGCCACGACCACGACCGCCACGATGCCGCCGACGAGCGCCGGGCCGGCCGCGATCAGTGCGACGACGTTCATCGACGCTCCGAGCAGCACGACCGCGATCTCCAGAAGCGGCTTGGCGGTGCACTGGACACCGGCGGACGTCGTCCGCGACATCGGAACGAGCGCGCTCGCGCCGGCGCCGATCAGGATCGCCAGCACCATCGCGTCCGGCCCGTTTCGGATGCCGGCCGCGTGCAGGCCGGCCTGGGCGGCCAGCGCGAGCAGCGAGACGATGCCCAGACGGAGGAGGGCGGGAAGGCAGAGGGGAGGCAGCGCCACGGCAGGGGCCCTTGCGGATCGCCGGCGTCGATGCGCCGGTGCCACGAGGGGTAGTCAGTTCGGCTGTATGAGTATATCGAATAATTGTTGAGGTTTCGTACGAATGGATTGCACAACCTGATGACGCTCGAACAGCTTGCGGTTTTCGTGGCGGTGGCCGAGCGCGAGCACGTGACGCGCGCGGCCGCCGCCGTCGGTCTCACCCCTTCGGCCGTCAGTTCGGCGATCCGGCAGCTCGAGACGCAGCACGGCGTCCAGCTCTTCGAGCGCATCGGCCGGCGGGTCGAGCTGTCGGCGGCGGGCGGCGCGTTTCTGGCCAAGGCGCGCGATGTCCTGGCGAGCGCGCGCAGCGCGTCGCTGCTGCTGCGCGATCTCGGCGACGGGACCAGCGGCGAGATCGCCATCTACGCGAGCCAGACGATCGCCAGCTACTGGCTCCCCCCGATCCTCACCCGCTTCCACGCCGACAATCCCGGCATCGACATGCACCTGACGGTCGGCAACACGCGCACTGTTTCGCGCGCGGTGCTGGAGGGTCGGGCAGCGGTGGGCTTCGTGGAAGGGGGCATCGACGAGCCCGATCTGGCCAGCCGACCGGTCGGCGACGACCGGCTGTGGGTGGTCACGGCGCCCGAGCATCCCTGGGCGCGGGCGGAGCGACTGGAGCCCGGCGAGCTTGCCGAGGGCTCGTCGTGGATCCTGCGCGAGGCCGGCTCGGGCACGCGCTCGGAGTTCGAGGCCGCGCTGGTCGAACTGGGCGTCGGGATCGCCTCGCTCAAGGTCATCATGACCATGCCGTCCAACGAGGCGATCCTGTCGGCGGTGCAGTCGGGCCCCTTCGCGTCGGCGGTGTCCGCTCTGGCCGCCGGCCCGCTCACGCGCCTCGGCGTCTTGGCGCGCTGCCCGATCGAGCTTCCGGCGCGCGGCTTCAGCATGCTCACCCACCCCGACCGGCACGCCTCGCGCGCCTCGCAGCTCTTTCAGCGGTTCTGCGCCCCCGAAGCGTTGCCCTGATCCGCGGTCGAGCCGCCCGGAGCGCCGTCAGAACGGCAGGCCGACATAGTTCTCCGCGAGGTTGACCGCCGCGCTCGGGACGGCCGTCAGGTGGTCGAACTCCGCCCGCTGCATGCGCTGGGCGAAGGCGTCCATGTCGGGAAAGCGGTGCAGGACCGACGTCATCCACCACGAGAATCGTTCAGCTTTCCAGACCCTTGCCAGGGCGCGCGCGGAATAGGCGTCGAGTTCGGCATCGCTGCCTTCGCGGTAGTGCGCGACGAACCCTTCGGTGAGGTAGTGGACGTCCCCGAGGGCGAGGTTGAGCCCCTTGGCGCCGGTGGGCGGCACGATGTGGGCGGCGTCGCCCGCCAGGAACAGCCGGCCGAAGCGCATCGGCTCGGCCACGAAGGAGCGCAGCGGGGCGATGCTCTTCTCGATCGACGGGCTCGGCGTGACGGCGGCGGCAAGATCGGCCGGCAGGCGCGCGCGCAACTCGCGATAGAAGCGATCGTCGCTCCAGTCCTCCACGCGCTCGTCCAGCGACACCTGCACATAGTAGCGCGACCGGGTCGCGGAGCGCATCGACGCCAGCGCGAACCCGCGCGGATGGTTCGCGTAGACGAGCTCTTCCGCCGCGGGCGGGGCGTCGGCCAGGAGCCCCAGCCAGCCGAAGGGGTAGACCCTCTCGAAGGTCCGCAGCGCCTCGGCCGGCACCGACCGGCGACCGACGCCATGGTAGCCGTCGCAGGCGGCCACGAAGTCGCATGCGACCTCGTGCCGAACGCCCTCCTGCTCGAACGACACGCGGGGGCGCGTCGTCGCGGCATCCTCGATCCTGACGTCGGCGGCCTCGAACACGGTGGGCCAGCCGGCGGCCGCGCGCGCCTCCATCAGGTCGCGCGTCACCTCGGTCTGGCCGTAGACCGTGACGTGGGCGCCCCCGGTCAGCGCAGCGAGGTCGAGGCGGAGCCGCTCGTTGTCGAAGGCGAGTTCCACCCCGTGGTGGATCTGGCCCTCGCGGTGGAGGCGGTCGGCGCAGCCGGCCTCTTCCAGGAGCCGTACCGTGCCCCGCTCCAGGACGCCGGCGCGAATGCGGCCGAGCACATGCTCGCGCGTCGACCGCTCCAGGATCACGGTATCGATTCCCGCGCGCCCGAGAAGCTGGCCGAGCAGAAGCCCGGACGGCCCGGCACCGACGATGACGACCTGTGTCTTCAAGTTCCCGCGCTCCCGGAATCCTCCCGCGGCACGTCCTGGCGCCGCCGGATTGGATCCTAGCCCTTCGGCGGTGCTTGTCGCAGCGGCGTCGTTCGGGCAAAGACTTGGACAAATCGCGCGCCGGGATCCGCTTCGTTGCCGCAAGCCTCCATGTCGATACCGGTCTATGCGCTCTACGGCGAAGCCGAGGGCGGCAAGCTGCCGGCGGGCGTCCACGCCGAAACGATCTCCAGCCGTTCGTCGCATCTCGACTGGCGCATCGCGCCGCATCGCCATTCGCACCTGTTCCAGGCGCTGCTGGTGGCCGAGGGGCATGCGATGGCCACGGCGGAAGGGCGGCGCATCCCCTTGCCGGCGCCCGCGCTCGCCTGGGTTCCGCCGCTGGTGGTCCACGCCTACGACTTCGCTCCCGGCACGGTCGGCACCGTGGTCAGCGTGCCGGCGAACCTGCTGCGCTCCGGCCTCGCGCTGGCGCCGGCCGTTCTCCAGCGTCTCGGCGCCTTCCGCAGCGTGGTCGGCGATCTGCCGGCGGAGGAGTGGCAGGAGGCGCGGTTCCTGTGCGCGACGCTGCTGCGGGACTACCAGACCGTCGCGGCGGGACGCGAGGCGAGCCTGTGCGCGCGAGCGGCGCTGCTGGCCTTGTGGGTTCATCGGCGGACCAACCCACGCGGCGAGGACGGGCGCGAGGACGACACGCCTTCCCTGGTGCCGATCGTCCGCCGTTTTCTGGACGCGGTGGAGGGCGGCTTCGGAACGGCGCGGTCGCTCGCGGACTACGCGCGCGAGGCGGGGGTGTCTGCGTCGCATCTGGCGCGGGCCTGCCGGTCGGTCACGGGCCGCTCGCCCTCGCGGCTCGTCCAGGACCGACGCTTGATCGAGGCGAAGCGCCTTCTGGCCTACACGGCACTTCCGGTCGCGCAGGTCGCCTATCGCCTCGGCTTCGAGGACGCCGCCTATTTCAGCCGCTTCTTCAAGGCCCGCGTCGGCGCCAGTCCGCTGTCGTTCCGGCGCATCGCCGACGGGACGCCGCAGGAATAGCGGAAAAGTTCATTACCGGTGGGTTATACGAGATCGGATGAAGGTGATTTTACGTTGCGGCGTCCTCGCGGTTACCTTTCCCCTCCATAGGCGGGAGTTGGGACGGGCCGGAACGGGCTCGGGCTGGCCAATCGCCGGAAGGTTCTGGGAGGATACCTCGTCGTGACACGTCTGCCGCACTTCGGCCTGTTGGCCGGCGCCGCCCTGGCGCTCCTGATGACGCCCGCCGCCGCCGACACGATCCGGGTGGGCGTGATCGGTCCGTTCTCCGGCCCCTACGCCAACCAGGGGAAGAACTTCCAGGCGGGCGTCGACGCATGGTTCGCGCTGAACGGGCGCAACGTCGGGGACGACGAGATCGAGGTCGTCTACCGCGACCTGCCGGCGGCCGACCCGGCCCGCGCGCGGGCGCTCGCCCAGGAGCTCGTCGTGTCGGACGGGGTCCAGTACCTCGCCGGCGTCTACTTCACGCCCGACGCGCTTGCCATCGCCCCGCTCCTAGAAGAGGCCGACACGCCGCTCGTGATCTTCAACGCGGCGACCTCGGCCATCACCAAGCAGTCGCCGCTGATCGTGCGCACGTCCTTCACGCTGCCGCAGACCTCCGCCCCGATGGCCGAGGTGGCCCGCCAGCGCGGCCTTTCGCGCGTGGTCACCGTGGTCAGCGACTACGGGCCCGGTGCCGATGCGGAGAAGGCGTTCTCGACCGCGTTCGAGGCGGCGGGCGGGCAGGTGGTCGAGAAGATCCGCATGCCGCTCGCCACCAACGACTTCTCGCCGATCATGCAGCGGGTGCGCGCGAGCGGCGCCGACGCCCTGTTCGCCTTCCTGCCGTCCGGCCCCTCGACGCTCGCCTTCGCGCGGGCCTACAACGACAACGGCCTGAAGGAAGCCGGCGTCACGTTCCTGGCGCCCGGCGACCTGACGCAGGAATCGGACCTCCCGGCGCTCGGCGCCAGCGTCGAGGGGTTCCTGACGACCTTCCACTACTCGGTGGCGCACGACAGCCCCGAAAACAAGGCCTTCGTGGACGCCGCGCGCTCGGCCATCGGCGACCCGAAGCTCCTGACCTTCCCGGCGGTCGGTGCCTTCGACGGCATGCGCGTGATCGCGGCCATGATCGAGGCCACGGGCGGCGAGCAGGACGCGGCCGCCGCGGTGGAGGCGGTGAAGGGCATGAGCTTCGAGAGCCCGCGCGGCCCCGTGACGATCGATGCCGAGACGCGCTCGCCGACGCAGACGATCTACCTGCGCGAGGTGGCCAAGGCCGAGGACGGCACGTTCTTCAACCGCGAGATCCAGAGCTTCGAGAAGACGCCGGACCTCGGCTGGCAGAACTGAGGCACACGGCCGGCCGCCTCGCGCGCGCCGGCCGCCCCCCGCGTTTCGGAGATCCGATGCAACTCGTCCTCTCGATCGCCGTCGACGCCCTGGCCTACGGCATGGTGCTGTTCGTGATCTCGATCGGCCTGTCCCTGACCATGGGCCTGATGCGCGTGGTGAACCTCGCGCACGGCGCCTTCGCCATGGTCGGCGGCTATGTCGCCTCGTGGCTCGGGACGAGCTACGGCGTGCCGTTCCCGCTGATGGTGGCGGGGGCGGTCGCCTTCACGGTGGTGCTTGCGCTACCGCTGGAGCGCCTCCTGTATCGGCCGATCTACGGCAAGCCGGAACTCACCCAGGTCCTGATGACCATCGGCATCACCTTCTGCATCATCGGCGTCGCCAACTGGCTGCTCGGGCCGACGCTGAAGGTCGTGCCGCTGCCCGAACTCCTGCGTGCGCCGGTGGACCTCGGCTTCCGCACGGTCTCGGCGCACCGGCTCTTCGCCATCCTGTGCGGCCTCGGCATCGCCGCCGCCTTGTGGTTCCTGGTGGAGCGCACCGACTTCGGCGTGCGGCTGCGCGCGGCGGTGGACAACGTGTCCATGGCGGCGGCGCTCGGCGTGCGCACCGAGCGTGTCTACGCCCTCAGCTTCGCGCTGGCCACGGGGCTTGCCGCGCTCGGCGGCGTGGTGGGTGCCGAAATGCTGCCGATCGAGCCCTATTACGCGCTGCGCTACATGGTGACCTTCCTGGTGGTGGTGTGCGTCGGCGGCGCGGGCTCGATCCCGGGTGCCCTTCTCGCCAGCCTGCTCCTCGGCGCCGTGGATACGGTGGGGCGCTACCTGATGCCGGACTTCGGCGAGTTCTTCTTCTACCTCGCGGTGATCGCGGTGATCCTGGTGTTCCCGCGCGGCCTCATGGGGCGCGCCGCATGACCCTTGCCGTCACGCCCACCCGGCGCTCCGGCGCCGACCGTCCCCGCACGGGCTTCCTCGCGGACTGCCTCGGCACGCTCGCCGTCCTCGCGGTCGGCCTCGCCTGCTACTGGCTGTTTCCGACCAGCCTCAGCTTCCTCACCGGGCTGATGGCGCTCGCTCTCCTTGCGCTCTCGTTGGAGCTCGTCACCGGGCAGGGCGGCGTCGCGACGCTCGGCCACGCCGCCCTGTTCGGCGCGGGCGCCTACGGCGCCGGCATCGCGGCGGTGCATTTCGGCCTGTCCGACCCGCTGCTCCTGCTCCTGGTGGGCGCGCTCAGCGGCGCGCTCGCCGGCCTCGTCTCGGGCGCGGTGATCCTGCGCGCGCACGGCTTGCCCCAGCTCGTGCTGTCGATCGCGATGGTGCAGCTCGGCGTCGAGATCGCCAACAAGGCGAGCGGCTGGACCGGAGGCTCGGACGGGCTCTACGGCATCGCGCCGGCCCCGCTGTTCGGCCTCTACCGGTTCGACCTCTTCGGGCGCACCGGGTTCCTGCTCGGGCTCGGCGTCCTGGTCGCCGCCGTGTTCCTGGTCCGCCTTCTCGTGCGCTCGCCGTTCGGCCTCCTGGTGCGCGCCATCCGGCAGGATCCGGTTCGCGTGGCGGCCATGGGCCGGTCGGTCTACCCGGTGCTCCTGCGCCTCTACGTCGTCTCCGGCCTCGTGGCGGGGCTCGGCGGTGCGCTGGCCGCCCTGTCGACGCGCGTCGTCGGCCTCGATTCCCTCTCCTTCACGACGTCGGCCGAGGCCTTGGTGATGCTGGTGCTCGGCGGCGTGGGCACCGTCTGGGGCGCTCTGGTCGGCACCTTCGTCTTCATGTGGTTCGAGCATGTCGTGTCGGCGGCCAACCCGTTCCACTGGCTTACCCTGGTGGGGGCGCTCCTGATCCTCGTCGTGCTCTTCGCTCCGCGCGGCCTTTACGGTTCGCTCGCCTCGTGGATCGGGAGGCGGGGTCGATGAGCGCGCTCCTGGAGATCCGCGACCTTCGCAAGCGGTTCGGTGGCCTCGCGGTGACCGACGGGGTGAGCCTCGCGCTGCCGGCCGGCGCGCGCACCGCGCTGATCGGGCCGAACGGCGCCGGAAAGACGACGCTGATCAACCTCGTCACCGGCCATCTGCGCCCCGATGCGGGAAGCGTCCGGCTGGCCGGACGCGACGTGACCCGCACGCCGACCGCCGAGCGCGTGCGCTCGGGCCTGGTTCGCTCGTTTCAGGTGACCCGCCTGTTTCCCGACCTGACCGCGCGCGAACATCTGGCGCTCGCGATCCTCCAGCGCGAGGGGCGCGCCGGGGCGATGGTCGGCCACTACGAGCGCATGCCGGAGGTGACGGCCGAGATCGACCAGCTTCTCGAGCGCCTGCGCCTCGCCGAGATCGGCCGGCGGCAGGTGGCTGAGATCGCCTACGGCCAACAGCGCCTCCTGGAACTTGCCATCGCGCTGGCACTCCGGCCCAAGGTGCTGCTCCTCGATGAGCCGGCCGCCGGCGTGCCGCAGGGCGAGACGCGCCTGATCGAGGAGGCGCTGGCCGAGCTGCCCGCCGAACTCGCCGTGCTGATGATCGACCACGACATGGACCTCGTGTTCCGCTTCGCGCGCGAGGTCGTGGTCCTGGCCGCCGGCCGCGTCATCTTCACCGGTCCCGCGTCGGAGGTCACGTCCGACCGCGGCGTGCGGGAAGCCTATCTCGGGAGCTATGCCGATGCCCGCCCTGCCGCTTGAGGTCGAGGGGCTCACGGCGGGCTACGGGCCCACCGTGATCCTGGAGGACGTCTCGTTCTCGGTGCCAGCCGGCGGACGCGTCGCCATCCTCGGGCGCAACGGCATGGGCAAGACGACGCTGCTCGCGACTCTGATGGGCCTCACCCGCCACCGGGGCGGCCGGCTGCGCGTCGGGGGCGAGGCGCTGGAAACGCTGCTCACCTCGCGCCGCGCGCTGAAGGGCCTCGGCTACGTGCCGCAGGGCCGCGACATCTTCCGCTCCCTGAGCGTGGAGGAGAACCTCCGGGTCGGCCTGAAGGGGCGCGAGCGCGGCGCGGTCGAGGAGGCCTACGCGCTGTTCCCGCGCCTCGCGGAGCGCCGGCGCAACCTCGGCTCCCAGCTTTCGGGCGGCGAGCAGCAGATGCTCGCGACCGCGCGCGCCATCCTCGGCCGGCCCGGCGTGCTGCTTCTGGACGAGCCGCTGGAAGGGCTGGCGCCGATCATCTGCGAGGAGCTGATGGCGGCCTTCGGGCGGCTGGCGGCCGGCGAGGAGATGACCATCCTCCTGGTGGAGCAGCGCGTCGATTCGGCGCTCGCCTTCGCCGACACGGTGCTGATCCTGGAGCGCGGCCGGCTCGCCTGGTCGGGCGGCGCGCAGGACTTCGACCCCGCGCTGGCGGAACGCTTCATCGGCGTCGGTGCGCTGCACTGAGCCGATCGGCTCAGGAGGCGGCCAGAAGGCGCGCGCTTTCCTTGAGGCCGGCGAGGAAGATCTCGGCCGCCGCCGGCAGCTCGGCTCCGGCGCGCCGGGTGACGCCCACCGACCCCATCGTCGTCGCCATGTCGAGCGGCAGGCGGCGCAGCGTCCCTTCCGCGAGGTCGCGCGCCACCACCCCTTCCGAGATCATCCACACCGCGTCCGTGTCGCGCAGGAAGGCGCGGCCGAAGGCGAGCGACACGGTCTCGATCACGCGCGAGGGAGCGGGAATCCCGGCCGACAGGAGGAACCGGTCCACCACCGGCCGAATCACCGATCCGGGCGGCGGCAGGAGGACCAGGCAGTCCGCCACCGCGGCGGGTCGGAAGGCCGTGCCCTGGAGCAGCGGATGGCCGGCGCGCACCGCCAGGCACAGGGGCTCCGAATAGAGCGGCTCGAACACCAGACCGTCCATCGTCTCCGGTTCCACCATCCGCCCGATCACCACGTCGAGGTGCCCCTCGCGAAGCTGGATCAGCAGATGCTCGTTCGGCCCGGTGACGACGCGCGGCACCGCGCCGAGCCCCTCGGCCAGGAACCTCTGCATGGCCTGCGGCATCAGCCGGGCGGAGACGGTCGGCAGGGCGCCGACGCGAAGCGGCAGCGAGGCGGGGTCGCGCGCCGCCTTGAGCGCCCGGGCGCCTTCGTCGAAGGCGCCGAGGCCCGCCTCCGCGTGCCGCAGGAACAAGGTGCCGAAGCTCGACAGTGTGACCGCTCGGTGCGACCGGTCGAACAGAGCCGCGCCCAGGAGGGTCTCGAGTTCGCGCAGCGTCTTGGACACGGCCGGCTGGGTGACGTGCAGCCGCTCGGCGGCGCGCGACACCGATCCGACCCGCGCCACGGTGACGAAGGTCGCGAGATGTCGGAGCCGGACCGCCGGATCGAGCATCGGATATCGCCGCTGGTTATGGTTTCGCTTCGAATCGTCAATTTACATGACCGACGGCCCCCTCCGCCAGCCGTTGCGCCCATCCCGGCGCATGGATACAGCTTGCGCCGGAGGCGCCGTTCCGCGGCGCTTGGGTGGAAACGGGCCGGTCGCCGGCGGGGATAAGGAAGCAGCACATGCGGGTCGCATTGCTCGGTGCCGGTCGCATCGCGGAGGTCCATGCGCGAGGCATCAGGAGCGCGGGGGCCGAACTGGCGGGCGTCTACGACCTCCGTCGCGAGGCGGCGGAGGCCGCGGCCGGACGCTTCGGCGGCGAGGTCTATGCCGATGTCGAGGCGGCACTGGTCGACCCGCGGGTCGAAGCCGTCGCCATCGCCACGCCGACCGACACGCATGTGGACTATCTGGTGCGCGCCGTGGCCGCCGGAAAGCACGTGTTCTGCGAGAAGCCGATCGATCTCTCGGTGGCCCGCGCGCTGGAATGCAGGGACCGGATCGGGGACGCCGCCGACCGCGTCCAGATCGGCTTCAACCGCCGCTTCGACCGGACCTTCGCGCGTCTGCGCGAGCGACTGGGGGAGGGGGCGATCGGCCGGATCGAGAACCTCACCATCATCAGCCGCGACCCCGCGCCCGCGCCGATCTCCTATCTCGCCAGCTCCGGCGGCATCCTCAAGGACATGACGATCCACGACTTCGACATGGCCCGCTTGATCCTGGGCGAAGAGCCGGTGGAGGTCTTCGCCACGGGTTCGGTGCTGGTGGACCCCGCGATCGGCGAGGCCGGCGACCACGACAGCATCAGCGTGGTGATGCGCACGGCCTCCGGCGTCCAGTGCCAGATCCTCAACACCCGCCGCTGCGCCTTCGGCTACGACCAGCGCATCGAGGTCTTCGGGGAAAAGGGGTCGCTGCGGGCCGAGAACCCGCTGGTGGACGAGTTGCGCGTCAACCTCGCGGACGGGACGGACATGCGATCCCGCCTGTCGGACTTCTTCCTGGACCGCTACATCGACGCCTTCGCGGCGCAATGGGTCAGCTTCTTCGCCAACCTCTGGGCGGGCCGGCCGCCGGCCGTCACCTTCCGCGACGGGCTGCGCGCTTTGGAACTGGCGGAAGCGGGCAACCGCTCCATCGCCGAGAGACGCGTGATCGAGGTTCCGGCCCACTGAGGGCCTGCGGCACCGAATCGCTGGTGAATTGCCGTGCGACGCGGCATTAGTCCAACCGTGTTGGGAGGATCGACATGAAATTCGGAGTTCCAAGGGAGCGCTTCGCGGGGGAGCGCCGCGTCGCGCTGACGCCCGAGAGCGTCGGCCGGTTGCAGAAGCTCGGCTACGAATGCCTGGTCGAGGCGGGGGCCGGCGACGCGGCGCGCTTCTCCGACGCGGCCTACAAGGCGGCCGGCGCGCGCGTCGTTCCCGATGCCGCAGCGCTGTGGGCCGAGGCCGATATCGTCGCCAAGGTGCGCCCGCCCGAGCCGGACGAGGTCGAGCACGTCCGGCAGGGCCAGATCCTGATCTCGTTCCTCTATCCGGCGCAGAACGCCGACCTCCTGGAGCGCATCCGCGACCGAGGCGCCACCGTTCTGGCGATGGATATGGTGCCGCGCATCAGCCGCGCGCAGAAGATGGACGCCCTGTCCTCCATGGCCAACATCGCCGGCTACCGCGCGGTGATCGAGGCCGGCAACCAGTTCGGCCGCTTCTTCACCGGCCAGATCACGGCCGCCGGCAAGGTGCCGCCGGCGCGCGTGCTGGTGATCGGGGCCGGGGTCGCGGGCCTTGCCGCCATCGGCACGGCGCAGTCGCTGGGTGCCCAGGTGCGCGCCTTCGACGTGCGGCCCGAGGTCGCCGAGCAGATCCAGTCGATGGGTGCCGAGTTCCTGTTCCTGGATTTCGCCGAGGCCGCCGACGGTGCGGCGACGGGCGGCTATGCGGCCCCGTCCAGCCCCGAGTTCCGCGCCAAGCAGCTCGAGCTCTTCCGCGCCCAGG
The DNA here is from genome assembly GCF_003583935.1 of Aureimonas flava. Classification (GTDB taxonomy): domain Bacteria; phylum Pseudomonadota; class Alphaproteobacteria; order Rhizobiales; family Rhizobiaceae; genus Aureimonas; species Aureimonas flava. The sequence goes on along the minus strand of NZ_QYRN01000003.1, from coordinate 216,489 downwards.
CGCCCGAGGTCGACATTGTGGTCACCACCGCGCTGATCCCCGGCCGCGACGCCCCGAAGCTCTGGCTGGAGGACATGGTCGCCCTGATGAAGCCGGGCTCGGTGGTCGTGGACCTCGCCGCCGAGCGCGGCGGCAACTGCGACCTCACCGTGCCCGACGAGATCGTGGAAACGGCGAACGGCGTGCGCATCGTCGGCTACACCGACTATCCGAGCCGCATGGCGACCCAGGCCTCCACCCTCTACGCCACCAATGTCCGCCACATGATGGACGACCTGACGCCGAACAAGGACGGCGTGCCGGTGGTGAACATGGAGGACGACGTGATCCGCGGCGCCACGGTCACGCACGCCGGCGAGATCACCTATCCGCCTCCGCCGCCCAAGATCCAGGCCATCGCCCGGCAGGCGCCGAAGAAGGCGGTGGAGGAGACGTCGGCCCAGAAGGCGGCGCGCGAGGCAGCCGAGGCGCGCAAGTCCGGCCAGCGCCAGATCGCGCTCCTGGCGGCGGGCGCGGTGCTCCTGATGCTGATCGGTCTGACGGCCCCTCCGAGCTTCCTCCAGCACTTCGTGGTCTTCGCCTTGTCCTGCTTCGTCGGCTACCACGTGATCTGGAACGTCAGCCACGCGCTGCATACGCCGCTGATGGCGGTCACCAACGCGGTGTCCTCGATCATCATCCTCGGGGCCCTCCTGCAGGTCGGCACCACGGGCTGGCTCGTCTCGATCCTCGCCGGCCTCGCCATCCTGATGGCGTCGGTCAACATCTTCGGCGGGTTCATGGTGACGCGCCGGATGCTCAAGATGTTCCAGAAGAGCTGAGCGGGGAGCCGATCACATGAGCTATGGTCTCGTCGGCGCGTCCTATATCGTCGCCTCCATCCTCTTCATCCTTTCGCTCGGCGGCCTGTCGAACCAGGAAAGCGCCAAGCGCGCCGTCTGGTACGGCATCGTCGGCATGGCGCTCGCCGTGTTCGCCACGATCACCGGTCCCGCCGTCGGTGCGATCTGGCTCGTGGTGCCGCTGGTGGTCGTCGGCGGCCTCGTCGGCGCCTGGCTCGCGGGCCGCGTGCAGATGACGCAGATGCCCGAACTCGTGGCCGCGCTGCATTCCTTCGTGGGGCTGGCGGCCGTGTTCATCGGCTTTAACGCCGACATCGAGGCGGCGCATGTGGCGCGGGCCCTGGCCGACGGCTCGGGCGACCTCCTGACAGGCTTCGCCGCCACGCTCGCCCTCAAGACGCCGGTGGAGCTCGCCATCATGCGCGTCGAGGTGTTCCTCGGCGTGTTCATCGGCGCGGTGACCTTCACCGGCTCGGTGGTCGCCTACGGCAAGCTTTCCGGCCGCCTCGATTCCAAGGCGCTGGTGCTGCCCAACCGGCATGCGATCAATCTCGCGGGCGTCGTGGTCGCGCTGATCCTCGGCCTCCTTTACTTCAACGGCGCCGGGCTCTGGACGCTGATCCTCGTCGCGATCCTCGCGGGCGCGCTCGGCTGGCACCTCATCATGGCGATCGGCGGCGCCGACATGCCGGTGGTCGTGTCGATGCTGAACAGCTATTCCGGCTGGGCGGCGGCCGCCATCGGCTTCACGCTCGGCAACGATCTCCTGATCGTCACGGGTGCGCTGGTCGGCTCCTCGGGCGCGATCCTCTCCTACATCATGTGCCGGGCGATGAACCGGAACTTCGTGTCGGTCATCCTCGGCGGCTGGGGCGGCACGAGCGGCCCGGCCCAGGAGATCACGGGCGAGCAGGTGGCGATCGACACGGACGGCGTCGCCCAGGCGCTGGACGAGGCGGACTCCATCGTCATCGTGCCGGGCTACGGGCTGGCCGTCGCGCAGGCGCAGGGCTCGATCTCGGAGCTGACCCGCCGCCTGCGCGCCAAGGGCAAGACCGTACGCTTCGCCATCCACCCGGTGGCCGGGCGCCTGCCGGGCCACATGAACGTGCTGCTCGCCGAGGCCAAGGTCCCCTACGACATCGTTCTGGAGATGGACGAGATCAACGAGGATTTCCCCTCGACGGATGTTGCAATCGTCATCGGCGCCAACGACATCGTCAATCCGGCGGCGGAGGAGGATCCGAACTCGCCGATCGCCGGCATGCCGGTGATCGAGGTCTGGAAGGCGCGGCGCGTGATCGTGTCGAAGCGCGGGCAGGGCACCGGATATTCCGGCATCGAGAACCCGCTCTTCTACAAGGAGAACACGCGCATGTTCTACGGCGACGCCAAGAAGTCGGTCGACGAGCTGCTCAAGCAGATCGGCTGACGCCGGCCGGCCGGACGCGCCGCGCCCGCACTCTGCCTCAAACGGGCCGGCCGCCTCAGGGCGCCGGCCCGTTTGCCGTTCGGCCATCGGCATGCATACCTGGCCGTTGGACGGCAGGATATGGACGCGCGCCATATCTGCTATTTCTTTACGCTTGCCGGCTATGCATGCCTCGTTTCGTGCATTGCATCGCATGTGGCTACGATGGCATTCAATTCCGGCACGACCCCGGCTTCGGTCGACCGCCCCTACGACGACGTCGACCGCGCGCGGTGCCCCGCGCCCGGTGCCGGTTTCGAGCAGATCGCCGCCGCCTCGCCGGACGGCATCCTCGCTACGGACGCGAACTACGTCATCCTGGCCTGGAACGCCGGCGCCGAGCGTCTGCTGGGCTATAGCGCGGGCGAAGCGGTCGGCCGGTCTCTCGAACTCGTCGTGCCGAACGTGGCCTCCGCACCGGCAGACCGCCCGGTCTGCCTCCGGGCTATCCGCAGGGACGGCGTTCAGGTCCCGGTCGAGCTGTCGCTGTCGCGGTGGACGGAGGGTGGCATGCCGCGCCTCGGCGCGATCCTGCGCGACGCCAGCGAGCGGCACCGCGCGGAGGAGACCCTTCGCAACGCCGCCATGATCGACGCGCTCACGGGCCTGGCCAACCGCGCCAGTCTCGACGCCCACCTCGCCGAGATCGCCGAGGCGGAACGGAGCGTCACGCTGCTTCTGATCGACCTCGACGGGTTCAAGGAGGTCAACGACACCTTGGGTCACCTTGCCGGCGACCTAATCCTTGCGGAAGTCGCCCGGCGACTGCGCGCCCACATCCTTGCGGGGCATTTCGTGGCGCGCATGGGGGGCGACGAGTTCGTGGTCCTGATCGAGGGCGTCGCCAACCCCATGGACGGGGTCTGGCTCGGGGAAACGCTGATCGACGCGATCGAGCAGGCGATAACGATCGACGACGCGATGGTGACCGTCAGCGCCGGCATCGGCGTCGCCTGTTCGGCGAACGGCTCGCTTCCCGCCGAACTCCTCGCCGACGCCGACCTCGCGCTCTACAAGGCCAAGCGCGGCGGGCGCGGGCGCACGCAGCTCTTCACGTCCGACCTCCGGCTGCGGATCATGGAGAAGGGGCTGGCCCGTGCCGAACTCGCCTCGGCCTGGGCCGGCGGCCAGTTCGAGCTGTACTATCAGCCCCAGGTCATGCTGGGCGACGGCAAGCTGTGCGGCGCGGAGGCGCTTCTGCGCTGGAACCACCCCGTGCGCGGCGTCCTGGCGCCCGGCGCCTTCCTGCCCCTGCTCGAGACCGACGCGCTCGCCATGTCGGTCGGCGCCTGGATCATCGACGAGGCCTGCCGCCAGACGGCCGAATGGCGCGCCACGGTGTTTCCCGGGTTCCGTGTCGCGGTCAACCTCTTCGCGCTGCAGTTCAAGTCCGGCGACATCGTGTCCGAGGTGACGCGCGCTCTTGCACGACACGACCTCGCCCCGGACGCCCTGGAACTCGAGATCACCGAGAACACGATCCTGAAATCCGACGAGCGGATCCTGAGACAGCTCAATCGCCTGCGCGACCTCGGCGTCGGCCTCGCCTTCGACGACTTCGGCACGGGCTTCGCCTCGCTCAGCATGCTGCGCCACTATCCGGTCAGCAAGATCAAGATCGACCGCTCCTTCGTCAGCGGCGCCGACGTCTGCCAGAAGGACCGGTCGATCACGCAGGCGCTGGTGCACATGGCCGACGGGCTCGGCATCGAGGTCATCGCCGAGGGCATCGAGACGCTGGAGCACCACGCGCTCATGCTGTCCCAGGGCTGCGGCATGGGGCAGGGCTACCTCTACAGCCGCCCGGTCACGGCGCGCACCTTCCATGCGCTCAGCCGCTACGGCGATCAGGATCGACGCGCGGCGGTCTGATCCTCGTCGTCCGGCCGCGCCAGCCCCCGCGCGAGCGTCGCCCATACGCGCTCGTCCGACATCTGGGCCGCGTTGAAGCGCATGAACGCGCCCGCGCCGCCCGACGGGCTGAACACGTCGCCGGGCGCCAGGATCACGCCCGCCTCGGCGGCGAAGCGCGCCAGTGAGGCCGCGTCGCGCCCGTCGGGCAGCTCGCACCAGAGGTTGAAGCCGCCGCGCGGAACGGTCCACGGCCGGAACCCGATCTCCTCCAGCCGCCCGCCCACGTCGCGCCGCGCGCGCGCCAGACGGCGGCGCAGCGCCTCCATGTGCCGGCGGTAGCCCCCGCCGGACAGGGTCTCGTGCACGATCGCGGCGGCGAGCGGACCGGCGGCCGCGAAGTTCGTCGCGATCTGGAGGTCGATCAGCCCCTCGATCCAGTCCGACCGCGCCGCGACGTAGCCGCAGCGCACGGAAGCGGACAGCGTCTTGGAGAAGGAGCCGATGCGCAGCACACGCTCCAGCCCGTCGAGGGTCGCGAGCCGGGGCGACGGCTCGGGCTCGAAGTCGGCGAAGATCTCGTCCTCGACGATGGTCATGTCGTGGGCGGCCGCGGCCGCCAGGATGCGGTGCGCGACGGCCGGCGAGAGGCTCGCACCGGTCGGGTTGTGGATCGCCGCGTTGGTGACGTAGAGGCGGGGACGGTGCCGATCGGCGAGATCGGCGAAGCGCACGGGGTCGGGCCCCGCCGGCGTCATCGGCACACCCGCCACCGCGACGCGATGGGCGGCCAGCAGGGCGCGGAAATTGAAGTAGCAGGGATCGTCCACCAGCACCGTGTCGCCGGGGCGCAGCAACAGGCGGCACACGAGGTCGAGCCCCTGCGTGCCCGAGGCGGTGAGGAGGACGGCGTCGGGACCGACGTCCAGCCCTTCGGCTGCGAACTGCCGGGCGAGCAGTCGGCGCAGGGGAAGCGATCCCTGCGCCGTCCCGTAGTCGGTCAGCACCGCCTCGGGCGCGCGGGCCGCCCCTCGTAGCGCCCGCCGGATTGCCTCGGTCGGCAGCCAGTCCGCGGGCAGCCAGCCGCAACCGGGTTTCAGCGCGGCCGGATCGGCGTCCAGCGACTGGCGCGACACCCAGAACGGGTCGATCGCCCGCTCCATGCGTCCACCCGGCGGGGCCAGCGGCAGGGGCGCCGCCGTGCGCGCCACGAAGACGCCGGAGCCCGGCCGGGCGCGCACCAGGCCCTCGGCCGCCAGCCGCTCGTAGGCCTCGGCCACGGTGGAGGGCGACACACCCATGCCGGCGGCAAGGCCCCGGATCGAGGGAAGCCGGTCGCCGGCGACGAGCGCGCCGGCTGCGATCCGGCCCCGGATCGTCGCCATCACCGCGCCGGTACGCCCACCGCGTGCTCCCTTCTCCATGGACCGCCCCATCCGTACTGCCCTGCGAACCCATACGGTTCGGCTCGATCGTACGGCGGCGTCGCTGGCCGCGCCAGGGGGCGGCGCGTATGCGTCGGGCGTTCGGAAGGAGTGTCGGGATCCATGCGCAATTCGATGCCGGGCTGGGGCAGCGGGCTCCTCGGGGTGGTCATCTTCAGCGGGTCGCTGCCGGCGACGCGTCTGGCGGTGGGCGGCTTCTCGCCCCTGTTCCTGACGTCGGCGCGTGCCGTGATCGCCGCGGTCCTGGCCGTGTCCTTCCTTGCCGTCCTGCGCCAGGGCCGGCCGGCCCGCGCCGATCTTCCGGCGCTGGCCGTGGTGGCGCTCGGCGTCGTGGTGGGCTTTCCGCTCCTCACCGCGCTGGCGCTCCAGCACGTGACCTCGGCCCATTCGATCGTGTTCATCGGCCTGCTGCCGCTCGCCACCGCCCTGTTCGGCGTGTTGCGAGGCGGCGAGCGGCCGAAGCCGGCCTTCTGGCTCTTCGCCTGCGCGGGCGCGGCGCTGGTCTGCGGCTTCGCGCTCCATCAGGGCGGCCGCGCATCGCTGCACGGAGATCTCCTGATGGTGGCGGCGGTGCTGGCCTGCGGGCTCGGCTATGCGGAAGGCGCCGGCCTTTCGCGGCGCCTCGGCGGCTGGCAGGTCATCTCGTGGGCGCTGGTGCTGGCCCTGCCGCCGATGGCCGTGCTGGCGCTCCTGACGATGCCGGCGGGATGGGGAGCGATCGGCGCGCCGGCCTGGGCGGGCCTTGCCTACGTGTCGGTGTTCTCGATGCTGGTCGGCTTCGTGTTCTGGTATCGCGGCCTGGCGCTGGGCGGCATCGCGGGCGTCGGACAGTTGCAGCTTCTCCAGCCGTTCTTCGGCCTCGGTCTGGCGGGCCTGCTCCTCGGCGAGCCCGTGGCGCCCGGCATGGTCGCGGCGACGCTCGGCGTGGTGGCCTGCGTCGCGGGCGCGCGCCGCTTCGCCTGACGACCGCCGTCAGGCGCCGATGCGCCGTTCCGGCGCCGCATCCGCCGCGCCGGGATGGTTGGCGGCCGTCAGGACGCGCGCGTCGGCGCGCTCCGCCGGGGCGAGCTTGAAGGTTTCCACCGCCCAGAGCGCCGCGTCGCGGCGGCGGTCGCCGTCGAGCGCCCGCTCCAGGTGGACGGTGCGCCCGTCGCGCGGGTCCAGCCGGTAGATTCCGGTCCAGTCGCCGTGGAACACCAGCCAGACCTCGCCCGGCCGCCGCGCGTGGCCGGTGCCGGGATGACGAGACAGGCCCAGGAAACGGCGCTCGACGCCGGTGCCCGCGAGCGGGTGCGACGGAAGGGAGGGCTGGAACGGCATGCATGTCTCCGGCGGCTGCGACTGGATCGATGCGCAAGACATGGCGGGGCTCCGTTTGGTTGCCGCTTCGGCCACATCCTCCTTGCGGAGCGCCACCTTGCCCGGACGGCAGGTTGGCGTTGGACAACGGTCCAACTCTTGATGCTGGGGCCGACCTAGCATTTCGCGCGAAGCGTTTCAACTCGCCGCCTCGCGTCCGCATCACTTGACCGCGAGGCGCGCTGCGGCAGACTGCGGCCCGTTCGCGGCAGGAGAGCGAGGCGACCATGACGGATCTCAGGATCGGCTGTCAGACCTATACGTGGGAAATGCTGGGCGACGGCTTCGCCGGCGGCGCGGACGACCTCCTCGACGCGATCGCGGCCGGCGGCTACGAAGGCATCGAGATCACCGACGCGATGATCGGCGCCTACAGCGGCGCCCCCGACGCCTTCGCGCGGGCGCTCGAGGCGCGCGGCCTGACGCTGGTCTCGCTCGCCGTGGCCTCGCGAAGCGGGTTCACGGAGGCCGGGGAGGTGGAGGCGGATGTCGAGACGGCGCGGCGCTGGATCGACTTCCTGGCCCGCTTCCCGAAGGCGGTCCTGTCGATGGGCTCGGCCACCGTGATGTCGGACGGGCCGAGGGAGGCCAAGTTCCGCGTGGCGGCGGAGGTCTACAACCGCGCCGCCGCGCTCGGCAGCACGATGGGCGTCGGGGTCGCGGTGCATCCGAGTTCCCACCACGACACGCTGCTGTTCAGCCGGGCGGACTACGATGCGCTGTTCGCGCTGCTGGACGCCGAGACGGTCGGCTGGGTGCCCGACACGGGCCATATCCTGCGCGGGCGGATGGACATGCTCGACACGCTGCGGGCCCATGCGCCGCGCATCCGCCATCTCCACCTCAAGGACGTCGACGTCGACGGCACCTGGGCCATGCTCGGCCACGGCGCCTGCGACGTCGGAGCGGCGGTGGAGGTGGTGCGCGCCGCGCCGCGCTTCACCGGCTGGGTGGTGCTGGAGGAGGAATCGGACGATGCCGCCGCCGACCCGGCCGGAGCCGTCCGCACCAACCGCGAGACCCTGCGCCGGCTTCTGTCCTGAGGGCGCGGGCGGAGCGGCAAGCCTGCCGCAGGGTTCGGGCATGCGGCGCCTTGCTGCCGCCATGCCGCTGCCCTATCGAGCGGTTCCACGACAACGACGGTGCCGCCGCGTCCGGCGCGCTTCGCCCCTGGACGCTCGCCCGATGACCGAACGCTCTTCCTCCACTGGCCTGCGCCCGCCCAAGCTTCGCGGTGTGGAACACCTGTTCGCCGCCGCCGGCTATTCGATCAACGGCGGCCGGCGGCTCCTGCGCGAGCCGGCGTTTCGGCACGAGATCCTGTTCGGCGCGGTGCTGATCCTCGTGCTAGCGATCCAAGGCGCCTCGGCGGCGGCTTTCCTGATCCAGCTCGTGCTCCTGGCGATCCTGGGCGCGATCGAGGCGGTCAACACGGCGATCGAGCTGATCGTCGATCGCGTTTCGCCGGAATTTTCCGCCTTCGCCAAGCATGCGAAGGATCTCGGCTCCTTCGCCGTGTTCTGCCTCCTGGTCGCCAATGCCGCGTTCTGCGCGGCGGTTCTGTTCAAGGACTCGACGTCGTTCCTCTGACGCTCCCCGCGCGCAGGTGCTTCGCCTCCGTCCGGCAGCGGTCGGAGCAATAGAGCACCTCGTCCCACGTGCGCGCCCAGGCCTTGCGCCAGACCATCGGCCGGCCGCAGTGCCGGCAGGGCTTTTCCGGCAGGTCCGCCTTGCGTCGCATCTTCGCCATCGGGTCCTCGCTCGGTGGGGAGTGGGAACCGGAGCGACGGGGGCGTGGTTCCGCCCGCGCGCCGCGACGCGCGAACACGGAAGGACGCCCATGTTGCCATCGCTGCGAAGCGGCTATCGCGCTCTGGTGTTCGGTGCCGGCGGGGGCATCGGCGGCGCCCTTGCCGCGGCGTTGGAAGCGGACGCGCGCTGCGCCGGCGTCGCCGGCCTGTCGCGCCGGGACGGGTTCGAGCTCGAGGACGAGGCTTCTGTCGCGGCGGCGGCCGCACGCTTTGCCGAAGGGGAGTTCGACGTCCTGCTCGACGCGACGGGCGCCCTCCGGATCGACGGCTACGGCCCCGAAAAGGCGCTGCGCGAGATCGATCCGGCCGGCATGGCGCGCCAGTTCGCCGTCAACGCCATCGGCCCCGCTCTGATCCTGAAGCACTTCGTGCCGCTGCTGCCGCGCGGCAGGCGCTCGCTCTTCGCGACCCTCAGCGCGCGGGTCGGCTCGATCGGCGACAACCGCCTGGGCGGGTGGATCTCGTACCGGGCGGCCAAGGCGGCGCTGAACCAGATCCTGCGCACCGCCGCGGTGGAGGTCGCGCGACGCCGGCCGGAGGCCGTGCTGGCGGCGTTGCATCCCGGCACCGTCGCGACGCCGCTTTCCGAACCGTTCGCCGGCACCCGCGACCGTCTGGACCCAGCAGACGCGGCGCGCAGGCTTCTCGTCGTGCTGGACGGCTTGCCGGCCGAGCGCAGCGGCTGCTTCGTCGCCTACGACGGCCGGCCGATCGAGTGGTGACGCGTCAGTCCCGGGCCTCGGCCTTCGCCAGCTTCTCCACCGTCGCGACATAGGCGTCGGCGTCGAACTTCTTCAACGTGGCCGGGCCGAGATAGCGGATGCTGCCGAACACCGGGCGCGATCCCCAGGGGCGGTCGTGCAGGCCGAAGAGCCAGGCGACGTTGGTGAAGGAGTTGGCGTCGCGCCCGTCGAGGAAGTAGCGGTTGTTAAGGCGGAGCGCGGTGCGGAAGGCGGCCTCGGGCGATTTCGACCATTCCACGATCTTCTTGCCCCAGTACATGCGGAGCTGGTTGTGCATGAAGCCGGTCTCGCGCATCTCCCGCATCGCGGCGTTCCAGTAGGGGTCGTGCGTCTCGCCGGCCGCGAGCTGCTTCTCGGAATAGACGTGCTCGCGCTTGTCGCCCGCATGCTCGCCGAGCGTCTTCCGGCACCAGTCCGGCACGCAGGCGTAGTCGTCGTAGCGTTCCTCGTAGAAGACGTGGTTGATCGCCAGCTCGCGCCGCACGATCAGCTCCTCCAGATAGGATGCCTTGTCCTCGTCGCCGCCGGTCTTCGCCTCGCGCACGGCGAGCGCGATCTCCAGAGAACCGATCTGCCCGAAATGCAGATAGGGGCTCATGTGCGAGGCGGCGGCGGCCTCCGGCTTGTTGCGGTCCGCGCCGTAGGTCGCGAAGGAGCGGCCGAGAAAGGCCTTCAGCCGCTTGCGCGCCTGGCTCTGGCCGCCGCGAAAGCGCCGGACGGCGCCGATCTCCGGATCCACCTTCATGGAGGCGACGAGCTTGGCGGGATCGGACAGGTCCAGGCGGCTCGCCGGCACGTCGGCGCGCTCGTGGCGGCGCACCCGCCGATGCGACAGCGGCTGGAGGAACTCGTCCCACAGCCGGTGGATCTTGGGGCGCAGCGTGCGTGCGGCGTATTCGTGCTTGGGCGAGGCGGTCTCGACGGGGACGACCACCTCCGTCTCCACCTGGTGCAGCGGACATTCGATGGCCTCGGTCAGTTGCCGGCGCCAGGCCTTTTCGATGCGCAGGTACCCCCGGTCGCATACGACGAGCGCCGCCTTCTTCGACAGCGCGAGCGCCACCTCGTCCGGGCTGCCGAGCGCGCCGTGGAAGGTGACGTGACGCTTGGCGAGGTCGGCCTCCACCTCCGCCAGGCCCTCCACCATGAAATGGTAGTGGCGCGCGTTGCCGTCGGGAAAGGCATCGATCATGCCGAACACGCAGGCCAGCGGCAGGTCCAGTTCGTTGGCCCGGTCGATGGCGTATTCCAGCGCGTGGTTGCCGTGCACGCGCTTGGCCGCCTGCATCCAGTAGAGGACGTAGGCGCCGCCCGTCCTCGGCTCCCTGTCCTTGAGGATGCGGATGCGTTGCGGCTGGATGGTCATCGCACGGCTCCCCCGGGCCCCGCACGGGCCGGCCACGATCGACGCGCGCGCTTGCGCACCTCGTGCGTGAGGTTATGGGGCGGGGCGCCGCTTCGTCAGCGGCCGGAGCCGGCGTTGCGACCGCGTGGCGCGCCTGCCGTGCGTCGGCTGTCGGGAAGCGGAAGCGCAGGGAGCCGATCGCGTCGCGTCCCTGCGTGGGATGGCAGCGGACGCTGTCGCGATGGCAGTGGCGAGCGGAAGCCATGCGCGATCGACGCTTTCGGCGCCGCCCGCAAAGCTGCTAAGGGGTCGGCGTGAGCGATACGTCCCCCTCCGTCCGAAGCGCCGTCTACGGCGCGCCGTCCCCCGATCTCGTCGCGGTGGCCGACGATGCCGTCCAGGTGTCGCCGCTGCGGCCCGGCGCGCTGGCGCTGGAGAGCCTGCCCGACGCGTCGCTGGAATCCTTCGCCCTGGCCGCCCCGGCGGCCTCGATCGAGCGTCGCCACGTGCTGGCCCACGCGTTGCGGGTCCTGGCGCCCGGCGGCACGCTCTCCGTCCTCGCGCCCAAGGACCGGGGCGGGCAGCGCCTGCGGGAGGAGCTGGAGGGCTTCGGCTGCGCGGTGGTCGAGCGCTCCAAGGCGCGCCAGCGCATCTGCACGCTGGCGAGGCCCGAGACGCTGTCGGGCATCGGGGAGGCGATCGCGGCGGGGGCGCCCGCGCTTGTCGAGGAAACGGGTCTGCACTCGCAACCGGGCGTCTTCTCCTGGAACCGCGTCGATCCCGGCACCGCGCTCCTCCTGCGCCATCTGCCGCCGCTGTCGGGGCGCGGCGCCGATCTTGGCGCGGGGCTCGGCATCCTCGCGCGGCATGTCCTCGCAGCGCCGGTAGTGGAGGCGCTGACGCTGGTGGAGATCGACCGGCGGGCGGTGGCGGCGTCGCGGCTCAACGTGGACGATCCGCGCGCTCGTTTCCTGTGGGTCGACGTGCGCTCGTCCGGGCTGGCCGATCTCGATTTCGTCGTGTCCAATCCGCCTTTCCACGCCGAGGGTGTCGAGGATCGCGGATTGGGGCAGGCCTTCGTCGCGGCGGCCGCGCGGATGCTGCGCCGGTCGGGCACGCTGGTCCTCGTGGCCAACCGCCACATGCCCTACGAGGAGGGGCTGCGCGCCGCCTTCCGCAACGTCGCCGTCGTAGCCGACGAGGCCGGCTTCAAGGTCATCGAGGCGCGCAAGTGAGCAAGGTTCCCACCTCGCGTCTCGACAAGCTCCTCGCCAATCTCGGCTACGCCTCGCGCCGCGAGATCCAGCTTCTGGCGCGCAACGGGCGCATCCGGCTGGACGGCGCACCCCTTCCGCGAGCCGACGAGCGCATCGCGCTGACGCCCGATCTCGAAGCGCGCCTCGTGGTGGACGGCGAGCCGCTCGACCCGCTGCCGGGCTTCGCGCTGATGGTCAACAAGCCGCTGGGCGTCACCTGCTCGCACAAGGAGGCTGGGCCGCTCGTCTACGAACTCCTGCCCGCACGTTGGCGACGGCGCGACCCGGCCATCTCGACGGTGGGGCGGTTGGACAAGGAGACGTCGGGCCTTCTCCTGATGACCGACGACGGCGCGCTGCTCCATCGCATCATCTCGCCGAACCGGCACGTGCCCAAGCTCTATCGCGCCCGGCTGGCCCGGCCGCTGACGGGCGGGGAGGGCGCCCTGTTCGCCTCCGGCACGCTGATGCTGGAGGGCGAGGACAAGCCGCTCGCCCCGGCGGAGCTCGAGGTGGTGGAGCCCCGCGAGGCGCTTCTTCGCGTGCACGAGGGGCGCTACCATCAGGTGCGCCGCATGTTCGCCGCGGCCGGAAACCATGTCGAGGCGCTGCATCGCGAGGCGGTGGGCGACCTGCGCATGCCGTCCGACCTCGCGCCCGGCGAGGTCCGCCGCCTGACCGAGGCCGACCGCGCCGCGATCTTCGCCGCCGCCTGAGCGCGCGGCGAGCGCGGTTGACGCCGACGCGCGGCCGCACGATGTCACGCTGACGCCACCCTTTCGGGTTCTTTGTGGCGGGCAACACGAATCGGCATCGGATCGGAACACATGGCCGCAAGGCTTCGCAGAGCCCTGGCGGGCCTCCTGGTGCTCGGCCTCGGCGCCGGCGCCTATCTCGCGCTGGATCGGGGAAGCGAGCCTTCGGACGCCGCCGCGATGGCGCCCGCCGCGCGCGAGGCCGGGCCGGTGGAGCTCGCGTCCTTCGAGGTCGAGACCGTGGCCGAGCGCGACTTCGCCCGCACCGTTTCCGTGTCCGGTCCCGCCCGGCCCGTGCGCCGCGCCGTGGTGACGGCGGAGGTGTCGGGTCGGCTTTCCGAGGTGGCCGTCGAGGTGGGGGAGCCGGTCCAGGCCGGCGCGGTGCTGGCCCGCTTCGACGAGACGCTCCTGCGCTCGGCCCTGGCGGCGCGCGAGGCGACGCTGGAGGCACGACGCTCCGAGATTCAGCTGGCCGAATGGACGCTGGAGCGCCGCCAGCAGCTCGGCAATCGCGGCATCACCTCCGACGCCGACCTCCTGAGCGCGCGTTCGCAGCTCCTGAACCTCCAGGCCCAGGCGCGCGCGCTGGAGGCCGAGGTCGCCGACGCGCGCAAGACGCTGGAGGATGCCGTGGTCACCGCGCCCTTCGACGGCGTGGTCGCCGCGCGTGCCGTGGAGCCGGGGCAGACCGTGGGCGTCAACACCGAACTTCTGCAACTCGTGGACCTGTCCACCGTCGAGGTTGCGGCCAGCGTGCCGACCAGCCGCATCGGCGACATCGCGGTGGGTCAGGCGGCGCGGCTCCGGTTCGACGGCGCGGGCACGCGCGTCTTCGAAGGGCGGGTGTCGCGCATCGCGCCGGAGGCCGAGGCGGGCTCGCGGGCCATCGCTGTCTACGTGACCCTGCCCAACCCCGATGGAGCCATTCGCGGCGGCATGTTCGCCGTGGGCGAGATCGCCGTGGAGGCGATGGAGAAGGTGGTCGCCCTGCCGCCCGCGGCGATCCGGCGCGACGACGCGGGCGCCTTCGTGCTTGCGGCGCGGGATGGACGGCTGGCGCGCCGGGACGTTGAAACCGGGGCCCTGTTGCCGCGCGAGGGGCTGGTGGTGGTGCGCTCGGGTGTTTCGGCGGGCGACACCGTGGTGGTGGCGCCGCTGCCCGACCTGAAGGCCGAGACCGAGGTCACGATCCAGAGCGCCGACGGGAACTCGCGCGAGGGCCCGAACCCCACATGATCCTCACCCGCGTCAGCGTCGCCCACCCGGTCTTCGCCACGATGATGATGGCGGCGATCGTGGTGATCGGCCTGTTCTCCTACGGACGGCTCGGGCTCGATCAGTTTCCGGACGTCGAAATGCCGGTCGTGGTGGTCGCCACCACCTATTCCGGCGCCTCGCCCGAGGCGGTGGAGTCGGAGATCACCCGGCCGGTGGAGCAGGCGGTGAACACGATCGGCGGCGTCGATCGCGTGACCTCGCAGAGCTTCGAGGGCCGCTCGCTGGTGATCGTCCAGTTCACGCTGGAAACGGATTCGCGCACCGCCGCGCAGGAGGTGCGCGACCGCGTCTCGCGGCTGGAGGCGAGCTTCGTCGACGGTATCGACACGCCGCAGATCACCCGCTTCAACCCGGACGACCAGCCGATCCTGTCGCTGGCCGTCTCGTCCGCCACGCAGACGCTGCCCGAACTCACCGCGATCGCCGACCAGGTCGTCACCCGGCGGCTCAACGTCGTGCCCGGCGTCGGCCAGACCGCGATCGTGGGCGGCGCGGAGCGGCAGATCCAGGTTCTGCTAGACCCCGAGCGGATGCAGGCCTTCGGCGTGGCGCCGGCCGGCGTCATGGACGCGATCCGCCGCGAGAACCAGGACATCGCCGCCGGCACGCTCACCGCCGGCATCACCGGGCGCAACGTCACCGTGGAGGGGCGGATCGCGGACGTCGCGGGCTTCGAGCGCATCATCGTCGCGTCCGACGGCGGCGCACCGATCCGGCTGGCGGACGTGGCCACCGTGCGCGAGGGCGGCGCCGAACTCACGAGCCGCGCCAGCTACGGCGGCGTGCCGGCGCTCGGCGTCGACGTCGTGAAGGTGCAGGGCGCCAACACGGTGGAGGTGGCCCGCGCCCTGCGCGCCGAGATCGAGCGGCTGCGCCTCGAACTCGGTGCCCAGGGGGTCGATCTCGCCGTGTCGCGGGACAATTCGCGCGCCATCGCCGCGCAGGTCGCCGACGTGCAGCGAACGCTGGTGGAGGGCGCGCTGCTCACCGTGGCGATCGTGTTCCTGTTCCTCAACTCGTGGCGCTCCACCGTGATCACCGGGCTGACGCTGCCGATCTCGGTGATCGGCACCTTCGCGGTGATCCACGCCCTCGGCTTCACCCTCAACACGATGACGCTCCTGGCGCTGTCGCTCGCCATCGGCATCCTGATCGACGACGCGATCGTGGTGCGCGAGAACATCACGCGTCATCTCCACATGGGCAAGTCGCATCGGCAGGCGGCGATCGACGGCACGGAGGAGATCGGCCTAGCGGTGCTGGCCACGACGCTGTCGATCGTCGCCGTGTTCCTGCCCGTCGCCTTCATGGGCGGCATCATCGGGCGCTTCTTCCTCCAGTTCGGCGTGACCGTGGCGGTGGCCGTGCTGATCTCGCTCTTCGTCTCGTTCACGCTCGACCCGATGCTATCGAGCGTATGGTACGACCCGGCCTCGCGGCGCGATGCCCGGCGCGGGCCCCTCGGCCGCCTCGTCGCCCGTTTCGATCGCGGCTTCGAGCGCATGGCGGCGCACTACGCGGGCCTGATCCGCTGGACCTTCCGCCACCGCGTGGTGACGCTGGGCGCCATCCTCGTCACCTTCGGCGTCAGCCTGGCGCTGGTGCCGCGGATCGGCGCCGAGTTCGTGCCCGTCGGCGACCTCGGCGAGTTCACCGTGTCGATCGAGACGCCGGAAGGCTCGTCGCTCGACTACACGGCGCGCAAGGTGGCCCAGGCCGAGCGCGTGATCGCCGCGATCCCCGAGGTCGCCACCTACTATTCCACGGTGAACGCGGCCGCCTCGCGCGGCTTCAACTCGGCCAACATCGCCGTGACGCTGGTGCCGATCTCCGAGCGCTCGCGCGCCACCATGGCCCTCGCCGAACCGTTGCGCGAGCGTCTGTCGCGCATCGCCGGCCTCAAGGTCTCGGTGAACCAGCCGGCCATGGGCGGGGGCGGCGGCGGGGCCGACGCCAAGCCGCTCCAGGTCTCGGTGCTGGGCGACGGCGAGGCGGAGCTGAAGCGGCTGTCGGATCAGGTCATCGCGCGGCTTCGGGCCATTCCGGGCGCGGTGGAGGTCGAATCGACCATCGACGACGAGCAGCCGACGCTCGCCGTGCGCATCCGCCAGGAGGCCGCGAGCGACCTCGGCGTCTCGCTCCAGGCGATCGGCGACACGCTCCGTCCCCTGGTCGCGGGCGACGCCATCTCGGTCTGGAACGCGCCCGACGGCGAGACCTACGACGTCCTGGTGCGCCTGCCGGAGGCCGGGCGCGAACGCGCCGCGCAGCTTCGCGAGCTGCGCGTCGCCTCCGGCCGCCAGGACGCCGACGGCCGCCCCGTTCTCGTCTCGCTCGACCAGGTGGCGGACGTGGTGGACAGCGTCGCCCCGTCCTCCGTCAACCGGCGCGACCTCCAGCGCGAGGTGCGCATCTCGGCCAATGTCGAGGGGCGGGCGCTGGGCGAGGTCGTGTCCGACCTCCAGCGTGCCATCGCGACCATCGAGCTGCCGCCCGGCTATCGCATCTCCTTCGGCGGAGAGGCGCAGGACATGGCCGAGAGCTTCGGCTACGCGGTCCAGGCGCTGGGGCTCGCGGTGATCTTCATCTACCTGATCCTCGCCTCGCAGTTCGGCTCCTTCCTTCAGCCGCTGGCGATCATGACCTCGCTGCCGCTCTCGCTGATCGGCGTGCTGCTCGGGCTCCTGGCGACCGGGTCGACGCTGAACATCTTCTCGATCATCGGCTTCATCATGCTGATGGGACTGGTGACCAAGAACGCGATCCTGCTGGTGGACTATTCCAACCAGGCGCGGGCGCGTGGCGCCTCGCTGCGCGACAGCCTCGCCGAGGCCGGCCAGGTGCGCCTGCGCCCGATCGTGATGACCACGCTGGCGATGATCTTCGGCATGCTGCCGCTGGCGCTGGGCCTGGGCGAGGGCGGCGAGCAGCGTGCGCCGATGGCCCATGCGGTGATCGGCGGCCTCCTGTCGTCCACGGTGCTGACGCTGATCTTCGTGCCGGTGGCGCTGACCTATCTCGACGGCCTGGCGCGGCGGCTGCGCCCCTGGCTCCCGCGCTCGGCCGACGACGCACCGCCGGAGGCGACGTCGCCGGCCGAGTAGCCCGCAGCCGCGCCCGCCCGACGCCGGAGACCGGGGCCGGGCAACGGTTTGGTGCCTTGCCAGCGGGGGTGTCTTGCCCGCACATGGGCGGGCGTCGCGCGTCGCGCGGCGTGCCCGAGGGCGCCCCATGGGAGGACGGCATGCTTCGAACCGTTTCAACTTTTTCGCTGACCCTGGCCATCGGCATGGTCGCCGCCGGCGCGGTGCTCGCGGCCGATCCCGCGTCCTGCAAGACGGTGCGCATGTCGGATCCGGGCTGGAGCGACATCACCTCCACCAACGCCCTGGCGGGCGTCGTGCTGGAGGGGCTCGGCTACGATCAGTCCGTGGACACGCTGGCCGTGCCGGTCGGCTACCAGGCGCTCGCCAACCGGCAGATCGATGTCTTCCTCGGCAACTGGATGCCGGCCCAGACGAAGTTCCGCCAGCAGCTCGACGTCGATGGCAGCGCCGAGGAACTGACACGGAACCTGACCGGCGCGAAATTCACCCTCGCGGTGCCGAACTACGTGGCCGAGGCGGGCGTCAAGGACGTCAAGGATCTCGCGGTCAACGCCGACAAGTTCAAGAAGGAGATCTACGGCATCGAGCCCGGCGCGCCGGCCAACCAGAACATCCAGTCCATGATCGAGGCGCCGGGCTACGCGCTGAGCGGCTGGAGGCTGGTGGATTCGAGCGAGCAGGGAATGCTGTCGCAGGTGCAGCGCGCCGAACGGTCCAAGGACTGGATCGTCTTCCTCGGCTGGGCGCCCCATCCGATGAACAACATGGGCATCACCTACCTGTCGGGTGCCGACGAGTTCTTCGGGCCGAACTACGGTGGCGCCGAGGTCTTCACGCTGGCGCGCAAGGGCTACGGCGCCGAATGCCCCAATGCCGCGAAGCTGTTCGGCCAGATGGAGTTCTCCGTCGAGATGGAGAACCAGATCATGGCCGCGCTGGCGGACGGCACCGACGCCAAGGCGGCCGCGCGCGATTGGCTGAAGGCCAATCCGGGCGTCCTCGACACTTGGCTCGCAGGCGTCGAGACGCTCGAAGGCGAGCCGGGCCTGCCCGCCGTGAAGGCCAGCGTCGAGGGCTGATCGTCGCCAGCCCCGCTTGACGCACGGGGGTCGCCGCGGTCATTGCCGCGGCAGCCCCCGCATCCCCTTCGCGAGCGTTCCATGCTTCAGAGCCGGCCCAACTTCCTCGTCGTCATGGTGGACCAGCTCAACGGCACCCTGTTTCCCGACGGGCCGGCGCGCTTCCTCCACGCGCCCAACCTCAAGGCTCTGGCGGCCCGCTCGGCGCGCTTCGTCAACGCCTACACCGCAAGCCCGCTCTGCGCGCCGGCCCGCGCCTCGTTCATGAGCGGCCAGCTCCCGTCCAAGACGCGCGTTTACGACAACGCCGCCGAGTTCGCCTCGGACGTTCCGACCTTCGCGCACTACCTGCGCCGCGCCGGCTATCGCACGTGCCTGTCGGGCAAGATGCACTTCGTGGGGCCGGATCAGCTCCACGGCTTCGAGGAGCGGCTGACGACGGACGTGTATCCGGCGGATTTCGGCTGGACGCCGGATTACCGCAGGCCGGGCGAGCGGATCGACTGGTGGTATCACAATCTCGGCTCGGTCACGGGCGCGGGGGTCGCCGAGATCACCAACCAGCTCGAATACGACGACGAGGTCGCCCACCATGCGGGCGCCAAGCTGCACGACCTGTCGCGCCGGCACGACGACCGCCCCTTCTGCCTCACCGTCTCGTTCACCCATCCGCACGACCCCTACGTCGCGCGTCGTCGCTTCTTCGACCTCTACCGCAACGCGCCCGCGCTGCTGCCGGCCGTGCCGCGCATCGACTTCGCGGACCAGGATCCGCACTCGCAGCGGCTGATGATCGCGTGCGAGGACCACGCCTACCGGATCACCGACGAGATGGTCGCCCGCTCGCGGCAGGCCTACTACGCCAACATCAGCTACATCGACGAGAAGGTCGGCGAGCTGATCGGCATCCTGGAGCGGACGCGGATGCTGGAGGACACGATCATCCTGTTCGTGTCCGACCACGGCGACATGCTCGGCGAGCGCGGCCTGTGGTTCAAGATGAACTTCTTCGAGGGCTCGGCGCGCGTGCCGCTCATGGTCTGCGCGCCCGGCCTGCCGCCCGGCCCCTACATGGCGCCCGTGTCGACGCTCGACGTCCTGCCGACGCTCGCCGAACTGGCCGGCGTCGACCTGTCGGACGGGGCGGAGTGGCTCGACGGCGTCTCGCTCCTGGACACCGCGCGCCGGGGCGAGCGGGCGTCGGCGGTGCCGATGGAATACGCCGCCGAGGGGTCCGTCGCGCCCATGGTCGCGATCCGGCGCGGCCGCTGGAAGTTCACCCGCTGCGCCGCCGATCCCGACCAGCTCTTCGACCTCGAGACGGACCCGGCCGAACTCGTCGACCTCGCCGGCGATCCCGCCCACGCCGAGACCCTCGCCGGGTTCGACCGGGAGGCCGAGGCGCTCTGGGATCTTCGCGCCTTCGACCGCGACGTGCGCGCCAGCCAGGCGCGGCGGCTCGTGACCTACGAGGCGCTGCGCAACGGCGCCTACTATCCGTGGGACTTCCAGCCGCTGCAGCGTGCGTCCGAACGCTACATGCGCAACCACATGGATCTCAACGTCCTGGAGGATTCGCAGCGGTTTCCCCGAGGGGAATAAGCGCACTTCGTGCGTGTGGAAGGCGAAAAGCAAAGCCCTGATAAGGCTTTGCGACGTCATGGAACCGTCGTAGGTTCGACACGCGACTGTTGGTTCGCGCCGCTAGGAGGGCGGGGACGGACCGTGGCCATGAAGGCCCGGCGCTGGGAGACCTTTGCGATGACCAAAACCGCCGCCGCCGCGACCCTTGCGGCCGCCCTTTTCGTCTCGACCGCCGCCATGGCGCAGACCGAGATCCAGTGGTGGCACGCGATGAGCGGCGCCAACAACGACGTGGTCGAGCAGCTCGCCAAGGAGTTCAACGAGAAGCAGTCCGACTACAGGATCGTCCCGGTCTTCAAGGGCACCTATCCCGAGACGCTGAACGCCGGCATCGCCGCCTTCCGCGCCCGCCAGGCCCCGGCGATCATCCAGATCTTTG
Organism: Aureimonas flava; assembly: GCF_003583935.1. Taxonomy (GTDB): domain Bacteria; phylum Pseudomonadota; class Alphaproteobacteria; order Rhizobiales; family Rhizobiaceae; genus Aureimonas; species Aureimonas flava. The sequence continues at coordinate 196,124 of NZ_QYRN01000003.1, read as the reverse complement.
ACGCCGGCACGGGCGTGATGATGGGTGCCGAGGGCGCGATCAAGCCGGTGGCCGAGGTGCTCGAGGCGGGCGGCCAGAGCTTCGACAAGTCGAAGTACCTGCCGGGCATCGTGTCCTATTATTCCAAGCCGGACGGGACGATGCTGAGCTTCCCGTACAATTCCTCCTCGCCGATCCTCTACTACAACAAGGACAGCTTCCAGAAGGCGGGGCTCGATGCCGACAACCCGCCCAAGACCTGGCCGGAGGTGTTCGACGCCGCCCGGAAGATCAAGGCGTCCGGCGCCGCTCCCTGCGGCTTCACTTCGACCTGGCTGACCTGGATCCAGACCGAGAACTTCGCCGCCTGGAACAACGTGCCCTACGGCACCAACGAGAACGGGCTCGCCTCGCTGGACGTCAAGCTGGAGGTCGACGCGCCGATCTTCGTGGAGCATTTCCAGGCGCTCGCCGACCTCGCCAAGGACGGCACGTTCCGCTACGGCGGCCGCACCTCGGAGGCCAAGCAGCTTCTCCTGTCCGGCGAATGCGCCATGCTGACCGAATCGTCGGGTGGCCTCGGCGACGTCGTGAAGTCGGGCATCAACTACGGCACCGGCCAGCTTCCCTACGACCCGAAGGGCAACGGCGCTCCGCAGAACACGATCCCCGGCGGCGCCAGCCTCTGGGTCTTCGCCGGCAAGTCGGACGCGGAGTACAAGGGCGTCGCCGCCTTCTTCGACTTCCTGTCGCAGACCGACATCCAGTCGCGCCTGCATCAGGTCTCGGGCTACCTGCCGGTGACGCTCGCCGCCTACGAGGCGACCAAGGCCTCCGGCTTCTACGAGAAGAACCCGGCGCGCGAGATCCCGATCCAGCAGATGATGGGCAAGGCACCGACCGAGAACTCCAAGGGCGTGCGCCTGCCCAACCTGCCGCAGGTGCGCGACATTATGAACGAGGAGTTCGAGGCCATGCTGAACGGCAGCCAGGACGCCAAGACCGCCATGGCCAAGATCGTGGAGCGCGGCAACGCGGCGATCGCCCAGGCCAACGGCCAGTAACCCACCCGTTCCAGGCGCCCCGCCGGCATCCGGCGGGGCGCGCACTCATCCAGCCAGGGCGTCCGCTTGCAGACCCGCGTCATCTTTCCCAACAAGTTCCTGCCCTACCTGCTGCTCGCGCCGCAGGTCCTGGTCACCCTGGTGTTCTTCTACTGGCCGGGCGCGCAGGCGCTCTACCAGTCGGTGCTGCGCGAGGACGCCTTCGGGCTGAAGACCGAGTTCGTGGGCCTTGCCAACTTCGCCCAGGTGCTCGGCGACCCCGGCTATCTCCACGCGCTGCGGACCACGGTCGTCTTCAGCCTCTGCACCGCCGTGCTGGCCATGGGGCTGGCGCTGCTCCTGGCCACCTCGGCCGAGAAGGTGCTGCGCGGCCGGGCCTTCTACCGGACGCTGCTGATCTGGCCCTACGCGGTGGCGCCCGCCATCGCCGGCATGCTCTGGCTCTTCATGTTCAACCCGACCATGGGCACCTTCGCCTACATGCTGCGCTCGGCCGGCTACGGCTGGGATCCGCTCCTGAAGGGCGATCAGGCGATGCTGCTCGTGGTGGTCGCGGCGGCCTGGAAGCAGATCTCCTACAACTTCCTGTTCTTCGTGGCGGCGCTCCAGTCCATCCCGCGCTCGCTGATCGAGGCGGCGGCGATCGACGGGGCGAGGGGGCCGAAGCGGTTCTGGACCATCGTCTTCCCGCTGATCGCCCCCACCACGTTCTTCCTGCTGGTGGTCAACACCGTCTACGCCTTCTTCGACACGTTCGGCATCATCGATTCGGTGACGGGCGGCGGCCCCGCCAAGGCCACCGAGACGCTGGTCTACAAGGTCTATACGGACGGGTTCGTGAACCTAAACCTCGGCGGTTCGGCCGCGCAGTCGGTGATCCTGATGGCCATCGTGGTCGCGCTCACCGCGTTCCAGTTCCGCTTCGTCGAGCGGCGCGTGCACTACGGGTGAGGCGATGATCGAGAACCGCCCCTTCGCCACCGCGACCGCCCATGTCGTGCTGATCCTCGGCGTCCTGATCGTCGCCTTTCCGATCTACTACACGTTCGTCGCCTCGACGTTGTCGATCCCCGAGATCCTGCGTCCGCCGCTGCCGCTCCTGCCGGGGGACCGGTTCGCCGAGAACTACGGCCAGGCGTTGTTCGGCGGCGTCGGGCGCATCGGCGGCGTCGACGTCTGGACGCTGCTGTTCAACACGTTCGTGATGGCGCTCGGCATCGCCGTCGGCAAGATCGTGATCTCGCTCCTGTCGGCCTTCGCGATCGTGTTCTTCCGCTTTCCGTTCCGGATGGCCTTCTTCTGGATGATCTTCCTGACGCTGATGCTGCCCGTCGAGGTGCGCATCCTGCCCACCTACAAGGTCATGGTCGATCTCGGCCTGATCGATACCTATGCCGGGCTGATCCTGCCGCTGATCGCCTCGGCCACGGCGACGCTCCTGTTCCGCCAGTTCTTCCTGACCATCCCGGGCGAACTGGTGGAGGCCGCGCGCGTCGACGCGGCGGGGCCGATGCGCTTCTTCCGGGACATCCTCCTACCCCTGTCGCGGACCAACATCGCCGCGCTCTTCGTCATCCTCTTCATCTACGGCTGGACGCAGTATCTCTGGCCGCTCCTCGTCACCAACGACAACTCCATGAACACGATCGTCATCGGCCTGAGGAAGATGATCTCCTTCGCCGACGCCGACACGCCCTGGAACCTCGTGATGGTGACGGCGATCCTCGCCATTCTGCCGCCCGTCCTCGTGGTGGTCCTGATGCAGCGATGGTTCGTCAAGGGCCTCGTGGAATCGGAAAAGTAATGGCCTCGATCACACTCAGCGACGTCCGCAAGACCTATCCCAACGGGCAGGAAGCGGTGAAGGGCATCTCGCTCGACATCGCGGACGGCGAGTTCGTCGTGCTGGTCGGCCCGTCCGGCTGCGGCAAGTCCACGCTGCTGCGCATGGTGGCGGGGCTGGAGCCGATCACCGGCGGCGAGGTGCGGATCGGCGACCGGCGCGTCAACGACCTGGAGCCGGCCGACCGCGACATCGCCATGGTGTTCCAGAACTACGCCCTGTACCCGCACATGAGCGTGCGGCAGAACCTTGCCTACGGTCTCAAGAACCGGAAGATGCCGGCGCAGGAGATCGAGCGGCGGATCGGCGAGGCGGCGCGGGCACTCGAGATCGAGACCTATCTCGACCGCAAGCCGGGCCAGCTCTCGGGCGGACAGCGCCAGCGCGTGGCCATGGGCCGTGCCATCGTGCGCGAGCCGGCGGCCTTCCTGTTCGACGAGCCCTTGTCCAATCTCGACGCGAAGCTGCGCGTGTCCATGCGCGCCGAGATCCGCCGCCTGCAGAAGCGGCTGAGCACGACCAGCCTCTACGTCACCCACGACCAGCTGGAGGCCATGACCCTGGCTGACCGGCTGGTGGTGCTGAACGGGGGGCGGGTCGAGCAGGTCGGCACGCCGATCGAGGTCTACGAGCGGCCGGCCTCGCTGTTCGTGGCCGGCTTCATCGGCTCGCCCGCCATGAACCTCGTGCCGCTGGCCGACGCCATGGCGATCGACGGCATGGATCGCGCGCTCGTTGCCGCACCCGGCGCCTCGCACGTTCTCGGCATCCGCCCCGAGCACGTCTCGATCCTGGAGGGGCCCGGGGACGGGCGCCCCGCGACGGAGGTGACGCTGAACGCCATCGAGCGGGTGGGCGCCGAGACCTATCTCTACGGGGCCCTGCCGTCCGGCGGCGCCGACATCGCGCTCCGCACCCCCGGCCACGTGCGCAAGGACCTCGGGGAACGGGTGCGCATCGGCTTCGATCCGGCGGCGCTCCACCTCTTCTCCGCCGAGACGGGACGGCGCGTCGACGGCTGACCGGGACGCGGCGATCGGGCAGGGTTGCGAATTCTTTGACCTTGCCCCTTTGCGCGCCATGCCATATGTCGGAGTCATCGCCCGCTGCGGGAGAGATCGGTCCTCGAGACCGGCGCCGAAGGAGCAACCGCCCCGGAAACTCTCAGGCAAACGGACCGCGCGGCGTGAATCATATCCGGAGAGTGACGGCTCGTTTGGCCGTCCGCCGAAGGAGAAAGCGGACGAGGGAATGCTTCCCCCGCCGTGAAACTCTCAGGCCAGTGACGGAGGGGCACGAAGGCAACCCGCATGAGTGCGGGGAAAGGACCTGTCGTGACCTCAGTGGCCGTCATCGGCGCCGGCATCACCGGCATCACCACCGCCTATAAGCTTCTCTCCCAGGGCCTCGACGTGACGGTCTTCGACCGCAACGCCTATTCGGCCATGGAGACCTCCTTCGCCAACGGCGGTCAGCTTTCGGCCTCCAACGCCGAGGTGTGGAATTCGCCCTCGACCTTCATCAAGGGCGTGAAGTGGATGCTGCGCAAGGACGCGCCGCTGCTCGTCCACCCCGCGCCGACGTGGCACAAGCTGTCCTGGATGGCCGAGTTCGTGCTGGCCGCGCGCTCCTACGAGGAGAACACGGTCGCCACCGTGAAGCTCGCCATCGCCGCCCGCCGCCATCTGGTCGAGATGGCCGAGCGCGAGGGCTTCGAGTTCGACCTCGTGAAGCGCGGCATCCTCCATGTCTACGAGTCCAAGGCCGAGTACGAGCACGCCGCCCGCGTCAGCGCGCTCTACGCCAAGGGCGGGCTCGAGCGCCGCAGCGTGACCGACGATGAGATCCACGCGATCGAGCCGGCGCTGGCCGGCACGTTCCACGGGGGGTTCTTCACCGAATCCGACTTCACCGGCGACATCCACAAGTACACGCGCGGCCTGGCCGAGGCGGTGGTCCGTCGCGGCGGCCGGATCCGCTACGAGGCGGACGTGACGCGCCTGTCGACGCGCGCCGAAGGGGGCGCTGCCGTGTTCTCGCGCCCCGTCGGCAGCGAGGCCGAGGAAGCGCGCGAGGACTTCGACGCCGTGGTGGTCTGCGCGGGCGTCGCCAGCCGCCGCTTCGCCGCCCAACTCGGCGACCGCGTCAACGTCTATCCGGTGAAGGGCTACTCGATCACCGTGAACCTCGCCGACGAAGCGAGCCGCGAGGGCGCGCCCTACGTCTCGCTGCTCGACGACAAGGCCAAGATCGTGACCAGCCGCCTCGGCGCCGACCGGCTGCGCATCGCCGGTACGGCCGAGTTCGCGGGCGAGAACCGCGACATCCGCATGGATCGCATCAAGCCGCTGGTGGACTGGTGCCGTCACCGCTTCCCCGGTGTGTCCACCGCCTCGGTCGTCCCTTGGGCGGGTCTGCGCCCGATGATGCCGGACATGATGCCGCGTGTCGGGCGCGGCTCGGCGAAGGGCGTCTACTACAACACCGGACACGGCCATCTCGGCTGGACGCTCTCGGCGATCACCGCCGACACGATCGCGGCGGAAGTGGCGGGCGACCACGCCGCGCCCGGGACGGTGGTGCGCTCCGAGCTCAAGCCTGTTCCCGCCGTGCGTGCGCAGGCCGAGCGCCTCACCGAAGCCGCCTGACCGACCCGGTCGCACGTTCGGCGGCCGGCGCGCTTCGGCGGCGCGCCGGCCGTTTCGCGTTCCGGCCTTCCGCGCCTCGCAGGCCTTGGCCGTTTCCGTGATCGGCGCGTCACTGCGTATCCTGCAATGCAGCGTCGCGCGACGGTCCGCCGAGTTCCCGAAGCGGGGGAGGGGAGCGGTTGCGGCGGCGCGGTTCGGCGCATTGTGGCCGGGCAAAGGCGGATTCGTGTGCAATTCATGGGTAGGCATGCGCGCCGTTTCCCCTATCTTGGGGCCCATGAACCTCCCCCCGCCGCTCGATCCCGCCCGCCACGCGCTGTTCATCGACTTCGACGGGACGCTCGTCGAACTCGTGGATCGGCCCGAAGACGTCCGCATCTCGCCGGAGGCGGTGCAGCGACTGGGCGTCCTCCAGCGTCAGTGCGCCGGCGCCTTCGCGCTCCTCAGCGGTCGCCGCATCGCCGATCTTGACCGGTTCCTGTCGCCGCTGGCCTTCGCCGCCGGCGGGATCCATGGGTTGGAGCGCCGCGAGGAGCCCGGCGGCCCCATCGTCCCGCTCGCCGGGCCGGCCGGCCTCGACCCGATCCGCCTCGTGCTGTCGGTCGGGGTGACCGAGGAGCCGCGCCTGCGGCTGGAGGACAAGGGCACCTCGCTGGTCGTCCACTATCGCGGGCATCCCGAACTGGAGGGGGCAGCGGTGGAGCTCGTCCAGCGTTCGGTGGCCGACGAGCCGGGCTTCGCGGTTATGAAGGGCGACAACATCGTCGAGGTGCATCTCGGCGGCATGGACAAGGGCAAGGCCCTGTCGGCCTTCATGACCCGCGAGCCCTTCGTGGGTAGGGTGCCCGTCTATCTCGGCGACGATACGACCGACGAGTTCGGCTTCGCCGCGGTGAAGGCGCTGAACGGCGTGTCGATCAAGGTGGGGAACGGACCCAGCGAGGCGGACTATCGCCTCTCCTGCGTGGATTCGGTCCATCGCTGGCTCGGATCGGAGCCAGGCTTGGGGGCGGACGGCATGAAAGAGGCTTCATAAGGAATGGCAGGCGACAATCATCGGCTGGTGGTCGTATCCAACCGGGTCGGGCCCCTGAGCGACGAGGGCAAGGCCGGCGGGCTCGCGGTGGGACTGGCCGACGCGCTGCGGCGGCGCGGCGGGCTGTGGTTCGGCTGGAGCGGCCAGATCACGCCCGAGGGCACGGGCAGCGAGATCCGCGTGGAGGAGCACGGCCACACCGCGCTGAAGACCATTGACCTTAGCGAGCAGGAGATCGAGGGCTTCTACTTCGGCTACGCCAACCGCTCGCTCTGGCCGCTCCTGCACTACCGGCTCGACATCGCCGCCTTCGACCGGGAGTCGGAGCGCGTGTATCGCGCGGTCAACCGCCGCTTCGCCGAACGGTTGACGCCGCTCCTGGAGGCCGACGACCTCGTCTGGGTCCACGACTACCACTTCTTTTTCCTGGGCCAGGAGCTGCGCAAGGCGGGCTACGACGGGCGCCTCGGGTTCTTCCTCCATATTCCCTTCTGCCCGCCCGACATGCTCACCGCGCTGCCCGCGAGCCAGGACCTCGTGCGCGCGATGCTCGACTTCGACGTGATCGGCTTCCAGACCGACAACGATCGTCGCAACTTCGTGGCCTTCTGCACCCAGGAGTTCGGTGCCGAAGACATCGACGGAGACCGGCTGCGCACCGCCGACGGGCGGATCGTGCGGGCCTCCGCTTTCCCGATCGGCATCGATGCGGAAGGGTTTGCGGAGTTCGCCGTCTCGGACGAGGCGCGCGAGCACGAGCGGATGGTGGGGAGCATCTCGCACGGGCGCCATCAGATCGTCGGCGTCGATCGGATGGACTATTCCAAGGGCATCGTGGAGCGGTTCCGCGGCTACGAGCTGCTGCTGGAGGACAACGCCGACCTGCGCGGCCAGACGCAGTTCCTTCAGGTCGCGCCCCTGTCGCGCGGTGAGGTGGAGGCCTACGCGGACCTCCGGGTCGAACTCGAAGGCCTGGCCGGCAACATCAACGGCCGCTTCGCCACGCTCGACTGGAACCCGATCCAGATCATGGTTAACGGCTTCACCCGGCGTGCGCTCGCCGGGATCTACCGAGCGGCCCAGATCTGCATGGTCACGCCGCTTCGCGACGGCATGAACCTCGTGGCCAAGGAGTTCGTGGCGGCGCAGGACCGCGCCGATCCCGGCGTGCTGATCCTGTCGCGCTTCGCCGGCGCGAGGGCGGAGCTGCCAGAGGCCCTGATCGTCAATCCCTACTCGCCGGACGATCTTGCGCGTGCCCTGCGCCAGGCGCTCGAGATGCCCCTGGAGGAGCGCCAGCGTCGGCACGAGGCGATGCGCGCGCGCGTCTTCGCCAACACCGCGCACAACTGGTGCGAGACGTTCCTGGCCGTGCTCGACGCGCCGGCCGAGCGCGATCTCCAGCCGCGGTCCTGGTGGGATCGATTCCGCTCCGGCATGGCGATGAGCTGGTAGCGGATCGAACGGATCGGCGGGGTTCCGGCGGGCCCGCGCTTGGGCTAAAGCTCGCCGGAGAGCCAGCCGTCCGCGAGGATCAGAGAGCCGATGACCCAGAAGACCCATGCCCTGATGGAAATCCTGACGGGGCAGCCCGTCATGCCCGTGGTCGCGGTGGACAGCGCGGCCGACGGCGTCAACCTCGCGCGGGCGCTCGCGGCCGGCGGCCTGCCGGGCATCGAGGTGACGCTGCGCACCCCTGCCGCGCTGGAGGCGATCAAGGCGATCTCGGCCGAGGTGCCCGAGGCGCTGTGCGGCGCCGGCACGATCCTCACCCCGCGCCAGTTCGACAAGGCGGTGGAAGCCGGCGCGCGCTTCATCGTGTCGCCCGGCACGACGCACGAGGTGCTGGACGCCGCCAAGACCTCCGACGTGCCGCTCCTGCCCGGCGCGGCCACGCCGAGCGAGCTGATGGCGATGATCGAGGAAGGCTACGAGATCCTCAAGTTCTTCCCGGCCGAGCAGCTCGGCGGCATCCCCTACCTGAAGGCGCTGGCTCCCGTGTTCCAGGGCATCCGCTTCTGCCCGACCGGAGGGGTGAGCCCGAAGAACGTCGCCGAGTACCTGGCGCTGCCCAACGTCGTATGCGTGGGCGGATCCTGGGTCGCGCCCAAGGAGATGGTGGCGGCCGGACGGTTCGAGGAGATCACGGCGCTGGCGCGCGAGGCGGCCGCTCTCGCCCGCCGCTGACGCTCGGGGGCGGGCGCGGCCGTCTGGTCGCCGCCCCCGCCCGTCCCATCTTCGTGGGGGTCCCGCAATCCCTTCGTGCGATCCCCCTTGCGCTCCATCACCCGTCTGCTCCTCCTCCTGTCGCTGGCCGGCCTTGTGACGGCCTGTTCGGGCGCCGCGCTCCTCAATTCCGTCACCAGCCGCGCCGGCTTCGAGACGGTGCGCAACCTGCGCTACATGCCGGGCGAGCGCGGCACGTTCGATCTCTACGTGCCCGACACGGCCACGGCCTCGACCCCGATCGTCGTGTTCTTCTACGGCGGAAGCTGGGATTCCGGCTTCAAGGCGATCTATCCCTTCGTCGGCCAGTCGCTCGCCTCGGCCGGCTACATCGTGGCGATCCCGGACTATCGGGTCTACCCGGACGTGCGTTTCCCCGCCTTCGTCGAGGACGGCGCGCGGGCGGTTTCCGCGATCGAACGGCTGGCGCGACGGGGCGGGGCGGGCGTCGAGCCGGGGCGCCATCCGCTGTTCCTGATGGGCCATTCGGCTGGCGCACAGATCGCCGCGCTCCTCGCCTTCGACGCCCGCTACCTCGCCGCTGCCGAAGCGCCCGACCGGGCGATCGCGGGCTTCGTCGGCCTGTCGGGTCCCTACGATTTCCTGCCGCTCAAGGAAGAGCGCTACAAGCGCATCTTTCCGCCAGCGCTGCGCGAGGCGAGCCAGCCCGTGCGCTTCGTCGGGAGGGGCGACCCGCCGGCGTTCCTGGCACACGGGCTGAAGGACACCACCGTCGACCCCGAGAACACACGCTCGCTGGCGCGGCATCTTCGCCGGGCGGGCGTTCCCGTCACCGAGGCTCTCTATCCCGAGCTCGACCATATCGGTACGGTCAGCTCCCTTGCCACAGCCCTGCCGCTCGGCGACCGGCGGGTGCGCGAGGACGTTCTGGCGTTTCTGAAGGACCGATCGCGATGACGAGCCACGACCTGTCGCACTGGGAGCCGCGCGAGCTGCCGGGGCGTAACGCGATCACCGGCGACCATGTCCGCGTGGAGCCGGTGCGCGACGCGCGGCGCTTCGCCGAGCTCCATGCGGCCTTCGGGGGCAACGACCGCCTGTGGGACTATCTCGCCTACGGTCCGTTCGCGGACGCCGAGGACTTCGGACGTTTCGCCAATGCCACCTATCTCGGCTCCGATCCGATGTTCCACGCGATCGTGCCGCTCGCCTCGAACCGTGCGGAAGGCGTGGCCGCGCTGATGCGCCTCGACCCGGCCAACGGCGTCGCGGAGATCGGCCATATCTGCCTCGGGCCCGCGCTCCAGCGGACGCGCGCGGCGACCGAGGCGTTCCACCTCCTGTTCTCGCGCGTGTTCGACGAGCTCGGATACCGCCGGCTCGAATGGAAGTGCAACGACAAGAACGCGCCGTCCCGCCGCGCGGCCGCGCGGCTCGGCTTCACCTACGAGGGCACCTTCCGCCAGCACATGGTGACCAAGGGGCGCAACCGCGACACCGCGTGGTTCTCGATCGTGGACGGCGAATGGCCGAGGGTGAAGGCCGGGTTCGACGCCTGGCTGCGACCGGAGAACTTCGACGCGAGCGGTCGGCAGTGCCGGTCCTTGTCGCAGCTCCGCCCCTGAGGCGGCTCAGCCGCGCGCCGGAACGATGGTGATGAGGGCGTTGGACGGATAGACCGATTCGTAGAGCACGCCGTCGCCGGGAATGAACTCTAGGACGGTCGCGCCGCCGCCGTCCGCCATCACCAGGGAGCCGTCGCCCGTGGTCTTCCAGTAGGCGACGCGCGCGAGCTCGGGCGAGGCGGCGCATTCGGGGCCGAGCGGCGCGCGGCGGAAACCGGCGCTGGGGTCGGCGGGCCCCGCCATCTTGCAGCTCGCGCCGTTGCGCAGGTCGATCAGTCGGATGGCGGCCGCCGGGTGTGCGCCCGCCGGGGCGATCGAACCAGTGATCTCTTCGGAGGGGCGCATCATCGAGACGAGGCTCTCGGCATTCGCGTCGGAGCGGGCGGGAAGGTTGGCGAGGAGCGTTCCGACGAAGCCGACGCCGAGCGCCACGGCTGCAAATCTCATGACCAATCTCCGAATGCGCCGCGTTGCCGAGCGGCACTGAACCCTTGGACGGCCTGCGGCTCCCGGGAAACGTAGGATCCCGAACGGGCGGAGGGGCAGGCTGACAGAGGCTCAGTATCGCATCGTTAGCCTTACCTGAAGGTTAACGAACCCGGCCGTGCGTGCCCTTCGCCGGACGAACGGCACGGGAGACGGCAGGCCTCGCGGGTCGCTGCGCGACCGCGCGAGGCACCGGTCGGCGATCATTTCATGTTGGCGTCGAAGATCCGGTCGAACTCGCCCGTCGCCTTGGCCAGGTGCAGCCACTGGTCGACGTAGTCCTTGAACGCCGTGTCGCCGCGCGGCAGCAGGAAGCCCATCTCGCCGTACTGGAGCGGCTGGTCGGGGTTCACGGCGCACAGGCCGGGATGCAGCTTCGCCTGGAGCTTCACCTCGACGGATTCGGCGACCATGACGTCTGCCCGGTTCTCGGCGATCTCCTGCCAGATCACGCGGTTGTCGGGGAAGAGCTGGATCTGCGCGTCCGCGAGCTTGGTGCGCGCGAACTTCTCGTTGGTGCCGCCGGGATTCACGACGACCCGCGTCGCGGGCTGGTTGATCGCCTCGATGGTCTGGTACTTCGAGACGTCCTCGCAGCGCACGATCGGCGCCTTGCCGTTCACGAGATACATGGCGCTGAAGGAGACCTCGCGCTGCCGAGGCAGCGTCACGGAGATGCCGCTCATGGCGATGTCGCACTTCGACTGGAAGTCGGCGAGGAGGTCGGACCATTTGGTCTGGATGAAGACCGCCTCGGCGTCGAGCGACTGGGCGAGCGAACGGCCGAGGTCGATGTCGATGCCCACGAAGTCGTTGGCACCGCCGGGCCGGTAGGAGAACGGGCGGTAGTCGCCCGTGGTGCACACGTTCAGCACCTTGCGCTCGACCACCTGGTCCAGCCGCGATGCGCCGGCCTCCTGGGCGAATGCCTGCGTCGACAGGGCCGCCAACATCGTGCCCGCCGCGAACCGCGCCACCGAACAACCCAAGCTCATCGCCCCGACTCCATGTCCCGTTTGATTCCGATCCCATGATCGGCAAGCCATGGTAGCTGCAGTGCAGCAACGATCAACCGCATCGGAGGCGGGAACGCCCGGGAACAAACGGAAGGCTAGAACTTCGCCTCGAGCCGCAGTTGCAGGGAGCGCGTGTCGCCGTCGCCGCCGAACCGTGACAGGTGCTCGACCCGCGCGGTCCAGTTCGGTGCGAGCTCCGTCTCGATCTCGGGTGCGATGGTGAGTTCCCGGCTGACCAGGCGGCCGAGCGATTGCGCGCGCGCCAGATCCTGCCGCACCTCGACGCGCAGGGCGGGGGCGAGCGTGTAGTCCGGCCGGACGATCGGCCGCGTCGTTCTGATGCCGGCCACGGCCGAGGTCCGGCTGGCCAGAAGGGCGCTGCGCGCGTCGACGCCGCGCGGCTGCGCGCGGATCACGGCGGTTTCCACGCGTCCGTAGGGCGAGAGCACGACCGTGCCGGCAAGGAAGCGCGAGCCGTAGGTCGCGGTGGCAAAGCCCGCCTCGCCGGCGTCGATCGCGCCGCCGGCCGAGGCCGCCGAAGCGTGCAGCGGGCCGAGACCCGCGGCGAGATCGACGAAGCTCGCGGGCGTCGGCGCGAACGTGCCGTAGGTGGAGACCGTGGGCAGGTCCAGCGTGCCCGTGCCGCCCTGGGCGCGGTTGAACCCCGCCGCGACGCCGGCGGCGCCCCGCGCCGACAGCGGCAGGTCGAAGCCGGTCGCGACGTCGGCGCGCGACTGTCGCGAGGCGATCATGCCGTCGGGGTCCCGGCCCAGTTCGATGACGCCGCTGCCCCAAAGGTCGCCGGTGCCGTCGCTGGTGGTGCGCCGGTTCACCTCGAGTTCCACGGCGGGCACCGGGCGCCAGTCGAAATCGTTGTCCCAAAGGAGCACCGGCATGTCGGGCTCGGAGCTTCCGAGGAAGGGGTCCAGCGTTCGGTCGGCTTGGGCCCGCGCGAGACGCAGGTCGAGATCGACGGCCGACATGGCGACCGTGTCCGGGTCGCGCACGGCCTCGATGCGCGCGTTGAGGCGGGCGCTGGCGGCGAGCGCCAGATCGCTCGCCGTGCGCAGCGCGGCTTCGAGCTGGGCCGCGTGGGCGGCGGTGGCGAGCGGCAAAGCCGCCGCAGGAACAAGGCAGGCCGCGAACGCCGCGCCCTGAAGGCGACGGCGTCTTCCAAGCCGGAGAACGGTCATCGGCCGTCTCCCAGATTGTGGATGTCGATGCGGATGATCGCAGTGCAACATAACCCAGGGCTGGATCACGCGAAAGGCAGGAGCACCCGCGTCGCGATCACGAAGCCTTGGCGCGGGTCAGACCGGCATCCGCGCTTTCCGGCACCGGCGTCGGCAGCGTTTCCCCCGCGAACCATGCGGACAGGTTGTCGGCGACCAGCAGGCCCATCGCGCGGCGCGTGTCGCGCGATGCGGAGGCGACGTGCGGCAGCAGCACGGCGTTGGGCAGGGCCATCAGCGCATCCGGGATATGCGGCTCGTCGGCGAAGACGTCGAGGCCGGCTCGGGCGATCGTGCCGTCGCGCAAGGCCGCGATCAGCGCCGGCTCGTCCACCGTGGAGCCGCGGCCGATGTTGATGAAGATGCCCTCCGGGCCGAGGGCCCGCAGCACGGAAGCGTTCACAGCCCTGTCGGTGGCCGCCCCACCGGGCGCGGCCACGACCAGGATGTCCACCGCGCGGGCCAGCCCTTCCAGCGTGTCGTGGTAGGCATAGGGCACGTCGGTGCGACGCGAGCGGTTGTGATAGGCGATGGTGAGGCCGAACGCCTCCAGGCGCTTGGCGATGGCGAGCCCGATGCGGCCGAGACCCATGATGCCGACCGTCTTGCCGCGCAGGCTGAAGCGAGTGAGCGGGAAGGGCCCCTCGGCGCTCCAGCGACCGGCCCGCGCGTGGGCTTCGGCCTGGCCGAGCTCGCGCACCGTCATCAGGATCAGGCCGAGGGTCGTGTCGGCGACCTCCTCGGTCAGGACGTCCGGCGTGTTGGTCACGGCCACGCCGCGCGTGGCGGCGTGCGCGGCGTCCACGCCGTCGTAGCCGACCCCGAAATGGCCGACGATCTCGAGGTTCGGCAGCGCGTCGATCACCGCGTTGGGAAGGTGGCCGGCGACGGCCACGGCCCGGATCGCCCCGCGTTCTCCCTCCGGCAGAAGGTCGATGTCGCGCTTCTCCAGCTTGCGGACGGTGAAGCGCCGCTCGAGTTCGGCGACGCCGTCGCCGTTGTAGGGGCCGAAGACGAGGACGGTGGCGTCGTTGGGACTGGACACGCGGGCGCTCACTTTCATGGGGACGGATTGACGATGCCGAAGTCAAGCAGGCTGGACTGGCGGACGCGCAGTTCTGGGCGGATCAGCACGAGCTCTTCCGCCGCCGGCGCGCCGCTAAGGCGGGCCAGCAGCGCGCCGGCGGCGCGGTGGCCGACCTCGGACTGCCCGTTGGCGACGGTGGTCAGCGGCGGCATGGCGATCGCGGCCTCGTCGATGTCGTCGTAGCCGCAGACCGCGATGTCGACGCCCGGCCGGACGCCGGCGCGCGAGAGCCCGTACATCAGTCCGAGGGCGACGAGGTCGGAGAAGCAGACGACCGCGCTCGGACGGTCGGGCAGCGCCAGGAACTCGGCGGCCGCGTCGAAGCCCTGGTGGCGCGAACGCGCGCCCCGGATCCACCATTCGGGGCGGAAGGCGATGCCGGCCTCAGCCAGCGCGTCGCGGTAGCCCTGGGCGCGGTCGCGGCCTGTGGAGGTCTGGTCCGTCCCGCCGACCAGCGCGACGGCGCGGTGCCCTTCCGCGATCAGGTGGCGCACCACGAGCGACATGCCGTAGGCGTCGTCGCCGCGAAACGAGGCGACGCCCGAACCCTCGACGGTGCGGGCGATCAGCGCCACGGGCAGGTCGTTGTCCTCGGCGAGGCGGATGTCGGAGGCGGGCGTGCCGATCGCCGGCGACATGATCAGCCCGTCGGCGCCGAGCTGGAGCATCGTGTCCAGGAACGACCGCTGCTTGGACAGGTCGTCGTAGTGGTTGCACAGAACGAAGGTCTGGCGGTGGCGGTCGAGCTCGTCCTCGATCGCCTTGAGGATCTCGCCGTAAAACGGGTTCATGATGTCGTGGACGCACACGCCGACGATGCCGGACTTGGAGGTGCGCAGGCTGGCCGCCCGGCGGTTGTAGATGTAGCCGGAGGTGCGGGCCTCCTCCTTGATGCGTTCGCGCGTGACCTCGGCGACGAGGGGGCTGTCGCGCAGCGCCAGCGATACGGTGGCCGTGGACAGGCCGAGCCGCTCGGCGATCGTCGACAGTTTGACCTTTTGCGCCACCTAGTGCCGTTCCATGTCCATGCGCGTATTCTGACGGTTCGGGTGTAAGGACTGGCTTCTTCCGACGCAACCGGACGGCTTCAATCGTCAGTCTCCGCCGGCGCGTCGGCCGGTGCGGCGTCGGCGAAGTTGCGCTCCACCCGTCGCAGGACCTTGCGCAGGCGGCGGGCGTCCTTGGCCTTGAGCCCCTTCAGCGCCTGCCGTTCAACGGCGGCGCGGGCCGCGCGCACTTCGGCGACGAGGCCGAGCCCCTTGTCCGTGAGGTGGACGAAGCTCTGGCGCGCATCGGAGCGGGAGGCGCGGCGCACCACGATCCCCTGCGCCGACAGGCGCGTCATGGTCTTGGTGACGGTGGGCGGGCGCACCGCGAGGCGCTCGGCCAGATCTCGCAGCGAGATGCCGTCCTCCTCCTGCGCGATCGCGAGCAGCACCGCGTCCTGTCCGGGATAGAGTCCGCGGGCGGCGAGTTCGTGCGACAGCGCGTTGCGCACGGCACGCGCGGTCAGCGTCAGTTGCACGCCGACGGCCGCTCCCTTGATCTTCTTGCGCTCGCCCATACTCGACCACCCGGCACAGAGGCGCGAGGATGACCGGGCTTCCCGGTCTTGTCCACGCCAGCGCCCTTTCACCATCCGGCGGGTGGATCTACAAGCCTGGTTCCCGCCCGGAGACAACGCCGATGCCGCTCGCGCGACGATTCGAGGACCTGACCAGCGCCGAGCTCGGCCAACGACGGGAGACGCTCGGCCGCGCCGTGGCCGTCCTGCCCGTGGCGGCCGTGGAGCAGCACGGCGAGCACCTTCCGCTCGGCACCGACGCGCTGATCGCCGACGCGATGGTGGCCGGGACCATGGCGCGCCTGCCCGACGCGCTGGAGGCGGTGTTCCTGCCCGTGCTGCGCGTCGGCGCCTCGGACGAGCACCTCGACTTTCCCGGCACGCTGTCGCTCGGCTGGCGCATCGCGGCCGATACGATCGTGCGCCTCGGGGAAGGCGTCGCGGCGGCCGGCTTCGCGCGCATGGCCGTGGTCTCCTCGCATGGCGGCAATACGCCGGCGGTGGAGGCCGCCGCGCTGGAGCTTCGCCGCCGGCTCGGCCTCCTGTGCGCCAGCGCCTCGTGGAACCGCTTCGGCCTGCCCCCCGGGCTCCTGCCCGAAGCGGAGGTGGCGACCGGCATCCATGGCGGCGCGCTGGAGACGGCGCTGATGCTCCATATCCGGCCCGATCTCGTGCGGCGCGACCGCGTGGCGGACCGGCCGTCGCTCCAAACGCGGCTCGCCGCCGAGCGCCGGCACCTGCGCGCCCACGGGCGGCTCGGCTTCGGCTGGCTGGCGCAGGACCTGAACCCCGTCGGCACCGTGGGCGACGCGCGGCTCGGAACGGCCGAGATCGGCCGGGCGATCCTGGAGCATCAGGCCGCGCGCTTTGCCGAATTCCTGGCGGACGTCGCCGCCGTGGATTGGCCGCCAGGCCCCGTGCAAAGCTGACGCGAGGCGCCTATATCGGGCGCTCCAGGCAAGGAGGCATCCCGATGTCCGACACGTCCCGCCCGACCGAGGGCCAGATTCCCGTCACCGTGCTCACCGGCTATCTCGGCTCCGGCAAGACGACGCTGCTCAATCGAATCCTCACCGAGGACCACGGCCGCCGCTATGCCGTGATCGTCAACGAGTTCGGCGAGATCGGCATCGACAACGACCTCATCGTCGAGACCGACGAAGAGATCTACGAGATGAACAACGGCTGCATCTGCTGCACCGTGCGCGGCGATCTCGTGCGCGTCGTGGAGACGCTAACCAAGCGCGCCGGCCGCTTCGACGCGATCGTGGTGGAGACCACGGGCCTCGCCGATCCCGTGCCGGTGGCGCAGACCTTCTTCATGGACGACGACGTGCGCGCCAGGACGCGGCTCGACGCGGTGGTCGCCCTGGTGGACGCCAAGCATATCGGCCTGCGCCTGAAGGATTCGCGCGAGGCGGAAGACCAGATCGCCTTCGCCGACGTGGTGCTCCTCAACAAGACGGACCTCGTGACCGCGGAGGAACTGGCGCGCGTCGAGGCGACCGTACGGGCGATCAACCCCTCCGCCGTGATCCACCGCACCGAGCGCTCGGCCATCGCGCTGGACCGGGTGCTGGGGCAGGGCGCCTTCGACCTGAAGCGGGTGCTCGACCAGGATCCGGCTTTCCTGGAAGCGGCGGCGCAGGCCCATGACGACCACGTCTGCGGCCCGGACTGCGACCACGACCACCATCATCACGATCATGCGCACGGCCACGACCATCACGGGCACGACCATGGCCACCACGGCCACGACCATGGGCATCACCACCACGACCAAGGCGAGGTCGCGCCGATCCACGACGTCACCGTCACCTCCGTCTCGCTGCGCGGCGGCGAGCTGGACCAGAACCGCTTCTTCCCCTGGATCCAGAACCTGACCCAGACGGAAGGTCCCAACATCCTGCGGCTCAAGGGCATCATCGCCTTCAAGGGCGACCCGGACCGCTACGTGGTGCAGGGCGTGCACATGATCATCGAGGGCGATCACCAGCGCGCGTGGCGCGACGACGAGCCGCGCGAGAGCCGCCTGGTCTTCATCGGCCGCGATCTCGACGCCGCCCGCCTCGAGGCCGAGTTCCTGTCCTGCGCGGCCAAGACGCGCGAGGCCACGCCCGCCTGATGCCGCAGATCGCCCCCTATTCGTTCGACGGCCATGTCGAGACCGCAGCCTTCCTGAAGGACGAGCCGGTCTTCGCGCTCTCGGACGGTACGATCCGCTTTCCCGCCGGGGGCGAAACCGTGGTCGAGGCGCATGCGCAGGGGCTCCTCTGCGCCCGGCCCGACCCGTTCGCGCCGCGCCTCCTCTCGGGCGGCGAGGACGGCCGGGTGGTGGCCACCGGGCCGGACCGGCAATGCGCCGAGATCGCGTCGGCGGGCCGCAAGTGGATCTCGGCCGTGGCCGGCGGGCCGGGCGGTGCGGTGGGCTATGCCGTGGGTCGCACGGCCTTCGTGCGCGAGGCCAAGTGCGAGACGCGCGAGTTCGCGCACGGACGGACCGTCGAGGATCTCGCCTTCGCGCCGAAGGGCCTGCGGATCGCGACGGCTCGCTACGACGGCGCCTCGCTGTTCTTCGCCGGAACGGACGCCAAGGCGCAGGAGCTGGAATGGAAGGGCGCCCACACCGGCGTCGCCTTCTCGCCGGACGGGCGCTTCCTGGTCACCGTGATGCAGGAGAATGCCCTGCACGGCTGGCGGCTCGACGACGGCAAGCACATGCGCATGACCGGCTATCCCTCCAAGGTGAAGAGCCTGTCCTGGTCGGCCAAGGGCAAGTTCCTGGCGACCTCGGGCGCGCCGGCGGCGATCCTCTGGCCGTTCTCGGGCAAGGACGGGCCGATGGGCAAGGCGCCGCTGGAACTCGGCACGCGAGGCGACACGAGCGTCGTGGCCGTCGCCTGCCATCCCGCCGACGACGTGGTGGCCATCGGCTACGCGGACGGGATGATCCTGGCCGTGCGCATCTCCGATGCCAAGGAGGCGCTGCTGCGGCGCGGCGGTTCGGGCGCGGCGCGCACGCTCGCCTGGGACCCCAAGGGCCGCTTCCTGGCCTTCGGAACGGAGAGCGGCGAGGCCGGCGTGATCGACATCGCCGGCTGAGGGCGATCAGGGCTCGCCGAGCCGGGCCGGCAGGACGTTGTCCTCCGGTGCGACCTGAAGATCGGCCTCGATGGTGCACACGAGGCCGGCGGGATCGTAACTGACGGTGACCTCGCCGCCGAACTCGGCGGCCAGCGACTGCTCGATGAGCCGCGAGCCGAAGCCCTTGCGCTCCGGGGCGGCCACGGGCGGGCCGCCGCTCTCGCGCCACTCGAAGCGAAGGCTCTCGCGCTCGGCGCGATCCACCCGCCATTCGATCCGTACCTCGCCCCGCTCGTCGGAGAGGGCCCCGTATTTCGCGGCGTTGGTCGCGAGTTCGTGCAGCGCCAGCGCCAGCGCAAGGCTCTGGCGCGCCGTCAGCCGGATGTCGGGCCCGTGCCAGGCGATGCGCCCGCCGTCGCCGTGCGAGGCGAGCGTCTGGGCCACGATCGCCTCGATGGGCGCGCTGGTCCAGCTCGTCTGGGTCAGGATGTCGTGGGCATGGCCCAGCGCGATCAGCCGCGCGGAAAATGCGGCGAGCCCCTCCTGCGCGCTGGCCGCCCGGCGCATGGTCTGGTTCGCCAGCGCGTTGACCATGGCCAGCGTGTTCTTGACGCGGTGCTGGAGTTCGCGCGTCAGCAGCGCCTGCCGCTCCTCCGCCTCCTTGGCCTGCGTCACGTCGCGAACCGCGCACACGATGCGCGCCGGCGCGCCGTCGGCGAGCACGCTCTGACCGCTGGCGTGGACGGTCCGCGACCCCGCCACGTCTCGCGGGGCCGTGCGGAACACGAGATCGAAGCTTCCCGGAGCCTCGGCGCCGGTCGCCTGCCGCACGGCCGCCTCGACCCGCTCTTGGTCCTCCGGATGGATCCGGGGGCGGAACGTCCCGGCAAAGGTCACGGCTTCGTCGTCGGCGATCCCGAGAATCTCGCGACAGCGAGGGTCGCACACCATGTCGCCGGTCTGGAGGTCGTAGTCGAAGCTGCCGATCTCGGCCGCCTCGTGCGCGAGGCGCAGGCGGGCCTCGGTCTCGATCAGCGAGCGTTCGGCGCGGCGGCGGCGCGAATAGGTCCAGGAGCGGTTCAGGACTTCGCGGATGAAGCCTATCTCGTCGTCCGACCAGCGGCGCGGCGACGTGTGGTGCAGATACAGGATGACCTCGAGCCGCCCGTTCTCCTGCACGGCGAGGTTGATCATCGACAGCGAGCCGATCGCCTCCCAGGCCGCCGCCCCGTCGCGCGTCGCAGGATCTTCGCGGACGTCCTCCACCACCGCCATCCCGCCGCGCAGGGCGTCCGCCAGGCTGCTGCCGAAGTCGGCGATACGCTTGCGGCCGGACAAGGGGACGAGGCCGGGCGCGGTCCATTCGCCGACGATCGCGGCGAAGGTCTCGGTCGGGTCCACCTTGGCATAGCCGACGCGTCCGATCTCGAGCGTCTCGCCCAGGAGATGCAGCGCCTTCAGCGTGTAGTCGACGGATTCGCCGAAGCCGCCCTCGTCGCCGAGGCGCAGGAGCGCGGCCTGCCGCCGCTCGCGCAGCTTGTCGGTGGTGATGTCCACCACCGCGCCCGGAAAGCGCACCGGGCGCCCCGCATCGTTCAGGAAGCAGCGGCCCCGCGCGTGGATCCAGCGCACGTCGCCGTCGCGCCGCACGGTGCGATACTCGGCCGAAAAGTCGCCGCCGGCCTCCATCGCAGCCTGGATCGCCGCCGCGACGCGCGTCCTGTCCTCGGCGTGGATGCCGTGAAGATAGCTCTCGATCGGCAGGCCCGAGGCGGCTTGCGCCTCGTCCACGCCGTAGAGGTCGGCGAAGCGCGCGTCGGCGTAGACGATGTCCTGCGGCAGGAGCCAATCCCAGGTGCCGATCAGCGCCGAGGCGTCGAGCGCGAACTGGAGCCGCTCGCGGCTCGCCGCGAGTTCCAGGCGTGCGATCTCCTCCTCGGTCCGGTCGCGCAGGATCTTCAGGAAGCCGATGCGCCCGCCGGTCCCGTCGAGCAGCGGAACGAGCTCGCCGCGCGCGAAGAAGGTGCTGCCGTCGGCACGCAGCAGCCAGCGGTTGTCGGTGGCGCGGCCCTCGCGCGCGGCGGTCGCCATCTCCGCCTCGACGCGGCCCGCCACGCGGTCGTCCGGGGTGAAGAGGTCGGCCACCGGCTGCCCGAGCCGCTGGGCTCCGGTCCAGCCGAAGACGTCGGACGCGGCCTGGTTCCACAGGATCACGCGCCCCTCGAGATCCGTCGCGATCAGCGCGTAGTCCGCGACATTGGCCAGAAGGGTCTCGTAGACGGCGCCGGACAGCGCCGTCGACGCCCCTGCGTCGGCCGCGATCTCCGCATGGGACCGAAGACGCTCGTTCTCGCGCGTCAGCTCGGCGATCCTGCATTCGGCGGCGGCCAGTCGGGCCGCAGCATCCCCCATCATTCCCGTTTCCAAGCCATGCCATCGTGGAAGGCCGCCGAAGCCGGTGGCGTCGGCGGCGGTGTCGTTCCCCTGCTTCAGGTGAAGCACGTTCGGGGGCCGGGGGCAAAGGCAAAGGGCCGGCTAGGGTGAATAAACACCCCCCCGACCGCCTGCGGCTCAGGCCGCGAGCGCGCGCGAAGCCGGCAGGCCCGTCGGAACGATGAGCCCGGCCGCGCCCGCCAGCGCGCCGTCGCGCAGGGCGAGGCCGAGCAGACGGTGGCGCTCGAAGGGACCGGGCATGACGAGGTCGGCCGCCATGTCGGCACCGAAGCCGAAACGCTCGTAGAAGGGCGCGTCGCCCACCAGGACGATGGCCGCGTGGCCGCGCCAGCGGCTTTCGGCGACGGCGCGGCGCATCAGGGCCGAGCCGATGCCGAGGCCCTCGCAGCACGACGAGACCACGAGCGGGCCGAGCAACAGCGCGGGGACCGGCTCGCCCGACCGCGCGCCGGCGGCGACGTTCCAGAGGCGCACGGTGCCGAGGAGCTCGCCCGCGTCCGATTCGGCCACGAGCGACAGGCCCTCCGCCGGAAGGCGGTCGCGGCGGATCGCCTCCGACGACTTGCGGCGGCGGTTCGGTCCCATGGCGGCGTCCAGCAACGCCTCGCGCGCGGCCTCGTCCGCGGCGGTCTCGGCGCGCAGGCGGACGGCGGGCGTCGGGGCGGGAAGGTCGGCGAAGAAGGGGGCGCGCGCGAACATCGGCGGTCATCCTCCGGGAAGGGGACGAACGAAAGCGCGGCGCCCGCAAACGGGGCGCCGGCGACGGGCCCTCCGGCGCGGGCGGCGCCGGAAGGGATGCTCGGGAGGGGACGGGCGGTCCGCCCGTCAGATGACGTAGGAGCGGAGCGGCTCGAACCCGTTGAAGGCGACGGCCGAGTAGGTCGTCGTATAGGCGCCGGTGCCCTCGATCAGAACCTCGTCGCCCACCGTCAGCGAGATCGGCAGCGGGTAGGGGGTCTTCTCGTAGAGCACGTCCGCCGAGTCGCAGGTCGGGCCGGCGAGGACGCAGGGCTCCTTGCGGTCGTCGTCGCGGGCCGTCACGATCGGATAGCGGATCGCCTCGTCCATCGTCTCGGCGAGGCCGCCGAACTTGCCGATGTCGAGATAGACCCAGCGGTTCTCGTCCTCGGCGGACTTGCGCGAGACCAGCACCACCTCGGCCTTGATCACGCCCGCGTCGCCGACCATGCCGCGACCCGGCTCGATGATCGTCTCCGGGATCCTGTTGCCGAAATGGCGGCGCAGGGCGGAGAAGATCGAACGACCGTAGGCCTCAGCCGAGGGCACGTCCTTGAGGTAGCGCGTCGGGAAGCCGCCGCCCATGTTCACCAGCGTGAGCTGGATGCCGCGCTCGGCGAGCTGGCCGAACACCATGGCCGCGTCGCCCAGCGCGCGGTCCCAGGCCTCGGTGTCGCACTGCTGCGAACCGACATGGAACGAGACGCCGGTGGCGACGAGCCCGAGGTCGCGGGCGTGGGTCAGGACGTCGATCGCCATGGCGGGCACGCAGCCGAACTTGCGCGACAGTGGCCATTCGGCGCCGGCGCCGTCCGTCAGCACGCGGCAGAACACGCGCGCGCCGGGCGCCGCACGGGCCACCTTCTCGACCTCCTCGACGCAGTCCACCGCGAAGAGCGAGACGCCCAGCGCATGCGCGGCCGCCACGTCGCGCTCCTTCTTGATGGTGTTGCCGAAGGAGATGCGGTTCGCCGTAGCGCCGGCGTTCAGCGCCATCTCGATCTCGGCCACGGACGCGCAGTCGAAGGACGAGCCCAGCGAGGCCAGGAGACGCAGGATCTCGGGTGCGGGATTGGCCTTCACGGCATAGAAGATGGAGGAGTCGGGCAGGGCCTTGCGGAAGGCGCGGAAATTGTCCTCGACGATGTCGAGATCGACCACCAGGCAAGGCCCGGCGGGACGTCGGGTGGCGATGAAGTCGAGGATGCGCTGCGTAGCCATCGGAAGCTCCGGTTAACCATGAGGTTGACGAGGAGCGCACGCATTCGTTCCCACGCGCGGCCGATGGAGACCCCGCACGTGATGCGAACGCGAAACGCGACATTCGTGGACCCGAAGACGGCGACGTGCCGTCGAAGGATCCGAAAGTCTGCCGTGGATTGGAGGGCTGGGCCCGCCGCACTTCAGGCAAGGAAGGTGTGCCTCTGCAGTATTCCCGGCTATGGAGACCAGGAGAGACCAGAAAGGCCCTCACCGTCGTTGCTTCAAGGCGTCCACGATTTCGCCAGCAGCGAAACCGATCTGGAGGATCTCTCCAGTTACCGTCCCGGTGACCTTCGCATTCGAAGGGCCGGGGGACGCCCACAGGCACGTGCGACATTGGGCAAGCGGGGATATAGGAAAGCCGTCTGTCATACACAACAAGAAAATCACGTCCGGTCCCGCTTTTTGAATTCGCGCTGGACTTCGGTGCATCATGTCGTCAGACGGCAACACCGGTCAGTTTCGCACACGAGAGATATGCCGATGGACACCCTGACCCGCATGCGCGCCTTCCTCGCCGTCGTGGAGAATGGGGGCTTCTCGGCGGCCGCGCGCAAGACCGGCCGATCCAAGGCGCTCCTGTCCAAGTACGTGCGCGAGCTGGAGGACGAGCTCGGCGTGCTCCTGATCAACCGCACGACCCGGCAGGTGGCGCTGACGGCGGCCGGCGAGGTCTACGTGTCGCGCGCCTCGGCGATCCTCGCCGACCTTGAAACGCTGAACGAGGAGGCGCGCGAGGCGACGGGAGAGGCGAAGGGCACGCTGCGCGTGACCGCCGCGCGCACCTTTGGCGACGCCGAGCTCGGCCTCAGCCTGGTGGAGTTCTCGGCCGCCCACCCGGACATCTCGCTCGACCTCCATCTCAACGACAGCTTCGTGAACCTCTTGGAGGACAATTTCGACGTGGCGATCCGCATGACGCGGCTGACCGATTCGGCGATGATCGCCCGGCGTCTCGGCAGTCTCGACTTCACCATCTGCGCGACGCCGGAGTTCCTGGAGCGCCACGGCGTGCCCACGCATCCGAGCCATATCACGCGCATGCCGGCGGTGATCGATTCCAACGCCAAGATCCTCTACAACTGGACCTTCAAGGATCCGCTCACCGGCGATCCGATCCCCATCAGCGTGTCGGGCCGATTCTCGGCCAACTCGCCCTACACGGTGCGCGCGGCCACGCTGGCGGGTCTCGGGATTGCGATGATGCCCGAATTCGTCGCCCGCCCCGAGATCGCGGCCGGGCGTCTGGTCAGCGTCCTGGACGATTTCGTGCCGAAGGACGCCGGCATCTACGCGGTGTTTCCGCACCGGCGGCATCTTCCTGCCAGAACGCGCGTCTTCGTTGACTTCTTGGCAACCTGGTTCCGCAAGAATTGTCCCGGCCGGGAGATGAGCGCCGCCGCCTGACGCGCCGACCCCGGCCCCGTTCCTGGATGCCCGAGGTCCCGCATGCGCCGTCTCGTCCCGCTTCTCGCCGCCGCCTTCCTTCTCGGGGCTGGCCCGGCGGCCCATGCCGGCGTCCAGGCGCGCGAGACGGTGTTCATCGGCGACTACGAACCCGGCACGATCGTGGTGATGACCGGCGCGCGCCAGCTTTTCCTGGTCACCGGCGACGACACCGCCCTGCAGTACGACATCGCCGTCGGCAAGCCGACCGAGCAGTGGTTCGGAACGAGCTGGGTCTCCAAGAAGCGATTTAATCCGACCTGGGTGCCGACTCCTTCCATGCGCGAGAAGAAGCCGACCCTCCCCGCCTCGATGGGGCCGGGGCCGGACAATCCGCTCGGCAAGCGCGCGATGAATCTCGGGTGGGGCACCTATCGCATCCACGGCACCAACTCGCCGAACTCCATCGGTTCCGCCGCCTCGGCCGGCTGCTTCCGCATGCGCAACGACGACGTGATGGACCTGTTCGAGCGGGTCCACGTCGGGGCGCGGGTCGTCGTGCTGCGCTGAGCGGCAAGGGGCTTCTCCCCACTTTCGCCTTGGTTTAATCGTCCCTCCCGCGGGGCAGCGAACCGGGGGCGAGCATGCGTCGACCAACCTTCCTGGGCGGAGCGGCCGCGGTGGCGCTGCTGGCGTGCTGCGGCGCGGCCGAGGCCCATCCGCATGTCTTCGCCGATTCGCGCATGGAGATCGTCGGCACGGCCGACGGCATGCTCTCGTCCGTGCGCAACATCTGGCGCTTCGACGAGCTGTTCTCCTCCAGCGTGGTGGTGGACTTCGACAAGAACGGCAACGGCACGCTGGACGACGACGAGGTGCAGGCGGTGGCCGAGACGGTGCGCCAGTCGATCGCCGAGTGGGAGTTCTACACCTTCGTCAGCGTCGGCAACCGCGACGTGAAGCTCCAGCCGCCGGCCGCGATCCGCGGGTTGTTCGAGCATGGCCAGCTCCTGCTCTTCTTCGAGATGAAGCCGGCCGAGCCGGTCGATCTCAAGGCGGCGCCGGTCACCTTCTCGGTCTACGACGAATCCTACTTCGTCGCTTTCGACTTCGCCGACAAGAACGCCTTCCAGCTCCTCGACATGCCGAAGACCTGCACCAAGACCTACACCCGGCCCGACCCCGACGAGGACGCGAGCGAGTGGATGAGCTCGGTTTCGATGCTGAAGCCGGGCCAGGCCATACCGGAGGACGGGGTGAACTTCTCCCAGCTCCTGGCGACCCGGGTGGACGTCTCGTGCAAGGCGGGCTGACGCGTCTCGCGGCTGCGCTGTGCCTTCTGCTCGCCGCCGCCGCCGCCGCCCACGCGCAATCCTCGCTCGGCATCGGCAGCGCCGAGGCGACGCCCGCGCCGAGCGGACCCTTCGCGGGGCTGATGATGGAGATCCTCGCCGTCCAGCGCGCGTTCTTCGTGGATCTGCGCCAGGCGCTGGTCGCCCTGCGCGACGGCCACGGCGGCTTCGCCTGGCTCGCGGGGCTGTCCTTCGTCTACGGCGTGTTCCACGCCGCCGGGCCCGGCCACGGCAAGGCCGTCCTGTCGTCCTACATGCTGGCCAACGAGGTCGCCCTGCGCCGGGGCGTCGTCCTGTCCTTCGCGGCCGCGCTGGTGCAGGCGCTCTCGGCCGTCGCGGTGGTCGCACTCGGCTGGTTCGTGCTGCGAGGGTCCGGCCTGTCGATGACCGAGCTCGCCTTCGGGCTGGAGCTCGGCTCCTATGCGATGATCGCGCTGGTGGGCGCCTGGCTGCTGGTCCGCAAGGGCTGGCCGCTCCTGCGCGGCCTGATGGTGCGGGTTCGCACGCTGGCGCCGGCGCCGCGCGGCGGCCTCGCCTTCGCCGGGCGGGGCACCTTCACCGAGGCCGGCGGGGCGCGGCAGGCAGGCGCCTTGCGCGCCTCCGGCGGCTATGGCGCCGACATCTGCGACGATCCTGCGGGCGACGCCTGCGACTGCGGCCGGCCGCACATTCTGGAGCCGACGTTCCTTGCCAGCCCCGCCTTCTCGTGGCGCGCCGGCCTCGCCACCGTGGTCGCGATCGGCCTGCGCCCCTGCTCGGGCGCCATCGTGGTGCTCACCTTCGCGCTGATGAACGGGCTCTACGGCGCAGGTGGCCTGTCGGTTCTGGCGATGGCACTCGGCACGGCGATCACCGTATCGGCGATCGCCGCGATCGCGGTCTCGGGCAAGGGGCTCGCCCTCCTGGCCGGGCGGGGCGGGGCCTGGGGCAGGGGTCTGCGCACCGGGCTGGAAGCGGGGGGCGCCCTGCTTCTGGTCGCGGTCGGCCTCGGGCTGCTGCTCGCGTCCCTCCCGCGCTAGCGCGCCGCCCGTCGATCGCGAAAGGCGCGGCAGGCCGCGCCGAAGCTCTCGAAGATGGCGCGCGAGGCCGGGTCGCTCGCCGCCCAGTATTCCGGGTGCCACTGGAGGCCGAGGGCGAAGCCCTTCGCGTCCGCCACGGACACCGCCTCCACCGTGCCGTCCGGCGCGCGGGCCTCGACCGCGAGGCCGTCGGCCAGCCGGTCGATCGCCTGCCGGTGCAGCGAGTTCACCTCCACCGGACCGTCGCCCACGATCGTCGCCAACCGTCCGCCGGGCTCGACGCTGACCGGGTGGCGCAGCGCGAAGCGCGCGTCCTGCTCCGGGTGCGTCGGGGCCCGGTGGTCCATACGGCCCTCGAATTCCTGGATCTCGGTGGCCAGCGAGCCGCCCAGGGCGACGTTGAGCTCCTGGTGCCCCCGGCAGATCGCGAGGAGCGGCGTCCCCCGTGTCAGCGCCTTTCGGATCAGCGCGTCCGTCAGCCTGTCGCGCGCCGGGTCGAACGGCTCGTGCGCGGCGGTCGGCGCCACCCCGTAGCGGCTCGGATGGACGTTGGAGGCCGATCCGGTGACCAGCACCCCGTCCACCCGGTCGAGCACGACGTCGAGGGCCGCCTCGTCCACCAGCGCGGGCACGATCACCGGCACGCCGCCGGACGCCTGCGCGATCGCCGCCAGGTAGGTCGAGGGCGCGGCGTGCCATTCGTAGTTGTCGAACACCCGCGTATCGGCGGGCACGGCGATCAGGGGCGCGCTGTGTGACACGGTCTCGGGTCCTCGGCTTCGGGGCGGAGCGTGGGGCGAATCACGCCGTCCTTCCGATCGCCCGACCGCAAGGCCCGGTCAAGCAGCGCGCGCTTTAAAGGTGGCCATCGCTTGTCGCCCGCCAGTCCGGGTGCGTGGGTCTCGCCTCGCGGGGCGACGGCTCGATGCTTCCAGAAGGAAAACCCATGACGCCCGTCCTGTCGATCGGCTCGCTCAAAACCTCCGGCTCCACCACCCTCGCCCTGACGCTCGCGGGCGTCGCCGCCGCCGCCGACATCCCGGTCGTGCTGGTCGACGCCGGCCGCGACAAGGATCTGGTGGACTGGGCGCGCAAGCCCGGCTGCCCCTCGCTCTGCACGGTCGAGGTGGCGGATGACGAGATCACGCTGGAGCGCATCGTGCGCGCCGCCCGCCGCCGAGGCGATCTCGCCGTGATCGACGCCGGCGACAATGCCGAGATGATCCGCGCGGGGGCCCGCCTGTCCGACCGCGCGTTGATCCCGGTCCGCTTCTCGCCCCTGTCCGCCTACGCCGCGCTGGCCACCGACCGCCTGCTCGCCACGGAGGCCGACAAGGGCCGCCGGGGCCGCGACTGGGCCTTCGTCGCCAGCGGCGTCACCACCATCCCGAGCCGCGTCGCGCGCACCATCGAGGCGATGATCGAACGCTCCGCCACCGCGCGGATCGACGTCGGCCTGGTGCTGCGGGCGGCCTACGAAGCGCCCTTCCTCCACGGCGGCACGCTCTTCACGCTGAGCGAGGACGTCGCGCCGGGCCTCGAACGCGCTCGCGCGGAAGCGGCCACGATCGCCTACGAGATCGGCATCCTCGGCCACGACGTGCAGGCCACCACGGTGATCCGCGAGCGCGGCATGCTGGAGGCGGCGGCCGCCGCCTGACGCGCGGTGACCGTCTTCCGACGGAAACGTCGGCCCCGGCGCGCGGGGGCCGATGTGCGTGACCTCGGCCGCTCGGCGGACTAGATGTCCGGCATGAGCGACGAACCCCGCAACGCCAAGATTGCGCGCCCCGTCACCCGCGACTGGCTATTTCGCGCGGCGAGTCACTATCTCGAGCGCTATGCCTCCACGCAGGCGAACCTTCGCCGCGTACTCGAGCGCAAGGTGATGCGACGTGCGCTGGCGCGCGGCGAGGAGGCGAGCGCGTTCGAGCCGCTGATCGCCGAAACGGTGGCGCGTTTCGTGGAGCTGAAGCTCTTGGACGACCGAAGCTTCGCCGAGGCGCGGCTCGCCTCCCTGCGTCGGCGCGGCACCTCGCAGCGGCAAAGTGCCGCGAAGCTGGCGGAAAAGGGCGTCGACCGCGAGACCGTCTCCGCCGTGATGGCTGGCGACGAGACCGACGAGGCGGAGGCCGCGCGCCGGCTCGCCCGGCGCCGACGCCTTGGACCGCACCGCCTGCGCGAGCGCGCCGAGCGCCGCGACCGCGACGTCGCCGCTCTGATGCGCGCCGGCTTTTCCTACACGCATGCGTCGGCGGCGATCGACGGCGAGGCGGACGGTCGCGACTGAACCGAGGAACCCTCCCGTCGGACGCCCGTTGGTGAAGCGAACACCAACAAGAGTGGGCATGATGCCGGGACTTGGGTCCCGGACGAGGCATGCCCGCGATCCGAAAGGTTCGATACCGATGCCCAGCATCCGCAACGCCAAGATCGCCATTCTCGCCACCGACGGCTTCGAGCAGTCCGAGCTCACCCAGCCGCTGGAGAAGCTGCGCGCCGCCGGCGCGACCGTCGATGTCGTGTCCCTCGAGGCCGGCTCCATCAAGGGCTGGGACGAGACCGACTGGGGCCAGAGCGTGCCGGTCGACAAGGTTCTGTCCGAGGTCTCCGTGTCCGACTACGACGCCCTGGTCCTGCCGGGCGGCCAGATCAACCCGGACAAGCTGCGCGCCGAGGAGTCCGTGGTGACCTTCGTGCGCGACTTCTACAATTCCAAGAAGACGCTGGCCGCCATCTGCCACGCGCCCTGGCTGCTGGTGGAGGCCGGCGTGATCAAGGACCGGGACGTGACGTCGTTCAAGTCGATCAAGACCGACGTCGTCAATGCCGGCGGCCGCTGGCACGACGAGGAGGTCGTGACCGACCAGGCGCTGATCACCTCGCGCAACCCGAAGGACCTGCCGGCCTTCATCGCCAAGATCATCGAGGAGGTCGAGGAAGGCCGGCACGAGAAGCGCCAGGCGGCCTGATCGCCGGGGACCGATCGCGGATCGCAAGCGGGGCGCCTCGGCGCCCCGTTTTCGTGGGCGGCGTTGCGCGGCGGCGATTGTCACCCCGGCCGCTTGCCGTATAACAGCAGCCAGCACGCCGTGGCGGAGAGGATTGAGCGTATGGCCGAGGAACAGGGCTACGAGTGGAAGGGCACCACGATGGACTATGCCGAGCACGACAGGACCTACATGGGCTTCCTGTGGCTCGTGAAGTACGGGTCCATCGCGGTGGTCGCGATCCTGCTCGGCATGCTGGCGGGTCTGGTGGCGAGCGCCGGCATCATCCTCAGCGTGCTGGCCGCCGTGGTCTTCTTCGTGGTGGCGAGCTACGTGCTGGGCGGCGACGCGCAGGTGAAGACCGACCGCCCGGACCTCGAGCCGCACCACTGATCCCCCGCCTGCCGGAATCGATAAGGGCCCGCACCGAGTGCGGGCCCTTTCTGCGTCGGGGGATGCCTCAGGGCTTGTAGACGATGCCCACCGGCTGCGCCTCGTCCAGCGTCAGCCGGGCGACGCCGACCGTGGCGTTGACGCCTTCCTGGATCTGAAGGCTGGTCGGCTGCAGGGTGAAGCCGCGATCGGGTCCGCCGATCAGCGACTTGCCGCCGACGCCCACCGCGAAGGACGCGTCGATGCTGGTTCCGTAGTAGCGCCCGGCGAGCGAGTCCGGCTGGCCGGCCTGGAAGCTGGCGGCCAGCACCGACCACGTCGACAACGTGCGCCCGGTGATGCCGAGATCGACGCCGTAGGTGTCGAGCGTGCCGACATAGGTCTCGGAGGCGCGGGTGCGGCCGAAGGGGATGTAGTCGCAAAGCACCGTCTCGCTGGACGAGACGACCTGGTTGATCGTGCCCTGGCTCCGGCACACGAGGGTGCCGACCTTGGCCCCCGCCTGCGCGGCGGAGGGGAGGGCGGCCGCGGAGGCCAGGGCGAGGGCGGCGAGAATGGTCTTCTTCATGGCATGTCACTCGGCTTGAAACGCGGGTTCGCGCCGTTAACCATTTGCCATGGGTATGGTTTCCCCGCCGCCGGACGGCGGCGCGTCACGAAACGTGACGCGCTGAAACGTCAGGAGCCGGCCGAGCCGCGCGTGCGGGCCGCGCCGTCCTTCGCCGGCTGATAGTTCGGGTCGAGCGAAGCGGCGTGGGAGAAGGAGCGGAAGGCCTTCGCCTTGTCGCCCCGCGCTTCCAGGACGAGGCCCTGCGTGGCCCAGAACTCGGCGCGCTTGCCGTCGAGCTGGATCGCCCGGTTGATGTCGTCGGCCGCGTCCTCGACGTTGTTCAGCGCCAGGTAAGACACCGCGCGGCCGGAATAGGGCTCGGGCGCATTGGCGTCCATCGAGATCGCGGTGGAGAAATCCTCGATCGCCTGACGGTGCTGCCCGTCGAGCTGATAGAGCAGCCCGCGATTGTGGTAGGCGCGCGGATCGGTCGTGCTGAGGTCGATGGCGCGCTGGAAGTCGCCGAGCGCCTCGCGGTTGCGTCCCGCCAGCCGGTAGATGTTGCCGCGCCCGATATAGGCCGAATCGTAGTTCGGATTGATGCGGAGCGCCTGGTTGTAGTCCGCCACCGCCTCGGCGTTCTGGTTGGTCTGGCGCAGGACCAGCGCCCGGTTGGCATAGGCCTGGTAGAAGTTCGGATCGAGCTGGATCGCGGTGGTGAAGTCGCTGATCGCCCGCTTGTTGTCGCCCGACCGGCCATAGGCGATCCCGCGCACGTTGTAGGCTTCCGGGTTGCGCGGATCGGCGTTCACGGCGGCGGTGAGGGACGACAGGTTCTCGGCCGAACCCTGCGCCTGGTCGAGGCTGATGGCCTGAAGCGTCGGGCCGCTCTGGCAGCCGGCAAGCGCGAGCAGCACGGCCCCGCCGAAGAGCGGGAGGAAGCGGCTGCGGCGCTGGTCGAGGGGGAGCGAGGTCACGCGGCGAAGATCCTTCACAAGTGTCGGGTCGGCAGGGCGCATGCCCAGGACGCAGCCGTCAGAAAGAGGGCGGAACGACGACGGCGCCAGGGAAACTTGGTCGTGCCCGAAGGGAAAGTCCCCCTGTGATGCGCCAATGCCACGTTCGCGGCCGGTTTGTGAAGCCGTTTCAGGCGCTTCCCTGCGACGCACCCAGGCTGGCGCCAGGATCGGCGGGAGCCTCGGGCAGAAGTTGCGCCAGCGTGTGGTTCACCGCCCGCGCGGCGAGGACGGGGTCCAGTTCGTCCTCGGCGGAGCCGTCCGGCGCCCCGGCCGCGGCGAAGTGGGCAGGGGTCGCCATCCGCTGGAAGAAGTCCGGCCCGGCCACCGCGGCGATGGACCTGCGACACCGCGCCAGTTCGCGCCGCAGCGCCGGCACGTCGTCCACCGGACGGATGCAGGCCGCGGCGAGCCGGTGGGCCCAATGGCTGATCACCGCGAACCGCAGCCGCCCGATCCGCACCGAACGCCGCCGCGCGCCGGAGGCCCAGCTCCGTCCGAGCGGACGGCTCGCCGCCAGGATCGCCGCATGCCGACGGTCCAGGGCGCGCGAGATGGCGTAGAGCCGCCAGTCCGATCCGTTGCCGTCGAGCCGCTCCTCGATCGCCTGCATCAGACGGTCGAGGTCCTTCAGGAAGGCGGAGACGGCCTTGCCCGTGGCGGCGCTGGTCCGCTGCGGGAAGACAAGGAACGAGACCAGCGTCCCCGATGCCGTGCCGATCACCGTCTCCTCCAGCCGCAGGATCAGGAGGTCGGGCGTGAAGTTGCCGAGCAGCCCGTAGACCAGCGAGAGCGTGACCGTGAGGAAGAAGGTCATCGTCCCGTAGGACGCCTGGAGGAAGAAGAACGCCAGGAAGGTGCACAGCGCGCACAGGACGAGGCTGGGGACGAACTGCCCGTGCAGCAGCGTCGCCATGCCCATGCCGGCGACGATGCCGGCCGCCGTCCCGCCCGCGCGGCCGAGCGCGCGCACCGCCGTGTCGCCGCGCGACTGCGCGTTGGTGAAGACCAGGAAGGCGGTGAGCACCGCCCAGAACCACCGGTCGGCGGAAAGCCACATGCCGCCCGCCATGGCGAGGGCGCAGGCGAGCGTCACCTGCAGCGCGAGCCGCGTCGCGTCGTCGCGCCAGAAGGGGCCGGCCGTTCCGGGCCGCGCCGGCATGGCGGGGCCGAGGCCGGAAGCGAGGTCGGCCTCGGTCAGTGCGGCCGCCGCCCGGCGCAGCCGCCGCCGCAGGCGCGCGAGGCGCCGGAGACTGTCGGCTAAGTGCCGGCGCGCGGCCTCGCCCGCGATGTCGTGGGCCAGGGCTTCCGCCAGAACCGATTCCAGCGCGAGGTTCAGATCGAAGAGCTCGATCGCCAGCGGTGTTTCCCCCGGTGCGGCCTCACCGCGCTGGGGCTCGTCCGGCAGCATCGCCTCCACCACGCCCATCGCGTCGCGCACGCCCTGGTGCGCGGCCCGCACCCGCCGGCGTCGCCGGTCCGACCAACCGCTTCGCCCGCCTTCGCCGATCAGGGCGGCGACGCGGCCGACGCGATGGTCGACCCCCGCGAGGGCACTTCGCAGATCCGCGAGCGGACGGTCCCGCACCACGATCTCGCGCACCAGGTAGGCGGCGGTGCCGGTGACCGCGATGGCGAGCGCGATGCCCGGCAGTTCGGTCAGCTGGGGGCGGAAATAGGCGCCGGCGAAGCTCGCCATGAACGAGAACATGCCCACGGCCGTCCAGCGCGGGCCCCATCGCCGGACGAAGACGGCCGTGAAGGCGACCACCAGGAACAGGCCGTCGACCACGCGCGGCTGCGACACGAGAAGGCTGAAGAGGGCGATGGTCGCCAGTCCCGCCATGCCGGACAGGAGGCGCGTGCGCAGCCGCTGGTGCGCGGACGGATCGCGGATCGACACGACGCCCTGGATGGCGAACAGGAGGCCGGCGGCGAAGGCGGCGGGCGAGAGCGACATGATCGCATGGTTGGCCAGCAGCAGGCAGCAGAGCACCAGCGCGGCCGCCAGGGTGACGCGCAGCGCCAAGTGCAGGCGGACGAGACCGGGGTCGATGGCCATCAGCCGCGCGGCCACTTCCTCCCAGCTCGCGTCCCGCAGGCGAAGGCGGGCGGCCAGCCGTTCCACGGCCCCCGAAATCACGTCGGAACTCCCTGGAAAACCATTCGGCCGCTCCATTTACCCATGGGACTGCCGGCTTCGGGCCGGACGGCGTATCACACCGCCGCTGCACAAGCGGTCGAGTCTCGGGTGGAGTAAAGCAAAATGGTCGATGTGGTCGATCGCAGTGCATACGCGGCGGCGCCGCTGAAGCGGATTTCCTGGGGTGCCATCATCGCGGGCACGATCCTCGCGCTGGTGTTCCAGATCATGCTGGCGCTTCTCGGGCTGGGCATCGGGCTGGCGACGCTCGACCCGCAGGGCGGCGACAACCCCACACTCGCGAGCTTCGGCTCGGCCAGCGGCATCTGGGCGGTCCTGACCATTCTGATCGCCACCTTCCTGGGCGCCTACGCGGCCGCCCGCTTCGCCGGCAGCGCCTCCAAGCGCGACGGCGCGCTGCACGGCATCACCACCTGGGCGACCGCGACGCTGGTGGCCGTGTACCTCCTGACGAGCGGCGCATCGTCCCTCGTGACCACCGCCTTCGGCGCGCTCGGCTCGACCGTGTCGTCGCTCGGCTCGGCGGTGCAGGGCGTCGTCCCGGATTCGCTGGATGCCCTCCCGCCCGAACTCCAGCAGCAGGCCCGCCAGCTTCTCGCGCGCGGCGAGGATCAGGCGCAGCAGGCGGCCGGCCAGGTGCAGGATCAGGCGCAGCAGGCCGCCGACCAGGCACGCCAGACCACCGGCGAGCAGGATCTCGGCGCCGCCGTCTCGCAGATCTTCCAGGGCCTCGGGCAGGACGCGACCCCGCAGCAGCGCAGCGCGGCCGTCCAGATGATCGCCTCGCAAGCCGGCATCAGCCAGGCCGAGGCGGAGCAGCGCCTGAACCAGTTCCAGCAGCAGTACGATCAGGCTGTCGAACAGGCCCGTCAGGCGGCCGGACAGGCGGCGGATGCGGCATCCGGCGCAGCCTTCGCGGCCTTCGTCGGCCTGCTCCTCGGCCTCGCGGCCGGCGCGGTGGGCGGCCTCGTCGGCCGGACCAAGCGGACGGTCGGGTACTACCGCGACTGATGCCGCGGGCCGTCATATGCTGAACGAGAAGGAGGGATTCGTCCCTCCTTTTCTTTTTGCGCGCATGCCTGCGGCCGGTCCGTGGCGACCGTCGGGAAGAACTTCATGGAATCCGAGCGCCGCCTCGAAAAGCAACGCGATCAGAAGAAATTCAGCTCGAACCCTTTGAACCGATTTTATTGTGCGAGAATGCTTGCGGGACGCTTTACCTGTCGCGGAGAGGTCTTCATGACATCGGCGGCGCCGGGAGTGACGGCGCGTCGCGATCCGTAAAGAGGGCAGTCACGCCGATGCTGAGAACCGATACCGTCCGCAAGATCCTGTCCTGGTACGAGGGCGAGACGCCCGGCCTGAAGTCCAACCTGTCGCGTCTCCTGATGCACGGACGCCTGGCCGGGACGGGCCGCGTCGTGATCCTGCCGGTCGACCAGGGGTTCGAGCACGGGCCGGCCCGCAGCTTCGCGCCCAACCCGATCGCCTACGACCCGCACTATCTCTACAATCTTGCGATCGAGTCCGGCGTGTCTGGCTACGCGGCGCCGCTCGGCCTCCTGGAGCAGGGGGCCGACACGTTCGCCGGCGAGGTACCGCTGATCCTCAAGCTGAACAGCGGCAACTCGCTGGTCAACAAGCAGGACCAGGCCCTGACGGGCACCGTGGAGGACGCGCTGCGCCTTGGCTGCGTCGGCGTCGGCTTCACCATCTATCCGGGCGCCGACGACTCCTACGACATGATGGAGGAACTGCGCGAGATCACGCTCCAGGCGAAGTCGCGCGGGCTGATGACGGTCGTCTGGTCCTATCCGCGCGGCGGCAAGGTGACCAAGGAGGGCGAGACCGGCCTCGACATCATCGCCTATGCCGCGCACATGGCGGCGCTGCTCGGGGCCACGATCATCAAGGTCAAGCTGCCGACCGACCATGTGGACCTCGCCGAGGCGAAGGCGACCTACGAGAAGAACGCGATCGCCCGCACCAGCGCGGCCGATCGGGTGCGTCACGTGATGCAGGCATCCTTCGCCGGAAAGCGCATTGTGGTCTTTTCGGGCGGCGCCGCGAAGAACACGAGCGAGCTTCTGGACGAGGTGCGGGCGATCCGCGACGGCGGCGGCAACGGTTCGATCATCGGCCGGAATTCGTTCCAGCGGTCCAAGGAAGACGCACTGAAGCTCCTGGCCGAGGTGATGGACGTCTACGCCTGAGGCAGCGCCCCGATCGGCCCGTTCGAAGCGGGCCGATCGACGAAGGCAGCGACAATGCAGAGGTCGATTCGAGAGTGCAAGAGGCTTCCGGCTGCCTCGCCTAGCGAGAGGGTTTGCGGCCCCCTCCCGCCCAAAACGCCGAAATCCTAACGAAAAGACGCACTTGCGGCGATATCGTGTCGAAAATAGGGCATGCTTATCGTTGTGTTACAGTTGGGGTTCAGGGCTGGGGGCGGGTCGTTTCAAGCCGTGCCATGCGGATGCCGCATCACATGTCCTCCCCTCCTGAAAACCTTCGTGATGACGTCTCTTCAAAACCCGTAAGTCATTGACGATTGAAGGTTTTAAGCCCTGCGGTTGGGTGCCCCGGTTAAACTTGCCTTAAGGTTGCCGGACTATTCATCGCAGCGAACGTCATCCCGGCCGAGCGGCGCCTGTTGCCGAGCTGCCACATGACGGTCGGGATCGCCCTCGACGGCATTGCCTCGGCAGGGGGTCGGACCCTAAATCGCCTCAAGCCCGGACGAAACCGGGTCCCGCCTTTCGGACCGAAAGTCCGTCGCAAGAAACGTCGCCACGGCGACACTGGAGTATCGACATGAAGCGTTTCGCCCTTCTCCTGGCCTCCACGGCCTTCGTCACCCCGGCCCTCGCTGCCGACGTCGTCTATGAGGAGCCCGCTGCTCCGGCCGTGGTCGAGATGGCCCCGGCCTATTCCTGGACCGGCTTCTACGTCGGTGGCCAGGCTGGCGTGGCCTTCAACCGCGATGCCGGCGACGTCCGCTACAACCCGGCCACCGGCACCACCACGACCACGGCCTTCACGGGCGGTTCGTCGGACAGCAGCGACGCGGCCTTCATCGGCGGCGTGCACGTCGGCTACGACTACCAGATCAACAACTTCATCATCGGTGCGGTTGCCGACATCAACTACATCGACGCCTCGTCGACCTCGACCTACTCGCTCGGCACCGACACGTTCGGCCTGTCCTCGGACATCAACTTCGTGGGCACCGTCCGCGCCAAGGCCGGTATCGCGGCTGACCGCTTCGCCGTGTACGCCACGGGTGGTCTCGCCTACGCCGACACCGACGTGAAGTTCTTCGCGCCGGGCACGCTGACGGGCAGCCTCGCCGGCTTCACGCCGACGGTCGACTCCAACTCGGACGACGTCGGCTACGCCGTCGGCGCCGGTGTGGACTACCTCGTCACGCCGAACCTCTCGCTCGGCCTCGAGTACCTCTACACCGACCTCGGCTCGACCGACACCACGGTCACCTACGTGGACGCCGCTGGCGCCCAGCAGCCGTTCACCGCGACCTCGAACGACGACCTGGACTTCCACACCGTGTGGGCCAAGGCTTCGTTCCGCTTCAACTAAGAAGCGGGCACCGGAGGACCGGCAACGGTCCTCCGATCGCCGGAAACGGAAAAACCCGCCGCCCATTCGGGCCGGCGGGTTTTTCTTTGCGCTGAGGTCGAGTTTGGCAGCGTCCGGATGCGTCCCGCGATGCGGCTTGCAGGCCCCCCCACGCTTCGTGGTTCGAACCCTCGCGGCTCAGCCGAGCGGCGGAAGGCCGAGGTCGGCGCGGCGGGGAAGGTCGGCGCCGCGCCGCGAGCAGGTGAGGGCGGCCGCCCGCACGGCGAAGGTCAGAACCTCGGAGAGATCGCCTTCGTCGAGGTCTGCGACCCCGTCGGCCGACAGTCGTCCTGCCTCGAAGAGACGTGCCAGCAGCGTCGCCTGGAACGTGTCGCCCGCGCCCACCGTATCGGCCACGGTTATCGACAATCCCGGCGCGCTGGCACGCGCGCCGCCCCGCGTCATCGCCAGGGCGCCCTTGTCGCCCAGCGTGACGACGGCCAGCGAGGCACCCGCCTCCAGCCAGCCCGCCAGCACGCTTTCCGCGCTGCGGCCGGGGTAGACCTGCTCGAGGTCCTCCTCGCTCGCCTTGACCATGGTCGCGTAGGGAACGGTGGCGCCGATGCGCGAGCGCCAGACGTCGAGATCGGGAACGACCGAGGCACGGATGTTCGGGTCGTAGGAGATGAACCGGCGGCCGTGTTCCTGGGCCGCCAGTCTGGCCAGGGCACTCGCGGTCGGCTCGGCCACCGTGGAGTAGGAGCCTGCCAGATGGATCGCCGCAAGTTCGTCGGGCAGGGCGGCCGGAATCTCCGACGGCTCGATCGAGCGATCCGCCGTGCCCTCGATATAGAAGTCGTAGCGCGGCGTGCCGTTGCCCGACAGGGAAACCATGGCAAGGGTCGTGTTGCGGTCGGTATCGATCAGGAGGCGCCGATCGATGCCCTCGCGGTCCATGAACGCCTTGATGCGCTGCCCGAACAGGTCGCTCGAGACCTTGGAGAAGAAGGCCGAGCGGTGGCCGAGCCGGGCAAGGCCCAGCGCCACGTTGAGCGCCGATCCGCCGATGCGGCCGTTCAGCGCGATATGGGAGACATCGGCCGCCTCGCTGTCGGCGAACAGGTCGAACAGGTTGTCGCCGCAACTCAAGAACATCGCCGTCTCCCTCCGGGCGCGTTTCCTCGTGCGCCCCGCTCTCGGCTAGCAAAATTCCGCCGGGCAGGGAATGCGGGCCCGCGTGTCCTCAACCGAAGACGGACAGGCTGCCGAAGCCCGGAACCTTGAGCAGCCCTCGGAACGGATCGATCCCGGCGACGAGGCCGAGGAACTGAAGCTCAAGGCCGCTGCGGGCGCCGATGGCGAGGCCCGCATAGCCGAACAGCGAGGCTCGCAGCTCGCGCGCCTCCGCGTCCAGCGTGACGAGCCGCCCGTCGACCGGGAAGTCGCGCCCGACGGCCGCCGGCGGCAGCACGGCGCCGAGGTCCGGCACGGCGCGCAGCACGTGGGCGACGAAGCTGTTGGAATTGGGTCCGGGAAAGATCCGATAGCCGCCGCGCGTGGCGAACGGGTAGCTTTCGATCGCCGCGCGCACCTTGGGGATCGCGCGTTCGGCCGCCTCGCCCTCCAGCCTCGCGACGACGCGCGGCGTGTTGGAATACCAGCGTCCGTCCGCCGCGTAGCCGTTGCGCCGGATCGGCGATCCCCAGCCGACCTTGTCGAACCGCTCGTAGCGCGCGGCGCCGCGGGGCTTGAGGACGATCCACGAGTGCTCGGAGAGCGCGCCCTTGAGGCCCCCGGTGCGCGCGGCCAGCACATAGACCGCTGCCGTGTCCTCGGCGGTGGCGGCGGGCACGATCGCGGCCGAGCTCCAGTCCGCCTCGCGCCAGGAACCCGGATGCTCGCCGAGCTCCCAGAACAGGACCGACAGCCCGGCGGGCAGCAGGAAGACGAGGAGAATGCCGAGAAGCAGCGTGCGCAGAAGGATCATCGAGGCTCCGGTGACGGGCGCGGGACGGGCATGGTAGGTCTCGCCCATCGCGGATCGGACCGGCAGGAACCTTCAGGCATGAGCACGGATATCGTGATCGAGACGACGCGCGGCAATGCCGTGGAGAGCCGGCACCTGGCGCATGTCGCGGTGTGCGACGGTGCGGGGACGGCGGTGCTTCTCGGCGGCGAGGTCGAACGCCCGGTGTTCCCGCGTTCGGCGGTGAAGGTGTTCCAGGCCATCCCGCTGATCGAGAAGGGTGCGGCCGACGCCCTGGGACTGGATGTCGCGGACCTGTCGCTCGCCTGCGCGTCGCATTCGGGGGAGCCCGGCCATGTCGAGCGCGCGGCGGCCGTCCTGGCCAAGGCGGGGCTCGGCGAGACCCATCTCGAATGCGGCTGCCACTGGCCGTTCGA
Source organism: Aureimonas flava (assembly GCF_003583935.1). GTDB lineage: Bacteria > Pseudomonadota > Alphaproteobacteria > Rhizobiales > Rhizobiaceae > Aureimonas > Aureimonas flava. Next base: position 155,972 of record NZ_QYRN01000003.1, on the reverse strand, counting down.
GCAGCGGGTGGCTTTGACGCTGGCGCGGGCGGGCGAAGAGCCGAACCAGCTTCACAACAACTGCTCCGGCAAGCATGCCGGCTTCCTGTGCACCGCGGTCCACCAGGGTGAGGATCCTCGCGGCTACGTCGCGGCCGCGCATCCGGTGCAGCGGCGGGTGCGCGACGTCCTTGCCGATCTCACGCGAACCCGGCCCGGCGACGACCAGCCGGCCGGCATCGACGGCTGCTCCATTCCGACCTATGCCGCGCCGCTCCGCAGCTTCGCCGAAGGCTTCGCGCGGCTCGCGTCGGGGCAGCGGGTGGACGGCGGTCGCGCGGCCGCGGGGCAGCGCCTCATGGCGGCCTGCATGGCCGAGCCCTGGCTGATGGCGGGAACGCGCCGCGCCTGCGTCTCGCTGATGGAGGCGGCGCCCGGCCGTGTGTTCGCCAAGACGGGGGCGGAGGGCGTCTTCTGCGGCGCGGTGCCCGAACTCGGCCTCGGCTTCGCGCTCAAGATCGACGACGGGGCGACGCGCGCCGCGGAAGCCACGGTGGCCGCCGTGCTCGCGCGCATCTGGCGCCCGCACGATGCGGCCCTGGCCGAGCGCTACGACGCGCTGTCGCGCACCACGCTGCGCAACTGGGAGGGGACGGCGGTGGGCGAGATCCGCGCCACCGGCCTATGATGCCAGCGACGCGCCGTCAGAGCCATTTCTTGTAGCGGAAGAACAGGAGCGGGAAGACCGCCGTGAGCACCATCAGCAGAATGGCGAGCGGGTAGCCGAAGGTCCAGTTGAGCTCGGGCATGTGCACGAAGTTCATGCCGTAGATCGAGGCGACCAGGGTGGGCGGCATGAAGCCGACGGCCGCCACCGAGAAGATCTTGATGATGGCGTTCTGCTCGATCGAGATCATGCCGACCGTGGTGTCGAGCAGGAACGTGGTCTTGTTCGACAGAAAGGACACGAAGTCGTTGAGCGATGAAATGTCTCGCGCCATCGCCTTGACGCGCATCTTCAGCTCCTTCTGAGGCTTGCGCCGGTCCATCACGAACTGGAGGAAGGGCAGGAGCCGGTCGAGGGTGGCGAGGCTTTCCCGCGTCCGGGACGACAGGTCGCCCGCAGCACCCAGCCGCTGCAGCAGCTCCTTGAAGTCGGAGGTGGCGGTGGGCGTGTTGTCGCTGGACGAGCGGAAGATGTCGGCGCCGATCCGGTCGAGGTCGGCTGCGATCGATTCCAGAAGGTCGGCCATGCGGTCGATCACCGTCTCCAGGAGGCCGACGGCGATGGAATCGGCGCTCGGCCCGCGCATGCGGGACGGCTTGGGCGGGGCGGGAGGCGGCCCGTAGAGCAGGGCGCGGGGCGCGCTCGGCGCGCCGCCGTCCTCGATGCTTTCGCCGCGGCAGAGCTTGTTGGAATAGATCTGGAACGAGCGGGGCTCGGTGTAGCGCAGCGTGACGAGCCGTTGGCCGACGAGGATGAAGGTGACGGGACCGAAGTCCGGCCGCCCCTCGTCCAGCCCGTAGACCAGCGAGGCGGTCATGAAGTCGCCGCCGTCCTCCGAGTAGAGGCGGCTCGAGACCTCGATCTCGCGCATCTCCTCGCGCGTCGGCACCTCGATGCCGCACAGGCCCTCGACCGCCCGTTCCTCTTCCCGGGTCGGATTGCGCAGATCGATCCACACCGCCTCGGGCGGCAGCTCGTCGGGGTTGATCCGCGCATGGCGCCGGACCTGCGAACCGAAGACCGTGTAGGCGTCGATCATGGGCGTCGTCCTCGCTGGAACGCGAACGCGGCTCGGGGCCGCGACTTCTTCGCTTGGGCGCGAGCCAAAGCCCGGACCGCGCCGAAAGGCAAGTCCGGGCTTCATGGGACGGTGCGGGCGGGCGTCGCCTATGGCAGCCCGGACACGCCGTCAGACGAAGGGCGCGAGCGCCGGCACCGAGTGGATCGCCTGGTTCACCGTGTCCTCGCCGCAGGTGGACTTGGAATAGGCCACGAGCTCCTCGGCCGCCGAGCGGATCTGGCCCATGTCGAGGCCGAGGCCCATCAGCTTGGCGCCCAGCGCCATGATGCCGCCGGAGAAGTCCGTCTCGCCGGCCGCCGAGACCGCCTCCGTCGCGCCGGGCGTTTCCTCGATCATCCGCTCCACGGCGGGGTCCGAGCTTTCCGAACGCATGTAGGAGAGGATGTGCCCGACCGCGACCTTGGCGGTTTCGGCGTCGGTATCGGCCGAAGCGGCGATGCGGTTCCAGAGTTCGTTCATCTGCCTTGCTGTTCCCATGCGCACACCGCGCCGCGGCGTGATCCGCGCGGAGGATGGCAAGTCTGCCGGTCGCGCGCAATCGCTCTCCACCCCCTGGCCGCCGGAATCGACGCGGGCGGGCGCGAGGCGGTATCGTCCACCGTCCAGGACGGGTTGGGAGCCGAATCATGCTCGAAGACGGTCGCATCTACCTCGGCGGGATCGCGGCGGCCGATGGGCCGGCGGCGCAATATCTCGACCTGCGCCACGCCAACCGCCACGGGCTCGTGACGGGGGCGACCGGCACCGGCAAGACGGTGACCCTCCAGGTTCTGGCGGAGGGCTTCTCGGACGCCGGGGTTCCGGTCTTCTGCGCGGACATCAAGGGCGACCTGTCGGGCCTTTCGGTGCGCGGCGAGCCGCGCGACGCCTTCGCCAAGCGCGCCGCCGAGATCGGCCTCGACCCTTGGTACAACGACTTCTTCCCCACGGTCTTCTGGGACCTGTTCGGCCGCCAGGGCCACCCGGTGCGCACCACGGTCTCGGAGATGGGCCCGCTCCTCCTGTCGCGGCTCATGGACCTGACGGAGGCGCAGGAGGGCGTTCTGAACATCGCCTTCCGCATCGCCGACGAGGAAGGGCTGCTGCTGCTCGACCTCAAGGACCTCCAGGCGATGCTGGCGCACGTGCTCGACCGCGCCGACGAGATCTCGCGGCTCTACGGCAACGTCGCCAAGGCCACGGTCGGCGCCATCCAGCGCCAGCTTCTGGTGCTGGAAACGCAGGGCGGCGACGGCTTCTTCGGCGAGCCGGCGCTCGGCATCGACGACATCATGCGCCACGACCGCGAGGGGCGGGGCGTCGTCAGCGTCCTGGCGGCGGACGAGCTGATGCGCAGCCCTCGGCTCTACGCGACGTTCCTCCTGTGGCTCCTGTCCGAGCTGTTCGAGACGCTTCCCGAGGTCGGCGACATCGACCGGCCCAAGCTCGTCTTCTTCTTCGACGAGGCCCACCTCCTGTTCGACGACGCGCCGAAGGCTCTGGTGGATCGGGTGGAGCAGGTCGTGCGGCTGATCCGCTCCAAGGGCGTCGGCGTGTTCTTCGTCACGCAGAACCCGCTCGATCTGCCGGAGAAGGTGCTGGCCCAGCTCGGCAACCGCATTCAGCACGCGCTGCGCGCCTACAGCCCGCGCGAGCAGAAGGCGGTGCGCACGGCGGCCGAGACCTTCCGCCCCAACCCCGCCTTCGACTGCGCGACCGCCATCACCGAGCTCGGCACCGGCGAGGCGCTGGTTTCGGTGCTGGGCGAGGACGGCGCGCCCGGCATGGTGCAGCGGGTGAAGATCCGGCCGCCGGCCGGGCGTGTCGGGCCGATCACGGCCGACGAGCGGGCCGGGCTCATGCGCTCCAGCCCCGTGGCCGGGCGATACGACACGGCGGTGGACCGCGAATCCGCCTATGAGATGCTGACCGGACGGGCGGAGGCCGAGCTACGGCACGAGGAAGCGGCCCGTGCGGAGGCGGACGCCGCGCTCCGACGCCGCCGCGAGTCCGGGCGCGACCGGGCCGAGGCGGCCGCCCGCCGCTCCGCCGAGCCGCGCGGACCCTGGGACGGGCTCGCCCCGGAGCCGCGCGAGGACGAGGAGGAGGCCGCGCCGCAGCGCCCGGTGCGCCGAAGCGCGCCGCGTGTCGCCACGCGGTCCGGCTACCAGCGCCAGACGGTGGCCGAGACGGTGATGAAGCAGGTGGGGCGCACGGTCGCCTCGACCGTGACCACGGCGATCATGCGCGGCATCCTCGGCTCGTTCAAGCGCGGTCGCTGACCGCCCTCGAAACCGGGGCCGCCGGTCTCCATGTTCCGGTGCAGTGCCAACAGGAGAACCGACCATGAAATCCGGCCCCGCCGCCTTCGTCCTCTGGCTTTGCGGCCTGATCGGCCTCTGCGGACTGCACCGCTTCTACCTCGGCCGGCCGTGGACCGGGCTGCTCTGGCTGCTGACGGTCGGCATCTTCGGCATCGGGCAGATCATCGACCTCTTCCTCCTGCCGTCGATGATCCGGCAGGAGAACCTGGAACGGCGGCTGGACCGCATGGAGACCCGCACCGTCGTGCGATGACGGATGGTCAGCGCGGCTGCAGCAGCGCCGCCGGGTCCCATCCGGCCGCTTCCAGCCGCGCGCTCTCCGGCGCCGGGTCGCCGAGCATCAGCGCATGGAGCGCCGGGGTCCTGTCTCCCTTTCCAAGCCCCAGCCCGGCCAGGACGCGACCGTCCTTCACGTAGAAGGCGGTGTAGGAGTTGTCGGCCAGCGACCCTTCGACATGCACGGCGTCGAAGGTCTCGGCATGGCCGACATAGCTCAGCCGCCCGTGCTGCGCTGTCCAGAAGAAGGGGATGCCGGCAAACGGCGCCTCGTCGCCCAGCATCGCGCCGGCGGCGTGCCGTCCGTGCTGCTCGGCCACGCGCCAGTGCTCGATCCGCGCGCTCTCGCCGGTCGCCGCCAGGGGAAAGGCCGCGATGTCGCCGCCGGCATAGAGCCCTTCGGCGGCCTTGAGCGTCGCGTCCACCTTCACGCCCTTTCCCGCCCGCTCGACCCCCGCGAGAAGATCCGCGCGCGGCGCCGCGCCGAGCGCCGCGATCACGAGGTCGGCCTCGCATCGGCTCCCGTCCTCGAAGCGCACGGCCACGACGCGGCCCGCCTCGGTTTCCAGGGCCGCGAGGTCCGTGCTGGTGCGCACGTCGACGCCCTTGGCGCGGTGGGTGGCGAGAAGCTGGCGCGCCACGTCGTCGCCGAACTGCTTGGCGAACGGCAACTCGGCGCGCGAGACGACGGTGACCGAGCGTTCGGGCGAGACGAGACTGGCCGCCACCTCCATCCCGATGAAGCCGGATCCGATCACCACGACCTTCCGGGCCTTGTCGGCGAGCGGCTTGAGCCGGCGCGCGTCGTCGTGGCTTCGCAGCGAGACGACGTTCTCGGCGTCCGCGCCCGCCATGTCGAGCGGCACCGCGCCGCTGCCGGGCGCGGCGAAGCATCGGTCGTAGTCGAGCGTCTCGCCGTTCGCCAAATGGATACGCCGGGCGGCGGCGTCGATCCGCTCCACCGCCGTCTCCACCCGCTCGAAACCCAGCGCCTCCAGCGCCTCAGGCGGCTGGAGCGCCAGGGCGTCGTCCGTCTTCTTGCCCTGGAGATAGGCCTTGGACAGGTCCGTTCGGTCGTAGGGCGGCTCGCGCTCGGGCAGGAACAGGACGATCCGGCCGCCGAAGCCGCGCCGCGCGAGCTCCTCCGCGCAGGCAAGCCCCGCCGCACCGCCGCCGACGATGGCGAAGACGCGCTCACTGCGGCTCTCGCGGCTCGGGGCATCGACCTCCGGGCGATGGGCGCGCGCGTCCTCGGGCACCTCCACCAGCACCCGGCCGTTCTCCACGGCGGCCGAGAAGCGCGACAGGCATCCCTTGCCCGGCGGTTCCCGATGGTCGCCCGTCTCGAGGTCGAAGATCGCGTGGTGCCAGGGGCAGATGACCCGGTTGCCGACGCGCCGGCCGTTCTTGAGCGGCGCGCCCTTGTGGGTGCAGGTCGCGCCGGTCGCGAGCACCCTGTCGCCATCGCGCGCGAGCAGAATCTTCAGCTCGCCCACGGAGACCTCGGCGAGACCGTCCGCGGGAAGATCGGCGAGGGCGAGAACGTCGTGGCGCATCGAGGCGTCTCCAGGCTGGAACGGTTCCATTCAACCGGGCGAGGGTCCGGCGCGTTCCCCCGCCTGGACACTTTGCCCAGGCACCGCGCGCTGCCCCGCCGCCGCCGGCGTCTATATGGAGAGGGCAGACGATCGAGCGGCAAGGGAACGCACGCCATGACGCATCACCCCGCCACCCCGAGGCTGGAGCCTTGGAAGGTCGGCATTCGCGGTCGCTGCCCGCGCTGCGGAGAGGGACGGCTGTTCAAGGGGTTCCTGTCGCTGGCGGAGCGGTGCGACCGCTGCGGCCTCGACTATTCCTTCGCCGACCCGGCGGACGGACCGGCCTTCTTCGTGGTCTGCTTCGGCTGCGTCCCGGCCGTGCTCTTCGCGGTCTGGCTGGAGGTGGCCTTCGAGCCGTCCCCCTGGGTCCACGTCTTCGTGTCCCTGCCGTTCCTGCTCCTCACCTGCATCCTGCCGCTGCGCCCGCTCAAGGGATGGCTGGTGGCGAGCCAGTACCACCACAAGGCCGAGGAGGGGCGCCTCGTCGCTCCCGGGACGGAGCGGGACGACCATCGTTGAGGCGGAAGCGGCTGTCATCCTCCCGCAACGAACGGCCGTTATAGCGGCGCCTGCAAGACAGGAAGCGGGGCGGGGCCCGGCGTCCCATCCGCCCGGCTTCGCACCCGTCGTCCGTCTTGCCAGACCCCGCGTCCAGTCTCAGTGAAGCTGGGAGGGTTTCAGCCCGATGATGTCGAGCGCGACCGAGCAGGCTTCCAGGAAGGCTGCGCGATCGAGTTCCGGGTGATGCTCGAAGAAGCGGCGCGCGATCGCGGTGCCGTCGTCTTCCTCCTCGACGAGCCGCAGGATCGTGATGATGGGGTCGACCTCTTCCATCGTCGCCGCTTCCAGGCCCTTCGCGATGAACTTCCGGTCCATCCTTACAGGCTCCACCCTTTCGATTCCGTCGTGCCCATGTGCGCGGAGCGGCAACCGCCACCGCGCACCGTTCGATCCGTTCACATTGCCGACATACGGAAGGACTGGCGTTTCGGGAAGGGCTTTGCGGCAATCCGCGCCTCAGCGGGCCGCGTGAGGCCGCAGCTCGGTCCAGGCGCGCGCCGCTTCCAGAACCGATTGGCGCGCGGCGTCGATGTAGCGTCCGGCGGAAGCGAAGCCGTGGATCTGGTCCGCCCGGCGGCTCAGCACGAGCGGCACGCCGGCCGCCCGGAGCCGCTCGGCATAGGCCGCGCCTTCGTCGGCGAGGATGTCCTGGCCCGCCACGAGCACGAAGGCGGGCGGCGCGCCCGAGAGGCTTTCGGCGAGGAGCGGCGAGACGCGCCAGTCGGCGATGTCGTCCGCGTCGCGCACGTACTGATCGCGGAACCAGCGCATGGTTCGGCTGGTGAGACCGAAGCCGTTCGCGAAGCGTCGGTAGCTGTCGGCGGTTTGGCGCGCGTCCGTGTTGGGATAGAGGAGGAGCTGCGCTTCGAGGGGTGGCACCGTCGCGTCGCGCGCCATGAGCGCCAGCACGGCCGCGAGGTTGCCGCCCGCGCTGTCGCCCGCCACGGCGATGCGACCGGCGTCGAGGCCGTGCTCGTCGGCGCAGGCGTGGAGATGGGCCAGCGTCGCGGCGGCATCCTCGATCGCGGCCGGAAACGGATGCTCCGGCGCCAGACGATAGTCCGGGCAGACGACCACGCAGCGCGCCGCGTTGGCGAACCAGCGGCAGATGTCGTCGTGGGAATCGAGATCGCCGATCACCCAGCCGCCGCCGTGCAGGTAGAGAAGGGCGGGCGCCGCGGTGTCCGGCGCGCCGTAGCCGCGATGGACGCGCATCGCGATCGCTCCTCCCGGTCCCCGGAACGATCGCTCCTGCGTGCTCGCCACGGGTTCCAGCGCCCCGCGCAACGCGAGATAGGACGCGCGGTAGGCGCGGCGCGCCTCGGCGGCGGTTCCGGCCTCGAAGGGCGGTGCGTCGGCCGCCTCGCCGAGAGCCAGCACCTTGGCGGCCTGCGGATCGAGCGTCATGCGGCCTCCCGCGCGAGGAGGAGGGCGGCCTCCTCCTCGCCGAGCGCGGCGGGCCGGTTCACGCCGCCGCCGATCGCCACCGGCTCGCCCGTCTCGCCGGCCCGAAGGATCGCTTCCATGACCTCCAGCACGTGGAGCGCGAGGCGGCCCGAGGCGCGGGGCTCGCGACCTTCGCGGATCGAACGGACGAGATCGGCGACGCCGAGCATGCGGTAGTTGGCGAGCCGGGGCGCGTCGACGGGCCAGTTCGGCTCGCCGAAGCGGTCGGGCTCGCTCGGGTGCTCCTGCCAGGGAGCGCCGTTCGCGGACAGCGAGACGTCGCCGCCGAACGTGTCGGGATCCGGCAGGCGCAGCGAGCCCTTCGTGCCATGCAGCTCGATCGGATGGTTGGAATGCCGAAAGACGTCCCAGGATGCGCCGAAGGTGACGGCCGCGCCGCCCGAGAATTCCAGGAGCGACAGGAGGCTGGTCGGCGTGCCGACGGGAAAGCGGGTGCCGTGGAACGGTCCCTCGGCGGTGACGAGCCGCTCGGCCTCGCCGGTGCGCGCGACGGCGCCGACGCGCACGACGGGGCCGAGGAGGTTGACCAGCATGGTCAGGTAGTACGGGCCCATGTCGAGTACCGGACCCCCTCCGGGCTGGTAGTAGAACTGGGGATTGGGGTGCCAGTGCTCCATGCCGCGCCCCATCATGAACGCCGTGCCGAGCACCGGTCGGCCGATCGCGCCGGCATCCACCATCGCGCGCGCCCGGCGCCCGGCCGCCCCCAGGAACGTGTCGGGCGCCGAGCCGAGCGCGAGGCCCCGCCGCTCGGCCTCGTCCACCAGCGCCCGCCCTTCGGCGAGGGTGACGCCGAGCGGCTTCTCGGTGAAGACATGCTTGCCAGCGGCGAGCGCTGCCTCGGTGATCTCGTGGTGGGCCGAGGGTACGGTGAGGTTGAGGACGAGCGCCACGTCGGGCGCGGCGAGAAGGGCCTCCATGCTCATCGCCCGAAGGCCGAACTCGGCGGCGCGCCGCTCCGCCGCGGCGGGCTCGCGGTCTGCGCAGGCCACCAGCGCGACGTCGCCGAACAGGCGCGCGTTGCGCAGGTAGGTCGCCGCGATGTTGCCGCAACCGATGATGCCGATCCCCATGCGGTCCATGCGACGTGTCCCGTCTCTGTGCGCCGCGCGGCGCTCGTTCGGCCGCGTTCCGGCGCGTGGCTAGTCCGGCACCGGCACCACGGTCAGCTCCGGGCCGCTCGCGCGGATGCCGGCGGCGATCTCCGGGTCGATGCCTGCGTCGGTGACGACCTCGGAGACCTGCCCGAGCTGGGCGAAGGTGCAGAAGGCCGGAGCCTGGAACTTGGTGCTGTCGACCAGGAGCACGGTGCGGCGGGCCGAACGGATCATGGCGCGCTTGATCGAGGCGATCTCCATGGACGCGTCGGTCAGGAGCGGCCCCGTCACGGCATAGGCGCCGGTGAAGCAAACATCGGCGTGGATCGTCTCGAAGAAGGGTTCGCCGGGATTGCCGAGAAGGATGTCGGACCCCGGCCGCAGCGTGCCGCCGGTGACGATCACCCGCCATTCCGGCACGCTCGAGCCGATGCGTGCGATTTCGATGTTGTTGGTGACGACGGTGAGCGGGATGCGGCGCAGGGCGGTGGCGCGCACGACCTCGATCACCGTGGAGCTGGAATCGAAGATGACGCTCTCGCCGCCCTTGAGACGGGAGGTCGCCTCCTGGCCGATCGCCGCCTTCTGCCGGTGCTGGTAGTGCGCGTTGAGGGCGGGTTCGCGCTCGAAGGTCGCGCGCAGGGGCGGCACGAGAAGGGCGCCGCCGTGCGTGCGCTCGAGGTAGCCGCCTTCGGTGAGCTGCTCCAGATCGCGCCTGATCGTGGATTGCGAGCCACCGATCGCCTCGGTCAGCTCGCCGATCGAGGCCGTCCCGCTGCGCCTCAGATAGTCGAGGATCATCGCGCGCCGTTTGGCGGGAATGATCTCGACGCGTTTGGTGGGAGCGTCCATGGATGATCCTGTCGGCTGGCGTCGCATCCGGCCCGGGCCGACCGTCCGGGTTGTGTGAACCGTGGTTACCAAATGGTGTAGCCGCAATCCACCGCGACGATCGAACCGGTCATGGCGCTGGAGGCGTCGGTGGCCAGGAACAGGATCGCGGACGCGATCTCGTCGGCGCGCGCCGGACGCTTCATCGGGGTGAACTCCATCCAGGTCGGCATCAGCGCGTCGTCGGTGAAGCCGCCGCGCGACATCGCCGTGTCCACGTAGGTCGGCGCGACGGCGTTGACGCGCACCCCGCGCGCGGCCCATTCGCCGGCGAGCGAGCGCGTCATGTGGTGCACGCCCGCCTTCGCCGCGTTGTAGTGGACCTGCCGTTGGGGCTTGTTGGAGATCACGCCGGACATCGAGCCCACCGTGACGATGGCGCCGCGCCCGCGCTCCAGCATCGCCCGGCCGAACTCGCGGCAGCACCAGTAGCAGCCGTTGAGGTCCACATCGACCACCTTGTGCCAGACCTCGTCGGGCATGCTCTCGCCTGGCGTGTCGGGCCAGGCGATCCCGGCATTGGCGATCAGGATGTCGATGCCGCCGTGCCGCGCGTCCGCGTCTCGCGCCGCCTGGGCGACGGCGTGGGAATCGGTCACGTCGAGCACCACGGCGTCGACCTCCCACCCCCTGCCGGCGAGCTCGGCGCGCCCCGCCTCCAGAACGGCGGGATCCCGGTCGGAGATCACCACACGCGCGCCGTGCTCCAGCAGCGCCTCGGCCGCGCAAAGGCCGATCCCGCGTCCGCCCCCGGTGACGAAGGCGGCGCGGCCGGACAGGTCGGACTTCTGCTTGTACATGGGGGCGGGTCCTGGATGGCGTGGGTCAGGCCCGGCTGCGCATGCGCTGGCGCTCGGAGACGCCGGCCGAGCCGAGGATCAGAAGGCAGCCGGCGGTGAACGTGTCGCCGAGGCCGAGCGTGGTGGCGGGGGAGGCGAGATAGGGGCTCGGCACGGCGACGCTCGACCAGCCGCCCGCGAGCCGCGCATCGGGAACGGGGCACGGGAGGAAAGCGGCACCCTCCGGCACGCCGTTCGGCTCCACCGGACGTCCGGCCAGCGAGCGCGCGCTGGCGACGAGGCAGCCCGCCATCAACGCCTCGCGCTCCACCGCCGGATCGTCGCGCGTCAGCGTGAGCGCCCAATGATCGGCATGGACGCAGACGCGGCGCAGGCGCAGGCGTTCGCCCAGCGCGCGCATGGCGGCCGGCAGGTCGGCGTCCGGGGTGCCGGGCGCGAGGTCGCGCATCTCCGAATGGCTCATGCCGACCGAGGTCACGGCGCCGCGCGCGGCCTCCAGCACTCGGTCGCGCGGCCCGGCGTCCTCGAACGTGCTCATCTCGAGGTGCACGCCGGGCAGACCCGCCTCGAGCCAGCCGTGTGTGAGCCGGAAGACGCGATCGAGCTCGCCGTCCAGCTCGCCCGCCGAGACGCCGTTGAAGCCGGCGACGAGGCCCGCGCCGGCCTCGGGCGCGAGGTGCGGCGTCAGCCCGTCGAAGGCCGCGTCCCGTTCCAGCCCCGGATCGCCGAAGCGCACGATGATGCGCGACGAGCGGTTCGGCACGAGGTCGCCGACCGGCCGCCCCGCCGTGTACTCGAAGATGTAGATGTCGGGCCGTCGTTCTCCGCGCGGCTGAACGGAGCGGGCACGCACCGTCCGCTCGCCCTCGGCGAGCAGCAGGCCGGGCGGCAGGCAGGCGAGCATATGCGCGCTGCGGTCCGCGAGGTTGACGAGCGCCGGAGCGCCGAGCGTGGTCAGCACCCATCCCGCCTGCGGGCCGACCCCGCCCAGCGCGTATCGCGCCGGCACGTGCGCCGCGAGCCAGGCCGGGCCGTCCGGCCACTCCACGCGGACCTCGCCGCCGACGCCGCGCCGGACCCGGTCGCGCAGCATCGCGGCGAAGGCGCCGGCCTCGCCGGTGTCGGCGTTCCACAGCGCGGGCGCGGCCGACAGCTCGATCCGCGCGTCCACGCAGGCGCTCATGCCGCATAGCGTCAGCGGCGCGCTTCGGGCGATGGCCGGCAGACGCCGGGCCAGAGAGCCGTAGGCGGCCTCCCAGTTCCCGGCGACATTCCGACCCGGTTGCACATCGAACATGAGCGACGCCCTTCCCGGCATGTCAATCTCTTCCAGGGTCGTGCCAGTCTCCGCCGGTCGTCAACCACAAAACGTCATTGTCGTGCAGCATTTGCATGCTGCGGGTGCGTCCTCGATGGACCATCCGGAAGTCCGTAGACGTAGGGATCTCCGTTCATCCGCGATGGCACGCGCAGGTGTCCTCACCATCGTCTATCGGACGTATGGGTGGGTGGAAGATTTCGATTTCCAATGAACGAAATTGAGATTATTCCTTCGGTCGATACGCGCGGTGCGTGCTTCCTTCGCCCGTGCCCTCCCGCCAGACATGAACAGGAGCCCGCGACGTGCTGCGATTGGACCAGAAGCTTCAGAACATTCGCGCCGGACGCTACCGCCGGTCCGACTTCATCATCGCCGACGCCAAGGACAGCGACATGGGATCGGGCGTCGGAGGAACCGGGTTCCTGCGCAACCCCGACGGCACGCAGGGGCGGCGGCGCACCCGTCAGGAATTCCTCGACGCGATCCAGGAGATCATCCGGCAGGACGTCGTGGACATCATGCTCGTGTCGGTGTCCAACCTCGACGAACTCCAGGCGCGCGGCGCCTTCGAGGGCAGCGCGGTGAAGCCGGCGATCCGCGCCAACGAGACCACCGACTGCTGGGGCGGCGTACGCCACCAGCGTTACACGCAGGTGCCATCGCTGCCCTTCCGCACGGCGGATCTGTCGCGCGTGCGCTACGGCAGTTCCGTTCCGCAGCCGGGAGCAGCGGTGACGGGCACCGACCTCGGCCTGTATTCGGTGACCTTCAACAACGACCTCGCGGCGGACGTCGCGTCGCTGGAGGCCTTCGCCGCCTTCCGCCGCGAAGCCGCCGCCAACGAGTTCCGCTACTTCTACGAGGTGTTCAATCCGAACGTGCCCTTGGATCTCGATCGCAAGGCGCTCGGCCAGTACATGAACGACTGCATCCTGCGTTCGCTGGCCGGCGTCTCGCGCGAGGACAGGCCCGAGTTCCTGAAGATCGTCTACAACGGGCCGGAGGCGCTGGAGGAACTGGCGAGCTTCGACTCCACTCTGGTGGTCGGCGTGCTCGGCGGCGGTGCCGGCACGGCGCGCGACACGTTCGAGCTGGTCGCGCAGGCCGAGCGTTACGGCGCGCGCGTCGCGCTGTTCGGGCGCAAGATCAATCTCGCGGAATCACCGCTCGCCATGGTGGCGATGATGCGGGAGGTCGCCGACGGCGCGCTGACGCCGGACGAAGCGGTGCGGGCCTACCACGGCGAGCTCGGGAAGGCGGGCCTCGTCGCCGTCCGCTCGCTGGAGGACGACCGCACGATCACCGAGGCGAACCTGAAGCCGGCAGCGACGCTGCGCGCCGCCTGACGGTTAGCCGTTCGTTGGCCGGCTCAGTCCGGCCGGCGACGTTCCGGACGCACCATTGGGAGCGCCCGGAGCGAGGCGTCCTCGAAGTCCGCGACCGCGAGGTCGGCGCCCGCCGCCCTCAGGGCCTCGGGCGAACGGCTGGTGGCGATGCCGACGCAGAAGAGGCCGGCGCCCTTGGCCGCCGCGAGGCCGGGCGGCGAGTCCTCGAAGGCGACCGCCCGATCGGGCGCGAGCCCGAAGGCCTCCAGCGCCAGCCGATAGGGCAGGGGGTCCGGTTTGCCGCGCGCCAGCTCGTCGCCGTAGATCACCGTCTCGAACCGATCCGCGAGGCCGATCGCCTCCAGCATGTGCGAGACGTTGGCGCGCGGTGCGTTGGTCACGAGGGCGACGCGCAGGCCTTCCGCCCGTGCGCGGTCGATGAAGGCGACGACGCCGGCCAGAGGCACCAGCGCCCCGGCGAGCTCGCGGAAGCGGGCCTCCTTGCGTTCGATGAAGGCGCGATGCTCGGCCGGGCCGCGCTCGGGAAAGAAGTGCCGCCCGATCGCCTCGTTGGGCTGGCCGGAGACATGGGCCTGGAAGGTCGCGTCGTCGATCGCCACGCCTTCCGCTTCCAGAAGCCCGCGCATCGCCAGGAAATGCAAGGGGTCCGTGTGGACCAGCGTTCCGTCGAGGTCGAACAGCAGCGCCTCGATCCCGGCGGGCATCTCGGCTCGGGTTTCTCGCGTCATCGTCGGGCGTCCTCGTGTGAGCCTTTCGCGCCGGTCTTCGGCGCCCGGCGCCGGTGCATAACCCGCACGGCGCCGCGCGTCACTTGATCGGCCGCTTCTCGAGCTTGCGCGCCAGGGTCCGGCGATGCATGCCGAGACGGCGTGCGGCCTCGGAGATGTTGAAGTCGGTTTCCACCAGGACCTCGTGGATGCGTTCCCATTCGAGCGTCTTGATGGAGGTCGGCCGGCTGGTCAGCGGCACGTTGGCGTCGCCCGCGCCGCGTGCGAACGCGGCTTCGATGTCGTCGGTGTTCGCCGGCTTGGCGAGATAGTGGCACGCGCCGAGCTTGATCGCCTCCACGGCCGTCGCGATGCTGGCAAAGCCCGTCAGGACCACGATCAGCACGTCCGGGTCGTGCTCGTGCAGCATCTCCACGCATGCGAGGCCCGACGTGCCGGCAAGCTTCAGGTCGACCACCGCGAAGCCCGGCGTGCGCTCGTCCAGAAGGGTGCGCAGCGTCTCCGCGTCGGGCGCCACCACCACCTCGTAGCCGCGCCGCTCGAACGAGCGTTTGAGCGTCTTGGCGAAGGCCTCGTCGTCGTCCACCACCACCAGAAGGCGCTCGCTCATCGTCCCTCCTCCTCGATCGACAGGGCATCCAGCGGCAGGGTCAGCTCCACCGCCGCGCCGCCGCCGGGCAGGTTCTCGGCCCGCACGTTGCCGCCGAGCTTGCGCACCACGTTGAACACGAGGAACAGGCCCAGCCCGCCGCCGAGCCGGCCCTTGGTGGACTGGTAGGGGCGGCCGAGCGCGCCGAGGATCGCCGGATCGAAGCCCGGCCCGCGATCCTCGATGCGCAGGCGCAGCTTGTCGCCGACGCGAGCGGCGTGGAGCAGGAGCCGGTCGGGCGAAACCTCGTACGCGTTGTCGAGCACGTTGAACACGACCTGTCGCAGCGTTGATTCCGAGACGATCGGCATGTCGCGGTCGAAGCTGTTCTCGTAGCGCAGGCCCGCGCCCGGCCGCGTCGCGTGCCAGTCGGCCGCCAGCCCGTCCAGGAATCGGTGCATCGTGGTCATCCCGGCCTCCAGGCCGCGCGCCTCGCCCGCCGACATCAGGATATGCGTGACGATGGACTTGCAGCGCCGGACCTCGGCTTCCATCGCCTCGATCTCGTCGGTCAGTTCGGGATTGGCGGTCAGGGCCGGCATGCGGCGCCAGTCGCCGAGGATGATCGAGAGGGTGGAGAGTGGCGTGCCCAGCTCGTGCGCCGCGCCCGACGCCAGAAGTCCCATGCGCACGATGTGGTCCTCCTCCGCCGCCTGTTGTCGAAGGTCGGCGAGGCGCGTGTCGCGCTCGCGGATGTTGTGGCTGATCCGGGTGACGAAGACCACGAGCAGCGCGGCGTTCAGCGCGAAGCACACCAGCATGCCGACGATGTGGAGGCTCATCAGGCCGAGCCCTTCCTGCTCCACGAAGGCGAGCGGGCGATAGGCGGTCGTCAGCTCCGCGAAGCACATCACGGTGAGCAGCACCAGCGCGACCGACGACCAGGGCTTGAGAAGCACCGCGCCGAGCGTGACCTGGAGAAGGTAGAGCGAGGTGAAGGGGTTGGTGGCACCGCCGCTGAGATAGAGCTGCGCCGTGAGGCCGGCGACATCGAACAGGAGGGCGGCGAAGAGCTCGAGATTGCTGACGCCGAAGCGCAGGCGAAGGCGAAGGTGGCTGGCGATGTTGAGCAGCACCAGCGCGAGGATCACACCGACCATCGGGACGACGGGAAGGGTGATGCCGAGAAACAGCGAGACGATCGCGATGCTGGCCACCTGGCCGGCCGCCGCGAGCCAGCGGAGCTGGATCAGCAGCAGGAAGTTCTTGCGGCCCGCGGGGTCTTCGGGCGGCACGCCGTGGGCGAGGCGCGCGCGCATGCGCGCCAGCCGCGTCCTCGGCTGCATGGGCTCGGCGGGATCGCGGGGCGCGTTCATCGCGCCTTCCGCCCGGCCCGCGGCGCGGCGCGTCGGCGGCGCTCGTCGCGCGCGATCCATGCCCCGGCCCCGGCGAGCATCGCCGCCAGCGAGAACCAGGTGAGGGCGTAGACGAGGTGGTGGTTGCGGAACGAGACGACCGTGAGCCCGCCCACGGGAAAGCCGCCCGGCGTCTCGCCCGCCGCTTCGTCCACGAAGAACGGGGCGACCGGGCCGAGGCCGCGCGCGGCCGCGACGGCGGCGACGTCGCGCGAGTACCAGCGGTCGTTCGCGGGATCGTTGGACCGGAGGAACCCGCCGCCCGGCTCGTCGAGCCGCAGGAGGCCGGTGACCGTGACGGGACCCGACGTCTGGCCCTCGGCGCGCGAGGCGGGATCGCGCCGATCCGGCGGCACGAAGCCGCGATTGACGAGGACGGTCGAGCCGTCCGCCATCACCAGCGGGGTGAGGACCCAGAAGCCGGCGCCGAGGTCGGTCAGCGCCTGCACGAAGGTCTCGCGGTCGTTCAGGAAGCGGCCGTCGAGGCGCACCCGGCGGTACTCCTCCGCCGTGCCGTCGAAGGTCGCCCATTGCGCCGGGGAGGGGGGCGGCGCGGGCGGCGCGGCGACGCGGGCTTCCACCCGCGCGATCAGGTCAAGCTTCCAATGGAGGCGCTGGACCTGCCAGATCCCCAGCGCGACCAGCACGGCGAACACGACAAGCCCAGCCGCGCCGAAAAGAGCCAGCGACAGGCGGCCGCGCGGGCGCCCCGCGTCCGGCGTGCGGTCCGGCCCCGGCGCAGGGCGCCGGGAACGGGTCACGGCATCTGGCTCATGTCGTGCTGCATGGCCGGCATCATGTTGGTGTTCAGGTGGTACATGACCCACAGCGAACCCGCGATGGTGATCACGAGGATCACCACGGTGAAGATCAGGGCGAGCATGTTCCAGCCGCCTTCCGACTTCGTGTTCATGTGCAGGAAGTAGACCATGTGGACGACGATCTGCACGGCGGCGAAGGCCATCACGAGGAGGGCGGTGACGCGGGAGCTGTCGAAGGCGCCCCCCATCACCAGCCAGAACGGAATGGCCGTCAGGATCACCGACAGCACGAAGCCGGTAAGATAGCCCTTGAGGCTGCCGTGGCCGGCCTCGTGGTGGTCGTGCAGGACCTCGACCTGGGCGCCGTGATGCTTCTCGCTCATGCCAGCGACCCCATCAGATAGACGAAGGAGAAGACGCCGATCCAGACGACGTCCAGGAAGTGCCAGAACATGGAGAGGCACAGGAGACGGCGCTTGTTCTCCGGCATCAGGCCGTGGGTGACCACCTGGACCATCAGCACCACGAGCCACAGCGCGCCGAAGGCGACGTGCAGCGCGTGGGTTCCGACCAGCGCGAAGAAGGACGACAGGAAGGCCGACCGCTGCGGCCCGGCGCCGATCTCGATCAGATGGTGGAACTCGTAGGCCGTGGCGCCGAGGAAGCCGAGGCCGAAGACGCCGGTGACGGCGAGCCAGGCGAGCGTCGCGCCCTTGGCTCCCTTCTCCATCGCCAGCATCGCCATGCCGTAGGTGATTGAGGAGACGAGCAGGAGCGCGGTGGAGAGCGCCACGAGGTCGAGATCGAAGAGGTCGGCCCCGGACGGACCGGCCGCGTAGGAGCGCCCGTAGACGCCGAAGCATGCGAAGAGCACCGCAAAGATCAGGCAGTCGCTCATCAGGTAGAGCCAGAACCCGAGCAGCGTGCCGCCCTCGGCGTGACCCTCTTCCTCCGCGACGTAGAACTTCAGCTCTTCGTCGGGCTTGCCCGATGCGGAAATCGCGCTTGCAGTCGCCATCGTCTCAGACCCTCGCCGTCGCCAGGAGCTGCGTGCGCTCCTGTTCGGCCCGCGCGACCTCGTCGGCCGGGATGTAGTAGTCGCGCTTGTAGTTGAAGCTGTGCGCGATGGCGTAGACCACGATGCCGGCGAAGGACAGGGCGGCGAGCCACCAGATGTACCAGACCAGCGCGAAGCCGCAGGCCACCGACAGGGCCGACAGGATGACGCCGGCGCCCGTGTTCTTGGGCATGTGGATCGGCCGGAAGCCGGTGAGCGGACGGGCGTAGCCGCGCCGCTTCATGTCCCACCACGCGTCGCCGTCGTGGATCATCGGCGTGAAGGCGAAGTTGTAGGCCGGCGGCGGCGAGGAGGTCGCCCATTCCAGCGTGCGGCCGCCCCACGGGTCGCCCGTCACGTCGCGCAGCTTGTCGCGGTTCTTGATGCTCACGTAGATCTGGATCAGGAACGAGGCGATGCCGAGGGCGACTAGGAAGGCGCCGAAGGCGGCGATCAGGAACCAGATCTGCAGCGAGGGGTCCTCGAAGTGGTTGACGCGGCGCGTCACGCCCATGAGGCCGAGCA
This sequence comes from Aureimonas flava, assembly GCF_003583935.1. Classification (GTDB taxonomy): domain Bacteria; phylum Pseudomonadota; class Alphaproteobacteria; order Rhizobiales; family Rhizobiaceae; genus Aureimonas; species Aureimonas flava. The sequence goes on along the minus strand of NZ_QYRN01000003.1, from coordinate 137,450 downwards.
CGTAGAGCGGCGCGAAGGCGAACCAGAAGCCGGTGAGCCAGAACCAGAAGCTCATCTTGCCCCAGAACTCGTCCAGCCGGAAGCCGAAGGCCTTCGGAAACCAGTAGTTCACGCCGGCGAAGAGCCCGAACAGCACGCCGCCGATGATGACGTTGTGGAAGTGCGCCACCAGGAACAGCGAGTTGTGGAGCACGAAGTCGGCGGGCGGCACGGCGAGGAGCACGCCGGTCATGCCGCCGATCACGAACGTGACCATGAAGCCCATGGTCCAGAGCATCGGCACGTCGAAGCGGATGCGCCCGCGATACATCGTGAACAGCCAGTTGAAGATCTTGGCGCCCGTCGGGATCGAGATGATCATCGTCGTGATGCCGAAGAACGAGTTCACGCTGGCGCCCGAGCCCATCGTGAAGAAGTGGTGGAGCCACACGAGGTAGGACAGGATCGTGATGACCACGGTCGCGTAGACCATGGAGGCATAGCCGAACAGGCGCTTCGACGAATAGGTCGACACCACTTCGGAGAAGATGCCGAAGGCCGGCAGGATCAGGATGTAGACCTCCGGATGGCCCCAGATCCAGATGAGGTTGACGTACATCATCGGGTTGCCGCCGAGGTCGTTCGAGAAGAAGTTCGTCCCGACGTAGCGATCCAGCGACAGGAGCGTCATCACCGCCGTCAGCACCGGAAAGGCGGCGACGATGAGGACGTTGGTGCACAGCGAGGTCCAGGTGAAGACGGGCATCTTCATCATGGTCATGCCCGGCGCGCGCATCTTCACGATGGTCACGATCAGGTTGATGCCCGACAGGAGCGTGCCGACGCCGGCGATCTGCAGTGCCCAGATGTAGTAGTCGACGCCGACGCCCGGCGAATAGGCGGGGCCGGACAGCGGCGGCATCGCGAGCCAGCCGGTGCGTGCGAACTCGCCGACGAACAGCGAGAACATCACCATCACCGCGCCGCCGACCGTCATCCAGAACGAGAAGTTGTTCAGGAAGGGGAAGGCGACGTCGCGCGTGCCGATCTGCAGCGGCACGACGTAGTTCATCAGGCCGGTGATGAAGGGCATCGCCACGAAGAAGATCATGATCACGCCGTGGGCGGTGAAGATCTGGTCGTAGTGGTGCGGCGGCAGGTAGCCCTCGTTGGCGCCGAAGGCCATGGCCTGCTGGATGCGCATCAGGATGGCGTCCGAGAAGCCGCGCAGCAGCATCACGATTGCCAGGATGCAGTACATGATACCGATCTTCTTGTGATCGACGGTGGTGAACCACTCCTTCCAGAGATAGCCCCAGAGCCGGTAGTAGGTCAGGGCGCCGAGCAGGGCGGCGCCGCCGATCGCCACCACGGCGAAGGTCACGATCAGGATCGGATCGTGATAGGGGATGGCGTCGAGCGTCAGGCGCCCGAACACCAGTTTCTGAAGATCCACATTGGAGAACATCGGTCGGATCCGCTGGTTCGCTCTGGGTCGGGCCGGACCCTTCGGGGCCCGGCCGTCTCGTTCAGTTCGTCTGGTTCAACTGGTCCGGGGCAACGCTGCCGCCGGAAGCATCGCCGTGCCCTTCGTGGCCCCCGTGGCCCTCATGGCCGCCGCCGGCCGGAGCCTGCCCGGCGGGCGCGCCCTGCGGCGCGACGCCTTCGGGCGTCTCCTCCGAGCGGGGCTCGCGGCCCGAGGCCGGGAAGGTCGCGCCCGGCTCCTCCGTGCCGCCCGCCGCCCCGGCGTAGCCCTCGGGCCCGTGGCCCGCGCCGTCGTGGTTGCGGTGGCCGTCGTAGACGAGGCGGTCGCGCGTGCCCGCGCTGTCGTGGCCGCCCCCGCCCTGCATGTCGATGTGCATCATCTCGTCCATGCACATCTTGCCGGGGGCGACGCACATGTTGAGGATGGCCTGGTAGAGCCCGTCCTCGACGGACGAGTAGTAGTGCACGGGCTCCGCTTCGCTGGGCTTCTCGATCTCGGCGTAGAGCGCCCGATCCAGGGGCTGGCCCTCGGCGCGCACCTTCTCCACCCAGGCGTCGAAGTCGGCCGGCGCGAGGCCGTGGAACTTGAAGTGCATGTTGGAGAAGCCGGCGCCCGAATAGTTGGCCGAAAGACCCTCGTAGACGCCCGCCTGGTTGATCACGGCGTGGAGCTTCGTCTCCATGCCCGGCATGGCGTAGATCATGCCGGCCAGCGCGGGGACGTAGAACGTGTTCATGATCGCGCTGGACGTGATCTTGAAGTTGATCGGCCGGTCCACGGGCGCCGCCAGCTCGTTGACGGTCGCGATGCCGAGCTCGGGGTAGAGGAACATCCACTTCCAGTCGAGCGCCACGACCTCCACGGTGATCGGCGGCGTCTCGGCGGTCACCGCGCGCGCGGCGTCGATGCGATCGAGCGGCCGGTAGGGATCGAGGAGGTGGGTCGAGATCCAGGTGATCGCGCCCAGCGCGATGATGATCATCAGCGGCGCGGTCCAGATCAGCACCTCGAGGCGCGTCGAGTGGTGCCAGTCGGCGTCGTATTTCGCGTTCGGGTTGCCGGCGCGGTAGCGCCAGGCGAACACGAAGGTCGCCACGATCACGGGGACGATGATGAGCAGCATCAGGCCCGTCGAGATCAGGATGAGGTTGGCCTGCTGGTTGGCGATGAAGCCGGACGGGTTCATCACCACCATGTTGCACCCGCCCAGCGCGAGCAGGAGCGGCAACAAGGCGAGGGCGCGCATGGATCTCTGGAGCAAAACGACCATCTCAGTCCCGGTGTCTCGTTGCGCGATGTAAGTTTTGCGCTGCGCAAAGGGGATTGGACGTTTTGTCCAACCGCCCTCCGTTTGACGAATATGCCGCGGGCGACCTATTCGACACCGTAGCACGCCATATTTTTCGCGGGCGGGCATCACGCCCGAATTCTCAGGAGCTGCGGCATGTCGACGCCGGACCAGTCAGTGGCATCGTCCACGGAAATGGAGCGCGACGCTCGTCTCGTCTCGACCGACGGACACGTGTCGCCCGGCGAACTGGCGATCGGCGTGATCATCGGGCGCGCGTCCGAGGCCTTCGACTTCTTCGTCTACGGCATCGCCTCGGTGATCGTCTTCCCCGCGCTGATCTTCCCGTTCGCCGACAAGCTGACGGGCACGCTCTACGCCTTCGCGGTCTTCGGCCTCGCCTTCCTGGCGCGCCCGTTCGGCTCGATCCTGTTCATGGAGGTCGACCGCCGTCACGGGCGCGGCGTGAAGCTGACCATCGCGCTGTTCCTCCTCGGCGGCTCCACGGCGGCCATCGCCTTCCTGCCGAGCTACGAATCCGTCGGCGTTTGGGCCGTGGTCGCCCTGGTCGTCTTCCGGCTCGGCCAGGGCTTCGCGCTGGGCGGCGCCTGGGACGGTCTGGCCTCGCTTCTCGCGCTGAACGCGCCGGAGAAGCACCGCGCCTGGTACGCGATGCTGCCGCAGCTCGGCACGCCGATCGGCTTCATCATCGCAAGCTCGCTCTTCGCCTTCTTCTACCTCAACCTGTCGGCGGAGGACTTCCTGAGCTGGGGCTGGCGCTACCCGTTCTTCGTGGCCTTCACGATCAACGTCGTCGCCCTGTTCGCCCGCCTGCGCCTGATCGCCACGGAGGAATACGCGGAACTCTACGAGAGCCGCGACCTGACGCCGGTGAGCGTCAAGGAACTCGTCGCCAAGCAGGGCAACGCGGTGCTGGTCGGCGCCTTCGTGCCGCTGGCGAGCTTCGCGCTGTTTCATCTCGTGACGATCTTCCCGATCTCCTACATCGACATCTTCTCCGACCGATCGCCGGGCGAATTCCTTCTGATGCAGCTCGTCGGCGCGGCGGTCTGCCTGGTCTGCGTGCTCCTGTCGGGCTCCATCGCCGATCGCGTCGGGCGGCGCACGCATCTGGGCGCCTGCGCCATCGCGATCGCCGCCTTCAGCGTCGCCACGCCCTTCCTGCTGGGCGGCGGCACGACCGGGCAGACGACCTTCATCATGATCGGTTTCGCGCTTCTCGGTCTGTCGCACGGTCAGTCGGCCGGCGCGGTCGCCTCCAACTTCGCGGGCCGCGACCGCTACACGGGCTCCGCCCTCACCACGGATCTCGCCTGGCTGATCGGCGCCGGCTTCGCGCCGCTCGTGGCGCTGGGCGCGACCAGCCGCTTCGGGCTCGCGGCGGTTGGCATCTATCTGCTGTCGGGTGCCGTCTGCACGCTGATCGCGCTGCGCGTGAACCGCCGGATGCGGTTGCGCGCCGTCTGACGCGGGAGGGCGCTGTCGGCGGTCTTGGCGGAGCCGCCGGCCGGTTGCCGCGTTGTCGGTCGAGGCAACGCGGCGGAGGGAACGGCGGATGACACGGCACGAGGCGGACTACGACCGGCCGGAAGCCTTCGCCGCAGCCGTCCGGCGCTTCGGCCCCGATCCGCTCCTGGTGTGCCACAACGACGCGGACGGTCTCTCGGCCGGCGTGATCCTGCAGGCGGCGCTGGAGCGAGCGGGCCACGCACCGGCGCTGCGCATCGTCGGCAAGGGCGAGAACGCCTATTCCGACGCCTTCCGCACGGAACTGGCCGGCCGGCCGATCGGCGGCCTCGTGATCGCCGATCTCGGCGTCGCCGCCCGCCTGCCGCGCGATGACGTCCCGACAATCCTGATCGACCACCACGTGCCGACCGGCCGCCCGGCCGGTGCCGTCACGATCAGCGGAATCGCCGACGATCCGGTCCCGACCTCCAGCCTTCTTGCCTACCGCTGCGCACGGACGCTGGGTCCGGCGGACGATCTCCTGTGGCTCGCCGCGATCGGCCTGATCGGCGATCTGGCCGAGGATGCCGGCTTCCCGGAGATGCAGGAGGCGAGGGAGCGATACGGCATCACCGCGCTGCGCAAGGCGACCTCTCTCGTCAACGCGCCGCGCCGCACGGCGAGCGGCGATGCCTCGGCGGCCTTCGCGCTCCTGCGCAAGGCGGACGGGCCGAAGGCCGTCCTGTCTGGCGAGCATGCAGAGACCGATGCGCTTCTCGCGGCCAAGGCCGAGGTCGCGTCCGCGCTCGATGCCGCGCGCAAGATGGCGCCGAAGGTCGCCGGCGATGTCGCCGTCGTGCGCTTCGCTTCGCCCTGCCAGATCCACCCGCTCGTCGCGCAGGCCTGGCGTGGACGTCTCAAGGACCGGATCGTGATCGCCGCCAACACCGGCTATCGCCCCGGCTGGGTGCATTTCGCGGCCCGCACCGCGACCGACCGCGACATCCTGGCTTTTCTCGCCTCGGTACGCCCGCCGGGTGCGGACGAGCAGTACGGCAACGGGCACCGTGCGGCCTCCGGCGGGGCGCTGCGGGTGCGGGACTGGAACGCGTTCGTCGCGCAACTCGGTTACGGGCCGGAGATGGCGCTGCCGGACACCCCTTGAACGCAGGTCGCGATCCGGCGCAGAACGCGTCATCGGCCGGCGCATCCGAGCGTCGGCGTTCCCGAGCGTCCCCGGAGCCCATGTCCCAGACCGATCCCTTCCGCGCGACGCGCGCGCTCTTCGACCTGCCGGACGGCCTCGTCTATCTCGACGGAAACTCGCTCGGCGCCCTGCCGAAGTCGGTCGGGCGACGCGTCGCGGACGTGATCTCGGGCGAATGGGGACGTTCGCTCATCGGCGCCTGGAACAGCGCGGGCTGGGTGGACCTGCCGCGCCGGGTGGGCGACCGCGTCGGCCGCCTGATCGGCGCGCCCGCCGGCACGGTGACCATGGGCGACACCCTGTCGATCAAGGTCTACCAGGCGCTTGCCGCCGCCCTGGACCTCAAGCCGGACCGACGCGTGATCCTCTCGGATACGGGCAACTTCCCGACCGACCTCTACATGGCCGAAGGGCTGATCGCCTCGCTCGGGCGCGGCCACGAACTGCGCGTCGTGGAACCGGAGGCGGTGGAGGCGGCCATCGACGAGAGCGTCGCCGCCGTGATGCTGACGCAGGTCGACTATCGCACCGGGCGGCTCCACGACATGGCGGCGCTGACGGCACGGTCGCACGCCGCCGGCGCGCTGACGATCTGGGATCTCGCCCATTCCGCCGGCGCCCTGCCGGTGGATGTGTCGGGCGCCGGCGCTGACTTCGCCGTCGGCTGCACCTACAAGTACCTCAACGGGGGACCGGGTGCGCCGGCCTTCATCTTCGTCGCGCCGCACTTGGCAGCCAACGTGCGCCCCGCCTTGTCGGGATGGTTCGGCCACGACGCGCCCTTCGCCTTCGAGCCAGCCTATCGGCCGGCCGCCGGCGTGGAGCGGATGCGCGTCGGCACGCCGCCGATCCTGGCGCTCGCGGCGCTCGACGCCGCCCTGGACGTGTGGGACGGTATCGACATGGGCACGGTGCGCGCCCGCTCGATCGCGCTCGGCGAGTTGTTCGTGCGCGAGGTGCGGACGGGCGTGCCGGACCTGGAACTGGCCTCGCCCGCCGACCCTGCGGCGCGCGGGTCGCAGGTCTCGTTCCGCCACACGCAGGGCTATGCGGTGATGCAGGCGCTCATCGCCGAGGGCGTGATCGGAGACTACCGCGCGCCGGACATCATGCGCTTCGGTTTCACGCCGCTCTATCTCGGCGAGGAGGAGGTGCGACGCGGCGCGGCGGTGCTCGTCGACATTCTGCGCACCGGCCGATGGGACACCCCGGATTTCCGCCGCCGCAACAGGGTCACCTGACGGGCGGCGGATCGAGGCGGGGTCAGACGGTCGCGCCGCCCGCCTGATTGACGATCACCGTCGCGCCGGCGCTGGCGCGGTCGTAGAGGTCGATGATGTCGTGGTTCATGAAGCGCACGCAGCCGGACGACACCGCCTTGCCGATGGTCCACCATTCCGGCGTGCCGTGCAGCCGATACAGCGTGTCCTTACCGTTCTGGAACAGGTAGAGCGCGCGCGCGCCCAACGGGTTCTTCAGGCCGGGCTCCATGCCCTCGCGGTACATCTCGAGTTCCGGCTGGCGCGCGATCATCTCGGACGGCGGGGTCCAACGCGGCCATTCGCGCTTGTACTGGACGCGCGCGCGACCTTCCCAGGCGAAGCCGTCGCGGCCGATGCCGACGCCGTAGCGCATGGCGGTGCCGCCCGGCTGGATGAGGTAGGCGTAGCGCGTCGGCGTATCGATGATGATGGTGCCGGGCTCCTCGGGCCCAGCGTAGGAAACCTGGCGGCGCAGATAGCGCACGTCCATGCGGCGAAGGTCGATCGCCGGGATGGTGAAGCCGCCGTCCTGTATCTGCCCGTAGGCGGTCAGGTATTCGGGGTTGATGCCGCCGGGGCCGGTGCCGCCGTTGAACGGCGTGAGGTTCGCCACGCGAGCGCGGCTGTCCATCGTGCAACCGGACAGGGCGAAGGCGGCGGCCCCGAGGCCGAGACCCTGGAGCAGGGAGCGGCGCGAGAGCGCGCGGGAGATTCGATCGTCGGTCATGATCCAGCCAGAACTGGCGACCCGGACTGCCCCCTGTGCCGGGGGCTTCGGCCCGAACCGCGTCAACACATGCGCTGTGAACGCGCTCGCGTGATCTTCGTTCCCAAGCCTTAAGGTCTCCTGACGGCGCGCGCGCCCCCGAGGCGCTCCGTCGATATTCGGCGGATGCTCCGCCTTTCGTGCCGCCCGAGGCTGACAAACCGGACGCCAGGCTCTAGCTAAGGGCCCGGTTTCAGTGCCCGCCGGCCGGATCGAGTCGCGCCGGACGGGCTCGAGAAGAAGGAGACGACCGATGGCCTTCACCCTGCCCGAACTGCCCTATGCCTACGATGCGCTCCAGCCCTTCATGTCCAAGGAGACGCTGGAATACCATCACGACAAGCACCACCAGGCCTATGTCGACATGGGCAACAAGCTCGCGGCCGAGGCGGGCCTCGCCGACGCCTCGCTGGAGGAGGTGGTGAAGCAGTCCTTCGGCAAGAACCAGCCGCTCTTCAACAATGCCGGCCAGCACTACAACCACATCCACTTCTGGAAATGGATGAAGCCGAACGGCGGCGGCAAGAGCCTGCCCGGCAAGCTGCAGACGGCGATCGATTCCGATCTCGGCGGATACGACAAGTTCCGCAACGACTTCATCGAGGCCGGCAAGACGCAGTTCGGTTCGGGCTGGGCTTGGCTGGCGGTGAAGGACGGCAAGCTCCAGATCGCCAAGACGCCGAACGGCGAGAACCCGCTGGTGCACGGCGCGACCCCGATCCTCGGCGTCGATGTCTGGGAACACTCCTACTACATCGACTACCGCAACGCCCGTCCGAAGTATCTCGAGGCCTTCGTCGACAGTCTCGTGAACTGGGACTACGTGCTGGAGCGCTTCGAGGCTGCCGGCGCCTGAGCCGAAAGCTCGCGACCGCATCCGAAGGGCCCCGCCGCGTCGCTCGCGGCGGGGCCCTTCCGCGTTTCGCGCGCACCGTGCGACGCGTCGGCGGATGGACACGCGGGAATTTTCGCTATCTGCTCCCTGGAGACGTTCCAATCTCTCGTGGGGAAACGATCATGCGAATCGGGAAGTCGGGTTTCGCGGGCCTCCTGGCCGTAGCGGCGCTGTTGGCGCCGCTCCTGCCGGCCACGGCACAGAACACGGATGTGATCGCCGAGCGTCAGCAACTCATGAAGAACAACGCCCGCGCCGCGCGGTCGGCCAACGCGCTGATCAAGGGCGACGAGCCGTTCGAGGCCGCAAAGGCGACCGAGATCCTCCAGACGTTGAACGCGGACGCCAAGACCTTCGGCACGCTCTTCCCCGAGGATTCCAAGACGGGCGGCAAGACGGAAGCCGCTCCGGCGATCTGGGAGAAGCCGGCCGAGTTCGAGGCCGCCAACGCCAAGTTCGTCGCCGATACGCAGGCGGCCCTCGATGCCGCGCCGGCCGACGTGGAGGCCTTCAAGACCGCCTTCGCAAGCGTCGCCAGCAACTGCCAGAGCTGCCACCAGCAATTCCGCCAGAGATAGGTGGCGGGGATGGCCGCGCGTGGGATCGCCATCACCCTCGGGGTGATCGTGCTGGCAGCCGGCGCGGCCTACGCGTTGACGAGTCCTTCGCGGTTGCCGCCCGAGGCGATCGCCGCCAAGGGCAGTGGCGACGCGGCGCGGGGCGAACGCCTGTTCCACGCCGGCGGCTGCGCGTCGTGCCACGCGCCCGCCGAGCCCTCCGGCGACGGGCCCATCGCGCTCATCGGCGGGGCGCCGCTGGTGACCGAGTTCGGCACGTTCCACGCACCCAACATCTCGCCCGATCCGCAGGCGGGCATCGGCGCCTGGTCGCTCGCCGACTTCGCCAACGCCATGCAGCGCGGCGTCGGGCCGAACGGCGAGCCGCTGTATCCGGCCTTCCCCTACACGTCCTATGCGCGGATGACGGCCGGCGACGTCGCGGATCTCCACGCCTATCTGATGACACTACCCGCTTCGGACGCCGTCGCCCCGCCGCACGACCTTCGCTTTCCGTACGACATCCGTCGCGGGGTCGGCCTGTGGCAGCGGGTCTTCCTCGACCCATCACCCGTGGTCGCGCTGCCGGCGGACGCCACGGATGCGGTGAAGCGAGGACAGTACCTAGTGGAAGGGCCGGGCCACTGCGGCGAATGCCACACGCCCCGCACGCTGGGCGGCCTCGGCGGGCTGGACCGCTCGCGCTGGCTTGCCGGCGGCCCTGCCCCGGAGGGTGAGGGCAGCATCCCCGACATCACTCCGGGAGGCGACGTCGCGGACTGGTCGGAGGCCGACCTCGTGACCTATTTCGAGACCGGCTTCACCCCGGACTTCGACAGCGTCGGCGGCTCCATGGTGGCCGTCCAGAACAATCTCGCCCGGCTGCCTGCGGAGGACCGCGAGGCGATCGCCGCCTATCTCAAGGCGATCCCCGCCGTGGCGCCGGACGGCGAGGGGAACTGACGCTGCCATCGCCACGCCGCGGTCAGACGGCGGGCCGTCGCGCGGGCAGCCCCATCAGCTTGAGCGCGAAGGCGTGGATCATCGCGACCTCGTCCAGCTTGGCGAAGCGTCCCGACGCGCCGCCATGACCGGCACCCATGTTGGTGTGGAGAACGACGGGGTTGGAATCCGTCTTCACCGCGCGCAGCCGCGCCACCCATTTGGCCGGTTCCCAGTAGGTGACGCGCGGGTCCGTCAGGCCTGCGATGGCGAGGATCGGCGGATAGGCCTGCGCGCGAACGTTGTCGTAGGGGCTGTAGGCGGCGATCGTCGCGTAGTCGGCCGGCGAGGCGATCGGATTGCCCCATTCGGGCCATTCGGGCGGTGTCAGCGGAAGCGTGTCGTCCAGCATCGTGTTGAGCACGTCCACGAAGGGCACCACCGCGACGATGCCGCCGAACTTCTCCGGCGCCAGATTCGCGATCGCGCCCATCAACATGCCGCCGGCGGAGCCGCCGTTCGCGACGATCCGGTCGTGCCGGGTGAAGCCTTCGGCCACGAGATGGTCGGCGGCCGCGACGAAGTCGGTGAACGTGTTGCGCTTGTGCTCGCGCCGGCCCGCCTCGTACCAGCGGAACCCCTTGTCCTTGCCGCCACGGATGTGGGCGATGGCGTAGACGAAGCCCCGATCCACCAGCGACAGGCAGTTGGTGTTGAAGGACGCCGGAATCGTCATCCCATAGGAGCCGTAGCCGTAGAGGAGGCACGGCGCCGAGCCGTCGAGGGGCGTGTCGCGGCGGTAGACCAGCGAGATCGGCACCGTCTCGCCATCGGCGGCCGGCGCGTGGATGCGGCGCGTGACGTAGGCCGCCGGATCGTGGCCGGACGGGACCTCCTGCGTCTTCAGAAGTGTGCGCTCGCGCGTCTCCACATCGTAGGCGAAGGTCTGGTTGGGCGTCGTCATGGACGAGTAGGAGAAGCGGATCTCGGTCGTGTCGAACTCGTAGGTTCCGCCGAGCCCGAGCGAATAGGCCTCCTCCGCGAAGGCCACCACGTGCTCGGCGCCGTCCGCCAGCCGCTTGACCACGATGCGGGGCAGCCCGTCCCGCCGCTCCAGCCAGATGAGATGACGCTTCAGCACGAGATGGCTCAGGATCAGCCGCCCGTCCTCGTGGGCCACGAAATCGCGCCAGTTCTCCTTGCCCGGCATGTCGGCCGGCGCGGTGACGATCTTGAAGTCGCGCGCCCCATCCGCATTCGTCAGGATGTAGAGGGTGCCATCGCCCTCGTCGATGTCGTACTCGACGCCGGTCCGCCGGCGAGCCACGAGGCGCGGCTCGGCGGCGGGGTTGGCGGCGGGGATCAGCCAGGCTTCCGAAGTCTCGTGATCGTGGATGTCGATCACCACGAAACTGTTCGACTGCGTGCCGCCGACGCCCATGAAGAAGCCGGTGTCGGTCTCCTCGTAGATCAGGAGGTCGTCCGCGGCGTCGGTGCCGAGCGCATGGTAGAAGACGCGGCTCGGGCGGTGGTTGGCGTCGAGGCGCGTGTAGAAGAAGCCGTGCGAGCGGGCGTCCCATGCGACGCCGCCGCTCGTGTCGGCGACGAGTTCCCGCGTGTCCTCGCCGGTCTCGAGATCGCGCACCGACAGGTCGTAGAATTCCGATCCCTTGTCGTCGCGCGACCAGGCGAGCCATCTATGGTCGGGCGAGTGGTCGACACCGCCGATCGAGAAGTAGTCGGAGCCCTCGGCCTCCACCTCGCCGTTCAGCATCACGGTCTCGTCGCCGCCCTCGCGCGGCCGGCGCACGAAGCGCGGATACTCCGCGCCGTGGCGGAAGGCCACGCCGTAGGCATAGGGACCGTCGGGAGCGGGCACGGAGGAATCATCCTCCTTGATGCGGCCGCGCATCTCCGCGATCAGTTCCGCCTTCAGCCCGTCCAGCTCGCCCAGGACCGCACGCGAATAGGTGTTCTCGGCATCGAGATGCGATCGGATGGCGGGATCCAGGAGCCCCGTGTCCTTGAACATTTCCTGCCAGTTGGGCGCGCGCAGCCACGCGTAGTCGTCGGTGCGCGTCTTCCCGTGCCGCTCGTCGGAAACGGGGCGTCGCACGGCGGGCGGAGGAGGGGGAAGGTCGTCGCGAAAGACGGGGGGCATGGCGTGTCCGATCGGGGCCGCGAGGGGCGGGAAGCGGGGCGCGTCGGGCGCCCCGCCAGCTTAGCCTCGTGGCTCAATCGCGCTGGAAGTTCAACGCATATCCGTTCATGCAGTAGCGAAGCCCGGTCGGGCGCGGCCCGTCGTCGAAGACGTGGCCGAGATGGGCGTCGCAGTCCGCGCAGCGGACCTCCGTGCGAACCATGCCGTGCGTCCGGTCGGTGACCTCCTTGACCGATTCCCGCTCCACCGGCTCGTAGAAGCTCGGCCAGCCCGTGCCGGACTCGAACTTGGTCTCGGAGCGGAACAGCGGCCGGTCGCAGCAGACGCAGGTGTAGAGGCCGTCCGCCTTCTGGTCCCAGTTCGGCCCCGTGAAGGGGCGCTCGGTGCCGTGCCCGCGCGCCACCTGATACTGTTCCGGCGTCAGTTGCTCGCGCCATTCCGCATCGCTCTTGTGCACTTTCGGATGATCGGCCACGGCGTCCTCCTGTCGGGAATCGTTCGATGCAGCCTAGCTAGGAGTCCGGACATGCGGTCACAAGCACGTGTGCCCGGGAAACCCGCGCAAACCAGCCTCGCGCAGGCGTTTCGGCCTTGAAAAAGCGGGGTCGCGCGTTAGCCTTTGCTGCATAGCGGCAGACGTCCGGCCGCGCAGCGCGCGAGGGATCACGGGGACTGGATGGACTACCTTTCGGACGGATTGCTGTTTCTCGCCCTCGCGCTTCCGTTCCTTGGAGCCATCGTCGCCCCCCTCTCCATCATTCTCCTGGACCGGCTCGGCTCGCTGGTGCTGGCGCTGTTCCCCGTGGGCGCGCTGGCGATCCTGTTCCAGCAGAGCGCGCAGGTGCAGGCGCGCGTGCCGATCCTGTTCGGCTTCGACTGGGTGCCGTCCTTCGGGGTGCGCTTCGCGTTCCGGCTCGACGGCCTTTCCTTCGGCTTCGCCTTCCTGATCCTGTTCATCGGCGCGCTGGTGGTCGTGTATTCGGGCGGCTACATGCCGCGCGGCTCCAAGCGCGGGCGGTTCCACGCGTATATCCTCCTGTTCATGGGTTCGATGCTCGGCCTCGTCCTGGCGGACGACCTCATCACCCTGTTCATCTTCTGGGAGCTGACCTCGATCACCAGCTTCCTGCTGATCGGCTTCGACCACGAGCGCGAGGCGGCGCGGCGCGGCGCGGTGCAGGCGCTCGTGGTGACGGGTGGAGGTGGGCTGGCGCTGCTCGCCGGGCTCCTGATGATGCGCGAAGGCACGGGGCTGTCGTCCCTCAGCCTGCTTCTGAGTGCGCCCGACGCCTTCCGCACCAGCGGGGTCTTCGTGCCCGCGCTGGTGTTGATCCTCTTCGGCGCCTTCACAAAGTCGGCGCAGATGCCGTTCCATGTCTGGCTCCCCAACGCGATGGAGGCGCCGACGCCGGTGTCGGCCTATCTCCACTCCGCCACCATGGTGAAGGCCGGCATCTACCTCCTGATGCGGATCTTCCCGCTGGCCGGACACTCGACGATCTGGGCGGTGGCTCTGCCGTTGTTCGGCGGGATCACGCTGGTGATCGGCGCCGTGCTGGCGATGCGCCAGAGCGACATCAAGCTGATGCTCGCCTACACCACGATCGCCTCGCTCGGGCTGCTCGTCATGCTGCTGGGCATCGGCTCGGAGATCGCGGTCGAAGCCGCGGTGCTCTATCTGTTCGCGCATTCGCTGGCCAAGGCCTGCCTGTTCATGGTCGCCGGCTCGATCGACCATGGGGCGGGAACGCGCGACATCCGCGCGCTGGGCGGCCTTCGGGCCAAGATGCCGGTCACCTTCGCCGCGGCGATCCTGGGCGCCGCCGCCATGGGCGGTCTGCCGCCGCTCTTCGGCTTCCTGGCCAAGGAGGAGGTCTACGCCGCGACGGCCGTCGCGGACCTGCGCGGCGTGCTCACCACGATCGCCGCGGTCGCCGGCAACGCACTGATGTTCGCGGTCGCCCTCCTCGTCGCGCTGAAGCCCTTCCTCGGCCCGCTGCCGAGCGGCATGCGGCGCGCCCACGAGACCAGCCCGATGATCTGGTTCGGCCCGATGCTCCTCGGCGTCGTCGGCCTCCTGGCTGCGATCTTCTCGCAGACCACGCACCAGTTCATCTCGAACCCGATGTCGCCACCGGCGCTGGACGGGGCGCTCGCGGTCGATATCGCGCTCGGCTTCCACTGGGGGGCGGCGCTGGTCCTGTCCTTCGTCACCGTGGCATTGGGCGTCGTCCTGTTCCTGAAGGCGCAGGGGATGCGCTCGGGCGTCGCCGCGCTCCTCGCGCGCATCGGCTGGGGGCCGGACAAGGGGTTCGACCAGGCGATGCGCGGCCTCGTGGTGATGGCGGCCAACATCACCAATCGCCTCCAGCCGGGGCGGCTGGACGTCTACATGCGCGTCACCTTCGGCGTCATCGTCGCCACGGTCTGGATCACCATGATCTGGACGGGCTCGCTGCCCAGCGTGCCGGAGATGCCGCGGCTGTTCTTCTACGAATGGGCGATCATCGGTATCGTGATCCTCGGCATTCTCGTGGTGGCCTTCTCCACCAGCCGCCTGACCGCGATCGTCTCGCTCGGGATCCAGGGCCTGGCGGTGGCGCTGCTGTTCATGCTGCTCGGCGCGCCGGACCTGTCGTTCACCCAGTTCATGGTGGAGATCCTCTCCGTGTCGATCCTCGCCCTGGTGATGACGCGGCTCCGGCTGATGCCAGCCGATCGTCGTCCATGGCGCAAGATCGTGCCGGAAGCCGCGCTGGCGGCGGCCGGCGGCCTCGGCCTCGGCCTCTTCCTGATGGCGGTGACCCAGCGGCCCTTCGATACGCAGCTCGCCGAGTTCTACGAGACCTACAGCTACACGATCGCCCACGGCCGCAATATCGTGAACGTCATCCTCGTGGACTTCCGCGGCGTCGACACGTGGGGCGAGATCGCGGTGGTGCTGACCACCGGTGCGGCGATCCTGGCGCTGGTGCGCATCCGCGCCAGCAAGCCGGACGCGCGCCATTCGCGCAAGCGGCGGCGCAGGGCCGGGGAGCTGCATCCATGAGGACGGTCATCTTCCGCGTCACCGCGCCCTACATCACCGCGCTGATGCTCCTGTTCTCGCTGTTCGTGCTCCTGCGCGGACACAACGAGCCCGGCGGCGGCTTCATCGGCGGGCTGATCGCCTCGTCCGCGATCGCTGTCTACGGCATGGCCTGCGGCGTGGACGCGGTGCGCCGCGCGCTGCACTTCCACCCGATCGCCTACGCCGGCTTCGGCCTCCTGGTGGCGGTGTTCGCCGGGCTCATGCCGCTGTTCGGCGGCGCGCCCTTCATGACGGGGCTCTGGGCCTTCGTCTCAGTGGCCGGCGCGGAGCTCGCCCTGTCCACCACGCTGATCTTCGACCTCGGCGTCTTTCTGGTCATCGTCGGCGCGATCTCCTCGATCGCGCTCTCGCTCGAGGAGCGCTACTCGGGATGAGAAAGGCCGCCTGACATGGAAATCGCGCTGGCCGCGCTCGTCGCGGTAATGTTCTCGGTCACCATCTACCTGCTTCTGTCGCGCTACATCATCCGCATGTTGCTGGGGGTGGTGCTGCTCGGCAATTCGGTCAACCTGTCGCTGTTCGTCGCCGGGCGGATCGACCCGATCGCCCCGCCGCTGATCCCGGCCGGGCTGAAGATTCCGCCGCAGGCGGTCGCCAATCCGGTGCCCCAGGCCCTGGTGCTGACGGCGATCGTCATCTCCTTCTCCTTCTTCGTGTTTCTGCTCGTGCTCGCCTATCGCGCCTACCAAGACCTCGAAACCGACGACACGATGGAAATGCGCGTGGCCGAACCCGAGGACGAGGGGCTCCCGCCCCTCGGCTTCTGAGGAGGGGCCCGTGGACGAGACCGCCAACCTGATCGCCGAAGCCATGGTCGTGGACCGATTCGCGCCGGACCAGGCCCTCCTGGTCCTGCCCGTCGTGATCTGCTTCGTGTTCGGCGCCGTGCTCCTGATGATGCGCCGACGCATGGACCTGCATCCCGTGATCGCGGTGATCGGGCTCGTGCTCCTGCTGGCGACCGACCTCGCGCTGCTCTGGCGCATCGCGGAGGGCGGACCCATGGCCATGGCCATGGGCGGCTGGAAGCCCCCGTTCGGCATTTCCTTCTCGGCCGATCTCCTGAGCGCGCTGTTCCTGTCGGTCGCCGGCTTCGCGGGGCTCGCCTGCGGCATCTACGCCATCGCCTCGATCGACGAGGAAGGGCGCCGCTACGGGTTCTACCCGTTCCTGTTCATGGTGATGGGCGGCGTATCGGGCGCCTTCCTGACCGGCGACATCTTCAATCTCTACGTCTGGTTCGAGGTGCTGCTGATTGGCTCCTTCGGGCTCCTGATCCTCGGCTCGGAGCGCGAGCAGCTCGACGGCGCCACCAAATACTGCTTCCTCAACCTGATCGGCGCGACCTTCTTCCTGCTGACGATCGGCTACCTGTTCGGCCTGTTCGGCACGCTCAACATGGCCGACATCGCGGTGAAGTCGGCGCGGATGGAGGGCAACGGCATCCTCCTGACGATCGCCTCGCTGTTCGTGGTGGCCTTCGCCATGAAGGCGGCGGCCTTCCCGCTGAACTTCTGGCTGCCGGCCTCCTACCACACGCCGCGCTTCGTGGTGTCGGCCCTGTTCGCGGGGCTTCTCACCAAGGTCGGAATCTATGCGCTGATCCGCGTGGTGCTGATGCTGTTCCCGCCCGAGCGCGGCGGGCTGGGCGTCGTGATCGCCTGGATGGCCGCGCTCACCATGCTGTTCGGTGCGCTGGGGGCCCTCGCGCAGTCGGACCTTCGGCGCATGCTGAACTACGCCGTGATCACCGGTATCGGCACGATCCTCGCCGGCATCGCCATCCCGCCCGTCCTGGAAAGCGCGTCCAGCGCGATCACCACAGGCGCGGCCAGCGTACTGCGCGGGGAGGGAGCCGGTGGCCTGATCCAGAACGGCGTCTCCCCCGACGGTCCGCTCGCCACGGGTCTTGCGGGCGCGATCTTCTATGCGGTCCACTCCATCGTGGTGATGACCGCCCTCTACCTCGCGGCGGGCGTCGCGGCGTTTCGGAACGGCTCCTCGTCGCTGCACGAGATGGGCGGCCTGTGGCGCCGCCACCCGCTGTTCTCGGCGCTGATGCTGATGCTTCTCCTGGCCGTGTCGGGTCTGCCGCCCTTCTCGGGCTTCTGGCCGAAGATGCTCCTCGTGCGCGCGTCGCTCTCGGCCGACCTTCCGTGGCTGGCGCTCGCGGTGCTCCTTTCGGGCTTCCTCCTCACCATCGCCTGCGCGCGCGTCTTCGCGCTCGCCTTCTGGCGTCCGCTGCCCGCGCTCGCGGACCTGGAGCCGCATGCGGCGGAGGAGGCGTTCCGCGCGCCGCCGCCCGGCCGCCCGCTCGCGACGGTTCCGCTGGTCGCCCTGTGCGTCTTCGTGGTGGCCGTCGGCGTCTGGCCGCAGCCGCTGGCGAGCCTGTCGATGCAGGCGGCCCATCAGGTCCTCCATCCGGCGCGCTACCTGGCCGCGGTCCTGGGAGACGTGCCATGACGCCCTTCGTCGCCAACCTCCTTCTCGCCCTCGTCTGGCTGGTCATCACCGGCGGCTTCAGCCTCGCCAACCTCATCTTCGGGTTCTTCCTGGGGGCGGCGTCGCTCTATCTCATCCGCGAACAGGTCGGGGCCGGCGGCTACTTCCGGCACGGGCGCAAGGTCGCCTCGCTGCTCCTGTTCCTGATCTACGACCTGGCCGTCTCGGCCTGGCGCATCGCGGTCGTGGTGATGCGGCCCCGGCTGGAGCTGAAACCCGGCGTCTTCCTCTACCGTCACAAGGTGCGCAGCGAGTTCGAGATCGCGCTCCTGTCCAATCTCGTCGGCCTTACCCCGGGGACGCTGATCTTCGACATCTCCGACGACGAGCGCACGCTCTACGTCCATGCCTTCGACTGCTCGGACCCCGACGCGCGGCGACGCGAGATCGCCGAGGGTTTCGAGCGACGGATCCTGGAACTGTCCGAATGAGCTTCCTCCAGTTTTCCGAACTCGTCCTGGATTGGTCGCTGTCGATCGCGCTGGTGCTCCTGTGTCTGTCGCTGACGCTGACCATCGTGCGCATCTGGAAGGGGCCGACGCTGCCCGACCGCGTGCTCGGGCTCGACGTGCTCACCAGTTCGTCGATCGGCCTGATCGCGGTGATCGGCATCGACACGGGGTTCACCCTCTATGTCGATATCGCCATCGCGCTCGGCCTGGTCGGCTTCCTGGCCACCATCTCCTTCGCCCGCTTCATCATGGCGCGTGGCGACACCGAGCGCTCGCCCGTCTCCGTGGACGTGGCGGAGGAGCCGGACGAGGTCGTCCTGACGCAGGAGCCGCAGCCGTGACCGCCCTCGGAAACCTGCTCGCCGCCCTGTTCGTGATCCTGGGGGCGCTGTTCGCGCTGGTCGCCTCGGTCGGCATCCTGCGCCTGCCCGACTTCTACACGCGCGTCCACGCGGCTTCCAAGGCGGGGACGGTCGGCTCGGCGCTGGCGCTGGTGGCGCTCGCCATCGTGTCCGTGCAGACCGCCGAGGTGCTGCGCGCCATCGCCGCCATCGTGTTCTTCTTCCTCACCGCACCGATCGCGGCCCATCTCCTCGGCAAGGCGGCCTACTCGGCGGGCTACCGGATGTGGTCCGGCTCGGTACTGGACGAGATGCAGCCGCGCAAGCCCGGCGCGGACGACGAGCCGGACGCGGATCCGCACAGGCCGATCCTGTGACGGCGCGCAGCCTCGTGGCGGCGGCCGGCCTGCTGGGCGCCGCGGGCACGGCCGGGGCGGCCTTTGCGGCCCATGGCGGTGCGCAGGCCAACCTCGTCGCCATCGCGGCGGCGATCGCCTTCGTCCATGCGCCCGCGCTGCTCGCGCTCGGCCTCGTCCCGCCCGGCGCCCTGCGGGGGCGGACCGTGGCCGGTGGGCTGATGATCCTCGGCACGATCCTGTTCTCGGGCGACCTCGCCATGCGCGCGGTCGGCGGCGAGCGCCTCTTCGCCAACGCGGCGCCCATCGGCGGCAGCGTGCTGATCCTCGCGTGGCTCGCCGTCGCGGTGCTCGCCCTCGTGCCGCGCCGGCCGGCTTGACGCACGGCGGCGCGCCCGGTCCCATGCGGCGGACGAGGAGGCAGGCATGATCGGATTCGATTCGAGGCTGTTCGAGAACCGGACGGTGGTGGTGACCGGGGCGGGACGGGGCATCGGCGCGGCGGTGGCCGTCGCCTTCCTGCGCTGCGGGGCGGAGGTCCTCGTGCATGCCGGGCGCGACCTGTCGCATGTGGAGGGCGACCTCCTGGCCAGGCTCCCGGCCGGCGCGCGGCCGCGGCTGACGCTCCTGACGGAGGACCTTTCGCGGCCCGAGGGCGGCCAGGAGCTCGCCCGCGAGATCCTGGCGCGGACCGGCACGGTCGACGTCCTGGTGAACAACGCAGGCACGATGGGCGGGCGCGTTCCCGCAGGCACGGAGACGCGCGAGGACTACGACCACGTGCTGGATCTGAATATCCGCTCGGTGGTGGCGCTCACGGGCGCCCTGCTGCCGGCTTTGCGCCGGAGCGAAGGCGCTTCGATCGTCAACACGGTGTCGATCTCCGGTCGCTCCGGCGGCAGTGCCGGCTCGGCGCTGTATTCGGGCGCCAAGGCCTTCGTGTCCGCCTGGACCAAGACCCTGGCCAAGGAACTGGCGCCGGACGGCATCCGCGTCAACGCCGTGTCGCCGGGCACGATCATGACGGACTTCCACCGGCGCTATTCGTCCAAGGCGAAGCTCGACGCGACGGCCGACGCCATTCCGCTCAAGCGCCTCGGCACGGCCGAGGACTGCGCCCCGGCCTACCTGTTCCTCGCCGCCGGCAGCCTGTCCGGCTACGTCACCGGCCAGATCCTCGAGGTCAATGGCGGTCAGTTGATGCCTTGAAGCCCGTCCGAGGAGCCCGCCGGGCCGCGCCTCAGTTCGCGGATGGGGGCGCGGGCGGTCCGGCGGGCGTCGGCGGGGTCGCCAGCGCGGCCTGCGGGCCGGCGCGCAGGGCTGCCAGGATGCGGGCGGCCAGCGCGTCGTAATTGCCGTCGAAATGGTGCCCCCCTTCGATGGGAAGCTTGGTGAAGGCGGCGAGCCTCGGTTCCACGCAGGCGCTGCCGTCGTCGTCCGTCCCGTAGATGCAGAGCACGCGGTCGGCGGGCAGGCCGGCGGCGGCCGCGACCACGTCGCTGTCGCCGGTCGACATGCCGAGCCAGCCGCCGACGGAGATCTGGAAGCCGGTCTCGATGGATGGGGCGAGCAGGCCGATCAGCGAGACGCGCTTGGACCATTCGGGAGCCAGTTCGCGGATCGCGAAGGGCAGGGTGTCCGCACCGAACGAATATCCCAGGAGGCCGATCGGCACGTCGGGCGCCGGCTTGGCGTTGGCGAGCATCGAGCCGATGTCGTCGGCCATCTCCTTGGCGGTCTTCTCCGACCAGAAGTAGCGCAGCGAATCGACGCCGATCACCTCGATGCCTTCGGCGGTGAGCCAGTCGCCGATCGTCTTGTCGAGGTCGCGCCAGCCGCCGTCGCCGGAGAAGAAGACCACGACGCCCTTGGGCGCGCCCTTGGGCTTGCCCACAACGATGGGAAGCTCCGTCCGGTCGGCGTCGGCGATCGAGAGGGTGGCCTGCGTGGTCGCCGCGAGGCGCGCCTCGGGCTCTGCGACCGCCGACTGGCCGGCCCGCATCGGGGCCTTCATCGCGGTGGCGATCTCGGTGCCCTCGGCGGCGACGAAGGTGAAGGGTGCGGGCAGGTCCGCGCCGCGATCGTAGGCGAAGCTTCCGGTCCCGGCGGGCGTCGCCGTGGCGCCCTCGCAGACCGGGACGCGGCTGTGGGCGGCGGGCGGGGAATCCAGCGCGACGCCGCCGGCGAGCGTCGCGGCCGGCGCGTCGGCCACGGCGGCATAGGCGAGCGTGCCGCCCTCGCCCCGTCCGACCACCACGGGATGGAAATAGGTGTCCAGTTCGAGCGCGCGCAGCGCCTCCTTGGCGATGCCTTCGAGGTCGGACCCGAGATAGAGGCACTCGCCGTCGGGACCCGCCTCGGTCTCCAGCGCGGCGCGCCAGCGGTCGAGGTCCACGGGGATCACGATCAGCCCCTCGGACACGAGCCGGGACGCGAGGTCGCGGTCGGCGGCCGTGATGCCGCCCCGGTCGGACAGGAGCACCACGAGCCCGCCCGCGTCGTCGTCGGGCGCCAGCACGTCGACGTCCTGGAGGTTCTCGTAGGAGATGCGCGCGGCGGACAGGCTTCCGGCCGCCTGATCCAGCGCGCGGGAGGCGAGAAGGGCGGAGCTCGCGCCGCCCAGCAGCATCAGGGCGACGGCGGCGGACAGAACGGAAAAGGTGCGCTTCATGAATCCTGCTTCGGTCGACCGGAGATCAGCGCGGTGACGTCGACCAGGCACTTGGCCGTGTCGAAGCCGCCGGGGCAGATCAGGTAGTGCGGAGTCCACACCGGGTTGAACTTCTGCTTGAACCCCTTCAGGCCATCGAAATGGTAGAAGTTGCCGCCGCGTCGATACAGGAAGGAGCCGAAACGGTTCCAGCGCGAGGCGCCTCGACGGTCCACCAGCCCCGACAGCGGCGCCGCGCCGAGGTTGAACCAGCGGTAGCCCTCGTCCTTGCCGTACATCAGAAGCTTGGCGAACAGCACGTCCATCAGCACGCGCGACACGTCGGGCAGGAAGCGCATCAGGTCGATCGACAGCTCCTCCTTGCCGGACCCGCGCCACAGGTTGGCGAAGGCGACCACGGCCCCGTCCTTGCGCAGGATCGCCATGTCGAAATGGCCGAGATACTTCTCGTCGAAGTAGCCGAGGGAGAAGCCCTTCTCCGAACCGGACTTGCTCTGGAGCCAGGCGTCGGACACGGCGCGCAGCTCGTCCATCTCGGCCTGGACGGTCTCGGGGCCGATGATCTCGAACTCCAGCCCCTCGCGCTCCGCACGCCGGATCGCGGTGCGCAGGTTCTGCATCTTCTGCCCCTCGAGCTTGAAGGCCGGCAGGTCGACGCGGGCGACCTCGCCGAGCTTCAGGGCCGACAGCCCCATGTCGAGGAACAGCGGAAGGCTCTGCGGTCCGACCTGGTAGAACACCGTCCGCTCCGCCTGCCGGTCGGCGAGGTCGCGGAAGCTCCAGGCGAGTTCGGCCACGACGTCCGGCGGGCCGACCGGCTCGCCGAGCGCCACCAGGCTGCCGCCGGACCGGGCATACATCACGAAGCCGCGCCGGTCGGGCGAGAACAGGAACCGCTTGTCGCCGAGAAGCGCGAGCCAGGCGACCGTGGACGGGTGGCCGGCGACGATGGGCGCGACCTCGGGCGGAATGGCGCTGAACCGCTGGATGCGCTCCGTGCGCCGATGGATGGCGACGTCGAGCCCGACGGCCGCGACGATGGCGATGGCGACGACGCTCGCCCGCAGGAAGCGGGGCGCGTCGGCGTCCAGCGCGAAGTCCCACCACATGGTGTTGGCGTACTCGACGTGGCGATAGGCGAAGAAGCCGAGCCAGATCGAGGCCATCACCGTGGCGAGCACGGCGGCAAGCCAGCTCCAGGTGAGGGCGAAGGGGTTGAGCACCGAACGGCGGTAGAAGGCGCGGCGGAAGCCGAGCAGGAGCGTGGCCTGGATCACCAGGAGCACGGCCTCCTCCCAGTCGAGGCCTCGGGACAGGGCGAAGACCGCGCCCGCCAGAAGCAGCGCCAGCGACACGACCCAGGCCCGCCACAGCCGTTTGGCCAGGCCCCGCGCGACGATCAGCAGCGCGACGCCCACGAAGCTCGCGGCGAGCTGCGACATCTCGATGAAGGGGAGGGGCACGATGTCGCCCAGGATGCCGATGCGCGTGGCGACGCTCGGGAGCACGCCCGAGGCGAGCAGCACCAGGCCGCCGCCGAAGGTCAGGGCGGCGACGGCCGGTGGGACGATCGGCTCCACCGCACGCGCCAGTTCCTTGGCCGGCCCCGCGACGACGCCCCGGCGCCGGAACACCTCGATGACCGCGAGGCCGACCACGGTCACGACCAGCGGCAGCACGGTGTAGATCAGGCGGTAGAGCACCAGGGCGGCCACGACGTCCGCCCGGTCGGACAGGCCCAGCGTGACCAGGAGCGTCGCCTCGAAGGCGCCGAGGCCGCCGGGCGCCGAGGATGCGACGCCGACCACGGTGGCGACGGCGAAGACCAGGGAGAACAGGAGGAAGCTGCCGACCGTGCCGGGCGGCATCAGCACGTAGAGCACGGCTGCCGCCGCGCCGACGTCGACGATGCCGGCCACGAGCTGCACCAGGGCGCCGCGATGCGACGGCAGCGCCATGTGGAAGCGACCGATGCGGACTTCTCGCGCGCCCCGCGAAAGCCAGGCCACGAACAGCGCCACCAGCGCGACGATGACGATGCCGAGGATCAGGTCGACGCGGTGGTCGAGGTCGCGCAGGAACGGGATGCCGCTCGGATCCACCATCAGGGCGATCCCGAGCATGATCGCGAGGGCGAACCACAAGGCGAACCAGGACGTGCCGACGATCCGGCCGATGTCGGCGAGTTCGATGCCGCCCGACTTGTAGGCGTGATAGCGCAGCGCGCCGCCGGTCAGCAGCGGGAAGCCGAGCGCGTTGGAGATGGCGTAGCCCGCCGCACCCACGGTCGCCGCCACGGGACGCGACACGCGGCCGGGCGCGATCGTCTCCACCGCCACGACGTCGTAGAGGGAGACGGCCGCGAAGCTGACCACGGTGAAGAACACGGCCAAAAGGAGAGCCGGTGCCGGAACGCTCGTCACCGCCTCGTGGATCTGACCGAGGGAGAGGGTGGACATCATGGTGTGCAGGGTGGCGAAGGCCACCACCGTGATGGCCAGCCCGATGCCCACCGGCACCCAGGTCTTCCAGCCGCGTCCCGAACGCGGCGCGGCCGCAGATTCCGTGATTTCCGCTTCCACGCTCATCGGTACCCGCACATTCCGCCGCCGCCCAATTCCATGCCCGGCGCGAGGCGAACGGGGATTGGCTCAATTCGTCGCGCGCCACAAGTCCGGGCCGGGACCTTGCGGAAATTTAAGCCCGAACCGTGTCCTTGGGTCGCGCCTATCGAACCGCTGGTTGTTGCCGACATACGGTAGAGTAACGGAACCATAACGTGCGCCAGCTACAATTTGAATCAAGCAGCCGATTCACGGGATCCGGGCCGCCGGCATTCCCCGTATGCGAGAGACACGGTCGTTCATGTCCATCAATGCCAAGCTTCTGGCGAGCGGACTGGTTCTCGGGCTCTTGGGCGCCGGGTTTGCCTTGACGATCGATCGCAGCAGCGGAGCGCTGGTGGAGGCCTCCGAGCGCGTGGTCCGCGAAAGCGCCAACCCGCTCGCGCGCGTCGAAGCCGCAGCGATCCGCGCGGACGAGCTGGCCGACCGGTTCGAGCAGCAGCGCCGCGGCGACGCCGCCCGGATCGTCACGCGCGAGGAAACCGCGCAGCTCGCGGACGGCCTGTCCAAGGTGATGGCCGAGCTGCGCATGGTGACGATGGACGGCCGTTCGGTCGCCGCCAAGTTCGACGAACTGGACTACAGCATCAACCGCCTGCGCCTCGCGGACGGCGACGTCACGCTGCGCCTCGTGCGTCGCGAGATGTCGGAGATCGTCTCGCGCCTCAACGGGATCGCCCACGACCTCCGGCATGGCGTGGACTCGCTGCGCAGCGACGCCACGGCGCGTTCGGACGAGCTGAAGCGCGTGGTCACGGCCGGCATCCTGGCCGGGCTCCTGGCAGGCCTCCTGATCCTCGTCTACCTCTCGCGCAGCATCGCCAACTCGATCCGGCAGGCGACGTCCAGCCTGCTGCGCGTGAGCGGCGAAGGGGCTGTCGTCCCCATCACCGGCGACGCGATCGCCGAACTCGAGGCGGCGATCCAGTTCGTGGAGATCACGCTCGACGACCGGATCGAGGAGATCGCGGCCGGCCGGCGCGAAACCGCGCGCCGTCACGAGGACGAGCTCCAGCGCCAGCGCAAGCGGTTCGAAGCCGCGCTGAACAACGTCCCCCAGGCCTTCTGCGTGCTGGACGACGCGGGCAAGATCCTGAGCGTCAACGCCGCGTTCAGTCAGCTCTTCCCGTCCATGCAGGCGGGCATGGTGGCGACCGCGCCGAACGCCGACCCGCTCCTTTCGCACCTTCTGGTGCCGCCGCCGCAGGAGAACGAGACGCGTGACGCGCCGGACGGGCGCACCTTCGAGCTGCGCCGCCATTCCAGCCCGCAGGTCGGCGGGACGATCGTGATCTTCGAGGACGTGACCCGCCTCCAGGCAGTGAGCCGCGAGATCGAGCGTCTGTCGGGGCAGGACGCCCTGACTGGGCTCGCGAACCGGACGCGCTTCTACGCCGCGCTCGAGACGATGCTTCGCGACGAGACGATCGAAGGCGAGGTCCTGGTCCTGTCCATCGACGTCGAGGACTTCAACACGGTGAACGCGACGCTCGGACAGGCGGCCGGCGACGATCTTCTTCGGCAGCTGGGCGAGCGGTTCCGCTCGCTGGTTCCCGAGGACGCGCTGGTGGCGCGGCTGGACGGCGACGAGTTCGGCATCCTCCTGGCGCTCGGCGACGAACCTGGCGGCAAGCAACGGCTTGCCCGTGCGGTGATGGAAGCGGTGGACGGACGGCCGATCCGCGTCGCGGGACGCCCGCTCGCGGTCGCCGTGGCCGTGGGCCTGGTGGCGATCAGCCGCGACGACCGCCTGGCCGGGCTCGACGCCGCCCGGGCCATGCAGAATTGCGAACTCGCGCTCCAACAGGCCAAGGCCCAGCCGTTGCGCAAGTTCAAGGCCTATCGGCCGGAACTGCGCGAAGAGCTGCAGGCCAAGCAACTGATGGTCGCCGACCTGCGCGCCGCCATCGAGCGCAACGAGTTCGAGCTGCACTTCCAGCCGTTCGTGGACCTGCGGCGCCGCGCCGTCTCGGGCTTCGAGGCGCTGGTGCGCTGGCGCCATCCGACGCGCGGCGTGGTAGGGCCGGGAACCTTCATCCCGCTCATGGAAGAGATGGGCCTGATCGTTCCGCTCGGTCGGTTCGTCCTGTTCGAGGCCTGCCGGCAGGCGGCCGGATGGCCTGCCAACCTGACGCTCTCGGTCAACCTGTCGCCACTCCAGGTGAAGAGCGCGGGCATCGTGTCCGTGGTCCAGAACGCCCTGAAGTCCAGCGGGCTGGCGCCGGAGCGACTGCAACTCGAGGTGACCGAGTCGCTGTTCCTGGACGATGCCGAGGGCGTCCTGGAGACGCTCCAGAGCCTGCGCCGGCTCGGTCTCGTCATGTCGATGGACGATTTCGGCACGGGCTATTCGTCGCTCGGGTATCTCAGCCGCTTCCCTTTCGACAAGATCAAGATCGACCAGTCGTTCGTGCGCGACATGGGCCGCGACGAGAACATCGCCATCGTGCGCGCGGTGATGGGCCTCGGGGCGGCGATGCGCATGGGCGTGATCGCCGAGGGCGTGGAGACGGTGGACCAGCTCATGCGCCTGGAGCAGGAAGGCTGCACCGAAGTGCAGGGCTTCCTGTTCTCCCGGCCGCGGCCGGCGTCGGACCTGCCGAAGATCCTGATGGACGTGCGCGAAGGGTTCAGGACCGGCCGTTTCGCCCGTCCCGCCGAGAGCGGCAGCGCGAAGGCCGGCTGACGGACGCCGGCCCGGCGCGCGGCCCCCGAACGCACGCACCCCTCATGCGTTGCCGGTCAGGCTCGTCTTCAGCCGGTGCGAAAGCTCGTCGAACGGCGACTGCGCCGGCACGTCGCCCGGATGCTGCATCATGCAGCCGTAGACGTGGGGTACGAGGTCCACCGCTTGGTCGAGCGTCGGGTCGGCACCGCGCTGATACCCGCCCAGGAGCCGCAGATCGCGCGTGTCCTCGAAGCGGGCAATCATCGCCTTGAGGCGGGAGACGAGCTCGCGCTCCTCCGGCTTCCAGGCGAGATCGGCCATGCGCGAAATCGACTTCAGGAGATCGATCGCGGGGAACCGCCCTTCCTCGGCGATTGCGCGGTCCAGCACGATATGGCCGTCCAACGTGCCGCGGATCGCGTCCGCCACCGGTTCGTTGTGGTCGTCGCCGTCCACCAGCACGGCGAACAGGCCGGTGATCGTGCCGCTCCCCTCGGCGCCGGGTCCCGCCCGTTCCAGGAGGCGCGGCAGTTCGGAAAAGACGCTCGGCGGATAGCCGCGTGCCACCGGCGGCTCGCCCGCCGCCAGCGCGACGTCGCGCGCGGCATGGGCGAGGCGGGTGACCGAATCCACAATTAGAAGAACATGCTCGCCCCGATCGCGGAAGTATTCGGCCACCGTCATCGCGGTCTTGGGGGCGAGACGGCGCATCATGGCGCTCTCGTCGCCGGTGGCCACCACGGTGACCACGCGCGACAGCTCGCCGCGCATGGTCTCCTCCAGGAACTCGCGCACCTCGCGGCCGCGTTCGCCGACCAGCGCCACCACCACCGTGTCGAAGCCGGGGGCGCGCGCCAGCATGCCCATCAGCGTCGACTTGCCGACGCCCGAGCCTGCGAAGATCCCCATGCGCTGGCCGCGGATCAGCGGCGTGAAGATGTCGATCGCCCGCACCTGGGTCGGCACCGGCTGGCGTATGCGCGCGCGGCGCATGGCGGCGTCCGGCAAGCTGTCGGTGACGAACTCGGCGTCCCCGTTCTCCAGCGGCCCGAGGTCGTCGCACGGCCGTCCGAAGGCGTCGATCGTGCGTCCCTTCCAGGCCGGGGAGGGGGCGACGGTGACGGGGCCGGTGCGGTAGGCGAGCGTGCGCACGCCGCTGTGGAAGCGCACCGCAAAGGGTTTCACGGTCGCGGCCGCCTCCTCGACGCGCACCACCTCGCCGAGCTCGGGCCCGTGCGGCCCCTCGCAGACGATGCAGTCGCCGAGGCGGACATAGGGGCTGAGCCCCGCCACGCGGAACGACTGCGGCGAGACGTCCACCACGTGTCCGCTGACGCGCACCAGCGGCTGATCCAGGCCGGACAGGTCCTTCTTCCGGCTGGCTTCCCTCACTTGCTGGCTCCGAGCTGGGTCACCGCATCGTTGAGCGAGTTCTCGGACGTCTGGATCATGTTCGCGGCCTGCTCGAAGACCCGCTGGACCTCGATCAGCCGGGTCATCTCGAGGATGGGATTGACGTTGGACCCTTCCACGAAGCCCTGCGCCACGCGGTCCTCGTTGAAGTCGATCACCGGCTGGGCCGGCGCGTCGGGAACCACGCCCGACGTGCCGGCGCGCGACAGGTTCGCGCCGACCGGCATCTTGAACAGGCCGACCGCGCCGAGCTGCGCGCCGGCCTGCGTGATCATGCCGTCGTGCGCGATGTGGACGGGGCCGCCGTTCGGGTCGATCAGGATCGGCGCGCCGCCGACGTCGAGAAAGGACTCGCCGTTGACGGTCTTGAGCTCGCCGGCGTCCGACATCTGCATCCGCCCGTCGCGGGTGTAGACGGTGCCCTTGGGCGTCTGGATCGCGAAGAAGGCCTCCCCGGCGACGGCCATGTCCAGCGGGTTGCCGGTCTCGGTCAGCGCCCCGGCGCGGGTCGAGATGTACTGCTGCCCCTCCGAGGCGAAGGCCACCGTGCGCGCGGAGGCACGCGACAGTACGCTCTCGAACTTCACCTCCTCGGAGCGGAACCCCGCCGTGCCCACGTTGGCCAGGTTGTTGGCGATCGTGTCGAGACGCTTCTCCATGGCGAGCTGCGCGGAAAGGGCGACGGGGAGCGTGGTTTGCATGGAGGAACCTGGGACTGAACGGCTGGAAGGGCGCCGGCGCCGCCGCCGGGCGGACCGTAATCGCGGGCATCTTGCCCTGTCCGAATGGATCGAAGCTGACCCGCGAACCCCGCGAACGCACAGTCTCGCGCAAGTCCGCCTCGTTAATTCTCCTTACCAATTCCTTTATCGTTCAAGGGACAGCCCGATGGGTATCATTCTCGGCCTTATCGTGACGGTCGGCTGCGTTCTCGGCGGCTACGTCGCGTCTGGCGGACATCTCTATGTGCTCTGGCAGCCCTACGAGCTCCTGATCATTCTGGGCGCGGCCCTCGGCACGTTCCTGATCGCCAACAACATGAAGGTCGTGAAGGATACCGGCAAAGCCGTCGGCGAGGCCTTCAAGAACGCCGTGCCCAAGCAGCGCG
Source organism: Aureimonas flava (assembly GCF_003583935.1). Lineage (GTDB taxonomy): Bacteria > Pseudomonadota > Alphaproteobacteria > Rhizobiales > Rhizobiaceae > Aureimonas > Aureimonas flava. The sequence continues at coordinate 108,211 of NZ_QYRN01000003.1, read as the reverse complement.
ACTATCTCGACCTCCTGAGCCTCCTTCACTCGCTGATGCGCGAGATGAAGTCGAAGTCGCGCTCCGAGTTCGAGGCGCATGTCGACAACCCGGCCGACTCGGCGATCTTCAGCGCCTTTCCGAGCATCCTGAAGAACAAGCCGATGACCGACTTCATCTGCGACTACTGCCGCCTGATCATCGTCGGCAACGCCCGCCCGCACGAGATCGAGGCGCTGATGGAGGAGGAGATCCAGACCGTCGCCCGCGACCAGCTCAAGCCCAAGCACGCGATCCAGGACATTGCGGACGGCCTGCCGGCGCTCGGCATCGTGGCCGCGGTTCTGGGCATCGTCCACGCGATGGGCGCGCTCGACCAGTCGCCGGAAGTGCTCGGCCATCTCGTGGGCGCGGCGCTCGTGGGAACCTTCGCCGGCATCTTCTTCTCCTACGGCGTCTTCGCGCCGCTGGCGACCAAGGTGAAGGGCGTGCGCGAGAAGAAGATGCGGATGTACGTCATCATCAAGCAGACGCTGATCGCCTACATGAACGGCGCCCTGCCGCAGGTCGCCCTGGAATACGGCCGCAAGGCGATCTCCGCCTACGACCGCCCCACCATCGACCAAGTGGAAGCCGAGACCATCGGCGGCGCGCCCTCGGCCGCGTAAGGAACGATCATGGACACGGTCACCGAACGCAACATCGGCGAGCGCCTCCGCTCCGCCGCCCGCATCGAGCCGGAGCGCTTTCCGCGCCTCAAGCTGATCGGCAACAAGTGGGCCGAAGCCGTGTCCGCCAAGCTGGCGGCGGCCCACGCCTCGCCCCTTTCCGTCGAGTTCGTCGCCTCCTCGCCCTTCGTGCTGTCGACCGCCGCCCTGTCGGAAACGGACACGCAGATGGTGCTCACCGTGCGCTCGGCCAAGTGGCGCGAGACGGCGCTGGTGGCGGCCGACGGGCGGTTCGCCGACACGATCACCGAGGCGGGCTTCGGGGGCGACGGACGCGACGCGCCGGCCGCGGGGCGACCGCTGACCAGCGTCGGGCGCTTCTTCGCCGACGCCGCGCTGCGCACCTTCGTGGAGACGGGCAACGCGGTGTTCGCGGATGTCGTGGCGCTCGGCATGTCCGCCGACCGTCTCCTGGTCGAGGGGATCGGCCACAAGCTCGAAGAGGCGATCGCCCCCGAGGCGCGGGCCTTCCTGGAGTTCCGGTTCCGGGTGTCGATCGGTCGCTGCGAGGCGGCGCTGCGCGTCGCGATCCCCGAATCGGTGCTGTCGCCACACCGCCGCAAGTTCGCCGCGCTGCCCGACGAGGGCCCGTCGATCGTCGACGAGACCTGGACGCGCGATCTGGAGGCCGGCTTCCAGAAGACCGACATGCACGTGCGCGCCATCCTGTGCGAGCAGCAGTCGTCGCTGGGCGAGATCTCCACCTTCCACGTCGGCCAGACGATCGCGCTGGACGCCACGATGCAGAGCCTCGTGCTTCTGGAATGCGAGGGCCAGCGCCTGTTCCGCGGCTCCATGGGCCGCTCGCGCGACACCTACGTCGTCAAGGTTTCCGAACCCGTCGACCCGACCGAGGAGTTCATCGATGACATCCTGGCTCATTGACGCCATCCTGGTCGGCGCCCTCCTCATCACGAGCTGGCGCACCGGCTCGATGTACAAGGAGCTGAAGCGCCTTCGCTCCGAAGAAAGCGGCTTCCGCCAGGCGCTCGAGGACGCCGACGCCTCGATCAACCGTGCCGCCAACGCCGTGGTTCTCCTGAAGAGCGAGGGCGTCCGCACGCTGCGCGCGCTGGAGGAACGGGCCTGCGAGGCGCAGGAGCTGGTGGAGCGGCTGGACGTCCTGCTCGATTCCTACGAGCAGCGGCGCACCGCCTCGGTCACCGCCGCGACGATCCTCCATGACAACGACGCGATCTCCCGTTTCGCGTCAGTTCCGACCGCTATCCGTTGATGACCGGATCGCCTGCGATCCGACCTATTCCAAGGACGACCCCGATGCAGAACGAGACGATGGAAGTCGAGACCGAAACCCAGTTCGGTGGCCAGTTCGGCGCCATGGAGGCGGGGTTCGAGATGGACGAGACGGTCGAGGACACCGAGGAGGCCCACGAGATGGGCCATGGGATGAGCTTCGCGGACGCGGAGGAGGAGCCCGCCGTCGAGGCGACGCCCAACCTCGACGTCATCATGAACATCCCGGTGACCATGCAGGTCGTGCTCGGCTCCACGGTGATGCCGGTCGCCAACCTCATGAAGCTGGGCCGCGGCGCCGTGGTGAAGCTCGACACCAACATCTCCGACCCGGTGGACCTCATCGTCAACGGCCGCATCGTCGCGCGGGGCGAGGTCGTGGTCCTGGAGAACGAGGAATCGCGTTTCGGGATCACGCTCACCGAGATCGTCTCCCCCACCGCCCGCCAGCCGCGGGTCAAGGGCGCCTAACGGCCGATGCTCTCCGAAGCCTATCAGAGCCGAGAGTTGGGAGCGCCGACGCTGTCCGGCGCCTCGCGCGCCGCCGTCCTGCTCCTGACGCTGGGCGGGGAGGGCGCGACCAAGCTCCTGAAGCACTTCTCCGCCGAGGAGATCCGTGCGTTGCGCCAGAGCGCGGCGCTGCCCAATTCCGTCACCCCGATGGAGCTGGACGAGATCGTCGCCGACTTCCAGGACGCGTTCCGGGTGGGGCCGGCGATCACCGGCCTCGACGGCGAGATGACCAAGCTGCTGCGCAGCAGCCTGACGCGCGAGGAGCTCGCGCTCGTCTTCGACGGCGAAGCGATGCCCGTCGACGAGGGCGGCGTCCCGGTCTGGCAGGAAATCGAGCAGCTCGGGCAGGAGGCGCTGGCGAAGGTGCTCGACCGCGAGCATCCGCAGGTCGCGGCCTATATCCTGCAGCGGGTGAAGTCGGACTTCTCCGCCACGATCGTCGCCGGGATGCCGGCGACCCGACGCAACGACATCATGCGCCGCATGCTCTCCTCGGCCCCGCCGCCGGAAGCGGTCGCGCGGCTGATCGAGCGGCGCTGCCGCGAGGCCTTCGTGGCCGCCTCCAAGGGCGCCGAGCGCCGCGAGCGCTACGCGACCATGGCCGAGATCGTGAACCGCATGGAGAAGGCGCAGACCGAGGAACTCCTCGCCGCGCTGGAGACCGCGGAACCGGAAGAGGCAGCCGCGCTGCGCAAGCTGCTCTTCGCCTTCGAGGACGTGGCCGGGCTCAGCAGGAAGGGGCGGCTCGTCCTGTTCGACGCGATCCAGGTGGAGCAGGTGACGCTGGCGCTCAACGGCGCGCCGCAGGACCTGCGCGAGGCCGTGCTCTCGGCCATGGGCGCCCGCGCGCGTCGCATGGTGGAAGCGGAACTCGGCCGCAACGAGCCGGCCGCCGCCGACGCCGTCCAGGCGGCCCGCCGGGCGATTGCCGGCGCCGCCCTGAGCCTTGCCGCCGAGGGGCGCATCGACCTCGCCGAGAAGGCCGAGGGCTGATCCAACCAGCGGCCCCGGCGCCCTGAGCGGCGTCCGGGGCCCGCATCGTTTCGCGGGAAGGCGGGCGCGGCATGGCGGAGGGGGCGGACAAGGAGTCCCAAACCGAGGAACCGACGGAAAAGCGAATTCGCGACACCGTCGAGAAGGGCAACCTTCCGGTTTCCCGCGAGGCGCCGATCCTCGCCTCGCTCCTGGCCGCGATCGCCGTCGTGGTCTTCCAGGCCCGCAACAACGCCGCGCAGCTCGCCAGCGATCTCAAGGTCACCTTCGAGAACCCGACGCAATGGTCGATCGGGAACGGAATCGACGCGCTGCAGTTTCTGCACACGATCACCATCCAGAGCGCCAAGTTCGTCCTGCCGGCGACGGGCCTCTTCATGCTGGCCGGCATCCTCGCCTCGCTGCTTCAGAACCCGCCGCAGATCAACCTGGAGCGCATCCGGCCCAAGTATTCCAACATGTCCCTGTCCAGCGGATGGAGCCGGATGTTCGGGCGCCGCGGATTCACGGAGTTCGGTAAAGCCTTATTCAAGTTCTCCGCCGTTACGATCATCGTTGGTTGGATCTTGTCCGACGAACTGCCCTTGCTCTTGAAGACGATGTTCTCGGACCCGCTGCTTCTTCCCGAAACGATCCTGGGCCTTGCCATGCGGCTGCTGGCGGCGGTGTCCGTCGCCACGATCGTGCTGGTGGCCGCCGATCTCCTGTTCTCCCGCATCCTGTGGCGGCGCGACCTGCGCATGTCCAAGCAGGAGATCAAGGACGAGATGAAGCAGGCCGAAGGCGACCCGATGGTGAAGGCGCGCCAGCGGCAGATCGCGCGCGAGCGCACCAAGCGGCGCATGATGGCGGCCGTGCCGCGCGCCACCGTCGTGATCGCCAACCCGACCCACTACGCCATCGCCCTGCGCTACGTGCGCGAGGAGGGCGGGGCGCCCGTGGTCGTGGCCAAGGGCGTCGACGTCCTGGCGCTGAAGATCCGCGAGATCGCCGAGGCCAACGAGATCCCGGTGATCGAAGACAAGCTCTTGGCAAGGTCGATGTACGATCATGTCGAGATCGACCAGATGATTCCGCCGCAGTTCTTCAAGGCCGTTGCGGAACTCATCTACTTCCTCCAGTCGCGCTCCAGTTCGCGCCTGGAGATCGGGGCAGCCTGACCCGGCCGACCTGTCGACGTCTGCCTTCCCTTGCGGGAAGTCGTATCGATCCATTTCGCGTAAAGGTCCTCCATGGGTTCCCACGTCATGCTCAACGTTCGCAACAAGTACGCAGCCGACCGCGAGAAGGCGCTGGCGAACGGGATCAAGGAAGTGGTGGCCGAGCTGCGGCTGGTCGACGTCGTCGACTACGTCGCGTTCCTGCGGATGGACCAGTTCGGCAACATCGCCGACATCGTGGAATCGTCGGCGCAGCTCTATCTGGCGCCGGGCTCGCTCCGCTTCGCGGGGGGCGGCGACGTGCACCTTAACTGGGGTAGCGCGCCGACCATCGACCTCGACATGGAGTTCCACGGGGGCGAGGTCACCGTCCACTTCAAGCTGTCGTTGTCCGCCACCAAGGCGGGCGTCCACATCAACTACATCGCCTTCTCCGAGCCCGACGCCGATCCGGCCGCGAACACCGAGCGCCTCAAGGCTGCGATCGCGGCGGCGCGACTGGCGACGGCCCGCCAGCCCTGAACCAGCCGCCGACCCTCGACCCTTTCACGGACCCCGCCCTTCGGCGGGGTCTTTTCGTTTCACGTCGTTGATATTTCGTTAATACTGATTAACGATAGGTTAATACTAATAAATTTGTAAGATCGTCAGCTTCGGACAAGTGCCTCTTCCTATGAATGGGGGCATCGAAGACCTGTTCGAGGACGCGACCGTTGAGCGAGTTCTACCTTTTCGGGCTCAGTTCCCGCCGTGCCGAATGGCTCTCCGCGCGCCAGGCGGTGGTGGCGGAGAACGTCGCCAACGCCAACACGCCGACCTACCGCGCCAAGGACGTGACCCCGTTTTCCGAGGTGCTGGAGACGACCGCTCTTCAGATGTCCGCCTCCAGTCCCAGCCATCTCGTGGCCTCGGCGGGGCGCGAGTTCGGTGTGGACGAGACCAAGCAGACGCCCTGGGACATCACCCATTCGGGCAACTCGGTGAGCCTCGAGCAGGAGATGCTCAAGGCCGGCGAGGTGTCGCGCGACTTCGCCCTCTCGACCTCGGTCGCGAAGTCGTTCCAACGCATGTATCTGTCGACGCTGAAGGGCTAGTGCCTTGACCGACTCCATCTCCTCCGCCCTCAAGATCGCAGCCAGCGGTCTGGAGGCGCAGTCCGAGCGCATGCGCGTCGTGACGGAAAACGTCGCCAACGCGCGATCCACCGGCGAGACGCCCGGCAGCGACCCCTATCGCCGCAAGACCGTGTCCTTCACCAGCGAGATGGACCGCCTGACGGGCGCCGACCTCGTGCGCATCAAGTCCGTCGACACCGACGGTTCGGACTTCAAGATGGAGCTCGACCCCGGCAATCCGGCCGCCGACAAGGACGGCTACGTGAAGATGCCGAACGTCAGCATGCTGGTCGAGATGGCCGACATGCGCGAGGCCAACCGCTCCTACGAGGCGAACCTGCAAGTCATCAAGCAGGCGCGCGAGCTCATCAATCTCACCATCGATCTCATGAGAGGCTGACGCCCATGATCTCCGCCATCGGCAGTGCCATGCCGCGCGTCGACGCCCTGCGCCTCGACGGTCTTTCCCCCGCATCCGCCACGGGCGCAGGGGCCACCGCCGAAGCCGGCCAGAGCTTCGCCGCCGCGATGACCGAGATCGCCCGCGAGGCGGCCCAGACCATGAAGGGCGCCGAGACGACCTCGATCCAGGGCGTCAACGGCAAGGCCTCCACCCAGGCCGTGGTCGACGCCGTGATGGGCGCCGAGCGCACGCTTCAGACGGCCGTCGCGCTGCGCGACAAGGTCGTCTCCGCCTATCTCGAACTTTCCCGCATGTCGATCTAAAGAGAGTCCCAGCCCATGCGCGCCCTTGCGATCGCCGCGACCGGCATGAACGCCCAGCAGACCAACGTCGAAGTGATCGCGAACAACATCGCGAACATCAACACAACCGGCTTCAAGCGCTCGCGCGCCGAGTTCACCGACCTGCTCTATCAGGTCGAGCGGATGCAGGGCGTGCCCGCCCGCGGCGGCGAGAACGTCGTGCCCGAGGGCGCGCGCATCGGCCTGGGCGTGCGCACGGCCGCCGTGCGCGCAGTCCACATCCAGGGTGCCCTGGAGCAGACCGGCAACAACCTCGACCTCGCCATCAACGGCCAGGGCTGGTTCCAGATCGAAGGGCCGGGCGGCGAGACGCTCTACACGCGCGACGGCGCCTTCAACAAGAACGACACGGGCCAGATCGTCACCCTCGACGGCTTCACCGTGGATCCGGGCATCACCGTGCCGGAGAACACGACCGACCTCTCGATCAACGATTCCGGCGAGGTCTACGCGACGGTGGACGGCGAGGCCCAGCTCATCGGCCAGCTCACCATCGTCAACTTCGCCAACGAGCCGGGCCTGGCGGCCGAGGGCGGAAACCTGTTCCGCGAGACCGCCGCCTCGGGCGCGCCGATCGCCGGCGTGCCGGGCGACCCGGGCTTCGGCATCATCAAGCAGGGCTATCTCGAGAACTCCAACGTCGATCCGGTGAAGGAAATCTCCGAGCTGATCTCGGCGCAGCGCGCCTACGAGATGAACTCCAAAGTCATCCAGGCCGCCGACGAGATGTCGGGCGTCGTCTCCAAGGGCATTCGCTGAGCATCATGACCGCCATCGCCCGCCTTGCCCGAAACGTCCTGGCCGCCGCCGCGCTCGGCCTCGTCCCGGCCGCCGGCTCGGCGGGCGCCGCCGACCTCAACCTGCCGGTGCCGACCGCCGTGGTCTATCCCGGCCAGAGCGTCCTGGAGCGCGGCGTCATCTCCGCCCGCTTCTCCGTGCCCGGCAACCAGCTCTCGGCCTACGTGGTCGAGGAGGGCATGCTGAAGGACCGGCTCGCGCGCCGCACCCTGCTGCCGAACCAGCCGATCCTGCTCAGCGACCTGAAGTCGCCCGACGCCGTCACGGTGGGGCAGGCCACCACCCTCGTCTACCGCGAGGAAGGGCTGCTGATCACCGGCAAGGGCATCCCGCTCCAGTCCGCCCAGGCCGGGCAGGCCGTGCGCGTGCGCAACATCGACAGCGGCGTGACGATCAGCGGCGTCGCGACCGAGGACGGAAGCATCGAGGTGTCGTCGCGATGAGCTCCCTCCTGCGCCGGCTCGTGCTCGGCTCCTGCCTCGTCGCCTTCGCGCTGCCGGCCCAGGCCGCCGACTACGGCGCGCAGGACTTCGGCTACGCGCAGGCCGGCATCGGCGCGCGCGAGAACTTCCAGACCATCGTGCCCCGTGCCCGCCAGTCCGGCGGCGTGCGCATCAAGGACGTCACCACGATCAAGGGCGTGCGCGACAACCAGCTCGTCGGCTACGGCCTGGTGATCGGTCTCCAGGGCACGGGCGACAGCTTGCGCAACTCGCCCTTCACCGAGCAGTCGCTCCAGTCCATGCTGGATCGCATGGGCGTCAACGTGCGCGGCGCCAACCCGCGCACGCGCAACGTCGCGGCCGTGATCGTCACCGCCGACCTGCCGGCCTTCGCCGGCATCGGCTCGCGCATCGACGTGTCCGTCTCCTCGCTCGGCGACGCCGCTTCGCTCATGGGCGGAACGCTGGTGATGACGCCGCTCTACGGGCCCGACGGAGAGATCTACGCGGTGGGGCAGGGGGCGCTGGCCGTCAGCGGCTTCACCTCCGAGGGCACGAACGAGAGCCTGACGCAGGGCACGCCCACGACGGGACGGATCGCCGGCGGCGCGCTGATCGAACGCGAGGTGCCGCGCGCCACGGTGGACACGCCCGTGATCACCATGGAATTGCGCAATCCGGACTACCGGACCGCGATCCGCGTGGTGGACGCGATCAACGCCTTCGCCGTGGGCGCCTGGGGCAAGCCGGTGGCGCGCGAGCAGGACTTCCGCACCATCTCGCTGACCCGCCCGACCAAGATGTCCTCCACCCGCTTCATCGCCGACCTCGGCGACCTGATGATCGAGCCGGACCAGGCGGCGCGCGTGGTGATCGACGAGCGCACCGGCACGGTGGTGATCGGCAAGGACGTCCAGATCTCCACCGTGGCCGTCACGCACGGCAGCCTCACGGTGCGCATCACCGACATTCCGAACGTCTCGCAGCCCGGACCGCTGAGCAACGGCGAGACGGTGGTGACCGCCGACACGGTGGTGAACGCGGAGCAGGGCGGCGGCAACCTCGCCATCGTCCAGGGCGCCAATCTGGACAGCGTCGTGCGCGGCCTGAACCGCCTCGGCCTCAAGCCGACCGGCATCATCGCCATTCTCCAGGCTATCAAGACGGCCGGCGCCATGCAGGCCGAGATCGTGGTGCAGTAATGACCCCCATCGCTTTTCCGCGCGCCCGCTTCGGGCTCGGCCTTGCCCTCGCCGTCCTGGCGGCCGGCTCCGCCTTCGCGGCCGAGGGCGCGTCCGAAGCGCCGCCGCAGATGCCGGCGGGTCCCGCCAAGCTGCGCGTCATCGGACCCGACGGCAAGGAGGTCGTGCCGCCCGACGTGCAGATGACCGACACCGAGCGCTACTGCGCCAACATCGCCAACCCGGCGCTGGACGCGCGCAACGCGATGCAGCTCGCCGAGATCAAGCAGGCGGAGGACGAGATCTCCGCCAAGATCGACGAGCTCGAGACCAAGCGTGCCGAGGTCGAGAAGTGGCTGGGCGAGCGCCGCGACTTCATCGAGTCCACCTCCGACATCGTGATCGGCATCTATGCCGGCATGAAGCCGGACGCGGCCGCCGCGCAGATGGCCGCCCTGGACCGGCCCATCGCCGCGTCGCTGCTGACGCGCCTCAAGGCACGCCAGGCAAGCGCGATCCTGGCGGAGATGCCCGCTCCCATCGCCTCCGAGCTTGCGGCGCTGATCGTCAAGAAGACCGACCGGGCCTCCGCCGAGGCCGGCGCAAAGGACCAGACCCTGTGAGAGCCATCGCCCCCATCCTGGCGGCGGGCCTTCTCGCCGGCTGCTCCACCACGCGCGAGGACGCGTTCCGCGAGCCCGTGCTGACGCCCGTCGGCACCGGCCTCTACCAGAACGCGCCGATCGTCCAGCCCGCGCCCGGCCCCGGCCCCGGCGAGCTGCCGCGCAACGTCAATTCGTTGTGGACCGGTCGCAACGCCGATCTCTTCCGCGACACGCGCGCCCTCAACATCGGCGACATCGTCACGGTGAAGATCAAGATCGACGACAAGGCGACGCTCGACAACAACACCAAGCGTTCGCGCGATTCCGGCGTGGACGTCGGCGCGGACCTCAAAGGATCGCTCGGCTCCTTCGGGCTCCCGACCGTCGGCACGACGCTTGGCCTTTCGAACGGCACCAAGGCGACGGGCAAGGGCAAGGTGGACCGCAAGGAGGAGATCAACGTCTCGGTCGCCGCCGTGGTGACGCAGGTCCTGCCCAACGGCAACCTCTACATCGCCGGCCAGCAGGAGGTCCGCGTCAACTTCGAGGTGCGCGTTCTGTCGATCGCCGGCATCATCCGGCCGGGCGACATCCTGCCGAACAACACGATCAACTACGAGAAGATCGCCGAAGCGCGCATCTCCTACGGCGGTCGCGGCCGCCTGACGGAGGTGCAGCAACCGGGCTGGGGGCAGCAGGTCCTCGACAACGTGCTGCCCTACTGACGCCATGCCTTGCCGCCGGCGCGGCAAGGCTCGCGACAGGGCGATTTCTTAACACTTCCTTGCCGGGCTGCGGTGCCCGGCGGGACGATCCCGCCCAGACCGCGCCCGGCTGCCCCATTTCCCGCCGCCGGAGCGCCGAATGACCGAGCTCAGCCCCGAAGCCCTGGCTTTCATGTCCGAGGGCTCCGCGCCTCCCAAGAAGAGCAGCAAGGCGCAGACCGTCGGCGCGCTGGTCGGGCTGACCGTGATCGCGCTGGCCGGGGGCGCGGGCCTCGGCTTCCTGCTCAAGAAGGATCCGCCTGTCGCGGAGGCACCGCCCGCCGCCGACGCCGCGCAGGCCTCGGCCGTCGATCCCGCGCTGGCCGTCGCACCGCTCGGTACCAAGGAGGTCGTGCAGCCGCTCGAGCCGATCCTCACCAACCTCGCGTCGCCTCCGGGCACGCAGGTCCGTCTCGAGGCCGGGCTCATCCTGTCGCTCTCGGACGACGAGAGCGTCGACCAGACCCTTCTGGCCGCGCAGGTCCAGGCCGACACGCTGGTCTTCCTGCGCACGCTGGAACTCGCCCAGATCGAGGGCTCGCGGGGCCTTCTCCATCTCAAGGAGGACCTCCTGGAGCGGGCGAGGATGCGCTCCACCGCCGTCGACGACGTCATCGTGCGCTCGTTGATCGTCAAGTGAAGCGGCTCTTCCTCCTTCTGGCGGTGCTGGCCGCCAGCGCCGTGCCGGCGCTGGCGCAGGATGCGGTCGCCAATGCGGCGAGCGGTCTCGCCTCGCTGATCCCCGCCGGCGACGCCGCCGTCTCGGGCCGCATCGTCCAGCTCTTCGGCATCGTCACCGTGCTGTCGGTCGCGCCGGGCCTCCTGGTGATGGTCACGGCGTTCACGCGCGTGGTGATCGCGCTGTCGATCCTGCGCACCGGGCTCGGCCTCCAGACCACGCCGGCCAACCTCATCCTGATCTCCCTGTCGCTCTTCATCACCTTCTTCGTGATGATGCCGACCTTCGACCAGTCCTGGCGCGACGGGCTCCAACCGCTGATGCGCGGCGAGATCACGGAAGAGGAGGCGCTACCGCGGATCGCGGAGCCGTTCCGCGAATTCATGCTGGACCAGGTGCGCGAGGAGGACCTCGCCCTGTTCAACAACATCAACGAGGCCTCCATCCGTGACCGGCTGCCCGTGGTGGAGCAGGGCTCCAACGACGACACGGTCGACTTCCGCATCCTGGTGCCCGCCTTCATGATCTCCGAGCTGCGTCGCGGTTTCGAGATCGGCTTCCTGATCGTCCTGCCGTTCCTGGTGATCGACCTGATCGTCGCGACACTCACCATGTCCATGGGCATGATGATGCTGCCTCCGACCATCATCTCGCTTCCCTTCAAGATCCTGTTCTTCGTGCTGATCGACGGCTGGAACATGCTGACGGGAAGCCTGGTGCGCTCCTTCATGTAGCCGGGCCGGCGCAAGCTCCTTCGCCGCGCGTGCCTTCTAAGGCCTCCGAACCTTCGGGTTCGGGGGCCTTTCGCGTTCGTGGACGGGCACATCCCGAAGATTCCTGGGCTTGGCGGCCGATGCCTAAAACTTGAATCGAATTCCAGCTCGAAGACTGACGGTGTGTAATCTATACCTCGCCACTGTAAGTCGGTTCTGGGTGATATATTCAATTTTACGGATCAAATACAGCAGGTATTCCGAGTTCCCCGGTAGTTTTGTCTTCGAAGCAGAGAGCAACGGCTCGAAGAAAGCTTCAAAGATAAAACGGGGAAAATACAATGGTTTCGATCAACACCTCCGCCAACGCCGCCGTTCTCGCCAGCATCCGCCAGATCAACAGCGACCTCGCCACGACCCAGCTGCGCATCGGAACCGGCAAGAAGGTCAATTCGGCGTCCGACAATTCCAGTGTTTGGTCGATCGCGCAGGCTATCCAGTCCCAGCAGTCGCAGCAGGACGCCCTCTCTTCGGCGATCTCGGTGACGAAATCTCAGGTGGATACTGCCGTCACTGCCTTGGATACCGTCGCCAAGCTCCTCAACGAGGCGAAGACTCTCGCGGACAGCGGCACGAATGCATCGTCCGATTACACGGCTCTGATGGGTAAGATCGACGCGATCAACGCACAAATCAAAGCCACGGTCGACAGCGCCAGCCTGAAGGGTAAGAACTGGCTGACCGACGCGAATGGCGTCAGCGTCACGCTCGGCTACAAGGCTGACGGAACCACCGCCAACACCGTGTCCGCAACGACCAAGGATCTCTACGCTGCTGCCGGGACAGGCGAACTGACGGACTACGTAGGGACGGCCGATGCGACGGATGCGGCAACGGCCGCGACCTACAGCGCCGCGGTGACCACGGCCCTCAACGCCGTGACCCAGTACCAGGCGTCGCTTTCCTCCTTCTCGTCGTCGCTCGGTATCCAGCAGGACTTCATGAAGGCTCTTTCCTCGATCCGCTCCGATGCCGTGAGCCAGTTGGTGGATGCCGACCTGACCGAAGAGAACGCGAAGATCACGGCCCTCCAGACCCAGCAGGCGCTCGCCTACCAAGCCCTTTCGATCGGAAACTCGTCCTCGCAGAACATCCTGCGCCTCTTCCAGTAAGCCACGGCGACGCAACGCGTCTCCCCGTCGCGCCATTCGCTGGCGGCTTACGAAGCGACCCTCCGGTGCTCCCCGTGCCGGAGGGTTTCCGATTCTGGCCAGAACTACCGGTCCTGCATTCTTCATCATTCGGTAAGGTCATCACGCCCGCGCAAGCTTGTGCGGCCACATTGCGGCCATCACTTCCCGCATTCCGCAGGCGAACGAATGGCGATGGTCGCTCGGGCCGAGGCCCAAAAACTCCTGTCCAACCTTCAGTCGCTGGGCGGCCGCAAGCTGGGCGCGCTCGCGTTGATCGGCGTGGTCGCCATCGCGCTGGTGAGCCTCGCCGCGTTCTACCTGTCCAAGCCGACGATGGAGACGCTCTACTCGGGCCTCGACCGGCAGGACGTGACGCGGATCGGCGCGGCGCTGACCGAGGCGGGCATCCCGTTCGACGTCAACGCGGCGGGCGACACCGTCTCCACCAACTTCCCCCAGACCGCGAACGCGCGCATGCTGCTCGCCGAGAAGGGCCTGCCGCGTTCGGAGAATGCCGGCTACGAGCTCTTCGATTCGATGGGCTCGATGGGCCTCACCACCTTCATGCAGGAAGTGACCCGCGTGCGCGCGCTGGAAGGCGAGCTCGCACGCACCATCCAGACGCTGAAGGACGTGCGCGCGGCCCGCGTCCACATCGTGCTTCCCGAAGCGGGCTCGTTCCGTCGCGAAAGCCAGAAGCCTTCCGCCAGCGTCGTGATCCGCACCGACAACACGGAGGACTTCGCGAACGCGCAGGCGATCCGCCACCTCGTGGCGAGCGCCATTCCCGGCATGCAGGTCGACCAGGTCACGGTGCTGAATACTGACGGCACCCTTCTCGCCTCCGGCGACGACGCCTCCAACGCCACCTCCACCAAACAGCTCGGGATGGAGGGCATCGTGTCCTCCTCGATCCAGGACTCGATCCGCCGCACGCTGGCCCCCTATCTTGGCGTCGGCAACTTCCAGTCCAGCGTGATCGCACGGCTCGACACGGACCGCCGCCAGATCTCCTCGCGCAAGTTCGACCCCGACGGCCGGGTGGAGCGTTCGACGCGCACCGTGCGCGAGACGGGCCAGTCGACCGACTCGGCCGCCAACGACAACGCGACCACGGCCGCGCAGAACGTGCCGCAGGCCGCGCCCCAGGCGACGCCGGCCGGCAAGTCCTCTTCCGAGGCCAACGAGCGTCGCGAGGAGCTGACCAACTACGAGATCAATGAGACCACGACCCAGACCGTGTCGGACGGCTACGACGTGCGCCGCCTGTCGATCGCCGTGGTGGTCAACCGCGCCCGCCTGGTCGCCACGCTCGGCGAGAACCCGACCCAGGAGCAGATCGACGCCGCGCTCGCCGAGGTGAAGACCCTTGTCGCGTCCGCCGCCGGCATCACCGACAGCCGCGGCGACCAGCTCGAGGTCACCGCCGTCGACTTCGTGTCCAACGGCCAGGACCTGCAGCCCGTCCCGTCGCCCGGCTACGGCGAGATGCTGCTGAAGCAGTCCGGGACCGTGGTCAACGCCCTGACCATCCTCGTGGTCGCCGTGCTCGTCATCTGGTTCGGCCTGAAGCCGGCGATCCGCGCCATCTCCGCGCCGGCCGCCAACGACAACGCCGACGACGGCCTGCTGGCCGGCGACACGCCGATCGAACTCCAGAACCCGATGCTGGACGGGGGCGACCTCGGCCCGCTGGGCACGCCTCCCGGCTTCGGCGCCGACCTCGTGGCCTCGCTCGGCTACGGCGAGCCGCCCGCCGGCGACGACCTTCTCGACGAACTCACCCGCAACCGTGCCAACTCGCCCAAGGTCCGCCTCGAGAAGCTCGTCGATTTCGACGAAGCCCAAGCGGCGGCCATCCTCAAGCAGTGGATTCACCAGAAAGAGGCGGCCTAAGCCATGATCCCTCTCGCGCAATTCCTGTCGGACGAAACCGAGGACGAGTTCGTTCCGCTGCGCCCGCAGGCCCCGCGCCGGGCGGCGGCCGCCCCCCGCGCCTTCGAGGCCGGCCTGCCGCGCCTCTCGACGCCCGCCGCCCCGGCGCCTCGCCCGGCCGTCAAGGCCGCGCAGCCCGGTGCCGCGCTGCGCCCCACGGCGATGCCCGCCAAAGCCCTGCAGGCCGCCGGCGTCGCCGCGCCCCAGCCGCGCCCAGTCGCCGAGCCCCGCGTTCCCCTGCGCGAGCTCGAGGCGGAGCGGCAGGCCTGGGCCCGCGAGCGTGAGACGCTGCTGCGTGCCCATGAGATCGCGCTCGCCCAGGCCCACCATGACGGCGCCGCGGAGGCCGAGGCCTCCGTGCGCCAGGACCTCGAGCGCGCCTCCGCCGAGCGGATCGAGAGCCTGCGCCAGACCCTGGCCGCCGACCACGACGGGGCGCTCGCGGAAGCGCGCCGGCAATGGGTCGAGACCGAGGGCGACCGGCTCGCGGACCTCGTGATCCTGCAGATGGCGGTGTTCGAGGACGCGCTGAAGTCGACGCTGAGCTCGCTGCTGCGCCCCCTGGTGCTGGACGCCCGCAAGCGCATGACGGTGGACGAGCTCGCGGGCGCGGTGAAGACCATCGCCTTCGACGGTTCCACCGTGAAGATCGCCGCCTCCGGGCCGCCCGATCTTCTGGATTCGCTCGAGGGCAAGCTCGGCGACCACGCGCGCCACGTCTCGTTCGACGCCGACGAGACGCATACCGACGTGCGCATCGACGCCAACCAGACCGTGATCGAGACCCGTCTCGCGGCCTGGCTCAAGGCCGTCGAGGAGGCGCTTTCGTGAGTGCAGCCGACGCCGAAAGGCACGAGATCATCATCGTCCGTCGGAGCGGCGAAGGCGAGGACGGGCACCATGGCGGCGCCTGGAAGATCGCGTTCGCCGACTTCATGACGGCCATGATGGCCTTCTTCCTGGTGATGTGGCTGACCAGCGTCTCGGACGATGCGACCAAGGCCCAGATCGCGCAGTACTTCAACCCGATCGAGTTGAACAACCCGCTGCCCCCGACCTCGGGCGTCAGCCAGGATCCGACCGCCGCCGCCTCGACGGCGGGGCAGGCGACCTCCAGCGGCGACACGCCCGGCACGCCCGGCGGCAAGCCCGTCGGCGGCGACGCCAAGGGCGGCGAGGACCAGGCCCTGTTCCGCGATCCCTATGCGGTGCTCGCCGAGATCGTGGCCGAGAACGAGGCGGCCGGCCAAACCGGCAAGGACACCGGCAAGCCGGACGGTACCGGCCTGCCCGGCCTCAACGGAGGCGACGCCTACCGCGATCCGTTCGATCCGACGTCCTGGCAGCTCACGCCCAACACCGTGGCGGGCAAGCAGGTGGATGTCTCGCCCGACGATTTTGCCACCGTGGCGGTCCAGCCGACGCCCGCGCCAGCGCCGGTCCAGGTCGCCGCGGCGCCCGGCGCGCCCGCCACCGACGAGCAGAACGACGCGGCGGAGCTCCAGAAGCAGATCGACGCCAGCGTCCCGGCCAAGGACGTCGCCGACGTCCAGGTCAAGAGCGGCGACGCGGGCTCGGGCACGGTGACCATCTCGCTGGCCGACACGCTCGACACCGGCATGTTCCAGATCGGTTCGGCCCGGCCCACGGCCGATGCGATCCGGCTGATGGAGAAGATCGCCGCCATCCTGAAGGATCGTCCGGGCGACATCGTGATCCGCGGCCATACGGATGCGCGCCCCTATTCGGGCGGCGGGCAGACCGACAACTGGCGGCTGTCCACCGACCGTGCCCACATGGCCTACTACATGCTCCGGCGTGGCGGTCTCGACGACAAGCGCGTCGAGGCGATCGAGGGGGTGGCCGACCGTCAGCCCAGCAACGCGTCCGATCCCGAGGCCGCCAGCAACCGGCGCATCGAGATCCTGTTGAAAGAACCCAAGGCGTGAGGAACTCCCTGCGGCTCCTGCTCGGCACGTTGCTGATCGGCGTGTCCATGCTGCCGGCGCGCGGCATGGAGGCGCCCGCCGCGCCCGCGCCCGCCGCCGCGGAGCACGGAGCCGAGACGACCGACGCCGCCGCACCGGCGCCCGAGCCGGAAGGCGAGGGCGGAGCCGCGCGCGAGGAACCGCCGGCGGCGCTAGCCGAGGGGCGCGACACGCAGTGGTCGCAGAGCCGCTCGCCGATGCCCTTCGACGTTATGCGCTCCGTGCAGTTCCTCCAGGATCAGGTGGCGCGGGGCAACGTGCGCGCGATCCGCGTCCAGGCGCTCCTGCTGCGGCGCTTCGGCGCCACCTTCCTGGAAGCGGCGCCCGAGGTCTGGAGCGATCCGCGCAACACGCGCGCCGTGGTTCTCTTCACCTTCAGCGGCGGCACGCCCGACGTGATCCAGGCGCTGCTGCGCGAGAACCGGCTGCCGGAAGGCGAGAAGCCGCTGTTCGAGGGCGCGCTCGCCTATGTCCGCAACGACCTTCCGGCCGCCGCGAAGAAGCTCGAAGCCGTGTCCGTGGACGCGCTGGAGCCGGTTCTGGCGGCGCAGGTCAGCCTCGCGCTCGGCCAGATCCACCAGTTCGACCAGCCCGCCGAGGCGATCGAGAACCTCACGCGCGCTCGGCTCCTCGCGCCCGGCACGCTGATCGAGGAGGCGGCGCTTCGGCTCGGCGTCCCGCTGGTGGACGAGAGCGGCGACCACCAGGGCGGTGACCGGCTCGCGCGCCGCTACTTCGACGCGTTCCACGATTCCAGCTACGTCTCCAATTTCGAGACGCGCTACGTCGCCATGGTCGTCGGGCGCGCGATGCCCGATGCGCACGCCGCGCTCCTGACGATGGACGCGGTGGTCGACGCGCTGCCCGTGGACCGGCGGCAGCGGCTCTATCTGGCGGCCGCCCGCCGTTCGCTCGTGTCCGGCAACCTCCGCTTCGCCGCCATCGCCTCCGACCGCGCGGTCGAGCTCGGGGAGCTGCAACCCGGCGACCTGGCGCGCGCCGTCCTCTATCACGCCGCGTCCTCCCTGGGTGTGGACGGGCAGGACGCCTCGCGTGCGGCCCTCGACGGGATCGATCGCGATCTCCTCCACGCGGAGGACGCAAAGCTGCTCGACGCCGCCTATTCGGTCCTCGATTCGATGGTCAAGCCGGCCCTCCTGTCGGAAGCGAGCAACGTGCCGCCGGACCCGCCGGAGACGTCCACCATCCTGTCGCGGGCGCGCGCCGCCCTCGATGCCGCATCCCATGAAATGAAGAAATCCGACCCATGAAGATCGATCTGTCGCTTGCTCCGCTCGACAAGGACGGCCCCGCGCGACCGTCCGCCAACGCGGACGCCGAGCGCGGCGCGATGGGCGACGCCTTCGGACGGGCGGTGCGGGACGCCGAAGGCCGGCGGTCGGCCAATTCCAACGACAGGGCCGGGAAGGCGACGACGGATGCCGGTTCCGCCGCCGCGACGGAGGCGAAGGACGAGGGGTCGGACAACGCGAGCGCCGCCGGAGATGAAGCCGAGGCGTCGGGCGAGGCCGGCTCCGAGGCGGCTCCGATGCAATCCCTCCTGGGCGCGCTTGCTTCCCTGACCGCGCAGAAGGCGGCCCAGCCGAAGGGCGGTGCGCCCGCCGCCGAGGAGGCAAAGGAGCAGAGCGGCGTGCCGGCGACGGCCGAACCGGACCCCGGTCCGATCGACGCGTCGGAAACGCCGAACGGCAAGGGCAAGGGCTCCATGAAGCTCGACGTCCTGCGCATGGAAACGCATTTCGAGCCGCGCCAGGACGGAATGGTTCTGGTGGAAGGGGCAGGCGCTGCGTCGGCGGACGCGGCGGGGCAGGCCGATGTCACGAAGACCGCATCCGGCGCGGACGCCGTGGCGGCGAAGCTGGCGGACGGAGCGAAGCTCAAGTCGGCGACTGCCGCCGCCGTCATGGCGGGCGAGGGGAGTGCATCGACGGCATCCCAGGACGACGGGCTTCCGCCGATGCGCTTCGACGAGGCGCTCGCCCGTCTCGGACGGGCCGGCGGTGACCGCTCGGGCGGCGAGACGGGCCGCGACGGCTCGGCGGCCTCGCAGTCGGCGCTCGCGGAACTGGCCGCGCGCCGCAGCGCCGCCAAGGGGGCGGACGCGGTGGCCGGCTCGGGAACGATTTCCGCCGCATCGCCCTACAACCTGGCGGGCCAGGTGGCCGGACCGATCATGGAGGCGCTGGGCGATCCGGGACAGGCTTCGGCCCCGGCGGCTTCGACCACGAGCGACGCTCATCTGCGCATGCGCGCCGGCGGCGGCGCGCTCAAGACCCTGACCATTCAGTTGCATCCCGAGCACCTGGGAACCGTGGACGTGTCCCTGCGCCTCAACGAGGGGCGCCTGACGCTGGAGCTCGCCGCGAGCCGCAGCGACACCGCCTCGATGCTCCTCGACGATCAGGCCTCCCTGCGCAAGCTCCTCGAGCATGCGGGCTTCTCGCTGGACGATGCGGCCATCTCCGTGGTCACCCGCGACAGCGGCCAGATCCGAACCGCCGACGGCAACGCCGCCGGTTCGCAGCAGCGCGATGCCGCCGGCGGCCAGCAAGGCGACGGGCGTTCGCAGACGCGCGAACAGTCCGGCGGCTCGCAGGAGCAGCCGTCACGTCGCCAGGCGCCGTCCCGCAGCGCGGACGACACCGCGTCGGCGACGTCGCGCTCGGGTTCCACCTACCTGTGATGCCGACACCGGGGCGCCGCCGGGCCAAGCGCTCGGCGGTGCCCCTCGCACGTCCGTCCGCCACGGAAACGGACGGATCTCGCCGTCACCTCGAACGGTTGCAAGCCTGGCGTCAGAAATCGCCTATAGGTTGAAAATCGAGCTGAGAGCGTTAAGGCGAGATCGGAAGCGTGTTGGTTAACCGATTGATAAAAAGTCGAAAACCTGTTCGATCGGTAACCCGCCGTTAACCCTATAGTTATTTTTGGGGATGGTCCGATTCGGCTCGGATTGGTTATTTGTTTCCTAACGAAACGCAAGTCACGCGGCGGGGACAGATGATCGTAGTTGTGGACAATCGCGAGCTGGTCACGAACGGCTACAAGTCCCTCTTCGGGACGGAAGGTGTCTCCTCCGCCGGCTTCGGCGTGGACGAGTTCCGCGACTGGGTCGAGACCGCGTCCGACAACGACCTGTCGGCCGTCGAGGCCTTCCTGCTCGGCGACTTTCCCGAGCGCGGCGCCTTCACCCGCCTCGTGCGCAGCCGCTCCACCGCCCCGATGATCGCGCTGGCCGAGGCCAAGGCGCTCAACTCCACGCTCGACCTCTTCGCCGCCGGCATCGACGATGTCGTCGCCAAGCCGGTCCACGTGAAGGAGATCCTGGCCCGCGTCGGCGCCATCCGCCGCCGCGAGGTCGCCGTCGACCGCGCCAAGACCGTGGTGGACGAGATCTGCGTGTTCGCCGACGGGCGCGACGCGGAAGTCGCCGGCCAGCCGATGGTTCTCCCCCGCCGCGAGCGCCGCATCCTCGAATATCTGGTCGCCAACAAGGGGCGCCGCGTTTCCAAGCAGCAGCTCTTCAGCGCGATCTACGGCATCTTCGACGAGAACGTCGAGGAGAACGTGATCGAGAGCCACATCTCGAAGCTGCGCAAGAAGCTGAAGATGCGCCTCGGCTACGATCCCGTTTCCTCCAAGCGTTACCTCGGCTACGGCATCGGCGTCTGACTTCGCACGCGACGCTTCAAGCATTCATCCTGGAAATACTTGTAAGGCCCGGCATGAAGATGCCGGGCCTTATGATTTATGAAGAAATGGTTAATCCTGCGTTATTTAAATTATATGTGACAGCAGCTTCGCGCAAGGCACTCCCACTAGTGTGATCGTAACCCCAGGTAACGGATGAGGCTGGCAGTATGAGTATCGGCGGACTGATGCGCACGAGCGTGTCCGGCATGAATGCGCAGGCGACCCGCCTCAGCGCCGTTTCGGAGAACATCGCGAACTCCAACACCACCGGCTACAAGCAGGCGACGACGGAGTTCACCTCGCAGATGCTGGCCAACGGCAAGGGCATCTACAACTCCGGCGCCGTCGAAGCCAATGTCCGCACGCTCATCAGCGAGCAGGGTGGCCTCACCTACACGGCGAACTCGGTGAATTCCGATAAGCTGGACCTGGCGATCTCGGGTGCCGGTTTCCTGGCCGTGGACGACGGCAACGGCGGCACCGTGCTGACGCGCGCCGGCTCCTTCACGCGCCAGCCCGACGGCACGCTGGTGAACGCCGCCGGCTACGCCCTGAAAGGCTATCCCGTGAGCGCCACCGGCACCGACTACGTGCTGAACGGTTTCGCGGGCCTGGAGAAGGTCAATCTCAGCGCCTCCCTGCTCAGCGCCAACCCGACCACCGAGGGCACGCTGACCATCCCGCTCAACAAGAACTTCGTGGCGCAGGACGCCGCCAGCCTCCCCTCCGCCAACCCCGACGCGGTGCCGGAGGAGAGCAAGACGATCTCCAAGTCGATCACCGTCTACACCAATTCCGGCGAGCCCGTGTCGCTGGACTTCTACTACACCAAGACGGGCGAGAACACGTGGGAGGTCGCGGTCTTCGACGGTCGCGGCCAGTCGACCGGCGCCAACCGGCCCTTCCCCTACAGCGCGGTTCCGGTCACCGATCCGGTGACGACGGGCGCGGCGATCGGCTCGGCGACCCTCGAATTCGACCCGGACAACGGCTACTCGCTGAAGACGATCACCGGCGCCAGCGGCATCACCGGCGTCGACAACAAGTACCTCAGCATCGACCTGTCCGACGCGAGCATCGGCGGCTCGAGCGCCTTCAAGCTCGACATCAGCGCCACGACCCAGCTCTTCGGCGACAACCAGCCCCTCAAGGCGACGGTCAACGGCAACCCCGCCGAGGTGATCGACACGATCAGCGTCGGCGAGGACGGCACGGTCCGCGCCACCTTCACCTCCGGCACCTACCGCGATCTCTACAAGATCCCGCTGGCGCGCGTGGAGGCCGCCGACAACATGACCGTGCTGTCGGGCAACGCCTTCGCGCCGAGCCTCGAGTCCGGCAGTGTGCTGATGGGCTTCGGCGGGTCCGACGGTTTCGGCAAGCTCGTGTCGGGCGCGCTGGAAAGCTCCACCGTCGATCTCGCCTCCGAACTCACCACCATGATCGAGAGCCAGCGATCCTACACCGCCAACTCCAAGGTCTTCCAGACCGGCTCGGAAATCATGGACGTGCTGGTCAACCTCAAGCGCTGAGGCCGGCGGCTCCTCCGGAGCCCTGATGGTCGTGCGCGCCGCCCCGTCGCGGCGCGCCGCCGACAACCTCGTTACTCCCGTCCTCCCGGAACGTTCCCATGTCGCTTTCCGCCGCGTTGAACACTGCCAAATCGTCGCTGGCCGCGTCGCAGCTTCAGACGCAAGTCGTGTCGAGCAACATCGCGAACGTCAACACGGCGGGGGCGACCCGCAAGATCGCCAACGTGGTCTCCGGTTCCGCGGGAACGGTCACCGTCACCTCGATCAGCCAGGCGTCGAATTCCGTCCTGTTCCGCAACATGCTGGATGCGACCTCGAAGCTCCAGGTGTCCGTGGCCCATTCGGACGCCTACTCGCGGCTGAACGAGATCCTCGGCGACACGGACTCCACCGAGTCCCCGCAGGCCAAGATCGCCGCGCTCAACGACGCGCTCTCGACCCTCGCCAATACGCCGGGCAACTACGATCTGGCCCGTAGCGCCGTCCAGTCCGCGCAGGATCTGGTGACGACGATCCGCTCCAGTGCCGATACGGTCGCCACGCTCCGCCGCGACGCCGACACCAAGCTGGCGACCGCGGCGTCCGACATGAACCGGATCCTCGGCGAGCTCGAGTCGGTCAACCGGCAGATCGTCTCCGGCACGGCGAAGGGCAACGACGTCACCGACCAGACCGATCAGCGCGACCGTCTGGTCACCGAGCTGTCGCAGTATGTCGGCGTCAACGCCAACATCCGCGCCGGCAACGACATGGTGCTCTACACCGATTCCGGCGTCACGCTCCTCGAGACCAACGCGCGCACCGTCTCGTTCCAGCCGACGAGCTCGCTCGTTCCCGGCGAGGAGGGCAACGCGCTCTATATCGACGGCGTCGCCGTCACCGGCGCGAACTCCTACATGCCCGTCAAGAGCGGCATGGTCGTCGGCCTGACCGACGTGCGCGACAAGATCGCCAACACCTACGGCGCGCAGCTCGACGAACTCGCGCGCGGCCTGATCTCGGCCTTCAGCGAGTTCGACCCGACCGGTTCGGGCGTCGCCAAGACGGGCATCTTCACCTCGACGCAGGACCTCTCCACCACGACGGGACCCGTCGCGGTCGGCAGCCTGACCGACACGACCGCCTTCTCCGGCAGCATGGACGTGTCCTTCACCGTCACCTACGAGGGCACTGCCTACCAGGCGTCCGGTACGCTGACCGCCGATGACCTGGCGACGCCGGACGCCTTCGCGCAGTGTCTCCAGACCCTGGTGGCCGAGGCCAAGACGACGGGCGGCACCGCCCTGGGCGCAGGGCGGATCTCGGTCGCCAGCGACGGAACGGCGCTGTCGATGACGGCGACGGGCATCGGCGACAGCATCGGCTTCTCCGTCTCGGGGCTTTCAGCGAACCTCGCGGCGGCCGGCGTCGCGGCGGGCACCGGAACGCCGGCCGCCGAGCCCGTCTACGCCGGTCTCAGCGCCACCCTGTCGCTGGCCTCCGGCCTGACCACGACGCCGACCATGATCCGCGACGGCGTCAGCTACGACTTCAACCCCGGCTCCCCCACCAAGCTTGCCGGCTACAGCGACCGCATCGTGGCGCTCACGTCCGCGATGGAAGCGACGCGCTCCTTCTCCACCGCTTCCGGCGCCAACCCCCTGACCAGCCTAGCCGGCTACGCTTCGTCGTCGGTCGGTTGGGTCCAGGAACAGCGATCGGCCGCGGCGACGTCCGTCACCTCCATGTCGACGCTGGTGACGAAGACGAGCGAAACGCTTTCCAGCGAGACCGGCATCAACCTCGATGTCGAGCTGACACGCCTGATCGAGCTCGAACGCTCCTACCAGGCGTCGGCGAAGATCATCTCGACGGTCGACCAGATGTTGTCCCAGCTTCTCGAATCCTTCTGACGGACCTTGCTTGCCATGTCCATTTCCTCGCTCTCCTTCAACGCCGCCACCCGCGCCACCATCATGCGGCTCCAGACGGAGCTGAAGGATGCCAACACCGAACTGAGCTCGGGTCGCTACGCCGATGTCGGGCTGACGCTCGGGCGGCTGAGCGGCGAGGCGGTGCAGTATCACTCGCAGGAAACCAGCATTCAGAAGATGCTGGATTCCAACAAGCTGGTGACGAGCCGCCTGGAGGTGATGAGCGATACGCTGGACGGCGTGCGAACGTCGGCGCAGAGCATGATGACCACGCTCACGACGCTGGCGAGCGACGTCGGCAACTCGGTGGCGGTGAAGTCGGCGCAGGACACGGCGGCTTCGGCGCTGAGCTCGATGATCGGCGCGCTGAACGTCAACGTCACCGGGCAGTTCCTTTTCGCCGGCGCGCAGACCGACCAGACGCCGATGCAGGACGCCAGCAGCAAGGTCGCCGCGAACTTTCAGGGCTTCCTCGATGCCCTGAGCGCCGACAAGGGCACCACGGTGACGGCCGCGACCATCTCGGCCGAGGATCTGAAGAGCTATCTGTCGGCCGACGGCCATCCGCTGGGATACAAGTTCGACGACTCCTTCGACGACGAGAGCTGGGCCGATTGGTCGAACGCGTCGGACACGCCGATCGTCTCGCGCATCTCCAAGACCGAGACGATCGAATCCTCGCTCAGCACCGACGCGTCAGCCTTCCGCAAGATCGCCGCGGCATACTCGCTGATGAACAGCATCGGCCTCGAGAACATGAGCAGCGCGGCTCGCAAGGAAGTCGCCGACGCCGCGCTCTCGCGGATCAACGCGGGCATCGACGGAACCACCGCCCTCGAAGCGCAGGTCGGAACGCGGCTCAATCGTGTGTCGCTCGCCGACACCACGCTGGCCACGCAGAAGACCCTCGTCCAGAACGCGATCGATCGCCTGGAGGGGGTGGATGCGACCGAGGCGGGGCTGCGCGTGACCGCCTTGGAGACGCAGTTGCAGGCTTCCTACACCGTCACCGGACGGCTGCAGAACCTGAGCCTTCTGAACTACCTGTAACGACCCACTCGATCCAGCCGCTCCTCCTGCCGCCCACCGCGATCCAGCCTCACGGGACATGAAGCATGTATCAGTTTTCCTATGCGGAAGTCAGTTCGGAGAGTTCCGCGACGGCCCGCGACCGGGAGCGTGAGGCGCTCGACCGCACCGTCGACGCGCTCCAGCGCGCGCAGGCGGCCGGTCCCAAGTCGCGCGAGGCCGTCGAGGCGATCTATCTGACGCGCAGCCTCTGGAGCGTGCTGGTCGAAGACCTGGCAAACGCCGAGAACACCCTGCCCGAGGAGCTTCGCGCGGCGCTGATCTCGATCGGCCTCTGGATCATGCGCGAAGCCGAGGCGATCCGCCTCGGACGCAGCGACGACTTCTCGGCGATGATCGAGATCACCGCCATGATCCGCGACGGGCTCGGAGAATAGGCATGTCCACGCTTCGGATCACGCTGCGCGCCGGCGAGCGGATATTCGTCAACGGCGCGGTGATGCGCGTCGACCGCAAGACCCATCTCGAGTTCATGAACGACGTGACCTTCCTCCTGGAAAGCCATGTCATGCAGGCCGACGACGCGACCACCCCGCTGCGCCAGCTCTACTTCGTGATCCAGCTCATGCTGATCGACCCGGCCGGCGCCGCCGAGGCCCGCGCACTGTTCGACAGGACCTATCCCTCGCTTCTCGCCGCGTTCTCGTCGCCGGACATCCGGTCCGGCATCCAGGACGTCGTGGACCTCGTCCAGCGCGAGCGGAACTTCGAGGGGCTGAAGCGCCTCCGTTCGCTGATCCCGCTGGAGGAGATCGTGTTGAAGGGCGACGCCATCCCCATGCCCGACCTCAAGTCGATCGCCCGCCCGGCGATCGCAGTGGGAGTACGCTGAACCATGACCACCGTTTCGAGCGTCTCGAGCACCGCCGCGACGACCACCAGCAGCACCAGCAGCGAGGTCAAGACCGGGCTCGACTACGACGCCTTCCTGAAGCTGCTGGTCGCGCAGATGAAGAACCAGGACCCGCTCAACCCGACCGACCCGACCGAGCAGATGAGCCAGCTCGCGTCCTTCTCGAACGTCGAGCAGTCCATCAAGCTGAACCAGAAGCTCGAGGCGATGACCACGCTCTCGACGCTGACCCAGGCGAACAACCTGATCGGGCGGACCGTGACCACCGGCGACGGCAGCGTCACCGGCGTCGTGAAATCGATCCAGGTCGCCTCGGACGGCGCGATCGCGACGCTGGAGGACGGCAAGCTCGTGCTTCTCGAAGCCGGCATCAAGGTCGAGTAGCATGAACGAGGCGGACGCCATCGACATCGTGCAGTCGGCGATCTGGACCGTGGTCACCGGCTGCGGGCCGGCCGTCGCCGGGGCCATGCTCGTGGGTATCGTGATCGCCCTGTTTCAGGCGCTCACGCAGATCCAGGAAGTGACCCTGACCTTCGTGCCGAAGATCCTGGCGATCTTCGTCATCATCGCCTTCACCGCCTCCTTCACGGGCGCGCAGGTCTACGCCTTCACCCAGGAGACCTTCTCGCGGATCGAGCACGGGTTCTGATCCGCCGCCTCGCGCGCATCGAACCTCATCCACCGGGCCCGCGCCTCCAAGGCGCGGGCCTTCGTCGTTCCGGACCACCGCCAGCCCTGCACCAGTCCGGGCTGGCAAGAAAGCGTTAACGATCCCGCTTCCCGCGTCTCCGCCGCCGGAAGCCGTCCAGGACCGATGCGCATGGCCGTCGATACGCTGAAAATCCCCTCATCGTCGCTGCCGCCCAAGGCGAGCTCGCGCGACATCGGCTTCGCGCTCGGCATCGTCGCCATCCTGGCGGTCCTCTTCGTCCCGATCCCCGCCTTCCTGATCGACATGGGGCTGGTCATCTCGATCGCCCTGTCGATCCTGATCCTGATGGTGGCGCTGTGGATCGAGAAGCCGCTGGACTTCTCGGCCTTCCCGACCGTCCTGCTCCTCGCCACCATGCTGCGCCTGTCGCTGAACATCGCGACGACGCGGGTCATCCTCAGCCACGGCGACGAGGGCCACAACGCGGCGGGCTACGTGATCGGCGGATTCTCGCAGTTCGTGATGGGCGGCGATTTCGTGATCGGCATCGTCGTCTTCATCATCCTGATCACCGTCAACTTCCTGGTCATCACCAAGGGCGCCACGCGTATCGCGGAAGTCGGCGCCCGCTTCACGCTGGACGCCATCCCCGGCAAGCAGATGGCCATCGACGCCGACCTGTCCGCCGGCCTGATCGACGAGAAGCAGGCACAGGCGCGCCGCCGCGAGCTGGAGGAGGAGAGCTCCTTCTTCGGCTCGATGGACGGTGCGTCGAAATTCGTTCGCGGCGACGCGATCGCCGGCCTCATCATCACCGCCGTCAACATCTTCGGCGGCATCGTGATTGGCGTGACGCGCCACGGCATGGACGCCGCGCACGCCGCCGACGTCTTCGTGAAGCTGTCGGTCGGCGACGGTCTGGTCACGCAGATCCCCGCCCTCGTGGTCTCGCTCGCCGCCGGCCTGCTCGTGTCCAAGGGCGGCACGCGGGGAGCGGCCGAAAGCGCGATCATGATGCAGCTCGGGCACTACCCGCGCGCGCTCATGGTCGCCGCTTCGCTGCTCTTCGTGCTGTCGCTGCTGCCTGGGCTGCCGTTCCTGCCCTTCGCGATGGTCGGCGTCGTCCTGGGCGTCGTCGCCTACGTGATCCCACGTCGCCGCGCCACGGAGGCGCAGAGGGTGGAGGGCGAGAAGCGCGCGCAGGAGGCCCAGGCGATCGAGGCCGAGCGCCAGTCGGTCAAGGAATCCCTGCGCATCATCGAGGTCGAGCTGGTCCTCGGCAAGCAGGTGTCGGCGCACCTGTCCTTCGCGCGCGGCGAGCTGGCCAGCCGCGTCGGCAAGATGCGCCGCCGCTTCGCCTCGCGCTACGGCTTCGTGATTCCCGAGATCAAGCTGTCGGACGACCTGTCGATCGGCGGCAAGGCCTATGCGATCAAGGTGCACGGAACCACGGTCGCCACGCAGGAGGTGCGCCTCGGCGATCTCCTGATCGTGCTGGGCGACGCGCCGCCGCCCGACATGCCGCACGACCTGACCAAGGAACCCGCATTCGGCCTTCGCGCGGCTTGGATCTCCGAGACCTTCGCCTCGTCGGCGCGCCGGGCGGGCTTCGAGCCCGTCGACACGCTGTCGATCATCCTGACGCATCTGTCCGAGGTGATGCGCAACAACTTGGCCCATCTCCTGTCGTACAAGGACATGCGCTCGCTGCTCGACCGGCTGGAGCCGGAATACAAGCGCCTGATCGAGGAGATCGTGCCGACCCACATGAGCTATTCGGGGCTCCAGGCAGTGCTGAAGCTGCTCCTCGCCGAGCGCGTCTCGATCCGCAACCTGACGCTGATCCTCGAAGCCATCGCCGAGATCGCGCCGCATGTCCGGCGCTCGGAGAAGATCGTGGAGCACGTGCGCACCCGCATGGCGCAGCAGATCTGCGGCGATCTCCTGCACAACGGCCAGCTCGGCGTGCTGCGCCTCGGCAACCGGTGGGACCTCGCCTTCCACCAGGCGCTCAAGCGCGACACCAAGGGCGACGTCGTCGAGTTCGACATCGATCCGCGCCTGGTGGAACAGTTCGCGACCGAAGCATCCAAGATCATCCGCGAGAAGACGGACCAAGGCGAGAACTTCGTGCTCGTGGCCTCGCCCGACGCGCGTCCCTACGTGCGCATGATGATCGAGCGCATCTTCGTGAACCTGCCGGTCCTGTCGCATCTGGAGATCGCGCGGGGCGTGGACATCAAGGCGCTCGGGTCGATCTCGTGACCCCCGAGGCGGAGATCCTGGTGCTATCGGCCTTCCTGGTTTTCTGCCGGATCGGGGCCTGTCTGATGGTGCTGCCGGGATTCTCGTCCTTGCGCATACCCGCGCAGATCCGCCTGTTCGTGGCGGTCGCGATCGCCTTCGCCGTGTCGCCCCGCCTTCTGCCCGACATCATGCCGCTCGTGCGCGGCGCGTCCGACGACCTGCGCATCGCGATGATGTTCGGCGAGCTGCTGAACGGGCTCCTGATCGGTCTCCTGGGCCGCGTTTTCATGATCGCGCTGCAGTTCTCGGGGAGCGTCATCGCCAACGCGATCGGCATGGGCCAGACGCTCGGCGTGCCCATCGAGGGGCACGAGGCCGATCCGGCCCTGGTGTCGCTCATCACGCTCACCGCCACGGTGCTGATCTTCGCCCTGAACCTGCATGCCGAGATCGTCCATGCGCTTCTCGCCTCCTACCGGGCCATGCCCGTGGAGCTCGGCTTCTCCATCCGCACCGGCCTCACCGCGCTGGTCGACA
Organism: Aureimonas flava; assembly: GCF_003583935.1. Taxonomy (GTDB): domain Bacteria; phylum Pseudomonadota; class Alphaproteobacteria; order Rhizobiales; family Rhizobiaceae; genus Aureimonas; species Aureimonas flava. Next base: position 78,865 of record NZ_QYRN01000003.1, on the reverse strand, counting down.
ACCTGGACGAGACGTTCCATCTCTGCCTTCGCATTGCCAGCCCGTTCGTGGTCTACGCGGTGATCGTCAACTTCGCGGTCGGCCTCGCCAACAAGATGACGCCGCAGATCCCGATCTACTTCATCTCGCTGCCCTTCGTTCTGGCGGGCGGGCTGGTGCTCCTCGGCTTCTCGATCGGCGACTACCTCACGCTGTTCATCGAAGGCTTCCGCAACTGGGTTATCTACGGATGAGCGTTCAGAGTCGGGCCGAGCGGCTGACGCGCGTGCGCGCCGTGCAGGAGAAGATGCGTCAGCTCGAGGAATGGCGCCTCGGCGAGCTGGTGCGCGAGGAGGCCCGGCTCGTGGACAACGAGCGCGAGCTTCTGGAAACGCTGGGCTCGCAGTCGCTGATGCACGGCCTCTTCCTGGAGGGAAAGGCGGCCGCGCTCCGGCGCAACGACCTCACCCTGCGCGAGACGCGCGAGCGCGAGGCCGCCGCGAGGGAGCGGGTGCGCAAGGCGCAGGCGACCGAAAAGCGGGTCGAGCGCGCCGCGGGCAAGGCGGAGGCCGCCGAGCGCGCCGAGGCGGAGCGCGCCGAGCTGCTGCTGGCCCTGGAAGACCACCTCGCCGCGCGGGCCGCAAGTTTCGAATAAGTAGCCTGGCTTACAACTTCCCTTAGCGAATCGCGGCGCCGAACTCGGCGTCGTGCCGCGATCCAGCTTCAGGATTGGCATCCATGACCGTTTCCCCCCTCGCGGCGTCGCTCGCCACCGAGCGCACGGACCGGACGCTCGCCCCGGCCGCGTCGCGCACGGTCGAGGGCACGGCGCAGGCCGAGGCCTTCGAGAAGGAGATGCCGGTGGCGCGGGCGATTGCGGCGGTCGAGGGCGGGACCGACGATGTCCACTTCCGCCATCAGACCTCCCGCAGCGGCGAGCTTCATCCGCTCCAGAAGTTCGAGAGCTTCGTGCTGCGCAGTTTCATCGAGAACATGCTGCCCAGCCAGAACACGTCGTTCTTCGGAACGGGCACCGCCGGAAACATCTGGCGCTCCATGCTCGCCGAGCGCATCGGCGACGAGATGGCTAAGTCCGGGGGGATCGGCATCGCGAAGATGCTGGAGGAGGAAGGGCGGGGCGGAGCGCAGGCTCCCGATACCGCGCAGAAGACGACCTGACGAACGGGGACACGGCTCCCCGTCATCGACACGAGGGCGGATCGCCCGCATGAAAAAAGGGTAGAGGCATTGGAAGCGGTTCTCATGCAGGCCATCAACAGGCTCGAAGCCGTCATCGCCGGGGAGATGATGGCGCTGCGCGCGGGCGACCATTCGGGCTTGGGCGACATCAGCCACCGTAAGAACCAGAGCCTTCTGGAGCTCACCCGCATCGGACGCGGCATCGACGCGGCGAGCGTCAGCGGCGACCTGCGCGGCCGGCTGAGCGTGCTGCGCGAGCGCCTGGACGACAACAGCCGTCTTCTCGAGCTGCACATGGAGGCCACGGCCGAGGTGGCCGGCCTCATCACGCAGGCGATCGCCGAAGCCGAATCCGACGGCACCTACGGCGCGCCCCGGAGCGGGGCCAAGCGATTCTGATGATCAAGATCCTCGGCATCGGCATCTGGGTCTGCCTCGTGACGCTGGGTACCGGGTATGCGGTCGCCAACATGGCGGCCGGGCAACCGGCGGGGCCCGAACCCGGGCCCACCTATTTCGAAGGCCTCGACTACAAGAAGACCGACACGATCGCGGTTCCCATCATCGCCGAGAACGCGATCCAGGGTTATGTCCTGGCCCGCTTCGTCTACACGATCGACGGCAAGACGGCGGCAAGTCTCGCCGTGCCGCCCGATCCGATCATCCTCGATCAGGCCTTCAAGTCGGTCTACGCGGTCACCAACTTCGACTTCAAGAACCCGGAACGCTACGACCTGCCGGCCTTGCTCGCCTCGCTCAAGGACGACGTGAACGCGAAGTACGGCAAGCCCGTCGTCGAAGACATGATGGTCGATCAGTTCGACTTCCTGCCGAAGAACCAGCTCGGCGGCGAGGTGCTGAAGACCCAATAGGACCGGCCCATTTACGCCGGTTTAATCATAACCGACGATCATGGAGCCCGTGTCCCGCGCCCGGTCTCGTGCGCCCGAACGAGGCTGTTGCCGTGCTTTCGACCCTGCTGAACTACCGCCTGTACAGCAACGACCTGACCAAGTCTCTGGCGCGTATCTCGCAGCAGGCATCGGTGCAGCGCGAGTCGGACTACTACAAGGCGAACATCGGCAAGGTGAAGTCGACCGACGACCTGCTGAAGAACTATCGCCTCTACGCCTACGCGATGAAAGCCTACGGCCTGGAGGACCAGACCCAGTCCGTCGGGCTGATGCGCAAGGTGCTGGAAAGCGACCTGTCGGACTCGACGAGCTTTGCCAACAAGCTGGTGGACAAGCGCTACCGCGAGTTCGCGGCCGCCTTCCAGTTCGGCTCCTCCACCGAGGCCGCGATCCAGACCACGGCCCAGACCGAACTCCTGACCGAAGCCTACAGCGAGCATCGCCTGCGCGCGGCCGCGGTGGTCGCCAAGACCGTCGACGCCTATACCGCCAAGATCGCCAACGTCCGCACCGTGTCGGACCTGCTCGACGACGCCGACATGTTCCGCGTCGTGGCGAAGGTCGCGGGCCGCGACCCGGACACGACCGACAAGGCCTCGCTGAAGGCGCTGCTCGCCGACGCCCTGACCACGGGCGCCGCCTCGTCGGGCGACGCGCAGCTTCAGGAGCTCAAGGACCGTTTCCAGTTCCAGGCGGACGGAACCCTGCCGACCACCGATCCCGCGACCACCGCCCAGACCGAGGCGGCGCGGATCGACATCTCGGCCACCTACTACGACGAGATGGGCTCGGGCACGAGCTCCCAGGCCGCCGCGCTGAAGACAAGCTATGTGAAGAGCTTCCTCGAGGCGAACCCGACCGCCGAGGCGCTGGCGGCGGACGATCAGGTCCTCGACTACATCCTGACCGCCTTCGGCCTGTCGCCGGGCAGCGAGACCTCCGCATTCGTCCAGAACATCCTGACGTCGCGGTCCGACAACCAGCCGAACGCGCTGTCGCAGATGGCCCAGAGCACCACGGGCGAGATCGCGCGCAAGAAGAGCATGACCGCGATCAACGCGGCCTTCAGCTTCAACTCGGACGGCACGATCGACGGATCGCTGTTCGCGTCCGGCTCGAGCTTCTCCACCCTGGAGAGCGCCTTCTTCTCCAACTACCAGAAGGCCGACGCCACCAGGGACAAGCTGAGCATCAGCACCTTCGCGGTGCGCCTTTCGAACATGAAGTCCATCAACGACCTGATCGGTCGGGACGCCGTGTTCGGCAAGGCCGCCTTCAACTACATCCTGACCGCTTTCGACATCGATCCGACCACGGAATCGACGTCCAAGATCCGCCAGGTGCTCCTGAGCGATCCGTCCGACCCGACGAGCTACGTCAGCAAGCTCAAGGACGAGCGTTACGAACGCTTGGCGGCCGCCTTCAACTTCGGCTCGGACGGCAAGGCCTCGACCCAGCGCCTGGCCCAGTCGGTCACGAACCAGACCGCGACGGGCACGCTCTACACCGCCTCGTTCGGAACCGACATCAGCGACGCGAAGAAGAGCCTCATCGCGAAGGACACGGAGGACTACCTGACGGCGGTCGGCCAGATTCGGTCGCTGGACGATTTCATCGCCGACAAGGACGTCGTCGCCTACGCGCTGAAGGCCTACGGGCTTGAGGACGAGAAGATCTCGAACGCAGATCTGCGGAAGCTCTTCACGAGCGATCTGTCCGATCCGAAAAGCTTCGCCAACGCCAAGAACGACAAGCGTTTCACGAAGCTGGTGGCGGCCTTCAACTTCACGACCAGCGGAACCATCCAGCGCGAGACCGAAGGCGTCCAAAGCGGTTCGGCGCTCCTGTCGACGCAGAACAAGTATCTGCTCCAGACGATGGAGACCCAGACGGGCGAGAGCAGCGAGGGGGCTCGACTGGCGCTGTACTTCCTGCGCGTCGCGCCGGACGTGACGGAGCCCTACGGCATCCTCGGCGACAAGGCGCTCTTCGAGGTGGCTCGCACCGCGCTCGGGCTGCCGAGCGGCATGTCGAACATGGACATCGAGGCGCAGGCCAAGATCCTGGAGTCGCGCATCAACTTCGACGACTTCCAGGACGCCAAGAAGCTCGACAAGTTCATCCTGCGGTTCTCGACGCTCTACGACGTCGCCAACTTCTCGACCGAAAGCTCGCCGATCCTGGCGCTGTTCGGCGAGAGTTCGGGCGCCAACGGCATCCTCGGCATCGTGTGAGGTGAGGCGGGGGCTTCAGCAGCCCCTCGCGCCCACATAGATTGCATAGAGCGAGCGCGTCGCCGTGATGAAGAGGCGGTTGCGCCGCGGGCCGCCAAAGCAGAGGTTCGCCACCACCTCCGGCACGAGGATCTTGCCGAGGCGCGTGCCGTCCGGCGCGAAGCAGTGGACCCCGTCGGCGGCGCTCGACCAGAGGTTTCCCCGCATGTCGACGCGGATGCCGTCCGGCACTCCGGCGTCGATGTGGCAGAACACCCCGTCGTCCCGCAGGGCGTCGCCCTCCACGCGGAAGCGCCGGATGTGGGTCGGCACGCCGTGCGTATGGCTGGCGCCGGAATCGGCGACGTAGAGAACGCTTTCGTCGGGCGAGAAGGCGAGACCGTTGGGCTGGAGGAAGTCGTCCACCACGCGGGTGATCGCCCCGCTCGCCCCGTCGACGCGGTAGACGCCGCGCGCCGACTGCTCCGGCTCCGCCTGGAACCCCTCGTAGTCGCCCATGATGCCGTAGGTCGGATCGGTGAACCAGATCGAGCCGTCGGAGCGGACCACGAGGTCGTTCGGCGAGTTCAGGCGCTTGCCCTCGAACCGGTCGGCGATCACGGTCACCGAGCCGTCGGTCTCGGTGCGCGTCACGCGCCGCGTGCCGTGCTCGCAGGACATCAGCCGGCCCTGCCGGTCGCGGGTGTTGCCGTTGGAATGGTTGGAGCCCTGCCGGAACACCGACGTGCCGACGTCGGGAATGTGGCGCATCATCCGGTCGTTGGGGATGTCGCTCCAGACGAGGTGTCCGGCGTCGCCGAACCACACCGGCCCTTCCGCCCAGCGACAGCCGTCGAACACCATCTCCAGCTCGACGTTCAGCAGCGTCAGCGCCTCGAAACGCTCGTCGTCGATCTGGTAGGGCGTCATGATCGCCATGGGGGTGTCCTTCAGTTGCGTCCGGTGCGGGGACCGCCGGCGACGGTGATGATCGCGATGATGATGAGGCCGGTCAGGAGCAGCCGCAGCCCTGCGCCCACGCCGAACGTGTTGAGCATCGTCACCAGCAGATACAGGAAGATCGACGCGCCCCAGAGGCCGGGAACGTTGGACTGGCCGCCCGACACCGACGAGCCGCCGACCACCACCACGGCGATGGATGCCAGGAGATACTCCTCGCCCATGTTCAGCGAGGAGCCGCCCGAGAACCCGGCGAGGACCGCGCCGCAGAGACCGGCCAGGACGGCCGACAGGACATAGGTCGCCCAGCGAAGCCGCTCCACCGGAATGCCGGCCAGGAGGGCCGCGCGCGGGTTCTGGCCGATCGCCGAGATCGAGCGCCCGTAGACCGTACGGTGCAGCAGCACCCCCATGGCAAGGCAGAGCACTAGCGTGGCGATCGCGAGATAGGGCACGCCGAGAACCCGCCCGGTCGCGAACTCGCCGAAGGCGGCCGGCGGGCGCACCCGCAGGCCGCGTCCGTAGGCGATGGCCACCGACTGGATCAGGAAGCTCGCCGAAAGGGTGGCGATGATCGGGGGGATCTGGAGAATGCGGATCAGGGCGAAGTTGAAGCAGCCGACGGCGACGCCCACGCCGAGCGCGGCGAGGATACCCGGCAGGATCATCGCGTCGCTGCCCCCCATCACCGTCATCGAAACGGCTCCCGCCAGCGCGATGGTCGAGGGGATCGACAGGTCGACATTGCCCGGGCCCGTCGTGATGACGAACATCTGGCCGAGGCCGACGATCACGTACATCGTCGCGAAGGTGAGGGCGGTGGACAGGATCTGGCCGGCGCCCGTCCCGCCGGTGAAGGCGATCGTGGCCAGAAACACCGCGCCCGCGCCGAGAAAGGAGAACACCCAGGGGCGGGCCTGCGCCGTGCGCCGCTTCGCCCGGGGCGTCGAGATCGCGCCGCTCATGCCGCTTGCCTTTCCACGCGATTGACCAGGGCGCGCAGCGCCAGGACCACGATCAGGATGGCGCCCTGCGCGCCGATCTGCCAATCCGGCGAAATGCGCATGAACGACAAGAGCGAACCCGCAAGGGTCAGTGTCAGGGCGCCGAGCACGGCGCCCACCGGCGAGATGCGCCCGCCGGTGAACTCGCCCCCGCCCAGGATCACGCCCGCGACCGACAGGAGCGTGTAGCGCAACGCGATGTTGGCGTCGGCGGACGTGGTGAGACCCACCAGCGCCAGGCCCGACAGCACGCCGAACACGCCGCACAGCGCATACATCGTCATCTTCGCGCGCAGCAGCGACCAGCCGGCGCGCTGCACGGCCTGGGCATTGCCGCCCGCACCGCGCAGCACGACGCCGAAGGACGAGCGCATCAGGAGGAGATGTCCGGCGACGGCGAGGAGCGCGCTCGCGATGATCGCCAGCGGCACGATCGGGGTCTTGAGCTTGACGAGGGCGGAGAGCCAGGCCGGCGCGCTGCCGCCGGGGCTCGGCAGCAGGAGCACCGCCGCGCCGAGCCACACGAAGCTCATGCCGAGCGTGACCACGATGGAGGGCAGGTTGCGCACGTGAATCAGGGCGCCGAGCAGCGCATAGACGCCGATGCAGCTGATCAGGGCGAGGACGCCGAGCAAGGGCGTGTCGTTCAGGAGCGTCGCCCCGATGCAGGCGACGAAGGACACGAAGCCGCCGATCGACAGGTCCAGGTCGTTTACCGCGATGACGCAGAGCTGCGCCATCGTGGCCAGCGCGATCGGCAGCGCGAGGTTGAGCATCAGCGACAGGCCGAGATAGCTCATGGCGCGCGGCTGGATGATGAAGATGGCGACCAGAAGCAGCGCCAGCGAGACCGGCGGCAGGAGATCGCGCAGGGTGCGGGCGAGGGCGGGGCTGCGGATCATGCCGCATTCTCCTCGAAGGAGGACTGGAGGACCCGTGCCTCCGACAGCTCGCTGCGCGCCATGTCAGCGACGATCCGCCCGGAGCGGAAGACGTAGACGTGATCGCAGGCGCGCAACTCGTCGAACTCCGTCGTGTACCAGAGGAAGGTGCGGCCCTTGGCGGCCTCGGCGCGGATCAGGGCGTAGACCTCCTGCTTGGTGCCGATGTCGACGCCGCGCATCGGGTCGTCCATCAGCACGATCTCGGCGTCGGAGGCGAGCGCGCGGGCGAACAGCGCCTTCTGCTGGTTGCCGCCCGACAGGGTCAGGATGCCGTTGTCCATGTCGGGCGTGCGGATCGCGATGCGCGCCTTCCATTCCTCTTCCATCGCGCGCTCGGCCTCGGCGTCGATCAGGCCGAGGCGGCTCATCGCGCGAAGCGAGCGCACGGTGACGTTGGCGCCGATCGACCAGAGCGGGAACACGCCGTCGCTCTGCCGGTCGCCCGCGACGAAGGCGGTGCGCCCGTGAAGCTCGCAGAGGCGCGAGCGGCCGCGCGATGCGTTCTGCAGGAGCACGAGCAACGCGGTCTGCCCGTGTCCGGCAAGGCCCCCGAGGCCGATGATCTCGCCGCGCCGCGCCTCGACGCGCCGATCGTTCGCCTGGCGCGGCGGGGCCGCGGAGGCGACCACGGGTGCGGCCGAGCGGGCCGTGGGGCCGGCGCTCGTCTCGGCCGCGTCCTCCTGCGCGTGCGCCACATGCCCCATGGCCTCGACCAGCGAGTGGCGGGTGAACTCCTTGGCGGCGCGGTCGGCCACGACGCGGCCGTCGCTCATCACGGTGATCCGGTCGCAGGTCTCGAGGATCTCGCCGAGGATGTGCGAGATCAGCACGACGCTGCCCCCCTCGGCCACGAAGCGGCGCACGTGGGCGAGAAGCTGGCCCGCCACCTGAGCATCCAGCGAAGAGGTCGGCTCGTCGAGGATCACCAGCGAGAGCGGCGTCTCGCCCGCCGCGAACACGGTGGCGATCTCCACCATCTGGCGCTGGCCGAGGGCGAGGTCGGAGACGAGGTCGCCCGGCCGGATGCCGTGGCCGGGAAAGATCGCATCGAGCTGGCTGACGATCAGCCGCGCCGCGCGCGCGCGCCAGCCGAAGCCGCGCAGGAAGGGATGGCGGACGCGGGCGTTCTCGGCCACCGTCAGGTTGGGGCAGAGCGAGAGTTCCTGGAACACGCAGCGCACGCCGAGCCGGCCGGCCCGCTCAACCGAATAGCGGCCCGTCTCGTCGGAGCCGGAGATCCGCAGCGTTCCCTCGTCCGGCCGCACGTTGCCGGCGAGCACCTGCATCAGCGTAGACTTGCCGGCGCCGTTGTGGCCGGCGAGGCCGATGCACTCGCCGGGCGCGATGGCGAAGTCGACCCCGCCAAGGGCGCGCACGGCCCCATAGGCCTTCGCCACGCCGCGAAGGTCCACCAGCGGGCGCGCGGGGGCGTCGGCGGGGTCGGCCCCGCCCTCGGATGGCATCATGGAAACACTCGCGAGCCTGCGTCGTCGAACGGGGCGGGCGGCAGCGGCACTCGCCGCCGCCGCTCGCGGCTTACTTCGCCTCGGCGATCACCTTCTTGGCGTCGTCCTGGCTGTAGTCGACATTGGCGACGCCGCCGTCGGGCGTGTCCTTCAGCGCCTCGTCGAGGCCCGCCTGATCGATCGCCAGGAACGGCACCACGAGGTCCTTGGGAACCTCCTGCCCGTCGAGGATCTGCTGCGCCACCCAGAAGGCCAGCGTCGAGACGCCCGGCGCGATGGAGACCGACATGGTCTCGTAGCCGTCCTTGTCCTTCTGCTGCTTCCACCAGGCGAGTTCGTCCTGGCGGTTGCCCATGATGATGGTCGGCGTCGGGCGGCCGGCGGCAGCGAAGGCCTCGGCCGCACCGAACCCGTCGCCGCCCTGCGTCACCACGCCGACGACCTGGGGGATGCTGGGCAGCACGCCGGCGACCGACTTCTGCGCCACGGTCTGCGTCCAGTCGCCCTGGACCTCGGACACGATCTTGAACTTCGGATGGGCGGCGACGCCGGCCGCGATGCCCTCGTGGATCTCGCCGTCGACCGAGGTTCCGGCGAGGCCGCGGAGCTCGAGGAGGTTGCCGCCGTCGGGGTAGCGCCCGGCGAGGTAGTCGATCTGGCCCGAGCCCATCTTCTTGAAGTCCACCGCCACGCGCCAGGCGCAGGGCTCGGTGACGATGCCGTCGAACGAGACCACGGTGATGCCGGCGTCGCAGGCTTCCTTGACGGCGCCGTTGAGGGCGGTCGGCGAGGCGGCGTTGATGACGATCGCGTCGTAGCCCTGAAGGATCATGTTCTGGATCTGGGCAGCCTGCTCGGTCGCCTGATTCTCGGCGGTGGTGAAGGCGTCGGCCGACTTCACGATGCCGTCCGCCACGGCCTTGTCGGTCACCGTCTTCCAGCTCTGGAGCATGGCCTGGCGCCAGGAATTGCCCGCATAGTTGTTGGACAGGGCGATGGACTTGTCGGCGGTGTCGGCAAAGGCCGAGCCGGCGGTGAAAAGGCATGCGGCGGCGGTGCCGGCCAGCAAGAGACGCGTGGCGATCATAGGTCCTCCCATGGGCCGCTTCGGCCCCTCCCATCTCAGCCCCGCTCGCAGTGGCAGGGCAGGGCCGCTCCCGACGGCCGGGCATCAGTGTTGACCACCGCGAGCCGTTCTGTCCAATCCTCTTCGCGCACGGCATTTGCGGGTTCCCGCAAACGCCGTGCCAGGAACGTCGCGCCCGCCGGCCGATCGGCACTGGCGGCCTGCGCGCAAACGTGGTGCGATCCTGCATGATCACACGCCTCGATCCCCAACGCCGAAACGCGCAGCCCCGCATCGTGCCCGGCGCGGAGGCGGTGTTCGGCCATCTCCTGAGAATCTCGCGCGCGCTCGCCGGTCATCTCGACTTCCAGGCGGCCATCCAGTCCGTGTCGGCCGAGCTCGGCGACGTGCTGCCGCACGACCATCTCGACGTGTGCCTCCTCGGGTCGGGCGGCAATATCCACGCGGCCTACGAAGCGGGCCTGCACACCGACTGGAGCCTGAACCCGCACCCCGTCCCCGTCTCCGGCAGTCCGATCCGCCGCATCCTGCTCGGCCAGGAGGAGGCGATGGTCACCGGCGACGCGACGAGGGACCCCCGGTTCGGCTTCGAGGGTGCCTTCAACCACCCGATCTTCGATCAGAACCTGCGTTCGCGCGTCCATGCCGCGATGCTGGTTCGCGGCGAGGTCATCGGCGCGTTCTCCTGTTCCAAGCACGACGCCGACTTCTACGGCGAGGACGACATGACCCTCGCCCGGCATGTGGGGGAGATGCTGGCGCCCTACTTCTATGCCCTGCGCGCCAGCCAGGACGCGCGTCGCCTCGCCATCGAGGAGGCCGAGGGGCGCGCGCGCGAGGAAGGGCTGCGCGAGGGCGCGCTGCGCCTGACGGAAGAGCTGGAACGCGAGCGCCAGCGCATCGGCATGGACCTGCACGACCAGACGCTCGCCGACCTCACCCGCATCGTGCGCCGGCTGGAGGCGCTGCGCGAGGGGTCCCCGGCGCCCGAGAGCCTCTCGCCCACGATCGAGGGCCTGCATCGATGCGTCGGCGAGCTCCGCAGGATCATCGACGACGCGCGACCCAACGTGCTGGAGCTCTTCGGCTTCGCCGAGGGCGTGGAGGACTTTCTCGGCCGGGCGCTGTTCGACGCGGGCGTCGAATGGCGGCTCGACGACGCGAGCGGCGGACTGGTCGACACCTTGGACCCCGCGCTCCGGCTCGCCGTGTTCCGCATCGTGCAGGAGGCGGTCAACAACGCCGCGCGCCATGCCGAACCCTCGCTGATCGAGGTCCGCGTCGCCGGCGGGCGGGACGGGACCCTGCGGGTCGAGGTGCGCGACGATGGGATCGGCTTCGCGCCGATCCCCCAGCGGCGGCGCGTCGGGGGCATCCGCAACATGCAGACCCGCGCCCGGCTGATCTCGGCAAGCTTCTTCCTCGATCGGCAACCCGGCGGGCGCGGCACGCTGATGTCGCTGGTGCTGCCCGTGGCGTCCGGTGCGGCGGTGGCGTCGTGAGCGCCGACGACATCCTCCTGGTGGAGGACGATGCGGTGCACCGCGCCTTCCTGCGCGAGGTGATCCGCAGCGTTCTGCCCGACCGCGCGCTGATCGAGGCGGCGGACGGGGAGGAGGGCGAACGGCTGGCGCGCAGCCACGGCGCGCGCGCCATCGTGGTGGACCTCCAGATGCCGCGGCGCACCGGCGTCGACCTCGCGCGCTCGCTCTGGCGCGACCGGCCGGAGACCAGCATCATCTTCTGGTCGAACTACGCGGACGAGGCCTATGTGCGGGGCGTCTCGCGCATCGTTCCGGCTGGGGCGGCCTACGGCTACATCCTGAAGTCGGCCTCGGAGGAGCGGCTCGGTCTCGCCCTGAAGGGCGTCTTCGTGGAAGGGCAATGCGTCATCGACCGCGAGATCCGGGGCGTCCAGCAGAAGGCGGCCAATCGCTCGGAAGGCCTGTCGGACGTCGAATACGAGGTGCTGGTCGATCTCGCCCTCGGGCTGACCGATCGGATGATCGCCGAGCGCCGAGGACTATCGCTGCGCACCGTGCAGAACCGGCTCCAGCAGGTCTACGAGAAGGTCGGCGCCTACCAGGGGGTCGGCGGCAGCGACCTCTTCAACCTGCGCACCCGTGCGGTGAGCCTCGCTCTGATGCGGCGGCTCCTCAATCGCGCGGGGCTCGATCAGGCCGAGGCGGAACTTCAGGCCTGGCTGGCGCGGCACCGGTAATGGCTGCCCTCCTGGGCGTTCGGGCGCAGCCATCGCCGCGACGGGCGGGGCGAGATCGGTCGAGGCGAACCACTCCGTCCCGTCCGGGGCGCACGACGCCCTTGCCTGATACGGCCTCCGGGTGCATTCCCGAACCCGTCTGGAGGATCGATCGATGAATGCCAATGTCATGACCGACGCCGCGCCGGCCGAACTCGCGCAGGCTCTCGTCGCGCGGTTCGGAAGCCGGTCGGTGCTTGCCGAGCCCGCCGACACGCTGCGTTACCGGCGCGACTGGCACGGCGACGTGGAGGGTAGCGCGGTGGCGGTGCTGCGGCCCGCCGACACCGCGGAAGCGTCCGCCATGGTGCGCTTCTGCGCCGAGGCGGGGCTCGCGGTCGTGCCGCAGGGCGGCAACACCGGCCTCGTGCTCGGCGCCCTGCCGACCAGCGCGCGGGCGCACGTGGTCGTTTCCACGGAGCGGATGAACCGCATCCGCGAGATCGACGCGGCCGACTTCTCCGCCGTGGTGGAAGCGGGCTGCGTGCTCGGCGCCATCAAGGAAGCGGCGGAGGCGCAGGATCTCTTCTTCCCGCTCTCGCTCGGCGCCGAGGGAAGCTGCCAGATCGGCGGCAACATCTCCACAAATGCCGGCGGCATCAACGTCCTGCGCTACGGCATGACGCGCGAGATGATCCTCGGCCTGGAAGTGGTGCTGGCCGACGGGACGGTCTGGAACGGTCTGTCGACTCTGCGCAAGAACAATGCGGGGCTCGATCTCAAGCAGCTCTTCATCGGCGCGGAGGGCACGCTCGGCCTCGTCACCGCCGCCGCGATCCGGCTCGTGCCGAAGCCGACGCGCACGGAAACGGCCTTCCTGGCGCTCGGCGACCGGAACGACGTGATGGCGCTCTATGCGCTGGCGCGGCGTGAATGCTGTGACCTCCTGTCCGCCTTCGAGCTGGTGCCGCCGGAGGGCATGATGCTGGCCAAGGAGGCCGACCCCTCGCTGGTCCTGCCGCGGATCGCCGAGGCGCCCGCCTATGCGCTGATCGACGTCGCGGCCACAGGCTCGCTCGACCTCAAGCCCCTGATGGAACGCTTCTTCGAGCTCGCCGCCGAGCGCGGCTACGTGGTCGACGGGGTGCTGGCCGCCTCGGAAGCGCAGGCCGCCGATCTCTGGCAGATCCGGGACGGCATGAACGAGGGGCAGGCGAGGCGCGGCGTCCATCTGCGCACCGACCTCTCCGTGCCCCCGTCCAAGGTCGCCGCCTTCATCGAGGAGGGCATGAGGGAGATGGCCCGGCACCTGCCGGACTGCCTGCCGGTCGCCTACGGCCATGTCGGCGACGGCAACATCCATTTCAACGTCCTGCCGCCCCCGGGCCTCGCGCGCGAGGAGCGCGACGCCCAGATGCTGCTCGCCAAGAAGACGCTGCATGCGATCGTCGATCGCTATGCCGGCGGGATCAGCGCCGAGCACGGCATCGGGCGGCTGAAGCGCGACGACTTCGCCACGCGGCGCACGCCCGTTCAGCAGCAGGTCCTGGCCGGCATCAAGGCGCTGCTCGACCCGGCCGACCTGTTCAACCCCGGCTGCCAGATGGCCTCGCCGCGGGACGGAAGCGACGTGACGGTGTTCTGACGCGTCACCCCGCCACGGTCTCGGTCAGCGTCCGGCGGACCGCCTTGGACCAGCCGCTCAGCTTCTCGCCGCGCCGCACGGCGTCCATGGAGGGCTCGAAGCGGCGCTCCAGGCGCCAGCGGGCGGAGAAGCCGTCCATGTCCGGCCACGCGCCGCAATGGCGGCCGGCCAGCCAGGCGGCGCCGAGGGCGGTGGTCTCCAGGACGGTCGGGCGGTCCACCGGCGCGTCCAGGATGTCGGCGAGGCGCTGCATGGTCCAGTCGCTGGCCACCATGCCGCCGTCGACCCGCAGAACCGTGTCGGCCGCGCCGGGCCAGTCGAGCCGCATGGCGGACAGAAGGTCGGCGGTCTGGAAGCAAACGGCCTCCAGCGCCGCGCGCGCGATCTCGTTGGGGCCGGTGTTGCGCGTGAGCCCGTAGATCGCGCCGCGCGCCTCCGCGTCCCACCAGGGGGCGCCGAGACCGGTGAAGGCGGGCACCAGGTAGACGTCCTGGTTGTCGTCCGCCCGGGTCGCCATCGGGCCGGTCTCCGACGCCTTCTCCACGATGCGCAGCCCGTCGCGCAGCCATTGGACGGCGGCGCCGGCGATGAAGATCGAGCCCTCCAGCGCGTAGGTCGTCCGGCCGTCGAGGCGATAGGCGATGGTCGACAGGAGGCGGTTGGCGGACAGCACCCGTTCCGTGCCGGTGTTGAGCACGGCGAAACAGCCGGTGCCGTAGGTGGACTTCATCATCCCGGGCCGGAAGCAGGCGTTGCCCAGCGTCGCGGCGTGCTGGTCTCCGGCCATCCCGCAGATCCGGATCGGGGCGCCGAAGAGGGTGGGGTCCACGGTGCCGAAATCGGCCGCGCAGTCGCGCACCTCCGGCAGAACGGCGCGCGGCACGCGCAGGAGGCGCAGGAGTTCGTCGTCCCATTCGTTGCGCGCCGTGTCGAACAGCATGGTGCGCGAGGCGTTGGTGGCGTCGGTGGCGTGGACGCGCCCGCCCGTCAGCCGCCAGAGAAGGAAGGTGTCCACCGTGCCGAAGGCGAGCTTGCCGGCCTCGGCGCGTGCCCGCGCGCCGGACACGTGGTCCAGCATCCAGGCGATCTTGGTGCCGGCGAAATAGGGGTCCACCACGAGACCCGTGCGCTCCGAGATCGTCGCCTCCGCGCCGTCCTTAACCAGGGCGCGGCAGATGTCGGCGGTGCGCCGGTCCTGCCAGACGATGGCGTTGTGGATGGGCTGGCCGCTCTCGCGGTCCCAGATCAGGGTCGTCTCGCGCTGGTTGGTGATGCCGATCGCGGCGATGTCGCCGGGCGACAGCGAGGCGTCGGCCAGCGCGGTCTTCACCGTCTCGACGACGGAACGCCAGATCGCCTCCGGGTCGTGCTCCACCCAGCCGGAACGCGGCAGGATCTGCTCGAACTCCTGCTGGCCGACGCCCACCACGCGGAACGAATCGTCGAAGACGATGGCGCGGGAGGACGTGGTGCCCTGGTCGATCGCCAGCACGTATCCGGTCATGGGGAACTCCGGTGGTTCGGATGCGAGGTCATGCGAAGGCCGGGGCGGACCCCGGCCTTCCGTTCGCTGCGAAGGAAGCCGCGCGTCAGTTCGCGGGCTTGGCCGTGTCCGGCTGCGCCGAAGCCTTCACGGCCGTGGTGCCGGCCGCCGCGTCGCCCGGATCGCCGGCGGCGTTGGTGTCGGCCCAGCTCTTGACCAGCTCGTCGTAGTTGACGGTGATCGGCTGCTCCTTCTCGTTCTCCTTCTTCATCTGCGGGGCCAGCGTGCCGGCCTTCTGCGCCTCGGCGTTCCAGTAGGCGAGGTCGTGCTCCTCGTTGAGCTTCGGCCCCTTCTCGCCCTGGATGCCGGCGCGCTCGAGCCGCGCCATGACCTTTTCCTGCTCCGCGCAGAGCGAGTCCATGGCTTCCTGCGGCGTCTTGTTGCCGGCGGCCGCGTCGCCGATGGCCTGCCACCAGAGCTGGGCGAGCTTCGGGTAGTCGGGCACGTTGGTGCCCGTCGGCGACCACTGCTTGCGGGCCGGCGAACGGTAGAACTCGACGAGGCCGCCGAGGTCCTTGGCGCGGTCGGTGAAGCTCTGGTGCCGGATCGTCGACTCGCGCACGAAGGTCAGGCCCATGTGGCTCTTCTTCACGTCGACCGTCTTGGAGGTGACGAACTGGGCGTAGAGCCAGGCGGCCTTGGCGCGCTCCGTCGGGGTGGACTGCATCAGCGTCCACGATCCGACGTCCTGGTAGCCGAGCTTCATGCCGTCGACCCAGTAGACGCCGTGCGGGGAGGGGGCCATACGCCACTTGGGCGTGCCGTCCTCGTTAACCACCGGCAGGCCCTTCTTGACGGCGTCGGCGGTGAAGGCCGTGTACCAGAAGATCTGCTGGGCGATCTCGCCCTGCGCCGGCACCGGGCCGCTTTCGGAAAAGTTCATGCCCTGCGCCGTCGGCGGGGCGTACTTCTTCAGCCACTCGAGATACTTCTCGATGGAGTAGACCGCGGCCGGTCCGTTGGTGTCGCCGCCGCGCGCCACGCACGAGCCCACCGGTTGGGACTGGTCGTTGACGCGGATGCCCCACTCGTCCACCGGCAGGCCGTTGGGCAGGCCCTTGTCGCCGTTGCCGGCCATGGAGAGCCAGGCGTCGGTGAAGCGCCAGCCGAGCGACGGGTCCTTCTTGCCATAGTCCATATGGCCGTAGACCTTCTTCCCGTCGACCTCGCGACCGGTGAAGAACTCGGCGATGTCCTCGTAGGCCGACCAGTTGACCGGAACGCCGAGGTCGTAGCCGTACTTGGCCTTGAAGTCGGCCTTGTTCTTCTCGTCGTTGAACCAGTCGTAGCGGAACCAGTAGAGGTTGGCGAACTGCTGGTCGGGAAGCTGGTAGAGCTTCTTGTCCGGCGCGGTGGTGAAGCTGGTGCCGATGAAGTCGGCGAGGTCCAGCGTCGGCGAGGTGACGTCCTTGCCCTCGCCGGCCATCCAGTCGGTGAGGTTGCGGACCTGATTGTAGCGCCAGTGGGTGCCGATCAGGTCGGAATCGTTGACATAGGCGTCGTAGATGTTCTCGCCCGACTGCATCTGCGTCTGCAGCTTCTCGATCACGTCGCCTTCGCCGATGATGTCGTGCGTCAGCCGGATGCCCGTGATGTCGGAGAAGGCCTTGGCGAGGACCTTCGATTCATAGTCGTGGGTCGTGATGTTTTCCGAGACGACCTTGATCTCCATGCCGGCGAAGGGCTTCGCGGCATCGATGAACCACTGCATCTCGGCTTCCTGATCGGCGCGCGAGAGGCTGGACTGGTCCTTGATCTCGGCGTCCAGGAACGACTTCGCCGCGTTCATGTCGGCGAAGGCCGGCCCGGTGGCCAGCGCGATCGCCAAGCCGGCCGCGCTCATCATCCATTGCTTCTTCATGTCGGTCTCCTCCCAAAGCCAGGTTTACGGCCGGTCGTTTCGGCCCTTCCGCGCGACCGGCCGCGCGCGACGGGGTTCGAAGCCGCTTCAGACGAAGCGGAACACCAGCCCCGCATAGGCGAGGCACACGCCGAGCGCCCACCAGAGGGGGGCGTCGGAAAAGAAGTACAGCGAGCCGAGGCAGATGAAGGCGGAGCCGAGCAGCGAGACGAAGAGCCGGTCGCCGCGCGTGGTCTCGAAGCGCAGCACGCCCAGTCTCGGTCCGCCGCCGGGCGAGGCGACCTCCCACATGCCCATCGCCGCGATCAGCGCGAAGATGCAGAGGAAGAAGGCGGCGGTCGGCCAGGTCCAGGCCATCCACGAGAAGTCCATGGCGATCCTCCTCAGTTGCGGCCGGTGCCGGGGCCCGCAGCGACGGTGTTGCGTGAGTGCGGGCTCGAGCGATCCATCACACTCTCCCCAGGGCGAAGCCCTTGGCGATGTAGTTCCGCACGAACCAGATCACGATCGCGCCCGGAATGATGGTGAGCGCTCCGGCGGCGGCCAGGACGCCCCAGTCCATGCCCGAGGCGGAGACCGTGCGCGTCATGATGGCCGAGATCGGCTTGGCGTCGGTCACGGTCAGCGTGCGCGCGATCAGGAGCTCGACCCACGAGAACATGAAGCAGAAGAAGGCCGCGACCCCGATGCCGCTCGCGATCAGCGGCGTGAAGATCTTGAAGAAGAAACGCGGGAACGAATAGCCGTCGATATAGGCCGTCTCGTCGATTTCCTTGGGCACGCCCGACATGAAGCCTTCCAAGATCCACACCGCGAGCGGCACGTTGAACAGGCAGTGGGCGAGCGCCACCGCGATGTGCGTGTCGATCAGGCCGAAGGCGGAATAGAGCTGGAAGAAGGGCAGGGCGAACACGGCCGGCGGCGCCATGCGGTTGGTCAGCAGCCAGAAGAACAGGTGCTTGTCGCCCAGGAACCGGTAGCGCGAGAAGGCGTAGGCCGCCGGCAGCGCCACGGAGACGGAGATCACCATGTTCATCACGACATAGATGATCGAGTTGATGTAGCCCGAGTACCAGGACGGGTCGGTGAAGATCGTCCGGTAGTTGTCCAGCGTCGGATTCTGAGGCCAGAGCGTGAAGGTCGAGATGATCTCCTGGTTCGTCTTGAAGCTCATGTTGACGAGCCAGTAGATCGGCAGGAGCAGGAACAGGATGTAGAGCGCCGGGATCAGCGCCTTGGGCCGGAAGCGGCCCGAGGCAAGGCGCGAGCGGGCCCTCAGCGCGTCCTCGGAATGGAGTGCCGGCGGAATGGCGGCATGGGCCTCGGCGGCGGGGGAGGCGGCGGCGGCGCTCATGCCTGGTCTCCCGCGCTGGGCCGGTCGGTCCCGGCATTGGTCATCACTGTGTAGAACACCCAGGAAAGCAGGAGCACGATCAGGAAGTAGATCAGGCTCATGGCCGCGGCCGGGCCGAGGTCGAACTGGCCGACCGCCGTCTTGACGAGATCGATCGACAGGAAGGTCGTCGAGTTGCCGGGGCCGCCGCCCGTCACCACGAAGGGCTCGGTGTAGATCATGAAGCTGTCCATGAAGCGCAAGAGCACGGCGATGAGCAGCACGCGGCCCATCTTCGGAAGCTGGATGTAGCGGAACACCGCCCAGCGCGAGGCGCCGTCGATCTTGGCGGCCTGGTAGTAGGCGTCGGGGATCGACACGAGCCCGGCGTAGCAGAGCAGCACCACGAGGCTGGTCCAGTGCCAGACGTCCATGACGATCAGCGTCGCCCAGGCGTCGAACGAGTTCTGGACGTAGTTGTAGGGGATGCCGAGATTGGCCAGCGTGCGGCCGAGGAGGCCGATGTCGGTGCGCCCGAAGACCTGCCAGATCGTGCCCACGACGTTCCACGGGATCAGCAACGGCAGCGCCATCAGAACGAGGCAGACCGGCACCCAGATTCCCTTCTTGGGCATGGCCAGAGCCACCAGGATGCCGAGCGGCACCTCGATCGCCAGGATGATGCCCGAGAAGATCAGGTTGCGCACCAGCGCGTCGTGGAAGCGCGAGGACTGGAGGACGTCGGTGAACCATTCGGTTCCCGCCCAGAAGAACTCGTTGTTTCCGAACGAGTCCTGAACCGAGTAGTTGACCACGGTCATCAGCGGGATCACGGCCGAGAAGGCGACCAGCGCCAGCACCGGCAGGACCATGAACCAGGCCTTGTTGTTCCAGGTCTTGTCCATCGCCTCAGCTCCTTCCCGCCACGAGCCAGCTGTCGGCATAGAGGTTCACCGCGCCGGGCTCGAAGCGCACCGCCGCGTCGGCGGGGACCTCGACGCCCTCGGGCAGGATCGCGGCGAGCTTCTCGTCGCCGAGGCGCGCGCGCACGATGCGCTCGGAGCCGATGTCCTCGATCTTGTCGATGCGCACGGGAAGCGCGTCGTCGCTGCCGGCCCCCACGAGCCGCACGAACTCGGGCCGGATGCCGAGCTCGAGCCGCCCGGCGGCCGCGGGGACTGCGGCGTCGGTCGTCACGGAGCCGCCGGCCACGATCGCCCGGCCGTTCTCGACGCGGCAGGGCAGGACGTTCATGCCGGGCGAGCCGATGAAGTATCCGACGAACGTGTGTCGCGGACGCTCGAACAGCTCCTTGGGTGTGCCGATCTGGACCACCTGGCCCTCGTACATGACGACGACCTTCTCTGCGAAGGTCAGCGCCTCGGTCTGGTCGTGAGTGACGTAGACCATGGTGGCGCGGAACTCGCGGTGCAGTTCCTTGAGCAGCGAGCGCAGCACCCACTTCATCTGCGGGTCGATCACCGTCAGCGGTTCGTCGAAGAGGATGGCGTTGACGTCGTGACGCACGAGGCCGCGACCGAGCGAGATCTTCTGCTTCTCGTCGGCGGTGAGGCCGCGCGCCTTGCGGTTGGCCTTGGGCGTCAACGCCAGGCGATCGAGCATGGTCGCCACGCGCCGGCCGATCTCGGCCTCGGGCACCTTCCGGTTGCGCAGCGGGAAGGCGAGATTCTCGGCCACCGTCATCGTGTCGTAGATGACCGGAAACTGGAACACCTGCGCGATGTTGCGCGCTTCCGGCGCGAGGTCGGTCACGTCGCGCTCGCCGAAGCGCAGGCGCCCTTCGGAGGGCGTCAGCAGCCCCGAGATGATGTTGAGGAGCGTGGTCTTGCCGCAGCCGGATGGGCCGAGCAGGGCATAGGCGCCGCCGTCCTCGAACACGTGGTCCACCTCGCGCAACGCATAGGTGCCGGCACGGGCGAGTTCGGGGGTGTAGGCGTGGCGGATGTGATCGAGCTGAATCTTCGACATCGCGTCCTCCCTCAGGCCGCCCGAGCCAGGGCGGGCGCGGCGGCCCGGCCGTCGGCACCGAACACGCGCAGGTCGCCCGGCGCGAAGTGCAACTCGATCGGCGCGCCCCGCTCGGACGCCCGCACGCCGGGCAGCACCGCCACGAGCCGGTCGCCGCCGATGTCCGCATGGAGATAGGTCTGCGAGCCCGTGACCTCGGTCACCACGACGCGCGCCTCGAATCCGGCGGTGCCCAAGGGGGGCGGACCGGCGCGCAGGTGATGGGCGCGCAGGCCCGCTAGATAGGCGCCGTCGGGGAGGCCCGGCGCCGGCACGCTGAACCCGTGCGGCGAGACGAGGATGCCGCGCTCCGCTTCCATCGCGAGGACGTTGAGCGGCGGGTCGGAGAAGATCCGCGCGGTCTCGAGGTCGGCGGGGCGGCGGTACACGTCCGGCGTCGGGCCGAACTGGGTGACGCGCCCGCGCGACAGGGTGGCCGTGTTGCCGCCCAGGAGAAGCGCCTCGGTCGGCTCCGTCGTGGCGTAGACGAAGATCGCGCCGCTCTCGGCGAAGATGCGCGGAAGCTCCTCGCGCAGTTCCTCGCGCAGCTTGTAGTCGAGGTTGGCGAGCGGCTCGTCCAGAAGCACCAGGTCGGCCTTCTTGACCAGGGCGCGGGCGAGCGCGGTGCGCTGCTGCTGGCCGCCCGAAAGGTTCAGCGGCGTGCGGTCGAGATAGGGCTTGAGCTTGAGCAGGCTCGCCGCGCCGTCCACCGCCTCGCGGATCTCGGCCTCGGGGCGGCCCTGCACGCGAAGCGGCGAGGCGATGTTCTCGAACACCGTCATCGCCGGGTAGTTGATGAACTGCTGGTAGACCATGGCAACGTTGCGCTTGGCCACGGGCACGCCCGTCACGTCCTTCCCGTCCATGAAGATGCGCCCGCTCGTCGGCCGGTCGAGCCCGGCCATCAGGCGCATCAGGCTGGTCTTTCCCGACAGGGTCGGGCCCAGCAGGACGTTCACCGAGCCGCGTTGCAGCGTCAGGCTGACGTCCTCGATGTGGGTCTCCGCGCCGACCCGCTTGCCGACCTGTTCCAACAGCAGCACCGTAACCTCCCGTGCAGCCAAATCCTCAACGCCGTCCCCGCGCCCTTGGCGGCGCGACGACGCCTACTCCGCCGCCAGTCCCTGGCGTCGCCCGCGCGATACCAGCCCGCCCATCACGTCTTCCAACCCGGCCACCTCGTCGGGGCCGAAGCGCAGGCCGAGCTTCGAGCGGCGCCAGAGCACGTCCTCGACCGTGCGGGCCCACTCGTGACGAACGAGCCACGAGACCTCGCGCTCGGTCAATCCGTGACCGAGGTCGCGGCCCCAGTCCGCCCGGCCGCCCGGCCCGGCTTCGTCCGCCATCGCGATCGCTTCCGTGCCGTAGGCCCGCACCAACCGCGCGCGGGTATCCGGGGAGAGAGCGGGCGCGGCCTCGGCGAGGCGCGCATCGAGCGCATCCAGCCCGTCCACCGCGAAGTCGCCGCCGGGCAGGGCGGCCTTGCCCGTCCAGGGGCGGCCCTTGGCGCCCAGCGCCTTTTCCACGGCGTCCAGGACATCCTCGGACAGTCGGCGATAGGTGGTGATCTTGCCGCCGAAGATGTTGAGCACCGGCACGCCGCCGGCGGCGTCGACCTTCAGAACGTAGTCGCGCGTCGCTTCCTGGGCCTTGGAGGCGTGGTCGTCGAACAGCGGGCGCACGCCCGAGAAGCTCCAGACGATGTCCTCGCGCCGCAGCGGCTCGGCGAAATACTCGCTCGCGGCCTTGAGGAGATAGGCGGTCTCCTCCTCGCTGATCGCCGCGTCGGCCGGGTCGCCGGCATAGTCGCGGTCCGTCGTGCCGACCAGCGTGAAGTCGCGCTCGTAGGGGATCGCGAAGATGATCCGCCCGTCCGCGTTCTGGAAGATATAGGCGCGGTCGTGGTCGAAGAGCCGGCGCATCACGATGTGCGAGCCCTGCACGAGGCGAATGTTGTGCGCGTCCGGCCGCGACAGGGTGGACTGGATCACCCGGTCGACCCACGGACCTGCGGCATTGACCAGGAAGCGCGCGCCCACCGTCTCGGTCGCGCCGGTCTGCGTGTCCTCGAGAGTGATCACCCAGCCGTCGCCTTCGCGCCGCGCCCCCGTGGCGCGGGTTCGCACCCGGATCGACGCGCCGTGCCGCGCCGCGTCGCGCGCGTTTGCGATCACGAGGCGGGTGTCGTCCACGCGCGCGTCGGAATATTCGAAACCCTTGGCGAAGGCGGGCTTGAGGGGCGCGCCGAGCGGGCCGGCGAGATCCACCGTGCGCGTGGCCGCCAGCTTCCGGCGTCCGCCCAGGTGGTCGTAGAGAAAGAGGCCGAGCCGCAGCAGCCACGATGGGCGCAGGCCCGAATGGTGGGGCAGCACGAAGCGCAGCGGCTGGATGATGTGCGGCGCGATGGCCCAGAGCACCTCCCGCTCCATCAGCGCCTCGCGCACCAGACGGAACTCGTAGTGCTCCAGATAGCGCAGGCCGCCGTGGATCAGCTTGGTGGACCAGGACGAGGTGCCGCTGCCGAGATCCCGCGCCTCGGCGAGCCCGACCGAGTAGCCCCGTCCGGCCGCGTCGCGGGCGATGCCGCATCCGTTGATGCCGCCGCCGATGATGAAGAGGTCGAAGCTCTGCATGATCCCACCGCTTTCGCATTGCAGCAATAATCGCGCAAATGCGAAAGTAGGAGGATTAGAAACGAAAATAAACGAAAGTCAAGCGACGCTACACGTCTTCCGGAGCGGCCGCCGTCTCGATCAGCCGCACCCCCGCCTGGCGGCAGATGTCGCGCACTTCCTCCGATCCGCAGCGGTCGGTGACGAAGCTTTGCACCTGCGAGATATGGCCGATCCGAACCGGTGCGGTGCGGTCGAACTTGGAGCCGTCCGAGACCAGGATCACATGCCGCGCGTTGGCCATGATCGCCTGCGCGACGCGCACCTCGCGATAGTCGAAGTCGAGCAGAGCGCCGTCCGAATCGATCGCGGACACGCCGACGATCGCGAAGTCGACCTTGAACTGGCGGATGAAATCCACCGCCGCCTCGCCGACGATCCCGCCGTCGCTGCGCCGGATCACGCCGCCCACCACGATCACCTCGATCTGAGGACTCGGCCGCATCACGTTGGCGACGTTGAGGTTGTTGGTGATCACGAGAAGGCCGGCATGATGCAGGAGCGCCTGCGCGGCAGCCTCGGTCGTGGTGCCGATGTTGATGAACAGCGACGACCGGTCTGGCACGAGGTCGGCCGCCGCGCGCCCGATCTGAAGCTTCTCCACCGCCGCGATCGCGCGCCGGGCGTCGTAGCCCACGTTCTCCGCGCCCGATCCGAGCACCGCCCCGCCATGGATGCGCGACAGGAGCCGCTGCTCGCAAAGCTCGTTCAGATCCTTGCGGATGGTCTGGACGCTGACCTCGAACCGCGCCGCCAGCGCGTCCACCAGCACCTTGCCTTCACGCTTGGCGGCTTCGACGATTCGGGCCTGACGCTCTGACAACATGGGCAACCTCGAACGGCGAAGGGCAAAAAGCGAAACTCGAATGCTACGAAGCGAAACATAGTGTCAGTTGCACCCGAAAGGAAACGACCTCAGTCTTTCGCGTGGAAACCATCGGCGAAAAATTGGTCTCGCCCCCTTTGACGGCGCGGGACCCGCCCTATAGAGCGGCGCCGTCGCATGGTTGACGAAGTTTTGTGATCCAAAGGCTGGGAGGGACTGTTGGATATCGTGAAGGAAAACCGAATGATGAAGGCAGCGAATTTCGCCATGACGCGCGACGACGTCGTGCGCATGGAAGGCGAGGATGCGGCCCGTAACAACCGGACGCGTCGGGACAATCCCTATCGCCCCGGCAGCGCCGACTGGCGCGCCTGGTGCAACGGTTTCGAAGCCATCCGCTGAGCCGCACGGCATCGGGGAAACGCGAATCGGCCGGGTCGGCGGAGACCGACCTAGCCTGGCCTGCCGCTACAGGCAGGCCGACAGACCGAGGATCGGCGCGTAGTTGACCAGCGTCACCGCGACCGAGACGACGGCGCAGGCGAGCGCGGTGCGGGCGAAGAAGCCGGCCAGCGGATCGCTTGGGGCCGCCCGCCGCGCCCGCCGCCATGTCCATCCGACCAGGGCGGCGAGGGCGGCCAGATGCAGCAGCCAGACACCCAGGAGCACCGCGCGCTGGACCGAGACCGGTCCGACGCTGCGCGCTTCCCACCCGAAGGCGCAGCCGACCGACAGCAGCGCGTAGAGCGAGACGAAGGCCGAACTCCAGATCACGAGCCCCGCCACCAGCAGCAGAAGATTGGCCGCCGACCGTTCGCTCATCACGGCATGACCCTTCCGATACCGGCGAGCCACGGGACCAGGGCCACGAAGGCCAACGCGACGACGCCGGAAGCCGCCGTGTAGCCGTGCCACAACGCGCCGATCGACAGGTCCGCGCTGCGACGCGCGGTGACCTTGCCGGCGTGAATGCGTCGGAGGCCGAAGAGGGCGAAGATCGCTCCGAGCGCGGCGTGGAACGCGGCATAGGCGAGGATCGCCGCCGTGGTCGCCAGGTGTGCGTGCGCGGTCGGCGTCGGCACCAGGAGCGTCGCCCAGACGAGGAGCGCCGTTCCGGCGGTTGCGGCGAGCGCCGCCAGCAGCGTGCCGGAAAGACCCGACCCCTTCCCGAGGGCCGCGAGGGCCCATGCCCCACCGATCGCGGCCAGCACGAGCGCGAGGGCCGCCGCCCCGAGCAGGGTGGGCGGGACTTCGGCGAGCGCGGGCGGTGGCCAGCCGGGCGCGACGAGCCAGAGGAACAGGGCCCCGAACAGGAGCGAGGCGAAGATCGTCGCGTCCGCCACCAGGACGAAGCTCATGCCCCACCAGGACAAGGGGCGGCGAACCTCGGCATGTATCGGCAGGCGCAGGCCGCGCCCGGCGTCGATCTCTCCCCGATCCACCGTGGCGCCGGTCGCGCGCGTCCAGGCGAGAAACAGGCAGAGCGTCGCGGCGGTCGCCGCGAGCGCAAGCGGGTAGACCTTGAACAGCAGCGACAGGACGACGGTGCCGGTGGACAGGGCCGTGGCCAGCGGCAGGAAGGTCGGCTGCGGCAGGAGCTGGATCGCTTCGGGCCGCCCGGTCGCCATGTCGACCACCAGCGTTTCCTGCCAGTCGTTGCGCGCCGCGGCGAGGTAGCCGTCGCCGGCGGCCAGCTTCTGCCCGAGGTCCGGGTCGGCGGCTAGCGGCTCCCGGCCCTCCACCGTGGGGATCGAAGCGAAGGCGTAGGCGGGCGGGGGCGTGGCGGTGGCCCATTCGAGGCCGCCCGAGTCCCACGGGTTGCGATCGGCGACGCGGCCGAAGCGGAACTGGAAGATGAAGTCGAAGGCGACCAGCGCGAAGCCCATGGCGGTGACGAAGCCGCCGATCGAGGAGACGAGGTTCAGCCAGTCCCAGCCGTAGCCGCTCTCGTAGGTGTGGTAGCGGCGCGGCATGCCGAGCAGGCCGGTCAGGTGCATGACCAGGAACGTGGCGTTGAAGCCGACGAAGATGAGCCAGAAGGCGACGTGGCCGACGCCGTAGAGCGGCTTTCGGCCGCTGAAATGCGGCAGGTAGTAGTAGGCTGCCGCCAGCATCGGGAACACGAAGCCGCCGACCAGCACGTAGTGCATGTGGGCGACCACGAAATGCGTGTCGTGCGCCTGCCAGTCGAACGGGACGATGGCGAGCATCACGCCCGTCAGCCCGCCGCAGACGAACACCGCGAAGAAGCCGACGAGGTAGAGCATCGGCAGCGTCGGGCGTGGCCGGCCGGCCATCAGGGTGCCGATCCAAAGGAAGATCTGGACGCCCGTCGGCACCGCGACCAGGACGCTGGCGGCGGAGAAGAAGGCTTGGGCGAGATGGGGAATGCCCACCGTGAACATGTGGTGGACCCAGAGGCCGAAGCTCAGGAAGCCCATGGCGGCGACGGAGACGACGATCCAGGAATATCCGAGCAGCCGATGGCCGACCAGGACGGGCAGGATGGTGGAGATCATGCCCGCCGCCGGCAGGAAGATGATGTAGACCTCCGGGTGGCCGAAGAGCCAGAACAGGTGCTGCCAGAGGAGCGCGTCGCCGCCGCGCGTCGGGTCGAAGAAGGGCAGGTCGAAGGCCCGCTCCATCTCGAGCAGGATCGAGCCGAGGATCAGCGGCGGAAAGCCGACCAGCATCATGCCGGCGGTGACGAGGATGTACCAGGCGAAGATCGGCATGCGCGCGAGCGACATGCCGGGCGCGCGCATCTTCAGGATCGAGACGGTGAGTTCCACCGCGGCGGCCATGGCCGAAATCTCGACGAAGGTGATGCCGAGCAGCCAGACGTCGGCGTTGATGCCCGGCGAATAGCGGCCCGACGATAGCGGCGTGTACATGAACCAGCCGCTGTCGGGCGCGGCGCCGAACAGGAGGGCGGCCACCAGGATCGACCCGCCGAAGACGTAGCACCAGAAACCGTAGGCGGTGAGGCGCGGGAAGGCGAGGTCGCGCGCGCCCAGCATCTTGGGGAGAAAGTAGATCGCCAGCCCCTCGAACATCGGAATGGCGAACAGGAACATCATCACCGTGCCGTGCATGGTGAAGATCTGGTTGTAGAGGTCCGGCCCGACGAAGGCACTGCGCGGCGAGGCGAGCTGGGCGCGGATCAGCATCGACAGGATGCCGCCGATCGCGAAGAACACGAAGGCGGCGATGATGAAGCGCCGGCCGAGCACCGTGTGGTTCACGGCCGAAAGACGGCCGAGCCCGCCGGGCGTGCGCCAGATGCGCTCCAGCTCCCGGTGGAGACGGACGGGATCCGCGTGCGTCATCGGGTTCCCTCCAGGACGCCGGCCAGCGCGGCGTCGAAATCGGCGGACGCGTGCGCCACGACCTGGAACCCCATGGCGGCATGGCCGACGCCGCAGAACTCGGCGCAGACCCCGCCGAAGGTGCCGGGACGGTCGGCCATGAGGCGGATCGTGTTCACGTGACCCGGAATGGCGTCGATCTTCCCGCCGAGGCGCGGCACCCAGAACGAGTGGATCACGTCCGAGCCGACGACGCGCACGTCCACCGGCCGTCCGGCCGGCAGGTGGAGCACGTCGACGCTCTCGCGCCCGTCCGCGTAGCGGAAGCGCCAGGACCATTGGTGCGGGCGTGCCTCCACCGTGAAGAGGCCCGGCGTGCCGGGATGGGCGAGAAGCCGCTCCCCGGTGGCCAGAGCGAACACGAGAAGGGCGCCGAGGACCACGCCGGGAAACACCAGGCCGCCCCAGACCAGCCACCGCTGCGGCGGCACGTCGCGGCCGACGCCCGGCCGCAGGAAGGCGAAGCCGACCAGGGCCAGAACGAGGAGCAGGATCGCCGTCGCGCCCGCCAGCATTACCCACCAGAGAAGGGCCGTGGCCGAGGCGGCGGGGCCGGCGGGCGCCAGCGTCGAAAGCGGGCCCGAGCAAGCCGACAGAAGTGGCAGGATCGCAGCCGCGCTCCACATCCCCCTGCGGCGCCCGCACGAGACCGGCGCCGTAGCGGGAGCGGTCCGATGAGCGAGACGACGTCGACGGGAAGCCCCGTCCTGGAGCGTGTGGCGGAAAAGGACGTGAGCTCGGCGGTCGCCGTCGCGGGCCATCCGATCCACGCCATGAGCGTGCATTTTCCGATCGCGCTGGTGATCGCGACGCTCGGCTGCGACCTCTTCTACTGGTGGTCGGCCGATCCGTTCTGGGTTCGCGCCGGCCTGTGGTCGGCGGGCGCGGCGCTCGGCTTCGGCGTCGTCGCGGCCATGGTCGGCACGATGGAGCTGATCTTCGTGCCCGGCATCCGCGCGCGGGCGGCGAGCTGGACGCATGCCGTCGCCGCCATGATGCTGATCTCGATCATCGCCACGAACTGGGGCCTTCGGCTGGCAAGCCCGGAATCGGTCCTGCCGCTCGGCCTGTTCCTGTCGGTTCTCGGCAGCGTCTTCACCGGGCTCGCGGGCTGGCACGGGGGCAAGCTGATCCTGCATCATGGCGTCGGAATCATGGTGTCAGACGACGAATGACGTCGTCGCCGACCCGGCCGAGCCCGCCGGGCTCGAAGGCGACGGACGGCAGCCAGCCGAGCGGAACGTCCGGCTTGGCCAGGACGACCCACAGGATGCCAGACAGGATGCCGGAAATCAGCACGGTGGCGAGCACGACGCGCCACAGGCGGAAATGGCCGCCCTCGTCGAACACCGACAGGACCAGAAGCCCGATCCGCACGTGCACGGCCACCAGCGCGCCGACCAGCAGGAGTTTCGCCCCGAACCACGGTGTGAACACCTCGCGCAGCAGGATCAGCGCGGTGCCCGACCCGACCGCCACGAACGCGGCCGGCGAGATGACGACGATATAGGCGAAACGGGTGAAGGCGTGGAGGCGGTCGAACTCGCGCCCGGGCCCCAGGGCCTCGCGCTGCGCCATCAGCACCGGCAGCGTCAGGAGCCCGGCCGACCAGACGATCAGCGCCGCGATGTGAAGGCTCTTCGCCCAGACCAGGATCAAGCGGCAGCCCCCTCGCGCTCGTCCGCCGAGCCCGCCAGCCGCACGACGCCAGCGAGAGCGGCAAGGAGATAGGGGACCAGCGCGGGAACCCACATGACGAGGCCGGCGAGCTGCTGGTCTTCCAGCGCCGTGAGGCCGAATGGGCCGGTGGTCAGGAAGTGCTGCGCGTAGAGCGGCGCCGGGGCGAAGGTGATGAGGGCGCCCAGGAGCCCCATCTGCACGATCACCGTGAGGTGGGCGAGAAGCGCCGGAGGGCTGGCGGCCCGCCGGCCGAGGACGCCGCGCCAGAAGGCGAAGGCAGGCAGAAGCAGCGTCAGCTCCATGAACCAGTAGGCGGCATCGCTCGACAGGGCGAAGGCGTAGGGCTGCGGCGCGTGCCAGATCCAGAGCGTCACCACATGGGCGAGCGTCGCGCCGGCCAGCGCCCGCGAGCCGATGGCCGTGCGTGCCGGGAAGGCGAGGGCGGCGAGCGGAGCGGCGACGGCCACGAGCAGCACATGGTGCACCACCCGCGCCGAGAAGAGTGCGGAGGAAAGGGCACATAGAGGCGAGAGGAACGCCACGGCGAGGGCGAGGAAGGCGGCGAGGAACCATCGGCGGCGGTGCCTCGCGTCGGTCCCGTCGCGCCCGATGGCACGGAGCCCCGCCGCGAGGGCGAGCGCGAGCACGGCGAGAAGCGCCGGATCGAGGTTCCAGGCAGCCAGGAGGTCCGCCGGCAGGGGCGGGCTTCCGCAATAGGGATCGTCCGCTCGCTCCAGCATGGCCGGGGGGCACCGCCTCGTTTCGTCTTCGAGATGGCATGGCCGTCGGCCACGCCTTCGGAAGATTAACGCGCGGAGCCTGTTCGCCAATGGCGCGGCCGAGCAGGCGGGCAAATTGACGCGTTCGTGAAGCGCGGCGGCCCCGTCAGGTCCCGCAGAAGGTCCGATAGGGGGCGGGCGGTCCGGGATCGGCCCAACGCCCGGCGTCCGGCTGGTCGTCGTAGGGACGGGACAGGACCTGCAGGAACGCCTCGAACGGCGCGAAGTCGCAGTCGCTCACGGCTGCGGCGATCACCTCTTCCACGCGCTGGTTGCGGGGGATGAAGGCCGGGTTCGCGCGGCGTATCGCATCGGTGCTCGCGCGTCTGTCCGCGCCGTCCCGCGCCAGACGCGCTTGCCAGTCCTGCGCCCAGGCGTCGAACGCCGCCGCATCGCGGAAGCCGGACGAGATCGCGGACGTGTCGCCGCCGCCTGCGAGAACCGAGAGGCCGCGGAAGGTCGCCGTGAAGTCGGCACCCCCCTCCTGCATGCGGCGCAGGAGATCTTCGGCCAGCGCCGTGTCCTCGTCCGTGCCCTCGGTCAGCCCGATCTTGGCGCGCAGGCCCGCGCGATAGGCGGTGTTGAACTCGTCGGCATAGAGCGACAGCGCCCCGGTCGCCTGCTCCATCGCCTCGGCCTCGACGGCGGACAGGAGTGGCAAGAGACACTCGGCGAGGCGAGCGAGGTTCCATTGCCCGATCGCCGGCTGGTTGCCGTAGGCATATCGCCCGCCGCGGTCGATCGAGCTGAAGACGGTGGCCGGATCGTAGCGGTCGAGGAAGGCGCAGGGGCCGTAGTCGATGGTCTCGCCCGACACGGCCATGTTGTCGGTGTTCATCACGCCGTGCACGAAGCCGAGCAGCATCCATCGAGCGATCAGCGCGGCCTGCCGTCGGGCCACACCCTCCAGAAGCCGTCGGTAGCGGTCCGGCTCGCCGACGGCGTCGGGCTGGTGACGCGTGATGGCGTGATCGGCGAGGACCCGCAGGTTGTCGGTCTCGCCGCGCGCGGCGAAATACTGGAACGTGCCGACCCGGATATGGCTGGCGGCGACCCGCGTGAGCACGGCGCCGGGCAGTTCGGTCTCGCGGTAGACGCTTTCGCCGGTGGCGACGATGGCGAGCGAGCGCGTGGTCGGCACGCCGAGCGCGTTCATCGCTTCGCTGACGAGATATTCGCGCAGCACCGGCCCGAGCGCGGCGAGACCGTCGCCCTGGCGCGAGTAAGGGGTGACGCCGGACCCCTTGAGCTGGATGTCGCGGCGGGCTCCGGCACGATCCACCACCTCGCCGAGGAGCAGCGCGCGCCCGTCGCCGAGGCGCGGCACGAACTGGCCGAACTGGTGGCCCGCATAGACGAGCGCGATCGGCTCCGACCCCGGCGCGGCGGCCCCGCCCGAAAGGACCGCCGCCGC
Organism: Aureimonas flava; assembly: GCF_003583935.1. Lineage (GTDB taxonomy): Bacteria > Pseudomonadota > Alphaproteobacteria > Rhizobiales > Rhizobiaceae > Aureimonas > Aureimonas flava. The sequence continues at coordinate 47,749 of NZ_QYRN01000003.1, read as the reverse complement.
TTCGGGCGATTCCAGCGCACTCGCATCGAGCCCCAGCTCGGCGGCCAGGGCACGGTTCACCTTGACGATGCGAGGCGCAGCGAGGCGCTTCGGCGGCACGCGGGCGTGGAAGCCCTGTGGCAGGCGCGCGTAGCTGTTGTCGAAGGGGATGGCGATGCCCATGGCACGGGCCTCCAGGCTGGCGTGTCCCCGCCAGATGGGACGGCAGGCAGCATCTTTCCACCTCTTCGTCGCGCCCGAGCGTCGAGTTGCCCTGGCATCTGGTATCATGAGCATCTATGACCCTTCCTCGCGCGGGAATGGACGCGGAGGGGCGTTCCTTGGGAGGGGATGCGGCATGTTGATCGGAATCGACTGGGGCGGCACCAAGATCGAAGGCGTGGCGCTGTCCCCGGACGGAAGCGAACTGGCGCGCCTTCGCGAGGACACGCCGCGTCACGACTACGACGGCTGCATCGCCATGATCGGCTCCATCATCCTGCGGCTCGAGGCGGCGACCGGCCAGCGCGGTTCGGTCGGCATCGGCATCCCCGGCTCGTTGGAGCCCAAGTCGCGGATCGGCAAGGGCGCAAGCTCCACCTGGCTGCTGAACCGCCCCGTGGAGGCGGACCTGCACGAGCGGCTCGGCCGCGAACTGCGGGTGGAGAACGACGCGGACTGCCTCGCCGCGTCCGAAGCGGTGGACGGCGCAGGGGCGGGCCATAACGTCGTGTTCGCCGTGATCCTCGGCAGCGGCGCGGGCGCCGGCATCGCGGTCGGCGGGCGCGCGCATCACGGGCCCAACAACTCGGCCGGCGAATGGGGCCACAACCCACTGCCGATGCCCCAAGCCTCCGAGCTTCCCGGCGCCCCCTGCTACTGCGGCAAGCACGGCTGCCTCGAGACCTGGGTGTCCGGCCGCGCCTTCGAGGCCGAGTACGCGCGCCATACGGGCACGGAGCTCAAGGCACGGGCGGTGATGGAGAAGGTCCGCGCCGGGGACCGGCTGGCGGGCCTGATCTGGGACCGCTACCTGGACCGTACGGCGCGCGGCCTTTCGGTGGTAGTCAACACGCTCGACCCGGACATCTTCGTGATGGGCGGCGGCATGTCCAACATCCCGGAACTCTACGAAGAACTGCCCGCGCGGATCGCGCGCTATACGTTCTCCACCGTCTTCCACACGCCGATCGTGCCGTCCCGCCACGGCGATTCGAGCGGCGTGCGCGGGGCTGCCTGGCTCTGGAAGGACGGCTGAGACCGCGCGGGTGCCCGATTTCCTCTCCTGACCGAAGGTTTCCCATGAACTCGACCGAACTCGACCGGCGCGCCGGCTTCGCCCTCGACCTCATCCGCGAGGCCGGCGTGCTGGCACTCGACTACTTCCGCCGCGTCGACACGCTGTCGGTCTCGTCCAAGGGGCCGCAGGACGTCGTCAGCGAGGCTGACGTGGCCGTGGAGAAGCTGATCCGCGACCGCTTGGCCGAGGCTTTTCCCGACGACGCCTTCTTCGGCGAGGAAAGCGGCCGGAGCGACTTCTCGGCCGGGCAGGGGATCTGGGTGGTCGACCCGATCGACGGCACCCAGCCCTTCGTCTGCGGCATGAGCAGCTGGTGCATCTCGATCGCCTTCGTGGAGGGCGGGGTGAACCGGATGGGCTTCGTCAACGCCCCCGCGCGCGGCGAACTCTTCGCCGGCGGCGCCGGACGGGGCGCCACGCTGAACGGCGAGCCGATCCGGGTACGCCGGGCGGCGAGCGTCGGCGACGGGCTGATCGCCACCGGATATTCGACCCGCCGGCCTCCGTCCGATCTCCTGCCGGTGTTCGGGCGGCTCCTGGAAGGGGGCGGCATGTTCTATCGCGACGGCTCCGGCGCGCTGGCGCTCGCCTATGTCGCGGCGGGCCGGCTGATCGGCTACCTCGAGTCGCACATCAATTCCTACGATTGCCTGGGCGCCATGGCGGTGATCGAGGGCGCGGGCGGACAGGTCAGCGACTTCCTGGCGGGTGACAGCCTGTTCGTCGGTAACGCGCTGGTGGCTGCCTCGCCCGAACTCTTCCCGGCGCTGCGGGACCTCGCGCGATACGCATGAGGGCGAAGGGCGCGGCGGCCGAGCCACCGCGCCCTTCCTCGGTCAGGCGGCGTTGCTCACCTTCAGGCTGCCGTCGCGGTAGCGACGGGCCATGTCGGCGAGGTCGATCGGCTTGATCGCCGAGGCGTGGCCGGCGGTGCCGAACTCCTCGAACCGCTGGGCGGCGAGCTTGGTGATCGCCGCCATTCCGGGCCCGAGATACTTGCGCGGATCGAACTCTTCCGGGTTCTCGGCGAAGACCTTGCGGATCGCGCCCGTCAGGGCCAGCCGGCAGTCGGTGTCGATGTTGATCTTGCGCACGCCGTGGCGGATGCCCCGCTGGATCTCCTCCACCGGCACGCCCCAGGTCGGCTTGATCTGGCCGCCGTACTTGTTGACGATCTCCTGCAGGTCCTCCGGCACGGAGGACGAGCCGTGCATCACCAGATGGGTGTTCGGAAGCTTCCGGTGGATGGCCTCGATGACGTTCATCGCGAGCACCTCGCCGTCGGGCTTGCGCGAGAACTTGTAGGCGCCGTGCGAGGTGCCCATGGCCACGGCGAGCGCGTCGACATGGGTATCCTCGACGAAGCGGGCGGCCTCCTCCGGGTCGGTGAGGAGCTGGTCGTGCTCCAGCGTGCCCTCGAAGCCGTGTCCGTCCTCCTGCTCGCCGCCGCCGGTCTCCAGACTGCCCAGAACGCCGATCTCGCCCTCCACCGAGGCGCCGCACCAATGCGCCATGTCGGACACGCGGCGGGTGATGGCGGCATTGTAGGCGTAGTCGGCCAGCGACTTTCCGTCCTCCTTGAGCGAGCCGTCCATCATCACGGAGGTGAAGCCGTGCTGGATCGCGGTGATGCAGGTCGCTTCGTTGTTGCCGTGGTCGAGATGCATGCAGATCGGGATGTCCGGGTGCATCTCGGCGAGGCCCTCGATCAGCCGCGCGAGGATCAGGTCGTTGGCGTAGGCGCGCGCGCCGCGGCTCGCCTGGAGGATCACGGGCGCGTCCGTCTTGGCCGCCGCCGCCAGGATCGCGAGCCCCTGTTCCATGTTGTTGATGTTGAAGGCCGGCACGCCGTAGCTGTGTTCGGCGGCGTGGTCGAGAAGCTGGCGTAGCGTGATCAGGGCCAAGGGGTTGCTCCAGGCGGGGTCAGGACAGGGACGAGACGACGTCGGACACGATGGATAGATAGCCCTCGGCGTTCCAGGCGGAACGGCCGATGAAGAGACCGTCGATATGGTCCTGCGCGGCGAGCTCCACGCAATTGCCGGGATTGACGCTGCCGCCGTAGAGGACGGGCAGCGCGAAGCCGAGCTTCTCGCGCGTCAACTCCTTGATGCGGGCATGCTGCTCGTCGGCAAAGCCCGGCTCGGCCGGCGTTCCGCCTTCGCCGATCGACCACACCGGTTCGTAGGCGACGACCACCTTGGCCGGGCGGCTCCAGTCCACGCGCGAGATCAGCGCCTCGGTCTGCCGGCGCAGGGCCTCGGCGGTGCGGCCGGCGTCGTATTCCTCGCGCGTGTCGCCGATGCAGACCAGCGCCACCAGCCCGTGGCGGACGGCGGCCTCGGTCTTCAGGGCCACCGTCTCGTCGGTCTCGCCGAAATGCTCGCGCCGCTCCGAATGCCCGATCTCGACCAGTCGGCCGCCGCAGTCCTTGACCTGCACCGGGGAGACCTCGCCGGTCCAGGCGCCGGCATCCTTCCAGTGGGCGTTCTGCGCGCCGACGATCAGGTCGGTCTCGTCCAGCGCCTGGGCCACGCGGTAGAGCACGGTGAATGGTGGGATCACGAAGAGCTGGGCCCGGTCGTCGCGTGCGAAGGGCGAGCGAGCGACGGTCTCGCAGAAGGCGTCGGCCTCCGCGACGGTCTTGTTCATCTTCCAGCTTGTGCCGATCCAGGGACGCTTGGTCATAGGGGCTGCCTCAAAGGTCGAGGGCGCGAGCGAGCGCGCGTCGGAAACGGACAGGGCCGGCCGATCGGTTCGGCCGGCCCTGTCGGGGCTCGCTGTATCGTCAGGCGCCGGCCTTGGCGCGGGCCTTTTCGGCGACCTTCTCGGGCGTCAGCCCGAAATGCTTGTAGAGATCGCCACCGGGCGCCGAGGCGCCGAAGCCCGGCAGGCCGACCACGTCCTCCTCGTCGTCCACGAAGCGCGTCCAGCCGAAGGGCGAGGCGGCTTCCACCGCGATGCGCGGCGCATCGCCCAGCACCGCGTCGCGATAGGACTTGGGCTGCTTGGCGAAGAGCTCCCAGCAGGGCAGCGACACGACCGCCGCCCGCACGCCGGCGTCCGCCAGAAGCTTGCGCGCGGCGACCGCGATCTCGACCTCCGAGCCCGTGGCGAGGATCGTCACCTGACGCGCGCCGCCCTCGGCCTCGGCCAGCACGTAGCCACCCTTGGCCGACAGGTTCTCGCCAACAGCGCCGGTGCGCAGCGCCTTGAGGTTCTGGCGCGACAGCACCAGCGTCGTCGGCGAGGTCGCGGCCGCGAGCGCGGCCTCCCAGCACTCGGCGGTCTCGACCCCGTCGGCCGGGCGCATGACCAGCATGTTGGGCATGGCACGCAGCGAGGCGAGATGCTCGATCGGCTGGTGCGTCGGGCCGTCCTCGCCCTGGCCGATGGAATCGTGCGTCATCACGTAGACCACCGGCTGGTGCATCAGGGCCGACAAGCGCATGGCCGGGCGCGCATAGTCCGAGAAGCACAGGAACGTGCCGCCGAAGGGGGTGAAGCCGCCGTGCAGCGACAGGCCGTTCATCACCGCGGCCATGCCGTGCTCGCGCACGCCGTAGTAGATGTAGTTGCCCGTGGCGTCGGCCGGCGTCACCGGCTTCATCGCCCCGGCCTTGGTGAGGTTGGAGCCGGTGAGGTCGGCCGAACCGCCGATCAGCTTGGCGGACTTGCCGGTGAGCGCCTCGATCACCGTCTGGCTGGCCTTGCGGGTGGCGACGGACGCCGCGTCGGAAGCGAACTTCGCCTTGACGTCGGCCAGGATCGCGGCCGCATCGGCGTCGAAGCCTTCGGCCATGATGGCCTTCCAGGCATCGGCATGGGCGGAGGCCGACAGACGCTTCTCCCAGGCATCGGCCTCCTCGGCGCCGCGGCGGCCGACCGCCTTCCAGAAGTCGGTCACGACATCCGGCAGCACGAAGGGCTCGTGCGCCCACTCGAAGTAGTCGCGGGCATGGGCGATGCCCTCGGCGCCGATCGGCGAGCCGTGGACGCCGGAGGTGCCGGCCTTCTTGCCGGCGCCGTAGCCGATCGTGGTGCGGCAGGCGATCAGCGTCGGCCGGTCGGAACGGCGCGCCGCCTCGATCGCGGCGGCGACCGCCTCGGGGTCGTGTCCGTCCACGGCGGCCGTCGCCCAGCCCGACGCCTCGACGCGCTTGGCGAGGTCGTCGGAGGTGGTGATGTCGGTCGAGCCGTCGATGGTGATGCGGTTGTCGTCCCACAGGACGATGAGCCGGTTCAGCTTCAGGTGGCCGGCGAGCGAGATCGCTTCCTGGCTGACGCCTTCCATGAAGCAGCCGTCGCCGGCGATGGAATAGGTGTGGTGCGAGCAGAGCTCCTCGCCGAAGCGCTCGCGCAGGATCTTCTCGGCGAGCGCCATGCCGACGGCGGTGGCCAGACCCTGGCCGAGCGGGCCGGTCGTGGTCTCGATGCCGGCGCCCTCGCCGAACTCCGGATGGCCCGCCGCGCGCGAGCCGAGCTGGCGGAACCGCTTCAGCTCGTCGATCGTGAAGTCCTCGTAGCCGGTGAGGTGCAGGAGGCTGTAGAGCAGCATGGAGCCGTGGCCCGCCGACAGCACGAAGCGGTCGCGGTCCGGCCAATGCGGGCGCTTGGCGTCGAACTTCATGAACCGACTGAACAGGACGGTGGCCGCGTCCGACATGCCGAGCGGCATGCCGGGGTGGCCGGAAGCGGCCGCCTCCACCGCGTCCATCGACAGGAAGCGGATGCCGCTCGCCATCGCGCGGATTTCCTTGGCGTCCAGGCTGGGGGCTTGTGTCGTGTCCACGGTGTATCGTCTCCCTCGATCGTGGCACCCGCGTCGTCGCGGGCCGTCCCGTCGGCATGGCCGGCCATGCCGGATCCGCCAGATGCTGCGTCACCAGAACCACGAGGCGGCGCTTGAATCAATGTCCGTCCCATGAAAAACGTTCATATGAACGAAGGTCTGCCATATGAACGGGCATGAGTGCTCGCGACCGAGTGCGCAACTCCGATTCGGAGGGTCATGATGGATGCCGTAGCACCCGCCGATGTCGCCGCGATGATGCAGGTGGCCCGCCGCTACTACGAGGGACAGGCGACGCAGGCGGAGATCGCGGTCGAGCTTGGTCTGTCCCGCATGAAGGTGAACCGGCTCCTGCGCCAGGCGCGCGAGGCGGGGATCGTGGACGTGCGCATACGGGTGCACCGCGCGGTGGAGGCGGACCTGGAGCGCAGGCTGCAGGACCGGTTCGGGGTGAAGGCAGCCCTGATCGCCGTGGATCGGCGCGACCCGGAGGCGCAGCGCGCCGAGGTGGCTCTGCTGGTCGCGGACTATCTGGAGCGGGTGCTGCACGAAGGCGCGGTCGTGGCCGTGGGCATGGGACGCAACATCGCGGCCGTCGCCGAGACGCGCGGGCGGCCCGGCCTGGAGACGGCCACCTTCGTCTCGGCCACCGGCGGCGCGCATCAGGCGGGCGAGCCGTCTAACGCCGACCACATCTGCCGCAAGCTGGCTCGGCGCTTCGGCGGCGTGCCGGAAACGCTCTACGCGCCCGCCTATGTGCCCGATGCGACGCTGCGAGCGGCCCTGATGCGCAACCCGACGGTGAAGCAGACGCTGGACCTCGGCCGCAGCGCCGCCTTCGCACTGGTCGGCGTCGGCGACCTCGGAGAGGAAAGCCACATGGCGCGCATGGGCTGGTTTCGCCGCGAAGAGCTTTTGGCCGCCCGCGCGACCGGCGTGGTCGGCGACCTGATGGGCTATGACTTCTACGACATCGAGGGCCGCGAGCGGAACGAGATCCTCGGCGGGCGGGTGGTCGGCCTGCGTCTGGCGGACATCCGCGCCATTCCCACCGCGATCGCCGTTGCGGCCGAGCCGACCAAGGCGATGCCCATCCTGGCGGCGCTCCGCACCGGGGCGATCGACGTCATCGCCACCTCGCTCGCCAACGCGCACGGCATCCTCGCGCTGGACCAGGCGGCGCGAGCAGACGCATGACGGCTTGATCGTTTGAACAAGCATGCGATATTATGATCGACAAGGCGTCCCCGCAGGCGCCCTCGACACGGCGCGCAACGCCCGTTCCTCCAACCTCAGGTGACAGTCCATGAAGATCATCATCGGCGGCGACAGCGCCGGCCAGTCCCTCGTCCAGGTCATCAAGGACCACCTCGCCGGCCGTGAGAACCTGACGGTCGTGGACGCCAGCCAGGCGCCCGACGGCGCGGCCGAGAAATACGCCATGACCTCCGAGCGCATCGCGCGCGCGGTGGTGGACGGCGAGTACGACCGGGCGGTCCTGTGCTGCGGCACCGGCATCGGCGTCAACATCTCGGCCAACAAGGTGCCGGGCATCCGCGCCGCTCTGACCCACGACACCTATTCGGCCGAGCGTGCCGCCAAGAGCAACAACGCCCAGATCATCACCATGGGCTCGCGGGTCATCGGTCCGGAACTCGCCAAGGCGATCGTGGACAAGTACCTGGAGTCGGAGTTCGACCCCGCCGGCAGCTCGGCCGCCAACGTCGAGGCGATCGACGCGCTGGACCGCAAGTACAACGCCTGCTGAACGGCGCATTCGAGCGCCCATATGAAAAGCCCGCCGCGTCCTTCGACGCGGCGGGCTTTCTCGTGCTCGGACCAGCGGCCCGGACAGATCAGTTGAAGCGGTACGAGAGCTTCGCCGTGATCGTGTGGAAGTCGAAGTCTCCGTTGGAGCGGAAGTCGGTGAACTGGCCGGGGACGACCGCCGTGCCCGAACCGTCGAACGGACCGCCGCTGAGGCGGGTGAACGAGCCGCCGTCGCCCAGGTTGGTGTAGAGATACTCGGCGCCGAACGAGATGTTGTTGGTGACCTTCACCTCCATGCCGCCGCCGACCGAGTAGCCCCAGTCGTCCTCGTCCGAGCTGAGGAAGGCGGGGAAGGCGGCGTTGACGGCCGGGCTGTTGGTGGCGAAGCCGTAGTCCACCTCGCCGTAGGCGAAACCGCCCGTGACATAGGCCAGCGCCATGTCGGTCACGAGGTAGCCGGCGCGCAGGCGGCCGGTGACCAGGTAGTCGAGGCTGCGCTCGGCCGTGTAGAAGGCCGGGGTGTTGGAGAACGCGCTGGCGCGCTGGCTGACGTCGAGGGCGTTGATGTCGACCAGGGCGCCGACCACGAAGCGGTCGATCTGGTAGTCGTAGCCGATGTGGGCACCGCCGATGAAGCTCGACTCGAACTCCGAGGAGAAGCTGTTGCCGAAGGCGTTGGTCAGGAAGGTCGCGCCGGCACCCGTGAAGTTCGGGACGATCGACAGGTTGTCGCCGTCGTCCGGGTTGAACGCGCCGCCGCCCTGCACGCCGAGATAGAGGCCGGTCCAGCTCGTGACCGGGGCCATGACCATGGGCGCCGCCGGCTCTTCGTAGACGACGTCGGCCGCGAGGGCCGGGGTGGCGAGGGCCGCCGAGGCGAGAAGAAGGGCGAGACGCTTCATGAGGTCGGATCTCCAGCATGCCGCGTTTCGTCGGTGCGACGCGGCTGTTCTTGTCAGTTCTTCGGCAAGACCGGGATCATCCCGTCTCTTCCCGACCATGAAATAATAGCGCGCGAACAACCGCAAGAGTTGCTTCAGGCGCCAGTTTCGCGTGTGTTGCGGATGCGTCACGCGGCGCACCGGCGCGCCATGCGGTCGGTGCGTGTTGATATCAGCGATCGCAACGACTTAACGGAATTTCTGAACGCTCGGGACCAGCGGTCACCAGTTGGTGATCGTCCGATCTCGCGCCGTCGGCGGTCCTGCGAACGACGACAGGCAACCTTCAAACCTTTCGGGCGCGTTGAGGCGATGTCTCGAATCCTCGTCCGTCGCCGAGCGGTGCCTTAATCATGTTTTCCGTAAATCAGATGATGTCCCCTGGTTTTACGGTAAGGAAACCCGGCGACGAAGATATTCCCCCGCAGCTGACCAAGCCTCGGTAAGGACATCGTCATGGACACATACGTCACGCGGACGGGGAGACCATTGTTCGTCGACCTCGACGGAACGTTGATCCGCGGGGATCTTCTTTGGGAGAGCCTGTTCCATTTCGCCCGGCAGGAGCCGCTGGGCTTCTGGCGCCTGTTCGGCTGGGCCTTCCAGGGGAAGGCGGTGCTGAAGGACGAACTCGCCGCGCGCACCACGATCGACGCCGCGACGCTGCCCTATCGCGAGGAGGTCGTCGCGACGCTCCAGGCGGAGCGCGAGACGGGACGTCCGATCGTGCTCGCGACCGCCTCCAACGAACGCCTCGCGCACGCCGTGTCCGACCATCTCGGCCTGTTCGACGAGGTGATGGCGAGCGATCGCGAGGTGAACCTCTCGGCGCAGCGCAAACTCGAGCGCATCCGCGACCGGTGCGGCGCGGAGGGCTTCGACTATTTCGGCAATTCGCACGACGACGTCTGCCTGTTCGAGGCGGCCGAGACGGCGACGGTGGTGCAGCCGGACCGCTCGGCGCGGCGCTGGCACGGGGGCGCTGCGCGTCCCGCCCGGCTGATCGTGGACGGGGACTCGAGCCTGCGCGCCGTGGTGAAGTCCATGCGCCCGCATCAGTGGAGCAAGAACGTCCTCGTGTTCGTGCCCATGGTGCTGAACCACGAGTTCCTCGACTTTCCGATGTTCCGCAACGCGGTGCTCGCCTTTCTCTGCTTCTCGCTGGCGGCCTCGTCGGTCTACATCCTCAACGACCTCCTCGACCTGGAGGCCGACCGTCGTCACAGGACCAAGCGCAAGCGCCCCTTCGCCAGCGGTCAGGTGCCCATTCCCACGGGCCTGTGCCTTGCCGCGGGATTGTTCGTCTCGGCCTTCGCCATCGCCGCCTTCCTGCCATGGGAGTTCATGGCGACCTTGGCCGTCTACATGGTCGCCACCACGGCCTATTCCTTCGCCCTGAAGCGCATGCTTCTGATCGACGTCCTGACGCTGGCCGGCCTCTACACGCTGCGCATCATCGCTGGCGCCATGGCGATCCAGTCGAGCGAATCCTTCTGGCTCCTGGCCTTCTCGATCTTCTTCTTCCTGTCGCTCGCCCTGGTGAAGCGCTTCGTGGAGATCATGGACTTCGGCGGCGGCGCCAACCGCTCCTCGACCGGCCGGGGATACGTGGACGTCGATCTCGACACGGTGGGGCAGGCGGGCATGGCGTCCGGCTTCGCCTCGGTGATGGTTCTGGCGCTCTACATCGACAGCGGCGAGGTGCGCGAGCTCTACGCGCATCCCTATTTCCTGTGGCCGCTCTGCCCGCTCGTCCTCTACATCATCGTGCGCATCTGGGTTCTGGCGCGGCGCAGCCAGATGAACGAGGACCCGGTGGTCTTCATCATGCACGACTGGCGCTCGCAGATCATGATGGTCCTCGGCGCCTGCATGTTCCTGGTGGCGGCCTATGTCTGACCGCTACGGCAACTGGGGCCGCACCCCGCCGCCGCCGGACGGCCGGCGGGCCGTCGAGGCGCCGCTCGGCGACGCCTTTCCCGGCCTGCGCAGCCCGGCCGGACTGCTGCCGCGCGGCAACGGCCGCTCCTACGGCGACACCTGTCTCAACGACGCGGGCGTCCTCGTGGACATGCGCGGCCGAGACCGCATCGTGTCCTTCGACCCGCAGGACGGGGTGATCGAGGCGGAAGCCGGCGTGCTGCTGCACGAGATCACCGAGCGCGTCGCGCCGCACGGCTGGTTTCTTCCCGTGACGCCCGGCACGCAGTTCGTGACGCTCGGCGGGGCGCTGGCCAACGACGTGCACGGCAAGAACCACCATCGCCGGGGCACGTTCGGGCGCTGGGTCGAATCCTTCACCCTCCTGCGCTCGGACCTCGGGGCGCTGACCTGCTCGCGCACCCAGAACGCCGACTTCTTCGCCGCCACGATCGGCGGACTGGGATTGACCGGCATCGTCACCCGCGTTCGCCTTCGCCTCCTCGCGGTGCCGTCGCTGACGATCCGCGAGACCACCTATCGCCTGTCCTGCCTCGATGACTACTTCGCGCGGGCGACGGAGGCCGACGACCGCCACGAATACGCCGTCGCCTGGATCGACCAGCTCGCCAAGGGCCCGCGCTTCGGGCGCGGGCATCTGATCTGCGGCGATCATGCCGGCTCGGGCGACCGGACGGGGCGGGCCCGCCGGCCGCTCCTGTCCGTGCCCTTCACGCCGCCCGTGAGCCCGCTGCGCGGCCTGGCGCTGAAGGCGTTCAACGAGGTGACCTTCCGCAAGCTGCGCGCCGAGGAGGCGACACGCGACGTCGCCTTCGACGGGTTCTTCTATCCGCTCGACAGGGTGGAGGACTGGAACAGGCTCTACGGCCCGCAGGGGCTGCACCAGCACCAGAGCGTCGTGCCCGAAGCGATGGGCCGGCAGGCGGTGCGGGCGCTGATGGAGTGCGCCTCGGCGCATGGCCAGGGCTCGTTCCTCACCGTTCTCAAGCGGTTCGGCGATCTGCCGAGCCCCGGTCTCCTAAGCTTTCCGCGCCGTGGCTACACGCTGACGCTCGACTTTCCCAACCGGGGCGCGCCGACGCTCGCGCTGATGGACGAGCTCGACCGGATCGCGATCGAGGCCGGCGGCGCCGTGAACCCCTACAAGGACGCCCGCATGGCGCCGGGCGTCTTCGATGCCTCGTTTCCGCGCTGGCGGATGCTGGAGGCGATGAGCGACCCCGCGATCCGTTCCGACTTCTGGACCCGTACGGCGCTGCGCCTGGATGCCGGGACGCGGCGCCTCGGCGCCGCCGCGTAGGCGCACACGCAAGGATTGATTGACGCTGGCGGCCGAAAAGGCGCGGCGAAACGCAGGCGGCGGCCGCGTCTTAACCGCTTGGCATACCGGCTCCCGCGAGGATCCGGCCCGACATCCAACAGCCGGGAGGCGAGGCGTGAGCCGCTACATCCCCTTCATCCTCTTCACCGTGTTCACCAACGCCGCAGCCCAGATGCTGCTGAAATACGGCATGATGCAGCTCGGTCCGCTGAGCTTCGCCGGCGTCAACCCGATCCTGAAGATCCTCTCGATCGTCTTCAGTCCCTTCGTCTTCCTGGGGCTCCTGACCTTCGTGGTTTCGATGGCCTCGCATCTCTTCGTCCTGTCGAAGGTCGAGCTCACCTACGCCTATCCGTTCCTGAGCCTGGCTTACGTCGTCGTGGCCTTCGCGGCCTGGTTCCTGTTCGGCGAGACGCTCAATCCGGCCCGCATCGGCGGCATCGCCCTGATCTGCTTCGGCACGATCCTCATCGCACGCGGCGGCGGACAGACGGCGGACGACGCCGCCCTGCCGGTTGTCGCGCAGAACCATTCCCCTGAAGGAGCCATTCGATGAAGCACGTGATCTTCGGCGGCGACGGTTTCGTCGGTCGCCATCTCGCACAGCGCCTGGTTTCGGACGGCGAGGAGGTCGTGGTGGCGGACATCGCCAAGGGCGACCTTCCGCACTACGCCCGCTCGACCCACCTGACCGTGGACGTCACCGATCCGGCCGCCGTGAACGCGGTGCCGATCGCGCCGGACGACATGGTCTACAACCTGTCGGCCAAGATGCTCTCGCCGCTGCAGGTACGGGCGAAGCGCCGGGCGTTCTTCTACCCCGTCAACTACGACGGCACGAAGCACATCATCGAGGCGATGGACCGGGCCGGCGCGGGCCGGCTCGTCCACTTCACCACCGACATGATCTACGGCCATACGGTGCGCACGCCGATGACCGAGGACCACCCGGTCGCGCCGCTCGGCGAATACGGCCAGTCCAAGCTCGACACCGAGCATCTGGCGGCCGACTGGCGGGGGCGCGGCATGCGGATCTCGCTGTTCCGCCCGCGCCTCATCATCGGCCCGGGGCGGCTCGGCATCCTGGAGAAGCTGTTCAAGCTGATCGACGCGAACCTGCCGGTCCCGATGATCGGTTCGGGCAAGAACCCCTACCAGTTCATCTCGGTGTTCGACTGCGCGGAGGCCGCGCGTCTCGCCTGGAAGGTGGGCGTGCCCGACGAGGCCTACAATCTCGGCTCGCTCAACCCGCCGCCCGTACGCAAGCTGCTCGGCGATCTCGTGCGCCATGCCGGGTCGAAGTCCATCCTCGTGCCGACGCCGGGCTTCGCGGTGAAGCGGACGCTGGACCTCCTCGACTGGCTGAACATGCCGCTGATGGACCCGGAGCAGTACCTGATCGCCGACGAGGAATGCGTGCTCGACGTCTCCAAGGGCCGGCGCGACCTCGGCTGGGTTCCGCAGTATCGCGACGAGGACATGCTGATCGCGGCCTATTCCGAATACCGCGCGAAGAAGGACGGGCGCCCGGCCGCCGGTTCCGCCTTTCCCCACCCGGCCGAATGAGGAGGCCCTCCCATGCTTGACCGCCCGACCGCCAACGCCCCCTCGCTCGACGCCGCCCCGCGCCTCGGGCCGCCCAAGCCCGACATGCTGACCCTCGACCAGGCGAAGGCCATGGACGTCGGCACCATGGCGGACGTTTTCAAGGAGCACATCAACCCCGGCCAGTTCCACTTCATGAAGCTGCTCGGCTTCCACAAGGTGAAGGTCGAGCGCGCCGAGGGCATGTTCTACGTCGACCAGAACGGCCGGAAGATCCTCGACTTCTTCGGTGGCTTCGGCTCGCTCGCCTTCGGCCACAACCACCCGCGCATCCTGGACGCCCGCAAGACGTTCCAGGACGAGAAGCGGCACGAGATCGCCATCGCCTTCCTGTCGCAATACGCGGCGGCGCTGGCCAAGAACGTCGCGGCCTGCTCGCCCGGCGAGCTCGACATGGTGTTCCTCGGCTCGTCCGGCTCGGAGGCTATGGAGGCGGCGATCAAGGTGGCCGAGCGCGCGAGCGGTCGAAAGAACTGCAAGATCGTCCACGCGGAGAACTCGTTCCACGGCAAGACCAAGGGAGTCCTCTCGATCACCGACTCGCCGCTCTACAAGGGCGAGTTCAAGCTGGTGGACAACACCTACCGTGTCCCCTTCGGCGACCTGGCGGCGCTGACCGCCGTGGTGCGCTCCGACCCGGACGTCGGCGTCGTGGTGCTGGAGACGGTGCAGGGCGGCGGCGGCATCGTCGAGGCGACCACCGAGTACTGGCAGGGCGTGCGCGCCCTTTGCGACCAGCACAAGGTGATCTGGGTCGCCGACGAGGTGCAGTGCGGCTACGGCCGGACCGGGCGCTTCTACGCCTTCGAGCACCACGGTGTCGTGCCGGACGTGACGGCGCTCGCCAAGAGCTTCGGCGGCGGCAAGGCGGCGATGGCGGCGATGATCGCCCGGCGCGACGTCTACATGAAGGCCTATGGAACGCCCAAGACGGCGATGATCCACGCCCACGCCACGTTCGGAGGCATCGGCGAGGGCTGCGCCACTTCGATCGAGGCGCTGAACACGCTCTACGACGAGGACCTGATCGGCAATGCCGAGGTGGTCGGCGCCTATCTCAAGGAGCGGCTCCAGGCGATCCAGGCCAAGTACCCGTCGATCGTGAAGGACGTGCGGGGCAGGGGGCTGATGGTCGGTCTCGAGTTCCACGACTTCTCGCAGACGCTGCCCTTCGCGCTGCGGCCCGTCGTGGCGCTCCTGGACGACAAGCTGAAGGGCTCGCTCTCGGGCTTCATCGGCGCGCTGCTGCTGAAGGACTACGACTGCCTGGTGGCGTTCACGGAGTACAACCGCAACGTCATCCGCCTGGAGCCGCCGCTGATCTGTTCGCACGAGAACGTGGACCAGTTCTGCGACGCGCTGGACGACCTTCTGGGCCGGGGCATCGTCTCGATCGTCAAGGACTTCGTGAAGACGCAGATGGGCTGACCGCGCGGCCCCTCGCGCAACCGAAAAGGCCGGGTCCCGCGACCCGGCCTTTTTGGTTTACGTCAGTTGCCCCGCAGGAGGCCCGGCCGGACGTAGGCGGTCCAGCAGCGCGAGAGGGGCATGGCCACGCGGTCGCTGAGGCCTTCGGCGTAGATCGACTGGATCTTCTGGTTGGCCATCGTGATCGGGCAAAGCGGCAGGAGCACGAGGTCGGTGCGGCGTACGGCCTCGATCGTGCGGGCGTCGGGCGGGGGCACCGCGCGGAACGGGTCGGCTCCGATGGCGATGCGGGGTGTGCCCTTCCGTTCCAGCGCGTAGGGGAACGGGTTGACGAAGTTGAGGCTCATGATCGTCTCGAAGCGAACGCCGTTGGCGGTCTCGAAGGCGCGTATGGCCTCCACCGCCTCGTTCGCCGCGATCAGCCACGCGGCCTGGAAGTCGAGCTCCGAATAGAGGCTGAAGATCGGCAACTGGCCCTGTTCGGCCAGCGCCTCGTAGGTCTGCGGGAAGGCGACGTAGTTCTCGATCATGCGCTCGGCCCGATCGACCAGTTCCGGCCGCTGGGTGACGCTGTCGAGCGCGCGCAGGTTCTCGGCCGGCACCTTCACGTAGAGCGCCTGACCGACCAGGGCGCGTGCCGTGCGGTGCAGGACGTTGACTAGCGGCGGCATGGCGACGGCCGCCGCCAGAACCAGGACCGTCGCCGTCATCCGCGACGAGTGTCGCGATGCGTCGCACAGGATGCGGACCAGGACCGGCCAAACGAAGATGAAGGCCTGGCCGCCGGTGTTCTGGGTCTCGAAGGACAGGCCGGCCAGAAGGGCCACGCCGAGCCACGCGACGTCGCGGTCGAGCAGCGCGCTCCAGCGGGCCGGGCGCAGCGGCTGGCGGACGAGGGCGAGCGCGTCCGTGGCGATCGGCCCGCGGTCGGCGAGGAGCAGGGCGGCCACCAACAGGGAGCCCGCGGCGAAGATGCCGAAATGAATCGACGCCGCCTGGACGAAGCGGGAGGCGAGCACGCCCTCGTTCATGCCGACGAGCGCGGCGATGTCACGGATGTAGGCGCTGACCACACCGAGGGTGGCCTCGAGCCCCGCCAGGACCAGGCCGAAGCCGAGAAGCGCGCCGAGCGCCGTGCCCAGGCGCACGCGTCCAGCCGCGAAGGCGAAGGCGCACAGGATGCCGGCCGACAGGAAGCCGGTGATCTTCGACAGGAACAGCGCCAGGCAGGTCCAGGCGATCACGAACAGCAGCATGCGCTGCCGACGCTCGAACACCAGCGCGACCGTGAGCACGTAGAGAAGCTGCGTCGCGTGCCGGTTGTAGATGCCGAAGCCGTCGACGCTCGGATAGGACGAGAACTGCTCGAAGTTCGTGGGCAGAAGCTGGAACACGAGGAACGGCACGAGCAGCGCCAGCGCGAGGCGGCGCGAGCGCCGGTCGATGCGGGCGAGCACCGGCAGGAGGCCCGCCAGGCTTACCGGTAGCAGCATCCACTGCGCCAGCAGAACGGGCTGCGCGCGCGGGAATAGCTCGAGACCGGCGGCGAAGAGCCAGTACCCCAGCGGACCCACGGGGGCGAAGAAATCGACCGAAGGGGTCTGGCCGGTCAAGACCCGCCAGCCGCCGTCCACGAACACCACGACGTCCCAGTACATCGGTCCGATGGGCAGCGAGAGCGGAAGGCTCAGAAGCAGTGCGCAGACCGCCGTCACCGCGAGGCCGATCACCACCGGGGAAAGCACGGCGGTTGCGGGCCGCACGCCGGACGGATGGGCGGGGTCGACGCGCGTTTCGATGGGAAGGGTCATCGGCGGGGTCCGGGTCGTTTCGCGGCCGCGCCACTCTTCCAAAGTATGATTAACCCGCCATTACGCCTCGTTGCTATCCGCCACCTGTGGTCGCAGCCGTTCGATCGGCACTTGCGTCCGCACGCAAATGGGCGGACGCTGCCGCGATGGTGAACCCCGTCGTCCTCGCGATCTCGGTATCGCTGCTCGGCATGATCCCGTCGCCCGCCGCGGCCGAAGAGCCGGTGGACGTCGAACTCGTGATCGCCGTGGACGTGTCTTGGTCGATGGACTATGGCGAGCTCGACATCCAGCGCGACGGCTACGTGGCGGCCTTTCGCAGCCCCGAACTGCAGCAGGCGATCACCGACGGCGTCCACGGCCGGGTGGCCGTGACCTATGTCGAATGGGCCGGCGACATGTCGCAGAGCGTGGTTCTCCCCTGGACGCTGATCGACGGCAAGGCGGCGGCCGAGGCCTTCGCCTACCGCCTTTCGGAAGCGGCACCCGACCGGATGCGGCGCACCTCGATCTCCTCCGCCATCGACTTCGCGGCCGGCCTGTTCGACGGCAACGGCTTCGAGGGGCTGCGGCGGGTGATCGACGTATCGGGCGACGGCCCCAACAACCAGGGTCGACCGGTGACCGAGGCGCGCGACGCGGCGACCGCGCGGGGCATCACGATCAACGGCCTGCCGCTGATGACGGAGGGCGGGGACGCGCGCGGTGGATGGGGATCGATCGCCGATCTCGACCGCTACTACAGCGATTGCGTGATTGGCGGACCGGGCGCGTTCATGGTTCCGGTCAACGACTGGGTTCAGTTTCCCGAGGCGGTGCGGCGGAAGCTGGTGCTGGAACTTGCCGGCCTCTGGCCGGCAAAGCCCCGCGAGAACGTCACCCTACCCATCGCCGCGAACCCCCCAGCCGCCGACTGCCTGATCGGCGAGGCGCAGTGGCAGGAGCGCTGGCAGCGCTGATCGCGTCGATCGTCCCGATTCAGGTTCGGGGGTTCAGCGTTCCGGCCGCCGCGCGCCGCCGCTGGCGCATGGCGCTCTGCTCGAATGTCAGCACCATGACGATCGCCATGGCGAAGGGGATCAGCAGGTAGAGGATGCGGAACACGAGAAGCGCGGCGAGCACGCTGGTTTCCGGTACGTCCGACAGCCCGGTCAGGAAGGTCACTTCGAGCACGCCCAATCCGCCGGGCGCATGGGACACCAGGGCAAGCGAGAACGAGACCACGAAGATCGCGAGCACGATGACGAAGCCGGGATTGTGCTCCGGCGGAAGGGCGAAATAGATGATGCCGGCCGCCGCCACGATCTCGAGCGGAGCGGCGATCAACTGCCGCATGACCACGTCCCGCCGCGGATACTGGATCACGAAGCTGCCGATCCGGCGCGGACGGAACCCCTTGAAGCTCCCGAAGACATAGAGGCCAATGGCCAGGATGATGACGATCGCGAGACCGATCGGCACCCGGCTGTCCACATCCACGTAACGCCGGATCATCGTCGGGTCGGCAAGCTGGGTGAACGCGGTGAGCACCAGAATGCCGAGCGCGAAGGTGAACGAGCAGAAGGCGATCAGAAGGGCGATCTCGGACGTCGACAGCCCGCGCGAACTGTAGGCCCGATACCGCACCACGGCGCCCGAGAAGACGGAGGCGCCGATGTTGTGGGACAATGCGTAGGTGGTGAACGAGGTCGCCGCCACGAAGGGCAGCGACACGTGCCGGTCGAGATGGCGCAGGGCCAGCCGGTCGTAGTAGGCGAGCACGGCGTAGGCGAGAAGGGCGCAGACGATCGACATGGCCCATTGGCTCAAGCCGACGTTCTGGAAACTGACCCAGATGTCGTCCAGCGAAAGGCCGCGAACTTCCTTGTAGAGAATCCAGCAGGAGAGGACCACGGCCGCGAGACCAACGCAGGGCCAGATGGCATCCTTCCACTTCATGCCTGTTCCTTCCATTGCCGCGGCGCGCGATGCCGGGGTTCGGCGGGACGCGCCATGGCAGACATAAGCCCTCGGCCGAGCCGAGAAAAGCGATACGGCTTCAACTGTGAGACAAGTCGCGCACCAATCAAACCCGCGCTCCGCCGCGCCGGGTGACGCGCCGGGTTCGCGGATCGGAGGAATTGTGGCGGTGCGGTGGAACCGAATGCCGCACCTGCCGTTTCCCTGCCGCATTCAGGACCCTGAGGAGTTTGGTCATGATCCGTCGCATTTCCGTCGTCGCCGCAACGCTCGCCGCCGTGATGGTGGTTTCGGGCTGCGCCAATACCGTGCGCGGCGTGGGTCGCGACGTGGGCAATACGGTCGATGCGACCGGTGCCGCCGTCAACGACGTCACCCGCTGACGCAGCGGGTTCGTCGCGACAGACGAAGGGAAGGCCGGCTTGTCCGGCCTTTTTTCTTGGCCGCTTTCCCGAGCAGGGCAGGCGAGGGCAGCGTTAGCGGATTGGTAAGCATAAGGATCGATGATGTCCCGGTCGCCCCGAGGGCGCGCTCCGGATCAGGTCTCGCGTACCGGAGCCAGTCGGGGCAAATCCAGTTCCCCGACTGCGTTCGGCCTGTCAGGCGCCCGCCAGGGCGCGGACGATATCCGCCGAACGGTAGGGCTTGGCGATCTTCGGCACCCGGCTGAAACTGCGGGGAACATCCGACAGGCTCCCGGACACGAAGCAGAAGGGGACGTTCAGTGCCGCGAGCTGCCGCGCGACCGGCAGCGAGTTGTCGCCGCCCAAGTCGAAATCCAGCAAGGCGAAGTCTACGCCATCCGCGATAAGCTGCAGCCCTTCACGAAGGCTGCTTGCCCAGACGCAGTCGGCTTGGATAGCCTTGAGAATGATCTCTTCGAGATCCATCGCGATCAAGGGTTCGTCTTCCAGGATCAGTACGCGCATCGCAGAAGCCCTTCGTTTTCCGTACAACGGATCGGTCCGGCGTTGGTTCGCTGCGATGAAAAATAAAATCCGACGTTTATCTTGACTTTTCATTTACCATAACCCGAGCCACGTGTGCGCTCGGGCGGCGATGCTCGTCGGGGGAAGGCGAGGGGTCAGTCGCTCACGACGCGGCCTCGAGAGCGGTGGCGACGTCGGCCGTCCGGTCGTCGCGTTCGGCGACGCGCGCCGACAGGGAGGCGAGCAATTCTCCGGCCACGCGCTCGGCCGCCACCGGCTTGCCGAACAGGTATCCCTGGAGCTGGTCGCATCCGATCTCGGACAGCATGACGGCCTGTTCCGCCGTCTCGATGCCTTCGGTCACGACCTTCAGGTTCATGTGGTGGCCGAGGCTGACGATCGTACTGACGATCTGGCGGATGTTGGCCTCGCCCTGCTCGAAGGCGATCATGAAGGACTGATCGATCTTCAGCTTGTCGAAGGGGAAGCGCCAGAGGTAGCCGAGCGACGAATAGCCGGTTCCGAAATCGTCCATCGCGATCGACACGCCGAGCTTCTTCAGCTCCTGCAACTGTTCGAGAATGGCGTTGGACCTGTCCAGCAGCAGGCTTTCGACCACTTCGATCTCCAGCCGATGACCCGCGATGCCGGACGCCGCAAGGGCGTCCCGCACGATCGAGACGAGATCCCCGTCGCGGAACTGCACGGCGGAGAGGTTGACGGAGATGAAGAGATCCTCGGGCCACAAGGCGATTTGCCGTGTCGCTTCCCGCAGCACCCAGTCTCCGATCGCCTTGATGTAGCCTCGCGCTTCCGCGATCGGAATGAAGACCGAGGGCGGGATGTAGCCGCCCTGTCCGTCGGGCAGGCGGATCAGGCTCTCGAAACCGAGGATGCGCTTCTCCCCGGCGCAGACGATCGGCTGGTAGAAGAGCTCGAACTGTTCGTGCTCCAGCGCCTCGCGCATGCGCCGCTCGATCGTCCGGCGGCGGTTGGCTTCCTCGTCCATGGAGGGTTCGAAGAGCACGAAGTCGCCCTGCTTCGAGCTCTTGTGAACAAGCAGCGCAAGCTCGGCGTGCTGGAACAGCTGAACGATGGTGCGGCCGTGCTCGGGCACGAGGGAGACGCCCATGCAGAGGCGAGGGGTCAGGGTGATGCCCTCGATCGTCACCGGCACCTCGACTTCCTGCCGGATCCGCCGTGCCAGGGCTTCCACGTCGTTGCGTCCGCGCAGATTGCGCTGCACGATCATGAAGTCGTCCGCGCTGGTGCGGGCGACGAGATCGTTCCGGTCGATCACGTGCATCAGCCGGTCGGCCACGACGCGCAGCAACTCGTCGCCTCCCTCCTGGCTGACGCTTTTGTTCACGTCGCCGAGCCCCTGGATGTCGAGGGCCCACACGGCAAGGCGCTCGCGGGTCGCGCGGCACGTGGCGAGGATGCGCGCGGCATCCTCCTCGATCCGCTTGCGGTTCAGGAGCTTGGTCAGCGTGTCGTGGTTCGCCAGGAACTGGATATGCTCGTCCGCCTGCTCGATCCGCCACTTGCGGCGCATGTAGATCAGGCCCGGCACGCCGGCGGCGATGACCAGTACGGCGATCAGGCCAGCGACGGCGAAGCCCACGACGTGCGCCGCCTGCTCCCGCACGCCTTGCATGTCGGGCACGACCGACACGAAACCCAGGCGCAGCCCGTTCCGCTCGACCGGCGAGATCACCAGGCGTTCACCGCCTCCGACGCGCACGGTTTCCGTCCACTGCCCCTCGCGCTCCACCGCGACCTGCGAGAGCTGATCGAGGCCGTTGATGCCCCCCGGCCGCTCACGCAGCAGCCAGGTATGCGCTTCCGACTTCAATGAGAATTCCGGGTGTCCGTGCAGGTCGAACACCGTGAAGTTCGCGATGCCCGACGCCAGCGCCACCGCGCGGACCTCCGTCTCGAGGTCGGGATTGCGCGAGATACCCGTCAGAAGGGCGTCCATCGCGCCATCGGTCTCGTGCAGATAGCGCACGAAGCCCTGGACGCGCTGCTGCGCGCTCGAGGATACGAGGTTGGAAACGGTCTCCTGACTGATATAGACGCCAGCGATCGAGACGCTGGCGAGCACCGCCGCCGCGCCGATGGCACTCGTCGAATACCGTTTAAGGAACGTGATCATCGCATTCGTATTCCTTCGCAGCTCGAAGCTATGTGACGAAGGTTAACGAAGCGAATCGGCACTGCCGAAGGACTTGGTCGCGGCTAGCGACCCTAGATCATCCAGCGTCGATGGAACCACATCCACTGTTCGGGGTGCTCGCGGACCCAGCGTTCCACTACGTCGTTGAGCCGCTGGCAGCTCGCCTGGACGTCGATGCCGCCGTCCGCGCTGCGCGGCAGCTCCAGCCGCGGCTCCAGCGTCAGGCGGTAGCGTCCGCCCGGCAGGCGCACGCAGCGCGCGGGATGGATGTCGCAGTCGAACTTGCGCGCCAGCTTGGGCAGCAGCGGGTTGGTGCGGCAGGCACGGCCGAAGAAGGTCGTCGGCTCGCCGCGCTTGAACTTCTGGTCGACCAGCATGCCTACGTTGCCGCCCGCTTCCAGCGCCCCCGCCAGAGCCCAGGCGGCCCCCGCCTTGGAAGGCACGAGGTGGCCCCCGCGCGTGCGACGGGCCGACAGGACCTCGCGCGCGATGTAGCGGTTGTTCGGCTGGCGGAACAGGGCGGTCAACTCCAGGCCGAAGGTGGCGGCGCAGATCGGCAGGAGTTCGAACGAGCCGAGATGCGCGGTGAAGAAGATGATCGGCTTCGGGTTGTCGCGCAGCTCCAGGAACAGCTCGATCCCTTCCACCTCGACCATTCCCTCGGTCGTGTCGCGCGAGGGGTCGAAGTCGAAGATCTCGTCCAGAAAGACGTACTCGGCCGCGATCCGGCCCATCTGGCCCCAGTTGCGCCGGGCGAGATCCTCGATGGCGGCCGCGTCCATCTCGGGAAAGGCGAGCGTCAGGTTCTCGACCGCCACGCGGTGGCGGGCGGTCATCGGGCCGATCCGCTGGGCCAGCCCGTCCGCGAGCGCGAGGCCCCTGCGGGCGGGAAAGCGCCGCAGAACCGCGAGCAGGCCGAAGAGCGTCTGCGCGATCAGCCAGTCGCGCGCCTGCCGCTGCCGCTTCCAGGCTTTTTCCAGGACGCGTCCGCTCATGCGGCGAGGTCGCGATCCACCCGCAGGACGATCTTGCCGAACACCTGCCGCCCTTCCATCCGCTTCAGCGCGACGTCGATCTCGTCGAAGCCGACCTCTGTGTCGATCACCGGCCGCACCCAGCCGCGCGCCATCTTCTGCATAGCGTCGGCCATGTTCTCCATGCGGCAGCCGAAGGAGCCGAGGAGCTTGAGCTGCTGCTGGAACAGCATCATGAGGTTGACCTCGGTGGAAACGCCCGAGGTGGAGCCGCAGGTGACGAGGCGGCCGCCGCGCTTGAGGCAGAGCATCGAGCCGGCGAACGTGTCGGCGCCGACATGCTCGAACACGACGTCGACGCCCTTCTTCCGGGTGAGCTTGCGAACCACGCCCTCGAACCGGTCGGCGCGGTAGTTGATGACGTGATCGGCGCCCAGCGCCTTGGCCGGCTCGATCTTCTCGTCCGAGCCGACGGTCGTGATGACCGTGGCGCCGTGGCGCTTGGCGAGCTGGATCGCCGCCGTGCCGATGCCCGATCCGCCGGCGTGCACGAGCACCGTCTCGCCGGGCTGAAGGCGGGCGTTGTCGAACAGCATGTGCTCGACCGTGCCGAAGGTGACGGGGGCGAGGGCCGCTCCCACGGCGTCGCAGCCCGGAGGGGCGGGGACGAGCAGTCGCGCGGGCAAATTGATGCGCTCCTGCGCGAAGCCGTCGAGATGGAATCCGTGGACGCCGCCCACGTGCTCGCAGAGATTGTCCCGACCCTCGCGGCAGGCGTGGCACAGGCCGCAGGTGCGCGCGCCGTAGATCGAGACGAGCTGGCCCGGAACGAGCCCCGAGGTGCCTGCGCCCAGCGTCTCGACGATGCCCGACGCCTCGGCGCCGATGGTCAAGGGCAGCTTGCGCTTGGCGAAGGCCATGCCGCGCCAGCCCCACACGTCGATGTGGTTCAGCGCCACGACCTGGATGCGCACCGTCACCTCGCCGGGACCGGGCGCGCCGGGGGCGTCCACCTCGACGCTCCGCAGGTCTCGGTCGGCGACGAGTTGCAAGGCTCGCATGGGGGCTCCTGTGGAACGGTGGGTCAGCGCGGCTCGCGGCCGAGAACGAGCGATACGTTCTGGCCGCCGAAGCCAAAGGAGTTGGACAGGACCGCCGACACGTCCGCCGACCGCGCGGCGTTGGGCACGGTGTCGAGCGGGATCGCGGGGTCGGGCTGGGCGTAGTTGATGGTGGGCGGCAGCAAGCCTTCGCGCATCGACAGGATCGAGACCACAGCCTCGATCGCGCCCGCCGCCGTCAGCGTGTGCCCGATCATCGACTTGTTGGACGAGATCGGCACGGAGCCGATCGTCTCGCCGAAAACGGCGGCAAGACCGCTGTATTCCATGCGGTCGTTCTCCGGCGTCGAGGTGCCGTGCGCGTTGATGTAGCCGATGTCGGACGGCGTCAGCCCGGCGTCCTCGAGCCCGGCCCGGATGGTCGAGATGATGGGCGAGCCGTCGGGCTTGGAGCGCGTGCGGTGGAAGTCGTCCGCCTGCTCGCCGATCCCGTGGACGACGCCGAGGATCGTGGCGCCGCGCGCGCGCGCCGCGGCGAGCGATTCGAGGACCAGCGCGCCGGCGCCTTCCGCCATCACGAAACCGTCGCGGTCCTTGGAGAAGGGCTTCGACGCGCGCTCCGGCACCTCGTTCTGGGTCGAGAGGGCGGACAGGAGCGAGAAGCGGATCAGCGCCTCGGCGCCGACCGAGCCGTCCGTGCCGATCGCGATGCAGCGGTCGGCGTCGCCGCGCCGGATCGCCTCGAGCCCGAGCTGGATCGCGCTGGCGCCGGACGCGCAGGCGGTGGACAGGGTGATGGGCAGCCCGCGCGTGCCCAGCCGGTCGGCGAGCCGCTCCGAGATGCCGCCGAACAGCGTGAGATCGTAGATTTCGCGGGAGCGGTTGGCGCGGGCGAGTTCCAGAAGGCGGTCATAGCCGGCCTCCTCGCGCGCGTCGCCGCCCAACTTGTCGAGCGCGAGCCGCTGCGACCATTCGAGTTCGATCGGCGGGGCGGCCAGGAACAGCGGCGCCCCGAAGGCGGCCGGGTCGAGCCCGGCCATGGCGATCGCCTCCGTGCCCGCCGCTTCGGCCAGCGCATAGGACAGCGCGATGCCGCTCCACGGCTCGACGTTCATGAAGTCGATCGTGCCGGCGATGGTGGTGCGCAGGTTGTCGGTCGGAAACCGCGTGATCGGGTGGATGCCCGACCGGCCGGCGGTCAGCGCCGCCCAGTTGTCGGTCACGCCCCGCCCGAGCGACGTGACGACGCCGACGCCGGTCACCGCAACCACCGGCCGACCCTGGAAATCGAGATCGCGAGAAGCCATCAGTCCCATCCGTGCTGGGCCGAAGGGTCCGGCCCGATCCTCATGCGTCAGCGCGGCTCGATCGCCTCGACCAGGGCGACGCCTTCGCCCCGTACGTGGCCGACGCCCGTCACCAGCGCCTGGGCCGGCGCGAAGTCCGCGGGCCGTTCCTCGCCGCCCGCAGCCGGGGCGGGGATGCGGCCGGCCGACAGATGGATGGCGGCCAGCGCCACCCCGATCGGGAACTGCGCTTCCATACCATGACCCACGGCGCTGCCGAAGCTGCGCAGGGCCGCGCGCGGGAAGCGGTCGCGCAGGAGCTCGGTCTCGGTCCGCGTTTCCGGCTGGAGGCCGGTGGCGCCGGACAGGACCAGAAGTTTCTCGTCGTCGGCTCCGCTTTCGTCCACGAGCCGGGCGAGGCGCTCGGCGAGGCGACCATCGCCCCGCGCGCCCCGGTCGCCCGCCACGAAGCGCAGCCGGCCGTAGGCCGTGGCGCCGCGTGCCGCCGCGTGCTCCGCGTCCTCCAGAACCAGAAAGGCACCGACGCTTCCCGGAACGAAACCGGCTTCGGCTCCGGTGCGTCCGGGCACGGGGCGCCACTCGCCGCCGAGCAGGAAGCCGCCCAGCTCGTAGTTGACGAGAAGGTCCTTGCGCTCGGCCGAGAAGGCTCCGCCCACGAGGCAGATCCGGCTCTGGCCCGCGCGGATGCGGGCGGAGGCCACCTGCACGGCGGAGATGCCGGCGCTCTCTTCGCCCATGAAGGTGCGCGACGACCCCGTCACCTTGTGGACGATCGAGATGTTGCCGGCCATCAGGTTGGACAACTGGGCGAGGAACAGCGTGGGGCGCAGCTCGCTCGACAGGAGTTCGTTCATCATCGGCAGCGGGTCGACGAGGCCCCGCGCACGGGCCATCACCAGCGCGTCCACCTCCGGGTCGCGCTCGCCGCCGCCGGCCGCGACGATCATGTCGACCTTGGCGCGCGTCGCTTCGTCGGCAGCCACCGCGGCGTCGGAAAGCGCCAGGCCCGCCGCGTAGACGCCGAGCTTCTGCCACGTCTCCATCTGCCGCTGATCGCCCTTCTTCGGGATCTGGAGCGACCAGTCGACCGTGGGCAGGGGATGGACGAAATGCGCCGTGGGCGCGACGGTCTCGATCGAGGGCTGGAAGCCATCGGCGGCGCCGAGGCGCGAAAGATGCGTCTCCACACCTTCGCCGAGCGAGGAAACGAGGCCGACACCGGTGATCAGCACGTCGCGCGCGGGTTGGTCCATCGTCGGTTCCGTCGAATCAGAAGCGCGGGCGCACGAGGCACCCGCGACGGGAAGGGTCGGCGACCGAAGGCGGTCGTCAGACGGCCTTGGCGGCGCGCAGCTCGTCGATCTTGGCGCAGAGGTTCTTCATGACGAAGTATTCCTCCGTGGAGGCTTCGCCCTCGTTGACGCGCTGCGTCCACTTCTCCAGCGGGATCTTGATCCCGAATTCCTTGTCGATCGCGAAGACGATGTCGAGGAAGTCGAGCGAATCGATACCGAGGTCGTCGATCGTGTGGCTTTCGGGCGTGATCTGGTCGCGGTCGATCTCGCTCGTCTCGGCGATGATGTCGGCCACCCGGTCGAAGGTTGAAGACAAGGGATCTTCCTCGTAAATCTGTCAGATCGTTCGTGCGGCGAACCTATAGGCAATCCTCCAGCGTTTGCAAAGCGACGCCGCCGCTCTCCAACGCCCGATCGCTTGCCGAACAACACGCGGACCTGATGCGCCCCTACCTCCCGATCCGCTTCGCCGTCGCGCCCATGATCGATTGGACCGATCGCCACTGCCGCGTCCTGCACCGCCGGCTCGCGCCGCGCGCCCTTCTCTACACCGAGATGGTTGTGGCGGACGCCGTTCTTCAAGGCGACCGGGAGCGGCTTCTCGGCTTCGATCCCGCCGAGCACCCCCTGGCGCTCCAGCTCGGCGGCTCCGACCCCGCCAAGCTCGCCGAGGCGGCTCGGATCGGCGAGGCGTTCGGCTACGACGAGATCAACCTCAATGTCGGCTGCCCGTCGGACCGGGTGCAGTCCGGCGCCTTCGGCGCATGCCTGATGCGCGACCCTGCGCTGGTCGGGCGCTGCCTCGCCGCCATGCGCGAGGCGGTCTCGCTGCCGGTCACGGTGAAGTGCCGGATCGGGGTGGACGAACAGGATCCCGAGCCGGCGCTCGACGCGCTGGCCGATGCCGCCGTGGCGGCTGGCGTCTCGGCCATCTGGGTCCATGCGCGCAAGGCTTGGTTGCAGGGCCTGAGCCCCAAGGAGAACCGGGAGATCCCGCCGCTCGACTATGGCCGCGTGCACCGGCTGAAGGCGCGCCTGCCGGAGGTCTTCGTCGGTCTCAACGGCGGCCTTGCGACGGTCGAGGCGGCGGCTGCGCAGCTCGCCCATGTCGACGGCGTGATGATGGGGCGCGGCGCCTACCAGAACCCCGGCGACCTCGCCCATGTCGGCACCCTGATCCACGGCGAAGCGGAGCGTCCGCTCGACCACGCGGCCTTGATCGACGACATGGTCGCCTATGCGGAGCGTCACATGGCGGCGGGCGGACGCCTGTCCAACGTCACCCGCCACATGCTCGGCCTGTTCGTCGGCCTTCCCGGCGCGCGGCGGTGGCGGCAGCTCCTCTCCGAGCGCGCCGTCCGGCCCGATGCCGGCCCGGATCTGATCCGCGAGGCGTTCGCCGAGGTGCGCCTCGGGCCGGCCGCCGAGGCGGCGGCCTGACGGGGAGACCATCGACATGGACTGGACCGAGGTCGGCACGCTGGTCGCCTTGCTGGCGGCCGGTGCGCTTCTCGCCGGGTTCCTGGCGGGACTTCTCGGCATCGGCGGTGGAGCGGTCACGGTGCCCGTGCTGTTCCAGGTGATGACGACGCTCGACGTCGCCGCCGAGACGCGCATGCAGATCGCCGTGGGAACCTCGCTCGCTCTGATCATCCCGACCTCGATCCGCTCGCTGCGCGCGCATATGGCGCGGGGCGCGGTGGATACGGTCCTCCTGAAACAATGGCTCTTCGCGGTGCCGCTCGGTGCGATCCTCGGCGGTGCGGTCGCGAACCTGCTCCCGTCCGAGGCGCTGGAGGCGATCTTCGCGGCGATCGCCCTGGTGCTGGGCCTTCGCATGCTGATCGGACGGCTCCCCTTCATGCTGGGGAGCGACCTGCCGGGGCAGGCGGGCCGCACCGTCGCGGGCCTGTCGATCGGCGCACTCTCGGCCATCATGGGGATCGGCGGCGGCGTCCTGAACAATACGTTCATGACGCTGTACGGCCGATCGATGCATCAGGCGGTCGCGACGTCGGCGGGAGTCGGCGTGCTGATCGCCATACCGGGCGTCGTTCCCTTCGTGGTCGGCGGTTGGGGCCAGCCCGGCCTGCCACCGCTGAGCCTCGGCAATGTCAGCATCGCGGCGCTGGCGATCCTGATTCCCATGTCCATGCCCACGGTGAAGCTGGGCGCCGCGATCGCCCACCGTCTCACGAGGCGTCAGCTCGAGCTCGGCTTCGGCGCTTTCCTCCTCACCGTGGCGGTGCGCTTCGCGATCGGCCTGATCTGACGCGTCCTCAGTCGGAGAGCACCAGCCGGTCGCCGCGGAAATCCAACGAACGCAAGCTGCCGAGGAAGCTCATGCCGAGGAGGTTGACCCCGATCCCATCGCCCTGCGTGACCACGGCAGGCACCCGCCGCCGCTCGATACCCCCGACACGGACCGTGTCGAGCGTCACCGGCGCGGCCACGGTGTCGCCGTTCGCGGTGCGGATGCGCGCGGTGTAGCGCAGGCTGGCGGGATCGATGCCGATGGCGGCGGCGGTGTCGCGGTCGATGGCCACGAGGCTGGCGCCCGTGTCGACCAGGAAGGGCACGCGTCGCCCGTTGACCTCGGCGTCGAGCGAGAAGTGGCTCCCGTCGCCGCGCGCCACCATGACCTGTCCGTCCGCACCGCCGAGGCTCGCCGCCCGGCCGGGAACGAGCACGGCCAGCATCCGGTCGCCCGCCGTGCGCAGTTCGGGCCCGAACGCATAGGCCGCGATCAGCGCGGCGAAGGCGAGGACCCAGATCGCCGCGCTACGGACGGCCTCGCCCCAGCGACCGCGGAACGCGACGAGGAGGCCGGAGCCGAGAAGCGTCGTCCACAGACCCATGTAGACCAAGGAGGCGAAGGCGTCGTCGTCCATTCCCATCACCCGACCGTTGCCGAAGGTGAGGGCGACGAGCGCGACGCCGATCACGGCGAAGACGATCAGGAGCGAGAACCCGGAGCGCATGTCAGACGGCCTCGAGTGCGTGAAGGCGCAGCCGCTCGGCGAGCTCGCCCATGATGGCGAGGCGCGACGCCTCGGACATGCCCGACCACGCGGCGATCTCCTGGATCGTGCGGCCGCATCCGACGCATAGCGCGCCGGCGGCGTCGAGGGCGCAGACGCGCACGCAAGGGGAAGCGAGAGGGGCGGGGGCGGCGCTCATGCCTCCGGAGATATGTCGCCGGAACGTGCGCCGCAATGCGCCCTCGCCAGGACGTGTTCCGGTTGAGGAATCCTCAGGGTAGCTCGGCGAGCGCGGGCATCACCTCGAGCACGCGGGCATGCGGGAAGGTGGCCAGGGCCTCGGTACCCTGGCCGGCGGCGGAGGTCAGCTCGAACGTGCCGTTGTGCAGGTTCACCAGCGCCTGGACGATGGGCAGGCCGAGCCCGGTGCCCTGTTCCGCGCTCTTGATGGCGTTGGTGCCCTGCCCGAACGACGAGAGCACCAGCGGCATCTCCTCCTTGGGAATGCCCGGCCCGTTGTCGCGCACGGAGACGTACTGCCCGCCGCCGGCGGTCCAGCCGACGCGGACCAGGATCCGGCCCCTTCCGGGCGTGAACTTCACCGCGTTGGACAGGAGGTTGAGGATCACCTGACGGAGCGAGCGCGGGTCGCCCCAGAGCTGCGGCAGGTTCGGCTCGAACTCGGCGCGGATCTCGATCCGTTTCGCGTCCGCCTTCATCTGCACGAAGCCGATCGCCGCCGTCGCGATGGCCACGAGGCTCACCGCCTCCTCGTTCAGCGTGTAGCGCCCCGCTTCCACGCGCGACAGGTCGAGGATCTCGTTGATGAGATCCAGGAGGTGCTGCCCGGAATTGTGAATGTCGCGCGCATAGTCGCGATAGGTCTCGTTGCCCACGGGGCCGAGGATCTCCTCGCCGATCACCTCGGAAAAGCCGAGGATCGCGTTGAGCGGCGTCCGCAACTCATGGCTCATCGTGGCCAGGAACTGCGACTTGGCCAGGTTGGCCTCCTCGGCGCGCTGGCGGGCCTGGTCCGAGGCGATGCGCGCCGCCTCGATCTCGAAGGTGAACTGATCGCGCTCCGTCCGATGGCGGATCCGGTCGGTGCGCGAGGCGCGAAGGCGGTTGGCCACGATCGCGAAGAAGGGCACCGCGGCGAGAAGCACGCCGTGAAGGGCGAACTGCGACGGATCGTCCGCACGGGCCGCGAGGGCGGCGACGACGACGACCAGGGGGGCGAAGCTCCAGCCGACCACCGCCTTGAGGCTGGCGCCGATCAGCGACACCGTCCCGACCACCGCGACGGCCACCGCGAAGCGCACCGCGTCCGCCGCGACGAAGCCGCAGGCTTCGCAGGCCGGCCAGGCCATCAGGACGGCCCAGGGAAGGCCGAGCGCCAGATGCCCGATCTGGAAGCGGCGGCGCCACGCGAAGGCCGTCACCATGGACGGCGCCGCCTTCTCGAAGGCGCGCAGCACCAGGAGCAGCGGCAGCGCCAGCAGGAGGTTCAGGCCGATCCAGGCCGCCATCACGGGCAGGTCGCCGAGCGCGAGCAGGGCGCCCGCCGCGCCGACCAGGACCGCCATCGCGGGCAGTCCCGCGGAGAACTGCGGCACGTGCTGGCGAAGCAGTTCGAGCTCGATTCGCGGCGGCATGCCGTCGGCCGAGATCAGGCGGTCGCGCGTGCGGCGGAGCGTGCGGGCCAGTTCCAGACTGTGGCCGGGCGTCCCGCCGCGAGGCAGGGCCGACTTGTCCAGGGATGGCGGGGCGGCAAGCGACATGGACAGGGTTCGGGCAAGGGTTGCATGCGGTCGTTCGGCAGCATCCTGTTGCGGAAAACTTAAAGAATTGGCTTAAGAAACCGCGAAAGATCGCGGGGGCGCGAACGCGGGGCGGCGAGGGGCCGCCCCATCCGCGCGCTCCCCGGAAAGGGGTTCGGCGTGGACAGACTCGACAAGAAGATCCTTCGGCTTCTCCAGGAGGACGCGACTCTGGCCGTGGCAGACATCGCCAAGCGCGTCGGCCTATCCACCACGCCGTGCTGGCGGCGGATCCAGAAGCTCGAGGAGGAGGGTGTGATCGTTCGGCGCGTGGCCGTGCTCGACCCGGTCCGGGTCAACGCCCGCGTCACCGTGTTCGTGTCGGTGCGCACCGGATCGCATTCGGTGGAGTGGCTTCGGCGCTTCTCGGAGGTCGTCCAGGAGTTTCCCGAAGTCATCGAGTTCTACCGCATGAGCGGCGACGTCGACTATCTCCTGCGTGTCGTGGTGCCCGACATCGCGGCCTACGATTCCTTCTACAAGCGGCTGATCGCCAAGATCGAGATCCGGGACGTGTCGTCGGCGTTCGCGATGGAGCAGATCAAGTATACGACGCAGCTGCCGCTCGACTACCTGCTGCTCGACAAGGACCAGCAGCGGGAGGGCTGACCCTCCCGCCGTCCGGGTGGCCGCTACCGGTTGAGACGTGCCAGGAGCGAGGACGTATCCCACCGCCGGCCGCCCATGGCCTCCACCTCGGCGTAGAACTGGTCGATCAGGGCGGTGCCGGGGAGCGACGCCCCGTTGCGGCGCGCCTCGGCGAGGC
Source organism: Aureimonas flava (assembly GCF_003583935.1). GTDB lineage: Bacteria > Pseudomonadota > Alphaproteobacteria > Rhizobiales > Rhizobiaceae > Aureimonas > Aureimonas flava. The sequence continues at coordinate 15,590 of NZ_QYRN01000003.1, read as the reverse complement.
AGATGCCGAGGTCCTTGCGCATCCATTCCACGGCGAAGCCGAAGTCGTAGCGTCCCTCGTCCATCGTCTTGTGGCGGTTCTCCATCTGCCAGGATCCCGCCGCGCCCTTGGAGATCACCTCCACGACCTTGGCGATGTCGAGCCCGGCCTTCTGGCCGAAATGGACCGCCTCGGACAGTCCCTGGACCAGCCCGGCGATGCAAATCTGGTTCATCATCTTGGTGAGCTGGCCCGACCCCGCCGGGCCCATCAGCCCGATCATCCGAGCGTAGGATTCGATCGCCGGCCGGGCGTCCGCGAAGGTCTGGGCATCGCCCCCGGCCATCACGGTGAGAACGCCGTTCTCGGCGCCCGCCTGACCGCCGGAGACGGGTGCGTCCAGAAAGCGGAGGCGCTTGGCCGCAAGCGTCTCCTCCAGCTCCCTCGCGAGCTCGGCCGAGGCCGTGGTGTGATCCACCAGGATCGCACCCTCCTTCATTCCGGCCATGGCGCCGTCGTCGCCATAGATCACCGACCGCACGTCGTCGTCGTTGCCGACGCACACGAAGACGATATCGGCTCCCTCGGCGGCTTCGCGGGGCGTCGGGGCGGCGCGTCCGCCATGCTTACCCATCCAGCTTTGCGCCTTCGACGCGCTTCGGTTGTAGACGGTGACGTCGTGGCCCTTGGCCGCCAGATGCCCCGCCATCGGGAAACCCATCACTCCAAGGCCGATGAAACTCGTTGCAACCATTCTTGGGTCCTTCCGTTGGTCGGTCTGTTTGTGTCATTAGCCGGGAGCAAGGTCAGCCCAGCGAATCGTCGCCGCGTCAATACGTAGGACGTTACAGAATGTATCGCGTATGCATTCTCGAGGCGCTGGTAAACAAAATCACTCACTTCGTGGCTGGTTGACGGAGGGAAAGGAGCTTGCCGGTGACGGGCGAAATTGCCGAAGCGGTATCGGGCGGATCTTACCCCGCCGTGCGAGGACACGCGCGCCGTCGTGGTCGCCCGACCAAGGGGGCGGCCGCCTCGCTCGGGCACAAGATCGTCGACATCGCGTTCTGCCAGTTTCTCAACGCAGGGTTCTCCGCGACGAGCATGGATTCGGTGGCCGCCGAGGCCGGAATCTCGAAGCGCACGCTCTACGACCGTTTTCCCTCCAAGATGCATCTCCTCAACGAGGCTCTGCAGCGGCGCGGGACGCTGGAGCCCGAAGGTCTTCGCGAGTTCGACGCGCGGAACGACCCGTTCGACGCCATCCTGCTCGACGTCGCGAGGTGGCTGAAGGACAAGGTGCTCGTAGACGATACGATCGCTCTCTACCGCCTCCTGGCCTCCGAAGCGCATCGCACGCCCGAACTCGCCCAATTCACGGAGGAGAAGTTCCTGCGCCCCGTGGTGGTGGAACTGACCGACATCTTCCGGCATGCGGTCGATCGCGGCCAGATCGTGGACCTGCCGGTCGAGTTCCTGGCGAACCAGTTCATCCAGGCCGTCTGCGGTCAGCACGTTCGCGAACGGGTCTGCGGCGTGGCCCGCGAGCAGACCCATGCGACGATGGACGAGTGGATCGAGAACGCGGTGCGGCTCTTTCTCAACGGCGCCCAGGTGACGCCGGAGCGTGCCGCTCCTCGGAAGTCCTAGCGGAGCAGGTGCCGCGTCAGCCGCCGCTCGGCGAGGTTGGTGAGGCGCCGGACGATCTCCACCAGCACGAGATAGAAGACGGCCGCCCAGACATAGGTCTGGAAGTCGAAGCTGCGCGAAAAGGCGCGGCGGGTTTCGCCGAACAGGTCGAAGACGCTGATGATGGCGACGATGGCCGACGCCTTCAGCATCAGGATGAACTCGTTGGCATAGGGCCGGAGCGCGACGATCAGCGCCTGGGGCGCGACGACGCGCCAGATCGTCACGCTGCGGGGAAGCGCGAGGGCCCGCGCGCCCTCCCACTGCCCCTTGGCGACGCTCTGGATCGCTCCGCGAAGGATTTCCGCCTGATAGGCGGCTGTGTTCAGCGAGAGGGCGAAGATCGCGCAGTACCAGGCATCGCGGAAGAACCACCAGAGCCCGACCGTCTCGAACTGCGTCCGGAACGTCCCGAATCCGTAGTAGATGAGGAAGATCTGCGCGATCAGCGGCGTGCCGCGGAAGAACGAGACGTAGGCGAAGGCGGTGCCGCGCGCGAGCGGATTTCGCGCCATGCGTCCCGCCGCGATCGGGACCGAGAGAAGGGCTCCCAGTCCGTAGGACAGGGCGACGAGCGACAGGGTCGTCCACAGCCCGCGCAGGTAGGCGGGCCCGTAGGTCGCCACGAGTTGCGGGTTCCAGGCCAGCGCCAGATAGGCGACGAGCGCGACGCCGCCGGCTGCCCAGAGGGCCAGCGTGGCGATGCCGAGAAGGCCGGGTCGGCGGCGCGCGACGGGTGGAGGGGCGAGGCTCATCGGAGCGCCTCGCCGCGCTTGGTCCACAGTTCCACCCGCCGGAGCCCCACGGCTGAGATCATCGTCAGCAGAAGGTAGAGGGCGCAGGCGAGCCCGAAGAAGAAGAACGGCTCGCGTGTCACGCGCGCCGCCACGCCCGTCTGCCGCATGATGTCGGCGAGGCCGATGACCGAGACGAGCGCCGTATCCTTGAGGAGGTTGAGCCAGACGTTGGAAAGACCCGGCAGGCTGATGCGCAGGAGCTGCGGCAGGATGACGAGACCGAGGATGCGCTGGTGCGACAGGCCGAGGGCGCGCCCACCCTCCCATTGCCCGTTCGGAATGGCGCGAAACGCCGACAGGAAGACTTCGGAGGAGTAGGCGGCGAACACGAGGCCGAGCGCCACCATGCCGGACACGAAGCTCGACAGCGCCCACTGGCCGAGGCCGAGCCATGCCGTCAGCGCGTTCAGCAGGTTCTGGCCCCCGTAGTAGACCAGGAACAGGGTCAGGAGCTCGGGAAGGCCCCGGAAGATCGTCGTGTAGATGTCGGCCGACAGGCGAAGCGCAGGGTCGTCGCCGCGCTTGCCGAGGGCCAGCGCGAGGCCCAGCAGAAGACCGAACGGAAGCGTCGCCAGCGCCAGCGAGACGGTGACCAGCAGGCCCCCGGCGATCTCGTCGCCCCAGCCGGTATCGCCGAAGGCGAGTAGCGGAAAGTGGTTCATCTATCGATCGCGCTTCGCCAACGCGGGAAGGAGCGCGCGGCAGCTTCGGTCTCGTGGGACCGTCGCCGCCGCGCGTTGGTCGAGGGCGTCAGTCGCCGTAGACGTCGAACTTGAAGTACTTGTCGTTGACCGTCTTGTAGACGCCGTTCTCGCGGATGGCGATGATCGCGTCGTCGAACATCTTCTTCAGCTTCTCGTCGCCCTTGCGCAGGGCGATGCCGGCGCCGGGCCCGTAGATCGCTTCGTCCACCGGCAAGGTGCCGAGCAGCTTGCAGCAGGCGCCGGCCGGGCTTTCGAGCCACTCCGTCAGCACCACGACGTCGTCGCTGACAGCGTCCAGGCGGCCGTTCTCGATGTCGAGCTTGTACTCCTCGGCCGTCGGATAGATGCGGATGTCGGCATCGGGGAAGAAGGTCTGCACCGCCTGGGCGTGCGTGGTGGAGCCCTGCGCGCCGACCGCCTTGCCGGCGAACGAGGCCGGGTTGGTGTCCGCGATGGTGGAGTCCTTCGGCACCGCCACGGCGCCCGGCGAGTTGTAGTACTTGTTGGTGAAGAGCACCTGCTCGGCACGCTCCGGGGTGATCGACATGGACGCGATGATGGCGTCGAAACGGTCGTTCTGCAGGGCGGGGATGATGCCGTCCCAGTCGGACGTGACGAAGGTGCAGGTGACCTTCATCTGCTCGCAGAGCGCCTTCGCGATGTCGATGTCGAACCCGAGGAGCTGGCCGGACGCGTCCGTGTAGTTGAACGGCGGATAGGCGCCTTCCGTGCCGATGCGGACTTCCGTCCAGGTCTTGTCGGCGTCGCTCTGCTGGGCGGCGACGGGGCTCGAGGCGAGGGCGGCAATGGCGGTCGCCGCGAGAAGCTTCTGGATCACTGTCATGGGCGTGAGATGTCCTGCCGGGCCAGAATGAAGGGTGCCTGCGATATGGGCATGCTGTTGGAAGGGGCGATGTTGCCGTTTCCGTCAAATTTGGCAACCCGTCGCGCCCGCAGCGCCCGCCTCATCCCCGAGAAACCGCAAAGGCGCGGGCGGTTTCGAGCTCTGCCGGCGTGTTGACGTTGAAGAACGGGTCGGCGCCGGGGCCCGTGTCCGCCGGGGGGAACGGCACGGTCGTGAAACCGTGCTCGCGCATCACGCGCAGGAGGGAGGGCGCCTGCGCGGCGTCCAGCGGCAGCGCGTCCAGCCGCCGAAGCGCGGTGGCGGGCCAGAAGGCGCAGGTCGGATGCAGCCTGTCCGAGCAGGCGGCGACGCGCAGCTCGTCCTCGCCCGAGCCGTCGAGGAGGCGCGGCACCAGATCCATGGGCAGGAAAGGCGTATCGGCGGGCGCGCTGACGAGACCCGCCCCCCGCACGCCGGCTCGAAGAGCGTGGCGCGCTCCGGCCTGGAGGCCGGCCAGCGGACCGGCATAGCCCGGCACCTCGTCGGGGATCGCCAGCGCGCCGAGGTCGGCATAGAGCTCGGGCCGGTCGGTCGCGATCAGGAGTTGGGCGACGAAGGGACGCAGCCTGTCGGAGACGCGACCGACCATGCTCCGGCCGGCAATGTCGAGGAGGGGCTTCGGCCGGTCCAGCCCCATGCGGGACGAGCGCCCTCCGGCGAGGATCAGCCCGAAGGGGAGGGGGCGGGTCTCGCTCATCCCCGATCCTGTGCCGCGCGACCGCGCGTCTCGCGGTGCAGTGCGTAGAGGCCGCTGCCGACGACGATGAGCGAGCCGAAGGTCTCGCGCAGGCTCGGTCGCTCGCCGAAGGCCGCGATGCCGAGCAGGATCGAGAACAGGAGGATCGTGTAGCGGAACGGGGCGACGAAGCTGAGATCGCCCGTGCGGACCGCAGAGACGATCAACGCGTAGCCGCAGGCCAGCGTGACGGAGGCCGCCGCCAGGGTCGCCCACACCTGTGCCGGCACCGGCCGCCACCCTTCCACCGGCAGGAGCGAGAAGCCGGTCAGCGTCACCGCAACGGAGGTGACCAGCGCGATCTGCGGTGAGGACAGGTCGGGCGGCATCCGGCGAGTCGCGAGATCCCGCATCGCTGCGAAGACGACCGAGGCCAGGACCCAGAGTCCGTAGACGTTGAAGCCCTCCGCCCCCGGCGCGAGGATCACCAACACTCCGACGAAGCCGACGGCGATCGCGGTCCATCGCCGCCATCCGACGCGCTCCCCCAGGAACAGGAAGGCTCCGAGCGTGATCGTCAGCGGAAGCGCCTGGAAGATCGCCGAAGCGTTGGCGAGGGGCAGGTGCCTGAGGGCGTTGAGATAGCAGAGCGTGGTGCAGATGTCGGCGACGGCGCGCACGAGCACCACCGGTCGGCGCAGCACCGCGAAGGACAGGAAAGCCCCCCGCCATTTGGCGAAGGCGAACAGGAGCGCGGAGGCCATCGCGCCCCGGAGGGCCATGATCTGCACCGGCTCGATCGACTGGGTGGCGAACTTGGTCAGCATGTCGTTGGTGGCGAAGGTCGCCATCGACAGCGTCATGAGCAGGCTGGCCTGCATGTTGGCGCCGAGCGCCGCGAAGCGAAGAGGAGAAACCGACACGTCGCGAGACCAGGGGGAAATCGTCAGGCACGCGTATCGTATCGGCGACCGGAAGGCGAGATGGGGTATTTGGTCCCGCACAAGCGCGGAAGGCCCCGGAGCGGTGCGCTCCGGGGCCTTCCGATGAGATCGCGATGCGAAGGGTCAGTAGCGGGAGTAGCCGCGCTGCCGGCCCATGTCGCGGCCGACGAGGGCACCGGCCGTGCCGCCGGCCAGACCGCCGATCACGGCGCCACCCGAACCGCCGATCGCATTGCCGATCACGGCGCCGCCCGCGCCGCCCACGACCGCGCCGCCGACCGTGCGCTCCGTGGTGGTGCAGCCTGCCATCGTCAGGGTGGCGGCACCCAGCACCAGCGCGGTTTTCCAAGTAGACGTCATGTCGCTCCTCCGGACTGTTACAAACGGTTACTGACGCCCCAATGCAGGATGAGCCGATCGGTTCCCGGCTTGGGCTAGCCGCCCGTCACGCTCATGTGCCGCGACACGCTCGGCCGGTTCGTGGAGCGGTCGATGACGAAATCGTGTCCCTTGGGCTTGCGGGCGATGGCCGCGTCGATCGCCCGATGGAGCGTCTCGTCGCTTTCGCTGGAGCGCATGACCGACCGCAGGTCGGCCGCGTCCTCCTGGCCGAGGCACATGAACAGCGTCCCGGTGCAGGTGAGTCGCACCCGGTTGCAGCCTTCGCAGAAGTTGTGCGTCATCGGCGTGATGAAGCCGAGCTTGCCCCCGGTCTCGCCGACCGAGACGTAGCGCGCCGGCCCGCCGGTGCGCTCGGGAAGGTCGGTCAGCGTGAACTCGCGCGACAGCCGCTCGCGCACCACGCTGAGCGGCAGATACCGGTCCGTCCGGTCCTCGTCCACCTCGCCGAGCGGCATGGTCTCGATCAGTGTCAGATCCATGTCGCGGCCGTGCGCCCAGCGCACCATTTCGGTGAGCTCGTCCTCGTTGACCCCCTTGAGGGCCACAGCGTTGAGCTTGATGCGGATGCCGGCGGCCTGGGCGGCGCGGATGCCGTCCATCACGGCGCCGAACTCGCCGCGCCGGGTGATGCGCTTGAACCGGTCGGGGTCCATCGTGTCCAGCGAGACGTTGATCCGGCGCACGCCGCAATCGGCAAGTTCGGCTGCATGGCGGGCGAGCTGCGACCCGTTGGTCGTCAGCGTCAGCTCCTGCAGGGCGCCGCTCTCGAGGTGCCGCGACAGGCGGCGCACCAGTTGCATGAGGTTTCGGCGCACCAGCGGTTCGCCGCCGGTCAGGCGCAGGCGGCGCACCCCGCGCTCCACGAAGGCGCTGGAGATGCGGTCGAGCTCCTCCAGCGTCAGGAGGTCGCGCCTGGGCAGGAACTGCATGTCCTCGGCCATGCAATAGACGCAGCGGAAATCGCAGCGGTCCGTGACGGAAACCCGCAGGTAGGTGACGCGGCGCCCGAACGGGTCGACCAGCCCCGCCCTGGGGGGCGCGGTGCGTTGGGCGGTGGGAATGTCGAGCATGTCGTCGGGCGGGAATTCCGCCCCCTTCTCGTTGCCGTGCTTGCGAATGTGGCTTTGGGGGTGCATGGGGTCAACCCGAACCCCCGAGGAAGGAGCGATCCCCATGGCCGCACCGGCAGGTCTCGCGCCCGAACAACTCGCCGTGTCGAGCGACCGGCGCCGTCTGACGCTGCGCTACGCGGACGGGCGCAGCCATGAGCTGACGGCCGAGATGCTGAGGGTCCTGTCGCCTTCGGCCGAGGTTCAGGGGCACTCGCCCGACCAGCGGGTGACGGTGGCCGGGAAGGCCGAGGTCTCTATCTCGGACATCCGCCCGATCGGGCACTACGCGGTGCGCATCGTCTTCGACGACGGGCACGATTCGGGCCTCTACACTTGGCCCTACCTCGACCGCCTGGGCACCGAGCGGGAGGCGCTCTGGCAGGCGCACCTCGCGGAACTCGAGGCCAAGGGGTTGCGCCGCTGAGGCCGGCTCAGGCGCCCGGGCGCGACGGCACGAAGGGCGGCAGGCTCTCGAAGGCGGACTTCAGCGCGTCCGACCAGCCGTCCGAGATCTTGCGGTAGTAGGGGTCGCGATCGTCGAACCGCTGGCGGAAGCCCGCCACGAGGCTGTCCGTCTCGTAGACCTGAACGTCGATCGGCAGTCCCACCGACAGGTTCGACTTGATGGTGGAATCGAACGAGACGAGAAGAAGCTTGACCGCGTCCTCCACAGGCATCTCCGGGTCGTAGGTCCGCACCAGGATCGGGCGGCCGTACTTGTGTTCACCGATCTGGAAGAACGGGTTGTCGGGCCCGGCTTCGATGAAGTTTCCCTCCGGGTAGATCATGAACAGGCGCGGCTGGCCGCCCGCGATCTGGCCACCGAGGATGAAGCTGCCCATGAAGCGGCCGCTGGCCTCCTGGCCGGTTTCCGCGGTGTAGGAGATGACCTCGCGCAGGGTCTCGCCCACGAGCTTGGCGGTCTGGAACATCGAGGGCTGGGCGAGCAGGGCGGACTTGCGCTGCGCGGGCGCGAGGCACCGCTCCTCCAGCAGCGAGATGGTCGACTGCGTGGTGGCGAGGTTTCCCGCGCTGAGGAGGCACAGGAAGCGCTCGCCCGGAACCTCCCAGGTGCGCATCTTGGTCACGACCGAGATGTTGTCGATGCCCGCGTTGGTTCGCGTGTCGGACATGAAGACGAGGCCACGCTTCAGAAGAAGCCCGACGCAGTAGGTCACGTTGCTCTCTCCGCATCGACGCCGCGCCCGGCGTCCTCCCGATAGTCGGATAGCGGTATCTCCGGCCCGCCCGGGTCCGGCAAGGGGGCCGGCGCGAAGTTGTCGCGAGTGCGGCTTTCGGGACGCAGACCCTCCGTTCAGGAGTAGAAGCTGAAGGACCTCGCGATCTCGTTCGAGAGGCGATTGTTCTCGACGATCAGCGTCTCCAGGAATTCGTGCAGACCGCCGTCGATGATCTCCTTCACGGACCGGTTCTCCAGGCGCGCGGCGATGGCGCGGGCCGTCCCGTGGCACTCGTGCTCGACGCCGTAGGTCTTGGCGAGGAACTCGAGGCTGTCGTTGATGCAGCGGTAGGAATAGGCGAGCGAGCGCGGCATGCGACGATTCAGAAGCAGGAAGTCGATGATGTCCATCGCCCGGAAGTCGGCGTCGTACTCCCAGGCGTAGGACCGCAGCGCCGAGACCGAGCGCAGGATGGAGCCCCACTGGTAGTTGTCGAGCGAGGAACCGATCGAGGAATGCTCGGGCAGGAGGACCCAGTACTTCACGTCCAGGATGCGCGCCGTGTTGTCGGCGCGCTCGACGAAGGTGCCGAGGTTGCAGAAGTCGAAGATCGAGTTGCGCAGCATCGTGCCGTAGAAGGTGCCGCGGATCAGCGCGGTGCGCGCCTTCACGAGGTCCAGGACGGCCGGGAGATCCTGCACGGGGCGCGACAGGCGCTGGCGCAGGATGATCCAGCTCTCGTTCAAGGCTTCCCACGTCTCGCGGGTGAGGGCGGTGCGCACCATGCGCCCGTTGGTGCGCGCGACGCCGATCGAGGACAGGACGCTGGACGGGTTGTCGAGATCCCGCAGCATGTAGTCGATGATGTGGTCGGGATCGAACTCGGGATACTTCGCGAGATAGCCGGACTCGACGCCGGCCGACACGAGCACGGACTGCCATTCGTCCGGCGCGGAGGACAGGTTGGTCAACGACAGGCGCAGGCCCGCGTCGAGCAGGCGGGCCATGTTCTCGGCGCGCTCGATGTAGCGCTGCATCCAGAAGAGGCCGTTGGCGGTGCGTCCGAGTAGAGGCATGGGCTGAGGTCGATCCTTGGGAAACGCGCGTGGTTCGAGAGGGCGGCGGCGGCGTGCCGCGTCAGTCCTCCAGCACCCAGGTGTCCTTGGTGCCTCCGCCCTGGCTGGAGTTCACCACGAGCGAGCCTTCCTTCAGCGCGACCCGCGTCAGGCCGCCCGGAATGATCTTCACCGTGTCCGACACCAGCACGAACGGCCGGAGGTCCACATGCCGCGGGGCGAGGCCCTTCTCGGTGAGGATCGGCACGGTGGACAGGGCCAGCGTCGGTTGGGCGATGTAGTTGCCCGGACGCTCGCGAAGCTTGGCCGCGAAGGTCTCGCGCTCGGTCTTGGAGGCGGCGGGGCCGACCAGCATGCCGTAGCCGCCCGAGCCGTGGACCTCCTTGACCACCAGTTCCTCCAGGTGCTCCAGCACGTAGGCGAGGCTGTCGGCCTCGGCGCAGCGCCATGTCGGGACGTTCTCCAGCATCGCCTTGCGGCCGGTGTAGAACTCCACGATCGCCGGCATGTAGGAGTAGATCGCCTTGTCGTCCGAGATGCCGGTGCCCGGCGCGTTGGCGATGGTGATGCCGCCGTTGCGGTAGACGTCCATGATGCCGGGCACGCCGAGCACCGATTCGGGCTTGAAGGTGAGCGGGTCGAGATAGGCGTCGTCCACGCGCCGGTAGAGCACGTCGATCGGCATGTAGCCCTCGGTGGTGCGCATGGCGATGCGCCCGTCGATCAGCTTGAGGTCCGACCCCTCCACCAGCTCGACGCCCATCTGGTCGGCCAGGAATGCGTGCTCGTAGTAGGCGGAGTTGTGGATGCCCGGCGTCAGGATGGCGACGCGCGGCACGCCGCTCGTGGCGGCGGGCGCCGTCGCCTGGAGCGAGCGGCGCAGATGTCGCGGATAGGTCTCGACCGGGCGCACGCGGTTCTGCGCGAAGAGCTCGGGAAACATCTGCATCATCGTTTCCCGGTTCTCGATCATGTAGGAGACGCCGGACGGGGTCCGTGCGTTGTCCTCCAGGACGTAGAACTGGTTCTCGGCCGTGCGCACGATGTCGACGCCGATGATGTGCGTGTAGACGCCGCCCGGCGGGCGGAAGCCCGCCATCTGCGGGATGAAGGCCTCGTTCCCCTCGATCAGCCGCTTGGGGACGATGCCGGCCTTCACGATCTCCTGATCGTGGTAGATGTCGTCGAGGAAGGCGTTCAGGCCGCGCACGCGCTGCTCGATACCCTCGGCGAGCACCGACCATTCCTGGCCGGAGATGATGCGGGGCACGAGGTCGAAGGGAATCAGGCGCTCGGCCGCCTCTTCCTTGCCGTAGACGTTGAAGGTGATGCCGGTGCGGCGGAAGAAGGTTTCCGCCTCGCTCGCCTTGGCGGCCAGGGTCGCGGGCACCTGCTGTTCGTACCACGTCTGAAAGCGACGATAGGGAGTGCGAACGCCGTCGCCTCCGTTCAGCATTTCGTCGAATCCCGCCAAGCCCGTCTCCTCGCTGCTTTGCAACATCAGAATGCGCCAAACTCGCAAGATTCCAAGATGCCTCGGCCGATCGATGCGATATTCTGTTTCCCGACGCGAGCGGGCCATGACGGTGCGCAAGGTGGATTCGCGGGCGGAGGCGGTGCGGCTTGCGGCGCGGGCGCAGGCGAGGGGGACGGTCGGATGAGCAAGGCGACGGAGGAGGCTTCGGCCCGTCTGGACGATGCGGCGCGCGCCGGCTGGCTCTACTACATCGCGGGAAACACCCAGGAGGAGATCGCCGTGAAGCTCGGCATCTCGCGCCAGGGCGCACAGCGTCTCGTGTCCCTGTCCGTATCGGCCGGCCTGGTGAAGGTGCGCATCGACCACCCGATCGCCGCCTGCCTCGAACTCGGCCGCCGCCTCGTGGACCGCTTCGGTCTCCGCTCCGCCGAGGTCGTGCCTTCGGACCCCGATTCGCCATCCACCACGCTCGGCATCGCCGAGGCCTGTGCGGCGCGGATCGAGCGGACGCTCCTGCGCGCGGAGCCGCTCGTCATCGGCGTCGGCACGGGGCGGACCCTGCGCGCGGCCGTGGAGAACCTGCCCCGCATGCGCTGCCCGCAGCACCGGCTGGTGTCCCTCACCGGCAACATCGCGCCCGACGGGTCGGCGGCGATCTACAACGTGATCTTCTCGCTCGCCGACAAGATCGAGGCGCCGCACTATCCGATGCCGCTGCCCGTGGTCGCCTCCTCGCCGGATGAGCGCGCCCTGCTGCATCAGCAGAAGGTGGTGCAGGTCTCGCTCGAGCTCGCCCGCGAGGCCGACATCGCGTTCGTCGGCATCGGCGAGGTGGGGCCGCAGGCGCAGCTCCTGATGGATCGCTTCATATCCGAGACGGAACGCGACGAACTGGTCGCCACGGGGGGCATCGGCGAGATCGTCGGCTGGGTCTACGATGCCGACGGGCGCATCCTCGATTGTGCCTTCAACAAGCGCGTGGTCAGCCCACCCTTTCCGCTCGGTGCGGCGACGGAGGTGGTCGGCGTCGCGATGGGCGCGTCGAAGCGCGACAGCATCCTGGCGGCTTTGAAGGGGCGGCTGGTCGGCAGTCTCGTCACGGACGAATCGACCGCAGGCGCTTTGCTCGGCGCGTCAGAACCCTAGGTTTCAGACTGGGTTTGAACTGCCGCGCGCAGGACCTGTGGTCCCGCTGCATCGCAGCGAGTGAATCATTTGACTTGCGCCGGGGCTGATGAGAATTTGCCCGCAGAATGGGTATTTGCCCATCGATTGGCTTGGGAGGCCTCGAAGGATGAACCAACGGTTTTGGATCGCTGGCGCGATGGCGCTCGCCGCGTCGGTGGCTCTGCCCGCGCAGGCGCAGACCACGCTGACGATCGGCACGGTCAACAACAGCGACATGATCCGCATGCAGGGGCTGACGTCGGAGTTCACGGCGGCGCATCCCGACATCCAGGTCAACTGGGTGACGCTGGAGGAGAACATCCTGCGCCAGCGCGTCACGACGGACATCGCCACCAAGGGCGGCCAGTTCGACATCATGACGATCGGCACCTACGAGGTTCCGATCTGGTCCAAGCAGCAGTGGCTGTCGCCGCTCGAAAACCTCGGTGCGGAATACGACGCCGACGACCTCCTGCCGCCGATCCGTGCCGCGCTGTCGACCGACGGCAAGCTCTATGCCGCGCCGTTCTACGCCGAGAGCGTCATGACGCTCTATCGCAAGGACCTCCTGGAGAAGGCCGGGCTGACGATGCCCGAGAAGCCGACCTGGGACTTCATCGCCGAGGCGGCGGAGAAGATGACCGACCAGTCGGCCGGCGTCTACGGCATCTGCCTGCGCGGCAAGCCGGGCTGGGGCGAGAACATGGCCTTCCTCGGCAACATGGCCCGCGAGTTCGGCGCCAACTACTTCGACGCGAACTGGAAGCCGCAGTTCGAGAGCGAGGGCTGGAAGAAGGCCGTCACCCTCTACGTCGACCTGATGACGAAGTACGGCCCGCCGGGCTCGGCGTCCAACGGCTTCAACGAGAACCTGTCGCTGTTCGGCCAGGGCAAGTGCGGCATGTGGATGGACGCCACGGTCGCCGCCTCCTTCGTGACCGACCCGAAGCAGAGCCAGGTCGCCGACAAGGTCGGCTTCGCGCCCGCGCCTTGTGGCACGGACAACTGCCCGAACGAGGGAGCGAACTGGCTCTGGGCCTGGTCGCTCGCCATCCCGGCCTCGTCGCAGAAGAAGGAAGCCGCCGAGACCTTCATCTCCTGGGCAACCTCCAAGGCCTATGCCGAACTCGTCGCCTCCAAGGAGGGCTGGGCCAACGTGCCTCCGGGCACGCGGTCCTCGCTGTACGCCAACGAGAACTACACCAAGGCCGCGCCCTTCGCCGAGCAAACGCTGGCGGCGATCAACAAGGCCGATCCGTCGATGGGCCCGGACAAGCCCTATGTCGGCCTGCAGTTCGCCGCGATCCCCGAGTTCCAGGGTCTCGGCACCGCGGTCGGGCAGGTGATGGCGGCTGCCCTGTCCGGGCAGCAGAGCGTCGACCAGGCGCTCGCCGCCGCGCAGGCGCAGGCGACCCGCGAGATGACGCGCGCCGGCTACATCAAGTAGCGGCGTCGGCTCTCCGGCTTAGGCCGGGGAGCGTCCTTCGCATGTCAGGCGTGGCCCGCCCGGGCCGCGCCGCCCCCGTTTCCCACCCCGTGAACTCCAGAGCCGACCCAAGCGAACGAGGCGAAGGCCCGGTCGCTCGGGTTTCTGACCTGTATCGGAGCGAACCCATGGCGACCACGCACACGCGATCGGCGGCGCGCCTGATGATGGCGCCGTCCGTCATCGCGCTTTTCATCTGGATGCTGGTCCCGCTGGCGTTGACGCTCTGGTTCTCGACGCTTCGCTACACCTACTACGACCCGCTGACGCCTTTCGTCGGCTTGGAGAACTACACCTACTTCCTGACCGACCCACGCTTCATCAGCGCGTTCCAGAACACCCTTCTCCTGGTCGGCGGGGTTCTCTGCATCACGGTCGTCGGCGGCACCTTGATCGCGCTGCTGCTGGACCAGCAGTTCTTCGGCCAGTCGCCGGTGCGCCTTCTGGTGCTCGCTCCGTTCTTCGTCATGCCGACGGTGGCCGCGCTCGTGTGGAAGAACATGATGATGAACCCGGTCTACGGGGTGATCGCGCAGGCGCTCGCGGCCATCGGCCTGCCGCCGATCGACTGGCTGACCAACTATCCGCTCCTTTCGATCATCATCATCGTCGCGTGGCAGTGGCTTCCCTTCGCGACCCTCATCTTCCTGACCTCGCTGCAGTCGCTCTCGGAGGACCAGAAGGAGGCGGCCGAGATGGACGGAGCGAAGGCGCTGTCGATCTTCTGGTACATCACCCTGCCGCATATGAAGCGGGCGATCACCGTGGTGATCCTGATCCAGACGATCTTCCTGCTTTCGATCTATGCCGAGATCTTCGTGACCACCGGCGGCGGCGTGTCCTCGTCCAATCTGCCGTTCCTGATCGCTTCCGTCATCACGCTGGAGGGCGACGTCGGCACGGCGTCCGCAGGCGGCATCGTCGCCGTGGTGCTCGCCAACATCGTGTCGATCTTTCTCGTGCGCCTCGTCGGCAAGAATCTGGAGGCCTGATCCATGGCGCGTCGCGTTTCCACACAGCGCAAGATCGGCATGACGGTGCTCGCCTGGGCGGTCGGTCTCCTGATCTTCTTCCCGATCCTCTGGACCGTTCTGACGTCGTTCAAGACGGAGCTCGACGCCATCTCGATCCCGCCGAAGTTCCTGCTGTTCGACTGGACCACGGAGAACTACCAGGCGATCCAGGAGCAGCGGAACTACTTCGCCTTCCTCCTGAACTCCGTCTACCTGGCGCTCGGCTCGACCGCGCTCGGCCTCGTCTTCGCGATCCCCGCGGCCTGGGCCATGGCGTTCTCGCCGACGCCGAAGACGCGCGGCGTGCTCCTGTGGATGCTGTCGACGAAGATGATGCCGGCGGTCGGCGCGCTGGTTCCGGTGACGATCATCTTCCGCGACACCGGCCTCATGGACACCCGCTTCGGCCTGATCCTGATCCTCTTCCTGATCAACCTGCCGATCATCGTCTGGATGCTCTACACCTACTTCAAAGAAATCCCCGGCGAGATCCTCGAGGCGGCGCGCATGGACGGGGCGAACCTGAGGCAGGAGCTGTTCCGGGTGCTGGCGCCGATGGCACTGCCGGGCATCGCGTCCACGGTGCTGCTCAACGTGATCCTGGCGTGGAACGAAGCGTTCTGGACGCTGCTCCTAACCACCACCAACGCGGCGCCGCTGACGGCCTTCATCGCCTCGTTCTCCAGTCCGCAGGGCAATTTCTACGCCAAGCTTTCGGCGGCCTCGACGCTGGCGATCGCGCCGATCCTCATCATCGGCTGGTTCTCCCAGAAGCAGCTCGTGCGCGGCCTGACCTTCGGCGCCGTAAAGTAAGAAGAAGTCTCGGGAGAGCGACATGAGTGCCATCACCCTGAAGAACGTCCAGAAGCGGTTCGGCGAAGCCGTGATCATTCCCGGTCTCGATCTCGAGATCGCGGACGGTGAGTTCGTGGTCTTCGTCGGCCCGTCGGGCTGCGGCAAGTCCACGCTGCTGCGCCTGATCG
>NZ_QYRN01000002.1 GCF_003583935.1 Aureimonas flava | reverse complement strand
ACCGAGCCAGGCAGCCAAAACCCCGGATAACCCCAGGACCCTAACCGCTGGCTCAACTTCCCGGCCAATCAACCAAACCTTCCGGTCCAGCCCATCCGCCCCCGGCGCCTCCGCCGTCGTCGTGAAGCGGCTTATAGGGGAGCCAACACCCAACGGTCAACCGGAAAAAACGCCAAACCCAGGAGAAAATCGGAAACCCGCATCGGAACAACCGCTTGCACCCAACATACCCGTCATCACACCGTCCGAAAACCATCATCCGAACGTCATCAGACGGGACGGGGGACGATACTCTGCGGTCCATGCCGCCCCCGGAAGCCGAACCATGCGGATCGAAGCCTCGTGAGGCAGCCGTCCGCGCTTCCCCGTTTTCCCCCTTCCGTCGATCGTCTATGAAACGGCTCATGACGACGACCCGCCCTTCGCCGCCCGACGCGGCCACGCTGGACTACGAGACCCTCCTGCGCGAGGCGGGCGTGCGCATCACCCGGCCGCGCCGCACGATCCTGGCGATCCTGCGGGACCACCCCGACCATCCGGACGCGCTCGAGATCTTCCGGCGCGCCTCCGCCGTGGACCCGTCGATCTCGCTCTCCACCGTATACCGGACGATGCGGCTCCTGGAGGAGAAGGGCGCGATCCACCGTCACGCCTTCGGCAACGGACCCTCGCGCTTCGAGCAGGCGGACGGGGCGCATCACGACCATCTGATCGACCTCGACACGGGCGACGTGATCGAGTTCTCGTCCGAACGGATCGAGGCGCTCCAGGACGAGGTCGCCCGCTCGCTCGGCTACGAGATCGTGTTCCACCGGCTGGAGCTCTACGGACGCAGGCGCCGCCGGGATTGAGGCGACGCGGGCCCGTCCGCCGGACGGGCCCGCGTCGCGCGTCGGTTCGTCGCTCAGACCAGCTTGGCGTCGAGCGCGACCTCGATGGCGCCCAGCGCCTTGGAGATCGGACAGCCGCTCTTGGCCTTCTCCGCCAGCTCCCGGAAGGTCGCCTCCTCGATGCCGGGGACGCGAGCCTCCAGCGTGATCCGGGAGGAGCGCACCTCGAAGCCGCCGTCCACCGGCTCGACGCTCACCACGGCGCGCGCCTTCAGCTCGTCCGCCGGCGTGCCGTTCTCGGCCAGGAAATGCGAGAGCTGCATGGCGAAGCAGCCGGCATGGGCGGCGGCGAGGAGTTCCTCCGGGTTGGTACCCGACTTGCCGCTCTCGTCCTCGAAGCGGGCCTTGAACGAATAGCCCTGCGAATCGAGCGCGCCGGACTGCGTGGTCAGCGTGCCGCGCCCGTCCGCGAGGGCGCCGTTCCAGATGGCGGTTGCATGACGTTTCATGGATCTCGTTCCCTTCGGGGGCCGCCGGGGGCGACCGCTGTTGTCCGATCCGGCCGTCGCTGGCCGAAACGCTCGTCCCACGAAATGGACCCGCCGCGCCGTTCGTCCAGCGGCAACGCTCCCTTTACCTTCGCGCGCTGAGGTGGTCCGATCGCGCGACCCTCCGAAGGCCCCACGCATGACCGAGCCCCTCCCCGTCCCGGCGACCCCCGCGCTTCTCGCGCTGAAGACCGCCTGGCTGGAGCGGCTGGCGGTGGAGCGCCACGCGGGCGCGCTCACGGTGGAGGCCTACGAACGGGACGTCCGCCAGTTCCTAGGCTTCCTCGGCCGCTACCACGGCCGTCCGGCCGAGCCGGGCGACCTCGCGGCCCTCGCGGCGACGGACCTGCGCGCCTTCCTGGCCGAGCGGCGGCGGGAGGGGATCGGGCCGCGCAGCCTCAACCGGATCCTCTCTGGCATCCGTTCCTTCGTGCGCCACCTGGAACGCGAGGGCCTTGCCTCCTCGGCCGGGCCAGCCGCCATGCGCGCGCCGCGCCAGCCCAAGTCCCTCCCGCGCCCGCTGGCGGTGGTCGACGCGCTGGCGGTCACGGAGGAGGCGGGCGCCATGGCCGCCGAGCCTTGGATCGCCGCGCGCAACGTCGCGGTGCTGACGCTGCTCTACGGCTGCGGCCTGCGCATCTCCGAGGCGCTGGGGCTGGAGGGCGACGCGCTGCGCGACGCGGCGGCGCGCTCAATGGCCATCACCGGCAAGGGGCGCAAGCAGCGCCTGGTGCCGCTGCTGCCGGCCGTGCTGGAGGCGGTGGCCGCCTATCGCCGCCTCTGCCCCTTCGACCTCGCGCCCGGCACGCCGTTGTTTCGCGGCGCGCGCGGCGGCCCCTTGCGGGCGCAGATCGTGCAAGCGGAGATGGCGCGGCTGCGCGGCCTTCTCGGCCTTCCCGATTCGGCCACGCCCCACGCGCTGCGCCACTCCTTCGCGACGCACCTCCTCGCCAAGGGCGGCGACCTGCGCACGATCCAGGATCTTCTCGGCCACGCCTCGCTGTCCTCGACGCAGATCTACACCGCGGTGGACGGAGGGCGGCTCCTCCAGGCCTTCGAGGCGGCCCATCCGCGCGCCCGGCGCGCCCGCGCCGGCTGACGCCCGGGCGTCGGCCTTCAGCATTTCGTCGGATTTCTCCGCTACACCGCGTAGCGACGCGGCGTCCCGACCGTGCTTCGGCCGCCGCCGGCCGGACCGGCGCGGGGAGCGCACCCGAACTCGAGGTCCGATGACGAAACGCCCCTTCCGCAGCGTGCTGCCGCTGATCCTCTCGGCGCTGCCGCACCTGTTCCCGCTTCTCCTGTGCGCCGCGCTTCTGGCGGCGGCCGCGGTGTCGGCCGCGGACGCGGGGGAGCGGCCCGAAGAGGCGGTGGCCTGCCGCGAAGGGCGGAGCCTCCTGCCGGGCCTCGTGGCGAGCGGCGAGATGGCGGAGCTGGAGCGGGAGGCCGGCGCGACCGCGCATGGCGAAGGGCGGCTGTTCCGCGTGGAGCGCGCGGGCCTCGCGCCCTCGTTCCTGTTCGGCACCATGCACCTGTCGGACCCGCGCGTCCTCGCCCTGCCGCCGGCGGCGGAAGCCGCCCTTGCCGGGGCGCGCGGGGTGGTGATCGAGACCACCGACATTCTCGACCCCCGCCGGATGGGCGCGACGCTGCTGTCGCGCACCGACCTCACCACGCTGCCCGCCGGCCGCACGCTCGCCGACGTGCTCGGCCCCGACGGCATGGCCCGCGTCGCTCCGGCGCTGGAGGCACGCGGCACGCCCCCCGCCGCCGCGGCCCGGCTTCAGCCCTGGTTCGTCGCGGCGGGGCTGATGATGCCGGACTGCGAGACCCGCCGGGCGGCGGGCGGCGCCAAGGTCCTCGACGTGACGATCGCCGAGCGGGCGCGGGCCGAGGGCCTCCCGCTGGACGCGCTGGAAACGGCCGCCGAGCAGCTCGAGGCGCTGGCCTCCATGCCGCTCGACCTCCAGGCCGACAACCTGGTCGCGAGCGTCGAACTCGCCGACCGCCTGCCCGACATCTTCGAGACCATGATCGAGCTCTATCTCGGGGGGCGCATCGCGCTGATCGGCCCGGCCACCGAGCGCGCCCTTCCCTCGGGGACCGACGACGCGCGCTCGCTCGCCGTCACCCAGGCCTTCGAGGACCGGGTCGTGCACCGGCGCAACGCGCTGATGGCCGAACGGCTCGAGCCGCTGCTGGCGCAGGGCGGGCGCTTCGTCGCCGTGGGCGCGCTCCACCTGCCGGGCGAGACGGGCCTCGTCGCGGCGCTGGCGCGCGCCGGCTGGACGGTGACGCGCGCCGACTGAGCGCGGCGGGGTGCGACCGGAACCGGCGGGGCCGGGCGCGAGTTTCCCCCCGAACCCTCGGCGGCCGCGCAGCCCATGCCGCCCGCGCGGCCCATGCCATCCGGAGCCGCCTCCATGCGCCCTGCCCTCGCCCTGCCGCTTCTCGCCACGCTCGCGCTCGCCGGCTGCACCGCCGTGGACGGGCCCGCCTTCGACGGGCGTCCCGGCGCCGCGCCGCCGATCGGGCTCGCGCCCACCTCCTATCGCCCGCCGGTCCGGCCCGGCTGCGACAACTACGCCGACCAGACCGCGCGAAACGCCTACGAGAACCTGTCCGACGCGCGCGACGGCTTCGGCTCCAACGCGCTGGCGCGCATCCAGGCCGAGCGCGAGGGCGATCGCGCCTATCGCCGCTGCCGGGAGGGGCGGCGTTCCTGACGATTTGGAAAGGTGACAGCGGGGCCGGTTGGGTCCACACTTCCCCGGTGTTCCATCTCGGGAGGATGAACGGATGTCGCGATACCGGATCGAAACGGGACGGGTGGACGGGTCGGCCTGGGTGCCGGGGTCGTTCCACGACGCGATCAACGCGGTGACGGACCAGCAGGCCGTGGGTGCG
This sequence comes from Aureimonas flava, assembly GCF_003583935.1. Lineage (GTDB taxonomy): Bacteria > Pseudomonadota > Alphaproteobacteria > Rhizobiales > Rhizobiaceae > Aureimonas > Aureimonas flava. The sequence continues at coordinate 517,393 of NZ_QYRN01000002.1, read as the reverse complement.
GTGCGCGAGGTGCTGACCCGCTCGGGCTTCGAGGACGGCTGGGGCGACCATGCCCGCGTGCTCGACGGCGAGCGGCACGAGGTCGCGCGCATGCCCCTCGACCAAGGCTTCTGGACCGGCGGCAACGCCTGACACGCGCGAAGGGGCGGCGCACCGGATGCGCCGCCCCTTCGCGTTTCTTCCCCCGCCCCCGTCGCGCCCGTGCCGGGCGCGGCGCGCTCAGACGTGGATCGGCTTGGCGAAGGCCGCGAAGGCCGCCTCCCGCACGGCCTCCGACATCGTCGGATGGGCGTGGCAGGTGCGTGCCAGATCCTCGGCCGAACCGCCGAACTCCATCAGGACGGCGATCTCGGCGATCATGTCGCCCGCGCCGAAGCCGACGACGTGGCCGCCCAGCACCTTGTCGGTGCGCGCGTCGGTCAGAACCTTCACGAAGCCGTCGGTGTGCAGCATGGCGCGGGCGCGCCCGTTCGCCATGAACGGGAACTTGCCGACCTTGTACTCGACGCCGTCCGCCTTCAGCTCCTCCTCCGTCTTGCCGACCGAGGCGATCTCGGGCGAGGTGTAGACCACGGAGGGGATCACGCCGTAGTTCACGTGGCCCGCCTGACCGGCCAGGATCTCGGCCAGCGCGATGCCCTCGTCCTCGGCCTTGTGGGCGAGCATCGGACCCTTCACCACGTCGCCGATGGCGTAGATGCCGGGCACGCTGGTCTGGTAGTGCGCGTCGATCTCGATGCGGCCCGCCTTGTCGCGGGCGACGCCCGCCTCGTCGAGGCCGAGCCCGTCGGTGTAGGGGCGCCGGCCGGTGGCGACGAGCACGACCTCGGCCTCCAGCGTCTCCGGCTCGCCGCCCTTGGCCGGCTCGAAGGTGACCGCCGCGCCCGACCCGGTCTTGGCGATCGCGGTCACCTTGGCGCCGAGCTTGAAGGTGAAGCCTTGCTTCACCAGGAGCTTCTGGAACTGCGCGGAGACCTCGCCGTCCATCGGGCCGAGGATCTTGTCGAGATACTCCACCACGGTGACGCGGGCACCCAGACGCGACCACACCGAGCCGAGCTCCAGCCCGATCACGCCGCCGCCGACCACGACCATGCTCGCCGGCACCTTCGGCAGCGCGATCGCGTGGTCGGAGGAGACGATCGTCTCGCCGTCGAAGGCGACGTCGAGGCCCGGAATGCCGGCCACGGCCGAGCCGGTCGCGATGCAGATCGCCTTGGTCGCCAGCGTGCGCCGGGCGCCGTCCTCGCCCGTCACCTCGACCTCGCCCGCCTTGACGATGCGGCCCGTCCCGGCGACGCCCTCGATCTTGTTCTTGCGGAACAGGAAGGCGACGCCGTCGACATTCGCCTTCACCGTCTTGTCCTTATGGCCGAGCATGGTCGCGAGGTCGAGCTCGGGCGAGACCTTGATGCCGAGGTCGGCGAAGGAATGGCCGGCTTCCGCGAACATCTCGGAGGCGTGCAGCAGCGCCTTGGACGGGATGCAGCCGACGTTGAGGCACGTGCCCCCGTAGGTCTGGCGCTTCTCCACCACGGCGACCTTCAGGCCGAGCTGGGCGGCCTTGATGGCGCCGACATAGCCGCCGGGGCCGGAGCCGATGACGACGAGATCGAAGGAGGACGTGTCGGACATGGGTCTTGGTCTTCTCGGGTTTCGGGTGGTTCAGAGGAAGCGGATCAGCATCAGGAGCAGGCCCAGCATGGACAGGGCCCAGGCGAGGCTGCGCAGATAGGGGACGCCCGCGAGGTAGAGCGGCACGTAGACGATGCGGGCGGCGAACCAGAGGATGGCGCCCCATTCGCCGATCCCGCCGGTGCGCCCGGCCACCGCGAGGCCGAGCGCGAGCGCCACGAAGGCGGGGTAGGTTTCCTGGAAGTTGGCAAGGCACCGCTGCGCGCGGCCGGCGTGGAGGCCGAGGGGCTTGGCGTCGCCGTCGCGCGGGCCCGCGTTCCAGCCGAGCCCGCGCTCGCGCGTCGCCAGATGGCCCTGCAGCATAATCTGCGCGACCAGAAGCACCACGGACCAGCCGAGGAGGACGAGTTCGGTGGGAAGGGAAGTCATGGGCGTCGGGCCTCCGCTGCGAGGCGCGAGCCGCCTCTCTCCCGCAAGGACTTGGGACGGCGCGACGCGAAGGAAACGGCGTGCGTCATGGCGTGCCCGCCTCGTCGCACCGGCCGCGCGCCGCCTCGAACCCGTCCGGCACCTGCCGGAGCGTGGCGGCGGCGATGCCCATCGGCCGGAAAGGCGGCTCGATCTGCGCGGCGGGCTGCGCGAGGCGCAGCGTGTAGCAACCCGCGAAGACGCGGGTTCCCGCGGCGGTCTCGGCCTCCACCACCGCCGGGAGGCGGAAGTAGAGCGAGCCGGCCGCGCCCTCGCTCGTGGCCGTGCCGAGCTTCAGGCGGACATGGCGCGTGTCGGCGTAGCCCGCCGCGAACTCGGCGAAGGGCCGGTCGGCCTCGTCGCGGAAATAGGAATAGGCCCTCGCCCACTCGCGGCGCTCCACGGCGTTGTAGAGCGATTCCACCACGGCCTCCGGGGTCGAGCGGTCGTCGCGATAGGCGGGCGCCTCCTGCGCCGCGGCGGGCGCCGCCGCGCCGACAAGGACCAGCGCCGCCGCGAGCGCGGCCGGCGGGATGCGCCGGGGGGCCGCCATCAGGGCAGGATCGCCCGGGCGCCGGACACGTCGAGGATCGCGCCGGTGGAATAGCTGGCCTCCGGCGAGGCCAGCCACAGGATCGCGCGGGCGACCTCGTCGGCGCTGCCCGGTCGGCGCATCGGCAGGCTGGGCGCGAGCTGCGCCACGCGGTCGGGCAGCCCGCCGGACGCGTGGATATCTGTCTCGATGATGCCGGGGCGAACGGCGCAGACGCGCACGCCCTCGGCCGCGACCTCCTTGGCGAGGCCCACGGTGAAGGCGTCGATCGCGCCCTTGGCGGCCGCGTAGTCGACATACTGGTCGGGCGCGCCGAGCTTGGCGGCGGCGGAGGAGAGGTTGACGATCGCCCCGCCCCGGCCGCCCCGGGTGGTGGACATGCGCCGCACCGCCTCGCGCGCGCACAGCACCGAGCCGATCGTGTTGATGCGGAACATGCGCTCGAGCCGGGCAAGGCTCATGTCGGCGACCCGCGACGGCTGGTCCACGACGCCGGCGTTGTTGACCAGGGCGGCAAGGCGCCCCATCCGGTCGGCGGCCTCGAACAGGGCGAGGACGTCAGCCTCCGACCCCACGTCGCCCCGCGCCGTCTCGGCCCGGCCTCCGGCCGCGCGGATCGCTTCGGCGACGGCCGCGGCGGCGGCCGCGTCGGCGGCGTAGTTCACGAGCACGGCGTAGCCGGCGGCCCCCGCCAGGCGGGCGGTCGCCGCGCCGATGCCGCGCGAGCCGCCGGTGACGATCATGACGCCGAGGTCGTTCATGCGCTGTCCCCGTTCACGAGTTGCGGGCCGCAGACGGGCGGGCCGGTCTCCCGGCCTCGCCCCTCGAGGCTCAGAGGTCGAGGACCAGACGCTCCGGGTCCTCCAGCGAGTCCTTGACCCGCACCAGGAAGGTCACGGCCTCCTTGCCGTCGACGATGCGGTGGTCGTAGGACAGGGCGAGATACATCATCGGGCGAATGACGACCTGGCCGCCGACGGCCATCGGCCGCTCCTGGATCTTGTGCATGCCGAGAATGCCGGACTGCGGCGCGTTCAGGATCGGCGTCGACATCAGCGAGCCGTAGACGCCGCCGTTGGTGATGGTGAAGGTGCCGCCCTGCATGTCGGCCATGGTGAGCTGGCCGTCGCGCGCCGCCTTGGCGAGGCGCCCGAGCTCCTTCTCCACCTCCGCGATCGACATCTGGTCGGCGTCCCGGATCACCGGCACCACGAGGCCCTTGTCGGTGCCCACGGCCATGCCGACATGGGCGTAGTTCTTGTAGATGATGTCGGTGCCGTCGATCTCGGCGTTCACCGCCGGGATCTCCTTCAGGGCGTGGGTGATCGCCTTGGTGAAGAAGCCCATGAAGCCGAGCTTCACGCCGTGCTTCTTCTCGAACAGGTCCTTGTACTTCTTGCGCAGCTCCATGACCGCCGTCATGTCCACCTCGTTGAAGGTGGTCAGCATGGCCGCCGTGTCCTGCGCGTCCTTGAGGCGCCGGGCGATGGTCTGGCGCAGCTTGGTCATGCGCACGCGCTCCTCGCGCGGCGCGTCGTCGGCCGACGAGGGCGCGCGGGGCGCGGCGGGCGCCTTGGCGGCGGCAGGCGCCGAGGCGCCCTTGGCGATGGCGTCGATCACGTCGCCCTTGAGCACCTGGCCGCGCTTGCCCGAGCCCTCGACATCGGAGGCCGACAGGCCCTTCTCGGCCATCATCTTGGCGGCGGCGGGCGCGGGCTGCGCTCCGCTGGCGGCGGCGGGCGCCGCGGGCGCCTTGGCGGCGTTGCCGTAGCCCTCGGTGGCGGCCGGTTCGGGCGCCTTGGGCGCGGGTGCCTTGGCGGCGTCCGCCTTGGGCGCCGCCGCGCCCTCACCGATGGTCGCGATCAGCGCGCCGACCTCCACCGTCTCGCCTTCCTTGACCAGGATCTCCGCGAGCACGCCGGCGGCCGGGGCCGGGACCTCCACGGTCACCTTGTCGGTTTCCAGCTCGGCGATCGTCTCGTCCTGCGCGACGGTGTCGCCCGCCTTCTTGAACCACTGGCCGATCGTGGCCTCGGTGACGGATTCGCCGAGGGTGGGGACTTTGACTTCGGTGCTCATCGGATTCTCACGGGGGAAAGGGGTGTGGGGACGGAAAGCGCGGGAGGGGCGGCCGTCAGGCCGCCGCGTCTCCCAGGGCCTCCTCCAGGAAGGCTTCGAGCTGCGCGACGTGCTTGGACATGGTGCCCACGGCCGGCGAGGCCGCGGCCTGGCGCCCGGCATAGCGCGCCCGGCGCTTGGTGTCGCCGATGCGGTCGAGCACCCATTCCAGGTAGGGCTCGATGAAGCTCCAGGCGCCCATGTTCTTGGGCTCCTCCTGGCACCACACGATCTCCGCCTGCCGGAAGCGCGACAGCTCGTTGATGAGCGCCTTGGCGGGGAACGGATAGAGCTGCTCGACGCGCAGGAGATAGATGTCGTCGACGCCGCGCTTCTCGCGCTCCTCCAGGAGGTCGTAGTAGACCTTGCCGGTGCACAGGACGACGCGGCGGATGTCCTTGTCCTTGCGCAGCTTCACCGTGACCGAGTTCGGCTTCATCTCGGCGTCGTCCCACAGGAGGCGGTGGAACGAGGTGTCGCCCGCCATCTCGCCGAGGTCCGAGGTGGCGCGCTTGTGGCGCAGGAGGGACTTCGGCGTCATCAGGATGAGCGGCTTGCGGAAGTCGCGCTTCATCTGCCGGCGCAGGATGTGGAAGTAGTTGGCGGGCGTGGTGCAGTTGGCGACCTGCATGTTGTCCTGCGCGCAGGCCTGCAGGAAGCGCTCCAGGCGCGCCGAGGAATGCTCCGGCCCCTGGCCCTCGTAGCCGTGCGGCAGCAGCATCACGAGGCCCGACATGCGCAGCCACTTGGCCTCGCCGCTCGAGATGAACTGGTCGATCACGACCTGCGCGCCGTTCACGAAGTCGCCGAACTGGGCTTCCCAGAGCGTCAGCGCGTTGGGCTCGGCGAGCGAGTAGCCGTATTCGAAGCCGAGCACGGCCTCCTCCGAGAGCATCGAGTTGATGACCTCGTAGTTCGCCTGCCCCTTGGCGAGGTGGCTGAGCGGGATGTAGCGGCTCTCGTCGCGCTGGTCGTAGAGGACCGAGTGGCGTTGCGAGAACGTGCCGCGCTCCGAATCCTGGCCCGACAGGCGGATCGGCGTGCCCTCGGCGAGCAGCGAGGCGAAGGCCAGCGCCTCGCCGGTCGCCCAGTCGAGGTTCTCGCCGGTCTCGATCGCCTTGGCGCGGTTGTCCAGGAAGCGGCCGATGGTCTTGTGGACCTCGAAGCCCTCCGGCACCTCGGTGAGCCGCTGGCCGAGCTCCTTGAGCGTCTTGACCGGCACGCCGGTGACGCCGCGGCGCTGCTCGTCCTCGTCGTCGGCCCGGCGCAGGCCCGACCAGGCGCCGTCCAGCCAGTCGGCCTTGTTCGGGTTGTAGCTCTGGCCGGCGTCGTATTCCGAATCGAGCTGCGCCCGGAACTCGGCCTTGCGGGCCTCGACGTCGGCCTCGGCGAGGACGCCCGCCTCGGCGAGCTTCTTCGCGTAGATCTCCAGCGTCGTCCTATGCTCGCGGATCTTGCGATACATGATCGGCTGCGTGAAGCCGGGCTCGTCGCCCTCGTTGTGGCCGAAGCGGCGGTAGCAGAACATGTCCACCACCACCGGCTTGTGGAAGGTCTGGCGGTACTCGATCGCGATCTTGGCCGCGTAGGTCACCGCTTCCGGGTCGTCGCCGTTGACGTGGAAGATCGGCGCCTCGACCATCTTGGCGACGTCGGACGGATAGGGCGAGGAGCGCGAGAAGCGCGGATTGGTGGTGAAGCCGATCTGGTTGTTGATGATGAAGTGCAGCGTGCCGCCGACGCGGTGGCCCTTGAGGCCCGACAGGCCGAAGCACTCCGCCACGACGCCCTGGCCGGCGAAGGCCGCGTCGCCGTGGATCAGCAGCGGCAGCACCTGGTTGCGCACCTCCTGCGGCACGACCTCGGTGCGCGTGCGCCCGCCGCCGAGCTGGTCCTGCTTGGCGCGCGCCTTGCCCATCACGACCGGGTTGACGATCTCGAGATGCGACGGGTTCGCGGTGAGCGACAGGTGCACCTTGTTGTTGTCGAACTCGCGGTCCGACGAGGCGCCGAGATGGTACTTGACGTCGCCCGAGCCCTCGACGTCCTCCGGCTTGTAGGAGCCGCCCTTGAACTCGTGGAAGATCGCCCGGCGCGGCTTGTTCATCACCTGGGAGAGGACGTTGAGGCGGCCGCGATGGGCCATGCCGAGCACGATCTCCTTGAGGCCCATCTGGCCGCCGCGCTTGATGATCTGCTCGAGCGCGGGGATCAGCGCCTCGCCGCCGTCGAGGCCGAAGCGCTTGGTGCCCTTGTACTTGACGTCCAGGAACTTCTCGAAGCCCTCGGCCTCGATCAGCTTGTTGAGGATGGCGCGCTTGCCCTGGTCGGTGAACTCGACGCCCTTGTCGGGCCCTTCCATGCGCTCCTGGATCCACTGCTTCTCCAAGGGATTGGAGATGTGCATGAACTCGACGCCGACCGTGCCGCAATAGGTGCGCTTCAGGATCTCGACCATCTGGCGGACGGTCGCGAACTCCATGCCGAGCACGTTGTCGATGAAGATTCGGCGGTCGAGGTCGGCCTCGGTGAAGCCGTAGTTCTCCGGCGAAAGCTCGTTGTAGTCGTCCTCGGGGGCGGCGAGGCCGAGCGGGTCGAGCCGGGCGTGGAGATGGCCGCGCACGCGGAAGGCGCGGATCAGCATCAGGGCGCGAACCGAGTCGCGCGTCGCCTGGAGGATCGCCGCCTCGGACGGGGCCTCGCCCTTGGGCGCGGCGGCCGCCTTGTCGCGCAGCTTCCGCTCGACGCGGATCTCGGCCTCGCTCCAGTTGCCGTCGAGCGCGGCGACGAGCTCGCCGTTCGGGGTCACCGGCCAGTTGGCCCGCGCCCAGGACGGCCCCTCCGCGTTCTTGACCACGGTCGCCTTGTCGTCGGCGACCTGGCCGAAGAACTCGCGCCACTCGGCCGGCACCGACGACGGGTCGCGCTCGTAGGCGGCGGCCAGCGTCTCGATGTAGTCGGCGTTGCCGCCGTAGAGGAAAGAGGTCGCCGCGAAGGTCTCGTTCGCCGGATTGCGTGCCATGATGATGACAAAGCGGCCCCCGGCCGGTGGCGGGCGCCGTCTCCCTGAAAGATGATCGGAGGCGGAGGACTTCTCGAGCTCTCCGCCGCTCACTCGAACGCGTTCGGCTGGAAGGCGCCCCGGGTGGGGCGGCCGCGCGGGGCCCGAACGCCGCGCGGCTCCATTCACGTATCAATCCGGCCAGATAGGGGCGCGACCGTTAAAAATCGAATGATCGCGCCCGTTTGGTCGGCGGTTTTCAGCCCTTGAGCACTTCCACCAGCGTCTTGCCGAGACGAGCCGGCGAGGGCGACACGCGGATGCCCGCCGCCTCCATGGCCGCGATCTTGGACTCCGCGTCGCCCTTGCCGCCCGAAACCACGGCGCCCGCGTGGCCCATGGTGCGGCCCTTGGGCGCCGTACGGCCGGCGATGAAGCCGGCCATCGGCTTCTTACGGCCCTTTTTCGCCTCGTCGATCAGGAACTGGGCGGCGTCCTCTTCCGCCGAGCCGCCGATCTCGCCGATCATGATGATCGACTGCGTGGCCTCGTCGGCGAGGAACATCTCCAGGACGTCGATGAACTCGGTGCCCTTCACCGGATCGCCGCCGATGCCGACGGCCGTCGTCTGGCCAAGGCCCTCGTTGGTGGTCTGGAACACCGCCTCGTAGGTCAGCGTGCCGGAGCGCGACACGATGCCGACATTGCCCTTCTTGAAGATCGAGCCCGGCATGATGCCGATCTTGCACTCTTCGGGCGTCAGGATGCCGGGGCAGTTCGGGCCGAGAAGGCGCGACTTCGACTTTTCAAGACGCGCCTTCACGCGCACCATGTCGAGCACCGGAATGCCTTCGGTGATGCAGACGATGAAGGGCACCTCGGCCTCGATCGCCTCGATGATGGCGTCGGCCGCGCCCGCCGGCGGCACGTAGATCACCGACGCGTCGGCACCGGTGCGCTCGCGCGCCTCGGCGACGCTCGCGAAGATCGGCAGCGAGGTGCCGTCGACGCCCGACGACCAGGATTCGCCGCCCTTCTTCGGGTGGATGCCGCCCACCATCTTGGTGCCGTAGTAGGCGAGCGCCTGCTCGGTGTGGAAAGTGCCGGTCTTGCCGGTCAGGCCCTGGACGAGGACCTTGGTGTTCTTGTCGACGAGGATGGACATGGTGTCTTCTTGGACTCCGAAAGGGGATCGAACGGCAGCGGACGGGGCGGTTACTTGACCGCGGCCACGATCTTCTGCGCGGCGTCGTCGAGGTCGTCGGCGGCCGTGATGGCGAGCCCGCTCTCGTTGAGGATCCGCTTGCCGAGGTCGACGTTCGTGCCCTCGAGGCGCACGACCAGCGGCACCTTCAGGCCGACTTCCTTCACGGCGGCGACAACGCCTTCCGCGATCACGTCGCAGCGCATGATGCCGCCGAAGATGTTGACGAGGATGCCCTGCACCGCCGGATCGGCCGTGATGATCTTGAAGGCCGCCGCGACCTTCTCCTTCGACGCGCCGCCGCCGACGTCGCAGAAGTTCGCCGGCTCCTTGCCGTAGAGCTTGATGATGTCCATCGTCGCCATGGCGAGACCGGCGCCGTTCACCATGCAGCCGATGTTGCCGTCGAGCGCGACATAGGCGAGGTCCCAGGCGGAGGCCTCGATCTCCTTGGCGTCCTCCTCGGTCTCGTCGCGCAGAGCCTTCATGTCGTCGTGGCGGAACAGCGCGTTGCCGTCGAACGAGACCTTGGCGTCCAGCACCCGCAGGTGGCCGTCCGTCATGACGATGAGCGGGTTCACCTCGAGGAGCGCCATGTCCTTGTCGGTGAAGGCCTTGTAGAGCGCCGGGAAGAGCGACTTGGCGTCCTCGCGGGCCGCGCCGTCGAGGCCGTAGGCGTCCGAGATCTTGGCGACGTCGGCGTCGGTGACGCCGGCGGCCGGGTCGATCGCGACGGTGATGATCTTCTCGGGCGTGTCGTGGGCGACGGCCTCGATGTCCATGCCGCCTTCCGTCGAGACCACGAAGGCGACGCGGCCGACCGAGCGGTCGACGAGGAGCGAGCAGTAAAGCTCGCGCGCGATGTCGGCGCCATCCTCGATGTAGAGGCGGTTCACCTGCTTGCCGGCGTCGCCCGTCTGGGCGGTGACGAGCGTGTTGCCGAGCATCTCGGTGGCGTGCGCGACGGCCTCCTCCACGGACTTGGCGAGGCGCACGCCGCCCTTGGCATCGGTGCCGAGTTCCTTGAACTTGCCCTTGCCGCGGCCGCCGGCGTGGATCTGCGACTTCACCACGTAGAGGGGACCGGGAAGCTGCCGGGCGGCGGCCTCGGCTTCGGAGGCGCTGGTGATCGCGACGCCCGAGGCGACCGGGGCGCCGAAGCCCTTGAGGACCTGCTTGGCCTGGTATTCGTGGATGTTCATGAAAGCTTCCCGTCTCGGATGGATGCGAGGAACGAAGGACGAGGGCCGGGGGCGCGGCGGACGCCTGCCGTCCGGCGGACGGGCGCGCACGGGCGACACGTCGGCTGGACCTGCGGATGGTGTCTCGTCATCGGGCGCCCTTGGTCCCCTTTCGATCGGCAGGGCCGTCGGTCCCGCCGGGCACGGAAGACCCGCCGCGCGCCGCCGGAACGGAGCGGACGCGGCAGGGCCCGTGCGTCGCGCGACGGGGATAGCCCGACTGGCCCGCCCGTGCAATGGTCACAAAACGGCGACAAGCAAATTCAACCGGTTAGGCAATGTGGGGCTTACGTAAGCGTCACTCAGTTCCCGACGTGATTCCAAGGGGAAGGCCGGACGACGCCGCGTGGCGAAATTTTCACGCGCCGGCGGGCGTCATTGTGTGCTCCCCGCCGGTCCGGCGCCGCTCCGCCTCCGCCAGATAGGCGTCGGAGCGCATCTCGATCAGCCGCGACACGGTTCGATCGAACTCGAAGGCCTCCGTGCCGCTCGGCGCGCGATAGAGCCGGTCGGCGGGTGCCGCGGCCGAGACGACCAGCCGCCGGTGCGCGTCGTAGAGCGTATCCACCAGGAGAATGAAGCGCTTCGCCTCGTTGCGCTCCGCCGCGCCGATCACCGGCACCCCGTCCACGACCACCGTGTGGAAACGCGCGGCGAGCGCCAGGAAGTCCGCCGCGCCGAGGGGCCTCGCGCACAGGTCGGCGAAGCCGAAGCGCGCGGCCCCGGCGCCGGCGCGCGGCACGGCGATCGAGCGCCCGCGAAAGGGCAGCGTCTCCGCCCGCTCGGCGGCACCGCCGAGGATCGAGCGCCACAGCGCGTCCATCCGGCGATCGGCGTCCGGCCCCAGCGGCGTGACGTAGAGGTCGCCCGCCCCGATCGTCTCCATCCGGTAGTCGGTGGGCGCGTCCAGGAACAGGATGTCGGTATGGGCCTTGAGCGTCTCCACGAACGGAAGGAAGAGCGGCCGGTTCAGCCCGTCGCGATAGAGATCGTCGGGCGCCACGTTGGAGGTCGCGACCAGCGTCAGCCCGCGGGCGAACAGCGCGTCGAACAGGCGCGACAGGATCATCGCGTCGGCGATGTCGGTGACCGTGAACTCGTCGAAGCACAGGAGCCGCGTCTCGGCCGCCACGGCCTCCGCCACCGGCGGGATCGGATCGTCGCCCCGCGCCTCGCCCGCCTTCACGGCGGCGCGGTGGGCGTTGATGCGCCCGTGCATTTCGGCCATGAACTCGTGGAAGTGGATGCGGCGCTTGCGCTCCAGCGGGGCCGTGTCGAAGAACAGGTCCATCAGCATGGACTTGCCGCGACCGACCGAGCCGTGGATGTAGACGCCGCGCGGCGCCGCCGGCCGCTCGCGCCGGCCGAACAGCCAGCCCAGCGCGCTGGACTTGGCGGGCAGCGCCGCCTCGCGAAGCTCGCGCCACAGCCGGTCCAGCCGGTCGGCGATGCCGGCCTGCACCGCGTCCTCGCGCAGCGTTCCCGCCGCGACGCGCCGCGCCAGCTCGGCGCGCACCGGCCCGCGCTCGCCTCCCACGGGGCCGTAGCCTTGATGCGGCATCGTCAGGACCTTCCGGAAGTGCGGCCCGGGCGGCCCCGGGGGAGAGGCCGGGGCGACGACGGTCGGGCGTCGCCGGGCGGAAGCGGGCGCCGCGCGGGCCGGGGCCGGCGCGCGGCGCAGCGCCTCAGCGGTAGAGGCTGACCGACTGGCCGCCGCTGGTGGTGCCCTCGTAGCGGGTACCGCCGGCGTTGCTTAGCGTCGCCACGGTGGAGCCGGAGGAATCCTTGAGCACCACCTGGCTGCCCGAGACGTCCCAGGCGGACACGTCGGCCACCTGGCCGGGGCAGCCGCGCGAGGCGGCGCGATAGCCGCCGGTCCACTGCGTCAGCGCCATGAAGATCTGGCAGTTGCCGCCGCCCGACGAGACGCGCCAGGCGCCCACGAGGCCCTCGCGCGTCACCGGCCCGGCCGAGGCGGTCTGGGTGGGCGGCGTCTGGCCGCCGGCGGCTGCGGCGTCCGCCGGGGGCGTCGTCGGCGTCATCGGCGCGGCGGGCGGCGGCGGCGGGGGCGGAAGCTGGTTGGAATAGACCTGTCCGGTCGGGGCGGGCCGCAGCGGCGCCGGGCTGCGCACGTTGCTCCCGCCGCCGAAGGAGGGCGCGGCCGACTGGCAGCCCGCCAGGGCCAAGGCCGCCGCAAGGCCGAGGCCCATTCTGATCATCTGGGTCATCCCCGTTCCCCATCCGTTGGTTGCCGCGCGCCGCCGGCGCGTCGTCCGCATCACTGGCTCTAGAAAGGGCGTTTACCATGTTTCGCAAGCGAGGCCTCGGCAAATGCCGCCCGCGCGGCCGATTCTGTGGCCGCCGCGCCACGCCCGCGGGCCGGCGCCCCCGCCGGCACCGCGCCTCAGATCACCGCGTCCTCCACGTCCACCAGCGGACGCTGGAAGTCGCCGGTCTCCGGGTCCATCGCCCAGAGCTCGGCGGTGGAGATGTCGAACCAGGCGCCGCAGAGGCGCAGCTCGCCCGCCCGCTCGCGCGCCGCGATGTAGGGGAAGGTCCGCAGGTTGGCGATCGAGGTGCGGATCGAGATCCGCTCCAGGGCGGTCTGGCGCTCGCCGCTGGTCATCAGCGCGTTGGCGGCCACCGTCTCGGCCACCGGCTGGAGGATGCTCATCCACTTGCCGATGAAGTCGCCGGGCGACAGGGGCTCGCTGCCGGGCGAGAGCGCCGCCTTGATGCCGCCGCAGCGACCGTGGCCCATCACCACGATGTTGCGGACCTTGAGCGCCTGCACCGCGAACTCCAGCGCCGCCGAGGTGCCGTGGAACTCGCCGTCCGGATTGTAGGGGGGCACGAGGTTGGCGACGTTGCGCGCCACGAACAGCTCGCCTGCGCCCGCGCCGAAGATCGTCTCGGGCGCGGCGCGCGAGTCGCAGCAGGCGATCACCATGGTCTCGGGCGTCTGCCCGTCGCGCGCCAGCGCCCGGTAGGTCTGCGTTTCCTGGAGGTAGCGGCCCTGCACGAAGCTGCGGTAGCCGGACAGGAGGGTATCGGGCAGAAGGGTCATCATCGCTCCGTCGCTGGTTTGCAACGCTTCTAGACCAGTTTCTTCCGCACTGCACAGGGGCGCGCGGGGGACCCAGATCGCGATCGGCAGCATGTGCGCGTCGCGCTCGGGCGGCTCGGGAAGCGAGCGGGCGCGCCCGGCCGCGATCGCCCGGGCCACCAGCAGCATGGCGCAGGCGTCGATCCGGTCGTCCTCGCCCGCCCCGGCGGGACGCGCCGCCGCCAGGAGCGCCGCCGGAACGCCGTGCGCCGCCAGCAGCGCGCGCCGCTCCGCCATGCCCGGCCCCGACGCGCGGCCGCCGTGCTTCTTGGGATGCGCCATGGGCTGCGCGCCGTTCAGAACGGCGAAGGCGGTTTCCGGATGGCTCTCGAACACGCGGGCGCGCAAGGCCGGATCGGCGCGCAGCAGCCGGTCGATCTCCAGGATCCGCGGGAACAGCATGAAGCCCTGGCGCGAGACCCCGCGCGGCGGCTCCGAGGCGGCGCGCGCCAGGGCGCTGGCCCGCGCATGGGCGGCGGCGCGCTCGGCCGCCGAGCCGTGCGGCCCGTTCCAGGCCTCCACGGCGGAGCGCGCGGGCATCGAGAACAGGCTGGCGCTGCGGCGCGCGAGAAGCGGGCGCGCCGCCTGCTCGGCCGCCCGCCCCGGCCCCCGGATCCGCTCCGGCAGGCCGATCGGCATGTCCACCGCGATCAGCGCGTCCGCCGGCAGGGCCGAGAGCAGCGCCGCGAGGCTCGCGAAGACCCGCAGCTCGTGCCGACCGTCGCCGTGCGCCACCGCCGCCAGCCAGCCCCGCCGGCAGCCGTCGACGCCCGCCAGCGTCCTCACGCCCGCCGCCCGCCCCCGGCCGGCGCCAGCCGGCGCATCTGCACCATGGCCATCGGCGTCTTGAGGCTGTCGGCGTCGGTCTCCAGCGTCAGCTCGTCCTTGCCCCGCTTGGTGGTGCGGGCGAGGATCTCGAACACGGCAGCCGTGGTGCCCTGCAGGGCCTTCTCGCCGGTGGCCCCCGACAGCACGCGCGCCAGGAACACCGCCCCGGTGAGGTCGCCGAGCCCGTTGGGCACGCCCTCGATGCGGCGGTGCTCGGCCAGCACCGCCGTGCCGTCCTCCACCAGGAGGTTGCCGATCCCCCCGCGCAGCAGCGGAAAGGCGGAGGTGACCACGACCCGGGCGGGCCCGAGCGCGCTCGCCGCCTCCACCAGATGCGCGTTGGTGGAGAACTCGAGGCCGGTGAGGAACTCCAGCTCGAAGCGGTTGGGCGTGGCGATGTCGGCGCGCGGCACCAGGAGGTCGCGGATCGCCGCCACGGTCTCGGCCGGCTGGTAGAGCCGTCCACCCGCCTCCCCGCCGTCGCCCAGCACCGGGTCGCACAGATACACGGCGCGCGGGTTCGCCCGGCGCACGGCATCCACCAGCCGGGCCACCGGCTCCACCTGGTGGCCGGCGCCGAAATAGCCGCTGATCACCGCCCCCACCTCGCCGAGCCAGGGCGCCCGGATCAGGTCGTCCACGAAGGCGGCGAAGGCCGCGGGTTCCGGCACGATGCGCGTCGCCGGACCGTGGCCTGGGTGCCAGGGCAGCGTCACGGTGGGCACCGACCAGACCGGATGGCCGAGCGATTCCAGCGCGAACACCACGGCGCGGTTGCCCACCGTGCCGCGCGCGACGTGGCTGGAGATCGACAGGACGGCCGGCTTGTCCCCGCCGGCAGGGGAAGCGGGAAGGGTCATCGGCTCCGTTCAGTGGGACGAAAGCTGGAAGGCGAGGCCGATGGCCAGGCCCACAAAGGCGAGCAGTCCGGCGAGCCGGCCGATGCGCGTGCCGATCACCTCCATCCGGTCGGCCGGATCCGCGTCGCCCGCCCAGAAATGGCGCACGAGGCCCCGCGCCATGCTTTCGGCCGCCGCGCCGGTCTGGGGCTCGGTCTCCTGGCGCACGCGGCGCAGGATGGCCTCGGCCTCGCGCTGCCGGGCCCGGTCGTCGGAGGGGTTCGTCATGGGCCGGACCGTGGCGCAAAAGCAGGACGAGAGCAATACGGGGGACCGCCGCGCAGGGGGCCGGGACATGCGCGCCCGGCGCCCTATAAGCATGGTTGCCCTCGCCCGGCCCCCATGGTCCCGTCTCGGGCCGACGAGGTGATTCGCTCCGGCCCACGACGCGACCGTGGGGGCCGGGCCGACCGACGTCTCAAGGGGAACACGCATGGCGACCGAGCCGAACCCGACCAAGAACCGGATCCTCGCCGGGGCTCTGGCCCACCTGCCCGACGGGGGGACGGGCGCGCGCCTGGCGCCGCTCCTGTTCGCACGCCCCCCCGCCGAGGACCTGTCCGCCTTTGCGCCGGAGGCCCTCGCACGGCTCGCCGAAGAGGCCGTGGCCGTGCTGGAGCGCCACCGGCCCGGCCGCACCGTGGTCTCGGTGCGGCGTCTGCGCGGCGAGCTGCGCGCCGGCGAGCCGGTGACCGCGATCACCATCGCCCACGACGACATGCCCTTCCTGTTCGATTCCGCGATCGCCGAGATCGCCGACCGAGCGCCCGCCGTGCACGAGATCTCGCACCCGATCCTCCTGGTGGAGCGAGGCGCGGACGGGGCGCCCGCCGGCTTCGCCGAGCGGCGCTCGGGGGTGGCCGGCGGCGACCCGGTGAGCCTGATCCAGGTGGTGATCGAGCCGATGCCGGACCCGGCCGGCGAAGAGGCGCTGGCCCGCAGCCTGGAGGAGATCCTGGCGGCCGTCGCCGTGGCCAATGCCGACTTCGCCGCCATGCGCGGGCGCGTCGAGGCCGCCGCCCGCACCATCGAGGCGCGCGCCGCCGCGCAAGGGGAGCCCGGCGCGGCCGCCGCCGACCGCGAGGGCGCGGCGCTTCTCGACTGGCTCTGCGCGGGCAACTTCATCTTCCTCGGCCTTCGCGAGTTCGCCTACCATTCCGAGGGCGAGGCGCTGCGGCGCGTCGAGGGAAGCGAGCTCGGCATCCTGCGCGACCCGGCCGTGCGGGTCCTGCGCCGCGAGGGCGCGGCCGAGGCGCCGAGCCCGGAGCTGCGCGCCTTCCTGGAGGATCCCGAGCCGCTGATCGTGGCCAAGGCCAACACGCGCTCGCGCGTCCACCGGCGCAGCTACATGGACTATGTCGGCATCAAGCTGCGCGACGCGGCCGGCCGCCTGTCCGGCGAGTTGCGCGTGGTGGGCCTCTTCGCCTCCAGCGCCTACACCCAGCCCCTGGCCGCGATCCCCTACCTGCGGGCCAAGGCGGCCACCGTCACCGAGCGTTTCGGCCTGCCGCCCGGCTCCCATTCCGGCAAGGCGCTGGCGGTGGCGCTGGAGACCTATTCGCGCGACGAGATGTTCCAGATCGAGGTCGATCTTCTGGAGCGCTTCGCCGGCATCGTCACCGAGCTCGGCGAACGGCCCCGCATCCGCGTCCTGCCGCGCATCGACCGGTTCGACCGGTTCGTCTCGGTGCTCGTGTTCGTGCCGCGCGAGCGCTACGACGCGCGCCTGCGCGACGAGATCGGGTTGCTGCTCGCGACCCGCTACGACGGCCACGTCTCGGCCTACTACCCGAACTTCCCCGAAGGCGCGCTCGCCACGATCCACTTCATCATCGGGCGCACCGGCGGCCCGACGCCCGAGCCCGACGAGGCCTTGCTGGAGGCGGAGATCGCCGCGATCGCGCGCGACTGGTCGCTGGCCTTCGAGCGCGCCGCCGCGCGCGCCGGGCGCATCGCGGAGCTGACGGCGCTCGCCCCCGGCCTGCCCGGCGGCTACCGCGACGCGGTGGACCCGGAGGAGGCGGTGGAGGACGCCGCGCGCATCCTGGACCTGCGCGCCGGCTCGCCGCTCGGCATCGACTTCTACCGCCGCGAGGGCGACCACGACGCCTCGCTGCGCCTCAAGATCTTCCATCTCGGCGCGGCGCTGCCCCTGTCGCGCCGGGTGCCGATCCTGGAGAACATGGGCTTCTCGCCGCTCGCCGAGCAGACGCACGAGATCGTGCGCGCCGACGGCGCCCATGTCTGGCTGCACGACATGGAGCTGATCCCGCGATCCAGCACCTTCGCGGCGCCGACCGACAAGGGCCTGGCGCTGGAGGCGACGCTCCAGGCCGTGGTGGACGGGCGCATCGAGGACGACGCCTTCAACGCGCTGGTGTTCGCGGCCGGGCTCGACTGGCGCGAGGCCAATCTCCTGCGCGCCTATGCCCGCTACCTGCGCCAGACGGGCTTTGCCACCGCCGCCGAGTTCATCGCGCAGGTGCTGGAGCGCCAGCCGGACGTGGCGCGCGCGCTGGTCGACCTCTTCGCCTGTGCCTTCGATCCGGCGCGCGAGCGGCGTCCCGAGGCCCTGCCGGCGGAGCTCGAGGGCGACGCGGACGCCGAGCACGCGGCCGCGCGCGGGGCGCTCGGCCCCCTCCTTTCGCTGCGCCGCTCGCTCGACGCGATCACCAGCCTCGACGAGGACCGCGTGGTGCGCCGCCTGACCGGCGCCGTGCTCGCCACGCTGCGCACCAACTTCTACGCCGTTCCCGAGGTCTCGGCCGAGCCGAACTCGGTGCCCACCGCGGTGAAGCCCGCGCTAGCGCTCAAGATCGACCCGCACCGCATCGAGGGCATCCCCGCCCCGGTGCCGTTCCGCGAGATCTTCGTCTTCGATGCGCGCGTCGAGGGCGTCCACCTGCGCTTCGGCCCGGTGGCGCGCGGCGGCCTGCGCTGGTCCGACCGCTCGCAGGACTACCGCACCGAGATCCTCGGCCTGGTGAAGGCCCAGCAGGTCAAGAACGCGGTGATCGTGCCGGTGGGCTCCAAGGGCGGGTTCTATCCCAAGCGCCTCGCCGACCCCGCCAGCCGCGAGGCCTGGTTCGAGAGCGGCCGCTCGGCCTACGTGGTGTTCATCGCCTCGCTCCTGTCGGTCACCGACAATATCGAGCCCACCGGCGAGACGGTGACGCCGACCGGCGTCGTCGCCTACGACGACCTCGACCCCTATTTCGTGGTGGCGGCCGACAAGGGCACGGCGACCTTCTCCGACACGGCCAACGCCGTGGCCCGCGCGCGCGGCTTCTGGCTGGACGACGCGTTCGCCTCCGGCGGCTCGGCCGGCTACGACCACAAGGCCATGGGCATCACGGCGCGCGGCGCCTGGGAGGCGGTGAAGCGCCACTTCCGCGAGATGGGCCGCGAGGGCCGGGCCTGGGACATCCAGCGCGAGCCCTTCACGGTGGCGGGCTGCGGCGACATGTCGGGCGACGTCTTCGGCAACGGCATGCTCCTGTCGCCGAAGATCCGGCTCGTCGCCGCCTTCGACCACCGCGACATCTTCATCGACCCGAACCCGGACGAGGCGCGCGCCTTCGCCGAGCGCCGGCGCCTGTTCGCCCTGCCCCGCTCCTCCTGGGCCGACTTCGACCGCGCGGCGATCTCGGCGGGCGGCGGCGTCTTCTCGCGCCGCGACAAGCTGATCCGCCTGTCGCCGGAGGCGGCCGCCGCGATCGGCTTCGACCGGCAGTCCGGCACGCCGGCCGAGATCATCACGGCGATCCTCAAGGCGCCCGTCGACCTCCTCTGGTTCGGCGGCATCGGCACCTATGTGCGCGCCTCCACCGAGACCAACCTCGACGTCGGCGACCGGGCCAACGACGCGGTGCGCGTCACCGGACGCGACCTGCGCGCCCGCGTGGTCGGCGAAGGCGCCAATCTCGGACTGACGCAAGCCGGACGCATCGAGGCGGCGCGCGCGGGGGTGCGCCTCAACACCGACGCGATCGACAACTCGGCCGGCGTCAACACCTCGGACGTCGAGGTCAACTTCAAGATCGCGCTGCGCCAGCCGCTCGCCGAGGGACGCATCTCGCGCGAGGAGCGCGACCGGCTGCTCGGCTCGATGACCGACGAGGTCGCCCACCTCGTCCTCGCCAACAACTACGCCCAGACGCTGGCGATCTCGCTGGAGGAGAAGGCCGGCGTGTCGCGCCTCGCGCTCCAGGCCCGGCTGATGGCGGCGCTGGAGGAGACCGGCGCGCTGGATCGCCAGGTCGAGACCCTCCCATCGGCCGGCGCGATCGCCGACCTGCGGGCGCGCGGCTCCAGCCTGTCGCGGCCCGAGCTCGCGGTTCTCCTGGCCTATGCCAAGATCGACCTGTTCAACGCGCTGGTCGCGAGCCCCCTGCCCGACGATCCCTATCTCGCCGACCGGCTCCTCGCCTATTTCCCGAAGGCGCTGCGCGAGAAGTTCGAGGCCGACGTCCTCGCGCACCGGCTGCGCCGCGAGATCGTGGCCACGGGCCTCGCCAACAGCTTCGTCAACCATCTCGGCGTGTCCTTCGCCACGGTGCTGCGCGACGCCACCGGGCGCTCCGGCGCGGCGCTGGCGGCCGCCTATGTGGCGATCGCCGACGGGTTCGCGGTCGCCGAGCTCCTGGCCGAGATCGACGCGCTGGACGCGCGCCTGCCCGGCGCGGTGCAGAACGACCTCTATGCCGCGGTGTCCTTCTTCCTGCAGGTCGGCGTCGCCGGCCTGGCGCGTGCGGGCACCTTCGACCTCGGCGAGACTGTGGCCGCGCTGCGCCGGCTGTCCGCCGAGTTCGGCCCCGCGCTGGTGGACCTGGCGAGCGAGCATGCCCGCGCCGAGTTCGCCGCGCGCCAGGCCGAGTGGACGGCGGCTGGGGTGCCCGAGGAGCTCGCCACCCGCGTCGCCCGCCTGCCGCTCCTCGCCCTGGTTCCGGACGTCGAGCGTGTTTCACGTGAAACCGGCCGACCGTTCGGCGAGGCGATGCGCGCCACCTTCGCCCTGACGCAGGCGCTGCACATCGGCCGGCTCGAGGAGGCCCTGGTGACGCTCCGCCCGAGCGACTACTACGAGACCCTGGCGCTCGAGCGCGCCGGCAGCCAGATCGCGCGCGAGCGCCGGCGCCTCACCATCCTCGCTCTCGGCGAGGGCGGCGGCGAGGATTCCGTGGCGGACTGGGCGGCCTCGCAGGGCGAGGCCCTGCGCGCCGCCTCGGAGCAGCTTCAGCGGCTGGCGGGAACGGGCGAGACCTCGGTGGCACGTCTGACGCTGGCCGCTGGCCTCCTCCAGGACGTCGGCCTCTGATCCCCATGCCCGGCACGCGGTCGCCGCGCGTGGCGATCAGGTCGGGTTCGCGGGGGCCGCCGCTCCCGGCTGGTCCGGCACCGCGCCGGGCGGGATCACCGGCGTGGTGCCGGGGTCGGGCGCCGGCACGGGAACCTCGATCCCGGTCGGCCCGGTGTCCGGCGGCGTGAGCACGCCGTTGCAGTCGGCGAGCTGCCCGCTCAGCGAGGTGCCGGACCCGTCCGCCGGGCGGGCCGCGCACGGATCGGTGGACGGCGCGATGGCCTGGTTGGGCGCCCCGCCGTCGCTCGGAGCGGCGGGCGACGGGACGGTCTGGGCGACAGCCGGCGCCATGCCGACGAGAAGGACGGCGCAAAGGGCGCGAAGCGTGGGACGGATCATCGGAACGTCTCCTGTTCGGGGGGAAACGCTCGCCGCCTTCGATCGCTCCCCGGCCGAATCCGATCCTTCGGCTTTCCCTCCCCGCAGGCGCTCTCTCGGTGCGACATGGGAGGTGTCCGATGCGTCGGAGAGGCGGCAAACTCCCGCCAAGCGATCCAGCGCGCCACGCTGAGCATTCGTAACGAAACTATACGTTTGTCAGATTTCTTGACGTAACGATACGATACGTTGTGGGGCCTCTGCGGCGCCGGGTGCTTGCGTTCCGATGTCGGGAGAACTGGCACGGTCCTTGCCGCATGATCCCCCAAGCGGCGCCATCGGGCCTGCCGGACTTGAACGACGCCACACGAGGTCCACCGGATGCCGGACGCCATGCTTCATCCCGAGTTCGAGACGCTGACGCCCGAGGCGACGCGACGCGTCCAGGACGACAAGTGGGCGCGCCAGTGGGCCTATGTCCTCGCCGCCTCCGACTTCTACCGCGACGCCTTGCGCGGCGTGTCCGGCAAGGCGGTCACGCTCGACGGCATCGCGGAGCTTCCGTTCACCGGGAAGGACGAGTTGCGGCTCAGCCAGGAACGGCTCTCGCCGTTCGGCGACCACATCGCCTGCGGGGCGGATCGGGTGGTGCGCGTCCATCGCACCTCGGGCACCACGGGGCGCGCCCTGCAGGTCGCCAACAGTCGGCGGGACGTCGACACGATCGCGCGGATCGGCGGGCGGTCGCAGTTCTGCGCGGGGCTGCGACCCGGTGATCGGGTCGTGCACTGCCTGAACTACTGCATGTGGACCGGCGGCGTCACCGACCACATGACCCTCGAGGAGACGGGCGCCTGCGTCGTCCCGTTCGGCGTCGGCAACACCCGGCTGCTCCTGGACACGATCGCGGATCTCGGCGTCACGGCGATCTCGTGCACGCCCTCCTACCCGGCGCTCCTGGAAAAGCTCCTTCGGGGCGAAGGGCGCGATCCGCGCGAGCTCAAGCTCCGGCTCGGCCTGTTCGGCGGCGAGGCCGGCCTCGACAACATCGAGTTCCGGCAGTCGATGGAGGACGTGTGGGGCTTCGGCGTGCGCAACGCCAACTACGGCATGTCGGAGGTGATGAGCAACTTCGCCAGCCAGTGCGAGCACTCCAACGACCTGCATTTCCACGGCGCCGACGCCGTGTTCGTGGAGCTGATCGACGCCGCGGGCAGCGCCGTGTCGATCCGCGAGGGCGCCGTCGGCGAGCTCGTCTGCACCCATGTGGAGAAGGAGTGCCAGCCGCTCCTGCGCTACCGGACGCGCGACGTGGTCACCGTCACCGGAACCGGACCCTGCGACTGCGGACGGACGACCTGGCGCTTCCGCGTGACGGGGCGCACCGACGACATGTTCAACGTGCGCGGGATCAACGTCTTCCCCACCGCCGTGCAGACCGGCGTGATGAGCCGGCCCGACCTCGCCTCCGGCCAGTTCCGCATCGTGCTGGCGGGCGCCGGGCCGTGGGATCGCATCGTGGTGCGGGCCGAGGCCGCGCACGGCCTCGATGCCGCGGACTACGCGGGGGCCGCCCGCGCGCTCGAGGCCGCGATCCGCCAGCATGCGGGGGCCTCGGCCGAGGTCACGCTGCTGCCGCCCGACAGCCTGCCGCGCACCGACGGCAAGACCGCCCTGATCGAAAGGACACCATCGTGAGCTTCGCCCTCTACGAACGCCGGGAGGCGGTCGGCCTCGTCACTCTCGACCGGCCGGACCGGCTGAACGCCATCAGCGGCGACCTGATGCGCGACTTCGTCGCCGCCCTGGAAGCCGCCTTCGACGACGCCGGCACCGGCGCGATCGTGCTCACCGGCAACGGCCGGGCCTTCTGCTCCGGCGACGACCTCAAGGAGTTCGACCTCCAGACCGAGAGCGACGAGGCCGTCCGCGACCACGTCGCGGCGATCCAGTCGGTCACCCGCCTCCTGATGGGGCGCGACAAGCCGGTGGTGGGCGCGATCCACGGCTACGCGGTGGGCGGCGGCTTCGAATGGCTGCTGAACTGCGACCTCGTGGTCGCCTCGGACGATCTCGTCGCCTTCTTTCCCGAGATGGACTGGGGTCATTTCGTCACCGGCGGCGTCACCCACCTCCTGCCGCTCACCGTCGGCTACCAGCGGGCGATGGAACTGCTCCTGCTCGGCGAGCGGCAGAGCGCCGCGCGCCTGGAGGCGCTCGGCATCGTCAACCGCGTGGTGCCGCGCGACGAGATGCTCGCCTGCGCGCTGGACCTGGCGGCGCGCATCGCGGCCAAATCGCGCTTCGCCACCGCCAAGCTGAAGTCGACGCTGAACGGCGCGCTCGGCGACGCGCTCTGGCGGGCGGTGGACCACGAGGAGACCGTGACGGTCGAAGCCTTCTCCCACCCGGACACGATCGAGCGCGTGAAGGGCTTCGAGGCGCGCCGCAAGCGATGAGGCGCCGGGCGCGGCGGCGGGCCTCCCCGCCGCCGCGCCCGCAACGGGCGGCGCCCGTCCGCGGGGGCTTGCGGTGGACGGGGATCGCGGGGCACTTGCGCACGACGCGTGCCCCGGCTCGTCCGAGACCCGGTGGGCCGTCCCGCAAGCGCGAGGAACGATGACGCAACCGCGGCAGGCCGAGGACCTGAAACTGCATCTGGAGGAGCTGTGCGAGCTCTTCTCGGCGCTGCTGCCCGGCAGCGCGCTGGGCGTCGGCGTGTTCGGGGGCGACGGCCGGCTCGTGCTGCATGTCGGGCTCGACGGCTTCCCGCGACACCTGCCGCGCCCGCTCGGCAAGGAGGGCGGCGGCGAGGAGGCGGACGTCCGGGCCGGCATCGCGCTCGCCTATGCGAAGGTGCGAACCACGGCTGGCGAGGCGCCTCCGGTCTTCGCCGTCTGCTCGTCCCGCGCGATGCCGGGGCACACGCTCGCCAGCCTGTGCCGGATGGGCGCGAGCTTCCTGGCGCGCACGCTCGACCTCCTGGAGCAGGCCCGGAGCCTGCAGCAGCTCGTCGGCGAGCAGCGCGCGATCATCGACCACATCTCCGACGGCCTGCTGGTGCTCCGCCGCGACGGGGTGCTGCGCCACGTCAACGCGCCGGGCGCCCGGATGCTGAACCTCGACCCCGCCGCCGCCGTCGGCCGGCCGTTCCGGGACCTCGTCGACTTCGAGCCGCACATCATGCCGATCTTCGCGTCCGGGCAGGGATACACTGACCGCGAGCTGCGGGTCCGCACCGGGACGGTCGACATCCACATCCTCGACACGGCGGTGCCGATCCTCGGCGAGGACGGGACGGTGGTCTCGATCGTCAACACGTTCCACGAGATGACGCGCGCGAAGCGTCTGTCCAACCGGCTTGCGGGGGACCGGGCCCGGTACCGGTTCTCCGACGTCGTCGGCCAGTCCCCCCTGATGCGGGAGGCCGTGGCCGTCGCCGAGCGTGCCGCGCGCTCGGACGCCGGCGTCCTCCTTTACGGGGAGAGCGGAACCGGCAAGGAGGTGTTCGCGCAGTCGATCCACAATGCCAGCCGGCGAGCGAACGGCCCCTTCGTCGCCGTCAACTGCGCGGCGCTGCCGCGCGACCTGATCGAAAGCGAGATGTTCGGCTACACGCCCGGCAGCTTCACGGGCGCCGACAGGGCCGGGCGCCTGGGGCGGTTCGAACTGGCCGCCGGCGGCACGATCTTCCTGGACGAGATCTCCGAGATGCCGCTCGACGTGCAGGCCAAGCTCCTGCGCGTCCTCCAGGAGCGGCAGGTCACGCGCATCGGCGCGGCCGCCAGCGTCGGCGTCGACGTGCGCGTGGTGGCCGCCGCCAACCGCGACCTGGGCGAGATGGTGGAGAACCGGGCGTTCCGGGAGGATCTCTACTATCGCCTGAACGTGATGCGCATCGACCTGCCGCCGCTGCGCCGACGCCGCGACGACATCCCCGCCCTGGCGCTGGACGCGATCCGCCGGAGCTGCGCCCTCCTGCATCGGCCCGCGCTGCACCTGTCCGCGAAGGCGATGCGGCAGCTCGCGAGCTACGGCTGGCCCGGCAACGTCCGCCAGTTGCAGAACGTGATCGAGCGCCTGGTCAACATGACCGACGCGGACGAGGTGGACGAGCTGCCGGCCGACTGGCTTCCCGCCAGCGAGGCGGAAGGCGGGGCGGCCGCCGGTGCGCCGCTCTCCGGCGCGGCGGTCGAGACCCTAGAGGACGCGGAGCGGCGCGCCGTGGGGGCCGCCCTGGAAGCGTTCGGCTTCAACCTGACCAGGACCGCCGAGGCGCTCGGCATCGCAAGACCGACGCTCTACGCGAAGATCCGCAAGTTCGGCTATCCGGCGAATGGGCGGGCCGCACGGGCCGGCCCCGGCGGCTGAGTGTCCCCTGCCCCGCCCGGAAGCCGGCCCGTCCTCAATGGCGGAAGTGGCGCATCCCGGTGAAGACCATGGCGATGTCGTTGTCGTCGGCGGCCTGGATCACCTCGGCGTCGCGCATCGAGCCGCCGGGCTGGATCACCGCCCGCGCGCCCGCCGCCACCGCCGACAGGAGACCGTCGGCGAAGGGGAAGAAGGCGTCGGAGGCGACCACCGAGCCCTTGGTGAGGACCGGGCCGCCGGCCGCCTCGGCGGCGTCCTCGGCCTTGCGCGCGGCGATGCGCGCCGAATCGACCCGGCTCATCTGCCCGGCGCCGATGCCGACGGTCGCCAGGTCCCTGGCGTAGACGATGGCGTTGGACTTCACGTGCTTGGCGACGCGGAAGGCGAACCGCAGGTCCGCCATCTCGGCCTCGCTCGGCGCGCGCTTCGTCACCACCTGGAGGTCCAGCGCGTCCACCGCGCCCGCGTCGCGCGACTGCACCAGGAGGCCGCCGGCCACCGACTTCACCAGAAGCCCCTCGGCGCGCGGGTCCGGCAGGCCGCCGGTCAGAAGGAGGCGCAGGTTCTTCTTGGCGGCCACCAGCGCGACGGCCTCCTCGTCCGCCTCGGGCGCGATGATCACCTCGGTGAACACCTTGACGATCTCGGCGGCGGCGGCCGCGTCCAGCCGGCGGTTCAGCGCCACGATGCCGCCGAAGGCCGAGACCGGGTCGCAGGCGAGCGCGCGGCCGTAGGCCTCGGCGAGCGAGGCGCCCTC
Source organism: Aureimonas flava (assembly GCF_003583935.1). Taxonomy (GTDB): domain Bacteria; phylum Pseudomonadota; class Alphaproteobacteria; order Rhizobiales; family Rhizobiaceae; genus Aureimonas; species Aureimonas flava. Next base: position 491,535 of record NZ_QYRN01000002.1, on the reverse strand, counting down.
GGCTACGCCGCAGGGATTGGCGTGCTTAATGATGGCGACCGCCGCGGTGCGCGCCGCGTCGAACTCGGCGACCAGCTCGAAGGCGGCGTCCGTGTCGTTGATGTTGTTGTAGGACAGCGCCTTGCCCTGCACCTGGCGGGCCGTGGCGACGCCCGGCCGGCCCGAGCCGTCGAGATAGAAGGCGGCCGACTGGTGCGGGTTCTCGCCGTAGCGCAAGGACGAGGCGAGCGTGCCGGCGAAGGCGCGCCGGGCCGGGGCCGCCTCCCCCGTGTCGCCCGCGAACCAGGCCGACACGGCCGCGTCGTAGGCGGCGGTCATGCCGAAGGCCTTGCCGGCGAGCCGGCGGCGCCGGTCGAGGTCCACCGTGCCGCCGTTGGCGCGCAGCTCCTCCAGGAAGCCGGCGTAGTCGGCAGGGTCGGTCAGCACCGAGACGTAGGCGTGGTTCTTGGCGCCGGCCCGCACCATGGCGGGACCGCCGATGTCGATGTTCTCGATCACCGAGGCACGGTCGGCGCCGGACGCCACCGTGTCGGCGAACGGGTAGAGGTTCACCACCAGGAGGTCGATGCCGGCGATGGCGTGCGCCTCCATGGCCGCCGCGTGCGCCGGGTCGGCGCGGATGCCGAGGAGACCGCCGTGGACGCCCGGATGAAGGGTCTTCACCCGCCCGTCCATGATCTCGGGAAAGCCGGTCAGCTCCGAGACGTCGCGCACCGGCAGGCCGGCCGCCTCCAGCGCGGCGCGCGAGCCGCCGGTGGACACCAGTTCCACGCCGAGCGCGACGAGCCCGCTCGCCAGTTCCGCCAGGCCCGCCTTGTCGAACACGGACAGGAGGGCGCGGCGCACCGGATGGCGGTCGGGGGCGGGGGTGCGGTTGGCGGCGACGGCCATGGCGGGCATCCTTCTCGGGCGGCGGGCGGGCGCCGGCGCCCGGCCGGACGCGCCTCGATGCCGCCCCCATAGGACGGGCCGGCCCGCCGCACAACCATCCGGGCGCCGCCGCCCGGCGATCAGCCCATCACGCGGCGGTACAGGTGCCAGGTCGCGTGGCCAAGCACGGGCAGCACCACCGCCAGCCCGACTAGGAGCGGCAGCGACCCCAGCATCACCAGCCCGGCCACCATCGCCGCCCAGACCGCCATGGGCAGCGGGTTCGCGCGCACCGCCGCGACCGACGCCGCCATGGCCTCGCCCGCGCCGTAGCCCCGGTCGAGGATCAGCGGCAGCGACAGGGCGCCGATCGAGAAGGCGACCGCCGCGAACAGGAAGCCCACGGCATGGCCGAGCACGAGCAGCGCCCAGCCGGCGGGCGTGGCGAGCAGGGCCTCCAGGAAGGCCGCGTAGCTCGGCGCCGCGATCGGCGGCGCCAGGAGCGAGAACAGCGCCTGCGCGCTCAGGAGCCAGAGCGCGAACAGCGCCAGGAGCGCCAGCGCGACGCGCCCGATCGCCCCGCGCGCGGGCCCCGCGGGAACCGCGAAGGCCTCGCGCCAGGAGGGGTGCTCGCCCCGCTCCTCGCGCCGGCTGATCTCGTAAAAGCCGAGGGCGGCCACCGGGCCCACCAGCGCGAAACCCGCGACCAGCGGAAACAGGATCGGGAAGGCGTTGGCGTTGGTGGCGGCGAGCGCGATGGCGATCCCCGCCAGCGGGTAGATCGCGGCCAGGAACACGAGATGGGTCGGCCGGCGCCGGAAGTCGGCAAGGCCCCGTTGCAGGCTCGCGGTGAGGTCGGCCGTGGTGATGCGGCGGATGGCGGGCAGGCGTTGGCCCGCGATGCGGGCGGCGTCGAGAGGCAGGGCCTTCATGATCCGTTCTCCTCTGGCCGAGGACGAACCGGTCGGGAAAGGGGCCGGTCGAGGCGACCGGACGCCGGGCGGACCGGCGGGAGCGGGCGGCCAGGAGCCGAACTCCCGTGCATGCGATCGCCCGAGCCTACGCCGATCGGCGGCGCTTGGCGAGCGGGCGTGGGACGCGGCGAGGTCCGGCGGGCCGCACGAGGTCGCGAGGTCGGGGACGGGTCGCGGCGCGGGCGGTCAGGGCCGGGCGGCCAGCGCCGCGTCGCCCGGCTGCGTCGGGCCGGCGGCGGCGGGCGCGGGCGCGGACGTCGCGGCGCCCTGGGGCGCCGGGCGCCCGCCGAGGCTGTCCAGCGTGTTGGGCAGCACTGCGACGGCCCGGTTCATGCCGGCGCAGCCGGATAGGGCGAGCACGAGGGCGAGGCCGATGCAGAGGCGGTGCCGAGGCGGGATGTCGGGGCGCATGCGGGCGAAGATAGGGCGCCGGGCGCCGGCGTCCGCCCCCCCCCCCTCGCCCCGCGCGTCGGTCAGCCCTGGCGCTCGAAGCGCCAGTGAAGGTCGGTGCGGTCGAGGCAGTCGAGCGGCAGCACGATCTGCCGCGTGCGGCGCGGGCCGGCGGCGTCGGCGAAGAAGATCGATTCCTCCAGTTGCGGCTCGCCGTCGGCGAAGAACCACCAGACCTCCTCGCCATGGGCGAGCCGAAGCCCCTCGCCCGCCGCGTCCACCGCCACGTCGGGATGGAGGTGGAAGCGCAGCGTGCCCATCGGCTCGTCGCAGGCCATGCGGTGGGGCCGGCCGGCGGCCTGGAACAGACGGTCGATGCCCTCGATCCGCCGCCCGTCGCGCGACAGGAAGAGCTGGCGCTCGTGCACGAAGCCGAAGGGCTGGCGATAGCCGTCGTGGGCGGCGGTGAGCACCTGTCCCTCGCGCGTGTCCTCGCGATTCACCGGCACGCGGGTCGGGCCCGGAAGGAGCGGGCCGCCCAGGAACCGATCCACCGCCTCCGAGCGCGAGAAGCGCGAGGAGGACTGGTCGTTGAGCGTCAGGGTCGAATGGGCGGCCGTGGTGCGCGACAGGCGGCGCCAGCCGCCCTCGATGCGCACGGGCGCGCCGCAGTTCACCACGAAGCGGCGGCCGGCGGACGAGAACTCCAGCGCCAGCGTGCCGGCATGGGCGTCGTGCGACACGTCCGGGGCCGGCGGGGCGCCGGTGTCGGCGACCACCACCGTGAGCCCGGCGGCGAGGCGGTGATAGCCCGACTGGCGCATCTGGCTGATCGGCTCGCCCAGCGTCTCGTCGTGCTGGAGCAGGGCCGCCGAGAGATGGTGGTCGGGCGCGCCCGCGCCGTTGAACAGCGCCAGGGCCCCGTCGCCGTGGCGGAAGAAGCGCAGCGCCGGCAGCATGCGGTCCACCGCGCCGAACACGCCGCGCGGCGCGGGCAGGCCGCGCTCGGCGAACAGGGCGCGCAGCGGCACGAGCTCGGCGAGGATCTGCGACACGGCGGCGGGATTGCGCGAGACATGGCCGCCGTCGGCATGGACCTGGACGTCGAGCTCCTCGGCCAGGAGCCGCGCCGCCTGGCGCACGGCATGGGCCGGGTTCGGCTGCACCAGCGCGGCCGCGACCAGGGCGATGCGCGCCCGCAGCCGCGCCATGCCCGCCGGCGCCGAGCCGGCGGTGCGACGGAGCTGGCGCACCTCGGCGCCGAGCCCGCGGGCGAAGCGTTCGGCGAAGGCGGCATCGGCGCCCGCGAGGATGGTCGGCGCGTGCGAGATCCAGGCGAGCACACGGCTCGCCGCGACCTCGTGCTCGTAGGCCAGCGCGCCGCGCTGGCGACGCCCGAGGCGAAGCCAGTCGCCTACCAGCGAGCGCGCGTGCTCGCAGGAGAGCGCGTCGCCGGCGCGGGCGAAATGGCGCAGCCAGCCGAAGCCGTGCAGCTCGGCCCGCCAGGGCCGCGATTCCTCGCGCAGCGCGAAGGGCGAGCGGCCGTTGAGCTCCACGAGCTGCCCGGCGAGCCAGACATGGCCGACATAGAAACCGCGCGCGATCGACGGGTCGCCCCGCCGCAGGTCCGCCAGCACCGCCACGGGCAGGCCGCCGCCGGCCGCAGGCAGCGGATGGCGCAGCACGGAGCGCAGCCGGGCAAGGGCGCGGCGTGCGATCTCGCGCGCCATCAGGCCGGCCAGGCGAGGCTCGTCGACGAAGCCCGTCGTCATGCGCATTCCCCCGCTCAAGACGCCCCCTGGGTGCTCCGCGCCCGGAAGGCGCTGGAAGGTCCACGGCCAATTTCGGCCAACAGGGTTAACGAGAGCTTAAGGGCGCGCAACCAGGAGGCGGCGGGCTGGCGCGGGCCTGGAGGCGGGGCCGGGGCGGGCGCCCCCCGCGAGCCGGCCTTCTAGCGCGCGCGGCGCAACCTTGCGGCGAAGAACCCGTCGAGCCCGGACGCCTCGGGGCTGGCGCGCCCGAGCATGGCCGGCGTGGTGCGCAGGAAGCCTTCCCCGGTGATCGCCTCGCCCAGCCCCGGCACCTCGTCGGGGCGCACGGGCTCGACGGCGAAGTCGGGCGTCTCGGCCAGGAAGGCGCGGGCCACCGCCTCGCCCTCCCCCGGGTCTAGCGAGCAGTTGGAGAACACGAGGCACCCGCCTGGAGCCACCAGCGCCGCCCCCTGGCGCAGCATCCGCGCCTGGACGCCCGCCAGCTTCTCCACCTCCTCGGTGGTCTTGGTCCAGGCGACGTCCGGATGGCGTCGGATCGTGCCGGTGGAGGAACAGGGCGCGTCCAGGAGCACGGCGTCGAACGGCGCGTCGGGCCGGAAGTCGCCGAGGTCGCCGAGATGCGTCTGCGCCTCCAGCCCGAGGCGCGCGAGGTTCTCGCCGAGACGGCGCAGGCGCGAGGCCGAGATCTCCAGCGCGGTGACGCGGGCGCCGGCGGCCGCCATCTGGGCGGTCTTGCCGCCGGGCGCGGCGCAAAGGTCGGCGGCGCGGCGGCCGGCGAGATCACCGAACAGGCGCACGGGAAGCGCGGCCGCGGCGTCCTGCACCCACCAGTCGCCCGCCGCGAAGCCCGGCAGCTCGCCCACCGCGCCCTCGCCGCCGGTGAGGCGCACCGTGCCGGTGGGCAGAACCTCGGCGCCCAGCATCCGCGCCACGTCGGCCGGATCGCGGCGCGCGGTGAAGTCGAGCGGCGCCGGCACGCGGTGGATCGCGGCGATCGCCAGCGCCTCGCGTTCGCCGTAGGCGGCGGTCCAGCGCTCCAGGAGCCAGGCCGGCGTGTCGAGTCGGGGGTCGTCGCCCGCCGGCAGCAGCGCCTCGCGCTCGCGGGCGATGCGCCGCAGCACGGCGTTGACGAGCCGGGCGAAGCGCGCCGAACGCGGGTCGGCGTCGGCCTGGCTGACGGCGAGGTCCACCGCGGCCGCGTCCGGCACGTCCAGGAACAGGATCTGCGCCGCGCCGACATGGAGGATGTGGCGCAGCGCGGCCGCGCCCGCCGGCAGAGGCTTCTCGATGCAGGCAGCGATCACGGCCCCGATCGTGCCCCGGCGCCGGAGCGCGACGGTGAGGATCGCCTTGACCAGCGCCTGGTCGCGCGCCTCCAGCGCCCGGAACTCGGGATGACCGTGCTTGCGGTCGGTGAGGCCGTCGAGCGAGGTGCGCGTGTCCACCACCGCCGACAGGAGGCGGGTGGCGACGCGCCGGCTCGCGAGCCCCGGGCGATCGGGATTGGCGGGGGCGGCGGGCCGGGCGGGGCGTTGCGGCTTGGCGTTCTTGCTCATCGGCGATGCTATGGGCCGCCGCCGCCGCCGGGGCAAGCCCGCGCGCCGCGCGCGATCCGCCGGTTGCCTTCGCCGGCGGGGCGGGGCACAGGACGGGCCTGTTTCCCGACGGAGCCTCACCTCATGAGCGACGCGCCCCCGGCCCCCGAGACCCCGGACCCCGAGACCCTGGCCTTCGCCGCCCGCGTGTTCGCGGCCGCGCGCGAGGGCGACGCCGCGGCGCTGGAGCCGCTGCTCGCACAGGGACTTCCGCCCGGCCTCGCCAACGAGCGCGGCGACACGCTGGTGATGCTGGCGAGCTACCATGGCCATGCCGAGACGGTGGCGCTCTTGCTGCGCCACGGCGCGGACCCGGACCGGCCCAACGACCGCGGCCAGACGCCGCTCGCGGGCACCGCGTTCAAGGGCGAGACGGCGGCCGCGCACGCGCTGCTACGCGGCGGGGCGGGGGTCGACGCCGCCGGGCCGGACGGGCGCACGCCGCTGATGATGGCGGCCATGTTCGACCGCGTGGAGATGGTGGAACTGCTGCTCGCCCACGGCGCCGACCGCCACCGCCGGACGCCCGAGGGCGTCGACGCGCTGGGCGCCGCCCGGGCGATGGGCGCCCGCCGGACGCCCGCGCTGCTCGAGGGCTAGCCGAAGGGCCCGCCGGCGGCGCGAGCGCGGCTCCTCAGCCCCAGGGACCTTTCCGCGAACCCGGCGACCGCCTCGCGCCGCTCCACGGCCCGGAACGCGCGGGCGGCGCGTCGACCCGCGCGGGCGCCGTCGCCCCCATCTCGGCCGCCATGGCGCTCAGGGCGTCGATGCGGTTCTGTGTGTCGGGGTGGGTGGAGAACAGGCCGTCCATCCGCTGCCCGTTCAGCGGGTTGACGATGAACATGTGCGCGGTGGCCGGGTTGCGCTCGGCGTCGTAATTCACCGTGCGTCCGGCCGCGCCGGCGATCTTGCCCAGCGCGGAGGCGAGCCACAGGGGGTTGCCGCAGATCTCCGCGCCGCGCCGGTCGGCCGAGTATTCGCGGGTGCGCGAGATGGCCATCTGCACGATCATCGCGGCGAGCGGGGCGACGATCATCGCCAGGAGCACGCCGATCATGCCGAGCGGATTGTTGTTCTGCCGGCTGCCGCCCATGAAGAAGGCGAAGTTGCCGAGCATCGAGATCGCGCCGGCGAGCGTCGCGGTGACGGTCATGGTCAGCGTGTCGCGGTTCTGCACATGGGCGAGCTCGTGCGCCATGACGCCCGCGACCTCCTCGGGCGTCAGCCGCTGGAGCAGGCCCGTGGTGGCCGCCACGGCGGCGTTCTGCGGGTTGCGCCCGGTGGCGAAGGCGTTGGGCTGGTCGTTCTCGATCACGTAGACGCGCGGCATCGGCAGGCCGGCGCGCGCGGCGAGCTCGGCCACGATCCGGTGGTATTCGGGCGCGGTGCGCGCATCGACCTCGCGCGCGTGGTGCATGCGCAGCACCATCTTGTCGGCGTTCCAGTAGGAGAAGAGGTTCATGGCCGCGGCGACGGCGAAGGCGACGGCCATGCCGCGCCCGCCCCCGATCAGGAACCCGACGCCCATGAAGAGGGCCGTCATCCCGGCGATCAGCATGGCGGTCTTCACGGTGTTCATCGGCGGCCCGGCTCCTCGGTGGCTGCGGCGGGCCGGGCTTGCCAAAGCGCGTCCGGTCGCCGATCTGTCCCCTGCAAGGTGGGAAGCGGGCCGGCACGGGTCAACGTCGCCGGCCCGCCGCGCCGCGCCCCGCCGATCCCTTTGCCGTGAGCCCGAGGTTCTCCCGTGATGCCCGACACGCCCGTTCCCAACGCCGCCGCGCCCGCCGCCCACCCCGCTAGGGATCTGCCGCCCGCCGCCCGGCGCGCGCTCGCCGAGGCCGAGGCGCGACGGGCGGCCGAGGCGGACGCGGCGCGCCCGACCGAGGTGAACGGGCGCGGCGGCGCCGAGCCGACGCGCTTCGGCGACTGGGAGAAGAACGGCATCGTCTCCGACTTCTGACATCCATAGGACCGGTATCCTCGCGGTCGCGCGACATCGGCACCGGAACCGCATCGGCGCAAGCGTGCTCTGGGATTGTTCACCTATGCGCGCCAGTCTTCCGCCATGCGAATCGTCCTCGCCCTCTTTCTCGCCGCCTCGTGCGCCGCGCCCGCGCGCGCCGGGGACTGGCCGCGCGAGATCGAGGGTCCGGTCCTGGCCCACCCCGTCAAGGTGCGCGACGGCGATACGATCGAGGTCGAGGCGCTGATCTGGCCGATGCAGACGGTGCGCGTGCGGTCCGCCTCCGGGGGATCGACGCGCCCGAGCTGCGGGGGGCCTGCGCGGCCGAGACGGCGGCGGCGCAGGCCGCGCGCGATCGGCTTGCGGCGCTGGTCGGAGCGGGGCCGCTCCGTCTGACGCGGGTGTCGGGCGACAAGTATTTCGGCCGCGTGCTCGCCGATGTCGCGAGCCCCGCCGAGCCCGACCTCGGCGCCCGCCTCCTGCGCGAAGGGCATGTCGACGCCTACGACGGCGGACGGCGCCGGGACTGGTGCGCGGCGCTGGGCGCGCGCCGGTCCGACGAGGCGGCCGGGCGCGGCTGAGGGCGGCGCACGGGGTCCGCCCCGCCCGCCCCTCCCAACCCCTTGACCGGTGGGCGGCCGGACCCATCTCACCGGCGAGGGCGTCGGACGACCGCGCCCCGCGCGCCCCTTGCGCCCTCCCTCGGGACGACCCGGATCGAAACGCGGGACCTTTCCCCATGCCTTGGGCCTTTCTCATCGTCGCCGGTCTCCTGGAGATCGGCTGGGCGTCCGCCATGAAGCAGTCCGCCGGCTTCACCAGGCTCCTGCCCACGCTTCTCACCTTCGCGCTGATGTTCGCTAGCTTCGGCCTCCTGGCCGCGGCCATGCGCTCGCTGCCGCTCGGCACCGCCTATGCGGTGTGGACCGGCATCGGCGCGCTGGGCGCCTTCGTGGTGGGCCTCCTGTGGTTCGGCGAGAGCGCCCACCCGATGCGCATCCTGGCGGCGCTCCTGATCCTCGCGGGCATCGCCCTGATGAAATGGGCACCGGCCGGTTGAAAGAGACGGCTTCGGGTGGTCGCGACGCGGGTGGCGGGCTAGAACGGTTTCACGTGAAACGCGAGCGCCGGTGAGCATGTCCCCATCCCCTTCCGCCGACGAGGGCCGCGTCGCGGCCGCGGTCGCCGATCTCGTCCGCACGCTGGATCCCGGCTTTCCCGTGCTCCTGTGGACCGGCGAGCGCATCGGCGCCCCCGAGGGGCCGGCCCTCGTCGTGCGCCGCGCCGACGCGGTGGCCCGCCTCGCCTTCAGCCCGCGCGTCGAGACCCTCCTTGGGCTCTGGATGGACGGGACGATCGACGTCACGGGCGGCTCGATCCTCGACCTCGCCGCCCGGCGCGAAGCGCGCACCAAGGCGCGGGGCGCCTGGAAGCGGCTGCGCAAGCGCGGCCTCGTCGCCCTCCTGCCCGCGCTCTGGCGGCTGCGCCGGCTCGGCCCGGCGGCGGGCACTGGCGCCGAGGCGGGCGCCGACGCGGGCGCCAGCGGCTCGACCCGGCAGGCGATCCAGTATCATTACGACGTCTCGAACCGCTTCTACGAGCTCTTCCTCGATCGGCGCATGGTGTATTCCTGCGCCTATTTCGACGGCTGGCACGACGATCTCGACCGCGCCCAGGAGGACAAGCTCGAGATGATCTGCCGCAAGCTGCGGCTGCAGCCGGGCGAGCGCTTCCTCGACATCGGCTGCGGCTGGGGCGCGCTTCTGATCCACGCGGTGTCGCGCCATGGCGTCGTCGGCCACGGCGTCACCCTGTCCAAGGCGCAGTTCGACCTCGCCACGCGGCGCGTGCGCGAGGCGGGGCTGGAGGACCGGATCACGATCGAGCTGAAGCCCTACCAGGAGCTCGCCGGCACGTTCGACAAGATCGCCTCGATCGGCATGTTCGAGCATGTCGGCTTCCGCCACCACGACGCCTATTTCGGCGCGGTCCGCAAGCTGCTGCGCCCGCGCGGGCTCTACCTGCACCACACGATCGCCCGCCCCGCCAAGCGCGATCTCAAGACCTTCCACCGGGGCTCGCGCGAATACCGCGCCATCACCCGCTTCATCTTCCCCGGCGGCGAGCTAGACTATATCGGCCATTCGCTCCAGAAGCTGGAGGCGCACCGGTTCGAGGTGCACGACGTGGAGAACTGGCGCGAGCACTACGGGCGCACCTGCCGGATCTGGGCCGAGCGGCTGGAGGCCCAGTTCGAGGCGGCGGCCGCCGAGGCGGGCGCGCCCGTCGCCCGCCTCTGGCTCCTCTATCTCGCCGGCTGCGCCCTGGCCTTCGAGCGCGGCACGGTGATGATCAACCAGACGCTCGTCTCCCGGCGCGACAAGGGGCCCTCGGGCCTCCCGCCGACGCGGGCCGACCTCTACGCCTGACGCAGCGCCCCAGGCCCGCCCGCCTCCGCGCCCGCCGGCCCGGCCCCGGTCCCAGCTCCGGTCCCGGTCCCGGCTCCGGTCTTGGGCCCGACGGTGGCGATCAGCGCGCGCATGTCCTCGCGCAGGGCGGCGAGTTCGTCCGCCAGCGCCAGGATCTGCGCCTCGGCGCGGATGTTGGTCTCGTAGTCGAGCCGCGCCTCCAGCCGGTCCTTGGCGGCCTGCCGGTTCTGGCTCATCATGATGATCGGCGCCTGCAGCGCGGCTAGCATCGACAGCATCAGGTTCAGGAAGATGAAGGGGAACGGGTCGAAGGCCCGGGCCGCCAGGATCCAGACGTTGAGCACCGCCCAGCCGACCAGGAACGCCGCGAAGCCGATGATGAAGCTCCACGAGCCGCCGATCGCGGCGACGCGGTCCGCCAGACGCTCGCCGAAGCTCATGCCCTCGGCGAACACCTCGTGCGTGTCGCGGGTGATGGAATTGCGGCGCAGACGGCCGGCGACGTAACGGATTGCCGCGTTCATGGGCTCACCTGTGGGACGACCGGCCGCTCGCGCGGGCCCGCATCCGGCGAGCCGACGGATCAGCTCGGGCGCGGCCGCGCGGGCGGCTCGGTCGATCGACTGAGATCGTTGCTGGGCATGATCCTTCTCGGGATCGGCGGGGTCGGGAGGGAGCCGGTCGGCTCACCGGCGATATGCGCCGCCATGCCGCCGGGGTCAAGTCTGCGTGACCAGCGGAGCGGGGCGGTGGATCCACGCGTCCCCGCGCGCACGAAAAAGGCCGCCCTCCCGTGGAAGGCGGCCTCCGTGATCGTTGCCATGCCGGCAGGTCCGATGCGGACCCCTACCGGGGGCACCGGATCGTCAGATGCGGGAAGAAGGCTGCCCCTTCCCCATCGTCGAACCCATGGACCCGGCCGGCATAGGAAAACCACTCGACATCGGATCACCTCCTCTCGCTTCGTTGAACACGAGGAGAAGTATGGGATCGCGCGCCGGCGGCCGCAAGGTGGGCGGCGGGAAAAGCGGGCGCGCGTCGCCCCAAGAGATCGCGCGCGACTCTTTGCCGCCGCTCCTCGCGTAAAACATCCCTTCAACCCTTTGGCGTAGTGTCTTCGGGGGCGGAACGGGGAAGACGTCGGATGCTGCTGCGGATCGAGCGCCGCCAGGTCAGGATCGGCATGTATGTCCAGGAGGTCGAGGGCGACTGGATCGATCTTCCCCTGTGGTTCAGGGGCTGCCGGATCGGCGACGCGGCGACGCTGGCGCGGATGCGCGACAGCCGGATCTCGACGCTGGTGATCGATCTCGGCAAGGGCGTCGGCCCGGCGGAGACCACCCCTTTCCCGGCGCTGCGCCCGCCCCTTTCCCCGGCCCCCGCGGCGGCCCGCGTCCCCCCTTCGCCGGACTTGGAGAAGGCCAGGGCGACGCTGCGCCGCACCAATGCGGCGCTGCGCCAGATCTTCCGCACCGTGCACGAGGGGCGGGTTCTCGATCCCGCGCAGACCCGCGCCATCGTGGACGAGGTCGCCGCGGCCATGCGCCACCGCCCCGGCGCTCTTCTCGGCATCACGCGGCTGAAGTCCAAGGACGAATACAGCTTCCTCCATTCGGTGGCGGTGTGCGCGCTGATGACCCATTTCGCGCGCTTCCTGCGGCTCGATCCCGTCGAGGTGCAGCATCTCGGGATGGCCGGTCTCCTGCACGACATCGGCAAGCTGACGCTGCCGGAGGGGATCCTCGGCAAGCCGGAGGCGCTGAGCGAGGAGGAGACGCGGATCGTGCGCACGCACCCCCCGGAGGGGTTCCGCCTGCTGGCGGGGCAGGACGTGCCGGACGTGGTGCGCGAGGTGTGCCTCCACCACCACGAGCGGATGGACGGCGCCGGCTACCCGGACGGGCTCGCCGGCGACCAACTCTCCCGCGCCGTGCGCATGGCGGCGATCTGCGACGTCTACGACGCGGTCACCTCGGTGCGCCCCTACAAGGAGGCCTGGTCGGCCAAGACCGCCTATCGCCGCATGTGGAGCTGGGAGGGCCATTTCGACCGGGTGCTGCTCGGCCAGTTCTTCCGCAGCATCGGCGTCGCCGGCGAGGCCGCGCGCCAGCCCTGAGGGCGCCCGCCGGCGGGCGCCCTCAGGTGGGGCGAGTCCGATTCAGCCCCGGCGGTTCTGCCGGTTCTCGATCAGCTCGTCCACGACGCCCGGATCGGCCAGGGTCGACGTGTCGCCCAGCGCGCCGAACTCGTCCTCGGCGATCTTGCGCAGGATACGCCGCATGATCTTGCCGGACCGCGTCTTGGGCAGGCCCGGCGCCCACTGGATCTTGTCCGGCGAGGCGATGGGGCCGATCTCGTTGCGGACATGGGCGACGAGCTCCTTGCGCAGCTCGTCCGTGGCGGTCTCGCCCTCCATCAGCGTGACGTAGCAGTAGATCCCCTGCCCCTTCACGTCGTGCGGATAGCCGACCACGGCGGCCTCCGAGACCTTGGGATGGGAGACCAGCGCCGATTCCACCTCGGCCGTTCCCATGCGGTGGCCCGACACGTTGATCACGTCGTCGACGCGGCCGGTGATCCACCAGTAGCCGTCGGCGTCGCGGCGCGCGCCGTCGCCGGTGAAGTACTTGCCCGGATAGGTCGAGAAGTAGGTCTGCTCGAAGCGTTCGTGGTCGCCGAACACGGTGCGCATCTGGCCGGGCCAGGAATCGGCGATGCACAGGTTTCCGTCCGCCGCGCCGTCCAGCACCCGCCCTTCGGCGTCCACCAGCTCCGGCCGCACGCCGAAGAAGGGCTTGGTGGCCGAGCCCGGCTTCAGCGCCACGGCGCCCGGCAGCGGCGAGATCAGGATGCCGCCGGTCTCGGTCTGCCACCAGGTGTCGACGATGGCGCAGCGCTCCTCGCCCACCACGGTGTAGTACCAGTTCCAGGCCTCCGGGTTGATCGGCTCGCCGACCGAGCCGAGCAGGCGGATCGACTGGCGCGAGGACCGCGTGACGAACTCGTCGCCCGCCCCCATCAGGGCGCGGATCGCGGTGGGCGCGGTGTAGAAGATGTTCACCCGGTGCTTGTCGATCACCTGCCACATGCGGCCGGCATCGGGATAGTTGGGCACGCCCTCGAACATCAGGGTGGTGGCGCCGTTCGCCAGCGGCCCGTAGACCGTGTAGCTGTGGCCGGTGACCCAGCCGACGTCGGCCGTGCACCAGAACACCTCGCCCTCGCGGTAGTCGAAGACGTACTGGTGCGTCATCGAGGCCCAGACCAGATAGCCGCCCGTGGTGTGCAGGACGCCCTTGGGCTTGCCGGTGGAGCCCGACGTGTAGAGGATGAACAGGGGGTCCTCGGCGCCCATCTCGACGGGCGGGCAGTCGGCCGCCACGCTCTCCCGCGCCTCGTGCCACCAGTGGTCGCGGCCGGGCTCCATCGCGACCTCGGCGCCGGTGCGGCGCACCACCAGCACCTTCTCCACCGTGTGTCCGGCCCGGGCGGCGATGCCGACCGCCTTGTCGGCGTTCGCCTTGAGCGGCACACGCCGCCCGGCGCGCAGTCCCTCGTCGGCGGTGACGAGCACGCGCGACGTCGAATCCTCCATGCGCCCGCCCAGCGCGTCGGGCGAGAAGCCGCCGAACACCACGGAATGCACGGCGCCGATCCGGGCGCAGGCCAGCATGGCCACCGCCGCCTCCGGGATCATCGGCAGGTAGATCGACACGCGGTCGCCCTTGGCGACGCCGAGGTCCTTGAGGACGTTGGCCATGCGGCAGACGTCGGCGTGCAGCTCGCGATAGGTGATCCGGCGCGACTGGGACGGGTCGTCGCCCTCCCAGACGATCGCGGTCTGGTCGCCGCGCGTCTCGAGGTGGCGGTCGAGGCAGTTGGCCGACAAGTTCAGCGTGCCGTCCTCGAACCAGCGGATCGACACCGCGCCGGGCTCGAACGAGGTGTTCTTCACCGCCGAATAGGGCTTGATCCAGTCGAGGCGCCGTCCGTGCTCGCGCCAGAAGCCGTCCGGGTCGGACACGCTGCGGTCGTACCATTCCCGGTAGGTCGCCTCGGTGATCTGCGCTTGCGCCTTCCAGGCGTCCTTGACGGCGATCGTGGTCATTCCTGTCTCCCTACCCTCGGCACGCGCGTGCCGGCGCCGCTCCCATCGGCGCAACGTCAACCTAGAACGGGGCGCCGGCCGAGAAAACCGCCTCGCGCCGAAAATGGCGGGCCCTCAGGATGCGTCCTCCACCGGCCCGCCGAGCACGTCCTGGACGTAGAGCTCGCGCACCAGCGTCATCACCACGGCGATCACCGGCACCGCGAGCACGAAGCCGAGGAGGCCGAACAGGAGGCCGAACACGACCTGGGTGGAGAGGGTGAGCGCGGGCGGCAGCGCGCTGGTGTAGCGCTGGGCGATCGGCTGGGCGATGTTGCTCTCGATGCCCTGCAGGAGGACGTAGAGACCGAGCGCCCAGAGCGCCATGTCGACCCCCTGCGCCAGCGCCGCCAGCACGATGATGACGCCGGCCACGAAGGCGCCGAGCGTCGGCACGAAGGCCAGCACGCCGGCCTGGAGCCCCAAGAGGAAGGCGTTGTTCACGCCGATCAGCCAGAGCCCGGCCCAGGAGACCGAGAAGATCAGCGCCATGGAGACCGCGTCGCCCGCCACCCACATCAGGAGGGAATGGGCGCTCTTGTCCAGGACCTCGCCGACGCGCGCCCGCTTCTCGCGCGGAAACAGCGACACCAGCCCGTCGCGGTAGAGCTTCGGCTGCCAGGACACGAAGATCGCCAGGAACAGGACCACGAAGAAGTTGCCGAGGCCCCCCAGCGCGCCGAACAGCGCCTGGCCGGCCGACGACACGAAGCCGGACGGGTCGGGCAGCAGCGACTGGAGATCGCCCGAGTTGATCTCGCGCTGCACCGGCAGGCCCATCTGGCTGAGCGAGTCGAGGAGCTGGTTGGCCTGGTCGCGCACGCCCGACAGGAGATCGCGGAACTGCTGCACCAGCGTCACCCCGCCCCAGGCCACCGGAACGATGATCAGCGCGAAGGTGAGGAGGTAGACGAGGCCGAGTGCAGCCGGGCGCGGCAGCCCGAGCCGCTGCAGGGCCCGCGCCAGGCCGCAGAAGATGGCCGCGATCAGGAGGCCCGCGAAGATCAGGAAGAAGGCCGAGGACGCCCGGGCGAAGACCACGACGAGGAGCACCAGGCCGAGCACGATGGCCGCCATGGTCACCGTCCGGTAGGCGAGCCGTGGGGAGACGGCGGCGGGATGGGGTGCGGGATCGCTCAAGGTCGTGTCCGTTCCGGGCGGGGTAGCGCGCGCCGGTCGCGCGGCGCATCGGGGTCGCCCGCCGGCGCATATATGGCGGCCCGCACCGCCGGAAACCGAGGGCCCCGCCCCGGCCCGCCGCGCCGGCGCCGTCCGGCTAGGGCCGGGGCCGCGCGCCGAAGATCGCCGAGCCGACGCGCACGCTCGTCGCGCCGAAGGGGACGGCCCGCTCGAAGTCGCCCGACATGCCCATCGACAGGCGCTCCACGCCGGTCTGCGCCGCGATGGTCTGCAGCAGGGCGAAATAGGGGCCGGGATGCTCGGCCACGGGGGGAATGCACATCAGGCCCTCCACCGCGAGCCCGTGCTCGTCGCGGCAACGGCGCACGAAGCCGGCCGCCTCGCGCGGGGGAATGCCGGCCTTCTGAGCCTCCTCGCCGATGTCGACCTGCACCAGGAGGCGCGGCCGGCGCCCCTGGCGCGCCATCTCCTTGGCGATCTCGCGCGCGATCTTGTCCCGGTCCACCGTCTCGATCACGTCGAACAGCGCCACGGCCTCGGCCGCCTTGTTGGACTGGAGCGGGCCGATCAGGTGAAGCGCGACGCCGGCGAACTCGGCGCGCAGGCCCGGCCACTTGGCCGCCGCCTCCTGCACCCGGTTCTCGCCGAACACGCGCTGCCCGGCCTCCAGCACCGGCCGGATCTCGTCGGCGTCGAAGGTCTTGGACACGGCGACGAGCTCCACCGAGCCCGACGCGCGGCCGGCCTCGGCCTCGGCGGCGCGGATGCGGGCGCGGATGTCCCGGAGGCGGTCGACGGCGGTCTCGCTCATGGCATGGCTCCCTTCGACGCGGCGGGGCGCGACGGTCCGCGCCCGCTCGGGGCGGCGCGGCGCGGCGCGAGGCGCCCGCTCCCCCCGTGTCCGATCCCGCCCTTATGCGGCCCCGCCCCGCGCTTGTGAAGCTCGGCATAAGGCAATATTGACTGGTGCCGTCGGCGCGTCGCGCCCCCTCGCCCGCCCGCATCACGCTCACGAGTCTGCCGCCCGCAATGGCCATCGAACGATACAATCCGCGCGCTTCCGAACCCCGCTGGCAGGAGGCCTGGAACGAGGCCCGGCTGTTCGAGACGGACACGGACGCGCCGGGCGAGGCCTACTACGTCCTGGAGATGTTCCCCTACCCGTCCGGGCGCATCCACATGGGCCACGTGCGCAACTACGCGATGGGCGACGTGGTCGCGCGCTACAAGCGCGCCATGGGCTTCAACGTGCTGCATCCGATGGGCTGGGACGCGTTCGGCATGCCGGCCGAGAACGCGGCCATGCAGAACAAGGTGCACCCGCGCGACTGGACCTACGCCAACATCGCGGCCATGCGCGCCCAGCTCAAGTCGATGGGCCTGTCGCTGGACTGGAGCCGCGAGTTCGCGACCTGCGACGTCGAGTACTACCATCGCCAGCAGATGCTGTTCCTGGACATGCTGCAGAAGGGCCTCGCCTATCGCCGCAAGTCCAAGGTCAACTGGGACCCGGTGGACCAGACGGTGCTCGCCAACGAGCAGGTGATCGACGGGCGCGGCTGGCGCTCGGGCGCCGAGGTCGAGAGCCGCGAGCTGACGCAGTGGTTCTTCCGCATCACCCACTACGCCGAGGACCTCCTGCAGGCGCTGGACACGCTGCCCGGCTGGCCCGAGAAGGTGCGCCTGATGCAGCGCAACTGGATCGGCAAGTCGGAGGGGCTGGCGCTGCGCTGGGCGCTCGGCGAACCGGCGGGCGGCGTCGGCGAGGTCGAGGTCTTCACCACGCGCCCCGACACCCTGTTCGGCGCGAGCTTCCTGGCGATCGCCGCCGACCATCCGCTGGCTCGTGCCGCCGCCGAAACGAACCCCGAGCTGCAAGGCTTCATCGAGGAGCTGAAGCGCGGCGGCACCTCGGCGGCCGAGATCGAGACGGCCGAGAAGCGCGGCATGGACACGGGCCTGCGCGCCGTGCACCCGCTGGATCCGTCCTGGACGGTGCCGGTGTTCGTCGCCAACTTCGTGCTGATGGACTACGGCACCGGCGCGGTGTTCGGCTGCCCGGCGCACGACCAGCGCGACCTCGATTTCGCCCGGAAGTACGGCCTGCCCGTCACCCCCGTGGTGCTGCCCGACGGCGCGGACGCCGGTGCCTTCTCGGTCGGCGACACGGCCCATGACGGCGAGGGGCGCCTGTTCAACTCGCGCTTCCTGGACGGCATGACGCCCACGGAGGGCTTCGAGGCCGTGGCCGCGCGTCTTGCCGACGAGACGCTGGGCGACCGGCCGGTGGCGACGCGCCGGGTCAACTTCCGCCTGCGCGACTGGGGGGTCTCGCGCCAGCGCTACTGGGGCTGCCCGATCCCGGTGCTCCATTGCGAGCGCTGCGGCACCGTGCCCGAGCGCCGCGAGAACCTGCCGGTCCGCCTGCCCGACGACATCGACTTCGAGAAGCCCGGCAACCCGCTGGACCGCCACCCGACCTGGCGCCACGCCGCCTGCCCGCAATGCGGCGGCGCGGCGCTGCGCGAGACCGACACGATGGACACGTTCGTCGACTCGTCCTGGTACTTCGCCCGCTTCACCAGCCCCCGCGCCGCCGAGCCGACGGTGCCGGCCGTGGCCGACCGCTGGCTGCCGGTGGACCAGTATATCGGCGGCATCGAGCACGCGATCCTGCATCTCCTCTACTCCCGCTTCTTCACGCGGGCGATGCGCGCCACCGGCCATCTCGACCTCGACGAGCCCTTCCGGGGCCTGTTCACGCAAGGCATGGTGGTCCACGAGACCTATCGGGACGGGCGCGAGTGGGTGCCGCCCGCCGATGTCGCGATCGAGGAAACCGACGGCGCGCGCACGGCGCGGCGCCTGTCCACCGGCGCGCCCATCGAGATCGGCGGCATCGAGAAGATGTCGAAGTCGAAGCGCAACGTCGTCGATCCCGACGACATCATCGGCTCGCTCGGCGCCGACACCGCGCGCTGGTTCATGCTGTCGGATTCGCCCCCCGAACGCGACGTGATCTGGACCGAGGCGGGCGCCGAGGGCGCGCACCGCTTCGTGCAACGCGTCTGGCGACTGGTCGCCGAGACGGCCGAGACGCTGCGCGCGGCCGGTCCGGGTCTCGGCGAGACCAGCGCGGCGGCGACGCAGGCGCGGCGCGCCGCGCACCGCACGGCGGCGGGCGTCGGCGAGGACATCGAGCGCCTCGCCTTCAACAAGGCCGTCGCCCGGCTCTACGAGCTCGTCAACACGCTGTCGGCCGCCTTCAGCGAAGAGGCGCTCGCGCGCGACCCGTCGCTGCGCGAGGCGGCGCGCGAGAGCCTGTCGATCCTCACGCGCCTCGTGGCGCCGATGATGCCGCATCTGGCGGAGGAGTGCTGGCGCACGCTGGGCGAGACGGGCCTGTGCGCCAGCGCGCCCTGGCCCAAGGCCGATCCGGCGCTCCTGGTGGACGACGAGATCACGCTGCCCGTCCAGATCAACGGCAAGAAGCGCGGCGACATCACCGTGTCCGCCAAGGCCGACAAGGCCGAGGTGGAGGCCGCCGTGCTGGCGCTGCCCTTCGTGGCCGAGGCGCTGAACGGCGCCGCCCCCAAGCGTCTCGTCGTGGTTCCGGGAAGGATCGTCAATGTCGTCGCCTAGCCGCCTCGTGCTTCTCGCCGCCGCCGTGGCGCTGTCCGGCTGCACCGCCGGGCCGCTCTACGGGACCACCTCGGTCGATCCGGCCACCGGCGCGCGCCGCTCCGTGCTCACCGAGCTGCGCGGGCGCATCGCGATGACGCCGGCCACCACGCGCACAGCGCAGGTGTTCCGCAACGCCATGCTCTACAAGCTGAACGGGTCGACGCCCGTCGCGGGCGCGCTCTACGAGCTGCGCTACACCGTCTCGGGCACCGACCAGATCGCCGCCGTCGAGGCCGGCACCGGCACACCGAGCGCCGCGCTCTACCGCATGACGGTGGACTACCAGCTCCTGCGCACCGCCGACATGGCGCCGATCGCCAAGGGCCAGCGCTTCGCCGTGGTGCCCTACGACCGCACCGGCCAGCTCTTCGCGGCCAGCCGCGCGGTGGTGGACGCGCGCAACCAGGCGGGCGAGGCAGTGGCCGAGCGGGTGCTCGGCGCCATCGCGCCGGTGCTCCAGCGCGAGGCCTTCACCGACGCGCCGGCGGCAGTCGCCAAGAACTGACGGGGCAGGGGGCTTGGCCAGCAAGAAGGCGCACGAGGTCGACGCCTTTCTGTCGCGCCCCGACACGTCCTTTCCGGTGATCCTGCTCTACGGGCCCGACCCCGGCCTCGTGTCGGAGCGGGCCGAGACGGTGGTCCGCCATTCGGGCGTGGCGCCGGACGATCCCTTCTCGCACGTGTCGCTCCAGGCCGACGAGCTGGAGCGCGACATCGGCCGCCTGTTCGACGAGGCGCGCACCCTCTCCCTGTTCGGCGGCCGACGCCTGGTGCGCGTGCGCGGGGCGGGCAACGGGCGCAACCTCGCCGACGCCGTGGCCGACCTTGCCGCCGACCCGCCGGCCGGCTGCACGGTGCTGATCGAGGCGGGCGACCTGCGCAAGAGCGCCCCGCTGCGCACCCAGGCCGAGCGCGGCCGCGCCGCGATGGCCCTGCCGTGCTTCCAGGACGAGGACAAGGCGCTCGACCGGATGATCGACGAGGAACTGGCGCAGGCGGGCCTCGCGATCGATCGCGCCGCGCGCGAGACCCTGCGCGCCCGGCTCGGCGCCGACCGGCTCGCCTCGCGCGGCGAAGTGCGCAAGCTCTGCCTCTTCGCGCTCGGCAAGGGCCAGATCACGCAGGAGGATGTGGAGGCGATCGTCGGCGACGTGTCGGCCGAGACGGTGGACGAGGCGGTGGACGCGGCGGCGAGCGGCGAGGTGAAGCGCCTGCCCGAGCTGATCGGCCGGCTCGTGTCCTCCGGCACCTCGACCTTCCAGCTTCACGGCGCGCTCCTGCGCTTTTTCCAGGCGCTGCAGGTGATGCGCGGCGAGGTGGAGGCGAAGGGTACGCCGGTGTCGGCCGTGGTGGAGCGCCGCCGCCCGCATTTCCGGCGGCGGCCGGCGCTCGAGGCGGCGCTCGGCGCCTGGGACGGGGCGGGCGTCGCCGCCGTGCTCGGGCGCCTGGAGCACGACATTCTCCTGTCGCGGCGCGAGAGCGCCCTGGCGGTGACGGTGATGCGGCGCAGCCTGATCGAGATCGGCGTCGAAGCGGCGCGACGGCGCGCCCGCGCCCGCCGCTGACGCATCGGCGGCGGCTCGGCCTGGTTTTCCGCCGAAACCCGCGCAAAAGATTTCAAATCGAAGCGCATCCGGCCACCATCGGGTCGGAGGATGTGCTTTAACGGCGGAAGGGCCGGCGGGAGGGTCGGTCCATGCATCCGCGAGGGGAGACCTTTCCATGGAATACAGGACGCTCGGACGGTCGGGACTGAAGGTCTCGGCGCTCACCATGGGCACGATGACCTTCGGGGGCGCCGGCGTTTTCGGCAGCGTCGGGGCCACCGACGCCCGCGAGGCGAGGGGGCTGATCCACCTCTGCCTCGACGCCGGCATCAACCTGATCGACACGGCCAACATGTATTCGGGCGGCCTGTCGGAGGAGATCATCGGCGAGGTGCTCGGGGCCGAGCGCCCGAACGACGTGCTCCTCGCCTCCAAGGTGCGCATGCGCATCGGCGAGGGGCCGAACGACGAGGGGCTGTCGCGCCATCACGTGATCCGCGAATGCGAGCGCTCGCTGAAGCGGCTCCGCACCGACGTGATCGACATCTACTACTGCCACGAATGGGACGGCACGACGCCGCTCGAAGAGACGATCGCCGCGCTCGACACGCTCGTCACCCAAGGTAAGATCCGCTACATCGGCTGCTCGAACTACGCGGCCTGGCAGGTGATGAAGGGGCTCGGCATCTCCGACCTCCACCACCACCCGCGCTTCGTCACCCAGCAGATCCACTACACGCTGGAGGCGCGCGAGGCCGAATACGAGCTGCTGCCGCTCTCGGTGGACCAGGGCCTCGGGGTCCTCGTCTGGAGCCCGCTCGCCGGCGGCCTCCTGTCGGGCAAGCACCGGCGCGGCGCGTCGGCCGAGGGCTCGCGCCTCACCGCCGGCTGGACCGAGCCGCCGATCCGCGACGAGGACCGTCTGTGGCGGATCGTGGACGTGCTCGCCGAGATCGGGGAGGGCAGGGGGGTCTCGGCCGCGCAAGTTGCGCTCGCCTGGCTGCTCGGCCGCCCCGCCGTCGCCTCGCTCGTCATCGGCGGACGCCGCGAGGACCAGTTCCGCGACAACATCGCCGCCGCCTCGCTGAAGCTCACCGACGACGAGCGCAAGCGTTTGGACGATGTCAGCCGCCCGCCGGTGCTCTATCCCTACTGGCACCAGTACAACACGGCGCGCGACCGGTTCGGCCCGGCCGACCGGGTGCTCGACCACGGCTGAGGGCCGCGCGTTTCGACCCACGGCGCCGGTTCCGGCCGGCGCCCCTTTCCCGGGAGACGACACCCATGCGCCTTGCACCCGCTCTCGCGGCCTTCCTCGCCCTCGCCGCACCGGCCCGCGCGCAGGAGGTCGACTGCACCGATCCGCAGACCCAGACCGCGCTCACGCACTGCGCGGCAGCCGACGCGGATGCGGCGGACGAGACGCTGAACGCCCTCTACGGTCAGGTGCGCGAGCGCCTCGCGGACGACCGGGGCGGGCTCGACCTTCTTCGGGACGCCCAGCGGGCGTGGATCGCCTATCGCGACGCGGAATGCGCCTTCCGCGCCTCGGCCGTCCAGGGCGGCAGCGCCCAGCCCATGGTGGAGGCCCAGTGCCTCGCCGACACGTCGAGGGCGCGAAGCGCCGACCTCCGGGGCTACCTCGCCTGCGAGGAAGGGGACATGAGCTGCCCCGTTCCGGCAGAGTGAGCCGTTCGGACTAAGCCGGCTTACAGATTGCGGATGCGCGGGCCGGCTTCCCCCGCGACATGACCACCCGCCTGGAGCAGGCGGCACACCGCGTCGAGCTGGTCGAGGTCGCGGAAGGCGAGGTGCAGCGTGCCGCCCTGGCCCGCCATGTCGATCGTCACGGGCAGGCCGAGCGTCTCGGACAGGAGGTCGGCCAGCGCGCGCGCGTCGGAGGCTTCCGGCGCGGCAGGGGCGACCGGCGTGCGCTTGCGCGGCAGCGGCTTCGGGGCGGGCGGCGCCTCGGGTCCGCGGGCGAGGCTTTCCGCCTCGCGCACGCTGAGGCCCTCGTCCACGATGCGACGCGCGAACCGCTCGGGATCGTCCTGCGCGACGGCCGTGCGCGCGGCGCCCGCCGACAGTTCGCCCCGCTGCACCATGTCCTTGACGCTGTCCGGCAGCTTCAGGAGGCGGAGCGTGTTGGCGACGTGGCTGCGGCTCTTGCCCACCACGTCGGCAAGGTCGGCCTGGGTGTAGCCGTGCTCGGCGATCAGCATCTCGTAGCCCATCGCCTCCTCGATCGGGTCGAGGTCGGCGCGCTGGACGTTCTCGATGATGGCGATCTCGAGCGACTGCCGGTCGGAGATCTCGCGCAGGACGATCGGCACGTCCTTGGACCCGGCGGCCTTGGCGGCGCGCCAGCGTCGCTCGCCGGCGACGATCTCGAAGCCCGCAGCGCCCTCCACCCGGCGCACCAGGATCGGCTGCACCACGCCGTGCTGCCGCACGGAGGCGGTGAGTTCGGCGAGCTCCGCCTCGTCGAAGTGGCGACGGGGGTTCTTCGGGTTGGGGCGCAGCTCGGCGGGCGCGACGCGCCGTTCGCCGGCCGGCGCCTCGCGCGCCATGGCCGGGCCCGGAAAGGCGGTCCCCGCGCGCGACGGCAGCGCCGAGGACGCCGACCCGCCGATCAGGGAGGCGAGCCCGCGACCCAGCCTCTGGCGTCCCTTGTCCTCGTTCATGCCGGTCTCCTGGAATTCGTGGGGGGCGCGGTGGCCCCGTGCGGCGGTCGGCCCGCCCGTGGGGATGGGCCCGTGGGAATGGAACGGATCAGGCCGCCGCGAGCTCGCGCTCGCGCTGGATCACCTCGGAGGCGAGGCGGATATAGGCCTGGCTGCCGGGGCACTTCATGTCGTAGAGGATCGCCGGTTTGCCGAAGCTCGGCGCCTCCGAAACGCGCACGTTGCGCGGGATCACCGTCTCGTAGACGTGGTCGCCCATATAGGAGCGCACGTCGCGCACCACCTGGCTCGCCAGGTTGTTGCGCCCGTCGAACATGGTCAGCACGATGCCATGGAGCGACAGGGCGGGGTTCAGCGTGTCGCGCACCTGCTCCACCGTCTCCAGAAGCTGGCTGAGCCCTTCAAGCGCGAAGAACTCGCATTGCAGCGGCACCAGGATCGCGTCCGCCGCGGCCATGGCGTTCACGGTGAGCAGGTTGAGCGAGGGCGGGCAGTCCACCAGCACGAAATCGAAGCGCGCGGTCTCCTCGACATGGAAGTGCAGCGCGTCGCGCAGGCGGTAGGCGCGGCTCGCGGCGCTCGATATCTCCATCTCGACGCCAAGGAGGTCGAGCGTCGACGGCACCACCCAGAGGTTGGGGACCGCCGTCTCCATCGCGGCCTCGGTGACCGAGGCGTTCTCCACCAGGACGTCGTAGGACGAGACCGCCCGGTCCTCGCGGTCGATGCCGAGACCGGTGGAGGCGTTGCCCTGCGGATCGAGGTCGATCAGCAACGTGCGCTTGCCGATGGCCGCCAGCGCCGTCGCGAGGTTGATCGCCGTGGTCGTCTTGCCGACGCCGCCCTTCTGGTTCGCAACCGTGATGACGCGCATGCGCGGGACGGAAAGCGTGTCCATGTCTCAACTCCACCCGGACTGGCCAAGCCGGGCCCATGCTTTCGGTTGTGGTCGGCGTCCCTCAGGGGGCGCGGAGACGCTCCAGCGAGCGGATCTCCAGAAGCACCGAGCCGTCCTCGACCGGCGACGCATGCTTTACCATGTCGAAGCGCCAATGGGCAGCGGCCTCAGCGATTTCGCTCTCGTGCGCGCGGCCCTTCAGGAACCAGAACACGGCGTCCGGTGCGGCGTGCGGGGCGACCAGCGCGAACAGATCGTCCAGGGAGGCGAGGGCACGGGCGCTGATCGCCTGGACCGCGGAGAGCACCGCGCCGCAATCCTCGATCCGCGCGGCGTGGACGGTGACGGGCAGCGCCAGCTCGCGCGCCACGGTGCGCAGGAACGCCGCCTTCTTGGCATTGCTCTCGACCAGATGCACCTCGGCGCCCTCGCGATCGGCGACGAGGATCCCGAGGACAAGGCCCGGAAGACCCGCTCCCGACCCGAGATCGGCCCAGCGCACGGTGCCGCGCGCCCGCTCGCCCAGCACGAGGCCGTCCTCGACGTGCCGGGTCCAGATTTCGGGGATCGTGGCGGGCGACACGAGATTGATGCGGGCCTGCCACGTGCGCAGCAAGGCGACATAGGCGTCGAGCCGCTCCAGCGTTTCACGTGAAACACCGTGCCGCGACAGGACCAGCGCGCGCTCCTCGGCGAGCTTGGCCTCGGTGGCCGCCTTGCCCATGCGGGGGCGGGGCGCAGGCCGCTTCGGCGCGGCGGCGGGGCGAGGGGGCGGCGCGCCCCGGCGGTCACGCGGCGTGCGCAAGGTCTTGCTTTCGAAGCGCCACGAGGAGGAGCGCCAGGGCGCTCGGCGTCATCCCGTCGATCCGCTCCGCCTCGGCGAGGCTGCCGGGCCGGCGCTCCACCAGCTTCTGGCGAAGCTCGTTGGACAGACCCTTGATCGCGGCGAAGTCGAACCCCGCGGGAAACTGCCGCGCTTCGTCGCGCTTCAACTGCGCCTGGTCGCGTCGCTGGCGATCCAGATACACGTCGTAGACCGCCTCGATCTCGATCCGCTCCCGAACCGATCCCTCCATCGCGCCGAGTTCGGGCCAGACCGCGGCGAGCCGTTCGAGGTCTATATCGGCATGCGACAGCAGGATCCAGGCCGAGCGCGTGCGCCCGTCCTGGTTCACCGGGAGACCGCGACGGGCCGCCTCGCTGCTGGTGAGGCTGAGGGTCTGGAGGCGCGCACGGGCCGCGGCCAGCGCCGTTTCGCTCGCCCCGAAGGCGGCGCGGCGCTCGGGCTCGGCGATCCCCCAGCCGATCGCGAGCGGCGTCAGCCGTCGGTCCGCATTGTCGGCGCGCAGCGACAGGCGGAACTCGGCGCGGCTGGTGAACATGCGGTAGGGCTCGGTGACGCCGGTGCGCGTCAGGTCGTCCACCATTACGCCGAGATAGGCGTCGGACCGGTCGATCACTGCAGGCTCGGCACCGCACGCCCGGCGCGCTGCGTTGAGCCCGGCGAGAAGCCCCTGCGCCGCCGCTTCCTCGTAGCCCGTGGTGCCGTTGATCTGGCCGGCCAGGAACAGGCCGGGCGCGGCGCGCGCCTCCAGCGCGCGCGTCAGCTCGCGCGGGTCGACATGGTCGTATTCGATCGCATAGCCGGGCTTCAGCACAGCGACGCGCTCGAGACCGGGAAGCGAGCGCAGGAAGAGCTCCTGCACGTCGGCGGGCAGCGAGGTCGACAGGCCGTTGGGATACACGGTCGCATCGTCCAGCCCCTCCGGCTCCAGGAAGACCTGGTGGCCGTCGCGCTCCCCGAACTTGACGATCTTGTCCTCGATCGAGGGACAGTAGCGCGGGCCGACGCCCTCGATCTCGCCGGAATAGAGCGCCGAGCGATGGAGGTTGTCGCGGATGATCCGGTGGGTCTCGGGCGTCGTGCGGGTGATGCCGCAATCGATCTGCCGGTTGTCGATCCGCGTGGTGAGATAGGAGAAGGGATAGGGTTCGGCGTCCGGCCCCTGCCGGTCGAGCCCTGCCCAGTCGATCGTCGCGCCGTCGAGGCGGGCGGGCGTTCCGGTCTTCAGGCGGCCGAGCCGAAGGCCCAGCCGGCGCAGCGTGGCGGACAGGCCGAGCGAGGGCCGCTCGCCGACCCGGCCTGCCGGGATCTTGACGTCGCCGAGGTGGATCAGCCCGTTCAGGAACGTGCCGGTGGTCAGGACCGCCGCGCCGCAGCCGATGCGCCGCCCGTCTTCCAGCATCACGGCACAGACCCGGCCGCCGGCGTCGAAGCCGAGGTCGAAGGCGTCGCCCTCCATCACGCGAAGGCCGTCCTGCCGGCGCACCGCCTCCTGCACGGCGGCGCGGTAGAGCTTGCGGTCGGCTTGGGTCCGGGGCCCGCGCACGGCCGGGCCCTTGCGCCGGTTGAGGAGGCGGAACTGGATGCCGCCCCGGTCCGCCGCACGGCCCATCACCCCGCCCAGCGCATCGATCTCGCGCACGAGGTGGCCCTTGCCGATGCCGCCGATCGCCGGGTTGCAGCTCATGGCGCCGACGGTCGCGAAGGCATGGGTGAGAAGGATCGTCGCCGCGCCGGCGCGAGCCGCCGCGCAGGCCGCCTCCACGCCCGCGTGGCCGCCGCCGATCACCACGACGTCGGCGGAAAGATCCGTTGGGTTCTGCGTCATGGGAAAGGGTTAAGCCCTGCTGCCGGGAGCGTGTCAATCGATCCCGCGCGCCGCGCCGCCGGGAAACGCGGGCCCACGCACCGGGCGTTGCGAATCACATAAGTACCTGCTTATGTATGGCATGGTCGAGAACGAGATCTTCCGGGCGCTGGCCGATCCGACCCGCCGCACGATCTTCGAGCGGCTGGCGGCCGGGCGGATGAACGCCAGCGCGCTGCGGGCGGACCTAGCGATCAGCCAGCCCGCCATGTCGCAGCATCTCTCCGTGCTGCGGGGCGCGGGCCTCGTCCGCCAGGAGCGCTGCGGGCGCTTCGTGAACTACGAGGTGGACCCGGCGGGGGTGGCGCGGATCGCGCAATGGCTCGACCGGTATCGCGCCTATTGGCCGGCGCGGATCGACGCCCTGCGCGACGTCCTCCGGGAGATGGACCCATGAGCGAACGCGAACCCCGGCTCCGCCCGGCGATCGATCTCGAGGTCGAGCTCGCGGCGCCGCCGCACAAGGTCTGGCTGGCGCTGACGACCCCGTGCTGGCGCGACCGATGGCTGTCCGCCGCCGATCTCTGCCCGGCCGAACCCGTTGCGAGCGTTCCGGGGCGGGAGGCCCGCTACCGGACGCGCGAGGCGACACCGCCCTTTCGCGAAAGCGTGGTGACCTTCAGCATCGCGCCGACCGACGGCGGCGGAACGCGGCAGAGGACGCCCTGGAATGGGGCCTCATCGACCGCGTCCTCGACAGGCGGGAGGCGGTGGCGGCCTAGGCACTTTCCCCTTCAAGCCCAGGGCGGTCCGGCCTATCTTGGCGGGGGACACCAACCGGGTACGAGGACAACCTGATGAGCGTCGTTTCCGCCGTGGTTCCATGGACGACCGACGCGTTCCTCGACTGGCAGGCGGAACAGGACGACCGCTACGAACTCGTGGACGGCTTTCCGCTGAAGATGATGACGGGCGCCACGCGTCGGCACGACCTCGTCGTGGTGAACATCCTCGTGGCTTTGAGGATCCGCCTTCGCAACGGACCCTGCATTCCGTTCACCGCCGACGGCGCGGTGGAGACGCGGCCCGGACAGATCCGCCGTCCCGACGTCGGCGTTGACTGCGGACCGACCGACCCGGATGCGCGGATCGCCAGCGAGCCCACCGTCGTATTCGAAGTCCTGTCACCCTCCACGCGCGACTTCGACCGGTTGCGCAAGATCGGCGAATACAAGTCCATGCCGTTGCTGCGCCATATCGTGCTGATGGAGCCGGACCGCTCTCACGCCGTCGTATGGTCCCGGATCGAAAGGGCGGACTGGGAGGAGCACACCCTGGAAGGGATGGAAGCCGTGCTTCCGCTTCCCGGCATCGCGATCGAACTGCGGCTGGACGAACTCTACGAGGGCGTGCTGGCCTGACGCCTCACTTGCCGATGCAGAACTCGCCGAAGATGACGCCGAGGAGGTCCTCGACACCGCGGCGCCCGGTCAAGGCGCCGAGGCGGTCGGCGGCCAGACGCAGCGTCTCGGCGGCGACTTCGGCCGGCTGGTGCAGGGGATCGTAGGCGTCGAGATGGGCCAGCGTGCCGGCCACCACCTCGCGCTGGCGCAGGCGTGCCGGCACGGCGCGGGCGGGGTCGCCCGCCGCCTCGCGCGCGGCGTCGGCGACGCGGCGCACCAAGGCGTCGATCCCCTCGCCGGTGCGGGCGGACAGTGCCAGATCGAAGCCCGCCGGCGGCGGGCCGTCCGGCGCGAGATCGCGCTTGGTGCGCAGCCGCAGGACAGGCGCCTCCCCCTCCAGCTCGCCCGCCTCCTCGCCGGGCGCCACCAGTTGGAGCACGAGATCGGCCTGCCGCAGCGCAGCGCGGGCGCGCTCGACGCCGATCGCCTCCACCGCGTCGTCCGCCGCGCGCAGGCCCGCCGTGTCGGAGAAGCGCACCGGAACGCCGCCGAGATCGAGCCGGGTCTCGATCACGTCGCGCGTCGTGCCGGGCACCGGCGAGACGATCGCCACCTCGCGCTCGGCCAGCGCGTTCAGGAGGCTGGACTTGCCGGCATTGGGCGCACCGGCGATCACCACGTGGAACCCGTCGCGCCAAATTTCGCCGCGCCGCGCCTCGGCAAGGCTCCGCCGCATCTCGCCCGCCAGAGCCGCCACCTCGGCCGCGACGCCCCCCGCCACGTCGTCGGCGACGTCACCCTCGTCGGAAAAGTCGAACGCCGCCTCGATCAGGGCGCGCGCCCGCAGGAGCCGCGCCATCCACGCGTCGGCAAGCTGGCGAAGGCTGCCCCCGGCCTGCGCCATCGCCCGGGCACGCTGCCCTTCGGTCTCGGCGGCCAGGAGATCGGCGAGACCCTCGGCCTCGGTCAGGTCGATCCGCCCGTTCTCGAAGGCGCGGCGGGTGAACTCGCCGGCCTCGGCGAGGCGCACGCCCGAAATGCCGGTGAGGGCGGCCAGCATGGCGGCCGCCACCGCCCGGCCGCCGTGGACGTGGAACTCGGCCAGATCCTCGCCCGACACCGAGCCGGGCCCGGGGAAGAACAGGAGGAGGCCCCGGTCGATCGGCACGCCGGACCGGTCGCGGAAGGTGCGAAGGCTCGCGCGGCGCGGGTCCGGCACTCCGCCGGCCAGGCTTTCCATCGCCAGCCGCGCCGCCGGCCCGCTGACGCGCAGCACCGCGATGCCGGCGGGCAGCGCGCCCGAGGACAGCGCCGCGATCGTGTCCTCGGCCCTCACCGGACGTCGATCACGCGCGCGTCGCAGGCGATGCGCAGGGCCTCGGGCACCGTCTCGAACACGTGGAAGGGCGTGCCCGCCGCGGCCCACACGAAGGGAAAGCCGAGAAGGTCGCGGTCCATGAAGGTCGCGAGCGGCTCCGGGGCGCCCAGCGGCGCGACGCCGCCGATCGCAAAACCCGTCGCCCGGCGCACGAACTCGGCGTCGGCGCGCGCCAGCGGCTCGCCGATCGCGCCGGCGGCGGCCGCCTCGTCCACCCGGTTGGCGCCCGACACGAGCAGGAGATAGGGCGCGCCCGTGTCGCGCCCCCGGAACACGAGGCTCTTGACGATCTGGCCGACCTCGACCGAGACCGCCGCCGCGGCCTCGGCGGCCGTGCGCGCGATGGTCGCGGTCTCCACCACGCGGATCGGCAGGCTGCGCGCCAGCGCCGCGATCTCGACGCGGCGCACGGCATCGGGGCGGGAGGGCGTGTCGGACATGGCTCGGGCTCCGCTGGCGCTTCGGCTCCAGGCTCTAGAGCATTTCGCGCCGGGGGTGAACGGCCTCGGCGGCTTGGGCGCCCGCCTCACGAAAAAGGCCGCCGTGTCGCCACGGCGGCCTCGGGAAGCGTCCGTCCGGCGGCTCGCCGTCAGGTGTTCATGGAATCGAAGAAGTCGGCGTTGCTCTTGGTCTGCTTGAGCTTGTCGTTCAGGAACTCGATCGCGTCCGTGGTGCCCATGGGCGCCAGGATGCGACGCAGCACGAAGATCTTCTGCAGGTCCTGGCGCGGCACCAGGAGATCCTCCTTGCGCGTGCCGGACTTGAGGATGTCCATCGCCGGGTAGATGCGCTTGTCGGCGACCTTGCGGTCCAGCACGATCTCCGAGTTGCCGGTGCCCTTGAACTCCTCGAAGATCACCTCGTCCATGCGCGAGCCGGTGTCGATCAGGGCCGTCGCGATGATGGTGAGCGAGCCGCCCTCCTCGATGTTGCGCGCCGCGCCGAAGAAGCGCTTGGGCCGCTGGAGGGCGTTGGCGTCGACGCCGCCGGTCAGCACCTTGCCGGAGGAGGGCACCACCGTGTTGTAGGCGCGCCCGAGGCGGGTGATGGAATCAAGGAGGATCACCACGTCGCGGCCGTGCTCCACCAGGCGCTTGGCCTTCTCGATCACCATCTCGGCGACCTGCACGTGGCGCTGCGCCGGCTCGTCGAAGGTGGAGGAGACGACCTCGCCCTTCACCGAGCGCTGCATGTCGGTCACCTCCTCCGGCCGCTCGTCGATCAGGAGCACGATGAGGTAGCACTCGGGATGGTTGGCGGTGATCGAATGGGCGATGTTCTGCATCAGCACCGTCTTGCCGGTGCGCGGCGGCGCGGTGATCAGCGCGCGCTGGCCCTTGCCGAGCGGGGCGACGAGGTCGATCACCCGGGCCGACAGGTCCTTCTTGGTGGGATCCGGGTTCTCCATCCGGAACCGCTCGTTCGGGTAGAGCGGCGTCAGGTTGTCGAAGTGGCTCTTGTGCTTGATCTTCTCCGGGTCGTCGAAGTTGATCGTGTTGACCTTGAGCAGCGCGAAGTAGCGCTCGCCGTCCTTGGGGGAGCGGATCGTCCCCTCCACCGTGTCGCCGGTCTTCAGCGAGAAGCGTCGGAGCTGGGAGGGCGAGATGTAGATGTCGTCCGGGCCGGGCAGGTAGTTGGCCTCGGGGCTGCGCAGGAAGCCGAAGCCGTCCTGCAGCACCTCGACCACGCCCTCGCCGATGATCTCGACGTCCTGCGCAGCCAGGCGCTTCAGGATCGCGAAGAGCAGTTCCTGCTTGCGCAGCACGGAGGCGTTCTCGACCTCATTCTCCTCGGCGAAGGCGACGAGCTCGGCGGCGTTCTTGTTCTTGAGGTCCTGGAGTTTGATCTCGGACATGGCATGGGCTCCAACCCGAGCCGGACCGGTGGCGGTCGCGCGGCATGGGGGCGTCAACGAAACGGGGGAAGGGTCGGCCGGAACGAGGATGGACGTGTTCGGCTGAAAAGGCGGGACGTGGGACATGGCCGCGTCGCGCCGGAGGCGGGATACGCCTCCTTCTATAATCGCGCCGGGGCGCGAGCGCAAGGGCAGCCGGACGTCAGGCCGCCTCGGGCGCCAGCTTGCGCAGGGCATCGGCCACGACGGCCTCCGGCGTCTGCTCCACCGAGACGCGCACGCCGTCCTCTCCCGCCTCCAGCGGCTCGAAGTCGGCATATTGCGAGGCGAGCAGCGAGGGCGGCATGTAGTGGCCTCGGCGCTTCTCCATCCGTTCGCGGATCACGGCCTCGTCGGCCTCCAGCTCCACGAAGCGCACACGGGCCTCCGCCCCTCGGAGCACGTCGCGATAGCGCCGCTTCAGCGCCGAGCAGGTGATGACCGTCGAGCGCCCGTCCTCCGCCTCGTCCGACACCCAGTCGCGGATCGCCACGAGCCAGGGCGCCCGGTCCTCGTCGTTCAGGGGAATGCCCGCCGACATTTTGTCGATATTGGCCTTCGGATGGAACTCGTCGGCCTCCGCGAAGGTCCATCCGAGCTGTCCGGCCAGGCCCTTGGCCGTGGTCGTCTTGCCGGTGCCCGACGGGCCCATGACGACGAGGCAGACGGGGCGGTCGGACGCGGGACTCTCGGGCAAGGCAATCGGCTCCGGCTGACGAACTTCCGCCTTAGATCGCAAAGGCGCGGCCCATGGCAAGGCATCCGCCTACCATTGCCGCACCACCACGACCAGCACCACGATCACCACCATCAGCAGCGCCGGAACCTCGTTCATGATGCGCCAGTGCCGGCTCGACCGGGTGATCTCGTCGCGCTCCAGCCGCTTGCGCGAGGCGGAGAAGTAGCCGTGCAGCCCCGACAGAAGCACCACGAACAGCACCTTGGCATGCAGCCAGCCGCCCCGGAACGCATAGATCTCGATCGCCAGCCACAGGCCCGCCACCCAGGTCACGATCATCGCCGGGTTGACGATGCCGCGCATCAGGCGCCGCTCCATCACCTTGAACGTCTCGGCCTGCGGCGAGCCCGCGCCCGCCTCCGTGTGGTAGACGAAGAGCCGCGGCAGGTAGAGCATGCCCGCCATCCAGGAAATCACCGCCAGGATGTGCAGGCTCTTCACCCAGAGCTGCGCCTCGAGCGGCACGAAGCCGAACAACACCGCCGCCAGCACCGCGCCGCCCGCCAGCGAATACAGAAGCGAACGGTCCTTCGGAGCGGGCTTCGGCTGAACGGTCATGGCATCCTCCGGCGATCACCCCGCCTGCCTAGTCGAGAACCGCTCCAAACGGAAGCGGCGGGGTGGCGATGGCGGGGCTGCCGCCCCGATCCCCGCTCGGGAAGGAATTCCCGAACCCTTCTTTTCGTTTGGGACTTTTCCGACGTGCGGGAGGGCCGCAGGCCCTCCCGCACGTCGGACACATCGCAACCGAGGAGGGGTCCAGGGGAAATCATTTCCCCTGGCGGGGCCGGGGGCAGCGCCCCCGTCTTCGTCTACCCCCGCCGCACCCGTTCGACGAGGTGCTCGACATGGGCGACGGGCGCCTCCGGCGTGATGCCGTGGCCGAGGTTGAACACGAGGGGGCCCCGGCCGAGCTGCTCGAGGATGGCGTCGATCCCCTCGTCCAGCGACCGGCCGCCGGCGATCAGGCGCAGCGGGTCGAGGTTGCCCTGCACCGGGCCGCCACGCTGGAGCTCGGCGGCGAAGGAGAACGGCACGGACCAGTCGAGCCCGACGGCGTCGACGCCGGTGCCGGAACGATAGGCGGGAAGGAGGGGTCCCGCGCCCTTCGGAAAGCCGATGATGCGCGCGCCCGGCACGGCGGCG
The DNA here is from genome assembly GCF_003583935.1 of Aureimonas flava. Lineage (GTDB taxonomy): Bacteria > Pseudomonadota > Alphaproteobacteria > Rhizobiales > Rhizobiaceae > Aureimonas > Aureimonas flava. The sequence goes on along the minus strand of NZ_QYRN01000002.1, from coordinate 458,231 downwards.
CGCACACGGTCCACGATGCGGCGGGTGGGGGCGATCGAGAAGCGCTGGAAACTCGGCTCGTCGAGGACGCCCGCCCAGGAATCGAAGATCTGCACGCAGTCGGCGCCGGCCTGGAGCTGGCGCACGAGATATTCGGCGCTCATCTCGGCGAGCAGCGCCACCAGTTCGTCCATCGCGTCCGGGTGGCGATAGGCGAAGAGGCGGGCCGGCGCCTGGTCGGGCGTCCCGTGGCCGGCGATCATGTAGGTGGCGACCGTCCAGGGCGCGCCGCAGAAACCGATCAGCGCGGTCTCGGCGGGCAGCTCGGCGCGCAGGCGCGCCACGGTGGCGATCACGGGCGCGAGGTGCGTCTCGGCCAGGGACGGGTCGAGGCCGGCGATCTCGTGCGGCGCGATCGGGTCCATGCGCGGACCCTCGCCCTGCACGAAGCGCACGTTGCGCCGCAAGGCGTCGGGGATCACCAGGATGTCGGAGAACAGGATCGCCGCGTCGAAGCCGAACCGGCGGATCGGCTGGAGCGTGACCTCGGTGGCGAGGTCCGGATTGTAGCACAGGTCCAGGAAGCCGCCGGCCCGGGCGCGCGTCTCGCGGTATTCGGGCAGGTATCGGCCGGCCTGGCGCATCAGCCAGATGGGGGGCGGGAAGACGCTCTCGCCGGCGAGGACGCGCATCAGCTTGCGCTCTTGCATGGAACACCTTTCGAGGCCGGAGGGCGAGGCGAGGGATGCCCCGTGCGGACGCCCACGTCCAGCCCCTTTCGGGGCGGTGCGACGGAGGGCGTCATCGTCCGGCGGCCGGCCGCGGCGGTTTTCCCGCCCGCCCCTCTTAGAAAAGAAATCCATGAAAAGAGAGATTCTGATTCTATGAGTCGGTGGATCATGGGAATTCACAACGGCGCGCCACAGCCGGCGGGAACGCGCCCGGTGGCGGGTTCATTCCTCGGGCGAAAAAGCGGCAGCGGCTGCGGGCATTTGGGCGAAACGGGGGTGGGCCGGCGCGCGAGGCTGTTCCCGCAGTTCACAGCCCGCCGCACACAGGGCCGCTCGCTTCATGATCTGTGGATGACGACCGGGTTTTCCGAAGGCGAGAAATCGCTTGGCGACGGGGAGCGCCGCCCGTCCCCTGATTCCCACAAGGGGGCGGAAATTGCGGGGGCCGCAGCGCCGGCGGCTTGCCCCGCGCCGAAGAATCGAGTCCGCCCGACCGCGAGGCTTTCCCGTCCCCGCACCCTTCACTAAACAGGGCGAGTTTGAACAAAGGTTTAACGGGCGCGACAACGTCCCGGAAAGGATATCGCGGATGGGAGAGGCTCTGGTGCTCGCTTCGGGGAGCCGTCACCGGCAGGCGCTGCTGCGCCAGGCGGGCATCGCGGCCGAGGCCGATCCGTCGAACCTTGACGAGCGGCTGGTGGAGGCGCCGCTCGGGGGCTCGGGCGCCACGCCGGACGAGGTCGCGCTGGTGCTGGCCGAGGCCAAGGCGACGGACGTCTCGGCCCGCCGGCCGGGGGCGCTGGTGATCGGGGCGGACCAGGTCCTGTCGGTGGGCGGCACGGTGCTGCACAAGCCGGCCGACATGGAGGCGGCGCGCCGCACGCTTCTCGCGCTCTCGGGCCGCACGCACCATCTCGACAGCGCGGTGGTGCTGGCGCGGGACGGCGAGGCGGTGTGGCGCCACGTCTCGCGCGCCTCGATCACCTTCCGCTCGCTGACGCCGCCCGAGATCGGACGCTATCTCGCGGCGGCCGGCGAGGGGGTCCTCACCAGCGTCGGCGCCTACCAGGTCGAGGGGCTGGGCCTGCGGCTGATGGAGCGGATCGAGGGCGACCTGTTCACCGTGATCGGCCTACCCATGCTGCCGCTCCTGGCCGAACTGCGGGCTCAGGGGGCGCTCGATGCCTGAGGCTTGCCGCGCCTTCGTCACCGGCTGGCCGATCGCCCATTCCCGCTCGCCGCTGATCCACGGCACCTGGCTGCGCGAACTCGGGCTCGCGGGCTCCTACGAGCGGATCGCGGTGCGGCCCGAAGGCTTCGCCGCCTTCCTGGAGGGTCTGGCGGCCGATGGCTTCGCGGGGGGCAACGTCACCATTCCCCACAAGGAGGCGGCGTTCGCCGCCTGCGCACGGCTGGACGCGGCGGCCGAGGCGATCGGCGCGGTCAACACGCTGTGGTTCGAGGGCGGTCGGCTCACCGGCGGCAACACCGACGCCTACGGCTTCTCCGCCAACCTCGACGAGCGGCTCGGCGGCTGGCGGGCGGCGGGTTCGGCCGTGGTGCTGGGGGCGGGCGGCGCGGCGCGCGCGGTGGTCCACGCGCTGCAGGCGGCGGGCGTGCCGCGCATCGCGATCGTGAACCGCACGCGCGAGCGGGCCGAGCGCCTGGCCGGGGCGTTCGGGGCCACGGCCCATGGGGAGGACGCGCTCGGCCGCCTTGCCCCGACCTGCGACCTCCTGGTCAACACGCGGCCGGCCGATCCCCAAGGCCTGTCCGAGGCCGACGCGCGGGCGATCGACGCCCTGCCCGGGGCGGCGCTGGTGAGCGACATCGTCTACGTGCCGCTGCGCACGCCCGTGCTCCTTGCCGCCGAGGCGCGGGGCCTCGGCACGGCGGACGGGCTCGGCATGCTCCTGCATCAGGCGGTTCCGGGCTTCGAGCGCTGGTTCGGGCACCGCCCCGCCGTGGACGGGGCGCTGCGCCGGGCGGTGATCGCCGATATCGAGGACCATCCGTGAAGGTCCTCGGCCTCACCGGCTCGATCGGCATGGGCAAGAGCACCACGGCCGAGATGTTCGCCGCGCTCGGCGTGCCGGTCCATTCCGCCGACGCGGCGGTGCATCGCCTCTACGCCGGCCGCGCCGCGCCGCTGGTGGAGGCGCGCTTTCCCGGCACGGTGCGGGGCGGGGTGGTGGACCGCGCGGCGCTCGGCGCGCGGGTGCTGGGCGACAAGGCGGCGCTCGCCGCGCTCGAGGCGATCGTCCACCCGCTGGTGCGCGAGGAGGAGCGGGCGTTCCTGGAGGCGGCGCACGGGGCGGGCGCGCCCTTCGCGGTGCTCGACATCCCGCTCCTGTTCGAGACCGGGGGGGAGGGCCGGGTCGACGCCGTCCTCGTGGTCAGTGCGTCGCCGGCCGTGCAGCGGGCGCGCGTCCTGGCGCGGCCGGGAATGACCGCGGACCGGTTCGCGGCGATCCTCGCCAGCCAGATGCCGGACACCGAGAAGCGCGCGCGCGCCGACTACGTGATCGACACCGGCGCGGGGCTGGAGGCGGCGCGCGCCGCGGTCGCGCGCGTCGCGGCCGAACTCCGGGAGGCGCGTCCCGCGGTTTGAGGCTTGCGCGCGGCGCCGCCCTGTCCGACATGGAAGGCGCAGCCTGCGAGGAGCCCATGCGCGAGATCGTCTTCGACACCGAGACCACGGGGCTCGACTTCGCGGAGGACCGCGTCATCGAGATCGGCGGCATCGAGCTCTGGAACCACATCCCGACCGGGCGCGAGTTCCACCGCTTCATCCGCCCGCAGGGCCGGAAGGTCGATCCCGGCGCCTTCGACATCCACGGCATCTCGGACGACTTCCTCAAGGACAAGCCCCTGTTCGCCGACGTCGTGGAGGATTTCCTCGCCTTCTTCGAGGATGCCCGGCTGATCGCGCACAACGGCACGTTCGACATGCGCTTCATCAATGCCGAGCTGGCGCGGCTCGACCGGCCGCCGATCCCGGCCGAGCGCCTCGTCGACACGCTGCCCATGGCGCGACGCAAGTTCCCGATGGCGCCGGCGACGCTGGACGCCCTGTGCTCGCGCTTCTCGATCGACACGTCGAAGCGCGACAAGCACGGGGCCCTGGTCGATTCGGAGCTCCTGGCGCAGGTCTATATCGAGCTGATCGGCGGCCGGCAGTCGGCGCTGCGGCTGGTCACCGAGGACGAGGCGCGCGCCAGCGAGGGCGGCGCCGCCGGCAGCGCGCGCGCCCTGCCGCCGCGCCCGGCGCCGCTCGCCCCCCGCCTCACCGACGCCGAGCGCGAGGCCCACCGCGCCTTCGTCTCCGGTCTCGGCGAGGCCGCGCTGTGGCGGCGCGTCGAGGGCTTCGACCCCTAAGCAACTGTCCTAGACGTCCGCCGGGTCGGCCCGGCGGTGCCATGCGCCACCCGTTTCCCCGCCGATCCCCGAAGATGCCGCCGCGCTCCGTGCCTCGCGGGCGGCGAAGATCCCTCGCCGGGGGAGTTTGTGGACGGACCCTCGGTGCCGGTCCGGCCCGCCGGGGGACCTTTCCAGGGCATGGCCGAGCCTCTAGAAGGCCGGATCATGGACACGCCGCTTCTTCCGTTTCGCCACTTCCTGCTCGGGCTCGCGGTGGTCGCCGTGTGGGGCACCAACTTCGTGGTGATCCACCAGGGTCTGGCGCACCTGCCGCCGCTTCTCTTCGCGGCGCTGCGCTTCCTGTTCGCGGCGCTGCCCGGCATCTTCCTGTTTCCCCGCCCGCGTGTGCCCTGGAGCCACCTGGCCGCCTACGGGGTGCTGATCGGCACCGGCCAGTTCGGCCTCCTGTTCATCGCCATGAACGGCCACATCTCGCCCGGCATCGCCTCGCTGGTGATCCAGATGCAGGTCTTCTTCACCATCGGGCTGGCCATGCGCCTGTCGGGCGAGACGGTGCGACCCTACCAGGGCGTGGCGCTGGCCCTCGGCCTTGCCGGCCTCGTGGTGATCCTCACCCACACGGACGGCTCCACCACGCCGCTCGGGCTCGGCCTCGTGCTGGTCGCGGCCCTGTCCTGGGCGGGCGGCAACATCGTGGCGCGGGCGAGCCGGGTCACCGACATGCTGCCCTACGTGATCTGGGGCAGCCTGTTCTCCGCGCCGCCGCTGTTCGCCCTGTCCTTCGCGCTGGAGGGCTGGGACGCCATCCGCGCGGGGATCGTCGGGGCCGACGTGCCGACCTGGGCCGCCGTCCTGTGGCAGACGGTGGGCAACACGATGTTCGGCTACGCCGCCTGGGGCTGGCTCCTGTCGCGCCATCCGGCGGCGGTGGTCACCCCCTTGGCGCTCCTGGTGCCGCTGTTCGGCATGGGCGCCTCGACCGTGCTCCTGGGCGAGTCGTTGCCGTTCTGGAAGATCGCGGCGGCGCTCCTGGTGATGTCCGGCCTCGTGGTCGGCCTCCTCTACCCGCGCTGGCGCAAGGCGCGAACCGCCTGAGGCGGCGGGCCGCCCCCCTGAAACGAAGAAGGGCGCCCCCGATCCCTCGGCGGCGCCCTTCTTTGTTCGTTGGGGTGCGGCGGCCTCAGGCCACCGGCTGCACCTGCGCCTTGGCCCGCTCCTCGGCGAGCCGCTGGGTGAACAGCGCCGCGAAGTCGATCGGGTCGATCATCAGCGGCGGGAAGCCCGCGTTGCGCGTGACGTCGGCCACGATCTGGCGCGCGAAGGGGAACAGCAGGCGCGGGCACTCGATGAACAGCACCGGCAGCATGTGCTCCTGCGGGAAGCCCTCGAGGCGGAACACGCCGCCGTATTCCAGCTCCACGTGGAACAGCGTGTCGGCTCCCTCGCCGGCGCGCGCGTTCAAGGTCAGGCGCACGTCGTACTCGTGATCGCCGCCCTGCACCGGGTTGGCTCCGACGTTGACGCCGATGTTGATGCCGGGGGCGCGCGACTGGCCGCGCAGCGAGGCGGGCGCGCCGGGGCTCTCGAAGCTCAGGTCCTTGATGTACTGGGCGAGGATGTTGAGCGAGGGCTGGGCCCCCTGGCTCGCACCGTTGGCGCCATTGGCGCCGTTGGCACCGTTGTTCTGGTCGATCTGGGACATCGGGGCTCCTCGGGCGCCCTGGGCGCCCCTTCCAAGATGGCGGCTCTTCCCGGCCGCGGCTCGGGGCCGCAGCTATCACGGCGCCGGGGGGTGAAACAAGCGCGCGGGGTCAGTGAAGCGTGCGCGGGCCGCGATCGTCCGGGTCCGGGCCCGGCCCGTCCAACGCCGTCCAGGGGCTGCCGTCGGCCCCGTCGCGCCGATGGAACTCGCCGCCCGACAGGTCGATCACCTCCGGTCCCGGCTGGCGCTGCGCGGGCCCGCGCGGGCCGACCACCACGACGCCGGCGCGCAGCCGGCGCCACACGAGATCGCGCACCGGCGGCAGGAACAGGAGAAGGCCGAACACGTCGGTCACAAAACCCGGCAGGATCAGGAGGATGCCCGCCAGCGCGATCATCGCGCCGTGCACGATCTCGCGCTCGGGCACCCGGCCGGCCCGCGCCTCGGCCTGCGCGGCGCGCAACGTCGACAGGGTCTGGCGCCGCAGCAGGAGCGATCCCACCACCATGGCGGCGATCACCAGCGCCAGCGTCGGCCAGACGCCGATGGCGCCGCCCACCCAGATGAACACGCCGATCTCGACGAGCGGCAGCGCCAGGAGCGCCAGGGGGATGAGGATCAGCGGCATGCGCGCGGAAGGTCTCCGAAGGGGCGGGAGCGTCCCGCCGGGGCGTCCCCAACATAGGACGCGGAAGCGTGAATTTGAATGCGGGGGTCGCTGCCTCTATATGAAGCGGACATAACCATCGCTTGATCTTCGGGACACACGGCACTTCATGGGCTTCGGGACGATCTTCTTCATCGTGGTGGCGGCGATCGTCCTGTACCAGCTCCGATCGGTGCTCGGCCGGCGCACGGGAAACGAGCGCCCGCCCTTCGATCCCTATTCCCGCCCGAGCGAGACGCAGGCGCCGGCGCAGGGCAACGTGGTCACGCTGCCCTCGCGCCGCGTCAATCCCGACGAGGCGAGCGTCTCGCCCTACGAGGCGATCGACAAGGTCGCCGTGCCCGGCACCCCGGCCAACGAGGGGCTGCGGCGGATCCGGGACGCCGATCCGAGCTTCGACGTCGGCACCTTCCTCGACGGGGCGCGCACCGCCTACGAGATGATCGTCACCGCCTTTGCCGACGGCGACCGCAAGCTCCTCCAGAACCTCCTGTCTCCGGAAGTCTACCAGGGCTTCGACGCCTCGATCGCCGAGCGCGAGCGCCGGGGCGAGCGGCTCCAGTCCTCGTTCGTCGGCATCAACGAGGCGACCGTCACCGGTGCCGAGATGAAGGAACGCGAGGCACTGGTCACGGTGCGCATCGTCTCCCAGCTCATCTCGGCGACGCTGCGGGCCGACGGCACGGTGGCGGAGGGCGATCCCGAAACCGTGGTCGAGGTCATCGACGTGTGGACCTTCGCCCGCGACACCCGCTCACGCGACCCGAACTGGCGCCTCGTGGAAACCGAGTCCGAGGACTGACCGGAGCCGGGGACACGCCATGTCCGCGCCGTCCGACCGAGCCGAGCCGCGCGAGGGGCCGAGCGTCGCCTCTCTCGGCTTCGCGCCCCTCGGCTTCGACCGCCTGACCCATTGGGGCCGCGCCGACCACCGCGCGGCCCTCCATGCGTTCCGGCGTTCCGCCCCGTCCCTGCTGCGCGTCGATCCCGCCGCTGCCGCAGGCCCGCTGCGGCGGGGCCGGTTCGCGCCCGCGGCCCGCGCGGTCCTCGAGGGGCCGGCGGATCCGTCCCGCACGGAGGCCCGCCTGTTCTTCGAGCGGTTCTTCCGCCCCGCCGAAATCCTGAGCGCCGGCGCGCCCGTGTCCGGCTTCGTGACCGGCTACTACGAGCCCGAGCTGCCGGCCTCGCGCCGCGCCACGCCCCGCTTCCGGGTGCCGCTCTACCGCCGGCCCGCCGATCTCGTCGCGGTGGCGGACGATTCGGCGGTGGCCGGCCTCGAGCCCGATACGCGCTTCGCCCTCCGCGCGGCCGACGGCCGCCTTCTCCCCTATCCCGACCGCGCGGCGATCGAAGGCGGCTGGCTCCGGGGGCGCGGGCTGGAGCTGGCCTTCCTGGAAAAGCCGGTGGACGCCTTCTTCGTCCACGTCCAGGGCTCGGCGCGCCTCGCGCTGCCGGGCGGCGAGACGATGCGGGTCGGCTACGCCGCCAAGAACGGCCATCGCTTCACCGCGATCGGGCGTGTCCTGGTGCAGGCGGGCGAGCTGCCGCTGGAAGGGGCCGACATGGCGGGCATCCGCCGCTGGCTGGCGGCACATCCCGATCGCGCCGACGCGCTCCTCCATCGCAACCGCTCCTTCATCTTCTTCCGCGAGGTCGCGGTGGAGCCGGGTGCCGGGCCGGTGGGAGGGGCGGGCGTGCCGCTCACCCCCTTCGGCTCGCTCGCCGTCGACGCGGGGCTGCACGCCTACGGCATGCCGGTCTTCGTGGAGGCGCCCGAACTTGCCGTGTCCGGCCGTCCGTTCCGCCGGCTCCTGGTCGCGCAGGACACCGGCTCGGCGATCGTCGGCCCGGCACGCGGCGACATCTTCACCGGCTCGGGCGACGCGGCGGGGCGCGTCGCCGGCGCGATCCGCCACCGGGCGCGCTGGCTCGCCCTCCTTCCGGTCGAGGCTCGGCCGTGAGGCGGCGCCGCGACCTCTCGGGCGAGGAGCGCCGGCTCTGGGCGAGCGTCGCGCGCTCGGCGGTTCCGCTGCCGGGCAGGACGACGCCGGACCTGCCGCCCGAGCCCGAACCGCCCGCGCCTGCGCCGGCCGCCGGCGCGACGCCGCCGCGGCCGAACGGCATGGCGGCGGCGCTCGTGCCCGCCACGCGCCGCCCCGCCGCCCCGCCCGCCCTCCAGCCGATCGACCGGCCGGTGCGGCGCAAGATCGGCAAGGGCCGGATCGAGCTGGAGGACCGGATCGATCTCCATGGCTGGAGCGAGGCGGTGGCGCACGGGGCGCTTCTCCATTTCCTGCGCGGCGCCAAGGCGCGAGGCCTGCGCCATGTGCTGGTGATCACCGGACGGGGCGCCTCGTTCGGCTCCACCGGCAGTCTCCGGCGCGCCCTGCCGCACTGGTTCGCCACGCCCGACTTCCGCGTCCTGGTGTCCGGCTACGATCAGGCCGAGCGCGGCCACGGCGGCGATGGGGCCTTCTATGTCCGGGTGCGGCGGCGATGACGCCCTTCGGCCTGCGGGTCCGCGCCCTGCGCGCCGAGCGCGGCATCACGCAAGGCGAGATGGCCGCCGCGCTCGGCGTCTCGGCCGCCTACCTGTCGGCGCTGGAGCACGGCAAGCGCGGACGCCCCACCTGGTCGATGCTCCAGCGCATCATCGGCTATCTCAACGTGATCTGGGACGACGCGGAGGAGCTGGAGCGGCTGGCCGAGCTCTCCCACCCCAAGGTCGTGCTGGAGACCGGCGCGCTCGGACCGGAGGCGACGGCCTTCGCGAACCGGCTCGCCGAGGCCCTGCCGACGCTCGCCCCGGACGACATCGCCGCCCTCGACGCGCTGCTGCAGGAGGCCGCCGCGCGCGCCGAGGCTGCCGCCCGGGCGCGGCGTCGGCGCTGACGCTCCCGCCGGGTGCGACGCCTGCGGTTCAGGGGTCTGGGTTCAGGGGAAGATCGCCTCGAGGTCGTCGATCTTCTCGTTCACCAGCCAGCCGTAGTAGTTCTCCTCCGGCAGCCGCCCGGCCCCGCCCCGGTTGGCGGCGGCCAGCTTCTCGGCGCGGCCGAACGGGTCGCCCACGTTGTAGAGGGTCGCCACGACGCCCGGATTGCCCGAGATGTCGAAGCCCGCGATGTCGCGATAGGCGTCGATGGAGACGCGGATCACGGCGGCCATGTAGGACAGGGTCTGGTCGGGATCCATGATCGCGGCGTAGACCGCCCCGGCGTCGCGCATGTCGAGCGCCGGATAGCCGGAGACGCGATGCACCATGTCGGACACCGACAGCGCCGTCAGCGGGTTGAGCTGCCCGAGGCCGAAGGTCTGGCCGGCATAGAAGGGCTGAAAGAACACCGCGCCGAAGCGGTTGTCGGGATAGCTGACGCCGTCCACCGTCCGGCCCCGGAACCGCCGGTCGAACACGCCCTCGCGGCAGGCCCAGAGCCGCGCCAGGCCGCGCGCGTCCTCGCAAGGGGCAAATTCCGGCCGCTCGACGAAGTCCGCCACGTTCTGCCCGCGATAGGAGAAGTCGACCCCGGCGTTCAGGTAGGACGCGGCCTTGACGTAGTAGGTCTGGAGCCGGTCCATCGCATCCACGTTGTAGGTGTGCTCGCCGACGAGCGCCCCCGCGATGTGGACCGGGCGGATGCCGTAGAGCCGCGCCGCCTTGCGGATCTTGTCCTGCAGGACGCGGTTGTCGGCGAGGAGCGCGTGGATCTTCTCGTACTTTGCCTCGAAGGATGAGCGCGTCGCCTTGGTGCGCGAGCGCGAGCCGCCGGGGATCTCCGGCTGCTCGACGTGACGGTTGCCGGGCGGCACGCGCGTCTGCGCGGCGGCCGGCTGGAGCCCGAGACAGGCAAGGGCGAGGAGGGCTGCGAAACGGATCATGACCGGCTCTGCGGGACGGTGCCAGCGTTCCGCTAACCCATCGCGCGGCGGGCCGGAAGGGCCCTTTCGACGCGGCGTGGCGGGCGGCCTGCCGGTGCGGCGGATCGATCACACGCCGTTCGCCGTCTACGGGCCCGGTTGCTTCACGTGAAACATCCTGGCCCGTGCCCGTCAGGCGTAGCGGGTCGGCAGCGGGACGTCGGCCTTCATCGTCTCCATCGAGATGTAGGCCGAGACGTCGGACAGCTCGACCCGCGAGACCAGCCGCTTGTAGATCGTGTCGTAATGCTCGACGTCGGGCAGCACCACCTTGAGGATGTAGTCGACGTTGCCGGTGAGCCTGTGCACCTCGACGATCTCCGGGATCGATGCGAGCGCGGCGCGGAACTCCTCCAGCCAGCCGCCTGAGTGGCGGGACGTCTTGACGATCACGAAGACGGTGGTCGGCAGATTGATCCGCCGCCGGTCCACCAGCGCCACGCGGCGTCGCAGATAGCCCTCGTCGCGCAGGCGCTGGATGCGGCGCGAGCAGGCCGAGGCCGAGAGCGAAGCGCGCTCGGCCAGTTCCTGCACGGGTCGGTCGGCGTCGTCCTGCAGGAGGTCGAGGAGAAGGCGGTCGCGGTCGTCGAGCATGGGCCGAGAATGCACCGTTCGCGATGGACGCGCAAGCGACGCGCGCATTCTCGCCGTCTTGCGCGATATTCTTGCATGGTGGACGCCAGGGACGACGAACAACGCGCGCCGTTTGCGGATACGACGCGCTAGGGTCGGCGCAACGACATCGACGCGACGGAGTGGGACGGATGAAGCGGATCGGGCTGATCGGGGGCATGAGCTGGGAATCCACGGCCGTCTACTACCGTCTCCTGAACGAGGCGGTGCGCGGCGCCGGCGGACCGCTCGATTCGGCCGATATCCTCCTCCACTCCCTGAACTTCGCGGACGTCGTGGCGCAGCAGAAGGCGGGCCGCTGGGATCTCGCCGGCGCCATGCTGGCCGACAGCGCCGCGCGGCTGGAGCGGGCGGGCGCCGACTGCGTGCTGATCTGCACCAACACGATGCATCTCGTCTCGGCGGCGGTGGCCGGCGCCGTGTCGATCCCGCTGATCGACATCATCGCCGAGACCGGCGCGGCCCTGCGCGCCGCCCGTGCCCGGCGGCCGCTGCTTCTGGCCACCCGCTACACGATGGAGCACGGGTTCTACGCCGACCGGCTGGAGGCGGCCTGCGGCCTGCGCCCGCTGGTGCCGGACGCGGGCGACCGGGAGACCGTCCACCGCGTGATCTTCGAGGAACTGTGCGCCGGGCGCGTGCTGGACGCCTCGCGCCGGGAGCTCATGGCCATCGTCGAGCGGGGCGTGGCGGCGGGCGCGGATTCGGTGATCCTCGGCTGCACGGAGATCGTCCTGTCGCTCGATCCGGACGCGCTGCCCGTTCCCGGCTTCGATTCCACCGCGATCCATGCGGCGGCGGCCGCCCGCTTCGCCCTGGCGGGACGGGACCAGCTTCGCGAACGCATGGTGGCCTAGAATCGAAGGCGTCGACCCGCACCGGCCGAACGCTCCCGGGACCACGCCATGTGCCGCCTTCTTGCCTATCTCGGAACGCCGCTCTTCCTGGAAGACCTCCTGATCCGGCCCGCGGGCTCGCTGGTCTCGCAGTCGCTGGCCGCGCGCGAGGCGAGGACCGTCGTGAACGGCGACGGCTGCGGCCTCGGTTGGTACGGCGAGCGCCCGGAGCCGGGCCTCTATCGCGGCGTCCTGCCGGCCTGGTCCGACGCCAACCTCGCCTCGCTCTGCCGGCAGATCCGCTCGGGCCTGTTCCTGGCGCATGTGCGGGCGGCGACCTCCGGGGGCGTGTCCACCGCCAACTGCCATCCGTTCGCGCTCGGCTCGCGCCTCTTCATGCACAACGGCCAGATCGGCGACTATGGGCGCCTGCGCCGGCAGGTGGAGGGGATGATCCCCGACGCCGCCTATGCCAGCCGCACCGGCACCTGCGATTCCGAGGCGCTGTTCCTGGCCGCGCTGGCGCACGGGCTGGAAGAGGACCCGGCCCGCGCCTTCGCCCGCACGCTGGCCGCCGTGGAGGCGCTGAAGGGTCCGGGCGCCGAGCCGACGCGCTTCGCCGCCGTGTATTCCGACGGCCGCCGCCTCCTGGCCTTCCGCTGGGCGAGCGACGGCCAGCCGCCCTCGCTCTACTCGCGCCACGACGCCGGCGGGGTGATGATCGCCTCCGAGCCCTGCGGTGCCGATCCCCTGGCCTGGGTCGCCATGCCCTCGGGAAGCCTGCTGGAGGCGGGCCTGGGGGGCGCCTGGCTGCGCGCCTTCGACGTCGGCGCCGAAGCCCCCGCCCGCCGCGCCGCCTGAGCGCCGCGCCGATCCACCCTTCGCCATCATGTTGACGCGGCGATCGTTTCGGCTTGTCTGGAACGATTATCGCCCGATCCGGCCTTCGCCTGTTGGTGTCCGCGCCAAACAGGTGTAATGGCGGGTACGCCTCACCAGACCGGCAGGTTCATCATGCCCCATTACCGTTCCCGCACCACCACGCATGGCCGCAACATGGCCGGAGCCCGCGGCCTGTGGCGCGCGACCGGCATGAAGGACGAGGATTTCGGCAAGCCGATCATCGCCGTGGTCAACTCCTTCACGCAGTTCGTGCCGGGCCACGTACACCTCAAGGATCTCGGCCAGCTCGTGGCGCGCGAGATCGAGGCGGCGGGGGGCGTCGCCAAGGAGTTCAACACGATCGCCGTGGACGACGGCATCGCGATGGGCCACGACGGCATGCTCTACTCGCTGCCCTCGCGCGAGATCATCGCGGACTCGGTCGAGTACATGGTCAACGCACACTGCGCCGACGCCATGGTCTGCATCTCCAACTGCGACAAGATCACGCCGGGCATGCTGATGGCCGCGCTCCGGCTGAACATCCCGGTGGTGTTCGTGTCCGGGGGGCCGATGGAGGCCGGCAAGGTCAAGCTCAGCGACGGCAAGATCCACGCGCTCGACCTCGTCGACGCCATGGTGGCGGCCGCCGACGACCGGATGTCGGACGAGGACGTCCAGGTGATCGAGCGCTCGGCCTGCCCGACCTGCGGTTCGTGCTCGGGGATGTTCACCGCCAATTCGATGAACTGCCTGACCGAGGCGCTCGGCCTTTCGCTGCCCGGCAACGGCTCGACGCTCGCCACCCATGCCGACCGCGAGGACCTGTTCCTGGAGGCCGGGCAGCGCATCGTGTCGCTCGCCAAGCGCTACTACGAAGGCGAGGACGAGACGGCCCTGCCGCGCACCATCGCCACCAAGGCCGCGTTCGAGAACGCGATGGCGCTCGATATCGCGATGGGCGGCTCCACCAACACCGTTCTCCATATCCTCGCCGCCGCGCACGAGGCGGGCGTCGACTTCACCATGGCCGACATCGACCGCATGTCGCGCAAGGTGCCGTGCCTTTCGAAGGTCGCGCCGGCCAAGGCCGACGTCCACATGGAGGACGTCCACCGCGCCGGCGGCATCATGGCGATCCTCGGCGAACTCGCTCGCGCCGGCCTTCTCAATCTCGACGTGCCGACCGTCCACACCGCGACGATGCGCGAAGCGATCGCCAAGTGGGACATCGCGACGAGCCGCGATCCCAGCGCCCTGAAGCTCTTCAGCGCGGCGCCGGGCGGCGTCCCAACCCAGGTCGCCTTCAGCCAGAACGCCCGCTGGAAGGAGCTCGACACCGACCGCGCCGCGGGCGTCATCCGCAACCGCGAGCACGCCTTCTCCCAGGACGGGGGTCTTGCGGTCCTGTTCGGCAACCTCGCCGAGGACGGCTGCATCGTGAAGACGGCGGGCGTCGACGACTCGATCCTGCGCTTCTCGGGCAAGGCGCGCGTCTTCGAGAGCCAGGACGCCTCGGTCAAGGCGATCCTGTCGGGCGAGGTGCATCCGGGCGACATCGTGCTGATCCGCTACGAGGGTCCGCGCGGCGGCCCCGGCATGCAGGAGATGCTCTATCCGACGAGCTACCTGAAGTCGAAGGGCCTCGGAAAGGCCTGCGCCCTGGTCACCGACGGGCGCTTCTCGGGCGGCTCCTCGGGCCTGTCGATCGGCCACGTCTCGCCGGAAGCGGCCGAGGGCGGCCTGATCGCGCTGGTGCACGAGGGCGACCCGATCGAGATCGACATCCCGAACCGCTCGATCCACCTGGCGGTGGACGACGCCGAGATCGCGCGACGCCGCGCCGAGATGGCGGAGCGCGGGGCAGAGGCCTGGAAGCCGACCGAGCAGCGCAAGCGCAAGATCACCACGGCCCTGCGCGCCTACGCGGCGATGACCACCAGCGCCGCAAGAGGCGCCGTGCGCCAGGTCGACTGAGGCCGGGCGCGCCGGCTACGCAGGGGAGGGAGGGCGTCGGTCGCTTCGACCGGCGCCTTTCCGCGTTCAGCGCCGGTCGAAGCGCTGACGGGCGGCCTCCACCGTCTCCAGGTTCCGTTCCGCCCAGATCCATACCCCGCAAAAGGCGGCCCCGAGGCTCGTGCCGAGCTCGGTGAGCCGGTAGTCGACATGCGGCGGCACCACGGGATGGACCGTGCGCGTCACCAGCCCGTCGCGCTCCATCGCCCGCAGCGTCTGCGTCAGCATCTTCTGGCTGATCGTGCCGATCCGCCGCGACAGCTCGGTGAAGCGCAGCGTGCCGCCGGTGTCGAGCTCCTCCAGGATCAGAAGGGTCCACTTGTCGGCCACCGCGCCGATCAGGTCGTTCACCAGCGCCTCGACGCGCGGATCCGGCGCCGCGGACGGCTCCTCGCGGGGCGCGACGTCCGGGGCCGGCTCCTTCGACGCTCTCCTTTCGGTGCGTATCATTCTTTCCGGTGCCTTCGTTCCAGATGAGAGCATGGCGACCATATGCCGGAGATCGACACGCAACCGAAAGGGGTCCGCCTCATGAAGACGAGCGGAAACACCATCCTCATCACCGGCGGAACGGGCGGCATCGGGCGCGAGCTCGCGCTGCGCTGGCATGCGGCCGGCAACAAGGTCGTGGTCGCCGGCCGGCGGCGGGCGGCCCTAGACGCCATCGCCACCGAACATCCCGGCATCGAGGGCCTTGTCCTCGACGTCGAGAGCGCGGACGGGGTCCAGGCGTTCGCCCGCGAGGTGCTCGCCCGGCACCCCGAGATCAACGTGCTCGTGAACAATGCGGGGATCATGCATTTCGAGGACGCCGCGACGGCGCGCGACCTCACCGACGCCGAGGCGACGGTCACCACCAACCTTCTCGGCCCCATCCGGCTGACGGACGCCTTCGTGGACCATCTCTCGAGCAAGGCGAACGCCGCGATCGTCAACGTCACCTCGGGTCTCGCCTACGTGCCGCTGGTCACCGCCCCGACCTACAACGCCACCAAGGCGGCGATCCATTCCTACACGGTGAGCCTGCGCGAGCTGCTGCGGGGCAAGGTGGAGGTGATCGAGATCGCGCCGCCGGGCGTCCAGACCGGGCTCACGGAGGGGCAGGAGACCCGGCCGGGCTACATGCCGCTCGAGGACTTCATCGACGAGGTGATGGCGCTCTTCGCCGCCCAGCCCACGCCGCCGGAGATCCTGGTCGAGCGCGTCCGACCGCTGCGCTTTGCCGAACGCGACGGCCGCTTCGACGCAACGCTCGCCCAGCTCAACGAGATGGCCCGCAAGGCGCGCGAAGGGCAGGACTGAAAGCGGCGCGCCCGGGAGCCGGGCGGCCGCCTCGCCCCGCGCCCGGGCGTCAGAGGATGAAGCGCGACAGGTCGGTGTTGCCGGCGATGCCGTCCAGCGCCCGGCGCACGTAGTCGCCGTCGACCCGGTAGCTCTGCCCGCCCCGGTCGGGCGCCTCGAAGGAGATGTCGTCGAGCACGCGCTCCATCACCGTCTGGAGCCGGCGCGCGCCGATGTTCTCGACCGAGCCGTTGAGCGCGACCGCCACGTCCGCGATCGCGTCCACCGCGTCGTCGGTGATCTCGAGGTCGACGTTCTCGGTCTTCAGGAGCGCCACGTACTGCTTCAGCAGCGAGGCCTCGGTCTCGGTCAGGATGCGGCGGAAGTCGTCGCGGTCGAGCGCCCGCAGCTCGACGCGGATCGGCAGGCGGCCCTGGAGCTCGGGCAGGAGGTCCGAGGGCTTGGACACGTGGAAGGCGCCGGACGCGATGAACAGGATGTGGTCGGTCTTCACCGGCCCGTGCTTGGTGGCCACCGTGGTGCCTTCCACGAGCGGCAGGAGGTCGCGCTGGACGCCCTCGCGGCTGACGCCGGCCCCGCCGCGCGCCTCGCCGTTGTTGGCCACCTTGTCGATCTCGTCCAGGAACACGATGCCGTTGTTCTCCACCGCCCGGATCGCGTCCGCGACCAGCGCCTCGGTGTCCAGGAGCTTGTCGGACTCCTCGTTGATCAGGAGGGCGTAGGACTCCTTCACCGTGGTGCGGCGCGTCTTGGTGCGCCCGCCCATCGCCTTGCCGAACATCTCCGACAGGTTGAGCACGCCGAGATTGGCGCCGGGCATGCCGGGAATGTCCATGCCGCCCAGCGGACCGGCGGTGTCGGCCACCTCGACGTCGATCTCCTTGTCGTCGAGCTCGCCGGCACGCAGCCGCTTGCGGAAGCTGTCGCGCGTCGCCGGCGAGGCGGTCTTGCCGACCAGCGCGTCGAGCACCCGGTCCTCGGCGCCCGCGTGGGCCCGGGCGCGCACCTCGTCGCGCTTGCGCTCGCGCGTCAGCGCGATGCCGATCTCCACGAGGTCGCGGATGATCTGCTCGACGTCGCGCCCGACATAGCCCACCTCGGTGAACTTGGTGGCCTCGACCTTGATGAAGGGCGCGCCCGCCAGCTTGGCGAGGCGGCGCGAGATCTCGGTCTTGCCGACGCCCGTCGGCCCGATCATCAGGATGTTCTTCGGCGAGACCTCCTCGCGCAGCGACCCTTCGAGCTGCTGGCGCCGCCAGCGGTTGCGCAGCGCCACGGCCACGGCACGCTTGGCGTCCTTCTGGCCGATGATGTGGCGATCCAGCTCGGACACGATCTCGCGGGGGGAAAAGTCGGTCATGGACGTCATGGGTCTCGAAGGGGACGGCGGTCCGCCGGATGCGGACCGCTTCGCGTCGCCCGCACATGGGGCGCCGCGCGCCCGCGCGCCAGGGGCAGGCGTCCGGCTTGCGCCCGGCGACGAAAAAGGCGGCCGAAAGGGGGTCGTTTCATGGTCGCTTCGCGATAGGATAGAGAACGCAGGTTCGCCGGTGCCGCGAATCGCCATCCTGACCCGGCCGCTCGCGCCGCTTCCCTGGAAAGGATCGTCATGACCGTCCCCTCGACCGCCGTCCGGCCCGCTTCCGCCGCCCCGCGCGCATGATCCGACCGCAGGCCAGCCTCGCCGGCCGGTTGGAGCGGCCCTGGACGGAAGCGGGGCTGCGCGCGGCCGTGGGCGAGATCGTGGGCGACGCCGGCTTCGACCGCTTCGCGCTGATGACGATCCCCTCGACCGACGAGGCGGGCGCGGAGCTGCGACCGATCCTGTCCAACTGGGAGGAGGAGTTCCGCATCGGGTTCGAGCGCCTCGGCCTCCACCGGTTCTCGCCGGCGCTGCGCGCCCTGATGGGCGGCTCGCTGCCCTTCGTGTGGGACGCCGAGTTCGTGTTCGGCTTCGACCCGGACGATCCCGAGGGCTCGCCGCCGCAGGGCCGGTTCCTGGCCGCGCACGGCTGCCTGTCGGGCGCCTACTGCCCGGTGCACGGCGTCTCGGGCTTCACCGGCGTGCTGGCGGTGTCGGGGCGCGGCGCGGCGATGGCCGAGGGCGAGGCGGACGGGCTGCAGCTCCTGGCCTTCGCCGCCTTCGGCGTGCTGGCCGCCTGCCGCTACGAGGAGAACCGGCGCAACAACCCGCTCACGGGCCGCGAGCGCGACTGCCTGAAGCTCGCCATGCTCGGCAAGACCTCGTCCGAGATCGGCACGATCCTGAAGCTTTCCGAGCACACGATCTCGCAGTACCTCACCTCGGCGACGCGCAAGCTCGACGCCTCCAACCGCACCCACGCGGTGGCGCTGGCCGCCCAGCTCGGCTACCTGTCGTGACGGCGCCGGGCGCGCTGCCGCCCGGCCTGGTCCACCTGCCGGCCCGGCTCGACGCGGCGGCCCAGCGCGCGCTTTTAGCGGAGGTGCGCCGCGCGGCGGCCGAGGCGCCGCTGTTCCGTCCGGCCATGCCGGGCAGCGGGCGTCCTTTCTCCGTGCGCATGACCAATTGCGGCCCGCTCGGCTGGGTGTCCGACCCCGCCGGCTACCGCTACCAGCCCCTCCATCCCGAGACCGGCCGGCCCTGGCCGCCCATCCCGGCGGCGCTTCTCGACCTGTGGAGGGAGCTGGCGGGCTACCCGCATCCGCCGGAAGCCTGCCTCGTCAACTTCTACGCGCCGGGGGCCCGGCTCGGCCTGCACCAGGACCGGGACGAGGCCGATCTGGCGGCCCCGGTCCTGTCGGTGTCGCTCGGCGACGAGGCGCTGTTCCGCTTCGGCGGCACGGCGCGCGGCGGGCCGACGCGCTCGTTACGCCTCGGCTCCGGCGATGTCGTCGTCCTGGGCGGCGAGAGCCGCCTTGCCTTCCACGGCGTCGACCGGATCTACCCCGGCACCTCGACGCTCCTGAAGGGGGAGGGCCGCATCAACCTCACGCTTCGGCGGGTGACGCGGCCCTGAAGGGTCAGGCTCCCATCGAGGTGGGCAGGAACTGGTACGCCCAGGTCTCGGTGAGCACCTTGTCGCCCTGACGCATGTAGAGGCGCAGCTCCACCGGGTCGTTGCCCTCGGCCGTGAGGTCGAAGGTGACGCGCCAGGCGGTGCCGACCTTGACCGAATAGCAGTCCACCTTGCCGAGCGTGCCGCGCGAGGCGGTGGCGAGCGCCTCGACGCCCTTGGCCTCACGGTCCAGGGCGGCGACCAGGCCGCCGTCGAAGTCGACCACGATCTTGGTGACGCCGGGCGGCCGCGGCTGGCCGGCGATGCCCCCGCGCCCGAGGCGCGTGGCCACCACCTTGCCGACGTCGCCGGGATAGGGCTCGCGGTTCGACCAGTGCAGCTTGTAGTCCAGCGCGATCGCGTCGCCCGCGCGCACGGGCTTGGCCGACAGCCAGTAGGCGGCGATGTTGTCGTGGATCTCGTCGTCGGTCGGGATCTCCACGAGCTGCACCACGCCCGCGCCCCAGTCGCCCTTGGGCTCGACCCAGACGCAAGCGCGCTTCTCGTAGAACACGCCGTCGTCCTCGTAGTTGGCGAAGTCGCGGTCGCGCTGGAGGAGGCCGAAGCCATGCGGCGTCCCGTCGGTGAAGCTCGAGGTCATCACGCGCGGCGGGTTGTTCAGCGGGCGCCAGATGCGCTCGCCCGAGCCCGTCCACATGGCGAGCCCGTCGGAATCGTGCACCTCCGGGCGCCAGTCGATGCGCCGCTGCTTGTCGGTCTCCGAGTACCAGTACATCGAGGTCAGCGCCGCGATGCCGAAGCGGGCGATGTCGGCGCGCGCGAAGTAGCGCGACTGGATGTCCATGACGATCGGGCCGCCCTTCTGGACGTCCATGCGCAGGACGCCCGCCACGCGCGGCGAGTTGAGAAGGCAGCTGATCACGAGCCGCCCGTCCGCGGAGGGCTCCAGGAAGAAGTCGGTGAAGCGCGGGAACTCCTCGGGCGTCGGCATGGCGACGTCGATCGCGAGCGCGCGGGCCGACATGCCGAACTGGTTGTCCTCGCCGGACGTTCGGAAGTAGGCGGCGCCGAGGAAGGCCAGCCAGTCGGCGTCGGAATCGGGCTCCAGCACGCGGAAGCCCGCGAAGCCGATGTCGGCGGGCAGTTCCTTGGCCGGCGAGTCCGACGGGATGGTGAAGAGGTTGGGATCGTAGCGCAGCGTGCGCGCCTCGCCGTTCTCCACCACGTGGATGCCCACCGGCAGCTTGAAGTAGCGGCCGAGATGGAAGAAGCGGATCGGCGCCTTGCCGTCGTTGAGCTGGAGCGTCTGGTCCTTGCGGTACTGGATACGCCAGTGCTGGTCGAAGTCGATCCGCTCCAAGACATCGTCCGAGCGGGGCACTTCGGGCACGTAGGGGGCGGCGGCCAGGGCCCTGGCGCGCTCCACCAGCCGGTCGAAGGAGAAGGGCTCGGGCGCCCCGAACCGGAGGAGGTCGCCGTCGGCGGCGAGGGCGCCGCGGGTGGCCGATGCGAGGCCGAGGGCGGCCAGGCCCATCATCCATTCGCGTCGATTGAGGTCGATCGTCATCTGGTCTCCGTGTCCCAGTTCGAAGCCGGGCAGGGAGTTGGGTCGGACGGCCGGGAATGTCAACTGGGTAGCCGGGCAAACGCCCCGTTCCGCTCAGATCTTGCGCAGCGCGACCTGCTCCACCAGATGGTCGCCGCCCTTGCGCAGGATCAGGTCGGCGCGCGGGCGGGTCGGCAGGATGTTCTCGTGGAGGTTGCGGGCGTTGATGGTCGCCCAGAGCCGCTCGGCGACCTCCAGCGCCTCCGCCTCGGAGATCTTCGAGTAGCGGTGGAAGAACGAGCTCTCCTCGCGGAACGCGGTCTCGCGCAGGCGCATGAACCGTGAGATGTACCAGCGGTGGAGGTCCCGCTCGTCGGCGTCGATGTAGATCGAGTGGTCGAAGAAATCGGAGACGAAGGGCACGAACTTGCCGCCGGGCGGCATCTCGCGCGTCTGGAGGACGTTGAGCCCCTCGAAGATCAGGATGTCGGGCTGGTCGACCTCGATCCGGTCGCCCGGCAGCACGTCGTAGAAGAAGTGCGAATAGACCGGTGCCGCGACATGGCGCGCGCCGGCCTTGATATCGGACAGGAAGCGCAGGATGGCGCCCACGTCGTAGCTCTCGGGAAAGCCCTTGCGCTGCATCAGCCCTTCGCGCTCCAGCACCGCGTTGGGATACAGGAACCCGTCGGTGGTCACGAGGTCGACCTTGGGCGTGCCCGGCCAGCGAGCGAGCAGCTCCTTGAGGATGCGCGCGGTGGTCGACTTGCCGGCGGCCACGGAGCCGGCGATGCCGATGATGAAGGGGGTCTTCACCTGGGTCGAGCCGCGCAGGAAGCGCTTGCGCTGGCGAAACAGCGCCTGGCTCGATTCCACGTGCGCGTAGAGGAGGCGCGACACGGCGAGATAGATGCGCTCCACCTCCTCGAGGTCGATCGCGTCGCCGAGCGAGCGCAGGCGCTGGACCTCGCCCGCGGTCAGCGTCAGCGCCTCGCGGCCGCGGAAGGTCGCCCATTCCTCGGCGGCGAAGAAGTGGTAGGGCGACAGGGTCGAGGGGGCGAGCTGGTCCATCCGCCTCGTCTCTACGCCCCGTGCGGCCGTGCGGCCTTTTCCTGGAGCCCGGTCCGCGCGGTGCGCGCTTGCAGCTCCTCCATCACCTCGGCGAGCGGCAGCCCGCGCAGGTGGAGCAGCACCAGGAGATGGTAGAGAAGGTCGGCCGCCTCGCCGCGCAGCGCCGCCTTGTCCTCTGCCAGCGCCGCGATCACCGTCTCCACCGCCTCCTCGCCGAGCTTCTGCGCGACCTTGGGCAGCCCGCGGCGGGCGAGCTTGGCGGTGTAGGAATCGGGGTCCGTCGAGGCGGCGCGCTCGGCGACGATCGCTTCCAGTTGGGACAGGTCGAACATGGCGGGCCTTCAGGAACGGGCGGACGGAAGCGGGGCGGGCGTCGATGCGCCGTCGAGCCGCACGGGAATGCCGGCGGCGGCCATGTGGCGCTTGGCCTCGCCGATCGTATGGGTGCCGAAATGGAAGATCGAGGCGGCGAGCACGGCCGCCGCGCCGCCCTCGCCGATGCCCGCCACTAGGTGGTCGAGCGTGCCGACGCCGCCCGAGGCGATCACCGGAACCGGAACCGCGTCGGCGACGGCGCGCGTCAGCGCGAGGTCGAAGCCGGCCTTGGTGCCGTCGCGGTCCATGGAGGTGAGGAGGATCTCGCCGGCGCCGAGCGCCACCACGCGCCGCGCGAAGGCCACCGCGTCGAGGCCCGTCGCCTCGCGCCCGCCATGGGTGAAGATCTCCCAGCGCCCCGCCTCGCCGGGCGCCGACACGCGCTTGGCGTCGATCGCCACCACGATGCACTGGTTGCCGAACTTGTCGGCGGCCTCGGCAACGAACTCGGGCCGGCGCACGGCGGCCGTGTTGATCGAGACCTTGTCGGCACCGGCCAGCAGCAGCCGGCGGATGTCGGCCACCTCGCGCACGCCGCCGCCCACGGTGACGGGCATGAAGCAGGCTTCCGCGGTGCGCGCCACCACGTCGAAGATCGTCTCGCGGTCGTCGGAGGAGGCGGTGATGTCGAGGAAGCAGAGTTCGTCCGCGCCCGCCGCGTCGTAGGCGCGCGCCGCCGCCACCGGGTCGCCCGCGTCCACCAGCCCCTCGAAGTTGACGCCCTTGACCACGCGTCCGTCCTTGACGTCGAGGCAGGGGATGATGCGCGCCTTGAGGGTCACTTCGATGCCGTCTCCGTTCCGCGTCCGGCGGACAAGGGCCGGCCCGCCGAGCTTATGCGATGCCGCGATAAAGGTCCGCAAGGGGAAGGGCGAGACCGAAGCCCTGGAGCGTCACGCTTTCCTCGCGCCCCACGATCATCTCCGGCGAGCCGAAGGCGCCGTCCTCGCCCCGCGCCCAGAGCCAGACGCGCGGCTCGTCCTGCGACAGGACGAGGTAGTGGAGGAGGGAGGGGAGGGCGGTGTAGTCGCGCACCTTCTCGCCGAAATCCCTGGCCATGGAGGAGGGGGACAGGATCTCGGCGACGAAGGCGGGAGCATGGGCCACCAGATCGCGCCCGTCGCCGCCCGTCCCGTCCACGTAGACATCGGGAAAGCGCACCCCGTCGGGCGTCCGCACGCCGAAATCCGCCGCGCCGACCTCGTAGCGATCCGGGTCGAGCCCGCTCGCCAGGAGCACAGTCAGCGCGGTCGTCAGCTTCGCATGGTTGCGCGAGACGTTGATCATCAGGTCCACCACCTTGCCGCGCACGAACTCCCGCTTGCCGTCGAGCCCTTCGAAGGCCCGCAGGAAGTCGTCCGCGGTTCGGATGGTCGGGACCTGGATGTTCATGGGATCAATCTAGTCCCGGCGCGTGCGCCTGCAAAGACGCGCGGCCGACTCACGTGAAACGTCAGGCGCGCAGGCGGGCGAGCGCCTCGCCCGGATCGATCCGGCCGTCGTAGAGCGCGCGGCCGGAGATCGCGCCTTCGAGCAGGGCGGCATCGGGGGCGGCGAGGCGCTCGATGTCGGCCATGGAGGCGAGGCCGCCGGAGGCGATCACCGGAATGCGCACGGCCCGTGCCAGCGCGATCGTCGCGTCCCAGTTGATGCCGGCGAGGATCCCGTCGCGGTCGATGTCGGTGTAGATGATCGCCGAGACGCCGGCGTCCTCGAAGCGCCGGGCGAGGTCTTCCGCCGCGAGCTCGGCGGACTCCGCCCAGCCCTCCACGGCCACCTTGCCGCCCTTGGCGTCGATGCCCACGGCGACCCGGCCGGGAAACCGCCGCGCCGCCTCGCGCACCAGCGCCGGATCGCGCACCGCCACCGTGCCGAGGATCACGCGATGGAGGCCGGCGCCGAGCCAGCGTTCGACGTCGGCCAGGGTGCGGATGCCGCCCCCGAGCTGCACCCGCATCGCCCCGCCGACCGCCGCCACGATCGCCTCCACCGCCGCACCGTTGACGGCGCGCCCCTCGAAGGCGCCGTTGAGGTCGACGACGTGGAGATGGGTGAAGCCCTGCGCGTGGAACGCGCGCGCCTGCGCCGCCGGGTCGGCGTTGTAGACGGTCGCCTCCTCCATCAGCCCGAGCTTGAGGCGCACGCACACGCCGTCCTTGAGGTCGATGGCGGGGAACAGGATCGGCATCAGGGCTTCCAGCGCAGGAAGTTGGCGATGAGGGCGAGGCCGAGCGTCTGGCTCTTCTCGGGATGGAACTGCGTGCCGGCCTTGTTGCCGCTGGCGACCACGGCGGTGACCGGGCCGCCGTAGTCGGCGGTGGCCAGGACCTCGTCGGGCCGGCGCGGCACGAGGTGGTAGGAATGGACGAAATAGGCATGGAGGCCCGCCTCGCCGGTGGCGATGCCCTCGAGCAGCGGGTGGGCGCGTTTCACGTGAATCGTGTTCCAGCCCATCTGCGGGATCTTGAGCGCGGGGTCGCTCGGCACGATCGGCTCGACGTCGCCGCCGATCCAGCCGAGGCCCGGCGTCACGGTCTTCTCCAGCCCGCGCTCGGCCATCAGCTGCATGCCGACGCAGATGCCGAGGAACGGTCGGCTTTGCCGTTCCACCGCCTCGCGCAGCGCCTCGAGGAGGCCGGGCGCCTGGTCGAGACCGCGCCGGCAGTCGGCGAAGGCGCCGACGCCCGGCAGCACCAGCCGGTCGGCCGCGCGGATCGCCGCCGGCTCGTCGGTCACCAGGATGCGGCTCGGATCGCCCGCCTCGCGCGCGGCGCGCTCGAAGGCCTTGGCGGCCGAGCGCAGGTTGCCGGAGCCGTAGTCGATAATGGCGACGGTGGGCATCGTGTCAGGCGCTCCGCAGGTCGAACAGGGACGGGCCGGGCCGCAGCGGCGAGGGCGCGGGACCGGCCGGCGGCCGGACGGCCTCGGCCCACGGCGCATCCGGCGCATCCGCCGCCGCGCCGGCGAAGTAGAGGAGCTCGGCGTCGCGCCGGTCGCGCGCCCAGACGGCGTCCGCCTCGCGCCAGCCGCGCCGCCGGAGACGTCGCGCGCGAAGGCTCGGCCCCTCCAGCGCCGCCAGGAGGCCGATGGAGAGGCCCAGAAGCGCGCCGAGCGGCGTGCCCGCCGCGCCCGCCAGCGCCTGCGCCGCGAAGGTCGCGAGCGCCCAGCCGAACAGGCCGTGCCTAAGCAGCCAGAGGCTCGGCAGCACCAGCGCCCAGAACCGGAACCCGTCGCGCAGCAGCAGCGCCCCCTCCGTGCGCCCCGAGACGCCCGGCGGCTCGAAGATGCGGTATCGCCTCAAGCCAGCATCCCCTTGGTGGAGGGCACGAGGTCGGCCTGGCGCGGGTCGATCGACAGCGCCTCGCCCAGCACCCGCGCCACCGCCTTGAAGCAGGTCTCGGCGATATGGTGCGAATTGTCGCCGTAGAGCGTCTCGATATGCAGCGTCAGCCCGGCGTTGACGGCGAAGGCCTGGAAGAACTCGCGCACGAGCTGGGTGTCGAAGGCGCCGATCTTCTCGGTCGGGAACCGCGTGCGGAACACCAGGAAGGGACGGCCCGACACGTCCACCGCGGCGCGCGTCAGGCACTCGTCCATCGCCAGGTCCAGCGAGGCGTAGCGCCGGATGCCGCGCCGCTCGCCCATCGCGCGCCGGATCGCCTGGCCGAGCGCGATGCCGACGTCCTCCACCGTGTGGTGGTCGTCGATGTGGGTGTCGCCCTTGGCCTCGACGCGGATGTCGATCAGCGAATGGCGCGCCAGGTGGTCCAGCATGTGGTCGAAGAAGCCGACGCCCGTGGCGACGTCGGCCCGGCCCTGGCCGTCGAGGTCGACGCGCACGCGGATCTGCGTCTCCTTGGTCGCCCGATCCACCGAGGCATCCCGCCGTCCCGCCGTCTCGCCCATCGCCGTCCATCCTTCACCCGATCGCCGCTTCATACAGAAGCGCGGGGACGACGCCAACCGAGGGCGCGGATGGTGGAAGACGGGGGCGCTGCCCCCGACCCCGCCAGGGGAAACGATTTCCCCTGGACCCCTCCTCTGTTCAGAGACGTCCGAGATGGGGAAGGGCCAGCGGCCCTTCCCCATCTCGGAAAGGCCTCGAAAGAGAAGAAGGGTTCGGGAATTCCTTCCCGAGCGGGGTCCGGGGCGGCAGCCCCGCCATCCCACCTACCATCCGCGCCCTTGTTGGCGTCGCCCCCGCGCTCCCATATGGGGCGCGGATCGAACGAGGACGCGACGAGCATGATGGACCAGCACGACCCGGCGAAGATGTACGGCACGACGATCGTCACGGTGCGCAAGGGCGGCAAGGTGGTGGTGGCCGGCGACGGGCAGGTGTCGCTGGGCAACACGGTGATGAAGGGCAATGCGCGCAAGGTTCGGCGCATCGGCAAGGAGGGCAGAGTGATCGCGGGGTTCGCGGGCGCGACGGCCGACGCCTTCACGCTGCTGGAGCGGCTGGAGGCCAAGCTCGAGCAGTATCCCGACCAGCTCATGCGCGCCTGCGTGGAACTCGCCAAGGACTGGCGCACCGACCGCTACCTGCGCCGCCTGGAGGCGATGATGATCGTCGCCGACGCCAAGGTGACGCTGACGCTGACCGGCAACGGCGACGTGCTGGAGCCGGAGAACGGGGTGATCGCGATCGGCTCGGGCGGCAACTACGCGCTGGCGGCGGCCCGCGCGCTCGCCGAGACCGACCTGTCGGCCGAGGAGATCGCGCGCCGGGCGATGCGCATCGCGGCCGAGATCTGCATCTACACCAACGACAACGTCATTCTGGAAAGCCTCGACGCGCACTGAGGCGTGGCGGTGAGCGGTGCCCCGCGGCCCTGGCGCGGGCCGGGGCGCGTTCCAGTTTAGGGCGGATGGACGCGTCCCCCGCCCCCACCCCGCCCGTGCCTCCGCCGGGGCGCTTCGCGCTCTTCCGGCGACGGCTCGACTTCCTGTACCACGCCGACCATCCGTCGGCGGTGCGCTTCCAGGGCTGGGTGGCGATCGTCGACCTCGTCATCATCGCCTTCTTCGTGATGGCGCCGGTGCTGCAGGAAAAGCGCTACTTCCTGTGGCTCGACTACTCGCTGGCGGCCTTGCTGGCGCTCGATTTCGGCGCGCGCGCCCTTGCGGCCCCGAACCTGAAGGTCTGGGCGCGGCGGCCGGTGATCTGGGTCGACGCCCTGATCCTGATGACGCTGCTCCTGCCGAGCCTGTTCTTCAACCTCGGCTTCCTGCGCATCCTCCGGCTGTGGACCCTGTCGCGCAAGGACGTCCTGTGGCGCTCGCTGCGCCGCCGGGGATGGCAGAAATGGGAGGAGGCGGGGCGGGCGATGATCAACCTCCTGACCTGCCTGTTCCTGGCCACGGGCTTCATCTACACCGCCTTCGTACGCGAGGGCTCGGGCATCGAGGGCTATATCGACGCCCTGTACTTCACCGTGGCGACCATGACCACGACCGGCTTCGGCGACGTCACCCTTCCGGGCCCCGGGGGCAAGCTGACCTCCGTGGTGGTGATGATCGTCGGCATCTCGCTGTTCGTGCGCCTCGCGCAGACGGTGTTCCGCCCCTACAAGGTGTTCTTTCCCTGCCCGGCTTGCGCGCTGGAGCGCCACGAGCCGGACGCGGTCCACTGCAAGGCCTGCGGCCACATCCTGGCGATCCCGGACGACGGCAACGCGTGAGGCGGCCGTGCGGGCGCCCCGCGCCGGCCGCCGTGGTCGCCGGCCGGCCCCGGTGCGCACCCACGTGACGCAGCGGAGCGTTCCGCTGACCGTCCACGGGCGCCGGCTGGTGATCGGCGAACCGCCGCCCAGGCGGTGACCACGCGATCCCTGACAAACGACGCCTACGGTCATGCGGTGGCGAATGGCCGGCGGGTGGTCGCGGACCCGCGGACCCGGAGCGTGATCGAGGTCCGCGACCGGGGATCGCCCTCAAGGGATCGCCGGCATCCGCCGCGGATCGCGCGCCCGCGGTCTCGCCGACCCCCTTGAAACGGGGCGGGCGCCCGCCCATCTGTCCCTCAGGCGCCGCGTCCCGGTTTCGGTCGATGCGCCGCCGAAAGTCCGGCCTTTCGTCCGACCACGGATGTACTGGCGAGGTGTTGGGCCGGATCGCCATTCCCTGGAATGGACGCGGAGCCGTCGGGAGCCCCCGGCGGCTTTTTCGCGTCCGCGACAGACCGTCTCGGGGCTTGCACCGTCCTGCAACCTTTCCACTTAGTCACATAACCTACAGGCGAAATCGGCACGTCGAGGTCGGTGGCTCACCATGCAGCGCCAGGAATCGGGTCACCCGTCGGACGGCCTTCTCGACATCCGCGACATGCTGCGCCTCGTGCGGCACAATCTCGGGCTCGACGTCGCCTTCATCGGCGAGTTCGCGGGCGGGCGGCGGATCTTCCGCGTGGTGGACTCGGACGCGCCCGGCGCGGTGCGCGAAGGCGGCTCGGACCCGCTGGCGGGAAGCTACTGCGCCGGCGTGGCGGAGGGGCGCCTGCCCGCGCTGATCCCCGACACCGCCGCCGTGCCGGAGGCGCGGTGCCTGGCGGCGACCCAGACCCTGCCCGTGGGCGCCCATCTCAGCGTGCCGATCCGCCTGTCGAACGGCGCGGTCTACGGCACGTTCTGCTGCTTCGGCCATGCGCCCGATCATTCGCTCAACGAGCGCGACCTTGCCATGCTGCGCATCTTCGCGGGGCTCGTGGCGCAGCGCATCGACCGCGACCTCCAGGCCGAGAGCCTCGACGTCGCTCGGCGCAGCCGCGTCCTGACGCTCCTGGCGGAGGGCGGCCCGCGGATCGTGTTCCAGCCGGTGTTCCTTCTCGACGGGCTCGTGCCCGCCGGCTCGGAGGCGCTGTCGCGCTTTCCCGACGACCGCGCGGTGGAGACGTGGTTCGCGGACGCGGCGAGGACCGGGCTCCAGGTGGAGCTCGAGCACCGGGCGATCGCCAACGCGCTGGCGGCGCATGCCCCGGTCTGGCGCCGCCACGCGGTGCAGCTCGGGCTCAACGCCTCGCCCACCGCGAGCCTCGATCCGGGCTTCGCGGCCCTGTTCGACGCCAGTCCCGCCGACCGGATCGTGCTGGAGCTGACCGAGCACGAGCGGATCGAAGACTACGGGGGCCTCCTGGCCGCTCTGGCGGGCCTTCGCGCACGCGGCATGCGGATCGCGGTGGACGACGTGGGCGCCGGCTATTCCAGCATGAGCCGCATCGTCGCCATCCGGCCCGACATCATCAAGCTCGACCGGAGCCTCGTGCGCGGCGTCGACACCGATCCGATGCGCGAGGCCCTGGCCACCGCGCTGATCGGCTTCGCCGACCAGTGCGGCTGCAAGGTGGTGGCGGAGGGCGTCGAGACGCAAGGCGAGCTCGCGCTCCTGTCGCGGCTGAGGGTGCAGGCGTTCCAGGGATACCTGCTCGCCGGCCCGATGGACGTGGAGGCGCTGGAGGCGTTGCTGGCGCGCGGGGGGCCGCCCGCGCGCCGGCCCACGCTCGTGCCGTCCGGCGGCTGAGCGCTCGCGCGGCTCGATTGACAGCCCGGCACGGGGCGACGATGAAGCGGACAGCCGATTCGGGCACCGGCGACCGGGGCCCGTCCGAGCGTGCGTCCCGTTTCGTTTCGCCAAGGATTCGCCCGTGACCCAACGCCTGTCCTCCGCCGCCCTGCCCGCGCTGCCCGCCGACGTCGCGCGTCCGCCCTACGACCGGGACGCCGTGCGCATCGGGATCGTGCATCTCGGGCTCGGCGCCTTTCACCGCGCGCACCAGGCTGTGGCGACCGAGGCGGTGCTGGCGGGCGGCGACCACGCCTGGGGCATCGCCGGCGTCTCGCTGCGCAGCCCCGACACGCGCGACGCGCTCGAGCCCCAGGACGGGCTCTACACGGTGGCGGTGCGCTCGGGCGAGGGCGACCGGTTCCAGGTGGTCGGCGCCATCCTGCGCCAGCTCGTGGCGCCCGAGGACCCGGAGGCGGTGCTGGCTCTGATGGCGGCGCCCACCACGCGCATCGTCTCGCTGACCGTCACGGAGAAGGGCTACTGCCACCTTCCCGCCACGGGCGAGCTCGACCGCGACCATCCCGACATCGTCCACGACCTCGCCAACCCGCATGCGCCGCGCTCGGCGCCCGGCTTCCTGGTGGAGGCGCTGCACCGCCGGCGCGAGCGGGGCCTGCCGCCCTTCACCGTCCTGTCCTGCGACAACCTTCCGGCCAACGGCGAGACGGCGCGGCGCGTGGTGTCCGCCTTCGCCGAGCTGCGCGGGGCGGCGCTCGGCGGCTTCGTCGCGCGCGAGGTGCCCTTTCCCTCGACCATGGTGGACCGCATCGTGCCGGCCACCACCGACGCCGACCGGGCGCTGGTGGCGGGCGCGCTCGGGCGCGAGGACGCCTGGCCGGTGATGACCGAGCCCTTCTCGCAATGGGTGATCGAGGACCGGTTCGCCGACGGGCGGCCGGACTGGACCGTGGGCGGGGCGCGCTTCGTCGCCGACGTCGAGCCCTTCGAGCTGATGAAGCTGCGCCTCCTCAACGGCTCGCACTCGACGCTCGCCTATCTCGGCTACCTCGCCGGCCACGAGACCGTGTCGCAGGCCATGGCCGACGAGCCCTTCGCCGCGCTGCTCGCCGGGATGATGAGCCAGGAGATCGCGCCCACCCTGCCGCCGCTGTTCGGCTTCGACCTCGCCGCCTACCGCGCCGAGCTCCTCGAGCGCTTCCGCAACCCGGCGCTGCGCCACCGCACCTGGCAGATCGCCATGGACGGCTCGCAGAAGGTGCCGCAGCGCCTGCTCGGCACGATCCGCGACCGGCTGCGGGCGGGCGAGCCGTTCGAGCGGCTGGCTCTCGGCCTGGCCGGCTGGATCCGCTACGCCGGCGGGCGCGACGAGCGGGGCGGGACGATCGACGTGCGCGATCCGATGGCCGCGCGGCTGCGCGCGCTGACCGACGGCGCGGGCGAGGACCCGGCGCGCCTCGTCGACGCCTTCCTGACGGTTCAGGACGTGTTCGGCGACGACTTGCCGGCCGACCCGCGCTTCCGCCGGGCGGTGACCGAGGCGCTCGGCCGGCTGCTCGCCGTGGGCTCTGCCGCCGCCGTCGCCGAGCGCGCCTGACCGGTCAGACCGATCGCGTCAGCCCGCCGTCGACCCGGATGTTCTGGCCGGTGATGTAGCCGGCCCCCTCCGACACCAGGAAGGCGATCGTGGCGGCGATCTCCGCGGTGGTGCCGTAGCGCCGCATCGGCACGCTGTCGCGGCGCTCGTCCGTGCCCGGCAGGCTGTCGATCCAGCCGGGCAGGACGTTGTTCATCCGCACGTTGCGGGGCGCCATCTCGTCGGCGAAGAGCTTGGTGAAGGCGGCGAGCCCCGCGCGGAACACCGCCGATGTCGGAAACAGCGGGCTCGGCTCGAAGGCCCAGGCGGTGGACACGTTGACGATCGCCCCACCGCCGCCCTCGGCCATCACCGGCGCCACGAGCCGCGCGGGCCGCACGACGTTGAGGAAGTAGGTGTCGAGGCCGCGATGCCAGTCCTCGTCGGTGATCGCGAGGATCGGCGCGCGCGGGCCGTGGCCGGCGCTGTTGACCAGCGCGTCGACCCGGCCCCAGCGCGCCATCGCCCCGTCCAGGAGGCGCCCGAGATCCTCGACCCGCTGGTTCGAGCCGGTGACGCCGAAGCCGCCGAGCGCCTCGGCCAGCGCCTCGCCCTTGCCGGAAGAGGAGAGGATGGCGACCTTGAACCCGTCCGCGGCGAGCCGCCGCGCCGCCGCCGCGCCCATGCCGCTGCCCCCCGCCGTCACCAGCGCCACCCTGCCTGTCATCGTCCCGACCCTTCCCGCCGGCCGCGCGGTTTGTCGCAGCCCCCGCCCGGCCGATCGTGCCACGGGCCGTGCCGCCATGGCCAGGGCGTGCAAAGGCGTTGCGCCGCCGGGGGCGCGCGGCTAGTCAATATCGAGCGGACCCTCGCGGCCGCCGAGCGACCCACCGAGTTCGAGAGTGCCTCCGATGCGCGCGACTTCCGATCGGACCTCGTCCGGCAATGCCGAACTCGACCAGATCCTGAACGGCGGCCTGCCGTCCGGCCGCCTGTATCTCCTGGAGGGCGCGCCGGGCTCGGGCAAGACGACGCTGGCCCTGCGCTTCCTCCTGGACGGCGCGGCGCGGGGCGAGCGCTG
Organism: Aureimonas flava; assembly: GCF_003583935.1. GTDB lineage: Bacteria > Pseudomonadota > Alphaproteobacteria > Rhizobiales > Rhizobiaceae > Aureimonas > Aureimonas flava. The sequence goes on along the minus strand of NZ_QYRN01000002.1, from coordinate 426,018 downwards.
CCTCTACGTGACCCTTTCGGAGACGCGCGAGGAGCTTCTGGCGGTCGCCGCCTCGCACGGGTTCGACCTCTCGGGCGTCGACATCTTCGAGTTGTCCTCGGCCGAGGCGGTGCTGGGCGAAGGCCGCGAGCAGTCCATCCTCCATTCCTGGGAGGTGGAGCTCGGCGGCATGATCCAGCTCATCCAGAACGAGGTGGAACGGGTGGCCCCGAGCCGCGTCGTGTTCGACAGCCTGTCCGAGATGCGCCTGCTCGCCCAGGACGCCCTGCGCTACCGCCGGCAGGTGCTGCTGCTCAAGCAGTTCTTCGCCCCGCGCGCGACCACCGTGCTCCTGATCGACGACCTGACGGCGGGCGAGGAGGGGCGGCGCGACACCCACCTGCACAGCCTGTGCCACGGCGTCGTGACGCTGGAGCGCGTCACCCTGGATTTCGGCCCGGCGCGCCGCAGGCTCCAGGTGCAGAAGATGCGCGGGGTCGACTTCGTCGCCGGCTACCACGACTTCACCATCGGACGCGGCGGCCTGCAGGTGTTCCCCCGCCTCGTCGCCGCCGACCACCACGTTCCCTTCGTGGGCGATCCGTTGCCCAGCGGCATCCCCGAGCTCGACGCGCTGCTGCTCGGCGGCCCCTTGCGCGGCACCAGCACGCTGATCACCGGCCCGGCCGGCACCGGCAAGACCACGATGGCGCTGCAATATGTCGACGCCGCCTGCCGGCGCGGCGAGCCCTGCACGATCTACGAGTTCGACGAGCGCATCGGCACCATGATGGTGCGCGCCGCCGCCATGGGGCTCGAGCTCGCCGCCCATGTGGAGCGCGGCCTGCTGCGCATCGTCCAGATCGACCCGGCCGAGATCGCGCCGGGCGAGTTCGCCTGGAGCGTCCGGCGCGAGGTCGAGGAGCGCGGCTGCCGCCTCCTGGTGATCGACAGCCTCAACGGCTACCTCGCCGCCATGCCGCAGGAGCAGCAGCTGATCCTGCAGATCCACGAGCTTCTGTCCTACCTCAACCAGCGCGGCGTCGGCACCTTCCTGATCAACCCGCAGCACGGGCTGGTCGGGTCCATGATCCCCGGCTCGCTCAACGTCTCCTATCTCTCCGACACGGTGATCCTGATCCGCTTCTTCGAGGCGCAGGGGCGCATCCGCAAGGCGGTCTCGGTCCTGAAGAACCGCAGCGGCCCGCACGAGGAGGCGATCCGCGAGCTGCGGATCGACGGCGAGGGCGTGCGCGTGGGGGCCCCGCTCGCCGAGTTCCGCGGCATCCTCACCGGGACGCCCGAATACTCCGGCGAGACCGGGCCTCTGATGGAAGACCGGACGCGTGCATAGGCGGGCGGCGCAAGGCTTCGAGATCCTGGTCTGCGCCCCGTTCGGGCGCGACGCCGAGAGCATGGGCGAGCTGCTGGCGCGCGAGGGCTACCGGGCCGAGGTCTGCACCGACCTGCGGGCGCTCGCGGCCCGCGTCGCGGGCGAGGGCGGCGAGGCGGTGGGGCTGATCCTCGCGACGCAGGAGGCGCTGGAGCTCGGCTTCGACGCGCTGGCGCGCGCGCTCCGGCTCCAGCCCGAATGGTCCGACATCCCGATCATGGTGCTGGCCGCCCGCCGCACGGGGCGTGACGACGCGATCGTCGGCCTGCGCCACCGCCTGCCCGAGACCGTTACCAACGTGATGATCCTCGAGCGCCCGCTCGGCGCGGAGTCCCTCGTCAGCTCCATCGCCTCGTCCATGCGCGCGCGCCAGAAGCAGTTCGAGATGCGCGACCGCCTGCGCGACCTGACCGCCAGCCGCGAGGCGCTGGCGGCCAGCGAGCGCGAGCTGCGGCTCGTCACCGATTCGCTGCCCGTGCTGATCGCTTTCGTGGACCGCGAACTGGTCTACCGCTTCGCCAACCGGGCCTACGAGGACTGGTTCGGCCGGGGGGCGGGGAGCGTGATCGGGCACACGATCCCCGACATCCTCGGCCCGGGGCAGTTCGCCACGCGCCGCGAGGCCGTGACGCAGGCGCTGGCGGGCGAGCCGGTGCGCCTGGAGACGCGGCTCGCCATGCCCGGTCGCACCGACCGCCTGGCCGAGATCCGCTACCTGCCGCGCCGCGACGCGGCGGGGCGGGTCGACGGGTTCCACATCTTCGTGCTCGACGTCACCGCCCAGAAGCGGATGGAGACCGAGCTGCGCGAGGCCGCCGCCATGCTGGAGGCGCGCGTCGCCGAGCGCACGGAGGCGCTGTCGGCCGAGATGACGCGGCGCGAGGGCGCCGAGGAGGCGCTGCGCCAGTCGCAGAAGATGGAGGCGATCGGCCAGCTCACCGGCGGCATCGCGCACGACTTCAACAACATGCTGGCCGGCGTCATCGGCTCGCTCGACCTGATGCGTCGGCGCATCGAGACGGGCGACACGCAGGCCCTGGAGCGCTACCGCACCAACGCCATGCAGGCGGCCCAGCGCGCGGCGACGCTGACCGCGCGCCTCCTCGCCTTCGGCCGCCGCCAGTCGCTCGACCTCAAGGCGCTCGACCTCAACACGGTGGTGCGCGAGATGGAGGAGCTCCTGCGCCGGACGCTGGGCGAGAACATCGCCATCCGCACCGTGCTCGGCCCCGAGCCGCTGGTGGCGCGCACCGACGTCAGCCAGCTCGAGAACTCGCTGCTCAACCTCGCGATCAACGCCCGCGACGCCATGCCCGAGGGCGGGCGGCTGACCATCACGGCGCGGCGGGCAGGCCCGGAGGAGGCGGGCGCCGCCTTGCGCGCCGGGCCGTTCGCGGTGCTGGAAGTCGCCGACACCGGGTCGGGCATGTCGCCCGAAACGCTGGCCAAGGCCTTCGAGCCCTTCTTCACAACCAAGCCGCTCGGCCAGGGCACCGGGCTCGGCCTGTCGCAGATCTACGGCTTCGCCCGCCAGTCCGGCGGCCACGTGGCGATCGAGAGCCGCGAGGGCAAGGGCACCACGATCCGCCTGCTGCTGCCCGCCGAGCCGGGGGACGTGGCGTCGGAAGCCGCAGCCGCGCCGGGCGAGGCGCCGGCCGGCCAGGGCGAGACGGTGCTGGTGGTGGAGGACGAGGGCCTCGTCCGCATGCTGATCGTCGACGTGCTCGCCGATCTCGGCTACCAGCCGATCGAGGCGGTGGACGCGGCCATGGCGCTGCCGATCCTGGAATCGGCGGCCCGGATCGACCTCCTGGTCACCGATGTCGGCCTGCCGGGCATGAACGGGCGTCAGCTCGCCGAGGTGGCGCGGCGCCTGCGGCCGGAGCTGAAGATCCTGTTCGTCACGGGCTACGCCGAATCGGCCTCCGTGCGCGGGGCGTTCCTGGGCGAGAACATGGACCTGATCGCCAAGCCCTTCGAATACGAGGCGCTGGGCGCCAAGGTGCGCGAGATGATCCTCGGGGGACCCGCCGCCTGAGGCGGCGGGGCGGGCCGCAAGGGCCCGCCCCGCCCCACGCGGCTCAGCAGTTGGCGGCGATGCCCTGCGCGTCGTTGGCCGAGCGCGCGGTCCGGCAGGCGGCGTCGCGCGTCAGGTCGTTGAGGCCCTGCTTGGCCGATTCGATCGCCTGGCCGGTGGCCTCTTGGGCGCGCTGCAGCGCCGGCGCGGCAGCGTCGCGCGCCTCGTTGGCGGCGGCCCCGATCGCCTCGCCCGTCTCGCGCCCGGCCTCGCCGATCGCATCCACGGCTTCGCGCGCCTGCGTGCGCGCCGGGTCCGCCGGCGCCGTCGCGGTGGTGGCGGGGGCCGGGGCGGTGGCCGCCGGCGTCGAGGGCGCATCGTCGCCGCAGGCGGCCAGCGCCAGCGTCGCGGCAAGGGCCCAGGGCGTCAGCTTGTTCATCGGTTCGATCCTTGTTCGAGGCCGCCGGCGCGGCACGTATCGGCCCGAAAGGTGCGTCGCCCGGTCGGCGTTTCAAGGGCCGCCCGTCGTCCCCGTGCCGACGGCGTCTCGCGGCGCCCGGGAAAATCACCGCGTCGAATCAGGGGTTTGCGACGCGACACGGCGAATGCGCGGGGCCGCGCTCGCGAAATGTTCACCATCCGTCCACCTTCGCCCGCTAGGTCTAGGGCACGTTCCAGCGAAGGGGGAGCCGCGCGATGGCCCAGCGAAAGCCTCGATCCCGAAAGGCCGCCGCGCCGCGCCGCGGCGCCGCCCGGCACCGGGTCGGCCCGCTCTGGTGGGGCGCCGGCCTGCTGGCGCTCGGCTGGATCGCGCTCGACGCCAATCGGCCCATGATGGAGCGCCACGTGCCCCAGCTCGCGATGCTGCGCCTGCCCTGGGACGCCGCCGAGACGCCGCCCGCGCGCCAGCCCGCCGCACCCCGGCGCGTCGCCGCGGTGCCCGACCCGGCCCGCGCGGCCGCGCGGCCGGCGGAGCCACGCCAGATCGAACCGAGGAAGGCCGAACCGCGGCAGGCCGCCGTTCCGGCGCGGACCGCCGTGCCGGACGCCCGGCCGCCGCGCCCGGTCCCGGCATCGGCATCGGCATCGGCTCCGGCGCAGGGTCAGGCACCGGCCCCGGCATCGGCCTCGACGCCCGCATCGCCCCCGCCTGCCGCGTCGGCGGCCCCCGCCGGCGCGCATCTGGTGACGCGCGCGCCGGTGCCGCTGCGCCGGGCGCCCCGGGCGGGCGCGCCGGTGTGGATGGTGCTGGACCCCGGCCGGCCCTTGCGCGTCACGCGCCGGGAGGGCGGCTTCGCGCGGGTGGAGTCGGGCATCTTCACCGGCTGGGTGGACGCGTCGGTGCTGCCGGCGCCGGCGACGCGCGAGACCCCGCGCCCGTCCGCGCAGCCGGCTCCGCGCGCCGCCATGCCGACGCTGGCGGCGGCCGCCGCGCGGCCCGCCGCGCCCGTGCCGGTCGCCGGAGTTCCTGGCGCTGGGGTTCCTGGCGCCGGGGCTCCCGCCGCCGGGCGCTGACCGGGCGCGCGATCAGCGCTCGCCGAGCGTGCGCATCACCAGGAACGTCGCCGAGGCGCGGTTCTCGACGCCCAGCTTGGCGAACACCACCTCCAGGTGCTTGTTCACCGTGCGCGGGCTCAGCGACAGGATCTCGGCGATGTCGCGGTTGGACTTGCCGCGCGCCAGCCAGACCACGACGTCGGCTTCGCGCGCGGTGAGTTGGAAGCGCTCGCGCAGGAGCGCCTCCTCGGCCGTGGCGTCCTCGACGCTGAGGCGGAACAGGTGCTCGCCCTCGGCCACCTTGCCCACGAAGGACAGGGCGACGCTGCGGCCGGCCTCCGGGGGCTGCGCCCAGCCGCCGGCGGGCGCGCGGGCCGGGTCCGCCCCGGCGGCGAGCCAGTCGCGCACGGGGGCGGGAAGGGCGGGGCCCTCCGCGCCCGGCGCCGTGCCCAGAAGCCGCCCCGCCTGGGGCGTCGCCCACAGGACCCGGCCCTCGCCGCTGGTGGCGAACAGGAAGCGGCCGGTGGTGTCGAGGGCCGCGCGGGCGCTGTGCGCGGCGCGGGCGCTGGCGAGGTGGACGCGGATGCGCGCCAGCAGCTCGTCCGGCACGATCGGCTTCACCACGTAGTCGACGCCGCCGGCCTCCAGGCCGCGCACCACGTGCTCGGTGTCGTTGAGGCCGGTCATGAAGACCACCGGCACGTGGCGCAGCGCCGGGTCCGCCTTGAGCCGGCGCGTCGTCTCGAACCCGTCGATGCCCGGCATCACCGCGTCCATCAGCACGATGTCCGGGGTGATCTCGGCGGCGATGGCGAGCGCCTGGCTTCCCTCCAGCGCCACCAGCACGGTGGCGCCCGTGGCCTCGATCGCGTCGGTCAGGAGGCGCAGCGTGTCGGGCGAATCGTCCACCACCAGCACGATGTGGCTCTCGCCGCCGGGCGCGTCGCCCTCACGCATCGCCGGCCTCCAGGATCGCCACGAAGCCGGGCCAGTCGAACTCGCGCGCCGGGGCGCGCATGAGGGCCACGAAGCCGGCGAGCGCCGGGTCCTCCGCCTCGAGCGCGGCGAGCTTGCGCTCGATGCCCTTGGCGAAGCCGATCCGCCCGAGACGGCGCAGCTCGGCCATGTCGGCCTCGCTCGGGCGGGCGGGCGCGCCCGCCGCGACGGGCGGCTCGGGCGGGGCGGCGTCCTCGCGCGTCCAATCCAGCGCCAGCGCGCGGCCGATCGCCGACAGCAGCGTCCTGAGGTCCACGGGCTTGGGCAGGGCGGCGCCGATGCCGGGGTCGTCCTCCGCCTCGCCGCCGGGCGCCGGCATCTCGGCGAGCGTCGCCGACAGCATCAGGATCGCCCCTTCCTGGCCCTCGCCGCGCAGCCGCCGCGCCAGCGCCCAGCCGTCCATGCCGGGCATATGGATGTCGAGCAGGAAGAGGTCGGGCCGGATCTCGGCGACGAGGCGCAGGGCCGTCGGCCCGTCGGCGGCGGTGAGCACGATGAAGCCGAGCGGGCGCAGCACCTCCACCATCAGGTCGCGGTGGACCTCGTCGTCGTCCGCCACCAGGATCGTGCGCCGCGGGCCGCCGTAGCCGCGCACCGGCGCGTCGGGCGCCTCGGGCTCGGGCGCCGCGCCGCCGGGCCGCCGGGCGGGCCGCGGCGGGGCGGCCGACAGGAGCACGCGCACCTCGAAGCGGCTGCCCCCGCCCGGCCCGCTCGTCATCGCCACGTCGCCGCCCATCAGGCTGGCGAGGAGCCGCGTGATCGTGAGGCCGAGCCCGAGGCCGGGCACCTTGCCCCGCGCCGCGTCGCCCCGCTCGAAGGGCTCGAAGATGCGCGCCGCCTCGGCCTCGGCGATGCCGGGCCCGGTGTCGGTCACCGACAGGATCGCGACCTGGCTGCGATAGGCGACCTCGAAGGTCACCGACCCGCGTTCGGTGTACTTCACCGCGTTGGTCAGGAGGTTGATCAGGATCTGGCGCAGCCGCTTCTCGTCGGTGCGCACCACCTCGGGCAGGGCGGCCGGCTTCAGGAAGCGGAACTCCAGCCCCTTGGCCTCGGCCTGGAGGCGGACCATGTCGACGATCTGGGCGAGGAAGTCGTCGAGGCGCACGTCGGAGCGCTGCAGCGTGAGGCGGCCGGTCTCGATGCGCGAGATGTCGAGGATGCCGTCGATCAGGCCCGACAGGTGCTCGGCCGAGCGCCGGATGGTGCGGATGCCGCCCGCCTTCTCGCGCGGGATCGCGGCGTCGCCCTCCAGGAGCTGGGCGTAGCCGAGCACGGCGTTGAGCGGCGTGCGCAGCTCGTGGCTCATGCCCACCACGTAGCGGCTCTTGGCCAGGCTCGCCGCCTCGGCCCGCTCCTTGGCGGCCTGGAGCGCGGCGTCGGTGCGCCGGTGGGCCGCGATCTCCTTCAGGAGCAGGCTGGTCTGGCGGGCCGATTCCTCCTGCGCGACGCGCCGCGATTCCTGCGCCAGCACCACGAACCAGGTGGCGATGCCGGCGACGATGAGCAGGATGAAGAAGGCCGCCCAGAGCGCGGCGGCGATGGTCTCCGTGTCCTCCGGGCTCGCCAGGGTCGCCTGGTAGTAGATCAGGCCGAGCACCAGCGACAGGACGGCGGCCAGCAGCGAGAAGCCGCCGAGATAGCGGCCGGTCCGCGAATCGATGCGCCGCAGGAGCCGCCGGGGCAGGGTGGCGCGCGCGAGGCCCTCGGCCTGGGCGGCGAAGCGCGCGTGCGGCTTGCACAGGTCGTGGCAGCGCGCGTCGAGCGAGCAGCAGAGCGAGCAGATCGGCGCCGCGTAGGCCGGGCAGTAGGCCATGTCCTCGGGCTCGAACGGATGCTCGCAGACCCGGCAGGCGATGGCCGCGCGCCGGGCCCATTCGGCGCGTCCCCGCCGGGCGAGATAGAAGCGGCCGCCGGTCGCCCAGGCGATCGCCGGCGCCGCGGCCAGCGCGGTGCCGAGCGCCACGAAGGCGGAGAGCGCCTGCGCCGCCTCGCCGAGCGCGCCCGAGAAGGCCACCAGCGACACGAGCGTCGCCAGCCCCATCGCGCCGAGGCCCACCGGGTTCAGGTCGTGGAGATGGGCGCGCTTGAACTCGATGCCGGGCGGCGACAGGCCGAGCGGCTTGTTGATCGCCAGGTCCGCCACGATCGCCCCGAGCCAGGCCACGGCGACGTTGGCGAACAGGCCGAAGGTCGCCTCCAGCGCGCGGTAGATGCCGAGCTCCATCAGGAGCAGCGCGATCGCGACGTTGAACACCAGCCACACCACGCGGCCGGGATGGGAGTGGGTGAGGCGCGAGAAGAAGTTCGACCAGGCGAGCGAGCCCGCGTAGGCGTTCATCACGTTGATCTTGAGCTGGCTCACCACCACGAAGGCGGCGGTCAGAAGCAGCACCGCCGCGCCCTGCGGAAGGACGAAGCCGAAGGCGGTCCGGTACATGTAGGCGGGCTCGGCCGCGTGCTCGGGCGACACGCCGTGCCGCAGCGCCAGCACCGTCAGGAACGAGCCGAACAGGAGCTTGGGCGCGCCCAGCACGATCCAACCCGGGCCGGCGGCGAACAGGGAGAACCACCAGTTCCAGCCCCGCCGCGCGCCGTTGCCGGGCAGGAAGCGCAGGATGTCCACCTGCTCGCCGATCTGGGGCATCAGCGCCAGGATCACCGAGGCCGCCGCGCCGAACTGCAGGAGGTCGAATCCGTGCCCCGCCTGCCCGTCGAGGCCCGGAAAGGCGACCCAGGCCTCCACCGAGCCCCAGTCCTGAAGGAGGATGAAGCCGACCGGCAGGAGGTTCAGCCCGATCCACAGCGGCTGAGTCCAGAGCTGGAAGCGGCTGATCCAGGTGACGCCGTGGGTGACGAGCGGGATCACCACCACGGCCGAGACGATGTAGCCGATCCACAGCGGCAGGCCGAAGGCGAGCTCGAGCGCCGCGGTCATGATCGAGGCCTCCACCGCGAACAGGATGAAGGTGAAGCTCGCGTAGATCAGCGAGGTGACCGTGGAGCCGATGTAGCCGAAGCCGGCGCCGCGCGTCAGGAGGTCGATGTCGACGCCGTGTCGCGCGGCGTAGACGCTGATCGGGATGCCGGTCAGGAACAGGACCACGGTGGCCGCCAGGATCGCGGCCACGGCGTTGGCGAAGCCGAACGACAGGGTGATCGCCCCGCCCACCGCCTCCAGCGCCAGGAAGGAGATCGCGCCGATCGCGGTCTGCGAGACCCGCGCGGCGGTCCAGCGCCGGGCGGACTTCGCGGTGAAGCGCAGCGCGTAGTCCTCGAGCGTCTGGTTGGCGACCCAGCGATTGTATTCGCGCCGGACGGGAAGGATGCGCTGGCGCCCGTTCATGCCCGGTTCCGGCGTGGGTTGCAGATGCGCCGATCCTATGCGCGCCCGGCGCGCGTCCGTCTACGTCATTTGACGTATACCGCCCGCCCGCCGTCCGTCCGATGGTCCCCGGCGGGCGGCGGGGGTGCCGCGATCAATCCGAGGGGACGATCCCATGCGAGTTTCCACCAGGGCCGGCTGGCTCATCGGCGCCTACGCCGCCACCACGATCGCCATGGGCGTCTCGGCCATGGCCGCCGAGGACACGATCAAGGTCGGCATCCTCCATTCGCTGTCGGGCACGATGGCGATCTCGGAGACGACCCTGAAGGACGCCATGCTGATGCTCATCGACGAGCAGAACAAGAAGGGCGGGCTCCTGGGCAAGCAGCTGGAGGCCGTGGTGGTCGATCCCGCCTCCGACTGGCCGCTCTTCGCCGAGCGCGCGCGCGGCCTGATCGCGCAGGACAAGGTGGCGGCCGTGTTCGGCTGCTGGACCTCGGTGTCGCGCAAGTCGGTGCTGCCGGTGTTCAAGGAGCTGAACTCGATCCTGTTCTACCCGGTCCAGTACGAGGGCGAGGAATCGGAGCGCAACGTCTTCTACACGGGCGCCGCGCCCAACCAGCAGGCGATCCCGGCCGTGGACTACCTGATGGAGGAGGGCGTCGAGCGCTGGGTGCTGGAAGGCACCGACTACGTCTATCCGCGCACCACCAACAAGATCCTGGAAGCCTACCTCAAGTCCAAGGGCGTCGCGGCCGAGGACATCAAGGTGAACTACACCCCGTTCGGCTTCTCCGACTGGCAGACCGAGGTCTCCGCGATCAAGGACTTCGGCGGCGCCGGCAAGAAGACGGCGGTGGTCTCGACCGTCAACGGCGACGCCAACGTGCCCTTCTACAAGGAGCTCGCCAACCAGGGCGTCTCGGCCTCCGAGCTTCCCGTGGTCGCCTTCTCGGTGGGCGAGGAGGAACTCGCCGGCATCGACACCAAGCCCCTCGTCGGCCACCTCGCCGCCTGGAACTACTTCCAGTCGGTCGACACGCCCGAGAACGAGGAGTTCATCGCAAAGTGGCGCGAGTTCACCAAGGACGACAACCGCGTCACCAACGACCCGATGGAGGCGCACTACATCGGCTTCAACATGTGGGTGAAGGCCGTGGAGGCCGCCGGCACGACCGACACCGACAAGGTGATCGACGCCATGGTCGGCGTGTCCGTGCCCAACCTCACCGGCGGCTTCTCCTCCATGGGCGCCAACCACCACATCACCAAGCCCGTGCTGATCGGCGAGATCCAGGAGGACGGCCAGTTCGAGGTGGTGCACGAGACCTCCGGCCTGGTGCTGGGCGACGAGTGGTCCGACTATCTGCCGGAGTCCAAGCCCCTGATCGCCGACTGGCGGGCGCCGATGTCCTGCGGCAACTTCAACACCGAGACCGGCAAGTGCGGCGGCGCGGGAGCTGCGGCCTCCAACTGAGCGAAGGAGGCGGGGCCGTCCCGGCGGCCCTCCCCGGATGCCCCGCCCCGACGCCCCTCAAAGGCGCCCCGGCCGCATGGCGGGGCGTCCGCACGCGAGCACCCATCGCCGACCGGCGTCCCGCCCCACACGCGCCCTTCCGGTCCGGAGTGACCCCATGCCCCAACTGTTTTGCCGGCTTACCTCGTGGCGCGCAGCCCTTGCCGCCCTTGCCCTGATCCTCGCCGCGCTGGCCGCGGGCGCGCCGGCAGCGCGGGCGCAGGATACGGGGGAGGGCGCCGACCCGGCCGCCCTGATCCAGGCCTTCGGCGGCAAGCGGAGCTTCGAGGACACCGAGGCGACGATCCGCGCCCTCGCCGCCACCGGCGACCCGGCCGTGGCGCCCGCGCTGCAGGCCCTGGCGGACGGCGACCTCTACTACGAGAAGGACGGCGGGCGCGTCCTGATCGGCGAGGGGCGGGGCGCGCGGATCGCCGTTCGCGACCCGCTCACCGGCAAGTCTCTGGGCGACCGGCCCAAGGGCGCGCTCGACAAGGTGCGCGTCAAGAACTCGATCCGCACGCTGGTGGCCGAGGCCCGGGGCACGCTGACGCTGGGCTCGCCCAATCCGGCCCGGCGCCTGGCGGCCGCGACGGCGCTGTTCGAGCGGGCCGCGCCCGAGCAGATCGCCATGCTGGACGAGGCGATCGCCCGCGAGAGCGACCCGGCCGTGGACGCCGCGCTCGCGCAGGCCCGCGCCAGCGCCGTGCTGCGCTCCGACCTGCCGGCGGCCGAGAAGCTCGATGCCGTGTCCACCGTCGCCGCGCGCGGCGACCGCCCGGCGCTCAACCTCCTGAACGCCGCCGCCTCCGACGCCGACCCGGCCGTGGCCGCCGCCGCCGCGCGCGGCGCCGCCGCGGTGGAGGGCACGATCGCGCTCTGGGGGCAGGCGCAGAACGTCTGGTACGGGCTGTCGCTCGGCTCGGTCCTGCTCCTCGCCGCGATCGGCCTCGCCATCACCTTCGGCGTCATGGGCGTCATCAACATGGCCCATGGCGAGATGGTGATGCTGGGCGCCTACACGACCTTCGTGGTGCAGCAGGCGATGCGCGACCACGCCCCGCAATGGCTCGACTGGTCGCTCGCCATCGCCCTGCCGCTCGCCTTCCTGGTGTCGGGCCTCGCGGGCCTGGTGATGGAGCGCGGCATCATCCGCTTCCTCTACGGCCGCCCCCTGGAGACGCTGCTCGCCACGTTCGGCGTGTCGCTGGTGCTCCAGCAGGCGATCCGCGTCCTGTTCGGGCCGACCAACCGCGAAGTGTCGAACCCGTCCTGGATGTCCGGCTCGTTCGGCCTCGGCCAGATGGCGGTGACCTGGAACCGGCTGTGGATCATCGTGTTCGCGCTAGCCGTGTTCGCGGCGCTCCTGTTCGTGCTCAACCGCACCTCGGCCGGGCTCAAGATGCGCGCGGTGACGCAGAACCGGCGCATGGCCGCCGCGATGGGCATCCGCACGCCCATGGTGGACGCGCTGACCTTCGCGCTGGGCTCGGGCATCGCCGGCATGGCGGGCGTCGCGCTCAGCCAGGTCGACAACGTCTCGCCCGACCTCGGGCAGGGCTACATCATCGACAGCTTCATGGTCGTGGTGTTCGGCGGCGTCGGCAACCTCTGGGGCACGCTGGTCGGGGCCTTCTCGCTCGGGCTCGTCAACAAGTTCCTGGAGCCCTACGCCGGCGCGGTGCTCGGCAAGATCGTGGTGCTGGTGCTCATCATCCTGTTCATCCAGAAACGGCCGCGCGGCCTCTTCGCCCTCAAGGGAAGGTTCGTGGACGCATGATCACCGCCCGTTTCCTCGGCCCGCGCGCCGTCTGGCTGGCGCTCGGGCTGCTCGGCCTCGCCGTCCTGGTGCCGGTCCTCAACCTGGCGCTCGCCCCCTCGCATCCGCTGCACGTGCCCGATCATCTCGTGCCGCTCCTCGGCAAGTATCTCGCCTATGCGCTGCTGGCGCTCAGCCTCGACCTCGTGTGGGGCTATGTCGGCATCCTGTCGCTCGGCCACGGCGCCTTCTTCGCGCTCGGCGCCTATGCGATGGGCATGTACCTGATGCGCCAGATCGGCGCGCGGGGCGTCTACGGCAATCCGGAGCTGCCGGACTTCATGGTGTTCCTGAACTACCGGGAGCTGCCGTGGTTCTGGCACGGGTTCGACCAGTTCTGGTTCGCCGCGCTGATGGTGGTGCTGGTGCCCGGCCTTCTCGCCTTCCTGTTCGGCTACTTCGCCTTCCGCTCGCGCGTCACCGGCGTGTATCTGTCGATCATCACGCAGGCGCTGACCTATGCGCTGCTCCTGGCCTTCTTCCGCAACGACATGGGGTTCGGCGGCAACAACGGCCTGACCGACTTCAAGGAGATCCTGGGCTTCCCGATCCAGGCCGCCTCGACGCGCGCCGGCCTCTTCGCCGCCACCGCGCTGGCGCTCGCCGGCGGGGTGCTGGTGGCGGCCGCCGTGACGCGCTCCAGGCTCGGCGCGCTGATGGTGGCGGTGCGCGACGCGGAAGGGCGCACGCGCTTCCTCGGCTGGCGGGCCGAGCACGTGAAGCTCTTCGCCTTCACCCTGTCGGCTATGATGGCGGGGGTCGCGGGCGCGCTCTACGTGCCGCAGGTCGGCATCGTGAACCCCGGCGAGTTCGCGCCGCTGAACTCGATCGAGGTCGTGGTCTGGACGGCGGTGGGCGGGCGCGCGACCATCCTCGGGCCGGTGCTGGGCGCCGTCCTCGTCAACGGCGGCAAGAGCTACTTCACCGCGGCCGCGCCCGACGCCTGGCTCTTCATCCTCGGCGGGCTCTTCGTGTTCGTCACCCTGTTCCTGCCGCGCGGCATCGTCGGCACGTTCGACCACGGCTGGCGGGCGCTCGGCGAGCGCCGGCGCGCGGCCCGGGTGGAGAAGGGCGTGGCGGCGGGCCCGGCGGACGCCGCCGCCAACCCCGCGGAGTGAGGCCCATGACCATCGACACCGCCATCGCGTCCACCCCGATGCCCTCCACCCCGATCCCGGACGCCGCCGCCGCCCTCCGCGTCTCGCCCCATCCCTTCGCCACGCGGATGGCCGAGCGGCGCGAGGCCGAGGCGCGGCTGCGCCCGCCGCGCGGCGAGACGCTGCTCTACCTCAACGGCGTCACCAAGGCCTTCGACGGGTTCAAGGCGATCAACGACCTGTCGCTGGTGGTGGCGCGGGGCGAGATGCGCGCCATCATCGGGCCCAACGGCGCGGGCAAGACCACGATGATGGACATCATCACCGGCAAGACACGGCCCGACGCGGGCGAGGTCTTCTTCGCCGGCGACACCGACCTCACCCGCCACGACGAGGCCGAGATCGCCTCGCTCGGCATCGGGCGCAAGTTCCAGAAGCCGACCGTCTTCGAGGGCCACACGGTGGAGGAAAACCTGCGCCTCGCCCTGTCGGGCAGCCGTTCGATCTTCGCGGCCCTCCTGCACCGGCGCGGGGCGGCCGAGGACGCGCGCATCGACGCGATCCTCCGGACCGTGCGTCTCGCCGACCGGCGCGGCGCCTCCGCCGCCGACCTCAGCCACGGCCAGAAGCAGTGGCTGGAGATCGGCATGCTGCTCGCCCAGGACCCGGAGCTTCTCCTGGTGGACGAGCCCGTGGCCGGCATGACCGACGCCGAGACCGAGGAGACGGCGCGGCTCCTGCGCGACATCGCGCGCACCCGCTCGGTGGTGGTGGTGGAGCACGACATGCATTTCGTGCGCATGCTGGGGGTCAAGGTGACCTGCCTGCACGAGGGGCACGTCCTCGCCGAGGGGCCGCTCGACATGGTGTCGGCCGACCCGCGCGTGATCGAAGTCTATCTGGGGCGCTAATCGCGCCGCTAGTTATGAGATTTTTACGCAGTAATTACCTGAAGAAGAGTAGCCCGGCGGGCAGGATCCGTTCTTAGGAATTACATCTTTTGGATCCGACTTGTTGGCAACGCAGTAATTCCCTGCAGATGACCATCCAGGAGGGCACGACCCAATTTTCTCGATAGCTGGTTTCGCAGACGATCCAGGGACGCAATAGTTTCCACTGGATGTGTAGCCAGGCGGGCAAGAACCTTTTTTCGGTATCGTGCCAGGTTTCATGATGACATCTCCCAGAATCTAACCAAGGTGTCGAATGTTTCATCATTACACAAGGATGTCGAGAGCAACATGCTGACCGTGTCCGACGTCGATCTCTTCTACGGTGCCGCGCAGGCGCTGCGCGGCGTGTCGCTGGAGGCGAAGGCCGGCGAGATCACCTGCGTGCTCGGGCGCAACGGGGTGGGCAAGACCAGCCTCCTGCGCGCCGTGGTCGGCCAGCAGCCGATCCGCCGCGGCACGATCTCGCTGGGCGGCGAGGACCTCGGGTCGTCCGCCCCCTACACGCGTGCGCGGGCCGGCATCGGCTTCGTGCCGCAGGGGCGCGAGGTGTTCCCGCTCCTGACGGTCCGGGAGAACCTGCAGACGGGCTTCGCGCCGGTGAAGCGGGCCGAGCGCACCATCCCCGAGCACGTGTTCGAGCTGTTTCCGGTGCTCCGGTCCATGCTCGGGCGGCGCGGCGGCGACCTGTCGGGCGGCCAGCAGCAGCAGCTCGCCATCGGCCGGGCCCTCGTGACCCGCCCGCGGCTCCTGGTGCTGGACGAGCCGACCGAGGGCATCCAGCCCTCGATCATCAAGGACATCGGCCGGGCGATCCGCTACCTCAAGGACGAGGCTGGCATCGCCGTGCTCCTGGTGGAGCAGTATCTCGACTTCTGCCGCGAGCTGGCCGACCGGGTCTATATCCTGGACCGCGGCCGGATCGTGTTCTCGGGCGTCGGCGCCGATCTCGACGACCCGCAGGTCCGCCGCCACCTCATGGTGTGAGGCGGCGGCCTCGGCGCCGTCAGATCAGCCCATCGGCCTTCGCCGCGTCGGTGAGGCGCTCCAGCGTTCGTCCCATGCGCGTCATGATCTCGGCGACGTCGTCGTCCGTCACGATCATCGGCGGGCAGAGCGCGAGCTGGTCGCCGATGGCGCGGAAGATCAGCCCCTCGTCGTGGCCGATCGCCGACGCGAGACGCCCCATCGCGCCGGGCGTCTCGAACGGGCGCTTCGTGGCCTTGTCGGCCACGAGCTCCAGCGCCCCGATCAGCCCGTCGCCGCGCGCCTCGCCCACCAGCGGATGGTCGGCGAAGGCGCGCAGGCCCGCTTGGAACGGCGCCTCCAGCCGCGCCGCGTTGCCGGTCCAGTCCTCCTCGCGCATGATCGCGAGGTTCTCCAGCGCCACCGCCGTCGCGACCGGGTGGCCGGAGGCGGTGAAGCCGTGGCCGAACACGCCGACCCGGGCCGAGTTGTCGGCGATCGGCCCGTAGACATGGTCCGAGATCATCACCGCCGCCAGCGGCATGTAGGAGGAGGTGATCTGCTTCGACAGCGTCATGATGTCGGGCGTGAAGCCGTACTTCTGGCACCCGAACGGCGTGCCGAGCCGCCCGAAGCCGCAGATCACCTCGTCGGCGACGAGGAGGATGTCGTTGGCGCGGCAGATGCGCTCGACCCCTTCCCAGTAGCCGGCGGGCGGCGGCATCACACCGCCGGCGGCCATCAGCGGCTCGCCGATGAAGGCGGCGATCGTGTCGGCGCCCTCTTCGGCGATCACCGCCTCGAGCTCGGCCAGGAGGCGCCGGGTGAAGGCCGCCTCGTCCTCGCCCGCCGCGCCGAAGCGGTAGAAGTGCGGACAGGTGAGATGGCGCACGGGGATCGCCGGAAGGTCGAAGTCGCGGTGGTTGACCGGCAGGCCGGTGAGCGAGCCGGAGGCGACCGTGATGCCGTGATAGGCCTTGTTGCGGGCGAGGAACGTCTTCTTGGCGGGCCGGCCCAGCGCGTTGTTGCGGTACCAGACCATCTTGACGATCGTGTCGTTGGCCTCCGAACCCGAAGAGGTGAAGAAGGCGCGCGTCAGCGGCTCGGGCGTGATCTCGGCCAGCGTCTCGGCCAGGCGGATCGAGGGCTCGTTCGCCTTGGAGGTGAACGTGTGGTAGTAGGGCAGCTTCAGCATCTGCGCGTAGGCCGCCTCCGCCAGCCGCTTCTGCGAGAAGCCGGCGCCCACCGACCAGAGCCCGGCCAGCCCCTCGATATACTCCTTGCCGCGGTCGTCCCATACGCGGATGCCCTCGCCGCGCGCGATCACCAGCGGGCCGTTCTCCTCGTGCGCCCGAAGGTTCGTGTTCGGGTGCAGCGTGTGCGCCATGTCGGCCGCGGCCAGCGAGTTGGAGAGTGCGTCCATGATGGGTTCCGTTCTGGTGATCCGGGCGTTCGCGCGAGCGACCGACCCGGATGGTTTCACGTGTGACACGAGCGCCGGCCTCGAGCGCGGCGTCAAGCCGCGCCGGCCCGCCGGCGCCGGTTCATGAGGGCCGCCAGCGCGGCGAGCATCAGCGTGCCGAGGATCAGCACGAAGGCGGCGGCCGCGATCGCCGGCGAGATGTTCTCGCGGATCGAGGAGAACATCTGGCGCGCCAGGGTGCGCTGGTTGGGCCCGGCGACGAACAGGGTGAGCACGACCTCGTCCAGGGAGGTCGCGAAGGCGAACACCGCGCCGGTGACGACGCCGGGCAGGGCGAGCGGCAGGGTGACGCGCCGGAACACGGTGGCGGGCGAGGCGCCGAGGCTCGCCGCCGCCCGCTCGACGCGCCGGTCGATGCCCTGGAGCGCGGTGGACACGCTGATCACCACGAAGGGCACGCACAGGACCGTGTGCGACAGGATCACCCCTCCATAGGTGCTGGTGAGGCCGAGCCCGCCGAGCGAGATCTGGAGCCCGACGCCCAGCACCACCGCCGGCACCACCATGGGCAGGAGGAAGAAGGTCCGCAGGACGCTCGGAAACGGCAGGAGCCCGTTGCGAAGGCCGAGCGCCGCCAAGGTGCCGAGCACCACCGAGAGCACCGTGGCGCCGCCGCCGATCACCAGGCTGTTGAGGATCGACAGGCGCCAGGCGTCGGCCCGCGCCAGCTCGTCGAACCAGCGCAGCGAGACGGCAGGGATCGGGTAGTTCAGGAAGATGCCGTCGGTGAAGGCGAGCGGCAGGATCGCCACCAGCGGCGCCAGCAGGAACAGGACGGCGAGCGTTCCGAACAGCCCTTGCGCGGTCTTGAGCATGTCAGGTCCCCAGCGGCGTGCCGGTGCGCGACAGCCGGCCGTACAGGAGGTAGAGGATCGTGGTCGCTGCGAGCAGGATCAGCCCCAGCGCCCCCGCCATGCCCCAGTTCGCCGTCTGGAGCGCGTAGAAGGCGATCACCGAGGAGATCATCTGGTCGTTGGGGCCGCCCACAAGGGCCGGCGTGATGTAGTAGCCGATCGCCACCATGAACACGAGCAGGGAGCCCGACAGGATGCCGGGCATGGCGAGCGGCAGGAGGATGCGTCGGAACGCGGCGAGCGGCGGTGCGCCCATGGAGGCGGCGGCCGGCATCAGCGTCTTCGGGATGGCGTTCACCACCGAGTAGATCGGCAGCACCATGAAGGGCAGGAGCACGTGCGTCATGGCGATCACCACGCCGGCGCGGTTGAAGATCAGCGGCAGCGGCCCGTCGGTCAGCCCGATCGCCTGCAGCGCGCCGTTGATGACCCCCTGGTCCTGCAGGAGGATGAACCAGGCGGCGGTGCGCACCAGGAGCGAGGTCCAGAGCGGCAGCAGCACCGCCAGCATCAGCGCATGGCGCCGCCAGCCCGTGGTGGATGCCATCAGCACGGCGTAGGGCAGGCCGATGGCGAGGCAGCACAGGGTGATCACGGCGGCGATCAGGAAGGTGCGCCCGATGATGAGCCGGTTGGCCGAGGCGCCCGCCGGCAGGCTCGCGATGGCTCCGTCCTCGTCGCGCGTGAGGTCCACCGAGGCGAGGAGGTTGCGATCCGTATAGGCGGAAGCCGCGGCCTGGATCGCGCCCCAGAAGGCCGGGTCGGCCCAGCGCCGGTCGAGGGCCGCGAGGTCGACCGGCTGGCCCTCCTCGGCGCCGCGCGCCGCGCGCTGCGTCTTGGGGATCAGGGTCCGGAAGCCGGACACGTCGCTGTTGAGCCGGCGCACGGCCGCGCCGAGCCCGATGGCGTCGGCCGCGCGCAGGTCCGCCACCAGCGCGGCCTGCGTCCCGGCGTCCGGCAGGCCCTCGCCGTCCCACGCGGCGATCGCGGCGGCGGTGCGGGGCAGCGCGGCGCCGACGGCCGGGTCGCGCACCGCCACCGATACCATGGTCCAGAGCGGCCACAGGAAGAACACGGCGAGGAACAAGAAGAGCGGCGCGACCAGCACGGCGCTGCGCCCCGTGGAGCCGGCGCGGCTCATGCCGGAAACACCGCGACGTCCGCCGGATCCACCGCCACGTGGACCGGGCCGCCCAAGGCGGGCGGCGCCTGGCGTCGCTCGGCGCGCGCGATCAGCGACAGGTCCCCGCGCGACAGGTGCAGCCGGAGATGGTCGCCCTGGTAGACCACGTCATCCACACGCGCCTCGATGGCGCCGGGGCGGGGCGCCGCGTGAAGATGCAGGCGCTCGGGGCGGACGGAGGCGGTGACGGCGCTGCCCGGCCGGAACGCCCGGCCGGGCCCCGCGCGCAGCTCGGCGCCGCCGGCCAGAGCGAGGACCGCGCCGTCCGCGTCGGCGGCCGCGACGGTCGCCCGAAGGAGGTTGGTCTCGCCGATGAACTGGGCCACGAAGGCGTTCTCGGGATGGTCGTAGACCTCGGTCGCCGTGCCCACCTGCGAGATCCGGCCCCGGTCGAAGATGGCGATGCGGTTCGACATGGTGAGCGCCTCGCCCTGGTCGTGGGTGACGAAGACCACGGTGAGGCCGAGGCGGCGGTGCAGCTCGCGGATCTCGAGCTGCATCTCCTCGCGCAACTGCTTGTCCAAGGCGCCGAGCGGCTCGTCCATCAGCACGACCTTGGGCTCGAACACCAGGGCGCGGGTCAGCGCCACGCGCTGCTGCTGGCCACCCGAGAGCTGGTCGGGCCGCCGGTCGCCCAGATGGCCGAGGCGCACCCGCTCCAGCGCCCGGCCGACGCGCGTGCCGACCTCGGCCTTGGCGAGCCCGCGCATCTGGAGCGGGAAGGCGACGTTCTCGGCGATCGTCATGTGCGGGAACAGGGCGTAGTTCTGGAACACGACGCCGATGCCGCGCCGGTGGGGCGGCAGGTCCTGGATGCGCTCCCCGTCCATCAGGATCGTGCCCGACGTGGCGTCCTCGAACCCCGCCAGCATCATCAGGATCGTGGTCTTGCCCGAGCCCGAGGGGCCGAGCAGCGACAGGAACTCCCCCTTCTCGACGTCGAGGTCGAGGTTCTCGACCACCCGGGTCTGGCCGAA
Organism: Aureimonas flava; assembly: GCF_003583935.1. GTDB lineage: Bacteria > Pseudomonadota > Alphaproteobacteria > Rhizobiales > Rhizobiaceae > Aureimonas > Aureimonas flava. The sequence continues at coordinate 405,963 of NZ_QYRN01000002.1, read as the reverse complement.
GGACTTCGACACGTCCTGGAAACGGATGAAGGTCATCGGGCCTCTTGCGAACCGTCGCTCGGGCCGGCGGGGCGCCGGATCGGGACGGGGCCGGCGGCGGGCGCCGGCCCCGGGGCGGCGACTACTGCGCCACCCAGGCGTTGAAGCGCGTGTTCAGCGCCTCGATGTTGTCGACCCAGAAGTCGGTGTCGAGCGGGATGGCGACGTCGAGGTTGGCCGGGGCGGTCGGCAGCTCGGCGGCCACCGCGGGCGACAGCATGGCGCCGGCCTCCTTCTCGGGCAGGCCGTAGGCGATGTAGTCGGGCAGCTTGGACTGGTTGGCCGGCTCGCTGGCGAAGGCGACGAAGTCGAACGCGGCCTCCTTGTTGGGCGAGCCCTTGAGCACGACCCAGGAATCCACCGCGTAGATCGAGCCCGGCCAGACGATCTGGAAGTTCTTGCCCTCCGACTTGTTGATGCCGGCGAGGCGCCCGTTGTAGGCCGACGTCATCACCACCTCGCCGGAGGCGAGGAGCTGGATCGGCTGGGCGCCGGCCTCCCACCAGACGAGGTCGCCCTTGATCGTGTCGAGCTTGCGGAAGGCGCGGTCGACGCCCTCGGGCGTCGCGAGCACGTCGTAGACCTCCTTCGGATCCACGCCGTCCGCGATCAGGGCGAATTCCAGCGCGTATTTCGGGCCCTTGCGCAGCGCGCGCTTGCCGGGAAACTTGGCGGTGTCGAAGAAGTCGGCCCAGCTCCGGGGCGCCTCCTTCAGCTTGTCGGCGTCGTAGCCGAGGCCGGTGGTCCAGACGATGGCGCCGACGCCGCACTCGCTGACCGCCGAGGGGATGAACTTGTCCTCGCCGCCCATCTTCGACCAGTCCACCGGCTCGTAGATGCCGTCGGCGCAGCCGAGCGCCAGTTCCTCGGCCTCGACCTGGACCACGTCCCAGTTGGGGGTGCCGGCCTGCATCTTGGCCGACAGGACGCCGTAGCCGCCGTCCCAGGATTCTTCGAGCACCGGCTTGCCGGTCTTGGCGGCGAAGGGCTTGAAGTAGATCTCGCGCTGGGCGTCCTGGTAGTTGCCGCCCCAGGAGACCACGGTGAGGTCGCGCGCGGCGGCAGGCGCGGCGGCCGCGAGGCCGGCGACGGCGAGGCCGGCGAGGATGCTGCGAAGTCCGTTGCGTGGCATGAGCGTGTCTCCCCCGGGAGTTGAACCGTTCGAAACTGAAGCACGAAAGGGCGCGGGCGCAAAACGCTTCGCGGCGGCGCTCGGAATAGTTTCCGGCCGCGTCAGTAGGTCGGCGGCGTGATGGCGCTCACCAGCTCGGCCGGCTCCGGGCCCGGATTGCGGAAGCGGTGCGGCGTCTCGCTGTCGAAATAGTAGGCGTCGCCGGCCCGCAGGAGCCGCGTCTCGTCGCCGACGCTGACCTCCACCGCGCCGGTCGTCACGATGCCCGCCTCCTGCGCCTTGTGCGAGAAGGCCTCGCCCGTGTCGGCGCCGGGCTGGTAGGTCTCGCGCAGCATCAGGAGCTTGCGGCTCGGATGGTTGATGCCGACCATGCGGTAGGAAACCCCGTCGGCGCGGCCGATCTCGACCAGGTCCTCAGCCCGGTAGAAGGGCGAATGGGGCAGTGCCGGCCCGATCTCGGAGAAGAAGCCGGTGAGGGTCGAGCCCATGGCCTCCAGGATCGCGCCCAGCGTGTCGACCGAGGGGCTGATGCGGTCGCGCTCCAGGAGCGAGATGGTGGAATGGGCGATGCCGGAGCGCGCGGCGAGGTCGCGCGTGGAGAGCTGGCGGCGGCGGCGCAACTCGCGGATGGCGGCTCCGATGGCGGGCATGGGGGCTCCTGGCGTCCGGCGCCCCGGCGGCGCGGTCCGCTCATCATACTGAACGCGCCGGCGCGCGCCATTGCCCGCGTGTGACGCTTCTGCGAGCGTCCTGCGCGCAAACGGAGCAGGACGCGCCCCATGGTTTCCGACATCGACGCCCTTCGTCGCCGCCTCGACGTGGTGAAGGCCCCCGGGGACGGGGCCGCGACGCAGGCGGGCGTCGCCGACGCGGTGGCGGGGATCCTCCGAGCCGTTCGCGAGGAGGGCGACGCGGCGGTGCGGCGCTTCTCGGCCGCGTTCGACAAGGTGGAGCCGGCGGCGCTCGAGGTCGGCGCGGCGGAGCGCGAGGCGGCGGTGGCCGCGCTGGACCCCCGGACGCGCGCCGACACCGAATTCGCGATCGCCAACGTGCGCGCGTTCGCCGAGGCGCAGCTCGCCACCGTGCTGCCGCTGGAGATCGAGCTGCGGCCGGGCCTCCATCTCGGCCATCGGGTGATTCCCGTGGCCCGGGTCGGCGCCTATGTGCCGGGCGGGCGCTACCCGCTGCTCTCGGCGCCGGTGATGACCATCGTGCCGGCCAAGGTCGCCGGCTGCCCGGAGGTGATCGCCTGCCTGCCGCCCACCGCCGCCGAGGCGATGGTGGCCGGCTGCCATCTGGCGGGCGCCGACCGCATCTTCCGCGTCGGCGGGGCGCAGGCGATCGCGGCCATGGCCTACGGCACCGCGACGATCCCGGCGGTGCACAAGATCGTCGGCCCCGGCAACGCCTTCGTGAACGAGGCCAAGCGCCAGGTCTTCGGGCCGGTCGGCATCGACCAGCTCGCCGGCCCGTCGGAGATCTACACGCTCGCCGACGAGACCGGCAACGCGGAGGTGATCGCGACCGACCTCCTGGCGCAGGCCGAGCACGACGTGCACACGCGCGTCGGCCTCCTCACCACGCACCGGCCGCTCGCCGAGGCGGTGGTCGCCGAGGTGGAACGCCAGCTCGCGACCCTGTCCACCGCCGCCGTCGCGCGCGCCGCCTGGGAGGCGCAGGGCGAGGTCGCGGTCTGCGTCTCCCAGGAGGACATGATCGCCTATTCCGACTGGATCGCCGCCGAGCACCTCCAGGTCCACACGCGCGACCCGCATGCCATGGCGGCCCGGCTGTCCGGCTACGGCTCGCTGTTCATCGGGCCCAAGGCCAGCGTCGTGTATTCCGACAAGTGCTGCGGCACCAACCACACGCTGCCCACCATGGGCGCCGGCCGCTACACGGGCGGGCTCTGGGTCGGCTCGTACCTGCGGATCGCCACGCACCAGTGGCTGACGGACGAGGGGGTCGCCGCCGTGGCCCCGCCCGCCGTGCGCCAGAGCGCCAGCGAGGGGCTGGAGGGCCACCGCCGCGCCGCCGCGCTACGGCTGGAACGTCCCGACCTCTTCGGCTGACAGGCGCCGGCCCGGCTCAGGCGGTGGCCTGGAGGGCCTCGGCCAGCACGCCGGCGAGGAGCTCGGCGTCGGCGCGCGAGAACACCAGGGGCGGGCGGATCTTCAGGCTGTTGTGATGGCGGCCGGAGATCGAGATCAGGACGCCGCGCTCGCGCATGGCGTTGACGACGCGCGCGGCCCGCGCGGCGTCGGGCGCCCCGTCGGCCCGGTCCGCGACGAACTCCACGGCGACGAAGAGGCCCGCGCCGCGCACCTCGCCCACCGCCTCGTGCGGCGCGCAGACGGCGGCCACGCGCTCCAGGAGATGACGCCCCGTCCGCAACGCGTTGGCCTGGAGCGCCTCGGCCTCGATCGCCTCCAGCACCGCCAGCGCCGCCGCGCAGGAGACGGCGTTGCCGCCGAACGTGTTGAAGTAGCGGGCCTCCCGGCCGAACCGCTCCACCACGTCCGGGCGCATCACCACGGCCGAGATCGGCTGGCCGTTGCCCATCGGCTTGCCCAGCGTCACCATGTCGGGCACGACCCCGTGGCGCTGGAAGCCCCACATCGCCTCGCCCGTGCGCCCGAAACCGGGCTGCACCTCGTCGGCGACGAACAGGCCGCCGGCCGCGCGGATCGCCTCCGCCGCGCCCCGGAGGAAGCCCGCCGGACCCGGCAGGATCCCGTCGCTGGTGAACATCGTGTCGACCACGAGCGCCGCCGGCGCGATGCCGTGGCGCCGGAGGTCGGCGATCGCCGCCTCCACGTCGGCCCGGAACGCGGCGCCGACCTCGCCGGGCGCGGCGCGCGTGCGGTCGGGCGCGGGCACGGTTCGCACGTGGGGGCCGAGCGGCACGGCGGCCCCGAGCGAGGGTGAGAAGGCGGCCACCGCCTCGGTGATGCCGTGATAGGCGTGCTCGGTGACCACGACGCCGGTGCCCCCGGTATGGGCCTTGGCGATGCGCAGCGCCAGGTCGTTGGCCTCGCTGCCGGTGCAGGCGAACATGACCTGCGACAGGGGCGCGGGAAACCGCGCGACGAGCCGCTCGGCGCAATCGAGGATCGTGGTGTGGAGGTAGCGCGTGTTGGTGGCCAGCACGCCCGCCTGCGCGCGGATCGCCTCCACCACGCGCGGATGGCAATGCCCCAGCGAGGCGACGTTGTTGTAGGCGTCCAGGAAGGCGCGGCCCGTCTCGTCGTAGAGCCACACGCCCTCGCCGCGCACCAGGTGCAGCGGCGTCTCGTACATCAGGCGGTAGGCGGGCCCGAGCACGCGGGCGCGGCGTGCCACCAGCGCCTCGTTCTCCGGCGACAGGTGGCCGCGGCCCGGCAAGAAGGCGTTCGCCATGGAACGGTCGGGGATGGCGCTCATGCGGGCTCCGGGGCGGGAAGGGCGAGGGCGGGAAGGGCGTGGGCGGGGCCCGGGAACGCGGAGTGGAGGGCCGGCGGCGGCACCATACCGCGCGCCGGCCCGCACCGGAAGCGCGGCGGGCCGAGGCCGGGGCCCGAGACGGGGGCCGCGACCGGGCGCCGGACGCCGGACGCCGGACGCGGGCGCGGCTTGCCGCCCCGCCGCCCATGGCCTATCGCATGGGGGCACGATCGGGCCGCCACGGGGGCCCGCGCGCCCGTCATGCCCCACCCTCGCGCGAAAGGCCGGTCATGCCGCCGTCCGACACCGCCGGGCCGCGCTCGGCCTTCACCACGCGCCCGCCGGGCTTCGCCCCGGCCGAGATCGAGGCGCTGGTGCGCGAGCGGTACGCGATCGCGGCCAGGGCGACGATGCTGGCCAGCGAGCGCGACCTCACCGTGCGGATGGACGCGGCGGACGGCGGGCGCTTCGTGCTGAAGATCGCCAACGCGGCCGAGGATCCGGCCGTCACCCTGTTCCAGAGCCGGGCGCTGGAGCATCTCGAACGCGCCGCGCCGGACGTGCCGGCCCCGCGGCTGGTGCGCACGCGCGCGGGCGAGACGGCGTTCCCGGCCCCGCACGGCGGCGAGCGCCACGTCGCCCGGCTCCTCACCTGGCTGCCGGGCCGGCCGCTCCTCGGCACGCCGCGCAGCCCGCGCCAGATGCGGGCGCTGGGCGCCGCGCTGGGACGCCTCACGGCCGGGCTCGCCGGTTTCTCCGACCCCGCCGCCGCGCACGAGATCGTCTGGGACATCCGCCGCGCGCCGGCGCTTCTCGCGCGCACGCGCCATGTCGGCGACCCCGCCCTGCGCGCGCGGGTGGAGGCCGTGTTCACCCGCTTCCGCGACGAGATCGCCCCGAGCGAGACCGGCCTGCGGCGGCAGGTGGTGCACAACGACTTCAACCCGTCCAACCTCCTGGTGGACGAGGCGGACATGGACCGGCTCACCGGCATCCTCGACTTCGGCGACTTGGTGGAGACCTTCGCGATCTACGATCTCGCGGTCGCCTGCGCCTACCAGGTGCCCGAGGAGGGGCACCCGTTCGGGCCTGCGGCGCAGATCGCCGCCGCCTACCACGCGGAGCATCCGATGCCGGCGCACGAGCTCGACCTCCTGCCAGACCTCGTGGCGGTGCGGCAGGCGATGACGATCACGATCGGCGAATGGCGCGCCAGCCGCTACCCGGACAACGCGGCCTACCTCCTGCGCAACCGCGCGCGGGCCGAGGAGGCCATGGTGCGCTGCGCGGCGGTGGGGCGAGCGGAGGCTTGTGCCCTCCTGCGCCGCGCCTGCGGCCTGGACGGCTGACGCGCGCGGCCGGCCGGCGCCTCACCCTTCGCCGAAGCCAGCGGTTCCGCCGTCGCCGAGGCGCGGCGAGGCGCGGGCGAGCGAGAGCTCGGCTTCGCGGAAGCGGATCGGCGTGCGAAGGCCCGGCACGCCCTCCGGGTCGATCCGCAGGCCGCGATGGACGACCTGCGGGTCGGCGAAGACGTCGTCCAGCGTGTTGATCGGCCCGGCCGGCACGCCCTCGCGCTCCAGCGCCTCGAGCAGCGCGTCGCGCGTCGTCCGGAGGAGCCGCGCCTCCAGGATCGGCACCAGCGCGGCGCGGTTCGCCACGCGCGCCTCGTTGGTGCGAAAGCGCGGATCCGCCGCAAGGTCCGCCTCGCCGAGCACGCCGGCGAACCGGGCGAACTGCCGGTCGTTGCCGCAGGCCACCACCACGTGTCCGTCGGAGACCGCGAAGGCCTGGTAGGGCACGATGTTGGGATGGGCGTTGCCGAGGCGGCGGGGCGCCGCGCCGCCGGCGAAGTGGTTCAGCGCCTGGTTGGCGAGCACGCCGGCCATGCAGTCCATCAGCGCCATGTCGATATGGTCGCCGCGCCCGGTGCGCTCGCGTCGCGCCAGCGCCGCCTGGATGGCGATCGTGCCGTAGAGGCCTGTGACGATGTCGGCGAGCGCCACGCCGATCTTCTGCGGCGCGCCCTCCGGCTCGCCCGTGAGGTGCATGATCCCGCCCATGGCCTGGATCATGAAGTCGTAGCCGGCCCTGGCGGCGTAGGGCCCGTCCTGGCCGAAGCCGGTGAGGGAGCAGTAGACGAGGCGCGGGTTCGCCGCCGACAGGCTCGCGTAGTCGAGCCCGTAGCGCGCGAGCCCGCCGACCTTGAAGTTCTCGACCAGGACGTCGGCCTCGCCCGCCAGCCGCCGCACCAGGGCGCGGCCCTCCGGCGTGGCGAAATCGGCCACCACCGACCGCTTGCCCCGGTTGCAGGCGTGGAAATAGGCGGCCGCCCGCTCGCCCCCGTGCTCCACGAAGGGCGGACCCCAGCGGCGGGTGTCGTCGCCCTCCGGCGCCTCGACCTTGATCACCTCCGCGCCGAGATCGGCCAGCGTCTGGCCGATCCAGGGCCCGGCGAGGATCCGGGCGAGCTCCAGCACCTTGAGCCCCTCCAGCGGCGCGGCGCCCATCAGAAGAAGGCCTGGAGCCCGGTCTGGGCGCGGCCGAGGATCAGGGCATGGACGTCGTGCGTGCCCTCGTAGGTGTTCACGGTCTCGAGGTTCTGCGCGTGGCGCATCACGTGGTACTCGCCCATGATGCCGTTGCCCCCGTGCATGTCCCGCGCGGCCCGGGCGATGTCGAGCGCCTTGCCGCAGTTGTTGCGCTTCACCAGGGAGATCATCTCCGGGGCCATGCGCCCCTCGTCCAGGAGGCGGCCGACGCGCAGGGCCGCCTGCAGGCCGAGCGCGATCTCGGTCTGCATGTCGGCGAGCTTGCGCTGCACGAGCTGCGTCTGGGCGAGCGGGCGGCCGAACTGGGTGCGCTCCAGCGTGTAGGCGCGGGCGCGGTGCCAGCAGTCCTCGGCGGCGCCCATGGCGCCCCAGGATATGCCGTAGCGGGCGCGGTTGAGGCAGCCGAACGGCCCCTTGAGGCCGGACACGCCCGGAAGCAGCGCGTCTTCGCCGACCTCCACCCCGTCCATCACGATCTCGCCGGTGACCGAGGCGCGCAGCGAGAGCTTGCCCTCGATCCGGGGCGCGGACAGGCCCTTCGTGCCCTTTTCGAGGACGAAGCCCCGGATCGCCCCGTCGTGTGCGTCGGACTTCGCCCAGACCACGAAGACGTCGGCGATCGGGGCGTTGGAGATCCAGGTCTTGGCGCCCGACAGGCTGTAGCCGCCGTCGATCTTGTGCGCGCGCGTGCGCATGCCGGCCGGATCGGAGCCGGCGTCGGGCTCGGTGAGGCCGAAGCAGCCGATCCACTCGCCGCTGGCCAGACGCGGCAGGTAGGCGCGGTGCTGCGCCGGCGTTCCGTAGGCGTGGATCGGGTACATCACCAGCGAGGACTGCACGCTCATCATCGAGCGGTAGCCCGAATCCACCCGCTCCACCGCCCGCGCCACGAGCCCGTAGGACACGTAGGACGCGCCTGCGCCGCCGTAGTCCTCGGGCAGCGTCACGCCCAGGAGACCCAGCGCGCCCATCTCCGCGAAGATCGACGGGTCGGTCTCCTCGCGCGCATAGGCCTCCACCACGCGCGGGCGCAGGCGCTCCTCGGCGAACTGCGTGGCCGTGGCGAAGATCAGCCGCTCGTCCTCGCTGAGCTGGTCCTCCAGCCGAAAGGGGTCGGCCCACTGGAACACCGCCCGTTCGGCGGCGGCGGTGGCGACGGCGGGCGAGGGCAGGGCGGACATGGCGGCGTCTCCGGTCGATTCGCCGCGATTGTGCGCGCGCACGCGCCGCTCGGCAAACCGGGCGCCGACGGCCCGCGCGCGCGATGCACCGGGCCGGACCGCCGGGCGGGCGAACCGACCGCCGGGGCGGTCCACCCCCATTCCGCGAACAGGGTGAGCGAAGCGTGAAGATCGCGCCGACCAGCGGGCCGCGCGAGGGCTCGGCGCAGGGGCGGCGCCAGGCCTGAAACGCCTTGCCCACCCGCGTTTCCGGAAGGGCGAAGGCGTTGGCACGAAACGGCTTTTACGCCTCTGGCGCGAGATGGCGCACGCTGCGCGAGTGGTTTCCGGAATGCTTATTTTAACGAATGGACTTTATTCATAAGCCGACTATCGAACACACCCCGGACCGACGGTGATGACGCCCTTCACGCTTGGCGAAGCCTGCACCCTGTCGCAGGCCGAAGCGATCCATGCCGCCTTAAGCGAGCACATGCTCCGCCACGCCGCGGACGGCCTTCTGATCGATGCCACCGGGGTGGCGGAGGCCGACGTCAGCCTGACCCAGCTCCTGGTCGCCGCTCGGCGCGCGGCCGCCGCGCGGGGCCTTGCCACCACCCTCCTGCCCTCGCCGGCGGTCCGCGAGCTTCTCGGGCGCGCCGGCCTGGACGGCTGGGCCGAGAGCGCGCGCGCCTGATCACATCACGAAAAAAGGTTGGACCCCATGGGCAAGCCCGTTCTCTGCGTCGACGATTCCGCCAGCGTCCGTCAGATGCTTTCCTTCACGCTGGAAACGGCCGGCTATGCGCCCACCACCGCGGAGGACGGTCTCGACGCCCTCGGCAAGCTGGCCGGCGGCCGTTTCGCGCTGGTGATCACCGATCTCAACATGCCCAACATGGACGGGATCACGATGATCGGCCGGATCCGCGCCATGCCCGAGCATGCCGGCATGCCGATCGTCATGCTCACCACCGAGTCCGACGAGGCCAAGAAGGCCGCCGGCCGGGCGGCGGGCGCGACCGGCTGGATCGTCAAGCCCTTCGACCAGACCCGGCTCCTGGCGGTGGTCAACAAGCTGATCGGGGCCTGACCGCCATGACCAGCGGCAACGCCGTCGAGATCTTCCTGAACGAGGCGCGCGACCTTCTGGAGCAGCTCGAGGTGGCGCTGCTCGACCTCGAGGCGCGCCCCGGCGACGCCGAGCTGATCAACACGACCTTTCGCGCCCTCCATACGCTGAAGGGGTCGGGCGGCATGTTCGGCCCGCCCGAGATGGCCGCCTTCGCCCACAAGCTGGAGGACGCGTTCGAGACGGTGCGCCGCGGCGAGGTGCCGCTGACGCCCGCGCTGGTGGGCGTGCTCCTGGCCGCCGCCGACCAAATCCGCCGCCTCCTGTTCGAGCCGGCACCGGGCCTGGCCGCGCGCAGCGCCGAGCTCGTGGCCGCGCTGGAGGCTGAGGTCGGCGGTCCGCGGGGCGCCGCCCCGGCCGCCGCAGGGTTCGCCGCCGCCGCGCCCGCCGGCGCCGACGCGCATCGCTTCGCCGTGACCTTGCGCCTGCCGGCCAACGCGCTGCTGTTCGGCACCAATCCGCTGGCGCTCCTGGACGAGCTGCGCGCGCTCGGCCCGGCCGAGGTGGAGGTTCTGGCCGACGCCCTTCCCGAGCTCGCGCTCCTGGCGCCCACGGCGCTTCACCTCGCCTGGCGCGTGGTGCTGACCACGGGGCGCGGCCGCGAGGCGATCGAGGACGTGTTCATCTTCGTGGACGAGCCTGGCGCCGTCGCGATCGAGGACCTCGGCCCGGCAGCCGATGCCGCGCCGGCCGCGCCCGCTCCGACCCCCGCTCCGGCCGCCACGGCGCCCGCGCAGAGCGGCGAGGCCGGGGCGAGGACGCTCGCACAGGCCTCGCCCGAGGCCAGCGTGCGCGTGTCGGCCGCGCGCCTCGACACGCTGCTCGACCAGGTCGGCGAGCTGGTGATCGCCCAGGCGCGCCTGATCGCGCTCACCCACCAGCGGCACGACCCGGCGCTCACCGCCGTGGTGGAGGAGATCGAGCGCATCTCGGCGGACCTGCGCGACTCGGCGATGGACATGCGCATGCTGCCCATCGACACGCTGTTCAGCCGCTACCGCCGCGTGGTGCGCGACCTGTCGGGCGACCTCGGCAAGGAGATCGACCTCGTCCTGTCGGGCGAGGACACCGAGCTCGACAAGACGGTGCTGGACCGGCTCGGCGACCCGCTCGTCCACATCATCCGCAACTCGATCGACCACGGCATCGAGCGGCAGGACCGGCGCCTGGCCGCCGGCAAGCCCCGGCGCGGCTCGCTCCGCCTCTCGGCCCGCCAGTCCGGCACCGAGGTGATCATCGCCGTCGAGGACGACGGCGCCGGGCTCGATCGCGGGCGCATCCTGGAGAAGGCGCGCGCCGCCGGCATCGTGGCCGAGGGTGCGACGCCGGCGGAGCGCGAGATCGACGAGCTGATCTTCCATCCCGGCCTGTCCACCGCGGCGGCTGTCTCCAACCTGTCGGGGCGCGGCGTCGGCATGGACGTCGTGCGGCGCACGATCGGCGAGCTGCACGGCTCGATCGAGATCGCCACCGAGCCCGGCCGGGGCACGCGCTTCACCCTGCGCCTGCCGCTGACCTTGGCCATCATCGACGGGCTGCTGGTCAGCGTCGGCGGCACGAAGTGCATCCTGCCGCTCGCCAACGTGGAGGAATGCGTCGAGCTGTCCTCGATCGAAGGCCGCACCTCCTCGGGCCGCAACTTCGTCGACATCCGCCACACGATGGTGCCGATCCTGCGCCTGGACGACGTGTTCGGCGGGACCGGCCGCGAGGACGGCATCGTGGTGGTCGCCGACACCGACACCGGACGGGTCGGCATGGTGGTGGACCAGGTGGTGGGCCAGCACCAGACCGTGATCAAGCCGCTCTCGCCCCTGCATCGGCACACGCCGGGCCTGGCGGGCGCGACCATCCTCGGCGACGGCTCGGTGGCGCTCATCCTGGACGTCAACTCGCTGGTCCGCCAGGCCGGCGCCCCGCGCGCCGAACGCCTCGCCGCCTGAGCCGGAGCCCCGCCATGAGCCACGCCATTCCCGCCGCGGGCGCGCCCGGCGCCCCGCCCGAGGACTTCCTCACCGTTTCCCTGGGCGAGGACCTCTTCGCCCTGCGGGTGGAGGCCGTCCACGAGGTACTCGACCCTCCGGCCGTCACGCGGGTGCCGAACGCGCCCGACTTCGCCCCCGGCCTCGTCAACGTGCGCGGCAACATCATGCCCCTGGTCGACCTGCGGTGCCGGCTGGACATGCCGCCCGTCGCCGACACGGCGAGCTCGCGCGTCGTGGTGTCTCGCGTGGAGGTCGGCGGCGAGGGGTTCCTGGTCGCCATCAAGGCCGACGCCGTCCACGAGGTCGTCGCGCTGGACCGCGGCGCGGTGGAGCCGGTGCCGGAGAACGGCACACGCTGGCCGCTGCGGTTCCTGTCGGGCGTCGCCCGGCACGCGGGGCGCATCGTGGTGCTCGTCGATCTCGCGGTCGTGCTCGGCGCGGACGCCTCGCCCGCCCACGCCTGACATCCTCCCTCTCCCCATCGGCCCCTGGAACCGGACCTTCCGCAAGATGCGCGTCACCATCAAGACCAAACTCGTCGGCTCCTTCGGCGCCGTCCTCGCCCTTCTGGGTGCCGCGGGCTACTTCGGCGTCTCCAGCCTCGGGGAAAGCAACCGGAGCCTGCTCGACTTCGCCGAGCGCCCCTTCGCCCAGGTGCGGCTGGCGCAGGAGGTCGACAACGAGGTCCGCGACGTTCGGCGCATCCTGAACCGGTCGCTGGTGGCCACCGAACCCGCCGAGATCGAGGCGCTGAAGGCCGGCTACGAGGCGTCCTGGAACAAGGTCCAGGCCAATCTGCAGACGCTCGACGCCAGCATCGCGGAATCGCGCAAGGGCGAGCTGGCCGAGTTCGCCGCAGCGCTGTCGGTCTTCCACAAGGTCACGGACGACGCCTTCGACGCGGTGCTGGGCGTCGACCCCTACGCGGGCGGAACGTCGCTCGCCGAGACGGAGCCGCTTGTGGAGGCGATGCGCGCCGAGATCGACCGGTTCGCCCGCGCCGACCGCTCCGCCGCCGCGGCCGCCGTCGCCGAGCAGCTCGGCACGATCGTCACCCGGTCCCAGCTCGCCATGATCTCCACGATCGACTATGCCGACGACGCCAAGTCCGCAGCGGCGATGCGCGAGCTGGACGACGCGGATCGCAACCTCGCCGAGGTCCTGTCGACGGTTCCCGGCACCGACGCGCTCGGCACGGCCGCGGCCGCCCAGATCCGGGACCGCTGGCAGGCGCTGCACGACCGGCAGCTCGAACTGGCCAAGTGTGGCCTGAACAGCCCGTTCAAGGCGGGCGCCGCGGTGTTCGGCAGCACGGTCGCGCCCGAGTCGGCGAAGGCGGCCGCCGCGATCAAGACCTTCGTCGCCCGCACCCAGGAGACGGCCAACGGCATCATCGCCCAGACGCAGGACAACTACGCCGCGATCCGCAACATGATGATCGCCATCGTGCTGGGGGCGATCGCGATCGGCGCGGCGGCGGCCGCCTGGATGGCCATCTCGATCTCGCGCGGCCTGCAGCGTTCGGTGAAGCTGGCCGAGGACATCGGCGCGGGCGACCTGACGCAGGTGGTGGACGCGCGCGGGCAGGACGAGATCGGCGACCTCCTGCGCGCCATGAACGCGATGACCGAGAACCTGCGCTCCATCGTGTCCGATGTCACCGGCTCGGCCAGCCAGGTGGCCGCCGGGTCCCAGCAGTCGTCCGCCACCGCCGAGCAGCTCAGCCAGGGCTCCAGCGAGCAGGCCGCGGCGACGGAGCAGGCGTCGTCCGCGATGGAGGAGATGGCGGCCAACATCCGACAGAACTCGGAGAACGCCTCGACCACGGAGAAGATCGCCGCGCAGGCGTCGAGCAGCGCGGAGCGCAGCGGCGAGGCGGTGGCCAACTCGGTGGCGGCGATGCGCACCATCGCCGACAAGATCCGCATCGTGCAGGAGATCGCGCGGCAGACCGACCTCCTGGCGCTGAACGCGGCGATCGAGGCGGCGCGGGCGGGCCAGCACGGCAAGGGCTTCGCGGTGGTGGCCTCGGAGGTGCGCAAGCTGGCGGAGCGCTCGCAGATCGCGGCCTCCGAGATCGGGTCGCTGTCGGGCTCGACGCTGAAGGTCGCCGAGGAGGCGGGCGGGATGCTGCAGCAGCTCGTGCCCGACATCCAGCGCACCGCGGAACTGGTCGCCGAGATCTCGGCCGCCTGCCGCGAGCAGAACGCCGGCGCCCAGCAGATCAACGAGGCGATCCAGCAGCTCGACCAGGTCACCCAGCAGAACGCCTCGGCCGCCAACGAGATGTCGGCCACCGCCGAGCAACTGTCCGCCGAGGCCGGCCGCCTCAACGACCGCGCCGCCTTCTTCCGCCTCGACGAGGGCTCCAGGGCGGCGAGGCCCGTGGCGGCCGCCGGGCGCGACGTGCGCGCGCTCCAGGCCACGGTGGACCGCTTCGCCGCGGGCGCCGTGTCCAGGCCCAAGGCCGCTCCCCGGCCCGCGACCCGGGGCGGCTTCGATCTCGACCTCGGGGGCGAGGCGAAGGACGCCGAGTTCGAGAGGATGAGCGCATGAGCTTCGCCACGGGTCTGTCCGACGATCCATCCAGCCCCGACGGGGCCGAGGAGGAGCCCGCGCGCGAGATCCTGACCTTCCGGCTGGGCAGCGGGACGTTCGGCATCCGCGTCGCCCATGTGCGCGAGGTCCTGGACTACAAGCCGATCGCGCCCATCCCCAACGCTCCGCCGCTGCTTCTGGGCATGATCGACGTCCGCGGCGGCGGCGTGCCGGTGGTGGACCTCCAGGCCAAGCTGCGCATGCGCGGCGCGCTGGACGGGGAGCCCACGGGCGACAGCCGCATCGTGGTCCTGGACTTCGAGGCGGGCGGCGTGCGTCGCACGGTGGCGGTGATCGCCGACACCGTGCACGAGGTGACCGAGTTCGCCGATGGCGAGGTCGAGCCGGCCCCCGAGTTCGGCGAGACCTGGGACTCGTCCTTCATGACCGGCATCGGCCGGCGCGGCGAGACGTTCCTGACCCTCCTCGACATCCCGACGCTGTTCGAGACCGAACGCCTCGCGTTCGCCTGATCGGGAGCCCGCGCGCGCGATCCGGCGGGCCGTGCCCGGCCCGCCGTCCCCTTCCTTCCCTTTCCGATTTCGGACATCCCCCAATGGTGCGCTCGGCGATCCAGCGGCAGACCAGGCAGACCGGCGCCGTCCCCCCGGCCAGCCTCGACATGCCCACCTTTCGCGAACTGGCCCGGCTGGTGGACGAGAGCTGCGGGATCGTGATGACCGACGCCAAGCGGGTGCTGCTGGAGACCCGCCTGCGGCGTCGCCTGGCGGCCGTCGGCGTCGACGACTTCCGCGCCTATCTCGCCTTCCTGCGCGCGCCCGCCGGACGGGCCGCCGAGCTGCAGGCCTTCACCGATTGCGTGGTCACCAACGAGACGTCGTTCTTCCGCGAACCGCCGCATTTCGACTACCTGACGCCGGACGAGCTGCGGCGTCTGGCGGAGGGCGGCCGCGAGCGGGCCCTGCGCATCTGGTCGGCCGCCTCGTCCAGCGGCCAGGAGGCCTACAGCCTGGCGATGATCGCCGACGACGCTTCCGGCGGCGGCGCGCTGTTTCCCTGGTCGGTGACGGCCACCGACATCTCGGTGCGGATGCTGACCGCCGTGCGCGAGGCGGTCTACGACGCGGAGGCGACGCGCAGCGTGCCGGCCCGGCTCCACCAGAGATACCTGATGCCAGCGGACGGGGGGGCGGCCCGGAGGCTGACCGTGCGGCCCGAGCTGCGCCGCAACGTGCGCCTCGGCCGGATCAACCTGATGCATGCCGAGTACCGGCCCGGTCAGGTGATGGACGTGATCTTCTGCCGCAACGTCCTGATCTACTTCCAGCCGGAGCTCCAGATCACGGTGATCGGCAAGCTCCTGCGCCACCTGCGGCCCGGCGGGCTCCTGTTTCTCGGCCACGCCGAATCGATCCGCTCGCACGATCTGCCGCTGCGGCTGATCCGGAGCAACATCTACGAACGGACCGAGTGAAGGTCATGAAAACCATCCGCGTCCTCATCGTCGACGACAGCGCCAGCGTGCGCACGATCCTGACCGAGATCCTCGACGCCGAAGCCGACATCGCGGTGATCGCGACCGCGTCCAACCCCTATTTCGCGGCCGAGCGGATGCGCGACGAGGTGCCCGACGTCATCGTCTGCGACATCGAGATGCCGCGCATGGACGGCATCACCTTCGTGCAGAAGCTGATGAGCCAGCGCCCCGTGCCCGTGGTGATCTGCTCCTCGCTGGCCGAGGCGGGCTCGCAGATGGCCATGCAGGCGCTGGAGGCGGGCGCGGTGGAGATCATCACCAAGCCGCGCGTCGGCACGCCGCAGTTCCTGATGGAGGCCCGGACGCGGATCTGCGACGCCGTGCGCGCCGCCTCCCGGGCGCGCGTCGTGGCGCGCACCGCCACGATCGACGTCCCGCGGAAGCTGACCGCCGACGCGATCCTGCCGCCGGCCTCCGGCCGGCCGATCGAGCGAACCACCGACAAGGTCGTGGTGGTCGGCGCCTCGACCGGCGGCACGGAGGCGCTGCGCAGGCTCCTGGAGGCGTTGCCCGAAAGCTCGCCGGGCATGGTGATCGTCCAGCACATGCCGGCCGGCTTCACCACCGCCTTCGCGCGCCGGCTCGACGGGCTCTGCCGGATCGAGGTGCGCGAGGCGGCGACCGGCGACCGCGTGGTGCCCGGGCTCGCGCTGATCGCGCCGGGCAACCACCATCTCCTGCTCCGGCGCTCCGGCGCGCAGTACCACGTGGAGGTGCGCGACGGGCCGCTGGTCACGCGCCACCGCCCCTCGGTGGACGTCCTGTTCCGCTCGGCCGCGCGCGCGGCCGGCGCCAACGCGCTGGGCGTGATCCTGACCGGCATGGGCGACGACGGCGCCAAGGGCATGCTGGAGCTGCGCACGGCCGGCGCGCGCACGCTCGGCCAGGACGAGGGCAGTTGCGTGGTCTACGGCATGCCCAGGGAAGCCATGCGGGCGGGCGCGGTGGAGGCGGAGCTGCCGCTCGACCGCATCCCGGCCGAGATCCTGCGATTGGCGGCCGATCCCTCCACCAAGCCCGCGGCGGTCAAGCGATGACGACGACGCTCCCCCAGATCCCGTCCGTGCCCGGCGGCGAGGCCGCCCCTTCCGCCGGTCCGCCCGACGAGCTCGATCGCCTGGTGCTCGGCATCACGCGCTGGACCGTGGCGAGCGAAAGCGTCTTCCTGGAGGTGGGCGAGCGCCTGCGCACGGCGCACGGGCGCATCGCCGAGGTGCGCGAGGGCATCGCGCGGGCGACCGAAGTCTTCACCCACCCGGTGATGGCCGAGGCGCGCGGCGGCCTGGTCGAGGCGGCGGCCAGCGTCGAGACGGCATGGCGCCTCACCGCCGAGCGGCGGGACCGGATCGGCGAGCTGAACGCGGCGGTGGAGCGCGCGCGCGACGGGTCCGCCTCGCTCAAGACCGTGTTCCGGGTGCTGGACTACATCGTGGTGATTGCCCGCGCCCAGGTCGAGAGCATGAAGGGGGCCGAGGTCGACCTCGTGTCCTTCTCGCGCACGGTGGATGATCTCGTCACCTCCGGTACCGCGGTCGCCCAGTCGATCGACGAGCGCATGGACACCTTGCGCGCCGCGCTCCAGGAAAGCCGCGCGATCGTCGGGCGCAGCCTCGCGACGGTGGACGGGCGCGAGCTCGCGCACGGGTTCCAGGCCCTGATCGGGCGGATGGCCGAGGAGCAGGACGTGGCCGCGTCGAAGCGCGAGGAGGCGCAGGTCGCCTTCACCGCCGTGTGGCGCGCGGTGGCGGCCGCGGTGATGGGCCTCCAGGCGCACGACATGGCGCGCCAGCGGCTGGAGCACACGGTGCGCAATCTCGACCGGATCGGGCCGCTCGCTCGGGACGGGACCTTCGAGCCGGGCGAGGCGCCGCTCGCGCCCGCCCACCGCCGGGCCGCGATCCACCGCGTGGCGCGGCTGGAGATGGCGCAGCTCGACGACCTGGCGGCGACCTACGGCGCCCTGATGGACCGGCTGGCGCTCGACCTCGCGGCCATCGCCGACCGGTTGGACGATTGCGGCCGCGTCCTGGAAAGCCTGCGCGTGCCCGAGGTCGCGGGGCGGGGCGTCGCCGCGCTGGAAGGCGGCGCCTCGCGCCTGCGCGCCGCCATGGAGGCCGGCGGCGAGGCGCGCCGGGCGCTCGCCGCGAGCCTGGCGCGCAGCGTCGAGCGCACCGCCCTCCTGATCGAGATGACCGATCAGATGACGGGTCTCGAGTTCCACCTCAACCTCGCCGGTCTCAACGCCGCGATCCAGGCCGCCCACGTGGAGGGCGGCGACGAGACGATCGGCTACATCGCCCGCGTGATCCGCGAGCAGTCCTCGCAGGCCCGTGCCGAGGTGGACACGATCCGCGCCGGCATCGAGCAGGCGGCGGAGGCCACGCGCGATCTGGCCGGCCGGCTCCTGCCCGCCATCGCCGAAGCCGAGGCGAGCGTGGACCGCAACCTCACCGCGGCCTGCGCGGGCCTCGCGGCGGCCGAGGGAGACAGTTGCCGGGCGCTCGCGGCCAGCGCCGAGGCGGCCGACGGCATGGGCGACGAGATCCGCTCCGTGCTTCGGATGATGGCGCTGCATGAAGAGGGCACGCGGGTGATGCGCGCCCTGTCCGCCGCCGTCGGGACGCTCGTGGGCGAGCCGGCGGAGGCCGAGCTGCCGCCGGCGGACGCCGCACGGCTCGATGCGGTCCTTTGCGCCGGCTACACGATGAAGGAGGAGCGCGGCGTGTTCGCCGCGGCGCTGGGCCCGCCCGCGGCGGTGCCGGGGGCGGGCGCCGACGCCTCCCCGGCGGCGGGCGACGATTTCGACGACATCCTGTTCTGACGGCGCGGCGCCGGCCGCCTCACCAGCCGGGCGCCACCGCGCGCGGCGGGCCCACCAGCCCGGTGCGCGGCGCGGCGTCGGCGGGCGGCCAGGCGAGTCCGTCGAACCCATCCCCGCCGCGCCGCAGCAGCGGGTTCGCGAAGGGATCGGACGCAAGGACGTGGCCCCAGCGGGCCGACAGGGTGTCGACCTCGCGCGCGAGGCCGGCGGCGAGGGGGGGCATGGCGAGCGCGGCCGCCTCCGAGCGCAGGAGGCGCGCGTCGGGCGTCACCACCACGCGGCGCCCCAGCGCCTGCAGCTTCAGCGCGTAGTCGGCGGCGAAGAGATGGCGCGGGAACAGCACCGGGTCGAAGCCGCCGAGCGCCAGGAAGTCGGCCCGCCGCGTCGCCAGGGCGGCCGGTCCCACCGCCGCGACCTGATGGGCCACCAGGAGCAGGTCGCCGTGGCCGGGATCCTCCGCGCCCCGTCCGCCGAAGCGCGGTCGCGGCGCGGTTCCGAGGTCGAGCGCCAGTCCCGCCTCCACGACGTCGCCCGCCCGCCCCACCAGCAGCGGCGCGACGAGCCCGGTTCCCGGATCCGCGAGCCGGCCCAGGAGCTCGTCCAGCCAGCGGTCGTCGAGCGGCGCGAGGCCCGCGTCCAGGAGGCACAGCGTCTCGCCGCCCAGATGCCCCGCCGCCTCGCTCAGCCGGCGCGCCGGCGAGCGCGCGGCGTGCGCGAGCCGGACCTCGACGCCGCCGAGCCGGAGGCGTGCCGCCGCGCGCTCGTCGAGCCTCGGCGAGGACACCAGAATGCTTGCCCCCCGGCGGCGCCGCGTCGGCTCCAGCGCGTCCAGCGCGGCGGCGACAGTCGCCTCGTCGTGCCAGCCGGCGTCGATCAGGATGGCGCAGGCGCCCGCCGCCGGCTCGCGCCCGACGCGCACGGCGGGCAGCGTGGCGGCCGGGCGCGGCTCCACCGCGGCAACGGTGCCGCGCGCGCCAAGATGCGCCCGCACCGCCTCGGCCAGCCGCTCGGCGCCGCCGGCCGGCGAGGGGGGCACGGCGAAGCCGAAGCCCGGCACGTGCAGATGCAGCGGCGTGCCGGCAAAGCCCCGGTCCAGCGGATGGAGGAAGATCCGGTCGAGGTCGCCCGCGCCCTCGCCGAGCGCGGCCAGCACCGCCCCGCGCCGCATGGCGAAGGGAGCGCCGGCGCTGCCCTGCTCCAGCGCCCGCTCGGTGTCGAAGGCGGTGCCTGCCAGCGGCACCGGCTCGCCGTCCTCCAGGAGGAGAAGCCGGTCGCCGTAGGCGACGGCGGCGGCGGGCTCGTCCCCCAGCGCCTGGAGAAGGCGCTCCGGCCCGCCGGGCCGGGCCAGCGTCCCGGCCTGCATAAGAAGCACCGTGTCGCAATCCGCCGCCTCGCCTTCCAGGAAGCCCTGGAGGTCGGCCGGATCGAAGCGGCCGTCGCGCTCGGGGAGCACCACGCCGATCCATTCGCCCGAGCGATCCAGCGCGCCGGCCGCAAGGCTCGCCTCGGCCCCCTCCTCGCCGCACACGGCCACGGCGAAGGGCCGCGCCGCCTGCGGCCGGGGCGAGGGAAGCGGGAAACGCACGCTCCAGCGGTCGAACTCGGAGAACGGCACGCCGTTCGGAAACCAGCGGTCGAAACGCTCGCCGCGCAGCCGCTCGCCCTCCGTTTCGGCCCGCGCCTCGAGATGGGCGGCCAGGCCGTCGGCGAAGGCGAGGAGGCGCAAGGGACCGCCGGGCAGGGGCTGGCCGTCGGCGAAGACCTCCACCTCGTGCAGGCGCCCGTCGGCGAAGCGGTCGGGCAGGCGCAGGCGAAAGGCGGGCTCGGCGCGCAGCGTCGCGCCGCGCCGAACCTCGCGCCACCCGTCGGCCCACGCGAGCGAGACCGTCGCGTCGTCGATGTGCGCCTCGATCCGCGGCGGTGCGCCCTCGGCGCCGGCGCGGTGCACCCAGCCGGCGAGCTCGAGCCCGCCCAGCCAGCGCACCTCGCCGGCGGGAGCGGGCGAGGGGGCGAAGGGCTCGCCCCCGTGCAGCGCGATCGGCTCGCCCACCGGCTCGCCGCCGTTGGCCAGCCGCACCTGCGCCACCGCCGCGAACGGCAGCACGGCCGGGTCGAGCGCGAACGCGAAGCCGTGGCAGCCGTCGCCCACGGGGGCGCCGTCGCCGGCGGCGGCGAGCCGCTGCTCGGCCCGCGCGAGGGCCACGGGCACGCCGTCGAGCAGCAGCTCCACCACGAAGCGGCGCTCGGGATCGCCGGGGTCGGCGGCATGGCCCTCGATCAGCGTCTCGCCGGTGCGCCGGGCTTGGAGGCGCAGGGCGCCGTCCTCGGGCGCGGCCTGGCCGGCGTCGGCGTGGCCCCGGCGCCTACGGCGCGAGGCGACCAGCGAACCAATCGACGAGGGCTTGGACGGTGTGTCGCTCATCGCGGCTCCGGTCGAGAACAAGGGAGGAGGCGGGTGGGGCGGGCGGTGCGCCGCCCCAGTCGACCCGGGCGCCGGGCAGGCCGGTCTGCGCCTCGAGGCGCTCGAACAGGGCGAGCGAGGGGTCGGCGGGCGGCAGCGCCAGGGCCGCCGCGCCGACCGCGGCGGCGGCGGGCGCGAACTCGCCCGCCTCCAGGCGTCCGGTGACGCCGACGCCCCGGCCGATCAGCGCGAGGTCGTCGGCGCTGGCGCCCAGCACGGCGAGCCGCGCCCCCCGCGCGGCGAGCGCGGCACCGAGCGTCCGGGCGAAGCCGAGCGAGGCCGGGGCCGGCACGGCCATCACCAGCGCCAGCGGCCCGGTGGGCGCCGGGGGGTGCGCGGAGTGGGGCGCGGGGTGGGGCGCGGCGGGCCGCGGTTCGGGCGCGTCGGTCACGAGGCGGCCGGCGACGGGGTCGCCGTGCAGGAGCCGTGCGAGAACCGCGTGCGTCGCCCGGTCCTGCGCGAGCCCCTCGATCCAGCGGTCGCCGAGGCGGGCGCGCCAGGCGGCGAAATGCGCCGCCAGCGGTTCGGCCGCGCCCGCCTCGGGGTCGCCCGCCAGGATCGCGAAGGGGCCGTCCAGCCGCAGGATCGCGTCGCTGAGGCCGGCGGGCGGCACCGGGCCCGCCAGCTCGACGCGGCGGGGGGCGAGCGCCGCCAGCCAGGCGGCGAGGGCGTCCGCCTCGGCGAGGGCGTCGAAGGCGAGCGACTGCGGCGCGCCGCCGTCCGGGCGCACGAGCTCGACGCAGAGCGCCGCGCCGGCGCGGCGCCAGCGCAGCACCACCGTGCCCCCTGCCGCCGTGCCCCTTTCCGTCGCGCCCCCTGCCGTCGGGCCAAGGCGATGCAGCCGTTCGGCCAGCGTCGGGCTGCCGGCGGGGCCGACCAGGAGCGTCGGCCGGCCGGCCGGCGGGCAGGCCTCCTCCAGCCGGGCCCGGGCGGCGCGCAGCGGGTCGGCGGCGCGAAACGCGGCGCTCGCCTCGCGGACCGCGGGATAGCGGCGGCGCAGGCGCCGCAGGTTGCGCGCCACCAGCAGCGCCTTGTCCGTCCCGAAGGACCGCGACCCGTGATGGGGCACGAAGAGGTCGGGCGCGGCGACGTTGCGATAGCCGGCCCTCCTCGCCTCCAGCGTCCATTCGAGATCCTCGAAATAGCCGCGTTCGTAGATCCGGGCGGGCGCGCCGATCGCGGCCAGGCAGTCGTGGCGCACGAACAGGGCGAAGCCGACGCCGTTGGGCAGGTCCACCGGCGCCGCCCCGAGGCGGCGTGCCGCCGCGTCGAGGCGGGCGGCCTCAGCCTGCGGGGGGACGGGGGCGGCCCGGCCGAGAAGGGGCCAGCTCGTCCATTCGCCGTTGTTGGACAGGGGGGTGACGGTGCCGATGTCGGGCGCCGCGTAGGCCGCCGCCGCAAGGCGCGCGAGCGCGCCGGCCGGCAGCGTCGCGTCGGCGTTGAGCACCAGCGCGTCGAGCCCGTCCGCCCCGTCGAGGCCGAGCGCCACCGCGCCCGGAAAGCCGAGGTTCACCGGGGTGCGGCGAAGCTCCAGGAGGCCGCGCGCGGCGAAGCTTTCCAGGAGCGCCGTGATCGCGGGTACGGGCGAACAGTCGTCCACCGCCACGAGCCGGGCGCCGGGCTGGCGCCCGACCTCCAGCACCGCTGCCCGCAGCGCCTCGCGCGTCGTGTCCGGGTCGCCGTGGACCGGCATCACCACCCGGATCGGGCGGCGCGGCGGCACGGCTCGCGGGGGGAGGGCGGTCGGGCGGGGCGCGCGGTGGCGCGAGCGGGCGTGCAGCGGCCCTTGCGCCACCACCCGGCCGTCCCGCTCGAGGCGCCAGCCGGCGAGCGTGCCGCCCACGGCCAGATCGATCCGCGCGCCTCGGGCGCCGGGCGGCAGGAAGGCGAGGTCCGGGCAGACGGCCAGCACGTGGCGCCGCTCGCCGCCCGGCCCGAACAGGAGGAGGGCGGGCGCCGGCTCGCCGCGCCAGGCCGCCCAGCCGGTCAGGTGCCCGTCCGCGAAGTCGAGGCGGGGCACGGCGTCCTCGCCGGCCGAGAGGAGGGCTCCCAGAGCCTGCGCCACGGCGTCGTCGCCGGCGGCGGGGCCGGCCAGGATGCGCCGGGCGGCCGCCGCCACCGCCTCGCGGCCGACGGCGAGGCGCAGGCCGACGAGCCCGGTCGCCGGGTCCAGCGGGTCGGCGAGGAGCGCCTCGGCCAGTGCCGCGTCGGCCTCGGCGCGCGCGCCCGCCGCCGAGGCCGTCAGGGCGAGCAGCGCGCACTCGGCCGCCGCCGGCGGCTGGCTCAGGCGCATGCGCCGCCGCAGGAGCACCAGCGCGTCGCCCGGCGCCCCCTCTCGGAAGCGGCGGGCGGCGGCGCGGGTCAGGGCCTCGGCGTGACGCTCCGGCAGCGCCAGCGCGGGATCGGCGCGCAGGAGTTCGGTCCAGTCCATCGCGTGTTCCGGCTCGGGCGCGGGATGATCGGGCGCCCGTCATCGCAGGGCTGGCTGGCGGCGGCCTGACCCCGCGCGCCCCGGCCCCTGCGCGTTCACCCTTTGCTTGCCCTGTCGGGAGGTCTCGCTTGCGGGCGCGCCGGGCCGGCCGCAAGGTAGGCTCGACCCCATCCGCCCCGCGAAGGACCGGCCCGTGACCGAGACCGAGGACATGCAGGAAGACGCCGGCGCCGGCGAAGGCGGCGGCCGCGACCGGCCGGGCGGCGCCTCGTCCACGGGCGGCGCGAACACCTCGGCGGCGGCCAGCGTCGCCATGTCGGGCAGCATCGCCTCGGCGGCCGCGACGCCGGGCGCGGCCATGGCGGCCGCAAGCGGCGGCACGGCGCGCGCCGGCGGCGAGGCCGCCGCCGCCGATGCGGAAGCGGGCGGCACCGCCGGCCGCGAGGGCACCGGCGACGGGTCGGGCGAGAGCCACCAGAGCGCCGGGCCGGCGGCCACGAGCGGCAGCGGCGCGGCGAACGCGGCCGCCACGCGGCTCGCCGGCGCTCCGGGAGCCGCCGCCGCACCCGGCACGGGTCAGGGCGCGACGGGCGTCGGCGGTGCGGGCACGGCCGGCGGCTCGGGCGCGGCGGCGGCCGGTGGTGCCGGCGGGACGACCTCCGCCGGGGGCGCCGCGCGCGAGAGCGGCGCCGATCGCGGCGAGGGCACCGCCGCATCCGGGGACGGCGCGGCGGCGGGCGGCTCGGGCGAGGCCGGCGGATCGGAGAGCGCGGGCGGCGAAGGGGGCGGCGGCGCGTCCGACGGAACGGAGACGGCCTCGGGCTCGGGGAGCGGCGGGAGCGCCGCAGAGGCGGCCGCCAAGGACGCGATGGCGGCGGCCGGCGGCTCGTCCAGCGGCACCGCCACGGGTTCGGGCGTCGGCTCGGGAGCGAGCGGGGGCGCCGGGGCGGCGAGTGGCGACGCTGCCGCCACCGGCGCGGGCGGCTCGGGATCGGGCCCCGTGGGCGCCACCGCGGGCGATGCCGCGACCACCGGCGCGATCGGGGTGGACGTCGCGCCGGTGTGCTTCCGGCCCGGCACGCGGCTCGCGACCCCCGCCGGGCCGGTGGCGGTGGAGGACCTGCGGCCGGGCGACCTGGTGCTCACGGCGGACGGAGCCGCGGAGGCGGTACGATGGATCGGCCGGCAGACGGTGGCGACCCGCTTCGCCGACCCGCTCCGGGTTCTGCCGATCCGCATCCGCGCCGGGGCCGTGGCTCCCGGCGTTCCGGCGCGCGACCTCCTGGTGTCGCCCGACCATGCCATCGGCATCGGCGGCATCCTCGCGCACGCCTCGACGCTGGTGGACGGGATCGGCGTCACACGTGAAACAGCGGCGGGGGACACGATCCTCTACCTGCATGTCGAGCTTGCCCGGCACGCGCTGCTCCTCGCCGAGGGGCTGCCGGCGGAAAGCTTCGTCGACAATCTGGAGCATCTCGCCTTCGACAACGGGGCCGAGCGCCAGTCGATGCACCCGGACGTCGCGCCGATGGCGGAGATGGCGCTGCCCCGCGCCAAGTCGCGCCGGCAGGTGCCGCTGTCGGTGCGCCGCGCGCTGGACGCGCGCGCCCGCGTCCTGTTTCCCGACACGGCACGCCCGGCGGCCTGAGCCTCAGGCGGCCCGTCCGCCCCCCTGACGCGGCCGACCGCCGAAGGCGGTGCGGCTCCAGTGGCGCTCGCTCGCCTTGTAGGCGGCGAGGCAGTGGATCGCGACGTGGTCGAGGAACTCCGAGCGGTCGAGCACGAGGGCGTCCGCAGCCTCGTCCGGCGTCGCGCCGCAGCGCGCGCGCGCCAGGACGCGGGTCAGGAGCCCGGGACCGGTGGCGAGCCAGAGGATGTCGCCGTCGCCCCGGTTCACCGCGTCCGTCCCCTCGCGCAGCGCGCGCGCCAGAACCGGATGGCCGGGACGCGCCGCCAGCCAGTTGTTGCCGAGCGAGCCGAGGTCCTCCTGATAGGCGAGAAGGCCGGCGCCGCGCGCCAGGAGCGGCGCGATCGGCCGGAGGCAGCGGTCGTCGGCATCGGCCCAGACGCCGCCCTCGTGCGCGAGGAGCGCGAGGCGGAACAGGTCGGCCTTCATGGCCGGCTCGCGCGCCCGGCGAAAGGCGGCGCGCACCGCCGGAGCGGCATGCGCCGTCAGGTAGGCGTCCGCTTCCGGCCCACTCCACACCCGGTGCCGGAAGCCGGGATTGCGCTCGCGCCAGCTCGCCATGAAGGCGGCGACGTCGGCCGGCACGTCCGGCTCGGTCCAGAACTGGTGCACCGTGCGCGGCACGCCGCCGTCGCCCGCCCCGCACATCGCGGTCAGCGCGCCGCCGCGCCGCGCCTCGATGAAGTGGAGGATCGCCGCGCCGGTGTGGTCGGGAAAGGCGCGCACGGTGGCGGCGATCGCCTCGCCGCGCTCGGCGGGCGGGCGGGCGAGCGCGTCGCGCAGGGCGGCGAGCGCCTCCGCGTCCAGCCGGAATTCGTCCAGGAGCTGTCCGTAGTGGCTCTGCGAGGGATTGGCCGACTTGCCGCGCAGCGCGTTGGCGCCGGCTTCCAGCGCCGCCGCCTCGGCCAGAACGCACGCCGCGCGCGGGATCTCCAGCGCGAGGAGCGACGCGTGGGCGAGGCGGTTGCGGTACCAGCCGTCGGCCGGCTGGAGGCGCACGGCGGCCTCGCCTTCGCGGATCGCCGTGTCGAAGTCCCAGCGGGCGGCCGCGAGCTGGGCCCTTGCGAAGCCAACTCGCGCCTCGTCCGCGCGGGTGCCGGCGCGGCGGTCCGACAGCAGCGCCTCGGCGCGCGCGAGCCGGCCCGCTTCCACCGCCGCCAGCGCGGCGGCGGTGCGGAGCGCGGGCGTCGCCCCGGCGGCCAGGGCGGCGTCGAACGCGCGTTCGCACGCGTCGGGCCGGCCGATCTGGCGCAGGAGCTCGGCCCGTGCCAGCGCGATCTCCGGCCGGTCGCCGAAGCGGCGGGCGATCGCATCAAAGCGCTCCAGGCCCTGGTCCGGCGCGCCGCCCATGGCCTGGAGCCGCGCCTCCGTGAGCTGCGGCCACAGGCGGGCGGGATCGCGCGCCGACGCCTGCGCGAGCAGCGCGCCGGCCGTGTCGAGGTCGTCCCGCGCCAGGGCGTGCCGGGCCCGGGCTTCCAGAAGCGCGGGATGGCCGGGCGCGCGCGCCTCGGCCTCCGCCAGCAGTTGCAGCGCCTCGCGGGCGCGGCCGAGCCGCAGCGCCTCCTCGGCTGCCTCCACGGCGAGGTCCGGCCGCGTCGGCCAGCGACGGGCGGCCTGGAAGAGAAGCGTCACGGCGCCGGCGGCGTCGCCCGCAAGGCGTTGGATGCGGGCGCGGACCAGCGCCGCCTCGGCGGCGCGCGGGGCCGTGTCCGGCACGGTGTCGAGCAGCGCGCGGGCGGCCTCCGCCTCGCCGCGCTCGGCGAGCCGCAGCGCCAGCACGATGCGCGGATGCGCCTCCGCCGGATCGGCATCGATCGCCGCGCGCAGCGCCGCTTCCGCCGCCGCGCCGTCGCCTCGTGCCTCGGCCAGCAGCGCCAGGCCGACATGGGCCCAGCCGAAGCCGGGGCGGGCCCGGAGCGCCTTGCGATAGGCCTCCTCGGCCGATCCGAAGCGTCCGGTCTCGCGCTCCAGATCGCCGAGGCACAGGAGCGCGCGGGGCTGTGCCGGGTCGAGCCGCAGCGCCGCGTCCAGTCGGTCGCGGGCCGCCTCGCCCCCCCGGAGGCGCCGTGCCAGGAGGGCAAGCTCCACCAGCGCCTCGGGCGCCGCGTCCGGGCGGGCGGCGATGGATTCCAGCACACGCTCCGCCGCGTCGAGCTCGCCGGCGTCGCGCAGCGCGGCGGCGAGCTCGAAGCCGGCCTGCGCCGGTCCGGCGCCCTCGGCCCAGAGCGCGCGGATCAGCTCGAGGGCCTCGGCCTCCCGGCCGCGCGCGCGCAGAACCTGCGCCAGCGTCCGGGCGGCGTGCGGGGAGGCCGGGTCGATCGCCAGCGCCGCGCGCGCCTCGCTCTCGGCTTCCTCCAGCCGCCCGATCGCCAGCGCGTCGGCGGCCCGTTCGGCGCGCAGCGGCGCCGCGTCCGGCAGCAGGCGGCAGGCGGCGCGCGTGTGGGCCAGCGCCCGCTCGCCCTCGCCCCGCTGCCGCGCGGCGCGCGCCAGGAGCCGCAGGGGGCGGGGCGCCGCGCCGCGCCGCGCCAGATGGCGGGCGGCCAGCGTTTCGGCCTCGGCGGTCTGGCCGGCGTCCAGGAGCGCGTCGGCAAGGTCCAGCGTGCCCGCGTCCGCGTCGAGGCACGCGAGCGCGCGCGCGTGATCGATCTGCGCCGCGCGGTCGCCCCGGCGCGCGGCAAGGCGCATCAGGGCGCGGGGCGCGCCGGCGAAGCGGGGATGGCGCCGGGCGAGGGCGCCGAGCGCCTCCTCGGCCTCCGCCAGGCGCCCGAGCGCCGCCAGCGCCTCGGCATGGTCCAGCAGGAACCACGGATCGGCGGGCAGGAGGTCGGCGGCCACGCGAAGCGCGGCCAGCGCGCCGTCGGCGTCGCCGCGCATCCGGGCGGCGTCGCCCAGGGCGCGCAGGGCGTGCGGCAGCGGCGTCGCGCCGGCCAGGGCGCGCAGCGCCGCGTCCGCCTCGTCGGTCCGGCCAAGGGCGCGAAGGGCCTGCGCGCCGTCATAGGCGTTCCAAAGGTCGGCCCGGTCGCGCGCGGCGGCGGCACCGAAATGGCCGTGCGCGGCGGCGTGGTCCCCCCGGGCGCGCGCGATCAGACCGAGCGTCCGGTGCGCGGGGGCGAAGTCGGGCCGCTCGGCCGCCAGGGCCTCGGCGAGGACGGCGGCCTCCGCCGCGCGGCCGAGGGCCAGGAGCTCGGCGGCGGCGTCGCTGCGGCTCCACGGGTCGCCGGCCTCCCGGAACAGCGCCAGCGCGAGCGCCCTGTCGCCCGCCGCTCGGGCGGCCAGCGCCCTGTCGCGAAGGCCTGCGGTCTGGGGGGCGGCGGACATCGGCGGACGGGCTCGTTGCGGACGGTGGGGCGGGGGCGGGACGGGGCTGCGGTCGGAGGCACGGCGCGCGCGAGGGCGCAGCCGGGCGCCGCCAGACTGCACCGCGATCCCTAAACGGCGCCTTACCCGGCGCTTCCGCTCGCCATCACCGTATCCTCGAACGGGAGCTGGTCCGTGCCGGAATAGCCGGGGTCGTAGCCGTCCGCGTAGGACACGAAGGTTCCCGCGTCGGAATGGGTGACCTGGCCGTCCGCGAGATAGGGGTCGTGGTACGCGGTTCCGTCGTCGCCCGTCCCGGTGCCGTAGCCGTCGTAGCCGAGAAGCGCGAAATGGTCCGAGCCGTCGCCGCCGATCACGCTGTCGGGCGAGCCGTAGGCGAGCACGGAGGCGTTGGCCGCGTCGCCGCCGAAGCCGTCATAGGCGGAATAGGCCGCCGCGTGGGCGTCGTCGCCGGTGGCCGCGATAGCCGAGCCCGCGCCGTCGTGCAGGAGGATCGTGTCGCTGCCCGAGCCGCCCGGCAGGTCGGCGAAGCTCGTCGAGCCGTCGGCCTGGAGGGGCTGGGCGGAGGCCGAGCCGTCCATCGTGGTCGCCTCGCCGCCGGCCAGCACCGTGTCGGTGCCGAGCGTCGTGGAATGGCCCGAGGCGTAGATCGTGGCGTTGCCGCCGTAGATCGTGTCCATGCCGCCGGCCGCGTGCATCGTATCGGTGCCCGCCGGAACGGGGGCGAGGCCGGACAGGTCGTGCGTCGTGCCGTCGCTGCCCCAGAGCGTGTCCGTGCCGAGGCCCCCGAGAGCGTCCGACCCGGCGGCGTGGGAGCCGGACAGGCTGTCGGCGCCCGTGGCGGCGGTGGCGGTGGCGGTGTCCGTGCCGAGATCGGCCGCCGAGGCGGAGACGGTGCCGGCATCGAGGTCGGTCGCGTGCGGCACGCTCGCGGCGACGGGTTCGGCGGTCGGCTCCGGCGTGAGCGCGGCGGACGCGGCGTGGTCGCCGGTCCCGGCGCCCGATCCCGTCAGGATCGATCCGGCCTGGTCCGTCGAGGCGTCGGTGCCCGACGTCGCGGCGTCCGTGTCGGGGCGGGCGGTGAGGTCGTTGAGCGTGCCCACCGCATCGGCGGTCGAGGGCGCCGCGCCGGACACGTCGCCCGCGGTGCCGTCCAATCCGAGATCGGCCAGCACGCTGTTGATGTGATCCGACGCGTCCGGGGTCATCGACCCGTAGCTCGCGTTCATCGAATAGGTGTAGATCTCAGCCATTCATGGCCCTTGGAACCGGTGCCCGTCCGAGGCGTGGCGCCGGCGCGCGAATGTCAGGCGGCGGCGTCCACCTCGGGCGCCGGCCGGCGGAACACACGCAGACGGCTCGGCTGGCGCACGGGGGTGGGCGGCGCGGGGCGGGTCGCCCGACCCGCCGCCGCGAAGTCGAGGCGCACGCCGACCAGCGGGTCGAGAGGGGTCGGACCGACCAGCTCGATCTCGCGGCCCTGGCGGGTGGCGACGGAGGAGCCGAGGAAGACGCCGTCGGCCTTGAGGACGAGGCCGGGAGCGGCGTCGGGCAGGAGGCGCACGCGCAGGCCGATCAGCGGCAGCGCCCGTCCGCGCGTGCCGGCATAGGCGCCCGCCGGGGTCCAGGGCGACCAGCCCGCGCCGCGCCCGCCGCTCGCCACCTGGTATTCCAGCGGCAGCTCGGCGGCAACGCCGCGCATCTCGATGCCCTCGATCCGGCCGGGCGTTTCCGGCCCGCAGATCCAGTGGCCGCGCGGGGCCGCGATGTCGCCGCGCAGGGAGACATGGGCGCGCAGCAGGAACTCCACCCCGCCTTCCGGCAGGTCCGGCCGCAGCCGCAGCGCCGGGGCGGGTGCCGCCTCCGCCTCGGCCTCCGCTCCCATGCGCCGCAGTTCGAGGCCCGCCGGCAGCGCGCCGCCCGGACCGGTCGAGCGCATCACGACGTCGATCGCGCCCGGCTCGTGCGCCACCACCACCAGGACCTGGCCGGGCGCCGTCAGGAGGCCCGGCCGCTCGCCGGGCGTGCACAGGAGCGAGAGGCCCGGCGACACGGCCACCACCTCGACCTCGGGCGCTTCGCCGGCGGCCGGCGTCTCGCCGCGATAGGACAGGGCCGACAGTCCCCGTTCCACCCTCAAGGTCGCGCGTCGCTCCAGTCCGCCCACAGGTCGCTCCATCTCGTTCAATGACGACAAGAGACGCGGGATGGCCGGGATATTCAAGTTAACGAATACTGTTCCTGACGGCGAGGAAAACAACAGATGAAGCGGGTATACAGTCTTTCGCAATCATTATGAAAATATCGAAAAATTCATGAAACGTTTTCGTTCCCGTCGTCGCGTCGGCCTCCGCCGGAGGCGGGCAACGCGCCATGATGCGCCCGTGGGGTGGTTACGGAAGTGTAAGGAATATCTTTCACAATACAGACAAAATCCGCCGAAGGAGCCATGGCCGATGATCCGGGGAAGCATCGAGTTCGCCAGTACCGATCTGATCCAGGGGTGGATTTACACGTCGGACGGGCGCGTGCGCGACTACACGCTCCTCGCCTTCCAGGGCGACCAGTGCGTGGGCGCCGGCAAGGTCGCGGCCTTTCGCGGCGATCTGGCGGAGGCGGGCATCGGCGACGGGCACCTGGGCTTCAGCTTCCCGATCTCCGTGGCCGCCGAGCGCGTCGGCTCCGTGGTGCTGCGGCTCGAGGGCGGCGACGCGGTGATCCTGCAGAGCGGCGCCACCGTGGCGGGCGCCGCCCGGGCGCGCGCCGGCCTGTCGCGCGAGGAGGTGCGCGAGCGCCTGGCGTCGCTGAAGTGGGCGCTCAAGCACGGGCGGGTGTCGCAGTCCGACTTCGACTTCCTGCGCATCCTCTGGTCGTTCGGCGCCTACGAGCGCGGCCTCCTGCGCCGCAACGCGGGCGACGAGGCCGTGGTGGCCGACAAGCCGGCCCTCGTGGCCGCCGCGCTTCTGGAAGCCTACGCCGGCACCGACGTGCGCACCGCGTGCGAGACGGTGCGCAGCCCGGCCGAGTTCGCGGCCGCGCTGGGGCGCGTCGTCGCCCGCAGCGCCGCGCCCCCGGTGGTCGCCCTCCATGCCGTCGGCCGCGCCACGGTGCGCGTGGCGGAAGGCACCCACGTGGCCGATTCGGAGGGCGCGGGGGCGGTTCCGTTCACCGACTATCCGCTCACCGGCGAGCAGCTCCTGATCCTCGACGCGCGGGCGCGCTGCGACATCCAGCTGGGCGAGGGCGCCCAGGTCGAGATCGTGCGCGCCGAGCCGGCCGCCTGACCGGGCGCGCGCCGCCGCCCGCGCGCCGCCCCACCGCCTCGCATCCCTGCCGGACCGGCTCCGGCGTTCCTCCTTCTCGCCCCGCGCCATGCTGCAAGTCCTTCCCCTTTCCGCCTATGCGGCCACGGATCTGGTGGAACTCGAGACCGGACGCTGGTGCGGGCGCGTCGAGCGCGCCGATCCGGGGCACGGCGTCACGGGATGGGTGCTCAACGTCGACGCGCCGGAGGCGCCGACCGAGCTCGAGCTGACCGTGGGCGATGACGCGCTGGTGCTGGGCGCGAGCGGCCTGCCCCATCCACCGAGCGACCTGAGGCTCGGCCGCGCCACGGGCGCCGCGTTCCGCTTCGGCCCCGAGGTCTTCGCGCGTCTGGCGCGCCTGTCGCCGCGCCGCGCCGCGATGCGCGTCGGGGTGCGCGTGGCCGGCACCGACGTCCGGCTGATGCCGCCGGGCGGGCGCGACCCGTCCGTCGCCGAGCTGGTCGCCGCCTGGCGCGGCGGGGTGCTGGCCGCGATGTCGCCGCAGGGCGGCGAGGACACGCGCGGCGAGCGCATGTTGCGGCGCCTGGCGGGCCTGCGCGCCGAAGCCCTGGCCCTGTGCGATCGCCCGCTGCGTCCCCTGTCCGACAACGACATCGGCCAGATCGACGCGGTGCATGTCGGCGCGGAGGGCCAGGTCTGGTTCGTCGGCTGGATGAAGCGCGGCGCCGACACCGACTTCGCCGCCGTGGTGGCCGACCGCGAGAAGCTGCCGGCGGGCGGCGCCGTGTTCCGCTACGAGCGGCCGGACCTCAATTCCACCTGCGTGGGCGTCGTGGGCCTCCTCGACACCGGCTGGCAGCCGCCGCCGGTGCTGCGCGACGGCTTCGTGTATCTCGGCCGCGGCGCGCAGTTCCACCTGCGTTACGGCCCCCACACCCGCGTGCTGCGGACCGACGCCTTCACCGCCGCCTTCGCCCAGGCGCGGCCGCTGGCGGTGGGCGGCCACGCCGAGGGGCTGGCGGCCGTGCTCCATTCGGGCGGTGGCTGGGCGGCCGGCAACGCCGCCGCCGCCGGGATCGCCGCCGAGGGCGGCATCGACAAGCTGCTGATGGCGCCGGGCTTCGGCTGCTTCGCGGAAGGCTGGGCGGTGAGCCCGGCCAAGCGCGTCGAGACCTTCCAGATGCGGCTCGGCGACTGCGTGCTGACGGCGGACGAGGCGTCCACCTCGTTTCGGCCGCGCGCCGACCTCGCCGCGGTGTTCGGCGGGGGCGGCACCACGGCGCGCGCCGGGTTCTCCACCGTGCTCCAGGGCGCGCTTCCGCTGGACGCGGGTGGCGCCCCGCTGCTGCGCGTGGTCCACGACGACGGCACCGGCGCGGTGCTGCGCGTCGAGCCCAAGACGCTGCGCCGGCTCGATCCGGTGGCCGACGGCGAGGAACTCCTCGCCCTGTTCCCGGCGATCCGCCACGAGCCCTTCTGGGAGGCCTTCCTGGCCGCCCAGGGGCGCGAGCTGCGCCGGGCCCGACGCGCGCCGGCGGTGCTGCGGGCCGAGCCCTGCCGGACGTTGGTGGTGCTGCGCCTGCCGGGCGAGACGGGCAACCTCAACCTCGTGTTCGACCGCCTGGCCCGGCACCTGCCCGAACTCGCGCCAGGCACCGGCCTGTGCGTGGTCGCCGACCAGGGCCGGGGGCGGGCGGAGGCGCTGATGCGCTTCGAGGAGCTGCGCGCCCGGACGCCGGCCCCGCTCTCGCTTCTCGCCGTGCCGCACGGCCACGACGTCCTGTCCGAGCTGCCCTTCGTGCTGGACCGGCTCGGGCCGGAGCGCTTCGTGCATGTCGGGCGCGGCGTCGTCCTCGTCGCGGCCGGCTGGCGCGCGGCGGCCGCCAGCCTCGAGCGGCGCGGCCACGGGCTCGACCGCTTCGAGATCCTCGACGACGCCGGGCGGCCCGACCGCGTGGACGGCGCCTATGGCGCGGCCTGCTTCGGCTGGAGCACGCCCGCCTTCCTGGACCACGCCGCCGGGGCGCCGGTGCTGACGCGCGGGCTCCTGGGCGACAGCGGCCTGCCCGTCTCGCCCGGCGACCGACGCCACGCGGCCTGCGCGCTGCGCGTCGAGCGCGCCGCCGCCTCGCGCCTCGCCGACATGATCGACGCCGATCTCCTGGCCGGCCGGGCGCGGGAGGCCGCATGATCCCCGCCAACGCCAATCGCGCCGGCGCGGACGCCGCCGCCGCCGCCCGCCCCAAGGTGGCGGTGATCTCCCACAGCCACCCCTCGCTCTCCAAGGGCGGCGCCGAGATCTCGGCCTATGCGCTGTTCCGGGGCCTCCGGCAGATCGGCGTGGACGCCATCTACGTCGGGGCCTGCGCCTCCGCCACGCGCCATCGCCTCGCCTTCGCCGACGAGCACGAGTTCGCCGTGTTCCACGATGCCGAACGCTACGACCACTTCTACCACCTCGCGCCGCGCTCGGTGTCCGACCAGCTC
Source organism: Aureimonas flava (assembly GCF_003583935.1). Classification (GTDB taxonomy): domain Bacteria; phylum Pseudomonadota; class Alphaproteobacteria; order Rhizobiales; family Rhizobiaceae; genus Aureimonas; species Aureimonas flava. Next base: position 371,973 of record NZ_QYRN01000002.1, on the reverse strand, counting down.
GTCGAGATCCTGGCGCGCGAGGGGGTGGGCCTCGCCAACTTCCACCACTTCTACCATCTCGGCCTCGGCGCCCTGCGCGCCGTCAGGGCGATGCCCGGCATGCGCACGTTCCTCACCATCCACGAGTTCCTGGCGATCTGCCAGAACCACGGGCAGATGATCACGCGCCAGGTCCGGATCCTGTGCGAGGGCGCCTCCAACGAGGCCTGCGCCACCTGCTTTCCCGAGCACCTGCGCGCGCAGTTCGCCATGCGCCGCGAGACGATGCTCGACAGTTTCGGCGATTTCGACGGCTTCGTCTCGCCGAGCCGGTTCCTGGCCGACCGCTTCACCGACTGGGGCCTCGACCCGGCGCGCATGCGGGTGATCGAGAACGGCCTCCTGGCGCCGGCCGAGCCGATGCGCGGCCCCAAGCGCGACCGGAGCTGGACCTTCGGCTTCTTCGGCCAGATCAACCCGTTCAAGGGCGTCGACGTGCTGCTCGACGTCGCCGACCTGATCGGCGCCGACAAGGCGCTCGCCGCCACCATGCGGCTGCGCATCCACGGCAACCTGATCGGCCAGGGGCCGGAGTTCACCGAACGGTTCGAGACGAGCCTCAAGGCCCACCCGTTCCTGTCCTACGCGGGCGCCTACGACAACCGGTCGGTGCACCGGCTGATGAGCGAGTGCGACTACGTGGTGATCCCGTCCAAGTGGTGGGAGAACTCGCCCGTGGTGATCCAGGAGGCGTTCGGCGCCGGCGCGCCCGTCATCTGCACGGGCATCGGCGGCATGGCCGAGAAGGTGCCGGACGGGGTGGCCGGGCTCCACTTCCGGCTCGGCGACGCGGCGGACCTCCTGCGCGCCCTGCGCCTGGCCGCCGACCCGCGCAACGCCGCCGTGCTGCGCGCCGGCCTGCCCGCCGTGATCTCGGCGGCCGAGATGGCGCGGCGCTACTGCGACTCCTTCGGCTTCGCGCCCGCGCGCCTCGCGCCGCCGCTCGAGGCCGCCGAATGATCCGCGGCCACATCGACCTCGCCACCCGCTCGCGCGTCGAGGGCTGGATCCACAGCGACGCGCTGACGCTGCGCGGAGCGACGGTGCTCGCCTTCCACGACGACCGCTGCGTGGGCGGCGGCCGGGTGGAGGTGTTCCGCCAGGACCTCGCCGATGCCGGGCTCGGCGACGGCTTCGTCGGCTTCGGCTTCGCCGTGGCGCTCGCCCCCGGCCAGGACCCGCGCGTCCTCGACGTGCGCCTGGACGGGGGCACGCTGCTCCTGAAGCAGGGCACCACGGCGCTCGCCCCGCGCGAGGCGCTGACGCAGGACCGGCGCCGGCAGGGGCGCGATCCGGCGGCCCTGTCCTGGATGCTCGGACGCGGCTGGCTGGCGCAGGCGCAGCACGACGCCCTGCGGGGCCTCGCCCGCTTCGGCGCCCATCCGCTGACGCTGCCCATCGAGCGCCGGAACCGCGACGCGCGCGCGGTGTGCGACGAGGTGGCGCTCCAGGCGGCCGACCTCCTGGAACTGTACCTCCAGACGGCGATCGACTGCGAGATCCGCGACGAGGTGCGCGGGGCGGACCTGCCCGCCATCCGCCGGGCGTTGCGCGAGGCCTTTCCCCACGCGCCGCCGGCGATCGGCCTCTGGGCGGCGGCCGAGCGCCGGCTCGACCTCGTGGAGGGGTCCCATCTCGGCGGCCCGCCGGCCGAGGCCGGGGCGGCGCTGGAATACGCCTTCGGCGGCCGCACCCTGCTGCTGCTCGACCTCGACGCCAGCGTCGGTTTCCGGGCCGGCGACGCGCCGCTGCCCTTCGCCGCCTTCGTGCCCTGCCGGCCGGAGGAGCGCCGGTGATCTGCGAGCGCGCCGAGCCGCTGACGGGCGAGCGCATGGCCGCGCGCATCTATTCGCCCTTCTCCTACCCCCTGCCGCGCCGGGCGGGGCTGGTGCCGATCGTGGCCGCCGAGGCCGAGCGGCTGGCCCCCGCCTTTCCCGTGGTCTGGCAGCGCGGCGAGGAGGGGCCGCGCCTGTGCGTCCTGCGCTCCCTCCTGGAAGACGGCTCGGGCTTCCCACCCGGCACGGCCGAGGCGCTGCCGCTCCTGCCGCTGCTCCTCCAGGCCTACCCTTTCGTGTTTCCCGCCGGACCCTTGCGCGAAGCGGAGAACCCGCGCCTCCTGGACGTGGCGGGCGCCGATCTGCCGACCGACGCCGGCGCGCCGATCACCACCGCCGACGGGCGCCTCAGCAAGGGCGCCGAGCTGCGCCTGCGCGCCCTTTCGCTGTTCGAGCGCGACTTCGCGCGCACCGCCGCGATCGGCCGGGCGCTGGGCGAGCTCGGCCTGCTGGAGCCCTGGCCGCTGCGCTTCGACCTCGGGCACGGCCGCACCTGCGACATCGAGGGACTGGCCGTGGTGCCGGCGGGCGCCTTCGACACGCCGCGGCTCGAGCCGGTGATCGCCCGGTTCGGCATGGCCGCGGCCCGCCTCCTGGGGCTGCACCGCCTGTCGCTGTTCCGCGCCGCCGCCCTGCTCGCCGCCGCCCGCGCCGCCGCGGCCGAAAGCGCGCCGCGATGACCCTGACGCTGACACCGCTCGCCGCGATGGCCGGGGCGCGCTTCCGCCCGCCCGAGCATTTCGGCTTCGCGGCCTCGCTCGCCTGGATCCCGGTCAACGACACCGAGTTCCACCTGACCTCCCACCACCTGCCGCTCGCCGTGCGCGTGCTGGGCGGCATGCCCCGGCTCGGCGCCCTGGTGCACCCGGCTTTCGGCCGCCGCCCGGCGGTGGACGCGGCCGGCCGGTGGCAGGCCGGCTATCGCCCGCTGGCGCTGCGCACCCACCCGTTCGTCCTGTCGAACCGGCGCGGCGCGCGGCCGATCGACGAGATCGACGTGGTGTCGGATGCCGGGCTGGTGGGCCCTTGGGGCATGCCGGTCTGCGCGGACCCCGCCGCCGGCACGCTGTCGGCGGAGATGGCGGGCGTGCGCAGCGCGCTGCTGGCCATGCGCGCCGGCGCGGTGCGCCTGTCGGCGGCGCTCGAGCTCCTGCGCATCACCAACGTCCTCGTGCCGCTGCGCGACCCGGCCGGGGCGCCCGCCGCCGACCACACGGTGGATCCCGGACGCCTCGCGGCGCTGGACGAGGGCGCGGCGGCGGCGCTGGCGGCGCGCTCCTTCCTGCCGCTGGACCTGGCCGCCGCGCTGGCCTTCTCGCGCCGCCACTTCCATCCCGACCGCCTGCCGCAGCCGTCCGCCCGGAGCGCGGCGACCGGCGCCGGGCGCGAGGAGCCGCGCCCGGCCGAGCCCGCCGACATCGTGCTGGCCGGTCTGGAGGCGATGAACTTCGCGCTCGACGGCAGCGACCTCTTCGACATCCTCGCCATCGGCGATCTGTCCGAGTTCGCCGCCCCGCCGCCGGCCGAGCCGGCGCCCGAGCCGGGGCGGGCGCGCAAGACGGGGGAGGGCGCGGCGCGCGCGCCCGCCGCGGCATGAAGTACCTGTTCGTCCACAACAACTTTCCCGCCCAGTTCCGGCACCTCGCGCTGCATCTGGGCGCCGACCCGAAGAACGAGGTGCGGGCGATCGGGGCGGAGGGCTCGCGCCCGCTGCCGGGCGTGACGCTGCACCGCTACGCGCTGCCGCCCGGCTCGCTGGCGGCCACCCATCCCTTCGCCCGCCGCTTCGACGGCGAGGCCCGGCGCGCCGAGCAGACGCTCTACGTCGCCACCATGCTGCGCGCCTCCGGCTTCACGCCCGATATCGTGGTGGCGCATTCGGGCTGGGGCGAGGCGATGCCGCTGCGCGCCGCCTTTCCCGACGCGCGGCTCGCCGCGTATTGCGAGTATTTCTACCGCCCGCGCGATTCCGACGTGAACTTCGACCCCGAGTTTCCCGAGCTCGGCCTGGACGGTCTGGTGGGCCTCCACGCGCGCAACGCGGCGAGCCTCCTGGCCCTGGCCGACTGCGACCTCGCCCTGTCGCCGACGCGCTGGCAGCGCTCGACCTTTCCCGCCGAGTTCCGGGCCAAGATCCGGACCGTGCACGAGGGCGTCGACACGCGCCTCGTGGCGCCCGACCCGTCGGCCACGCTGCGGCTCGACGACGGCACGGTTCTGCGCGCGGGCGAGGAGACGGTGACCTTCGTGGCGCGCAACCTCGAGCCGCTGCGGGGCTACCACGTGTTCTGCCGCGCCCTGCCGGCGATCCTGAGGAGCCGACCGGCGGCGCGCGTCCTGGTGGTCGGCGGCTTCGACGTGTCCTACGGCCAGCGGCCGCCCTCCGGCGAGAGCTGGCACCGGGTGTTCCTGAACGAGGTGGCGGGCGAGATCGACCTGTCGCGCGTCCACTTCCTCGGCCACCTGCCCTTCGCGCGCTATCTCGACGTGCTCAAGGTGTCGCGCGCCCACGTCTACCTGACCTACCCGTTCGTCCTGTCCTGGTCGTGCCTGGAGGCGATGGCCACGGGCTGCGCGGTGGTGGCTTCCGACACGCCGCCGGTGCGCGAGGTGATCGACGGGAGCAACGGCCTGCTGGTGCCCTTCCACGACCCGGCGGCGCTCGCCGCGACGGTGACGCGGGTGCTGGCCGAGCCCGAGGGCTTCGGCCGGATGCGCGCCGCCGCCCGCCGCACGGTGGTGGAGCGCTACGACATGGCCGGCGTCTGCGTGCCGGAGGCGATGCGGCTCCTCCATGCGCCGGCCGCGCTGCCGCGCCGGCACCCGCCGCGCTTCGAGCCGGGCCTGTTCGGCGCCGGCTGACGCCGGGCTCCCATCGAAGCTTAATCATTCTTGCCCATGCTCGGCCGGTTCCTGCATTTCCCGGCGACCCCACACGAAGGTTGGACCCCATGCGCGCAGCCCTGGTGAAGTATTCCGGCCGGCGGCTCAACAACCACGAGGCCGTGTGGTTCGACGTGCCGTTCCGAAACACGCTGGAGGACTACTACAACACGGGCGACATCTGCGTGTACGATTCCACGCTGCGCCTGGTGGACTACGCGCAAGGCGTCTCGCTCAACATCGACGAACCGGTGACGGACGAGGGCGTCGCCCGCGTCCGGGACGCTTGCGACTTCATCCTCCTGCGAGGCTCCAACTACATCCACGAGGCGATGGACTGGGGCCACTTCCCGCAATGGCTGGAGGCCCTGGACCTGCCGGTCCTGTGCATCGGCGTCGGCGCGCAGGCCGAGACCGAGCGCCCGATCGTGCTGCCGCCGGAGGGCCGCCGCCTGTGGGAGGCGATCGCCGAGCGCGCCACGATCGGCGTGCGCGGCGCCTTCTCGGCCGAGACGCTCCACCGCAACGGCATCCACAACCTGGAGATCGTCGGCTGCCCGTCCATGTTCCGCGCGCGCGACCGGGCCATGGCTCTGCGCCATGCGGAGGGGGGGCCGCGGCGCGTCACCTTCTCGCTGCGCCGCGAGGTCGGCTCGACCTACGCGGTGGATCCGGCCGACTTCACCGCCACGCAGAAGCGCATCATCGCCAAGCTCGACCTTGCCGCCGACCTCTACCTGTCCTGCCACGGCGAGCCGGAGGAGAAGGCGTTCTTCTTCCGGGCACCGGTTCACCAGCAGCGCGCCACCGCCAAGCTGGTGGCCGAGGGCTGGTTCGACGAGACCACGGGCGCCCGGCTCAAGGCGCTCTACGAGCAGCGCCTCTACTATGTCGGCGCGCCGGGCGACTACGACGTCTACGCGCCCCAGTTCGACGCGGCGCTCGGCTACCGGGTCCACGCGGTGCTGCCGGCCGTGGCCATGGGCGTGCCGGGCGTCCTGTTCTCCTACGACACGCGCTCGCGCGAGCTGGCCGAGACCTTCGACCTGCCGATCTACACGCCGGCCGAGTTCGAGCGCCAGACGCTGGCCGAGGCGCTCGCGCCCTCGCGCTTCGCCCGCTTCGCGCAGCGCTTCCCCGAACGCTACGACCGGATGAAGGCCTTCATCGAGAAGAACGGGGTGACGACCCGCATGTGAGGGCGCCTCAGGGCGCCCCGATCTCCACCGGCACGATCACGATGTCGCGCTCCGGCCCGAGCTCGCAGCCGCGGAGCCGGGCCCGCACGAAGGTGAGGGACGGATGGTCGCCGACCGAGGCGAAGTTGCGGTCCGCGCTGGCCGGATCGATCAGCGCCGGGTAGCCGATCGGGCGCTGCGGGGCGCAGGGCGTGCCGCTGCCCATCAGCGGCGATTCCAGGAGAAGCCGGGGCCCCCGCCAATGGAGGAGGTCGGGGCTGGTGGCGTAGAACACGCCGGTCCGCTCCACCCCCGCCTCGTCGGCGCGCCGGCCCTTCATGGTGGCGATCCACAGGCCGGAGCCCCGATGGCGGACCAGGCTCGTCACCGGCCAGGGCAGGGCGGCCGGGTCGATCGGCTCGCACAGGTGCGCGGCCGGATCGAGGTCTCGGGCATAGGGGTCGGCGAAGCGCGTCGCGAAGGCGTCGCCGGTCCAGGCCCGCCAGCGCGAGGCGTCGGCAAGGTCGTCCGTGCGCAGGAGGCAGTTGCCCGGCCGCTGGGGCGCCGGGGCGACGACGTTGGCCATCATCGCGAAGCCGCCGAAGACGGGCACGATGTTGGTCGGCTCGAACAGGCCGGCATGGTGTCCGCGCGTCTCGTCCGCCCGGCGCGGCAGCGCGGCCACGAGGCGCGGCTCGGCCGGCCGGAAGCTCTCGCCTCCGTCCGTCGATACGGCGGCGGTCAGGGTGTTGTACCAGCACGCGCCCGCCGCCTCCGGCCCGCAGGTGTCCGGCGCGTGGCCGCGATACTCGTCGTGCACCACCGCGTGCACGGTGCGCCCGTCGGGCGAGAAGGTGCTGGCGATCCAGCTCCGGTTGTCGAAGGAGGCCGGATCGTCCCGCCCGCCGCCCTCGAAGGACACGGCGCAGGCGTGGCGCAGCGAGGCGAAGTCCGGCCCCGTCAGAGCCCGCGCGCGGTGATGGCTCTGGAACAGGTGGATCGTTCCGCGCGCGTCGCGGAAGGCCCGGCTCGGCGTGTCCGGGATGTCCCAGGTCTCGCACGCGTCGCGCCCGTGATCGAACAGGAGGCGCTCGCGCGCCGGGTCGGCCGCCAGCCGGAGCGCGGGGGGCTCGCCTCCTGACGCAGCGCCCGTGTTGGCGGCCAGCCCGGCCGCCAGCGCGCCCCCGAGGACGCGACGTCGCCGCGGCGGAGACGGCGCGGGCGCGGGTGCGGGCGGGGGTACGAGCGCGGGGTGCGGGATGCGGGGCGGCGTCGCCTTTTTAAACAGAGCTTTACTCCCCCCGTGCGAGTTTTCCTCGAAGACGCGGCGACGGCTCCTGCGCGCCGCCGGAACAACGGACGGCGGGCGGCTTCGATCCCGCCCGACCCCAACCTCGAGGCAACGGCGGCAGCCGGAAAGGAACGAGCCATGCGCGATCCCCGGAGCGCCGGGAAGCGCCGCGGGGCGGGAGACGGGGCGACCGGCGCGCCCCCGGCCCCGCCGCGCCCGGTTCTGCCGCGCCCGGCCGCCGGGACGGGGGGCGCGTGAAGCCCGCCCTGTCCTCGCCGCTCCTCGGCATCGTCCGCACGCTGTCCTTCGGCTATCTCAACCTCTTCGCCTTCGGCTTCTTCCTGCCGTTCCTGTTCATGGCCATGTCCATGGTGCCGATGAGCATCGTGGAGCGCGTCGGCACCAGCCGCAACGCCTCGACGCTGGCGACGCTTCTGGTGATCGCGGCGGTGGTGGCGGCCACCTACACGGTGATGGAGCAGATCCGCGGCCAGGTGCTGGAGCGCATGGGGCTGGTGATCGACGAGCGCCTGACCCGCGTCTGCTTCGACGCGGTGAACCGGGGGCAGGGGCGCGCCGGCGTGCCCGCCGCCCAGGCGCTGGCCGATCTCCAGACCGTTCGCCGCTTCCTGTGCGGCCCCTCCCTGTCGGCGTTGATCGACGCCTTCTGGTCGCCGCTCTTCGTGCTGGCGATGTTCTTCATCAACGCCGCGTTCGGCTTCCTGATGCTCGGCCTCCTCACCTTCTCGGCGGCCGCTTCGCTGGCCACCCACTATTGGGTCTCGGCCCATCTGGCGGCGGCGCAGCGGCTCGACGGCGAGGCCAACGAGTTCGGCCTCGCCGTGTCGCGCAACGCCGAGGCGCTGCGCGTCATGGGCATGCTGCCGGCGCTGGCCGAGCGCTGGTACGCGCTGCACCGCGACGGGCTCGGCTGGCGGGGCCTGGCCGGGGCGCGCGCCGCGCGCATCGGCCTGGTGCCGCGCATGGTGCAGAACGGGCAGATGATCGTGGTCTACGGGCTGGGCGGCTTCCTGTTCCTGTCGGACCGGATCCAGCTTTCCGTGCTGTTCGTGGTCCTGATGGTGATGATGCGCGCGCAGGGGCCGCTCCAGCACATCATCAACAACTGGAGCCAGATTCAGTCCTTCGCCTCCGCCGCGCGCCGGCTCGACGCGCTGCTGCGCGGCATCGAGGCGGCGCCCCGGCCGATGTCGCTGCCCGCGCCGGCGGGAGAGCTGCGGGTCAGCCGCCTCGTGGGCGGGCCGCCCGGCATGGCCCGGCCGGTGATCAACGACGTGTCGTTCTCGCTGGCGCCCGGCCGGATCCTCGGCGTGGTGGGGCCGAGCGGGGCGGGCAAGTCCTGCCTGTCGCGGCTGGTCACCGGGATCTGGAAGCCGGTCCGCGGCACGATCGTGTTCGGCGAACAGGACCTGTCGCACTGGGACCCGGACGAGCTCGGCCGCCATGTCGGCTACGTGCCGCAGGACGTCGAGTTCCTGCCCGGCACCATCGCCGAGAACATCGCCCGCTTCGACCCGGACGCCAGCAGCGAACGGATCCTGGCGGCGGTCGAGCTCGCCGGCATCCACGACATCATGCGCGGCCTGCCGGACGGCTACGCGACGCGCCTCGGCGGTCCCGGCGGCCACGTCCTGTCGGGCGGCCAGCGCCAGCGCGTCGCGCTGGCCCGCGCCGTGTACGGCGCTCCGCGGCTGGTGGTGCTGGACGAGCCCAACTCCAACCTCGACGCCGGCGCCGAGCAGGTGCTGGGGCGCACCATGCAGCGCCTGCGCGACGACGGGGCGGCGGTGATCGTTGTCTCCCACCGCATCAGCCTCCTCGGCTTCTGCGACGACCTCCTGGTGCTCAACGAGGGGGTGGTGCAGGCGATCGGCGCGCGCGAGCGCATCTTCAACCGCCTGCCGCGCTTCCGCGAGGGGCCGCAGCCGCCGCTGATCGACCTTCCGCGCACGGGAACCGGCGGATGAGCGCCGCCCCTCCGCCGCTCGCCCATCCCGGCGCACGGGCCGCCCCGCTGCTGGAGGTGCCCGCCCCGAACACCGACTGGCGCGGCTCGCTGCGCGCCGGTTGGATCGTGCTGGCGCTGTCGGTCGGCCTGTGCGGCGGCTGGGCGGCCTTCGCCCACGTCAACTCGGCGGTGGTCGCCAACGGGACCTTCGCGGTGGAATCGCACCGCCAGTCGATCCAGCACCTCGAGGGCGGCATCGTGGAGGAGATCCTGGCGCGCGACGGCGACCGGGTGGAGGCGGGCCAAGTGCTGCTGCGCCTCGACACGACGCGCTCGCAGGCCGCCACCGCCGCGGCCGCACAGGCGCTGGCCGGTGCGCTGGCGACGGAGGCACGCCTCGTCGCCCAGCGCGACATGGCCGATTTCATGGTGCTGCCCGAGGAGGCGGCCTCTCTGATGCGCGGCCTCGACGGCGGCGAGCTGCAGGACAACTACCGCGAGTTCGAGCAGCGGCGTCAGGTCCTGGCGGGCTCGCTGGAGCTCCTGGACACGCAGGGCCGCCAGGCGCGCAACGACATCGCCCAGACCAAGCTCGACGCGCAGGCGGCCTCCGACCAGCTCGCCAGCATCGCCCGCGAGCTGAAGAGCGTGCGCCCGCTCTTCGACAAGGGTCTCGTCGCGCTCAGCCGCCTCACCACGCTGGAGCGGCAGAAGGCGCAGTTCGAGGGCACGATCCGCAAGAGCCGCAACGACGAGCGCAAGGGCCTCGACAAGCTGGCCGAGATCGAACAGAAGCGCGAGGCCCTGCGCAAGGACTACCGTCAGGAGGCCTCGGCCAAGCTGATCGAGGTGGGGCGCCAGATCGCCGCGCTGCGCCAGGAGCGGCAGGTGGCGCTGGACACCCTGTCGCGCTCCGCCATCCGCTCGCCCGTGGCGGGCACCGTCCAGGCCTCGCGGCAGTTCACCGTGGGGGGCGTGGTGCGCGCCGGCGAGACCATCCTGGAGGTGGTGCCGGAAGGCGAGGAGATGCGGGTGCGGGTGCGCATCCCGGCGAGCGAGATCGACCGCGTCCACCAGGGCATGGCGGTGGAGGTGCATCCCGGGACGCTGATGAAGTTCCGGCGCGAGCGGGTCACCGGGCGCCTCGTCACCCTGTCGCGCGACACGGTGGCCGCGAGCGATCCCAGCCAGCCGCCCGCCTATGCCGCCGAGGTGGAGATCGACCGGGACACGCTGCCGGCGGACGTGCGCGAGCGGCTGGTCGCGGGCATGGACGCGTCCGTGGTGATCCCGACGGAAGGGCGTTCGGTGTTGGAATACCTGGTCCAGCCGGTGCTGCGCAACGTCGGGGAATCGCTGCGCGAACGCTGAGCGAAGGGCTGCCTCAGGCCGGCGCGCCGGTGTGCCAGCGCGCGGCGAAGGGCTCGCTCGGCATGCCCTCGCCCGACAGGAAGGCGAGCGGCATCAGCGCCTCGAGCCCGTCGGCGTCCAGCCGTTCGATGCGCCCGAAGAGCTGGCGCTCCAGGCACATGCGCACCAGCCGGAGGCCGAAGCCCGGAAGGTAGGGCTGGCGTCCCTCCGCCTCCGGCAGGCTCCAGGCGATCCGCACCCCGTCCGCCTCCAGCGCGGTGCGCAGCACGACGGGGCGCACGCGCTCGCGCCCGTGGCGGCGCCGGTTCACCGCCAGCTCGTGCAGGACCTGCGCCATGGGCGCCACCGCCTCGGCGCGCAGCAGGATCTCCGGCCCCTCGTAGCGCAGCGGCACGCCCTCCTCCTCGCCCGTGCGGCGGGCGAGGTCCGAGAAGGCCACCGGCGACCATTCGGCGTGCGACAGGAGGTCGTGCGCCCGCGACAGCGCCATGACGCGTCCCGCCGCCTTGCGCGCCAGCGCGTCGTCGCCGCCGGAGCGGATCGTCTGGTTCACCACCGACAGGAGCACGCTCAGCGTGTTGCGGACCCGGTGGTTGAGCTCGGCCAGGAGCAGGTCGCGCGTCCGGTTGCGCTCCAGGAGCGACGCGTCGGAGGCGCGCAGGGCCGCCGCGATCGCCTCCAGCTCGCGCACGCGCCCCGGCCGGCGTTCCGCCATCCGGCCGCTGCCGGTGGCCGCCGCCATCGCCTGGAGCGAGGTCACCTCGCGTTCCAGCCGGAGCGAGTACAGGCGGGCGAGGATCGCCGAGGTGCCGAGCGCCAGGAGCGCCACGGCCGCGATCGTCACGAGCAGGATCCGGAACGGCGCGTTGAGCACGGCGTGCGGCACGCCCACCACGACGCGCCAGTCGCTGGCGTCCAGCGTGTCGAAGGCGGCGAACTGCGTGGTGCCGTCGAGCCCCGTCACGCTGTGGACCATGCCGTCGCGCCGCCCGGCGATGTCCTGGGCGAAGCGGGCGGGCGCCGGCTGGCCCAGAAAGCGCGCCTGCTCGCGCGAGCGGGCCAGGACGCGGTCGTGGGCGTCCAAGACGGTGATGGTCCAGGTGTCGGGAAGGCGCGTGCGGATCAGGATGTCCTGCACCGCCGCGGGCGGCAGGGCCATGCTCATCGCGTAGCGCGCGTCGCCGGCGGACAGGGGCACGATCACCGCCGTGTAGAGCCCCTTGGTGATCGAGCTCGCGAAGAGGTCCGAGACGGTGCTCCGGTCGGTCTCGAAGACGCGTTCGTCGGCCGCCGCGAGGGCCGGGTCGATCCCGTCGGGCAGCGGCGCGCCCGGGGGCACCAGCGTGTTGAGCACCTGGCGGTGCTCGCGGTCGCGCACCGACAGCATCGCCTTGCGCTGCGGCAGCAGCCGTTCGGCCTGGCTCCGCAGCGCCGCGAAGTCGCCCACGGCGGCGTTGGGGGAGGTCGCCAGCGCCTGCAGCGCCGCCTTCATCGATTCCAGTTCGCGGTCGAGCTGGTCCCGGACCGCGGCGGACGCGGCCACCGCCTGTTCCTCCAGGCGCCGGTTCTCGGCGTCCGAGTACCACCCGCCGAGACAGACGCCGAGGCAGATCTGCGGCACCAGCACCAGCGCCGCGAACACCACGAGATGCCAACGGATCGGGAGGGTGAAGGGGCGCCGGGCGGGCGGCGGCCGCACCGGTCCGGGGGGCGCCGCGGGCGTCGCCTCGCCGCTCACGCCTCGCCCCCGTCCAGGATCGCGCCGATGCGCCGGCCGAGCTCGCCGAGGTCGAAGGGCTTGGTGACCACGGCCATGCCGGGCGACAGATGGCCGTGGTTCAGGACGGCGTTCTCCGCGTAGCCCGTCACGAACAGCACCCGGAGGCCGGGGCGCAGCTCGCGCGCGGCGTCGGCCACCTGCCGGCCGTTCATGCCGTTGGGCAGCCCGACATCGGTGATCAGGAGATCGATCGGCGGGCCCGAGCGGATCGCGGCCAGCGCGGAGGGGCCGTCCTCGGCCTCCAGCGCCGCGTAGCCGAGCTCCTCCAGCACCTCCACCACGAGCATGCGCACCAGCGGCTCGTCGTCCACCACCAGGACCGTCCGTCCCGCCCCTTCGGGCGGCGCGGCGTCCCCGGGCGTGGGCGCCTCGGCCTCGACCCGGCCGTCGTGGCGCGGCAGGACGAGGCAGGCCTCGGTGCCCCGACCGGGCGTCGAGCGGATCTGCACCTGGCCGCCCGACTGGCGGGCGAAACCGTAGATCATCGACAGGCCGAGACCGGTGCCAACGCCGATCGGCTTGGTGGTGAAGAACGGCTCCATGGCCCGTTCCAGGACGTCGGGCTCCATGCCGGTGCCCTCGTCGGCCACGCACAGCGACACGTGCGGCCCCGGCGCAAGGTCGAGCTCGCGCGCCTCCGCCTCGCCCAGCGCGCGCTCCTCCACGCCGATCCGCAGACGCCCGCCGTCCGGCATGGCGTCGCGCGCGTTGATGCACAGGTTGAGCAGGGCGTTCTCGAGCTGGTTGGGATCGGCCAGAACGGGGCCGACGCCCGCGCCCCCCCGCACCTCCACCGCGATCGCGGGGCCCACGGTGCGCTGGATCAGGTCCTCCAGCCCGGCCACCAGGGCCGCGACGTCGATGGCGCGCGGGGCGAGGGTCTGGCGCCGCGAGAAGGCGAGGAGGCGGTGGGTCAGCGCGGCGGCCCGACGCGCCGCGCCCTGCGCGGCCTCGAGGTAGCGGTCCACCTCGGCGCCGCGTCCCTGCCCGATGCGGGCGCGCGCCATGTCGAGGCTGCCCGAGATGCCGGCCAGGAGGTTGTTGAAGTCGTGGGCGAGGCCCCCGGTGAGCTGGCCCACGGCCTCCATCTTCTGGCTCTGGCGCAGCGCCTCCTCGGCCTGGAGCTGCTCGGTCACGTCGCGGCCCACCATGTGGAAGGCGCCGGCCTCGACCTCGGGGATCGCGGTCCACTGGATCGTGCGCGTCCCGCCCTCGCGCGTGCGCAGGCGATCGACGCAGCCGGCCACCGTCTCGCCCGCCGTCAGCCGCTCGACGTTGCGGGCCAGAAGGGCGTGGTCCTGCGGGTCGATGATCGCGGACAGGGGCTGCCGCAGGATTTCCTGCTCGCTCCAGCCGAGCATGCGGGTCCAGGCCGGGTTGATCGTGCGCAGGCGCCCGTCGAGGCCGGCCGTGCCCATCAGGTCGTTGGTGGTCTGCCACACGCGGTCGCGCTCGCGCATGGAGAGGGCGAGCGCCTCGGCCTGGTGGCGCACGGCGGTGACGTCGCGCACCGTGGCGTAGACGCGGCCCTCGCGCGGCACCGCGTTCCAGGACAGCCAGCGATAGGTGCCGTCGCGGTGGCGGTAGCGGTTCTCGAACGCGTGCTGCGCGGCGCCCGCGGCCAGCGCGCGCGCCGCCGCCGCCGTGGCCTCCCGGTCGTCCGGGTGGACGAAGGCGATGAACGGGCGGGCTTTGAGCTCGGCCTCGCTCCAGCCGGTGGTGGCCGTCCAGGCCGGATTGACCTCGATCAGCCAGCCGTCGACGTCGGCCACGCACAGGAGGTCGCTGGAGGCGGCCCAGATCAGGTCGCGCTCGCGCGTGCGCTCGGCGACCTTGCTCTCCAGCGCGGCGTTGAGGCGGGCGAGCTCGGCCGCCTGGCGGCGGGCGTCGTCGATGTCGGTGTTGGAGCCGACCCAGCGCAGGATGGCGCCCGCCTCGTCGCGCACGGGCAGGGCGCGCGCCAGGAACCAGCGGAAGGCGCCGTCGAAGCGCCGCATGCGGAACTCGTGCTGGTAGACCTCGCCGCTCTCCAGGCTGCGGGCCCAGGCGCGCGCGGTGTCGGCGAGGTCCTCCGGGTGGAGGATGCCCGACCAGACGCCCGGCTCCTCCAGCGCGCCCTGCGGGAGGCCGGTATAGGCGTAGACCTGGTCGTTGTACCAGTCCACGGCGCCGTCCGCCCGCGCGGCCCAGACCTGGCTCGGCATCGCCTGGGCGAAGACGCGGAACTGCGCCTCGCTGCGCCGCTGCTCGGCCTCGGCGGCGCGCCGCGCGCTGACGTCGTTGAACAGGAGGCCAACACGGTGGAGGTCGGGCACGTCCACCGGGAACGCATCCACCTCGAACCAGCGGCCCATGGCGTCCGAGCCGCTCTCGAAGCGCCGTGCCTCGCGCGAGGCGTCGATCGCGGCATAGGTGTCGATCCACGCCTGCTCCAGGCCGGGCACCAGCGCGCGCGCCGTCCGGCCGACGGGCTCGGCGAGGCCCGTCTGGCGCTCGAAGGCCGGATTGGTCTCCACGAAGCGGTAGTCCATCGCGCGACCGTCCGCGTCGTGGAGGATCTCCAGCACGCAGAAGCCGATCTCGCTGTTGTCGAGGATCGCGCCGTAGCGCGCGTCCGGCCCGAAATGCCCGCGGCGGAGGGTGTCGGGAGCGTTCATCCGGGACGGCCTGCCTTGGGTTGCGGGATGCCGGCGGGCGACCGGCGGCGGGGTTCGGGGGCGCCCGTGCGAGGGGGCGGCGCGCTTAAACATAGCCGGCTCCGGCGGCTTGGCGAGGGAGGGGCGCGACCGGACGTCCCGCGGGTCAACCATCCGGGCGCCGGCGCGTTGGGGGAGGCCCGCAAGGAGACGCCGATGACCGACAGCACAGCCACCCTCGCCCGACGCCGCGAGATCGCGGTGGAGCACGTCCTGTTCAAGCTGATCGAATACGTCGAGAGCCGCCAACCCGGCCTGATCGACTTCGTGGAAGCGAGCCTCGACCATCTCGGCGACCCGGCCCACGACGACACCAAGGACGACGAGGCCGTGCGCGAGGTCGCCCGGCGCATGCTGCGGGGCGCCCGCCGGCAGGGGACGGGCTGACGCCCGCCCGCCCTCCGGCCCCGCGCCTCAGCCGGCCAGGATCTCGCGCACCCGCGGGGCGACCTCGCGCCCGTAGAGCTCGATGCAGCGCATGAGCCGCGCATGCGGCAGCGGCCCGGCGCTGTACTTCAGGTCGAAGCGGGCGAGGCCGAGCGCGGACGCCGTCGTCGCGATCTTGCGCGCCACCGTGTCCGGCGAGCCGACATAGAGCGAGCCGTGCTCGATCTCCCGCTCGAAGGCCGCCCGTTCCAGGGGCGGCCAGCCGCGCTCGGCGCCGATGCGCGCGTGCATGGCGCGGTAGTCCTCGAAGAACTCGTCGCGCGCCGCCTCGTCCGTGGCCGCGACGTAGCCCGGCGAATGGACGCCGATGGGCAGGGGCTCGCGCCCCGCCTCGGCCAGGGCGCGATGGAAGAGGTCGACATAGGGCCGGAAGCGACCGGGCGCCCCGCCGATGATCGCCAGCATCATCGGCAGGCCGTAGCGCGCCGCCCGCACCACCGATTCCGGGCTGCCGCCCACGCCGATCCAGGTGGTGAAGGGCGCGCCCTCCGGCGTCGGATAGACACCCGGAACCGACAGGGGCGGGCGCACCGAGCCGCGCCAGGCGACCGGGCCGCCCTCGCGGAGCGCGGCGAACAGGTCGAGCTTCTCCTGGAACAGGCGTTCGTAGTCGTCGAGCGGAAGGCCGAACAGGGGAAAGGATTCGGTGAAGGATCCGCGCCCGAGGATCGCTTCCGCCCGTCCGTTCGACAGGGCGTCCAGGGTGGAGAAGCGCTGGAACACGCGGATCGGGTCGTCCGAGGAGAGGACGGTGACCGCCGAGCCGAGCCGGATGCGGTGCGTGCGCGCGGCCAGGGCGGCCAGCACGGTCTCGGGCGCGGACACGGCGAAGTCGGCGCGGTGGTGCTCGCCGATGCCGAAGAAGTCGAGGCCGAGCGCGTCGGCCAGGACGCCTTCCTCCACCACGTCGCGGATCACCGCCGCGTGCGGCTTGGGCCGGCCGCCGTCGCCGCGCGTGACGTCGCCGAACGTGTCGAGGCCGAGTTCCAGGGATGCGCTCATGGGCCGTGTCCGCGAAGAGGGAAAACGGCGCGGTTCTATCCCGGCGAAGGGTTGCGGGCCAGCGCCGGGACGCGCAGGGCCGTGCTACGCACCGTTCACCCCGGGGACCGGCCCACGGCGGAAGAGCGCGCGGAGCGCGTCGGTTCAGGCCTCGACGGGCGGCAGGATCGCCAGGATACGCGCTGCGGCACCCGCGATGCGCACCGTCTCGCCTTCCTCGCGCCCGACGAGCTGGCGCGCCAGCGGCGACAGGTAGGAGACCAGCCCGGCGGCCGGATCCGCCTCGTCGATGCCCACGATGCGGAAGGTGCGCGCCGGCTCCGCGCCGCGCTGCACCTCGACCGCGTGGCCGAACTGGACGACGTCGCTGTCCCGCTCGGGCCGCACCACCTGGGCCGTGGCGCGGCGGGCGCGCCAGTAGCGCAGGTCGCGATGGGCCATGGCCAGCGCGATCTTGTCGCCGGCCGCGCGCGCGCGCTCGGCGGCCCGCGTGACGGCCTCGATCTCGCGCTCCAGCAGCGTCAGGCCGCGCGGGGTCACGAAGTTCGGGTCGGTGCCGAGGTCGCGCTCGGGCAGGGCCTCGACCTGGTCCTCGTTGGGCTCCTTGACGAAGGTGACGCTCATGGGCCGCTCCTTCTGGCTGGGTGTCGGGGACGACGCGTCCGGCCTTTTCATATGGGAAGCCCGGCCCCGCTTGTCGCCCCCGCCGGGCCCGGCATGCCTGGCCGTCGAGGACCAGCACCGCTCCGGCCGCGATGTCGCAGGACCACCCGTGCGGGATCGATCCGCCTGCCGCGAGCTCGGGGTCGAGCACGGAGTTGTCGGGGGTATCGAGCCGGGGAGGCTGCGAACGCCCCTCGGCAGCGTATCGGTGGGCGATCTGCTCGTCTTCGCGTCGCCTCGTGCGAGCGCGAGCGCGGACATCGCGACCGGATACGTGCGGAAGATCGTTCCCAACGTGCGAACGAGCGCATCGTCCGCGAGACATCCGGCGAAGATGTTATCGGCCGGGTGCGAAACGTTTCCCCGCCGTTCTCCGTTGCGCCGCAATATGACGATTTGCTAGCTAACGGCGGGTCGTCCCACCCATTCGGCGCGGAAGGGGACACATCGCATGGTGATGCCGGAATCGGCCAAGTTCGCGAACATGCTGCGCTACATCGGCTGGCCGCTGCTGCTGCTCTTGGCCTGGGACGTCGCGGTGACGGTGGCCTACACCACGATCCCGCATCCCGAGTTCGAACTGCCGGTGCTGCCGATGACGCTGCTCGGCTCGGCGCTGGCGCTGTTCCTGTCGTTCCGCAACAACAATGCCTACAACCGCTGGTGGGAGGCGCGGGGCCTGTGGGGCCTGATGGTCAACGCCTCGCGCTCCTTCGGGCGCGGTGCCTTCTTCCTGGTCGGCGGCGGCGCGGACAGCCTCCCGCTGCGCGAGGCGCTGCTGCGTCGGCAGATCGCCTACGTGCACGCGCTGCGCTGCCACCTGCGCCGGCAGGCGCCCGACCGGGAGATCCGCGCCCTCCTGCCTGAGGGCGAGGCCGACGAGATCGCCGGCCGCGCCAACGTGCCGAACGCCATCCTGAACGGAACGGCCGCGCTTCTGGAGGACGCCTCGCGCCGGGGCTGGCTGGATTCCATCCGCCGGACCCAGATCGAGGCGCTGCTGGTCGACATGAGCAACGCGCAAGGCGGCATGGAGCGCATCAAGAACACGCCGCTGCCGCGCGAATACGCCTTCTTCCCGACCTTCTTCGTGCGCTCGTTCTGCATCCTCCTGCCGATCGGCCTGGTGGACAGCCTGGGCATCTACACCCCGCTGGTGGCGACCGTGGTGGGCTTCATGATGCTGGCGATGGACCAGATCGGCTCCGACCTGCAGGACCCGTTCGAGAACCGGGCGCACGACGTCCCGCTGACGGCCATCTGCCGCACCATCCAGATCGACCTGGAGGAGCTGCGGGGCGCCCGGGAGGTGCCGGAGGCCGTCCGGCCGGTGGACCGCGTCCTGTGGTGAGGCGTTCGTGCGCGCCGCCTCAGGCGGCCATGGCCAGCCGGTCGCGCCCGTCCCGCTTGGCCCGGTAGAGCGCAGCGTCGGCGGCGCCCACCAGCGCGTCCAGCGAGAAGTCCGCCATGCGGCAGGCAGCCACGCCCACCGACACGGTGACCACGGCCTCCTCTCCCATGGCGGGATGGGGAATGCGGGCGGCCTGCAGGCGGCGGCGGATCGCGTCGCCGTGCACGGCGGCCTCCGCGAGCGTGGTGTCCGGCAGCAGCACGAGAAACTCCTCGCCGCCGAAGCGGAACGCATGGTACCGGCCGGACACGTCCCCCGCGGCTCCCTCCAGCGTCTCGCGCACCACATCGGCGACCGACCGGATGCAATGGTCGCCGGCGATGTGGCCCTGTGTGTCGTTGAGCTTCTTGAAATGGTCGATGTCGATCATCAGCGCTGCGATCGGCGCGTCGCCCCGCGTCGCCGTGCGCGCGATCTCCGACGCGACGGCGGCCAGATGGTGCCGGTTCGACAGACCCGTCAGGAGATCGGTGCGCGCGGTGCGCTCGATATGCTCGACCAGGTACTCCGCACGGAGCCGCTCGAGGAACCCGTGCCGCTCTGTGCGCTCCAGGATGTACGATCCCGTCATCAGCAGCACGGCGCCGGCGACGTAGAAGTTGATCACGAAGAGAAACGACGTCGCGTCGATGCTGGGCACGAGCGAAACGCACCAGATCTGGGCCACGACCAGAAGCGTGAGTCCCCAGGCGGCGAACCAGAACCGGACCCGCTGCACCAGGCTGAAATAGGTGATCGTGATCATGCTGCCGAACTGGTAGATCAGGACCTGCGGCGTCGGGCTGAGCGTCATGATCACCGTGGGCAGCAGCACGGCCGCGAAGGTTCCGAACACCGTCATCGCGTCGATCTGCCGAACCGTGGTGGTCCGGGGCAGAAGCCACATGATGGCGAGGCAGAGCGGCGTGAACACGCACAGCCGCGCGAGCGCGAGCGTTCCGACGAGGTGCGGCAGGGTCTGCCAGTCCGCGAACAGGAACGCGTCGTAGATCAGGATCCCGATCACGAGCGTCACGCGGCCGACACGCTTGCGGTGGGCCAGCCCGTCGTCGTTGAACACCGCCTCGATGCTCGGGGAGAAACGCAGGCGGTTGATGCGCTGGAACTCGGCTTCGATAGCCGGGAATTGCGGAGCGTTCATCGCGGCTGGTCCAGGGGGATCAATCCTCCGACCCAGTCCTAGCAAAGCACCGGTTACGGCGGCGTTACACCGCGCCGGAGGGTTTGAGGCGATTGCGTCAGGCGTCGGCGACCACCCGATTGCGGCCGCTTCGCTTGGCCTCGTAGAGATGGCCGTCGGCCACGCGGTGGAACTCGTCCCAGTCGAGCCGGCCGCCGGCCGGAACCCAGTGGAGGCCGAAGCTGGCCGTGACCCGCAGGCGCGGCTCGGCCAGGATGGGTGTCGCCTCCAGCTCGGCCCGCAGCGTCTCGGCGTGGCGGCGCAGCTCGATCGGGCCGGTGTCGGCGAGCGCCATCACGAACTCCTCGCCGCCGAAGCGCGCCACGCATCCGCCCGGCGGCAGCACCTGCAGCAGGAAGCGCCCGATCGCGCGCAGCACCGCGTCGCCGACCCCGTGCCCGAACCGGTCGTTGATCGACTTGAAGTGATCGAGGTCGATCATCACGATGCCGAGCCCGAGGCCCAGGGCGCCCGGGTCCGCGAAGGTCGCCGCGACCCGCTCCTCGAAGGCCCGCCGGTTCATGATGCCGGTGAGTGGGTCGGTGGTGGCGAGCGTCTTGAGCTCCTGCGCCAGCGCCTCGCGCTCGCGTTCCAGACGGCGCAGGTCGATCTGCTGGCGGCGCAGCTTCTCGATGTCGTCGTCGAGCTGGGTGAGCTCCACGAAGGAGTTGACGGGGCCCGCTCCCGCCGCCGCCAGGTCGCCCTCCAGGATGCGCGCCATGCGCTGGCGGGCCATTAGCAGCGGCCGGAACACGCCGCGCTCGAACATGGCCAGGGTCGCCAGCACCACGAGCCCGCCCAGCACCGCGCCGACGCAACTGGCGCTCGCCAGGTTCAGGCTTCGTTCGCGCTGGGCGATCAGCTTGTCGTGCGCGACGTCCAGGATCTTCTCGCGCAGCGTCTCCGTGGTGCGCATGCCCGGCCCGTAGCGGTCGTTGAAGGCCCGGAAGCCGACCGTGCCCCCGTCGCGCAGGATGCCGAACGCCGTTTCCGCGTAGTCGCGCGTGTTGGTGAAGTAGCCGAAGGTCACCGCGGTCATCGCCCGGTCGACGTCGGGATCGGCGATGAAGGGGACGGCGTAGTTCTCGATCTGCCGGTACAGCGAATCCGTCAAGGAGAGCATGGCGTCGAACTCGCTCTCGAGCTCCTCGTCGATCGGCGTCTCGCCGGTGTCCGGCCCCGCGTCGATGCGCAACACGACCATCGAGCCGAGGCGGCCGGCATATTCGCGCAGGTCGCTGACCGCCACCACCGCGGTCAGCAGCGGGGTGAGTTCCGGCGACAGCTCGATCAGCACCCGCCCCACCCCGTCGCGCAGGCGCTGCGCCCGGTCGGTGGCCGCGAACATGGCGCGGAAGGCGGCGATGGTCTCGGCGGGGTCGTGCGCGTCGTGCGCCGCCGCCACCCGCCGGTCCACCGCCCGGCGGCCCTCGGCCAGCGCCTCGCGCAGCGCCTGCGCGTCCTCGCGCAGCGCGATGCTGCTGCCGAGCTCCGTCTCGAACCGGCGGGTCAGGGTGTCGAACAGGTCGTCCACCTGGGCCCGGGCCTCGACGAGGTGGGACGCCGCGTCGGGACCGGAGGGCGAAGGCCCGTCCAGGAGGCGGTTGACGGGCCCGCGCTCGGCCGAGGTCGCCGCCATGAGCCGGACCGACAGCGCGAAGCGGTCGAACTGGTCGAGCGCCCGCTCGTGGCGGCGAAAGGCGGACAGGTTCCAGACCACCACCACCGCGGTCAGAAGCAGGCAGGCCGCCAGCGTCGCGGCGACGCCAGCATGCATGATGCGCTGCAGCTTGAACGTCATGTCCGAGGGTCCATCGTCGATCCGGCACGACCTTAGACGGCAAAGGTCGCCGATTCGTTGTCGCGCTGCGAAAAATCTCCCGGCAGGCGTGTCAGTCCACGGCCTCGAGCCCGAGGGCCTCCAGCCGGTCCAGCATGGCGGCCTCGTCCGCCGACAGGGCGATGCCCTCGCGCGCGGACCGGTCCCTGGCCTGGAACCGCCGCTGCGAGGGCAGGCGTGCGCCCTGGCCGACGATCGCCGCGAACAGGTGCTCGCCCGCCGCGAGCGGGTCGCCGGGGCGCCCGGCGGCGAAGCGCTTCGGGCAGAAGGCGAGGATCAGCTCCCCGTGCCGGGGCGCCAGCGCGGTGGTGCCGAGCGCGTCGAGCGCGCCCTGGCTGGTGAGGTCGCCGATCATCGCCCCGGCCAGGAGCTCCACCATGGTGGCGATCGCCGATCCCTTGTGCGCGCCGAAGGGCAGCATGGCGCCGGACAGGGCCGCCGCCGGGTCGGTGGTGGGCGCGCCCGCGGAGTCGATCGCCCAACCCTCGGGCAATGGCCGGCCGGCGCGGCGATGCAGCTCGATCTCGCCGCGCGCGGCGACCGAGGTGGCGAAGTCGAAGACATAGGGGTGGCCCGCCGGCCGGGGCCAGGCGAAGGCGACGGGATTGGTGCCCAGGAGCGGGCGCGTGCCGCCGGCGGGCGCCACGGTGGCGTAGCTCGGGCAGAGCGCGAGCGCCGCCAGGCCCTCGGCCGCCAGCGCCTCCACCTCCGGCCACAGCGCAGAGAAGTGGACGCAGTCGTTGATCGCGAGCGCGGCGAAGCCGAGGTCGCGCGCCCGCTCGGCGAGGCGCGGGGCCCCCAGCGCGAAGGCGGCGGGCGAAAACGCCCCGCCGGCCAGGACCCGGATCACGCCCGCGCCCTCGTCCACCAGTTCGGGCACCGCGTCGGGCGAGACCTTGCCGGCCTTCAGCGTGCGCAGGCACCCCTCGATCCGGTAGATGCCGTGCGACTTGGCGCCGTCGCGCTCGCCCGCCGCGATCACCCGCGCCAGCGCCTCGGCATGCAGCGCCGACAGTCCGCCCCGGCGCAGGATCGCGCCGATCCGCAGGGCCAGGGCGTCGAAATCGAGGATGGTCGCCGTGTCCGCCATGCCGTGTCCCCTCCGGTTCGCACCCAGCGCATACGCCAGCCGGGGCCCCGCCGGAAGCCCCCGGCGGCGCGCCCTTGAAGAACGTCTTGAAACGCCTCAATTTCTCTCCGGGAACGCCGGTTCGGGAGAGGTCTTCGTGACGACGCTCAAGGAGTTCGAGGAGGCGCTGCGGGCCTACGGGCTGCGCTCGGCGCTGGACGTCCTGGAAACGCTGCGCAAGCGCGACAAGGCCAAGCGGTCGCTGGCGCCCGCGCGGCGCGTCGCCGGGCGCAAGATGACGCCCGATCTCGCGCGCCAGATCCTGCACCTGCACGAGACGACCGGGCAGACGCAGCAGGAGATCGCCTTTGAGCTCGGCGTCAACCAGGGCCGGGTGAACGAGGTCATCAAGCGCGGCAAGTGGCTGACCGAGAACCCGGACGCGCCGGAGGCGAAGGCGCGCGACGCGGCGCTCAAGCGGCTGCGCCGGCCCCACGCGGCGCCCGCGAACCCGGCCGACGCCACGTCCAGGCGCGCCGCAGCGCCCAAACGACGCGCGCGCGCCGAGACGTCGCCCCAGCTCAGCCTCGGCGATTTCTGACCGCCGTCGGCCGGCCGGGGCGGTTCCCGGTCCGGCTCTCTTCGGCATTCGCCCGCGCCGGTCGCCAGGCCGGGCGCGCTAGCGTCGGTGGGCGAGCGAGGCCACGATGGGGCAGGGGCCAGGGGCGCCGGCGCGGCACTCGCCGGCCAGATGCGCCAGCGCGTCGCGCGCCGCGCTCAGCTCCGCGATCCGCCGGTCCAGCGCCCGCACGCGCGCTTCGGCGAGGGCGCGCGCCCGCTCGCGGTCCGCCACGGCGTCGAGCCGCAGGAGTTCGGCGATCTCGTCCAGCGTGAAGCCTGCCGCCTTGGCGGCGCGAATGAAGTGCAGCCGCTCGGCCTCGGCGCGGCCGTAGCGCCGGAAGCCGCCCGCCGAACCGTGGCCCGCCGGGCGCTCGGGTTCGGCGAGCAGGCCCCGGCGCTGGTAGTAGCGAACCGTCTCCACGCCGATGCCGGCCTCGCGCGCGAGGCCCGCGATGGTCCAATCCGCCATGGCTTGACTCCGTACCCTGGTACGGACCCTATATGGGGTGCGGCCTCAGCCTACCAACCCGGAAGCAAACCGAAAGCCGCGCCCCATGTCCGCCACCGTCGTCGCCGCCGACAAACCCCGCCGCGCCGTGATCCATCGCATGGTGATGGAGAAGCACGTCTGCCCCTACGGGCTCAAGGCGCTGGACCTCCTGAAGCGCGAGGGCTTCGCGGTGGAGGACCATTGGCTGACGACCCGCGCGCAGACCGACGCGTTCAAGGCCGAGAACGGCGTGAAGACGACGCCGCAGGTGTTCGTGGATGGCGAGCGCATCGGCGGCTACGACGACACGCGCCGCTTTCTCGGCAAGGCGGTGGCCGAGCCCGGCGACACGACCTACACGCCAGTGATCGCGATCTTCGCGATGAGCGCGCTGATGGCGCTCGCGATCAGCTACGCCGCGCTCGGCACGCCCTTCGCGCCGCGCGCGGTGGAGTGGTTCATCGCGGTCGCCATGTGCCTCCTGGCGCTCCAGAAGCTCCAGGACGTCGAGAGCTTCTCGACCATGTTCCTGAACTACGACCTCCTGGCGCGCCGCTGGGTGCCCTATTCCTACGTCTACCCCTTTGCCGAGGGGCTGGCCGGCGTCCTGATGCTGGCCGGGGCGTTCACGGTCCTGTCGGCCCCGCTCGCCCTGGTCATCGGCACGGTGGGCGCGGTGTCGGTGTTTAAGGCGGTCTACATCGACCGGCGCGAGCTGAAATGCGCCTGCGTGGGCGGCGCCTCCAACGTGCCGCTCGGCTTCGTGTCCTTGACCGAGAACCTCATGATGGTCGCCATGGGCCTGTGGATGGGCGCCCGCCTGTTCCTGTGATCAGCGGGCCCGGCCGCGCCACAGCGAGGCGATCGGCTCGCCGGCGCGGTCGGGCTTGGAATCGCCGATGAACACCACCACGGGGCCGGGCTGTTCGTTGCGCGGATCGTAGAAGTCGAGGAGCCCCGGATGGAGCGCCTGTAGGAATGGCGGCAGGCGCCCCGCCCGGCGCAGGAGGTGGTCCACCACGACCTGGTCGCCGTGCACGGAGTTGGGCACCGGGCCGCAGGAGCCCTCCCTCATCCAGTGCGCCGGGTCGGACGCGAACGTGTCGTAGACGTCGGTCAGCGCGTCGCCCTCCCAGCGCAGGAGCGCGGTGGAGAGGCGCCCCTTCAGGAAATAGTCCTCCATCGCCGCCGGGCCCGGCACGGCCAGCGCCGAGGCGTCGCCGCACAGCACCGTGTCGAGGTCGCACAGAACCACGGTTCCCGCGGCAAGACCCGGACGGAACGCCTCCATCTTCGCCCACCAGGCGGGCCAGTCGTGGCGAAGCGGCACCGTCTCGACGCCCGGAACGGCAAGCTCCATGTCGGTGAGGCACAGGATTCGCCCGAAGGCGGGCGCGTGGCGCCGCGCGCCGTGCGCGAGGCGCTCCACCCACGAGGGGTCGTAGCGGCCGCCGCCGCGCAGCACCGTGACGAGTGTCGGCACGGCCGCTTCAGCCCACGACCTTGAGCGCGGGCGCCTCGTCCGTGCCGGTCGGGGCGCGCTCCGCCCCCTCCCACAGCTCGTCCGTCAGCCCTTCCAGCCAGCCGGCGGCGCGCCGGGCGGCCTCGGGCGCATGGAGGGTGCGGATCGTCTCGCCGTCCAGCGCGCGGGCTTCGGCGAGGAGCGCCTGCCAGCCGTGGAGGTCGCCCGGCCAGGCGGGAGCGGTCACCGCCGCGCCGAGCCGCACCAGCGCCTCGGCCTTGCGGGTCTGCTCGCCGAAATAGCGCCATTCGGGCATCACGATCAGCCGGCCGCCGACGCGCGCGATCTCGTGGATCGTGTTGTCGCCGGCCGAGGCGATCACGATGTCGGCGGCCGCGAGGTAGTCGGTCACGCCCGGCACCCAGCCGAGCTCGACCAGGTTGGAGAAGTCGGTCTCGTGGCCCTCGCGATGGGTGGGGCCGAGCGTCAGCCAGAGCGCGTCCGGGGCGGCGCGCGCGGCCACGGTCAGCGGCGCGTAGGGCGTGCCGCTGCCGCCGCCGCCGGTCACGGTCACGACGATCTCGCGCGCCGGATCGAGCCCGAGGCGCCGACGGGCCTCGGCCTTGTCCGGCACGGCGTCCAGCGTGGTGCACAGGCCGCCGGAATAGAAGGTCTTGGCGCGCAGGTGAGCCGGGTAGTCGTCCTGCTCCATCCGCTCGTCGAAGGGCGCGAGCATGCCGACGCAGGCCTCGTAGGAGCCCAGATGTCCGATGTCGGACCGGTCGCCGTGCATGCGGATCTGCACGGCCGGAACGCTGGCGATGCGCGACAGGAGCGCGATCTCGGCCGACACGTCCACCACGAAGAGGCCGACGTCCCGCTCGTCGAGATGATCGAGGATCGTGCGCATCGTGCGCCGCATCTCCACGAGGCCCAGCGGCACGCAGTGCATCACCTGCGGGGTCGGCTCGGCATGGAGGCGGGGCGTCGGCACGCCGGCGCCGATCATGTCGGGCAGGGGGACGATCTCGATGTCGCGCCCGAACCCGTCGAACAGATGCGGGCCGGCGGTGAGCACGGAGACCGGGCGCTCGCGCGAGAACTCGGCGACCATCGCCATGGTGCGGTTGGCATGGCCGCGCCCCTGGTGGTGGACGAAGAAGGAAATCGGTTTCGGCAAGACGGTCGGCCCCCGCGCCCCCATGCGCCGGACCCCCGTCCGGCTGGTTTCGAGCTTCGATAACCTAAGACTCCCGCGCCGTTCGTCATCATGTTCGGGCGAAGTGACGCGGCGCGCCCCTTTCCTTCGCCCGACCATGGAGCATCTACGGGTCGAACCCGCCAGCCATCGGATCGAGGACGAGCGCATGTTGGGAGGACCGCGCCCGCCCGCCGAGCCGCCGCGGCATGTGCCCCGGCGCATCGCCATCGTCGGCAACGCTCCCGAACTCGGCGACCGGGGCGAGGAGATCGACGCGGCCGACTGGGTCGTGCGCTTCAACAACGCGGCCGGGTTCGGCGAAGCCGCCGGCCGCCGGGTGACGCATCTCGCCCTGGTGAACCACGGCGGCCAGATGCGCGAATGGCTGGAGGATCCGGGCTTTCTCGACCGGCCGGCGATCCGCGCCGCCGGGACCTTCCTGTTTCCCTTCGCCCGCAAGCCGGCGTCCGATCGTCCCGAGACGGAGGACGGGCGCGACTGGACCGAGGAGGCCGAGGCCCGGCTCGCGCCGCTCGGCGTGCCGGTCGCCCTCCTGCCGGCCACGGTTCAGCGCGAGGCGCTCGCGCTGGTGCGAACGCCCGGCGGCCGCCCGGCGGCGCCCAGCACCGGCTTCCTGGTCGCGCTCCATCTCCTGCGGCGCTTCGGCGGCACCGCCCGGATCGACGTCTACGGCTTCGGCTTCGGCGGCTGGGACGGCCACGACTGGTCGCGCGAGCGGCGGTGGTTCGAGGCCATGGCGGCCGGCGGGCTGCTTCGGCTGCACCCGCTCGCCGCCGCGCCGGTCGCTTGAGCGAGCCCGCGCCGCGCTGCTTCCTGTGCGGGGGGCGCGCGCTCGCCCCGACACAGCGCCGCCTGCGCTGGCCGGACGGCTTCGAGCGGCGCTTTGCGCTGGCGTGCGGGTTCTGCGGCGTCCTCACCGACGGCGAGCCCGGCGGGCCGGCGCTGGGGCATCTGGCCGAGGCGCTCGTCGGCGACCGGTTCCATCTGGCGCGCGAGGCGCCCTACGGGCTCGACATCTTCACCCTGCGCGCGGCCGCCACGCGCTGGCGCCGCGCGGCGCACCCGGCGGACGGGGCGCAGCGCGAAGCCCTGCGCGATCCCCATGGCGACCTCGCCGCCGCCGCGCGGCTGGAGGACCTGCGTGCCGGCGGGGGCCCCGGCGTCGCGGTCGGCCTCGCCTGCCGGGCGCGCGAGCGGGGCGACGCGCTCGCGGCGCTGCGCCCCCACCTCGCCTGGGCCGACGCGATCGTGGTGCTGGTGGACGGCGCGGGCGCGGACGAGGCGTGCGAACCGCGCGTGCGGCTCGCCCACCGCCCGATGGACGGCGACTTCGCCTCCCAGCGCAACGCGTTGCAGGACCTGTCGCCCGCGCCCTGGATGCTGCAGCTCGACGCCGACGAGACGCTCGCGCCGGAAACGGGCGCCCTCGTGCCGGCGCTGGCGGGGCTGGCGGAGGCGGGCGGGGCGGTGTCGGTCGGCCTCGCCCGGCGCAACCTCGTGGACGGCATCCTGGCCGACCTCTTCCCCGACACGCAGTACCGGCTGAACCGGCGCGAGGTGCGCTTTCGCGGCACCGTGCACGAGCGGCCCGACCGGCCGTGGCAGCGCAGCCTCCTCGCGCTCCACGGCGCGATCGACCACCATCTGCCGCGCGCGCACGTGGAGAGCCGCTCGCAGCGCTACGAGGCGCTGGCGCCCGGCCGGGGCCGGCTGGACGAGGCCGAGGCCCTGCTTCAGCCGTTCCGCGCCTGACGGCGGGCGAGGGCCTCCTCGTAGAGGGCCAGCGTCTCGCGTCCCAGCGTCACGCGGGTGAAGCGGCCGGCGGCCCGCAGCGCCTTGGCCCGCAGCGCGGCCCGCAGGGCCGGGTCGGCGATCACCGGGCGCAGCGCCTCGGCCAGCGCCGGGCCCGTGGTCCGGCGCGCCATGGATCCGGCGCCGGTGGCGCCCACGAACTCGCGGGCGCTGGCGTCCTCGTCGGAGGCCACCATCGGGCGGCCATAGGCCATGCCCTCCTGGTACACGAGGCCGAAGCTCTCGTAGCGCGAGGGGGCGAGCACGGCATGCGCGCCCTCGTACTCGCGCGCGAGATCGGCCTCGGCGAGGCGCCCGAGCGCGGCGAGGCGCAGGCGCGCGCCGGCCGACGGCCCGTCGGCGAGGGCGTCCGGCGCGACGCCGGCGAGGCGGATCGCGAAAGGCGGCAGGGCGCCGGCGTCCGCCTCGCGCGACAGGATCTCCGCCGCGCCCAGGATCGCGTCGAACCCCTTGCGATGCTCCGGGCGACCGACGAACAGGATGCGGACCGGCTCGCCGGCCGGCGCCTCCGGATAGGTCGCGGCGCCCGCGCGGGCGAGCATGTCGGGCGCGAGGCTGAGGCCGATCGTCGCGTGCGGCCGGTCGCCGTCCGTCAGTCCGTAGGCGGCCGCGATGCGCCGGCCGTGCTCGGCGGTGTTGGAGATCAGGCCGTGGCTGCCGCGCGCCTGCGCCCGTTCCAGCCGGTCGGCCGTCCAGCCGTCGAAGCGGTCGCGCGCGGTGCGCGCCGGGTCGCGCGAGAAGGCGGCGGGCGTCGAGTTGCGCGTCACCAGCGCCATGGGCGGGCGCCGCGCCAGGAGCACGGCCGGCGCGTACCAGTTGGTCGCCTCCACCACGTCGATCGGCCGGCGCGCGTGCTCGGCGAGAACCGCGCGCCGGACCGCCATGGGCGCCGCCAGATGCCCCGCGCCGCCCCACAGCCGCAGCCGGGCGAGGCCTCCGCCCTCGCGCGGCCGGCAGCCGAGGATGCGCACGCCCCCGGCCTCGCTCTCGCCCTCGCGGTCGAGCGCGAACACGGTGACCTCCGCGCCGCAGTCCCGCAGGCTCTCGGCGATCTCGCGGGCCGCGGTGGACAGGCCGCTCGGGGCCGGCGGGTAGTCCCAGGCGATCAGGGCGGTGCGCATCAGGCCTCCAGGAGCCGCCGGTAGAGGGCGAGGTAGTCGGTGGCCATGCGCTCGGCGGTGAACCGCTCCTCGAAGCGCCGGCGGACCGCCGCCCGGTCGAGCCGCCGCGCCCGCGCCAGGGCGGCGACGGCCTCCTCCTCGGAGCCGACCACGAAGCCGGTCACCCCGTCCTCCACGACCTCGCGCACCGAGCCCCGGTCCCAGGCGACCACGGGCGTGCCGCAGGCCATGGCCTCGATCATCACCAGGCCGAAGGGCTCCGGCCAGTCCACGGGAAACAGGAGCGCCTCCGCGCCGCCGAGGAGCTCGCCCTTCGCGCGGTCGCCGAGCGGGCCGACATAGGTCGCCTCCGCCGACAGGAGCGGGCGGACCTCGCGCTCGAAATAGGTGGGATTGCCGACGTCCACGGTGCCGGCGAGGCGGATCGGGCGCCCGGCCGCCCGCGCCACGCGGATCGCCCGGTCGGGGCGCTTCTGGTCGGTCATCCGGCCCACGAAGGCGAGGTAGCCGCCCGAGCCGTCGCCCATGGCGTAGCGGTCGCGGCGGATGCCGTGATGCACCACGCCCGCCCGGTTCGAGGCGGGCAGCATGGCGGCCTGGGCGGCCGAGATCGCGGCCACCGGCAGGTCGGGGAACGTCCGAAAGAAGATCTCCCGGTCCAGCTCGTCCACCCGCCAGTGGATGGTGGTGAGGCTGTGCCGGCGCCGCTCGCCCAGGAGCGCGGCGTGGAAGAACTCGCCGTGGCAGTGGACGATGTCGAACGCGTCGAGGCGCAGGCGCAGGTCCTCCATGCGCGCCGCCTCCAGCACCGCCGGGATCGAGGGGGGCACCTGGCCGTGCGACGCTTCCAGGCTAAGCAAACTCGGCCAGATTCCGACGAGCGGTACATCTGTCGCACTGTCCGCCGGGGCGAACAGCGTTACCTCGACTCCGAGGTCCCGTAGCGCAATGGACAGGTCGTGGATGACTCGTTCCGTTCCGCCGTGATCTTTCGGCGGTACCGGAAATATTGTCGGAGCGACCTGGGCGACCCGGATGCTCGGTTTCGGGTCCGCCGTTGAATTTGCCTGCATGAGCCGTTGCTCTGTTCTGTTCGTGTGTTTTGCGTCAAGCGTTGGAGAGAGCCATGTTCATTCTTCATGTCGCACTTCAAGGGTGCCTGCGTGCCGGAAACGTGGAATACGGCCTGACGGCCGACACGGGCGGCCACATCCGCTACCTTCTCGACCTCGCGGCGGCCTCGGCCGCCGATCCGGCGGTGGAGCGGATCGTGATCGCCACCCGCCGCTTCGACGAGGCGCGCCTCGGGGCCGACTACGCGCTCGGCTCCGAGCGGATCGACGGCAAGACCGAGATCGTGCGCTTCTGGACCCACCGCCCCGGCTACCTGGAGAAGGAGGCCCTCCACACCGAGGTGGAGAGCTTCGCCGAGGCGCTGGTCGCCTTCATCGAGGCGCAGCCCGAGCGCCCCGCCGTGCTGCACGCCCACTACGCCGACGCCGCGTCGGTGGCGGCGATCGTGGAGGCGCGGCTCGGCATCCCCTTCGTCTTCACCGCACACTCGCTCGGGCTCGTGAAGCGCGGGGTGCTGGGCCTTGATGCCGGCGCCGACGCGGCGCTCGACCTTCGCGTGCGGGCTGAGGACGCGGCCCTGGAGCGGGCCGCGCTGGTGATCGCCTCCTCGCGCGACGAGGCGGAGGTGCAATGGGCCGGCTACCCCGCCTACGAGCCCGGCCGCATCCGCATCCTGGCGCCCGGCAGCGACCTTGAGCGCTTTGCCGGCGCGCCCACCTCGCCGCGCGTCGACGCCGCGGTCGCCCGCTTCCTGCGCGAGCCCGACAAGCCGGTGATCCTGGCGCTGGCCCGGCCGGTGGCCAAGAAGAACCTCGCCGCCCTGGTGCGCGCCTACGGCGAGTGCCCGGCGCTTCAGGAGCGGGCCAATCTCGTGATCTTCGCGGGTGCGCGCGACGACCTGGCCGCGCTCGACGGCGACATGGCCGGCACGATGCGCGAGATCCTCGCCCTGATCGACCGCTACGACCTCTACGGGCGCGTCGCCTATCCCAAGCACCACCGGCCGGAGGACGTGCCGGCGATCTACGCCCATGCGAAGCAGCGGGGCGGCGTGTTCGTCAACCCGGCGCTGAACGAGCCGTTCGGCCTGACGCTCCTGGAGGCCTCGGCCGCCGGACTGCCGCTGGTGGCGACCGATTCCGGCGGCCCCAACGACATCGTGGAGATGTGCGGCAACGGCATCCTGGTGAACCCGCGCCACGACGCGGCGATCGCCGAGGCGGCGCTGCGCATCCTGTCGGATCCGGCGCTCCACGCGCGCTTCGCCGAAGCCGGCGGGTCGGTCGCCCGGGCCTACGACTGGCGCCGACACGCCGAGCGCTACCACGCGCTTCTCGCCTCGCTGGCCGATGCGGCAGTCGAGGCCGCCAACCCCGAGCAGCTCCTGATCTGCGACATCGACAACACGCTGGTGGGCTGCGCGGAAGGGGTGCGCACCTTCGGCACCTGGCGCGAGCGCCAGCCGGGCCTCGCCTTCGGGGTCGCCACCGGTCGTTCCTTCCACTCGGCGCTGGCCATCCTGGAACAGCAGGACGCGCCGCGCCCGCAGGTGGTGATCTCCTCCGTGGGCTCCGAGATCCACCATCTCGACGCCAACGGCACGACCTACCACCAGGACGCCGAATGGCGCGCCGTGGTCTCGCGCGACTGGAACCCGGAGGAGGCGCGCCGGGCGCTCGCCCGCGTGCCCGGCCTCCTGCCTCAGGCGCCGCTGGAGCAGCGGGCGCACAAGCTCAGCTACTTCACGGAGGGGCAGCCTGGCATCGTGTCGCGCGTGCGCGCCGCGCTGGAGCGGGCGGGCCTGCGCTGCTCGGTGATCCACAGCCACGGGCGCTATCTCGACATCCTGCCGATCCGCGCCTCCAAGGGCACGGCGGTGGATTTCGTGCGCGCCCGGCTCGCCCTGTCGCACGACGCGGTGTTCGTGGCCGGGGATTCGGGCAACGACATCGAGATGCTGCGCACCATCCCGCAGGCGATCATCGTCGGCAACTTCTCCGACGGTCTCGCCGCCATGCCGGCGCTGCGCCATTCCTACGTGGCACGCAACACCCATGCGCGCGGCGTGATCGAGGGCGTCGTCCACTTCCGCGACAAGGCGAGGGCGGCATGCAAGCCAGCGCGCTGACGCTGGTCCGGGGCCGGCGGGAGCATCTGGCGAACCTGATGGAAGGGCTGGCGCTCCAGACGCGCCGGCCGGCCGAGCTGGTGATCGCCTGGATGCAGGACGAGCCCTTCGCCGACCTGCCCGACCCCGGCTGCCCGGTGCGCCACCTCCTGGTGCCGGGCGACCCGATGCCGCTCGCGCTGGCGCGCAACCGCGCGGCGGCGGCCGCCTCGGGCGAGCTCCTCGTGTTCCTCGACGTCGATTGCATTCCCGCGCCCGGCGTGGTGGCGGCCTACGCGGCGGCGGCCGAGGCGCGCGACGGCCTGTTCCTCGGCGAGGTCCTGTACCTGCCGGCCGGGGCCACCGACGGCGGGCTCGACTTCGACCGGCTCGACCGGCTGGGCCGGGTCCATCCGGCCAAGCCGCCGGTGCCGGCGCGGGGGCTTCGCGAGGAGCCGGACGCGGGCGAACTCTGGGGCCTGTCCTTCGCCCTGGCGCGCGCGCGCTACGCCGGCGTCGGCGGCATGGACGAGCGGTTCGCCGGCTACGGCGGCGAGGAGACCGACCTTGCGCTGCGCCTGTCGGCCTCCGGCCTGCCCTTCTTCTGGACCGCCGGCGCGCGCTGCTACCACCAGCATCACCCCGTCCGGGTGCCGCCGCTGCACCATTTCGACCATATCCTGCGCAACGCAGCGCTGTTCCGCGAGCGGCACGGCCGCTGGTGCATGGACTACTGGCTCGGCCAGTTCCGCGACGCCGGCCTGATCGACTGGGGGGATCGGGAGATCCGCCTCCTGCGCCGCCCTTCCGCCGGCGAGATCGAGGCCTCGGGGCACGGCGCGGCGGAGCGGCTGTTCTCATGAGCCCGAGGGCCGGGCCCGACGACGCGAGATGACGCCGCGCTTGCGTATGTTATAAAGTAACAATATGGATGGGCATCCCGATCTGGAGAGGTTCCATGCAGCGATTGCCCGTCACCGTCCTGTCCGGCTTCCTGGGCGCCGGAAAGACCACGGTCCTGAACCATGTGCTGAACAACCGCGACGGCCTGCGCGTCGCGGTGATCGTCAACGACATGAGCGAGGTGAACATCGACGCGGCCCTGGTGCGCGAAGGCGGGGCGGACCTCGCGCGCAGCCGGGAGACCCTGGTGGAGATGACCAACGGCTGCATCTGCTGCACGCTGCGCGAGGACCTCCTGCTCGAGGTCCGCCGGCTGGCGGAGGCGGGACGCTTCGACCATCTCCTGATCGAATCCACCGGCATCTCCGAGCCGCTGCCGGTGGCCGCCACCTTCGACTTCCGCGACGAGGCGGGGCGCAGCCTGTCGGACGTCGCCCGGCTCGACACGATGGTCACGGTGGTGGACGCCGCCCATCTCCTGCGCGACTACGGCTCGACCGACTTCCTCCGGGCGCGGGGGGAGTCGCTCGGCGTGGACGACACGCGCACGCTGGTCGATCTCCTGGTGGAGCAGATCGAGTTCGCCGACGTCGTGGTGCTCAACAAGGTGTCGCTCGCCGCGCCCACGCAGCGCGACGCCGCGCTCAAGATCGTGCGCGCCCTCAACCCGAGTGCGCGCCTCGTGGAGACCGACTGGGGGCGCATCGCGCCGGGCGACGTTCTCGGCACCGGCCTCTTCGACTTCGAGAAGGCTCAGGAGAACCCGCTCTGGTACAAGGAGCTGCACGGCTTCGCCGACCACGTGCCCGAGACCGAGGAGTACGGCGTGCGCTCCTTCGTCTACCGGGCCCGCCGGCCGTTCCGACCCGACGCGTTCCGGGACTTCGTGGACGGGGACTGGCCGGGCGTGATCCGCGCCAAGGGCTTCTTCTGGCTGGCGACGCGCCCCGACCACGTGGGCGAGCTGGCGCAGGCCGGCGCCTTGGTGCGCACCGAGCGTCGCGGCCTCTGGTGGGCCTCGGTGCCCCGGAGCCGCTGGCCGGACCTGCCCGAATGGCGGCGCGCCATGGCGCCGGTGATCGATCCGGTCTGGGGCGACCGGCGCCAGGAGATCGTCTTCATCGGCACCGACCCGATGGACGAGGCGGCGCTGCGCGCCCGCCTCGACGCCTGCCTCGTGGCGGCCGACGGGTTCCGGCCGGAGGCCTGGGCGAGGCTTCCGGACCCGTTCCCCGCCTGGGACTGCCGCGACGCCTGAGCGCGGCGCCGGGCCTTGCGGCCGACGTCTCAACCCGGCAGCACGCGGTAGCGAAGGTGCAACGCGCCGCCCTCGATCGCCTCGGCCGACTGGAGCGAGAGCTGCAGACGGCCCCGGAGCCCGTCCCGGCCGAAGGCGACGATGCTGTCCGTCTCGGTGCCCCCGTCCAGCGCCGGCGCCACGATCACGCTGAGCTCGTCCACCAGCCCGGCGGCCAGGAACGAGCCGTTGATCGCCGCCCCGCCCTCCACCAGGAGGCGCCGGACGCCGAACTCGTCCGCCAGCACCGCGAGGGCCCGGCCGAGGTCGACCTCCGGCCCGTCGGACACGAGGTAGCTGACGCCGTCGGCGGCGAGCTCGGCGAGGTGGGCGTCGGACACGGACGAGCCCAGCAGCACCAGAACCGGATCGCCGCCGACCTCGGGCCCGCGGAAATGCAAGCGGCCGTGCGTGTCGGGGGCGATCGCCAGCGGTCGCCGGTCGCCGCCGGGAGCGCGGTGCATCGGCCGGGCAGGCGGGTCGAAGCGCGCGGGCGGGTGCGCCTCGCCCTTGGCCATCTCCGCCATGGTGGTACGGCCGACCAGCCAGGCGTCGCCCTCCAGGCGCTCGTGGATCGCCTCGTAGGCGCCGCTCCAGTCCTTGACCGTTCCGTCCGGGCTGGCGGTGTAACGGCTCGGATGAAGCCGCCCGTCGATCGAGGAGGTGATGTGGCAGACGACGTGGGGGCGCGGGGCCATGGGGTGTCTCCTTGGGGTGGAAGGCCCGCCCCGCCGCCTCAGGTCGCGGCTGCGATCACCACGAGGGGAAGGGCGAGGACCAGCATGCCGAAGGCGATGCCGATCCGGGGCGAGGGGGGTGAGCGGCGCATTGGGGTCTCTCCGGGATGGTGGGTCGGATCCCGGGGAGCCTCGGCGGTCGTGGTTGACGAAGGTTTAACGCGGCGGTTCGGGCTTGAGCCCTATGATGAAGCGGGCCACCACCTCGGCCGGCATCTCGCAAGGGCGCAGCAGCGTCTCGCCGTCGCTCAGCCGGTAGAGGTTGGCGCTCACGAAGTCGCCGCCGCCGCGCTCCTCCGCGTAGATCCAGCTCCGGCGCGCGTCTCGCGAGCGATGCAGCGTGACGCCGAAGCGCCGACCCTCGTAGAGGCCCTCGAAATGCCCGTCGGGCCAGTGGCGGAGGCGCTCGGCGAGCACCTGCGCGTCGAGCGTCAGGCTCGCCTGCGGGCGGATCGCCATCACGGAGCGCCGCCGGTGGGCGTCGGCGGACGGGGCCGGACGGGGGGCGGGGCGGCCGCCGGGGCTTTGCGAAACGTCATCGGACGGTCTCCCTCGGGCTCGGTCAACGCGCGAGCGCGCGACCGGTTCGCCCGAGCGGGCGCGCGGCGACCCGCCTCCGCCTCAGGACGGCTCGTGATAGGGGCAGCCGTTGAAGCGGGCGCGGAAGTCGGCCGAGTGGCGGTAGGGCTCGCGCCGGGCGCGGTTGATGTTGCCGAGCGGCCGGTGGTCTGCGATGCCGGTCCAGATCGAGAAGCGCATCTCCTCGTTGACCGCCTGGACGCGCGCCGCGTCCCAACTGTCCTGCGCCTTGGCGCGCACGATGCCGACCCGCTGGAACGGCGCCTCGGCTTCGTCCCATTCCACGGTCGGGTCCTCCACCGGCTGCCGGTCGAGGTCGCGGCAGAGCTGGACGCGGAACTCCCATTCGGCGTCCATGTCCGCCATCTCCCGGCGCACCTCCTCGCGGATGGCGTCGTCGCGCCCGTCGACGTCGATCGTCTCCCCGGCGAGCGCGGTCATGGCGGGGGCCACGGGCCGCAGGCTGAACTTGGCGATGTGCGCCCCGTAGCGGAACGGGGTGGTGGAATAGTAGGTCTCGCCCAGCGGCTCGACGTTCGGCGCGCCGCCGAGCGAGTTCAGCGCGGGGCTCTCGATGCCCACCGCGCCGAGCGCCGAGGTGACGCCGCGCAGCACGGAGGAGACGACCTTCTTGGCGCCCTCGGCCCGGTCGGTGGTGGCGGCCAGCATCTTCAGGTTGCCCAGGAACTTGTCGGCGGTCTTGGCCTGGAACACCGGGCCGTTCACCATCACGAAGTCCTGGGCGGCGCCTTCCGAGCCGGGCAGGCGCTCGCCGGGCACGTCGAACACCTTGAGCGCCAGCCCGCGCGGCAGGCTGATCGCGTCGGGCAGGATGTCGCCGGCATTGGTGGACATGCGCATCAGCACCCTGTGGGTGCCCGGCCGCGCGAACAGGCCTTGGGCGAGCTCGGGCGGCAGGTGCGCGTCCACCACCAGCTCGCCCTCCAGGATGCCGTGCGCCTTGGCGTGCACCGAGCGCACGGCATGGCCGTAGTCCTCGGCCGTGCGCTCGAGGATGGTGTCGAAGGCGTCCTTGAGCCCCTGGACGGTTTCGCCCTCGTCGGGACGGATCGTCTCGACCTCGGGACCGTAGCGTACCGGCTGCGCGATCATATCCTGCTCCATGTTATCTGCTCCCCTGTCAACTCGCCGGAGGTTGGAAGGTTTCCAGAAACCCGTGCGTCGCGCGGCCGGGTCGTCGGCCGGCGGGGTCTTGTGGCGCCCCTCCCTTTGCGGCAAGGAAGGGTCCCGTTCCCCCGAACCTTCCGGATCCCATGACGCAGCACCCCTTTCCCGGCCGCCGCTTTGCCGGCTTCCTGTTCGACATGGACGGCACGATCCTCAACTCGATCGTGGCGGCCGAACGGGTTTGGGGTGCCTGGGCGCGCCGCCAGGGGCTGGACGTCGACAGCTTCCTGCCGACCATTCACGGCATGCGGGCGGTGGAGACGATGCGCCGCGTCGGCGTGCCGGAGGACGTCCTGGAAGCCGAGATCGCGGCGCTCGTACAGGCCGAGATCGACGACGTGGAGGGGATCGTGGAGATCGCGGGCGCTGCGATCTTCCTGAAGTCGCTGCCGCCCGAGCGCTGGGCGATCGTCACCTCGGCGCCGCGCGCGCTGGCCGAGCGACGGCTGGCCGTGGCCGGCCTGCCGGTGCCGGCCCTGATGGTCACCGGCGAGGACGTGGCGAACGGCAAGCCGGCGCCCGACTGCTTTCTCCTGGGTGCCGAGCGTCTCGGCCAAAGCATCCAGGACTGCCTGATCTTCGAGGACGCCCCGGCCGGCATCCGCGCGGCGGAGGCGGCGGGCGGCGCGGTGCTGGTGATCGACGCCACGCACGGCCACCCGATGGACACGCCCCATCCGCGCGTCTCCGGCTACGAGGCGCTCGCCGTCTCCACCGCGCCGGACGGCACGATGGAGATCGTCGCCGCGGACTGAGCTCTACCAGCAGGTGAAGCCGGCGTCGGCCAGCACGGTAGCCCCGGTCATCAGGCTCGCGGCGTCGGACGCCAGGAAGTGGACCACGGAGGCGATCTCGTGCGGCTGGCCCATGCGGTGCATCGGCGTGTCGCGCAGCCAGACGTCGATCATCCCGTCGTTGTCGTCGCGATACTTGGTCATCTCCGTCTCGATGTAGGTCGGCGCGACGGCGTTGACGCGCACGCCCCGGTCGGCCCATTCGGCGGCCAGCGACGAGGTCATCTGGTGCACCGCCGCCTTGGAGGCGTTGTAGTAGGTCTGCTTCTGCGGGCGGTTGGAGATGAAGCCCGACATCGAGCCGATGTTGACGATCGCGCCGCCGCCGGCCTTCAGCATGTGCCGGCCGAAGGCGCGGTTGCACCAGAAGACGCCGTTGTAGTTGACGTCGTTGACCTGGAGCCACCGATCGTCCTCCGTGTCCTCGGCGGCCACGCCCGACAGGGCGATGCCGGCGTTCGCCACCAGCACGTGGACGCGCCCGTGCGCCTCCACGATGCGCTGCGCGAAGCCCTCCACCTCCTGCGGCTTCGTCACGTCGAGGACGTGCGCCTCCGCCTCGAAGCCCCTGCCCCGCAGTGCCGCGAGCCCCGCGTCCGCGACCGCCCGGTCGATGTCGGCGATCACGATGCGGGCCCCGAACTCGGCCAGCGCCTCGCAGATCGACAGGCCGATGCCGCGCCCGCCGCCGGTGACCACGGCCACCCGCCCGTCCAGCCTGAACTTGTCCTGAAACATCGCGAAAACTCCTCAGCGGTCGATGAAGGGATGGCGGCCGGGGGCCGGGAAACGCTGGTTCTTGAGGGCCACGAGCCGGTCCACCTCGCGCTGGTCGAACTCGTGCGCGCCGCCGTACTGCGAGGCCAGGAAGACGACCTTGGCGTAGTAGTCGAGCGCCTCCATCTTGAACCAGGCCGACTGGAGGTCGTGGCCGCAGGTCAGCGCGCCGTGGTTCTGCAGGAGCACGGCGTCGTGCCGGGCGAGGTAGGGGCGGATCGCGTCCGACAGCTCCTCGGTGGAGGGCAGGCCGTAGGGGGTCAGCGGCACCTCGCCGAGGAACATGGTGGATTCCGGCATGATCTGCTGCGTCAGCGGTTTGCCGCAGATCGCGTGCACCGTGGCGTAGAGCGGATGGGCATGCACCACCGAGCGCACGTCGGGCCGCGCGTCGTAGACGGTGAGGTGCATGCGCGTCTCGGACGAGGGCCGCCACGCGCTCTCCTCCACCGGTGCGCCCGACCGGTCGATGCGACAGATCATGTCGGGCGTCATGAAGCCCTTGGACGTGTTGGTGGGCGTGCACAGGAGCGTGCCGTCGTCTAGGAGCACGGTGACGTTGCCGTCGTTGGCGGCGCCCATGCCCTTGGCCCAGGCCCGGCGCCCGATGTCGCAGATCGCCCGTTTCAGGGCGTCGATGTCCTGGCTCATGCGGGGATGTCCTCGGAGGCCGGGGCGAGCCGGCGGCGTTTCGGGGAAGGGGCGTGCCGTGCGGTAGCCGGCAAACAGACGCGGGTCGGGCCGGCGGGGCACGGCGCCTGGGCGCGGCGCGCGTGCGGCCCTCAGGCGATCATGTAGCCGCCGTCCACGGGCATCGACAGGCCGTGGACCATGGCGCTCGCGTCCGACAGGAGGAACAGGATCACCTCGGCGATGTCGTCGGGTTCGGCGAAACGGCCGAGCGGGATGCGGGCGAGCATGCCGGCGGCCTTGTCCGGGTCGCTCCAGGCCTTCACGGCCATCGGCGTCATGGTCACCGTCGGATGGAGGCCGTTGACGCGGATGCCGTGCGGCCCGAGCTCCTTGGCCATGACCCGGGTGAGCCCGTCCAGCCCGGCCTTCGAGGCGCAGTAGGCCGCATGGTCGGGAATGCCGACGAAGGAGGCGCAGCTCGACACGTTGACGATCGCGCCGGTCCGGCCCCCGGCGATCCGGTCGCGGGCGTATTCCTGCGCGACGATCATCGGCGCGCGGGTGTTCACCGCGTACAGGAGGTCGAAGTTCCGCACCGAGACGTCGAGGAAGGATTCGAGCTCCGTGGTGCCCGCGCAGTTGACCAGGAGGTCGGCGGGCAGGGCCGCCCGGGCGGCCGCGCGGGTGGCGTCGGCGTCGGCGAGGTCCACCACGATCGCCTCGCAGCCGGTCTCCGCGGCCAGGGTCTCGAGGTCGGCCGCCGAGCGTGTGAGCGCGACCACCTGCGCGCCCCGGCGCGCCAGCATCAGCGCCGTGGCGCGCCCGATGCCCTTGCCCGCGCCCGTGACCACGACGCGCCGGCTCGCGAAGTCCACGGCCGCGCTCACAGCCGCTGCCCCGTCTCGCGGTCGAACAGGTGGACGCGGCGCGTGTCGATGCGCAGCGAGATCTCCTCGCCGGGCCGCGCCGCGATCCGGTCCTTGACCACGGCGTCGAGCGAATCCTTGCCGACCTTGGCGAAGACCTGCGTCTCCGAGCCGGTCGGCTCGAGCACCGAGACGCGCGCGGGCACGCCGCCCGGTCCGATGTCGATATGCTCGGGCCGGATGCCGTAGGTCGCGGCACGGCCGATCTCGGCCGCGCGCTCGCCGAGCGGCAGGCGCGCGCCGCCCTCGGCGGCGAACACGACGCCCTCGGGCCCCGCCTCGATGCGCCCGTGCACGAAGTTCATGGCGGGCGAGCCGATGAAGCCCGCCACGAACGTGTTGACCGGGTTGTCGTAGAGGTCGAGCGGCGCGCCGATCTGCTCCACCCGCCCGTCGCGCATGACCACGATCTTGTCGGCCATGGTCATGGCCTCGATCTGGTCGTGGGTGACGTAGACGATCGTGGTCTTCAGGCGCTGGTGCAGCTCCTTGATCTCGACGCGCATGGCGACGCGCAGCTTGGCGTCGAGGTTGGACAGGGGCTCGTCGAACAGGAACACCTGCGGATCGCGCACGATGGCGCGGCCCATGGCGACGCGCTGGCGCTGGCCGCCCGACAGCTCCTTCGGGTAGCGGTCGAGATACTTCTCGAGATCGAGGATCGCGGCGGCCTTGCGGACCTTGGCCTCGATCTCGCGCTTCGGAGCGCCCTTGATCTTGAGCGCGAAGCCCATGTTCTCGGCCACCGTCTTGTGCGGGTAGAGCGCGTAGGACTGGAACACCATGGCGATGTCGCGGTCCTTGGGCGGCACGTCGTTGACCACGCGCCCGCCGATCGAGATCGTGCCGCCCGAGATCGCCTCGAGCCCGGCGATCATGCGCAGGAGCGTGGACTTGCCGCAGCCCGAGGGGCCGACCAGCACCACGAACTGCCCGTCGCCGACATCGACGTCGACGCCGTGCATGACCTGCACCTGGCCGTATCGCTTGACGACGTTCTGGATGGTGACCTGTGCCATGGGGAACCTTGGGAAAGTGGGGCCGGGGTGGACGGGGCGGGCGGGGCCCGCTCAGCCCTTCCACACGATCAGCGCGCCCAGCGCGATCGCGACGACGTGGCAGACGGTGAGCGGGATGGCCTGCTCCAGGAAGCGCATCCAGAGAAGCTCCAGCGCGACGAAGAGGTAGATGCCGATGAACAGCCGGTCGAACCAGTTGGTGGCGATCGGCAGGAAGCCCTGGCGCCCCGAGGGGCGCTCGGCGGCGGCGGCTTCCTCGTCGGCGGCGTCGAGGTCGACGGTCTTGTCCATGGGCTTACTCCTTCACCGCGCCGAAGGTCAGGCCGGCCACGATGTGGCGCTGAACGACGGCGAAGACGACGAGGGCGGGGATGAGCGTGATGATGGCGATCGAGGCCATCGTGCCCCACTCGGTCCCCGTGGTGGTGACGTATTCCGACAGGCCCGTGGTGATGGTGCGGGCGTTGAAGCTCGTGAGCGTGGCGGCCAGGAGGAACTCGTTCCATGCGAAGACCCAGGTCAGGATCAGCGTGACCGCGAGGCCCGGCCGGGCGAGCGGGAAGATCACCTCGCGGATCACCTGCCAGGTCGAGGCGCCGTCCACCGTCGCCGCCTCGTCGAGCTCCTTGGGCAGCCCGTCGATCGTGGGGCGCAGCGTCCAGATCGCGAAGGGCAGGTTGAAGGTGCAGTAGAGGAGGATCATGCCGATCCGCGTGTCGTAGAGGCGGAAGTCGCCGATCGTGAAGACCTGCGTGAACAGCAGGAAGAACGGCAGCAGGAACACCGCGGCGGGCGCCATGCGGTTGGTGATGGTCCAGAAGAAGATGTTCTCCTTGCCGCCGAGGTCGTAGCGCGACAGGGCGTAGCAGGCCATGAAGGCGAGCGTGGTGCACAGCACCGCGTTGCCGCTCGAGATGATGATCGAGTTCATCATGTAGCGGCGCAGCGTGTCGTTGGTGAGGACGTCGGCGTAGTTGTCCCAGAACACGGTGTCGAGGATGACGCTCGGCGTGGTGAACAGGTCCACCGCCGGCTTCACCGAGATCACGAAGAGCCAGTAGATCGGGAACAGGGTCAGGAAGCTGAGGGCGATCCAGAGCAGGACGCTCGCCCAGGGGCGGGACTGGCGCATCAGAACGTCCTCTTCTTCTTCGTGCGCGGAGCCACCAGGGCGACGTAGAGGATCCAGCACATCACCAGCGTCAGGTAGAGGACGATCACCGAGATCGCCGAGCCGTAGCCGTAGTCGGTCTTGGGGAACACGACCTTCCAGATGTGGAGGCCGATGTAGCGGGTGGCCGCGCCCGGGCCGCCGCCGGTCAGCATCCACACCTCGTCCACCGTGCGCAGGGCGTCCATCAGGCGGATGAAGACGGTGGCCAGGATCGCCGGCCGGATCATCGGCAGGGTGATGTGCCAGAACACCTGCCAGCGGCTCGCGCCGTCGATCTGGGCCTGCTCGAACGGCTCCTTGGGCAAGGACACGAGCGCGGCGAGGAGCGTCAGCGTGACCAGCGGCGTCCAGTGCCAGATGTCCATGATGACGGTGAGCGCGAAGGCGGCGCCAGCGTCGCGGCCGATGTTCAGTTCGTAGCCGAACCAGGCGTTGAGGTAGTAGGGGATGATGCCGATCGAGGGCGTCGTCAGGAGGCGCCAGACCGAGCCGACCACGATCGGGGCGACGATCAGCGGCAGCGTGTGGATGGTGCGGAAGAAGCCGCGTCCGGGGAACTCGCGCATGAAGAGCTGGGCGAGCAGGTAGCCGATCACCACTTCCGAGAACACGGCGAAGAAGGCGAACTTCAGCGTGTACCAGATGGCGAGGAGGAACTCCCGGTCGAACACCAGGCGGCGGAAGTTGTTCGCGCCGTTGTAGATCATGTCGGGACTGGCGCCGAACGGGTTCCACTGGTGGAACGCGACGTAGAGCACGTAGACGAACGGCACGATGCCGAAGGTCGCCAGGATCAGGATCGTCGGGGCGAGCAGAAGCCAGCCGACCGTGTTGGAACGCATGAAACCATCCTCTCGAGAGGCTTGCGGCCGAGGGACCGGCGGGCCGGGCGGCGCACGAGGTCGGGACGGCGGGGGCCGGACACGGGGGGCGCGGCTTGCGTCCCCCCTCGTCCGGCCGCTCGGGGCTACTTGCGGTAGCCGAGGTTGGTCAGTTCCTGCTCGGTCGCCTCGGCCATCTGGTCGAGACCCTCGTCCGGTCCAACCTCGCCGGTCAGGATGCGGTAGAAGATCGGGGCTACCGTCTCGCGGACCTGGGCGTGGAACGGATACTTCGGGGCGCCGGCGAAGAGCTTCCCCTGGTCCTTCATCATCGTGTAGTAGCCGCCGAGCTTGGCATCCATCTCCTTCACCTTCGGATCGTCGTAGGTGGCGGTGTTGGTGACGCGCGGCGCGACCACGGCCCAGTCCGGCTGCACCGAGTTCTGGCCGATGAACTGCAGGAACAGCAGCGCGGCGTCCTGGTTCTTGGCGGTGACGGGGATGCCGAAGGCGCCGCCGTCGTAGTAGCCGATGTAGCCCTTGCCCGATTCCGCGTCCGCCATCACGCCGTCCGAGAGCGGCGGCAGGGCGATGCCGACCTTGCCGACCACCTTGGATTTGGACGGGTCGGAGGCGATCCAGGCGGCGTTCTCGCCGTAGACGAGCCCCTGCGCGGCGCGGCCGGCGGCGAACGTCGTGGCGACCTCGGACCAGGTGCTGGCGGCCGATTCGGGCGGCGCGATGTCGCGCAGGTGCAGGAGGTACTTCAGCGCGGCCTTGGCCTTGTCGCTGTTCATCGTGCCGCCGTGCTCCACCGTGGCGGCGTAGTTGTCGTCGGCGTTGATGCCCCAGTTGTAGACGCCGAAGGTCGGCAGCCACGATTCGACGTACTCGTACCAGGAGGCCGGGTGGCCGGTATGGGCCTGCGAGGTGGTGCCCCAGAGCTGCTCGCCGTGCTCCTTGCCCCATTCGGTGAAGAACTCGGCGATCTGGGTGTAGTCCTCGTGCG
The DNA here is from genome assembly GCF_003583935.1 of Aureimonas flava. Lineage (GTDB taxonomy): Bacteria > Pseudomonadota > Alphaproteobacteria > Rhizobiales > Rhizobiaceae > Aureimonas > Aureimonas flava. The sequence continues at coordinate 327,553 of NZ_QYRN01000002.1, read as the reverse complement.
TCTTGGCGGGCGCGAGATCCTTGCCGGTCTTCGCCTTGAAGGCCTCCTTGACCGCCGGGTCGTCGAACAGATCCTTGCGGTAGAGGTAGATCTTGACGAAGGCCTCCATCGGCACGCCGAAGAGGTCGTTGTCCTTGCCGCGGAAATAGTCGGCGAAGGTGGTGAAGTTCTTCTCGTCGAAATCCGGCGCCTTGAGGTCCGGATTGTCGGCCAGCGTCTTGGTGATGTCGGTCAGGAAATTGCGCTGCAGGTAGGCGTAGACGATGTCCTGCTCGATATAGACCATGTCATAGATGCCGGTCTTGGCCTCCATGTCCTTGATCGCCTTGTCGTACATCTGGTCCCAGGAGGTGGTCTCCAACTCGACCTTGATGCCGGTCTTCTCCTCGAACTGCTTGGCCAGGACGTCCTTGACGTAGTTCGAGGGCGGCGTGCTCTCGGTCACGCCGTGCAGCGTCACGCCCTTGTACTTGGCGCCCGCGTCGGACCAGAAGTCCGCGTGCGCGGCCGACAGGCCGCCGATGAGGCCGATCGTCAGAGCGATCAGGCTCGTACCCAATGTGCGCTTCATGGTGTCGTCTTCCTCCCGAAGGCCCGCCTTGCCGGCGGATCGTTGCACCCGCCCTTGTCGCGCCGGGCGGTTTCTCCTCTGGAAAAATGGGCCTTGCGTCCCGCCATAGGGGGCGGGTGAACGGGGCCGTAACGTCATGCCTAGCGCATCGCGGCGGGCCGCACAACATTTGTTGCACAATCTGTCAAATTATGTTGCAACGGGCGCAAGAAAGGCTGCAAGAGCCGGATTGGGCTGCTGATCGTCGTCGGCGCCGAACGATCTCATAGTGAAAGCGCATTGTTTGCGACGCAAAACCGTCGATATGCGTCGCAACATAGCCGCCGCCTTGACAAATCACCAGCGCCGAGACTTTGTTGCGCAATCCAACAATAAAGGTGAGGAGGGGGCGATGGCGCGACTCGGAATCCATTCGTTCGTGTGGACGGGCGGCGGCACGCAGGACGAACTGGAGCGTGCGCTCGACCGATCGGCCGAGTGCGGCTACCGGCTCATCGAGTTCGCCTACCTGCGCCCGGAGCGGTTCGACCTCGACCGGCTGGGCGAGAAGGCCCGCTCGCTCGACATCGAGATCGCCGTCACCATGGGCCTGCCCCTGTCGGCCGACGTCTCCAGCACCGACGAGGCCACGGTGAAGGCGGGCGAGGCGCTCCTGGCCGACGCGGTGCGCGCGGTGCGCGACGTCGGCGGCCGGACGCTGGGCGGCATCCTCTACTCCGCCCACACGAAATACGGCGCCATGCCCACCGAGCGCGGCCGCCGGAACGCCGTCGCCGCCATCGCCAGGACCGCCGACATCGCCAGGGACGCCGGGGTCGACCTCGTGCTCGAGGTGGTCAACCGCTTCGAGAGCAACGTCCTCAACACCACCGCCCAGGGGCTCGACTTCATCGCCCAGACCGGGTCCGACCACGTCCGGCTCCATCTCGACACGTTCCACATGAACATCGAGGAGGCCGATCCCGCCGCCGCGCTGCGCCTGGCCGGCGACAAGCTCGGCTATTTCCACATCGGCGAGAGCAACCGCGGCTATCTCGGCGACGGGGTGGTCGACTTCGACCGGATCTTCGACGCGCTGCTCGACATCGGCTACGCGCGCAACATAACCTTCGAGTCCTTCTCCAGCGCCGTGGTGGACGAGGCGCTCTCGCTCGCCTGCGCCATCTGGCGCGACACCTGGACCGACAACATGCCGCTCGCCCGACACGCCAAGACCTTCATCGAGCTGAAGCAGGACGAGGCGAAGCGCCGGGGCGCCACGAACGCGCGGCCCTGACGGGCCCGGCTCCCGCCGCCCGTCCGCCCCGAGGCCGTCCCGTGTCGCACGCCATCCCCCTCGACCCCGCGCCCCGCCGCGTCCGGCAGGGCAGCGAGATGGCGGCGCTGCGCGCGCTGCATCGCCACGGCCGGCTCAGCCGGGCGGACCTGGCGCGCGTCCTTGGGCTCAACCGCTCCTCCTCCGGCCACATCGTCACGGCGCTCGCCGCCGAGGGCCTCGTGCGCGAGGTGGCGGACGGGGGCGAGGGGGCGGCGCGCGCCGGCAGGGCGCAGGACGGGGTCGGCCCCGGCGGGCGGGGGCGGGCCGGTCGGCCCGGCATCCTTCTCGAGCTGCGGCCCGACGCGGTGTTCTTCGCGGGCGTCGAGATCGGCGTCGAGCACATCAGCTTCGTCGCGGTGGACCTGTCCGCCACCGTGATCGCCCGTCGCCTCGAGGCCTTCGACGCCCCGGCGGCGGGGCTGGAGGCCGCCTTCCGGACCGCCGCGCGCCTTGCCGGAGAGGCGCTGCCGGCCGACGGCTGGGCGCGCTGCGAGGGCTTCGGCATCGCGATCCCGGCGCAGATGGAGCGCAGCGGGCGCGTGCGCAACGCGCCGCTCCTCGGCTGGCGCGACGTGCATCCGGCGGCGCTGATGCGCGCGCACCTGCCCGCGAGCGTGCCCGTGGTCGCCGAGAACGACGCCAACGCCTTCGCCATCGGCGACGCCTACGGGCGCGACGCCGCCCGGCCGGGCGTCACGCTCGCCCTGGTGCTGGAGACCGGCGTCGGCGGCGGGATCCTGGTGGACGGCACCCTGTTCCGCGGCGGCCACGGTCTGGCCGGCGAGATCGGCCACCTTCTCCTGCCCGAGGCCGCCGGCGCGCCCCGCCGACTGGAGGAGCTGGTCGGGCTGGAGGGGATCCTGTCGGCCTACCGCGCCGCGGCGCCCGAGGGCGCGGCGACGCTGGCGGGGTTCCTGGGCGAGGTCAAGGACCGGGCGCCGGGCGCCGTGGCGATCGCCGAGGGCTGGGCCCGCGCGATGGCCTTCGGCCTCGCCCAGGGCTGCCGGCTGGTGGATCCCGACCAGATCGTTCTGGGCGGCTCGCTCGCCGCCCTCTATCCGCTGGTCGGCGCGCGCGTCGCCGCCCATTGGGCGCGCATCCAGGATCCCGGCTTTCCGCTGCCGGGCATCGTGGTCAACGCCGACCCCACCTTCGGGGCCGCCTTCGGGGCCGCCTGCATCCTGCACCAGCGGTTCCTGGCGGGCGAGGCGGAACCGGCCGGCGCCTGAAGATCCAACGCCCGAAGACGAGGAGAGCGAACATGCAGGACCGGTTTCGACTGGACGGAAAGGTGGCCCTGGTCACCGGGGGCAATCGCGGCATCGGGCTCGCCATCGCCCTGGCGCTCGGCGGGGCGGGCGCGCGCTGCCTGGTCACCGCCCGCCGCGACAATCCGGAGGGCGAGGAGGCCCTGCGCGCCGCCGGCATCGAGTTCGACGTGGCCAGGGGCGACCTGCGCGAGGCGCAGATGCCGGCCCGCGCCGTGGCGCAGGCGATGGAGCGGTTCGGCCGGATCGACGTCCTCGTCAACAACGCCGGCGTCGCCTCGCACGGCGACACGGAAACCTTCGACGACGAGCGGCTGGAGCTCATCCTGTCGACCAACGTCGCGCAGGTCTTCCGCTTCGCGCGCGCGGCGCTGCCGCACCTTCGCGCGGCCGGCGAGGGCGTGATCCTCAACGTCGGCTCGGTGTCGGGCTTCATCGCCAACATCCCGCAGAACCAGGCCGCCTACAACGCGTCCAAGGCGGCGGTGCACATGCTGACGAAGAGCCTCGCCAGCGAGTTCGCGCCCGAAGGCATCCGCGTCAACGCGGTGGCGCCCGGCTACATCGATACGGACATGACGCGCGGCGGCTTCGAGAATCCGGACTGGGACCCGGTCTGGCGCCGCATGACGCCGATGGGGCGCTACGGCCGGCCCGAGGAGGTGGCGGCCTGCGCGCTGTTCCTGTGCTCGCCGGCGGCGAGCTACGTGACCGGCGCGGTGCTGCCGGTGGACGGCGGCTATCTCACGCGCTGAGCGCGGCAGGGTTTCAACGGGAGGACCAATCACCATGACAGGGAAACTCGCGGGCAAGGTCGCGGCCGTCACCGGCGGCGCGTCGGGCATCGGCCTCGAATGCGCGCGCGCCATGCTGGGAGCCGGCGCGCGCGTCTTCGTGGTCGACAACAACGACGAGCGCCTCGAAGCGGCGGCGGCCGACCTCGGCCAGGGCGCGAGCGCGCTCAAGGTCGACATCACCGATGGCGCGAGCGTCGAGACGATGCTGCCGCGCATCCTGGAGGCGGCCGGGCAGCTCGACATCTTCCACGCCAATGCCGGGTCCTACATCGGCGGCGACCTCGTGGACGGCGACCCGCAAGCCTTCGATCGGATGCTGAACCTCAACGTCAACGCCGTGTTCCGTGGCGTCCACGCCGTGCTGCCGCACATGATCGGCCGCGGCACCGGCGACGTGATCGTCACGAGCTCCGTCGCCGGGCACCAGGCGATCCCCTGGGAGCCGGTCTACACCGCCTCCAAGCACGCGGTGCAGGCCTTCGTCCACGCGGTGCGCCGGCAGGTGGCCAGGCACGGCGTGCGCGTCGGCGCCATCGCGCCGGGCCCGGTGGTCACGCCCCTCGTCCAGGACTGGCCGGCCGAGAACCTGAAGCGCGCCATCGAGAACGGCGCCCTGTTCGAGCCCGTGGAGGTGGCCGAAGCGGTGCTGTTCATGCTGACGCGCCCGCGCAACACGGTGGTGCGCGACCTGGTGCTGCTGCCGCAGAACTTCGACATCTGAGCGCCGCCGTTTCCGCTTGAAACCGCCGGGCCGAGCCGCCATGTCGCGGCTCGGCTTTCTTCATTCGAGGGATCACGGAATGACGGCGGAAACGGGCGCGGGCGAAACGACGCGCAGCTTCGAGGCGGACGTCGCGCGGCTGCTGCACCTGATGGTGCACTCGGTCTACTCGGACAAGGACGTGTTCCTGCGCGAGCTCGTCTCCAACGCGGCCGACGCCTGCGAGAAGCTGCGCTTCGAGGCGATCGCCGATCCGGCGCTGCTGGACGGGGGCGGCGAGCCGGCCATCACGCTGACGGTCGACCCGGCGGCCCGCACGCTCGCCGTGGAGGACAACGGCATCGGCATGACCGAGGCCGAGATGGCGGAGGCGCTCGGCACCATCGCGCGCTCGGGCACGCGCGCCTTCATGGAGCGGATGGCCGAAAGCGCCAAGGGCGGCGAGAGCCGGCTGATCGGCCAGTTCGGCGTCGGGTTCTATTCCGCCTTCATGGTCGCCGACCGCGTGGACGTCGTGTCGCGCCGCGCCGGCGGCGACACGGCGGCGCGCTGGAGCTCGGACGGGCTCGGCACCTACACGGTCGGCACGGCCGACCCGGCGGAGGCGCCCGCGCGCGGCACCCGCGTCACCCTGCACCTGAAGGAGGACGCCGGCGCCTATCTGGATCCCGACGCGCTGGAGCGCACCGTGCGCGCCCAGTCCGGCCACGTGCCCGTGCCGATCGCGCTGCGCCGGGCGCCGGACGCCGAGCCCGAGCGCATCGCCGACGGCGCCGCCCTGTGGACGCGGCCGAAGTCGGAGATCTCGGCCGCCGACTACGCCGACGCCTACCGCACCCTGGCCGGCCAGTTCGACGATCCGGCCCTGACGCTGCACTACCGCGCGGAGGGCCTGCACGAATACACGGTGCTGGCCTTCGTGCCGGGCTCCAAACCCTTCGACCTCTTCGATCCCGACCGCGCCGGGCGCATGAAGCTCTACGTGCGGCGCGTCTTCATCACCGACGAGGCCGAGATCCTGCCGCGCTGGCTGCGCTTCGTGCGCGGGCTCGTGGATTCGGCCGACCTGCCCCTCAACGTCTCGCGCGAGATGATCCAGGAGAGCCGCGTCGTGGCGGCGATCCGCAAGGGCGTCACCAACCGCGTCCTGTCGGAACTCGGCAAGCTCGCCGAGAACGAGCCGGGGCGCTACGCCGAGGTCTGGGAGAACTTCGGCGCCGTCCTCAAGGAGGGGCTCTACGAGGACGAGGACCGGCGGGCCGCGCTTCTGGGCATCGCCCGCTTCCGCACCACCGCGTCCGGCGAGGCCCCGCGCAGCCTCGGCGACTACGTGGCCGCGATGAAGGACGGGCAGGCGGCGATCTACTACGCCGTGGGCGCCGATGCCGACCGGCTGGCCGCCTCGCCCCAGCTCGAGGGGTTCGCCGCGCGCGGCGTCGAGGTCCTGCTCCTCACCGACCAGGTCGACGGGTTCTGGACCTCCATGGTGCCCGAGTTCGAGGGCAAGCCGCTGCGCTCGGTCACGCAGGGGCTCGCCGATCTCGGCGCGGTCCCGCTGCGCGAGGGCGCCGAGGCGCCGGAAGCCGAGACGGCGCCGGAGATCGAGGGATTCCTCGCCTACCTGCGCGAGACCCTGGGGGCGGACGTGTCGGACGTGCGGGCCAGCGAGAGGCTCACCGACAGCGCCGTGTGCCTGGTCGCGCCCGACCGCGGCATCGACCGGCAGCTCGAGCGCCTGCTGGCGAGCGCCGGGCGCCTCGGCGGTGCGGCGTCGAAGCCGATCCTCGAGGTCAATCCGCGCCACGCGCTGGTGGCGCGGCTGGCGGGGCTCGACGCCGGCGAGGCGGCCCTTCGCGAGGATGCCGCGCGCCTGCTTCTCGACGAGGCGCGCGTCGCCGACGGCGAGGCGCCGGCCGATCCGCGCGCCTTCGCCGCCCGCCTCGGCCGCGTGATGGCCCGCGCGCTCGGCTGAGCGGGCGCGGCGGACCTCGGTCCGCCGACGGCCCTAGCGGGCCGACAGCACGGCGGCCTCGCGCGCCGCCCGGCGCTGAAGCACCCGGATGCGCGCGGCGAGCGCCCCGAACTCCCGGCGGATCGCCGCGTCGCCGGCGGCCCGCTCGCTCCGCAGGGACGCCGCACCCGGACCGGAAGGGCCGGGGCGGGACGCGAGGGCGGGGCGGGCGCGCGGCGCGCCGGAGCGGAAACTGACCATGGACCGAACCTTCGTGATGGGGCCGACGACCGATTCCTAGCGCCGCGGGCTTGGCCTTGGCTGACCAGCGCGCACGGCGGCGGGTCCCGCGCGGGTTTTCCCAAAGGGCGCGCGAGCGGCTAAGCGGGGAAATCGTGTCGTCCTGCCTCGCGAGGTGCCCCTTGCTGTTCGGTCTCTTCGTACTTCTCGCCTGCCAGCTCGCCGGCGAGACGCTGGTGCGGCTCCTCGGCCTGCCCGTGCCGGGCCCGGTGCTCGGCATCCTCCTGCTTCTTGCCGTGCTCGCGCTGGCCGAGCGTCGGCGGCCGGCGTCGGCCTCGGAGCCCGGCGCGCCGGTGGGCCGGGCCGCCGACGGGCTGCTCGCCCATCTCGGCCTCCTGTTCGTGCCGGCCGGCGTCGGCGTCGCGCGCTCGCCCGAGCTGCTCCTGGCGAACGGGCCCGGCGTCCTGGCGGCCCTGGTCCTGTCCACGGTGCTCACGCTCCTGGTCACTGTCGGCGTGTTCCGGCTGGCGCGGCGCCGCTCCGGGGGCGGCGCGGCATGACCGACGGCGCCTCCTTGTTCGAGCTCTGGGTCTACCTGTCGGCAAGCCCGCTTCTGTGGCTCACCCTGACGGTCGGCGTGTTCCTGCTGGCCCGGCGCGTCGCGCGCGCCAGCGGCGACCATCCGCTGGTGAACCCGATCCTCCTGTCGATCGCCGCCCTCGTCGCCCTGCTCTGGGCGACCGGCACGCCCTACGCCACTTATTTCGCGGGCGCGCAGTTCGTCCACTTCATGCTCGGGCCCGCGACCGTGGCGCTCGCCGTTCCCCTGTGGCGCAACCGCGCGCTGGTCGGCTCCGCGCTGGGGCCGGTGCTCCTGGCGCTGCCGGCCGGGGCGCTCGTCGCGCTGGTGTCGGCCATGGGGCTCGGTGCCCTGTTCGGCGTGCCCGAGCCGCTGCTCCTGGCCATGGCACCCAAGTCCGTCACCGCCGGCATCGCCATGGGCATCGCCGGCAAGATCGGCGGCGACCCGGCGCTCACCGCCGTGTTCGTGATCGCCACCGGCATCATCGGCGCGATCCTGGTGACGCCGCTGATGAACGCGCTGCGCATCCGCGACTACGCCGCGCGCGGCTTCGCGGCGGGTCTCGCCTCGCACGGCATCGGCACGGCGCGCGCCTTCCAGGTGGACGGCGTCGCCGGTACCTTCGCCGGGCTCGCCATGGCGCTGAACGGCCTGGTGACGGCGCTTCTGGTTCCCGCCGCGCTCGCCCTGTTCCGGTGAGGCACGCTCAGCCGCGCCGCTCCAGGCTGAACTCCACCGGGCGGCCCGGCTCGAGCGGCAGGCGCCCGGCATAGAGGCGGGTCGGCGCGTCGGCGCGCTCGGCGACGGGCGCGTCGGGCCGGCCGATCCGCTCGCGGATCAGCCCCTCCGCCTCCGCCCAGCTCGCGGCCAGCACCGCAAAGAGCCGCGTGCCGTGGCGCGGCTCTCGCTCGCGCGCCTCCGGCTCGGCCGCCCCCACGAACAGGAATGTCGGGTCGCTCATCTCGCCTCCGTTTCGGGTGGAAGGATGGGGCATCCTTCGCCGGCTGACAGCCTGATGCTGGTGCCGCCGGGCGAACTTAACCTAGTTAATGGACGAATCCCCCCCGATCCATTCGGAAGACCCGACCCCGGAGGAACGGTTCTTGGTCGTGCATCTCATCCGCAAACTACAGAACTACGCGCCCCTGTCCGAGGAGGAGCGGTCGGCGCTGCAGGACCTGTCCAACCGACGGCAGCGCGTGCTCAACAGCCGCGACGACGTGATCGCGCAAGGGGAACGGCCCGGCTTCGTCAACCTCGTGCTCGAGGGCTTCGCCTGCCGCTACAAGATCCTCCCGGACGGCCGGCGGCAGATCCTGTCCTTCTTCATTCCGGGAGACCTGTGCGACCTGCACAACGAGGTGCTCGGCGTCATGGACCACTCGATCGGCGCGATCTCGCCGCTGCGCATCGCCCAGATCGGCTCCGACGAGATCGAGGCGGTGATGACGCGCTTCCCGCGCCTCAGCCGCGCCTTCTGGTGGAACGAGCTGGTGGGCGAGGCGATCACCCGCGAATGGCTCGCCAATCTCGGCCAGCGGACCGGGGCCGAGCGGGTGGCCCACCTCCTCTGCGAGACCTTCGTGCGCATGCGCGCGATCGGCCTGGTCGACGCCGCCGGCGCCTGTCCCTTTCCCATCACCCAGGCCGACCTGTCGGACGCGCTCGGCATCTCCATCGTCCACACCAACCGCATGCTGCAGGACCTGCGCGCCGAGGGGCTGATCGTCCTCAAGGGCCGCGCGCTGCAGGTCGACGACCTGGGCGCGCTGATGCGGCTCGCCAATTTCGAGCCGAGCTACCTCCACCTGCGCCGCCACGACGGGGAGGAGGCGGGCGACCCGGCGGAGATGCACCGGGAGACCACCGCCTGAACGGAGCGGCCACCCTTTTCGGGCGAGGCGGTGCGAGCCACCGACCGGGGCCCGGCCTCAGCCGGGGGGCGCCGTCAGGTGGACGCCCTCCGCGCGCAGCCGTTCCAGGAGGGTGAACAGGACGGCGCTGCGCGTGCCGTAGACCTGGCGCGGGCCGCCCACGAAGGCGAACGACTTGAAGGTCACCTTGCCCTCGTCGATCCCGTCGATGAAGACGCTGGGCGCCGGCTCGGTCCGCACCGCCTCCTGCGCGGCGAAGGTCTCGAGGATCGCCTGCCGCACGGCCGCGACGTCGACGCCGATCGGCGCCGAGAACACGATCTGGATCCGGCCCAGCGGGTCGGCCAGCGTCATGTTGCGGATCGGCTTGGTGACGAGCTCGGAATTGGGCACGATCAGGGTCGAGCGGTCGGCGATCTGGATCTCCGTGGAGCGCACGCTGATGCGCCGCACGTCGCCCTCCTCGGTGCCGATGCGCACCGTGTCGCCGATCTTCACCGGGCGCTCGGCCAGGAGGATCAGCCCCGACACGAAGTTCTGGGTGATCGCCTGGAGGCCGAAGCCGATGCCCACCGACAGGGCCGAGACCACCAGGGCGATGCGCTCGACGCCGATGCCGAGCGTGCTGATCGCCCAGAAGCCGGCCAGGAGGATGCCGGCATAGCTCACGATGGTGGACACCGAGTTGCGCGCGCCCGGATCGAGGTCGGTCGCCGGCAGATAGCGATCCTCCAGCCAGCGGCGCACCACGCGCATCAGCGCGATGCCGATGGCCAGAACCACCGCGGCCTTCAGGATCGCGCCCGGCACGATGGTGAAGCCGCCGATCTGGATCTCGGCCGAGGAGCCGATCTGGTAGAACAGCGAACTCGCCCCGGGCCCGAGCGGGCCCGACAGGAGCAGCGCCGCCCAGACCAGGATGGCGATGCGCAGCAGCGCCGACAGGAGAACGCCGAGCTGGCCGACCTGCGCGCGCCGCAGGCCGAGCCCGACATGCAGCGAGCGTCCGAGCCGGCTGTCGCCCGACAGGAACGTGGTGCACAGGTCGTCCACCACCACCAGGAGGAGGAAGGCGCTGGCCGAGACCACCGCCGTCCAGATCACCTGCCGCGTCAGGAACAGCGCGAGGTTGACGTAGCCCTGGAGCGCGGCGATCAGCGCCGCCGCGACGCAGGCCCAGGCCAGGAGCGTGGCGATCGTCGCCAGCGTGGTGCGTGCGCTGGGCTGGCGGTTCGCGGCGTCCGGATGGGTCCGCCGGATCCGCCCGAGCGTCAGCAGCACGGCGACGATCAAGCCGCCGTAGACCGCGGCGACGAGATAGTTGATCACGATCGCGGCCGGCTGGCTGACCCCGACCGCCCGGCCGCCCTCCACCAGGAGCACGCCGAGGAAGGTCAGGATCGCGGCCAGCGGGGGAAAGGGCCGCAGCCGATGCGCCGCCGTGTCGTCCAGCGGCAGGAGGCGCCAGGACGGCTGGCCCACGAGCAGCAGCCCGGCGCCGAGCGACAGGACGAAGGCGCCGAGCGCGGCGATCTGCGCCAGGCTTTCGGCCAGCGGCCGCACGGTGCGCGTCAGCACACCGGACCAGTTCAGGCCGAAGAAGAACACCGTCACCCCGAGCGCGGCGGTGAGGGTCCCAACCAGCACGAACCAGAGCGCCAGCGCCGAGCGGCGGGCGCGCGTGCTGGGCACCTGCGCGGTGGCGACGCGCCGGCCCGCCTCGCGCAGGTGCCGGCGCAGCGGCAGCGCGAGGGCGAGGGCGAGCGCCAGCGAGCCGGCCAGCGCCGCAAGGCGCGGGGCGGGCCCGGCCTGCGGGAGCTGGTCGCGCCAGTCGCGCGCGAAGTCGCCGAGCCGCGCCAGGTCGTCGGGCAGGCGGGCGCCGACCTGGCTCCACAGCATCGGCGACAGGGGCGAGGCCACCTCCTTGAACGTGTCCCGGCTGAAGGCTTCGTTGATCTCGCGGATCATCCGGTCGATCGTCTCCTTGGCGTCGGCCGCCACCAGCCGTCCGCGCTTGATCGCCGAATCGATGTCGCCCCGCAGGTCGGCGAGCCCCTCGCGCTGCGCCTTGACGTCGGGCGCCTCCGTGTCGCTCGCCTCGCCGAGCTCGGCGAGGCGGGCATCGATGGCCGCGAGCTGCGGCTCCAGGAGCGCCACCGCCTCGTTGGCCGCCGAGCCGACCGCCATGGCGCGGTCGCGCAGCTCCGCCTTCTGCTCGACGCCGGTGGCGCCGTCCGTGTCGTCGCCGGCGGCCTGTCGGATGGCGGCGAGTTCGCTCGCCTGCGCGTCCACGGCGGCGATTGCGGGGGCGGCCGCGCCCCGGTCCTGCGCCACGGCGGCGGGCGCCAGCGCGCCGGCGCAGACCACCAGAAGAGCGAGGCAGAGGAGCCGCGCGCGGATCGATCGTGTCATGGTCGTCTCGTCGCCGGCGCCCGCGCGCCGTTCTCCCCGTGGATGGCACGCGGGAGGCCGGGAACGGCCCGGTCGGCGACCGCGCGCGCGAAGGGCGGGTTCTGAGCCGATCCGATGGGCCGAAATGTGGCTGTCTCGACGGTTTCCGCGCGTCGGACGACTCGACAACGCACCGGCCGACGCCACTTCCCCGACATGAACTGCGACGACGACATCCTCTGGCTGCGGGACGAGCTGACCCGGCGCTTCGACCTCGTGCTCCGGCCCTCGGCCGGCGAGATCGGGCTGTTCCGCGCCGAGGCCGCGCGCCTGGCGGCGGTGGGCGGCGACCGCGAGGCGGCCGAGAGCGCGGCCGCGCGTCGGGTGTTCCTGATGCCGGTCGCGACGCCGGCGGAGGGCTCCGCGTCCGAGCTTCGCAGCGCGGCCTGACGGGCCGCGCCGCCGCCCGGTCAGCCGCGATCGTGCGGCGTGGGTCCGGCCGAGGGCGGGCCGCCGTCCGGGATCAGCACCAGCTCGCCGTGCCGCACCGAGCGTTCGGCGATCACGTGGTTGGCGAAATGGCGCACCTCGCCGACATTGCCCTTGAGCACCGACACTTCCATGCAGGTGCCCCGGTCGAGATGGACGTGGAGGCTGGAGACCGACAGGTCGTGGTGATCGTGATGGGCGTGGGTCAGCCGGCGCGACAGGTCGCGCGCGGCGTGGTCGTAGACGTAGACCAGCGCGGCCACGCACGTTCCCTCGCCCGTCTCGGCATGGGCGCGCGACAGCCCCGCGCGGGCGAGGTCGCGGATCGCCTCCGACCGGTTGGCATAGCCCCGCTCGGCCATGATCGCGTCGATCTCGCCCATCAGGTCGTCGTCCAGCGTCACCGTCACGCGCTGCATGGGAAACTCCTCCCGGTCCGTCCGCTCCGCCCCTTCTAGCCGAGCGCCGGCCCGGGCGCGACGCCCTTCGCGGCCGCCGGCGCGGGCGCCGCGGACTTCGCGTCGAGTATGACGAATCCGAATAGACCTCATACTTCTCCTCCCGTAAGGTCGCGCCGATTCGAGTGGGCGAGCGGCGGGGTGCGGCATGATCGGTCAAGTTCTGCGAGCGGCTGCGGTCCTCCTGTGCCTCGCGGCGTCCGCACCGGCGGCGCCGCGCGACGCGCTGGTGCTCGCCATCGGCGGCGAGCCGGACACCGGCTTCGACCCGCTGATGGGCTGGGGCGCCTACGGCCATCCGCTGTTCCAGTCGACACTGCTGACGCGCGGCCCCGACCTCGAGACGCGCGGCGACCTCGCCACGCGCTGGAGCCTGTCGGAGGACCGGCTGCGCTGGACCGTCGCGATCCGCCCCGACGCGGTGTTCTCCGACGGCACGAGGCTCACCGCGCGCGACGTCGCGTTCACCTTCGAACAGGGCCGCCGCACGGCCGGGGCGCTCGACCTCTCGATGCTGGAAGGCGCCCGCGCCCTGGACGACACCACGGTGGAGATCTGGCTGCGCAAGCCCTGGATCACCTTCACCGAGACGTTCTTCACGCTCGGCATCGTGCCGGCTGCCTCCTACGGACCGGACTACGCGCGCCATCCCGTCGGCTCCGGGCCCTATCGCCTCCTGTCCTGGCGCCAGGGCGAGCAGCTCATCGTGGAGCGCAATCCCGGCTACTACGGGCCGGCGCCCGCCTTCGGGCGCGTCACCTTCCTGTTCACCGGCGACGACGCGGGGCTGGCGGCCGCCCGCGCCGGCGCGGTGGACATGGTATCGGTGCCCGCCCCGCTCGCCGACGCGCTGCCCGAGGGCTTCCGCGCCCTGTCGGTGAAGACGGTCGACAACCGCGGCATCAGCCTCCCCTTCCGGCCCGAAGGGGAGGGCGCGGCGCCGGACGGCGGGCCGGTCGGCAACGCCGTCACCTCCGACCCGGCGATCCGGCACGCGATCAATCTCGGGCTCGACCGCCAGGCCGTGGTGGACGTCGCCCTCGGCGGCCACGGCACGCCGGCCTTCGGCCCGGTGGACGGACTTCCCTGGGCCGGCGCGGACGACCGGGTCGCGTTCGACCTCGGGGCCGCCCGCCGCCTCCTGGACACGGCCGGATGGGTCGCGGGGGCGGACGGGGTGCGAGCGCGAGACGGGGTGCGCGCCGCCTTCCCGATCAACTATCCGGCCGCCGACGCCACGCGCCAGGCGCTGGCCGAGACCGCCGCCGAGCTCCTGCGCCCGCTGGGCATCGAGGCGGTGCCCAAGGGTTCGTCCTGGGACGCGATCCGCCGCGTGATGCACGCCGAGCCGGTGATCTTCGGCTTCGGAAGCCACTCGCCCTACCAGCTCTACAGCCTGTACCAGTCGACGCTGGGCGGGGTGGAGTACCAGAACCCCACCTTCTACGCGAACCCTGCGGTGGACGCCCTGTTCGCGCGGGCGCAGGCGGCGCCGAGCCTGGAGGCCTCCTATCCGCTCTGGTCCGCCGCCGCCTTCGACGGGACGACGGGCTACGGCCTGCGCGGGGACGCGTCCTGGGCCTGGCTGGTCAATCTCGACCACGTCTACTTCGTGAACCGCTGCCTCGACGTCGGCCGCCCGCAGATCGAGCCGCACGGCCACGGCTGGCCGATCACCGCCTCGATCGCAGACTGGAGATGGACGTGCGACTGAGCCGGCGGGCCGCGCGACCGGCGCTCAGGCTCCTGCGCCTCGCGGCGCTCCTGGCGCTGGTGGCCTTCGCCGCCTTCGCGCTCCTGCGCCTGTCGCCGGTGGACCCTGTGGCGGCCTATCTCGGCCCCGGCATCGCCCGGCTCGGGCCCGAGCAGCGCGCGGCGATCGAGGCGGCGTGGGGGCTCGACCGGCCGGCCGGCGTCCAGTTCCTGCGCTGGCTCGGCCGGATCCTGTCCGGGGACCTCGGCTGGAGCACCAGCCAGAACGCACCCGTGGCGGCGGTGATCGCCGAGCGGGGCGCGGCGACGCTGCGTCTCGCGCTGCCCGCGCTGGTGCTGTCCGGGCTTCTCGGCTTCGCGCTCGGCCTGGCCGCCGGCGCGCGCGAAGGCTCGCGGCTCGACCGCGCGGTGCGGCTCTACGCCTATGTCCTGGCCGCCACGCCGACGTTCTGGCTGGCGATCGTCTTCCTCACGGTGTTCTCCGTCCAGCTCGGCTGGGCCCCGCTCTGCTGCTCCGGCCCGATCGGCGTGACGCCCGACGCGGTGACCTGGAGCCAGCGTCTCGCCCACCTTGCCCTGCCGCTCGCCGTGCTCACCCTGTTCGGGGTGGCGCAGGTGTCGCTCCACACCCGCGCCAAGGTGGCCGAGACGATGCGCTCGGACCATGCGCTGTTCGCCTTCGCGCAAGGGGCGACGCGCCGCGACGTGGCGCTGCGCCATGCCGCGCGCGCCGCGCTCGCACCCGCGCTCACCATCGTCTGCGCCTCGCTCGGCGAGATCCTGGGCGGCACGGTGCTGGCCGAGCAGGTGTTCGCCTATCCGGGCCTCGGCCGGGCCGGCGTCGCGGCCGGCGTCCAGGGCGACGTGCCGCTGCTTCTGGCGCTGACGCTGCTGGCGGCCGCCCTGGTCGCCATTGGAAACCTCGCGGCCGACCTCCTGTATCCGCGCGTCGACCCGCGCCTGCGGTCCGAAGGCGCGCGCCTGTGAGCGCCGTGCCGGCCGGGGCCGCGCTCGCCCCCCCGCCGCGCCGCCGCGTCCGGGCGGCCCTGCGGCCGGCGATCCTCTCCCTGGCGCTCGTGCCAGTCCTGGCGGCCGTGCTTGCCCCCCTCGTGCTCGGCGAGGCGGGCCTGCGTCCCGACCTGTCCGCCCGCCTCCTGCCGCCGACCCTCGCCCATCCGTTCGGCACCGACGCGCTGGGGCGCGACATGCTCGCCCGCACGCTCCAGGGCCTGTCGGTGAGCCTGCGGATCGGGCTCCTGGCCGCCACCGTGTCGGCCGCCATCGCGCTGCTCCTGGCGCTGGCCGCCACCCTGTCGCGGATGGCCGACGCGGCGGTCTCGCTCCTCACCGACGCCGCGCTCAGCCTGCCGCATCTGGTGGCGCTGATCCTCGTCGCCTTCGCGCTGGGCGGCGGGGCCGAGGCGGTGGCGGCCGCGGTGGCGCTGACGCATTGGCCGCGCCTCGCGCGCATCCTGCGGGCCGAGCTCCTCGCGGTGCTGCGCAGCGACTACGTCGCCGCCTCGCGCGGCTTCGGACGCTCCCGCCTGTTCGTCGCCCGCGCCCATGTCCTGCCCCACCTCCTGCCGCAGCTCGGCGTCGGGCTGGTGCTCCTGTTCCCGCACGCGATCCTCCACGAGGCGGCGCTGACCTTTCTCGGCTTCGGCCTGGAGCCCTCGCGCCCGGCGATCGGCGTGCTCCTGGCCGACGCGATGCGCACCTTGAGCGCGGGGCGCTGGTGGCTCGCCTTGTTTCCGGGCCTCGCCCTCCTGGCGCTCGCCCTGGGCTTCGAGACGCTCGGCTCGGCCGCGCGCCGCCGGCTCGATCCGCGAGGCGCCGGGTGAGCGCGCTCCTGTCGATCCGCGACCTCACGCTGGGCTTCGCACCGCGCGGGGGGGCGGCGCCGGCCGGCGCGGTGCTGCGCGAGCTGCGGCTCGACCTCGCGCGCGGCGAGGTGCTGGCGCTGGTGGGCACGTCCGGCGCGGGCAAGAGCCTCCTGGCCCATGCCGTCCTCGGCCTCCTGCCGCCCAATGCCGAACTGTCCGGCGAGGTCTGGTTCGCGGGCTGGCGGCTTGACGCCGACACCCTTCCGGCCCTCCGGGGCCGGCGCATCGCGCTGGTGCCGCAGTCGGTCACCCATCTCGATCCGCTGATGCCCGTCGGCCGCCAGGTGGCGCTCGCCGCACGCCGCGCCGGCGTGCCGGATCCGGGCGCGGCGGGCTTTCGCCGGCTCGGGCTCGACCCGGCGCTGCGCGCGGCCCATCCGCACGCCCTGTCGGGTGGCATGGCGCGCCGCGTCCTCCTCCTGGCCGCGCTGGTCGGCGAGCCCGACCTCGTGATCGCCGACGAGCCGACCGACCATCTCGATCCGGCGGGCGCGGCCGCGGTGCTGGAGGCGCTGGCCGCGGTCGCGCGGCGCGGCGGCGCGGTGCTCCTGGTGACGCACGACCTCGTGTCCGCGCTGCCCTTCGCCACCCGCGTCGCGCTCCTTCGCGACGGGCGGCTGGCGGGGACCGAGCCCGCCTCGGCCTTCGCGGGTGACGGCGAGGGGATCGCCTCCGCCTATGGCCGCACGCTGTGGCGGGCGCTGCCGCAGAACGGCTTCGGCGCCAATGCTTGAGGCGCTCGCCCTCGGCCACGCCTATGCGCCCGGCGTGCCGGCGCTGCGCGAGGTGTCGATCCGCGTCGCCCCCGGCGAGGTGGTCGGGCTGTCGGGGCCCTCGGGCATCGGCAAGACGACGCTCGGGCGTCTCCTGGCCGGGCGGCTGCGCCCGCAGGCCGGATCGGTGCGCCTCGACGGGCAGCCCCTGCCGGAGCGCGGGTTTCGCCCCGTCCAGTATCTCGCCCAGCACCCCGTCCTGGACATGAACCCGCGATGGCGCGTCGCGCGCGTGCTGGCCGAGGCCGGGCGGCCCGACCCGGCGCTGGCCGCGCGCCTCGGCATCGATCCGGCCTGGGAGGGGCGCTATCCGCACGAGCTGTCGGGCGGGCAGTTGCAGCGCGTCTCGCTGGTGCGGGCGCTCGGGCCCCGGACGCGCTTCCTGGTGGCCGACGAGATCTCCGCGCCGCTCGACGCGATCGCACAGGCCGATCTCTGGCGCCTGCTTCTGGCCCTGTGCGCCGAACGCGGCCTCGGCATCCTGGCGATCAGCCACGACGCGGCGCTCCTGGCGCGCATCGCCTCGCGCCGCGTCACGCTCGGCGGCTGAGCCGCCTCAGTCGATGTGCCGGACGGGCAGGAAGTTCACCGCCCGGCCGCTGAAGCGCGCCGTGCGCCCCGGCTTGCCGCCGGTCGGCGCGAAGCCGAGCGCCAGCACGTCGTGCGGCCGGTCCGCCACCAGCCGTTCAGCGCGGGGCAGGGCGGGCGCCGTTTCCAGCGCGCGTCGCTCCGGGTCCACCAGCAGGGCGGCGATCGCCGTCTGCGAACCGGAGGGGCGGGCGGCGGCGGTGGATGCGGGCTTCGGCGGGCGCGCCGTCCCCGCGACGCGGCCGCCGCGCCCGGTGGGCGTGGCCGAAACGGCGGGGCGAGCGGTCACCGCGGCGGCGGCGGAGCGCCGGTCCAGCGAGGCCTCCAGGAGCGCCGGGCGCGCGTGCGGCGCCGGGGCATGGATCGCGGAGGCCCGTTCGGGCGCGAAGGCGGCGGCGAGCATCGGGGCGGCGGCCGCCGCGTCGTCGGGCGCCTCGCCGACGGCCGCCGCGATCTCCCGCGCGATGCCGGATGCGGCGCCCGCGGCCACGGGCCGCTCGTGCGGCATGGGCACGCCGTGCGGCAGGCCCGCCTCCGCCTCGGGCTCCTCGGCCAGCGCGGCCACCAGCACGGCGTCGATCGGATTGCGCTCCTCGGGAGCGGGGCCGCGCGCAGGCGCGTGGGTCGGCAGCGGCACCCGGTCGGGCGCGGCGAGGGCGGCCACCGCCACCTCCGCGCTCTTCGGGCTCGTGGCGTCGAAGGCGCCGGCATCGGCCATGGCGACGCCGGGCGGCAGTTCGGGCGGCCTGGGCCTCGCCTCGGCGGGCCTCGGGGCGGCGGGCGGCGCGGCGGGCGGCGCGGCCTTGGCGGCGGGCGCCGGCGCGGCCTCCATCTCCTCGCGGTCCTCCGCCTCGTCGCGGCCGCCGCCGAACAGCGCGGCCAGGAACGAGCGGCGCGGCGCCACCGAGCCGGCGTCGGCCACCATCAGCTCGGACGCGCCCTTGCGCTTCTTGTAGGAGGCCACGGCCTCGGCGTAGCCCGGCAGGGGCTTGCCGTCGGCCGGCAGGTGGATCGTCTTGCCGTCGGGAAAGATCCGGGCGAGCTCCTGCCGGCTCATGCGCGGCCAGTAGCGGCCCGAGCCGACGTCGAAATGCACGAAGGGCGCGCCCGAGCGGGGATAGAAGCCGACGCCGCCGATCTGCATCTTGAGGCCGATCTCGCGCAGCTTGGCGAGCGGCACGTCGGGGATGAAGAAGTCCACCGCCTTGCCCAGCATGTGCTGCGAGTGTTCGGCGACGCCCGTATGGGACGAGCGCGAGCGCAGCATCTTGTTGGTCTCGGGGGCGCGGTAGCCGCCGATCACGTGGATCGGCATGTGCGAGCCGCTCTTCTGGTAGGCCTCCCAAAGGAGGTCCAGGAGGCGCGGGTCCATCTTGGTCGGCTCGTTGCGGCGCCAGTCGCGCAGCGCCCAGTTCGCCTTCTTCAGCCCGTCCGGCAGGTACTTGCCGTCGCGCTTGAAGGTGATCTCCGAGGCCTCGTGCAGGTTGATGTGGTAGAGACGGAGGGTGCGCGTCTCGGGCCCGGCCGTGGCCGTGGTTCCGAGCGCGAGGCCCGCCAGCCCGGCCGCCAGCGCAGCCGCGAGGCCCAGGCGCCCGCGACGCCGCAACCATCCCCCTCCGGCCATTCCGTCACGCCCCGCTCTCGTTTCCGTGAGGCCATCATGCCACATCGATTGCGTCGGCACGAGGGCATGCGTTGCGCGAGGCTGGATCGCGTCTCAACCGGGGCGCGATTGGACGAGGCTCGCCACGCGGCGAAGGGCCAGGCGGTAGCCCTCCGTTCCACATCCGGCGATCACCCCGTCGGCCCGGAGGGACACGTAGGAGTGGTGCCGGAAAGCCTCGCGCTGGTGCACGTTGGAGATGTGCACCTCGATCACCGGCCCGTCGAAGGCCTTGAGCGCGTCCAGGATGGCGACCGAGGTGTGCGTGTAGGCGGCGGGATTGATGACGATCGCGGCCGCGCTCTCGCGCGCCTCGTGGATGCGGTCCACGATCGCGCCCTCGTGGTTGGACTGGTGGAAGGCGATCTCCAGTCCGAGCTCGCCCGCCAGCGCCCGGCAGTCCCGCTCCACGTCGGCCAGCGTCTCGTGGCCGTAGATCTCGGGCTGGCGCCGGCCCAGGAGATTGAGGTTGGGTCCGTTCAGGACGAAGACGAGCGGCATGGCGGGGTTCCGGCGCGAATCGTGAGCCTCCGAGGCTTAGCAGAGGGCGCCCCGCAAGCCCATCGGGGCGAATTTTCGCCCCCGTGCCCGATCCGGGGGTGAATCGTTCCCCGAACCCGGCCGCCGGCGCAGCGCCCGTCGCTCGTGCGGGCGGCGGGCCGCCGCTAGAGTCCCGCTCCGTCGCTGCAACGAGGACTGCCGCATGGCCCGATCGCTCTCCCTCCGAACGCTGGGCCTTGCCGCCGCGCTCGCCGCCGCCGCCCTGGCGCCTCCCCTGGCCGCCGGCCTGTCCACATCGGCGCGGGCGCAGGAGCCGAACCGCATCCTGAACGCCTCCTACGACATCTCGCGCGAGCTGTTCGAGACCGTGAACGCCGGGTTCCGCGAGGCCTACCGGGCCGCCAACGGCACCGAGGTGACGGTGGACCAGAGCCACGGCGGCTCGTCCAAGCAGGCGCGCGCCATCCTGGAGGGCCTGGAGGCCGACGTGGTCACCTTCAACCAGGTGACGGACGTCGACGCGCTGGTGCGGGGCGGCTTCGTGGCGGCCGACTGGCAGACCCGCTTTCCGCATCAGGCCTCGCCCTACTACTCGCTGCCGGCCTTCCTGGTGCGCGCCGGCAACCCGAAGAACATCCGCAACTGGGACGACCTGGTGCGCGACGACGTGAAGGTCGTGTTCCCCAACCCCAAGACCTCCGGCAACGCCCGCTACACCTATCTCGCCGCCACCGCCTTCGCGCGCGAGGCGTTCGGGGGCGACGAGGAGAAGGTCGAGGCCTTCCTGGTCAAGCTGTTCGACAACGTGCCGGTGTTCGACACGGGCGGGCGCGCCGCCACCACGACCTTCGTGGAGCGCGAGATCGGCGACGTCCTGATCACCTTCGAGGCCGAGACGCGCGGCATCGCCCGCGAGTTCGGCGCCGAGCGCTTCGAGACCGTGGTGCCGCCGGTCAGCCTGCTCGCCGAGTTTCCCGTGGCCGTGGTGGACCGGGTGGCCGAGCGGCGCGGCACGCAAGCGCTCGCCAAGGCCTATCTCGACTATCTCTACACGCCGGGCGGCCAGCGCCTGATCGCCCGCAACGGCAACCGCGTGCGCGACGAGGCGGTGGCCCGCGAGTTCGCGGCCGAGTTTCCCGAGACGCGCCTCCTGACGGTGGAGGACGTGTTCGGCGGCTGGCAGAAGGTCCAGGAGGAGCAGTTCGCCAGCGGCGGCGCGCTCGACAGGATCTACGGCGACCGCTAAGGCCAACCCGCCGTCCGGCGGCCCCCGCGCGGCCGCGCCCGTCCAAGGGGGTGGCCGCGAGGCCGCCCCGACCCGCATCCACGGAGTGCCCGACGCTTGTCCCGCCGCGTTCTGCCCGGCCTTCCCCTGACGCTGGGCTTCACGCTCCTGTTCGTCTCGGTGATCGTTTGCCTGCCGCTGGCCGCCCTGATCCTGAAGGCGGCCAGCCTCGGCCCGGCCGAGTACTGGCGCATCGTCTCCTCGCCGCGCGCCGTGGCGAGCTATCGCGTCACCATCGGCTGCGCGGCGGTGGCGACACTGTTCAACGCCGTGTTCGGCCTGGCGCTCGCCTTCGTGCTCACCCGCTACCGCTTTCCCGGGCGGCGCCTGCTCGACGCGGTGGTGGACCTGCCCTTCGCGCTGCCGACCGCGGTGGCGGGCATCGCCCTCACCACGCTGTTCGCCGCCAACGGCTGGTTCGGCGGCCTCCTGGCGCAGGCCGGCGTCACCGTGGTCTACACGCCGCTCGGCATCGTGGTGGCCATGGCCTTCACCAGCATCCCCTTCGTGGTGCGCACCGTGCAGCCGGTCCTGGAGGATCTCGACCCGGCCCTGGAGGAGGCGGCGCTGTCGCTCGGCCAGTCGGAGGGGCGCATCTTCGCGCGCGTCATCCTGCCGCTGCTCGCGCCCGCGCTGATGGCCGGCGTGTCGCTCTCCTTCGCCCGCTCGCTCGGCGAGTTCGGCGCCATCATCTTCATCGCCGGCAACCAGCCGCGCTCCACCGAGATCACCGCGCTTCTCGCCTTCATCCGCCTGGAGGAATACGACTACCCCGCCGCCGCCGCGCTCGCCTCGGTGATGCTGCTGGCGGCCTTCGCGATGCTGAGCGTGATCGGCGTGCTCCAGGGCCGCGCCCTGCGCTACACGGGGCGCGCCTGAGATGGCCGGCGCGAACCGCCGCGCCCGCGCGCGCATCGGCGACGCGCCGCTGGTGCGGCGCCTCCTGATCGGCGCCACGGTGCTGGTCGCCGCGGTGCTGCTGGCGGCCCCGCTCGCGGTGATCTTCGTGCAGGCCTTCTCCGCCGGCCGGGCGGCCTTCGGCGCGGCGATCCTCCATCCCGACACGCTTCACGCGATCGGGCTCACCGTTCTCGCCGCGCTGATCGCGGTGCCGGTCAACACGGCGTTCGGCGTGGCCGCCGCCTGGGCGGTGACCAAGTTCGACTTCCCGCTGAAGCGCCTCCTGGTGGTGCTGATCGAGATCCCGTTCTCCGTATCGCCGGTCGTGGCGGGCGTCGCCTATCTCTTCGTCTACGGGCTGCAGGGCCTCTTCGGGGCGGCGCTCCAGGACGCGGGCGTGCAGATTCTGTTCGCGCTGCCCGGCATCGTGCTCGCCTCCGTGTTCGTCACCGCGCCCTTCGTGGCGCGCGAGCTGATCCCGCTGATGCAGGCGCAGGGGCGCGACCTCGAGGAGGCGGCGACCACGCTGGGGGCCGGCGGATGGCGCACCTTCCGCCGGGTGACCCTGCCCAACATCCGCTGGGCGCTGCTCTACGGCGTGGTGCTGTGCAACGCCCGGGTGATGGGCGAGTTCGGCGCGGTGTCGGTGGTGTCGGGCAACATCCGCGGCCAGACCAACACGCTGCCGCTCCACATCGAGCTCCTGTACCACGACTACCAGACGGCCGGCGCCTTCGCCGCCGCCAGCGTGCTCACCGTGCTGGCGCTGGTCACCCTGGCCGCCAAGGTCTGGCTGGAGGGGCGCGGCGCCGGCCGCCGCCGCCGGCCCGCCGCCCCGGCCATGCCCGCCGATCCCGCCACGCTGCCGCCCGGAGGCCTTGCCCGATGAAGATCAGCCTCCAGGGCGTCTCGCGCCTGTTCGACGGCACCGTGCCGGCCGTGGACGACGTGTCGCTGGAGATCGGCTCGGGTCGCCTCGTCGCGCTGCTCGGGCCCTCGGGCTCGGGCAAGACCACGATCCTGCGCATGGTGGCCGGCCTCGACTTTCCCGACCGGGGCACGATCCGCTTCGGCGACGAGGACGCCACCGCGATTCCGGTCGCCCGGCGCGGCGTCGGCTTCGTGTTCCAGCACTACGCCCTGTTTCCGCACATGACGCTGGCCGAGAACGTCGCCTTCGGCATGGAGGCGCTGAAGCCCAAACGCTCGCGGGCCGCGATCGCGGCGCGCGTCGAGGAGCTGCTCGGCCTCGTGCGCCTGCCGGGCCTTGGCGCGCGCTTCCCGGCGCAGATCTCGGGCGGCCAGCGCCAGCGCGTGGCGCTCGCCCGCGCGCTGGCGGTGGAGCCGCGCGTCCTGCTCCTGGACGAGCCCTTCGGCGCGCTGGACGCGGCGGTGCGCCGCGACCTGCGCCGCTGGCTGCGAGAGATCCACGACGAACTCGGCATCACGACGCTGTTCGTGACCCACGACCAGGAGGAGGCGCTGGACCTCGCCGACGAGGTGGTGATCCTCAAGGACGGGCGCATCGTCCAGGCCGGCACGCCCGCCGACGTCACGCGCCGGCCCGGCTCGCCCTTCGTGCTGGAGTTCCTGGGCGACGCCAACCGGTTCGAGGTCTCGGTGGACGGCGGCGGGGCGCGCTTCGGCTCGGCCTGGCTCGCCGCCGGCGGGGTGCCGGACGGGCGCGCCGTCCTCTACGCGCGCCCGCGCGACCTCGCCTGGTCGCCCGACGGGCCGGGCCTGCCGGCGCGCATCCAGCGCATTCTCGACCGGCCGGATTCGCGCCGCCTCGTCGCGCTTACGCCCGAGGGCGCGTCGGTGGAGCTCGACGCCCCGCCGGAAGCCTCGCTGCGGCCGGGCGAGAACGGCGTCCTCGCCGCCCTGCGCTGGCAGATCTTCCCGGCCTGACGCCCCGCCGTCGGGGGCGGGTTCGCGAGGCGCGCGTCGATACGCCGGACCGGGGCGCCTGGCTCGCCGCTAGTCCGTTCCGGGCGGGCCGCCGGACGCCTCTCCGGATCCGCCGGATGGCGCCGCCCGGCGGCGTTCGATCTGGCGCATCACCTCGCCCGCCAGCGCGCGCAGGCTCTCGGCCTGCTCGGGCGACAGCCCGTCCGGGCGCGGCACGTCGTCCACCACGCAGAGCGTGCCGAGGACGTGCCCGTTGGGCGCCACCAGCGGCGCGCCGGCATAGAAGCGCAGGTGCGATCCGCCGGTCACCAGCGGGTTGGCCGCCGTGCGGGGATCGCGGCTGAGATCGGGGATCACCAGGAGGTCGCGGCCGCCGAGCGCATGGGCGCAGACCGACTGGTCGAGCACGGTCTCGGTCCGGTCCAGCCCATGCCGCGCCTTGAACCACTGCCTTGCCCGGTCCACCAGGGTGACCAGCGCCACCGGCGCCGCGCAGGCGCGCGAGGCCTGGCGCACGAGCTCGTCGAACGCGGCCTCCGGCTCGGTGTCGAGGATCCGGTAGCCGTTCAGCGTCCCGAGGCGCTCCGCGTCGGCGGCGAGCGCGACGGGGGTGCCGGCGGCATCGGTTTCGGTCGGTCTCGTCGGCGACATGCGCGGGTCCTCGGCCGGCGATCGGGCCGGCGCCGCCCATCGTGGCGAGGCCGGCCGGCGGCGTCCAGGGGGCGGGGCCGGTCGCGCGCGCCGGCCGCGCGGTCTCAGTCCGCCGGCTGCGGCGGGATGTAGGGGCGGGGTCCGCTGCGGGGCGCTGCCACGGCGCGGCCGCCGAAGGCGCGGCCGGCGTCGATCTCGGGCTGGGCCCCGGGGGCCGGACGCACCAGCGGCGCGGCGCGGCGCACGGGGGGCGTCTCGGCGACGCGCGGGGGCGGCCGGTCGTAGGACGGACGGCCCGGCCGGCTGGAGGAGGGCCGGTCGTAGCGGGGACCGTCGTAACGGGGTCCGTCGCGCCGAGGCGGCCGGTCGTAGCGGCCGAAGCGACGGTCGTCGCGCCAGTAGGGGTCGCGGTCGTAGCGGTAGACCGGGCGGGGGCGGTAGCGGTCCTCGTAGACGATCGCCGGCCGGGCGTCGTAGACGCGCGGACCCCCGTAGAGCGGATAGTCGTCGTAGACCGGATAGTCCGACACGCAGCCCGACAAGCCCAAGAGGGCCGTCCCAAGCAACAGAAGACGTTTCATGCAGAGCCTCCCACACGCCCCGGGGAAGATAGGGGCGCCGGGCGCGGCGTCGATCCGGCGGCGGCGAAATGAATCGCCCGGCAGGGCAGGGAATCGCCCGGCGGGGCAGGGGGCGCCGCGCGGCGGCGGCGCCATCGCCGGTGTCAGATCCGGCTCTCGTCGAGCTGGGCCCGCAGGGTCATGGCGAAGGCGTTCAGCGCGGCGCGCACGTCCGCGAGGTGCCGGTCGTGCCCCTCGAAGTCCTCGTCCTCGCCGGCCGCGAGCGACGCGCCGAGGCCGAGCACCTCCTCCGCCGCCTCCTGGGGGAAGGTGCCGCGCTGCAGGGCGCGCTCGGCGTAGAGGGCACGCAGGAGCAGGTCCTGCGCCTGGAGCTGGGCCTGCAGTTTCATCACCGCGCCGGCCATCACGCGGATCGTGTCATCGGAGTTGGGCATGCGGACAGTCCTGGAGAACGCGCCGGATCGCACCGGCTTCGCGCCCATCCATAAAGCTCCCGAGGCGCACCGCAAGAGGCGCCGGGCGCACGTGCCGTCGCGGCCCGATGCAGGGGGGGACGTTGAAGTGGACGGGATAGAGACGTCTGTGGTGGAGATGGTGGAGCCAAGCGGGATCGAACCGCTGACCTCTACAATGCCATTGTAGCGCTCTCCCAGCTGAGCTATGGCCCCATCGCCGCCGAGGCGGACATTCCGTCGGGACCCTTGGGCAGGCCCCGCGACCGGTGTGGCGGCTAGGTATGACAATGCCGCCGGGAGATCAAGCGAAAAAAGAAGGGGCGGGAGGATTTCCCTCGCCGCCCCGATCCGTCCCGCGTTTCGGCCTGGTCAGGCGTCGTCCTCGTCGTCGCGGCCGCCGCCGATGATGTCGGTCATGTCGTCGTCCTCGTCCTCGTCGTCGGCGAGGAACGTGTCGTCGTCGTCGCTGTCGTCGTCGTCGATGACGTCGTCGTCCTCGTTGCCGTCCACGTTCGGCATGTCGTTGGACGAGCTGCCTTCCTCGTCCTCGGCCACGTCGTTGATCGAGACCGTCTCCTCGTCGGTGTCGGCGACCTCGGTGGTCTCGACCTCCTCCTGCTCCTCCTGTTCCTCGCGGCGCGTGGCGCGCGCGGGCGCCTTGACGGTCTCGAAGAAGGACAGGGGATAGCTCTTGCCGGTGAAGGGCGAGACGATCGGGTCCTTGCCCAGATCGTAGAACTTGCGGCCCGTTTCGGGGTCGATGCGTTTGGTGCCGAGTTCGGGTTTTGCCATGGGAAGCCTCGCGGAAGGGGGGAGGGGCGGGCCGCGGATGCGGCCCCTCGAGGATCAGGGGGAGAAACCGGCGAAGGGCCGATCGTTCCCGCGGAAAAATCGGTGGGTCCTTACGGCCTGGGCCCCGGCTTGTCAAAGCGGCGCGGCGGTGCCGCCGGCCCGGCCCGCGTGACGCCCCGCGCCGCTCGTGATAGGGCCTTGCGCCGAGCCGGGCCCGCCCGGCCGCCCCGTCCGTCCCGTCGCCCGCCTTCCGAGGATCCCATGACCGCCCACGCCTCCCATCCCCGCCCCCTGACCAGCCGGCGCGCGGGCGCCCTCGGGGGCCGCGTCCGGGTGCCGGGCGACAAGTCGATCTCGCACCGCGCCTTCCTGTTCGGCGGCCTGGCGGCGGGCCGCACCCGCGTCACCGGCCTGCTGGAAGGCGAGGACGTCCTGGCCACGGGCCGCGCCATGCGGCAGATGGGCGCGCGGATCGAGCGCGACGGCGAGGCCTGGATCATCGACGGCACCGGCAACGGCGCGCTCCTGGAGCCGGACGGCGTCCTCGACTTCGGCAACGCGGGCACCGGCTCGCGCCTCACCATGGGCCTTGCGGGCCCTTACGACTTCACCACGACCTTCGTCGGCGACGCCTCGCTGTCGCGCCGGCCGATGGGCCGCGTCCTCGATCCCTTGCGCGAGATGGGCGTCCAGGTGCTGGCGCGCTCGCGCGACCGCCTGCCCCTGTCGCTCCGGGGGCCGCGCGTCGCCGCGCCCATCGAGTACCGCGTGCCGATGGCCTCGGCGCAGGTGAAGTCGGCCGTGCTGCTCGCCGGGCTCAACACGCCGGGCGTCACCACCGTGATCGAGCCGGTGATGACGCGCGACCACACGGAGAAGATGCTGGAGGGCTTCGGCGCCACCGTCTCGGTGGAGACCGACGCGGCGGGCGTGCGCACCATCCGCCTCCATGGCCAGGGTGAGCTTCGCGGCGTGCCGGACTTCGTGGTGCCGGGCGATCCGTCCTCGGCGGCGTTCCTGGTGGTCGCCGCGCTCCTGGTGCCGGGCTCCGACGTCGTGATCGAGAACGCGCTGATGAACCCGACCCGCACCGGCCTCGTGGAGACGCTGCGCGAGATGGGCGCCGACATCGAGATCCTCGATCCGCGCCTGTCCGGCGGCGAGGACGTCGCCGACCTCCACGTGCGCCATTCGAGCCTGCGCGGCGTTCGGGTGCCGGCCGCGCGCGCGCCCTCGATGATCGACGAGTATCCGGTGCTGGCCGTCGCCGCCGCCTTCGCCGAAGGCGAGACGCGGATGGAGGGGCTGGACGAGCTGCGCGTGAAGGAATCGGACCGCCTCGCGGCCGTGGCGGCGGGGCTCGCGGCCAACGGCGTGACGCACGAGGAAGGGCCGGACTGGCTCACCGTCACCGGGCGGCCGGACGGCCGGGGCCTCGGCGGCGGCACGGTGGAGACCCATCTCGATCACCGGATCGCCATGAGCTTCCTCGTTATGGGCCTTGCCTCCGAGAAGCCGGTGACGGTGGACGACGCGACCATGATCGCGACGAGCTTCCCCGAGTTCGAAGGGCTTGTGACGGGCCTCGGCGGCGTGCTGGAGCCGGCCGCGCGGTGAGCGGCTGGCTGGCCGGCCTCCTCGCGCTGGCCTTCTTCTCGCCGCTCGCCTTCATCTACGCCCGCGCCTTCGCCGGGCGGGTGCAGGCGGCCGCCGCCGCGCGCGGTCGGTCGGCGGTGGCGGTGGCGGCGCCCAAGCTGATCTGGCCCCTGGTGCTCGGCTGCGCGCTGGCGCTGCGCCTCGGGGGCGGCGATCTCGCCGAATGGCAGGAGGCCGCGGCGAGCCGCACTCTGGCCGCGGCGCTCTCCGCGCTCTGGCTGCTCGGCTCGCTCGCCGCGATCCTGTTCTTCGTCACGATCCCGTTCGTGTTGGGTCGCTTCCTCGGCGCGCTTCTCGCCGCGATGGGGAAATTCTCGGGCGAGCGCGACGATCCGTTGAGCTTCGGGTCGCGAGGCTTCAAAAGGGAAGGCTCCGAAACGGCTGGGCAAGAGAGCGCGCGCATGGGGTTCACGGTGGCGATCGACGGGCCCGCGGCGGCCGGCAAGGGCACGATCGCCCAGCGCCTCGCCGCCCATTACGGCTTCGCCTATCTCGACACGGGCCTCCTCTACCGGGCGATCGGGCGCCTGGCGGCGGAGCGCGGCCTCGACCTAGACGACGGCGAGGCGATGGGCGCCGTGGCGCGGGCGCTCGACCCGGCCGTGCTCGACGACGGGTCGCTGCGCGGCCGCGAGGCGGGCGAACTCGCCTCGCGCGTCGCCGTCCACGCGCCGGTGCGCGCGGCGCTGACCGAGTTCCAGCGCGGCTTCGCCCGCCGGCCGGGCGGCGCGGTGCTCGACGGGCGCGACATCGGCACGGTGATCTGCCCGGAGGCCGAGGTGAAGATCTTCGTCAGCGCGAGCCCGGAGGTGCGCGCGCGCCGCCGCACGGACGAGCTCCTCGCCAAGGGCCGGGCGGTGGACTACGGAACGATCCTCCAGGAGGTGCGCGCGCGCGACGAGCGCGATTCGGGGCGCGCGGCCGCCCCGCTCAAGGCCGCGCCCGACGCCGCCTTGCTGGACACGAGCGAACTCGATATAGAGGAAGCGTTCCGGGCGGCTTGTCGTATCGTCGACGCGTCGCCACATCCACGGAGCGGAGCGTAGCACAGCCGTCCATCGACGGGCCCCGGGCCCGCCGCCGGGCGGCGCGCATGCGTTTCAATTAAGAATTCACCGCCGGCCGCCGGTTCCTCGCGCCGAAACGGGTCCGCCGCCACCTGAGACGGGCGGTCCCGTGCCCCAGCCCTCCCGCAGCGCGCGGGGCGGGCCGAAGGCGGAACCGGCCGGACGGCCCCGAAGCGACGAACCCCGGCGCGATGCCCCGAACCGCTCGAGAGCGGCGGGGTCCCAAGGAGAACGAATGTCCAACGCAGCAGTCTCGCGCGACGATTTCGCCGCGCTTCTCGAAGCGTCCTTCCACGAGAACGACGTCGCCGAAGGCGCCGTGGTCAAGGGAACGGTCGTCGCGATCGAGAAGGACATGGCCGTCATCGACGCCGGCCTGAAGGTCGAGGGCCGCGTCGCCCTCAAGGAATTCGGCACGAAGGGCGGCGAGAGCACCCTGAAGGTCGGCGATGTCGTCGACATCTACGTCGAGCGCATCGAGAACGCGCTGGGCGAGGCCGTCCTGTCGCGCGACAAGGCGCGCCGCGAGGAGAGCTGGGTCAAGCTCGAGGTCAAGTTCAACGCCGGCGAGAAGGTCGAAGGCCAGATCTTCAACCAGGTCAAGGGCGGCTTCACGGTCGACCTCGACGGCGCCGTGGCCTTCCTGCCGCGCAGCCAAGTCGACATCCGTCCGATCCGCGACGTCGGCCCGCTGATGAACACGCCGCAGCCGTTCCAGATCCTCAAGATGGACAAGCGCCGCGGCAACATCGTGGTGTCGCGCCGCACGGTCCTCGAGGAGAGCCGCGCCGAGCAGCGTTCCGAGATCGTCCAGAACCTCGAGGAAGGCCAGATCGTCGACGGCGTGGTCAAGAACATCACCGACTACGGTGCGTTCGTCGACCTCGGCGGCATCGACGGCCTGCTCCACGTGACCGACATGGCCTGGCGCCGCGTCAACCACCCGACCGAGATCCTCCAGATCGGCCAGTCGGTGAAGGTGCAGATCATCCGCATCAACCAGGAAACGCACCGCATCTCGCTCGGCATGAAGCAGCTCGAGGCGGATCCCTGGGAAGGCATCGGCGTCAAGTACCCGATGGGCGTGAAGGTCTCGGGTCGCGTGACCAACATCACCGACTACGGCGCCTTCGTCGAGCTGGAGCCGGGCATCGAAGGCCTGATCCACGTCTCGGAGATGAGCTGGACCAAGAAGAACGTCCATCCGGGCAAGATCCTCTCGACCTCGCAGGAAGTCGAAGTGGTGGTGCTCGAGGTCGATCCGGTCAAGCGCCGCATCTCGCTGGGTCTCAAGCAGACGCTCCAGAACCCCTGGGAAGCGTTCCGCGACCAGTTCCCGGTGGGCACGATCGTCGAGGGCGAGGTCAAGAACAAGACCGAGTTCGGCCTGTTCGTGGGCCTCGAGGGCGACGTGGACGGCATGGTTCACCTGTCCGACCTCGACTGGTCGCGTCCGGGCGAGCAGGTCATCGACGAGTTCAACAAGGGTGACACCGTGCGCGCCCAGGTTCTCGACGTCGACGTCGAGAAGGAGCGCATCTCGCTCGGCATCAAGCAGGTCGGCGGCGACGCCTTCGCCACGGCCGCCGAGTCCGGCGAGCTGCGCCGCGGCGCCATCGTCACCTGCGAGGTCACGTCGGTGAACGAGGGCGGCATCGAGGTCCAGATCGTGGACACCGACCTGACCGCCTTCATCCGCCGCAACGACCTCGGCCGCGACCGCGACGACCAGCGCCCCGAGAAGTTCTCGGTCGGCCAGAAGGTCGACGCGCGCGTCACGCAGTTCGACAAGAAGGCCCGCCGCGTCGGCGTGTCGATCAAGGCGCTGCAGATCGCCGAGGAGAAGGAGGCGGTGGCCCAGTACGGCTCGACCGACTCCGGCGCCTCGCTCGGCGACATC
The DNA here is from genome assembly GCF_003583935.1 of Aureimonas flava. Classification (GTDB taxonomy): domain Bacteria; phylum Pseudomonadota; class Alphaproteobacteria; order Rhizobiales; family Rhizobiaceae; genus Aureimonas; species Aureimonas flava. The sequence goes on along the minus strand of NZ_QYRN01000002.1, from coordinate 296,576 downwards.
CTCGCCGCCGCGATGAACAAGCGCGACACCGAGTAGACCATCCGATCCGGGCGGCTTCGGCCGCCCGTTTCACGTGAGACGCGAAGGGCTCGCGCCGAGCGATCGGCGCGGGCCCTTCGCGCATGCGGGCCCGAGCCCGCCACGAGCGCTCCCCGCGCCCCACCATTCCTCGCAAGGACCCAGCATGACCGAAACGCCCCGCTTCACCCCGATCGGACGCGGCAAGATCGCGGCGATCGCCACCCGGCTGGAGATGCGCGAGCGCCCGGCGGCGCGCCCCGAGCCGGACGGGCTGGACGGCGAGGTCGTGTCGCTCGAGGGCATTTCCGTCGATCGCTATCTCGACCTCTTCCGGCGTATCGGCACCGACCATCTCTGGCTGACGCGGCTCCTGATGGCGCGCGAGGACCTGGAAGGCCTGCTCGCCGCGCCGGGCACCCGCCTCCTCGGCGAGCGCGTGGACGGCCGGCTCGAAGGGCTGGCCGAGCTCGACCTGTCGCAGGGCGAGGGCGTGTGCGAGATCAAGTATTTCGGCGTCACCGCCGCGCGCCAGGGCACCGGCAGCGCCCGCCGGCTGATGAACCACGCGGTGGCGGCGGCCTTCGATGCGGGCGCGCGCCGGCTGTGGCTCCACACCAACACGATGGATCACCCGCGCGCGATGGCCTTCTACGGGCGCTCCGGCTTCACGCCGATCGGCCAGGAGGTCGAGATCAACGACGACCCGCGCCTCACCGGCCACCTGCCGCGCGACGCGGCGCCGCACGTGCCGATCTTCGAGTAGCCGAGCGCCTGCAGGGGCGGGGCGAAGCCCTCAGAGCGTGACGCGCCATGTCATCGCCCGGTGCTCGCCGGGCGCCAGGTGCGCGAGGCCGGGCTTGTCCGCGAACTCCCCGTCCCAGCCTTCCGGGCTCGCCATCGAGTACCAGGGCTCGACGCACAGGAACGACGCGCCGCCGGGCTTCGACCAGAGGCCGAGGTCGCGGTAGCCCTCCCACGAGAAGCGCAGCGCGCGCGCGGTGGAGCCGTCCGCGTTCCTGGCGACGTAGCGCAGGGACCGGCTGCGCACGGACGGCAGGACCAGCGCGTCGTCGGCGAACAGCGCCTCCGACAGCGGCAGCACGGTGCCCCGCAGCGGAATGGGGCGGGGCGGCCCCAGCAGCCCGTCGCGGACCGAAAGCGCCTCGCCGCTTTCCGCGGCGCCGAACTCGATTGCGTGGTCGTGCTTGGGCACGCCGTCCACCAGAGGCCAGCGGAAGCCGGGATGGGCGCCGAGGCCGAAGGGCAGGACCTGCGTGCCGGGATTGGTCACCGTGGCGGTGACGGCGAGCGTCGGGCCCTCCGCCGCGAAGGCGAGTTCGAGCCTGAAGGCGAAGGGGAACAGCGCGCGGGTCCGCTCGTCGTCCTCGAGCCGCAGCACGGCGCGCGTGCCGGTCGCCTCCACCAGTCGGAACAGGCTGTCGCGGGCAAACCCGTGCTGCGTCATGCGCAGGCTGCGGCCCGCGTGGCGCAGCGTGTCGCCGGCCAGACGCCCGACGATGGGAAACAGCACCGGCGCCCGGCGCGGCCATTCGGCCCCGCCCTGCCACAGGAGCTCTGCGCCGTCCGCGCCCGTCAGGCCGACAAGTTCGGCCCCGGCCAGCGCCACCGTGGCCGACAGCTCGCCCGTTTCCAGCGTGATCCGATCGCTCATGCGCGCACTCCTTGTCCGGCGTTCCGACTACGGCAAGTTGGGCGCCGATGACAGCGCGCTCTTCGGGCTCGCGCGGCGAGCGCGTCGATTCGTATGATTTGCTTATCAACGCGCGGCCCGTCTAGGATCGCGGCCGGCGCCGCAAGGTGCCGATCGGGACCGGCGCGCCCCGCCGGACGCGGCGCCCGGCCCAACAGGGAGGAGACCATCCGCATGACTGCGATTCACGGCCGCCTCGCCCCGTTCGCGGGCTGGGGCGTTCTTGCCGGCGCGCTGATGCTGTCGGGGGCCGCCGCCGCCGCCGAGGCGGGGCGCGACGAATTCTTCTGGCTCGGGGAGATCAACAAGGCGACGGCGGTGATCAACGCCGACGAGGGCCTCTTGCCGGCCGACAAGGTGCCGGGCATCGCCGCCGCGCTCGACCGGGTGATCCGCGACGGCGACCGGCCGGACGCCAAGCGCCCGTCCACGGTGATCAGCTTCGAGCCGCTGCTGATCGAGGCCGGCGGGGTGGAGGTCACGCTCCTGCATGCCGGCCGATCGAGCCAGGACATGCACGCGACCTATCGGGCCGCGATCCTGCGCGACGACCTGCTGCGGCTCGCCGACCGGCTGAACGCCACGGCGCGCACGCTGGTGGCGCTCGCCGCCGACCATCGCGAGACGATCGTCCCGAACTACACCAACGGCGTCGCGGCGCAGCCCAACAGCTACGCCCACTATCTCCTGGGCCATGCCGCCGGCTTCGAGCGGGACGCGCAGCGGATCCGCGAGGCCTACGGCCGGATCGACCGCTCGGCCATGGGCACCACCGTGCTGAACGGAACCGGCTGGCCGCTCGACCGCGCGCGCATGGCCGACTATCTCGGCTTCGCGGGCGTGGTCGACAACGCCTACGACGCCTCGCAGATCTCCTCCATGGAGCATCCCGTCGAGGTCGGCGCGGTGGTCACCTCGATCGCGCTCCATACCGGGCACTTCATCGAGGACGTGATGACGCAGTACGCCCAGAGCCGCCCGTGGATCCTCCTGGAGGAGGGCGGCGGCAACACCTACGTCTCCTCCGCCATGCCGCAGAAGCGCAATCCGGGCCTTCTCAACTCGACCCGCAGCGACGCCTCCACCGCCATCACCCTGGCGCTCGGACCGATGATCCAGGCGCACAACATCACGCCCGGCATGAGCGACCCGAAGGACGTCGAGGCCAACTCGGCCGTGATCGCGGCGGGCGTGAAGGCGCTGGCCGGGCTGGACCGGGTGCTCAAGGGGCTGGTGGTCGATCCGCGCCGGGCGCTGGAGGAACTGAACGGCGACTGGACGGCCTCCCAGGAGATCGCCGACAGGCTGATGCGCGAGCACGGGCTGCCGTTCCGGGAGGGGCACCACGTCGCCTCCGAGATCGTCACCTATGCGCGCGCCCGGGGCATCGGGCCGCTCGACTTCCCCTATGCCGAGGCGCAGCGCATCTATGCCGAAACGGTGGCGGGCACCGACTTTCCCCCGGTGCTGCCCCTCGGCGAGGCGGAGTTCCGCGCGGCGCTGGACCCGGCCGCCATCGTGCGCAGCCGCGTCACCGCCGGCGGACCGCAGCCGGCGGAGGTGACGCGCATGCTCGCCGAGGCGGGCGAGAAGCTGGACGCGCAGGACCGCTGGATCGCCGATCGGCGCGGCCATGTCGACGCCGCGCTGGAGCGGCTGGACCAGGACTTCCGGGCGCTTCTGTCCCGCTGACGAAAGCGGGCCCCGCCGGCGCGGGCGGGGCGTGCCCCCGTGTCCCGCCTCGTGCCCGCCGTCGCAGGGCGCGACAGGCCTGGGGCGTTCGCGGCGACGGCGCCCGGCCCTCGGAGCCCGTGCGAAACGTCCGCCGGAGCGTTTCCGGACGGCGTCTCAGAGCGCCCCTTGCGCGGGCATCGGCAGGAAGGCCACGCGCTCGTAGGGCACCTCGGCGCGCGCCAGCGCGTCGCGCCCCCGGATGATGTCGGAGGCCTTCTCGGCGATCATGATCGTGGGCGCGTTGAGGTTGCCCGTGGTGATCGAGGGCATGATCGAGGAGTCCACCACCCGCAGCCGCCCGGCGCCGATGACGCGCGCCTGCGGGTCCACCACCGCCAGCGGATCGTCGGCCGCGCCCATGCGGCAGGTGCAGGACGGGTGGTAGGCGCTTTCCGCGTGCCGGGCGACGAAGCGGTCGATCTCCTCGTCGCTCTGCACCGCCTCGCCCGGCTGGATCTCGCGGCCGCGATAGCGGTCGAACGAGGGCTGCGCGAAGATCTGCCGGGTCAGGCGCACGCAGGCGCGCATCTCCGCCCAGTCGTCTGGGTGGCTCATGTAGTTGAACAGGATGCGCGGCGGGGCGGCCGGATCGGCCGAGGCGAGGCGCACGCGGCCGCGCGACTTGGAGCGCATCGGCCCGACATGGGCCTGGAACCCGTGCTCGGAGGCGAGCCCGCGCCCGTCGTAGGTCACGGCGAGCGGCAGGAAATGGTACTGGATGTCGGCGTGCTCGACGTCCGGGCGCGAGCGGATGAAGCCGCAGCTCTCGAAATGGTTGGTGGCGCCCAGACCCCGCTTGGTCAGCAGCCAGCGCGCGCCGATCGAGCCCCTGGCGAAGGGCGACATGGCGGAGAACAGCGTGATCGGCTCGCGGCAGGCGACCTGGAAGTAGAATTCCAGGTGGTCCTGCAGGTTCTCGCCGACGCCCGCCCGGTCGGCGACCACGTCGATCCCATGGTCCCGGAGTTCGGCGCCGGGCCCGACGCCCGACAGCTTCAGGAGCTTGGGCGAGTTGATCGAGCCGGCGGCGAGGATCACCTCGCGCCGCGCCAGCGCCCGGCGCGGCGCGTCGCCGACGCGATAGGCGACGCCCGCGGCGGCCTGTCCCTCGAACAGGACGCGCTCCACCAGCGCATGGGTGACGACCTGGAGGTTGGGCCGCCCCAGCGCCGGCTTCAGATAGGCGTTGGCGGTGGACCAGCGCCGGCCGTTGTGGACGGTCATGTCCATTCGGCCGAAGCCCTCCTGCGTGGCGCCGTTGATGTCCTCGTTGAGCGCGTGGCCGGCTTCGGCCGCCGCGTGCACGAAGGCGTCGTAGAGCGGGTTGGCGAGCGTGCCGTAGGTCGTGTGCAGCGCGCCGCCCTCGCCCCGGTAGGGGTCGCCCCCGGCCCGCCGGTGCTCGGCCTTGCGGAAGTAGGGCAGGACGTCCGGGTAGCCCCAGCCGGTGGCGCCCTGGCTTTCCCAGCGGTCGAAATCGGCCGGGGCGCCGCGCACGTAGACCATGCCGTTGATCGAGGAGGAGCCGCCCAGCACCTTGCCGCGCGGGCAGTTCATGCGCCGCCCGCCCAGATGCGGCTCGGGCTCGGACTCGTAGCCCCAGTTGTACTTGCGCATGTTCATCGGGATCGACAGCGCGCTCGGCATCTGGATCAGCATCGAGCGGTCCGAGCCGCCGAATTCCAGCACCAGAACGGTGCTCCTGCCGTCCTCGGTGAGCCGGTTGGCCAGCACGCAGCCCGCCGATCCGGCACCGACGATCACGTAGTCGAAGCTTTCGGTCTCCATGCCTTGCCGCTCCGGTCAGTAGGGCGCGTCGACGCGCCCGAGGTTCACGTAGACGCTCTTGGCCTGCGTGTGGGCGAGAAGGGCGGCCCGCCCGTTCTCGCGGCCGAGGCCCGATTCCTTGGCGCCGCCGAAGGGCAGCTCGATCGGCGTGATGTTGTAGGTGTTGATCCAGGTCGTGCCGGCCTCCAGCCGCGCCACCACGCGGTGGGCGCGCGCGAGGTCGCGGGTGAAGACGCCGGCGGCCAGGCCGAAGCGCGTGGCGTTGGCGCGCCCCACCACCTCGTCCTCGTCGCGGAACGGGAGCACGGTCATCACCGGGCCGAAGATCTCCTCGCGCACGATCCGCATGTCGTCCGTGCAGGCGTCGAAGATCGCGGGCTCCACGAAGAAGCCGCGGCCGAGCGCGCCGGCGGTGACGCGGTCGCCGCCGCACAGGAGCCGGGCGCCGCCGCGACGCCCCTCCTCGACATAGGACAGGACCTTGGCCATGTGCGCCTCGGAGATCAGGGCGCCGACCTGCGTCGCCGGGTCCGTCGGATCGCCCACCACCATGTCCCGCGTGCGCGCCGCCAGCTTGGCCAGGAAGGCCTCGCGCACGTCCTCGTGCACGAAGACGCGCGTGCCGTTGGAGCAGACCTCGCCGGCCGAGTAGAAGTTGGCGAGCATCGCGCCGCCCACCGCGTCGTCGAGGTCGGCGTCGGGGAAGACGATCAGCGGCGACTTGCCGCCGAGCTCCAGCGTCACCTGCTTCAGCGTGGACGCGGCGTCGGCCATCACCTTCTTGCCGGTGCCGACCTCGCCGGTGAGCGAAATCTTCGCGATGCCGGGATGGCGCGACAGGAGGCGCCCCGTGCGCCCGTCGCCCTGCACCACGTTGAAGACGCCGGGCGGCACGCCGCACTCCGTCATGATCTCGGCGAGCTTCAGGGCGGTGAGCGGCGTCAGCTCGGCCGGCTTGAACACGAAGCTGTTGCCCGCCGCCAGCGCGGGCGCCGCCTTCCAGCAGGCGATCTGGATCGGATAGTTCCAGGCGCCGATCCCGGCCACGACGCCGAGTGGCTCGCGCCGCACGTAGCCGAAGGCGTCGGGCCCGAGGTCGACGTGCTCGCCCGCGATGCCGGCCGCCAGCCCCGCGAAATACTCGATGCAGTCGGCGCCCGACAGGATGTCGACGGCCTCCGTCTCCGCGATCGGCTTGCCCGTGTCGCGGGTCTCCAGGAGCGCCAGCTCCCGGTTGCGCTCGCGCAGCCGCGCGGCCACGCGGTGGAGGACGCGCCCGCGCTCGGCCCCGGTCATCGCGCCCCAGGCACGTTGCGCCTCGCGCGCCTGCGCGACCGCCGCGTCCACCTCGCGCTCGTCCGCGACCGCGATCTCGGCCAGGGTCTCGCCCGTCGCCGGGTCGATGGTGGCCAGGGTCTCGGCACCCTCGCGCAGCGGCAGGTAGGCGCCGCCGACATGGCTGGTGAGGATCGCAACGCCGGGCGCGCGCGCCGGCCTTGCGGGCGGGGCGCCCTCGCGACGGGGCGCCGCCGCGGCGATCTGCGCGTCGGCGAAGCTCGTGGCGAGCGCGCAGGCCGCCGCGCTGTCGGTCTCGCCCGCGTCCGACAGCGAGGAGCGCAGCCACAGCCCGTCGATCACCGCCGCCACGGCCACGGCGACGCGGCCCACGTCCTCGTCCGCCACCAGGCCGCGCAGGTCGTGGCGCAGGTTGGAAAGCATGCGCTGCTGGTAGACCCGCTGCACGCGCTTCAGCCGCGCCGAATGGAGCACCTGCCCCCAGAAGGCCAGCCAGACGGAGCCGGTGCGCCCGTCGAATTCCTCGGGCGCGAGGTTGGCGTCGATCACGCACTGGAGCCGCTCGCGCGCGCCCTCGGCGCGCCGGAGGCGCCAGCGCGTGCCGTCCGAGACGCGCGCCGCCAGGTGGCGCAGCGTCGCCTCCAGGAGGCCGTCCTTGTCGCCGAAATAGTGGGACACGAGCGACGGGGCGACGCCCGCGCGCCCGGCGATCTCCGACAGGCTCGCGGCGGCGAAGCCGACATCGGCGAGCGCCTCGATCGTCGCCTCGATCAGCTGGCGGCGGCGCTGGTCCTCCAGGCCGAAACGGGGGGCGGTGTGGGGACGGCCCATGGATCAGGTCTCCGACGCAAAGCAGGCGGGGTGCATTCGTTGATCGTCCATTCAATCGAACGAAACGCGATCCGACGCAATCCCCATTCTTCCGCGTTCCGGCTCCAATAGCGCATGTCGCTGCGCAAAGACGAACAAGCATAAGTTTGCAGGCTACCGGAATTTCTCATTTCATCCGGTGTCGATGCGCCTTGTATACAAAGCATTGAACGATCGTTCAATGCTCGCTTGACAGATGCGTCCGGCCCGTCCTCAATAAGGGGTGTCGGTTCGATTTTTCCGAACGAACATTGGGCCGCCCCGCTTGTTTTCGCCGCCGTCCGAGGCCAAGGCTTGTCCATCGCAGGAGAACCCGAATGGTGTCATCGAACCCCGCCGCCGCCATGAGCCTCGCCGCTCTCGCATTCGCAGCCCTTTGCGCCCCGGCGCTGGCCTCCGACGCGGCCTCGTGCCGCGCGGTTCGCTTCGCCGACGTCGGCTGGACCGACATCACGGCGACCACGGCCACGGCCTCCACCGTGCTGGAGGCGCTGGGCTACCAGCCGCGCACCGACATCCTCGCGCTGCCCGTGACCTTCGCCTCGCTCAAGAACAACGACATCGACGTCTTCCTGGGCAACTGGATGCCCACGATGGAGGCCGATCTCGCACCCTACCGGGCGGACGGCTCGATCGAGGTCGTGCGCGCCAACCTCGAGGGGGCCAAGTACACGCTCGCCGTGCCGCGCTACCTGTTCGACGCGGGGCTCAAGACCTTCGCCGACATCGCCAAGTTCCGCGACGAACTGGACGGCAAGATCTACGGCATCGAGCCCGGCAACGACGGCAACCGGCTGATCCTGTCCATGATCGATGCCGACCAGTTCGGGCTCGGCGGCTTCGAGCTCGTGGAATCGTCCGAGCAGGGCATGCTCGCCCAGGTGGCGCGCGAGACGCGATCGGAGAAGCCGATCGTGTTCCTCGGCTGGGAGCCGCATCCGATGAACGCCAACTTCCAGCTCTCCTACCTGTCGGGGGGCGACGAGGTGTTCGGGCCGAACTACGGGGGCGCCACGATCTACACGCTGACGCGCAAGGGGCTGTCCACCGACTGCCCGAACCTCGGCAAGCTCCTGGCCAACCTCGCCTTCACGCTGCCGATGGAGAACGAGATCATGGGGGCGATCCTCGATGGGGGCGAGGCGCCCGAGGCGGCCGCCCGCACGTGGCTCGCCGCCCATCCCGACGCCTGGAAGCCCTGGCTCGACGGCGTCACCACCTTCGACGGCCAGCCCGCCGACGCCGCCGTCCAGACGGCGCTGGAGCGCTAGCGCCGACGCGCCCCGGGCCATGCGACACGGCCGCCGGTGCGGCCGTCTCCTCCCCTTCACCCCGCCGGAATCCGAGGACGCATGACGCAATGGCTCATCGATCATAAGATCCCGCTCGGGCTCTGGCTGCGCAGCTTCGTGGAAGCGCTGACCGGACACGCCCAAGGGGTCTTCGACGCGATCTCGACGGTGCTGGAGTTCCTGGTCGGCGGGCTCACCACGGGGCTGGCGGCGATCCCCCCGCTCGCCTTCATCGGGCTCGTCGCCGTGGGCGCCTACCTGCTGCACCGTTCGCTGGCGCTGGCCGTCTTCGCGCTCGGCTCGCTGCTTCTCGTGGTCAATCTCGGCTACTGGACCGAGATGATCCAGACGCTGTCGCTGGTGTTCTGCGCCACCCTCGTCTGCGTCGCCATCGGCGTGCCGCTCGGCATCGCCGCCGCGCACCGCCCGGTCGTCTACACCGCGATGCGGCCCTTCCTCGATCTGATGCAGACGATCCCGACCTTCGTCTACCTGATCCCGACGCTGGTGCTCTTCGGCCTCGGCGTCGTGCCCGGCCTGATCTCCACCGTGATCTTCGCCCTGCCCGCCCCGATCCGGCTGACCTATCTCGGCTTCACCTCCGTGCCGGCGGCCCTGCGCGAGGCGGCCAGCGCCTTCGGCGCCACCCGGCGCCAGCTCCTGTTCAAGGTGGAGCTTCCCTACGCCCTGCCGACCATCATGGCGGGCGTCACGCAATGCATCATGCTCAGCCTCTCCATGGTCGTCATCGCCGCCCTGGTCGGCGCCGACGGGCTCGGCAAGCCGGTGGTGCGCGCCCTCAACACGGTCAATATCGGCATGGGCTTCGAGGCGGGCCTGGCCATCGTCATCCTCGCCATCCTGCTCGACCGCATCTGCAAGGCGCCCGAGCGCCGCGCCGTCAAAGGACGCTGACCATGGACGCCGAGCTGCCCGCCGTCGAGTTCCGCAACGTCGACATCGTGTTCGGCGAACGCCGCGCCGAGGCGCTCGCCATGGTGGACCGGGGGGCGACGCGCGACGAGATCCTGCGCAAGACCGGAGCGGTGCTCGGCGCGGCAGGGATCGACCTCGCGGTGCGGCCCGGCGAGATCTGCGTGCTGATGGGCCTGTCGGGCTCGGGCAAGTCCACCGTGCTGCGCGCCGTGAACCGCCTCAACACCATCTCGCGCGGGCGCACGGTGGTGCGCCATCGCGGCCGGCCGGTGGACGTGGCGACCTGCGACGCGGCCACCCTGCGGGACCTGCGCACCCACACGGTCTCCATGGTGTTCCAGCAGTTCGCGCTCCTGCCCTGGCGCACGGTGCGCCAGAACGCCGGCCTCGGGCTGGAGCTACAGGGCATGCCCGCGGCCGAGCGGAACCGCGTCGTGGACGAGAAGCTGGCCATGGTCGGCCTGTCGCAATGGGCCGACAGCTACGCCCACGAGCTGTCGGGCGGCATGCAGCAGCGCGTCGGCCTCGCCCGCGCCTTCGCCACCGACGCCGACATCCTCCTGATGGACGAGCCCTTCTCGGCGCTCGACCCGCTGATCCGCACCAAGCTCCAGGACGAGCTCCTGGAGCTCCAGACGAGGATCCGCAAGACCATCCTCTTCGTCAGCCACGACCTCGACGAGGCGATGAAGCTCGGCAACCGGATCGCGATCATGCAGGACGCCCGCATCGTGCAGCAGGGCAGCCCGGAGGACATCCTGCTCGCACCGGCGACGCCCTATGTCGCCGAGTTCGTCCAGCACATGAACCCGCTCAACGTCCTGCGCGGCTCGGCGCTGATGCGCCCCGCCGTCTCGCTGCGGCGCGAGGGCGACGCCGTCCTCCTCGACCGGGACGGCGAGATCCGGCTCCAGGTCGACGGGGCCGACCGGCCGCTCGGCGTGCGGATCGGCGAGGGGCAGGGCACGCTCGGGCGCGCCGACGCGGTGGAAGGCCGCCTCGACCGCCCCTGCGACGTGATCGTCGCCCCCGCGGACCTCAAGCTGCGCGCCGCGATCGCGCTGAAGCGCCAGACCAACCACCCGATCCTCCTCGTCGACGAGCTCGGCCGGCTGGCCGGCCTGTGCGACGACGAGGAAATCTATCGCGGTCTCCTGCAGCGCTCCGTGCCGAGCTGAGCCGGGCGCCGCAGGGGAGGCGTCACAGCTCGGCGGTCACCGCCGCCACCGCCTCGGCGGTCTTCTCCACGATCGTGTCGGCCTCCTCGCGGGTCAGGCAGAACGGCGGCGCGAAGCCGAGGATGTCGCCCTCGGGCATGGCGCGCGCGATGACGCCGCGCGCCAGGAGCGCCGCCGAGATGCGCGGGCCGACCTTGGCGGCCGGCTCGAAGAAGCGGCGGTCGTCCCGGTCGGCGACGAATTCCACGGCCGCCAGCAGCCCCTCGCCGCGGACCTCGCCGACATGGGGATGGTCGCCGAGCGCCGCCGCGAGGCCGGCGCGCAGATGGGCGCCGACCGTGCGCACGTTGGCCAGGAGGTCCAGCTCGTCGATCAGCGCGAGGTTGGCGACGCCCGCCGCCGCGCAGAGCGGATGGGCCGAATAGGTCCAGCCGTGGCCGATCGGCCCGAGCGTGTCCGAACCCTGCACCAGAACGTTCCAGAGCCGCTCCGAGACGATGGTGCCCGAAAGCGGCGCATAGGCCGAGGTCAGGCCCTTGGCGATGGTCACGAGGTCCGGCCGCATCCCGTAGTGGTCCGAGCCGAACATGGTGCCGAGCCGCCCGAAGCCGGTGACCACCTCGTCGGCGATCAGCATCACGTCGTAGCGCGCCAGCACCGCCTGGATCCGCTCCCAGTAGCCGGCGGGCGGGGGCACGATGCCGCCCGTTCCGAGCACCGGTTCGCCGATCATCGCGGCGACCGTCTCCGGTCCCTCGGCGAGGATCGTCTCCTCCAGCCGGTCGGCGCAGAACTGCGAGAACTGCTCCTCGCCCATGGTGCGGTCGGCGCGGCGGAAATAGTAGGGCGCCTCCGTGTGGAGGATCGGCGCGCGCGGCAGGTCGAAGGCGTCGTGGAAGAGCTTGAGGCCGGTCAGCGAACCGGTCATCACGCCCGAGCCGTGATAGCCGCGCCAGCGCGAGATGATCTTCTTCTTCTCCGGGCGGCCGAGGATGTTGTTGGCGTACCAGACCAGCTTGATGTTGGTCTCGTTGGCGTCCGATCCCGACAGGCCGAAATAGACCCGGCTCATGCCCGCCGGCGCCCGGTCCACGATCATCTTGGCGAGGCGGATCGCCGGCTCCGACCCATGGCCGACATAGGCGTGGTAGTAGGGCAGGCGGCGCGCCTGCTCGGCGATCGCCTCGGCGATCTCGGGCCGGCCGTAGCCGACGTTGACGCAGTAGAGGCCGGCGAAGGCGTCGAGGCTCTCGCGCCCCTCCCGGTCCACCACCGTGCAGCCCCGGGCACCGGCGATGACGCGGGTCGGCGTCTCGCCCCGCGCATGCATGCCCATGTGGGTCGAGGGGTGGAAGAAGTGGTCCCGGTCGAAGGCGACGAGGTCGTTGGACGGGTCGAGCATGGCGGCTCTCCTTGGCGTCGAAAGGGGTGTCAGCCGCGGTCGAGGCAGACGTACTGGATATCGGTGAAGGCCTCGAGCCCGTGGCGCGAGCCCTCGCGGCCGAGGCCGGACTGCTTGGTGCCGCCGAACGGCACCGGCGCGCCGGTGATCTTCACGCGGTTCACGGCGACCATGCCGTAGTCGAGCCGGGCGCTCATGCGCGCCGCGCGCGCCGCGTCGGCGGTGGAGAGATAGGCGACCAGCCCGTATTCGGTGTCGTTGGCGCGCGCCAGCGCCTCCGCCTCGGTGTCGAAGGGCGCGAGCGCGGCGACCGGGCCGAAGGTCTCCTCGCGCATGATCGCGGCATCGGGCGGCACGTCGGCGAGGACGGTGGGCTGGAAGAACAGCGGGCCGGCCGCGTGGCCGCTGCCCCCGCACAGGAGCCGCGCGCCGCGCGCCAGGGCGTCGGCGACATGCGCCGCGCACTTGGCCACGGCCCGCTCGTGCATCAGCGGCCCGATCTCGGCGCCTTCCGCGAAGCCGGCGGCGACCTTGAGCGCCTGCGTCCGGCGCACGAAGGCGTCGGCGAAGGCCGCGTAGGCGGGGCGCTCGACATAGATGCGGTTGGCGGCGAGGCAGTCCTGCCCGGAGGTCGCGAACTTGGCGGCGACCGCCATCGCGGCGGCGCGCTCGACGCCGGCGTCGGCGAAGGCGATCAGCGGCGCGTGGCCGCCGAGCTCCATCACCAGCCGCTTCATGGTGGGCGCCGACCGCGCGGCGATCAGGCGTCCGACCTCGGTGGAGCCGGTGAAGCTCATCGCGCGCACGCGAGCGTCGGCGCACAGCCGGCCGACGATCGCGTCGGCCTCGCCCGTGACCACGTTGAAGACGCCCTCCGGCAGTCCCGCGCGCTCGGCGAGCACCGCCAGCGCCAGCGCCGAGAGCGGCGTGTGGGACGAGGGATGGGCCACGGCCGTGCAGCCGGCGGCGAGCGCGGCCGTCGCCTTGCGCGTCAGCATGGCGGAGGGGAAGTTCCAGGGCGTGACGAGGCCGGCGACGCCGACCGGCCGGCGCGTCAGCCGCATCTCGGCGTCCGGCAGGTGCGAGGCGACGCCCTCCACGCACACGCGCTGCGCCTCGCCGGCGTAGAAGCGCACGAACGAGGCGGCGTAGTCGATCTCGCCCCGCGCCTCGGCGAGCGGCTTGCCCTGCTCTAGCACCATGATCGCCGCCAGGTCCTCGCGCGCCGCGAGGATCGCATCGTGCCAGCGCAGGAGGGCGGCCGAACGGGCCTCCGGGGGGAGGTCGGCCCAGATGGGAAAGGCGGCGGCCGCCGCCTCCACCGCCCGGTCCGCCGCCTCGGCGCCGAGCGAGGCGACATGGGCGAGCGCCTCGCCGTCGGCCGGATCGGTGACGGCGAAGCGCGCCGCGCCCGCGACCCAGCGCCCGCCGATATAGGCGTCCTCGCGCAGGAGGCGCGGGTCGGACAGGCGGGCGAAGCGCCGGTGCGGGACGGATCGGGCAACATGCGCGTTCATCGTGGACCTCCCTCGCCGGACGGGCGCCGGCTCTTGCGGGTCTTCCGACGTCTGCCGTCCGGCCGCGGGGCGATCCGCGGGGGCCGGCCGACCTCGGAAGGCCCGAAGGCTAGGCGGTCCTTGGCGGAGGATCGGTCCGAACAGCGCGGGGCCGACCGGAGGGGCGGTCTTTTTATCCGGGGCACGGGAGAGGGTTTCTCCGGTCCGCGCCCGAACCCGCCCCCGCGCGGGATCCAGGGCGAGGGATCTAGGGCGCGGCGAACAGGGAGGCGGGCGGGTCGATCGCGTCCTTGACCACCTTGGTCACCACGTAGGTGACGTATCGCAGGATGCCGATCTCGCGATCCAGCCACCCGTCCACCAGGCTCTGGTAGGCCTCGACGTCGCGTGCGGCGACCTTCACCACGTAGTCGACGCCGCCGCCCGTGGACCAGCAGGACACGACCTCGGGCGCGGCGCGCATCGCCCGCTCGAACCGGTCGAAATCCGCCTGCCGGTGGCCGCCGAGCGTTACTTCCACGATCACCGTGGTGACCGGCGCGGCCAGCCGCCAGTCGATGCGCGCATGGTAGCCCGCCACGATGCCGGCCTTCTCCAGCCGCTTCAGCCGCATCCAGCAGGGCGTCGCCGACAGGCCGACGCGCTCGGCCAGCGCGGTCTTGGCGATCCGGCCCTCGCGTTGGATCTCGGCCAGGATCCGGATGTCGGTCGCGTCGAGCTGGAGCATGGCGTCTCGAAAAAAGGGCGGGCGTTGCGGCCGCCGCGAAGCGGCGTGCCCTTGTCGAATGTCATGATTTCAGGAAACGTGCATCCATGACAATGTGGTTCATCGATCAGGACGCCCTAAAGCGTCCGGTTTACCTGTCGCTGGCCGACCAGATCAACCGGGCGATCTCCGACGGGCGCCTCGCCGACGGCACGCGCCTCCCGCCGCACCGGGTCCTCGCCGACAGCCTCAAGCTGTCGGTGCAGACCGTGAGCCGGGCCTACGAGGAGTTGATCCGGCGCGGCCTCCTGTCGGGCGAGACGGGGCGGGGCACCTTCGTGCGGCGCGAGGAGCCGGTGGGCCAGCTCCCCTACATCCCCGAGCGGCTCGGCGAGGTGATCGACCTGTCGATCCTGAAGCCGGTCTGCGAGACGATGCATCTCGACCGGATGAAGGCGGCACTGGCCGGCCTCTCGGCCGACCTGCCGCCGAGCGTCGCCCTGTCGTTCCGGCCCAACGTGATCTTTCCCCGGCACCGGGCCGTGGCGGCGGACTGGCTGCGGCTGTGCGGGCTGGACGTGTCGCCGCACAACGTGTGCCTGACCAACGGCGCCACGGCGGGCATGACCATCGCGCTGATGAGCGTCGCCCAGACGGGGGGCGTGGTGGCGACCGAGGCGATCGGCCACCACACGTTGACGCCGCTGGCCGCCTATCTCGGGCTCAAGCTCGCCGCGGTCGAGATCGACGACGACGGGATCGTGCCGGAGGCGCTGGACGCCCTGTGCCGGGCCGAGGGGGTACGGGCGGTGTTCGTGCAGCCCTCGGGCATCAATCCGACCGCCGTGGTGATGAGCGCCGAGCGCCGCGAGGCGATCGCGGCGGTGGCGCGCGCGCACGACCTCGCCATCATCGAGAACGACGGGCTCGGCCCCCTGATCGAGGGGCGTCCGCCGCCGCTCGCCGCCTTCGCGCCCGAACGCACGCTCTACGTCACGAGCTTCACCAAGATCGTCATGCCGGGACTGCGCACCGGCTATCTCGCCGTGCCCGACCGCATGCTGGCGGCGGTCACCAACCGGCATCTCGTGACCAACTGGATCGCCACGCCCCTGATCGCCGAGATCGCCACGCGCTGGGTGGCCGACGGCACGGCGATGGAACTGGTGCGCTGGCAGCGCGGCGCGCTCCGGCGGCGCCAGGCGGTGGCGGCGCAGATGCTGGTGGGCATCCCCTACCGCGCCCATGCCGAGGGGCTGCATGCCTGGATCCCGCTGGACAGCCGCGCGGCGGAGGACCTCTTCGTCGCCCAGGCGCGGCTGCGCGGCGTCGCCGTGGCACCCGGTCGCTCGTTCCAGACCGGCGCGGCGGAGCAGCCGGCGGTGCGCATCTCGCTCGGATCCACCACGGAGGAGGAGCTGCGCGCCGGCCTGCGCATCGTCACCAACCTGATCCACAGCGATCCCGAGCCGCTGCTGCTCGCCATCTAGGCATCGCTGCCTCCGCGGCCGCCAGCGGCGGGATAATTGTCATGATATTATTTTCCAAATTGACATGATTTAGCGGCGTGGTCATCGTCGGGGCATCAGACGGAACCCAAGAAGGGGACGCCGTGTCCGCGCCGATCATCCAACTCCAGGACGTGTCCAAGCGCTTCGGCGAGCTGACGGTGCTCGACCGGCTCTCGTTCGAGGTCGCGCCCGGCGAGAAGCTGGCGCTGATCGGGCCGTCGGGGTCGGGCAAGACCACCATCCTGCGCCTCCTGATGACGCTGGAGACGCCCACCGACGGGATGGTGATGGTGGAGGGCGAGCCGCTGTTCCACCAGCGCCGGGGCGACGCGCTGGTGCCGGCCGACGAGCGCCACCTGCACCGGATGCGCGCCAGGATCGGCATGGTGTTCCAGCACTTCAACCTGTTTCCGCACAAGTCGGTCTGCGAGAACGTCTGCCTGGCGCCGGTGCTGACGCAGGGCGCCAAGCCCGCGGACGCCAGGCGCCGGGCGATGGAGCTGCTCGACATGGTGGGCCTGTCGGCCAAGGCCGACGCCATGCCGGCCCAGCTCTCCGGCGGCCAGAAGCAGCGCGTGGCGATCGCCCGCGCGCTGGCGCTCAGCCCCCGCATCATGCTGTTCGACGAGGTCACCTCGGCGCTCGACCCCGAACTGGTCGAGGAGGTGCTGAACGTCATGCACATGCTCGCCCGCGAGACCGACATGACCATGCTGCTCGTGACCCACGAGATGGGCTTCGCCCACGACTTCGCCGACCGCGTCCTGTTCTTCGACCGCGGCCGCATCGTGGAGGAGGGGCCGCCTGACGAGATCTTCAAGAACCCCCGGCAGGACCGAACCCAGGCCTTCCTGCGCAAGGTCGTCGCCGCCGGGCACCGCGTCTGACGTCAGCCAAGATCAGCCAACAAGGGAGTTCCACATGCGCCTCCACCGCCTCGCCCGCCCCCTCGTTCTCGGCGCCTCCATGGGCCTGTGCCTCGCCGCCGCCTCGGCCCCGGCCGCCGAGCTGGAGGACCTGAAGGAGCAGGGCTTCGCCCGCATCGCCATCGCCAACGAGCCGCCGTTCACGGCCGTGAAGGCCGACGGCACCGTGTCGGGCGCCGCCCCGGACGTCGCGCGCGCCGTGTTCAAGCGGCTCGGCATCGACGACGTCGTGGCGTCGATCTCCGAATACGGCGCGATGATCCCCGGCCTCCAGGCCCGGCGCTTCGACGCGGTCACCGCCGGCCTCTTCATGAAGCCCGAGCGCTGCAACGCCGTGAGCTATTCCGAACCCATCCTGTGCGACGCCGAGGCCTTCGCCCTGAAGGCCGGCAACCCGCTCGGCCTCAAGAGCTACAAGGACGTCGCCGACAACCCGGAGGCGCGGATCGGCGCGCCGGGCGGGGGCACCGAGGAGCGGCTGGCGCTGGAGGCCGGCGTGCCGCGCGAGCGCGTGATCGTGGTGCCCGACACCCAGAGCGGCATCACCATGCTCCAGCAGGGTCGCATCGACGTCTATTCGCTGCCCGTCCTGTCGATCAACGCCGCGGTGAAGACGGCGAACGACCCGCAGATCGAGGTCGTGGCTCCGGTCCAGGGCGCGCCGGTCTACTGCGACGGCGCCGCCTTCCGCAAGCAGGACACGGCCCTGCGCGACGCCTTCGACAAGGAGCTCGCGGCGATCAAGGCGTCGGGCGAGTTCGCCAAGCTCATCGAGCCCTACGGCTTCTCCGCCGAGGCCGCGATGTCGACCACGCGCGAGAAGCTCTGCGCCGCGCAGTAAGGGGCGGGAAGGGCCGGGACGGGCGGCGGGGCGAACGCGCCCCGCCGCCGCGCACGGCAAGGCGATCATGGACATCTGGCTCGGCTATCTCACGCTCATCCTGCAAGGGGCGCTGGTCACGGCGCAGCTCACCGCGCTCGGCTGCCTGTTCGCGCTGGCCATGGCCTTCCTGGCCGGCCTCGGGCGGGTCTCGGCGGTGGCGCCGGTGCGCTGGCTCGCGGCCGCCTATGTCGAGTTCTTCCGCGGCACCTCGATCTTCGTCCAGCTCTTCTGGGCCTACTACGTCCTGCCGCTGATGGGGCTGGAGCTCTCGCCCATGCAGGCGGGCGTCCTGGCGCTGGGGCTGAATGTCGGGGCCTACGGCGCCGAGGTGGTGCGCGGCGCGGTGGAGGCGATCGGCCGCGAGCAGCGCGAGGCCTGCGTCGCCCTCAACCTGACGCGCGCCCAGTCGCTGCGCCACGTGATCCTGCCGCAGGCCGTGGTGGTGATGCTCCCGACCTTCGGCAACAACGCCATCGAGCTGCTCAAAGCCACCGCCATCGTCTCGCTGGTCTCGCTCGCCGACATGACCTTCCAGGCCCAGGTGGTGCGCTCGCAGACCGGCTCCACCGCCTTTCCGTTCCTGACGATCCTGGTTCTCTACTTCCTCATGTCGTCCGTCATCACGCTCCTGGTGCGCGCTCTGGAGCGGCGCATGTCCCGCGGCTTCGAAGGGACGCGCGCCTGATGGAATGGGACTGGGACTTCGTCCGCCAGATCACGCCGCAGCTCCTGGAGGGCGCGCGGATCACCGTCGTCGCGACGCTGCTCGGCTTCGCCTTCGCCGCCGTGTTCGGCCTCGGCCTCGCGATCGCGCGCCGGTCGCGGAACCGCGCCCTCTCCTGGCCCACCGCCGCCTTCGCCGAGTTCGTGCGCGGCACGCCGCTCCTGGTGCAGCTCTACTTCCTGTTCTACATCCTGCCCGACCTGGGGCTCACGCTGTCGCCGCTCGCGGCCGGCGTGATCGGACTCGGCGTCCACTACGGCACCTACACGGCGGAGGTCTACCGCGCCGGCATCGACAACGTGCCGCGCGGCCAGTGGGAGGCCGCCAAGGCCTGCAACCTCTCGGCCTCGCAGACCTGGCGGCACATCGTCCTGCCGCAGGCGATCCGGCCCATGGTGCCGGCGCTGGCGAACTACTTCATCGCGATGTTCAAGGAAACGCCGCTCCTGTCGGCGATCACCGTCCTGGAACTGATGAACCAGGCGCGCTCCATCGCGAACTACAACTACCGCTACATCGAGCCCATCACCATGGTGGGCGCCTTCTTCCTGGCGATCAGCCTCGTGTCCGTGGCCCTGATCCGCCTGATGCAGCGCCACTGGGGCCGGCTCGGCCGGCTCGGCTCCTTCCGGCGAAACACCGCGATCCCCTCATGACGCCATCCCTCCTGTCTCAGGCCCTCGCCTTCGACGCGCGCGCGATGGAGAAGCGCGTCGGGCTCGTCCTCCTGTCGACCGACCATTCCACCGAGGCCGACTTCGCACGCCTCGTCGCCGGCCCCCGCATCGGCCTCTTCGCGACGCGCGTCGAATACGCCAACCCGGTGACGGCGGAGAACCTGCGCGCCATGGAGCCGCGCCTCGGCGCGGCCGCCGCGCTGCTCCTGCCGGACGAGCCGCTGGACGCGATCTGCTTCTCCTGCACCTCGGCGTCCGTCGCGATCGGCGACGCGGCGGTGGAGGCGGCGATCGCGCGCGCCAAGCCGGGCGCGCCGGTGGTCACCCCGCCGGGTGCCGCGACGCGGGCCTTCGGACGGCTCGGCGCGCGGCGCATCAGCCTCCTGACGCCCTACACGGTTGAGACCACCGCCGGCATGGCCGCCTATTTCGAGGCGCGGGGCTTCGCGCTCGCCTCCGTCGCCTGCCTCGGCCTGGAGGACGACCGCGAGATGGCGCGCATCGCGCCGGCCTCGCTGGTGGAGGCGGCCGTGGCGGCGACGCACGCGGACGCCGAGGCGCTCTTCGTCTCCTGCACGGCGCTGCGCTCGGCCTCGATCGCGGCGCAGGTCGAGGCGCGCATCGGCCGGCCGGTGGTCACCAGCAACCAGGCCACGGCCTGGGCCTGCCTCGGCCTGTGCGGCGTCGCGCCCGCACCGGGGCTCGGCGCCGGACGCCTGTTCGACCTGCCCTTCGAGCCATGCTTCGAGCCTGGAGCCTGATCGGATGCCCGTCGTCTCCCTCGCCGAGATCCGCGCCGCCGCCGAGCGCATCCGGCCGGCGGTGGTGCGCACCGCGCTCGAACCCTCCGCCAGCCTGTCGCGCCTTGCCGGCGTGCCGGTCCATCTGAAGATGGAGCACCGGCAGCATACCGGCGCCTTCAAGCTGCGCGGCGCGCTCAACGCCGTGCTGACCCTGCCGCCCGGCGCGCGAGGCGTGGTCGCGGCCTCCACCGGCAATCACGGCCGGGCGCTCGCCCATGCCGCGCGCGAGGCCGGGATCGCCTGCACCATCTGCCTGTCGCGGCTGGTGCCGGCCAACAAGGTCGCGGCGGTGCGGGCGCTCGGCGCGCGCGTCCATGTCCACGGCGCCGGTCAGGACGAGGCGCAGCGCGAGGCCGACCGTCTGGCCGCCGAGGAGGGTCTCGTCGGGGTGCCGCCCTTCGACCATCCGGCCGTGGTGGCGGGGCAGGGCACCATCGGGCTGGAGATCGCCGAGGACCTTGCCGGCGTCGGCACCGTGCTCGTGCCCCTGTCGGGCGGCGGGCTGATCGCCGGCGTGGCGGCGGCGGTCAAGGCGCTGGCGCCGGGGGGGCGCGTCGTCGGCGTCTCGATGGAGCGCGGCGCGGCCATGGCCGCGAGCCTTGCGGCCGGGCGCCCGGTGGCGGTGGAGGAGCTGCCCACGCTGGCCGATTCGCTCGGCGGCGGCATCGGCCTCGCCAACCGGTGGACCTTCGAGGCGGCGCGCGCGCTGGTGGACGAGGTCGTGCTCGTGCCGGAGGCCGAGATCGCCGCCGGCATCCGCCACGCCTTCCTGCGGGAGGGGCAGACGGTGGAGGGGGCGGCGGCCGTGGGCATCGCCGCGATCCTGGGCGGGCGCGTGCGCCCGAGCGGGCCGACCGTGGCGATCCTGAGCGGCGGCAACATCGACCCGGCTCTCCACCGGCGCGTCCTCGACGGCGCCGACGCGCTGGAGGGGGAGGCCTGATGCCCGCGATCCGCATCCTGACCGAGGCCGAGCTGCGCGCCCTGGTGCCGCTGGACGGGGAGGCCGTGGCCTGCGTCGAGGGCGCCTTCGCGGCGCTGGCGACGCAGCCGGTGGCCATGCCGCCCGTCCTGCGGCTCGATATCCCTGAGCATCGCGGCGAGGTGGACGTGAAGACCGCCCACGTGCCCGGCCTTCCGGGCTTCGCCATCAAGATCAGCCCCGGCTTCTTCGACAATCCGAAACGCGGCCTGCCCAGCCTCAACGGCATGATGGTTCTGTTTTCGGCCACCACGGGGCTCGCCGAGGCGCTGCTCCTCGACAACGGCTACCTGACGGACGTGCGCACGGCGGCGGCCGGCGCGGTGGCGGCGCGGCACCTCGCGCGCGCCGACGCCGCGGTCGTCGCGGTCCTCGGGGCGGGCGTCCAGGCGCGGCTCCAGCTCGAGGCGCTGGCCCTCGTGCGGCCCATCCGCGAGGCGCGGATCTGGGCGCGCGACCCGGCCAAGGCGGCGGGCGCGGCGGCCGCCCTCGCCGCCGATCTCGGCATCGCGGTGTCGGCCGTGCCCGACATACGCGAGGCGGTGCGCGGGGCCGACGTCGTGGTCACCACGACGCCGGCCGAGCGCCCGATCCTCGACGCCTCGTGGGTCGACCCCGGCACGCATGTCACGGCCATGGGCTCGGACGCCGAGCACAAGAACGAGATCGACCCGGCGCTCGTCGCCCGCGCGGCGCCCTACGTCGCCGACCGCCTCGCGCAGACGCGCCGTCTCGGCGAGCTGCACCACGCCCTGCGCGCCGGGCTGGTGGGCGAGCGGGAGGCGTTTCCCGAGCTCGGCGCCGTGGTGGCGGGCCTCGCGCCCGGCCGCGTCTCGGCCGAGGCGATCACCCTGTGCGATCTCACCGGCACCGGCGTCCAGGACACGGCCATCGCGAACCTGGCCGCCGCCCGCGCCGCGCGGGCCGGCGCCGGCACCCCCTTCACCACCTGACCACCACCCGGAGACACGCCATGAGCGGACCCGCCCTCAACTTCACGCGCGCCGAATACGCCGCGCGCCTCGCCAAGACCCGCGACGCCATGGCGGCCCGAGGCATCGAGCTCCTGTTCGTCTCCGATCCGTCCAACATGGCCTGGCTCACCGGCTACGACGGCTGGAGCTTCTACGTCCACCAGGGCGTCCTCGTCGGACCCGAGGGCGAGCCGGTCTGGTGGGGCCGCGCGATGGACGGCCACGGCGCGCGCCGCACCGCCTATCTCGCCGAACACAACATCGTCGGCTATCCCGACCACTTCGTGCAGTCCACCGAGCGCCACCCGATGGACCACCTGTCCGGCGTGATCGCCGAGCGCGGCTGGGACAGGCTCGCGATCGGCGTCGAGATGGACAACTACTGGTTCTCGGCGGCCGCCTATCGCTCGCTCCAGACCCATCTGCCGAACGCGCGCTTCGGGGACGCCACGGCGCTCGTCAACTGGCAGCGCGCGGTGAAGAGCGAGACCGAGCTCGACTACATGCGCATCGCCGGCCGGATCGTCACCAAGATGCACGAGCGCATCTTCGACAGGATCGAGCCGGGCATGCGCAAGTGCGACCTCGTGGCCGAGATCTACGATGCCGGCATCCGCGGCACGCAAGAGCACGGCGGCGACTATCCCGCGATCGTGCCGATGCTGCCGTCCGGCGCCGACGCCGTCGCCCCGCACCTGACCTGGGACGACCGGCCGATGCGGGCCGGCGAGGGCACGTTCTTCGAGATCGCGGGCGCCTACAGGCGCTACCATTGCCCCTTGTCGCGGACCGTCTTCCTCGGCCGGCCGACGCAAGCCTTCCTGGATGCCGAGAAGGCGACGCTGGAAGGGATGGAGGCGGGCCTTGCCGCCGCCCGGCCCGGCAACACCTGCGAGGACATCGCGCTCGCCTATTTCGCGGTGCTCAAGCGGCACGGCATCGTCAAGGACAGCCGCACCGGCTACCCGATCGGCCTGTCCTACCCGCCGGACTGGGGCGAGCGCACGATGAGCCTGCGCCCGGGCGACCGCACCGAGCTGAAGCCCGGCATGACCTTCCACTTCATGACCGCGCTCTGGGCCGAGAACATGGGGCTGGAGATCACCGAGACGCTGGCCATCACCGAGACGGGATACGAGCTCCTGGCCGACGTGCCGCGCAAGCTCCTGGTGAAGGGCTGACGCGGATGACCGAGCCCATGCGCCCCTCGCCGATCGCGGCGACCGTCGACCTCGAGGCCGACGGCGTCCGGCACGGGTTCCTGCGCCTGCCCCACAGCCGCGACGATTCGGCCTGGGGCTCGGTGATGATCCCGCTTGCCGTGATCCGCAACGGCGAGGGGCCGACGGCGCTCCTCACCGGCGGCAACCACGGCGACGAGTACGAGGGCCCGATCGCGCTGTTCGACCTCGCGCGCACGCTCCGGGCCGAGGACGTGCGCGGCCGCGTCATCGTGGTCCCGGCGATGAACTATCCCGCCTTCCGGGCCGGCACGCGCACCTCGCCGATCGACCGGGGCAACCTCAACCGCGCCTTTCCCGGCAGCCCGGACGGCACGGTGACCCAGAAGATCGCCGACTACTTCCAGCGCACGCTGCTGCCCATGGCCGACATCGTGCTCGACTTCCACTCCGGCGGGCGCACGCTCGACTTCGTGCCCTTCGCCGCCGCCCACGTCCTGCCCGACAAGCGCCAGGAGGCGGCGAGCTTCGCGGCGGTGGCCGCCTTCGGCGCGCCCTTCTCCATGCGCATGCTCGAGATCGACGCGGTGGGCATGTACGACACGGCCGCCGAGGCGATGGGCAAGGTCTTCGTGACCACCGAGCTCGGCGGCGGCGGCACGGCGACCGCCCGAACCGCCGGCATCGCCAAGCGGGGCGTCGCCAATGTCCTGCGCCACGCCGGCATCCTCCGGGGCGCGGTGGAGGCACGCGAGACCCGATGGCTCGACATGCCGTCCGGCGACTGCTTCACCTTCGCCGAGGACGAGGGCCTCCTGGAGCCGCTGGTGGACCTCGGCGAGCCGGTGCGGCGGGGGGACGTCCTGGCGCGGGCGCACCCGGTGGGGCGCACGGGCGCCGAGCCGGTGGCGTTCCGCGCCCGGCTCGACGGCATCCTGGCGGCCCGGCACTTCCCCGGCCTCGTCAAGGCGGGCGACTGCGTGGCCGTGGTCGGCGTCGCGGACTGACCGGTGGCGGCCGTGCCCGATCCCGCCGCCGGTCCCGCCTCGGGGGCAGCCGCGGCCGGACGCGCGCAGGTCCTGTCGCGCCTCGCGCCGGCGATCTTCCTCGTGTTCTGGGCCTCCGGCTTCGGGGTCGCCAAGATCGGGCTGCGCCACGCCGAGCCGCTGGTCTTCCTGGCGCTCCGCTTCGCGCTGATCGTGGCGCTGTTCCTGCCGGCCTTCCTGGTGCTGCGCCCCGCCGGGCCGGCGCGCCGGATCGACTGGCTGCACTTGGCCGTGGCCGGCTTCCTGATCCAGTCGGTGTATTTCGGGCTCGCCTATCTCGGCATGAGCCTCGGCGTGTCGGCCGGCACCGCCGCCGTGATCGCCTCGCTCCAGCCGCTGCTGGTCGCGCTCGCCGCGCCCCTCGTGTCGGACGAGCGCGTCGGACGGGCGCGCTGGGCGGGCTTCGCGCTGGGCGCGGCGGGCGCGCTGCTGGTGGTCACGGCGGGCGAGACCTTCCGGGCGACGCTGGACGCCGGCGTCTGGCTCTGCCTCGGCTCGGCCGCGGGCATGGCGGCGGCGGTGCTCTACCAGCGGCGGTTCCCGGTCCGCGTCCATCCGGTTACGGCGAACCTCGTGCAGTATGCCGTGGGCCTCGCCATGGTCGCGCCGCTGGCCGTCGCGCTGGAGAGCGGGTCCGTGGACTGGACGATGGAGCTCGCCCTTTCGCTCGGCTGGCTGATCCTGGCCAATTCCATCGTCGCCGTGTCGCTCCTCACCTTCATGATCGGCCGCAACGAGGCCGCGCGCGTGTCGGCGCTGTTCTTCCTGGTGCCGCCGGTCGCCGCCCTGTTCGGCTGGCTCCTGCTGGGGGAGACGCTGGGCCCGCAGGCCTGGTGCGGCATGGCGGTGTCGCTGGCGGGCCTGCGCCTCGCCGCGCGCTAGCTGAGCGGCTGGGCGGCCAGGCCGTAGACGCCCGGGCGCCCCGTCCGGACCTCCGGCAGCGCGCCGCCGCGCGTCAGCGTGCGCACGGTGTCGAACACGCCGAGGCCCGAGCGGCGGAGAAGCGCGCGCAGCGGCCCTTCGGGCTGGCGCGTGTCCATGCGGGCGAAGCGGCCGGCGAGATCGGCGAGGAGCGGCGCGACGAGGCGCACCGCGTCGTCCTCGCTCGCGGCGACCACCGGCCCCACCACGTGCCCGCGCCCGAACGGGCGGCGCATCGCGTAGCCGTCCCACCGCCCGTCGCGGCGGATGCCGAGAACCCGCGACAGGGGCGCCAGCCGAGCGAGCACGGCGGTGCGGTCCGCGCCGAACGCGGCGCCGTCGAGAGCGAGGATCGCGGCGAGGTCGCCGGAGGGCACGGGCTCCACCGTGCCCGTCCCGCGCCCGTCCGGCTGGGGCACCGCGCCCACAAAACCTTGGATCTGGTGCACCGTCGCCCGGGGCTCGAAGCCGAGCGGGAGGTAGAGCGCGTGGGCCGCGCGCGTGGCGTTCACGATCACCCTCCGCCCGCCGCATTCGGCGAGGATGCGGTCCATCATCCAGCGCCCGCCGCCTTGGGTCTGGACGCGGGGCGAGGTGATCACCATGCCGATCGTCGCGCAGTCCGCGCCGTGTCGGAACCACATGGCCGACCCGAACACGCGGCCGATATCGTCCAGCGAGGCGAAGCCGCGGCCGAGCGAGCGCAGGAGGTCCCAGTCGGCGCGCCGATGCGGCCAGCCGACGCTGATCGAGAGGGCGTGGAGCGCGTCGAGATCGGCGTCGGCGATGTCCCGCGTCGCAAGTTCGAACGATTGGAGTCGCATCGTGTCCGGCATGGCCGCCACCGTGTCTGAGCTTCCGGGGCGCTTGCCCGGTCCTCGGGGGGCGGGGCGACGCCGGAGCGGCCCGGCGCCGGCCGGTTCCCTAGCAGAATGCGACGGGACGGGCGGAAGTTTCCGCTGCATTCGGGGGCGATTTCCGCATCATCGGCCAAAGCGCCGGGCGAAGCGGCAGGGAAATCTTCCCCCGCTTCCATAAGGTCGGGCCGACCCGACCGGAGGCTGGTGCGATGGTGGAAGAAATCCTGGCGTGGCTGGTCGCCTGCCCCTCCGTCGCGGGCACGCCGAACGGCGAGATCGTCGGGCGCATCGCCGCGTTCTGCCGCTCGCACGGGGCGACGGTGCGGGTCCTGCCGGGGCCGGAGGGGGACCGCGCCAACCTCTTCGCGACGATCGGCCCGGCGGACGTGCCGGGCATCGTCCTGTCCGGCCACACCGACGTCGTGCCGGCCGGGGAGGAGGGCTGGCGCTCCGACCCGTTCGTGCTGCGCGCCGAGGGCGAGCGCCTCTACGGTCGCGGCACAACGGACATGAAGGGCTTCCTGGCCTGCGCGCTGGCCGCCGTGCCCGCGCTCGCCCGGCTCGACCTCGCCCGCCCCCTCCATCTCGCCTTCTCCTACGACGAGGAGGCCGGCTGCCGCGGCGTGCCGCACATGATCGCGGCCCTGCCGGGGCTCTGCGCGCCGCCGACGGGCGTCGTGGTCGGCGAGCCGAGCGGCCTGCGCGGCGTGCTGGCCCACAAGGGCAAGGCGGCCGCACGGCTGGAGGTTCGCGGCCGCGCCGGCCATTCCTCGCGCCCCGATCTCGGCCGCAACGCCATCCACGCGATGACCGGCGTGCTGGCCGAGGCGGTGGCGCACGGCCGTGCGCTGGAGGCCGGGCCGCTGGACGCGCGGTTCGAGCCGCCCTGGTCCTCGCTCCAGGTCGGCCTCGTGTCGGGCGGCCGGGCGCTCAACGTCGTGCCCGACCTCTGCACCGCCGAGATCGAGGCGCGCGCGGTCGCCGGCGTCTCGCCCCGCGCCCTCCTGGAGCCGGTGCGCGCACGGCTGACGGCGCTGGAGGGCGAGGGCTTCGGCGTCGCGTGGCGGGAGCTTTCGGCCTATCCGGCGCTCGGGCTGGAGCCCGGCAGCGCGCTGGCCGCCCTGGTGGCCGAGCTGACGGGACACGCGGCCGTGCCGGCCGTGAGCTACGGCACCGAGGCCGGCCTGTTCCAGGAGGCCGGCCTCGACGCCATCGTCTGCGGGCCGGGCGATATCGCGCGGGCCCATCGGCCCGACGAATATGTCGAGCGCGCCGAGCTGGCCGAATGCCTGGCGATGATCCTGTCGCTCGGGAGGAGGCTGGCCGCATGAGCGGTCGGCCGGTGTTCCTGTTCAACTCCGACGCGGCGCGCGCGGCGGTGTTCCGCGAGGCCTTCGCGCGCGAGCTGCCCGACCTCGCCTTCGCCCACGAGATGGGCGCGGTGGACCCCGACGACGTGCGCTACCTCCTGACCTGGACGGTTCCCGAGCGGCTCGACCGCTTCCGCAGGCTGGAGGCCGTGTTCTCGATCGGGGCGGGCGTCGACCAGTTCGACGCGTCCGCCGTTCCGCCCTCGGTCGCGGTGGTGCGCATGGTGGAGGACGGCATCGTGCGCATGATGCAGGAATACGTCGCGCTCGCCGTCC
The DNA here is from genome assembly GCF_003583935.1 of Aureimonas flava. Lineage (GTDB taxonomy): Bacteria > Pseudomonadota > Alphaproteobacteria > Rhizobiales > Rhizobiaceae > Aureimonas > Aureimonas flava. The sequence goes on along the minus strand of NZ_QYRN01000002.1, from coordinate 268,994 downwards.
TGGCGCTGCATCGCGACTGGCCGGCCTATGCCGAGCAGCAACGACGGGAGGTCTGGCAGGCGCGCCCGCCCCGGCAGGCGGGCGAGCGGCGCGTCGGCTTTCTCGGCCTCGGCGTCCTCGCACGGGCGGCGATGGAGCGGCTCGCGCCCTTCGGCTTTCCGCTGGCCGGATGGAGCCGGTCGCCCCGCGAGATCCCCGGCGTCGAGTGCCATCACGGCGCCGCGTCGCTCGCCGGCTTCCTGGCGCGCACCGACATCCTGGTCTGCCTCCTGCCGCTGACCGACGAGACGCGCGGCATCCTCGACGCCGACCTCTTCGCCGCCCTGCCGCGCGGCGCCGCCCTGGTGCATGCCGGGCGCGGCCCCCAGCTCGACGGCGACGCGCTCCTGCGGGCGCTGGACGAAGGGCACCTGCGCTCGGCGGTGCTGGACGTCACCGACCCGGAGCCGCTGCCGGCCGGCCACCCGCTCTGGCGCCATCCGAAGGTGGTGGTGACGCCGCACGTGGCGAGCGTCACCCAGCCCGAGACGGCCGCCCGCGCCGTGATCGGCAACATCCGCCGCCATCGCGCCGGCCAGCCCATGCTGGGCCTCGTCGACCGCGCGCGCGGCTACTGACCCCCCATCCCCAGGAGACCCGCATGTCGCTGCTCGTCGCGCTCGAGACCGATCCGAAATCCGCCCCGAGGGAGAGCCTGCCGCTGCCCGAGCGGCTGATCGCCGGTTCGCCCGCCTTCAAGACCTGGGCGCTGGACGAGAGCCGAGAGGGCAAGGTCCGCACCGGCGTCTGGGAGGCGACGCCCGGGGAGACCCACTCGATCAAGGGCACCACCTTCGAGTTCTGCCACATCCTGTCCGGCGTGGTGGAGATCGACGAGCGCGGCGGCGCGACCCGCACCTTCCGCGCCGGCGACAGCTTCGTCCTGAAGCCCGGCTTCGTGGGCGTGTGGCGCACGCTCGAGACGGTGCGCAAGATCTTCGTCTGCGTCGAGGACTGACCCCGGCCCGGCCGCGCCGCGCCGCTTCCCTTCGAGGTATCGCCCCATGGACCTGAGCTTCGATCCCGACGCGCTGGATCTGTCCCCCTACCACCATGTCGGCGGGCGACGGATCGCGGCGACGGGCCCCGGCCCGACGATGCGCCGGCCGTCCGACGGCCGGGCTTTCGCCGAATGCCCGGTGGGCGACGCCGCGCTGGTGGACCGGGCGGTGGAGGCCGCCGCCGCGGCGCTGCGCACCAGCGGCTGGGGCGCGGCGCACCCGCGCGAGCGCGTGCGCGCGATGCAGCGCTGGGCCGACCTCATGGAGCGGGAGGCCGCGCGCCTCGCGCGCCTGGAGGCGGTGTGCTCGACCCGGCCGGTGGCCCAGCTCGTGGCCGGCGACATCGCCGTCACCGCCGAGCAGATCCGCTTCTTCGCCGAGTTCGCCGACAAGGAGGGCAGCGACGTGGTGCCCACCGCCGGCACCGCCTTCGGCATGACGCTGAGCGAGCCCTACGGGGTGGTGGGCGCGATCACGCCCTGGAACTTCCCGCTCTCCATGGCCGGATGGAAGCTCGGCCCGGCGCTGGCCGCCGGCAACGCGGTGGTGCTGAAGCCCTCCGAGATGACGCCCTTCTCGACCCTGTTCATGGCCGAGCTCGCCGAGCGGGCCGGCATCCCGGCGGGGCTGATCAACGTCGTCCTCGGCGACGGGCCGGGGACGGGCGCGGCGATCACCGGCCATCCCGGCATCGCCAAGGTGTCGTTCACCGGCTCCACCGCGGCGGGCACCGCCATCATGGAGACCGTCGCGCGCACCGGCATCAAGCCGATGACGCTGGAGCTCGGCGGCAAGAGCCCGCAGCTCGTCTTCGCCGACGCGGATCTCGAGCTCGCCGCCGGGGCGGTGGCGCGCGGCATCCTGTCGAACGCCGGCCAGGCCTGCGTCGCCGGCTCCCGGCTGATCGTGGCCGAGGCGGTGGCCGAGCCGCTGGCCGAGGCGATCGCCCGCCACATGGCCGACATCCGCCCCGGCCCGACCTGGGATGCGGCCACCGGCTATTCGCCGATCGTCTCACGCCGGCAGCTCGACCGGATCGACGCGATCGTGCGCGCGAGCCTTGCGGCGGGCGCCCAATGCCGGACCGGGGGCGGCGCGATGGAGCGCGAGGGCTACTTCTACGCGCCGACGATCCTGACCGGGGTGGACGAGGGATCGCCCGCCCTGCGCGAGGAGATCTTCGGCCCCGTGCTGACGGTGCAGACCTTCCGCGAGGAGGAGGAGGCCCTGGCGCTCGCCGACCATCCGACCTATGGGCTGGCGGCGGGTCTCTTCACGCGGGACGTGTCGCGCGCGCTGCGCCTGTCGCGGTCGCTCCAGGCGGGAACCGTCTGGGTCAACCGCTACAATCGCTCGCGCGACCACATCCTGCCGACCGGGGGCTACAAGAGTTCGGGCATCGGCAAGGACCTGGGGCGCGAGGCCTATCTCGCCAACCGCCGGTCCAAGAGCGTCTTGATCGATCTGTGAGGGAACACACCATGACGACGCATTCCATCGCGCTGATTCCGGGCGACGGCATTGGCACCGCCGTGATCGACGCCGCCTGGGCGGTCCTGGAGCGCGCCGCCGCGCGCCACGGCTTCGCGCTGGCCGCCACCCGCCTGCCCTGGTCCTGCGCCTTCTATCGCGAGACCGGGGCGATGATGCCGGCGGACGGCATCGAGACCCTGCGCGGCTTCGACGCGATCTTCCTCGGCGCGGTGGGCTGGCCGGCCGAGGTGCCCGATTCCGTCTCGCTCCACGGCCTGCTCCTGCCGATCCGCAAGGCCTTCACGCAGTATGCCAACATCCGCCCGCACCGGCTCCTGCCCGGCGTCGAGGGTCCGCTGCGCGCGGAGGGCTTCGACATCCTGTGCATCCGCGAGAACACGGAGGGCGAGTATTCGGGCGCGGGCGGGCGGGTCCATGTCGGCACGCCCGACGAGGTGGCGGTCGAGACCGCGATCTTCACCCGGCGCGGCGTGGAGCGCATCCTGCGCTTCGGCTTCGAGCAGGCGCGGGCGCGGCGCGGCAAGCTGGCGTCGGTGACCAAGTCCAACGCCCAGAAGCACACGATGGTGTTCTGGGACGAGATGACGCGCGCGCTCGCGGCCGAGTACGCCGACGTCGAGGTGACGCCCTACCATATCGACGCCATGGCGGCCCGGATGGTGATGGCGCCCGAGACGCTGGACGTGGTGGTCGCCTCCAACCTCTTCGGCGACATCCTCACCGACCTCGGCGCGGCGATCCAGGGCGGGCTCGGCTTCGCCGCCTCGGCCAACATCAACCCCGACCGCAGCGCCCCGTCCATGTTCGAGCCGGTGCACGGCTCGGCGCCCGACATCGCGCATCTGGGCATCGCCAACCCGATCGCCACGATCTGGTCGGGCGCGATGATGCTGGAGCACCTGGGCGAGCGCGAGGCCGCCGCCGACGTGATGCGGGCGGTGGAGGCGGCCACGGCCGGGGGCGTCGGCACGCGCCCCGGCCGGGACCGCACCGACGCGATCACCGCCGCCGTGCTGGCGGCGCTCGGCTGAGTGCGGGGCCCGGTCCGCTCGCCGCTCGCGCGGAACGGGCGGACCGGGCCCTTCAGCGGAACCTGTCGAGCATCTTGAAGTAGAGCCCCACCATCGGCAGGAACCAGGGCTTGCCGGAATAGCCGGCGATCGCCGGCCAGGGGAGCCCGTCCACCGGATTGCGGTTCTCCCGGCCGAGGATCGCGTCGGCGATCACCTGGCCCATGTGCACCGACATCTGCGCGCCATGGCCGGAATAGCCCATGGCGTACCACATCCCCTCGGCGAAGCCCGCCCGCGGGAAGCGGTCCTGCGTCATGTCGACCAGACCGCCCCAGCAATAGTCGATGCCGACGCCCGCAAGGTGCGGGAAGATGCGCTCCAGGCCGGCGCGCAGGATCGCGCCGCTGCGCGCGTCCGAGGTCTGGTCCGAGGTGGCCGAGAAGCGCGCCCGGCCGCCGAAGATCAGCCGGCCGTCCGGGGCGAGGCGGAAGTAGTTGCCGATGTTGAGCGAGGTCACGCAGGTCCGGTCCCCCGGCAGGGTGCGCGCGATCTCGGGGGCGGTGAGCGGGCGCGTGGCCACGACGAAGCTGCCCACCGGGATGATGCGGCGCCGGAAATGCGAGAAGCCGTCGGTGGTGTAGGCGCCGGTCGCCAGAAGCACCGCGTCGGCGGTGACCGTGCCGCGCGCGGTCGCGAGCCGGGTGCGCCCGCCCTCCGCCAGCCGCTCGCGGACCGGCGCGTTCTCGTGGACCGTCGCGCCGTGGCGCACGGCGGCCTCCGCCAGCCCCGCCACCAGGCGCCCCATGTGGGCCATGCCGCTCTTCTTCGACAGCATCGCGCCGTGGAAGGCGTCCGAGCCCACCTCGGCGCGCAGCTCCTCGCGCGTCAGGAAGGCGGTGTCCGGGTCGACCTCGGCGTGGACCAGCTCGAAGTTGCGGCGCAGCGCGTCCGCGTGGGCGGGCTTGGAGGCGAGCTTGAGCTTGCCCGAGCGCCGGAAGGCGCAGTCGATCGCCTCCTCGCGCACGATCCGCTCGACCGTGTCCACCGCCTCGTCGTAGGCCCGGTAAAGCCGGTGCGCGCGCTCCGCGCCCAGGTGCGCCTTGGCGCCGGCGTAGCCGTGGGCGACGCCGTTGTTGAGATGGCCGCCGTTGCGCCCCGACGCGCCCGAGCCGACGCTGCCCGCCTCCAGCACCACGACGCGCGCGCCGGCCTTGGCCAGCCGGAGCGCGGCCGAGAGGCCGGTGAAGCCCGCGCCGATCACGGCGACGTCGTACGACCCCTCCGCCGGTCCCGTCGCGCCGGCCCCGAAGCGGGGGGCGGTGTCGTGCCAGTAGGACTTGAACTGCATGGCTGCGCTTCCCTGCCTTGGTGCCTGCGGGGGGCCCGGCGGCGTCGGGCCGCGCGGGAGCATGGGTCTCGGTGCGGCCCTCAGAGGCCGACCACGCCGGCCAGGCCGGAGATGTCGCGGATCTCCGTGTAGCCGTAGTAGGGATTGGCGGGCTCGTGGCCGCGGTTCACCCAGACCTTGTTGCGGATGCCGAGGTCGTGGGCCGTCATCAGGTCGTAGCGGAACGACGAGGACACGTGGAGGATCTCCTCCGGCCGGGCGCCGAGCCGGTCGAGCATGTATTCGAAGCCCCGCATGCGCGGCTTGTAGGAGCGCGCCTGCTCGGCCGTGAACACGGCGTGGAACGGGGCGCCGAGCTTGTCGACGTTGGAGGCGATCTGCTCGTCCATGGCGTTGGAGAGGATCACCAGCGGAATCTCGCGGGCGACCTTGGCAAGGCCCGCCGGCACGTCGGGATGGGGCCCCCAGCTCGGCACCCGCTCGTAGATCCGGCGCGCGTCGGCCGGGTCGAAGGCGACGCCGTTGCGCCGGCAGGTCCGCTCCACCGCGTTGTGCACCACCTCGGCATAGGGCTTCCAGTCGCCCAGGATCTCGTCCAGCCGGTAGGCGGCGAAATCTCGGACGAACCCGGCCATCCGCGCCTCGTCCAGCACGGCGCCGAAGATCTCCCGCGCGGCCTCGGCCATCTGGAAGTTGGTGAGGGTGCCGTAGCAGTCGAAGGTGATGAACTTGGGCCGGAACTGGGGCATGGGGTCCTCGGAACGTGGCGGCGGGCTCTGCCGGACGCCCCGATCATAGGGACGCCGGTTTCGGACGTTCGACCGCATTGGCGGTGCCGCGAAGCACAATGTTGCGTATCGTCCGAGCCGGGCGGCAGAGACTGTTCCCCGGGCGGCGGCCGCCGCGCGGCATAAGATGCGGAACGCGGCGGCGCCTTAAGCGCAAAACCGCGGCCCCCCGGCCGGAGACGGAAGGCACTGCCGGAGCCGCCGGTCTATTCCTTCCCCATGAAGCGAACGAGACGCGAGCGCGCCGCATGAGGGCAGGGGAGATCACGCTGGAGGCGATGGGCGAAGGCCATCTCGACGGGGCCCTGCGCCTGTCGCGCGAGGCCGGCTGGCCGCATCGCCGCGAGGACTGGGCGCTGGTCCTGTCGGTCAGCGACGGGCTGGTGGCGACGGCCGACGGAGCGCTCGCGGGCACCGCGATGACCACCTGCTTCGACGACCGGGTCGCGGCGGTCAACATGGTGATCGTGGACGCGGCGATGCGCGGGCGCGGGCTCGGGCGCCGCCTGATGGAAGCGGCGCTGCGGCGCGCGGGCGCGCGGTCCTGCCGGCTGGTGGCGACCGCGGAGGGCCTGCCGCTCTACGAGAAGCTCGGCTTCGCGGCGACCGGCGAGATCGTGCAGCAGCAGGGGATCGCGCGCGCCGTGGCGGAGCCCGCCGGCGTGGATCGGGCGCGGCCCGACGACTTCGCCCGTATCGCCGGGCTCGACGCGGCGGCGCGCGGCTTCCGGCGCGAGGCGGTGATGCGGGCGCTCAACCGGCACGCGCGCTTCGCGGTGATCCGCGAGCGCGGCACGGTGGAGGCCTTCGCCGCGCTGCGCCGCTTCGGGCGGGGCTCGGTGATCGGGCCGGTGGTGGCCCGTTCGCACGGGGAGGCGCTGCGCCTCCTGGACGCTCTTCTGGCCGGCGAGGCCGGCACCTTTGTGCGCGTCGACACGGACGAAGCCGCCGGCCTCGGCCCGGCGCTCGCCGAGCGCGGCCTGTTTCCGGCCGGCGGCGGCGTCGCCATGCGGCGCGGCTCCGCTCCGGCCCCTTCCGACGCCCCCTATCGCCCCTTCGCCCTGGCCAGCCAGGCGCTCGGTTGAACTGGAGACCGCCATGCTGATGAACTCGCTCGTCGAACTCGACCGCGCCCATCTCGTCCACCCCGTCGCCTCCTATCGCGGCCACGAGAAGGCCGGGGTCCGGGTGCTGAAGTCGGGGCGCGGCGCCACCGTCACGGATGCCGGCGGCCACGAACTGATCGACGGCTTCGCCGGGCTCTGGTGCGTCAACGCCGGCTACGGGCAGGAGCGGATCGTGGAGGCCGCGACGCGCCAGCTGCGCGAGCTGCCCTACGCCACCGGCTACTTCGGTCTGGGCTCGGAGCCGGCGATCCGGCTCGCCTCGGAACTCGCTGACCGGGCGCCGGGCGACCTCAACCACGTCTACTTCACGCTCGGCGGGTCGGACGCGGTGGATTCCACCGTGCGCTTCATCCGCTACTACCATCATGCTCTCGGCAAGCCCGAGAAGGACCAGTTCATCTCGGTGATGCAGGGCTATCACGGCTCCTCCACCGTGGGCGCCGGCCTCACCGCCCTGCCGTCCTTCCACGCCGGCTTCGGCCTGCCGCTCGACTGGCAGCACAAGATTCCCTCGCACTACAGCTACCGCAACCCGGTCGGCTCCGACCCGCAGGCGATCATCGACGCCTCGGTCGCCGCGCTGCGCGCCAAGGTGGAGGAGATCGGGGCCGAGCGCGTCGCGGCCTTCTACGTGGAGCCGATCCAGGGCTCCGGCGGCGTGCTGGTGCCCCCGGACGGCTGGCTCCGGGCGATGCGCGACACCTGCCGAGAGCTGGACGTCCTCTTCGTGGCGGACGAGGTGATCACCGCCTTCGGCCGCACCGGCCCGCTCTTCGCCTGCGCCGACGACGACGTGGTGCCCGACCTGATGACCACGGCCAAGGGCCTGACCTCGGGCTACTGCCCGATGGGCGCGGTGTTCCTGTCGGACCGGGTCTACGACACGATCGCCGACGGCGCGGGGGCCGCGGCGGTCGGGCACGGCTACACCTATTCGGCCCATCCGGTGAGTGCGGCCGTGGGCCTCGCCTGCCTCGAGCTCTACGAGGGCGGTCTCCTGGACAACGGCCGGCGTGCCGGCGCGCGGCTCATGGCGGGGCTGCACGCGATGGCCGACCACCCGCTGGTCGGCGAGGTGCGCGGCCGCGGCCTGCTGGCGGCGGTGGAGCTCGTGACCGACAAGGCGCGCAAGACGCCGCTGCCGGCCGCGGCCGATCCGGCACGGCGCGTGTTCGACCGGGCCTGGGACAACGGTCTCGTGGTGCGCGCCTTTCCCACGGGCGTGCTCGGCTACGCGCCGCCGCTCTGCTGCACCGACAAGGACATCGACCGCATCCTGGAGCGCACGCGCCGCACGCTGGACCAGACGCTGGAGGACCCGGACGTCCGCTCGGCCCTGCGCGACTGATGAATTTCCGCGCACCGCCGCCGCGTGCACGGATTCTGCCAGACCGCCATATTCGCAATTTTGTGCCGTGGCCCCGGCGCAATTCGGCGCAATCCATGAACCGTAGGCTGCAAACTGAATCCCGACGAGACGCCCGCCGTCCACGGCGAGAAGCCCGCGGCGGGGCGCGGCTGAAACCCTGGCCCGAGCGCGGGCCGGGCGCGAGTTAGGGAAACGCGACGCATGGCAAGAGACCTCCGGTCGTTCCGCTACATGACCTTCGACGTCGTCGGCACGCTGATCGACTTCGAGGGCGGACTGGTCGCCTCGCTCCGGGCGATCGGCGACCGGGCGGGCCGCGCGGTGGACGGGGAGGAGGCGCTGAGCCTCTACCGCAAGGCGCGCTACACGCCCGACGCCGACCGCTTCCCCGACGACCTGGTGCGCGTCTACGGCGCGATCGCCCCCGCGCTCGGCCTGCCCGAGGGGCGCGAGCACGGCGAGGCGCTGCGCCAGGGCGTGCGCGGCTGGGCGGCCTTTCCCGACAGCGCCGAGGCGCTGGCCCGGCTCGCCCGCCGCTACCGGCTGGTGGCGATGACCAACGCCCAGCGCTGGGCCTTCGAGGGGTTCGCCGAGACGCTCGGCCAGCCGTTCCACGCCGCCTTCACGGTGGACGACACCGGCGTCGAGAAGCCCGACCCGGCCTTCTTCGAGCGGGTGTTCGCGTTCGTCGAGGGCGAGGGACACTCGCGCGACGACATCCTCCACGTCGCCCAGAGCCAGTATCACGACATCGGCGTGTCGCGGCAGCTCGGCCTCACCAACTGCTGGATCGAGCGCCGCCACGACCGCGAGGGCTACGGCGGCACGATCGAGCCCGGCGCCTTCACCCGGCCCGACTACCACTTCACCTCGATGGCCGCGCTCGCCGACGCGGCCGAAGCCTGACCGTCTCGGCCCGCCTCCCACCCACCTTTCGTCGTCAACCCAGGGGAATTGCCATGTCCGACAAGATCGCCAACTGGACGTCTCGCGACGATGCCATGGTGGAAGACGCGATCCGGCGCGGGGCCAACCGCCGCGAGCTTCTCCGGATGATGCTGATGGGCGGCGTCGCGCTGACGGCCGGCACCGGCATCCTGGGTCGCGCCACGGCGGCGCTGGCCGCCGAGCCGGTGCGCGGCGGCCATCTCAAGGCGGCGGGCTGGACCTCCTCCACCGCCGACACCCTGGACCCCGCTAAGGGCTCCAACTCCACCGACTACACGCGCTGCTGCAGCCTCTACAACCGCCTGACCTATATCGACGGGTCCGGCCGGACCACGATGGAGCTGGCCGAGAGCGTCGAGAGCGGCGACGCCACCGTGTGGACCGTGAAGCTGCGCAAGGGCGTCACCTTCCACGACGGCAGGAGCCTGACGGCGCAGGACGTCGTGTTCTCGCTGAAGCGCCATCTCGACCCCGCCGTCGGCTCCAAGGTCAACGCGATCGCCAAGCAGATCGCCGACGTCAAGGCGCTGGACGAGACCACGGCCGAGATCACCCTGACCGCTCCGAACGCCGACCTGCCGACCATCCTGGCGCTGCACCACTTCATGATCGTGGCCGACGGCACCACCGACTTCTCCAAGGGCATCGGCACCGGCCCGTTCAAGCTGCGCGAGTTCCAGCCGGGCGTGCGCTCGGTGGTGGAGCGCAACGAGAACTACTGGAAGGCCGAGGGCCCCTATCTCGACTCCTTCGAGTTCTTCGCCATCGCCGACGAGACGGCGCGCCGCAACGCGCTCCTGTCGGGCGACATCCAGCTCGCCGCCAACCTCAACCCCCGCTCCATGCGCGTCCTGGAGAACGATCCGGCGGCCCAGCTCTTCGTCACCAAGCTCGGCACCTACACCGATCTCAACGTCCGCCTGGACATGGCGCCCGGCGACAAGGCGGGCGTCGCGGAGGGCTTCAAGTACCTGATCAACCGCGAGATCATCCAGAAGTCGGTGCTGCGCGGGCTGGCGGAGATCGCCAACGACCACCCGATCCCGCCCTGGAGCCCGTATTTCAACGCCGAGCTGAAGCAGCGCGAATACGACCCGGACCGCGCCAAGTCGCTGTTCCAGAAGGCGGGCGTCCTCGGCCAGCCGATCCGCGTCACCGCCTCCGAGGCGGCCTCGGCCTCGCTCGACTACGCGGCCGTGCTCCAGCAGGCGGCCGGCGAGATCGGCCTCGGCCTGACGATCGACCGCGTGCCCTCGGACGGCTACTGGTCCAACCACTGGATCAAGGACGCGGTCCACTTCGGCAACCTCAACGCCCGCCCGACGCCCGACATCCTGTTCTCGCTGCTCTACCAGTCCGAGGCGGCCTGGAACGAGACCGGCTTCAAGTCCGAGGCCTTCGACCGCATGCTCCTGGAGGCCCGCGGCCTCCTGGACGAGGCCAAGCGCAAGGAGATCTACGGCGAGATGCAGTCGATGATCCACAACGAGGCCGGCACCGTGATCCCGGTGTTCCAGTCCAACGTCGACGGCGCCTCGCCCAAGCTGCGCGGCCTCGTGCCCAACCCGCTGGGCGGGCAGATGGCCTTCGGCGCGGCCGAATACGTCTGGTTCGAGGCCTGATCGCGCATCCGACCGGTCCGGCGGCGGCGCCCGGCGCGCCGGCGCCGGGTCGCCCGCTCCTCGAACCGCACCGGATGGGCCGTCCATGAACCCCCTCATCCTCCGCCTGGTCGCGGGCCGCATCCTGGTCGCGCTGGTGACGCTGCTGATCGTGGCGGTCACCATCTTCTGCGCCACCGCGCTCCTGCCCGGCGACGTGGCGCAGATCCTGCTCGGCCAGGCGGCGACGCCCGAGGCGGTCGCCGGCCTGCGCACCGCGATGCATCTCGACCAGCCCGCCCTGGTCCGCTTCTTCGCCTGGCTCGGCGGCCTCGCCACCGGCGATCTCGGCGTCTCCTACGTCAACAACATGCCGATCGCCGACCTCCTCGGCGCGCGGCTGGCGAACTCGCTGAGGCTCGCCGGCATCACCGCCGCGCTCTCGGTCCCGGTCGCGCTGACGCTCGGCATCACGGCGGCGATCCTGCGCGGCACGGTCTACGACCGGCTCATCTCGATCCTCACCATCGGTGTCATCTCGGTGCCCGAGTTCATGGTGGCGACGCTCGCGGTGATCGTCTTCGCCGTGTATCTCGGCTGGCTGCCCGCCCTGTCGATGACCGGCGACATCACCAGCTTCGCCGGCCTCGTGAAGGCCTTCGCCATGCCGGTGATCACGCTGAGCTTCGTGATCTCGGCGCAGATGATCCGCATGACGCGCGCCGCCGTGATCGAGACGCTGGACGCGCCCTATGTCGAGATGGCGCTGCTCAAGGGCGCCTCGCGCCGCCGCATGGTGCTGCGCCACGCCCTGCCCAACGCGCTCGGACCGATCGTCAACGCGGTGGCGCTGTCCCTGTCCTACCTCCTGGGCGGGGTCATCATCGTGGAGACGATCTTCAACTATCCGGGCATCGCCAAGCTGATGCTGGACGCCGTGTCGACGCGCGACCTGCCGCTGATCCAGAGCTGCGCGATGATCTTCTGCATCGCCTATCTCCTTCTCATCACGATCGCCGACCTCGTCGCCATCGTCTCCAATCCGAGGCTCCGCCGGTCATGACCCTTTCGATCCCAGAAGCGGGGAAGCGGCGCGGCGGCCGGTTCGGCTACCGCGTCAACGCCGTGGGCGTGATCGCCTTCCTGGTGATCCTGGCCTGGGCGGCGGTGGCCGTGCTGGCACCCGTGATCGCGCCCCATCCGGTGGGCGAGATCGTCGACTTCGACTTCTTCGGCCCGGTCTCGGCCGCCTATCCGCTGGGCACCGACTATCTCGGCCGGGACGTCCTGTCGCGCATCGTCTACGGCGCGCGCTACACGGTCGGCATCTCGCTGGCGGCGGTGACCATCGCCTGCGTGCTCGGCGTCGCGCTGGGCATGACCGCGGCGGTGGTGGGCGGCTGGTTCGACGCCGCGCTCAGCCGCCTGTTCGACGCCCTGACCTCGATCCCCAACAAGATCCTGGCGCTGGTGCTGGTGGCGGCGGTGGGGTCGTCGATTCCGATCCTGATCCTGACCCTCGCCTTCATCTACGTGCCCGGCTCCTACCGCTTCGCCCGCTCGCTGTCGGTCAACGTCAACGCGATGGACTACGTCACCGTGGCGCGCGCCCGCGGCGAGCGGCTCGGCTACCTGATCCGGGCGGAGATCCTGCCCGGCATCCTCGGCCCGGTCCTGGCCGATGTCGGCCTGCGCTTCGTGTTCATCGTGCTCCTTCTGTCGAGCCTGTCCTTCCTCGGCCTCGGCGTCCAGCCGCCCGACGCCGACTGGGGCGCCCTGGTGAAGGAGAACATCGGCGGCCTGTCCTTCGCCGCGCCGGCGGTGATCTTTCCCTCGGTCGCGATCGCCAGCCTGACGATCAGCGTCAACCTGCTGATCGACAACCTGCCCCGCCGGATCCGCGACCGGAGCGCCGAGGCATGAGCCCGCTCGTGGAAGTGCGCGACCTGCGGATCAAGGCGCGGACCGACGCGGGGCGCGACGTCGAGATCATCCGGGGCGTCTCGTTCGACATCGCCGAGGGCGAGATCGTCGCCCTGATCGGCGAGAGCGGCTCGGGCAAGACCACGATCGCCCTCAACCTGATGGGCTACACGCGGCCCGGCTGCCGCGTCACCGGGGGCGCGGTGCGCTTCGGCGGCGAGGACATGGTGGCGCTCGGCGAGCGCCGGCGCGCCGAGAAGCGCGGCTCGCAGGTCTCCTACGTGCCGCAGAGCGCGGCGGCCGCCTTCAACCCGGCACACCGAATCATGGACCAGGTGGTGGAGGTCACCCGGATCCACCGCTCCATGCCGGCGGCCGAGGCGCGGCGCCGGGCGGTGGAGCTGTTCCGCGCCCTCGCCCTTCCCGAGCCCGAGACGATCGGCGACCGCTTCCCGCACCAGGTGTCCGGCGGCCAGCTCCAGCGCTTGTCGGCGGCCATGGCGCTGATCGGCGGCCCCCGGCTGGTGATCTTCGACGAGCCCACCACCGCGCTCGACGTGACGACGCAGGTCGAGGTGCTGCGCGCCTTCAAGTCGGTGATGCGGCAGGGGGGCGTGGCGGGCGTCTACGTCTCGCACGACCTCGCGGTGGTGGCGCAGATCGCCGACCGGATCATCGTGCTGCGCCACGGCGAGGTGCAGGAGGAAGGGACCACCCAGGACATCCTGGAGCGCGCCCGCCATCCCTACACGCGCGAACTCCTGGCCGCCTTCCGGCCGAGCGCCACCGTGCGCGCGCCCGAGCCCGAGCCCGAGGCCGCCGCCCCGACGCCGCTCCTTGCGGTGCGCGACATCGTCGCCGGCTACGGCGAGCCGGGGCCGGACGGCGCGCCGAAGATCCGCGTGCTCGACCAGGTCGGGCTGGAGCTGCACCGCGGCCGCAACCTCGGCATCATCGGCGAGTCGGGCTGCGGCAAGTCGACCCTGGCGCGCGTCATCGCCGGCATCCTGCCGGCGGCGTCCGGCGAGATCGTCTTCGACGGCAAGCCGCTGGCGCGCGATCTGCGCCGGCGCAGCCGCGAGGAGCTGCGCGATCTGCAGATCGTGTTCCAGTTCGCCGACACCTCGCTCAACCCGTCCAAGTCGATCGAGGAGATCCTGGCCCGTCCGCTGGTCTTCTACCACGGCATGGGCGGGCGCGAGCGCGCGGCGCGCATCGACGCGCTTCTCGACATGGTGCGCCTGCCGCGCGCGCTGCGCCACCGCCGCCCCGGCGAGCTGTCGGGCGGCCAGAAGCAGCGCGTCAACCTCGCCCGCGCGCTGGCCGCCGACGCCAAGCTGATCCTGTGCGACGAGATCACCTCGGCGCTCGACACGGTGGTGGCCGCCGCGATCATCGAGCTTCTGAAGGAACTCCAGCGCGAGCTCCGGCTGTCCTACCTCTTCATCAGCCACGACCTCACCACCGTGCGCGCGGTGTGCGACGAGGTGGTGGTCATGTACAAGGGGCGCAAGCTGGAGCAGCTCCGGCCGGGCGGGGAGCCCACCCAACCCTATTCCCGCCTCCTATTCTCCTCCGTGCCGCAACTGCGCACCGGCTGGCTCGACGGGCTGGAGCAGGATCCCGAGCTCCTGCGCGCCTTCGCGCGGCGCTGAGGGCTCAGCCGGGGAACATCGTGTCCAGCGACAGGTGGGTGCGGATCAGCGGCGACTTCAGGACCACGAAGCTGAAGTACTTCTCGATCCCGATGTCCATGTCGAGAAGCCGCTCCATCGTGGTCTGGTACTCGACGATGCCGGGCGTGACGAACTTCAGGAGATAGTCGTAGCCCCCCGAGATCAGATGGCACTCCATCACGCTGTCGACCTTCTCGATCGCCGTCAGGAACCGGGCGAAGTCGATGCGCCGGTGGTTCTTCAGCGTCACCTCGGTGAACACGGTCAGCGTCTGGCCGAGCTTGGAGATGTCGATCTGCGCCGAGTAGTTGACGATGTAGCCTTCGCTCTGGAGCTTCTTGACCCGCATCAGGCAGGGGCTCGGCGACAGATGGACGAGCTCGGCCAGCTCCACGTTGGTGATGCGGCCGTTCTTCTGCAGTTCGGAGAGGATCCTCAGATCGATCCGGTCGAGCTTCATGATCTTCCGTCCCGCTCCCTGCGCCCGCGAATTCTTACCCCAGGGCCGGCCGCCGGTCACCAGGGAGCGTGCGCCGGCACCCGGCGCAACATTGCGCCGTCCGGCGGCGCGCGAACCACAGGATCTGCGGGTGCGGCCCCGCGATGCGCCGCCCCGGCCGGCCCACGCGGCGCTATCCTGGCCCCCGACCGCCCCCGCCGCCGCAAGGAGACCGCATGCGCGCGCCACTGATGCAGATCGAGACCAGCCCCGAACTGCCCCGCGAGGCGGACGTCGTGGTGATCGGGGGCGGCGTCGCCGGCGTGTTCTCGGCCTTCTACCTCGCCCGGCGCGGCGTCCGGGTCGCGCTGGTGGAGAAGGGCCGCGTGGGGGCCGAGCAGTCCAGCCGCAACTGGGGCTGGTGCCGCCAGCAGAACCGCGACGCGCGCGAACTGCCGATCTCCACCCGCAGCCTCGACCTGTGGGACCGGCTGGCCGCCGAGACCGGCGGCGACGTCGGCTTCCGCCGCTGCGGCCTGTTCTACCTCTCGCAGGACGAGGCCGAGCTGGAGGGCTGGGCCCGCTGGCGCGACTTCGCGCGCACGGTGGGCGTGACGACCCACATGCTCGACGCCGAGGAGGCGACGCGGCGCGGCCACGCGACCGGACGGCGCTGGCGGGGCGGCGTGTTCTCGCCGAGCGACGGCACGGCCGACCCCTCGCGCGCGGTGCCCGTGGTGGCGCGCGCCATTCTGGCCGAGGGCGGCACGGTGCACCAGGGCTGCGCGGCGCGGGGCGTCGAGCTGTCGGGCGGGCGGGTCGCGGCGGTGGTCACCGAGAAGGGAACGATCCGCACCCGGACCGCCGTGCTGGCGGGCGGCGCCTGGGCCTCCTCCTTCTGCCGCCAGCTCGGCATCCGCTTCCCGCAGGCCGCCGTGCGATCCTCTATCCTGGCCGTCTCGCCCGGCGCCAACGACCTGCCGGACGCGCTGCACACGGCCGGCGTTTCGGTCACCCGGCGCGGCGACGGCGGCTACACGCTGGCGATCAGCGGACGGGCGCGGGTCGACCCGACGCCGCAGCAGCTCCGCTTCGCGCGCGAGTTCGTGCCGATGTTCGCCCGGCGCTGGCGCAGCCTGGCGCCCGGCGGCGCGCAGGGGTGGCGCGCCGGGCACGAGACGCTCGGCCGTTGGCGCCTGGACGAGACGACGCCGATGGAACGCATGCGCATCCTCGATCCGAAGCCCGACATGGCGCAGATCCGGCTGACGCACCGGCGCGCCCTCGAGCTCCTGCCCGGCCTGCGCGGCACCACGATCACCCACGGCTGGGCGGGCTACATCGATTCCACCCCGGACGGCGTGCCCGCGATCGGCGAACTCGCCGCCGTTCCCGGCTTAGTCATGGCGGCCGGCTTCAGCGGCCACGGCTTCGGCATCGGGCCGGGCGCGGGCCACCTGGTGGCCGACATCGTGACGGCCCGCGCGCCGATCGTCGACCCGCGGCCCTACGACCCGGCGCGGCTCGACGGCTCCGCCTGGGGCCGGGTCGCCGACTTCTGAAGGCGCCCGGCGCCTCGCTCCGGCGTCAGGCCGGGCCGAGGCGCTCGGCGATCCGGTCGGCGACGCGCAGCGCGTTGGCGATGATCGTCAGCGTCGGGTTCACCGCGCCGATCGAGGGGAAGAAGCCGGCGTCGGTGGCGTAGAGGTTGTCGATCCCGTGCGCCCGGCAGTCCAGATCGAGCACGCTGGTGTCGGGATCCTCGCCGAAGCGCAGCGTGCCGGCCTGGTGCGCCGTGCCGCCGATCGGCGTGTCGCGCCCGAGATACAGCCGGCGGTCGGCCAGATGCGGATGGATGTCGGCCTTGTCGCAGATCGAGCGCAGCATCTCGCGCAGGGCGCGGTGGCCGTCCATGTTGGTCTCGGCGAGGTCGAGATGGACCCGCCCGTCGCGATAGAAGATGCGGTTCTCCGGGCGCGGCAGGTCCTCCGAGGTGAGCCAGAAGTCGATCGAGTGCCGCGCGATCCAGTCGAACGGCTTCTCCGGCAGCCAGTGGAGGGCCGAGGGCAGCCCCTCCGCCTCGATCTGCATGCCGTCGGATTTGCCCACCATCTGGATGTGGCCGAGCGGGAACTCGAACGGGTTGGCGGGCGACAGCGCGTGGGCGTGGTAGAAGTCGTTGAGGCCGAGCGTCTTCTGGAACTCGGTCGGGTTGGGCACGCGCGAGATCGCCAGCACGGTCGCGTTGTTGTGGCGCATGTAGTTGCGCCCGACCTGGCCCGAGCGGTTGGCGAGCCCTTCCGGGTGGTGCTCGTCGGCCGAGCGGAGGAACAGGAGCGCCGACGACAGGGCGCCGCAGGCGACCACGACGATGTCGCCCCGCACCGTGTGCGCGCGCCCCTCGACGATCGTCTCCACGCCCACGACCGAGCGGCCCGAGGCGTCGGTGACGAGGCGCTCCACATAGGCGTTCTTGAGGAGCGTCAGGTTGGGGTGGGTTTGGAGCGCCGGATCGACGCACATCACCTGCGCGTCGGCCTTGCCGTTGGTCAGGCTCGGATAGCCGTCGAACGGGTCGCAGCGCAGGAGGCGCGAGTGCGGCGTCGCCGCGCCGGTCTCGTCCTGATCGAGGAGCCCGCCCATCGGCAGGTGGAACGGATGGAGCCCCTCGCGGGCCCAGGCGTCGGACAGGGCCTGGATGCGGGGCTCGTGGCGGATCGGGTCGTGCGGATAGGGCTTGGGGGAGGGCGGCTCGGTCGGATCCTCGCCGCGCCGGCCGCGCACCTGGAACAGCTCCTCCGCGGCCTGGTAGTAGGGCTCGAACACGTCGTACTTCACCGGCCATTCCGGCGCCGTGCCGCCGGGATGGCGCACGGCGTCGAAGTCCTCCCGGCGCAGGCGCAGCAGCACCGCCCCGTAGACCTTGGAATTGCCGCCCACGAAATAGTGCAGCCCCGGCCGGAACGTCTCGCCCGACGACGAGGTCCACGTCTCCTCGGCCTGGTAGCGCCCCTTGGCGAACACCTCGCGCGTGTCCCAGTTCTCGCGCTCGCGCTTGAGATAGTCGCCGCGCTCGATCAGGAGGATGCGCCGGCCGGTCTGCGCCAGCTTCCAGGCCATGGTCGCCCCGCCCGGTCCCGAGCCGACGATCACGACGTCGTAGCGGTCCTCGCTCATTCGGCCTGCCCTCTTGTCCGGTGAAGTCCCGGCAAAAGCGCCGGGGCCTGGGATCGTTCCCGCAGGCAGGGCGACGCGAACGTGAATTCGGGTTCATGTCGGAACTCCCCGGCGGCTGGCGGTTTTCCGTCCGAGAGTTCCCAACCGGGCGCCTTCCCGCCATGACGATCGAAATCCTCCTCGCCTTCCTGGCGCGCCTGTCGCTGGTGCTCCTGTTCCTGCCCTTCAGCGCCCTGGACAAGGTCCTGAACTTCGGCGCCGCCACGCGGCAGGCCGGGGAGGCGACCGGCAGCCGCGTCCTGGCCCGGGTCCTGGTGATCGCCGGCCTCCTCGTGGAGGTGACGATGTCGCTCGGCGTCCTCGCGGGGGTCGCCGACCGCTTCTGCGCCCTGGTTCTCGCCGGCTACTGCGCGGTGACGGCGGTGCTCTTCAAGCAATTCTGGCGCGCGCCGGACTTTCGCCTGCGCGGCCCGTCGCAGGGACGCGAGACGATGTGGGACTTCCTGAAGAACTTCGCCGTGGCCGGCGGCTTCCTGGTTCTCGCCTTCGGCGCGCAGGCAAGCGACGTCGGCACGTTCCTGGCCCATCCGCTCCAGTCCACCCATCCCTATTCCACCGGAGACGCGCCATGAGCGACGAGACGCCGACCGTTCCCTACTGGCACCTCTACACCGACGGCGACGGGCTGAGCCGCCAGCGCCGGTGCCACATGAGCGAGTTCGAGCTGAAGAGCATGCAGCCGCCCGCCGCGCCCCAGTGGCAGGGCCGCAAGCACCACGACGGGATGACCGTGATGGTGACGGTGCAGCCCGTCGGCTGGGAAGGCGCCTGGCACGAGAACCCGGCGCCGCAGTGGATCGTGCCCCTGTCGGGCCGGTGGTACGTGGAATCGATGGACGGCACGCGCGTCGAGATGGGGCCGGGCGAGATCTCGTTCGGCGAGGACCAGGGCACCCGCGAGCGCGACGGGCGCAAGGGCCACATGTCGGGCACGGTCGGCGGCGAGCCGGCGGTGCTGATGGTGATCCAGTTCGACACGGCGCGCCCGGAGATCACTCCGTGCCGCTTCCGCTAGGGCCGCGGCGATGAGCGAGGTCGGCTTCGAGGTCGTGGACGAGCGGTTCGCCGGGTTCGTGCTCGACAACGCCCCGATCGAGCGGCTCGCCGAGGGCTTCCGCTGGATCGAGGGACTGGTCTGGATGGGGGACTGGAACTGCCTCCTGTTCCAGGACCTGCCGCGCGACCGCACCATGATGTGGAGCGAGACGGCGGGTCTTTCGGTCTGGCGCTTCCCCTCCGACCAGGCGAACGGCCAGGCGCGCGACCGGCAGGGGCGCGTCGTGTTCTGCTCCAACCGCCGCCGGGCGCTGTGCCGCGTCGAGCACGACGGCGCGGTGCGCGTGCTGGCGGACCGCTTCGCGGGCGCGCGGCTGAACTCGCCCAACGACGTGGTGGTGAAGGGCGACGGCTCGATCTGGTTCACCGATCCCGTCTACGGCATCTCCAACGACTACGAGGGGACGCGCCAGTCGTCCGAGCTGCGGCCCGGCGTCTATCGGCTGGACGGCGAGACGGGCGCGCTGGACCTCGTCTCGGACGCCTTCGACGGGCCGAACGGCATCGCCTTCTCGCCCGACGAGCGACGGCTCTACGTCGCCGAGACCGGCGACCAGACGCAGCGCGACCCGGTGCAGGTCCTGCGCGTCTTCGACGTGGCGCCCGACGGGCGGAGCCTTCACGGGATGCGCGACCTCGCCAAGGTCTCGCCCGGCTACACCGACGGCATGGCGATCGACGAGGACGGCAACATCTGGTCCAGCGCCGGCGACGGGGTCCACTGTCTGTCGCCCGACGGCGCGCTGCTCGGTCGCATCCGCCTGCCCGCCCGCGTGTCCAACCTCTGCTTCGGCGGCTCGCCGCATCTCGACCGCCTGTTCATCGGCGTGAGCCACGCGCTCTACGCCGTGTTCCTGAACCGGCGCGGGGCGCGCTGGCCGTGAGCGAGGCGCGCATCCGGGCCGTGCGGCTGCCGTGCCCGGACGTGGCGGCCGCGCTCGCCTTCTACCGGGCGGCCTTCGGCTGCCGCGAGGCGCCGGCGCCGCCGGGCCTCGCGGCGCTGACCCTGGGCGCGCAGCGTCTGGAGTTCGCGCCCTGCGCCGAGCCGGAGCCGGCGCACGATCCGCCGGCCGCCAACGCCACCGGCTTCCAGCACTGCGCCCTGGTGGTGTGCGACATGGAGCGGGCGATGGGACGGCTGCGCGAGACGCGGGGCTGGAGCCCGATCTCGACGCGCGGCCCCGAGACGCTGCCACCGGCTTCGGGCGGCGTCGGTGCCTTCAAGTTCCGCGATCCGGCCGGTCATCCCCTGGAGCTTCTGGCCTTTCCCGCGGGCGGGGCGCCCGAGCCCTTTGCGTCGATGCCGGACGGCGCGTTCCTGGGCATCGACCACAGCGCGATCACCGTGGCCGACGCGGACCGCTCGATCGCCTTCTACGCCGCGCTCGGCTTCCGCCTCCACGGGCGGCAGCAGAACCGCGGGGTCGAGCAGCAGCGTCTCGACGGCCTCGCCGTCCCCGTGCGGGTCGAGGTGGTCTCGCTCGTGCCGCCGGGCGGCGCGCCGCCCCATCTGGAACTCCTGTGCTACCGCAGCCCGGCGGCGACCCGCGCGCCCGCGCCGGACGGATCGCGCTTCGCCACCGTCCTGTGCCTGTCGGGGGAAGCGGACGCGGCGGCACCGGTGGCCGATCCCGACGGACACCGGCTGCTTCGCGGCGCATTCACGCAGGCGTGAGGTCGCGCCTTGACCTTCGCCGCCGACGCCAAACCTAGGCGGAAGACAAACGAAACGGAGAGCCGCATCCGATGACGACAGTGGTGATCACCGGCGCGGGCGCCGGCGTGGGACGGGCGACGGCCGAGGAGTTCGCTCGGGCCGGCTACGACGTGGCGCTTCTGTCGCGCGACCCGGAGCGGCTGGAACGGGCGGCGGCCGAGTTGCGCCGGCACGGCGTTCGCGCCCTGGCGCTTCCCACCGACGTGGCGGACGCCGCGGCGGTCGAGGCGGCGGCCGAACGGGTGGAACGCGAGCTCGGTCCGATCGACGTCTGGGTCAACGTCGCCATGGCGACGGTCTTCTCGCCGGTCGCCGACCTGACGTCCGAGGAGGTCGCGCGCGGCACCGCCGTCACCTATCTCGGGCAGGTGCACGGCATGATGAGCGCCCTGAAGCGCATGCGCACGCGCAACCGGGGCGCGATCGTCAACGTCGGATCGGCCCTGGCCTACCGGTCGGTGCCGCTCCAGTCGGTCTACTGCGGCGCCAAGGCGGCGATCCGCGGCTTCACCGATTCGCTGCGCTCCGAGATCATCCACGACAGGCTCGACGTGCGGATCGCCATGGTGGACCTGCCGGCCGTGAACACGCCGCAGTTCGACTGGGCGCTCAACAAGACGGGACGCCGGGCGAAGCCCGTGGCGCCGATCTTCCAGCCGGAGGTCGCAGCCCGCGCCATCCGCTTCGCCGCCGAGAACCCTCGCCGCGAGGTCTGGGTCGGCTTCTCCACCGTGAAGGCGATCCTCGGCAACCGCGTGGCGCCCGGCCTGATCGACCGCTACCTCGCCCGCGCGGGCTATTCCGGCCAGCTCACCGGGCAGCCCAAGCCCGACGGCGCGCCGGCCAACCTGTTCGAGCCGGTGAAGGGCGACTACGCGGCGCACGGGCGCTTCGACGCCCGTTCGCGCTCGCGCAGCATGATGATGCTGACGGATCGCCACCGCGCGGCCGCCTGGGGCGTCGCGGGCCTCCTCGTGCTTCTGGGGCTGCATCGCCTGGCGCGTCGCTTCGATGTGTGAGGGCGCCCGGCCGTGACCGTGCCGCTCGAGGACTACGCCATGATCGGCGACGGAGAGACGGTCGCGCTCGTGTCGCGGCACGGGTCGGTGGACTGGCTGTGCCTGCCGCGCTTCGATTCGCCGGCCTGCTGCGCGGCGCTTCTGGGCGACGGGCGGCACGGGTTCTGGAGCATCGCGCCGGCGGACGAGGTGCTGGAGGCACGCCAGGGCTACCGTCCCGACACGATGGTGCTGGACACGCGCCTGCGCTGCCGGGACGGCACGCTGCTTCTCACCGACTTCATGCCGACGCGCGCGGGGCGCCCCGTGCTGATCCGCATCGCCCACGCGCTGGAGGGGCGCGTCGAGATCGTCTCGCGCGCCGCCTTCCGCTTCGACTACGGCAACATGCCGCCCTGGATCGTGCTCGAGGGGCAGGCGATCGCCATGCATGTCGGCCCCGACAAGCTGGCGCTGCACGGCGAGGCGCCCGCCGGCGTCGAGGGCGACGCGGTGGTCTCGCGCCGGACGCTCGAGGCGGGCGAGAGCTGCGCCTTCGTGCTGGCCTACGGACGATCCGACGAGCGGGTGGGCGACGGGGTGGACGCCCGTGCCGCGCTGCGCGACGCCGAGCGCGAGGGGCGCGACTGGATCGCCGGCTTCCGGGCGGACGGGCTCGCCTATCCCGACGCCGTGCGGCGCTCGCTGCTGACGCTCAAGGCGCTGATCCACCGCCCGACCGGCGGACTGGTGGCCGCGCCCACGACCTCGCTGCCCGAGCAGCCCGGCGGCACCATGAACTGGGATTACCGCTACTGCTGGCTGCGCGACGCCGCCTTCACGCTGGACGCGTTCGTGGAATGCGGCTTCCTGGACGAGGCGCGCTGCTGGCGCGACTGGATCCTGCGCGCGGTCGCCGGCGCGCCCGAGAAGATGCAGATCATGTACCGAGTGGACGGCTCGCGCCGGCTGGACGAGGCCGAGCTGCCCTGGCTGCCGGGCTACCGGTTCGCCCGGCCCGTGCGCGTCGGCAACGCGGCCGCCGGCCAGCTCCAGCTCGACGTCTGGGGCGAGCTCGTCTCCGCGCTCCACATCGCCGAGCGCGCCGGCATGGAGCGGACCGACCAGGGCCGGCACCTCGAACACGCCGTGGTGGACCACGTGGCGCGGGTCTGGACCGAGCCGGACCAGGGCCTTTGGGAGAGCCGGGGGGAGCCGAGGCACTACGTCTATTCCAAGGCGATGGCCTGGGTGGTGCTGGACCGCTTCCTGCGGGGGCGGGGTGGCGAGGAGCTGGACGACGGGCGGCGCCGCGACCTTTCGGCCCTGCGGGACCACATGCACGCGACGATCTGCACGGAGGGCTTCGATCCCGGCCTCGACAGCTTCACCGCCTATTTCGGCGGCGCCGAGGTCGACGCCTCGCTTCTCCTGCTGCCCAAGATCGGCTTCCTGCCGATGAGCGACCCGCGCATGGCCGGAACGCTGGCGCTCGTCGAGGCGCGGCTCGTCGAGGGCGGCCTCGTGCGCCGCCATCGGATGGACGCGCAGGTGCCCGAGGGCGCGTTCCTGGCCTGCTCGTTCTGGCTGGCCGAATGCCGCCTCGGCGCCGGGCGCCGCCGGGACGCGGTGGCGGCGATCGAGGCGGCGATCGCGGTCGCCGGGCCGACCGGGCTGCTTTCGGAGGAATACGACACCTCGTCCCGCCGCCTCACCGGCAATCACCCGCAGGCCCTCAGCCATCTCGCCCTGGTCCAGGCCGTGCTGGCGCTCGCCCGCTTCGACGGGGACGGGGGGAGCGGCCGTGCGGATCTCTAGCCGATGGTCCCGCGCGGCCGCACCGCGGCCGGCGGCGCGCCGGCGCGCGCTCCTCGCGCTCGCGCCGCTCGTGCTGCTCGCCGGCTGCGGCTCGGGCCTCGGCGTCCTCGACCCGCACGGGCCCGTCGCCGCGACCCAGCGAGACCTCCTGTTCGAGGTCACGGCCTGGATGATGGTGGTGGTCGTGCCGGCGATCCTGCTGGTGCCCTTCATGGCCTGGCGCTACCGGCGCACCGCCCGGCGCGCGGCCTACCGCCCCGACTGGGACTTCTCCTGGCCGCTCGAGATCGCGGTCTGGGGCGTCCCCGCCCTGGTGGTCTGCGTGCTGGCCTTCCTGATCCTCACCACGGCGCGGGCGCTCGACCCCTATGCGCCGATCCCCGCCGACCAGCCGCCGCTCGAGGTCGAGGTGATCGGCCTCGACTACAAGTGGCTGTTCGTCTACCCGCAGGAGAACGTGGCGAGCATCGGCGTGCTGGCGCTGCCCGTGGGCCGGCCCGTGCGCTTCCGCCTGACCAGCGACACCGTGATGCAATCCTTCATGATCCCGGCGCTGGGCAGCCAGATCTACGCCATGGCGGGCATGGTCACCGAACTCAACCTCCTGGCCGACCGACCCGGCGTCCTGCTCGGCCAGAACACGCAGTTCAACGGCTTCGGCTTCCAGGCGCAGAAGTTCGACGCCCTGGCCATGCCGGCGGCCGACTTCGCCGCCTGGATCGCGGCCGCCAAGGCCGGCGACCGGCCGCTCGACCAGGGCGCCTACGCGATCGTGTCGCAGAAGGGCAAGCTGGCGGACCTGCGCGCCCGCTTCGACTTCGATCCAGCCAGGGGCCTCGTCTTCTCCAGCGTCGATCCGGCGCTCTTCTCCACCGTGGTCGCCCGCTACCGCCCCGATGCCGCCCGGCGGCACGAGGGCGGCGGGGCGCCGCACGATCCGAACGGGAGCCATGCCTATGCCGACCCCTGAGGGATGGTGGCCGCTCGTGTTCGGCCGCCTGTCGATCGACGCGCTGCCCTTCTACAGCGCGATCGCCACCGCCGCCGCCTCGCTGGTGGTGGCGGGGGCGCTCGCCGTCGCGGTGCTCCTCACCTGGCTCGGCCGCTGGGGCTGGCTGTGGCGCGAATGGCTCACCAGCCTCGACCACAAGCGGATCGGGATCATGTACGTGGTCCTGTCCATGGTGATGCTGTCGCGCGGCGTGATCGAGGGCTCGATGATGCGGGCGCAGCAGGCCGTCGCGTTCGACAACCCGGGCTACCTGCCGCCCGAGCATTTCGCCCAGCTCTTCTCCACCCACGGCTCGATCATGATCTTCTTCATGGCGATGCCGTTCCTGACGGGCATCATCAACTTCGCCCTGCCGCTCCAGCTCGGCGCGCGCGACGTGTCCTTCCCGCTGCTCAACTCGATCTCGCTCTGGCTGACGGCGGGCGGCGCCGGGCTGATGATGGTCTCGCTCGTGATCGGCAAGTTCTCGACCGGCGGCTGGAGCGGCTATCCGCCCTATACCGACGCCGTGTTCAACCCTGGCGTCGGGCCGGACTACTGGATCTTCGCCGTCACGCTCGGCTCGCTCGCCTCCACCATGACCGGCATCAACGTGGCGGTGACGATCTACAAGCGGCGCTGCGGCGGCATGAACCCGTTCCGCATGCCGCTGTTCTGCTGGACGTCCCTGTGCACGTCGATCCTGATGATCTTCGCCATGCCCCCGCTCACCGTGGCCACCGCCCTTCTCGCCCTCGATCGCTACGTCGGCACGCATTTCTTCACCAACGACGGTGGCGGCAACATGATGAACTACGCCAACCTGTTCTGGCTGTTCGGCCACCCGGAGGTCTACATCCTCATCCTGCCCGCCTTCGGCGTCTATTCGCAGGTGATCTCGAACTTCTCCTCCAAGATCCTCTACGGCTACGACGCGCTGATCGTCGCCACCATGTGCATCGCCGTCCTCTCCTTCACGGTCTGGGTCCACCACTTCTTCACCATGGGCCAGGGCGCCGACCTCAACGCCGCCTTCGGCATCGCCACCATGACCATCGGCATTCCCACGGGCGTGAAGATCTTCGACTGGATCCTGACGATGTTCCGCGGCCGCGTGCGCTTCGCGGTGCCGATGCTCTACGCGCTGGCCTTCATGGTGTTGTTCGTGGTGGGCGGCCTGACCGGCATCCTGCTCGCCAACCCGGCGATCGACTTCCAGGTCCACAACTCGGTGTTCCTGGTCGCCCACTTCCACAACATGCTGATTCCGGGCCTCCTCTACGGGATGCTGGCGGCCTACACCTACTGGTTTCCGAAGGCCTTCGGCTTCCGGCTCGACGAGTGGTGGGGCCGCGTGTCCTTCGGCTGCTGGGTCGCCGGCTTCTGCCTCGCCTTCCTGCCGCTCTACCCGCTCGGCCTCATGGGCATGCCGCGCCGCACGCAGGAGTTCTTCGAGCCCGCCTATCTGCCGTTCACGATCGTGGCCGGCGTCGGCGCCCTGTTCCTCCTCGCCGCGCTGGCGAGCCTCTTCGTGCAGCTCGTGGTTTCCGTTCGCCGGCGGCAGGAGCTGGCGGTCCCGGCGGGCGATCCCTGGAACGGGCGCACGCTGGAATGGTCGATCCCGTGCCCCGCGCCGGAATACAACTTCGCGGTGCTCCCCATCGTCGCCTCGCGCGACGCCTTCCACGCGTTCAAGGCCGAGGGCACGGCCTACCCGGCGCACCGCTTCTATTCCGACATCGAGATGCCCCGGAACTCGATGACCGGCGTGGTGATCGGCCTGTCGCTGGCGGCGGCCTCGTTCGGCCTCGTCTGGTGGATCTGGTGGCTGGCGATCCTCGGCGTGGCCGGCGCGGTGGGGGCGCTGGTCGCCCGCTCCTTCGTGCGCGACACCACACGCATCGTGCCGGCCGACGAGGTGCGGCGCCGGGACGAAGCCTGGCTCGCGCTGGTGCGCTCGCTGCCGCGCGCCGGCCGCGAGGCCGAGGCGACGCCCGCCAACCGGGGCCTGGCGGAGCCCGCCGGCATATGAGCGCCGTTCCCCCGAGCCTCCATCCCGGCATCAATCTCGGCCACACCGACCCCGAGGCCCATCGCCACGCCGAGGAGGCGGTGTTCGGCTTCTGGGTCTTCCTGATGAGCGACCTCGTGCTGTTCGCTCTCCTGTTCGCCACCTATGCCGCGATGACGGGGGCGACCGACGGCGGGCCCGGCCCCCGGGACGTGTTCGAGCTGCGGTCGGCCGCACTGGAGACGGCGATCCTGCTCCTGTCGAGCCTCACCTTCGGCATGGCGTCGATCGCCATGAAGTACGGCGAGCATCCGCGCCGCCTCGTCCTCTGGCTGGTGGTGACGCTCGCCCTCGGCCTCGCCTTCCTCGGCCTCGAGATGCGCGACTTCGCCAAGATGGCGGCGGACGGCGCGACCCCGCAGCGGAGCGGCTGGCTGTCGGCCTTCTTCGCGCTGGTCTCCACGCACGGGCTGCACGTGGCGGCGGGCTGCGCCTGGATCGGGGTGATGCTGGTCCAGCTCCGCGTCTTCGGCCTGCGGCGCGAGGTCAAGCTTCGCATCCTGCGGCTCGGCCTGTTCTGGCACCTCCTGGACGTGGTCTGGATCTTCATCTTCTCGGTGGTCTACCTGGGAGGGCTGGCATGAGCGGCGCGTCCGAGCACGAGCACGAGAAGCGGCGGGAGCTGCGGTCCTACGTGGTGGGCTTCGCGGCGGCGGTCGCCCTCACGGCGGTGCCCTTCGCCGTGGTGGCGTCCGGCGCGGCCTCGGCGGGCACCGCCTACGCGGTGATCGCGATCGCCGCGCTCGCGCAGGTCGTGGTGCATTTCCGCTTCTTCCTCCATATCGGCCTCGGCCGCTCGACCCGCGACGACCTGCAGCTCATCCTCTTCACCGCCCTGATCGTCGCGCTGATGGCCGGCGGCACGATCTGGATCCTGGAGAACCTCCACGCCCGGATGATGTGAGCGCCCGCGTCCCCGCCCGGCCCGGATCGGAGGGGCAGGAACGCGGCTCGGTGCCCGCCCGGTCTCAGCCGGCCAGCGCCAGCGGGTTCGCCGCGGCCGCCGAGGCGACGATCGCCTCGCCGCCCGTCTGGTTCGGATGCTGCTGGGCGCCGGGGTTGCCGGCGTCCGAGGCATAGCCCGCCTTCCACAGGTTCGGATCGGCGTCGAGTTGGGCGGGCAGCGCGAACTCCACCACGCCGGCCACCAGCGGGGCGAGGCCGCCGCCGCGAAGATCGGCGTTGAACGCCAGCCGCCGTCCGTCCTGCATGGCGGCGGGAACCGTCTGGTTGGTCTCCGTGATCGGGGCCGTCGCCGAGGTCGAGGGCGTGATCGTGGACTGGTAGATCCGCGCGTCCGGCAGGGCCGACCGGAACGCGTTGAACAGCGTGGTGAGGTACGCCTTCAGCGCCGCCGCCGAAGCGGACGAGGAGAGGTCGTTGACGCCCAGATCGCAGAGGATGTCGGTGACGCCGAGCGCCTGCATCAGGGCGATCCGCTTGGCGTAGTGCGCGCGGTTGGCCTGCGCGGAGGCGCCCGCGCGGCCGAGGGGAAGGACGCTGCCGACGCCGCTCTGCAGGACCAGACCGGAGAGGATGCCGATGGCCAGCCCCGGCGCGCCGGCGTGCGAATAGCCGCCGACGCCCTGCGAGATGCTGTCGCCGGCCAGCGCCACCAAGCGGTGCGAGGCCGGCATGTCGCCGATCACGCCGATCGCGGCGGCGGGCATCTGCTGGGAGGCGTTGCCGATCGAGCCGGCGGCCGCCTTGTCAGCGAGGTCGACGCCTTCCTCCATGTGGCCGACGTTCGCGCTGCGGAAGGCGTCGGTATAGTGCCACTTGCCGCCTGCCGGCACCCGCCCGCAGGTTCGGATCCAGTAGAACCCGGCCGGGATGGTGAAGCCGGCGGCCTTCTGCGAGCGGGCGAGGATCGTGCCCGGCGCCACGGTCACCGGCGCGCCCATGTCGCGGATCGTCCCGTCCGGCAGTTCGATCGCGCTGTGGTAGGTCGCCTCGTTCGGATAGTCGTATTCGGCGCCCGAGTTGTAGTGGATGCCGGTGTAGGCGACCTCCGGGTCGGCGATCTTGACGGGCGAGAAGAACCGCTTGCGCACGTTGAACGTCGTCTTGGTCCCGTCCGAGGGGCGGATCTGGTTGCCCTGGTCGCCGCCGAAGCCTGCGAGGCGGCGGACGGTGGCCGCGGTCGCCGCCGGCGTGGCGACGAGGCGGGCGGCCGAGGTCACCTCGGCTCTCGCGCGGATCGCCTGTCCGGCGCCCGGCGCCGTTCCGAGGACGTGCGACCAGGTCCCTTGCGCGTCGGCGGTGGCCGTTCCGGCCGAAACGCCGTCGACCAGCACGGTGACCGCGGCGCCCGGCGGCGCGCGCCCGCTCGCCCGGCGCGAGGCGGCGTCGTAGGCCGGGCGCGAGGGAAGCGAGGCGGCGCGCGCGCCAAGGAGGTTGCCGATCCCCAGCCCCGTCATCACGCCAGCCCCACGATCTGGCCGGCCGTGGTTCCCGTGGCGAGGACCCGCGCCACGCGCACGGGAAGACCCGCGCCCTCGCCGACGTTCCGGAACACCACGGTTTCCCCCGACAGGCGGTCCTGCACCGCGACGTCGCCGCCGCTGCCGACATAGAGACCGGTGGTCACGAAGGGCAGCTCGGCGGTGTCGCTCGGCGTCACGGCGAAGAGGCGGGTCGCCGGGCCGGCGGCGGCGGGAGCCGCGTTGAGATAGGGGTCTTGTGCGGGCATCGGGTCCTCCTTGGATCGGAGGACAGGCTAGAACCGCCGCCGCGAGCCGGGGAGAACCGGGGGCGAAGTCCGGCCGTCGGCGGCCGGCCTCAGCGGCCCGGCCGCCGCATCTCGCCCATCGCCGTTCGCAGGGCGCCGAGGAAGGCGCCGGGCTTGAGTTCCCCGCGCGCCAGCAGCGCCGAGCCCACCGCCAGCTTGCGCACCAGCGCGCCGCGAAGGGCGGGAACCCGGCGTGCGTGCCGGGCGATCACCATGAGCCCGGACGGGTAGTACTTGGCGCGGATCGCGGTGTTGCGGTCGCGGTGGCCGATGCAGGCGAGCGGCATGAAGCGGGTGCGCCGGGACAGGGCGAAGGCCCGGAGCGCGTAGTCGGTGTCCTCCGACCCGTTCAGCCGCGCGCCGACGCCGAGCTCGGGATCGAACTCGCCCGCCTCGCGCGCCACGCGGCTGCGGAACACCATCGTGTTGGATGAGGCGCGCCGGAGGACGTCGTGCACCGAGGCGTCCCGCTCGCGCGCCCCGTCCACCGGCACCGGGGCGGAGGCGTAGTCGCAGAACCAGAAGTCGAGGTCCGGCCGCGCCGAGAAGGCGTCGTGGACATAGGCGAGTGCGCCCGCCGGATACCAGCAGTCGTCGTCCGGGAAGGCGACGATCTCGTCGCCCGCCATCCAGCCGATGCGCCGGCCCTCGGCGAGCAGGCGGTTGCGCGCCGCCGAGAGCGACACGAGGCCGGGCGCCGTGAGGAGGGTGACGAAACGGGCCTCGTCCGGGCTGAGGAGATCCGCCGGCGCGCGGTCGCAGCACTGGAGCAGGATCATGAGCCGCAGCTCCATGTCCGGCCGCACGCGCGCGGCGTCCGCCACGGAGGCGATCATGCGGGCCAGGACGTCCGAGCGGCCGGACGAGAGGTTCGCCGTGCTGAACAGGTTCACGATCATGGATCCGGGCTCCGGGCGGAAGGGGGCGGGGAAGATTCGGGAGGGGGAAGGGTGGCCGCGCTCCGGCGGGCGTTCAGGGCCGGGCGGCGGGGGCGCAGGCCAGCACGCCGTCCTCGGCCAGGCGCCTCATGATGTTGGGCACCACGATCGCGCTGGCGGCGCCCGCCGTCGGATGGGCGCCGTCGACGATGGCCAGGTAGAGCGCGGGGCGGCCCATGGCCTCCCAGTCGGGCCGGTGGTCGATGTAGCGCAGGCCGAGGTCCTGCGCGAGGCGGCGGTGGGCGTCCTCGTAGCGCGCCCGGAAGGGGCGGGCCCAGAGGCGGCGGCCGCTCAAGGGGTTCATGGCCATGACGTAGACCAGGACGTCCGACCGGGCCCGGCGCAGCGCGCCGACGATCGCGCGCATGTTCTCCACGCTCGCGGACACGCCGATCATCCTGTCGAGGGCGGCGTCGTTGACCGCGAACTCCAGGAACACGATGTCGGGCCGCTCGGCGGCTACGTCTCCCACCGCCTCGACGCCCCAGTCCGACGCCGCGCCCGCGCGCCCGTGGTTGCTGACGGTGACCGGCCGGCCGGCGCAGGCCTCCATCGCCTCGGCGAGCGGCGTCTGCCAACCGCCGTTCGCGGTCAGGCTCGTTCCGAAGGTCGCGACGCGCAAGGGCCCGTCGCCGGTTCCCGGCGCCCCGCGCGCGGGCGCGGCGGCCGCGATCCCCGCCGCCAGCGCCGCGATCGCCAGGCTCGGGCGTGCGCCCCGGGCGCCCATCCGTCGAAGCTTCCGCGCTCCGGCGTCAGGCCGAGCGCGCCAGGGTTTCGGGCAGCGGCGCCTGGATGCTGGTGCGGCCGATCGAATGGTACTCGAAGCCGGCCTCGGCCATCGCCTCCAGGGAGAAGACGTTGCGCAGGTCCACCAGGATCGGGTTGCGCAGCGCCTCGCGGTAGCCCTCGAGCGGGAAGCGCACGAACTCCTCCCATTCGGTGGCGAGCACGCACAGGTCCGCGTCCCCGATCGCATCCGCCATGGTGGGGCAATAGGTGATCGCATCGCCCAGCATCTCGCGGGCATGCTCCATGCCCTTCGGGTCGAAGGCCCGCACGGTGGCGCCCTTCTGCACGAGCTGCTCGGCGACGAGCACGGCCACGCTGTCGCGCACGTCGTCGGTGTTGGGCTTGAAGGTGAGGCCGAGCAGGGCGATGGTCTTGCCGTCGACCGAGCCGCCGGCGGCCTGGACCACCTTGGCCACCATGCGGTGCGGGCGCGAGCGGTTGACCGTGATCACGGCCTCCACGATGGTCGCCGGGCTCAGCGCCTTCTCGCCGATATGCACCATGGCCAGCGTGTCCTTGGGGAAGCACGAGCCGCCGTAGCCGGGGCCGGGCTTCAGGAACTCGCGCCCGATGCGCTTGTCCGAGCCCATGCCGCGCGAGATGGCGCCGATGTCGCCGCCGACCTTCTCGCAGATGTCGGCCATCTCGTTGATGAAGCTGACCTTGGTCGCCAGGAACGTGTTGGCCGCGTACTTGATGAGCTCGGACGAGATGATGTCGGTCGAGATCAGCTCGAAGCCCTGGTCGGTGAAGGGGCGGTACAGCGCTTCGAGCCGCTCGCGGGCCCGCGCGCTGTCGGTGCCGATCACGATGCGGTCGGGCTTCATGAAGTCCGAGACCGCGTTGCCCTCGCGCAGGAACTCGGGATTGGAGGCGACGTCGAAGTCGAGCCCGGGATTCTCGCGCTCGATGATGCGCCGCACCTCGTTGCCCGTTCCGGCCGGCACCGTGGACTTGGTCACCACCACGGCATAGTGCTTGAGGCTGCGCGCGATGTCGCGGCTGGCGGCGTAGACGTATTGGAGGTCGGCATTGCCGTCGAGCTTGCGCGTCGGGGTGCCCACCGCGATGATCACGATCTGCGCCTCGCGCAGCGCCTCGGCGATGTCGGTGGTGAAGGTGAGGCGCCCGGCTTCGGCGTTGCGCACCACGACCTCGTCGAGGCCCGGCTCGTAGATCGGGATGACGCCGGCCTTCAGCTTGGTGATCTTCGCCTCGACCTGGTCGACGCAGGCGACCCGCCACCCGGCTTCGGCCAGGCAGGCCCCGCTGACGAGACCGACATAGCCCGTTCCGATGACGGCGACCTGGGGAGCCGAGCTTCCGGCCAGCGAGATATCCAACATCAGACCGCTCCATCGCATCGTGGTCGCGCGAGGCGCCCGAGTCCGCCTCGAGCCTTTCGCAACCGCAGGACAACCACCCCATGTTCCACGTCGTCCTTCGCAATGCAAGAAACGGAGGATGACAGGGGAAGGGGGCGGCGCGGGGAGCCGTGAGGATGGCCGGATGCGATCGCGGGCCCTCAGCCCGCCTTTTCCTCGCCGGCCTCCGAGCGGGAGGCGCGGTCCTGGCGGAGCGACACCACCATCCCGGCGAGCGTGCGCAGCGGCGTGTCGGCCGGGGATGCCGCCGGCGCGGCGGGGCTTGCCCCGGTGGCGTCGGCCGGGACGGTGTGGCGATCCACGAGGTCTTGGGCGTGTATCCGGATGGCGTCGAGGTCGCGCTGCAGCGCGGCACGCCGGAGCAGCCCCTCCCAACGTCCGAGCGCGCCGAGGCGCGCGTTCACGGTCTCGAGGCGTTCCATCTGCTTCCAGAAGTCCGCCTCGGCCTTTGGATCGACCCATGTCCGATTCTGAAGCATGCCCTAGTCCCAGCCGGTCCGGTCCGTATAACGTCATTCAAATTGCAGCATCAAGCTTGTTCGGGCCTGTGAGGGGGGGGCGTCAAGCCAGCGGCGGCCGGGGCGGGGCTGAGGGAATTGGTTGATCCACCGCATGTTGCACTGCATATAAGTCGGGCGGGCGTTGATGGAGGTTGCGTTGAAGCAGGCGATGGTTGTGGGCGGGGCCGGGTTCATCGGGACCCACCTCCTGGAGCACCTCGGCCGCGAGGGCGGGTTCGATCGGCTGGTCAGCGTCGACATCGCCGCGCCCCGCCGGCCGGTGCCGGGCGTCGCCTACGAGGTCCATGACATCCGCCATCCGTTTCCGGCCCGGCTCGACGGGCCCTACGAGGCGATCTTCAACCTGGCCGCCGTTCACCGAACGCCGGGCCACGCCCCGCACGAATACTACGAGACCAACCTCGGCGGCGCGCTGTCCGTCGGCGAGTTCGCCGCGCGCAACGAGGTACGCGCGATCCTGTTCACCAGCTCGATCGCTGTCTACGGGCCGGGCGAGGACCTGAAGACCGAAGGCTCGGCGCCCGAGCCGGTGTCCGACTACGGCCGCTCCAAGCTCCTGGCCGAAGGCGTGCACCGGCAGTGGCTGGCGGGCGACGCGGCGCGGCGACTGGTGATCGTTCGCCCGGCGGTGATCTTCGGCCAGGGCGAGGGGGGCAACTTCACGCGCCTGGCGGCCGCGCTGCGCAAGGGCACCTTCGTCTATCCGGGGCGCAAGGACACGATCAAGTGCTGCGGCTATGTGGGCGAGATCGTCCGCTCGATGGACCATGCGCTGGCGCTGGGGCGGCGCGAGTTCCTCTACAACTTCTGCTACCCGCAGGCCTACACGATCGAGGAGATCTGCCGGGCCTTCGAGCGGGTGGCGGGCTACCGGCCACCGCGCGGCGTGCTTCCGCAGCCGCTGATGAACGCCGCCGCGCTGCCCTTCGAGGTGGCCAACCGCTTCGGGCTGCGCAACGGGATCGACCGCGAGCGGATCCTGAAGCTGGTGCGCTCGACGCGGGTCGAGCCGGCCGCGCTCGCCCAGACGGGCTTCCGCTTCTCCACCGATCTCGACGGGTCGTTGCGCGACTGGAAGAGCCGCGGCACCGGCGACGTCATGGTCTGAGCGCCGCCGCGCCACGCCGTGCCCGTGCCCGGGCATGGCACGTTCAGAATTCACGAGGGCCGCCGGCGCGATGCCGGCGGCCCTCGTCGTTTGGGTTCGTCCTGCCTTGGCCTGGCGGTCAGGCGAGCAGGATGTGGTCGTTGGTGAGCGCGACGTTCTTGCCGATGAAGGCGATGTCCTGGGCCACGGCCGAGCCGGTGCCGTCGGCGTCGTAGGACAGGTAGCCGGTGGCCTTGTTGTAGATCACCTGCGCATGGTCGGCCGTCGCCTTGGTGCCGATCACGAAGTCCGAGGCGTCGAGGTAGGACTGGCCGCTGGCCGCGTCGAGGCCGCCGAAGGCGGACCTGGCGAGCTGGATGAAGTCGTCGGTGCCGAAGTCGAAGATCGAGTCGCGGTTGGCCGCGCCCATCTCGGCGAACGCGAACGTGTCGACGCCGCCCTTGCCCCAGAGCTGGTCGTTGCCGAGGCCGCCGGCGATGACGTTGTCGCCGGCGTTGCCGGTGATCAGGTTCTTCAGCTCGTTGCCGATGCCGTCGATGGAGGCGGTGCCGGTGAGTCGCAGGTTCTCGACATTGGCGTTGTCGTTGAGGTTGACCGAGATCGAGGCCCAGATCGTGTCGTTGCCGCCGCCGGCCTGCTCGCCCACCACGCGCTCGCCCACCGTGTCGAACACGTAGCCGTCGTTGCCCGCCGAGCCGCGGAACTCGTCCAGGCCGCCGCGCCCGTCCAGCCAGTCGTTGCCGGCGCCGCCCACCAGCACGTCTCCGGCGTCGCTGCCCTTGATGATGTAGCGCTCGACGCTCTCGCTCACCAGCGAGCCGGTGGCCGTCTTCAGCGTCACGGTCGGCGCGCCGGCGTCGCCGTCCGACGACATGACGATCCTGCCGGCGCTGGTGAACTCCAGCGTATCGGTGCCCGAGCCGCCGTCATAGGTCGACTTGAAGAGGAGCGAGGTGTCCTCGTTGACCACGAGGCGGTCGTCGCCCGCGCCGCCGTAGAACCGGCTGGCGGTGATCAGGCCGCCCTTTTCCGGCGTCTGGAACACGTCGTCGCCGCCGAGCCCGTAGACCGAGGCCAGGGTGTAGAACTTCGACGTGACCGTATCGGCGCTGTCGCCGAGGCCGACGGACCCGATGATTAAAGTTTTATTAATATCCATTACTTCCCCCTTTGTTGGTAAACGAACCGTTAATGAGGAATGTGCCGTTGAGTCAACTGGATGAATAATTATAAGTTAATGACATTGCATCAGTTGCCGTAGCGGAGCGTGCGGCCGTCGCTGCGGCAGGTGCGGCCGTGTGCGCGGGCGTCCACCCCGGACGCGCCGGTGGGGCATGGGCGGATGTCGCGACGGCGGCGGGCTGCGCGCAAACCCGCGATCCGGCCCGGTGGCGCGGTCCGTCGGAGGTCTGGCGGGGGAGGGGATTGCGACGGCGGGCGTGCCGGTTCGGACGGCGCGACCGCCGGCAGATCAGCGCAGGTCGATCTGCCGGTCGCGACAGATGTCGATGTCGCGCAGCACGCGGAACGGCTTGGCGGGCCGGCGCGACCTCTGCCCGCGCCGCGGCGGCGCGTTGAAGTTCGCCGTGAAGGTGAAGATGCACTTGTTGTAGTCGTCGAAGATCGTGACGGAGCGCGTCGACCCGGCGGGAAGCGGAATCCGCGTCAGGTTGCGGTTGTTGGCGACCAGTTCGCTGGCGAAGGCCGTCACCGTGTAGATCGTGTCGGAGGTCTGGTTCCGCAGCTCGACCCGGATCGTCGCGGCGGTGGCGGGCAGGGCGGGAGCGGCGATCAGGAGGGCCAGCAGGCAGCCGGTCGGTTTGCGCATGGATACGGCCTTTCGGGCTGTTTCGCTCCGACCATGTGCGGCGTGCGCCCCGCTTGGCAAGCGCCGGGCCGCCGCCGGCGTCCGCGCCCGCCGGGCCCGCGGCGCGACCGGTCGTTAAGACCAATTCGAATGGTTTCTAGACAATGACGGACCATTCTCGTCTATAGCTTGCGTGCGGTGCGGTAGCGAACACGCGGCGGGCCGCGAGAACGTGGTCGGACCAGGGAAGGTGCACGCATGACGGCAACCAGCAGGACGCGGCTAGTTCATCCCGTCGTGATCGCCGGCGGTTCGGGGACGCGGCTCTGGCCGGTGTCGCGCGACTCCATGCCCAAGCAGTTCGTCTCGCTTCTGGATTCCGGCCGCTCGACCTTCGAGGAGACCATCCTGCGGGTCACGGGTGAGGGCTTCGCCCGGCCGGTCGTGGTGACCCATTCCGACTTCCGCTTCGTGGTGGCCGAGCAACTCGCTGGCCTCGGCGTCGAGGCCGACATCGTGCTGGAGCCGGAACGGCGCGACTCGGCGGCGGCGATCGCGGTCGGCGCGCTGATGGCCGCGCGGCGCGACGAGGAGGCGGTCTGCCTGGTCCTGGCGGCCGACCACCTGATTCCCGACGCCGCGCTCTTCACCGCCGACTGCCAGCGGGCCGCGGAAGGCGCCGCCCGTCACGGCCGGATCATGATGCTGGGCATCGAGCCGACCGGCCCGTCCACCGCCTACGGCTACATCGCCCCCGGCGCGCCGCTGGACGAGGCCGGCGCCTTCGCCGTGGAGCGGTTCGCCGAGAAGCCCGACCGCGAGACGGCCGAGACCTATGTGGCCGAGGGCTATCGCTGGAACTCGGGCAACTTCGTGTTTCCGGCGCGCCTGATGGCGGAGGAGCTCGCAGCCTTCGCCCCCGCCGTGCTGGACGCGGCCCGCGGGGCGCTGGACGCGGCGGTGGCCGATCTCGACTTCCTGCGCCTCGACGCGGCCGCCTTCGGCGCGGCGCCGCGCATCTCGATCGACTATGCGGTGATGGAGAAGACCCGGCGCGCCGGCGTCCTGAAGACGCGCTTCCGCTGGTCCGACATCGGCTCCTGGGACGCCATGTTCGACGTGAAGGACAAGGACGCCTCGGGCAACGTCCTGGAGGGCGCCGTGAGCGTCCTCGACACGCGCTCCTCCTTCGTGCGCTCCGACGAGGTGCTGACCACCGTGGTCGGTCTGGAGGACGTGGTCGTCGTGACGACCCCCGACGCGGTCCTCGTCACCTCGCGCGAGCGGGCCGGCGAGGTGAAGACCCTGGTCGCCCAGCTCCACCGCGAGGCGCGCCCCGAGGCAGGCCAGCACCATCGCATCCACCGGCCCTGGGGCTGGTACCAGCGCATCGACATCGGCGACCGGTTCCAGGTCAAGCACATCTGCGTCAAGCCGGGCGGCATCCTCAGCCTGCAGCGCCACTACCACCGCGCCGAGCACTGGGTCGTCGTCCACGGCACCGCCGAGGTGACGGTGGACGGGACGGTGACGCTGTTCCACGAGAACGAGGCCGCCTACCTGCCGATCGGCTGCACCCACCGCCTGCACAATCCCGGCAAGATCCCGCTCAAGCTGATCGAGGTCCAGGTCGGGTCCTACACCGGCGAGGACGACATCGTGCGCCTCGAGGACATCTACGCCCGAAAGTGACCGCGTCCCGCCCCGAGTTGCGCGAAACGAGGCGAGGAGCGCCGATGAGCAGCCTGAAGTTCGGAACCAGCGGCCTGCGCGGCCTGGTCGTGGATCTCGTGGGCGGCCCGGCCGCCGACTGGACCGGCGCGTTCCTCGCCCATCTCGACGCCGCCGGGCTCGCCCCGGCCTCGCGCGAGGTTCTGGTGGGGCGCGATCTGCGCTCGTCGAGCCCCGAGATCGCGGCAAGCTGCCTCCGGGCCGCGGCCGACCGCGGCTGGCGCGCCCTGGATGCCGGCGCGCTGCCGACCCCGGCCCTGGCGCTGGAGGCGATGCGGCGCGGCGCGGCAGCGGTGATGGTGACCGGCAGCCACATTCCCGACGACCGCAACGGCTTGAAGTTCTATCGGCCGGACGGCGAGATCACCAAGGACGACGAGGCCGGCATCCGCGCCGCCTTCGAGGCCGCCGCACCCGTGGGCGCGGGCGCCGCCGAGGGCTCGGTGGCGCCCGTCGAGGGGCTCGCCGAGGCCTATGTCGGACGCATCGCGGCGTTCTTCGGCCCCGAGGCGTTGGTGGGGCTGAGGATCGGCGTCTACCAGCAGAGTTCCGTCGCCCGCGACATTCTGGTCGACGCCCTGGCGCGGCTGGGCGCCCGGCCCGAGCCGCTCGGCCGCGCCGACCGCTTCATTCCCGTGGACACGGAGGCGCATCGCCCCGAGGATCTCGCGCTCCTGGCCGGCTGGACGGCGGACGGCCGTTTCGACGCGGTGGTCTCCACCGACGGCGACGCCGACCGGCCGCTCCTCGCCGACGAGCGGGGGCGGGTCGTGCGCGGCGACCTTCTGGGGCTCCTCACGGCGCGTCAGCTCGGCGCGCGCACGCTGGTCACACCCGTGACCTCCTCCTCCAGCTTGGAGCGCGCGCCCTTCGTCGCGCGCGTCCTGCGCACGCGTGTCGGCTCGCCCTACGTGATCGAAGGGATCGAGGCGGAGACCGGTGGCGAGGACGCGGTCGTCGGCTTCGAGGCCAACGGGGGCGTGCTCCTCGGCTCCGACGTCCGGCGCGGCGGCAAGGTCCTCTCCGCCATGAAGACGCGCGACGCGCTCCTGCCGATCGTGGCGACGCTGGCCGAGGCGCGCGCGGCGGGCGTGCCGGTGTCGCGGCTGGTCGCAGACCTTGCGGCGGGCGCGGCGGCGGCCGACCGTCTGCCGGACATCCCCGCCGAGCGCAGCGGGCCGTTCCTTGCCATGCTGGGGGCCGGCGGCGAGGAGGCGCGGGCGTTCTTCGCCGAGCGCGGCGGGGTGGCGGGCGTCGATACGTTCGACGGCGTGCGCACCGCGCTGGACGACGGCTCCACCGTGCACTTCCGCGCCTCCGGCAACGCGCCGGAGCTGCGCTGCTACGTGGAGGCGGCCGGCGAAGGCGAGGCGGCCGCTCTCCTCGCCTGGGGGCTCGGCGCCGCCGGGCGCCGCCTGGCGGGCTGAGGGCTCACAGGAGCCGGTCGAGCACCGCGCGGGTGGACAGGCGCCAGTCGGGCAGCACGATGCCGTGGACCCGCGCCAGCTTGTCGCCCGACAGTCGGGAATTGGCGGGCCGGCGGGCCGGCGTCGGATAGTCGGCCGTGCCGATGCGACCGACGGCGACGGGCCGGCCGGTGCGCGCCGCGCGTTCGGCGAAGATCGCCTCGGCGAAATCGGCCCAGGTCGCCTCGCCGGAGCCGGTCAGGTGGAACACGCCGCGGAGCGCCGGGTCCGGGTCGGCGCGCAGCCGCCGGGCCACCGCGATCGCGGCGTCGGCGATGTCCAGCGCGCTGGTCGGCGTGCCGTGCTGGTCGGCGACGACGTTGACCGCGTCGCGCGTCTCGGCGAGACGCAGCATGGTCTTCAGGAAGTTGGCGCCGAAGGGCGAGTAGACCCAGGCCGTGCGCAGGATCGCATGGTCGGGCTGGGCGGCGGCCACGCGCCGCTCGCCCTCCAGCTTGGTGCGGCCGTAGACCGAGACCGGCCCGGTCGCGTCGTCCTCGGTGTAGGGGCCGGCCTTGTCGCCCGCGAACACGTAGTCGGTGGAGAGATGGACCACTGGCACGCCCCGCTCGGCGGCGGCGGCGGCGAGCGCGCCGGGCCCTTCGGCGTTCACGGCGTGCGCGAGTTCGGCCTCGCTCTCCGCCTTGTCCACCGCGGTGTAGGCGGCGGCCGAGATCACCGCGTCGGGTTCCGCCGCCAGGATCGCGCGGCGCACGGAGGCGGGGTCGGCGAGGTCGAGCTCGGGCCGGCCGAGCGCCACGATCTCGACCCCCGCCAGCGGCCCGCGCTCGCGCAGTGCCGAAACGACCTGTCCTTCCCTGCCCGTCACCACGATGCGCATCGATCGATCCCCTTCGGCTGCCATGCCGGTTCCTCTTAGGGGCAGAGCGATCCGACTTCGAGCGAAAAGCGCCGCGCCCCGCCGTCAGCTCGCCCCAGTCGGGTCCGCGGCGCAGACCTCGTCGATCCAGGTGCGGAAGGCCATCATGGCGCCCGTCTCGGGGCGCGACAGGAGCCGCGTCAGCCAGTAGCCGCCGAGGTCCACGCCGATCGGGAAAGGCTGCACCAGGGTCCCGGACCGCAGGTGGCGCCCGAACAGGGCCGGCGGGGCCAGCGCGACGCCCGCGCCGCCGAGCGCCGCCTCCACCATGGCGAGCGAGGAATCGAAGGTGATGCCGCCGGGCATGCGCGGCTCGGGCGGAAGGCCCGCCGCCTCGAACCAGCGCGTCCATTCGTCCGCCCGATAGGAGCGAAGCAGCGTCTCGCCGAGGAGCTCTTCGGGCGCGCGCAGCCGCGCGGCGACGGCCGGCGGGCACAAGGGGCTCAGCGGAGCGGGCAGGATCGCCTGCGCCCAGGTGGCGTGCCACGCGCCGCTTCCGAAGCGGATGGCGAAGTCGAGCCCCTCGGCCGCCGGATCGACGCGGTTGTTGTGGGTGGACAGGCGCAGGTCCACGAACGGATGCCGCTCGGCGAAGGCGGGCAGGCGCGGCAGCAGCCAGCCCACCGCGAAGGTGCCGATCGCCCCCACGCGCAGCGTCTCGCGCAGGCGCCCGTTCTCGAAGCGCGTCAGCGTCCCGGCGATGCGGTCGAAGGCGTCGCGCACGCTCGGCAGCAGCATCTCGCCCTCGCGCGTCAGGAGCAGCCCGCGCGGCAGCCGCTCGAAGAGCGCCGTGCCCAGCGACTGCTCCAGCGCCTTGACCTGGTGGCTCACGGCGCCCTGCGTGACGCAGAGCTCGATCGCCGCGCGGGTGAAGGACAGGTGCCGCGCGGAGGCCTCGAAGGCGCGGAGCGCCGTCAGCGGCAGATAGGGACGGACCAAGGCGACACCTGAGATTTCCTCATGGCTCGGACGAGAATTGGTGCTTTGCGCGCCCGCCGGTCATGCGCGCAGATGGCAGCCGTCGGGCGGCTCCGCGGGGCGCCGGCACCCGCTTCCCCTTTAGGACGAGAGCTCCATGAACGCCATCCCGTCGCCTCGATCCATGGCTGCCGGCCTCCTGTGTCTCGGGCTTTCGGCCCCCGCGGCCGCGGCGGCGGACACCGCCTCCATCGAGCGGAGCGTCCGGGCCGCGGTGGAGCCGGCGATCGCGGCCGAGGCCATTCCCGGCATGGCGGTGGTGGTTCTCGAGAACGGCCGGCGCCATCACTTCAATTTCGGGATGGACGCGCCGGTGGGCGGCAAGCCGGTCTCCGACGACACGCTGTTCGAGCTCGGGTCGCTGTCCAAGACCTTCACCGCCACGCTCGGCGCCTATGCCGAGGTCGAGGGCCGCCTGTCGCTGGGCGATCGGGCGGAGCGGTACTGGCCCGCGCTCGCCGGGCATCCGATCGGCGAGGCGACGCTTCTCGACCTTGCGACCTACACGGCCGCCGGCCTGCCGCTCCAGTTCCCGGGCGGCGTGTCGGGCGAGGCCGGGATCCTGCGCTATTTCCAGGAGTTCCGGCCGGCGGTCGGGCCCGGCGCCGGGCGGCGCTACTCCAACCCCTCGATCGGCCTCTTCGGAACCCTCGTCGGCCGCGCGCTAGGCCCCGGTTTCACGGCGGCGATGACCCGCACGCTGCTGCCCGCCCTCGGCCTGTCGCACACCGTGATCGCGGTGCCCGAGGCGCGCGAGGCGCAATACGCCTTCGGCACGTCCCGCTCGGGCGAGGCCGTGCGGGTGAACCCCGGGCCGCTGGACGCCGAAGCCTACGGGATGAAGTCCTCGGCCGCCGACATGGCCCGCTTCGTGGAGGCGCAGATCGATCCCGCCGCGCTGGACCCGGGCCTGCGCAAGGCCGTGGAGGCGACGCATCTCGGGCACTACCGCGCCGGCCCGCTGGTGCAGGGCCTCGGCTGGGAGCAGTATTCCTATCCGGTGGCGCTGGACACGCTGCTCGGCGGCAATTCGGCCGACATGGCCACCCGGCCGCAGGACGCCGTGCGGCTCGACCCGCCGCAGGCTCCGCGCGGGGCGACGCTCTTCAACAAGACCGGCTCCACCGGCGGCTTCGGCGCCTATGTCGCCTTCGTCCCGGATCGGCGCATCGGCGTCGTCCTCCTGGCCAACCGCAACTGGCCCAACGCCGAACGGGTGCGCGCCGCGCACGCGATCCTTTCGGCGCTCCGCTGACGGCCGGGACGCGATCGCCGGTCACGGCCGCTCGAACAGGAGGCGCACGACGTTGTCCGGGTCCGCCGGCAGGCGGCAGACCGGAACGTCCTCGTATTCCTGCGGGACGACCCAGGCGTCGTAGCCGGTGACGAAGACGATCGGGATGGCGTGCCGGCGAAGCGCGCGGGCGACGGGAAACACCGTGTCGCCCGCCAGGTTCACGTCGAGGATCGCGGCGTCCGGCGCCTCGTCGCCGGCCAGCAGGGCCAACGCCTCCTCCAGGCTGCCGACCGGACCCACGACCCGGCCGCCGCCCGCCCTGACCGCGTCCGTCAGCGCCTCGGCGGCGACGCGTTCGTCCTCCACGATCAGCACGCGCTGGCCGGAGAGATCATGGGCCGAGGTGGTGAACATGGCGCAGTCCGTTCGCGCGCGTCGTCGTCTCCTGATGTAAGGGCCGCACCTGCGCTTGGCGACGGGATCGCCCGGCGGAAACGTGTCTCGCCTACCGAAATCCCGGCGCCGCGGGCGTCGGCCGATGCGCTCCCGCCCCCGTCAGAACCCGCTCGCCAGGCGCGCATGCAGGGCGTGGACCGGCGAACCGCGGCGCGGCGCGGCGCCGGGCTGCGACACTTCGAACCGGCCGATCATCGCGTTGAGCGCGCCCACCTCCGTCGACAGTTCGGCGCAGGCGGCCGCCGATTCCTCGACCATGGCCGCGTTGCGCTGGATGCTGCGGTCCAGCGTGCCCATCCCGGTCTCGATCTCCCCGAGGCCTTCGGCTTGGCTGCGGACCGCCTCCACGATCGTCGTCACGTGGTCGTTCACCGCCGCGAACTTCTCCACGATGTTCTGGAGCGACTGGCCGGCGCGTCCGACGAGGTCCACGCCCTCCGCCACCTGGTTGCGCGAGGTGGAGATCAGCGTCTTGATCTCCTTGGCGGCCTCGGCCGAGCGTTGCGCCAGCCCGCGCACCTCCTGCGCCACCACGGCGAAGCCCCGCCCCGCCTCGCCGGCCCGCGCCGCCTCGACGCCCGCGTTCAGCGCCAGGAGATTGGTCTGGAACGCGATCTCGTCGATCACCCCGATGATGCTGCCGATCCGGTCGGACGAGACCTGGATCTTGCCCATCGCCTCCACGGCGCCGCCCACGATCGAGCCCGACTGTTCCGCCTCGCGCCGGGTGCGCGACACGAGTTCGCCCGCTTCCCCGGCCTTCACGCTGGCCACGCGCATGCCGGCGCTCATGGCCCCGAGCGCGGCCGAAATCTCCTCGATGGCCGCGGCGTCCTGTTCCGTGCGCCGGGCGAGATCGTCGGAGGCGGTGCGGATGCCGTCGGCGCTCGACTGGATCGTCGAACCGTTGCCCGAGATCGCGATCAGGGTCTGCTCCAGCGTCTCGACCGAGCCGTTGAAGCTCTGGCGGATGGGGTCCAGCGCCTTGCCGAACGGCGTGTCGAGGCGGTTGCGAAGGTTGCCCTGCGAAAGGGTGACGAGCGCCTCGCCGAGCGCCCGGACGGCGCGCACCCGGTCGCTCACGTCGGAGGCGAACTTCACCACCTTGGCGACCTTGCCGTCGAGGCCGAGCACCGGGTTGTAGGAGGCCTGGATGAACACCTCGCAGCCGTTCTTGCCGAGCCGCCGGAACTCGTCGCTGACGAACTCGCCGCCGCGCAGCTTGGCCCAGAAGGCGGCGTATTCGGGCGAGGCGGCGTAGGCGGCGTCCACGAACAGGCTGTGGTGGCGCCCCACCACCTCCTCCAGCGTGTAGCCGAGCGCGCCTAGGAAGGCCGGGT
The DNA here is from genome assembly GCF_003583935.1 of Aureimonas flava. Lineage (GTDB taxonomy): Bacteria > Pseudomonadota > Alphaproteobacteria > Rhizobiales > Rhizobiaceae > Aureimonas > Aureimonas flava. Next base: position 224,973 of record NZ_QYRN01000002.1, on the reverse strand, counting down.
TCGCGGTGACGACCTGACCCTCCAGCGTGAACTCGATCACCGCCTGCGAGCGGTCGATCGCCGCGATCTTGGCCGCGCTGTCGATCTGGCTCAGCTTGGTCTGGGTGATGTCGTTGGCGAACTTCACGATCTTCACCGGCTTGCCGGCGCGGTTCACGATCGGGTTGTAGTTGCCGCGGATGAACACCTCGCGGCCGCCCTTGGCGAGGCGGCGGAACTCGTCGCACTCGAACTCGCCTCGGCGCAGCTTGGCCCAGAAGGCGGCGTATTCGGGCGAGGCGGCATGGGCCGCATCCACGAACAGGCTGTGCGACCGGCCCACGATCTCGCTTTCGGCGTAGCCCATGAGGTCGCAGAAGTTGCGGTTGGCGCGCAGGATCCGGCCGTCGAGATCGAACTCGATGATCGCCATCGAGCGGTCGAGCGCTGCGAGGATTCTGTCGGATTCCGAGGCGAACAGGGCAGTCACTGCGGGTCCTCCCATTTGCGAAACCACGTCAGCATGCGCCGGTCTGGTTAAGGCAAATCGAAGACGGAATCGGGCCGGTCGAGCAATTCGCCGCAGGCACAGTTACGAATTGGATAAAATGCGATCTTTAACCATAGGAGGATGTATTTCGGTCGATAAATTGACCGCAGCTTCATTAACGGCACATTAACCTTACCAAGTAACGGAGGTGCCCTGATGACGGTCGCAACGGACCATTGGGTCAAGCCGGACCCGCTCTCCAACCCGAAGAGCCTGGAGCGCCGTTTCCGCGCGCGGCGCTTCGCCCAGGTGGCGCCGCTGATCGAGGCGGCCCTGGCGCGCCGGCGTCACGTCGAGATCCTCGACCTCGGCGGCACGGAAGCCTACTGGGAGATCGGCGCCGATCTGCTGCGGCGCCATGCGGGGCGGATCACCGTGACGCTGGTCAACAACGAGCCGGCGGCCGAGCCGCGCAGCGCGATGTTCCGCAGCGTGGACGGCAACGCCTGCGACCCCGCGCTGTTCGAGGGGCGCCGCTTCGACCTCGTCCATTCCAATTCGGTGATCGAGCATGTGGGCGACTGGGACGCCATGGTCGCCTTCTCGCGCACCGTGCACCGCCTGGCCGACCGGCACTTCGTCCAGACCCCGAATTATTGGTTCCCGCTGGAGCCGCATTTTCGGGTGGTCGGCTTCCAGTACCTGCCGTTGGCGGTGCGGGCCTATCTGTCGCGGCACTTCAACCTCGGCTTCTTCCCGCGCGCCGGGAGCGTCGAGGAGGCCTGGAGCAACGTGCGCGACATCCGCCTTCTCGACCGCGCCATGATGCGCACGCTGTTTCCGGGCTCGCGGATCGCGAGCGAGCGCGTGGCGGGCCTCACGAAGTCGATCATGGCGATCCGCGACTGAGGCGCGGCGTCGGCGCCCGGCCGTCAGGCCCGGACACCGGCCAGGAGCGAGGCGGCGAGCGAGAGCATCGCGAGGCCGACCAGCGCGTCGAGCACGCGCCAGGCGCCGGGCCTCGCCAGGAGCGGGCGCAGCGCCCGGGCGCCGAAGCCGAGCGCGCAGAACCAGGCGAGGCTGGCGCCGGCCGCCCCCAGAGCGAAGACCGGGCGCAGCGCGGGCGGCTCGGCCGACCCGGCGACGCCCATCAGGAGCACCGTGTCGAGATAGACATGGGGGTTCAGGAAGGTGAACGCCGCCGCCGTGGCGAGCGCGCGCCGCAGCGACCGCTCGCCTCCCGCCTCGGCGGCCATCGCGCCCGGCGTGGCGGCGCGGCGCAGCGCCGCCACGCCGTAGCAGGCCAGGAACGCCGCTCCGCCGAGCGCCAGCGCGCCCGACAGGCGGGGCGCGGCCGCCAGCAGCGTGCCGGCGCCGCCGACCCCGGCGGCGATCAGCACCGCGTCCGCCGCGGCGCAGAACAGGACGACCGGCCCGACATGCCGGCGCGCGAGCCCCTGCCGCAGCACGAAGAGGTTCTGCGCGCCGATCGCCACGATCAACGCGGCCGACAGGGCGAAGCCGGAGAGGAAGGCGGCGGAGGAATCGCTCATGCCCCCTCATGGACGGCATGCGGCATGCAGCCAAACTTGTTTTCCTGTCGCCGGTGAAGCAAGGCTTCATCCGATGCTGGACTATCCCGCCCTTCGCGCGCTCGCCGCCGTGGTCCGCGAGGGCAGCTTCGAGCGGGCCGCCGCCGCCCTGTCGATCACGCCCTCGGCGGTGTCGCAGCGCGTTCGCGCCCTCGAGGAGCGCCTCGGCGCGATCCTGGTGGTGCGCGGGCAGCCCTGCCGCCCGACCGACCTCGGCCGGACCCTGTGCGCGCATGTGGACCGGGTCCGGCTGCTGGAGGCCGATCTTGGCCTGGCGGGGGAGGGGGCGTCCGCGCGCAGCGTCCTGCGCGTCGCGGTGAACGCCGACAGCCTCGCGACCTGGTTTCCCGTGGCGCTCGCAGGCGCCGGCGAGACGCTCGGCGCGACGCTCGACCTCGTTCTCGACGACGAGGCGCACACGGCCGGCCGCCTGCGCTCGGGCGAGGTCGTGGCGGCCGTCACCGCCTCGCCCGAGCCCGTCACGGGCTGCCGCACCGTTCCGCTCGGAAGCCTGCGCTACGCCGCCTGCGCCAGCCCGGCCTTCGCCGCGCGCTTCTTCGGCGCGGGCGTCGATCCCCGGTCGCTCGCCGACGCGCCGCAACTGCGCTTCGACCGGCGCGACGGGCTCCAGGCACGCTGGATGGCCGAGGCATACGGCCACGTCCCGGACGCGCCGACGCATTGGGTGCCGTCCACGCACGGCTTTCTCGACCTCGCGCTGGCGGGCTTCGCCTGGGGGCTTCAGCCGGTGGCCCTGGCCGAGGCGCATTTGCGGGCTGGCCGGCTGGTGGAACTGCCGCCGGGCCTGCGGATCGCGGTGCCGCTGTTCTGGACCGTGGCGCGGCTCCCTGCCCTGTCGCTGCGCCGTCTCACGCAGGCCGTGCGCCGCGGCGCCGGGCTCGCGCTCGGCGAAGCGCCGCCGGCCTGAGGCCGCTCAGCCTCCGGCCCGCCGGCGCAGGCGGCCGAGCAGGCTGCGGCGCCGGCTCAGCGGCTCGAACATCTCCTCCGGGCCCTCCGGGTCGAGGATCTTGTTGTCGGCGAGCCAGGCCTCGAGGTCGTTCAGCTCCGGCGCCTGGTAGGGAACCAGTGAGCGGCCCGGCCCGCGCAACGCCTCGATCGTGCCGATCAGCGAGCCGGTGCGCGCCAGGGTTTCGGCGACGCGCGCGGCGTCGACCCCGAGATGCTCGGCCAGCAGGTCGTCGCGCACGGCGGCGATCCCGGCACGGGTGCCGCCCGGCGCCAGGGCCGCGTCGACGCTCACGTCGCATTCGGTGTCGAGCCGCATGGAGCGGTTGTTCATGTTGGACGAGCCGACTCGCAGGCAGCGGTCGTCCACCACCAGGATCTTGGCGTGGCAGTAGATCGCCTCGCCCCCCGCGTTCACCGGATGATACAGCCGGAAGCGCCCTTCGCGGTCGATCCGGCGCAGCGCCTCCATCAGGCGGGCGCGCGCCGTGTCCATGGCCACCGGCTCCAGCCAGCCCTGTGCCGAGACCGGGTTCACCACCACGATCTCCGGTCCGCCCGGCTCCTCAAGGCGCCGGGCGATCGCCTCGGCGATGCGGCGCGAGGCGAAGTACTGGCTCTCGGCATAGACGAAGCGCCGGGCGGCGCGGATCTGGTCGACGTAGAGCGCCTCGATCTCGCGCACCGGCTCGCGACCGCCGAACTCGGGCGCCGAGCGCGCGACGGCGACGTCGAGGTCGCGGAAATCGGTCCGCAGCCCGTCCGGCCAGACCGGCTCCAGTCCCTCCAGCGGCGCCGGGTCGGGGCGTCCGCCCGCCCGCTGCCAGCGTTCGCGGCAGATGGCGCCGAGGGCTGCGGCCGCCGGCCCGGTGACGGCGGTGGTGGCGTCGTGCCAGGGCTTGTAGCGGCGGCGGGTGAAGGGGCGGCGGCGGCGCTCGTCGCGGAAGGCGTGGGCGCGCGTGTCCCACCGGTCGGCGGTCATGTCGATGCCGCCGCAGAAGGCGAGCCCGTCGTCGATCACCACGATCTTCTGGTGGTGCGAGGAGCCGGTCGGGTGGGCGCCGTCGAGCTTGGTGTGGATGCGCGGATGGCGCATCCAGGTGAGGAGCGTCACGAGGGTGGAGCCCCGGAGCAGCGTCTTGAGCGCGCCGACGTCCCAGCGCAGGAGGAAGATCTCGAGGTCGGGGTTGCGCCGCACCAGCCAGGGAACGAAGTCGCCGAGCTTCTCCGGCCCCTGCGCCCCGTCCTCGTATCCCAGCGGGATGCGGCCGTCGAAGTCCCAGCCGATCAGGATGATGCGGCGGCGCGCGGCCGTCATCGCGCGGCGTGCGAAGCGGAAGTAGTCGTCCGCGTCGACGATCACCGACAGGCGCTCGGCCCGTTCCACCGCCATGCAGTTGCGTCCCGGCTCCAGGATCGTGGGCGCCGCGCGCAAGGTGGTCTCGTTCACTGCGTCCAAGCCCGTCTGTCCTTTTCGTCTGGGTGCCGGGGCGGCCTCATGCGGTCTCCCCCGCCGCCTCGCGGCGGCGCATCTCCAGTTCCTCGCTGTAGCGCCGCAGCGTGTGGCTTTCGGTGAGAAGGCCCACGACGTTGCGCGTCTTGGGCCCGTCGATCACCGCCAGAGCCTCGCTCTCGGCGCTGTCGAACAGGCCGGCGGCCTCGCGCGCGCTCATCTGCGGCAGAAGCACCGCGTCCCCCCAGCGCAGGAGGTCGTCGATCCGGGCTTCGGGGTCGGTCGCCGTGTCGGAATAGGCGTCCGAGACCAGGACGATGCCGGCATAGGCGTCCTGCGCGTCCACCACCACGACGCGCTGGGCGGAGCCGAGCGGGAAGTCGCGGCGGAAGGTCTTGAGGCTGGTGCCCAGGGTCGCCGTGCGCACGTCCGTGCGCATCATCCGGCCCACCGTGAGGTTGCGGATCCAGCCGATGTCGTGGGCGCTGCGGATGTTCTCGCCCCTGAGGTGGAAGCGCCAGGTGGCGAACGAGTAGCCGAAGGTCTTGCGCGCGGTGAGCGAGGCGGTGACCACGGCCGCCAGCGCCAGGGCGGTGATAGGGAAGTCCCCGGTCATCTCCAGCGCCAGGAAGGTCATGGTCATCGGCCCGCCGACCACGGTGACGGCGAGCGAGCTCATGCCCACGATCGCGAAGGTGACGGCCGGCAGCGCCGTGCCGGCGAACAGCAAGGGCGCGACGTCGGCGAAGAGCTTGCCGAGGAGCGCGCCCATGAAGAGCGAGGCGAAGAACAGGCCGCCGCGAAAGCCGCTGCCGATCGAGACGGCGGAGGCCAGGGCCTTCAGCGCCAGCACGAGCAGGAGCGCCCCGGCCGAGGCCGGAAGGTCGAGCTGGAGATGCAGCGCGCCGTGTCCCGACGACAGGACCTGCGGCGTCGCCAGCGCCAGGGCGCCCACCACCAGCCCGCCGGCCACCGGCCGCAGCGGCGCGGGCAGGCCCGAGCCGCGCACGCCCCGCTCCACCGTGGTCACGCCCTTCATGATGGCGATGCCGAGCCCGGCCGCGAGGATCGCCAGGAGGATGGCCGGCGGGTAGTCCGGCGCGGTGATGGTGCCGGGCGTGCCGACCTCGATCAGGAAGGGGGCGGCGCCCAGGAAGCGGGCCACGAACGTGCCGCACAGCGCCGCTGCGACCACGGGCGCCAGGGTGACCACGGAATAGGTGCCGATGATGAGCTCGAAGGCGTAGAAGGCGCCGGTCAGCGGCGCGTTGAAGGCGGCGGCGATGGCGCCCGCCGCGCCGCAGCCGACCAGCATACGCAGGTCGCCGCGCCGCATCTCGAAGGCCGTTCCGAGGCGCGAGGCCAGACCGCCGGCCATCTGCGTGTAGGCCGCCTCCAGCCCGACCGAGGCGCCGAACCCGTTGGACACGAGGTTCTGCAGCACCACGATCACGCTGTCGCGGATCGACATGCGCCCGCCGTGCAGCGCGTTGGCCTCGATCGGGTCCACGAGCGGCCGCACCTTGCGCCCGCGCGCCCAGAGGAGGTAGGCGCCCAGGATCGCGCCGCCGCAGGCCGGCAGCGCGGCGTGCCAGGGCGAGCCGAGCGCGGCCATCGCGCTGAGATGCCCGTCGTCGGCGCCGAACAGGAGGACGTGGAGCCCCTGCGCGGCCCAGCCGATCACCGTCACCACGAGGCCGGCGAGAACCCCCACCACGGCCGCCACCAGAACGAGGCCGATCTCGTTGCCGCGGACCCAGGCCCGGAACCGGCTGGGCGCCTTCACCGGCGGCGCCGTCGCGGGCGCGTCTCTGGGCGCCTCCCGAGGGGCCTTGCCTCCATCCATGGTCGTGACGCCGCCTTGCCCGTTTCGTCCCCGCTGCCCGGCACAGATAGGCCACGGACCGGCGAGGGCCCGTGCAGGGGAGCGGATTTCGGTGCGCGGCGCCCCGGACGTCCGTGCGGCGGGTGGCGGTGCCGGCTCGGCCGCGGCTCGCTCGAGGGGGGCGCCGGGCGGGGGCCGGCGCCGGTCCGACCCCCCGCGCGGGGCGGGCGCTAGCCGGCGTCGGAGCCCGGCTCGGTGCCGACCGACACGCCGCCGGCCGCCTCCAGCCGCGCGGACGCGGCCTTGGGCGGGCGGGCGCGCAGCGCGTCGAGGCCCTCGCGCGCCAGCGGGCGCAGGCCCGCGCCGCCGCCGTCGAGATGGCGGAAGATCGTCTGGCGCATGCGCGGCGTCCAGAAGGCCGCGACGTGGTCGGCGATGCCGAGCACGCCCGGCTCGTGCGCCTGGCTCTCGAAGAAGCGCGCCACCTGGTTGACCATGGTGACGAGCTTGTCCGCCTCGCCGCCGTGCGCGGCGCCCTCGGCCGCGCTCATTCGGCGGGCTCCGCCGGGGCGACGCGACGCGAGGTGGCGGCGAAGCTGTTGTAGCGCTCCTGCCAGTCGGTGGGCCCGTTGGAGGGCGAGACCTGCACCGCCGTGACCTTGTATTCCGGGCAGTTGGTGGCCCAGTCGCTGTAGTCCGTGGTCACGACGTTGGCCTGCGTCAGCGGATGGTGGAAGGTCGTGTAGACGACGCCCGGCGCCACGCGCGTGGTGATGGTGGCGCGCAGCGTCGTGTCGCCCGCCCGGCTCGCCACCTTGACGAAGGCCCCGTCGCGGATGCCGCGCTGCTCCGCGTCGTGCGGGTGGATCTCCAGGAGGTCCTCCTCGTGCCACGCGGTGTTCTCGGTGCGCCGCGTCTGCGCGCCGACATTGTACTGCGACAGGATGCGGCCGGTGGTCAGGAGCAGCGGGAAGCGCGGGCCGACCTTCTCGTCGGTGGGCACGTATTCGGTGACCACGAACAGGCCCTTGCCGCGCACAAAGCCCTCCATGTGCATCAGCGGCGTGCCGAGCGGGGCCTTGTCGGTGACCGGCCACTGCAGCGTCTCGCGCTCCAGCCGCTCGTAGGAGACGCCCGCGAAGGTCGGGGTCAGCGCCGCGATCTCGGCCATGATCTCGGACGGGTGCGCGTAGGCCATCGGCAGGCCGAGCGCGTTGGCGAGGGCCTGCGTGATCTCCCAGTCGGCATAGCCGTTGCGCGGCGCCATCACGCGTCGCACGCGCTGGATGCGCCGCTCGGCGTTGGTGAAGGTGCCGTCCTTCTCCAGGAAGGTCGAGCCCGGAAGGAAGACGTGGGCGTGGACGGCGGTCTCGTTCAGGAACAGGTCCTGCACCACGACGCATTCCATCGCGGCCAGGCCTGCCGTCACGTGGCGCGTGTTGGGGTCGGACTGGAGGATGTCCTCGCCCTGGATGTAGATGCCCTTGAACTCGCCCTCGACGGCCGCGTCCAGCATGTTGGGGATGCGCATGCCGGGCTCGTCGTCGAGCTGGACGCCCCACATGGTCTCGAACAGCGCACGCGCCGTGTCGTCCGACACGTGGCGGTAGCCCGACAGCTCGTGCGGGAAGGAGCCCATGTCGCAGGCGCCCTGCACGTTGTTCTGGCCGCGCAAGGGGTTCACGCCGGCGCCCCGGCGACCGATGTTGCCGGTCGCCATCGCAAGGTTGGCGATCGCCATCACGGTGGTTGAGCCCTGGGAATGCTCGGTCACGCCGAGGCCGTAGTAGATCGCGGCGCGCCCGCCGGTGGCGTAGAGCCGGGCGCTCGCGCGCAGCGCCTCGGCCGGCACGCGCGTCATCGGCTCCACCGCTTCCGGCGAGCGCGACGGGTCGGACACGAACTCGGCCCAGGCCTGGAAGGCCTCGAGGTCGCAGCGCTCGCGCACGTAGGTCTCGTCCACCAGCCCCTCGGTCACGATCACGTGGGCCATGGCCGTGAGCACGGCGACGTTGGTGCCGGGGCGCAGCGGCAGGTGGTGGGCGGCCTCCACGTGGGGGCTGCGCACGAGATCGATCCGGCGCGGGTCGATGACGATGAGCTGCGCGCCCTCGCGCAGCCGCTTCTTCATGCGGCTCGCGAAGACGGGGTGGCCGTCGGTCGGATTGGCGCCGATCACCAGGATGACGTCCGCCTCCTCGACCGAATCGAAGTCCTGCGTGCCCGCCGAGGTGCCGAGCGTCGTCTTGAGGCCGTAGCCGGTGGGCGAGTGGCAGACGCGGGCGCAGGTGTCGACGTTGTTGTTGCCGAAGCCGGCGCGGATCAGCTTCTGGACGAGGAAGGTCTCCTCGTTGGTGCAGCGGGACGAGGTGATGCCGCCCACCGCGTTGCGCCCGTACTTGGCCTGGATGCGCCGGAACTCGGACGCGGTGTGGGCGATCGCCTCCTCCCACGACACCTCGCGCCAGGGCTCGGCGGTGGAGGCGCGGATCATCGGCGAGGTGATGCGCTCGCGGTGGTTGGCGTAGCCGTAGGCGAAGCGGCCCTTGACGCAGGAATGGCCGTGGTTGGCCTTGCCGTCCTTCCAGGGCACCATGCGCACCAGCTCATCGCCGCGCATCTCGGCCTTGAACGAGCAGCCGACGCCGCAATAGGCGCAGGTGGTCACCTTGGAGTGCTCCGGCACGCCGATCGCCACCACCGACTTCTCCATCAGCGTCGCGGTGGGGCAGGCCTGCACGCAGGCGCCGCAGGACACGCACTCGGAGGAGAAGAAGTCCTCGCCCTGGCTGGGCGACACGCGCGAATCGAAGCCGCGCCCCGCGATCGTCAGCGCGAAGGTGCCCTGCACCTCCTCGCAGGCCCGCACGCAGCGCGAGCAGACGATGCATTTCGACGGGTCGTACTGGAAATAGGGGTTGGAGAGGTCCTTCTCCATGAACAGCGGGTTGGGCGCCCCGCTCTCGACGGGGTGGACGTGGTTCTCGCCGTGCTGGCCGTAGCGCACCTCGCGAAGGCCGACCTCGCCGGCCGTGTCCTGCAGCTCGCAGTCGCCGTTGGCCGAGCAGGTCAGGCAGTCGAGCGGGTGGTCGGAGATGTAGAGCTCCATCACGCCGCGCCGCAGCTTGGCGATCCGGTCGGTCTGGGTGCGCACCACCATGCCCTCGGCCGCCAGCGTCGTGCAGGAGGCGGGCGTGCCGCGCATGCCCTCCACCTCGACGAGGCACATGCGGCAGGAGCCGAAGGGCTCGAGCGAATCGGTCGCGCACAGCTTGGGGATGCGGGTGCCGAGCTCGGCGGCCGCGCGCATCAGCGAGGTGCCGGCGGGGACGGTGACCGCCTCGCCGTCGATGGTGAGGGTCACGTGGCGCTCGGCGCGGCGCTCGGGCGTGCCGTAGTCGGTTTCGGAAACGAGAGACATCGGGCCTCCTCCTTATTCCGCCGCCTGGAGCCCGGCCGGAAGACGGCGGGCATCGAGGTCGAAGTCTTCGGGGAAATGGGTCATCGCGCTGGTCACGGGATAGGGCGTGAAGCCGCCCAGCGCGCAGAGCGAGCCGAACTTCATCGTGTCGCACAGGTCGGCGAGCAGGGTCAGCTCGGAGCCCACGGGCTGGCGCGCCTCGCGCTTGGCGAGGATGCGGTCCACGGTCTCGACGCCGCGCACCGCGCCGATGCGGCAGGGGGTGCACTTGCCGCAGCTCTCGGCCGCGCAGAACTCCATGGCGAAGCGGGCCATGTGGGCCATGTCCACCGTGTCGTCGAACACGGTGACGCCGCCGTGGCCGATCAGGCCGTCCTTGGCGGCGAAGGCCTCGTAGTCGAAGGGCGTGTCGAACAGGGCAGGCGGGAAATAGGCGCCGAGCGGGCCGCCCACCTGCACCGCGCGCACCGGCCGGCCGGAGGCCGTGCCGCCGCCGATCCCGTCGACGAGCTCGCCCAGCGTGATGCCGAACGGCACCTCCACCAGGCCGCCGTAGCGGACGTTGCCGGCGAGCTGCACCGGCATGGTGCCGCGCGAGCGCCCGAGCCCGAGCCGCTCGTAGGCCTCCGGCCCCTCGGCGAAGATCGCCGGCACGGCGGCCAGCGACAGGACGTTGTTGACCGCGGTCGGCATGCCGAACAGGCCCTGCAGCGCGGGCAGGGGCGGCTTGGCGCGCACGATGCCGCGCTTGCCCTCGATGGAGTTCAGGAGCGAGGTCTCCTCGCCGCAGACATAGGCGCCGGCGCCCACCCGCACCTCCATGTCGAAGGCGAGGCCCGAGCCGCCCACGGAGGGGCCCAACCGTCCGGCGCGGCGCGCGCCGGCGATGGCATGCTCCATCGCCTCGATCGCGTGCGGGTATTCGGAGCGGATGTAGACGTAGCCGTAGGTCGCGCCGATCGAGATGCCGGCGATGGCCATGCCCTCGACCAGCCGGAACGGATCGCCCTCCATGGTCATCCGGTCGGCAAAGGTGCCCGAATCGCCCTCGTCGGCGTTGCACACGACGTATTTGCGGGGCGCTTCGGCCCGGCGCACCGTGTCCCACTTGACGCCCGTCGGAAAGCCCGCGCCACCGCGCCCGCGAAGGCCCGAGGCCGCGACGGTCTTGACCCGCGCCTCCGCGTCCATCGCCAGCGCCGCCTCGAGGCCGCGCCAGCCGCCGTGGGCGGCGTAGTCGGCCTCCGAGCGCGGATCCACCACGCCGCACAGCGCCATGGTGGAGCGCGTCTGGCGCGCCAGGAACGGGTGCTCCTCCGGCCGGCCGACGCGGGCCGGGTGGTCGGCGCCCTCCAGCATGCCGGCCGCCAGCAGCGCGGCGACGTCGCCGGGCGCCACCGGGCCGTAGCCGATGCGGCCCTCGGGCGTCTCGACCTCCACAAGGGGTTCCAGGAAGTGCATGCCGCGCGAGCCGGTGCGCACGATCTCGATCGGGCGGGGCGCGGCGGCGGCCAGCGCGGCGGCGACCTCGTCGGCGCCCACCGCCACGGCCGCCGCGTCGCGCGGCACGAAGATGCGGACGGGCGCGCTCATCGCATGGCCTCCTCGACGATGGTTTCCAGCCGCTCGGCGGTGAGGCGGCCGTGGACGCGCCCGTCGACCATGGCGGCGGGAGCGACCGAGCAGAGGCCGAGGCAGTAGACCGGCTCCAGCGTCGCGGCGCCGTCGCCCGTCGTGCCCTTCATCGGCACGCCCAGGAGGCGCTCGGCGGCAGCCTGGAGCGCGCGTCCGCCCGCCGCCTGGCAGGCCTCGGCGGCGCAGACCTTGACCACCGTGCGCCCGGCCGGGCGCCGGCGGAAGTCGTGGTAGAAGGTGAGGACGCCGTGCACGTCGGCGCGCGACAGATTGAGCGCCGCCGCGATCACCGGGACGGCGTCGTCGTCCACCATGCCGAACTCGCCCTGAACGTCGTGCAGGATCGGCAGGAGCGCGCCCGCGCGCCCCCGGTGGGTTTCGATGATCTCGTCCAGCCGCTCGCGGTCGAAGGGGGTGGAGCGTCGCGCGGAATCGAGCATGCCTGGGTCTCCCGGGAATGGGCCGGCGCCGCCCGGGGGGCGGCGCCGGCGGGGGCGGTGGGTGGCCGGTCGGCGAGAAAACCGCGGCGGCCGTGGTCAGCGGCACCCCGACCCCCCAGAGGATCGGCAGGCCGACCGCGGCCCAGGCCAGCGCCGCCGTGGCGTCAAACCCGCCGCGGCCGATGCCGAACGAGCCGCTCGGGATGGCGCTGCCGGCGGCGACCGACTGGGCCTGGAGCGCCGCCACCTCGTCGGCCGGCATGAACCAGCGTTCCGAGAGCGGCCGGATCAGCGCGTTGGCCACGAGGCCGAGCGCCAGCATGCCGGCGAGGATGTACATGGTGCCGCTGTAGAGGTCCGGTCCCGGCGCGACGCCGGCCGCCACCTGCGCCTCGCGGATGTAGTTGACCACCACCGGCCCGACGATGCCCGCCGTCGCCCAGGCGGTCAAAAGCCGGCCGTGGATCGCGCCCACGAACTGCGTGCCGAAGATGTCGGCCAGATACGCCGGAATCGTGGCGAAGCCGCCGCCGTACATCGACAGGATGACGCCGAAGGCCAGCACGAAGAGCAGCTTGTTGCCCGCCTCGGCCAGCGTCGGGGCCAGGGCGTAGAGCACGATGCCGACGATGAAGAAGCAGTAGTAGGTGTTCTTGCGACCGATCCGGTCCGACAGCGAGGCCCAGAAGAACCGGCCGCCGATGTTGAACAGCGAGAGCAGCCCCGTGAAGCCGGCCGCGATCGCCGCGATCGCCGTCTTCTGGCCGGGGTCGAGCTGCGAGAAGGACAGTTCGGGCAGGCCGATCAAGCGGCCGCCGAAGATCTCCTGCAGCATGGGCGAGGCCATGCCGATCACGCCGATGCCGGCCGACACGTTGAGGCACAGCACGGCCCAGATCAGCCAGAACTGCGCGGTCTTGTGCGCGTCGCGCAGGTGCACGTGGCCGGTGGCGATCATCGCGCGCCGGTTGACGGGCGCGCTCCAACCGTCCGGGCGCCAGCCGGCCGGCGGGACCCGGTAGCCGAAGGCGCCGGCCATCATGAACAGGAAGTAGATGCCGGCCAGCACCAGGAAGGTCTGCGCCACGCCCACCGATTCGGGCGTGCGGAAATGGTTCATCAGCATGTCGGCGAGCGGGGCGCCGATCAGCGCGCCGCCGCCGAAGCCCATGATGGCCATGCCGGTCGCCATGCCGCGCCGGTCGGGGAACCACTTGATCAGCGTGGACACCGGCGAGATGTAGCCGAGCCCGAGGCCGATGCCGCCGATCACGCCTGCGCCCAGCCACACGAGCCAGAGCTGGTGGACCGCGACGCCGATCGCCGCGATCGCGATGCCGCCGCACCAGCACAGCGCCGCCACCACGCCCGCCTTGCGCGGGCCGGCGCGCTCCAACCAGCCGCCCCAGACGGCGGCCGAGCAGCCCAGCACCACGAAGAACAGCGTGTAGACCCAGCCGAGGTCGGCCACGCGCCAGTCGCAGCTCGTGGTGAACAGCGCCGACAGGAGCGTCAGATCCGGGCAGGCCACCGGCGCCGTGACGCCGACCGCGCGCGACAGCGGCAGCCAGAACACCGAGAAGCCGTAGGCCATGCCGATGCACAGGTGGATGGCGAGCGCCGCCGGGGGCACCAGCCAGCGGTTGAAGCCGGCCTTGGCGATCGTGGCCTCGCGGTCCAGGAGACCGCTCCTCGGCGGGCGTGCGATTTCGGCTGCTGAACTCATCGGACCTCCCGGGGAACACCGTCGGGCCCGGCCTCCCAGCCATTCGCCCATCGCCGGGAGGTTCGCGCCCAATTTAGAACGCGTCAAATGTTGTCGGAGCGATCATCGATAGGCGCGGTCGATCAGGACGGCGCGTTGCCGTCCCGCAGCGGCTCCACGCGCCGGCGGAAATCCGCCGAGCGCACGCAGGCCAGGATGGCGCGGGTGGGCGCCGACATCGGGTGGCGGTCGAGCACCACGAGCCCGACGGCCTGGGGCGGCGACGGGTCGTCGAAGGGCAGGATCAGGATCGCCGGGTCGCGCTCGGCGGTGTCGGCGTGCGAGTGGGGCAGGATCGAGGACATCTCCCCCATGCGCACCATGGACAGGAGCGCGGAATAGGAGTTGGCCGTGACGCGGGGCTGGACCTCCATGCCGACGCGGCTCATCTGCGCGTCCAGGATGCGCCGGTTCTGCATGTCGCGCGTCAGCAGGCACAGCGGCGCGCCGGCGGCCTCGGCCCAGGACACGGCGGTGCGCCCGCGAAAAGGGCCGTCGGCGGGCGTGGCGAAGCGGTAGCGCTCCTCGTAGAAGGTCCAGGTGATGACGCCGGTCAGCGGCTCGTTCTCGAGATAGGTCACGCCGCCGTCGATGTCGTGCGCGTGCAGCGAGCGTTCGATCTCGCGCGAGGTCATGGACAGGACCACGAGTTGCAGCTCGGGATGGTCGAGCGCCAGCACCGGCGCGATGGCGCCCACCGCCGGCATGGCGGCGGGAATCACGCCGAGCCTCAGCCGGCCGGTGAGGCCGATGCCGGGCTTGCCCGCCGCGCGCAGCATGCCGTCGCAGTCGTGCAGCATCTGCTGCGCCCAGGGCAGCGCCGCCTCGCCCTCGGCGGTGAGGCCGACGAAGCGCCGGTCGCGGCGAACGAGCTCGACACCGAGCGAGGTCTCCAGCGAGGCGATCCCGGCCGACAGCGTCGGCTGCGTCACGCCGCAGCGTTCGGCCGCGCGCCGGAAATGGCCGAGGCGCGCCAGCGTGACGAAATATCGGAGGTGACGGATCTGCATCGGGCTCCCGCGTGGCGCTTGGCCGCCGCGCCATGGCGGGCGTGCCCGACGAGAGTTAACGGGGCGGGCGGCCGGGGGCAACGCCGCCGGCCCGTCCGGCTCAGTCGCCGTCGGTCAGGAAGTTGCGGCCCTCGCCGAGGCTTGGGCCGCCGTCCGGCTCCTCCTCGTCCTTCAACCCGACGCCCGACAGGCCGCGCCGGAACGCCTCGGCCATGAGATAGGCGAGCTTGGCCGCGGCGCGCGGCGGCGCGAGCCCGGCGGCGCGCACGTTGGAGATGCAGTTGCGCGCCTCGTCGGTGAGGCCGGGCCGGGGGCCGAGGGTCAGGTAGAGGCCGAGGCTGTCGGGTGAGGAGAGGCCCGGCCGCTCGCCGATCGCCACCACCACCATGCGCGCGGCGAGCGCGTGGCCGATCTCGTCGCCGATCGCCACGCGCGCCTGACGCACGATCGCCACCGGGGCGAGGCTCCAGCCCCGCTCGCGCACGAGCGGCAGGAGCGCGGCCAGAAGCGGCGCGGCGTTGGCCTCCACCGCCTCGGCCGACAGGCCGTCGCCGATCACCAGCGCGACGTCCCGCCCCCGCGCCTCGGTGCCCAGCGCCTCCAGCCGCGCGCGCGAGGGCTCGTCCAGCCGCCGCCCCGCGTCGGGCCGCTGGAGATAGGCGTTGCGGTCCGCCGCCCGCGACCCGAGCGCGACGCTCGGCTGCCCGAGACCGGCCAGCGCGCCGGCGAGGGCGCCTTCGTCGAGCGCGCGGTGCACGGCGGCGCGCGCCCGGGCGTGGGCGAACTGGAACTCCAGGTGCGGCGCGGTGGGCAGGCTGGTGCCGACCCGTCCGAGTGCGATCCGCGCGGCGGTGTGGCGGCGCAGCTCGGCCCAGGGATCGTCCACCACGACCGGCGCGGGCGTCCCGGTCTTGCGCACGTCCGTCACCCTGCCCGGCCGATCGCGCGCCGGAAGGCCGCCGGAAGCGCGGCGCCCGGCCGCAGCGTGCCGCCCGGCCCCAGGATGCCGGCCGCCTCGGCCCAGGCCTCGAACTCGGGCGCCGGCCGAAGGCCGAGGACCTTGCGCGCGTAGAGCGCGTCGTGGAACGAGGTGGTCTGGTAGTTCAGCATGATGTCGTCCGAGCCCGGAATGCCCATGATGAAGCTGACCCCCGCCACGCCGAGCAGCGTCAGCAGCGTGTCCATGTCGTTCTGGTCGGCCTCCGCATGGTTGGTGTAGCAGATGTCGCATCCCATCTGCAGGCCCATCAGCTTGCCGCAGAAGTGGTCCTCCAGCCCGGCGCGCACGATCTGCCGGCCGTCGAACAGGTATTCGGGCCCGATGAAGCCGACCACGGTGTTGACCAGGAGCGGTCGGAACGGCCGGGCCACGGCATAGGCGCGCGCCTCCAGCGTCTGCTGGTCGACGCCGTGATGGGCGTCCGCCGACAGGCAGGAGCCCTGGCCGGTCTCGAAATACATGGCGTTGTCGCCGATCGTGCCGCGCCGGAGGCTCGCGGCCGCGTCGTGGCCCTCGCGCAGGGTGGCCAGCGAGATGCCGAACGAGCGGTTGGCGGCCTGCGTGCCCGCGATCGACTGGAACACGAGGTCCACCGGCACGCCGCGCCCGATCAGCTCGATCGAGGTCGTCACGTGCGTGAGCACGCAGCTCTGCGTCGGGATCCGGTAGCGCTCGATGATCTCGCCCAGCATGTGGACCAGCGTGGCGACCGTTGCGACGCTGTCGGTGGCCGGGTTGATGCCGATCGTCGCGTCGCCCGATCCGTACATCAGCCCGTCCAGCACCGAGGCCGCGATGCCGGCGGCCGAGTCGGTCGGATGGTTCGGCTGGAGGCGGGTCGACAGGCGCCCCGGCAGGCCGATCGTGCCGCGAAAGCGCGTCACCACCCGGCACTTGCGGGCGATCAGCACGAGGTCCTGGTTGCGGCAGATCTTGGATACGCCCGCCACCATCTCGGGCGTGAGGCCGGGGGCCAGCGCCGCGAGCGCCGCCTCGTGCGCCGCGTCCGACAGGAGCCAGTCGCGAAGGCCGCCGACGGTGAGGTGCGAGACCGGCGCGAAGGCGGCGGCGTCGTGCGTGTCGAGGATCAGCCGCGTCACCTCGTCCGCCTCGTAGGGCACCACCGCCTCCTGGAGGAAGGCGGCGAGCGGCAGGTCGGCGAGCGCGAGCTGCGCTGCCGCGCGCTCCTGCGCGTCGGCCGCCGCGATCCCGGCCAGGACGTCGCCCGAGCGTTCCGGCGAGGCCTTGGCGAGAAGCGTGCGCAGGTCGGCGAACACGTGGCGGCGCCCGCCGCGATCGATTTGGTGGGCCATGGGTGCCCTTCCGAGGCCGAGGGGGCTCGCGTCGCGCGCGGGCCCCGGTACTTCCGACAGGATGGAAAGGCGCCCTGCGCCCGTCAAGCGCCTCGCGGCGGCGCCGGGCGATGGCGGCGGGCGATGGCGGCGGGCGCGGCAATGCACTAACACTCGCCCACGGGCCGCCCGGTGGACGGTGAGGGGACGAGGATCCGATGAACATCGAAGCCCTGCGCAGTTTCCTCGATGTGGCGGACAGCGGAAGCTTCAGCGTCGCGGCCAAGCGGACCGGCGTCACGCAGTCCACCGTGTCCGCGCGCATCCAGTCGCTGGAGGACCATCTCGGCGCGCGGCTGATGCATCGCGGCCGCAGCGGCGTGGAGCTGACCCCCGCCGGGCGCCAGTTCCGCGTCCATGCCGACCGGATCGTCCGGATCTGGACGCAGGCCCGCATGCAGGCGACGCTGCCCGAAGGCTACGACGGCATCTTCCGCCTGGGCGGCCCCGTCTCGATCGAGGAATGGTTGAGCCTGTCCTGGACGCTGTGGATGAAGCGGCACGCGCCCACCGTCGCCGTCCATCTGGAGGCGGGCACCTCCGCCGCCCTGTGCGAGCGTCTCGCCGCGCGCGACATCGACGCCGCCGTGATGTACCTGCCGCAGCAGCGGCCGGGCCTGGTGGTCGAGGAGCTGCTGCGCGAGGAGCTCGCGCTGGTGCGCCACCGCGACCTCGCCGGTGACTGGATGGCCAACTACATCGACGTGGACTGGGGGCCGGAGTTCCGCACCGTGTTCCGGCAGGCCTTCCCGCGCGCCGCGGCCCCGAGCCTGTCGGTCGGGCTCGGCGTTCTCGGCATGCAGTACGTCATGGCGCTGAAGGGGGCGGGATACCTGCCGCTCGGCTTCGCCGCCGCCGAGATCGAAAGGGGGATCCTGCAACTGGTCGAGGACGCGCCGCGCGTGCACCGGCCGGTCTATCTCGTCTACCCCGCGCAGGCCGGCGACGCGGCCCTCGTCGAGATGGCGCTGGACGGCCTGCGGCGCGTCGCGGCGAACCGGGGGGCGGTGGCCTGAATGGCCGGGGCGCAGCGTGAGCCGGGCCCGGGCGCGGAAGGGGACGCCGAGCCCTCGGTGATCGGCTTCTATCTCGCGCCCGGCTTTCCGCTCCTGTCGATGGCCGCCGCGATCGACCCGCTGCGCCAAGCCAACCGGCTGAGCGGGCGCGCGCTGTACCGGTGGGTGCTCGTGTCGGAAGCGGGCGCGCCGGTGACCAGCAGCGCCGCGATCGAGCTGTCCGTGGACCATGCGATCGACACGGCCCCCCGCTGCGACCTTCTGGTCGTGTGCGCCGGCCTGGAGCCGGCGCGCCACGCCGGCGTGCGAGCGCGCGCCTGGCTGCGCCGGCTGCACCGGCTCGGGCGGCGCCTCGGCGCGCTGAGCACGGGCGCCTACCTCCTGGCGGAGGCAGGGATCCTGGACGGGCGCCGCTGCGCGGTCCACTGGGAAAGCGCCGCCGAGTTCCACGAGCGT
This sequence comes from Aureimonas flava, assembly GCF_003583935.1. Taxonomy (GTDB): domain Bacteria; phylum Pseudomonadota; class Alphaproteobacteria; order Rhizobiales; family Rhizobiaceae; genus Aureimonas; species Aureimonas flava. The sequence goes on along the minus strand of NZ_QYRN01000002.1, from coordinate 206,573 downwards.
TTCCCGAACGTCGTCCGGACGCGCGAGCTGTTCGTGGTGGACGGACCCTTCCTCACATCCTCGGGCGGCACCGCGACCCTCGACATGATGCTGCACGTCGTGGCCACCGCGCACGGCGTGGCGCTGGCCTCGGCGATCGCCGACCAGCTCAACCACGCCGCGATGCGCCTGGAGGACGAGATCCAGCGGCTGCGGCCCGAGGTGCGGTTCGGGATCACGAACGCCAAGCTCAGCCGGCTCGTCGCGGCCATGGAGGCGAGCGTCGACGCTCCCCTGGACCTGTCGGTGCTGGCCCGCCAGGTGGGGCTGTCGCGGCGCCAGGTCGAGCGCCTGTTCCGCACGCATCTCGGCCGCACGCCGTCCGACTTCTACCTCGGCCTGCGCATGGAGCGGGCGAGGATGCTGGTCGCGCGCAGCAGCCTCGACCTCGCCGACATCGCCCGCAACTGCGGCTACGAATCCCCGGCCTTCTTCGCGCGCGTCTACCGGCGCCACTTCGGCGTCAGCCCCGCCGCCGCGCGGCAGGCCGCCAAGGCGGGCCGGGCGGCGGCGGGGCGGCCGCCGGCGGACGGCGGGCGCGACCCGGCGCCTTAAGAGGCCGCCCCCGGGAGCGGGTGCGAAGGCGGCCCGGGCGGCGCGACTTGCGCGCGCCTTGCGGGGGCCGCGCCATGTCGCGTCCGTGACCGAAAACGTCGCGCCGCCGCATATCGCGGAGGCCGGCGGATCGCGTTTAGTGCGGGCCGGCGGCGACCCCCCGGACCTTCCATCGGAAGGGCAGGGGCGCGCGGCCGACCGGCCCTCCAGCGCGCATGTCCCAGAGCCCCATGACCCTCCACCTCGGATCCCACCCGGACCGTCGAGACCTTGCCGCTGTCCGCAGCATCATGCCGCTGGTGCTGGCGATCGGCATCATCGCCTCCGGCAACGCGCTGCTCGCCACCACGACCTCGCTCAGCCTGGCGCTGGGCCACGACAGCGTGGAGGCGGTCCGGGTCGCCCTGACCGGCTATCCGCTCGGCTTCCTGATCGGGTGCCTGACGGCGCGCAGCCTGATCTCGCGAAACGGCCACGGCCGCACCTTCCAGGGCATGGCGGTCCTGATGGCCTGCGCCACGGCCCTCTTCTTCGTGGTGCCGGACGCGATGGCCTGGGGCGCGCTGCGGCTCGTCAACGGGTTCGCGATGGCCTGTGCCTTCACCGTGGCTGAGAGCTGGATCAACCTCGAATCCGGGCCGCGCAACCGGGGCTCGCTGCTGGCGCTCTACATGGTCATGAGCACACTCGGCATGGCCTCGGGCCAGTCCCTGATCAATCTCGGCCAGCCCGGCGACGCGCGGCTCTTCATCGTGGCGGCTGCCATCTGCCTGGCGGCGGCGCTGCCCTTCGCGATGCACCGCCGCTACCATCCGGCCGGGCGCACGCACTCGGCCGCCGGCGGCGCGGGCGAGCCCGACGAGCAGGTCAGCCTCGCCACCCTCCTGCGCACCGTCCCCGCCGTGGTGGTCGCCGCGTTCCAGGCCGGCATGGCCAACATGAACTTCGCCGTCCTGGCGCCGATCTACGCCGCCCATACCGGCCATTCCGCCGCCGTGGCGGCCGCGCTCGTCACCTGCTACAGCCTCGGCGGCTTCCTGATCCAGCTGCCGATGGGCTGGCTGTCCGACCGGTTCGACCGGAGCCTGATCCTGTCGGGCGCGGCGATGACGGCGACGGCGAGCTGCCTGGCGATCGCTCTGTTCGGCGGCGTCTCGACGCCGCTCCTCTTCGCGCTCCTCCTGGTCTACGGCGCGGCGGGAAGCGTCGTGTACCCCGTCGCCATCGCGCTGGCCGGCCAGCGGTTCGAGAGCCGCCATATCGTCTCGGTCTCGGGGCGCCTGCTCCTGGTCTACGCGGTGGGCGCGGTGGTGGCGCCGGCCGTGTGCAACGAGCTCATGGCCCGGTTCGAGCCCGGCGCGCTGTTCCTGCTTCTGGGCGCGGCCTTCCTGGCGACGGCCCTGTCGAGCCTGGCCGAACGCATGGTGGGGCAGCGCCGGGCGCGGGCCTGACGGCATCGGGCACCCACAAGTTCGAGGCTGCCTATTCGCGGCCCAGGAAGTAGGCCCGCATCAGCCGCTCGCTCTCCTGCGAGGCGTAGCGCAGATGGATCGCCAGGAGATCGGCGGCGAGGCGGTTGTCGCCGCTCTCCAGCGCGTCGATCACGCTGAGGTGCTCCTGGCACCACCGGCCGATCCGCTGCCAGGTCAGCTTCTCGCCGTAGCTGACGATGTCGATGATCCGGCGCAGCCGGTTCTGGTGCTGGATCGCCTGGAGGAAGAAGGGGTTGCCGCTGCCGCCGGCGAGGAACTCGTGGAACTGCGCGTCCAGGAGGAACACCTCGTCCTTGCCGGCCTCCTCGCTCGACAGCCGGTCGATCATCCGTTCGTGCCGCCGGCGAAGCTCGGCGAGGCCGGCCGGGTCGGCCTGGAACATCGGCAGGCGCAGCGCGGCGGGCTCCAGCGCCTCGCGGAGCTGGTAGCTGTTGCGCAGCGCCGTGTGGTTCTCCAGCGTCGGCTGGAACGTGTAGTTCTGCCCGGCCCGGACGATGATCCCCTCGGCCTCCATCTGCTCCAGCACCTTGATCAGGAGCGAGCGGGGCGTCTTCAGGATCTTGGTCAGCAGGCTCTGGCTGAACCGGGAGGGGATCGTCCCCGACACGTAGCCGCGGATGATGCTGGAGAAGAGAAGGCTGGTGGACGAGGGCGGAACCACGAGCGTCCGGCTCCGCAGCGTCTCCGAATCGGTGCGCAGGAAGAAGCCCCGGTTGGGCACCGCCTCCACGTGGCCCTGCGTCTGCAGGAAGCGCAGGGCGCTGCGCACCGGCGTGCGCGACACGTCGAGCACCGTCGCCAGGCTCACCTCGCGCAGCGGGGCGCCCTCGGGCAGGCCGTGCTCCACGATGTGGCTCAGGATCCGGTTCGCCAGGGCGACCGTGCGCGGACCGGCCGTGCCGGGATCCGCGTCGCGCCCGTCCGCCGGCAAGGCGGCGAGGGGCGGGGTGTCCGGCAGGGGCGGGGAGGGAACGGTCACGGGCAGGCGGCCCCGTCAGAGGGATTCGTAGAGCGCGTCGACGGTATCGGTTCGATACAGGAATTCAACGGGGCGCGTGCAGCGCCAATGGCGCGCCGCCTCGCCGCGCATGGCGGCCAGGAGGCGGTCCGAGGCGGTGACGCCGCCGCCGTAGAGGCGGTTGGCCATGCCCAGGACCGCCGTGCGGTGCATCGCCTGCGTGCCGCTGCCGCAGGCGTCCTTGACGAGCCACACGTGGAAGCCGGCATACACCGCGTCGAACACGGTGCCCTGCACGCAGCTGTCGGTCCAGACACCCGTGACCAGGAGCGTGTCGATCCCGGCGGCGCGCAGCCGGCGGTCGAAGTCGCTCCCGCGGAACGCCGAGGGCCAGATCTTGCGGAACACCACGTCGCCGGGCTCGGGCGCGACCTCGGCGCAGATCTCGGCCAGCGCGCTGCCCGCGACGCCCGAGCGGAGCGAGGCGTCCACCGTGCCGTGCAGCAGCGGATAGGCGTCGGTCTCGGCGTCCTGCGTGGCGGCCTGCACGTGCCACACCGGGATGGCGCGCGCGCGTGCCTCGCGCATCAGCGCCGCGTTGCGCTCGAGAACCTGCGCGAAGCCCTCGACCGGATAGGTGGCCTCGGCGCGGTATTCGTTCTGCAGGTCGATGGCGACCAGCGCGGCGCGGTCGAGAGCGATGGTCATGCTCCGTGTCCTTGAGATGGCTGCGAAAGGGTCAGGCGGCGGCGAAGCCGAGCACGAAGTCGACGAGCGTGGCGACCGCGACGTCGAAGTCCTCCGGATCCATGGTCTCGTCCGGGTTGTGGCTGCCGTTCTCGTTGCGCAGGAACAGCATGGCGGTGGGCACGCCCGCCTCGGCGAAGGCCGCCGCGTCGTGGCCGCCGCCGCTGACGAGTCGCGGCAGATCGAGGCCGAGGCCCGCGCCGGCGCGCGCCAGGCGGTCCATCAGCCCCCGGTCCATCGCGATCGCGGGCCAGGCCATCGGCGCGCCGGGCTCCACCACCAGGCGGCGCGTGCGCGCGATCTCAATGAAGCTCTCGCGGACCGCGCCGTCCACGGCCTCCAGCACGGCCGGGTCGTCGCTGCGCATGTCGAGGCTGAAGCCGAGTTCGCCCAGCACCACGCTGCCGCCGTGCTGGGCCGGATCGCTCTCGACGCGGCCGAAGGTGATCGTCAGCCGGTGTCCGGCGGCCTCGTGCCGGTCCCAGATCCGTTCGGTGGCGCCGATCAGGTCGCCGAAGCCCGGCACCACGTCGCAGCGCGTGGGGCGCGGCTCGGCGCCGGAATGGCCGTAGCGCCCGAGGATCCGCGCGCGCGGGTAGCGGCGCCCGCCGCTGATCGCCGAGACCAGGCCGAGCGGTCGCCCCATGGCGACGAGGGCGGGCCCCTGCTCGATATGCACCTCCACGAAGGCAGCGATGCGGCCTTGGTCGATCTGCGGCTCGCCGCGGGCCACGGCGTCCGGGTCGAAGCCCGCCTCGCGCATATGGTCCGCCAGCGACCGGCCCGTGTCGCCGCGCGGCGTCGAGAGCTCCTCGGGGCCGAGCCGGCCCAGGGCGGCCCGCGCGCCGGGATAGGACAGGGCGAACCAGGCCGATTCCTCGGCGCGCGTCACCATCACGACGAGGTCGCGCGGTGGCGCGACGCCCCGCGCGCGCAGCTCCGCCATCACGGCAAGGCCGGCCAGGACGCCGGCGGCACCGTCGAAGTTCCCGCCGTGCGGCACCGAATCGAGGTGCGAGCCGATCACCACGGCCGGCAGCGTCCGGTCGGCGCCCGCCAGCGTCGCATAGAGGTTTCCGGCCGCGTCGGCGCGCACCTGCGCCCCGAGCGCCAGGGCCTCGCGGCGCACCATGGCGTGCGCGACCGCCTCGCCCCGGCCGTAGGCGTCCCGCGTGACGCCCGGCGCGTCCGCCGTGTCGCGTTCCAGCTCTCGGAACAGGCGCCGGGCGAGATCGCCCGCCGCGAGAAGATTGCTCATGCTCCGCCCTTTCCCCACCGCCCCGTCGCGCCGGCCGGCCCGCTCAGGCGGGCTCTTCGGCCATCGTGATCACCGGCTCCATCGCCGCGAGCGTGTCGCGCGGGAGATGGCAGGCGATGCTGTGATGCCCCGAGAAGCGTTGCACGGGCGGCGGCTGGTTGGCGCACAGGTCGGCGATGGCGTAGTTGCACCGGGTCGAGAAGGGGCAGCCGGGCGGCGGCCGCTTGGCCGAGGGAAGGTCGCCCGACACGATGACCCGGCGCTTGCGAAGCCGGACGTCGGCGATCGGCACCGCCGAGAGCAGCGCCTCCGTGTAGGGATGGTACGGGGCGGCGAAGACCTCGTCCGCCGTGCCCTGCTCCACGATCTGGCCGAGATACATGACCACGATCCGGTCCGCGAGGTAGCGCACCACCGCCAGGTCGTGGCTGATGAAGATCAGCGTGGTTCCCTGCTCGCGCTGGATGCTCATCAGGAGGTCGGCCACCGCCGCCTGGACGGAGACGTCGAGCGCCGAGACGGGCTCGTCGGCCACCACCACGGCCGGGTTGCCGGCGAAGGCGCGCGCGATGCCGATCCGCTGCTTCTGGCCGCCCGAGAGCTGGCGCGGTCGGCGGTCGGCGTATTCGCGCGGCAGCTTCACGAGGTCGAGCAGTTCCAGCACGCGGGCGCGGATGCGCGCCTCGTCGGTCTCCACCCCGAACTTGCGGATGACGCGCGCGATCTGGCTTCCCACCGTGTGGCTGGGGTTCAGCGTGTCGAACGGGTTCTGGAACACCATCTGGAGGTTGCGGACCATGTCCACGGAGCGTTTCTGCACCGGGGTCGCGCCGATCGGGGTGCCGGCGACCTCGAGCTCGCCCGACGTGGCTTCCTCCAGGCCGGCCAGGATGCGGGCGAAGGTCGACTTGCCGCAGCCGCTCTCGCCGACGATGGCGACCGTCTCGCCCTGGCGGGCGTCGAAAGTGAGGTTCCGGTTGGCCCGCAGCTCGTGGTAGCGCTTGCTGAGGTCGCGGACGTCCACCACGACGTCGCCGATCGGCGCGGCCTCGTGGCGCGGTGCAGGCGCGGCGGCTTCGGGCGCGTCGATCTCGCCCACCCGCAGGCAGCGCACCGCTTCCCCGCCCACGGGCCGCATGGCCACCGGATCGCGGTCGCACAGGCCGGGCAGGGCGAAGGCGCAGCGCGTGTTGAAGTTGCAGCCCCTGGGGCGGCTCTGCGGCGGGGGCAGGTGGCCCGGGATCGCCCGCAGCGGGCGCGTGTTCTTGTCGGCCCCCGGCACCGGGATCGAGCCGAACAGGCCCCGCGTATAGGGATGGTGCATGCGCGAGAAGACCTGGCCGACGGTGCCGGTCTCCACCGCCTCGCCGGAATACATCACCGTCAGCGTCTGGCAGGTCTCGCGGATCAGGCCGAGATTGTGCGAGACGTAGAGCAGCGCCGTGCCGTACTGCGCGGCGATCTCGCCGATCAGCTCCACGATGCCCGCCTCCACCGTGACGTCGAGCGCGGTGGTCGGCTCGTCCAGGAGCAGCACCTTGGGCTGCGACAGGAGCGCCATGGCGATCACGACGCGCTGCTGCTGGCCGCCGGAGATCTGGTGCGGATAGGCGCGCATGATCCGGTCGCAGTCGGGCAGCTTCACCCGGTGCAGCATCTCCAGCGCGCGGCGGCGCGCCTCGGCGCGCGACACGCCCTCGTGGTGGATCGGCACCTCGGCGAGCTGGTCGCGGATGGTCATGGCCGGGTTCAGCGAGGCCATGGGCTCCTGGTAGACCATGGCGATGCGCGAGCCGCGGATGCGCCGCAGCTCCTCCGGGGACATCGACAGCATGTCGCGCCCCTCGAACAGGATCTGGCCGCCGGTGATGCGGCCGTTGCGGCCGAGATACTGCATCACCGCGAGCGCGATGGTGGACTTGCCGCAGCCCGATTCGCCGACGAGGCCGTGCGCCTCGCCCGGCATCAGCCGGAGGTTGAAGTCGACCACCGCCGGGATCTCGCCCGCGCGGGTGAAGTAGGAGATGCAGAGGTCGCGGCACTCGAGGACGGGCGTCCCGGACGTGGCGTCGCGCGCTGGAGGGAGCATCGGCGTCAATCCTTCAGGCTGATTTCGCGCAACCCGTCGGCCAGGAGGTTGAAGCCGAGGATGAGGCTGGACACGGCGACGGCCGGGATCACCATCATGTAGGCGAACTTCCACAGGAGCGCGGCGACCGCCGCCTCCTTGATCATCAGGCCCCAGTCCGGGTCGGGCGGCTGCAGTCCGAGGCCGAGGAAGGTCAGCGTTGTGATCGCCACCGTGGTGTAGCCGAGCCGCAGGCAGGCATCGACGATCAGCGGACCGCGCACGTTGGGCAGGATCTCCACCAGCATGATCCGGAGCGCGCTCTCGCCGCGCGTCTGGGCCGCGAAGATGTAGTCGCGCGTCTTGGCGTCGAGCGTCAGGCCCCGCACGATGCGCATGATCGCCGGCGCCGAGGCGAGGGTGACGGCGATGATGACGTTGACGCCGCTCTGCCCCATGACGTTGAGGATCAGGATCAGCAGCACCATCACCGGGAAGGAGATGAGGACGTTGCAGACGAACGAGACCAGCGTGTCCCACCAGCCGCCGAGATAGCCCGCCACGAGGCCCAGGAAGGCGCCCACCACGTAGGCGACGGCGGTGGCCGTGAGCCCCCAGACCAGGACGCGCTGGCCGCCCCAGAAGGTGCGCGAGAGCATGTCGCGCCCGCGCATGTCGGTTCCGAGCCAGAACGTCACGCCGGAGCGCTCGCTGAGCGGGGTCAGGAACGGGGTCACCGGCCGGTTCGGGTCGAGCAGCGGCAGATAGGGGGCGGCAACCGCCACCGCGACCCAGAAGAACACGAGCGTCAGCCCCACCACCGCGAGCGTCGATTCGCGCCAGCGGCGCACCGCCAGCACGTAGAGCGTCAGCGTGGCGGGAAGCGCGGGGAAGAGGACGATCGGACGCCACGACCCGAGCGCGCCCGCGCCGATCACGTAGAGGCTCAGCGGCAGGTAGATCAGCGCGATCAGCGCGACCACCGTGCCGGTGAAGCCGAGCGGCCGGACGAGGGGGCGCCGGCGGACCCTGTCTTGGGAGAGGGGAAGCGTCATTTCAGCCGCACTCGGGGATTGAGCAGGATGTAGCCGATGTCGGACAGGAGCTGCGAGATCACCGCCACGGCGACCGCGACCAGCGTGGCCGCCTGGATCACCTCGACGTCGCCGTACATCGCCGCGTCGTAGAGCATGCGGCCGAACCCGTTGTACTGGAAGAACACCTCCACCACCACGACCTGCGACAGCAGCCAGTTGAGCTGGAGGAAGATCAGCGTGAACGGGACGATCAGCGCGTTGCGCAGCGCGTGGTCGATGATGACCCTGGAATAGGGAATGCCCTTGAGCAGCGCCGTGCGGATGTAGTGGGAGGTCATCACCTCGGCCATGGAGGCGCGCGTCATGCGCGCCACGTAGCCGATGTCGTAGAGGAGCAGCGTGAGGACGGGCAGCACCAGGTCGACCGGGTTGAAGCCGCCGGCCATGGAGGCCTTGGTGGGGACCCATCCGAGACCGAGGCCGAGCACCACGGTGAGCACCACCGCCGTGGCGACCTGGGGGATCGAGGTCGTGAGCACGCAGAACTGGGAGATGACGCGGTCCAGCAGCGAACCTTCGCGCATGCCCGCCAGCGCCCCCAGGGTGAGCGAGATCGGGATCATGAACAGGAACACGAAGAAGGCGAGGGTCCCGGTCGCCCGCAGCCGCTCGCCCAGGAGCGTCGACACCGCGACGTTCTTCTGCATGGAGCGCCCCAGGTCGCCGGTGGCGACATGCCCGATCCAGTCGACGTAGCGGACGAAGAAGGGCTGGGTCAGGCCCTTGCTCTCCAGCCACTTCTGGTAGCCGTCCTCGGACAGGGTGGCCATGCCGAAGCCGCCGAGCTCGGCCGTGGCGACCTGCCGCCGGAACTGGTCGCTGTCGAAGATCGCGAACAGCACGAAGGTGACCACCGCCATGGTCAGCAGCATCTGCCCGAGCCGGGCGGATATCATCTTGATCATTTCCGCCTCGCCGGCTGCGCCCTGGAAACCGGGATCGGCCACCCGCGCTCCCGCGCGGCGGCCGGCTCCGACCGTGGGTCCGGGCGGCGGCCCCGCCGCCCGGACCCGAACCGGCCTTCAGCCCATCCAGACCCGGGTGAGCTGCGACTGGCGCGCCGGATGCGGCTGGTAGCCGTGCACGGTGGCGGAGGCCAGGATGTAGATCGGCCGCCAGAACGGCTGCACCATCAGCGCGTCGTCGCGCAGGATGGTCTCGACCTTCTCCATCAGGCGGCGCCTCTCAGCGACGTCGATGGTCGCCTCGGCCGCGTCCAGCGCCGCGTCGAACTCGGGGTTCGAGTAGTGCGTCTCGTTCCAGGGGGCGCCCGTGCGATAGGCCTGCGACAGCACCATGGTGCCGAGCGGCCGGTGGCCCCAGGAGGTGGCCCCGAAGGGCGTGTCCATCCACACTTCCCAGAACTTGGTGGAGGGCATCACGTTGACCGCGACGCGGATGCCGGCGTCCGCGAGCTGGTTGCGCAGCGCCTCGCAGGTCGCCTGCTGCCAGGGGCCGTCCGTGTTGCCGACGTCGATCGACAGGTCCAGGCCGTCCGGGTAGCCGGCCTCGGCCAGAAGGGCGCGCGCGCCCTCGACGTCGCGCCGCTGCGGCGGGAGCTCGAAGAACTCGGGATGGATCGGCGCCACGTGGAAGTTCGCCCCGAGCTTGCCGCCTTCGGGGAACAGGAGCGTCGTGGTCTGCCCGTTGTCGGCCGCCTTGCAGATGGCCTGGCGGACGCGGATGTCGTCGAACGGCTTCTGGTCGACCTGCATGCGCATGCACAGGGTGCCGGCGGAGCTGGTCACGCCGATCTGCGCGCCCTCGATGCCCTTGGCGAGCTCGAGCTGGTCGGAGGTCAGCTCGTAGATCGCATCCACGCTGCCCGAGGCGAGGGCGAGCGTCTGGGACTCCTGGTCGTAGTCGAGGAAGTGGATCTCATCGAGGTAGACGTCGCCGCCCCAGTAGGTGAAGTCCTCGCCCGTGGTGGTCTTGTGGATGCGGGTGAGCACGCAGCGCTCGCCGACCTTGAGCTCCTTGACCGTGTAGGGGCCGGTGCCGATCGGGTTGTCGGAGAACGGCGCCTGGAAGCTCGGATGGATCACCAGGCAGGGATAGTCGCCGCAGTCCTCGGGCAGGGACAGGACGGGCTTGGACAGGTGGAGGCGCAGCGTGTGCGTGTCCACCACCTCGATGGCGCCCTCCGGCGCCTTGCGGGCCGGCTTGCCCTTGGCGTCGGTTCCCCCGGTCTCCTGCGCCAGCGCGCTGAAGGTCGACAGGCCGAGGATGGCCGAGCCCGTGTCGGAATCGGTCCAGCGGCGGATGTTCCAGGCGACGTGCTCGGCGGTGAAGTCGTCGCCGTTGTGCCACTTCACGCCCTTGCGCACGTTGAGCGTCCAGGTCTTCAGGTCCTCGGAGGGCTGCCAGCTCTCCACCAGCATGCCGCGCGTCACGTTGTCGGGGCCCACCAGCGTCAGGTACTCGATCACCGGGCGCGACTGGTTGGACATCTCGTTCCACGAGTAGACGTGGGGGTCGTCCATCTTGGCGACCTTCTGGCCGAAGCGCAGGATCCCGCCCGCCTGCGCCTTGGGATCGCGCGGGGGAAACGGCAGGTTCTCCGCCTCCTGGGCATAGGCCGGAAGGCCGGCGAAGGCGTAGGCCGCGGTGGCGGAGGCGCCGAGCAGGGCCGCGAGGCGGACGAACTCCCGCCGGGAGATCGCCTTGTCGGCGAGCTGCCGACGCAGATTGACGGTATTGCCGTTTTCGGTCCCGAACATGCCGGTGTCTCCTTTTGGGTTGGAATGCCTTGCGGTGTCGTCGGCGCGGCGGCGGCTAGGCCGCCGCCGTCACCATGATCTCGACGCGGTAGGCGTCGCCGGCGAGGCGCGCCTCGACCGTGGCGCGCACCGGCATCGCCTGCCGGTCGACCCAGGCGTCCCAGGCGACGTTCATCAGGTCGAAGTCGGCGATGTCGCGCAGCCAGATCGTGGCGCTGAGGATCTTCCGCTTGTCGGACCCGGCCTCGGCCAGGAAATGGTCGATCTTGGCGAGGATCTGCTCCGTCTGGCCCGTGGTGCCCGCGGCGAGGTCGTCGGCGGTCATGCCGGCCAGGTAGACGGTCCCGTTGTGGGTCAGGGCGCGGCAGAAGCGTTCGCCGACGGCGTGGCGCTGGATGGTCATTCAGACTGTCTCCATGGTGGTTTGGGCGCCCGTGCGAAAGCGCGCGGGGGCGAGGTCCGCCCGGTCGAGACCGAGCCGCTCCAGGCTCTCGGGCAGGCGGTCCCGCAGGATCAGGCCGGCGCTGGCCTCCGACAGGGCGACGGCGGTCTTGATGCCGTATCCGCCCTGGCCCGCCAGCCAGAAGAAGCCGGGCGCGTCGGGGTCGAAGCCGACCGCGGGCGAGCCGTCCGGCGCGAAGGTGCGAAGTCCGGCCCAACTGTGCAGGATGCGGGTCACCTCGATCGTGGTGGCCTCTTGGAGGCGCTCCACGCCGATCGCGATGTCGAGGTCCTCGGCCCAGGCGTCGCAGGGTTCCGAAGGCGTCGCGTCCGCCGGTGACACGAAGATCTGCCCGGCGTCGCGCTTGAAGTAGAAGTCCTCGTCCACGTCGTTGATCAGCGGCCATCCGGACATGTCGATCCCGGCGGGCGCGGCGATGTTGAAGGCGGTGCGCCGGCGGGGCTCGAGCCCGATCGGCGCGACGCCCGCCATGCGGGCGACGACGTCGCCCCAGGCGCCGGCCGCGTTCACCACGACCGGTGCGCAGAAGAGGCCCCGGGGCGTCTCCGCCAGCCAGCGGTCGCCCTCCCGTCGCAGGCCGGCGATCTCGTGGCCGGTGCGCAGGTCGGCGCCGCGCGCCTTGGCCGCGCGCAGGAAGCCGGTGTGCAGGGCGTTCACGTCGAGCTCGCGCGAGTCGGGCTCGAGGAAGGCGCCGTCCACGTAGTCCGGGCGCAGCACGCCGCAGGCGGCCACCGCTTGCGCCGGCGTCAGCCGTCGCAGCGACGCCACGAGCCGCCGTCCGCGCTCGAACTCCTCTTCCAGGCGCTCGCGCTGGTCGGCGCGGGCGATGGTGATCATGCCGCAGGGGGCGATCAGCGGCACCTCGGTGAAGCCCGCCGGCGGGTTCTCCAGGAAGCCGCGGCTGGCGATGGCCAGCTTGCGGATCACCGTGGTGCCGTAGTTCTCGGTGAAGCTCGCAGCGGAGCGGCCGGTGGCGTGGTAGCCGTGCTGCGTCTCGCGCTCCAGGAGCACGACCCGCCGCTCGGCCGACAGCGCGAAGGCGCAGCCCGCCCCGGCGATGCCGCCGCCGATCACGATCACGTCGGTTTCCGTGGGGCGTTCGCTCATCGGATGTCCTCGTTCGCCGGAACGGGTTCCAGGGGTGCGGGGCCGCCGCCCCACCGGGCCGCCGACCGCCGGCTTGGAACCGCCAGGCGCCCCTCCGTTGTATAAAATTCCCAAAAATGTTCAATCCGAAGACTGCTCATATTTCGATCCGTTCGGGAAAATGAACGTTGAATCGGCAGGCAGCCTGCCCGGATCGTGGGCAGGCACGGGGCGTCACGCTGGGCGGTCGAGGAAGGCGCGCAGCGCGCCGAGAACCTCCTCGTGCTCGGCCGCCGTGCCGATCGTGATCCGCAGGTGCTGCGGCAGGTCGGCGGAGGCGACCGGGCGAAGGTGGATGCCGCGCCGCGTGAGGAAGGCGTGCGCGCGCTTCGCCCGCTCGGGCGAGCCGAAATCCGCCAGCACGAAGTTCGCCTCGCTCGGCGGCCCCGCGAGGCCGAGGACGCCCAGCGCCGCCGCGAGGCGCTGCCGCTCGCGCGAGACCGCCTCGAAGGTCGCGCGCGTGTGGTCGCGGTCCGCCAGCGCGGCGATCGCGGCGGCCTGCGCCTGCGAGGACACGCTGGACGGAGGCGTCACGCGCCGCAGGAGATCGGCGATCGCGGCCGGGAAGTAGCCCCAGCCGACGCGCATGCCGGCCAGGCCGTAGATCTTCGAGAAGGTGCGGATCATCACCGTGTTGCGGCTCGCGTCCACGAGGTCCGATCCGGCGCGAAAGTCCGGCCGGGCGACGAACTCGGCATAGGCGGCGTCGAGCACCAGGAGGATGTCCTCGCGCAGACCCGCATGGAGGCGCAGCACCTCGCTCCAGGGGATCATCGTCCCGGTCGGATTGTTGGGGTTCGCCAGGAGGACGATGCGCGTGCGCTCCGTGACGCGGGCGAGAATCGCGTCGACGTCGGCGTGGAGTTCCGTCTCGGGCGCCACCACGGGCGTCGCGCCGGCGAGCTGGATCACGGTGCGGAAGTAGCCGTAGCCGTGCCGGGTGATCACGACCTCGTCGCCTGCCCCCGCATAGCTGCGCACCAGCGTTCCCAGGAGCGTCATGGATCCCGGCGTGCACAGGACGCGGTCCGCCCGGAGCCCGTGCCGCGCCGCGATCGCCGCGCAGAGCGCCTCGCAGTCGCTGTCGGGATAGCGATTCGAGCCGGCCAGGGTCGCCGCGGCCGCCTCCACCGCCCGTGGGCTGGGCGCGGTGGCCAGCTCGTTCTGGGACAGGATGACCGGCCGGCCCCCGTCGCCCGCAGGCTTCTCGGCGGCGGCATAGGGCGGAACCCGCGCCAGATGGGGCATGGGCGAGACGGTGTCGAGGAGCAAGGGCGTGGTCCGTCAAACGGGAGATCGGCGAGGCACGAGAGCCAGACTGCCCACGATGTCTTTTTGAGTCAAGAAAATACATTTTAGCTGCGGAGGGGAGTAGGCACGCGCGCGCCGTTGTGCTTCCGTGCCGCGGTTTCCCCTTGCTGACGAGATCGCGACGCGCGGGAGCGGGCGCGCTTTCGGGAGAATGCCGATGACCGAGACCACGAGTTTGGCCGAGGCCCTTTGCCGGGTGTCCACCGCCACGATCACCACGATGCTGTTCAAGCACGGCCTGCGCAACGTCTGGCTACGCGGCGCGATGCCCCTGGCGGCGGGGCAGGGACGGCGTGCCGGGCCCGCCTTCACCATGCGCTTCATCCCGGCGCGCGAGGACCTGTCCACGCCGGAGCGCTGGACCGACGCGGTGTCGCCGCGTGCCGCGATCGAGGCGATGCCGGCGGGCGCCATGGTGGTGGTGGACGCGATGCGCGAGGCCGAGGCGGGGATCGTCGGCGACGTGTTCGCCTCGCGCATGAAGGCGCGCGGCGTCGAGGCGCTGGTCACCGACGGGGCCCTGCGCGACGGCAGCGTCATCGCCGAGATCGGCCTCGCCGCCTGGTGCCGGGGCCGCGCGGCGCCCCCGTCCAGCACCACCATGACCTTCGTGGAGTGGCAGACGCCGGTCGGCTGCGGCGGCGTGGCGGTGTTTCCGGGCGACTATCTCGTGGCCGACGACGACGGCGTGGTGGTGGTGCCGGCCGCCCATCTGGAGGAGATCGCCGCAAAGGGCCCCGAGGACGAGGCGCTGGACGCCTGGATCCGGGACAAGGTGCTGGCCGGCCAGGCGCTTCCGGGCTTCTACCCCGCGACCGACGAGACCCGGCGGCGCTTCCGGGTCGAGACCGTGCCGCGTTAGGCGCGCACGGGGCCCGGCGGCAGAGCCGCCGGCGCCCTCAGCAGGCGCAGCCGCGCCGCGCGCCGGCGAGGTGCACCGAGACGTCCCTCGCCCGCCGAAGCACCCGACCGGGCCGCAGCCCGGTGGCGGCGCCCCCGGCCCAGACGGTCCGGCCGTTGACCAGCACCCGCTCGATGCCCTGCGAGGGCTGCGCCGGCTTCTCGTAGGTGGCGCGGTCGATCACCGTCTCCGGGTCGAACACCACGATGTCGGCATGGAAGCCAGCCCGGAGCAGCCCGCGCTCGCGCAGGCCGAACTCGCCGGCCGGCAGGCCGGTCATCTGGTGCACCGCCCGCTCCAGCGAGAACAGCTTCAGGTCGCGCGCGTAATGGCCAAGGACGCGCGGAAAGGTGCCCCAGAGGCGGGGATGGGGGTGGTCGTCGTGCGGCAGCCCGTCCGATCCGATCATGGTCCTGGGATGCGACAAGACGGTGCGCACGTCGGCCTCGTCGAGCTGGAAGTAGACCGCTCCCGCGGGCAGCAGTCGCTCGGCCGCCTCCGCCTCGGTGCAGGCCCAGTCGCGCGCGATGTCGGCGAGGTAGTGGTTGGCGAGCTCGGGATGCGGGTCCGACCAGGTGATCAGGATCGGCACGCCCTTGTCGCAGCGTTGCGTCTTCAGCACCGTGGAGGAGGCGGCGTAGGGGTAGCAGTCGACCCCGATCTCCATATTGCGGCGCGCCTCGTCGATGCGCGACAGCGTGGGCGCCGCCTTGCCGAAATTGTCGCGTCCGGTCGCCTGGTGGTGCGAGATCACGAGCTTGGCCGCCGTGTCGGAGGCGATCTCGATCGCCTCCTCGATCGCCTCCTCCAGGTGCTCGAAGTAGTTTCGCGTATGGGTGACGTAGAGGCCGCCGAGCTCGGCCGCCGCGCGCGAGAGCGCCTTCACCTCCTCCGTGGAGGAGGGCAGGGCCGCGATGTAGTCGAGGCCCGTCGACACGCCGATGGCGCCCGCCTCCACCGCGATCGCCACCTCGCGCGCCATCTCGGCAGTTTCCTGCGCGTTCGCGGCGCGCTCCAGCGTCGGCATGCACCGCCGGCGCAGCGTGGTGTGCCCCACCAGCGCCGCTGCGTTGGTCATGATGCCCTCGGCCTCCAGCGCGCCGAGATAGTCCGCGAAGGTCGCGAAGCGGAAGTTCTCCCGGCCGCCGACCAGGGTCAGCGGGGCGGGCGGCGTCTCGTCCAGCTCGAGCGGCGCGACGCTGATGCCGCAATTGCCGACGATCACCGTCGTCACGCCCTGGCTGGTCTTGGCAACCATGCCCGTCGGGCTGAGCAGGGCGCTGTCGTCGTGGGTGTGCACGTCGATGAAGCCGGGGGCGACGACGTGGCCGGTCGCGTCCACGACCTCGCCGGCGTCGGCATCCTCCACCCGGCCGATCGCCGCGATGCGGCCGTCGCGGATGGCGACGTCGGCCCGGAAGGCCGGTGCGCCGCTCCCGTCGATCACGGAGCCCCCTCGCAGAACCACGTCGTGACGCATCGCAGTCTCCTTCCGCCTCTCCGGGCTCGGATCGATCGCTCGCGGGCCGCGCGAGGCGGCGTGCCTAGACGCTGGCGATCAGGCCGCCGTCCACGCGGATCATGCCGCCGGTGACGTAGGAGGCGTTGCGGCTCGCCAGGAAGGCGACCACGTCGGCGTATTCCTGCGGATCGCCGTAGCGCCCGACGCCGATGTCGGCCGCGCTCGCCGCCGCGACCTCCTCCACCGTGCGCCCGTCGCGCTTGGCCTTCTGCTCGTCCAGGAAGGTGATGCGCCCGGTGGCGATCCGTCCGGGCACCACGACGTTGGCGGTCACGCCGTCGCGCCCGACCTCGCGCGCCAGCGTCTTGGACCAGCCGACCAGCGACATGCGAAGCGCGTTGGACAGGCCGAGATTGGGGATCGGCGCCACGACGCCCGAGGACGTCGAGGTGATGACACGCCCCCAGCCGTTGCGGCGCATGGCGGGCAGGACGCGGTCGCTCACCGCGACCACGGACGCCACCATGCTGCGGAAGTGCTTCTCCCAGGTCTCGGTGGGCTGCCCGGCCACCGGGGTCGGGGGCGGGCCCCCCGTGATGTTCACCAGGATGTCCACCGATCCGAGCTCGGCCTCGACCTGCGACACGCGCTGGTCCACGATGTCGAGCGCGGCGAGATCCCACTGGAGCGCGAGCGCCCTGCCGCCGGCGGCGGCGATCTCGGCCGCGGCCGCGTCCGCCGCCCCGGCATCGATGTCCGCGACCGCGACCCGGGCGCCCTCGCGCGCCAGCGTCCTTGCGATCGCCCGGCCGAGGCCGCCGCCGCCGCCGAGCACCAATGCCGTCCTGCCGTCGAGACCCAGATCCATTCTCAACCCTCGCTGCCTGTCGTGGTGGCGCCCGATCCGCCGTCCGGCGGCCGGTCGCGCCGCCTGTGGTTCCAGTCCGGGCCGTCGCGACGCGCCCCGCGGGGCGAGGGCGAGCTTCGGCCCGCTTCGCCGCGGCGTCCGCGGGTCGAACCAGATTTCCGGTATTCGATATGCCGATTTGAAACGGTTGTAAAATCGAAAATATCGAAATAAGCAGGAACGGGGCGCTTGGTGCCCGGACCCTCGATCGGGGCTTGCGCGTGCACGAGCTTGTCATCAGGAATGGGCGGGTGGCCCGATGCGAGGGCTGGCTGGAGGCCGACATCGGCATCGAGGGCGGCCGGATCGCCGCCCTCGGCAAGGGCCTCGAGGGGCGGCGCAGCATCGACGCCGCCGGGCTCTGGGTGCTGCCGGGCGGCATCGACGCCCACTGCCATCTCGACCAGCCCTCCTGGGGCGGCGCCGACACGGCGGACGACTTCGGGTCCGGCTCGATCTCGGCCGCCTTCGGCGGGACGACGTGCCTCGTCCCCTTCGCCATGCCGGCGCCCGGCACGAGCGCGGTGGAGGGCCTGGAGCGGGCGATGGCACGCTCGGCCGGCCGCTCCTTCGTGGACTACGGCTTCCACGGCGTGGTCACGCCCGGCACCGGCGGGAATGTCGACCGGCAGGTCGAGACGCTGGCCGCGCGGGGCGTTCCGAGCGTCAAGGTCTTCCTCACCTACGAGGGCTTCGCGGCGGGCGACGACCTGGTGCTCGGCCTCATGGACGCCGCCCGCGCCAGCCGGTCCACCGTTCTGGTGCATGCCGAGAACGACGCGGCGATCCGGCGCACGCGCGGCCGGCTTCTCGCGGCCGGCCGTCGGTCGCTCCGCTTCCATCTCGTCGCCGGCGCCATGCCGGCCGAACGCGAGGCGACGCACCGCGTCGCGACCCTTGCCGAGATCGCGGGCGCGCGCGCGGCGATCCTCCACGTATCCGGGCGGCAATCGGCGGAGGAGGTCGAGCGCGCCCGGGAGCGCGGGGTCGCGGTGGTGGCGGAGACCTGCCCGCAATACGTGCTCCTCGACGCCTCGGTGTTCGACGGGCCGGAGCGCGAGGCGGCCCGCTTCCTGTTCTCGCCGCCGCCCCGCGGGGCGGACGACAACGCGTTTCTGTGGCATGCGCTGGCGGAGGGGCGCATCGCGCTGTGGTCCTCCGACCACTCGCCCTACCGCCTGGCCGACAAGCTGCCCCGAACGGCGGACGCGAGCTTCGCCGACGCCGTGAGCGGGGTGCCGGGCCTGGAGACGCGCCTGCCGCTCCTGTTCTCGGAAGGGCTCCTAGCCGGGCGCTTGTCGCTGGCACGCTATCTGGAACTCTCGGCCGAGACCGCCGCGCGGCTCTACGGGCTCGACGACCGGAAGGGCCGGATCGCCGTCGGCCTCGACGCCGACATCGCGCTCTGGGATCCGGCCGCGCGCTGGACGGTCCGCCACGAAGACCTCCATTCCAACGTCGATTTCAGCCCGTTCGAGGGGCGGCGGATCAGGGGGCGCCCCGTGACGGTCCTCCTGCGGGGGGAGCCGGTGGTGCAGGACGGCCGACTGGTCG
Organism: Aureimonas flava; assembly: GCF_003583935.1. GTDB lineage: Bacteria > Pseudomonadota > Alphaproteobacteria > Rhizobiales > Rhizobiaceae > Aureimonas > Aureimonas flava. The sequence continues at coordinate 187,894 of NZ_QYRN01000002.1, read as the reverse complement.
CCGCCGCGCCCGCCGGTCGCTTCCAGGCGCGCCATCGCGCGGCGCCCGATTCGTTTCCCATTCCACTCGAGGAGCACCAGCCATGGCGCGTCACCTGACCCTTGCGGCCTGTCAAACGGGGCCGATCGCGCGAAGCGCCGGCCGGCGCGAGATCGTGGATCGGCTCGTCCATCTCTTGGAAGAGGCCGCGTCGCAGGGGGCCTCGCTCGCCGTGTTCCCCGAACTGGCCCTGACCACCTTCTTTCCGCGCTGGCTCATCGAGGACGAGGCCGAGATCGACGGCTTCTACGAGGACGCCTTCCCGAACGCCGCCACCCGGCCGCTGACGGAGGCGGCGCGCAAGCTGCGCATCGGCTTCGCGCTCGGCTACGGCGAGATCGCGCAAGGGGACGGCCGACGCCGGCGCTACAACACGATGGCGCTGGTGGGCGACGACGGCGAGGTGCTGGGCCGCTACCGCAAGATGCACGTGCCCGGATCGGAGGAGCCGGAAGAGGGCACCACGGTCCATCTCGAGCGGCGCTACTTCGAGCCGGGCGATCTCGGCTTTCCGGTCTTCGACTACCGAGGAACGCGCGTCGGCCTCGCCTTGTGCAACGACCGCCGCTGGCCCGAGACCTATCGGATGCTGATGCTGGGCGGCGCCGAGGTGGCGCTGATCGGCTACAACACCCCGCTGCTCCTGGACGAGGCGCCCGCCCTCGCGCATCTGCGCATGTTCCACAACCACCTGCCGATGCAGGCCGGGGCCTACCAGAACACGCTCTGGGTCGCCGGCTGCGCCAAGGCGGGGCTGGAGGAGGGGCAGGCGCTGATCGGCGGCTCGTGCATCGTCGCCCCGACCGGCGAGATCGCCGCGCAGGCGATGTCCGTCGGCGACGAGGTGGTCGTGCATCGGGCCGACCTCGACCTGATCGATACCTGCCGGCGCGTGAACTTCGACTTCGATCGCTACCGCCGCCCCGCCGCCTATCGGATGATCTCGGAACGGGCGGGCCCGGTCTGAAGACCCCGGTCGCAGGTGTCGTCCCAGGAACGGGCACCAACTGGGCGACGATCACGCACCGCCTCCAGCGGCATATGCGATCGCGGCAACCCCTGCCGTCCGAAGGGGCCGGTCCAGCGTTCGCCCCACCAGGAGACGCGCGCCGGGCCGGACCGCCGATGGGGCACCTGATTCCCTGGCGAACGGGTCTTGCCCGGCGGAAACCGGGTGCAGGGTCGAGCCTTGGAGCCGTCGCGGAGGAGGCCGGCCACGGTTCCCGGAGTGCCCCTCCCCACGCGTTCCGGCGGACGCCGAGACGAACACCGCGATCGCGGCAAGCCTGCGACAGGCGAAGCGGCTCCCAGGGCTTTGACTCCTGACGACCGCTCGACCGCCCTCTACCCGCTCCGATCGGTCGCGAGGAGCTGACGCCTGCGTGGCCAGATCGGCGCCGGCTCCGCGCATCGCTCCGTCGCCGGAACCTCGACCGGGCGTTCGGTCGCCATGCCGAGCGCCGGTCGATCCGGTCGGTGCCGGCGGCCCGAAGCGGTTCATGTCTTGCGTCCCAGGCGTCGGCGCGAAGAAGGAGCCGACCATCGTGCCGTTGCCGCGAGGAGCACGCGCCGGCGAGCGGTCGATGTCGTGCCGCCGGCGCACGGTGGCGGCCAAGGCCGGCAGGGCGGCGACCCGCGTCGAAAGCGAGGCGGAACGCGTCGGTTCGCCAGAGGGCCGACGCATCGAGGCGCATCGCCGCCACCGGAGATGGCGTCATTCGACGTCTGCGTGCTTTTGCCGGAGGCGATGGGGTCGCTGGCGTTCGACGCGATCGACCTGACGAAAACGCCCGTCGAGCCGAAAGCTGTCCAAGGCGAAGGGATCGAATGGTGGGCGTGACAGGGATTGAACCTGTGACCCCTACGATGTCAACGTAGTGCTCTCCCGCTGAGCTACACGCCCATTCGATGAAGCGGCATACACCACAGGAGGCGCGGGGCGGTCAAGGCCGTTTGCGCGCCCCGTGCCCTGTGGGCCAGAAAAAATTCAGGCGGCGTCCTGGAGCATCTTGCCGACCTCCTCCACCAGCTCGCGCAGGTGGAAGGGCTTGGACAGGATCTTGGCGTCCTTGGGGGCCTTGGAGTCCGGGTTCAGGGCCACGGCCGCGAAGCCGGTGATGAACATCACCTTGAGGTCGGGGTCGAGCTCGGTGGCGCGGCGCGCCAGCTCGATGCCGTCCATCTCCGGCATGACGATGTCGGTCAGCAGCAGCGAGAACGGCTCCTCGCGCAGGCGCTCGTAGGCGCTGCCGCCGTTGTCGTAGGCGGTCACCTCGTAGCCGGCCTTTTCCAGGGCCTTGGCCAGGAAGCGGCGCATGTCGTTGTCGTCTTCGGCCAGAAGGATCTTGTACATCTCGTAACCTGATTGTCGCGGCCCGCGCCGGACGTGAAGCCTTGCACGCAATCGACCTTTTAGCAGATTGCTTAAGCAAGAGCTAAATGGAATGTTCGGGGGCCGAAACGGCCCTATGTCCCATGGAACGCGGTTTGCGAAAGGGAAATGAAGGGGAGTGCATTTGGACGTCGCAGCCCCGACCCTGGAAACCGCCGCGGGCCCGTGCCCGGCCTTCGAGGTCATCGAGCCGACGCGACAGACGAGCCCCTTCGTGTTCTGCTCGCCCCACAGCGGCCGGGCCTACCCGTCGTCCTTCCTCGCCCTCAGTCGCCTCGGTCCCTCGGCCATCCGCAGGTCCGAGGACCTGTTCGTGGACCAGCTCTTCGACTTCGTGCCCGCGCTCGGCGCGCCGCTCCTGGTGGCGCGCTTTCCCCGCGCCTTCCTCGATGTGAACCGCGAGCCCTTCGAGCTCGATCCCGCCATGTTCTCGGGCCCCCTGCCGGAGCGGGCGAACTCGGCCTCCGTGCGCGTGGCCGGCGGGCTCGGCACCATTCCGCGCATCGTCGCCGAGCGCGAGGAGATCTATGCCGGGCGCCTGCCGGTGTCGGAGGCGACGGGGCGCATCGAGACCATCTACATGCCCTTCCACGAGACGCTGGAGCGGCTGGTGGAGCGCACGCGGCGCGCCTTCGGCATGGCCATCCTGGTGGACTGCCACTCCATGCCCTCGTCCGTGCGCCCCCTGCCGGGCGGTCCCAAGGCCGACATCGTGGTGGGCGACCGCTTCGGAACCAGCGCGGCGCACCACTACGTGGCCATGGCCACGCAGCGCCTGTCGGCGCTCGGCCTCGACGTGACGCGCAACAAGCCCTACGCCGGGGGCTACATCACCGAGCGCTACGGCCGGCCGCGCGCCGGCGTCCACGCCATCCAGCTCGAGATCAACCGGGCGCTCTACGCCGACGAGCGCAACTTCGTGCCGCACGCCGCCTTCGGCCACTTCCGCCGCGTCCTGTGGGAATTCGTGTCCTGCTTCGCGGCCGAGGTGGAGGCCGAGCTGCACCGGCCCGCCGCGGCCGAATAGGCGCGCCCGCCGGCCCTCGCCAGCCCTCGCCAGCCCGGCGCGATCGTCCTATAGGACGGGCTTCCCGCCAGGAGACCCGCCGATGACGACGCTTCCCGACGCTTCCTTCCTGTTCCGCCTGGCGGACGCGGCCGCGCGCGAGACGCTGCCACGCTTCCGCACCGCGCTCAGCGTCGATTCCAAGCCCAAGGAGGGCTTCACCTTCGATCCGGTGACGGAGGCCGACCGCGAGGCCGAGAAGGCGATCCGCGCGCTGATCGAGGCGGAATATCCGAGCCACGCGATCCTCGGCGAGGAGTTCGGCCTGTCGGGCTCGGGCGACCATCTCTGGGTGATCGACCCGGTGGACGGCACGCGCCCCTTCATCTGCGGCGTGCCGGTCTGGGGCACGCTGATCGGCCTCACGGTGCGCGGGCGCGCGGAGCTCGGCATCATGAGCCAGCCCTACACGGGCGAGCGGTTCTGGGCGACCGGCGAGGGTGCCTTCGGCGACGGGCCGCTCGGCCGCAAGCGGCTGCAGGTGCGCGACGTCGGGGAACTGGCCGGCGCGACGCTGTTCTCCTCGGCGCCCGAGCTGTTCCGCGGCCCCCTGAAGGCGCGCTTCCAGTCGCTGGTCGACCAGGTCCGGCTCACCCGCTTCGGCGCCGACTGCTACGCCTTCGCCATGCTGGCGGCCGGCCATGTCGACATCTGCGTCGAGCCGGGGCTCCAGCCCTACGACATCGTGGCGCTGACGCCGATCGTGGAGCGCGCGGGCGGCGTCGTCACCACCTTCTCGGGCGACCGGCCGGAGAACGGCGGCGACGTGGTGGCGGCGGCGACGCCGGCACTGCACGAGGCGGCGCTGCGCATCCTCAACGGCTGAGCGGGGCGTCGCCCGTCCCCGGGGGCGCGGCGGCGGGCGGCTCGGCCGCCGCCACGGCCGCGCCGATCAGCGTCTCGTCGATCGCGGGCAGGGGCGGCGGCGGGGGCATCGCCTCCGCCAGGAAGGCCTCGATCGCGGCCAGCGCCGGCTCGCGGAAGCGGTCCGCCTCCTGCAGGAGCTCGTGGCGGGCGCCCGCCACGCGGATCGAATGGCCGGCGCGCATGCGCCAGGCGAGGCGCTCGGCGGCGGGCGTCGAGACGACGCGGTCGTCGCCGGGCAGCAGGAACAACGTGGGAAGGTCGAGCCGCGCGATGCGCGCGGAATCGTCCAGCCGGCGCATCGCCCGCAGCACCGCCCGCAGCCAGGACGCCGAGACGCCCTCCACGAAGAGCCAGGGCGCCGCCCGCTGCAACGCGCGGTTGCGCGCGAAGCGCGCGGCGTCGCTCGTCAGCACGTTGTCGGCGGGGGGCGCGGGCGGCTCCGCTCGGCGCGCGCGCCGCAGCGGCACGAAGCCGAGCCCGCAGCCGTGCAGCAGAGCGGCGAGCGCGCCCAGGAGGCGGGTCGCGCCGGGCCGGCCGGGCAGGGCCACCAGCGGGGCGACCAGCACCATGCGCTCCACCAGCGGCGACAGCCGTTCGGTGGCCGACAGCGCCACCAGCCCGCCCATGGAATGGGCCAGCACCGCGTAGGGCGGTGGGCAGCGGTCCATCACCACCTCGCGCAGGAAGCGTTCGAGGTCGCCCGCGTAGCGCGACACGCCGCCGACATGGCCGACGCCGGCCAGCGCGGTCTCGCGCCCCGAGCCGCCCTGGCCGCGCCAGTCGAAGCTCGCGACGGTGAAGCCGCGCGCGTTGAGGTCGGCGACGGTCTCGTAGTACTTCTCCACCGTCTCGTTGCGCCCCTGGAGGAGCAGCACGGTGCCCCGGCTCGTCATCTCGGCGGGCCCGCGCCCGATCACGTAGCGCAGGCGCACGCCCCGGCCGAGATCGTGGTGGCCGGTTTCCAGGCCCGACGGCGCGGGATGGGCGTCGAGCGAAACGAAGGCGTCTTGGGGCTCGGGCACGCGGGCTCCGTGGAAGCGAAACGACCCCCGAGGCTCTAGAGCATTTCCGGCCGAAGCGGAAATCGCGCCGGGCGGGACGGCAGGGGGTTGAAGGCGGGGGCAGGGCGTCGGGGGCGACGCCGGACGGGCGAGGTCGAGAGCCCCCTTCGAGGCTCTCGACCCCAAGCGACCGGGACGGAAGGGACGGGACGCCCCGATCGTTCGCGTGAACGGATGTCGGATGGCCGCAAGGCGCGGGGTCCGACGGGCGGGCGCCGCGGCGCCGCATCGGAGCGGCGCGCGACCACCGATCCGACGCCCCCGTTCTAGCGGGGTCGAGGTGAACCGCGGCGGAAGGCGGCGTTCATCTTCCGTTCAGCCGGCGCGCGGTGCCCCCGGCCCGCCGCGTGGCGCCTCGCAGAATTCGCGCGTGCCCCGCCGGCCGGTCCCTTGAACGCCCGTTTCGGCTCCCCCATCTCAACCCTGCGATCGCCGGACGGCCGGGATCGCTGGCCCGGACGGACCGGCCGCCGCCCTTCGCGCGGGGCCTCGGATCCATCGGGCCACCCAACGCAAACCGTTGCTCGATGGAGAACATTCATGCGTCAGTTCGACTTTGCCCCCCTCTACCGCTCCACCGTCGGTTTCGACCGGCTCTTCTCCATGCTCGACGCGGCCGGCGGTGCCGAGAACGTCCAGAGCTACCCGCCCTACAATATCGAGCGCACCGGCGAGACGACCTACCGCATCACCATGGCGGTGGCGGGCTTCTCGGACGCCGAGCTGTCGATCGAGTCGCGCGAGAACGCGCTGACCGTGAAGGGCGAGAAGGCCGACGAGGCGTCGGCGGGATCGGAGTTCCTGTATCGCGGCATCGCGGGGCGCGCCTTCGAGCGCCGCTTCCAGCTTGCCGAGCATGTCGAGGTCAAGGGCGCAAGCCTCAAGAACGGCCTCCTGCACATCGACCTCGCCCGCATCGTCCCGGAGGCGCTGAAGCCGCGCCGCATCGCCATCGCGACCGCCAACGCCAACGAGGCCAAGGCGATCGAGGCGACCGCCGCCTGAACACGGGATCCGGTCGCGGACCACACGGCGGCGCCCCTCGGGGGCGCCGTTTTCGTTCGGGGGAGGGGCGTCAGGCGAGCAGCGCGACGAAGCCCTCGACCTCGGCACTCTCCGTGGACCAGCTCGTGACCAGGCGGTAGAGGCCCTCGCCCGGGCCGACGAGCCCCGGCATGTCGTGCGGCGGGTTCCAGTCGTAGAAGGTCGCCCCCTGCGCCCGCAGCCGCTCGGCGGTCGCCGTCTCGATCACGGCGAAGATCTCGTTGGAGCGCGTCTCCCAGGCCTCCCGCGCATGGGCCGAGCGCGCGATGCCGGCGCGCAGCGCGTCGGCCGCCGCGTTGGCGTGGGCGGCGAGCCGGAGCCACAGGCCGTCCGCGAGGTAGGCGTCGAACTGGGCGGCCATGAAGCGCGTCTTGGAGAAGAGCTGCGCCCCGCGCTTGCGGATATAGGGGAACTGCTCGGCCTTGACCGGGTCGAAGAACACCACCGCCTCGGCGCACCAGCAGCCGTTCTTGGTGGCCCCGAAGGACAGGATGTCGACGCCCGCGCGCCAGGTCATCTCGGCGGGCGAGGCGTTGGTGGCGCTGAGCGCGTTGGCGAAGCGCGCGCCGTCCATGTGGAGGGCGAGGCCCCGGTCGTGGGCGATCTCCCCGATCGCGGCGATCTCGGCCACCGAATAGAGGGTGCCGGCCTCGGTCGCCTGGCTCAGCGAGACGGCCATCGGCTGGCCGGCATGCACGAAGCCCGGCCGGAATCTCGCGAGCTCGGCCACGAGGTGGCCGGGGTCCATGCGACCGGCCGCCCCTTCCACCGGCACCATGCGCGCGCCGTGGGTGAAGAATTCCGGCGCGCCGCATTCGTCCTGCGCCACATGCGCCTCGCGGTGGCACATCACCACGCCGCCCGGCCGGTTCACCGCGGCGAAGGACAGCGAGTTCGCCGCCGTGCCCGTGCCCACGAAATAGATCGCGACCTCGCGCTCGAAGATCTCGTTGAAGCGCGCCTCCACCAGGCGGTCGACGTCGCTCGCGCCGTAGGCCGCGGCATGGCCGGCGCCGTGGCGCTCCAGCGATTGCGTGACGGCGGGATGGGCGCCGGACCAGTTGTCGGATGCGAAGATCATGGGGGCTGACTATCGCGCCCGCGTCCGGCCGTCAAAGCGGCCGGGCGTCGCCGGCTTTGCATAGACGGCTTGACGAAGTTAGAACGGCTCTTGTCGCCGAGGCCCAAGTCTGGCATAAGCGCGAAATAGGTCAGCAATACTGCCCTATCTGGGGTTCCCGTCTCCGGGACGGTGCCCGCGGGGGCGCGCCGGGAGGGTGGCGCTCCGTTACCATCGTGGGCATGCGCGGCGCGCGGCGGCCAGGGGCCGGACCGGGCGCCGAAGTCCTGCCCGCAGAACCAGGTGGCCCGAGGTCCGGGCGACGAGCGAAGGGAGACACGCGATGACGATCGAAACGCCATCCATCATCGAGGGTGAGGCCACCAAGGCCGTCGACACCGCGATGGGCGCCGTCAAACCGCGCCGCCTGCCGGAAGCCCAGGGCCTCTACGATCCCGCGAACGAGAGCGACGCCTGCGGCGTCGGCTTCATCGCGCACATGAAGAACCAGAAGTCCCACTCGATCATCGAGAAGGGTCTGACCATCCTGCACAATCTCGAGCATCGCGGGGCGGTCGGCGCCGACCCGCTGATGGGCGACGGCGCGGGCATGCTGGTGCAGATCCCGCACGAGTTCTTCACCGCCGAGATGGCGGCCCAGGGCGTCGAGCTGCCCGCGGCCGGCCACTACGGCGTCGGCTTCGTGTTCATGCCGCGCGACGAGGCGCGCCGCCTCCACTTCAAGGCGATCTTCGAGCAGGCGGCGGCCGAGGAAGGCTGCCCGGTGCTCGGCTGGCGCGAGGTGCCGGTCGACAACGCCTCCCTGTCCAAGGCGCCCGAGATCGCCGCCACCGAGCCGGCCCACCGGCAGGTCTTCATCGGGCGGCCGGCGAGCGTCGCCACCGACGACGAGTTCGAGCGCAAGCTCTACATCATCCGCAAGGTGGTCTCGAACCGCGTCTACGCCGAGGCCCACTCGGTGGACACGGACTTCTACGTCGTGTCCCTGTCGTCGCGCACCATCGTCTACAAAGGCATGTTCCTGAGCTATCAGGTGGGGGCCTACTACCGCGACCTGAAGGATCCGCGCTTCACCTCGGCGCTGGCCCTGGTGCATCAGCGCTTCTCCACCAACACGTTCCCGTCCTGGCGCCTCGCCCACCCCTATCGCATGGTGGCGCACAACGGCGAGATCAACACGCTGCGCGGCAACGTCAACTGGATGGCGGCCCGCCAGGCCTCGGTGGATTCCGAGCTCTTCGGCAACGACATCTCCAAGCTCTGGCCGATCAGCTACGAGGGCCAGTCCGACACGGCCTGCTTCGACAACGCGCTGGAGTTCCTGACGCAAGGGGGCTACCCGCTCGCCCATGCGATGATGATGCTGATCCCCGAGGCCTGGTCCGGCAACCGTGAGATGAGCCCGGAGCGCCAGGCCTTCTACGAGTACCACGCGGCCCTGATGGAGCCCTGGGACGGGCCGGCCGCCGTGTGCTTCACCGACGGGCGCCAGATCGGCGCGACGCTGGACCGCAACGGCCTGCGTCCCGCTCGCTACGTGGTGACCGACGACGACCTCGTGATCCTCGCCTCCGAGGCGGGCACGCTGGAGGTCGCCGAGGACCGCATCATCCGGAAGTGGCGCCTCCAGCCGGGGCGCATGCTGCTGATCGACCTCGAGAAGGGCCGCATCGTCTCCGACGAGGAGGTCAAGACCGAGATCGCCTCGGCCAACCCCTATCGCGACTGGCTGCGCTCCACCCAGCTCATCCTGGAGGACCTGAAGCCCGTCCAGCCGCGCGCCTCGCGCGCCGACGTGTCGCTCCTCGACCGGCAGCAGGCCTTCGGCTACACGCAGGAGGACACGCGCATCCTGATGGCGCCCATGGCCACGACCGGCCAGGAGGCGATCGGCTCGATGGGCACGGACACGCCGATTTCCGCCATGAGCGAGAAGTCGAAGCTGCTCTACACCTATTTCAAGCAGAACTTCGCGCAGGTCACCAACCCGCCGATCGATCCGATCCGCGAGGAGCTGGTGATGAGCCTCGTCTCCTTCATCGGCCCGCGCCCCAACATCCTCGATCTCGAGGGCACCTCGCGCCGCAAGCGGCTCGAGGTGCGCCAGCCGATCCTGACCAACGCGGATCTCGAGAAGATCCGCACGATCGGCCACACCGAGGACCGGTTCGACACCAAGACGCTGGACACGACCTATCCCGCCGAACAGGGCGCGAGCGGCATGTCGGGCGCCGTGGACCGCCTGTGCGAGCGCGCCGAGGCGGCCGTGGTGGGCGGCTACAACATCATCATCCTCTCCGACCGCCAGATGGGGCCGGACCGCATTCCGCTGCCCGCGCTGCTCGCCACGGCCGCCGTGCACCACCACCTGATCCGCAAGGGCCTGCGCACCGCCGCCGGCCTGGTGGTGGAATCGGGCGAGCCGCGCGAGGTCCACCACTTCGCGTGCCTCGCCGGCTACGGCGCGGAGGCGATCAACCCCTATCTCGCCTTCGACACGCTGCTCGGCATGCACGCGCGCGGCGACTTCCCGCCCGAGGTCGACGCCAAGGAGGTGGTCGGCCGCTTCATCAAGTCGGTCGGCAAGGGCCTGCTCAAGGTCATGTCCAAGATGGGCATCTCGACCTACCAGTCCTATTGCGGCGCGCAGATCTTCGACGCGATCGGTCTCCGGTCCGAGTTCGTCAAGCGATACTTCGCCGGCACCTCGACCACGATCGAGGGCGTCGGGCTGGAGGAGGTCGCCCGCGAGACGGTGGAGCGGCACACGCTGGCCTTCTCGGCCGATCCCGTGTTGGCGCGCTCGCTGGAGGTCGGCGGCGAATACGCCTACCGCATGCGCGGCGAGGCGCATATCTGGTCGCCCGACGCGGTGGCCACGCTCCAGCACGCGGTGCGCCTGGACAGCTACGACACCTACAAGGACTACGCGGCGCTGGTGAACGAGTCGGCCGTGGCCAACTCCACCATCCGCGGCCTGTTCAAGCTGCGCATGGCCGAGGAGATGGGGCTCGCCCCCGTGCCGCTCGAGGAGGTGGAGCCGGCGTCGGAGATCGTCCGGCGCTTCTCCACCGGCGCGATGAGCTTCGGCTCGATCTCGCGCGAGGCGCATTCCACCCTAGCGGTGGCGATGAACCGGATCGGCGGCAAGTCCAACACGGGCGAGGGCGGCGAGGAGCCGGACCGCTACCTGAAGCTGCCCGACGGCTCGGCCAACCCCGAGCGCTCGGCCATCAAGCAGGTGGCGTCGGGACGCTTCGGCGTGACGACGGAATACCTCGTCAACGCCGACATGCTCCAGATCAAGGTGGCGCAGGGTGCCAAGCCCGGCGAGGGCGGCCAACTTCCCGGCCACAAGGTGGACGCGACCATCGCCAAGACCCGGCACTCGACGCCGGGCGTCGGCCTGATCTCGCCGCCGCCGCACCACGACATCTACTCGATCGAGGATCTGGCGCAGCTCATCTACGATCTGAAGAACGTCAACCCGGCGGCCGACATCTCGGTCAAGCTCGTCTCCGAGGTCGGCGTCGGCACGGTGGCGGCGGGCGTCGCCAAGGCGCGCGCCGACCACATCATCGTGTCGGGCTACGACGGGGGCACGGGCGCCTCGCCGCTCACCTCGATCAAGCACGCCGGCTCCCCCTGGGAGATGGGCCTCGCCGAGACCCAGCAGACGCTGGTGCTCAACGGGCTTCGCTCGCGCATCGCGCTGCAGGTCGACGGCGGCCTGCGGTCGGGACGCGACGTCGTGATCGGCGCGCTGCTCGGCGCCGACGAGTTCGGCTTCTCCACCGGCCCCCTGATCGCGGCCGGCTGCATCATGATGCGCAAGTGCCACCTCAACACCTGCCCGGTGGGCGTGGCGACGCAGGATCCGGTCCTGCGCTCGCGCTTCAAGGGCACGCCGGAGCACGTCATCAACTTCTTCTTCTTCGTGGCCGAGGAGGTGCGCGAGATCATGGCGGCCATGGGCGTTCGAACGCTCGCCGAGCTGATCGGCCGCTCCGAGCGCCTCGACAAGCGGGAGATGATCGACCACTGGAAGGCGCAGGGGCTCGACTTCTCGCGGATGTTCTTCAAGCCCGAGGCCCCGGTGGAGGAGACCTTCTGGACCCAGCGCCAGGAGCATCCGATCGCGGACGTCCTCGACCGAAGGCTGATCGCCGAGGCCGAGGCGGCGCTGACCGCCCGCCAGCAGGTCGAGATCGAGACCCCGATCGGCAATGCCGACCGTTCGGCCGGCGCCATGCTGTCGGGCGAGGTCGCCAAGCGCTTCGGCCACAAGGGCCTGGCCGACGACACGATCCGGGTGAAGCTGTCCGGCACCGCCGGCCAGAGCTTCGGCGCGTTCCTGGCCAAGGGCGTCACCTTCGACCTCGTGGGCGACGGCAACGACTATGTCGGCAAGGGCCTGTCGGGCGGCAAGCTGATCGTGCGCCCGCGTCCCGAGACGCGCATCGTGCCCGAGGAATCGATCATCGTCGGCAACACGGTGCTCTACGGCGCCATCGCCGGCGAGTGCTACTTCCGGGGCGTGGCGGGCGAGCGCTTCGCGGTGCGCAACTCGGGCGCCATCGCCGTGGTCGAGGGCGTGGGCGACCACGGCTGCGAATACATGACCGGCGGCGTGGTGGTGATCCTCGGGCATACGGGCCGCAACTTCGCGGCCGGCATGTCGGGCGGCATCGCCTATGTCTACGATCCCGAAGGCAACTTCGCCAAGCGCTGCAACATGGCGATGGTCGAGCTCGAGCCCGTGCCCGAGGAGGACGATCTCCTGGAGAAGCTGCACCACCACGGCGGCGACCTCCAGCACAAGGGGCGCGTCGACGTGTCCTCCAACATGACCGGCCACGACGACGAGCGGCTCTACCGGCTGATCTCCAACCATCTCAAGTACACGGGCTCGTCCCGCGCCAAGGAGATGCTGGAACACTGGGAGACCTACCGCCCGAAATTCGTGAAGGTCATGCCGGTGGAGTACCGCCGGGCGCTGCTCGAGATGGAGCGCATGCGCATGGGCGTCGCGGCCGAATAGGGCCGCCGCCTTCCGGAACCCGGTCGCATCGGGCCGCCCTCGTCGAAGGGCGGCCCGAACGCGGGTTCCGCCTCGCAGGTCGCGAAGTCTGGACGCGTTCTACTTTCGCGGAAATTGGTGTAAGGCGAGCCCGGTCGGCAAGGGTCCGATCGCTCGCATAGGGGCGGCCCTGCGCGCTTGAGATCGGCGCCGCCGCCCGGACGGAGGGGCATATGGGCAAGGTCACGGGCTTTCTCGAGATCGACAGGCAGACGGCGAAGTATCAGCCGGCCTCCGATCGCATCCGGCATTTCCGCGAGTTCACGCTGCCGATGTCGGACGAAGAGGTCGGCAAGCAGGCGGCGCGCTGCATGGACTGCGGCATCCCCTTCTGCCACGGGCCGACGGGGTGCCCCGTGCACAACCAGATCCCGGACTGGAACGACCTCGTCTATTCCAACGACTGGGAGGGGGCGATCCGCAACCTCCACTCCACCAACAACTTCCCCGAGTTCACCGGCCGCATCTGCCCCGCCCCGTGCGAGGAGGCCTGCACGCTGAACCTCGAGGACACGCCGGTCGCGATCAAGACCGTGGAGCAGGCGATCGCCGACAAGGCCTACAAGCTCGGCCTGATCAAGCCGCAGCCGGCCGAGACGCGCACGGACAAGCGCGTCGCCGTGATCGGCTCGGGTCCGGCCGGGCTCGCCGCCGCCCAGCAGCTCGCCCGCGCCGGCCACGAGGTCCACGTCTTCGAGCGCGAGAGCCGCGCCGGGGGGCTGCTGCGCTACGGCATCCCCGACTTCAAGATGGAGAAGCACTTCATCGACAAGCGCGTCGAGCAGATGGAGGGCGAGGGCGTCACGTTCCACTACGGCGTGAACGTCGGCAAGACCAAGCCGCTGGCCGAGCTGCGCGAGGAGTTCGACGCCGTGCTCTACTGCGGCGGGGCCGAGCGCCCGCGCGACGCCGGGATCCCGACCAACGGGCTCGCCGGCATTCACGACGCGATGCCCTTCCTGGTGCAGCAGAACCGCCGCGTCGGCGGCGAGCCGGTGGAGAGCGCCGGCTGGAACGCCGGCGAGATCTGGGCGGGCGGCAAGCACGTGGTGGTGGTGGGCGGCGGCGACACGGCGTCCGACTGCGTCGGCACCGCCTTCCGCCAGGGCGCGGTGAAGGTGACGCAGCTCGACATCCGCCCGCAGCCGCCCAAGACCGAGAACAAGCTCGAGGTCTGGCCCTACTGGGCGACCAAGATGCGCGTTTCCTCCTCCCAGGCCGAGGGCGCCGTGCGCGAGTTCCAGGTCGCGACGCTGGAGTTCGTCGGCGAGGACGGCCAGCTCACCGGCGTGCGCTGCGCCGAGGTGGACGAGCGCCGCAAGCCGGTGCCCGGCACCGAGTTCGTGATCCGCGCCGACCTCGCCTTCATCGCCATCGGCTTCGCCGGACCCTTCGCCGACGCCCTGGTGGCCGAGGCCGGCGAGGCGCTGTCCCTGAAGCGCGACGCGCGCGGCAACGTCGCCGTCCAGGCGGACGACAAGGCCTATCTCACCTCGATGGAGGGGGTCTACGCGGCGGGCGACGTGCGCCGCGGCCAGTCGCTGGTGGTCTGGGCCATCCGCGAGGGCCGTCAGGCCGCCCGCGCGATCGACCTCGCCCTGACCGGCCAGACGACCCTGCCGCGCTGAGCGGCGGCGCGAGCCGTCCCGTCCCCGACGCGCTCCGGCGGGGCGGGGCCTCTCCGCTTCGGGGCGAAACGCCCTAGTTCGCCCTTCGTGTTTCAGCGGGGGGCGATATGGACTGGTTCGCGCCGATCGACGCCTATTGCGAGCGCCTCGGGCCCGGCGTCTGGGCCGAGCCGGCGAACGCCATCACCAACCTCGCCTTCGTGCTGGGCGCCGCCGTCGCGCTGGCGGAGTGGCGCCGGGCGCCCGGCCGCGACGGGGTGAGCCTCGCCTTCGTGCTCCTGGTCGCGGTGATCGGCCTCGGCTCGTTCCTGTTCCACACGCTCGCCAACGGCTGGACGCTGCTGGCCGACGTCCTGCCGATCGCCGTGTTCATCTACGGCTATTTCGCGCTCGCCCTGTTCCGCTTCCTGCGGCTGCGGCCGGCCGCGGCGATCGCCGGCACGATCGGCTTCGCGGTGGCCGGACAGGTCGTGGAGCGCCTCGCCGCCCCGGTCCTGGGGTCGTCGGCCTCCTACCTGCCGGCGCTGCTGGCGCTCGGCGGCATGGGCGCGCTGCTCGCAGGGCGAGGGCACGGGGCGGGCCGCCCGCTGCTCCTGGCCGCCGCGGTCTTCGCCCTGTCGCTGACCTTCCGCACGCTCGACGTGCCGCTCTGCCCGACCTTCGCGCTCGGCACGCACTTCCTCTGGCACGTCCTCAACGCGGCGACGCTGACGCTCTGCCTCCTGGCTGCGATCCGCCATCCCCGCCGCGCATGAAAAAGGGCCGGGCGCTTCCCCCGAAGCGCCCGGCCCGCGGCGTCCCCCGCCGTGAAATCTTCGCGTCAGCTCTGCGGCGCGTTGCGGCGCCGGTCGGCCAGCCGCTCCTTGCCCTGGAGCACGATGACGCGCGCGTTCATCGGAACGCGGTCGTAGAGGTCGACGATGTCCTGGTTCATCAGGCGGATGCAGCCGGACGACACCGACTTGCCGATCGACCACCATTCGGGCGTGCCGTGCAGGCGGTAGAGCGTGTCCTTGTTGCCCTGGTAGAGATACAGGGCGCGCGCGCCGAGCGGGTTCATCAGGCCCGGGTTCATGCCGACCTCGTTGCCGTAGGGCTTGAGCTCGGGGCGGCGCTCGATCATCTCGACCGGCGGAAACCACTTCGGCCAATGCTGCTTGTCGCGGATGTCGGCCTCGCCCGCCCAGGAGAAGCCGGCCTTGCCGACGCCGATGCCGTAGCGCATGGCCGTGCCGCGCGGCTCGACGACGTAGAGGAAGTGGTTGCCGGTGTCGACCACCACGGTGCCGGGCTCCAGGCCCTCGCCGTTGTAGACGACGCGCTGGCGGCGGAACTTCTCGTCCACCTTGGCGATCGGGATGGCGGGCAGCTGGAAGCCGCCGTCCTCCATCGCGCCGTAGGCCGTGAGCTCCACGGGGCCGAGCGGGCCGCCGGAGACGATGCTCTCGGCCGGCGCGACATAGGCCTGCGCCATGGGCACGGGTGCCGGGTTGAGCGAGGCGCGCGTCTGCGTCTGCGAGGTGCAGGCGCCGAGCGCCGCCAGGGCAGCGAGCGAGAGGCCGAGAAGAAGGGGATGCGAGCGGGTGTTCATGGAGCGTCCGGTGCGGGCTGCGAGGGCATGACGGCCAGGCATGACGGGCTCCCAGGGCAGGTGCCCCCGTCGGGCCTCCCTCTGGTACGCCCCGGCGACTCGCCTGGCAACGCATCGCAGTAGACCCGCCCATGGTTAAGATTGTGCTTGTTGCCCGCTCGTCACAGTTGACGGGGCAGGGCACCGTTCCACTTCTTGGGCAGGGACGAAGTTCGAAGGATTACGGGGACTTCGTATGAATATCGGGGAAGCGGCGCGCCGGTCGGGCCTGCCGGCCAAGACGATCCGCCACTACGAGGACCTGGGCCTCGTGGCGCCGGCGCGCGCGCCCAACGGCTATCGCGACTATGCCGAGCGCGACGTGCACATCCTGCGCTTCCTGCAGCGCTCGGTCTCGCTCGGCTTCTCGGTCGATGAGACGCGGCGTCTCCTGGCGCTCTACGCGCCCGACGCCCGTCGCGACGAGGCGCGGCGCGTGGCGCAGCGGCGTGCCAGCGAGATCGACCGGAAGATCCTGGAGCTCCACACGCTGCGCCGCGCGCTGGCGGTGCTGATGGACGAGACGGAGGCCGCGGCTCCGCGCGGCTGGCCGGTGCTGGACGAGGTGCCGAACGAGGGCGCGCGCATGCCGCGCCCCGCCTTCTGACACGCGGGCGGCGTCCGGTCGCAGCGGTCCGATGTTTCCGATTCGTTTCGCCGCGCCCCTTGATTCGGCTGCGATTTGCCGGCAAGTCGAGACGATGCCGATCGTCTCTCCCTTCCGCCGCGACCCCCTGGTGGACGGGCGCCAGTCCGAGCGGGCCCTTCTGGTCCGGCGCGGCGTGCAGCGCCTGATGATCCAGATGCGCGTGTCCGTGCTGCCGGAGATCCCGCTGGTGTCGGGCCGGCGGGCCGACCTTCTCTGCCTGTCGGAGAAGGGGGAGTTCTCGATCGTCGAGATCAAGTCCTCGATCGAGGACTTCCGGGTGGACCGCAAATGGCCCGACTACCGGCTCCATTGCGACCGGCTCTACTTCGCCACGCATCCCGGCGTGCCGACCGACATCTTCCCCGAGGACTGCGGGCTGATCCTGTCGGACGGCTACGGGGCGGAGATCCTGCGTGATGCGCCCGAGACGCGGCTCGCCCCGGCGACGCGCAAGGCGCTGACGCTGCGCTTCGCCCGTCTCGCCTCGGACCGGCTCCTTCAGGCCGAATGGGTCGCCAACCCCTACCTCACCGGCGAGGCGGGCGACTGAGCCCTGCCGCTCAGCGCGGCGCGCGCTTGGCGAGGATGCGCTGGAGCGTGCGGCGATGCATCGACAGCCGGCGCGCCGTCTCGGACACGTTGCGGTCGCACATCTCGTAGATCCGCTGGATGTGCTCCCAGCGGATGCGGTCGGCCGACATCGGGTTTTCCGGCGGCTCGGCCTTGATCTCGGGATCGCGCGTCAGCGCGGCGATCACCTCGTCGGCGTCGGCGGGCTTGGCGAGGTAGTCGATCGCCCCGAGCTTCACCGCGTTCACGGCGGTGGCGATGTTTCCGTAGCCGGTGAGCACCACGGCGCGCGCGCCCGGCCGCTGGCGGCGCAGGGCCTCGATCACGTCCAGTCCGTTGCCGAGGCCGAGGCGCAGGTCCACCACCGCATAGGCCGGCGCGCCGCTCCGCAGCGCGGCCAGGCCCTCCGAGACGGTTTCGGCGGTTCGGACCTCGAAGCCGCGCTGCTCCATCGCGCGGGCCAGACGGCCGACGAAGGGGCGGTCGTCGTCCACCAGAAGCATGGTGCGGTCTTCGCTCGGCTGGGCCGCGCCGGTCTGATCTGTCAGCATGGGTTCGTTCCCTCCTTCAGGGAAAGATACGTCGTCATGCCAGCTTATCAACTGGCGCGCGGGGCAATTGGTCGCGCGAGAGGCAGTTTGCGCCGTTTCACACGAGCGGCATCGGGATCTCGAGCTCCGCCAGCACGGCGGCGGGGGAGACGGTGAGGCGCCCGAAGCTTTCCGGCGGCCAGGACACGCTGATGCGTGCGCCCGCGCCCTCGTGCTCCGGCCGGTTGTCGAAGCGGATGCGCGCGCCCGAGCGCTCGATCAGCGTCTTGGCGATGAACAGGCCGAGGCCGAGCCCCCCGCCCGACTGCCGCTGCTCGGCGGCACGCACCGACATGTAGGGATCGCCGATCCGCTTGAGGACGTCCGGGGGAAAGCCGGGACCGTCGTCACACAGCTCGATCGCGATCCGCGCGTCGTTCCAGGACAGGGCGACCGTCACCTCGCCGCGCGCGAAGTCCACCGCGTTCTCGACGAGGTTGCCGAGCCCGTAGATCACCCCGGCGTTGCGGCGCAGCACAGGCTCCGGCCCGGAGGCTTCGAGGACCCGCACCCGGATCGCGACGCCGAAGTCCCGGTGCGGCGCCACCGCCTCCTCCACCAGGGACGACAGGGGAAGCTTGGCGAGGTGCTCCTCGGACACGGAGGACAGGCTGGCGAGCTGGCCGAGGATCGCGCGGCAGCGTTCGGACTGGCTGACCAGGAGATCGATGTCCTCGCGGAAGCCATGGTCCGGCGGCGCCGCGCGGCTCATCTCCTTGGCGACCAGCGAGATGGTGGCGAGCGGGGTGCCGAGTTCGTGGGCGGCGGCCGCCGCGAGGCCGTCCAGCGCGGACAGGTGCTGCTCGCGCTGGAGCATCAGCTCGGTCGCCGCCAGGGCGTCGGACAAGGCCCGTGCCTCGGCCGCGACGCGGTAGATGTAGAAGGTCGAGAACACCAGCGTGGTCACCAGCGCGAACCACATGCCCCCGAGGAACGGGAAGGGCAGGTCGAGGCTGAGGCCCGCCGGCCACGGGATCGGCCAGTGCACGAAGGCGATCGCGGTGGCGCACAGCACCGCCAGCACCCCGATCCCGACCGAGATGCGCGCCGGCTGCGTGGCCGCCGCGATCATCGCCGGCACCACCAGGAACACGGCGAACGGGTTCTGGATGCCGCCGGTCAGGAACAGGAGCCCGGTGGGCTGCACCACGTCGAACACGAGGATCAGCGCCGTGCGCCGCTCCGACAGGCGCTCGGCCTTGGAATAGCGCGTCGACAGGTGGAGGTTCAGGAGCGCCGAGACGCCGATCAGCGCGAAGCAGGCCCAGACCGGATAGGGATACCAGAGCCCCCAGGCCACGAACACGCAGGCCGCCGCCTGGCCGGCGATCGACAGCCAGCGCAGCCGCGTCAGCGTGGCCAGGCGCACGCGCTGGCCCTCGCGCGACAGGCGGCGCTCGGGGGGCAGGTCGGCTTCGAGGTCGGGAGCCTTGGCGACGGTCATCATGACAGGCGAACTAGGTGCCGCGTCGCCCGCGCACAGATGCGGCCAATGCGCCGCGGCGCCGACGCGTGGGCGCCGGGGCGCGTGCCGGCGCTCAGCCGCGCGGCTTGGCCCGGTTGGTGGCGACGGCGCTCGCCGGGTCCTCCGGCCAGGGGTGGCGTGGGTAGCGGCCGCGAAGGTCGGCCCGGACCTCGGCCCAGGAGCCCTTCCAGAAGCCCGGCAGGTCGCGCGTGATCTGGATCGGCCGGTGGGCGGGCGACAGGAGCTCCAGGATCAGCGGCAGCCGTCCGCCCGCGATCGCCGGGTGCCGGGCGAGGCCGAAGAGCTCCTGCACGCGCACCGCCAGAACCGGCCCTTCCGCCTCGTAGCGGATCGGCAGGTGCGAGCCGGTGGGCGCGGTGAAATGCGAGGGGGCGAGCGTGTCCAGCTTGCGCGCCTCGCCCGGCGGCAGGCGCGCCAGCAGCGCCTCGCGCAGCGCGCCCTCGCCGATCTCGGACAGGGCGGCGGCGCCCGGCGCGAAGGGCAGGAGCCAGTCCTCGAGCGTCGCCATCAGCGCCTCGTCCGACGGGTCCGGCCAGCCGGCCTCGGCCCCGTAGGCCGGCTGCAGGAAGCGCAGGCGCGCGAGCAGCCGTTCGCCGTCGCGGCCGAGCGGCAGGGCGCGCGGGCCGAACTCGCGCAGGCCCGCCATCAGCGCGCGCCCCGTCGCCTCGCCCCGGGGCGTCGGCAGCGGCGCCTCGGCTAGGACGGCACGGCCGAGGCGGCGCACCCGCCGTGCGCGCACCGAGCGGCTGGCGGCGTCGAAGGCGAGCGTGTCCTCCTCCACGATGCGCGCTTGGAGGAGCGCGTCGAGGCGGGCCTTGGGAATCGCGGCCGCGCTGCGGATGCGCCCGGTGCGCTGCGCGGCGCCCGTGGACACGCCCTGCAGGTCGGCCACCACCAGCGCCGCCTCGCGCGACAGCGCATGTTCGCGCTCCAGCACGCCGCCCCGGCCGTTGGCGAGCACGAAGGCGCCGGGCGCCCCGCGCGCCAGGGCCACCCGGTCGGGATAGGCGAGCGACAGGAGCGCGCCCGGATCGTCGTCGTCCAGCGGGTCGGGCAGGGCGGGCAGGGGCGTCGCGGCGATGCGGCCGGCCAGATGCTCGGCCGCGCGGGCGCGGGGAGTGCGGTCGGCACGCCACTGGCGCAGCCGCTCGGCGAGGTCTACGCCCAGGCCGCCGAGGCCGGGCTCGGTCAGGAGCACGGTGAGCCGGGCCGCCGCGCGCCGCGCCTCGCCCGCCGCCGCGCCCGCGACCATGCGTGCCAGGCGCGGGGGCAGCGGCAGGGCGCGCATCGCCTCGCCCACCGGCGTCATCCGCCCGTCCCCATCCAACGCGCCGAGATCGCGCAGCAGCGCGCGCGCCTCCGCCACGGCGGGCGCGGGCGGCGGGTCCAGGAAGCGCAGCGAGGCGGGCTCGGCGACGCCGAAGGCCAGGGCGTCGAGCACCAGCGCCGACAGGTCGCTGGACAGGATCTCGGGCCGGTCGAAGGGCTCCAGCGCGGCGGTCTGCTCCGCCCGCCACAGGCGGATCGCGGTGCCCGGCGCGGTGCGGCCGGCACGACCGGCCCGCTGCTCGGCCGCCGCGCGCGACACGCGCACCGTTTCCAGCCGCTGGAGCCCGGTGGCCGGCTCGAACACGGGCTGACGCTTCAGGCCGGAATCGATCACCGTGGCGACGCCGTCGATGGTGATCGAGGTCTCCGCGATCGTGGTGGCCAGCACCACCTTGCGACGGCCCGCCGGTGCCGGACGGATCGCGAGGTCCTGTTCGGCCCCCTCCAGGCGCCCGAACAGCGGGGCGAGAACCACATCGGCCGGCAGGCGCCCGGCGAGGCGCTCGGCGGTCCGCTCGATCTCGCGCTGGCCCGGCAGGAAGGCGAGGATCGAGCCCGAGCCGGCGCCGAGTTCCTCGCGGATCGCGGCGGCCACGGCGTCCTCCACCGCCTCGGCGGCGCCGCGCTCGCGGTGGCGCACTTCGACCGGAAAGGCCCGGCCCGCGCTGCGCACCACCGGCGCCTCGCCGAGGAGCGAGGCCACCCGCGCCCCGTCCAGCGTCGCCGACATGACCAGGAGCCGCAGGTCGGGGCGCAGGGCCTCGCGCACGTCGAGCGCGAGGGCGAGGGCGAGGTCGCCGTCCAGCGAGCGTTCGTGGAACTCGTCGAACAGGATCGCCGCGACGCCTGAAAGCTCCGGGTCCGACAGGATCATGCGGGTGGCGACGCCCTCGGTCACGACCTCGATGCGGGTGCGGGCCGACACCCGCGTGTCGAGGCGCATGCGCCAGCCGACCGTCGCGCCGGGCGTCTCGCCGAGGAGATCGGCCATGCGCGAGGCCGCGGCCCGCGCGGCGAGCCGGCGCGGCTCCACCAGCACGATGCGTCCTTCGGGCAGCGCGCCGAGAAGGTGCAGCGGCACCAGCGTCGTCTTGCCGGCGCCGGGTGGCGCCACCAGGACGGCGACCCCGTGGCCGGCCAGCGCCGCGCCGAGTTCGGCGAGGACGGCGGTGACGGGAAGGCTGGGAAGCGCGGGAGCGGCGGGCATGGGCCCGTCTTGCCCGAGGCGCGCGCGCCTTGTCCAGCCGGCCGGCGGGTGCGCCGCCGGGTCGCGCCCTAGATCACGCTCGCGCCCACATTGACCGCCAGCGCCAGCACCGTGGTGTTGAACAGGAAGGCGAGGATCGTATGGGCGAGCACCAGCTCGCGCATGCCCTTGGCCGAGACGGCGACGTCGGAGGTCTGGCAGGCGGCGCCCATCGTGAAGGCGAAGTACAGGAAGTCGCCGTAGCCCGGCGTCCGGTCGCCGCCGGGAAACTCCAGACCGCCCTCCGCGTCCGGCCGGGCGTAGAACTCGCCGGCATAGTGCAGCGCCATCATCACCTGGGTCACGGTCCAGGACAGGAGGATGGTGCCGCCCGCCAACGCCAGCCGCCACGGATTGGGATCGCGATCGTCGAGCCCGTGAAGGTCAGCCGCGATGGCGCCGAAGCTGGCGGCGATCGCGAGGCCGGTCAGCAGGAGGATCGTCCGCCGGCCCTCGTCCTGACGGCGGGCGCGACGGCGCAGGTTCCCGGCGCCCGAGCTGCGCGCCATCATGCGCGCGATCATGCCGAGATAGAACAGGACGCCGACGTCCCAGCCGACGAGGACGCGGGTGGTGAGGTCCAGCGAGCGCGGCGAGGCGAGGGTCGCCGCCACCGCCAGCCCCGCCGACAGGAGCAGGCGCGGGCGCGCCCGAACGCCGCGCAGGAAGGCACGGTGGAACGTATGGGTTCCGGGCTTCGCCGTCATCGCATTCTCCCTGCCGTCCCGGCCGGTGGCTTCTCGCCGACCCGCGGCGCGCAATCGAGGTTCGCGCGCGGCGGCGGATCGGCTAAAGGATGTCTCGGGCCGCCGCGACCGATCGGGGCCGGCGCAACCTCGCGAGTGATCCGATGCCCCATCCCGCCGCCGACACGTCCGCTTCCGCCTCGGCCGACGAGCGCCCGACGCTGGTGCTCACCGGCGCCTCGCGCGGCATCGGCCATGCGACCGTGAAGCGGTTCTCGCGCGAGGGGTGGCGCGTCATCACCTGCTCCCGCCAGGACTTCTCGGTCGACTGCCCCTGGCCGGCGGGCCCGGAGGACCACATCCGCGTCGACCTGTCGGACCCGGAGGACGTCGGCTACGCCGTGTCGGAGATCCGCCAGCGGCTCCAGGTCGGCGGCGGCCGCCTCCAGGCGCTGGTCAACAACGCGGCGATCAGTCCCAAGGCCGACAAGGGCGCGCGCATGGATTCGATCCGCACGCCCATGCACGTGTGGCGCGACGTGTTCCAGGTGAACCTCTTCGCCCCGATCATGCTGGCGCGGGGCCTCCACCAGGAACTCGCCGCCGCGGGCGGGGCGATCGTCAACGTGACCTCGATCGTCGGCAGCCGCGTCCATCCCTTCGCCGGCACCGCCTATGCGACCTCCAAGGCCGCGCTCGCCTCGCTGACGCGCGAGATGGCGGCGGACTTCGGACCGGACGGCATCCGCGTCAACGCCATCGCGCCCGGCGAGATCGACACCGCGATCCTGTCGCCCGGCACGGAGAAGATCGTGGAGCAGATCCCGATGCGCCGCCTCGGCAAGACCGCCGAGGTCGCCGACATCATCTATTTCCTGTGCTCGGGGCAGGCGTCCTACGTGAACGGCGCCGAGATCCACATCAACGGCGGCCAGCACGTCTGAGCGCCGCCCGCGCCTCACCGCGCGCGCAGCGCGGCGGCAAGAAGGCTGGCGCCGGAGCTGAGGAGCGAGATGCCGAGGAACAGGCCGACGGCCCAGACCGCCGTGCCCGGCAGCCCGACCACCAGGAACAGCGCGAGGCCGACATTGACGATGCCGGCTAGCGCCAGCAGCCAGAACCGCCCGCCCGACACCCGGAAGGCGTTGGCCATGGCGAAGGTCGCAAGGCCCAGCAGCATGAAGTAGATCGCCAAGAGCGTGGTCAGCGCGACGGCCCCCGCGAACGGATCCACGACGATCAGGAGGCCGAGCACCAGCGTCGCGGCGCCGATCGCGAGCCCCGTGCCGAAGCCGCCGAAGGCACGGCCCGCCCGCGCGGTGGCTACCAGGCCGACCAGCCCGAGCGCGGCGAGGAGCCAGCCGAAGAACAGGGTCGAGGCCAGCGTGGCGGCGAAGGGCACCAGGATCGCGAGCGCACCGGCCGCCATCATCAGCACGGCCTGGACGGCGTAGCCCTTCCAGTGGTGGTGCAGGTGTCGCCGGACGTCGCGTTCGAGCTCGCCGGACGGTGTGAGCGTCGCGTGGGACATGGCGCGGATTTCCCCTGGCCGGTGGATGGCCGGCCAACGGCCCCCGCGCCGAATGGTTCCTCTCAGCCGCCCTGTCGCCCGAGCGCGCGGGAGGCGTCGAACAGGCGGTCGAGGAGATCGTCGAGGCGGGCACGCATGGCGGGGTCCCGGATCCGGCCGCTGGCGTCGAAGGCGTCCTCGCCGGCGGCAAGACGCAGTTCGGCGGTGAGCACGTCGGCGCCGAGCGAGGCCAGGATCGCCCGGAGCTGCGCCAGCGCCGAGCGCCCGTCCTCGCCCCCCGCGCCCGTGGCGGCGAGCGCCACCACGAGGCGCGCGAAGGGCGGGCGCCCCGCCGGGTCCGCGGCGCCCACGGCGCCCGCCCAGTCCAGCGCGTTCTTGAGGGCCGCGGGCGGTCCCGCGTTGATCTCGGGGCAGACCAGGAGGAGCCCGTCCTGGAGGGCCAGCCTCTGCGCCAGGAGGCGCGCGTTCTGCGGCGCCTCCTCGACGTGCCCCGAACCGGGCGGCGGGCCCTCGAAGAAGGGAAGCGGGTAGTCGGCGAGCGCCGCCGCCGTCAGCGCCGCGTCGGTCGGCGACAGGGCGCGCGTCGCCTCCTGCGCCAGGCGCGCGGCGGGTGAGCCGGCGGCGGTGTCGCCGGCGAGGACCAGGATGCGCGGGATCAATGCAGCGGTGCGGCGCCGGCCTGCGAATAGATCCAGACCCGGGCGGGCGGGATGTTGTCCCAGACGATGTCGGAGGCCGACACGTCGAAGCGGCCGGGCACCGCGCGCACCGGCGGTTTCCAGAGATAGGAAAGCTGGGTCAGGTTGCCGCCGGGCAGGAGCCGGTCGAAGTAGCGCGAGAACAGGCGCTGGCGCTCCTCCTGCGGGAACTTCACGATCGGGATCGCGAACAGGATGGCGGCGAACCGCGTCCGGCCGCCGTCGCCCAGCGTGGCGTCGAGGTCGAACCCGTCGCCTTGGATCACGTTGATCGCCGGGAACCGGTCCTTCAACGTGGCGGCGAACTCGGCGTCGTACTCGATGGAGGTGATGCGGGCGGGATCGACGCCCGCCTCCAGAAGCGCCCGGGTCACGCAGCCGAGGCCCGGCCCGAGTTCCAGGATCGGCCCGTCGACCTCGGTGGTGGCCGAGGCGACCATGGTGGCGCAGTAGCGGGCCGAGGACGGGGCCACGGCCCCCATCTTGACCGGGTTGCGCATCCAGGTGCCGAAGAAGCGTGCCAGATCCTTCCGGCGCTCGCGCGCCGCGTCCTGTTCCATGCGTCCGCTCATCTGGTCCTCCGGCTCCCCTTCGCGACCCCTCGGGCCGATTGGCGACGATGCTTACCCGATCATTTTGGCACGACGGCGAAGGCCGGCAATGCCTCCCGGCCCGCCCGACCCGCGTCTCGCCTATAGGTGATGACGCGCGCGGGCGGAAGGTTGCGCTTGATCCAGGGCGAGACCGTGGTTCCCGCGTCGACGCGCTCGGCGCGGACCGGCGGCGCGAAGGCGTAGGAGAACTGGATGAAGGGCGCGCCCGGCGGCAGGAGGTCGAGATAGCGCGCGATGGCGCGGGCCCGGTCCGGCTCGGGCCGCGTCATCAGGGGAAGGCTGGAGACCACGGCGCGCAGCGGCCGCCCGTCCAGAAGGTGCGCCAGCGCGGCGGGCGGCTCGTAGGCGTCGCCCTGCAGGACGTGGACGCGGGGAAAGCGCGCCCGCAGGAGCGTGCAGAACTCGGCCGAGTATTCCAGGCACGCCAGGTGGTCCGGCGCGATGCCGGCCTCCAGGAGGCAGGCGGTGACGACGCCGGTGCCAGGCCCGAGCTCCACCACGACCCCGTCCGCCGGCCCCTCCGGCACAGCCTCGGCCATGCGGCGGCCGAGCGCGCGCGAGGAGGGCGAGACCGCGCCCATCTTGAGCGGGTTCTTCAGCCAGCTACGGATGAAGGCGGCGTCCGCCTGCCGGCGCAATGGATGTTGGTCTGCGTCCACACCGGCCTCCCCGCCGCCGTCCCGTGCGATGGTCTCAGTCGCTGAGGCCTTCGAAGAAGTCCTTCATCCGGGAGAAGAACCCGGTCGACTGGGGGGAGTTCTCCGAGGAGGAGATGTCCTCGAACTCCTGGAGAAGCTCGCGCTGCCGGCGCGACAGGCTCTGGGGGGTCTCGATCGAGATCTGGATGAAGAGATCGCCCGTCTGCGTGGAGCGCAGCACCGGCATGCCCTTGCCCTTGACGCGGAACTGCTTGCCGTACTGCGTGCCCTCGGGGACCTTCACGCGCGACTTGGCGCCGTCGAGCGTGGTCACCTCGAAGGAGCCGCCGAGCGCGGCGGTGGTCATCGAGATCGGCACCTTGCAGAAGAGGTCGGCCCCGTCGCGCTGGAAGAACTCGTGCGGCTTCACCGACAGGAAGATGTAGAGGTCGCCCGCCGGCCCGCCGCGCAGCCCCGCCTCGCCCTCGCCCGCCAGGCGGATGCGCGTGCCGTCCTCGATGCCGGCCGGGATGTTGACCGACAGGTTGCGCTCCTCGGGCAGGCGGCCGTCGCCGCCGCACTTGCCGCAGGGGTCGGCGATGATCTCGCCGCGGCCCGCGCAGGTCGGGCAGGTGCGCTCGATCGAGAAGAAGCCCTGCGCGGCGCGCACGCGCCCGACGCCGCCGCAGGTCGGGCAGGCCTTGGGCGCGGTGCCGGCCCGCGCGCCCGTGCCGTGGCACTGGTCGCACTGGATCGTGGTCGGCACGCCGATCTCGGCGGTCTTGCCGGCGAAGGCCTCCTCGAGGCTGATCTCCATGTTGTAGCGCAGGTCCGAGCCGCGCTCGCGGCCCGACTGGCCGCCCTGGCGGCGGCCGCCGCCGCGCCCGCTCATCATCTCGCCGAAGATGTCGTCGAAGATGTCGGCCATCGAGGAGGCGAAGTCGCCGCGCCCGGCGCCGGCGCCCCCATTCTGGAAGGCGGCGTGGCCGAACCGGTCGTAGGCGGCGCGCTTGTTCGGGTCCTTCAGGACCTCGTAGGCCTCGCCGATCTCCTTGAACTTGAGCTCGGCCGTCGCGTCGCCGGGATTCTTGTCCGGGTGGTACTGCATGGCGAGCTTGCGGAACGCGGCCTTCAGGGTCTTGTCGTCGCAACCCTTCACGACGCCGAGCATCTCGTAGTAATCGACCTTCACGGACAAGCGGTTCACCGTTCTCGTGCGCGCCGGGCGGGGCCGACCGGCGCAGTCATGACGTGGGGACGGGCCTCGAGCAGGGAGCCGTCGCGGTCCCGATGTAGGCGCGGACGGGCCGCGTTACCATAGGACGGCGTCCAGCAAAAGTCGGGGCGAGGCCGGCTGCGCCGGTTCAGGCCCCCGCGAGAACGGCGGGGCGCGGCGGCACGCCCGCCAGACGCCTGCCGATGGGGGCCTCCACGAAGCGGGCGCACACCCACGCAAGCGTGATCGTCGCCAGCATCGGCACGGCGAGATAGGCGTAGAACCCGACGAGGTGCATCGGCTCCAGGACGCGCTTCCACAGGAACGACAGGAAGACGATCTCGCAGGCCGCGTGCAGGATGTAGATGCCGAAGGACAGGCGCATCAGCGCCATCCAGGGCTCCAGCCGCTCGGTGGAGCGCGGGCGCGCGCTTTCCGACAGGCCGATCAGCAGGATCGACAGGAACAGGAGCGCCAGCGTCAGGTGCACCAGCGGCGTCGCGACCATGGTCGCCAGCGCGGCGGCGAGCGCCAGGAAGCCGGGCCCGTGCGAGACCACCGGCAGGACGCGCCGCTCGACGAGGGCCGCTGCGAGGGCGCCGGCGGTGAAGTCGGCGAAGGCCCGATAGGCGCCGAACGTGTCGGCCCCGGTCCAGTGGGCTCCGGGAAACACGCCCCCCCGGCTCCACACCTCCAGGACGGCGATCCAGCCGAAGAGCAGGAAGCACAGGCCGGACACGCCGGCGCGCCGCAGCACCAGCACCACCGCCGGAAACAGGAGATAGCAGAAGAACTCGGCGCTCACCGACCAGTTCGGATAGTCGAAGGCGAGGCGCGCGGTTGTGCCCCATGCGTGGAGCGCCAGGACGTGGAAGGGCAGGTCCGCCATGTTCCATCGGGGCAGGTCGTGCAGGGTGACGAGCCCGAGGGCGCCCGCGGCGCCGACGGAGCCGAAGAACAGGAGCGTCAGGAGGTGGAGCGGGTAGAGCCGGGCCACGCGCCGGCGCAGGAAGCGGCGGTAGTCGCCCATCGTGTTCATGCGCGCGGCGTAGCGCGCGGCGATCACGAAGCCGGAGATCATGAAAAACGTGTCGAGAAGCGGCGACAGGTGGTGCAGGAGATCGGTGCCGCTCCGCGCGTCCGCGCCGGGCGCGAAGAACAGGAAGTGATAGGTCATCACGAGGATCGCGGCGCAGAAGCGCCAGCAGTCGAAGATCCGGTAATGCATCGTCGGTTCGCGTCCCGGCAGGTCGTACGGGCCGGATCCTAGGGGCGTCGGGTGTCCAATCCGTTCACGCGGACCGGGGAGGGGAGACGGGGCGAGGCTTGCGTCCGGCAAGCGAAAGGCCCCGGCGGGATGTCCCGCCGGGGCCTCGTGACGCGTGTCGCGCGCAAGGCGTCGCCCGGGTCAGGCCGACTTCTTGCGCTCGTCGTCCTGGACCTCCTCGAAGTCGGCGTCCACCACGTCGTCGCGGCCGGCCTGCGCCGTGGAGGCGCCGGGCTGCGCGCCCTCGTCCTCGCCGGCCTGGCTCGCCTCGTACATGGCCTGGCCGAGCTTCATGGAGACCTCCGCCAGGCTGTCCGACTTCGCCTTGATGGCGTCGGCGTCGGCCTCCGGCTTGTCGAGCTCGACGCGCAGCGCCGCGATGGCGTCCTCGATCGCCTTGCGGTCGTCGGCTGAGACCTTGTCGCCGTAGTCCTTGAGCGACTTCTCGGCCGAATGGACGAGGCTCTCGCCCTGGTTCCTGGCCTCCACGCCGGCGCGGCGCTTCTTGTCGGCGTCGGCGTTGGCCTCGGCCTCCTTCACCATCTTCTCGATGTCGGCGTCCGACAGGCCGCCCGACGCCTGGATGGTGATGCGCTGCTCCTTGTTGGTGCCCTTGTCCTTGGCCGACACGTTGACGATGCCGTTGGCGTCGATGTCGAAGGTCACCTCGATCTGCGGCACGCCGCGCGGCGCGGGCGGGATGCCTTCGAGGTTGAAGCGGCCGAGCGACTTGTTGTCGGCCGCCATCTCGCGCTCGCCCTGGTAGACCTGGATGGTCACGGCGTTCTGGCCGTCCTCGGCGGTGGAGAAGACCTGGCTCTTCTTGGTCGGGATCGTGGTGTTGCGGTCGATCAGGCGCGTGAACACGCCGCCCAGCGTCTCGATGCCCAGCGACAGCGGGGTCACGTCGAGAAGCAGCACGTCCTTCACGTCCCCCTGGAGCACGCCGGCCTGGATCGCGGCGCCCATGGCGACGACCTCGTCCGGGTTGACGCCCTTGTGCGGCTCCTTGCCGAAGAAGTTCTTCACCACCTCCTGGACCTTGGGCATGCGCGTCATGCCGCCGACGAGCACGACCTCGTCGATGTCGCCCTGCGTGAGGCCGGCATCCTTGAGCGCGGCCTTCATCGGGCCGACCGTGCGCTGGACGAGGTCGTCCACGAGGCTCTCGAACTTGGAGCGCGTCAGCTTCAGCGTCAGGTGCTTCGGGCCGGTCGCGTCCGCCGTGATGAAGGGCAGGTTGATCTCGGTCTGCGAGGCGGAGGACAGCTCGATCTTGGCCTTCTCGGCCGCCTCCTTCAGGCGCTGGAGGGCGAGCTTGTCGTTCTTCAGGTCGATGCCCTGGTCCTTCCTGAACTCGGAGGCCAGGTAGTCGACGAGGCGCATGTCGAAGTCCTCGCCGCCGAGGAACGTGTCGCCGTTGGTCGACTTCACCTCGAACACGCCGTCGCCGATCTCGAGCACCGAGACGTCGAACGTGCCGCCGCCGAGGTCGTAGACCGCGATCGTCTTGCCGTCGTTCTTCTCGAGGCCGTAGGCGAGGGCGGCGGCGGTCGGCTCGTTGATGATGCGCAGGACGTCGAGGCCCGCGATCTTGCCGGCGTCCTTGGTGGCCTGGCGCTGGGCGTCGTTGAAGTAGGCGGGAACGGTGATCACCGCCTTCTCGACCTTCTCGCCGAGATAGGCCTCCGCCGTCTCCTTCATCTTCTGGAGGATCATCGCCGAGACCTGGCTCGGCGAGTACTTGTCGCCGTGCGCCTCGACCCAGGCGTCGCCGTTGGACGCGTTGACGATCTTGTAGGGCACGAGGCCCTTGTCCTTGGCCACGGTCGGGTCGTCGTAGCGGCGGCCGATCAGGCGCTTCACGGCGAACAGCGTGTTTTCAGGATTGGTCACCGCCTGCCGCTTGGCGGGCTGGCCGACGAGGCGCTCGCCGTCCGTCGTGAAGGCGACGATGGAGGGCGTGGTGCGCGCGCCTTCCGCGTTCTCGATCACCTTCGCGCTCTTGCCGTCCATGACGGCGACGCAGGAATTGGTGGTTCCGAGATCGATGCCGATCACCTTCGCCATGTCGTGTCTCTCCTTGTTGAGCGTGGAGCCCGGACCCTCGAGCGAGGCGTTCCGTCAGGCTTCACCTGGGAATGGGATTCCGGTTCGCCGCGGGGCCCTGGCG
Source organism: Aureimonas flava (assembly GCF_003583935.1). Lineage (GTDB taxonomy): Bacteria > Pseudomonadota > Alphaproteobacteria > Rhizobiales > Rhizobiaceae > Aureimonas > Aureimonas flava. Next base: position 157,313 of record NZ_QYRN01000002.1, on the reverse strand, counting down.
GGGCCGCCCCGGCGGGCTGAGGGCTATATATGAACGGGGTTTGGGGGGCGCAAGACGGTGTCGCGCCCCGCCCGCCGCCGCTGCCGGCCCGCCGCCGGAGCGGCGGAACGCGGGGGGCATGTGGGCCGCGACGCGCCGGGCGTCGGCCCGCCGCCGGCGCGGTGGTCAGCCGCCGAACAGGCCGCGGAACAGGGAGCGGTCGCTGGCCCGTCCGCCCGGCGCGCGCCCTTCGAGCACCGCGTCCGGCGGCAGCTCGTCGGGGTTCACCGCGATCGCCGGCCCTTCCAGGACGGCGTCGGGGGGAAGCTGGTTGCGGCCCACCGCGCGGGGCGAACCGATGTCGGCGGGCGGGCGCATGCGGGCCGGTTCGCCGTAGCCGTATTCGGGCGGCGGGCCGCCGTACCCGTCGTCGCCATAGGGGTCGTCGCCGTACGAATCGTCCCGGCCCGGCGGCGGACGGCGGGCGTATTCGGGCTCGCGCGGCAGCTCGCGATAGCCCGGCATGCCACGGTCCTGCGGCTCGCCGCGCGGGTCGCGGGCGGCATAGCCGTCCTGGCCGGGCACCACGCCGCCGGGCGCGGCTGGCGCGTCGGCGGCGGCGCCGCCGGCGTCCGCCTCGCCGTAGCTTCCCGGCCCGGGCAGCTCGTTGCTCTCGTATACCGGGTTGCCCTGGGCGTCGTAGCCGATGATGCGGTCGCCGTAGCCGGAGGCCATCGGCTGGTTGCCGGGATCGCCGATCCGGTAGTCGCCGGGCAGCGGCATCGGCGGCAGGCCCTCGTGGGCCGCCGTCATGAACATCTTCCAGGCGTCGGCGGGCAGCGAGCCGCCGGTCACCTGGCGCATCGGCTTGCCGTTGTCGTTGCCGAGCCAGACGCCGGTGGTGAGGTTGGCGGTGTAGCCCACGAACCAGGCGTCCTTGAAGTCCTGCGTGGTGCCGCTCTTGCCGGCCGCCTGCCAGTCCTTCAGCGCGGCGCGCCGGCCGGTGCCGGACGCGATCACCCGCGTCATCATGGCGTTCATCATGCCCACGATGTCCGCCGTCACGATCACCGGCGGCACCGCGTCGTCGCGCTCGTAGAGCACCTTGCCCGAGACCGTGGTCACCTTGTTCACGAGATGGGGCGTCGCCTGGTAGCCGCCGTTGGCGAAGGTGGCGTAGGCGCCGGTCAGCTCCAGCAGCGAGACCTCCGAGGTGCCGAGCGCCAGGGAGGCGTTGTCCACCAGGGGCGAGTGGATGCCCATGCGCTTGGCGGTCTCGATCACGGCCGCGGGCCCGACCTGGGCGGTGAGCTGGGCGGCGATGGTGTTGAGCGAGCGCATCAGCGCATCGGCCACCGTCACCGGACCCCGGAAGCGGTTGTCGTAGTTGGAGGGCGACCAGTTGCCGATCTTGGTCGGCCCGTCGTTCATCACCGTCTCGGGCCGGACGCCGTATTCCAGCGCCGTCTCGTAGACGAAGGGCTTGAAGGCCGAGCCGGGCTGGCGCTTGGCGTCCACCGCGCGGTTGAACTGCGACGAGGCGTAGTCGCGGCCGCCTACGATGGCGCGGATGGCGCCGGTGCCGTCGATCGAGACCAGAGCCCCTTGCGTCACGTTCTGCGTGGCGCGGTCGATGGTGGTGGCGACGGCCTTCTGCGCTTCCTTCTCGAGGGTGAGGTCGATGGTGGTCTCGACCACCACGTCTTCCTTGATCTCGCCGCCCACCAGGAGCGGCAGGTCGCGCATCACCATGTCGGCGGCGTAGTGCTCGGGGCCGGTCCAGAAGCTGCGCGCCTCCGTGGGCTTGGCGGCGAGCGCGTCGTCGTAGTCGGCCTTGGTGATCTCGCCCTCGTCCAGCATCGCCTGGAGGACGACCTGGGCGCGCGCGCGCGCCGCGTCCGGGTCGCGCGCCGGCGACAGGCGCGAGGGCGCCTTCAGGAGGCCGGCGATGGTGGCCGATTCGATGAGGTTCAGCTCGTCCGCGTTCTTGTCGTAGTAGCGCCGCGCGGCGGCCTGGATGCCGGTGGCGCCCGAGCCGAAGTAGACGCGGTTCAGGTACATCTCCAGGATCTGGTCCTTGGAGAACTTGGTCTCCAGCCAGAGCGCCAGGATCGCCTCCTGGATCTTGCGCTGGATCGTCTGGTCGGGCGTCAGGAAGATGTTCTTGGCGAGCTGCTGGGTCAGCGTCGAGCCGCCCTGCACCGTGTCGCCGGCGGCCAGGTTTTCCGAGAAGGCGCGCAGGATGCCGATCGGGTCGACGCCCCAGTGCGAGTAGAAGCGCCGGTCCTCAATCGCCATCACGGCCTGCGGCACGTAGGGGCTGATCCGGTCCAGCGCCACGGCCTCGCCGCCCGTGGTGCCCCGGTCGGCCAGGAGGTCGCCCGAGACCGAGACGATCTTGACGTTGGGCGGCCGGGCCGGGATCGCCCAGGCCTCCTGCGGCAGCTTGATCGCGAAGTAGCCGATCACGCCGAGCCCGGCGACGCCGCCCCAGAACAGGACGAGGAAGCACAGGCGGATCACGTGGCCGAGGAACGAGCGCCGGCGCCGGGGCCGGCCGAAGAAGCCGCGCCCGCCCCCGTCGCCCCCGTCCTCGCCGCCCGATCCGCGACCGCCGCGCCGTCCACCGCCGCCGCCGCCACCGGAGCCGAGGTCCTTGGAGCGGCGCGTCGCCTCGCCCTCGATCTGGCGTCCGCGCGCGGAGCGGCTCGCGGCCGTCACCGCCCGGTCGTCGGGCGAGATGCGGATCTCGTCGTCCTTGTCGCCCGACCCGCCGAAGCTCGGCTCGATCCGCTCGCCCTTGCGCCTCGCGGCCATCGCGACTGTCCCCTCGTCTCTCGAACGCCGGATGCGGCTGCGGGGCGCTCGGCCCCCGCGCGATGCCGGCTGCATGCGACCCTTGGGACGGAGCGCCTGAACGCGCGCTGAACCGCTGGCCGCGCGCACCGGCGGACGGCCGCTCCCGATGGGTGGGGGTGCAGACTAAATGCGGCGATTTAACGGGGCGTTAACGAAGGCTGACGGCGCGTTAAGGGGCCCCCGGCCAGCGCCGGGGGCGGCGCCTCAGGCGCGCGCGAAGGCGAGGAGGTCCTCCAGGAGCCGATCCTGCTCGGTGTAGTGCAGACCGTGCGGCGCGCCCTCGTAGATCCGCAGCTGCGCGCCCGCGATCGCCTCGGCCGACCGCGCGCCCGCGATCTCCAGCGGCACGATCTGGTCGGACGAGCCGTGGATCACGAGCGTCGGCACCCGAACGGCGGGGAGGTCGCCCCGGAAGTCGGTCTGCGAGAAGGCGCGCACGCAGGCCAGCGTCGAGCGCAGCGACGCCTGGAGCGCGAGGTCGCTCGTGTATTCCAGGTACTCGCTCGACACGGTGAAGCTGAGCAGGCCCGCGCCGTAGAACTTCTTGCCGAACGAGGCCAGGAAGCTCGGCCGGTCCGACTTCATCTGCTCGATGAAGTCGTCGAAGGTCGAGCGGTCGATGCCGTCCGGGTTGCTCTCGTCCTTGAGGAGGTAGGGCGGCGCGGCCGACACGAGCACGGCCTTGGCGACGCGCTCCGAGCCGAAGCGCGACAGGTAGCGGACCACCTCGCCGCCGCCCATGGAGAAGCCCACCAGAACCGCGTCGCGAAGGTCCAGCGCTTCCAGAAGGGCGTGGAGGTCGGCGGCGAAGGTGTCGTAGTCGTAGGGACCGCCCGGCTGGTCCGAGCGGCCGAAGCCGCGCCGGTCGTAGGACACGGCGCGCAGACCCTCGTCGGCGAGCGCGTTGGCGTGGAAGTCCCACATGTCGGCGCTGAGGGGCCAGCCGTGGATCAGCACCACAGGGCGCCCCTGGCCCCAGTCCTTGTAGAAGATCCGCGTGCCGTCGCTGGTTTCGATGAAGCTCACGTGGCTGGTTCCCTTTTTCCGGTGGGGTGTCGCAGCCACAATGGTCGGCCCACGGCCGGCGTTCCCGCCGGCCGCGGCGAGCGCCGATCAGAACAGGTCGATCGAGAAGCGGCGGGACAGGCCGATGCCGGCGAAGAACTGGTCCTTGGAGCCGACCGCGACGATCGGCGAATCGGCCGCGTCACCGACCATGCGCTCGTAGGCGGCGTTGGCGTTCAGGAACCAGTCGGGGCGGAACTCGTAGCGCGCCGAGGCCGCCACGCCCACCGACTTGAAGCCGCCGTCCGCGTCGAAGGCGGCAAGGCGGCCGCCGGAGGCGACGGACTCGATCGGCAGCACGGAGAAATAGGTGCTCATGTAGTTGGAATCGGCGAAGGTCGTGCGCGGTCCGAGCTTGAACTCCCACTGCTCGGTCGGGCGGGAGATGAAGTCCACACCCGCGCCGCCGACGAAGCCCTCGCCCTCGTTGAAGGCGTAGCGCGCCTCGCCGTACACCTCGACGTTGAGCGTGTCGTAGACCGGGAACTCGTAGCCGGCGCGAAGGCCGAGCTGATAGCTCTCCTCCAGCGGCAGCGTGCCGTCGAGCTCGCGGTACTTGGTGGCGTTGCGCTCGCCCACGTAGCGGAACGAGGGGGCGATGCGCAGGCCGCCCTGCTTCTCCTCGGGCGAGCCGATGTCGAACAGGCCGGGCAGGCTCAGATACTGGAGCGACACGATCGGGTAGGCCGACACCTGGTAGTCGTTCGAGCCCTCGTAGGCGGGCTGGGTCGAAACGCCGGCGCCGAGCTCGATGATGAGATCGACGTTGTTGGCGACCGCCACCGCGCTCGTGTCGACCGTGCCGTAGTCGGCGGCCAGCGCCGGCGAGGCCAGGAGGGCCGTGGCGGCCAGGAGGGCGGCGGGAAGGCGATGCGGCATGATCTGAACTCCGGTGGCGAAATCGTCGCCCTGGCGATCATCTTTCGCACCAGGCATCGCGTTTCAATCGCCGCGGCCCGGATCGGGCGACTTCGCGGCAACGCCGTTGCTGTGCGGACACACGCGCCGGGGGTGGCATCACGAAGTTTCCATCGATCGCGTCGGGTTTGCGTAGGCACACAGCGATTGCGCTCGGCGGCGCGGCCGGCCATCCTCGGCGCGCTTGCCCGTAAAGGGTTTTCGCAGGGAGGACGCATGAAGACCCTATCCGCCATCGCCGGAGCCCTGGCGCTCCTGGCCGCCGCCGCCCCGGTCGCCGTCGCGCAGACCTATCCCGACAGGCCGGTCACGCTGGTCGTGCCCTTCGCGGCGGGCGGCTCCACCGACCTCGTCGCGCGCACCATCGCGCAGAAGATGAGCGAGGAGCTCGGCCAGCAGGTGCTGGTCGACAACAAGGGCGGCGCGGGCGGAAACCTCGGGGCGACCTTCGTGGCACAGGCCCAGCCGGACGGCTACACGATCCTGATGGGCACGATCGCCACGCATGCCCTCTCGGCCTCGCTCTACGCCAAGCCCCCCTTCGACCCGATCGCCGACTTCACGCCGATCGTCTGGCTGGTGACGGTGCCGAACGTGCTGACCGTCAACAAGGACTACCCCGCCAAGACGGTGCAGGAGCTGATCGCGCGGCTCAAGGCGCATCCGGGCGAGGAGCTGTATTCCTCGTCGGGCAACGGCACGCCGCTGCACCTGTCGGGCGAGCTGTTCAAGTCGATGACGGGCACCGACATGGTGCACGTGCCCTACCAGGGCTCCGGCCCGGCGCTGGTGGACGCGATCTCGGGCGCGGTGCCGATCAACTTCGACAACCTTCCCTCCTCGACCGAGCACATCCGGGCCGGTGCGCTGCGCGCCCTGGCGGTGACTACCAAGGAGCGCGCCGCCAACTTCCCCGACCTGCCGACCATGGAGGAGGCGGGCGTGCCGGGCTACGAGACCAACACCTGGAACGCCTTCTTCGGCCCGGCCGGCCTGCCGCCGGAGGTGGTGGCCACGCTGAACAGGGCGGCCAACGCGGCGATCGCGGACGAGACCGTCAAGGCGCGGCTCGCCGAGGTGGGCGCCGCCACGGTGGGGGGCACGCCCGAGGAGCTCGCCGCCCACGTGACTGCGGAGATCGCCCGCTGGAAGCCGGTGATCGAGACCGCCGGCGCGAGGATCGAGTAAGGGGGAGCGCCGCCCGCGCGGCGATAGATTCGATCCGAAGGGCGGAGCGATCCGCCCTTCCTGCTTTTTCGGGAGTTCCCGCTCGTGACCCTCACGCTCCACGGCATCCGCAACTGCGACACGGTGAAACGCGCGCGCGCCTGGCTCGACGAGCGCGCGATCGCCCATCGGTTCCGCGACTTCAAGACGGAGGCGCCGGACGAGGCCGCGTTGCGGCGCTGGTGCGCGGCGGCGGGCTGGGAACGGCTGCTGAACCGCGCCGGCAACACCTTCCGTCGGCTGCCCGAGGCCGAGCGCGTCGATCTGGACGAGGACCGGGCGATCGCCCTGATGCTGGCCCATCCGAGCGCCATCCGGCGGCCGGTGGTGGAGGCGGACGAGACGATCCTGGTCGGCTTCCGCCCGGACGAGTTCGAGCGCGCCCTGCGCCGAGACGCCGGCGCCTAGCGCGCCCGAGACCTCAGGCGACCTCGGCCCTGCGCGCGGCGCCCTGCGCGGCCAGGAAGGCCGGCACGTCGGCCTCGGGCAGCGGCCGGGAATAGAAGTATCCCTGGATCAGGCGGCAGCCGATGCCCTGCAGGATGTCGAGCTGCTCGCGCGTCTCCACGCCCTCCACCACGCAGGACAAGGACAGGTCGCGCGACAGGGCGTTGACCGAGCGAACGATCTTCCGGCTCGCCTCGCTGCTGGCGAGATCTCGCACGAAGCTTCCGTCCACCTTGATCTTGTCGAGCGGCAGCTTCTGGATCTGGCTGAGGCTGGAATAGCCGGTGCCGAAGTCGTCCAGGGAGATGCACGCGCCCGTCGCCTTCAGGCTGTGGAGGTTGGCGATCGCCGCGTCGAGGTCCATCATCAGCGCGGTCTCGGTGACCTCGAACTCGACCCGGCGGGGCGACACGCCGCTCGCCATCAGGATGCCCACCAGCGCCAGGACCCGCTCGGGCGAGCAGATGTCGTGGCCGGACAGGTTGAACGAGATGCCCACGTCGTCCGGCCAATGCCGGATCGCGGCCAGCGCCTTGCGCAGGAGGACGGGGGTGAGGGTCGAGATGAAGCCCGACTGCTCGGCGGCCTCGATGAAGCGACCCGGCGAGACGGCGCCCAGGACCGGGCTGTGCCAGCGCGCCAGGCATTCGAGCAGCGGCGTCCGGTCCTCCTGCGAATCGACGATCGGCTGGAACACCAGCGAGAACTCGGCCTCCAGGTCGGCCGCGCGCAGCGTGCGCTCTAGGAGCGCCGCCTCCCGCACGTCGCGCTCGTGCTCGTCGCTGAACACCACGGTCTTCAGGCGCCCCGTGCGCTTGGCGTGGAACAGCGCATAGTCGGCGCGGTCGTGCAGCTCGGTGGCAGTGCCGGCCGAGCGCGGAAAGGTGGCAAAGCCGACCGAGCAGCCCACGAGAAGGCGCAACTCGCCGACCTGGAGCGGCATGTGCACGGCCTCGATCACCGCGTCGCCCAACCGCCGCAGCCCGTCCGGGTCGTCCACGCCGAGCACCACGAAGGCGAACTCGTCGCCGCTCAGCCGGTAGACCTCGCCGTTGTCGGCCAGCGCCTCCCGCAGGCGCCCCGCCATCGCCCGCAGCAAGCGGTCGCCCGCGAGGTGGCCGTGGCTGTCGTTGACGCTCTTGAACCCGTCCAGGTCGATGATGCCGAAGGCGACGGTGCCGCCGTCCGCGCGCGCCCGGCGCAGCGTCGCCTCGAGGTCGCAGAAGCAGCTCCGGCGGTTGCCGATCTCGGTCAGCATGTCGGTGTTGGCGATGCGCAGGTTCTGCTCGCCCAGCGCCGCGATCTCGGCCGACTTGGCCTCCACGGCGATGCGCGACAGGACCAGGCGGCTGAAGTCCCGCTGGATCTCGTAGGCGACATAGGCGAGCCCGGCCAGGCCGCCGCCCAGGAGCACCAGGATACCGAGGACGTCCGGTCCCGTGCCGGCCGCGATCGCCAGCAGGCCCGCGACGCACAGGCAGGCGGCCAGGACCGAGAAGACGCGCAGGTGGAGGAGGCCGAACAGGAGGAACACCATCTGCCCGCCCATGCACAGCGACAGGAGCAGCAGCGCCTGCGGCGTCGCCCAGCGGCTGATCCAGACCTGCCAGACCACGATCACCGCGATGCCGAGCACCACCTCGACGCCGACCAGCCGGATCCGCCTCGCGCAGTCCGCGGGCGCGGGGAGCGTGCCCCAGTCGCGCAGGAACATCGCGTACCAGAAGATCGCCTTGGGGATCATGAACAGGGCGAGAAACGGGGCCCAGGCCCACCACGGGGCCGTCGCGGCATGCACGTAGGCGATGGCGCCGAGGTCGGCGCTGAGCGCCACGTACATCGCCAGGCAGCTCCGTCCCAGTGCCTGGAAACGGGCCTGCTCGATGGAGCCTGCGGCCGAAAGATCCTGAATCATGACTGGTCCCGAGGCCGGCTCTGGCGAGACCCTGCCAGGGGTTCGTGAATTTCCGCGTAAGCGATTTGCGCAGATTGGCCGGAACCGCCGGCGGCCGGATCACACAGTTGCGACCGGTTGCCGGACTTGGCCCCGACCCGACGCCCCGCTAGGCTCCCCGCCGATGAACCGGCGCCAGATTCTCCAGACCCTCGGCCTCGCCGCGCTCGGCGGCGCCAGCCTCGCCGGCACCGGGATAGCCATGGCCGCGAACCGCTACTACCAGGGTCCCGTCAGCGACCATTTCGACGGGACGCGCTTCTTCAACCCCGGCGGCGCCGAGCCGCGCGGCTTCTCGGACCTCCTGCGCTGGCGTCTCGGCGGGGGCGGCAGCCGCGCCGTCTGGCCACGCCGCGTCGAGAGCCCGTTTCCCCAGGCGGTGCCCGAGGCCCGCGTGGCGGACCTTCGCGTCACCATGGTCGGTCACGCGACGCTGCTCGTGCAGGCGGGCGGGCTCAACATCCTGACCGATCCGGTCTGGTCCGAGCGCGTCTCGCCCGTGTCCTTCGCCGGGCCCCGGCGCGTGGTGGAGCCCGGCATCGCCTTCGACCGGCTGCCGCCGATCGACCTCGTGCTGCTCAGCCACGACCACTACGACCATCTGGACACCGAGACGCTCGGGCGGCTGCGGGCACGGCACGACCCGCTGGTGGTCACCCCGCTCGGCAACGACCGCATCGTCGCCGAGGCGGCGCCCGGCCTGCGGATCGCCACCGGGGACTGGGGCGACCGGATCGAGGTGCCGGGGGCCGTGGTGCACGTGGAGCCCGCCCATCACTGGTCGGCGCGGGGACTGCGCGACCGGCGCATGGCGCTCTGGGCGGCCTTCGCGGTGGAGACGCGGGCCGGCCGGATCTACCATGTCGGCGACACGGGCTTCCACGGGGGAACCAACTACCGCGCGGCGGCCGCCAAGCACGGCGGCTTCCGGCTCGCCATCCTGCCGATCGGCGCCTATGCGCCCCGCTGGTTCATGGCCGCCCAGCATCAGGGGCCGGAGGAGGCGGTGGAGGGCATGCTTCTGGCGGACGCGCGCCACGCCGTCGGCCACCATTGGTCGACGTTCCAGCTCACCGACGAGCCGATCGACGAGCCGGGCCGGCTGCTGGCCGGGGCGCTGGCGGCGCGCGGGCTGGGGCGCGACCGGTTCCGCCCCATGCTGCCGGGCGAGACCTGGGACGTGCCGGAGGCCTGAGGCGCCGCTCCCGCCCCGATGCGGCTGCCCGGTCAGCCGGCGCGCCGCGGCCGGCGGGGCGGAGCGGGCGCTTCGGCCGGCGGCGCTTTGGCATCGCTTTCCAGCAACCGCAAGGCCTCCGGCGACATCGGGCGGGCGAGCAGGAAGCCCTGGACCTCGCGGCACTGGAGCTGCATGAGCATCGCGAGCTGGTCGTTGGTCTCGACGCCCTCGGCGGTGACGCCGATGCCGAGCGACTGGCCGAGGCCGATGATGGCCTGGACCACGGCCCGGCCGCGGCCCGGGTCGTGGAGGCCGGACACGAACTTGCGGTCGATCTTGATGACGTCGAAGGGGAAGTCGCACAGGTAGCTCATGGACGAGTAGCCGGTGCCGAAGTCGTCCATCGCCAGGCGCAGGCCCATCTCCTTCAGCCGCCCGAGCGTCTGGCGCGCCCTTTCGGCGTCCTCGATCAGGATGCCCTCGGTGATCTCGAGTTCCAGCCGGTGGGCGGGTAGGCCCGCCTCGTCCAGCGCCGAGGCGATGATCTCGACGAGGCGCGGGTCGCGGAACTGCACCGGCGAGACGTTGACCGAGACGCTGATCGCGTCGAAGCCGGCGATGGTCCGGCAGGCGTCGCGCAGCACCGCCTCGCCGAGCGGAATGATGAGGCCGCTGCGCTCGGCCTGGGGAATGAACTCGGCCGGCGACACGCGGCCGCGCTCGGGATGCGCCCAGCGCACCAGCGCCTCGACGCCGCGGATGCGGCGCGAGCTGGTCTCGAAGCGCGGCTGGAACTCCACGAAGAACTCGCCGTTGCGGATGCCGCGCCGCATCTCGTCCAGGAGGCGGCGGTGGGCCGCCAGCCGTTCGTTCTGGTCCGCCGCGTAGAAGCTGTAGCCGCCGCGCTCGTCGCGCTTGGCGCGCGCCAGCGCCGTGTCGGCGCAGCGCAGGAGCTCGTCCACCGTGGTCGCGTCGACCGGCGCCAGCGCGACGCCGATCGAACCGCGGACGGGCAGTTCGGTCCCGCCGTGGTGCATGGGCACCGCGAGTTCGCTCGCCAGCCGGCGGCAGAGCTGCTCCGCCCCTTCCGCGTCGAGGCCCGGCGCGGCGATCACGAACTCGTCGGCCCCGAGCCGTGCGGCGATCTGGTCGTTGCGCAGGAGCCGGCGCACGCGGTCGGCGACCTCGCCCAGCACCCGGTCGCCGACCACGTGGCCGTAGGTGTCGTTGATCGGCTTGAAGTGGTCGAGGTCGAGATACAGGACGGCCATGGACGAGCCCGGCTGCGCCAGCGCCGACGCCATGAAGGCGGCCAGGCGCGCGCGGTTGGGCAGCGCGGTGGCGGGGTCGTGCTGGGCCTGGCGCTTGGCGTCCTCGTAGGCCTCCGCCAGCATCACGTTCTGCGTCACGTCGGTGACCAGCGCGACGATCTTGAACGGCTTGCCGGCGAGGTCGAGGATCGGGCTGTAGTTCGCTTGGAGCCAGACCCGGCGCCCGTCCTTGCCCTGGTGGCAGTGCAGGCCGGTGTGGAAGCGCCCGGCGCGCAGCGCCGCCCAGTGGGCCTCCGCGTCCGGCCCGCCGCGCGCGCCCGCCTCCATCAGCATCCCGTGGTGGCGACCGCGGATCTCCTCCAGCTCGTAGCCGAGCGCCGACAGGAAGTTCTCGTTGGCGTCGAGGATCGTCCCGTCGAGAGCCAGCGTCATGACGCCCTGCGACCTGCCGATCGCCTGGATCTGGCCCTGGTGCTCGGCGTGGCGCAGCTTCGCCGCGGTGATGTCGAGCGCGTATTTCACCACCTTGAACGGGCGGCCCTCCAGGTCGAGGATCGGGCTGTAGACGGCCTGCAGCCAGATCTCGCGCCCGTCCTTGCCCACGCGCCGGAACTCGCCGGACTGGTGGTGCCCCTGCGCGAGACCCTGCCAGAACAGGGCGTAGGCCTCGGCCTCGTCCGCCTCGTCGCCGACGGCGGCGATCATCCGGTGGTTGCGCCCGACGAGTTCGGCGTAGCGGTAGCCCGTCACCCGGAGAAAGTTGTCGTTGGCATCGAGGATCGTGCCGTCGAGCGCGAAGGAGATCACGCATTGCGACTTGTGGATCGCCGCGACCTGGCCTTCGATCTCGGCCTGGCGCATGCGCTCCTCGGTGACGATCGTGGCGTATTTCACGACCCGGACCGGGTGGCCGTCCATGTCGAAGATCGGGCTGTAGGTCGCGTGGAGCCAGATCGGCCGCCCGCATCGCCCGATGCGCTTGTACTGGCCGGCATGGTGCCGGCCGGCGCGCAGGTGACGCCAGAAGGCGGCGTATTCGGCCCCGTGCACGAAGGCCGGGTCCACGAAGATGCGGTGGTGCCGGCCCTCGATCTCCCCCATCTCGTAGCCGAAGGCGTCGAGGAAGTTCTGGTTGGCCTGGACGATGGCGCCCGTCATGTCGAAGGTGATCACGGCGTGGGTCTTGTCGATCGCCGCGATCTGCCAGGCGCATTCCGACTGGCGGCGCTTGTGCTCGGTCACGTCGAAGCCGGTCTGGACGACCTTGGCGAGGCGCCCGCACGGATCCAGCACCGGGGTGAAGGTCGTCTGGAGCCAGACCCGCTCGCCGTCCCGGCCCACGAGGCAGCATTCGCCGGCATGGGGGCGGCCCCCGAGGACCTCGATCCAGGCATCGGGCGCCGCGCGGCCGGTTGGCGCCGCGGGATCGGCGAACAGGTCGGCGTGGCGGCCCATGATCTCGTCGAGGCGGTAGCCGGTGAGGCCGAGGAACACGTCGTTCGCGCCGATCACCAGGCGCTCGGGCGACAGGTGCAGCACCGCGTGGGACAGGTCGAGCGCGGCGAGCCGTCCCCGCGTCTCGGCGTCGCGCGCGATCTCCGCCGTCACGTCGGTCAGGATGGCGATGGTCTCGATCGGCGCGCCGTCCTGCCCCGTCACCGCCGTGACGTGGCTGCGCACCCACAGCTCGCTCCCGTCTCGCCGACGGCGGCGGGCGGCGGCGGACCAGTTTCCGCCGGTCTTGATTCGCGTGCGCAGGCGGGCCCAGTTTTCCTGTTCCTCGGGCGGCACGAACAGGGTGACGTCGCGTCCGACGATCTCCTCCAACTCGCAGCCGAACATCGACAGGAAGCGGTTGTTGGCACGCAGCACGCGCCCGTCCGGATCGATCGCCAGCGTCGCGAACCCCCGATTGAGCGCCTGGAGCTCCGACGGGACGTCATACGGGGAAACTTGAATGGGAATCACGGAACCGGTCGCGAAATCGTTTGCCGCGACCATACCCGTCAGACCTTGACAGGGACTGAAAGCGCCGCGGCCGGCCGCGATATGTCGCACGGCCGGCCGCGGCTCCACAGTATCCCAACGGATGCCTATCCGACGAGGTCGGCGAGACCGATCGGGAAACGCCGGATGCGCCGTCCGGTGGCGTGGCGCACCGCGTTGGCGATGGCGCCGGCCGTGCCGGTGATGCCGATCTCGCCGACGCCCTTGATGCCGAGCGCGTTGACGTGCGGGTCGTCCTCGTGGACCAGGATCGCCTCCATCGGCGGCACGTCGGCGTTCACCGGGATGCGGTATTCGGCAAGGTCGGCGTTCATCACGCGGCCCGAGCGCCGGTCCACCACGGCATTCTCGTGGAGCGCGAAGGACAGGCCCCAGATCATGCCGCCGAAGAGCTGGCTCTCGACCATGCGCGGATTGACCACCCGACCGGCGGCGAAGGCGCCCACGAGCCGCGTCACGCGGATCTGGCCGAGATCGGGGTCGACGCTCACCTCGGCGAACACCGCGCCGTGCGCGTGCATGGCGTAGGCCTCCTGCGCGGCGGGGTCGGCCGCCGCCTGCCCCTCGGCCTCGAGCGTGTTCAGGCCGGCGCGCGCGAGGATCGCGGCGAAGTCCTCGCCCCGCGACGGGTCGTCGCGCCGCACGAGCCGTCCGTCGCGCGCCAGCGTGCCCACGTTGCCCGCGCCGAAGAGCGGCGAGCGTTCGTCGGCGGTCGCGAGTTCGGCGAGCCGGGCGATCACGGCCGCGCCCGCCGCGTGAAGCGCGGTGCCGGCGGTGGCCGTGTGGCCCGAGCCGCCGGCGATCCCCGCGTCCGGCAGGTCGGACGTGCCGGCGCGGAACTCGACGCGCCCGAACTCCAGCCCCACCGCGTCGGCGGCGATCTGGGCGAGCGCGGTCCAGGCACCCTGGCCCATGTCGTGCGCGCCGGTCTCCAGGAGCGCCGTGCCGTCGGCGCGCAGGGTGGCGCGCGCCTTGGCCTGGAACATCAGGGCGGGGAATGTCGCGGTGCCCATGCCCCAGCCGAGGAGGCGCCCCGCCTCGTCGCGCATGGCGCGCGGTTCCGGCGGGCGCCCGGCCCAGCCGAACCGCTCCGCGCCCCGCTCGTAGCAGGCCCGGAGCGCCTTGGACGAGAACGGCTTGCCGGAGATCGGCTCGGCCTCGGCGTAGTTGCGCAGCCGGAAGGCGAGCGGGTCCATGCCGGCGGCCTCGGCGGCCTCGTCGATGGCGCTTTCCAGGGCCGCCGACCCCGACGCCTCGCCGGGCGCGCGCATGAACAGCGGCGTGCCGGTGTCGAGGCGCACCGCCTCGTGCGCCGTGCGGATCGCCGGGCTGGCATAGAGCGTGTGGGCGACGTCGGCGGCGGGCTCGAAGAAGTCATCGAAGGTGCTGGACGCCGTCCGGGTGCGGTTGTCGATCGCCGTCAGCGCGCCGTCCGGGGCGAGACCCAGACGGATGTGCTGGCGCGTCGGGCCGCGATGGCCGACGGGGCCGTACATCTGGTCGCGGCGCAGCACCAGCTTCACCGGACGCCCGGTGAGGCGTGCGGCCAGGATGCCGAGGATCTGCGGCCCGGCGGGAAAGCCCTTGGAGCCGAAGCCGCCGCCCAGATACGGGCTGCGGATATGGATGTCCCCGGGCGCGATGCCGAACAGGCCGGCGACGCGCTGCTGGGCCATCGCCAGCGCCTGCGTCGGCATGTCGAGATGGAGCCGGTCGCCGTCCCAGCGCGCCACCACGCCGTGCGGCTCCATGGCGTTGTGGTACTGGGCGGGCGTCTCGTAGGTGGCGTCCACCGTGTGCCCCGCCGCCGCGAGGCCGGCCTCCACGTCGCCCTTGGCGGCATCGGCCGGGTTGCCGGCGCCCACGGTCTCGGGGACGAAGCTCTCCGCCGCGTCGAGCGAGGTCCGGGCAGGCTCGGCCTCGAAGCGTGGGCGCAGGAGCGCCGCGCCCTCGGTCGCCGCCTCCAGAGTCTCGGCCACCACCACCGCGACCGGCTGGCCGGCATAGCGGACCCGGTCGTTCTGCAGGAGGTCGAGCCGGAACATGAACGGATTGGTCTTGGCGTCCGGGTCCATCGCGAGCAGCGGCCGGTTGGCCGTGGTCATCACCTCCACGACGCCCGGATGGGCGCGCGCGGCGGCCTCGTCGAGGGCTGCGAGCCGGCCGCGCGCCACCGTGGCCGTGGCCAGCACGGCGTAGAGCAGGCCCGGCGGGTGGTTGTCGGCGGCGAAGGTCGCCGCGCCGGTGACCTTCAGGACGCCCTCGCGGCGCGTCATGGGCTGGCCGATGTTGGATCCGTGCCGCATGCGGGCGGGATCGTTGGCGAGGCCGATCTCAGACATGGAGCGTTCCTCCCGGAACCGGGGCGAAGGGGGAGCCGGGCAGCGCGGGAACGCGCTCCGGCGTGCCGGCGGCGGCGAGCAGCAGCGCGCGCAGCACGAGGCGCCGGGCGAGCTCGATCTTGTGCGCGTTGTCGCCGGAGGGGCGCGCCTGCGCGAGGGCCGCCTCCGCCGCGCGCCCGAAGGCCTCGCGGCCGGGCTCGGCGCCCGCCAGGAGCGCCTCGGCCTCCTCGGCGCGCCAGGGCTTGAGCGCGACGCCGCCCAGCGCCAGGCGCGCCTCGGCGATCCGCCCGCCGTCCATCCGCAGGAGGGCGGCGACGGACACCACGGCGAAGGCGTAGGAGGTGCGCTCGCGCAGCTTCAGATAGCGCGCGTGGCCGGCGAAGGCGGTCGCCTCGGCGGGCAGGCGGAGGGCGAGGACGATCTCGCCCGGCCGGCGCTCGGTCTCGTGCTCGGGCGTCTCGCCGGGCAGCCGGTGGAAGTCCGCCAGCGGCACCTCGCGCCGCCCGTCCGGCCCCTCCAGCTCCACCACGGTTCCGAGCGCGGCGAGCGGCACGCAGAAGTCCGACGGGTGGGTGGCGATGCAATGCTCGCTCCAGCCGAGCACAGCGTGCGAGCGATTCTCGCCGTCGCGCGCGTCGCAGCCGGTGCCGGGCTCGCGCTTGTTGCAGGCGCTGGCCGGGTCGTAGAAATAGGCGCAGCGCGTGCGCTGGAGGAGGTTGCCGCCGGCGGTCGCGGCGTTGCGCAACTGGCCCGACGCGCCCGACAGGAGCGCCTCGGCGACCGCCGGGTAGCGCGCGGCGAAGGCGCGGTCGTGGGCGAGGTCGGCGTTGCGCACCAGGGCACCGATGCGCGTCGAGCCGTCCGCGAGGCGCTCCACGGCCGACAGGCCCGGCAGACGCGTCAGGTCGACGATCCGTTCGGGGCGCGCGACGCCGCCCTTCATCAGGTCGAGGAGGTTGGTGCCGCCGGCCAGGCAGGCCGAGCCCGGCAGGGCGGCGGCCGCGACGGCCTCGGCCACGGAGGCGGGGCGCACGTAGTCGAAGCGGTTCATGCCGCCTTCTCCCGCTCGGCCGCGATCGTGCCGTGGGCCTCGATCACCGCCTCGGTGATGCCGGCATAGGCGCCGCAGCGGCAGAGATTGCCGCTCATGCCCTCGCGCACGCGCTCCGGGTCGCCGCCGGCCTGCGCCTCGGCGATGAGGCCCACGGCGCTCATGATCTGGCCGGGCGTGCAGTAGCCGCACTGGAACCCGTCATGGGCGATGAACGCCGCCTGGACGGGATGCAGCTCGCCGCCTCGGGCGAGGCCCTCGATGGTGAGGATCTCGGCGCCGTCGAAGGAGAGCGCGAGCGACAGGCAGGAGAGCACGCGCCGGCCGTCCACCAGGATGGTGCAGGCGCCGCACTGGCCGCGGTCGCAGCCCTTCTTGGTGCCGGTCAGCTCCAGCCGTTCGCGCAGGAGGTCGAGCAGCGTGACGCGGGGGTCGTCGAGCTCGACCTCCCGCGGCGCGCCGTTGATGGTCAGACGAATGGAATGGTTCATGCCGTCACCCTTTCGGTGATATGTCGAACCGGACGCGCGGAACCACGGGCTTCGCGCTGGCGGGACACGGGGGAGACGCGCATCCGGGGACGGATCGCGTGGCGCCGCGCCCCAATTATACGGAGGGTACCTCCGTTTTCAAGACTGGAGCGATTCCAATTCAGGAGATGGAGCCCGATCCCCCCAAGGCAACGCGCAGGCCGCGAGCCGATTCGGCCCGCAACCGCGAGCGGCTGCTCGTGGCGGCGGCGGAGGTGTTCCGCGCAGGAGACGGCCGGGCCAGCCTCGAGGCGGTGGCGCGGCGGGCCGGTGTCGGCATCGGCACGCTGTATCGCCACTTCCCGACGCGCGAGGCGCTGTTCGAGGCGGTGTACCGCCGCGAGGTGGAGCAGCTCGTCCGCCTCGCCGAGACGCTGGCGGTGTCCGAGCCGCCGCTCCCCGCGCTGCGCCTGTGGTTGCGCGAGGAGGTTCGGCTGGTGGCCACCAAGCGCGGCATGCTCGCCGCGCTGGCGCTGGCGGTGGACAGCGGATCGGAGCTCTACGCCTTTTCCTTCCGGAACCTGTCCCACGCCGTGGGCACGCTTCTCGACCGCTGCGTGGCGGCGGGCGACGTGCGCGGCGACGTCGGGCCGGAGGACCTGCTCCAGACGCTGGTGGGGCTGTGCCTCATGGCGCGGGAGCCGGACTGGGAGAGCAACGTGGTCCGGCTGATGGACGTGTTCGTGGATGGAATGCGCGTGGGGGCGGGAGCCCCGCCCGCGGGAGGGACGCATGGGTGAGACCGAGGACGGGCGGATCCTGCAACGGGTGTTCGGCGCGGCGCTGGGGCAGGCGATGCCGGCGGGGCGCTTCGCCGGCCGGCTCCCGGAGCGCCCGCGCGGGCGCACGCTGGTGCTCGGCGCCGGCAAGGCCGCGGCCTCCATGGCGGCCGCCTTCGAGGCGGAATGGGACGGCCCCTGCGAGGGGCTCGTGGTGACGCGCTACGGGCACGGCGTGCCGACGCGGCGGATCGAGGTGGTGGAGGCGTCCCACCCCGTGCCGGACGCGGCGGGCGAGGCGGCCGCACGCCGCATCCTCGATCTCGCCCGGGGCGCGGGCGCGGACGACCTCGTCGTGGTGCTGATCTCGGGCGGCGCGTCGTCGCTTCTGGCCTTGCCGGCGCCCGGCGTCACCCTGGCCGACAAGCAGGCGGTGAACCGCGCGCTGCTCCTCAGCGGCGCGCCGATCGGCGAGATGAACACGGTGCGCAAGGCGCTCTCGGCGATCAAGGGCGGCCGGCTGGCGGCGGCGGCCGCGCCGGCGCGGCTCGTGACCTACGCGATCTCGGACGTGCCGGGCGACGATCCGGGCACGATCGGCTCGGGCCCCACCGTCCGGGACGCGCGCGGGGCGCCGGAGGCGCTGGCGATCCTGGCACGCCGGGGGATCGGGGTGGACGCGCCGCTGCGCCGCGCGGTGGAGGCCAACGCCGCGAGCGCGCCGCAAGACGACGCCGGCGTCTTCCACATGCTGGCGACGCCGATGATGGCGCTCGAGGCGGGGGCCGAGGCCGCGCGGGCGCTCGGGCTCGAGCCGGTGATCTGGGGCGACGCGATCGAGGGCGAGGCGCGCGCGGTGGGTGCCGAGCATGCCCGCAGGGCTCTCGCCGCACCGCCCGGGCGGCCGACGCTCTTCATCTCGGGCGGCGAGACCACCGTGACGGTCGGGCCCGAGGCGCGGGGCGGGCGCGGCGGGCGCAACAGCGAATACCTCCTGTCGCTGGCCGTGGCGCTGGACGGGCGTCCCGGCGTCTCGGCCATCGCCTGCGACACGGACGGGATCGACGGGTCGGAAAGCAATGCCGGCGCCTGGTTCGACCCGTCGCTGACGGCGCGGGCGCGGGCGGCGGGCATCGACCTCGCCGCGCATCTCGACGCCCACGACGCCTTCACCCCGTTCGAGCGGCTGGACCGGCTGGTGGTGACCGGGCCGACCTTCACCAACGTCAACGACTTCCGCGCCATCCTGGTGCGCGGCGGGTGGTGAACCCGTCGCTCACGACGCCTTTCGGGCCGCCGCGCGGGCGATGAAGTTGCGCACCTCGCGCATGCGGCGCGCGGGCTCCGTGATCTCGCGGTCGAGGCCGAGCTGCCAGGCGAGGTCGCGCCGCTCCGGCTCGCGGTCCAGCGCGTCGATCCGGGCCGCGTGGGCGTCCAGCGCCGCCCGGTCGGCCACGAGCCGCTGCTCCAGAAGGTCGTCGGCCTGCCGGCGCAGCGCGGCCGCGATCTCGGCGAGCGACAGTTCGGGATGGTACTGGACGCCCCAGAACGTGCCCGGCCCGCGCGCGATCTCCACGGCCTGGACGGGCGTGGTGCGCGTGCCCGCCAGGATCGTGGCGCCGTCGGGCAAGGTGGCCACCTCGTCGGAATGCATGGCGGGCGCGTCCCATGCGAGCGGCCGGCCGGCCAGGAGCGGGTGGTCGCGTCCGGCCTCGGTGGCCACGATGCCGCGCACGAAGGCCGCTTCCATGCGCGGGGAGCGCGGCTTGCAGCGCCCGCCCGCCGCCACGGTCGCGATCTGGAGGCCCGCGCACGAGCCGAACGACGGCGTCCCGGCCTCGAAGACCCGCGCCATGAAGGCCGCCGCCGAGCGCGTCTCCGGTCCGTCGGCATGCATCTGGATGGGCGAGCCGGACAGGACGACCCCGCCGTAGGCGCGCAACGCCTCCAGCGAGGGCGGCGGCGTGCCGTCGACGCAGGACACCGTGTCGCACGCGAGGCCGGACTCGATCGCCCGCAGCGTCTCGGCATAGGTCTCGTCGGAGGCCGCGCCGACCTCGCGGCGCCGCGCGTCGCGCTGGTCCGGGGTTTCGCTGGCGACGATCAGGAAGCGGAGGGACACGGCGCATCTCTTCAGGAAGGGGAGGCACCGAGATAGGCTCGATGGCGACGGGCGCCATGGGGTGCGTTGTCACGCATGGGCGAGCCGCGCGTGAGGCCGCCCCCGGCATGCGGCATCCGCGCCTCAGCGGGCGACCAGCGCCCAGAGACCCTCGACCACGCTGGTTCCGGCGAGCGGCGCGACCAGCAGCAGGGCGAGGTTGAGCGCCAGGATCCACAGGAGCACGCGCTCGCCGCGCGGCGACATGCGCGGCGCGGGGCGCCTCGGCTCGGGCGGTCGCCAGTCTCGGTATTCCAGGAACATCGCGGGCGTTTCCGGTTGCGCCGCCGAGACTGCGCCCCGGCCGAGCCGTTCGCAAGCCGGCCGTGCTCAGCCCCAGGGCTGGAACAGGACGGCGAGAAGCGCCGCGACGAGGGCCGGTGGCATCACCACGAAGCCGAGGCGCAGGAACGCCAGCGCGCCGAAGTCCAGACCCTCGCGCCGCAGCGCGGCCAGCCACAGGAGGGTCGCCAGCGACCCGGTCACCGAGAGGTTGGGGCCGATGTCGATGCCGACCAGGATCGCGTCCACCACCTTCTGCGGCAGGTCGGCGGCCGTGGTGAAGGCCCCGGCCAGGAGCCCGAGCGGCAGGTTGTTCGTGAGGTTGGTGCCGAAGGCGAGCGCGGTGCCGGCGGCGAAGGCGCCGACCTCGGGCGCCGCGTTCAGCGGCGCCTGGAGCGCCGAGACGAGGCTCGACTGGAGGCCGCTCGTCTCCAGCGCGCGCACCACCACGAAGAGCCCGGCGACCATGGCCAAGGTGTCCCAGGACACGTCGCGCACGAGCGGCAGCGGGCTCGCGCGCTCGCCCACCGCCACCGCGAGGGCCGTCGCGAGGCCGGCGGCCAGCGTCGGCGGACCGAGTTCCAGGCCCAGCGCCGAGGAGGCGAGGAGCACGCCCGCCGCCGCGACGAGGCCGACCGCGGCGATGCGGCCGCCCAGCGACAGGCGGGGAACCGCCACCGCCGTGTCCGTGGTGCCCACGAGATGGGCGCGCTGCGTCCAGCGCAGGAGCCAGAACGTCGCCAGGACCGCCAGCGCCGAGGGAAGCCCGAAGCGGGCGAGCCAGGCGCTGAGGGGCGGCATGTCGGCGCCGAACACCACGAGATTGGCCGGATTGGAGATCGGCAGCACGAAGGAGGCGGCGTTGGCGACGAAGGCGCAGACCAGGAGATAGGGAAGCGGCGAGGCGACCCCGGCCGCGCGCGCCACCGCGATCACCGCCGGCGTCAGCACCACGGCGGTCGCGTCGTTGGACAGGAACACGGTGACCAGCGTTCCGATCGCGTAGACGAGGGCGAACAGCCGGCGCGGCGAGCCCCGCGCCGAGCGGGCGGCCAGGGCGGCCAGATAGTCGAACAGGCCCTCGCGCCGGGCGGTGCCGGCCAGGAGCATCATGCCGGCCAGGAACAGGTAGACGTCGGTCCCCATCGCGATGCCCCCGAGCGCCTCGCGCCAGGGCAGGAGGCCGAACAGCACCAGGAGCGCCGCGCCGCCAAGCGCGAACACCCATTCCGGCCAACGGCCCGGCCGGAAGATGACGCCGAACACCGTCAGGGCGCTGAGGACCCAGGTGGCGAGTTGCAGGCTGGCGGACATGCGATCGGGCCCAGGGGCGAAAGGGGCGGGGCGCCCCGGCGCGGTTGGTCGGGAGGGATGCGGGCGGCGCCCGCCGTCAGTCGCCCGAGCAGGCGGCCGCGACCTTGGGCGAGGACACGAGCCATAGCACGAGTCCGCATAGCGCGAAGGCGGCGAGCGCCAGATAGGCGGTGGAATAGCCGAAGCGCGTGACGATCGCGCCGGCGATCGCCGGGCTCAGGCTGGCGCCGACGCCCTGCACCGTCATCACCGCGCCGAGGCCGGCGTTGATATGGCCGGTGCCGCGCAGCATCCGCGCCACGAGACCGGGCACCGCGACGCCGAGGAGGCCGGCGCCCACCCCGTCCAGCATCTGCACCGGAACCAGGGCGTAGGGGCTCGGCCAGAGGCCGGCGATCAGGCCGCGCAGGGGCAATGCGACCAGGGCGGCCACCAGCAGCAGGAAATAGCCGCGCCGCCCGGCGAAGCCCGCCGCCAGAAGCGCGATCGGGATCATGGTGAGCTGGGCGATGATCACGGTGGCGGCGGTGTAGGACACGGGGTCCGACAGCAGCGTCTGGATCGTGGAGTGCTGGCGCACCGGCTCGGCGGCGGGCCGCCCGGCGGTCGCCTGGCCGGGCGGGATCGAGGTGACGTCGCCCGCGGCCGACGACGCGCCGCTCTCGGCGGTCTCGGCCTGGGCGGCGACCTGCTGGCCGAGCAGCGGCAGCATGGCGCCGTTGCCGAAGTGGAACAGCATCAGCGTCGCGGCGAGGATCAGCAGCGGGCGCGAGCGCCACAGGACGCCGAAGCCGGACGGCGGCTCGCGCTCGGCCCCGTCCTCGCGGTCGAGGCCCCGCGCCACGTCGTGGTCGATGTCGCCGGGGCGGATCGACAGGACGGCGACGATCGAGCCCACCGCCATCAGGGTCATCAGCACGAACACGGCCGCGATGCCGAACTCGTAGCCGAAGAAGCCGGCGCCCGCCGCCGCGGCGACGTTGCCGCCGTGGTTCCAGGCCTCGTTGCGGCCGAGCTGGTGCGCCAGCCCCTTCTGGCCGACGATGCCGAGCGTCAGGCCGGCCAGCGCCGGACCGATCGCCGCGCCGGCGACGCCGGTGGCGATCTGCGAGGCGGTGACGAAGGCGAAGCTCGGAACGAACAGGATCGCCAGGGAGGCGACGATCACGAGCGCGGCGCAGAAGCCCACCATGAAGCGTTTGGCGCGTGAGGCGTCGGCCAGGGCGCCCAGCGGCGTCGTCGCCAGCATGCCCGCGATGCCGCCGATCGTCATCACCAGGCCGATCGTCGCCGCGCTCCAGCCCTGGCCGACCAGGAAGATGCCGAGGAACGGTCCGAGCCCGTCGCGCACGTCGGCCAGGAAGAAGTTGACGGCGCCGAGCGCGCGCACCGAGCGCGAGCGTGGCTGTGTCCCGTGCGCGATCGGCGGGGCGGCGGTGGTGCTCATGCGTGACGATCCCGGTGACGCGGCTCGCGGCGGCGGGTCGCCGGGCGTTCAGCCGGCTATCAAGTCCGCGTGATTGGAAATGGTTGCGCGCGGGGCGTGCGATTTCTCGCGCCAGCGCCGGCCGGCGCGGCCGAATGTAGTCCTGCCGCCCGGGCCCGTCGCGTTCCGGGCTTGCGGTGCGGGCGCGAACGGGCGACATCGGGGCGACGCCTCGCGCGCCTGTCGAAGCCAAGCCGAAGGAATGCCGACATGCAGCTCCAGACCCGCCTGAAAGACCCATCCCTCCTGCGCACGCAGGCCTTCGTGGGCGGCGAATGGGTGGACGCCGGGGGCACGATCGAGGTCGTCGACCCGGCCACCGGCGCGGTGATCGCCACCGTGCCCGACTGCGGCGCGGCCGAGACGCGCGCCGCGATCGAGGCCGCGGACAAGGCGTTTCCCGCATGGCGGCGCACGGCGCCCGCCGAGCGCGCGGCGATCCTGGAGCGCTGGAACGACCTGATCCTGGAGAACGCCGACGACCTCGCCGCCATCATGACGGCCGAGCAGGGCAAGCCGCTGGCCGAGGCGCGCGGCGAGGTGGCCTACGGCGCGAGCTTCGCCAAGTGGTTCGCGGAAGAGGCGCGGCGGATCTACGGCGACGCCTTCACCGGGCCGACCGGCGACCGGCGCATCCTGGTCCTGCGCGAGCCGGTGGGCGTGTGCGTCGCCATCACGCCCTGGAACTTCCCGATCGCGATGATCACCCGCAAGGCGGCCCCGGCCTTCGCCGCCGGCTGCCCGATCGTGCTCAAGCCGGCCGACCTGACGCCGTTCTGCGCCCTGGCCCTGGCCGCGCTGGCCGAGCGCGCGGGCATCCCCAAGGGCGTGTTCAGCGTGGTCACCGGCAAGGCCGCCCCGATCGGTGGCGAGATGACCGGCAACGAGACGGTGCGCAAGCTCTCCTTCACCGGCTCGACGCCGGTCGGCCGGCTCCTGATGGAGCAGTCGGCCAGGACGCTGAAGCGCCTGTCGCTCGAACTCGGCGGCAACGCGCCCTTCATCGTCTTCGACGACGCCGATCTCGACCAGGCGGTGGCGGGCGCCATGGCGTCGAAGTTCCGCAACGCGGGCCAGACCTGCGTGTGCGCCAACCGCATCCTGGTGCAGGACGGCATCTACGAGCGCTTCGCCGAGCGGCTGGCGGCCGAAGCCGCCCGGCTGAAGCTCGGCAACGGCTTCGACGAGGGCGTGACGGTCGGCCCGCTGATCAACGATGCGGCCGCCGAGAAGGTGGTGCGCCACATGGAGGACGCGCTGGCCAAGGGTGCCAAGCTGGTGCAGGGCGGCGCCGAGGCGGGGCGGGGCCGCCTCGTCGCGCCCACGGTGCTGACCGGCGCCGACACTTCGATGCTGCTCGCCAACGAGGAGACCTTCGGCCCGCTCGCCCCGCTGATCCGGTTCGGCGCGGAGGAGGAGGCGATCGCGATCGCCAACGACACGCCCTTCGGCCTCGCCTCCTATTTCTACACCCGCGACATCGGCCGCGCCTGGCGCGTCGGCGAGGCGCTGGAGTTCGGCATGGTGGGCCTCAACACGGGCTCGGTGTCGATGGAATCGGCGCCCTTCGGCGGCGTGAAGCAGTCGGGCCTCGGCCGCGAGGGCTCGGCCTACGGCATCGACGAGTACCTGGAGATCAAGGCGCTCCACATGGGCGGCCTCTGACGCCGGGGCGCGGCCCGAGAAGAAAGGGGTTGTGGGGGCCCGCGATCCGGGCTTCCCTCGGCGCGTTCGGCAAGGAACCGCTCCGATGAACCAGCACGCCCGCCCCAACCGTCCCGCCCTCGACAGCTACTGGATGCCGTTCACGGCCAACCGGCAGTTCAAACGCGCGCCGCGGCTTCTGGCGGGCGCCTCGGGCATGCACTACACCGACATGGACGGGCGCCCCGTGCTGGACGGCACGGCGGGCCTCTGGTGCGTCAACGCCGGCCACGGGCGGCGCGAGATCGCGAGCGCGGTGGAGCGCCAGCTCCTCCAGCTCGACTACGCGCCCTCCTTCCAGATGGGCCACCCGATCGCCTTCGAGTTCGCCGAGCGCCTCGCCGCGATCGCGCCGGGGCCGGAGGGACAGAGGCTCGACCGCATCTTCTTCACCGGCTCGGGCTCCGAATCGGTCGACACCGCGCTCAAGATCGCGCTCGCCTACCAGCGCGCGATCGGGCAGGGCACGAGGACGCGCCTGATCGGGCGCGAGCGCGGCTACCACGGCGTCGGCTTCGGCGGCATCTCGGTGGGCGGCCTCGTCAACAACCGCCGCGCCTTTCCGACCCTGCCGGGCACCGACCACCTGCGCCATACGCACGACATCGCGCGCAACGCCTTCACGCGCGAGGGGCTGCCCGCGCACGGGGCGGAACTGGCCGACGACCTCGAACGCCTCGTCGCCCTCCACGGCGCCGATACGATCGCCGCCGTAATCGTGGAGCCCGTCGCGGGCTCCACCGGCGTGCTCCTGCCGCCGGAAGGCTACCTCCAGCGCCTGCGCGAGGCGGCCACGCGCCACGGCATCCTCCTGATCTTCGACGAGGTCATCACCGGCTTCGGCCGCCTCGGCTCGCCCTTCGCGGCCGACCATTTCGGCGTGGTGCCGGACCTCGTGACGACGGCCAAGGGCCTGACCAACGGCGTGATCCCGATGGGCGCGGTGTTCGCCGGGCGCCACGTCCACGATGCGCTGATGCAGGGGCCGGAGGGCGCGATCGAGCTCTTCCACGGCTACACCTATTCGGGCCACCCAGCCGCCTGCGCGGCGGGGCTCGCGACGCTCGACATCTACGAGCGCGAGGGCCTTCTGACGCGCGCCGCCGCGCTCGCGGGCCACTGGGCGGGCGCGATGCACGACTTACGCGCGGCGCCGAACGTCGTGGACATCCGCACGATCGGCCTAGTGGCCGGCGTCGAGCTCGCCCCGCGCGAGGGCGCACCGGGGGCGCGCGCCTACGAGGTCTTCGTGGAATGCCTGGCGCGCGGGCTCCTGATTCGCGTCACCGGCGACATCGTCGCCCTGTCGCCGCCCCTCGTCGTGGAGGCGGGACAGATCGACGAGATGGCGGCGACGCTCGGCGAGGTGATCCGCGCGACACCCTGACCCGCTCAGGCGCGGGCCAGGAAGCGCTCGGCCGTTCGCAGCGACAGGGCCATGATGGTGAGCGCCGGATTGGCGATCAGCGCGCTCGGGAACACCGAGTTGTCGCAGATCCACAGGTTCTCGACCTCGTGGCTCCGGCCGTCCGGATCCACCACCGAATCGGCCGGGTCGGCGCCCATCCGGCAGGTGCCGATCGTGTGCGCGGTGCGCGGCAGGACGCGGATGTCCCGGCCGCCCGCCGCCTCCACGATGGCGCGCATGGTGCGCACCGCGTGGCGGTCGATCGCCTGCTCGTTCTCGCCGAGGCCGAAGCGCACCACGGCCTTGGGCACGCCGAACGCGTCCGCTTCGTCCGACAGCTCCAGCCGGTTCGCGTCCTGGGGAAGGCAGTCGGTGTTGATGCCGACGCCCGCCATGAAGCGGTAGCCGTCCATCGCCTCCACCAACGCGGCGCCCCAGAGGCCTGCGCCGCGCGCCAGGGTGGTGGCGAGGGTGAGCGGCATGACGCCGAGGCTCTGGATCAGGTACCCGCCCGCGAAGTCGGCGTCCGCGGGACGCACCATGTCCTCGGTCAGGAGCGAGGACGGATAGCCCCGCCAGCCGCGCATCTCCCCGTCGAAGCGGCCCCAGACCTGCGTCGCGCCGTGCGCCATGAAGTTGCGCCCGACCTGGCCGTTGCCGTTGGCCAGACCGCAGTGGAGCAGGAGGCGCGGGGTCTCGACGCCGCCGGCCGCCAGCACGAGGTGACGGCAGCGAAGCCGCAGGTCCTCGCCGCCCTGGCGATACACCACCGCGGTGACGCGGCCCGCCGCGTCCCGTTCCACGGTGTGGGCGCGCGCCTCGGGCCGGATCTCCGCGCCCAGGGCGACCGCCAGCGGCAGATAGGTCGTGTCCATGCTGGTCTTGGACCCGTTGCGGCAGCCCTGGTGGCAGGAGCCGCAGTTGACGCAGGCCTGCCGGAGCGGCGCCGCCTCCTGCGTCCGGTCGCGCGAGACCAGGGCGGCGGGCGCGTCGGTGGCGCGGATCCCGAGCGCCTCGCAGCCGCGCATCATCATGTCGGCCGAGGCGTTGCGGCGGGCCGGCGGCAGCGGATAGCGCCGGCCGGGATCCCAAGGGTAGTCGGCCGGGCCCGACACGCCGATGAACCGTTCGACGCGTTCGATGTAGCCGATCAGCTCGCGATGCCGGATCGGCCAGTCACGGCCCTCGCCGGTCCCCGAGCGCAGGGTCAGGTCGGCCTCGCTCGGGCGCGGCGTGAAGGCGCCCCAGTGCAGCGTCGAGCCGCCGACGCCCATGCCCGAATTGTTGGTCCCGAACGCGGTGGGCGTCGGCCCGCCCGACAGGCGCTCCTCCATCCAGTTGATGTCCGACCCTTCCATCTCGTCGGGCGTGTGCTCGCCCGGCTCGAAGTTGCGCCCGGCCTCCAGCGCCACCACGCTGAGGCCCTTGGCGGCCAGCATGGCCAGGAGCGGGGCGCCGCCGGCGCCCGTGCCCACCACCACGACGTCCACCGTCTCGTTCGCGCCGAAGCGGCGCATCGCGTCGAGCCTCATCGCACCGTCTCCGTCACCGGTTCCCACGCTTCCCGCTCGTCCGCCCCAAGGCGGTCGTAGCCCTCCTTGCGCTCCCCGTCGCCGCCGTTGGCGAACCCGTCGAAGCCGATCCGCGCCATGGTGGCCGGGTGCGCCAGCCACTGGCGCACCAGGTCGGTGCGAGCGTCCTCGAACCAGGCGGCCATCTGCTCGGCCGTGAGGGCCCCGTCGCCTTCGCGAAAGCGGCCCTCCGCCACGGCGGCGATGCGCGCGTCCCGTTCGGCGGGCGCGAGCGCGGCGAGCCCGTCGATCGCGTCGAGGGCGCGCGCATAGGCCTCGCGGTCGGGCGGCAGCACGGCGGGGCGCCAGCCGTCGCCGCGCCCGCGGGCGACCTCTTCCTCGACCCGCGCGGCGAGATCGATCGGCGGCCCGTCCTGCGGCACCACACGCTCGGCCAGCGCGCGAAGGGTGGCGCGCTGCGCATCGCCCAGGAACCCCCCCGGCGGGACGGGGTCGCTCGCCAGGATCCGGGCGGCGAAGATCGCGCGGGTGCGGGCGCTGACGCGCGGCGAGGCGATCAGGCGCACGTAGTCCGGCGGCACGGCGGGGCCCTGGCCGGCGCGCTCGTCCCAGAATCGCTCGATGGCCTCGGCGACGGCCTCGGCGCGCTCCAGCGGAAGCAGGTGGCCGGCTCCTTCGAGCACCTCCAGCGTGCCCCGCGGATAGGCCGGCATATTGGTGCGGCGCTGGCCGTCCGGCCCGAGGTCGCCGTCGGCGCCGCCCGCCAGCACCAGCGCGGGCAGGGGGGAGGCGCCGACCGTCCCCGACCAGTCCTCGCGGCTGCCGCGTTCCAGCCAGGCGGCCCAGGCTTCGGGCGCCGTGCGCGAGAGGTCCTCGCGCATGCGCGCGTCCGCCGCCTCGTGCAGGGGCGCGCCCACGTTGGCGTCGATGAAGCGGCGCGCGGTATCGGGGCCGAGCGGCCGGCCGTCGCGCACCCAGGACAGCATGTCCTCGCGGCGCGCCTCGTCCATCGGCTCGGGGCCCGGCGGCGACGCGGCCAGAAGGACGATGCCGGCGAGGCCGAACAGCGGCTCGTGGCCGGAGAGCACGCGGGCGGCCAGCACGGAGGCGACCTTGCCGCCCATGGAGTGTCCGGCCAGCAGCCAGCGTGACGGCAGGCGGTCCCGGATGTCCCGGACGACGTGCTCGACCATCCGCTCGACGCCGGTTCCGGCGGCGGGCGAGGCGTCGCCGAAGCCCGGCAGGTCGACGCCGATCACCTCGAAACGATCCGCGAGCCGTCCGGCGACGTCGTCGAAGGCGCGGCGGCTGGAGCCGAGGGCATGAAGAAACACGAGCGCCGGACGTTCGGGCGCGCAAGGGGCAGGGGACATGGGCTCCGCGAGGCTAGGGCACCCACCGGCGCGGCCGGCCGGGGGATGCGTCAGAGACGGCAGGCCGGCGCGGACCGGGGCGATCGCTACCCGCCCGTCCCGTGCCGGAACCTTTGAACCCGTCTAAGGTCTGGGCGGGCGGGCGGTTCCCCCGCCCCCTGCTGCAAACTGTCGCCCCGTGCGCCTCAGGCTGGACGGCGGAGCTGCCAGACCTCCTGCAGCATGGTGTCCACGATCTGGCGGAAACGCTTGTCGTCCAGCCGCTCGGCCAGGAATCGAAGCTCGATGATCCGCTCGATGAACTCGTCCTCGACCATGGAATGGACCTGGCTCTCGATCTCCTTGATCACGGCCACGAACAGCGTCGGCTCGCCGGCGCGGTTCATCTCCCACCGGCTGACGCTGCGCACGCGCACCACGCTGCCGTCGCCCAGACGAAGGCCGTAGACGTTGACCATCGGCTCGGAGCGCAGGAAGCTTCGCGCCAGGCGCTCGTAGACCACCTGCAGGTCGCTCGGCGCGATCCGGTCGCGATAGGTGGTGATGTCGATGCGGCGCGGGTCGGACGAGGAGAGGCCAAGGCGGGCGGCAAGGTCCGGCGTCAGCGACAGAGTGTTCTGGCCAAACTCCCAGA
This sequence comes from Aureimonas flava, assembly GCF_003583935.1. GTDB lineage: Bacteria > Pseudomonadota > Alphaproteobacteria > Rhizobiales > Rhizobiaceae > Aureimonas > Aureimonas flava. The sequence goes on along the minus strand of NZ_QYRN01000002.1, from coordinate 127,873 downwards.
CCAAGGTTCCTGCCAACATTCGTCCCCCGTTTCGGCCACAAAATCGTCATATGAGACGGCCTGTGCCCGATGCCAGCGTTTCCGCACGGGTTCCGGTCGCGCGACCATAAAACGCGCGGGTCGGGACGACCCGTCCGGCCGGGGTGCCGGGGGCGCGGCGGGCCGGTTCAGAACAGGTCGCCCTGGTCCCCGGCGGGCGCCGTCGCGCCCCGGCGCCGCGGCGCCTTCGCCGGTCGAGGCGCCTCGCCCTCGGTGCCCAGCGCGACCGCCGCGCGGCGGTGGCCCCGCGCGAATTCCAGCTCGAAGGCGGTGCCGGGCGGCAGGTCGTCGGCCCGTGTGATGGGCGTGTTGTCGGCACCGCGGACGATGGCGTAGCCGCGCTCCAGAACCTGGCGCGGATCGAGGCTGGCGGCCACGCGCCAGGCGCCGGCCAGCGCCACCTTGCGGCGTTCGGCGAGGTCGCGGAAGGCGCGGTCCATCCGCTCGCCCGCCTGGGCGAGGCGGAGGCGCGCCCGGTCGGAGCGGGCCGAGACCACGTGCGGGCGCAACGCGGCGTCGAGGCGCTCGAGCCGGTGCCGTTGGCGGGCGAGCGCGGCGCCCAGCGCATGGGCCATCCCGCCTTCGGCGTGCCGCAGGTCGGCGCGCCGGTCGCGGATCGCCGATTCGAGGCGGGCGGGCGACAGGAGCGCGCCGGCCTCGCCGAGCATGCGCCGGCGCTCGCCCGCGTAGAAGCGCAGGGCCCGCCCCAGCGCGGTCTCGGCCTCGTCCAGGCGGCGGCGCGGCAGCGAAAGGAGGAGGCCGGGCGAGGGCAGGGCGCGCGCGAGGTTGGCCACCGCGCGGCGCTCGGCCTGCAGCGTGCGCGAGACGGCGGCGGCCGAGCGCGCGTCCAGCGCCGCGAGCGCGGCCACGAGGTCGGCCCGCACCGGCACGGCCATCTCCGCCGCGCCGGTGGGCGTCGGCGCCCTCCGGTCCGCGGCGTGGTCGATCAGCGTCCAGTCGGTCTCGTGGCCGACGGCCGAGATCAGCGGGATCGCCGATCGCGCCGCCGCGCGCACCACGGCCTCGTCGTTGAAGCCCCAGAGATCCTCGAGGCTGCCGCCGCCGCGCGCCACGATCAGGACGTCGGGCCGTGGCAGGGGGCCGCCCGGCTCGATCGCGTTGAACCCGTCGATGGCCGCCGCGACCTCCTCGCCGCAGGTTTCGCCCTGCACCCGCACCGGCCACACCAGAACGTGCAAGGGGAAGCGGTCGGCGATGCGGTGGCGGATGTCGCGGATCACGGCGCCGGTGGGCGAGGTGACGACGCCCACGACGCGCGGCATGAAGGGCAGCGGGCGCTTGCGATCGGGGGCGAAGAGCCCCTCCGCCTCCAGCTTCAGCCGCCGCTCGTTCAGGAGCGCCATCAGCGCGCCGGCGCCCGCCGGCTGCATGTCCTCCACCACGATCTGGTACTTCGAGGAGCCGGGAAAGGTCGTCAGCCGGCCGGTAGCGACCACCTCCAGCCCTTCCTCGGGCTTGAAGGCGAGCTTGGCGAAGGTGGTGCGCCAGACCACGGCCTCGAGGCGGGCGCGCTCGTCCTTGAGCGCGAAATAGGCGTGGCCGGAGGAATGCGGGCCGCGATAGCCCGACACCTCGCCGCGCACCCGCACGTGGCCGAACCGATCCTCCACGGTCCGCTTCAGGGCGCCGGAAATCTCCGACACCGAGTATTCGGCGACGTTGGAGGCGGCCTCGCCCGCCTCCAGGGTCTCCACGGGCGCGGCGGCGGCGCGGGCGCGCTTCACCATCCGGCGACCCCGACGCCCGGCCGAAGGCGCTGCGAGCGGATCATGCGCGTTTCGGGAATGCGCGCCGCGATCGTCTCGGCCGGGGCGACGGGCAGGTTGCGCAGGCTTTCGCGGATGTGCTGCACCAGGGCCGTGACCGCGGAGGACTGTGCGTTGCGCCCGCGCATGAGCGCGATCTGGGCGTCCGGCAGGCGCGGGAAGCCCTCGTGCTCGGCCAGGACGCGCATGCCGGGGCGCAGGGCGCATTCGGGCAGCACGCTGACGGCCAGCCCGGCCAGCACCGCCGAGGTGACGATCTGCGCCGACCAGGAGGTGAACAGGATGCGGTGCTCGCGCCCCACGCGACGCAGCGCCTCGATCCCCTGCTGGCGCCAGGCGCAGTCCTGCCGCCCGATCGCCAGCGGCAGCACGGGCTGCTCGTGCACGGAATGGGCCGCCGAGGTGACGAAATGGAGCGGTTCGGTGCGCACGATCTCCGACCAAGCGCTGGTCTTGGTCGGGCAGACCAGCGCGAGGTCGAGGTGGTTCTTCTCGATGTGCTCGATCAGGCTCGAGGTCGTCTCGCAGGCGATCTGCAGCTCGACCTTCGGGTTGGAGCGCACGAAGCGGGCCATGATCTCGGGCAGGAACCGCTCGGCGTAGTCGTCCGGCAGGCCGATGCGCACGTGGCCCTCGATGGTCTCCTCGTCGAAGGCGAGCAGCGTCTCCTGGCTGAGCGAGAGCATGCGCCGGGCGAAGGTGAGCAGGCGCGCCCCGTCGTCGGTCAGCTTCACCGCGCGCCCGTTGCGCTCGAACAGGTCGGCGCCCAGCCGCTCCTCCAGCCGGCGAACCTGCATGGACACGGCCGACTGCGTCTTGAAGACCTCCTCCGCCGCGCGGGTGAAGCTCCCCGTGTCGACGATGGCGACGAAGGTGCGGAGTTGGTCGAGATCGAGGGGGGAAGCCATGGCGGCGATCCATCACGATTGATGATGACGCCCATAAGGAACATTCGTTGGCCTGATCCGTCAAGCGGGACTATCTCCCACATCGTCAGCACCGCGACGACCGCCACGAACCGCCGGACACCCCGTCCGCCGGACCGGCCCCGCCTTGCCCAGACGCACCGTATGGCCCTCGAAAGGAGACCTCGCCATGACGCTCGCCACGAAGACGCCCCGCTTCCGCCTCGCGGAAATCCTGGCCCCGTCCACCGGACTGGCCTTCCCCGCCCTTCGCGCGATCGTCCGCACGCTCCAGAACCGCCGCGCCGCCTATCGCGTGTCCGAGCTGCCGGACCACCTGCTCAAGGACATCGGCCTGAAGCGGGACGACGTGCACGAGGCGCTGCATGCCGACTGGCGCGAGGATCCGACCTTCAAGCTGGCCGTGAGCGCGGCGCGGCGCCGCGGCCGCGCGAACCTCGACTGAGGCGCATCGCCGCCGAGAACGAGAAGGCCGCCGCGAACGATCGCGGCGGCCTTTTTTCCGTCGGTCTTCTTCCTGGCGTCGGCGCTCGGGGCGCCGGCGGTCAGGCGTCCTCGCGCACGGCGCCCACGAGCTCGCCCGTCTGCACGGCGAGGATCTTGTCGACGCGCCGTCCATCGAGGTCCACGACCTCGAAACGCCAGCCGCCGTACTGGATCGATTCGCCGACCTCCGGGATGTGGCCGAACTGGTCCAGGATGAAGCCGGCCAGCGTCTCGTAGTCGCGCTCGCGCGGAAGCTGGGCGGAGCCGAGCGTGCGCTCCACGTCGTCGATCGGCATGCCGGCGTCGATCAGGAACGAGCCGTCCTCGCGGCGCACGGCCGCGTAATCCTCGTCCGCGCCCTCCGGCAGCGAGCCGGCGATGGCGGCGAGGATGTCGGTGGGCGTCACCACGCCCTCGAAGGAGCCGTATTCGTCGAGCACGATCGCCATGTGGATGTTGACCGCGCGGAACCGGTCGAGGAGCTTGAGCACCGGCATCGTCTCGTTGACGTAGAGCGGCTCGCGTACGGCGCTGCGCACGTCGATCGAGCCGGTCTTGCGGTACTGTTCCAGGAGCTCCTTGGCCTGGACCACGCCCACCAGGTCGTCGACGTCCTCGGAGGCCACGGGGAAGCGCGAGTGGCCGCTGGAATGGATCTCGTCCAGGATCGTGTCGGGCGTGTCGGCCAGCGAGATCCAGGCGACGTCGGGACGGGGCACCATGATGGAGCGCACGTTGCGATCGGCGATGCGCAGCACCCCCTCGATCATCTCGCGCTCCTTCTCCTCGAACACGCCCGACTCGGTGCCCTCGGCGATCATCGCCTTGACCTCCTCCTCGGTCACCGCGTTCTCGTTCTTCTCGTTGGCGCCGACCAGCTTGCCGACCGTCTCGGTGGAGACGCGCAGGAACCACACGATGGGCGCGCCGACCTTGGCCAGCCCGCGCATGGGCGCCGAGACGAAGCAGGCGATCGCCTCCGGGTTGGCGAGCGCGAACCGCTTGGGCACGAGTTCGCCGAGGATCAGCGAGAAGTAGGTGATGAGCACGACCACGAGGCCGAAGGCGGCGCCCTCGGCATAGGCGCCGATCACCGGCAGCGGGGCCAGGAACTCGGCCAGCGGGCCGGCGAAGGCCGAGCCGCCGTAGGCGCCGGCGAAGATGCCGACGAGCGTGATGCCGATCTGCACGGTGGACAGGAAGCTCGTCGGATCGTCGATCAGCTTGATCGCTCCTTCCGCCCCTCTCTTCCCGTTCTGTGCCATCTGCTGGAGACGGGCGCGGCGGGAAGAGACCACCGCCAGTTCCGACATCGCAAAAAAGCCGTTGAGAAATATCAGGAAGACGACGATCAGAAGGTTAGCGACTAGCATCCGGTATCCGTGAGGGAACCCATGTCCCTCTGTTGACGATACGCGCGATTATAAGTGGCAAGCGCCCGCTCTTCCAATAGCGATCACGTGCAAACTTGGCCGATGGCTTTGCGGCCGGCCGCAGGGCGGCCCCGGCGTCAGCCTGCGGGCGGGCGCGGGCCGGCCCCGTGCCGCTCGAACACGGCCAGCATCTCGCGCATGTAGTCCGCCTGGAGCGACTGGGCGCTGGCCAGCATGCCGGCGAAGGCGAAGGGATTGGCAGCCGCCGGGGCCTCCCGCGGCGTCGGCGCGGGTGCCGGGGGCGGCGCGGGCGCCGGCGGCGGGCGCATCCATCCCGTGGTCCAGGCGGTCATCAGCGCCATCGGGTCCATGGCGGCCGCCGCCGGGCCGGCCATCCAGGGCCAGCCGCGCAGCGCCCCGGCGAACAGGTCGGTCATCGCCTGGCCGGAGACGCGCGGCGCGTCGGCCGGCCGGCTGAAGGCCTCCAGCGCGTTGGCCGAGCGACGCATCGCCTCGGCCATGGCCTGGCCGGCCGGATCGGTCGGATAGGCGCCCGGCGCCTGGCCGGAAAAGGCGGCCATGGTCTGCAGCATGGACTGGAACGACAGGAGCCCGAGGGCGGGCATCATCTTCTCGATCACGTCCGGCGCCTGCCCGCTGAGGAGCGAGGCCTGGCGCGCCACGGCGCCCGCCAGCTCCGGGCCGAACAGGGTGCGCACGAAGGCCTCGCCCGCCTCGCGGGGGGGAAGCGCGGTGGCGCCGCCCGCCGGCAGGGCCGGCGCGAATCCGCGCAGCAGGCGCCCCCAGGTGTCGGGGTCCAGCATGGAGCGCTGGAACCCCAGCATGAAGGCCGGCACCAGCGCGTCCGTGGTGCGGCGCATCTCCTCGTGGCTGAGCCGGAACTGGTTCGCCAGGCGGTCCGCCAAGACGCCCGCGTCGGTCGCGGTGAGCCAGTCGAAGAAATCGGTCATTCCGGCCCCCCTGTTCCGTGCGGCACCCGCACGGCGCGACCGTCAGAATGACGCGAGCGCGCGGCGCTGCCAAGCCGCCGGGCGCAAATCCGCGCCGTGCCGCGTCCGTCTCAGTAGGCGAGATGCCGGAACAGCGGCTCCATCCGCTCGCCCCAGGCGCCCCGGTAGAGGCGCAGGAGCTCCTCGGCCGCCGTTTCGCCGCGCGCCAGGATGTCGTCCAGCGGTGCCAGGAACACGGTCTCGTCGTGACCCTCCTCGTTGAGGCGCGCCCGCGCCCGCAGGCCGCGGCGGGCGATCGCGAGGGCGGGACGCGCCAGGTCCATCACGGTGCCGTCCCGGAACGGCGTGGCGAGGCCACGCTCGGGCACCGTCGCGCGCAGGCGCGAGGCCTCGGCGAAGTCGATGTCGCGGACCAGCGCCTCCACCTCGTCCAGCGCGTCCGCGTCGTAGAGCAGCCCGGTCCAGAAGGCCGGCAGGGCGCAGATGCCGCGCCAGGGGCCGCCGTCGGCGCCGCGCATCTCGATGAACCGCTTGAGCCGCACGTCGGGAAACAGGGTCGACAGGTGGTTGGCCCAGTCGCCCATGTTGGGTTCGGGCGATTCGATGCGGCCGCGCAGCGCGCCGTCCAGGAACTGGCGGAAGGTCACGTCGGTGGCGTCGTGGTAGTGCCCCTCGCGCATCGCGAAGTACATCGGCACGTCCAGCGCCCACTCCACGTAGTCGCGATAGCCGAAATCCTCCTCGAACACGAAGGGCAGCAGCCCCGAGCGCCGGTTGTCGACGTCGGACCACACGTCGGATCGCCAGGACAGGAGGCCGTTGGGGCCGCCTTCCGTGAAGGGCGAGTTGGCGAACAGGGCCGAGGCGACCGCCTGGAGGCGCATGCCGACCTGCATCTTGCGCCGCATGTCCGCCTCGGAGGCGAAGTCGAGGTTCACCTGGATGGTGGCGGTGCGGAACATCATGTCGAGGCCGCGCGTGCCGACCTTGGGCATGTAGCGCGCCATGATGGCGTAGCGCGACTTCGGCATCACCGGCGTCTCGGCCAGCGACCAGAGCGGGCTCGCCCCGATGCCGAGGAAGCGCAGCCCGAGCGGGTCGGCCACCTGGCGCAGGTCGGCGAGGTGGCGCCCGGTCTCGCGGCAGGTCTGGTGCAGCGTCTCGAGCGGCGCGCCCGACAGCTCGAACTGGCCGCCCGGCTCCAGCGAGATGGCGCCCTGGCCGCCGGCGCCCGCCAGGCCGATGATGCGCCCCTCGTCCAGGATCGGCTCCCAGCCGGACAGGGCGCCCATCTCCTCCAGAACGCGGCGGATGCCGCGCTCGCCCTCGTAGGGCACGGGCGACAGGTCCGCGGCGTTGAAGCCGAACTTCTCGTGCTCGGTGCCGATCCGGAACGCGTCGGCCGGCTTCTCGCCTTCCCGGATATGGGCGACCAGTTCGTCGGTCGAGCGGATCGGGGTCAGGTCGGTCGTGTCGCGCGCCATCGGGGGCTCCGGCCAGTCGTCGGGATCGCCTGCCGGACCATCGGACCGTCAGGGTGCCAGGGTGTCTGTCCGCTTTCGCGGCGCCAGGCAAGGGCTTTCGGGTGAACGGTGCGGCCGCCCTAGCTGGCCGCCCAGTCGCCGGCGCTGGCCTGGATGGCGGCGAGCGCGGCGACGGCGGCCGTGTCGGCCCGCAGGATGCGGGGGCCGAGCGAAATCCGCACGACGTTAGGGGCGGCCGCGAGGCTCTCGCGCTCGCCCGCCGAGAAGCCGCCTTCCGGGCCGATCAGAAGGCTCAGCGGCCGGCCCGCCAGGGAAGCGAGCGCCGCCAGCGGGCTCGCCGCCTCCGCCCGCTCGTCGCAGAAGATCAGGACGCGCGCCGGATCGCGGGTCGCCAGGAACCGGTCGAAGCGCAGCGCCTCGCGGCATTCGGCCACGGACAGGATGCCGCACTGCTCGGCCGCCTCCACCGCGTTGGCGCGCATGCGCTCGAGATTGACGCGCGGCGCCTGGACATGCTGCGTCAGCACCGGCTGGAGCACGCCCGCGCCCATCTCCACCGCCTTCTGCACCATGTAGTCGAGCCGCGCGCTCTTGAGCGGCGCGAAGCAGTAGTGGAGGTCGCCCGGCGCGTCCTGCTCGCGCCGGCGCGCTTCCGGCACCAGCGCGAGGCGCTTCTTGCCCTGGCGGCGCAGGCGCGCCGCCCATTCGCCGTCCCGCCCGTTGAACACGAGAACCGTCGCGCCCTCGTCGAGGCGCAAGACGTTGAGAAGGTAGTTCGTCTGCGGCGCATCCGCCTCCACCACCTCGTCCGGCCGCAGCGGCGCATCCAGGAACAGGCGCGGGCCGGAGAAGTCGTGGTCGGGCATCCGGGTCCTCGGGCGGGCGGCGGGCCGAACGGGCCGGCTCGTCACCCCGTTGTAGCGAGCCGCCCCGCGATTTCCACCCGCCCGTGCCGGGAAGGGTGCGCCGGGGCGCCGCGTTCAGGGGGCGGCCGTCGCGTGGCGGGCCTCGCGGGTCCGCCGCTCGGCCACGAAGCGGTCCCACCGGTCGCCGATCGGTCCGAGGCCGAACCAGATCGCCAGGGTGAGGGCGAAGGACAGGTAGGCATCCACGGCATAGTGCCAGCCGAGATGGATCGAGCCGAGGAACACCATCACGAGGTGGAGCGCGAAGGCCGCGCGCACCCACCGATGGAGCTTCCACGCGGCCAGCAGCATCAGGAGGGCCATGGCGTTGTGCAGGCTGGGCATCGCCGAGATGCCGTATCCTTCGATCCCGGCCCGATGCACGGCCCAGAGCATCTCCTGCAGATCGAGCGCCATCAAGGGGAACTGCGCGTCGGCCTGCCGCAGGTATTCCATGAGCGGGAGGTAGGGATCCGCGCCATCGACCACGTGGCCGTAGTAGCAGGGCCCCACGGAGGAGAAGACCGTCGCGAGCAGGGTGCCGCCGACGGTCCACAGGAGCACGAAGCTCGCCAGGAAGCGCGTGCGTCCCGCGGTGCCGCCCGGCTGGCTGTGGTGGAAGAAGAACATGCCCCACATCAGCGTGAACCAGAGGCTGTAGTTGAGGTTCAGGACGAAGGTGACGAACGGGTATCCGAGGATCGGCTGCAGCAGCTCCCACGGTGCCGTCCCGCCGTGCAGCGCGAGGTCGAGCCGCTGGAACGTCGCGTCCCAGAGGAAGCCTCCCGCCATCAGCGGGATGTCGGTCTTGGCGTCGGCGAAGACGATCATCAGCACCGAGCCTGCGAGCGCCACGGGCGCCCAGCGTTCCAGCCAGCCGCCGCGCAGGGCGGCGCCCGCGTCCGACGCCATCCGGCGGATTGGACTGGCCGGCTTCGTCACGAAGAAGCAGCGAAGGGCGCCGATCGCGGTGGCGGTGATGGCGGCCATCATGATGAAGACCGCCAGCCTGTCGGGCACGCGCACCAGGATGTCGGCGAGACTCTCACGCGTCGCGAGCAGGGCGCAGGCCGTGTAGAGCGCGACGAGGCCGATCGCGGGAGCGTCCGTCAGGAGGCCGATGCGCAACTGCGCCACGTTGATCCGAACGGACCGGCGACTCGCTCGGACGTCCTCGACTAAAGCGGACATGGCTCGTTCCCCGACTGATGCGATCCGTTCGCGGCGCGCCGCACCATGCCGGCCCCTATCTGAACGAACCGCTTCCGTTTCCCGCCGTGGGGCCATGCCCGTCGCATTCCGGTGGGCATGGTGAACATCCGGTTCCGTCCCGGCCGGCGTGCCGGTCGTCCCTCACGGCCGCGCCGCCGCCGCCCTGCTCCCGGCGCCGGCGCGGATGCCGGCTTCGACGCGCGCCGGCCGGTCCAGCGCCGCGACCACCCGCGTGGCGAGGGCCTGCGCGCCCCAGAAGAAGAGCGCTCCGCCGGCGAGGTCCAGCATGTAGTGCGAACCGTGCAGCAGGATCGCGGGCGCCATCGCGAGGTTGATGGCGAGGTAGGGGTAGCGCAGGATCGGCGCCTCCCACGCGAACCGGACGCACAGGAGCGCCAGCACCGTGTGGAACGACGGAAATCCGATCAGGCCGGTCATCGCCCCGGGCGCGATCCTGTCGGGGCCGTGGCGCACGAGGTGCAGGAGTTCGGCGCCGGCCTCCATGCCGACCGCCGGCGCGACGATCCGCGCCGCCTCGGGCGAGATCGCCTGGAAGGCCGAGATGCTGATCGACGGGAACAGGCCCCAGAAGGCGACGGTCGCGACCGACGCGAACACCAGCGTGACCTGCATCCGATCCAGCGTGTTCCATCGCCGGAGCCCGGTCAGCACCACGATCAGGACCGCGATCTGCATCAGCGTCGAGGCGTAGATCCAGCCCAGGAGCCGGGCGAGATGCGGCACGCCGGCGCTCCACTCCACCCAGTCGCTCCATCGGTAGCCGATCAGCGCGTCGAAGCGCGCGAGCCACGGGTCGAGCGGGAAGCCGAAATTGGGCAGGAGCAGGTAGTTGTAGGTGGCCAGTGCCGACGTGAACAGGAGCAGCAGGGCGATGGACAGCATGCCGGACGCGATCCGCTCGTCGCGCCCGGTGAGCCGGTAGACAATTCCCACGAGCGCCAGCACCGCCACGACATAGGCCTGCATCCGGTATCCGGGGATGTCGATCGGCGCGCCGCGCAGCGGCGCCACCACCGCGACAATGAGGCACGCGCAGGCAAGAGCCGTCGCGAGGATGCGTTCGCCGGGGCGCGCGAGGAGGCGGTCGAGGATCATGCCGGCGACGCTAGCGCCGCTCGGGTTGCGATCCGGTGAAGGCCGGGGCGCCGTCAGGCCGCCGACGCCTCCAGGGCCCGGCCGTAGGTCGCCGCGTCCGCCTCGCTGAAGCAGCACAGGACGATGCGCCGGAAGTGGCCGCCCGCCGCCGCCGCCAGCGCCTCGCGCGCCGCGATCCGGGCCGCCCGGGCCTTCGGGAAGCCGTAGACCCCGGTGGAGATCGCGGGAAAGGCGAGCGTGCGCAGGCCGTTGTCGAGCGCCAGGGCGAAGCAGGCGCGGTAGGCGCCGGCCAGCACCGCGTCCTCGCCCCGCTCGCCGCCGTGCCAGACCGGCCCCACCGTGTGGATCACCCGTTGGGCGGGCAGGCCGTAGCCGAAGGTGATGCGCGCCTCGCCCGCCGGGCAGCCGCCGATCGTGCGGCATTCCTCCAGGAGCTCGGGCCCGGCCGCGCGGTGGATCGCACCGTCCACGCCCCCGCCGCCGAGAAGGCTGGAATTGGCGGCGTTGACGATCGCGTCCAGCGCCAGGCGCGTGATGTCGCCGGTCACGACCTCGATCGCGGCGCCGCCCTTCTCGATCCGCACCATGTCGTCCTCCTCGCCCGGCCGGTCCGGCGCGTCCCGCCTCGATCCGCGCGCTCCGGGTTTCGTGACGGATCGGAATTGCTCTAGTCTGGCTTCGGGACCAGGAGGATAAATAAGACCGGGAGGTGCCGATGACCATCGCGATGCCCAAGCCAAGGACCGAGATCCTCGCCCGTCGCGCCGCCATCGTCGCGGCGATGCGGGCGATCGTGCCCGGCGAGGGGGTGGTGGACGCCGCGGTCGAGATGCGCGTCTTCGAGACCGACGCGCTCACCGCCTATCGCCAGCTCCCGCTGGTCGTGGTGCTGCCGGAGACGGTGCCCCAGGTCGCCGCGATCCTGCGCTACTGCAACGAGAATGAGGTGCCGGTCGTGCCGCGCGGGGCGGGCACCTCGCTGTCGGGCGGCTCGCTGCCGCTGGCCGACGGGGTGCTGCTCGTGCTGTCGCGCTTCAACCGGATCCTCGAGGTCGACTTCGACAACCGCTGCGCCGTGGTGCAGCCGGGCGTCACCAATCTCGGCATCACCAAGGCCGTGGAGCATGCCGGCTTCTACTACGCGCCCGACCCGTCCTCGCAGATCGCCTGCTCGATCGGCGGCAACGTCGCGGAGAACTCGGGCGGCGTCCACTGCCTGAAATACGGGCTCACGGCCAACAACGTCATGGGCGTCGAGTTCGTCACCGTCGAGGGCGAGGTGATCCGCCTCGGCGGCAAGCATCTCGACGCCGAGGGCTACGACCTCCTGGGGCTGCTGACGGGCTCGGAGGGGCTGCTCGGCGTCGTCACCGAGGTGACGGTGCGCATCCTGCAGAAGCCCGAGACGGCGCGCGCCGTGCTGATCGGCTTCCCGACCTCGGAGGAGGCCGGCGCCTGCGTCGCCGCGATCATCGCGCGCGGGATCATCCCCGGCGGCATGGAGATGATGGACGCGCCCGCCATCCGCGCCGCCGAGGACTTCGTCCATGCCGGCTACCCGCTGGACGTCGAGGCGCTTCTGATCGTCGAGCTGGACGGACCCGGAGCGGAGGTCGACCATCTCCTGCGGGAGGTCGAGGCGATCGCCGGCGCCAACGGCGCCACCACGACGCGCGTCTCGCAGTCGGACGCCGAGCGCATGAGCTTCTGGGCCGGGCGCAAGGCGGCGTTTCCGGCCGTCGGGCGCATCTCGCCCGACTATCTGTGCATGGACGGGACGATCCCGCGCCGGGAGCTGCCGCGCGTTCTGGCGGGGATGCGCGCCTTGTCGCAGAAGCACCGGCTGCGCGTGGCCAACGTGTTCCACGCCGGCGACGGCAACCTGCACCCGCTGATCCTCTACGACGCCTCCAAGGACGACGAGCTGCAGCGCGCCGAGGATTTCGGCGCCGACATCCTGCGCCTCTGCGTCGAAGTCGGCGGCGTGCTCACCGGCGAGCACGGGGTCGGCATCGAGAAGCGCGACCTGATGCCCGTCATGTTCGGCGAGGACGATCTGCGCCACCAGCAGCGGGTCAAATGCGCCTTCGACGCCAAGCATCTCCTCAACCCCGGCAAGATGTTCCCGGTGCTGCACCGCTGCGCCGAGCTCGGCCGGCTCCATGTCCACAAGGGGCAACTGCCCTTTCCCGAGCTTCCCCGGTTCTGATGTCGATCGCCTCGTCCCCCGCCCCCTCTCCCGCGCCGTCCCCCGCCGTACAGGGCGAAACGCTCGCTCCCCGCTCGCCCGAGGAGGTGCTGGCGATGGTCGCCGAGGCGCTCGCGGCCGAAGCTCCGCTCGCCGTGGAGGGCTCGGGGTCCAAGGCCGGGCTCGGGCGCCCGGTCCAGGCGGCACGCACCCTGTCGCTGGCAGGCCTTGCCGGCATCCACTTCTACGAGCCGGAGGAGCTGGTCCTTTCGGCGCGCGCCGGCACGCCCATCGCCGAGATCGAGGCGCTGGCGGACGCGCACGGCCAGCGCCTCGACTTCGAGCCGATGGACTACGGCCCCCTCCATGGACGCCCGCGGGGCCTCGGCACGCTCGGAGGCGTCGTCTCGTGCAACCTGTCCGGCCCGCGCCGGCTGAAGCAGGGTGCGGCGCGCGACCACATCCTCGGGCTGTCGGCCGTCTCGGGCCGCGCCGAAGCCTTCAAGGCGGGCGGTCGCGTCGTCAAGAACGTGACCGGCTACGACCTGTCCAAGGGGCTGACCGGGGCGTTCGGCACGCTGGCCGTCCTGACCGACGTGACCATCAAGGTCATGCCCAAGCCGCCGGCCGAGACGACGCTGGTGCTGCGCGGGCTCGACGACGAGGCCGCGGCCGGCGCCATGGCCGCGGCCATGGGCTCCTCGGCCGAGGCGTCCGGCGCGGCGCACCTGCCCTACGGCGTCGCCGAGCGCGTGGCCGGGGGCGCGCTCGGCCGCGAGGCGGCCACCGCGATCCGGCTCGACGGGATCGGTCCCTCGGTGGAGGCGCGCGCCGCCCATCTCGGCGTCGGCCTCGCGCGCGTCGGACCGCTGGAGCGGCTGGAGGGCGAGGCGTCGGCCACCTTCTGGCGGGACGTGCGCGACGTGATCCCCTTCGCCGACGGAACGGCGCGCCCGGTCTGGCGCGTCTCGATGACGCCGACGCGCGCGCCGGGCTTCGTGATGGCCCTTCGCATGCGCTTGGCGGCCGAGGTCTTCTACGACTGGCAGGGCGGTCTGGTCTGGCTGCGCCTCGACGGCGCGGCGCAGGGCGAGACGGTGCGCGCCGAACTCGCCCGGCACGGCGGCGGCCATGCGACGCTGGTGCGCGCGAGCCTGGCCGAGCGGGCCGCCGCGCCCGTGTTCCAGCCGCAGCCCGCGCCGCTCGCCGCGCTGTCGCGGCGGCTGAAGGACCAGTTCGACCCCAAGGGCATCCTCAACCCGGGGCGGATGGACTGAGAAGGAGATGGTGATGACGCTGAGCGAGACCTTGGATACCATCATCGACGGAGCGCACGCGGCAAACGATCAGTTTCTGACGCTGTCGGGCGGTGCTTCCGTTGGCGAGTACGGCATCGAACCTTTCGTATCGTCCAACATCGCGATGCGGCTTTGGAAGACCATGAACGCCCACAAAGGCGAGATCCCCGCAAACCAGCCGGAGTTGACCAAGTTCGCCGTCACCCTCGAGACGCCATTCTGGGAGATCGCGGACGAAGCCGGCAGTCGTCGCGCGGGGCGTCCGGTGGCGAGATTCAGTCAGGGCGAACGTGTCGACGTCGTCGTTTGGAATGGGGACAATCGTCCGATCGGCGTCGTGGAGGTCAAACGCGACTTCTCCTTCCCCGCGATGAGAAAGGATATCGACCGAATTTCCCATCTTCTAGCCAAACATGGCCATTCGGCCGGCGGCAGTCTGAAATGGGGAAGCATCGTCGGGTTGCGCGCCGTTTGGGGAGAGAGCCCCAGAGCACCGGAGACGGTGCTCGGAGATTTCGTGAGCAAGCTCGAAAGCTGCGACGAGCTATCGAATATGAACTTTCGCGAAAGGCATCGGTCGCAGAGGCTGGATCACCCAAATGAGTACGAAGGGCGAAAATTCTGGGGTTTTGATGCCTTCGCCATTATCTTCCGAATGAAGCGAGCGTAATGCAAACCGCGTTCACCCCCGAAGCCCTCCGCGATCCCGAGACCGCCCACACCGAGGGCATCGTGCGGAAATGCGTGCATTGCGGCTTCTGCACGGCGACCTGCCCGACCTACGTGACGCTCGGCAACGAGCTCGATTCCCCGCGCGGGCGCATCTACCTCGTCAAGGAGATGCTGGAGAACGACCGGCCGGCGGACGAGCGGACGGTCACCCATATCGACCGCTGCCTGTCCTGCCTTGCCTGCATGACCACCTGCCCGTCGGGCGTGAACTACATGCATCTCGTGGACCACGCGCGGGCCCATATCGAGCGGACCTACCGGCGCCCGCTGCCCGACCGGCTGATCCGGCTCGCGCTGGCCAAGATCCTGCCCCATCCGAGCCGGTTCCGGCTGGCGCTCCGGCTGGCCCGGCTCGGGCGGCCCTTCGCGGGCGTGCTGGACGCCGTCGGCCCGCTGAAGCCGCTGGCGGCCATGCTCCGGCTGGCGGCCGCCGCGCTGCCGCCGTCGCCGGCGCCCGTTCCGCCGCTCGCCACCGGCCGGCGCGTCGCGATCCTCGCCGGCTGCGCCCAGCGGGTGCTGGATCCCGGCATCAACGCGGCCGCCGCCCGCCTCCTGGGGCGGCTCGGCGTCGAGGTCGTGCGGCCGCCGGGCGAGGGGTGCTGCGGCGCGCTGGTGCATCACATGGGGCGCGAGGCGGAAGCGCTCGCGCAGGCGCGCCGCATGGTGGACCTCTGGACGCGCGAGATCGAGGGGCGGGGGCTCGAGGCGATCGTGGTCACCGCGTCGGGCTGCGGCACAACGATCAAGGACTACGGCCATATGCTGCGCCTCGATCCGGCCTATGCCGAGAAGGCGGCGCGCGTGTCGGCGCTGGCCCGCGACGTCACCGAATATCTCGCCGGGCTCGACCTGCCGGCACCGGCGCGCCCGGTCGGGGCCGTGGTCGCCTACCACTCCGCCTGCTCCATGCAGCACGGGCAGAAAATCACCGGCGCGCCCAAGGCGCTGCTCGCCCGGGCCGGCTTCACCGTGCGCGACGTGCCGGAAGGGCATCTGTGCTGCGGCTCGGCCGGGACCTACAACATCCTGCAGCCCGAGATCTCGGCGAAGCTGCGCGGGCGCAAGGTCGCCCATATCGAGAGCCTGCGGCCGGACGTGATCGCCACCGGCAACATCGGCTGCATGACGCAGATCGGCTCGGCCACCGCGATCCCGATCGTCCACACGGTGGAACTCCTGGACTGGGCCCATGGCGGCGAACGCCCGGCGGCGCTGGAGGGCCTCGCCGCGCCGGCACGGGCCGGATAGCGCGACGCGGAACGGCCCGCCGCGGGCGGGCCGTCGCCGATCGATGGACCGAAGCGGCCGGTCAGCCGCCGAACACGGCCGACAGGAGGCCCTTCCGGCCGACCTGGCGCAGGGTGCCGGTCTCCTGCACGAGGCGGTTCGGCTGGCCCGGCCCGATCACCACGACACGCGTGCCGCGCGCCGCCCGCTCGTAGAGGTGGGAGACGTCCTCGTTCATCATGCGGATGCAGCCCGAGGACATGTTGAGGCCGATCGTCCAGGGCTGGTTGGTGCCGTGGATGCGGAACATCGAATCGCCGCCGCCGCGATACAGGTAGAGCGCGCGCGCGCCGAGCGGATTGTCCGGGCCGCCGGGCATGTAGGCCGGCAGGATGCGGCCCTTGGCCTTCTCGCGCACCCGCATGGCGGCCGGCGGCGTCCAGCCGGGCCACTCGGCCTTGCGGCCCACCGACATGGTGCCGCCCCAGGAGAAGCCGTCCTTGCCGACGCCCACGCCGTAGCGCGTCGCCGTGCCCTGGCCCTCGATGAAGTACAGGAACTTCCGGTCCGTATCGATCACGATCGTGCCGGGCTTCTCCTTGGTCGAGATGGCGACGGTCTGCCGGGCGAAGCGCGCGTCGGGCTTGCGCATCATCTGCGTCTTGCGCTCGACCTGGTCCTGGCGGATGCGGGCCCGGTCGCCCGAGATCCACCGGGCGCTCGCGTGGTCGTAGACCCGCACCTGCGGTTCCGCCCGGGCGGCGAGGGGCGCGGCGAACGGCGAAAGGCCTACCACGAGGGCAAGGAGAAGGGGCGTCGTCTTCATGGGCGTTGCGTCCTTTTCGTAAGGGCCGGGCAGGGCGGATATGGGCCGATCAAGGCCTATGGGGCGCGGCTTGTCAGCCGTGCCGGAAGATCGGTTGTGGTTTTGCAACCCTCTGTTGCAGTCAGAGCACGACCACGCGGGTGCCGACGCCGACGCGCTCGTAGAGGTCCATCACGTCCTCGTTGCGCATGCGGATGCAGCCGGACGACACGGATTGGCCGATGGTCCAGGGCTGGTTGGTGCCGTGGATTCGATAGAGGGTGGAGCCGAGATACAGGGCGCGCGCGCCTAAGGGGTTCTCCTCGCCGCCGGGCATGTGGGCCGGCAGGATGCGGCCCTTGGCGCGCTCGCGGGCGATCATCTCGGCCGGCGGCGTCCAGCCGGGCCACTCGGCCTTGCGGGTGATCTTGTGGCTGCCGGACCAGCCGAAGCCCTCCTTGCCGACGCCCACGCCGTAGCGCATGGCGCGGCCGCCGGCCTCGACGTGGTAGAGGTAGTGCGCGCGCGTATCCACCACGATCGTGCCCGGCGCGTAGCCGCCGTCGTAGTCCACCCGCCGGGGCAGGAAGGCGGGGTCCATGCCGCGCGGCCGGGTGGCGCGGGACGCGGCGGCGCGGGCCGGCGCGGCCGAGGCGGAGGCGAAGACCGGTGCCCCGGTGCGGCGCTCGCGCAGCACGCCGGCCGAGCGGGGCGCGGCGGGCGCCGCCTGCCCGAAGACCACCGGCGCGCGGCCGGCGCGATAGGCGCCGAGCGGCTGCATCGGCCCGCCGCCCTCGGGGATCACGCCCACCGGGATGTTGCCCTCGAACACCACCGTGCCGGGTGCCGCCGGCGGGGCGAGATGGCGCCGCGCGTAGCCCGGCACGACGCCCGAGCCGGGCGAGAGCTGCCGCACCCAGGGTTCGGCGACGTCGGGCGGCACGGAGAGCGGGCGGCGGTCGCGCGCCTCGGCCGGCAGGGCGAGCGAGCCGAGGAGCGACATCGCGCAGAGCGCGTGGAGGAGGCGCATGGGAACAAACCTCGTTCAAACGGCACGCCGGCGGGCGGCGCGCGACAATCCGGGCCGAGGATGGGCGCCAATCGCCAGCGAAAGGTGAATCGCACCGCCCTTTGCGCCGGCGGGCGGGCGTCTTCCGCCCGGCAGGGTGAACGCGCGGTAAAGTTGCGGCGGGCGTGGCCGAGCCGCACGGCCTAGCGCCAGGTCTCGTCGACGCTCGCCAGGAAGGCCGACAGGACGTCGCTGCCGCGCCGCGCGCGGGGCGTGTAGAGTTCGAACAGGCAGAGATAGCCGATGTCGTCCGGCCGGATCTGCCGCAGGCGCCCGGCCGCGACGTCCGCCTCGGCGGCGTGGTGCGGCAGGAAGCCGACATAGCGGCCGGAGCGGATCAGCATCAGTTCGGGCTCGATCTGCTGCACCGTGGCCTCGATCCGCCAGCGGATCCGGCGCATGCCGTCCTCCTCGCGCCAGTAGCCGCGATGCACGTAGGGCGCCTCGGCCAGCGCCTCGTCGGTGAGCTCGGCGTCGGGCCGCCCGAAGAAGGGGTGCGCGTCGCCGCAGTAGAGCCCGTGGCTCTCCTCGTAGAGGGTCCGGTAGTCGATCCCCTCGACGCGCGAGCGGTGGCTGCCGATTCCGCAATGGTAGAGCCCCTCCGCGACCTTGGGCTGGATGTCCTGCGGGCGCTCCTGCACCAGCGTCAGACGCACCTCCGGGGCGATCCTCCCGAAGGCGCGGACGACCTCGCTCAGGCGGTTGCGCGGGTCGCTGGCGACCGAATCGAGGATCGCGACGCGCAGCTCGCCGCGCAGTTCCCCCTTGAGCGCGGCGATGTCGCCGGCGAAGTCGCCGAGCGCGCCGCCCAGGCGCCGGGCCGCCTCGTGCACCGCCCGCCCGCGCTCCGTCAGCCGGAAGCCGCCGCGCCCGCGCTGGCACAGGGTGAAGCCGATCCGCTCCTCCAGCGCCGTCATGTGGTTGCTGATGGTCGACTGGCCGATGTTCAGTTCGGCCTCCGCGCCGGCATAGCCGCCGCCGCGCACCACCGCGTCGAAGACCTGGAGGAGGCGCAGGTCACTTCCCGAGACGCGCATCGAACCCGCCCTTCCATGGACAATCGTCAAGGTGAACCTTGATAGAACCCTATGGCGCGCGCGTCGATCCCCGCCCTATGGTCGAAACGACGCCATCCAGCCGACGTGATCATTTCGCATGCAAGGCAGCTTCTCCCCCTTCGGTCCGGTGCGCCCGTGAGCGGCGCCACCCGCCTCGCCCGCGTCGCGGTGCCGCCGATCGCCCAGGCGGGCCGCTGGGCCGCGCTCTACGACGGACGTCACGGCCCGGGGATCGACTGCAGCCAGGCGGTGCCGAACCGTCCGCCCCCGCCCGCGCTCGCCGAGCGTCTCGCCCGCGCCGCCGCCGAGCCGGCCAGCGCCCGCTACGGCGACATCCTCGGCGACCCGCCCCTTCGCGCGGCCTACGCGGCGCATGTGTCGCGGCGCTACGGTGCCCCGCTCGATCCGTCGCGCGTCGCCATCACCAGCGGCTGCAACCAGGCGTTCTTCGCCGCCTGCGTCGCGCTGGCCGGCGCCGGCGATGCGGTGATCCTGCCCGCCCCCTGGTACTTCAACCACCTCATGACGCTGGAGATGCTGGGCATCGAGGCGCGCCCGCTGCCGCTCGACCCGGTGGCCGGGTTCCTTCCCGATCCGGCGGCGCTCGATGCCCTGATCGACGCGCGCACCCGCGCCGTGGTCCTGGTGTCGCCCAACAACCCGACCGGCGCCGTGTACCCGGAGGCGCTCCTGGCGGAGATGCTGGCGCTGTGCGCGCGGCGCGGCGTCACCCTGATCCTGGACGAGACCTATCGCGACTTCCTGGAGGGCGATGCGCGCCCGCACGACCTGTTCTCGCGGCCGGAGGCCGAGGCGCACCTCGTCGCCCTCTATTCCTTCTCCAAGACCTACGCGATCCCCGGCCACCGCGTCGGCGCGCTGGTGGCCGGTCCCGCGCTGATGGGCGACATCGAGAAGGTGGTGGACTGCATCCAGATCTGCGCCCCCCGGCCGGCGCAGGCGGCGCTGCCCTTCGCGATCGAGACCTTGGGCGACTTCCGGCGCGCCGGCGCCCGCGAGATCGCCGGCCGGGCGGAGGCCTTCCGCCGGGCGCTCGGCGCGCTTCCGGGCTGGCGCGTCCGGCAGGTCGGCGCCTATTTCGCCTATGTGGAGCATCCGTTCGGGTCCGAGCCCTCGGACGCGGTGGCCGCCCGCCTCGCCCGCGAGTTCGGCGTCGTCACGCTGCCGGGCTCCTTCTTCGGCCCCGGCCAGGAGCGGTTCCTGCGCATCGCCTTCGCCAATGTCGACGGGTCCGCCATCGCCGAGCTCGCGCGACGCCTCGCCCTCGCATCCCACCGACTGGACATGACCGCATGAGCATCGACCTCGAAGCCCTGCGCGCCCGCTTCGGCGGCGACAACGAGCGGGTGATCCACGACCGGGACTTCGCGCGCGTCGCCTCGCGACTGTTCGACCCGAAGGGCACGCGCGTCGCCCCCTTCGCCGGCATGCCGACGCTCCTCGACGCGCCGCACCGCACCGTGGACTGGAACGCGCCCGACCTTTCAGGGCTCGACGTCGCGCTCCTCGGCGTGCCGATGGACCTCGGCGTCACCAACCGGAACGGCTCGCGCTTCGGCCCGCGCGCCCTGCGCACCATCGAGCGCGTCGGCCCCTACAACCACGTCCTCAAGACCATGCCGACGATGGACCTCGCGGTCGCCGACGTCGGCGACGTGCCGTTCCGCTCGCGCTTCGATCTCGAGACCTCGCACCGGGACATCGAGGCGACGATCGCCGCGATCGTGGCGGCCGGCGTGGTGCCGCTGTCGGTCGGCGGCGACCATTCGATCTCGCTGCCGATCCTGCGCGCGCTGGGGCGCGAGCGCCCGGTCGCGATGATCCATATCGACGCCCACTGCGACACGAGCGGCCCCTTCGACGGCTGCAAGTTCCACCATGGCGGCCCGTTCCGGCAGGCCGTGCTCGACGGCGTGCTCGACCCCGAGCGCACCATCCAGATCGGCATCCGCGGCTCGTCCGAATATCTCTGGGAGTTCTCGGCCGCGTCTGGCATGACCGTGATCCATGCCGAGCGCGTGCCCGAGCTCGGCATCGCGCGCATCGTCGAGATGGCGCGCCGGACGGTGGGCGACGCCCCGGTGTACCTGTCCTTCGACATCGACAGCCTCGACCCCGCCTTCGCGCCGGGCACCGGCACGCCGGAGATCGGCGGCCTCACCTCGCGCGAGGCGCAGGCGATTCTGCGCGGGCTCGCCGGCATCCGCATCGTCGGCGGCGACCTCGTGGAGGTCGCCCCGCAATACGACGCCACCACCAACACCGCCCATGCCGGCGCCCAGATGCTGTTCGAGATCCTCAGCCTCGTGCCCTTCTCGCCGGCGCGCGCCGCCCCGCAACCCTGACCCACCGAACGGAGACCCAAGGCATGACACGCATCGTCCATCCCACCCGCCGCTCGGTCCTGATCGGCGCCGCCGCCGGCGCCGCGACCCTCGCCATGCCCGCGATCGGGCGCAGCCAGGAGCGGTCGCTGAAGGTCGGCGTCTACGGCGGCTACTTCAAGGACAGCTTCGACGAGAACGTCTTCCCGGCCTTCACGCAGGCGACCGGCATCGCGGTGGAGAGCGTCGCCGAGCCGACCGGCGAGGCCTGGCTCGTGCAGCTCGAGCAGGCCGCGCGCGCCGGCATCGCGCCGGCGGACGTGTCGATGATCAGCCAGGTCGCCATGCGCAAGGGCCTGTCGACCGAGCTCTGGGCCCCGCTCGACCTCGCGAAGATCTCGCGCTCGGCGGACGTGCTGCCGCCCTTTCTGCTGCGCTACCCGGACGAGCGCGTGGCGGGCGTGGGCGCCGTGGCCTGGTACATCAACCTCGTGACCAACACCGAGGCCTACCCGACGGCCCCCGAATCCTGGGCCGCGTTCTGGGACCCGGCGAACCAGGGCAAGCTCGGCCTGCTCGCGCTGGTCTCCAACTCGTTCCTGCTTGAGGTGACGGCCAAGACCTTCTTCGGCGGCACCGAGGTGCTCGACACGGACGAGGGCATCCTCAAGGTCATGGACAAGCTGGCCGAGCTGAAGCCCAACGTCCAGCTCTGGTATCGCGACGAGGCGCAGTTCGAGGCGGCGCTGAAGTCGGGCGAGATCCCGATGGGCCAGTACTACCACGACGTCACGGGACTGGCCGCGTCCAAGGGCGCGCCGGTGCGCTCGACCTTCCCCAAGGAGGGCGGCATCTCGGATTCGGGCTGCTGGGCCGTCAGCCGCGCCTCGGAGAAGCTCGACGAGGCGCATGTCTTCATCGACTACATGACGCAGCCCGCCACGCAGAGCCTGCTCGCGCGCAAGGTCGGCACGGCGCCGGTGATCGCCCGCTCGCTGCTCGACCTCACCGACGCCGAGTTCGCGGCGGTCTCCTCTACCGCCGAGCCGATCGTGCCGCGCTACGACCTCTACGTCTCCAAGGCCGACTGGCTGAACCAGAAGTGGACCGAGCTGATCGTCGGCTGATCCGCCCCGGTCCCCTCGAACCCTGCAAGATCGGAGCCCCATGACCGACCTCGTGCTCAGCGGCGTCACCAAGCGCTTCGGCGCGACCCTGGCCGTGGAGGCCGTCGACCTCGCCATCCCGGACGGCACGCTCGTGTGCCTTCTGGGTCCGTCCGGCTGCGGCAAGACCACGCTGATGCGCATGATCGCGGGGCTGGAGAGCCCGAGCTCGGGCGAGATCCGCTTCGGCGCCGAGGACATCACCCGCGTGCCGGTCCACCGGCGCGGCTTCGGCATGGTGTTCCAGTCGCTGGCGCTGTTCCCGCACCTGTCGGTCGGCGACAACATCGCCTATCCGCTGCGCCTGCGCGGCGAGGGGCGCGCGGCGGTGGAGGGGCGGGTGCGCGAGCTTCTCGACCTCGTGCGCCTGCCGGGCGTGGAGGGGCGGGCGATCACGCAGCTTTCCGGCGGCCAGCGCCAGCGCGTGGCGATCGCCCGCGCGCTGGCCGTGGCGCCGCGCCTGTTTCTCCTGGACGAGCCGCTCTCGGCGCTGGACGCCAAGCTGCGCGAGGCCATGCAGGTCGAGCTGAAGCTCCTGCAGCAGCGGCTCGGCATCACCACGATCGTGGTCACCCACGACCAGCGCGAGGCCATGACCATGGCCGACCGCGTGGTGGTGATGCAGTCCGGCCGCGTTCTCCAGATGGACCGCCCGATCGACGTCTACCGGCGCCCCGCGACGCCCTTCGTCGCCGACTTCCTGGGCCAGACCAACCTCCTGGCGGCGCGGCGCGAGGGGGGCGGGGCGCGCCTTGCCGGCGGCTTCCTTTCCGACCTTGCGCTTCCGGCGCCGCAGGCGCTCCTGTCGATCCGGCCCGAGGACCTCTCGATCCTGCCCGACGGCGAGGGGCCCATCGCGGCCGATGTCGAGTTCGTGCGCGACATGGGGTCGGCGGTGGAGGTCTTCCTCCAGGCGGAGGGGACGCGCATCGTGGTCCACCGCGAGGCGGGCGCGGCGGTGCCGCCGGTCGGCGCGCGCGTCTCGCTCGCCCCGAGGCCCGGCGCCGCCACGATCTTCCCGGCCGAGGCCGCATGAGCGCGGCCGCCCCGCAGCGCGCGGGCACCGGCCAGGCCGCCCTCCTGTTCCCCGGACTGATGCTGGCCGCCTTCTTCGTGGTGCCCTTCGGGCTGATGATCGCGGTGTCGTTCTTCCAGCGCGTGCCCGGCGGCTTCTACGAGCCGGTGTTCACGCTCGACAACTACGCGCGCTTCCTGTCGCTGTTCTTCGGGCGCGTGCTCCTGTTCTCGCTCGGCCTGTCGGCGCTGGTGGCGCTGATCTGCCTCGTGGTCGGGGCACCCTTCACCTATCTCCTGTCTCGCATGGGGCGGCGGGCGCAGGTGCCCTGGCTGGTCGCGCTCCTGTCGGTCCTGTCCCTGTCCGAGGTCATCATCGGCTT
Source organism: Aureimonas flava (assembly GCF_003583935.1). Classification (GTDB taxonomy): domain Bacteria; phylum Pseudomonadota; class Alphaproteobacteria; order Rhizobiales; family Rhizobiaceae; genus Aureimonas; species Aureimonas flava. Next base: position 104,289 of record NZ_QYRN01000002.1, on the reverse strand, counting down.
CTCCTGGTCGACGCTGCTCAGCCGCACGGCGGGCGTGTCGAACCTCCTGGTGGCGCTCGGGCTGATGGTCGAGCCCACCGCCCTCACGCCGAGCCTCGGCGCCGTGCTCCTCGGGATGACCTACCAGGCGCTGCCCTACTGCGTCCTGGTGCTCTACCCGTCCTTCTCGCGGCTCGACCCGGCGCTGGGCGAGGCGGCGGAGACGCTCGGCGCCTCGCCGGCGCGCGCCTTCCTGACCGTGATCCTGCCGGCGCTGCGCGGCGCGCTCGCCGCCACGTTCGTGGTGGTCTTCGTGTTCGCGCTCGGCTCCTATCTCCTGCCCCAGCTCCTCGGCCGTCCGCAGCACTGGACGATCTCGGTGCTGGTGACCGACCAGGCGATCTACCAGTCCAACATGCCCTTCGCGGCCGCCATGGCCGTGTTCCTGGTGCTCGCCTCCATGCTCCTGGTGGCGCTCTCGGCCCTGTTCGGCGCCCGGCGTCCGGGAGCGCGCGCATGAGCCGCCTCGCCCCGCGCCTGCTGCTCGCGATCGTCGCCCTCTTCCTCGCCGCGCCCGTGGCGATCATCGCCGGCGTCTCCCTGAACGCGCAGCAGAGCCTCGTGTTTCCGCCGCAGGGCCTGTCGGCGCGCTGGTACGCCGCGATCTTCACCGACCCCGCCTGGCGCGCCGCGCTCCTGACCTCGGTCGCGGTGGCGGCGCTCGCGGCGCTCCTCGCCGTGCTGGTGGCGCTGCCGATCGCCTACGCGCTGTGGCGGCGCGCGAGCCCGGTCGGACGGCTGGTGCAGCTCCTGGGCGTCTCGCCCTTCGTGCTGCCGCCGGTGATCACCGCGCTCGGCGCGCTGGCCTTCTGGTCCACCGCCGGCTTCTACGGCTCGCCGTTCACCGTGGTGGTCAGCCACGCCGTGTTCTTCACCAGCCTGCCGCTGGTGACGCTGACGCTCGGATTCGCCTCGATCGACCGCGAGATCGTGGAGGCCGCGCGCACCATGGGCGCCGACGAGCGCGCCGTGCGGCGCACGATCGTGCTGCCGATGATCCGGCCCTATCTCGTGTCGGGCTTCGCCTTCGCCTTCGTGCTGTCGCTCAACGAATACATCATCGCCTACATGACGGTCGGCTTCACCATGGAGACCGTTCCGATCAAGATCTTCAACGCGCTGCGCTACGGCTACACGCCGGTGATGGCCTCGATCTCGGTCCTGTTCGTGGCGCTCGCCGCCGTGGTGTTCTCGCTGGTGGCCCGCTTCGGCGACCTGCCCCGGCTTCTGGGTGCCTGGGACCGGCGCTGATGCGCCTCGCCCTGTTCCAGCTCGACGCGGCGGAGGCGGGCGACGGCGAGGCGGGGATCGCGCGCGCCCGGCGGTGCCTCCTGCGGGCGCGCGAGGCCGGGGCGGCGCTCGCCCACCTGCCCGAACTCGCGATCCCTGGCTACGGCGTCGAGCCGGAGGCGCTCCAGGCCGAGGCCGCGCAGGCCCCGGCGGCCCTCGCCCGGCTCGGCCGGATGGTCCATGAGACCGGCGTCGCCCTCGCGCTCGGCATGCCGATCCCGGAGGGCGGCGCGGTGCGCAACGCCGCCGTCTTCCTCGCGCCCGGCGCCGCGCCGGTGGTCTACGCCAAGCGGTTCCTCTACGGGGAGCACGAGCGCGCAGCCTTCCGTCCCGGCACCGTGGGCGCGCCGGTGGTCGCCTTCGCGGGGCTGCGGATCGGGTTGCTGGTCTGCTTCGACGTCGAGTTTCCCGAAACGGTGCGCGCGCTGGCGCTCGCCGGCGCCGACCTCGTGCTGGTGCCGACCGCGCTTCCCGCCGGCGCCGGCGCCCGCTTCATCGCGCGCACGCTGGTGCCGGCCCGCGCCTTCGAGAACGGGCTGTTCCTGTCCTATGCCGACTGGTGCGGCGCCGACCGGCGGTTCCGCTTCCAGGGCCTGTCGGCCGTGGCGGGGCCGGACGGGGCGCTGCTCGCCGCGGCGGACGAGACCGGGGCGGCGATGCTCGTCGCCGATCTCGATCCCACGGCGATCGAGGCGGCGCGTGCCGCCAACGATTATCTCGGCGAACTCCGGGCGTGGCGGGAACGAGGGCGGGCGGACGGTTAGCCGCGCGTCCCCGCCCTCGCGACGGGCATCACGGACGCGGCAGGCGCACCGCGTCGGGCGCCACGGCGGCGAGGGGTGCGGGCTCGAGGAAAGGGCGCAGGCTGTCGCGGCTCGGCGCGTCGGCCTTGACCACGCCGCGCCCGACGATCCACGCGCCCTGTTCCGCCATCAGGTCGAGCAGGCGGTCGTCGAGCCGGGCGCCGATCTCGGTGTCCTGCCACAGCGCGCGCACGGCGGCTGCGTCGATATTGCCCTGGACCGTCGCCACCACCGCCTCGGCGGCGGCGTCCGGGTCGGCCGCAACGCTCCCGTCCGCCTCCACCACGGCGTCCAGGAACCGCGTCACCGCCTCGCTCTTGCCGTCCAGGGCCGCGGGGCTCGCGGCCAGCACGAAATGCGGCTCGTAGAGGTCGGAGCGGATTTCGCGATAGTCCTCGCCCAGCGCCCGCGCCGCCGCCGGGTAGGCGTTGGGGAAGGGCACGATCGCGTCCACGTCCCCGCGCAGGAGCGCGGGCACGAGGTCGGCCGGCGCGGCATTGACGATCTCGGCGGTGACGCCGGCGGCCCCCAGGATCTTGCCGAGCAGGAAGTCGGTGTTGGTTCCGAGCGTGACGCCGATGCGCCGACCCGCGAGATCGGCCGGCGCGGCGATGCCGGAGGAGGCCTTGGCGATCACGCGCGAGCCCCGGTAGCGGGCGAGGTCGGCGACGATCGCGAAACGCTGGTCGCGCAGGGCGCCGGTGACCGCGGGCAGCTCGGCCATGGTGGCCAGGTCCGCCTGGCCGCCGGTGAGCGCCTCGAAGGCCTCGCGGCCGCTGGCGAAGGTCACGACGGATACGTCGAGCCCGGCCTTGGCGAAAAGGTCCTCCGCGAGCGCCACGTCGATCTGCGGCATCTGCGGGGCGGGCGACCAGGCGAGGGTCAGCGTGTCCTGCGCGGCGCCGGGGGAGGCGGCGAGGGCGATCGCCAGGACCGATCCGGCGGCGAGGAACAGGCGGCGGGTCGTGCGAAACATGGGGGAGCTCCGGGCGGGGGTCAGGATTCGGGGTGGAGGAGGCCGACGATCGCGGTGCGCAGGTCGCCGAGCGCGGCGTCGAAGCGGGCGACCGAGCGCGGCCGCGGCGTGTCGATCGCGTAGCTCGCCAGAATCCGGCCGGGTGCGTGCGACATGACGTGCACGGTGTCGGCGAGCAGCAGCGCCTCGTCCACGTCGTGGGTCACGAACAGGACGGTGGCGCGGTGGCGGGCCAGGAGGCGCAGCAGCAGCGCGTGCATCGAGAGGCGCGTCTGCGCGTCGAGCGCGCCGAACGGCTCGTCCATCAGGAGCACGCTCGGCTCGCGCACCAGCGTGCGGGCGATGGCGACGCGCTGCTTCATGCCTCCGGACAGTTGTCCGGGAAACTTGTCGCCCTGGCCGGCGAGTCCGACCTCCTCCAGCGCCTGGAGGGCGCGCTCGCGGCGCTCGGCGCGGGACAGGCCCTTGTTGGCGAGCGCGAACTCGATGTTGCCGCGCGCGGTGAACCAGGGAAACAACGCGTATTGCTGGAACACGACGCCCACATCGGGGCCGGGCCCCTCCACCGGCCGCCCGTCGATGCGCACGAAGCCGTGGCCGAGGGGCACGAAGCCGGCGAGCGCGTTCATCAGGGTCGACTTGCCGCAGCCCGAGGGGCCGATCAGCGCGGTGAAGGAGCCGGGCTCGAGGCGCAGCGAGGTCCGGTCCAGCGCCAGCACACCGCCACGCGGCCCGGCGAAGCGGATCTCGGCCTCGTGGATCTCCACGAGGCCCGGCGCGGCCAACGTGCGGACGGCGGGGGAGGGGGTGTCGATCGCCATGCGGGCCTCACGCCTGCTGCCAGTGGACGATGCGACGGCCGAGCCGGTACACGGCCGCGTCGATCACCGCGCCGATCAGCCCGAGCTCGATCAGGAGCGCGAACATGCGGTCGGTGCGGATGTACTGGCGCGCCTCCTGGAGGCGGTAGCCGATGCCCGAGGAGGCGCCGGTGAGCTCGGCCGCCACGAGGCTGAGGAGGGCGAGCGCGACGCCGAGCCGGATGCCGGCCAGAATGTGCGGGGCGGCCGCCGGCACCACCACCAGGAAGAACTCGCGAAGCCGCGAGGTCGCCAGCGAGCGCGAGGCGCGCACGAAGATGTCGGGCACGTAGTCCATGCCCTGGTGGGTGTTGAACCAGACCGCCAGGAACACGGTGTAGGCGATCACGAAATACTTCGACCCCTCGCCGATGCCGAACCAGACGATCGCCACCGGCACCAGCGCGATCGCCGGGATCGGCCGCATCACCGCCAGGAACGGGTTGAGGAGAAGGCGGAACAGCCGGGTGCGTCCGGTCAGGAGGCCGACGGCGACCCCGAGCCCCGCGCCGATCGCAAAGCCGATCGCCGCGCGCGAGAGCGAGGCGGCGAGGTCGGTCCAGAGGACGCCGCTTCCGGCCATCTCGGCGAATGCGCGCGCCGTGTCGAGCGGCGTCGGCAGGATGGTGGAGGACACCGGCGCCAGCACGGTCGCGAGCCACCAGGCGCCGATGACCAAGGCGAAGGAATACAGCGCGCCGGCCGAGCCGAGGCGCGGCAGGAGGCGCCGGACGCCGAAGGCCCGGGGCGTGCGCGAAGGGGCGGCGGCCGGTATGGTCATCGACCGTCTCCTTTCAGGGCCTGAGCCAGGGGATCTGCGCGGCCTCGTAGCGATGGGCCCGGAACACGCTGTTCTGGACCCCGGCGGCGAAGTCGCGCGCGCCGTCGTCGGGATATTCGCCGAAGAAGGGGATCACGTATTCCCACACGACGTCGCCCTCCGGGGTGACCTCGAACAGCCGGCCGAACGCCGATTCGCAGATGAAGGTGTTGCCGTTCCACAGGCGCTGGGCGCTGCCCATGTAGGGTGAGAAGAAGGCGGGCTTCAGCGGGTCGGCGTATTCCCAGACCGTGCGGCCGGTGCCGGGGTCGACCTGCACGGCGCGCGAGAAGGGCGCGGTGACGCCGGGGCGCAGGTTGCCGTTGTCGAAGCACAGGATCGAGCCGTCGGCCATCTCGATCGGCGTGTGCTGCTGAGCCAGCCGGTCGGCGCCGATGCGCCATGCGACGGCGCCGGTGTCGCGGTCCACAGCGATGATGCCGGAGGTGACGCGCAGGCTCATCAGCACCAGCCCGTCGCGGGTTTCGCCGAGCCCGTTGACGAAGGGCCAGTGGCGCCGGTCGAAGATGGGATGGACGGGGTAGTCCTCGGGCGGGAGGTGGTCGCCCGCCGCCCAGCGCCAGACGGTCTCGCCCTGCCGGTTCACCTGGCGGATCACGTCGCCCTGGACGATGCCGTCCGGCGCGTCGCGGCGCGGATCGCCCCCGGCGACGCGGGCCGACAGCTCGGCGGACAGCGGCTCCACCGTCGCGTAGAGAAGGTCGCCGTTGTCGAGCCAGCGGGCATCGTGGTGGTGGCGCGGATCCTCGAACCGCCAGACGATCTTGCCCTCCGGCGTCGCCTCGTAGAAGTCGCCGCCGCGCCAGAGCGGCCAGGCCGGATAGGGGCGGAAGGGGTCGGGGTGGCTGCCGTTGTAGCCGAGATGGCCGTTGGGCAGGATCACCGCGTCGCGGCCCGGCCGGACCGGCATCTGCCAGCGGTGGACCACCTCGCCCCGGATGTCAACGAGATACACCGCGCCGCCCCCGGTCTGGGGCGCGAACAGGGTGTAGCCGCCGGCCGAGCGCGCCGCATCGAGGGCCGTCAGGCCGACGCCGCGGCGCCGCAGCGTGGTCTGGTCGGCGGCCGGCGGGGAGGGGGCGGGGGAAACGGACATCGGCGGACTTTCCAGCGATCGACGTGCCGGGGCGGAAGCCAAGTCGGCACGTTATCTACAACGTTTTTGTACGTGTAACGGCGATTGGAAACGCAGGTCAATATGGTATAGAAACGTTGTAGAGCATCTGATTATACTTTGAGCGCGGTGCTCAGGAAGTGACGACCCAGGTGAACATTCAACAGGCAAGGCCGCGCTCCGCCGGCGGCGCACGGCGCGTCACCATCGTCCAGGTGGCCGAGCTCGCCGGCGTGTCGCCCTCCACCGCCTCCAACGCGATCACCGGACGGCGCCCCGTCGACGCCCAGACCCGCATCCGGGTCGAGAAGGCGGCGCTGGAACTTGGCTACCGGCCCAATCTCAGCGCCCGCCGGCTGCGCTCCGGGGGCGCGGCGACCTTCGCGATCTTCTCGTCCATGCCCTTCGCCGTGTCGGCCGGCCCGTCGCGCCTCGGCTTCATGATGGAGATCGCCGCCGCCGCCTCGCTGGCCGCGATGGAGCAGGGCGTGGCGCTGATGCTGGTCCCCCCGATCGCCGGCGCCGACCTGTCGCGGCTCGACCTCGACATCGACGGCGCGCTGGTGATCGAGCCCTCGCGCGATGATCCGACGCTCGCCGCGCTGGCGGCGCGCGGCGTGCCCACGGTCGCGATCGGTCGCGTTCCGGGCGGCATGGCCGGGATCGAGGAGGTCGACCTCCAGTCGGAGGCGACGGCCGAGCTTCTGGTCGCGCACCTCGCCGGGCGCTGCGCGCGGATGGCGCTGGTGGTGGGCGACGCCGACCGAACCTCCTACGCGAGCGCGGAAGCAGCCTATCGCAACCACGCGCGGCGCAGCGGCTCGGAGCCCGTGGTGCTGCGCCTGCCCGAGGGCGGGGGCCAGGAGGGCGCGGCCCGGGCCTGCGCGGGGCTCCTGGCGTCGGATCCAGGCATCGACGGCATCCTGGCGCTGGTGGACGCCTTTGCGACCGGCGCGGTGCAGGCGGCCCGCTCGCTGGGCCGCTCGGTGCCCGCCGATCTCAGGATCGCCACGCGCTACAACGGGCTGCGCGCGATGGAGTCCGAACCGCCGCTGACGGCGGTGGACCTGAGGCTGGACGAGGTCGGGACGCGCGCGGTCCACCGGCTTCTGGCGATCGCGGGACTGGGCGCACCGGCGCGGCGGCGCGCGGCGCCGTCCCCGGTTCTGGTGCCCCGCCGATCCACGGCATGCGAGGCCCCGGGCAGCACGCCCTAGGCTCGGGACGCGTCGATAGGCGAGGCAGGGTCTGGGCCAGGCTGGCTCGGGGGATTGGATGCGTGCGATCCGTACCGGCTAATGGGCGAGCAGATGGGTTGCGGGAGGGCTGGCCGCAGGTGGCGCCGATCCCCCGACCGTCGTGATCGGTGCGCAATAGGCCTGCGTCGGACGGGCGACGGCGTTCCCGCCAGCCGATTGCCGACGCCCTGGACGGCGAGCGTGTCGCCCCCGACGGCGATCCGTCCGGTATGCGCGCGGGACGCCGGCTCGCGGGCCGTCTTCAGAACGGGGCGACGAGGTGGCCGCCGCCGCGATCCACCAGAGGAAGCCTTGCCGGCGGATCGCCGAGCGGCCGGACGGCGCTCGGGATGTCGCCCGCGAGCAGAGGGAACGCACCGCGCCGGCGGGTGGGATCGGGCACCGGCACCGCCTCGATCAGCCGCCTCGTATAGGGGTGGCGCGGATCGCCGAAGACCTGCGCGGCTGTGCCGAGCTCCACGATCTGCCCGAGATACATCACGGCGACGCGGTCCGAGATGTTCTCCACCACCGCCATGTCGTGGCTGATGAAGAGATAGGCGATGCCGAACTCGTCCTGCAGCTCGCGCAGGAGCTCCAGCACCCGCTTCTGCACCGAAACGTCCAGCGCGGAGACGCTCTCGTCGGCGATGATCAGCCGGGGCCGCAGGGCGAGCGCCCGGGCGATGCAGATGCGCTGGCGCTGGCCGCCCGAGAACTGGTGCGGATAGCGGCGCATGTCGTCCGCCGAAAGGCCGACGCGGCCGAACAGGCCGGCGACGTGCTCCTCGCGCTCGCGGGCCGAGCCCATGCCGTGAATCGCGAGCGGCTCGCCCACAAGATCGCCGACGCGGCAGCGCGGGTCGAGCGAGGCGAACGGATCCTGGAAGATCATCTGCACGTCGCGGCGCAGGGCCTTGCGCTCCGGCGCGGAAAGGCCCTGCGCCGGCCGGCCGGCGATGGAGATCCGGCCCCGGTAGGGAACGAGGCCGGCCATCGCCTTGGCCGTCGTGGACTTGCCGCACCCGCTCTCGCCCACGAGGCTCAGCGTGCCGCCGGCCGGCACGTCGAAGGAGAGGCCCGACACGGCATGGACCTCGGCCACCGTGCGGCCGAGCACGCCGCCCTTCAGCGGAAAGCGGACCTCGAGATCCCGGATCTCGGCCACCGGCGCGGCCGACGCCGGCGCCGCGGGGCGGCGTCCGTCGCCCATGCGCGGCACGGCGGCGAGCAGCGCCCGGGTGTAGGGCTCGCGCGGGACGGCGAAGAGCGGACCCACCGGCCCCGTCTCCACTGCCCGGCCCCCGCGCATCACGACCACGCGGTCCGCCATCTCGGCCACCACGCCCATGTCGTGGGTGATCAGGATCAGCCCGGTGCCGCGCGCGGCCTGGATTTCGCGCAGGAGGCCGAGGACCTGGGCCTGGATGGTGACGTCGAGCGCCGTGGTCGGCTCGTCGGCGATCAGGACGTCGGGCTCGAGCGCCAGCGCCATCGCGATCATCACCCGCTGGCGCATGCCGCCCGACAATTCGTGCGGATGCTGGCGCAGCCGGCGCTCGGCTTCCGGAATGCGCACCGATCGGAGCGCCTCCAGCGCCAGGGCGCGCGCCTCGGCCGCCGAGACGTCGCGATGGGCCTCGATGGCCTCCGTGAGCTGGCGGCCCACGGTGAGCACCGGGTTGAGCGAGGTCATCGGCTCCTGGAAGATCATCGCGATCCTGTCGCCGCGCACGCGGCGCATCTCGCGCTCGGGCAGGCGGGTCAGCTCTACCCCGCCGAGCCGGATCCGGCCGCCCGAGACCACCGGTCCCGGTCGCGGCAGCAGGCCCATCACCGCGAGCGAGGTGAGCGACTTGCCCGAGCCCGATTCGCCGGCGATGCACAGCGTCTCGCCTCGGGCGAGCGAGAAGCTCAGCCCGTCCACCAGCGTCCGGGCCCGTTCGCCGACGCCGACCGAGATCGACAGGTCCTCCACCGCCAGGACGGTGTCGCGGGCCGGCGCCGGTGCGCCGGCCGCAGCGGTTCGCGCGGACGCCGCCGTCACTCGAACACGACCCTCGGGAAGTAGAAGGAGACCACCCAGTTCGGCATGTCGACGATCTCCGAGATGCGAAGGTCGCCGCAGGTCGAGACCAGCATGTAGGCGTCCACGGGCGCGAGATTGTAGCGCCCCGCCAGAAGCTCCACCATGTCGGCGACCGCCTGGCGCGCGCCGGTCATCAGGTCGGGTCCGACGCCGGTGGTCACCTCGTAGCCCTTGGCGTCGAGATGGCGGGTGACGGGACCGGGCGTGGTGAAGCGCGGCATCCGAAGGTTCGCCCCCTTCACGAGGTCGAGCGTCAGCACCGCGTTCATCGGGCTCTCGATCGCGGTGCCGCAGACCTCGCCGTCGCCCTGGGCGGCGTGGGTGTCGCCCACCGAGAACAGGGCGCCGGCCACCTCCACCGGAAGGTGGAGCACGGTGCCGGCCGAAAGGTCCCGGATGTCGAGATTGCCCCCCACGCGGCGCGGCGGAACCACGGAATGATGCCCCGGCTCGGCGGGCGCGTTGCCGATGGTGCCGGCGAAGGGCTTCAGCGGCACGCGCCCGTGCCGCCCGAAGGCGGCGGGCTCGAGCGAGGCCGCGTCGTAGTTCCAGAGGGTGAGCGCGGGTTCGGTGAACTGGTCCGCCAGGAGCCCGAAACCGGGAATGTTGGCCGTCCACCCGAAGCCGGACGGCTTGAAGCCCTCGATCGTCACCTTGAGCGCGTCGCCCGGCTCCGCCCCGTCCACGAAGATCGGGCCCGACACGGGGTTGATGCGGGAGAAGTCGAGCGTGGTGACGCTCGACGCCGTGGAGGCGGGCGTGATCTGTCCGGCCGAGCTGTCCCGGCACTCGAACTCGATCGTCGCCCCCGGCGCCACGCGCAGCGCCGGCTCCAGCGCGTTGTCCCAGCCGAAATGGTGCTGGCGGCCGTGGATCGTGTAGTCGCAGGCCTTGCACATGTTACCGGGTCTCGACGTAGCGGTAGTTCATCGGCGTGTTGACCGGGTCGACATAGAGCGCGTCGTCGCCGCCCATCCGGGCGGAGCGCATCGTGTAGCGCTTCTCGTTGAACACCGGCACCCAAGGCGCGTCGGCCATCACCTGCCGGTAGACCTCGCCCCAGGCGGCGGCCCGCTCGGCGGCCTTGGCCGGATCCACCATGGCGTCGGCGTCGGCAGCCTTCCGGTCCAGCGCCTCGTTGCAGTACTTCGCCCAGTTCCAGCCGCCGTCCGCCGCGCCGGCGCAGCCGAGGATCGGACCGTAGAAGTTCGACGGATCGGGGAAATCGGCGATCCAGGCCATGCCGCCCGACCAGATCATCGGCGCGCCCTCGGCCGAGCCGCCGGCGGCGATCACGTTGGCCTGCGCGAGGCTCTGGATCGAGGCCTTGATGCCGACCGCCGCGAGGTCCTGCTGGATCGCCTGCGCGATGCGCGGCTGCGGATCGACGTTGGCGACGAAGAGTTCGGTCTCGAAGCCGCCCTCGTGGCCGGCCTCCGCCAGGAGCTTCTTGGCGGCCTCGACGTCGTACCTGTAGCCTTCGAAGCCCTCGACGTAGCCCGGCATGGTGGGCGGCAGCGGCTGGTTGGCGGGCGTCGCGCGTCCGTTGATGATCTGGACGATGCGCTCCTTATTGATCGCCATGTTGACGGCCTGGCGCACCTTCAGGTCGTCGAAGGGGGCGGCCTTGGTGTTCATGGTGATGTAGCCGGTGTGGAGCTGTACGCCCTCCACCACCCGGGCCGCCTCTTCGGGATTGCCCATCACCTCGCGGAACTTGGCGGGCGGGATGCCGTCGCCCGGCACGTCCACCTCGCCGTTCTGGACCCGCAGCAGCGAGACCACCGGCTCCTGGCCGATCTCGAAGGTGATGCCCTCGAGCTTGGGCGCGCCCTCGCGGTAGTAGTCCGGGTTCTTCTCAAGGACAAGGCGCTGGCCGAGCGTCCATTCGGCGAGCTTGAAGGCGCCGGTGCCGACCGGATTGCGCCCGAAGTCGGCGCCCGACTTCTCGACCTCCTCCCTGGGCACGATGAAGGAGAAGTTCAGCGCCATCACCGAGAGGAAGGTCGCGTCGGGACGCGAGAGCATCACCTCCACCGTCCTCGGATCGACGATCCTGACGCCGGAGAGCGCGGTGGCCGTGCCGGACTGCATGGCGTCGAAGCCCTCGATCGAGCCGAGGAAACCCGCGCCCGGCGACTGGGTGGCGGGGTTCACGGTGCGCTCGAAGGAGTATTTCACGTCGTCCGCGGTCATCGCGCGGCCGTTGTGGAATTTAACGCCGTCGCGCAGCTTGAAGGTGAAGACCTTTCCGTCGGGCGAGATCTCGTAGCTTTCCGCAAGGCCCGGCCTCAGCGTCGCGGTGCCGGGCTCGTAGTCCATCAGCCCGTCGAACAGGGCCTTGATGATCGAGAAGTTCTGCCAGTCGTAGCCGATCGCCGGATCGAGCGTGGCGATGTCGTCCTTGTAGGTGACCGTGATCGCGTTCCCGTCCTGCGCCGAGGCGGCGGAGGGCGCGGAGAGAAGCGCGGCGGTGATGGCGAGCGCCGCGGCGCTCCGCTTGAACAGGGACCTCATGGGCGGGCTTCCTTCCTACTGGAGCTTGATGCGGGGATCGACGAAGGGGGCGACGAGGTCGGCCAGGAGGTTGCCGAGGACGATGGCGACCGCCGAGACCAGCGTGACCCCCATGATGACGGGTAGGTCGACGCGCTGGATGGCCTGCCAGGCGAGCTGGCCGATGCCGGGCCAGCCGAACACGCTCTCCACCACCACGATGCCGCTCATGAAGAGGCCGATGTCGATGCCGATCATCGCGACCACGGGCAGGATCGCGTTGGGCAGGGCGTGGCGGGCGAGGATGGTCCAGCGCCGGAGGCCCTTGGCGCGGGCTGTGCGCATGTAGTCCTGGCGCAGGACGTCCACCATGGAGGAGCGCATCATCCGGGCGTACCAGCCGGCGCCGAGGATGCCGAGGGTGAGCGCCGGCAGGACGAGGTGGGCGAACGTGCCGTAGCCGCCGATCGGGAACCAGCCGAGCCGCACCGCGAACACGTAGAGAAGCAGGAGGCCGACCACGAACTGCGGGGCCGAGACCGTGACGAAGGAGGCCACCATCAGCGCGTGGTCGCTCGACCGTCCCCGCCGGACGGCGGCCAGCATGCCCATGGTCAGGCCAAGCGCGAGTTCGCACAGGATCGCGGCCAGCATCAGGAGGAGGCTCGCCGGAAGCCGCGCCCGGATCAGCTCGGCGACCTCGGACCGCTGGAGGTAGGAGCGGCCGAGATCGCCCTGGACGAGACGGCCGAGATAGCGGGCGTACTGCACGGGGAAGGGCTGGTCGAGGCCGAGCTGGGCGCGGATGCCGGCGACCTGCGCGGCCGAGGCGGTGCGCCCGGCGATCTGCCGTGCCGGATCGGCCGGCAGGAGATAGAGCAGCGCGAAGGTCACGAGGCTGACGCCCAGCAGGATCAGCACCGCTTGGACCAGACGCCGCGCCAGATAGATCGCCATCAGCCGCGCCCCTCCTCGGTCGGGTCGAGCGCGTCGCGCAGCGCGTCGCCCACGAGGTTGAAGGCGAGGGCGAGGAGCAGGATCGCTGCGCCCGGAAAGAACACCAGCCAGGGCGCCGCCTGGAAATAGGTCTGGTTCTCGAAGATGATGTTGCCCCAGGACGCGTCCGGCGGCTGCACGCCGACGCCCAGAAAGGACAGCGTCGCCTCCAGCAGAACCGTGGTCGAGATGCCGAGCGTGCCGTAGACGATCACGGTGGAGAAGAGGTGCGGCATGACGTGGCGGAACAGGATGCGCGCACCCCCCGCACCCAGCGTCACCTCGGCCTGGATGAACTCGCGCTCCGCAAGCGAGCGCGTCTCGGCATGGACGACTCGGGCGACCTGCACCCAGTTCACCAGGGCGATGACCAGGGCGACGATCCAGAGGCTCGGCCGCAGCACGGCGGCCAGGCAGATCGCCAGGAGAAGCGCGGGAAAGGCCATCATCAGGTCGGTGAAGCGCATCAGAACCGCGCCGAGCCAGCCGCGGACATAGCCGGCCACGACGCCGACCATGGTGCCGATCAGGAGCGCCGCGCCGTTGGCGGCGACCCCGATCACCAGGGAGTTGCGGGCCCCGAACAGGAGGCGCGACAGGAGATCGCGCCCCAGGAGATCGGTGCCGAGCCAGTAGGTGGCCGACGGCGGGAGGGGCGCGCCCTCGAGCGACAGCCCGTCGAAGAACTGCTCGTTCGGATCGAACGGGGCGATCCAGGGCGCGAAGGCCGCCGCCAGCACCACCACGGCGATCATGAGGAGGCCAAGCACCGCGAGCCGGCGGCGCAGCAGGCGGCGGAAGACGCCGCCGCCGCCGGTCCCGGCGGCGGGCGTGCGGGCGTCAGGCCCGGCGAGGGCGCTCATGGGCTACCTCCCGGTTCTTGAGCGCCACCACGTGGTGCGCCGCTTCCTCGAGCGTGACCTGCCAGCTCATGGCGAGCGCCCGCAGCTGCGCATAGGCCTGCTCCTCGCCGACCGCGGCGCCCGACAGCGCGGCCACGGCGCGCACGATTGTCCGGCGCTGGTCCAGGCGCTCGCGCAGGTCCGCGATCTCGCCTTCCAGCCGCCGCCGTTCGTCGAAGGCGCGCCGGGCGATCAGCAGGGCGGCGTAGACGCCGGCACTGCCGACCGGCTTCACGATCTGGGCGTCCGCCTTCAGCGACAGCGCCCATTCGATGCGCCCGGGCGCCTCCGAGCCGATCAGCGCGACCAGCGGCATCGGCGCCTCGCCCGGCCGCCACGGGAACTGTTCGTCGAAGCCGTGGTCGACGTCGAAGAACAGGAAGTCCGCATCGGCGGTCGCGGCGGGCAGTTCCGGCCAGGCGCCCTCGATCTCCAGCCCGATCGCGCGGAGCTGGCGGATCAGCATGTCGATGGAGGCATGCTCGCGGTGGAGCAGCACGGCCTTGGCGCCGCCGAGATTGGGGATGCGCGGGCGCCGGGTCATCGCACCAGCCTCAGCGGCGGGCGGAAGGTCGCCACGGGGTCGTAGTGCGAGAGATAGGGGTCCGGCTCGACGCCCCCCGCGCTGGTCTCCAGCACCTCGAAGCCCGAGCCCCGGATGCGGCCGATGGTCATCGGCAGTTCGGCGTGCTGGGTGCGCGCGTCGATGCGGATCGTCCCGAGCGCCGTGCGGTGCGTGCCCTGTCCGAGGACCCGGCGGACGGCGGACGGCTCGTCCGTGCCGGCCGCCTCGATCGCGTCCGCGAGCACGGTCACCGCCGCATGGGCCGCCGCCTCGAACGAGGAGCGCGGACCCGCCGCGCCGTCGTGCACGAAGGCAAGACTCGACAGGTGGCCTTCGCCGTGCGGCGCGATCGCGCAGAGTTCGGCCTCGGTGAGGTTGCACGAGACCACCGGCCGCCGGTCGGCGCGGAACCGCGCGTCCTCCCGGCCGAGCGCCGCATAGGCCTCGTAGAAGGCGTAGGAGGAGGGGCCGATAAGGTTGTTCAGGACGAAGTCGGGCAGGCCGGCGCGGATCTCGGCGATCAGGCGGGACACGTCCGTGTCGCCCAGAGGCAGATAGCGTTCTCCCCGCACCTCGCCGCCGGCGTCGGCCACGAGGTCGCGCGCGATGCGGTTCATCTCCCAGCCCCAGATGTAGTTCGAGCCGAGCAGGAAGGCGTGCGGGCCGTAGCGCCGCGCGACATGGGCGACAAGCGGCACCAGGTGCTGGTTCGGAGAGGCGTTGGTGTAGACGACGTGGTCGTTCGCCTCGAAGCCCTCGTAGGGCGCGGGATACCAGAGGAGGCCGCCGTGCCGTTCCAGCGTCGGGATCGCCTCCTTGCGGCTCCACGAGGTGATGCAGCCGACCACGTGGCGGGCCCGCGTGTTCGAGAGGAGGTCCGCGCAGAGCGGGGCGTAGCGCTCGATCCGGCCGCCGGGATCGCGTTCCACGGCTCGGAAGCGGACCCGGCGCCCCGGGTCTTCGTTGACCGCCGCAATCCCGCTCATCGCGCCGTCCCGGCACGCGTTGCTGAGGCGCTCGTAGTGGCCGGAGCGCGAGAAGAGGACGCCGATCTCGATGTGCCGTTCCACGCCATTCGTCCCGAAACGAAAAAGCCCCGCGACCCCAGGCAGGCGGACGACGCGTTGCAAGGGATGGCAGGGCTCGATTGCCGTCCGGCAGACAGGGCCGGTATGGACCCCGACCTTGCGCCACGCATCCCGCCGCGTCAAGCGCCTTGCCGCGATCGAAGGCGTGCGCAGAAAATAGGCAGATCACGCCCGTCGATACGCGTCGCTTCGTGTCGGCCTCGAAGGGGTGTGCGCCCAGCGTTCGCCCCCCTGCTATTCATCGCCTCGTGACGGCATCGGAGAACGACGACACGCGTGGCAAAATCTTCCGTCCCTGCCGCCCTCCGTCTCAGTCGCCCGACGAGGCGGGCGTCGCTCAAAAGCGTGCGGCATTGCGGCACCCGCGAGCACCCTTGAAGAACGAACGGGGAACGGCATTTGCCCCTGTCGCCAGGCTCACGTGGCCGCATCCAGAAGGCGATCCGACGATGACCCGACTGCGCTTCGTTCTCGGCGATCAGCTATCGCGCGACATCTCGTCCCTCCGCGACCTCGGGCCCGGCGACGTGGTGCTGATGGCCGAGGTCGACGAGGAGGCGACCTACGTGCGCCATCATCAGCGAAAGATCGCCTTCCTGTTCTCCGCCATGCGCCACTTCGCGGCCGAACTGGAGGCCGACGGCATCACGGTCGATTACCTGCGGCTCGACGGGGAACGTCGGGCGGGCTCGTTCACGCAGGCGCTGGAGGATGCGCTGAAGCGCCACGGGCCGCAGGCGGTGGTCCTCACCGAGCCCGGAGAATGGCGGGTCCTGGAGATGACGAAGTCCTGGGAGGGCGCGTTCGGCGTGCCCGTCGAGGTGCGGCCCGACGATCGCTTCCTGTGCTCGCACGAGGACTTCGCGCGACTCGCGGGAACCGGGCGCACGCTCCTGATGGAGAGCTTCTACCGGCGGATGCGCGAGCGCACCGGCTATCTCATGGATGCGGACGGACGGCCGGAGGGCGGGCGCTGGAACCACGATGCGGACAACCGCGAAAGCCTGCCGAAGCGCATTCCGATTCCGGTCCGACCCGTGGTCGAACCCGACCGGACGACAAGCGAGGTGCTGAGCCTCGTCGCCGCCCGCTTCGGCAACCATTTTGGCTCCCTGAAGGGTTTCGACTACCCGGTGACGCGCGCCGACGCTTTGCGGTATCTCGACTGGTTCGCGCAGAAGGCGCTGCCCCGCTTCGGCACCTACGAGGACGCCATGCGCCAGAGCGAGCCGCTTCTGTTCCATTCCCATCTCTCGGCGCTGATCAACTGCGGGCTTCTGAACCCTCGCGAATGCTGCGAGCGGGCCGTCGCGGCCTACCGGCAAGGCCATGCGCCGATCAACGCGGTGGAGGGCTTCGTGCGCCAGATCATCGGGTGGCGCGAGTTCGTGCGCGGTGTCTACTGGCGCGAGATGCCGGGATACGGCGCGCGCAACGAACTGGCGGCCGACCGGCCGCTGCCGGACTTCTTCTGGACCGGCGAGACCGGAATGAACTGCATGGCCCAGGCCATCCGCGAGACGGCGGCGAACGCCTATGCCCATCACATCCAGCGCCTGATGGTGCTTGGCAACTTCTGCCTCCTGGCCGCCATCGATCCGCGCGAGGTGCAGGAATGGTATCTCGTGGTCTACCACGACGCCTTCGAATGGGTGGAGATGCCCAATGTCGTCGGCATGGTGCTCTATGCCGACGGCGGCGTCTTCGCCACCAAGCCCTATGCGGCGTCGGGCAACTACATCAACAGGATGTCGGACTACTGCCGCCGCTGCCGCTACGACGTGAAGCAGCACACCGGCGAGGACGCCTGTCCGTTCAACTACCTCTACTGGGACTTCGTCGCACGTCACGAGGCGCGCCTTGCCGCCAACCGGCGCACCGATCGCATGGTCGCGACGCTCCACCGCATGGCGGAGGAGAAGGTCGCGGCGATGCGCGGCGACGCCGCCGCGTTCCTGGACGGGCTCGAAGCGTCAGGAACCTACTGACGGCGCCCAGGCGGTCGGTCTCGCGCGGTCTCGCGAACCGCCGCCGCGTGCCGGCCTGAAGCGCGCCGCGCCTCGCCGACCTTTCCGAGGCAGCGGCACAGCCTGCGCTGCCGGAAGGCGGCGAGCCTCGCGGCTCGATGCCGCGCCGCCCACACGGAAACGAAGGAGACCCTGACGCCTTGCTCGACGCCGGGCCTATCGCCGCGTCGAACGCAAAGCGATCCAGGCCTGCCGCACCCGGTGCTGTGAACGCTGCACGAGACGCAACAGGAGAGTTGCCGTGCGCATGTCGTCGATGGGAAGGAAAATTGGAGCGGGCGATGGGATTCGAACCCACGACCCCAACCTTGGCAAGGTTGTGCTCTACCCCTGAGCTACGCCCGCCCGCTCCGTGTCCGGTGCCCTCTGGGCTCCGGCGGTGAGTGGCTTATGGCCCAACCGCCGGGCGATTGCAACAGGGAAAATGACGATGCGGCGACGATCGCGAGGGGGCACGGACGGTCGCGGCTGAAGGACCCCGGAGGAGGGCGGGCCGGAGGCGAAGGCGGGTCGCGGCGGCGGTGGCGGTGCCCGCGCGGTGCGTCCGGTTCTTGATGGCGCGGCGCTTGCGCACGATATGGCGACCTGTCATCCCCAGGGAAGCCGGACGGCCATGCCGGCCGCCCGAGACACCCTTTCGGCTGCCGCCGATCGCGATCCTGCCCGGTCGCGGCCGGCGGCGAGCCCCAGCGACGCGGACGGTCCCGATGAGCAACAATCCCTATGCCTCGCCGCTCGGCGGCTACGGCGCGCAGACCACGGCCTCGGGCTCCGCCGCGGCGCGCCCCGCCGCGCCCGCGCCCGCCGGCGAACTGGTGAAGGATACGACCACCGCCAACTTCTCGGCCGACGTGGTGCGCGAATCGCGCAACCAGCCGGTGCTGGTCGACTTCTGGGCGCCCTGGTGCGGCCCGTGCAAGCAGCTCACGCCGGTGCTGGAGCGCGCCGTGCAGGCCGCCGGCGGGCGCGTCAAGCTGGTGAAGATGAACATCGACGAGCATCCGTCGATCGCCGGCCAGCTCGGCGTCCAGTCGATCCCGGCCGTGTTCGCCTTTGTGGACGGCCAGCCGGTGGACGGGTTCATGGGCGCGCTGCCAGAGAGCGAGGTCAAGGCCTTCATCGACCGGCTCACGGCCGGCCGCCCGGCGCCGGGCGGCGACCCGCTGGCGGAGGCGCTGGACCAGGCGGACGAGTTCCTGAAGGCCGGAAACGCGGCGGAGGCCTCCCAGCTCTTCGGCGCCGTGCTCCAGCACGACCCGGAGAGCGCCCGGGCGGCGGCGGGGCTTGCCGAATGCTATCTGGCCGCCGGCGACACGGCGCGGGCGAAGTCGGTCGCCGAGGCGATGCCGCCGAAGGTGCTGGACGACCCGGCCTTCGCCGCCGTGCGCGCGCGGCTGAAGCTGTTGGACGAGATCGCGGGCCTCGGCGACGCGACGGCCCTGCGCGCGCGCCTCGCGGCCGATCCCGACGATCACCAGGCCCGCTTCGATCTCGCGCTGATCGCGCAGGCCGAGGGCGACCGCGCGGCGGCGGCGGATCATCTCCTGGAGATCGTGCGCCGCGACCGCGCCTTCGAGGACGACGGCGCGCGCCGCAAGCTCCTGGAGTTCTTCGAGGCCTGGGGGCCGATGGACCCGGCCAGCAAGGAGGGCCGGCGCAAGTTGTCCTCGCTCCTGTTCCGCTGAGCGGGCGCCGCCCTTGCGGGCGGGGGGCGCTGCGCCAATTGGGCGGGAAGGCGAAGGAGGTCGGACCGTGGTTCAGGTCGGAAACGTCAACTACCGGACGGAAGCGGATCTGCCGGAGACCGTGCCGGTCTTTCCGCTGACGGGCGCGCTGCTCCTGCCGGGCGGCCAGATGCCGCTCAACATCTTCGAGCCGCGCTACCTCGCGATGCTCGACCGGGCGATCGGCACCGATCGGGTGATCGGGATGATCCAGCCGCGGCTCGACGGCGCGCTGCGTCCCGACGGCGAGCCGGAGCTGTGCGCCGTGGGGTGCCTCGGCCGCCTGACCTCGTTCTCCGAGAGCGGCGACGGGCGCTACGTGATCAGCCTGCAGGGAATCGCGCGCTTTCGCGTTCTGGAGGAGACGCCCGGCCGCGAGCCCTTCCGCCTGTGCCGCATCGCGCCCTTCTCGGCCGATCTCGATCCCGGCGAGGGCGCCGACGAGGTGGACCGCGAGGGCCTGCTCAAGGCCTTCCGCCAGTATCTGGAGGCCAACCAGCTCCAGGCCGACTGGGATTCGGTGTCCAAGGCGTCCAACGAGACGCTGGTCAACGCCCTGTCGATGATGTCGCCCTACGGCGCGGCCGAGAAGCAGGCGCTCCTGGAGGCGCCGGACCTGAAGACGCGCGCCGAGACGCTCGTCGCCATCACCGAGATCTCGCTCGCGCGCGAGAATTCGGGCGACGGCGGCGGCCAGATCCTGCAATAGGCCGGCCGACGCCGATGGCCGAAACGGAAGGACGCCCCATGCCGGAGGACGCCGAGCGCCACCGCCCCGACCCCAAGCTCCTGGAGCTCCTGGTCTGCCCGCTGACCAAGGCGCAGCTCGTCTACGACGCCGAGCGCGGCGAACTCGTGTCGCGCGCCGCGCGGCTCGCCTATCCGATCCGCAACGGCATCCCGATCATGCTGCCGTCCGAGGCGCGCCCGCTGGAATAGGACGCCGGGCGGGAGACGGGCCCCGCCCGCCTCGGGGTTTCAGATGCCCATGCCGTCGCGCACGTCGGTCGGGTCCACCGGCAGCGCCTCGGTCTCGGCCGGCACCATGAGCCGCCGCAGGTACGGGCGCAGCACGAAGTCCAGGACGCCGAGGATCACGGCCTGCCAGACATGGAGGCCGAGCAGAACGGCGATGATCGCCATCATCACGGCGGCGGCGGCGCGAAACAGGGTGACGCCGCACGCGCGCGCGGCATCGCTCGCGAGCGAGGGGCCGAGCCATTCCGCCTTGGCCCGGTCGAAGGGCGTGCGCGGCTCGGCCGGGGCGCCCTTGGCGGCGGTCTGCGGCGCCGGCATGCCGAGCAGCGTCGACTGCGTCTCGGGCAGCGCGGTGACGGTTCCCAGCGCCACGGTCTCGTTGGTGAGCTGGTCCACCAGGATGAAGGCGCCGAGCTCGCGGCTTTCCCGGTAGGCCGTCGCCACCAGCGGCTTGTCGAAGGCGAGGGTGACGCGGCCGATCTCGTTCATCAGGAGCGCGTTGGCGGGGCGGGGCTGGTAGGAGTGGATGTCCACCGCCTCGCGCAGCGCGCGCACGGTGGCGGGAGTCTGGGCGGATCCGAGCCGCGCCACCACGCGCGCGCCCGCAATCAGGGGCCGGTCCACCATCCAGAGGATCTCGGCGTCGAGCCGCGTCTGCGGGGCGATCGGGTCGCCCTCGCGCACCAGGACGTCGCCGCGCGATGCGTCGATCTCGTCGGCGAGCGTCAGCGTCACCGCCTCGCCGTCCTCGGCCTCCTCGACCTCGCCGTTCGGCCCGAAGATCGCCCGCACGTGGCTGCGCTGGCGGCTGGGCAGCGACAGCACGGCGTCGCCGCGGCGCACGCGACCGCCCGCCACCGTACCGCAGAAGCCGCGGAAGTCGAGATTGGGCCGGTTCACCCACTGCACCGGCAGGCGGAACTGCGGCGAGCCGGCGCTGAGCGTCTCGGGCTCGGCGCGCTCCAGCGCCTCCAGAAGCGTCGGCCCGTCGTACCAGGGCGCGTTGGGCGAGCGCGTGGCGAGGTTGTCGCCGTTCTTGGCCGAGAGTGGGACATAGGTCACGCTGGTGAAGCCGAGGGCCGGCCGGATCGCCTCGTAGCCCTTCACGATCTCGCGGAAGGTCGCCTCGTCGAAGTCCACGAGGTCCATCTTGTTGATCGCCACGATCACCGACTTGATGCCGACCATCGAGGTGATGAACGAGTGGCGCCGCGTCTGGGGCAGGATGCCCTTGCGCGCGTCCACCAGGATCACGGCAAGCTCGGCCTGGCTCGCGCCCGTCGCCATGTTCCGCGTGTACTGCTCGTGGCCGGGCGTGTCGGCGATGATGAAGGCTCGCCGGCCGGTCGAGAAGTAGCGATAGGCGACGTCGATCGTGATGCCCTGCTCGCGCTCGGCCGAAAGCCCGTCGACCAGGAGCGCGAAGTCGAGATCCTCGCCGGTCGTGCCGAACTTGCGCGAGTCGCGCCGCAGGGCGTCGAGCTGGTCGTCGAATACGGAATCGGTGTCGTAGAGGAGGCGGCCGATCAGGGTCGACTTGCCGTCGTCCACCGAGCCGCAGGTGATGAAGCGCAGGAGCGATTCGGCCGGCGAGGCGAGAAGCGGCATGTCGGCCTGCGGATCCACGATCCCGTCGTCGGCGGTGTCGGCCACCACGCCGTCGGGCGCGGGCCCCGCGAAGGTCTCGTCCTCGGCGAGCGCGCGTCCGTTGGCGGAGGCGGCCAGGACCGCGTCGCCGGCGGCGGAGGTGTCGGGCTTGGGCGCGCCGCTCATCAGAAGTAGCCTTCCTGCTTCTTTTCTTCCATGGAGGCGCCACCGTCCCGGTCGATCAGCCGGCCCTCCCGCTCGGAGGAGCGCGAGCCGCGCATCTCGGAGATGATCGCGTTGAGATCGGCCGCCTCCGAGCGCACCGCGCCCGTCAGCGGGTAGCAGCCGAGGGTGCGGAAGCGCACGGTCATCTCCTCGACGCTCTCGCCCGGCAGGAGCTTCATGCGCTCGTCGTCGCGCATGATGATCATGCCGTCGCGCACCACGACCGGACGCTTCTTGGCGAAGTACAGCGGCACCACGGGAATGTTCTCGAGCGCGATGTAGTCCCACACGTCCGCTTCCGTCCAATTGGACAGGGGGAAGACGCGAAAGCTCTCGCCCTGGCGCTTGCGGGTGTTGAAGAGGCGCCAGGGCTCGGGCCGCTGGTTCTTGGGCTCCCAGCGATGCTCGGCCGAGCGGAACGAGAAGATGCGCTCCTTCGCCCTCGATTTCTCCTCGTCGCGACGCGCGCCGCCGAAGGCCGCGTCGAACCTGTGCTTCGCCAGCGCCTGCTTGAGGCCTTCGGTCTTCATCACGTCGGTGTGGACGCGGCTGCCCGAATCGAACGGGTTGACGCCGGCCTTCACGCCCTCCTCGTTGATGTGGACGATGAGGTCGAGGCCGAGGTCCTTGGCGATCCTGTCGCGGAACTCGATCATCTCGCGGAACTTCCAGGTCGTGTCGACATGGAGCAGCGGGAAGGGGGGCTTGCCGGGCGCGAAGGCCTTCATGGCCAGATGCAGCATCACGGCCGAGTCCTTGCCGATCGAATAGAGCATCACCGGATTGTCGGCGGTGGCCGCGACCTCCCGGATGATGAAGATCGATTCGGCCTCCAGGCGCTGCAGATGCGTCATGTGCTTCATGGCGGGGCTTTCGGTTGGGCCGCTGGCGGGGCCCGATGGTCGTTGGCCGGCGCGGCGCCGGCCGGAAGGGGATCAGAAGCTCGATCGCTCCGCGAGGGCGGCCCGTCGCTCTTCCGTGTCGCTGACGGCGACGGGATCGTCGACATGGAGCCCGCATTCGCGCCGGGTCTCGTCCTCCCACCACCAGCGGCCGGCGCGCTCGGGCTCGCCGGGCCGGATGGCGCGGGTGCACGGGGCGCAGCCGATCGACAGGAAGCCCTGCGCGTGCAGCGCGTTCACCGGCACCGCGTTCCGGGTGCAGAACGCCGCGATCTCCGCCCGCGTCCAGTCGAAGAGCGGGTTCGCCTTGACCAGTCCGCGCGACGCGTCGGCGCTCACGAAGTCCATGCCCTCGCGGTTGGCCGACTGGTCGCGGCGCAGGCCCGCGACCCAGGCCGAGGCGCCGGCGAGCGCGCGGTTCAAGGGCTCGACCTTGCGCACGCCGCAGCAGGCCTTGCGCATCTCGGGCGCGAAGTAGAACCCGTTGACGCCCTGGTCCTCGACCAGCGTCTCCAGCGCCTCGGCCTGCGGATACTTCGCCCGGATGCGCCGTCCGTAGCGGTCCTCGGTCTCCTGCCACAGCGCGTAGGTCTCGGGGAACAGGCGGCCCGTGTCGAGCGTGACCACCTCGATCTTGAGCTTTTCGGAGAAGATCAGGTGCGTCAGCATCTGGTCCTCGATCCCGAGCGAGGTGGTGAACACGATGCGCCCGGGCACGCTCTCGCGCAGCAGCCGCAGCCGCTCCAGGGGCGCGCGCCCCGCGAAGCTTGCGTTCAGCGCCTCGACCGTGTCGCCGAGCGCGGCGCTCATGCGTTCTGCCGCCGCGCCGCCAGGCGCTTCTGCAGGATGCTCTCGTCCTCGCCGTAGCCGGTCTGGTAGTGGTCGCGCACGATGTCCTTGGCGGCCATCCACTGCTCCACCGGCTGGCGCGCGGCCATGGCGTCGGGCAGCTCGATCTCGTCGAAGCCGCAGTCCAGCGCCTCGCGGAACTGGTCGGCGATCAGCGGGCCGGCCGCGCGCAGCGTGCCCGAGAAGCCCGCCCGTCGCAGGCGCTTGGCGAGCGACAGGCCGCGCCCGTCTGAGAAGGAGGGAAAGCCGACGGAGATGAGGTCCACGGTGCCGAGATAGGCTTCCAGCGCGCAGAGCGGCGTGTCGCCGCCGACATGGAGGCCGAGCCCGGTGTTGCGGCGGTCGGCGATCGCCTGGTCGATCGCGGTGAGCGGCAGGATCACCGCGCCCTCGGCGAGCGACAGGTCGGCGCCCTCCTCGACGCGCGAGAACGTGTCGGCCTTGGGGCCCGTGCGGTCGATCAGCACGCTCATGCCGGCTCTCCCGCGTGCTCGCGCCCGACGAAGGCCGTGAAGCCTTCCTTGAAGGGCTCGAGGCCCGCGCGCTTCACCGTGTCGATGAAGGTCTCGGCGCCCTGCCGTTCGCGGCGGTAGACCTCCACCAGCGCCTCGATCGCGCCGGGCACCTGGTCGGCGTCGATGCCGGGCCCGACCCGCTCGCCGAGCGCGGCGGCCTCCGAGGCGTCGCCCCCGACGGTGATCTGGTAGTTCTCGCGGCCCGACTTCTCCAGGCCCAGGATGCCGATATGGCCGACATGGTGATGGCCGCAGGCGTTGATGCAGCCGGAGATCTTGATCTGGAGCGGCCCGAGGTCGCGCTGGCGCTCGTCGCTCGCGAAGAGGTTCGAGATGTCCTGCGCGATCGGGATCGAGCGCGCGGTGGCCAGCGCGCAGTAGTCGAGGCCGGGGCAGGCGATGATGTCGGTGACCAGCCCGGCATTGGCCGTGGCCAGGCCCGCCGCCACCAGCGCGGCATGGACGGCCGGCACGTCGTCGAGCTTGACGTGCGGCAACACGAGGTTCTGGACGTGGGTGACGCGGAACTCGTCGAACGACCAGCGCTCGGCGATGTCGGCGAAGGCGCGCATCTGCGCGTCCGACATGTCGCCGGGCACGCCGCCGATCGGCTTCAGCGAGACGGTCAGCGCCACGTAGCCGGGCTGGCGGTGCTCGAACCCGTTCTGCTCCACGAAGCGGTCGAGCTCCGGGTCGTTCGCGCGGGCGTCGTCCAGGATCCTCGAGGTCGCGGGCAGGGTCTCGTAGGCGGGCGGCGCGAAGTAGCGGGCGATGCGCTCGACCTCGGCCTCGGGCGCGTTGATCGTCGGCCCGTCGAGCTGGGCGTATTCGGCCTCGACGCGGGCGCGGAACTCCTCCGTGCCGATCTCGTGCACCAGGATCTTGACGCGCGCCTTGTACTTGTTGTCGCGGCGGCCTTCCGCGTTGTAGACGCGCATCACCGCCTCGAGATAGGCCAGCAGCTCGTCCTTGGGCAGGAAGTCGCGGATCACCTTGCCGATCATCGGCGTGCGGCCGAGGCCGCCGCCCACGATCAGCTCGTAGCCGACCGCGCCGGTCTCGGGATGGCGCAGGATCCGGATGCCGATGTCGTGCACCCGGATCGCCGCGCGGTCGTGCTCGGCGCCGGTGACGGCGATCTTGAACTTGCGCGGCAGCCACGAGAACTCGGGATGCAGGCTCGACCACTGGCGGATCAGCTCGGCGGTGGGGCGCGGGTCCTCGACCTCGTCGGCCGCCACGCCCGCGAACTGGTCGGCGGTGACGTTGCGGATGCAGTTGCCGCTGGTCTGGATGCAGTGCATCTCGACATCGGCCAGAAGGTCGAGGATGTCGGGCACGTCGCGCAGCTTGGGCCAGTTGTACTGGAGGTTCTGGCGCGTGGTGAAATGCGCGTATCCCTTGTCGTACTTCTCGGCGATCAGCGCGAGCTGGCGCATCTGCTTGGCGTTCAGCGTGCCGTAGGGCACCGCGACGCGCAGCATGTAGGCGTGGAGCTGGAGATAGAGGCCGTTCTTCAGGCGCAGCGGCTTGAACTCGTCCTCCGACAGCGAGCCGTCGAGCCGGCGTTCCACCTGCTGGCGGAACTGGGCGACGCGCTCGCGCACGAAGCGCTCGTCGAATTCGTCGTAACGATACATGCCGCTGGTCCTTCGTGTCTTGCCGGAGCGTCGGCCGGTCCCGTCGCGGCCCCGCCGGGCCGCGCGCCTCGCGGGGGTCCGGGCGCTCCTAGAATTCCGCCTGCTTCCCGTATTGCGGCAGCATGGTCGGGCCTTTCTGGCGGATCGCCTCGCGGAAGTGGCTGGCGACCGGCAGGCCGCCCGCGTCGCGCGAGACCGCCACGAGGTAGGGATCCACGATGCGGTTCTCCCCGACGCCGCGGCGCCCTTCCTCCTCCATCCAGGCGGCGGTCTCGGCGTCGTCGGCGACGAGCGCCGCCCTCGGGTCGAGGGTCCAGCCTTCGCGCGTCAGGAACACGACCTCGCCGTCCAGGAGATCGTTGGCGCTCATGATCACGGGAAGCTTGGGTCCCTTGCTCTTCGCGCCTGCCTTGACCTCGCCCGCCATCTCGCTTCGTCCCGCTGCCCGTTCATGCGCCCCGCCCGCGGTGGCTCGGGGGCCGCCGCGGCGAGGCTGTCATCGTTCTAAATAGGCCAGAGCGCAAGCGGTTGCGCCGACACGCGTTCCAATCCTCGCCGGGCGAGGGAAACGATTTTCCGCCGAGGCGCCCGGCGCGCGATGATTCAGATCGGCTCGCCGAGAAGCAGGCGGGGGGAGGGGCCGCCGGCGAGGCCCGAGGCCTGCCGGATGAAGTGGCGCTTGGCGGCGGGCGCGCGGTCCACCAGCGACAGGCCGAAGGAGCGCACGGCGCGCAGGAGCGCGTTGTCGTTGGAGAAGAGCCGGTTCAGCACGTCGGTGGTGACGCCCATCTGCACCGTGTCGAAGCGCCGCCAGCGCCCGTAGAGCTCCAGCGTGTCCAGCGCGCCAATGTCGCGTCCGAGGCGCGCGGCCTCGACCACGGTCTCGGCGAGCGCCGCCGCGTCCTTGAAGCCGAGATTGAGCCCCTGGCCGGCGATCGGGTGGATGCCGTGCGCGGCGTCGCCCGCCAGCGCGACGCGCGGGCGCACGAAGTCGCGCGCCAGGGTCAGGCCGAGCGGAAAAGCGCGCGGGCGACCCTCCACCGCGAGGGCGCCGAGCTTCAGCCCGAAGCGCTGCTCCAGCTCCAGCTCGAACACCATGTCGTCGGCGCGCAGGAGCCGATCGGCCTCGGCGGTGGATTCGGTCCACACCAGCGAGGAGCGGTTGCCCTTCAGCGGCAGGATGGCGAAGGGGCCGGCGGGCAGGAAATGCTCCTCCGCCCGGCCCCCGTGCGGGCGCTCGTGCCGGACGGTCGCCACGATGCCGCTCTGGCCGTAGTCGGTGTGCACGGTGCGGATGCCCGCCATGTCGCGGATGCGCGAGCGCACGCCGTCGGCCGCGACCAGGAGGCGCGCCTCCACCGTCTCGTCCGCGAGCTCCACCCCGATCGCGGCGGCACGCTCGGCGATGCCGGTCACCGGGGCGTTCGCCCGGATGGCGATGCCGAGCGCGGCGGCGCGCGCCCGCAGCGCCCCGTTCAGCGCCACGTTGGGCACCATGTGGGCGAAGGGCTCGCCGGGCTCGCCCTCGCCGCCGAAGGTGAGGAACACCGGGCGCACCGGGTCGCCGGTCCGCGAATCGGTGACGATCATCTCGCGGATCGGCTCGGCCTCGTCCCGGATCGCCTCCCAGGCCCCAAGCCGCGTCATCATGCGCACGGCGGCCGCCGCGATGGCCGAGGCGCGCGTGTCGCGCTCCCAGACGCCCTCGGGTGCCGCGTCCACCAGCAGGATCTCGAGCTCGGGCGCCGCCTGCTTGATCGCGACGGCCGTGACCAGCCCGACATAGCCGGCGCCGGCGACCACGATGTCGGCGCGGCGGGACGGGGCGGGCGTCGCGGGAGTGTCGGACATGGGCGGACTTTCCGTTTCGGGGCCGGGCGCCGGGCGACGCGCAGTCGGTTCTCAATCTAGGGCATGCGCGGTGAAAGCCGAACCGGCCTCACGCGGGTTGGTGCGAGCGGCGCCGCACGGTCCATCGCCCGAGACGGGCGCCGATCGGCCGTTCCACCCACAGGTGGACCGCCGCCGAGCCGAGGAGCGCGGCGCCAATGCACAGGACCAGGATCAGGGGCAGGGGCAGGCCGAGCCGGTCGCCGACGATGCTCGTGATCCGCAGCGCGAAGGGATGCGCGAGATAGAGCGCGTAGGAGGCCGCGCCGCCGAACACCAGGAGCCGCGTCATCGGCATGTCGCGCGCCGGAGGGCCGAGCGCCGCGCCGGCGGCGATCAGGAGCGCCGGCAGGCCGCCCGTGACCAGCCGGGGCAGGTGCTCGAAGGCGGACACCTGGAAGAGCCAGACGGCGAGGAGCGTGCCGGCGGCCAGGAGCGCGGCGGCGGCCGCGCCGCCGAGCCGGACGCCGGCGACATAGGCCATCGCCAGGCCGATGCCGAGCAGGAACTCGCCGATCACCGAGTTGCCCCAGAACCGAAGCCACCAGACCTCCGCCGGCACCGCGGCGGCCGCGGCCCAGAGCGCCGCGAACGCCGCCCCGACCAGCAGGAGGCCTGCGCGCCGGCCGAGGCCGAGCGCCAGCGCGAACACGAGGTAGAACAGCATCTCGTAGTTCAGGGTCCAGCCGAGCGACAGGACCGGGAAGATCAGCCCGTCGGCGCGCGGCCAGGGCAGGAAGAGGTAGCTCGCCAGGATGTGCGCCGGGTCGTGGCTCGGATTGTTGACGGCGCTGCCCACCGCCAGCGTGGAGGCGAGCATCAAGGTGGTGACGATCCAGTAGAGCGGCACGACGCGGATCGCGCGGCGGCGCAGGAAGTCCCGGGCGACGCCCGGCTCGCCGAACCGATCGCGCATCGTGTAGTACATGATGAAGCCGCTGATGACGAAGAAGATGTCCACCCCGAGCCCCCAGTCCAGGAGGCCCGCGGACGCGAAGCCCGTGCCGCGCCGCGCCGCGATGTTGGACACGTCGAAATGGGCGTGGGTGAATACCACGAGGAGGGCGGCGACGAGGCGAAGGATCTGGACATTGACCAGAAGATCCGCGCTCTGGCGGTTCGGAACGGCGGGCATGGTGGCTTCCAGGTGGACCGGTTCTGCGGCCATACCAGAATTCCTGTATCCTTCCGCATCGCAAAACAAGGGAACGGCGCCGGCACATGGACGAAACGATGAACAGGCTGATCCGGGCGCTCGACCTCGAGAAGCTGGAGGAGAACCTGTATCGCGGGGTCAGCTCCTCGGTGGGCTGGCAGCGCACCTTCGGCGGCGAGGTGATCGCGCAGGCGCTGGTCGCCGCCCAGCGCACCGTGGCGGCCGAGCGGCCCGTCCACTCGCTGCACGGCTACTTCCTGCGTCCCGGCAACCCGCAGGCGCCGGTGATCTACGAGGTCGCGCGCATCCGCGACGGCGGCTCGTTCACCACGCGCATCGTCCACGGCATCCAGCACGGCGAGGCGATCTTCACGCTCTCGGCCTCGTTCCAGCGCCGGGAGGAGGGGCTCGACCACCAGATGCCGATGCCCGACGTGCCGCGGCCGGACGCGCTGCCCTCGGCCGCCGACCTCGCGGACGAGATCCTCGCCCGCGCGCCCGAGCCGATCCGCCGCTACTGGAGCCGGCCGCGCCCGATCGAGTTCCGGCCGGTGTCGTTCGACCACTACCTGACGCGCGAGCCCCTGCCGCCGCGCCAGCACGTCTGGGTCCGCACGGTGGCGCCGCTCGGGGACGACCCGGCGCTGAACGCGGCGGCGCTCGCCTACCTGTCCGACATGACGCTGCTCGACACCGCGCTGTTCGCGCACGGGCTTTCGGTGTTCGACGAGCGCATCCAGGCGGCCAGCCTCGACCATGCCATGTGGTTCCACCGCCCCGTGCGGGTCGGCGACTGGCATCTCTACGCGCAGGACAGCCCGTCCTCCTCGGGCGGGCGCGGGCTGACGCGCGGTTCCCTGTTCGCCCTGGACGGCACGCTGGTCGCCTCCGTGGCGCAGGAGGGGCTGATCCGCCCACGCCGGCCGCCGGAAGGCTGACCTGATCGATATCTAGGCATCTGCCTCGGTATCGGGCAATTCGTCCAAAGGGCGATCAGTCTTGCTGACCAATGATCCGGCACGCCCCCCTTTCGCGCCGCACAATCTTGGCGAAAACGGGGCTGGCGTTCATTTGGCACGCATCTTGATTCCTGTTTGGGCGTGACCCACGGCCGCCTGGCCGGCGGGTCGCCCAATCCAGCGGGGCGCGCGAGCGTCCGACCCGCGTGAAGGTTCGAGGTGCACATGAAAATCGTGATGGCGATCATCAAGCCATTCAAGCTCGACGAGGTGCGTGAGGCCCTGACGGCCGTCGGGATCCAGGGCCTGACGGTGACCGAGGTGAAGGGGTACGGGCGGCAGAAGGGCCACACGGAGATCTACCGTGGCACCGAATACGCCGTGAGCTTCCTGCCCAAGCTGAAGATCGAGATGGCGGTTCCCACCGACATGGTGGAGCGCGCGGTCGAGGTGATCGCGGGAGCCGCCAAGACCGGCCAGATCGGCGACGGCAAGATCTTCGTCTACGGCATCGACCAGGCGGTCCGCATCCGCACCGGCGAAACCGACACGAACGCGCTCTGAGGGGACACGACACGATCATGCGCTTTCTGAAGACTTCCCTGGCGACCATGGCCCTTTCCGGCCTTTCCACGGTCGCCGCCCTCGCGCAGGACACGGGCGTGGCGCCCGCTCCCGAGCAGGTGCCCGCCGATGCCGCGGCCGCCGTCGCCGACGTCATGGACAAGGGCGACGTCGCCTGGATGATGGTGGCCACGGTGCTGGTCCTGTTCATGATCCTGCCGGGCCTCGGCCTGTTCTACGGCGGCCTGGTGCGCGCCAAGAACATGCTCTCCGTGCTGATGCAGTGCGTGACGATCACCGCGGTGGTGATGATCATCTACGTGACCTACGGCTATTCCTTCGCCTTCGGCGGATCGGAAAGCGCCTTCTGGGGCGGCACGGGCAAGCTGTTCCTGGCGGGCATCACCAAGGACACGATGGCCGCGACCTTCACGTCGGGCGTCGTGATCCCGGAATACGTGTTCATCGCCTTCCAGATGACCTTCGCCTGCATCACGCCGGCGCTGATCGTCGGCGCCTTCGCCGAGCGCATCAAGTTCGGCGCCGTGGTGCTGTTCTCGATCCTCTGGGTGACGATCGTCTACTTCCCGGTCGCCCACATGGTGTGGGACGCCAACGGCCTGATCTTCACCGGCGCCCATGCGGGCGGCGTCGCGGCCCTCGACTTCGCGGGCGGCACGGTGGTGCACATCAACGCCGGCATCGCCGCGCTGGTCGGCTCGTTCCTGGTCGGCAAGCGCACCGGGCTCGGCCGTGACAACATGGCGCCGCACTCGATGACGCTGACCATGGTCGGCGCCTCCATCCTGTGGGTCGGCTGGTTCGGCTTCAACGCCGGCTCCAACCTCGAGGCCAACGGCGGCGCGGCGCTCGCCATGATCAACACCTTCACCGCCACGGCCGGCGCGACGGTCGCCTGGGTGATCCTGGAAGCCATGCTGCGCGGCAAGGCCTCCATGCTCGGCGCCGTGTCGGGCATCATCGCCGGCCTCGTCGCCGTGACGCCGGCCGCCGGCGCCGTCGGCCCGATCGGCGGCATCTTCCTGGGCGCCATCGCCTCGGCCGCCTGCTACTTTTTCGTGGCGGTGGTGAAGCCCAAGTTCGGCTACGACGACTCGCTCGACGTGTTCGGCATCCACGGCATCGGCGGCATCGTCGGCGCCATCGGCACCGGCATCTTCGCCTCCACGGCGCTCGGCGGCGGCGGCTATCTCGACGGCGTCACCATGGGCGCCCAGGTCTACTCGCAGGTCGTCGCGGTGCTCATCACCGTGGTCTACTGCGGCGTCGTCTCGGCGATCCTCTACAAGATCGTCGACGCCGTGATCGGCCTGCGCCCGACCCTGGAAGCCGAGCGCGAGGGCCTGGACATCACCTCGCACGGCGAGGCGGCCTACCACTCCTCCTGATCCCATCGGACCAGGACCGGAAAGCGAAAGGGGCAGGCGGAGCGATCCGCCTGCCCCTTTCCCGTGCAGCGTCGGGCAGGGTCCTGGGGCTCTCCCGAGCCCCGAGTCCCGGGCCGCGTCAGGGCCGGATTTCGCCGATCGACCAGGGCAGCGGCTCGCCGCCGCGGAACACCACCACGTCCTCGTCCTCGACCGAGACGGCTGCGAGCGCGGTGGCGGGCTTGCGCAGGAGCGTCACCGTTCCCGTGTTGACGGGCAGTCCGTGGAAGCGGGCGCCGTTGAGGCTGGCGAAGGCCTCGAAACGGTCCAGCGCGCCCTCCTCGTCGAAGACCTGGACATAGGTCTGCAGCGCCGTCGCCCCGCCGAACACGCCGGCCGAGCAGCACTCGGCCTCCTTCGCGCCGCGCCGATGCGGCGCGGTGTCGGTGCCCAGCATGAAGCAGGCCTCGCCGGAGGTCGCCGCCTCGCGCAGCGCCAGCCGGTGCCGCTCGCGCTTGGCGACCGGCAGGCAGTAGAGATGGGGCCGAAGCCCGCCCTGGAAGATCGAGGTGCGGTTGATCACGAGGTGGTGCGGCGTGATCGTGCAGGCCGCCTGGCCCGCATGGGCGCGCACCAGCGCCACAGTCTCGGCCGTGGTCGCATGTTCCACCACGACCTTCAGCCCCTCGTGGCGCCGCAGCAGCGGCAGCATCTCGGCCTCCATGAAGGCGGCCTCGCGATCGAAGATGTCGATCGCGGGATCCGTCGCCTCGCCGTGCACCAGAAGCGCCATGCCGATCCGCTCCATGCGCTCCAGCACCGGGGCGAGCGCCGCGATGTCGGTGACGCCCGCATGCGAGTTGGTGGTGGCGCCGGCCGGATAGAGCTTGGCCGCCCGCCACACGCCTTGCGCGTAGCCGCGCTCGATCTCGTCCGGCTCCGTGTGGTCGGTGAGGTAGCAGGTCATCAGCGGCTCGAAGTCCGAGCCGGCGGGCAGGGCGGCGAGGATGCGCTCGCGATAGGCCTGCGCCATGGGCACCGTGACCACGGGCGGCACGAGGTTCGGCATCACGATCGCACGCCGGAACTGCTGGGCGGTGAAGGGCAGCACCGCCTCCAGCATCGCCCCGTCGCGCAGGTGGACGTGCCAGTCGTCCGGCCGGCGGATGGTGAGCGAGGGGACGGCCGCGGCCGGTCCGCCGGACGAGAAGAGGGTGTCGGTCGACATGGGCGCGGCCTCCGGGTGTCTCC
This sequence comes from Aureimonas flava, assembly GCF_003583935.1. Lineage (GTDB taxonomy): Bacteria > Pseudomonadota > Alphaproteobacteria > Rhizobiales > Rhizobiaceae > Aureimonas > Aureimonas flava. The sequence goes on along the minus strand of NZ_QYRN01000002.1, from coordinate 71,337 downwards.
TTGGCCGCCCAAAACGCGAACGGGCGGCGGGGCCCCTGGATAGCCCCGCCGCCCGTCGATTGCCAGAAGGCCCGGTGCCCTACTCGGCCGCCGGCTGCATCTGCGGCGGCGGCGGGCGGTCCCCGGCGGTCCGTGTCTCGCCGGCCCGCGTCTCGCCGGAGCGTCCCGCGAACTCCGTCACGCGCTTCCAGGTCGGATCCCGGTCGGAGCCGGCGGCGTGGTCGGGCACGAGGGGCGGACCCTGGTGGTCGGCGGGCGTGTGCGCGTTCGGCTCGCCCATCTCCTCCTCGCCCATCTCCTCCTCGCTCGCGTTCGGCTTCAGCAGCCGGCGGAACAGGCGGCCCGTCACGTGGCTGAGATCGTCCATCAGCGTGTAGAGCGAGGGGATGAAGACCAGCGACAGCAGCGTCGAGACCAGGAGGCCGCCGATCACCGCGATCGCCATCGGCGCGCGGAACTCGCCGCCCTCGCCGGTGGCCATGGCTGCCGGCACCATGCCCGCCGCCATGGCGAGCGTGGTCATGATGATCGGCCGGGCGCGCTTGCGGCCCGCGTCGATGATCGCGTCGCGCTGGCTCATGCCGTGCCGCTCCTGCTCCACCGCGAAGTCCACCAGCATGATGGAGTTCTTGGTGACGATGCCCATCAGCATCAGGATGCCGATCACCACGGGCATGGAGATGGCGTTCTGGGTCAGGAGCAGGCCGCCGACCACGCCGCCGACCGAGAGCGGCAGCGAGGCGAGGATGGTGATCGGCAGGAACACCGAGCCGAACAGCAGGATCAGCACCACCAGGACCAGCATGATGCCGGCGGCCATCGCCGAGGCGAAGCCGGCGAAGACCTCGCCCTGGATCTCGGCGTCGCCGACCTGCTGGAGCCGCACGCCCGGCGGCATCGAGCGCACCGCCTCCGACGCCATGATGTGCTGCGAGCCCTCGCCGATCTCGCGGCCCGGCGCCATGGAGGTGCCGACCTTGACCAGGCGCTCGCGGTCGTAGCGCTCGATCGTGGACGGGCCCTGGCCGAAGCCGATGTCGGCCACCGCGTCCAGCGGCACGGAGGCGCCGGCACCCGTGTTGACGCGCAGCGAGCTGACCGCCGACAGGTCGCGCCGCGCCGCCTCGGAGAGCTGCACCCGGATCGGGATCTGGCGCGTGCCCGCGTTGAACTTGGCGAGGTTGGCGCCGAGGTCGCCGATCGTGGCGACGCGCACCGTCTGCGAGATGGCGTCCGGCGCGATGCCGAGGTCGGAGGCCTCGTCGAGGCGCGGCCGGATGCGGATCTCGGGCCGGTCGAACGAGGCCATGGCGCTCGGGTTGGCGAAGATCGGGTCGCGCCGCATCTCCGCCTCGAGCTTCGAGGCCGCCTCCGACACCGCCTTGCCGTCCTGGCCGAGGATGCCGACCGACAGTTCGCGCTCGCCCCGGTCGTTGACGAAGAAGGAGCGCAGGTCCGGGATCCGCGAGAGCCGTTCGGTGACCACCGGCTCGAGGTCCGCCTGGCTGCGCGTGCGCTCGAACTTGCGCGTCAGCGCGATGGTCATCGCGGCGCGGCGCACCTCGAGCGTCCCGGTCGGCGAGGCGCCGCCGATCACCAGGACGGAGCGCACCTCGGGAAGCTCGCGCACGGTGCGGGCCGCCTCGTCGGTGATGCGCCGCGTGGTCTCCAGGGTCGCGCCGGGCGGCAGCTCCAGCGACACCACGATGCGCGAGGCGTCCTCCTTGGGGATGAAGCCGGTGGGCAGGTACTGGATCGCGTGGATCGACAGGGCGAAGAGCCCGATGCCGGCGGCGAGCGTCCCCCAGCGCCAGCGCACCGTGGCGCCCAGGAAGCCGGTATAGGCGCGCATCAGCGGCCCGTCGTGGCGCTCGGCTTCGTGCGGGCGGTTGAGGTAGGCGAGGAGCGCCGACAGGATCAGCGCGCCGGCGAGGATCTCCACCGCGAGCCGGCCCGCCGCGTCCCAGGACACGGGCGGCAGCGCGGCGGCGTAGGGCTGGATCGCGCGGGCGATGCCGTTGCCCGCGGCGGCCGCCTCCGGCAGGGCGGCCAGGCCGAACACCGCGCCGATGGCGAGCCCGGCCAGCGGCAGGAGGCGCAGCAGGTATCGCTTCAGGAGGCGCCCGAAGCCCGGCCCCTCGTAGCGGGGGCTACGGAAGAAGTAGGCCGCCAGCATCGGCGTTATGAGGCGTGCGACCAGCAGCGAGAAGAACACCGCCACGGCGACCGTCAGGCCGAACTGCTTGAAGTACTGGCCCGCCACGCCCCCCATGAAGGAGACCGGCGCGAACACGGCGATGATGGTCATGGTGATCGCGATCACCGCGAGGCCGATCTCGTCGGCGGCTTCCATGGAGGCGCGATAGGGCTTCTTGCCCATCTGCATGTGCCGCTCGATGTTCTCGATCTCGACGATCGCGTCGTCCACCAGGATGCCGGTCACCAGCGTGATGGCGAGCAGGCTGATGAGGTTGAGCGAGAAGCCCAGGAGGTCCATCGCCCAGAAGGTGGGAATGGCGGCCAGCGGCAGGGTGATGGCGGCGACGGCCGTCGCGCGCCAGTCGCGCAGGAACAGGAGCACGACGATCACGGCGAGCGCCGCGCCCTCGGCGAGCGTCTCCATGGCCGATTCGAAGTTGCCGTAGGTGTAGGTGACGCTGTCGTCGATGCGCGAGAAGCGCACGTCCGGGTGCTGCGCGCCGAGTTCGGCGACGCGCCCGGCCACGGCTTCGGCCACCGTGGTGTCGCTCGCCCCCTTGGCGCGGTAGATCGCGAAGGCCACCACCGGCTCACCGTCGAGACGGGCGAAGGAGCGCGGCTCCTCCCAGCGGTCCAGGACGGTGCCGAGCTCGTCGAGCCGCACCTCCCGCCCGCCGCCGAGGGCGATGCGGGTGGAGGCTAGGCCCGAGACGGTGGCGGCCGAGGACAGGGTGCGGATCGCCTGTTCCTGGCCGCCGAACTCGCCGCGCCCGCCCGACAGGTCGACATTGGTGGAGCGGAGCTGCGCGTTGACGCCGGCCGCCGTGATGCCGAGCGCGGCCAGCCGGTCCGGATCGAGGCGGACCTGGATCTCGCGCTCCACGCCGCCCATCCGGTCGACCCGCCCGACGCCCTTAAGGCCCTGCAGCGCCCGGATCACCGTGTCGTCCACGAACCAGGAGAGCTGCTCGGGCGTCTTGCCGGGCGAGGAGGCGGCATAGGTGACGATGGACTGGTTCTCGACCTCCACCCGCTGGATCACCGGCTCCTCGATCGTGCGCGGCAGGTCGCCGCGGATCTTGGCGATGGCGTCCTTCACGTCGTTCACGGCGCGGTCGGTGTTGATCTCCAGCCGGAACTCGGCCGCCGTCACCGACTGGCCGTCGGTGATGGTGGAGGTGATGTGCTTGATGCCCGAGACGCCCGCCACCGCGTCCTCGACGCGCTTGGTGATCTGCGTCTCCATCTCGGACGGGGCCGAGCCCTGTTCCTGGATGGTGACGGAGACGACGGGGACGTCGATGTTGGGGAAGCGGGTGATCGGCAGCGTCAGGAAGGAGACGATCCCGAGCGCCACGAGCACCACGAAGAGGAGGATCGGCGGAACCGGGTTGCGGATCGCCCAGGCGGAGATGTTCCAGTTCATCGCGCGGCCTCCGCCGTCCGGGTGTCCGCGTCCGCCGCCACGGGGGTCACCGCGTCGCCGTCGCGCACGAAGGTGCCGGCCAGCGACACCACGTCCTCGCCGGGCTGAAGATTCTCGGTGATCTCGACGTCGTCGCCGGCCACGAGCCCGGTCTTCACGGTGCGCGTCTCGATGCGGCCGTCGCGGACCACCTGGACCGTGGCGACCCCGTCCTCGGTGAGGACGGCGGTGCGCGCGATCACGACGCCCTGCGAGCGGGCCGTCTCGACGCTGCCGCGCGCGAAGGAGCCGGAACGCAGCGCCGGCGAGGGGGCGAGCGCGATGCGCACCCGCCCGAGCCGCGTCGCCTGGTCCACCAGCGGCGACACGAGGCGCACCTCGCCCGCCACCGCCGCCTCGCCGCCGGGCAGGCGCACCGTGGCGGCCTGGCCCTTGCGGACATGGCCGAGCTGCGTCTCGCTGACCTCGGCGTCGAGCTCGATCAGCCCGTCGCGCGCGATCTCGAACAGGGTGCCGCCGGCCGCCGACACCACGGCGCCGAGCCGCGCCGCGCGCGACAGGACCAGCCCGTCGGTGGGCGCCTTGATCTCGGCCTTGGAGCGGCGAAGCTCCAGCGAGCGCCGGTCGGCCTCGGCCGACGCGCGGTCCGCCTCGGCGAGCGCGATGCCCTGGCGGGCGGAGGCGAGGCGCGCGGCGGCCGAGGAGGCCGCCGAGACGCGCTGGTCGAGAACGTCCTGGCCGACGATGCCCTTGGCGGACAGGGCGCGGGTGCGCTGCAGGGCGTTGGTCGCCTCCGTGCTGGCCGACTGGGCTTCCTCCACCAGCGCGCCGGCCTGCGTGATCGCGGCGTCGGCACGGGCGATCTGCGCGGTGGCGCGGGCGAGGTCGGCGTCCACGAGGTCGGTCGCCAGCCGGGCCAGCACCTGGCCGGCCTTCACCGTGTCGCCCTCGTCGGCGAGAAGCGCCACGATGCGCAGGCCTTCCACGTCGGCGCCCACGCTCACGGTCTCGCGGGGCACCAGCGTGCCGGTGACCGGCACGGTGGCGACGATCGGGCGCCGCTCGGCCTTGACCACGCTGATCGAGGGCGGCGCCACGGCGGGCTCCTTGGCCAGGACCGGCGATGCGGCGGCCAGAAGCAGCGCGAGCGCGAGACGGACGGAACGGACGGACATCGACGGCCTCCGGGTGGTCGGGACGGAACGGAAGGGGGCGGGGGAGGGGGCGGCGGAGCGAGGCGCCATCGGCTCAGACCTCGTCCATGCGCAGGAGGGCGCGCAGGATGCGCCGGAGATGCGGCTCGATCGCCTCCAGCGCGACGTCACGCTCGAACTGGAGACGCATCATCAGCCCGTCGCCGAAGGAGAAGATCATCGTGAGCGCGATGTCGAGATCGAGGTCGCGCGGCACCTCGCCCCGCTCGCGCGCGTCCTCCACGGCGGCGCGCATGCGATCGCGAACCAGGGTCTCCAGCTCGCAGAACCGGGCGCCCACGGCGGTGTTTCGCAGGGATTCTGAGCAGATCTCGATCATCAGGCCGCCGCTCTCGGGGTCGCGTGCGGAGGCGAGATAGTCCATCGCCATGGCCACGAGCCGATCGGCGATCGTGCCGGGGCCGCGCAGGTGCTCCAGGCAGGCCACGGCGCCGGCGCGCTCCTCCTCGGCGATCGCCTCGATGATCGCGTCCTTGGACGGAAAGTAGCGATACAGGGCGCCCGGGCTCATCTGCGCCTCGGCGCAGACCTGGCCCATGGACGCGCCGTGAAAGCCTGCGCGTGCAAAGCAGGCGCGGGCCGCCGACAGGATCTGACGGCGCCGGTCGTCGGCGGGCTGCTGAGCCTGCGCAGCGAGAGGAGGAGGTGTCATCGGCGGTCCCGTATCAGTGAGAGCGAACGATCGTTCTCATACCCGGCTGCGACGGCGTTGTCGAGAGACCCGTCGCCTGAATGCCGTTTTTTGGAGATGACCGCGGAGGGGCTCGCGCCGCTTGGCGCTAGCGCGTTGTCGCGTCGTTGGCCGGGCGCGGCGCGCGCGCGCGGGGCGGCGCCCACTCGGCGCGGAACGCCGCCAGAACGTCGCGCGCCTGGTGGCGCCGGCTCATCACCGCGTCGAGCACCGGTCCGTTCAGCACCGAGATCGAGCGCAGGATGCGCGCGTCCGCCGGGCCCGTCGCCACCTGGGGCCCCGCCGCGCGGACCGCCTCGGCCGGCCCGCCTTTGCGGTCCTCCGTCCTGGGCGTGTCGGGAAAGCGCAGAATGTTCATCGGGCCATGGATCGCGTTGCCGCCCGGCCGGATCGCCGGCGCGGGTCGTCACCCGAAGCCTTACGCGAGGATGTTGAAAAGAGTGTTGGGAAAGGTGCTTAACGGAATCCTTTCCGAAGCTGGGCGGCGACCTTGGCGGGGCCATGTGCTTGACAGGGGCGCCCGCGCCTGCTTCAAGCGCCCGATCCAGCGTTCGATCCCGTCCGCGACCCGCCGACCGTGCCCCTTGCCCCGCGCAGGCCGCACGGAGGTCCCCATCCGCCAGCGAGTGTCGCCCGCGGATGCGTTTCCGTTTGGCGCCGGCTCGCGGCTTGGATCGGGCGCGACGAGTTCCCATTCTTCCGGGGTCCGGAAGAACAAGGAAGACGCCCGATGTTTGAATCCCTCCAGGACCGTCTCGGGTCCATCCTGAACGGCCTCACCGGCCGCGGTGCCCTGTCGGACGGCGACGTCGCGGCGGCGCTGCGCGAGGTGCGCCGCGCGCTCCTGGAGGCGGACGTGTCGCTGGAGGTGGTGCGCTCCTTCACCGACCGCGTGCGCGAGAAGGCCGTCGGCGCCCAGATCGTCAAGTCGATCAAGCCCGGCCAGATGGTGGTCAAGATCGTCCACGACGAGCTGGTGGCGACGCTCGGCTCCGACCAGGTGGCGATCGACCTCAACGCGCCGGCGCCCGTCACCATCATGATGGTCGGCCTCCAGGGCTCGGGCAAGACCACCACCACGGGCAAGATCGCCAAGCGGCTGACGGAGCGCCAGCGCAAGCGCGTCCTGATGGCCTCGCTCGACACCCGCCGCCCGGCCGCGCAGGAGCAGCTCCGCGTCCTGGGTGAGCAGACCGGCGTCGCGACGCTGCCGATCATCGCCGGCCAGGGCCCGGTGGAGATCGCCGCCCGCGCCTCGCAGGCCGCCAAGCTCGGCGGCTACGACGTCCTGATCCTCGACACGGCCGGCCGCACCCATATCGACGAGCCGCTCATGCAGGAGATGGCCGAGATCAAGGCCAGCGCCCGCCCGCACGAGATCCTCCTGGTCGCCGACTCGCTGACCGGCCAGGATGCGGTGAACCTCGCCCGCTCCTTCGACGAGCGCGTTGGCATCTCGGGCCTGGTGCTCACCCGCGTCGACGGCGACGGGCGCGGCGGCGCCGCCCTTTCGATGCGGGCCGTCACCGGCAAGCCGATCAAGCTGATCGGCACCGGCGAGAAGATGGACGCGCTGGAGGAGTTCCACCCCGGCCGCATCGCCGACCGCATCCTCGGCATGGGCGACATCGTCTCTTTGGTCGAGAAGGCGGCCGAGAACATCGACGCGGAAAAGGCCGCGGCGATGGCCAAGAAGATGCAGTCGGGCAAGTTCGACCTCGACGATCTCGCCGACCAGATCCGCCAGATGCAGAAGCTCGGCGGCATGGGCGGCGTGATGGGCATGATGCCCGGCATGGCCAAGATGAAGGATCAGGTTTCGGCGGCCGGTCTCGACGACAAGCTCTTGAAGCGTCAGCTCGCCATCATCTCCTCCATGACCAAGTGGGAGCGCGCCAACCCGGACGCGCTGAAGCATTCGCGCAAGAAGCGGATCGCGGCGGGCTCGGGCACGGACTCGGCCGACATCAACAAGCTTCTCAAGATGCACCGCCAGATGGCCGACATGATGAAGGCGATGGGCGGCAAGGGCGGCAAGGGCGCCGGCATCATGGGCAAGCTGATGGGCGGCCTCGGCTCCAAGATGGGCCTGCCGCCTGGGCTGGGCGGCGGCATGCCGGACCTGTCGAAGATGGACCCCAAGCAGCTCGAGGAGATGGCCAAGGCCATGCAGAAGGGCGGGCTCGGCAGCCTGCCCGGCGGCCTGCCGCCCGGCCTCGGGAGCGGCGGCCTGCCGGGACTTCCCGGCGGCGGCTTTCCCGGACTTCCCGGCCTCGGCCGGAAGAAATAAGGGCCGCCCGGCGGCCCCGACCACCCGACCACAGCAACCCGACGGCGCGACACTCCCGGACGACGCCGCGACCTCACGAGAACCAGAAGGAAGACCCCGATGCCCCTGAAGATGCGCCTCGCCCGTGCCGGCTCCAAGAAGCGCCCCTACTACCACGTCGTGATCGCCGATGCCCGCAGCCCGCGCGACGGCCGCTTCATCGAGACGGTCGGCTCGTGGAACCCGATGCTCCCGAAGGACGCCGAGCGCGTCACCCTCAGGGAGGACCGGATCAAGCATTGGCTCGGCGAGGGCGCCCAGCCGACCGACCGCGTGCTCCGCTTCCTCGACAAGGCCGGCATCGCCAACCGTCCGGCCCGCGAGAACCTGACCAAGGGCCTGCCCGGCAAGAAGGCGCAGGAGCGCGAGGCCGAGCGCAAGCAGCGCGAGGAAGACGCCCGCGAGGCGGCCGCCAAGGCGGCGGCCGAGACGGCCGGCGCCGAGGCCTCGGCCGAGTAAGGCAATCTTCACGTTTCACGTGAAACAGGTGGCGGCGTCCCGATTCGTTCGGGGCGCCGTTTTTGTCTGGCGACGGGCCCGGGTCGCACCGCCCGCGCGTTTCGCTTGACGAGGCGGGCGCGACGGGTCAGTGACGCCCGAGATCGGAGCCTTGCTCCCTCCACCCCTCCGTTCCGGGATGCCCATCGTGACCGAGCCGACCCGCGACCGCGTACTCCTGGCCGTGATCGGCGGCGCCCACGGCATCAAGGGTGAGGTGCGGGTGCGCTCCTTCACCGCCGACCCCGAGGATGTCGGGGCCTACGGCCCGCTCTCCGACGCGGCCGGCCGCCGCTACACCGTGGCGTCGGCGCGCGTGCAGAAGACCGTCGTGGTGGTGCGTTTCCGCGAGGTCGCCGACCGCAACGCCGCCGAACTCCTCAACGGCACCGAGCTCTTCGTGGACCGCGCGGCCCTGCCCGACGAGGGCGAGGACGAATTCTACCAGGCCGACCTCGTGGGCCTGGTCGCGCGGCTGGTGGACGGGACCGTGATCGGCGAGGTCGTGGCGTTCCACGACTTCGGCGCCGGCGACATCCTGGAGATCGCGCCGGAGGGGGGCGCCAGCGTCATGATCCCCTTCACCGAGGCCGCCGTGCCGGAGGTCGACCTGGAACTCGGCTTCCTGCTGGTCGAACCGACCGCCGCCGGTCTCGTGGCGGCCGACGAGGATGCGCCGCGCGAGCCATGATCTTCCGACGCCCGCGCGCTTCCCCCGAAGGACCGGTCGACGCCGCGCGAGGCGCCGTGCCGCACGGGGACGACGCGGCGCGCGCCGTGCCGGTGGGCGATGAACCGGTCGAGGGCGTTGTCGACCGCGGCGAACCGGCTGCGGACGCTGTCGCCTCCCCGTCCGGGATGCCGGGGACGACGCCCGCCATGCACGGCGCGGTGCCGAACGCCGCGCGCTCTCGCTGGGACGCGCCGGACGGCCAGCGCGAACCGGAGCGGACGGCCGCTCCGCCTGCGGCGGACGGCGGCGCCCTGTCGGGCGCCCTGCGCGTCGTGGCCCTGGTGCTGCTGGGGGGCGGCGCCCTCTACGTCGGCCTGTTGTCCGTTCGGCCGGATGGCGCGGCGCCGCCGGCCACGGTGCGCGCGCCTCGGGTCGTGGAAAGCTCGCCGGTGCCGCCAGCGCCCGATCCGCCCCCCGCGCCCCTCCGAATCGAAGGCTTCGAGACGCTGCGCGACCTCAACCTGCGCGGGCAGGCGTTTCGCCTGGCGCGTCCCGTGCCGGAGGCGCCCGCCGCCGTCTGCCAGGCCTTCGCCGCGGCGGGGTGGTCCGCCGGGGACTGGGGCGCGAGCCCGCTCGGCGACCGTGAGGAATGCCTGGCGGAGCGCGCCTATGGCGACAGGGGGAGCGCGGATGGGTTCGCGGTGCTGCGCGGGCGCGAGACCCTGATGGAGATCCGCATCAAGCTCAACCTCGGCGCGGACGCGCGGCGCCTGGAGGCAGCCCGCGACGCCGGCGATCTGGTGGCGGGTCTGTTCCGGCGCTGGCGCTGGGGCGGCGGCGTGGACCTGGCGCGGCGCATCGCGGCGCTCCAGCCGTTCGAGGCCGAGCTCGGCGGGACACGCGTCCGGCTGATGCGCGAGCATGGCGACGTGGAGCGGTGGAACCTCGTCCTGCTGTTTCCCGCCCCGTCCGCGCCCAACGAGGCCGCGTTGCGACGGCTGTCGCTGGCCGCGCTCGCCGCGGCGAACGGGAGAGGGGAGGCGGCGCCGGCCAGGACACCCTGACGGCCCCCCGCGAGCCGGCCGGCGCTAGCGCGCGTTGCGCCGACCCAGCGCCTCTTCCCAATCCAGCGCGTGCCGCACGATCAGCGGCAGGTCGTCGTAGCGCGGCTCCCAGCCGAAGGCCTGCCGGGCGAGCGAGGCGTCGGCCACGATGGCGCTGGCATCGCCCGGCCGGCGGCCGGCCATGCGCACGTCGAAGTCGCGTCCCACCACCCGGCGCACCGTGTCGAGCACCTCCAGCACCGAATAGCCGTGGCCGTAGCCGCAATTGGCGACGAGCGAATCGCCGCCTGCGCGCAGGTAGTCGAGCGCGCGGCGGTGGGCGGCGGCGAGATCCGAGACGTGGATGTAGTCGCGCACGCAGGTCCCGTCCGGCGTGTCGTAGTCGTCGCCGAAGACCTCGAGGAACGGCCGCTTCCCGAGCGCCGTCTCGCTGGCGACCTTGATGAGATGCGTCGCCCCGCGCGTGGACTGGCCGGCCCGGCCCCTGGGGTCGGCGCCCGCCACGTTGAAGTAGCGCAGCGCGGCGAAGGTGAAGGGATGCGCCGCGGCCGCGTCGCGCAGCATCAGCTCGGTCATCCACTTGGAGGTGCCGTAGGGCGATTCGGGCGCCGGGGCCTGCGTCTCGGGCACCGGCATCGCCTTGGGCGAGCCGTAGACGGCGGCGGTGGACGAGAAGATGAAGTGCTTCACCCCGCCCGCCACGGCCGCTTCGAGGAGCGCGCGCGAGGCCACCGTGTTGTTCAGGTAGTAGCCGAGCGGGTCCGCCACCGATTCCGGCACGACGATCGAGCCGGCGAAATGGATGATCTCGCGGATGCCCTTCTCGGCGATCAGCCGCGACACCAGCGCCGTGTCGGCGATGTCGCCGACCACGAGCTCGGCCTCCGGCGCCACCGCCCATTCGAAGCCGGTGGACAGGCGGTCGAGCACCACCACGCTTTCGCCCGCGTCGACGAGGTCCCAGACCATGTGGCTGCCGATATAGCCGGCGCCGCCGGTGACGAGTACCGTCATGCACGTATCCTTCGACACTCCGGGCCGCCCCGGTTCCGATCGCGGCGGATGCTATCTTGCGCAGGATGTTTCGCAAGTGCGAAAACGCCTCGTCGCCTCGGGCGGCAGCCCTGTCGCCAGCCGCCGGAGGATCGAGAACCCGCATGCGTCGAAGCGATGAATGGGCCGGCGCCGCGACGGCGGCGGCCGCCGGGATCGCGGCGCTCGCGGTGCTGGGCCTCGCCCTGCCGCGCGTGCCGCTCGTGTCGATGATCGGCCAGCTCCTGCCGCTTCTCGGCCTCGCCCTCCTGCCGCTCGCGCTGGGTCTTGCCGCCCTGCGGCGTCGCCGGCGGGCGGCCGGCGTGGCGCTTCTCGCGCTCGGCATCCTCGGGCTGACCGGGTGGCGCTTCGCCGACGTGTCGGCCGAGGCGACGGCGGCGCCGGACGCGGGCGTTCCCTTCACGCTGATCAGCTTCAACGCGCTCTACAGCAATCGCGAGGGCGTTTCGGCCATTCCGGCCCTCCTCGCCTCGGGCGCCGACGCGATCCTGATCCTGGAGGCGCAGCAGTTCCAGGCCGAGCTGCCCCGGCTGGCGCAGGCCTACCCCTACCGGCTCGGCTGCACGCCGCCCGAACCCTGCGACACGCTCCTCCTGTCGCGCCGGCCGCCGGTGCAGGCGCGACAGACCTGGCTGGGCGCGGTGCCGGCCAAACGCTTCGCCCAGTTCGCCTTCGACCTTGACGGATGGCGCGTGACCCTCGTCGGCGCCCACCTCACCAAGCCCTATTTCGACGAGCTGCCGGCGATCGAGCGGCTGGTGCTGGCCAACCGGCTGCGTGCGATCGACGGGCCGCTGATCCTGGTGGGCGACTTCAACGCCACGCAATGGTCGCCCGACCTGCGCTGGCTGGCGAAGCGCGCGGACATGCGCTTCTCCGGCTTCTACGTGCCGACCTGGCCGGCGGCCGCCGGCGGCTTCGGCCTGCCGATCGACCACGTGCTGACGCGGGGCGCCACCGTGCTTTCGCTGGAGCCGCTGCCGAGCGCGTTCGGCTCCAACCATCGCGGCCTCGTCGCGCGGCTGCGGATCCCGTGACGCCCGCGCGGGCGACCGTCGCCGGCCGCCCGGAAGCCGCCGCCCCGACGGTGCGGGGCGGCGCGGGCGGTCAGCCGATGCGCCCGCCGCCCTGGCGGGTGATCGCCACCACGGAGGGGCGCGTCGGCATGTCGTCGCGGAAGTCCGGCCAGCGGGTCGACAGGTCCTCGTAGAAGGACAGGCGGCCGAAGCCGTCCCAATCCTCGCCGCCGTCGCCCGGATGCTGGACCGCCACGAAGGCCGTCTGCATGTCGGGCAGGAGCAGGGGGCCGCACATCTCGGCGCCCACGGGGACGCGGAAGAAGAGCTTCGACGTGCCGCGGCCCTCGCCCTCGGTCTCCACCGCCCAGAGGCCGTCGGTGCGCCCCGTGGCCTTCGGCGAGTTGCCGTCGGTCGAGACCCAGAGGCGCCCGTCCGCGTCCACCGCGCAGTTGTCCGGCATGCCGAACCAGCCGTTGCGCGTGGTCTCGGTCGAGAAGGTCGCGCCGACCTCGGCCACGGCCGGGTCGCCGCACTTCAGGAGCACCTCCCAGCGACCCTTGGCGGCGGCGAAGTCGTCGCCGTCCTCGTGGATCTCGATGATGTGGCCGAAGGCGTTGGCGGCGCGGGGATTGGCGGCGTCCACCTGGTCCGGCTTGCGCCGGGTGTTGTTGGTCAGCATCACGTAGACGCGGCCGTTGGTGTCGTTGGGCTCGATGTCCTCCGGCCGGTCCATCGGCGTGGCTTCAAGGAGGTCGGCGGCGCGGCGCGTCTCGATCAGGACGTCGGCCTGGCTGCGGAAGCCGTTGGCCTCGGTCAGCGGACCCTGCCCGTGCACCAGCGGCAGCCACGCCATCGTCCCGTCCTCGTCGAAGCGGGCGACATAGAGCGTGCCCTCGTCCAGGAGGTCCATGTTCGCGGCGCGGTCGGCGGGGTCGAAGCGGCCGGCGGTCACGAACTTGTAGACGTAGTCGAAGCGCTCGTCGTCGCCGAGATAGAAGACGACGCGGCCGTCCCTGGCCACGGTCGAGGCGGCGCCCTCGTGTTTGAAGCGGCCGAGCGCGGTGCGCTTCTTGGGCGTCGAGGTCGGGTCCTCGACGTCCACCTCGACCACCCAGCCGAAGCGGTTCGCCTCGTTCGGCTCCTTGGCGAGGTCGAAGCGATCGTGGAACCGGCCCCAGGCATAGGTCCCCTCGGGAATGCCGAGGCGCTTGTAGTTGCCCGCCTCCGGGTGGTCCGCCGGCAGCTCGCCCATGAAGTAGCCGTGGATGTTCTCCTCGGCCATGATGTAGGTGCCCCAGGGCGTGACGCCGCCGGCGCAGTTGTTGATGGTGCCGAAGACCTTGGTGCCGGTGGCGTCGGCATTGGTCTTCAGGCGGTCGTGGCCGGCGGCCGGGCCGGACAGGGCCATCTCGGTGGTGGCGGTGATGCGGCGGTTCTTCGCGCCGTCGCGCACCACCTGCCACTTTCCGTCCGCCTTGCGGATCTCGACCACCGTGCCGCCGTGGGCGGCCATCTCGATGTCGACGCGCGTGCGGTCGGCCGGCGCGATCTCGAGCTCCTCCACCATCTTGGCGGGGTCCTTCTTGTCGGCCTTCTCGACCACCTTGACGATGCCCGGGAACATCAGGTGCTCGTTGGTGTACTCGTGGTTCACCACGAGGTAGCCGTGCTCGGACGAGCCCTCGATCGGGATGAAGCCGACATAGTCGTTGTTGTAGCCGAACTGACGCTCCTGGGCCTGCGGCGTCTGGCGGGTCGGCTCGAAGTCCGGGCTGTCGGGAAACAGCGCGTCGCCCCAGCGCAGGAGCACGTCCGCGTCGTAGCCCTCGGCGACATGATGGCGCTCGTCGATGCCGGCCTCGACCTCGGGAAAGTCGAATCGGGTCGTGGTGGCGGCGCGGGCGTGGTCGGCCGAGATCAGGGCGATCGGGCTCACCGTCGCGGCGATCGCGGTGGCGGCGAGCGAGCCGCGCAGGAAGTCGCGGCGCGAGAAGCGCGCGGCGATGATCTCGCCCATCGTGCGGTTGGCGGTCGGGTTCAGCCCCTCGCCCTCGGCCTCCTCGAGGCGGCTGGTCGGAAACGCGGCCTGGCGCGGCGTGACGTGCTCGTTCATCGGACGGCGTCCTTTTCCCTTGGAACGGTTCCAGGCTGCCCTAAGCGGTGAAGATCACAGCGGCATGACACGGCGCGGGTCCGCGGCGGCGTCGCGCCGGCGCCGATCGGGGAACTGTGACGGCCCCGCGCGCGTCCCCTCCGTCCCGGGCTGGCAGCACGCCGGACCCGCCACAGGAGAACCACGCCGATGACGCCACCCCTCCGTTCCGCCGCGCTCGCCGCCCTCGTGCTGGCCGCCACGACGCCCGCCTTCGCGCAGGCGCCCGACGCACCCCAGCCGGCCGTCCCGTCCGTCACCACCGAGACCGAGAGCCAGGACTCGGGCGTCGGCGACCAGGAGGCCTCGGGTTGGGTCGGGCAGCCGGTGGTGAGTTCCGACCGCAAGCCCCTGGGCACGTTGCGCGACGTTCGGGTCGCCAGCGACACGGCCGACGCGGGCCTCCTGATCGTGGAGCGCGACGGGGGCGGCACGGTCGAGGTGCCGATGCAGGGCGCGAGCTTCGACGGCACGCAGGTGATTGTGACGCCGCTCGCGGAGGCGCTCACCAGCAATTGAACGGGCGGGGCGCGGCGGTGGTGTCGGAGGACGATGCCGCTGCCGCGCTTCGCAAGACTTCGCCCGACGCGCGACGAAAACATGGGCGGGGCCTGTCGGCCCCGCCCATGCTGTATCTTCCGCTCGTGGGCAGCCCGTCTCAGTTCGCGCCGAGGCAGAGCACCGGGTAGATCGAGTCCTGCACCTTGGCCGTCGCGTCGGGCACGCTTTCCAGCGGCAGCGAGGCGTCGGCGGTATCGAAGGCGACGTGATGCTCCTCGAGGAACCGCGCGGCCGCGTCCGGGCGGATCGCGAAGTTGATCGACTGCGGGATGTCGCCCGTCAGGTCCGCCACCGCGACGGCGTTGAGCTTGGCGGTCACAACGCCGACGACGCGACCGGCCAGGTCCACCAGCGGGCCGCCCGAATTGCCGGGCTGCACCGGCGCCGAGATCTGGAGGTAGTTGGCGTCGTTCATCAGGCCCATCAGCGACGAGACGTTGCCGCGGGTCACGTTCAGGCTGTCGGCGAGGATCGAGCGCAGCGGGAAGCCGAGCGCCAGGATGTCCTCGCCGAGGCGCGGCTTGCCAGCGACGATCGGCAGGGGCTTGCCGACCTTGCCGTCGAGCTTCAGGAGGGCGAGATCGTGGTCCTCGTCGACCACAACCTGGGACGCGGCGCCGAGGTCGCCCACCAGCACGGTCTTGCAGGCCTTGGCGACGTGGGCGTTGGTCAGGAGCCAGCCGTCCCGCGACACCACGAAGCCGGTGCCCGACGAATCGAAGCCGGGCGCCGGGCTTGCCAGCGACGGCGCGTCCTTGGGCGCGGCGGCGACGCGCTCGCCCTCGCCGAAGGCGACGCCCTCGGCCCGCCCGCTCTGGAACAGGCGCGCCATCGGCCCGGCGTCGTTCGAGCGCGGCTCGCCGGCGAAGGGCTCCACGGTCTGCGCGGCGACCTGCGCATAGGGCGCGATCAGGTCCGCATGGGCGGGGCTCCAGGCGACCGAGAAGCCGCGCAGGTCGGTGCCGCGCCCGGAGAAGCGGATCAGGAAGTCGCGACCGTCCTCGTGGCCACGGATGGTGAACCCGCCGTTGGCCTCCTCGGCGAGCGACACGGTCTTGTCCGGCCCGGCCTGCGAGAGCACGCCGAACACGCCGTCTAGCGTGTAGCCCTCCTTGGAGAAGCGCACGGTCTCGATCTCGATTCCGCCGTCGTCCGAGCGCCACAGGCTGCCGACCTCGGTCTCGCCCATCGGCGCGACCAGGGCGCCCGGCAGGCCGAGGTGCACGCCCGTCGCCTCGTCGGTGACCTGCACAAAGCCGACCGCCTCGCGCGCCGCGTCGCTGATCTCGATCACCCGCTTCAGGAAGGCGTCGTCCATCACGCCATCGGCGCGCAGCCCGTGCCGCGCCTGGAAGTCGCGCACCGCGCGCAGCGTCTGCGGCCCGATGCGACCGTCGAACGGTCCGGCGTAGTCGCCGGTCCAGGTCAGGCGGTGCTGCAGGCCGGTGCGGAAGGCCGCGTCGGTGTTCTGGTTGTAGAGGGCCGCTAGATCCTGCTCGGCGGTGCGGGCCGCAAAGGCGGGCGCCGGCATGGCCACCGGGGCGGCACAGAGAAGCAGGCCTGCGAGAACCGCCGTCGTCACGCCGCGCATGGTTGTTGCCCCCGTTCGTTCAGTCCTGGGAGGAACGCAGCGGGTGCCGTTTCGATCCCATCGATTAAAGATTTGTCAAGCTTTAGCCCGTCCATTTTTCCGCGTGGTTTCGCGTACGTGTGGAAAACCGGGCGATTCGTCTCGATTGTTTCGGGACGATGTTTCTTCGCCCGCCGCCTCAGCGGAGCGGCTGGGGCGCGGCTTCGTCCGGGGTCCCGAGCTCGGCGCTCGTGATCCGCTCGCCTCGGCGGATCAGCTTCTCGGTCGAGATCAGGATCTGGTCCACGTCGCGCCCGGTCTGGCCGAAATGCGTCTTCAGCGCGGACACCCGCGCCTCCAGCCGCTGCAGGTCCTCCGACAGGAGCACCACCTCGCGCTGGATCAGCCCGGCCTCGCGGCGCATCCGCTGGTCCTTCAGCAGCGCCTTGACCACCTCGATCGACAGCATCAGCAGCGAGGGCGAGACGATCACCACCCGGGCGCGGTGGGCGCGCTGGACGATATCCCCGAAGTGCTCGTTGATCTCGGCGAAGACCGATTCGGAGGGCACGAAGATGAAGGCCGTGTCCTGCGTCTCGCCGGGCAGGAGATACTTCTCGGCCACGGCGCGCACGTGCACCTCCATGTCGCGGCGCAGGCGCCCGGCGGCCACGTCGCGCGCCTCGTCGCTCGGCGCCTCGCGGAAGGCCGTCCAGGCCTCCAGCGGGAACTTGGCGTCCACCACCAGCGCCGGGGCGCCGTTGGGCATCGGGATCAGGCAGTCCGGCCGCTTGCCGTTGGAGAGCGTCGCCTGGAACGAGTAGGCGCCCGGCGGCAGGGCGTCCATCACGATCGCCTCCATGCGGGCCTGGCCGAAGGCGCCGCGCGCCTGCTTGTTGGCCAGGATGTCCTGCAGGCGCACGACCTCGCCCGCGAGGCCCTGGATCTGGCCCTGCGCGCGGTCGATCACCGCCAGCCGCTCGGCCAGGCGCGACAGGCTCTCGCCGGTGCGAAGCTGCGCCTCGCTCACCGACTGGCCGACGCGCAGGCCCATCCCGTCCAGCCGTTCCGAGACGGTGCGCGAAAGCTCGGCCTGGCGCGCGCCGAGCATCTCGCCCATGGACTGGAGCCGCCCGGCGAGCTCGGCCTGGGCCTGCCGCATCTCCAGCCGGTCCGCGTCCCCCGCCGCGCCGCCCGCGTGGCGCCGGACGAGACGCGCCAGGGCGAGGAGCGCGAGGAGCGCCAGCAGCGCCTCGCCCCAGCTCACGGCGATGCCGAAAGGGGCGGCCAGCGGGCGATCCAGGAAAGCGGCGAGGGCGGAGAAGTCCATGCGCCGGACGCTAACCGATTCCGGCGGGGCCGGCCAGATCAAAACGGGAACATTTGCGGCCGGTTGACCGCCTCGCGCTCTGCGATTACCTGACCGTCATGAGCGTCAAGCCCCTCGTCATCCTGCCCGATCCGATCCTTCGCCGCCAGTCCGAGCCGGTGCTCCGCGTCGACGACGCCGTGCGCCGCTTCGTGGACGACATGCTGGAGACGATGTACGACGCGCCCGGCATCGGGCTGGCCGCCATCCAGGTCGGCGAGCCGCTGCGGATCGTCACCATCGACCTGTCCAAGGAGGACGACGCGGAGAAGTCGCCGCAGGTCTTCCTGAACCCGGAGATCCTGCGCGCCTCCGACGAGCGGTCGGTCTACGAGGAGGGCTGCCTGTCGATCCCCGACTACTACGCCGAGGTGGAGCGGCCGGCGGGGGTCACGGTGCGCTATCTCGGGCTCGACGGGCAGACGCACGAGGCGGAGGCCGACGGGCTGCTGGCGACCTGCCTCCAGCACGAGATCGACCATCTCAACGGCGTGCTCTTCATCGACCACATCTCCAAGCTGAAGCGCGACATGGTGATCCGCAAGTTCTCCAAGGCGTCGAAGCGCGGCGCCGTCTGAGCGCATGGCCCTTCGCCTCGTCTTCATGGGAACGCCGGACTTCTCGGTTCCCACCCTGCGCGCCCTCGCCGGCGCCGGCCACGCGATCGCCGCGGTCTACACCCAGCCGCCCCGGCCCGCCGGGCGCCGGGGCCTGGAGACGGTGCCCTCGCCGGTGGAGCGCGAGGCCAGGCGGCTCGGACTGGAGGTGCGCTGCCCCGCGTCGCTGAAGGGGGCGGACGAGCAGGCGGCCTTCGCCGCGCTCGGCGCCGACGCGGCGGTGGTGGTCGCCTACGGCCTGCTGCTGCCCCGCCCGGTGCTCGAGGCGCCGCGCTTCGGCGCCCTGAACGGCCACGGCTCGCTCCTGCCGCGCTGGCGCGGCGCCGCGCCGATCCAGCGCGCGATCGAGGCGGGCGACGCGACGACCGGCATGATGGTGATGGGCATGGAGGCCGGGCTCGACACCGGGCCGGTGGCGCTGACGCGCGAGATCCCCATCGGCCCGGCGGACACGGCGCGCGAGCTGCACGACCGCCTGTCGGAGGCCTCGGCCGAGCTGATGGTCGAGGCGATGGCCGGGCTCGAGGTCGGCACGCTCCGCTTCGAGACGCAGGAGGCGATCGCCGCGCGCACCGGGCGCACGGTCGCCTACGCCGCCAAGATCGACAAGGGCGAGGCGGCGGTGGACTGGTCGCGTCCGGCCGCGGAGATCGCGCGTCGCATCAACGCCTTCTCGCCCTTTCCCGGCGCCTGGACCACGCTTCGCGGCGAGCGGCTGAAGCTGCTGCGCGCGGTGGCCGAGACGGGGACGGGCGAGCCCGGCACCACGCTGGACGACGCGCTGGCGGTGGCGGCGGGCGGCGGCTCGGTGCGGATCCTGGAGGTCCAGAAGGCGGGCGGCAAGCCGGCCGGCGCGTCCGACTTCCTGCGCGGGACGGCGGTGCCGGCCGGCACGCGCCTCGGCGCCTGACGCCATGCCGCGCTACAGGCTGACCATCGAGTACGACGGCTCCACCTATTGCGGCTGGCAGCGGCAGAAGAACGGCATCTCGGTGCAGGAGACGGTGGAGCGCGCGCTCCTGGCTTTCTGCGGCGAGGCGGTGACGCTCTTCGGCGCCGGGCGCACCGATGCCGGCGTCCACGCCACGGGGCAGGTCGCCCATGTCGACATCGCCCGCGACTGGAAGACCGACACGGTGCGCGACGCGCTGAACGCCTATCTGCGCGAGGAAGGGGGCGTCGCGATCCTGCGGGCCGAGCGGGCGCCGGAGGGGTTCGACGCCCGCTTCTCGGCCCGCAAGCGGCACTATCTCTATCGCATCCTCAACCGCCGCCCGCCGCCCTCGATCCTGAAGGGGCAGGTCTGGTGGGTCTGGCGCCCGCTCGACGTCGAGGCGATGGACCGCGCCGCCAAGCACCTGCTCGGCACCCACGACTTCAACACGTTCCGTTCGGTGAACTGCCAGGCGAAGAGCCCGGTGCGCACGCTGGAGCGGCTCGACGTCGTCCGCGCGCCGGGCGACGAGGTCCACATCCACGCCTCCGCCCAGTCCTTCCTGCACAACCAGATCCGCTCCTTCGCCGGCTCACTGAAGCTGGTGGGCGAGGGGCGCTGGACCGAGGACGACCTGGTGGCGGCGCTCCGGTCGCGCGACCGCAAGCGATGCGGCCCGGTCGCGCCGCCGGACGGGCTCTACCTCACGCGCGTCGACTACCCCTCAGCCGATCACCAGGCCGAACAGGTCGGAGACGGCGGCGAAGGAGAGGAGTGACACGAACACCATCATGGTGACGATGGCGATCGACAGCGCGTAGTCGCAGGCCGTCGCCACCGCGATCAGCCGCACGGTGAGGACGATCGAGGCCAGCGCAATCACCAGGCCCAGCCCCTGCGTCAGGCCGCTCTGGCCGCCGAGAAGCAGCAGGAGGAAGAACGGCGAGAAGGCCCAGGTGAGCAGCGCGCCGCCCCAGTTCACCGCGACCACGAAGGGCACGATGCGCTTCTGGAAGTCGATGTGCCGTGCGGCCATCGCCACCAGGAGAAGCGGCAGCAGCCAGGCCGTGAGGTCGGCCAGCGCATGGGCCGCGAGCGCGCGCACGGGACTGGCGGCGGCCTGGGCGCGCTCCACGCGCTCGAACTCCAGCCAGGACAGGGCGGTCGGCGGCAGGGCCACCACCAGCGCGGCGAAGGAGCGCCAGAACCCGTCCGCCGACAGGTCGAGCCGGTCGAGCCCCCGGCGGTCGCCCGCCATCAAGCGCCAGGCGCCGGTGAAGTAGCGTCCGATCTCGGGCAGCGTCGGCAGGAAATCAGGACTGGGCGGCGAACCAGCGGGCAACGAAGGTTTCATAGATGGCCGTCAGCGTTTCGAGGTCCGAGAGGGCGACCCTCTCATTGGCCATATGCATGGTGGCGCCGACAAGGCCGAATTCCACCACCGGACAATGGTTCTTGATGAAGCGCGCGTCGGACGTGCCGCCCGAGGTGGACAGGTCCGGCCGGCGCCCGGTGACCGCCTCCACCGCCTGCGAGAGCGCCTCGGTCAGCGGTCCCGCGGCGGTCACGAAGACGTCCGAGACCGGTGCGCGCCAGGCGATCTCGTAGGGCGCGCCGCCGAGCGCCGCTTCGATCCGCCGCACCAACTCGGCCCGCAGCGCCTCCGGCGTCCAGCGGTCGTTGAAGCGCACGTTGAAGGCGACGGCGACGCGGGCCGGCACCACGTTGGTCGCCGGATTTCCCGTATCCACGGCCGTGACCTCGAGGTTCGACGGCTGGAAGGCCTCGCTGCCCCCGTCCAAGGGCGGGTGGTGCAGCGCATCCAGGACGCCCGCCAGCCGCCGCATCGGGTTGTCGGCGAGGTGGGGATAGGCGACGTGGCCCTGGCGGCCGATCAGCGCGAGCCGGCCCGACAGGGAGCCGCGCCGGCCGATCTTGATCATGTCGCCGAGCGCGGCGGGGTTGGTCGGCTCGCCCACCAGGCAGGCGTCGAACCGCTCGCCCGCCGCCTCGGCGAAGTCGAGCAGCTTCACCGTGCCGTTCACGGCGGGCCCCTCCTCGTCGCCGGTGATCAGCAGCGAGATCCGCCCCTCGGGCAGGCGCCCGGCGACCTCGAGCCGCGCCACGGCCGCCACGAAGCAGGCGATGCCGCCCTTCATGTCCACCGCGCCGCGGCCGAACATCTCGCCGCCCTCCACCGCGCCCGAGAAGGGCGGATGGCGCCAGTCGGCCTCCGCGCCGGGCGGCACCACGTCCGTGTGCCCGGCGAAGCAGAGATGCGCCCCGCCGGTCCCGCGCCGCGCCAAGAGGTTCTCGACGTCGGGCGTGCCGGGTTCGCAGAACACCGGGCGCCGCACGGCGAAGCCCAGCGGCTCGACCATGGCGCACAGCTCGTCCAGCGCCCCACCCTCGGCGGGCGTCACGGACGGGCAGCGCAGGAGGCGTAGGAGATTCGCGGCGGGATCGGTCGGAAGCGCGGTCATGGCGCAAAGGTTTAACGCTCGCGGGCGCATTCGGGAACGATTTTTCCACGCGGGCGGGAACCATCCGCAATGTCCGCGCGGCCGCGAATCATGGCGTGGATTCAGTCGGATACGGCGACGCCGGCATCGGCGAGCCGCTGTCAAGCTTGCCCGGAGCCCGCGAAAGCGAGTTCGGCGGGGTGGTGTTTTTCGGTCACGTTGCGCTAACCTTCGTGAACGCTTCGTAACCTTTGCCCATTCCCGCCACGTTTCGGCCGGGTTTGGCCGGGAAGGACGGGGTCGAGGGAAACGGCTTTGGGGACCTTGCATGAGTGAACAGCGGGCCGAGGGAGCCCGGGGCGCGTCGTCGCGTTCCGGCCGGATGGTTTCGGTCGCCGGACTGGCGCTCCTCGCACCGCTGATCCTGTCGGCCTGCGTCTCGGACGGGGACCGGATGGCCGGCACCGCCGACCTGACCCCGAAGGGCGCGGAGGCCGTGAAGACGGCGGATGCGGCCGCCGACGTCCCCGCCCGCGAGGTGGTGGAGATCGCCTCCAACGATGCGGGCCCGCGCCGCGTGATCCTGCCGACCGATCGCCCGGCGGCCGCGGCCGTCGCGGTGGCCGAGGCCAAGGGCGGGCGCGTCCTGGCGCCGGAGGCCAAGGCTCCGGCCACCCAGGGCGCGCAGGCCGGCCTCGCGGCCCGTGCGCTCGACACCGCCGCCGCCGCCCACCAGAGCGTGAAGGGCGGCGTCGTGGCCGCCAAGGACACGGTGGTGGCGAGTGCGTCGGCCGTGGGCTCGGGCGCGGTCGCCGTGGCCTCCGCCGGGGCGCGCACGGTGCGCGACGCGGCGCGCGCCGTCAGCGACACGATCACCGGCGACCCCAAGATCGACCAGCTCATCGCCGAGGCGGCCGACGAGAACGACATTCCCCGCGAACTCGCCTATGCCGTGGTGCGCGTCGAGAGCCACTACAATCCCCGCGCCAAGGGGTCGGGCGTCTACGGTCTCTCGCAGATCAAGCCCGCCACCGCGCGCGGCCTCGGCTTCCAAGGCCCGGTGGAAGCGCTCTACGACCCCGAGACCAATCTGCGCTACGGCATGCGCTACCTCAAGGGCGCCTACGAGCAGGGCAACGGCGACGTCTGCCAGACCGCGATGAAGTACAAGGGCGGACACCGCACCACGGTGATGTCGAAGTCCGCCAGCGTCTACTGCTCCAACGTCAAGCGCCACATGGCCGCGATCCGCGCCCGCAAGTCGCCCGCGATGGGCGGCGAGACCCAGACCCTGGTGGCCGCCGTGGAGCCCACCGTGCGCTCCGGCCTGATCGCCCGCCAGGTCACCGCCCAGCCCACCGCCGCCCGCAAGGCGCCCGTCGCGCCGGCCGCCGCCGCCATGGCGCCCGCCGAGCCGGCACCGTCCACGGCGGCCGCGGCCGTGCTCGCGGTTCCGGCCACCGACGCGCCGCTGCCCGTCGCCCGTCCGGTGCGCGTCGCCGACAACGCCCCGCGCCCGGCCTCGGCCGCGGCCAAGCCCGCCGGCGGCTCGATCGGCCTCGGCACGATGGTGGGCGGACGCGTGACCGGCCACCGGGAGCCCGACGTCGGCCGCTTCGGCGACGCCTTCGACGCGGGCACGCCGGCCGACGCCGCGCCGGCCGGTGGCCTCGGTTTCAACTGAGCCGCTCGCTCGCCCCGATACCGCGATGACGAAAGGCCGGGTTCGCCCGGCCTTTTCGCGTTCCGCGAACCCCTGTCAGGGAAGCCGGGACGCTTGCGCGCGGCGGCGCCCCGCGCGAAAGCCGAGGATCGCCCATAGGGGCACGAAGCAGGCGAGGCTGACCGCCAGCACGGGCAGGGCGGCGGCGCCCGGCGGGTCCACGAGAAAAGGCAGCGCGCCGGCGAAGACCAGGGGGACTACCGCGAGGGCCAGGAGGCCGAGCGGGGCGCCGGCGTCCCGGAGACGCTTGGCGGACAGGGCCAGGAACATGGCGACCGAGCCGACCGCCAGCAGCCCGATCGCGAAGTTGAACGCTGGCGAGGTGCGGGTCTGCGTGACGCGGTCCGCCGTGCTCGCGGTCTCCACGGTCACCGCGCCGATCGGCACCGCGTAGAGGAGGAGAAAGCCGAGGAGAACGAAGGCGGCGACGCCGGCGACCAGGAGGCCGTAGATGCCGAGCCACCATTGCGTGCGCCCGATCGTGCCGCGAAACGTGAAGAAGAGGGTTGCAAGGGTCACCCTGCGTCGTCTCCCGCCCCGGATCGGGACGGGAGGGACTGTGGCGCCGGTTCGGCGGATGGCTAGGGTGCCGGCGGCGTCAGGCCCGCAGCAGCTCGTTGATCGAGGTCTTGGAGCGGGTGCGCTCGTCCACGCGCTTGACGATCACCGCGCAGTAGAGCGACGGGGCCGCCTCGCCGTTGCCCATCGCCTTGCCCGAGGCGAGCGAGCCGGCCACCACGACGGAATAGGGCGGCACCTCGCCATAGCTGACGGTGCCCGTCTCGCGGTCCACGATGCGGGTCGACTGACCGATGAAGACGCCCATGCCGAGCACCGAGCCCTCGCGCACGATGCAGCCCTCCACGACCTCGGAGCGGGCGCCGATGAAGCAGTTGTCCTCGATGATGGTCGGGCCCGCCTGGAGCGGCTCCAGCACGCCGCCGATGCCCACCCCGCCCGACAGGTGGACGTTGGCGCCGATCTGCGCGCAGGAGCCCACCGTCGCCCAGGTGTCCACCATCGTGCCCTCGCCCACCGAGGCGCCGAGGTTGACGAAGCTCGGCATCAGGATGGCGTTGCGGCCGATATGGGCCGAGCGGCGCACGATGGCGCCGGGCACCGCGCGAAAGCCCGCCTCGCGAAACCGGGCCTCGTCCCAGCCGTCGAACTTCGAGGGCACCTTGTCCCACCACGCGGCGCCGCCGGGGCCGCCGGGGATGGTCTCCATGTCGTTGAGGCGGAACGACAGGAGCACCGCCTTCTTCAGCCACTGGTGGACGGTCCAGGCGCCGTCCGCCCCGCGCGTCGCGACCTTGGCCTCGCCGCGGTCCAGGAGGTCGAGCGCGGTGTCGACCGCCGCGCGGACCTCGCCGCCGGTGGCGGGGGAAACGGTCTCGCGCGCCTCGAAGGCGGCTTCGATCGTGCGCTCGAGATCGGCGTGGCTGGCGGCTGGCATCGGCATCGGTCTCCGGTTGGGCGGTCTTGAAAAAGGGGATCGGGCTTCCTCTAGAGGCAGGGCGGGGAGGGCACAAGGCTTGCCCCGGTTCGCCATCAGTCTCTAAACCCGTGCCTCGACCCACGGGCAGGATCAGGCAGCGATGACGGACGATGAAACCAAGGGCGGGGCGGCGGCTCCGGCCGCATCGGAGGGGACCTGGGTTCCCTTTCCCTCGTCGGGGGACGACAAGCGGCGGCAGGCCGAGAAGCCGCGCACGCCGCAGACGCTGTCGCCGACCTATCGCCTGGCCTACGACGACCCGGACTTCCTGACCGCCGAGGCGACGCGGGGCGTGCGGCTGCAGCTCGAACTGATGAAGCCGGAGCTGGCGCTGATCGAAGCGGGGATCCTGTCCACCGTGGTGCTGTTCGGCGGCGCGCGCATCCCCGAGCCCGGACAGGCGGCCTGGGCGGCGCGCAACGAGGGGCAGAAGGCGCGGCTGGAGGCCAACAGCCGCTACTACGAGGAGGCGCGCCGCTTCGCGCGCCTCGCCTCGCGCCATTCGGCCAACTCGTCGGGCGGCAAGGAGTTCGTGATCGTCACCGGCGGGGGGCCGGGCGTGATGGAGGCCGGCAACCGGGGCGCGGCGGATGTCGGCGCCGTGTCGATCGCCCTCAACATCACCCTGCCGCACGAGCAGGCGCCCAACCCCTACGCCACGCCCGAGCTCTGCTTCAACTTCCACTACTTCGCCACGCGCAAGATGCATTTCCTGTTCCGCGCCAAGGCGATGGCGATCTTCCCCGGCGGCTTCGGCACGCTGGACGAGCTGTTCGAGGCGCTGACGCTGATGCAGACGGGGCGCATGGCGCGCATCCCCGTGCTCCTGTTCGGCGCCTCGTTCTGGCGGCGGCTGGTGGACTTCGACTTCCTGGCCGAGGAGGGCACGATCGCGCCCGCCGACCTCGACCTGTTCCAGGTGGTCGACACCGCGGAGGAAGGCTGGGCGGCGATCCGCGCCTTCTATGGGTTCTAGCGCGGGGGAACCCCGACCCTTCCCCGCCGTTCCGACGGAGGGACAGGCGAGACGCGGAGACGGCCGATGGGCGGCGACGACACCGATTCGGAGATGATGCGGCACCAGCAGGCGATGGACGTCGCCGAGCGGATTCCCGACGACGAGACGCGCGAACGGCTCGGCCCCTCCGACAGCGACGCGGCGAGCGGAACGGCGCGCACGGCCGCCAAGGCGGGGCAGGGCGCGGACGGCGGTTGGGCGGAGGACGCGGTGCTGCGCCAGAACCGCGCCGGCCTCGACGCCGCGGCTTCGGGCGAAGCCCGCGCGCCGCGCGGCGGCCCCGCTCCGGCCGGCTCGCTCGCCAGCCCGGGCCGCTCGCTCCTCGGCGACTGACGCGCCGGCCCCGGCGGGGCTCGGCGTCCTCGCCTCAGGCCCCGCGCACGCGGCGCAGGAAGCCGGCGAGGTCGTCGGTCACGAAGTCGATATGCGCCCCGTCGCGCCCTTCGTGCTCCCAGGCGTCGCCGAGCGCGGTCTCGAAGTTCTCCGGCACGATCAGCACGGTGCGCATGCCCAGGCGCTTGGGCACCTCGAGGTTGCGCGCCAAGTCCTCGAACATGACGGCGCGCGCCGTGTCGATCCGGTGCAGACCCATGAACTTGTCGTAGGTCTCGGCGGCCGGCTTCGGGATCAGGCCGGCGGCCACGATGTCGAACACGTCCTCGAAATGCTCGAAGATGCCGAGTTGGCGCGCCGCGCGCTCGGCATGGGCGCGGTCGCCGTTGGTGAAGATGAACTTGCGTCCCGGCAGGGCCGCGATCTCCTGGCCGAGCGCCGGGTCCGGCGCAAGCCAGGAATAGTCGATGTTGTGGACATAGGCGAGGAAGGCGTCCGGGTCGATCCGGTGCACCTCCATCAACCCGCGCAGCGTCGTGCCGTATTGGCGGTAGAGGTCCTTCTGGACGGTTCTGGCCGCCTCGCGCGGCACCGACAGAAGCTCGGCCACGTAGTCCGTCATCCGCGCGTCGATCTGCGAGAACAGGTCGGTGCGGCGCGGATAGAGCGTGTTGTCGAGGTCGAAGACCCAGGTGTCCACGTGGGAGAAGTCGGCGGGCTCGGCGTCGCGCGTGCGCCCGATCGGCGTGTCGGTCGTGTTCATGGCCTCTTTCGGCACGGCAGGGGCGCGCCGTCAACGCAAAAGCCGGAGCGCGCGACGATCGGGTCACCAAGCCCCGGCCGTCCGCGCCCGGCGGGCGAGCCGCGCGGCCGCCGCCTCAGGGCACGATCAGCGTGCCGGCGCCGTGCTCGGTCAGGAGTTCCAGCAGCACGGCGTGCAGCACCTTTCCGTTCAGGATCACGACGCCCTGCACGCCCCGGTCGATCGCCTCGATGCAGGTCTCGACCTTAGGGATCATGCCGCCCGATATGGTGCCGTCGGCGATCAGCGCGCGCGCCTGCGCCACCGACAGTTCCTTGATGAGCTGGCCGTCGCGGTCGAGAACGCCTGGGACGTCGGTCAGGAACAGGCAGCGCGCCGCCTGCACCGCGCCCGCGATGGCGCCCGCGAACGTGTCGGCGTTGATGTTGTAGGTCGCCCCGTCCCGGCCGGGCGCCACGGGCGCGATCACCGGGATCATCTCCGAGCGCGCGAGGAGGTCGAGAAGGGTGCGGTCCACCTCAACCGGCTCGCCGACATACCCTAGGTCGAGCACGCGCTCGATGCGCGAATCGGGATCGACGATGGTCTTTTTGGCCTTCTCGGCGAAGACCATGTTGCCGTCCTTGCCGCACAGGCCGATCGCCCATTCGCCCTCGGCGTTGATCAGCGCGACGATCTCCTTGTTGATCGAGCCGGCCAGGACCATCTCGACGATCTCGACGGTGCGCTGGTCGGTGACCCGAAGGCCGCCCTCGAAGCGGCTCTCGATGCCCATCTTGGTCAGCATGGCGCCGATCTGCGGACCGCCGCCATGCACCACGATCGGGTTGATGCCCGACTGCTTGAGAAGCGCGATGTCGCGGGCGAAGGCACGGCCCAGCGCCTGGTCGCCCATGGCGTGCCCGCCGTACTTCACCACCACGGTCTTGTTCTCGTAGGCCTGCATGAAGGGCAGGGCCTCGGCGAGAAGATTGGCCTGCATGGCGGCGCTGTCGGTCATGGGGGGTCGGCTCCCGGGCGTGTCGAGGAACGGTCGGCGGAACGCTTAGCCGCGATTCGTGACAGGCTCTAGACCATGACGCCGGTCGAAAGAAAGGCCGGGCCTGCCTCGCCGCTTCGGGCCTCGGGCTTTCGCAACGAACGGTTAAACTTGCAATTGCAATCTTGTGCGCGACCGCATCGGTGGTTGGGAGCAGGACATGCCGACGCAGTGCCATCGCACCAGACCATTCGCCGCCCTCTGTGCGGCCCTGACGCTGGCGGGTCTTCAACCATGGGGCGTGCGGGAGGCCGTGGCGGGAGCTTGGACCCTCGCCGACGGCGAAGGCATCGCGATCGTCTCCGCCGGCGCATCCGAGGCGCGCGGCGCCTTCGCCGACCGCCGCGCCCGCGTCGCCGCATCGGGCTTCCGCAAGGCGGAGATCCAGGTTCTCGCCGAATACGGCGTCACCGACCGCTTCACGATGCGCGGGCGCACCGAGCTGCGCCACCTCGCGCTCGACGGGCGCGACGCGGACACCCATTTGGGCAAGTCCGAGATCGGCGGTCGCTTCCGCCTCCTGCAGCGCGGCGGCTTCGTCACCTCGGTGGAGGCGAACCTGCGCCTGGCCGAGGCCGACCCGGCGGTGGACCCCAACGGCGCGGGACTGCTGGAGGGCGAGATCGAGGGACGGCTCCTGGCCGGCTACGGCTTCGTGGTCGGCGGGCTGCCCGCCTTCGCCGACGGGCAGGCGGCCTATCGCGCGGCCGGGGCCATCACCGGCGACGAGATCCATGCCGATCTGACGCTCGGCCTGCGTCCCCGGCCCGACATCCTGCTGCTCGGCCAGAGCTTCTCGGTAGTCGGCCTGCCCAAGGCGGGGGTGGAGGCCTTCGACCAGCACAAGCTCCGACTCAGCGGTGTCCACGACCTGACGCCGCGCGTGTCGGTGCAGGCCGGCGCCTGGAGCGCGGTGGCCGGCCGCAACGCGCTGGACGAACGCGGGCTCCTGGCCGCGCTCTGGCTGAAGTTCTGACCCCGCCCCGTCTCGGCCTCAGGCCGCCCGCTCGCGCACCAGCGCCAGGGACGCCCGCCCCCGCGTCTCGCCGGCCGCCCGCTCCAGAAGGGCGAGCGCGACCTCGCGTTCGGCGTCGGCGGCCTCGTCGGGCGCGCAGAACAGCACGATGTCGAGCCGAGGCTTGCCGAGTTCGGTGGTCGCCAGGGCGACGCGCGGGCCGGGCATGCCGGGAGCCGAGCGCGCCGCCGCTTCCATGCCGGCCAGCGCGAGGAGATCGCGCAAGGGGCTTGCCGCCTCCAGCGTGACGGAGAAGGCGTGGCGCCGGGCGGCGTCCGCGCACGGCTCCACATGGATGCCGCCGGCGAAGATGCGGCTGTTGGGGATCACCAGCCGCCGCCCCGTGGGCCGGGAGCCGAGGCTGCCGGCCTCGCTCTCGGCGATCGTGGTGGTGAGCCAGTTCACCGCGACCACCCGGCCGGACGTGCCGTCGAGATGCACCCGGTCGCCCACCGCGTAGCTCCGTCCGGCCCGGCCGGCCAGCGCGCCGGTGGCGCACTGGATGAGTTCCTTGGTGGCCAGCACCAGCGCCATGGCGACCGCGGTCAGCGAGAGGAGCAGCGACTGCAGCTCGCCGAGCCACACGAGGCCGAGGGCCAGCGCGGCGCCGGCCGTGCACAGCCGCCGCGTCCTCGCCCGTTGCGCCGGCACGATGCGGCGGACCAGCGCCGCCAGGAGGAGGGTCACAGCGCTCGCCCCGATCTGGGGCATGAGGGCGGGGCAGGTGTCGAACAGCGAGGTCACGGCGGGAGGCTCCATGCACGCAAGACGCCCGGCGGTTCCGGCGTCTCGGATCGGGATCGAGCTTTAGGGCCGCCCCGTTGCGGCGCGATGCCGCCGATGTTGCGAGCGAAAGCCGACCTGTTTCGATCGGGGCGCGGATCGCTCGGTTCGGCCGGGTTCGTGTCTCGCGCGGCGGCCCGGACGCTCGGGACGGCGAAAACGCGGGGCAAGCGAAACGATCCCGAAACGCCGGCGGCGATCCCGACCGACGCCCGAAACACGCGGCGCTTAACAGCGGCACCACCGGGGCGCGCAATCGGCGGGTCCCGCGCCGCGAGGAGCCCCGCCATGATCCTGGACGCCTGTCGTCGTCTCGCCCACCCGATTCTCGGCGTCCGCCGGTCCGCAAGCCCTTCGGCGCAAGGGGCGCGAGGCGCGCGCCCGACACGCGCGGCGGCCGCGAGCATGGCGTCCGCCTGCGAGTTCGATTACGCTTTCTACGCGCATCTGACGGCGTGCCGGCGCCCGCCGGTCCGCCGCTGACCGGCGGCGGCGGGAACCGGCCGGCGGGGAGGGGCGATGACGGGCGACTGGATCAGCTTCGAGGTCGGCGAACGCGCGCCCGCGACGCCCGCGCACGCGCCGTGGAAGCTCCTCGTGGTGGACGACGACCGGGCGGTGCACGAGGGCACGCGCTTCGCGCTGGAGGCCTTCTCGCTCCACGGGCGCGGCTTGCGGCTCCTGGGCGCCCATTCCGGTGCCGAGGGCCTGGCGCAGATGCGCACCCATCCGGACGTCGCGATCGTGCTCCTGGACGTCGTGATGGAGAGCGACGACGCGGGGCTTCGCCTCGCGCGTGCGATCCGCGAGGAGCTCGGCAACGAGCTCGTGCGCATCATCCTGCGCACCGGCCAGCCCGGCCAGGCACCCGAGCACCACGTGGTGGTGGACTTCGACATCAACGACTACAAGGCCAAGACCGAGCTCACCGCCGACCGCCTCTTCACCACGATCACCGCCGCGCTGCGCTCGTTCGAGCAGCTCAAGAAGCTCGACGACATGCGCGCCGGGCTGGAGCTCATCGTCGGCGCCTCGTCCGACCTTCTCAACGAACGCTCGCTGTCCGGCCTGGCGCGCGGCGTGCTGCTGCAGCTCAACGCGCTCCTGTCGCTGGAGTCGGACGGCATGCTGGTGCTGCGCGAGGAGGCCGGCGGCGAGCCGACGGTGCTGGCGCGCCTCGGCAGCTTCGAGGCGGGCGAGGGGATCGACCTCGCGGCCCTGATCGCCGAGGCGGCCGACTGGCGCGCGCCCGTGCACCGCGACGGACGCGTGCACCTCTACGTGCGCACCGGCGGCGGAGCCGAGATCCTGGTGGTGCTCGACACCCAGGCGCCGCTCGACGCGACGCAGGCCTCGCTCGTGTCGGTGTTCTGCGCCAAGCTCGCGGCCGCCTTCGACAACGCCCGCATGCACGCCGCGATCGTCGCCGCGAACGAGGGGCTGGAGATGGAGGTGCGCGAACGGACGCGCGCGCTGCGCACCGCCAACGAGCGGCTGGAGATCCAGAGCGGCCAGTTGAAGCGGGTCAACGCCTTCAAGAACGAGATCCTGGGCACCGTCGCGCACGACCTGAAGAACCCCCTGGCGGTGATCCTCGGCCGGGCCGAGATGCTGGCGGCGCTGGCCGGCGAACTGCCCGAGGCGGTCCGCGCGCCGATCGACACGCAGACCGAGCACCTGCGCACCGCCGCGCGTCGAATGGCCCGCATCGTCGACCTGTCGGTGTCCGACGCCATGGCCGACGCGATGGACGTGCGGGTCAACCCGCGCCGCGCCGACCTTGCCGAGGTGGTCCGGGCGGCGGCCGAGATGAACGCCCCCCTGGCCGCGTCCAAGGATCAGGTCCTCGCCGTATCGCTTCCCGAGGGGGTGGACCTTCGCTGCGACCCCGACCGGCTGGGCGAGGCGATCGACAACCTCGTCAGCAACGCGGTCAAGTACACCCCGGCGGGCGGGCGGATCGAGCTCGCGGCCGGCCGCGAGGGCGAAGCAGCCTTCGTGCGCGTGTGCGATTCGGGGCCAGGCCTGCGGCCGGAGGACCTCGCCCGCCTGTTCGGCCGCTTCCAGCGCCTGTCCGCCCAGCCCACGGCCGGCGAGAGCTCCACCGGCCTCGGCCTGTCGATCGTCCACAAGATCGTGGACCTGCACGGCGGCCGGATCGACGTGCTCGAGACCGGTCCGCTGGGCGGCGCCGCCTTCACCGTCACCCTTCCCCTCAGCCCCCTGGCCGCCGAGCCGCCCGAGAGACGCCCATGAGCGAACCCTTGATTGCCGTGGTGGACGACGAGGAGCCGACGCGCGCCATGATCGGCGACTATGTCGGCATGAACGGCTTCCGCACCGTCGCCTGCGACGGCGGCGCGTCCTTCCGCGAGCTGCTGACGCGCCAGACCCCCGACCTGGTGGTGCTGGACCTCAACATGCCGGGCGAGGACGGCCTGTCGCTCGTGCGCTTCCTGAAGACGGAGACGCGCATTCCCGTGATCATGCTGACGGCCACCGCGAGCCTCGTGGACCGCGTGGTGGGGCTGGAACTGGGCGCCGACGACTATCTGGCCAAGCCTTGCGAGCTGCGCGAGCTCCTGGCGCGCATCCGCTCCGTGCTGCGCCGCGCCGCCGCCGCGGCGCCGCCCGCCGGCGAGGCCGAGAGCACCCGGCGCGTGCGGTTCGGCACCAAGTGGCTCGACCTCGACGCGCAGCTCCTGTGGGACGAGGGCGGCGGCTCGGTGCAGCTCGTCCAGAGCGAGTTCAGCCTGCTCAAGGCCTTCGCCGAGAACCCGCGCCGCGTGCTGACGCGCGAGCGCCTCCTGGATCTGGCGAGCGCGCGCGACAGCGACCCGTTCGACCGGGCGATCGACGTGCGCATCACCCGCATCCGGCGCAAGGTCGAGCCCGATCCCGCCCATCCGACCGTGATCCGCACCGTGCGCGGGGCCGGATACATCTTCTCGCCCGAGGCCGCGCCCGGGACGAAATCGGCATGAAACGAAACCGCCGCATGGTCCGGCCATCGCGACCTCACCCGGATCATGCATGGACCACGTTCCGCCCAGCCGCCTGACCCCCGTCCTGTCCGGACCGGCGCCCGGCGTCCTGGCGGCGCGCCGTCGCTCGCGGTGGCCGCGTCTCTTCCGGCCGACGATCGCCCAGCGCGTGTTCCTGGTGGGCGCCATCCCGATCGCGCTGATCGCGCTGGTCGGCTTCCTGTCGGTGCTGCTCCTGGACCGGGCCGACCTCGCGCGCGACGGGGCGCTGGAAGCATCCAACATATATCGCCAGGTCGTCTCGGGCATGAGCGCGCAGGACGCCTTCGTGTCCGGCGCCCGCAGCGCGCGCGAGCGGCAGGCGGCGGCCTTCTCGGCGTCCGTCACCGGGGCGTCCGCCGGGCTGCGGGCGCTGGAGGGCCGGACGAGCGATCCGGTCCAGGCGAGTTCCATCGTCCAGACGCGCGCCACGCTCCAGCGCTACCAGGCGCTGATGGGCGAGCTGACCCGGGCGACGCGCGAGAGCGACCGGCTGGTGGGCGAGATGGACGCCCGGCTCCAGACGCTCCTTCGCCTGACCGACGATGCGCGCGAGCGCCAGACGCGATCCAACCACGGCCTCGTGGACACGCTCACCGCGCGCGACCGCGCCCTCGGCCTGACGCGCGACGTGGTGGACAGCGCGCTGGCGCTGCGCGCCGCGCTCGCCGACGGGATGCTGGTCCTGGTCGGCGGCCGCTCGCCCTCCGAGACCAGCGTGTCGGCCTCGTTCGAGATGGCGCGGATGCGCAACGCGGCCGCGCGGCTGGCCGAGGCGATCACCGCCGCGAAGGCGGGCGGCGCCGGCGAGCGCGCGGCCCCGGACCTCGGCACGGGAAGCCCGCGCGCGCTGCGCGACGCGCTGGAGCGGGTGGACCGGCAGCTCAAGGTCGACATCACCGCCCAGCGCACGCTCCAGGGCGAGATCTCGAACCTCCTCGCCTATACGGTGGACGCGCACGAGACCGAGCAGGCGACGCAGAACATCGCGGTCGACACGCTGAAGCTCGCCCGCTACTCGCGCGAGGTGATCGGGGCGCGAAAGGCGGACGCCATCCCCGCCATCGACGCGCAGGGGCGCAGCATCGGCGAGAAGGTCGCGGCCCTGCCGATCTCGCCCCGGATCCAGAGCGAGATGATCGACGCCCTGGACGAGTGGCGTTCCGGCCTGCGGGCGGTGCGCCAGGGCCTGGAGGAGCAGTCGCGCCTCCTGATCGACATGTCGGACACGGCCGGCATCATGCTGCTCCAGGTGTCGGGCCTCAACAACGATCTCTCCCGCCACGCCGACGCGATCGGTTCGGCGGTGCGCCGCATCCTCCTCGCCGGCGGCGGCATGGCCTTCCTTCTGGCCTCGGGAGCCGGGCTCATGGTGGCGCGCTCGATCACCAAGCCGCTGCACCGGCTGGAGCGCGGCATGATCGCGCGCGCCAGCCGCACGGACGCCGGCCTGCTGCCCGAGGCCGACCGGCTCGACGAGCTCGGCTCCATGGCGCGCGCCACCAACAACGTGCTCCAAGAGCGCGACGGTCGCGAGGCGGCGCTGCGCCGGGCCAAGGAGGAGTCCGACGAGACGCTGCTGCGCCTGCGCGAAACCCAGGCCGACCTGATCCAGGCCGAGAAGCTCGCCTCGCTCGGCCAGCTCGTGGCGGGCGTCGCGCACGAGATCAACACGCCGCTCGGCGTGGCCCTGACCACGGCCACGACCATGGCCGGCGACGTGCGACGCTTCGAGGCAGCCACCGCCGACGGGCGCGTGACGCGCGAGGCCTTCTCCTCCTTCGTCGCGCGCATGGCCGAAGGGACGCGGCTGACGACCTGCAACGTCGAGCGCGCCGCCGGCCTCGTCCACGCCTTCAAGCAGGTGGCGGCCGACCAGGCGAGCGGCGAGCGACGCGAGTTCGAGTTCGGCGAGTTCGCGCGCGACCTGTTCACCAGCCTCGGCCCCTTGCGCAAGCGCGCCGGCCACGAGCTGGAGGTCGCCTGCGAGCCGGGCCTGCGCCTCAACTCCTATCCCGGCGCGCTGGCGCAGGTGCTGACCAACCTCCTGTCCAACGCCTATGCCCACGCCTACGCGCCGGGGCAGACCGGCACGATCCGCGTCGAGGCGCAACGCCAGGGCGCGGGCGCGTTGCGCATCGCCTTCTCCGACGACGGGCGCGGCATCGCGCGCGAGGACCGCCCGCGCGTGTTCGACCCGTTCTTCACCACCGGCCGCGCCACCGGCTCCACCGGCCTCGGCCTCCACATCGTCTTCAACCTCGTGACCGCGACGCTGGGCGGCAGCGTGTCGCTCGCCGGCGGCGCGGGGCCGGGCACCACGTTCTGGGTCGACCTGCCGCTGGACGCCCCGCGCCACGACGGGCCGGCGCGCGCCGCCGGCCGGGCGGCGGACGCCCGATGACGCCCGCCCGCCGCCGCCTCGCCGCGCTTCTCCTCGCGCTGTGCGGCGCGTCGCCCGGCACGGCGGGCGCGAAGACCTTCGTGTTCTGCTCGGAGGGCGATCCCGAATCGATCAGCCCGCAGCTCGCCATCACCGGCACGGCGATGGACGCCTCCAAGCCGATGTTCAACACGCTGGTGGAGTTCCGCCCGGGCAGCACGCAGATCCGGCCGGCGCTGGCCACCTCCTGGACCATTTCGCCGGACGGGCTCGACTACACGTTCGCCCTGCGCGAGGGCGTCGCCTTCCACGCCAACGACGACTTTGCGCCGACCCGTCCGCTGGAGGCGCGCGACGTGGTCTTCTCGCTGGAGCGGCAGTGGAAGAGCGACCATCCGTTCCACGCCGTGTCCGGGGCGCGCTTCGACTATTTCCAGGACTCGGGCTTCCCCGACCTGATCGCCGCGATCGAGGCGCCCGACGCCCGGCACGTGCGGATCCGCCTGACGCGACCGGAGGCACCGTTCCTGGCCAGCCTCGCCATGCCCTTCATGTCGATCCTGTCGGCCGAATACGCCGACCATCTCCTGCGCGAGGGTCGGCCCGAGGCGCTCGACACCGCGCCCATCGGCACCGGGCCCTTCGAGTTCGTCGGCTTCAAGCCGGGCGTGGCGATCCGCTTCCGCGCGTTCGAGCACTACTGGCGGGGCCGCCAGCCGATCGACACGCTGGTCTTCTCCATCACGCCCACCACCCGGCCCGGCTCGCCAAGCTGTCGGCCGGCGAATGCCACATGAGCGCCTTTCCCGACGCGGCCGACCTGCCGGCCTTGCGCGCAGACCCGGAACTCAAGGTCTACGAGACCGAGGGGCTGAACGTCGGCTACCTGGCGATGAACACGCATGTGAAGCCGTTCGACGACGTGCGCGTGCGCCGGGCGATCAACATGGCGATCGACCGGCAGGCGATCCTGTCCGCCGTCTATGTCAGCGGCGCGGTGGCCGCCAAGAATCCGATCCCGCCCACGCTCTGGGCCTTCGACAACGACATCCGTCCCTATCCCTACGATGTCGCCATGGCGCGCAAGCTGCTGATCGAGGCGGGGTTGGAGAACGGGCTCGGCGCCGACATCTGGTACATGCCGGTATCGCGCCCCTACAATCCCAACGCACGGCGCGTCGCCGAGATGATCGCCGCCGACCTCGAGACGCTCGGCATCCGCCTCCACCTGCGCACCACCGAATGGAACGCCTATCGCGTGGCCATCATGGGCAACGAGGACGTGCCGCTGGTGCTCTACGGCTGGGCGGGCGACAACGGCGACCCGGACAACTTCCTCCACACGCTGCTCGGCTGCACGGCGGCCCGGCCTGGCGGCAACAACGTCGCGCGCTGGTGCGACCCGGAATACGACCGGCTGGTGCGCGAGGCCAAGACCGTGCCGGACGTGGAGGAGCGCAAGCGCCTCTACAGGCGAGCGCAGGAGATCTTCCACCGCGAGGCGCCCTGGGTGCCGCTCGCCCACTCGATCTTCTCGGTGGCGGCGCGGCGCGAGGTGACCGGCTATGTCGCCGATCCCCTGTTCTACCACGCGTTCGAGGGGGTGGACCTTGCCCCGGCGACCGGGCCGCCGCCGGGCTAGGGGCGGGTCAGGCCAGCGCGCGCTCGGGCGCGAGCACCCGCGCGATCGCCACCTCGAGGTCCTCCATCCCGTAGGGCTTGGGCAGCACCGTCACGTGCGGATCCTCGCCGGGCGTCACGCCTGCCACGTGCCGGTCTCCGGTCGCGAACACGATGCCCACCGCCGGCTTCACCTGCCGCGCCTCGACGGCGAGCTCCGTGCCGGACATGCCGGGCAGGTTGACGTCGGTCACCAGCGCGTCGAAGGGCACGGTCTGGATCGCGGTCAGCGCGTCCTCCGCCCGGCCCGCCTCAACCACCACGTAGCCGAGGTCCTTCAGCATGTCGGCCGTGTTCATGCGGATCAGCCCGTCGTCCTCCACCAGGAGCACGGTGCCCTTGCCCGTGGGCTGAGGCTCGGCGGGGCCGGCGCCCGTGCCGCCGGTCCGCGGCGACGCGGGGTCGGCCTCGTGCCCTTGCGCGGCGGGCGACAGCGCGGGGCCCTGGAGGGTCCTGCGGCCGGCGCCGCGCTGCGCCTGATTGGCCAGGACGTGGCGGATCTTCCGGGCCAGCGCCTCGCGCGTGTAGGGCTTGGGCAGGAGCTGCACCCCGGCGTCGAGCCGGCCGCCGTGGACGATCGAGTTCTCGGTGTAGCCGGAGGTGAAGAGGACCGCCAGCGACGGCAGGCGCTCCTTCGCCTTGCGGGCGAGCTCCGGGCTCTTGAGCTTGCCGGGCATCACCACGTCGGTGAACAGGATGTCGATCGGAATGCCGCTTTCCACGACGTTCAGCGCCGACTGGGCGTCCACCGCCTTCAGGACGCGGTAGCCGAGGTCGGTGAGCATCTCCACGGCGGTGGCGCGCACCTCCTCGTCGTCCTCCACCACCAGCACGGTCTCCGTGCCGCCCGAGACCGGGCCGGCGTCGACCTCGATCTCCTGGTCTTCGCGCTCGGCCGAGCGCGGCAGGTAGAGCCGGATCGTGGTACCCTGGCCGAGCTCGGAATAGATGTTCACGTGGCCGCCGGACTGCTTCACGAAGCCGTAGACCATGGAGAGGCCGAGGCCCGAGCCCTTGCCCTCCGCCTTGGTGGTGAAGAAGGGCTCGAACACGCGCTCGATCACCTCGGCGCTCATGCCGGCGCCGGTGTCGCTCACCGCGAGCATCACGTACTGCCCGGCCGAGACCTCGTGGCGCCGGGCGTAGTCGTCGTCCAGATGGGCGTTGGCGAGCTCGATGGTGAGGCGGCCCTGGCCGTCCATCGCGTCGCGCGCGTTGATGGCGAGGTTGAGCAGCGCGTTCTCGATCTGGGTCGGGTCGATGAACGTGTTCCACAGGCCGCCGCCGAACACGGTCTCCACCTCGACGCCCTCGCCGATCGCGCGGCGCAGCATGTCGTCCATGCCGCGCACGAAGCGCGTGACGTTGACGACCTTGGGCTCCAGCGCCTGGCGCCGGCCGAAGGCGAGGAGCTGCGAGGCGAGCTTGGCCCCGCGCGAGACGCCGGCCAGCGCGTTGCGCACGCGCGTCTCGGCGCGCTCGTTGCCGGCGATGTCCTTCAGGAGAAGCTGGAGATTGCCCGAGACCACCTGGAGGAGGTTGTTGAAGTCGTGGGCGACGCCGCCGGTCAGCTTGCCCACCGTCTCCAGCCGCTGCGAGCGGTTCAGGGCGGCCTCGGCGAGCTGCCGCTCCTCCACCGCCTGGGCGACGCGCTGCTCCAGCGTCTCGTTGAGCTGGCGGAGCTGCTCCTCGGCGCGCTCGCGGTGGCGGATCTGCCGCTCCAGCACGCCGGCGTGCTCGCGCATCTGCTCCTGCGCCAGGCGCTCCTCGGTGACGTCGGTGTGGACGCCCACCCATTCGCGCAGGGTGCCGCCCTCGTCGACGATCGGCACCGCCCGGATTG
Source organism: Aureimonas flava (assembly GCF_003583935.1). GTDB lineage: Bacteria > Pseudomonadota > Alphaproteobacteria > Rhizobiales > Rhizobiaceae > Aureimonas > Aureimonas flava. The sequence continues at coordinate 32,405 of NZ_QYRN01000002.1, read as the reverse complement.
AGAACTGGCGCCATTCGCCCGAGGCGACGCGCACCCGGTGCTCGAACACGAAGGTCGCACGCGCGGCCACCGCCTCGTTCCAGGCGACCACCGAGGCGTCGGCGTCCTCGGGATGCACGGCGTCGGCCCAGCCGAAGCCCTCGTACTCGGCCTGCGTCTGGCCGGTGAGCGCGGCCCAGCCGGGCTGCTCGCCGCACATGCGCCCTTCCGCCGAATTGGTCCAGAGCGTCGAGTGGATGGCCGAGACGGCGGCGCGGAAGCGCTCGTTGGAGCGGCGCAGGTCGTGGCGCGCGCTCTCGCGCTCGGTGTGTTCGATCACCGTGCACAGGACGCCGCCCACGGCGCCGTCGCCGCCGCGGATCGGCGTGTAGAAGAGGTCGAACACGACGTCGCCGAGGGCGCCGTTGCGGAACAGGCGCATCGACTGGTCGCGATAGGTCTCCGCCCGCCCGGCCAGGCCGCTCGCCAGGACCTTGCGGTTCCAGTCCCAGATCTCGGGCCAGACGGCGGGCACGGTGCCGCCGAAGGCCGCCGGGTGCTTGTCGCCGGCGATCTCGCGATAGCCGTCGTTGTAGATCATCACGTGGTCGGGTCCCCACATGAGGACCTTGGGAAGCTGCGAATCGAGAACCGTGTCCACCACCGCCGACAGGGCGACCGGCCAGGCGGCGCGGGGCCCGAGCGAGGTGGCGGACCAGTCGGTCCGCTCCAGAAGCGCGCGCGCCGGCACCGGTGTCTCCGGCTCGAGGTCGGGCGCTGCGCTCATCCGTAGGGTCTCCCGGTTGCGCCCGGCCGATGCGGCCGGGGGTGCCAACGCCTTGACATGCCGTCAAAATGCGTCGTCGGCAAGGCCGATTCCGAGAGGCGCCTTCGCATCTCAGGCCGGCCGGCCGAGCAGCCCGCGCCCGGCGAGATAGCGCATCAGCTCGGCGATGCCGAAGCGCCAGGGCTGCGCCGCGTCGGTGTGGACCACCGTGTTCTCCAGCCGGCCGAGCCGGGGCGAGGCGATGGAGACGCGGTCCCCCACCTTGTGGGTGAAGCCCTTGCCGGGCGCGTCGCGGTCCTCCACGGGGGCGAACAGCGTGCCGAGATAGAGCATCATCCCGTCCGGATACTGGTGATGGCGCCCGAGCGCCTGCGCCACGAGGTCGGCCGGGTCGCGGCTGATCTCGCGCATAGAGGAGCGGCCGTCCAGCCGGTAGCCGTCGCCTGCGCCCTCCACGGTGAGCGTCAGCTCGGCGGCGCGCACGTCGTCCAGCGTGAAGCGCGCGTCGAACAGGCGCAGGAAGGGGCCGATCGCGCTGGAGGCGTTGTTGTCCTTGGCCTTGCCGAGCAGCAGGGCCGAACGGCCCTCGACGTCGCGCAGGTTCACGTCGTTGCCGAGCGTGGCGCCCCGGATCCGGCCGCGCGAATCCACCGCCAGCACCACCTCCGGCTCCGGGTTGTTCCATTCCGAGGAGGGCAGGATGCCGATCTCGGCGCCCCAGCCGACGCTGGCCAGAACCGGGGCCTTGGTGAACACCTCCGCGTCCGGCCCGATGCCGACCTCGAGATACTGCGACCAGTATCCGCGCTCCTGGAGGATGCGCTTCACCTCGGCCGCCTTGGGCGAGCCGGCCACGACGTCGGTGAGCGCGCCGCCGATCACGGAGCCGATCTCGCCGCGGATGCTGGCGGCCAGGGCGAGGTCGCCCTTGGCGCGCTCCTCGATCACGCGCTCGATCATGGAGCGGGCGAAGGTGACGCCGCAGGCCTTCACCGTCTGGAGGTCGCACGGGGCGAGGAGCACGGGCCGCGTCTCGCGGTCCGGCCCGTTGCGCCCGCTCGCCGCCGCCACCGCCTCCAGCGGCCATTCGCGCCCGCCCTCGATCCGCGCCAGCGCGCCCGCGGGATCGTCGAGTTCCAGGAGCTGCGACACGGTCGGCGCGGCCTGCGTCGCCTCCACGAGGCGCTCGCCGCGCAGGACCACCACGACCGGGCCGCCGGTCTCGGGATCGAACAGGCGGCCGACCAGCACGGCGTCGGCCGCGTCCGCCGGAAGAAGGGCCGGAAAGGGGGAAGGGGTGCTCATGTGGTCCGTCCATCGCTCGGGGGCGAATCGCGTCCGCCGGCGGGCAGGGGACCGCAGAACCGACGCCGCTTGCAAGCGCGCGTCGTGCTGCGCCGCGTCATCGCGCTCAGCGTCGGCGCGTGAGCGAGGCGAGCCGCGTGCGCCAGCCGACGGGACGCTCGGGATCGGCCATGTCGGATTCGGCCAGCATCTCCTCGTCCACGGTGAGCGGGCGCAGGGGAAGCGGCTTCAAGCGCGCCTCCCCCAGCTCGTCCACCACGCCCGCGAGGCGGCCGCGATGGCGCTCCAGCGCCCGTCCGAGCGTCTCCATGGAGACGCCGAGATGCTCGGCCAGCAGCCCGTCGCGCTTGGCCAGGATCGCCCGGCGCGTGTCCTCGTCCCCCGGGCGCGCCTCGATCAGGAGGTCGCATTCGGTGTCGTAGCCCATGGAGCGGTTGTTGAGGTTGGCCGAGCCGAGCTTCAGGAGCCGGTCGTCGGCCACCATCACCTTGGCATGGACGTAGATCGGCGAGCCGGCCGCGTTGACGGGAAAGCGGATGCGGAACCGGTCGAACCGGTCGGCCCGCTTCAGGAGGCGCATCAGGCGGATGCGCGCCGAATCCATCGCCTTGGCCTCCAGCCAGCCGTCGGCCGTGTCGGGGTTCACCACCACGATGTCGGGTCCGTCGGGCTCGGCCAGGCGCTCCGCCAGCGCCAGTGCGATGCGGCGCGAGGCGAAGTACTGGCTCTCCACGTAGAGGTTGCGCCGGGCGGCGGCGATCACCGACAGCGTCGCCGCCTCGATCTCGCAGACCTGGGGCCGCGCGCCGTATTCGGGCGCGGTGCGCGCGATGCCGATCTCGACGTCGCGAAGGTCGGTGCCGAGCCCGTCCGGCCAGATGGGGCGCGCGCCTGCGATCGGGTCCAGCACCTCGCCCGTGGCCTGCGCCCAGCGGTCGCGCGCGAGCTCGGCCAGGGCCCCGGCGGCCGGCCCCGTCAGGCAGCTCGTGGCGTCGTGCCACGGGCCGAGCGGCTTGCCGCGCGGCGAGCGGCGCCCCGGCCGGTCCTCCTCGTGCTCGCGCGTGTCCCAGCGCCCTGTGGTCATGTCGATCCCGCCGCAGAAGGCGAGCGTCTCGTCCACCACGAGGAGCTTCATGTGGTGGGCGCCCAGAGGCGGATGGGCGCCGTCGAGCTTGAGGCGCACGCGCCCGCCCATCATCCAGTTCAGCATGAAGACCGGCGTCTCGCCCCGCGCCAGGGAGTTGAGGAGGCCGAGGTCCCATTTCAGGATCCGCACGTCGAGGTCGGGCCGACGCCGGACCAGCCAGTCCAGGAGCGGGCCGATTCGGTTCGGCCCCTCCAGCGTCCGGCGCTCGGGCTCGATCTCGATGCGCGCGTCGAAGTCCCAGCCGATCAGCAGGATCGAATGGCGCGCGGCGAGCATCGCCTGCTTGGCATGGAAGAAGAAGTCGGCCGCGTCAACGATCACCGAGAATCGCTCGGCGCGCCGGATGCGCCAGCAGGTGTCGCCCTCGCGCAGCGTCCGGGCGCTTGCGTCCTCCGGAAGGGTCATCGCCAGGCTCGTTCCCCCGTGTGGTGCCGTCGTCGGGAAACATGGGGGAGGGAACGCGCGCGCCAAGCCGGGGCGGACGCGCGACGGCCGGCGAAATCGCGGCGCGTTAGACGTTTGTTCAATCTCGGACCTTAGAACCGTAGCTGCAGCAGCGAAGCGGACGGCGACAGGCCCCCTTCGCCAGGCATGATGCCGATGTTGCCCGACGGTTCGACCGTCATGTCCCAACAGTATTCGTTTTCGGGACAAGCAAACCAATGTCTAGCGTTAACTTCAATGCCGCCGCGACCTCTGCCCTGCGCACCCTGCAGCAGACCAACTCGGCGCTCGACTCCACGCAGAGCCGCATCTCCACCGGTCTGAAGATCGGCGAGGCCAAGGACAACGCGGCCTACTGGTCGATCTCCACGACGCTGAAGTCGGACAACAAGGCGATCTCCACCGTCTCCGACGCTCTGAGCCTCGGCGCGGCCACCGTCGACACGGCCTACCAGGGCCTGAACGCGACGCTTTCGGTTCTCGACGAGATCAAGTCGAAGCTGACGGCCGCCACCCAGGACGGTGTCGACAAGTCGGCCGTGCAGTCGGAAATCGCCGAACTGCAGAAGCAGCTCAAGTCCATCGCTTCGTCGGCTACCTTCTCAGGCGAGAACTGGCTGTCGGTCAACACCAGCACGAACGACTACTCGTCCTCCAAGACGGTGGTCTCCTCGTTCACCCGCGACGCGTCGGGCAGTGTATCGCTCGGCTCGATCGGCATCGACATCAGCAAGATCGCCCTGTTCGACGCCAACGGCGCAGGCGAGGGCATCCTGGACAGCGGCAAGCTCGGCAACACCGCCACGGGCGGCCTGAGCAACGTCTACGCTGCGGGAACCGCGGCCTCGCCAGCGACCTCCGGCGGCTTCACGTCGGGCGTCATCGACGTCTCCGGTCTGGCGGTCGGTGACCATGTCACCTTCAACCTCGCGATCGACGGCGCTGCCGCCGCTCCGCAGAACGTCACCCTGACGGCCGGTGCCGGTGGTGTCGTGACGCTTGCGAGCCTTGCGAGCGACCTGAACGCGATCGCCGGCATCACGGTGGGCGTCGACGACAGCGGCACGAAGCTCGTGTTCGCCTCGAGTACGGCGAGCGGCACGTCCAACGTCGCGGTCGACACGTTCGCCTACACCGACAGCGTTCCGGCTGCGAAGACGCCTTCGCCGGCAACCGGCCTCGCCGATCAGACGGGTACCGCCGGCAAGGCGGCGGTGAACTTCGCGGCGGCCGCGGCGACCGTGTCGAACTTCTCGGGCCCGATCACGCTCGACTCCAACGACACGATCATGTTCAACGTGGCGGTCGACGGCGGCGCTTCGAAGCTCGTCACGATCAGCAAGTCCACGGTGGATGCCGCCCTGTCCTCGACGGACGGCGTGATCACCACGGACGCGAACTTCCTGTCCGTGATGCAGCAGGCTCTGACGGATGCAGGCGTCACCGGCGTCACCGCCGACCTGAACGGAACGGCCGTCCGGCTGACCAGTGCCGCCACGAGCGGCGCGTCCTCCGTCTCGATCACCGACGTGAGCGCGGACAAGGGTTCGGGCGTGACGAGCATCGACATCACGGACAAGTCGGCGGCCCAGATCACCGCCTACATCAACACCGTGAACACGGCGATGAACGCCATCACGGCGGGTGCGTCGAACCTCGGCGCCGTGGCGGCCCGTATAGACCTGCAGAAGACCTTCGTGACCAACCTCATGGACACGATCGACAAGGGCGTGTCGGGTCTCGTGGACGCCGACATGAACGAAGAGTCCACCAAGCTCCAGGCGCTGCAGGTCAAGCAGCAGCTCGGCGTGCAGGCTCTGTCGATCGCCAACCAGTCGGCTCAGAACGTCCTGCGTCTGTTCCAGTAAGAACGGGGACCCGCGACGGGCCGGCGCCTCGGGGCGCCGGTTCCCGAACGGGACAGGAGGCTCCCGGACCCATGCGGGTCCGGGAGCCTTTTCGCGTATCGGCTCAGCGGGCGGCGAGGAACTCGCCGGCCTCGATCAGCACGAACTCGTTGTCGTCCGCCCGGTCGAGGGCGCGGCCGGCCGAGAAGGGGAAGTTGTTGTCGTTGGCCACCACGATATGCGTCCCGTCCACCCGGTCGACGTTCTCGATCGTCACGAAGGGCATGTCGTGGACGCCGTCGCGGGTTCCCTGCCGGGCGCGGCCCTGCGGATCCTCGACGTTCAGCAGGTCGACGTAGCCGATCTTGCGCACGGCCTCGCCCTCATTCTCCTCGCCCATCTCGATCTTGTAGACGCGCTTGAGCCTGGCGGGGGTCGCGAAACAGTCCGCCGCAGGTTCGCCCTTGCATGCCTGCGAGGCGTGTCCGGCGCCGTTGTCGCGCTCGATCACGAGGGCGGTGGTGTCGTCCAGCATGTTGAAGTCGCCGATAGCGACGCCCCCTTCTGCGAGCGGATACAGCCAGAAGCGGCCGGTCCAGTCGCCCTTGGCCGTGTCGAACTCCAGGACCCGCAGGGCCGTGCGACCGTCCGCGGTCTTCTCCACCGCGCCGTCCCGGTAGATCGGTCCCTCCAGGAGCGCGTAGAGGCGCGTGCCGTCCGGCGAGCGGGCGAGACCCTCGAAGCCGCCGGACCGCTTCAGGTTGAAGGGCGGCATGGGCTTGGTCGGGTCGGCCGGCAGTTGCAGCAGGGGGTTGTCCGGGGAGGCCACGGCGACCGAGCCGAGCCGCGTCTCGTGGACCGACCGGAGCTGGCCCTCGCGGTCGAAGCGCAGGAGCCAGGGGCCGAACTCCTCGCCCACCCAGAACCCGTCGGGCACCGGCTGGATCGATTCCACGTCGAAGTCGGCGCCGGTGAGGTAGCGCGTGTCGGAGCCCTCCAGCGCGATCGGGAAGGGAGCGATCCGGTCGGGATCCGACAGGAACACGGTTTCCCGGCGGTCCACCATGCCGGCCTGCCAGTCGATCGCGAGGTGGTGGAGCATCAGCGCCGCGTCGCCGGAATTGGCCTTGGAGCCGAAGCCGTTGTCGGACAGGGTCCAGAACGTGCCGTCCTCCATCCGGCGGATGCCGGAGAAGCCCTGCACGGGTTGGCCCGCGATCGGCAGGCCGTAGCCGGTGGGGCGTACGCCGTCCCGGCCGGGCACCGCGCCGAGCGTGTCCGTGCGGCGGCGGTCGGGCGTGGTGAACTTGCCGGCCTTTGCGAGGTGGGCGGGTGCGTCCGCCGGCGCGGCGATCGTGGTGTCGGCGGGCAGCACCGCCTGCGCGGCGAGGCGGGCGGGAAATCTCCGGCCCTCCGTGTCCTGCGCGAGGGCGGACGAGCCGATGGCGAGCAGCGCGAGGCCGCCGGTGAGAAGCGGGTTCATGGGGGTCGGTCTCCTGTTGGCCGGACGGCCGGGAAACCAACCCAAAAGCGTGACGGGCGCGCGACGCGCCGATGACGTGTCGGTAACGCGACGCTCAGGCGCAGGCGGCGCAGAGGCCCTTGATCTCGACGGTGGTGCGCCGGGGCGCGAAGCCCGCCCCGCGCGCCCAGGCGCCGAGCCGCGCCTCCACCGCCTCGTCGGCGAACTCGGCCACCGAGCCGCATTTCTCGCAGATCGCGAAGGCCGTGAGCGCGTGGGCGCAGGCGTGCGGATGGGCGCAGGCGACGAAGGCGTTGAGGCTTTCCAGCCTGTGCACGAGGCCGTTCTCCAGGAGCTTCTCCAGCGCGCGATAGACCTGGGGCGGGGCGCGCAGCCCCTCCGCGCGCAGCGCGTCCAGGATGGAATAGGCGCTGAGCGGCCCGTCCGCCCGCTCCAGGATGTCGAAGACGAGCTTCTGGTTGCGCGTCAGCCCGGCCTCGGGGGCGGGGCCGTGGTGGTCGTGGTCGTGATGGTGCGGGCTCATCGCTCGGCGTTTCTCCCAGGCGCTCGGAGCGCGCGACGCTCGGGGCCATCCCTATATGGCGGCGGCCGGCGCCCGGCGAAAGGGCGCCGGCCGCCTCGGCTCAGCTCGTGCCGAGCGCCCTGGCCAGCTCGGCCGCGTTGTGGCGGAACATGTCGAGATAGGTGGCGGCCGGCCCGCCCGGCTCCGACAGGCTGTCGGAGAACAGCGAGCCGCCGATCTCGGCGCCGGTCTCGGCGGCAATGCGCTGGACGAGGCGCGGGTCCGAGATGTTCTCCACGAACACGGCGCGGATCCCGTCGGCGCGGATCTGGTCGATGATGCGCGCCACGTCGGCGGCCGAGGCCTCCGATTCGGTGGACACGCCGTTCGGCGCGATGAACGCGATCCCGTAGGCGCGGCCGAAATAGCCGAAGGCGTCGTGCGAGGTGACGACCTTGCGCCGCGCGGCGGGCACGGCGTCGAGCTCGGCGTGGATCTCGCGGTTCAGCGCCGCCATCTCGGCGATGTAGGCCGCGCCGTTGCGCTCGTAGTCGCTCGCGTTGGCCGGGTCGGCCGCCTTCAGCGCCTCGGTGATGTTGCGGGCGTAGATCTGGCCGTTGGCGAGGTCCTGCCAGGCGTGCGGATCGTTCGGCCCATGGTCGTGTCCATCATGGTGCTCGGCGGCGTGGTCGTGGTCGTCGTGGTCGCCGTGCTCGGCATGGTCGTCGTGCGCTTCGTGCGCCTCGTCGGCGAAGGCGAGCGGCTTCACGCCCGTGGAGGCGACCACGGTCTCGCCCGCGAAGCCGGAGGTCGAGACGAGGCGCGGCAGCCAGCCCTCGAACTGGAGGCCGTTGGTGACCAGGAGCTTCGCCTTGCCGAGAAGGCGGGCGTCGGCCGGGGTCGGCTCGAACACGTGGGCGTCGCCGCCGGGGCCGACCAGCGAGGAGACGGCGACATGCTCGGCCCCGATGCGGCTGGTCATGTCGGCGAGGATCGAGAACGAGGCGACCACGGGCAGGGGCTCCTGCGCCCGGGCGGCGCCCGACAGGGCGAGAAGCGCGGCGGCGCCGGCGGCGAGACCGAGGAACTGGCGACGAGGGATCATGCGGATGAACTCCTGTGGAGGGTCAGCCCGCCGCCACGGCGCCTCGAAAGGCGCGCGAGGCGAGGCTGTCGACGCGCCCGACGAGAACCGACAGGGCGTAGAGGGCGCTCGCCGACAGGATGATGGCGGGCGAGGCGGGAAGGCTGAGGTGGTAGGAGACGAGGAGCCCGGCGAGCGAGGACAGGAGGCCAACCAGCACGGCCACCGCCATCTGCCCCGGCACGCTCTCGGCCCAGAACCTGGCGGCGGTCGCCGGCAGCATCATGATGCCCACCACCATGAGCGTGCCGAGCGCCTGGAACCCGCCCACGAGGTTGAGCACCACCAGCGCGACGAAGCTCATGTGCACGACGCCGCCCCAGCCGCCCACCGCGCGCAGGAAGCCGGGGTCGAGGCATTCCACGATCAGCGGCCGGTAGATGGCGGCCAGCGCCAGCATGGTCAGCGTGGCGATCGAGGCCATCAGGAAGAGCGCCGCGTCGTCGAGGCCGAGAACGGTGCCGAACAGGACGTGCAGGAGGTCGATGTTGGAGCCGCGCACCGAGACCAGGAGGACGCCGAGCCCCAGCGAGAAGAGGTAGAAGGCGGCGAAGCTCGCGTCCTCGCGCAAGGTCGTGTAGCGCGACACCAGCCCCGCCAGCAGCGCCACGGCGAGCCCGGTCAGGATGCCGCCGAGCGTCATCGCGAAGAGCGAGAAGCCGGCCACCAGGAAGCCCACGGCCGCGCCGGGCAGAATGGCGTGCGCCATGGCGTCGCCCACCAAGCTCATGCGCCGGAGGACCAGGATCACGCCGAGCGGGCATGCGCCCAGGCACAGCGCCAGGCAGCCGGTCAGCGCCCGCCGCATGAAGGCGTAGTCGGCGAAGGGGGCGATGGCGAGCTCGTGGAGGCTCATGCGGCGCGGCTCCCTTCGGCCGGCGGCGCCTGCGTGTCGAGGTCCTCGCTCAGCGCCTGCGCGCGCGCGAGGTTGGGCCGCGCCAGGGCGTCAGGCGTGCGGCTCCAGGCCACCGTCTCGCGCGCCAGGAGCAGCGTCTCGGGAAAGTATTCCCGCACGAGCTCCATGTCGTGCAGCACCGCGATCACCGTGCGTCCCTCGCCGTTCCAGCGCCGCACGAGGTCCATCAGCTCGCGCGTGGTGCGCGCGTCGATCGCGGTGAAGGGCTCGTCCAGGAGAAGCAGCCGGGCGTCCTGGAGCAGGAGGCGCGCGAACAGCGCGCGCTGGAGCTGGCCGCCCGACAGGGTGCCCACCAGCCGGTCGCCCAGACCCTCGAGGCCCACGGCGGCCAGCGCCGCCTCGACCTCGCCCGCGAGGTCGCGACCGATGCGGCCGAACGGCCCGGCGCGCCGCCACAGGCCGAGCGAGACGAGGTCGAGGACGCTGATCGGAAACGAGCGGTCGAGCTCGCCGGCCTGCGGCAGGTAGCCGATGTCGCGCCGCCGCACCCCGTCGATCAGGATCCGGCCGCCGCTCGCCCGGACGCTGCCCATGATGCCCTTGAGAAGGGTCGACTTGCCCGCCCCGTTGGGCCCGACCACGGCGGTCATCGAGCCCGGCGCGAAGCGGCCCGAGACGCCGGTCACGGCGGGCCGGCGCCGGTAGGCGAGGGTCAGGTCGCGCAGCTCCACCGCCGGCGCCGCGCCTCGTGCGTCGGCCTTCACGCGGCGATCGCCCAGAACACCGCGCCCCAGAGTGCCAGGGTCCCGGCCAGCGCGATCACGAGCCGCTCGGCGGCCGAGCGCCGGAGGAAGGAGGGAGGGCGGTGGCGGATCGGGGGCATGGGCTCACGCGTCGGGACGAGTTGGCGGAGTGATATAACATTACACCACGGGGAACAAGCCGCTCGCTATCCGCCGAGCGCGCCCGCGCCGCACTCGCGCGCGATTCACCATTGCACGCAAGACTCGCCCCCGTTCGGGCCCGCGCCACATTGAGGACGCGATGACAAGCGAGGCCGCAGCGGCTATGACGCGGTGCACGCGCCGTGGCTCGGCATTCTCGAACCCACCAGCGCCGGGAACGGAACACGATGGCTTTGGGCAGACTCCTCTTCGCGCTGACCGCCCTGGTGCTGGCGGCGCTCGCCGGCGTCCTGTTCGCGGTGGTGATCACGGCGAACGGCACGACCTGGCTCCACGTCATCCAGATCGTGCTCCTGGCCGTGTGCTGCGTCTGGCTCGCCTGGGGCTTCAACACGGCGGTGACGGGCATCCTGTTCGGCCGCACGCGCCGGCGCGAGCGCAAGGCCGGCACGCTGCCGCCCGCCTCTCAGCACAAGACCGCGATCCTGGTGCCGGTCTACAACGAGGACGCGGCGGCCGTGATGGCGCGCGTCGCCGCGATGATCGAGGGGCTGCGCTTCATCCGCCGCATGGACGGGTTCGTGTTCTTCGTCCTGTCCGATTCCACGAAGGCGGAATGCGTCGCCGACGAGAAGCGCACGATCCTGAAGCTGGCGGGCGAACTGGAGACCGGCTCGGTCCTGTTCTACCGCAACCGCGTGAAGAATGTGAACCGCAAGGCCGGCAACATCGAGGACTACGTCACCAACTACGGCGGCGCCTACGAGTACATGATCGCGCTCGACGCCGACAGCCTGATGCGGCCGGAGACGCTGGTCGAGATGGTGGCGCGCATGGACGCCGACCCCGAACTCGCCCTGCTTCAGACCCAGCCGCTGATCATCGGCCGCAAGACCCTGTTCGGGCGCGCGCTCCAGTTCTCGGCGGCGCTCTACTCGCCGATCTTCTCACGCGGGATCGCCGCGCTGCAGGGGCGCGAGGGGCCGTTTTGGGGGCACAACACGATCATCCGCACTCGCGCCTTCGCCGACTGCTGCGGCATGCCCAAGCTCTCGGGAGCGCCGCCCTTCGGCGGGCTGATCCTGTCCCACGACTTCGTGGAGGCGGCGCTCCTGTCGCGCTCGGGCTGGAAGGTGCGGCTCGACCCCGACCTCGAGGGCTCCTTCGAGGAGGCACCCGCCAACATCATCGAATACGCCAAGCGCGACCGGCGCTGGTGCCAGGGCAACCTCCAGCACGGGCGGCTCCTCGGCGCGCCCAACCTCCGGCTCTGGAGCAAGGTCTCCATGATCTCAGGGATCATGGCCTACGCGGCCTCGCCGATCTGGCTCCTGTTCCTGATCGCCTCCATGCTGGACCCGGTGCTGGCGCCCGCGCCGAACTACTTCCCGGCCGACAGCCTGTTTCCGGTGTTCCCGACGCCCGAGACCGGCAAGGCGCTGCTGCTGCTGCTCGGCATCTTCCTGCTCCTGCTCCTGCCCAAGACCCTGATCGCCTTCCACACGGCGATGTCGCGCCGCGCGCCGCGCTTCGGCGGCGGCTGGGCGGTGCTGCTCGGGGCGACCTGCGAGCTGATCCTGACCAGCGCGCTGGCGCCGATCATGATGCTGTTCCAGTCCAAGGCGGTGGCCGAGATCCTGATGGCGCGCGACAGCGGCTGGCCGGCCACCGAGCGTGAGGACGAGGGCCTGCCGCTCGCGGCCGCCTTCGCGGCGAGCTGGTGGATGATGATCGCGGGCGCGGTGCTCGGCACCGTCGCCTACGTCTACTCGCTGCAGCTCTTCCTGTGGGTCTGCCCGATCGCCATCCCGCTGTTCTTCGCGCCCTTCTTCATCTCGCTCACGGGCGATCCCGGCCTCGGCGAGAAGGCCCGGCGCCTCGCGATCTTCAACACGCCCTTCGAGACCGACCCCGAGCCGGTGATCCGCTCGGCGGCGGTCTGGCATGCCCGCCTGTCGGGCGAAGCCGACGAGCGCAGGGACGCGGCCGCGCCCGCCGGCATGCCGCAGCCGGCCTGAGACGAGGGGACGAGGCCATGGCCAACGCCGACCGATTCTACCATGCCGTCGCGGGCGGCCTGCCGCCGCAGACGCAGCGCACCACCCAGAGCGCGGTGTTCACCGACGCCTACGCGGTGATTCCCGGCGGCACCATGGCCGACATCACCGCGAGCTACCTGCCCTTCTGGGAGGGCACGCGCGCCTGGATCATCGCGCGGCCCCTGTCGGGCTTCGCCGAGACCTTCTCGCAATACGTCATGGAAGTCGCCCCCGGCGGCGGCAGCGACCGGCCGGAGCCGGACGCGGGCGCGCAAGGGGCGCTGTTCGTGGTGGAGGGCGAGGCCACGGTGACGCTGGACGGGACCGAGCACGCGCTCGCGCGCGGCGGCTTCGCCTACCTGCCGCCCGGCCGGGCCTGGACGCTGCGCAACCGCGGCGCGGCCCCCGTGCGCTTCCACTGGATCCGTAAGGCCTACGAGGCGGTGGACGGGCTCGGCTTTCCCGATCCGGTGTTCTCCAGCGACGACGCGGTGGCGCCGGCGGTGATGCCGGACTGCGGCGGCGTCTGGGCGACCACCCGCTTCGTCGACCCGGCGGACCTGCGCCACGACATGCACGTCACCATCGTGACCCTGCGGCCGGGCGGGGTGATCCCGTTTCCCGAGACCCACGTCATGGAGCACGGGCTCTACGTGCTGGAGGGCAAGGGGGTCTATCTCCTGAACCAGACCTGGGTCGAGGTGGAGGCCGGCGATTTCATGTGGCTGCGCGCCTTCTGCCCGCAGGCCTGCTACGCGGGCGGGCCGGGACCCTTCCGCTACCTGCTCTACAAGGACGTCAACCGGCACCCCAAGCTGCGCTGGCGCTGACACCCACAACCACGGATCGGGCGGCGGGGGGCCGCCGGAGGGAGAAGAGACGATGAAGGCATCCGACAAGCGCACGCTGAAGCGGGCGGGGATCGAGGTCACGGCGCTGGGCATGGGCACCGCGCCGCTGGGCGGGCTCTACGCGCCGGTCGCGCTGGCCGACGCGCGCGCCGCCATGCGGGCGGCCTGGGAGGCGGGCATCCGCCATTACGACACCGCGCCGATGTACGGCCTGACGCGCTGCGAGCACCTGACGGGCGAGCTCCTGCGCGAGGAGGACCCGGCCTCCTACGCGATCTCCACCAAGGTCGGACGCCTGATGAGCTTCGACCGGCCGGGCCGCCAGCTTCCGCCCGAGGGCCCGAAGAACGAGTTCGACTCGGGCTGGAACAACGGCCTCTCGTTCCGAGAGGTGTTCGACTATTCCTACGACGCGATCCTGCGCTCCTACGACGATTCCCGCCAGCGCACCGGCTGCCCGAAGCTCGATCTCCTGTTCGTGCACGACATCGGCCGGGTGACGCACGGCGAGCTTCACGAGCACCATTGGGGCGCGTTGACCCGCGGCGGCGGCTTCCGGGCGCTGGAGGAGCTGCGCGCGGCCGGGCTGATCGCCGGCTTCGGGCTCGGCGTGAACGAGAACGAGGCCATCCTCGACGCGATGGAGGAGACCGACCTCGACGTGTGCCTGCTCGCCGGGCGCTACACGCTGCTGGACGGCTCGGCGACCGAGAAGCTCCTGCCGAAAGCGGTGGAGCGCGAGGTGGCGCTGGTGGTCGGAGGAGTCTTTAACTCCGGCATCCTCGCCTCCTCGTCGGGGCGCCGGAAGTTCAACTATGTCGACGCCCCGGCCGAGATCGTCGCCAAGGCCGACGCGCTGCGCGCTGCGTGCGCCGCGTTCGACGTGCCGCTGCCGGCCGCCGCGATCCAGTTCCCGATGCGCCACGCGGCCACCGCGAACGTGGTGATCGGGGTCAAGACGGCCGACCAGCTCCGGCAGAACGTCGAATGGTTCGAGCAGCCGATCCCCGAGGAGCTCTGGCAGGCGCTGGAGACGCAAGGGCTCGTTCCCGCCGGCTGAGGCACTGGGCGGCGCGCGAAACGGCACGGGCGCCGTTTCGCGCGACATCGCGATGCGGTAGGACCGAGGGGCGCGATGCGGCTCGCGGGATCGGAAAGGGGTGCCATGGAAATCGAACAGGCCCCCGGAGAGCCGCGGCGCGACGAGCTGGCCTACCGGCTCAAGCAGCAGAAGCTCCTTGCCGAATTCGGCCGGCTCACCCTCCAGGCCGCGGATCTGCCGGCGCTCTTTGCCGGCGCCACGGAACTGTGCGCGCGGGGGCTGGAGGCGCCCTACTGCAAGGTCCTGGAATACCGCGCGCCGCAGAACGACCTCCTGATGCGCGGCGGCTGGGGCTGGGGGCCGGGCGAGGTGGGCGTCGCCACGCTGGGCGCCGACCTCGAATCGCCGGCCGGCTACGCCTTCCACACCGGCGAGGCGGTGCTGTCCAACCACCTGACCGACGAGACGCGCTTCCGCACGCCCAAGCTCCTGGCCGATTACGGCGTGCGCCGCGCGGTCAACGTCCTGGTGGACCGGGGCGGCCACCACCAGCGGTCCTTCGGCGTTCTGGAGGTGGACAGTCCCGATCCAGGCGACTTCGATGCGTCCGACGTCGATTTCCTGTCGGGCTGCGCGCGGGTCCTCGGCGCGGCGATCGAGCGGGTGGAGACCGACCGGCATCTCAAGGAGGCGCTGGAGACGCAGGCCATGCTGACGCGCGAGATGAACCACCGCGTCAAGAACAGCCTCGGCGTCGTGGGTGGCCTCCTGCGCGTCAACGCCAATGTCGTGTCCGATCCCAAGGCCAAGGCGGCGCTGGTGGACGCCGAGGCGCGCATCATGACCATCGCCCGCGTCCACGACCACCTGTGGAAGGGCGCGAGCGTCACCGAGGTGGACCTGTCGACCTTCCTGGACGATCTGTGCTCGCAGCTCGGCTTCGCCACCGCGGGGCTGGAGATCCAGTGCCGCGCCGATCCGGTCGTGGTCAGCGCCGACAAGGCCATTCCCGTCGGGCTGATCGTCAACGAGCTCGTCACCAACGCGGTGAAATACGCCTACGAGGAGGGCGAGCCCGGCGTCATCGAGGTGGCGCTGTGGCAGAAGGGCGAGCGCGCCATGCTGCGCGTGCGCGACGGCGGTAGGGGCTTGCCGGAAAGCTTCGACCTGGAAGCCTCGCGCAAGAGCTTCGGCATGCGCGTGATCCTCAGCCTGGTGCGCCAGCTCGACGCCGAGCTGACGGTGGAGAGCGTGCCGCGCGGCGCCTCGTTCCTGCTGGCCTTCGACCCGGTCACCGCCTCCTGAGCGTGTCGGGGCCCGCGCGCGGCGGGCCCGTCCGGTTCACAGAACGGGCAGGGCGCCCACGATGCGCAGCGACAGGCCCTCCCAGGGGTCGAGCACGATGCGCAGCTCGCCGTTCTCGGCCAGGTCCCCCTCCACCGTCTCGGCGATCATGTCGACCACCGGGCCCGAGCGCACGTTCGGCAGCACCACCGTCTCGTCCACCGGCTCGCGGCCGAAGTTGAGCGCGGTGACCTGCGTGCCGCGCCCGTCGGGAAGCTCGTGCACCATCAGGAGGAGGCCGGGCGTCGTGACGTCCGGGATCGCTGTCTGGCGGCTGGCCGCGATGCCGTAGGCCTCGCGCACCGCCAGGAGGCGCTTGAGCTGCGAGGCGAAGGAGCCGGGGTCGTTGAGCTGCTCGTTGATCGGCCCGTAGAGCGCGCGCGAGCGCGGCAGCCCCTCGGCCGAGGTCGGGGCTTCCGGGTTGAGGCCGGTGAGGTCGTAGGCGCCGCGCTCGATCCAACGCGTGTCGCCGTCCTGCATGTAGTCCGCCACCGCCTCCGGCGGCAGCGGCAGCGCGCCCACGAGGTCCCAGCCCGACAGGGCGAAGATGCCCGGCTGGAAGGCGTTATACATGGCCATCAGGAGATGGCCGCGCTGGATCTCGGCGCGGTCCTCGTCGGTGATGTCCGACAGGTCGGTGATGCCGAGCGCCGCGGTGACGACGCTGGCCGACGTGCAGGCGATGCCGTTGGTGACGAAGCGCAGGTTGTAGGGCGCGTTGGCGCCCGACAGCTTCTCGTACATGGTCTCGCGGATGCGCGTGCGCAGCGTGCGGCCCTGCCAGGTCTGGCCGCCGAACGTGTAGATGTCCTCCGAGTGGAGGGTCCAGAAGTGGACGAGCTCGGTGGTCAGCTCGTCGTGGTTCTGCATGGCGTGGATCAGGGAGGCCGGGTCGATGCCGAACTCGTGCACCATGCGCAGCATCATGCGCAGGAACTCGGTGTCGCCGGTCAGAAGCGCGTGCTGGTAGGCCGGCCGGGTGATGAAGTCGTAGGACAGGTCCGCCCCGCCCTTCGACATGGAGGCGATGTCGTCCACCGTGAGGTTGAGCTCCTGGAACGAGAAGCCGCCCGCCTTGCGGATCATGCCCGCCAGCAGCGCGTTGCCCGTCACCGAGAGCGGGTGGCTTTCCGACCAGGCGGGGCCGTCGAGCCGCTTCTCGACGCCCAGGAAGCCGTTGGCGTCGAGCCGCAGGCCCCGCGCGCCCATGTGGTCGATCGAATGGAGCGCGTCGCCGATGATCATCTGCTGCGCGGCGAAGGACGGGTCCAGCCAGTTGAGGCTCGGCTGGCCTTCCTTGAAGTAGTGGAGGTAGACCCAGCGCCGCCGCACGCCGTCGACGCCCGTCACCGGACCCGTGGCGCTCCAGTCGGTCTCCTTGACGCCCGGCTCGAAGAAGATGACCCGCTGGAGTTGGCCCACGATGTGGCCCTTGTCGCGCAGCGCGTCCACGGTGGCCGGCGTCAGGTTCACCGCGTCGCGGCCCTCCGGCACCTCGGGCAGGAGGTCCCAGTCGTCCTCCGGGATCGCCACCATGTGGTAGAGGCCGGGATAGGTGGAATGGTTCATCTCGGCGAGGCGGAAGTCGACGCCCTTGCCGGTATGGGCGGGGATCACGTCGTCGATCACCACCGCGTTGTGGGCCGCGGCCATGCGCGAGATGGCCACGAACTCCTCGGCGGTGCCGAAGGACGGGTCGATGTCGAAGCCGATGCGGTCGAAATTGCCGTCGATCGTGGGCGTGAACGTGCCCGCTCGCCAGCCGCCGGCGCGCTTGGTCGGGCCGGTGTGGATGCCGCGCACGCCGATCGAGGACAAAGCGGACCACAGCGCCGGGTCGCCGAGCGTCGCCAGCACCGTCTCGCCCGGCCGCGTGACGATCGAGGCCGGATAGGCGGTGAACCACACGGGCGCCACGGCCGAGGCGACGCGCGGGCGCGTCTCGGCATAGGGGCGCTGCCAGAACCGGCCCTGGCCGCCGTAGGACGCGGCGTGACGGCGCGCCTGGTGCAGCATCGAGGTCTCGACCATCTGGTCGATCGTGTCGGTGTCCGGTCCGCTCATGAACGCAAGGCCCTTCTGGTCTGGTCGTGGAGGCATCGTCGGGCCCTTCCGAGCCCGCCCCGCGAGGCTGCGTCCCCTCGCGAGGCTCCATCTAAGGGCGCGGGGCCGAAGGGCCAGACCCGCGCCTCGTCGTCCCGCGGCTCATCGACGGCCGCCGGTGTCCGCCAGGACGCGCCGGATCGCGAAGGACGAGTTGATGCGAGACACCGCCGGCAGGCGCGACAGGATCTCCTTGTGGATGCGCTCGTAGTCGCCCGCCCCCTCGGCCTCCACGCGTAGGAGATAGTCCTCCGCCCCGGTCATCAGGTAGCATTCGCGGATCTCGGGATGCTTGAGCACCTCCGCCTCGAAGCGGTTCAGAACGTCCTCGGTCTGGCGCTCCAGCGTGATGCGAACGATCACCACGTGGGCGTCGTCGCCGCCGGGCCCGGCGACGATCGCCGTGTAGCCTCGGATGGCGCCCGACTGCTCCAGCATCTGGACGCGGCGCAGGCAGGCCGAGGGCGACAGGCCGACCTCGGCGGCCAGCGCCACGTTGGTGGCGCGCGCGTCGCGGCGCAGGGCCCGGATCAGGGCGCGGTCGATACGGTCCATGAGAAGCTTGTTGCGCCGGTTCGAACGATGTGTCGTCAATAGAGGGAAAATAGCAGGATCGCCGGCGTTTCGGTATCTCCTTCGACGATCCTTCGACCATCATGGAGGGGCAACGGCCAAGGGGCTCGCCATGAACGCCACGCTTCTTCCGCCCGCCGTCCACGGCGGGTCGACCGGCAGCCCGGGCGGCGTGCTGACGGTGGACCTCGGCGCCCTGGCGCGCAATCATCGCCGGCTGGCGGAGCGCGCCGGCGGCGCGGCGGTGGCGGGCGTCGTGAAGGCCGACGCCTACGGCCTGGGCGTGGCCGCCGTCGCGCCCGCGCTCCACGCCGCCGGCTGCCGCACCTTCTTCGTCGCCCATCTCGCCGAGGCCCTGCGGCTGCGCCCGGCGCTGCCGGGCGAGGCGGAGATCTTCGTGCTCAACGGGCTGCTGCCGGGCGACGAGCCGCTGTGTGCGGCGTCCGGCTTCCGGCCGGTGCTGAATTCGGGCGAACAGCTCGATGCCTGGGGCGCGCTGGGGCGGGCGCTGGGGCGCGCGCTGCCGGCCGCAATCCAGGTCGATTCGGGCATGTCGCGGCTCGGGCTCGCGCCGGGCGAGGTCGCAGGCCTGGTCGGCGACCCGTCGCGCCTCGACGGGATCGAGACCGTCCTGGTGATGAGCCACCTCGCCTGCGCCGACGAGCCCGACCATCCGGCCAACGCCGCGCAGCTTGCCGCCTTCGAGGCGCTGGCGGCGGGTCTGCCGGCGGCGCGCCGCTCGCTTGCCAACTCGGCCGGCCTGTTCCTGGGCGATCGTTTCCGCTTCGACCTCGCGCGGCCGGGCATCGCGCTCTACGGCGGGGCGCCGACGTCGGGGCGGCCCAACCCGATGGAGCCCGTGGTGCGGCTCGACGCGCGGGTGATCCAGGTCCGCGAGGTGCCGGCGGGCGCGGGCATCGGCTACGGTTTCGCGGCCGTTGCCGAGCGGCCGATGCGCCTCGCCACGCTGTCGGTCGGCTATGCCGACGGCTGGCTGCGCGCCTCGGGCAACCGGGGCGCCGCGTTCTTCCGCGGGCGCCGCCTGCCGATCACCGGGCGCGTGTCCATGGATTCCATCATCGTCGAGGCCGGCGACGCGCCGCTCGGCGCGGGCGTCCTGGTGGAGCTGATCGGCCCCGACGCGACGCTCGACGCCGCCGCCGCCGCCGCCGGCACCATCTCCTACGAGATCCTCACCGCGCTCGGGCACCGCTACGAGCGCCGCTACGTCACCACCACCATCGAGGGAGACCGGCCATGAAGGTCGTCGTGCTCGGCGCCGGCATCATCGGCGTCACCTCCGCCTGGTACCTGGCCCAGGCGGGCCACGAGGTCGTGGTGGTGGACCGGCAGGACGGGCCGGCGCTGGAGACGAGCTTCGCCAACGCGGGCGAGGTGTCGTTCGGCTACTGCAGCCCCTGGGCGGCGCCGGGCATCCCGCAGAAGGCCGTCAAGTGGCTGATGATGGAGCATGCGCCGCTCATCCTGCGTCCCCGGCTCGACCGGGCCATGCTATCCTGGCTCGTGCGCATGCTGGCCAACTGCACGGCCGAGCGCTACGCGGTGAACAAGAGCCGCATGCTGCGCCTGTCGGACTACAGCCGCCTGTCGCTGGCCGAGCTGCGCCGCGACACCAACATCGCCTACGACCAGCGCATGCAGGGCACGCTCCAGCTCTTCCGCACCCAGGCGCAGCTCGACGCCTCGGCCAAGGACGTCAAGGCGCTCGCGGCCGACGGCATCCCCTACGAGATGCTGGACCGCGAGGGCTGCATCCGCGCCGAGCCGGCGCTCGCCCACGCCCGCGACCGGATCGTGGGCGGCCTCCAGACCCCGCAGGACGAGACCGGCGACTGCTTCAAGTTCGCGGGCGCCCTGCAGGAGATGGCCGCCTCGCGCGGCGTCGACTTCCGCTGGGGACGCACGGTGCGGCAGATCCTGGTGGAGGGCGGCCGGGCGACCGGCGTGCGGACCGACGCCGGCGAGATCCGGGCCGACGCGGTGGTGGTCGCGATGGGCTCGTTCTCGCCCCAGCTCGTGCGCCCGCACGGCATCCGGCTGCCGGTCTATCCGGTCAAGGGCTATTCGCTGACCATCCCGATCGTGGACGAGGCGCGCGCGCCGGAGTCCACCGTGATGGACGAGAGCTACAAGATCGCGCTGACCCGGCTCGGCAGCCGCATCCGCGTCGGCGGCATGGCGGAGATCTCCGGCTTCACCAACGACCGGCCCGAGCGGCGGCGGCGCACGCTCGAACATTCGGTCACCGACCTGTTTCCCGGCGGCGACCTCGCCCGTGCCACGTTCTGGTCGGGGCTCCGGCCGATGACGCCGGACGGCACGCCCGTGATCGGGCCGACGAAGGTGCGCGGCCTGTTCCTCAACACCGGGCACGGCACGCTCGGCTGGACCATGAGCTCTGGCTCCGGCCGCCTCCTCGCCGACCTCGTGTCGGGGCGCAGCCCCGACATCGACGCGCGCGACCTGTCGGTCGCGCGCTACGGCTGAGCCGCGGTCAGATCCGCCCGACCGGCTTGTCCTCCTCCGTGCGGATCGCGGCGTAGCGTTCGGGATGCCGGTCGAACAGGGCACGCACGTAGGAGCAGGCCGGGACCACGGTCTTGCCCTGCTCCCTGGCATAGGCCACCGCGTGATCCACGAGGCGTTCGGCGATGCCCTGTCCGCGCAGATGCGCGGGAACGTAGGTGTGGTCGAAGATCAGCGAATCCTGGATGCCGGCGGGCGCATAGGTCAGCTCCGCCCGGTCCTCGCCCTCGCCGATGGCGAAGACGCCGGTGCGTCCCTGGTCCTCGTGGACGATCTGCATGGGGAACTCCTGTGAGCGGTTGCGGTCGGCGGGATGACGCCGGGCGACGCGCTCGGTTCCATCAAGCCGGCGCGAGCGGGGCGTGGGGGAGGGGCCGCGCCTCGCCGCAGGGTTAAACGCCCCTTAACCCCGTTTCTTTACCTTGCCCGCGAACAGCCGGAGCGCGGGGTGCGCCGTCCGAGGGACGCGCGCCCGGACCCCGCCGGCCGGCCACAGGCAGACCGGGCGGCGCGGCAGACGCCACCGGGCAGGCAGAACGCGAAGGGCAGCGACATGGCATCGATCGAGGCGCGGGACGAGGGGACGGGATCGATGGCACGACCGGCGCGCTTGGGCCTCGGCATCGGGTTGATCGGCCTCGCCCTCTGGCTGGCCACGGCCTTCGCCACCTGGGCGGTGGACGACCCCTCGCTGAGCTATTCCAACGACAATCCGGTCCGCAACATGGCGGGCGCGGGCGGCGCCGTGGCGGCCGACCTCGCCATGCAGATCTTCGGCCTCGCCGCCGTGCTGGTGCCGCTGCTGCTGGCGATCCGCGGCATCCTGTGCGTCGCCGGCCGCCGTGCGGGCCGCGCCGGCCAGCGGGCCTGGTGGGCGATGGGCGGGCTGGCGCTCGCCAGCGCCGCCCTCGGCTCGCTGGAGGCGCCCGCCGGCTGGCCGCTGCCGATCGGCCTCGGCGGCATCGTCGGCGACCTGCTCCTCAAGGTCCCCGCGCTCGCCACCGGCGCCTATCCGGCCGGGGCCTGGAGCTGGCTCGCCGCCGCGCTGTTCGCGGCGCCCGCCCTGTGGTGCATCCTCAACGGCGCGGGCCTCGTCGGCGCGCCGGATGAGCCGGTGGCGCTGAGCGCGCGCCGCGCCGCCACGGCCGAGGAGGACGAGGGCGAGGGGCGGCTGGCGCTTCTGGCGGGCGTCGCCAGCCATTGGGCCTATCGCATGCGCTCGGCCGCCGCGCGCGTCTCGGGCTCCATGCCCGCGCTCGGCCGCCGCGAGGATCCGTTCTCGCACCGCGAATGGGACGCCGACGTGCCGCTGATGCCGCCCGCCCCGCCGGCCCGGTTCCGCGACGGCACGCCCGCGCCGGCCGCCCGGCGCGAGGTGCGCGTGGTGCAGCCGCCCGCCTACCGGGAACCCGCGTTCGACGCGCACGACGCGCACGACGCCGATCACGACGAGCGGGCCTGGGAGGAGGTGCCCTACGCGCCCGAGCCCCCGACGACCGCCGCCGCGCGCGCCCCGTCCGCCGCGCCGGCGGGCGAGCCCGACGCGCCCGCGCGCCGCACGGTGGACACGAGCCGCGCCACCGTGCGCCACGGACGGTCCGACTGGAACGGCTCCTACAAGCTGTCGCAGCGCACGGCCGCCGGCCGGGCCGAGCCGCCGTTCGGGACCGAGGGCGAGGGCGACGACGAGCTGTTCGAGACCGGCGCCGCGGAGGATCGCGGCGTGGTGGGCTACGACGACATCCACCGTCACGACGAACCGGGCTTCGCGCATGACGAGGAGCCCCCGTTCGAGGAGCGGGGCGCCCCCTATCTCGGCGACGACGGCCGTCTCTCGCTGGAGGAGCGGATCGCCATGGAGGAGGAGGCGGACGCCCGCGTCGATCCCGCCGAGCGCCCGGGCGCTCCGGAGGAGAGCGGCGGCTGGCGCGACTTCATCGCCAACAACATCGTCGCCTTTCCGGGCCTGAAGCGCGCGCCCAAGGCCGAGGCCGAGGCGCCGCGCGCGCCGGCGGAGCCGCGCATGGCGCCGGCCGCCCCCGCGCCGGCCGCCCCCGCGCCGGCCGCGCCCGCGCCGCGTGGACCGATGTTCGAGCGCCCGGCGCGCGTGGTGCCCCAGGCAGTGTCGGAGGCGAGCTCGCGCCAGTCGTCGCGCGCCCGGCTCGCCGAGCTCGGCAACGCGGCGCTCAACGCCGAATTCGAGCTGCCGCCAATCGAGCTCCTGTCGCCGCCCAAGCCCCGGAACCGCGACAACTCGCTGACGCCCGAGATCCTGCAGGAGAACGCGCGCCTTCTCGAGGGCGTCCTCGACGACTTCGGCGTGAAGGGCGAGATCATCGAGGTGCGTCCGGGCCCGGTCGTCACCCTGTACGAGCTCGAGCCCGCGCCGGGCATCAAGTCCAGCCGCGTGATCGGCCTCGCCGACGACATCGCCCGCTCGATGTCGGCGATCGCCGCCCGCGTCGCCGTGATCCCGGGCAAGAACGCCATCGGCATCGAACTGCCGAACCAGCGCCGCGAGACGGTCTACTTCCGCGAGATGATCCAGTCGGAGACCTTCGCCGGCGCCAAGGCCAAGCTGGCGCTGGCGCTCGGCAAGACGATCGGCGGCGAGGCGGTGATCGCCGACCTCGCCAAGATGCCGCACCTCCTGGTGGCGGGCACCACGGGCTCGGGCAAGTCGGTCTCGATCAACACCATGATCCTGTCGCTGCTCTACCGCATGAGCCCGGCCGAGTGCCGCATGATCATGATCGACCCGAAGATGCTGGAACTGTCGATCTACGACGGCATCCCGCATCTCCTCGCGCCCGTGGTCACCGACCCGAAGAAGGCGGTCGTCGCGCTGAAGTGGACGGTCAAGGAGATGGAGGACCGCTACCGCAAGATGTCGAAGGTGGGCGTTCGCAACATCGACGGCTTCAACACGCGCGTGTCCTCGGCGATCGAGCGCGGCGAGACCATCTCGCGCACGGTGCAGACCGGCTTCGACCGCGAGACCGGCGAGCCGATCTTCGAGTCGGAGGAGTTCGACCTCCAGCCGCTGCCCTACATCGTGGTCATCATCGACGAGATGGCCGACCTGATGATGGTCGCCGGCAAGGACATCGAGGGCACCGTCCAGCGCCTCGCGCAGATGGCGCGCGCCGCCGGCATCCACGTCATCATGGCGACGCAGCGTCCCTCGGTCGACGTCATCACCGGCACGATCAAGGCGAACTTCCCGACCCGCATCTCCTTCCAGGTGACCTCGAAGATCGATTCGCGCACCATCCTTCAAGAGCAGGGGGCCGAGCAGCTTCTGGGCATGGGCGACATGCTGTTCATGGCCGGCGGCGGGCGCATCCAGCGCGTCCACGGCCCCTTCGTGGACGACGCCGAGGTCGAGGAGGTGGTGAAGCACCTCAAGGCCCAGGGGACGCCCGAATATCTCGACGCGATCCTGGAGGAAGAGGACGAGGACGGCGGCTCGGCGGCCGGCGGCTCGGCCGGCGCGGCGGGCGGGGCCGAGGAATCGGCCGACCTCTACGACCAGGCGGTGGCCGTGGTGCTGCGCGACGGCAAGGCCTCGACCTCCTACGTCCAGCGCCGGCTCCAGATCGGCTACAATCGCGCCGCCTCGATCATCGAGCGGATGGAGCGCGAGGGCATCGTCGGCGCCGCCAACCACGCCGGCAAGCGCGAGATCCTGGTGCCGACCGACAATGCCTGACAGGCTCGCGCGGGTTTGATGACGCACGATCGGGGCGGCGGTTTGCGAGCGGGCGGCCGCCGCCCCATCTCCTTCGCAAGGGGGTGCTGCGCCCCAATCCCGCCGGAGCCGGCCGCTAGAAGCGGCGGCGAAGGAACGGAACGGTCCGCGCACCCTCGATCGGGGCCGGGCCAGAACCACACGAGGACGATCATGACCGCCAACCGCCGCGCCCCGCACCCTGTCCGCGCCCTGATCGGCGCCGGCGTCCTGGCGCTCGGCCTCCTGGCCGGCGCGCTGCCGGCCGCCGCGCAAGGGGCGGCCGCCGCCCAGCGCGTGGCGGACCACTTCTCCGGCGTGAAGACGATGAAGGGCAACTTCGTCCAGTTCGACGCGGCCGGAAACCAGACCGAGGGCACGTTCTTCATGGAGCGGCCGGGCAAGATCCGCTTCGACTATGCGGGCTCGCCGGTGCGCGTGATCGCCGACGGCAGCCAGGTCGCGGTGAACAACCGCAAGCTCAACACCTGGGACCTCTATCCCCTGTCGAAGACGCCGCTGAAGCTGCTGCTCGACCGGCGCATCGACCTGTCGTCCGCCAACATCCAGAGCGTGAAGGAAGGGCCCGACCTCACCACGATCGTGATGGGCGACAAGTCGATCTTCGGCAATTCGCGCATCACCATGATGTTCGACCCCTCGACGCTGGACCTGCGCCAGTGGACGATCCGCGACGCGCAGGGCAAGGACACGACCGTGATGGTCTACAACGTGGAGGAGGGTGGCGCCGTGGACAACGGGCTGTTCAGCATCCCCTACGCCCAGATCCGCGGCGGCATGACCGGCAACCGCTGAGGGAACCCGGCGGCCGGAGCGGGGTTGCCCTCCTGTCCCCGCGCGCCCTTCGGCGCCGCCAGCCGGAACACGCCCGATGCGTCCGATCCTCGCCCTCGCCCTCCTCGCGCCGCTGACGCTCGCCGCCTGCGCCACGGTGACGCCCGCCGAACGGCGCGCGGCCGACGAGGCGCGCTGCCGCGACTACGGCTTCCGCCCCGGCACCGACGCCTTCGCCGCCTGCCTTCAGCGCATCGACCTCGACCGCAGCGAGACGCGCCGCGCCCGCCTCTACGGCGAGCCGGTCTGGACCGGGGGCGTCGGCGTCGGGATCGGGTACGGGCGCATCGGCTGGTGACCGGTCAGTCCAGGAAGCGCAGAAGCGCGTCGAGCGTCGCCTCCGAAGCCTCCTCCACCAGGAAATGGCCGCCCTCGATCGCGTGTCCCGACACGTCGTCGGCATAGGCGCGCCAGATCTCGAGCGGATCCCCGTGCCGGGCCGGCGTGCCCTTGGCGCCCCAGAGCGCGAGGAGCGGGCAGGCGATGCGCCGTCCCGCCGCGCGGTCCTCCTCGTCGTGCCGCCGATCGATGGTCGCGCCCGCCCGGTAGTCCTCGCAGGCGCCGTGCACCGCGTCGAGGCGCGAGAAGGAGCGGCGATACTCGGCCAGCGCCTCCGGGGCGAAGGGGGCGGTGCTCTGGTTGGCGGTCCAGCTCGCCAGCGTGTGGTCGAGATAGAACACGGGGTCGGAGCCGATCAGCCGCTCGGGCATCGGGTTCGCCTGGGCCAGGAACTGCCAGTGGTAGGCGGACAGGGCGCCGGCGGCGTCCATGCGCTCCCACATCTCGACGGTCGGGATGATGTCGAGCAGCGCCAGGCGCTCGACCGCGTCCGGGTGGTCGAACGCGAGGCGGTAGGCGACGCGCCCGCCCCGGTCGTGGCCGGCGAGGCGGAAGCGCGGGTGCCCGAGCGTCGTCATCACCCGCACCATGTCGGCCGCCATGACCCGCTTGGCATAGCCCTCGCCCGCCTTAGACTCGGGCGCCGAGGACTGTCCGTAGCCGCGAAGGTCCGGCACCACGACGCGAAACCGCTCGGCCAGGCGCGGCGCGATGCCGGCCCACATCGCGCCGGTCTGCGGATAGCCGTGCAGAAGCAGGAGCGGCGGCCCGTCGCCCCCGATGCGGCAGAAGATCTCCGCGCCCTCGCCGGCGACGGTGCGCGTCTCGAAACCCTCGAACATGACCATTCCCCTCGGCGACCCCAAACGCGCACCGCCACAACGCGGCCGGCGGGCATGCGTTGCCTCCGCGCGGCGCGCGGCGGGCGGTTTCCCTCGGCGCGCTCCATGCTCTAGACAGGCGGCCGACGCCCCTGCCGACGGACCGGAACGCCATGCCCTTCACGCTCGCTACCTGGAACATCAACTCGGTGCGCCTGCGCCTGCCGATCGTGGAGGCCTTCCTGCGCGACGAGGCGCCGGACGTCCTGTGCCTGCAGGAGACCAAGTGCCCGAACGAGCTCTTCCCCGAGGCGGCGTTCCACGCGCTCGGCTACGAGCACGTCGCGCTGCACGGCCAGAAGGGCTACCACGGCGTCGCCACGATCTCGCGCCTGCCCTTCGCCGACCTCGTGCGGCAGGACTTCTGCGCCATCGGCGACGCGCGCCACCTGTCGGTGCGCATCGCCGTGGCCGAGCGCCAGATCCGCGTCCACAATCTCTACGTCCCGGCGGGCGGCGACGAGCCGGACCCGGAGATCAACCCGAAGTTCCGCCACAAGCTCGATTTCCTAGAGGAGATGCGCCGCATGCGCGCCGACGCCGAGCCCGGCGTCGCGGCGATCCTGGTCGGCGACCTCAACATCGCCCCGTTCGAGGACGACGTCTGGTCGCACAAGCAGCTCCTCAAGATCGTCTCCCACACGCCGGTCGAGACCGAGGGCATGAAGCGGGTGATCGCGGAAGGGGGCTGGACCGACCTCGTGCGCCAGCACATCCCCCTGCCGCAGAAGCTCTACACCTGGTGGAGCTACCGCGCGAAGGACTGGGACGGGGCCGACAAGGGCCGGCGGCTCGACCACGTGTGGAGCTCGGGGGATCTTGCGCCGCACCTGACCGGCGCGCGCGTCCTGCGCGAGGCGCGCGGCTGGGAACGCCCGTCCGACCACGTGCCGGTGATGGTGACGCTGGATATCTGACCGGGCTCGGCGCCCCGAAGGTTGGAACCGTTCCGAAACCCGTGTCCGGGCTGCATCAGCCGCGCGTAAAAGGCGCAGCCGGCGACCCTCGCGCCCCGCCGTCGAAACGCCCGTGGTGCCGGGGTTCCGCCTCATCGTCGCCTCGATCGACGTTCGCACGATATGTTGACTCATCCAGTCATCTATTCGTAGCGAGGGGCGTCGGCCGGCACGAGGGGTGCTGGCCCCAGCTTCTCGTGTGCGTCC
Source organism: Aureimonas flava (assembly GCF_003583935.1). Classification (GTDB taxonomy): domain Bacteria; phylum Pseudomonadota; class Alphaproteobacteria; order Rhizobiales; family Rhizobiaceae; genus Aureimonas; species Aureimonas flava. Next base: position 4,539 of record NZ_QYRN01000002.1, on the reverse strand, counting down.
ATGGCCCGTCCGATCCCCGCCCGTCTGCGTCCGCTCCGTTCCGTGCTGCTCGGCTCCGCCGGCGTCCTCGCCCTCCTGGCCCCGGCCGGCGCGCAGGACATCGTGCTCGACACGGTGACGATCGAGACGGGCGAGGCCGGCGTGCCGGCGGACGGCTCGCTGAGCGCCGCCGGCGGCGGGGTCGCGGGCGCCTCCGCCTCGGGCTTCCAGACGCAGGGCTACGTCGCCACCACCACGCGCTCGGCCACCAAGACCGACACGCCGCTGGTCAAGGTGCCGCAGTCGGTGTCGGTGGTCACGGAACAGCAGCTCGACGACCGCAATCCGCAGACGCTGGCCGATGCGGTGGGCTACACGCCGGGCGTGCGCATCGGTGCCTACGGGCTCGACCCGCGCTTCGACGCCTTCTTCATCCGCGGCCTGCCCGCCACCTATACCGGCATCTTCCGCGACGGGCTGCGCGAGTTCAATATCGGCTTCTCCACCTTCGACATCGAGCCCTACGGCCTGGAGGGCCTGTCGATCCTGAAGGGGCCGGCCGCCGGCCTCTACGGCTCGTCCAACGCCGGCGGCATCGTCGACCTGCGCTCCAAGCGGCCGACGCGGGCGGCGGCGCGCGAGGTGGAGGCGCAGGTCGGCTCCAACAGCCGCTACCAGCTCAACATGGACGCCTCGGGGCCGCTCGGGCAGTCGGAGACCGCCTTCTACCGCCTCACCGGCATCGCGCGCGACGCCGACACCGACTATCCCTTCGCCTCCGACGACCGGCTGATGGTCGCCCCGGCCTTCACCTGGACGCCGGACGCCGACACCTCGCTGACGATCCTCGGCGAGCTCCAGCGCTCGCGCTCGGGCGGCACCTTCGCCTATGTCAACGACGGCAACCGCGTCACCGACGTCGCGGCGGGCGACCCGTCCTTCAACGATCTCGACCAGAGCCAGGGCCGCCTCGGCTTCGAGCTGGAGCGCCGGCTCGACGAGACCTTCACCTTCCGCCAGAAGGCGCGGGTCCAGAGCCTCGACGTCTACGGCGAGTACGCCTACGCGATCGGCGCTCCGGTGAACGGGGTCGTCGCCCGCGGGTCGGGCAACGTGGCGCAGACGCTTAAGGGCGTCGTGTCCGACACGCAGCTCGAGGCCAAGTTCGACACCGGGCCGCTCGCCCATACGCTTCTCGGCGGCGTCGACGCGTCCTACGCGCAGTACACCAACCTCGCAGGCTACGGCGCGGCGCCCTCGCTCCTGTTCGCCGCCCCGCGCTACGACATCGCGATCGCGACCCCCGCCTATTCCGTGGCGTCGGCGCAGGACCAGTCGCAGGTCGGGCTCTACCTGCAGGACGAGGTCGCCTACGACCGCTTCACGCTGACGCTCGGCGGGCGTCACGACTGGGTGTGGACCGAAACGGAGTCCGGCACGCCGGACGCCCTGACGGCCCAGCCCGAGCAGAAGGATTCCGAGTTCTCCGGCCGCGTCGGCCTGTCCTATCTGTTCGACAGCGGGATCGCCCCCTACGCGAGCTACGCCACCGCCTTCGCGCCCAACATCGGCACCAACTCGGCCGGCGAGGCCTTCGTGCCCACAACGGCCGAGCAGTGGGAAGCGGGCGTGAAGTACCAGGTGCCGGGCTGGAACACGCTGCTCACCGCCGCCGTGTTCGACATCACCCAGAAGAACGGCGTGTTCTTCGACGTGAACCCGCTCACCGGAACCAACGAACAGGTGCAGCGCGGCGAGCTGCGCTCGCGCGGCTTCGAGCTGGAGGCCACCGCCTCGCTGGCCGAGGGGCTGAACGCCACGCTCGCCTACGCCTATACCGACCTCGAGATCGTGGAGGGCACGGCGGCGACCACCGGCAACACCCTGTCGTCCACCCCGCGCCACACGGTCTCGCTCTGGGCCGACTACACGGTGCAGTCCGGCCCGGCCGAGGGGCTCGGCCTCGGGGCCGGCCTTCGCTACCTGTCGTCGAGCTTTGGCGACGACGAGAACAGCTTCAAGAACGACGCGCGCGTCTTCATCGACGCCAGCGCCCACTACGACGTGCCGCAGGTCGAGGGGCTGCGCATCCAGGTCAACGCCACCAACATCTTCGGCGAGGACGCGCAGATCTGCTCCTCCGGCTTCTGCTACAAGGAGCCCGAGCGCAACGTCATCGGGTCGGTGCGCTACAGGTTCTGACCGCGCATCCCCGGAGGCCGCCCCGATCGTTCCTCGGGGCGGCCTCGCCCGTCGTCCTTGCCCGTCCCGCGGGCGATCCCTCGTCAGGATCGTCGCCGATGCGTGCTTCGATCGGCAAAAATGTATCGATAGCTGGAAAAACCGTGGGTAGCTAAGCGCGCGGCTCCGGTCTTTAGTGATCCTCGCGGAGGGCGGGGAACACGCTCCCGCCGCGGACAGCGCCGGGAGGAATCGGCATGCATCCAGACCTGGAATTCGTCCAGATCCGGCAGGGGGAATCGTTCAAGGTCTGGACCCACGGCTACCCGTTCCACACGGTCCGTTGGCACTTCCACCCCGAATACGAGATCCACCACGTCGTCGCCACGCGCGGCAACTATTTCGTGGGCGACTTCATCGGCGAGTTCGAGCCGGGCAATCTCGTGCTCACCGGCCCCAACCTTCCCCACAACTGGGTCAGCGAGGTCGCGCCGGACGCCGTGATCCCGCTGCGCTGCCGGATCGTGCAGTTCTCGGAAGGGTTCGTGGACGAGACCACGCGCGCCCTGCCGGAGTTCGCCGCCGCGGCCGCGCTTCTGCGCCTCAGCCGCCGCGGCGTCCTGTTCGGCTCCGATTCCGCCGAGGCCGCCGCCCCGATCATGGCGGAGATGGTGGAGGCGACGGGCTTCCGCCGCCTGTCGCTCTTCATGGCGCTGATGGACGTCCTGACAGCGGCCGCCGATGCCCGGCCCCTGACCAGCGCCGACTACCTGCCGGACCCGTCCGGCTTCATGAGCGGGGGCATCAACGAGGCCCTGCGCTTTATCGGCCGGCACCTCACCGAGGATTTCAGCGAGAAGGACCTGGCGGCCCTGTCGGGGCGCAGCCCCTCGACCTTCAGCCGCGCCTTCCGCCGCCACACGGGGATGACGCTGGTCCAGTACGTCAACCGGCTGCGGATCAACCTCGCCTGCCAGCTCCTGACCAGCGACCCGCACCGGTCTATCACCGACATCTGCTTCGCCGCCGGCTACAACAACGTGTCCAACTTCAACCGGCAGTTCCAGATCCAGAAGTCCATGACGCCGACCCGGTTCCGCAACCTGTCGCAACGCAACCAGACCCTGTCCTACGCCGCCTGAGGCGGCGGCGGGACGAGCCGATCGGCGGACGGGCGCACCCAAGGCGCGCCCCCGCCGCCAATGGCCCCTCGCGCGTGCCCCGAACGCCGAGACCGGACACACTCGAAGAACGAGACATAAAGGGAGAAACGATCATGACGCATCCGACATTGCGCAACGGCGGCCTCGCCGTCCTCGCCCTTGGCCTCCTGGCCGGCACCGCCTCGGCCCGCGCGGCCGACGCCACGGTCGCCTTCCTGATGCCCGACCAGGGCTCGACGCGCTACGAGGAGCGCGACTTCCCCGGCTTCAAGCAGGAGATGGAGAAGCTCTGCCCCGACTGCACCGTGGTCTACCAGAACGCCAACGGCGACGCGGCCCTGCAGCAGCAGCAGTTCAACTCGGTGATCGCGCAAGGGGCGAGCGTGATCGTGCTCGATCCCGTGGATTCCAGCGCCGCCGCCTCGCTCGTCCAGCGGGCGCAGAGCCAGGACATCAAGGTGATCGCCTACGACCGGCCGATCCCCGCGACGCCGGCCGACTTCTACGTCTCGTTCGACAACAAGGCGATCGGCCAGTCGATCGCGCAGTCGCTGATCGACCACCTCAAGGCGACCGGCGTGCCCGAGGGCGCCGGCGTCCTCCAGATCAACGGCTCGCCCACCGACGCGGCCGCCGGGCTGATCCGCGACGGCGTCGACGCGGCGCTGGACGCCAGCGCCTACAAGACGCTGGCCGAGTTCGACACGCCGGACTGGGCGCCGCCCGAGGCCCAGCAGTGGACCAGCGGGCAGATCACCCGCTTCGGCGCCGACATCAAGGGCGTGGTGGCCGCCAACGACGGCACCGGCGGCGGCGCGATCGCGGCCTTCAAGGCGGCCGGCGTCGATCCGGTTCCCCCGGTCACCGGCAACGACGCGACCATCGCCGCGCTGCAGCTCATCGTGGCGGGCGACCAGTACAACACCATCTCCAAGCCCAGCGAGATCGTGGCCGCGGCGGCCGCCAACGTCGCCTTCAAGTTCATCTCGGGCGAGACGCCCGAGGCCAAGACGACGCTCTACGACACCCCGTCCGAGCTCTTCGTGCCGCAGGTCATCACCCGCGACAACATCAAGGCCGAGATCTTCGACAAGGGCATCACCCCGGCCTCCGAGGTCTGCACCGGCGAATACGCCAGCGCCTGCCAGGAACTCGGCATCCAGTAGGCCCTCGGGCCCGAACCGTCGGGCGCCCCCCCCCCCCGGGCGGGCCGCCC
>NZ_QYRN01000026.1 GCF_003583935.1 Aureimonas flava | reverse complement strand
TTTGTCCTGACGGTGACCTGTCCGACGGCGCGCGGGATCGTTGCGGCGATCTCGACGTACCTGTCTGGGAAGGGGTGCAACATCGTCGATTCGGCGCAGTTCGACGACCTGGAGAGCGGGCGCTTCTTCATGCGCGTCGGCTTCGTCTCGGAGGAGGGCGCGCCGCTCGCCGAGCTGGACGCGGGCTTTGCCGCGGTGGCCGCCCCCTTCGCCATGGACTTCGCCTTCCACGACGCGGCGCGGCCGATGAAGGTGCTGCTCATGGTGTCGCGCTTCGGCCATTGCCTGAACGACATCCTGTACCGCTGGCGCATCGGCGCGCTGCCGATCGACATCGTGGGCGTCGTCTCCAACCATCTCGACTACCAGAAGGTCGTGGTGAACCACGACATCGCCTTCCACCACGTGCCGGTGACCAAGGCCAACAAGCCCGAGGCCGAGGCGCGCATCCTCGAGATCGCCGACGCGGCCGGCACCGAGCTGATCGTGCTGGCGCGCTACATGCAGGTGCTCTCGGACGCGATGTGCCAGCGCATGTCGGGCCGCATCATCAACATCCACCACTCGTTCCTGCCGAGCTTCAAGGGCGCCAACCCCTACAAGCAGGCCTACGGGCGCGGCGTGAAGCTGATCGGGGCCACCGCCCACTACGTCACCGCCGACCTCGACGAGGGCCCGATCATCGAGCAGGACGTGGCCCGCGTCACCCACGCCCAGTCCGCCGCCGACTACGTCTCGATCGGCCGCGACGTCGAGGCCCAGGTCCTGTCGCGCGCCATCCACGCCCACATCCACCACCGCACCTTCCCCAACGGCGAGCGAACCGTCGTCTTTCCCGCATCCCCAGGCGGATACGCCTCCACCAAAATGGGCT
>NZ_QYRN01000025.1 GCF_003583935.1 Aureimonas flava | reverse complement strand
CGCGTCGAATCTGTGCATCCGACCGTCCTCCGGGGTGAGCCAGACGGGATCGCCATGCCGAACGCGGAAGTCGCCGGGCGAGCGGGCGGTGATCGTCTCGCCGGTATCGAGCTTGACGTGGACGAACGTGTCGGAGCCGAGATGCTCGGAGACGCCCGCCGTGCCGCGCAGCGTGCCGCCCGTCGCGGACAGCGCCAGGTGCTCGGGCCGCACGCCGACGGTCGCCGCGCCGTGCTGCTGGGCGTAGGCGCCACCGAGGAAGTTCATCTTCGGCGAGCCGATGAAGCCTGCCACGAACAGGTTGCGCGGATGGGTGTAGAGGTCGAGCGGCGAGCCGACCTGCTCGATGTTGCCCCGGTTCAGCACCACGATCTTGTCGGCCATGGTCATCGCCTCGACCTGGTCGTGCGTGACGTAGATCATCGTGGTCGCGAGTTGGGCGTGCAGCTCGGAGATCTCGAGCCGCATGTTGACGCGCAAGGCCGCGTCGAGGTTCGACAGCGGCTCGTCGAACAGGAAGCCCTTGGGCTCGCGCACGATGGCGCGCCCGATCGCGACGCGCTGGCGCTGGCCGCCCGACAGCTCGCGCGGCCGACGCTGCAGGTAGTCGGTGAGGTTGAGGGTGGCGGCGGCGGCCTGCACCTTCTTGTCGATCGCCGCCTTGTCCATGCCGGCCATCTTGAGCGGGAAGCCGATGTTGGCGGCCACGCTCATGTGGGGGTAGAGCGCGTAGCTCTGGAACACCATGGCGAGTCCGCGCCGGGCGGGCGGCGCCTCGGTGACGTCCTGCCCGTCGATCGTGATCGTGCCGCCGGACACGTCCTCCAGACCGGCGATCAGGCGCAGCAGCGTGGACTTGCCGCAGCCCGACGGGCCGACGAAGACCACGAACTCACCGTCCGCGATCTCGAGATCGAGACCGGGAATGATCACGGCTTCGCCGAACCGCTTCTGGACGTT
>NZ_QYRN01000024.1 GCF_003583935.1 Aureimonas flava | reverse complement strand
CGAAGCGGAGGAGTCGCGTCGGTCGCAGGCGGCGAGCCGGGATCGTCAGTCTGCGCTGGACACGGCGAAGGCGGAGGATCTTCGGGCGTTCGTGGCGCAGGTTGAGATGGGGTTCACGCGTCTGGCGGCGGGCGAGCTGACGGTCCGCATGGAGGTGCCGGTGGCGGCCGAGTTCGAGCCGATCCGGGCGCAGTTCAACGCGGCGGTGGCGCAGCTCGAGGACACGATCGGCCAGGTGGTCGGGGCGGTGGGCGCGATGCGCTCGGGCCTGTCGGAGATCACGGTGGCGGCGAGCGATCTGTCGCAGCGCACCGAGCAGCAGGCGGCGAGCCTGGAGGAGACGGTGGCGGCGCTGGGCGAGGTGACGCGCGGCGTGGGCGACACGGCGGCGCGGGCGGACGCGGCGCGGCAGGCGGCGTCGCTGGCGTGCCGCGAGGCCGAGCGCGGCGGCGAGGTCGTGGCGCGGGCGGTGGCGGCGATGAGCGAGATCGAGCAGTCCTCGACGCGCATCGGCAACATCATCGGGGTGATCGACGAGATCGCGTTCCAGACCAACCTTCTGGCGCTGAACGCGGGCGTCGAGGCGGCGCGCGCCGGCGAGGCGGGACGCGGCTTCGCGGTGGTGGCGCAGGAGGTGCGCGGGCTGGCGCAACGCTCGGCCGAGGCGGCCAAGGAGATCAAGGACCTGATCGCGACCTCCACCGGGCAGGTGGAGGGGGGCGTCGAGCTTGTGAGCGCGTCGGGACGGAGCCTGGAGGCGATCGTGACGCAGGTGGGCGGCGTGGCGCAGGCGATCGCGCAGATGGCGGACGCGGCGCGCGAGCAGGCGGTGAGCCTTCGCGAGGTGTCGACGGCGGCGGACCAGATGGACAAGGTGACGCAGCAGAACGCGGCGATGGTGGAGGAGACCACGGCGGCGGCGCAGGCGCTGTCGGGGGAGACGGAGGGGCTGGCGGCGCTGGTCCAGGGGTTTGCGACCGGGGGTCGTCAGGGGCAGGCCGCGCGGGACGTGGCGCCGACGCGGCGCGCGTCGGGCCACGGCTCGGGCCTTGCGGCGCGCGCGGGCACGCCGTCCCCGGCGCGGCCCGTGGTGCAGATGCGCGCGACGGGCCATGGCGGCGCGGCGCCGCGCATGGCGGCGGCACCGGCCGACGACAGCTGGGAAGAGTTCTGAGCCGCACGGCGCGCCGGCCCCGACGCCGGCGGCACGAGACCGACCGCCGCCCGCCCGCCGCCCCGAAGCGGCGCGGCGGGCGACGCGTTTCGG
>NZ_QYRN01000023.1 GCF_003583935.1 Aureimonas flava | reverse complement strand
TGAACCGCCCCGGGTTTGTCGGAGGCTCCAACTCTTGAGAGGATGGAGCCATGACGAAGAGAACACCGCCGTTTAGTCCCGAGGTCCGCGCCCGTGCGGTTCGGATGGTGATGGATCACCGTGATGAACAGGGTTCGCAATGGGCAGCGATCCAGTCGATCGCTTCGAAGATCGGCTGCTCGGGCGAGACGCTGCGCAACTGGGTGCGCCAGGCCGAGCGCGATGATGGGCTGCGGCCTGGGCCGACGAGCGAGGAAAGCGAGCGGATCAAGGCGCTGGAGCGGGAGGTGCGTGAGCTTCGCCAGGCCAACGAGATTCTGAGGAAGGCATCGGCTTATTTTGCCCAGGCGGAACTCGACCGCCCGTTCAGGCGATGAAGGCGTTCATCGACGCGCATCGTGATGCCTACGGGGTCGAGCCGATCTGCCGCGTTTTGCCGATCGCCCCGTCGACCTATCACAAACATGCCGCCCGCCAGGCCGCCCCCTCTCGGTTGCCCGCCCGCGCAAAGCGCGACGCGGTGCTGAAGGCGGACGTGCGCCGCGTGTTCAACGAGAACTTCGGCGTCTACGGCGTACGGAAGGTCTGGCGGCAGATGAAGCGCGAGGGCTTCGCGGTCGCTCGATGCACAGTGTCGCGCCTGATGCGGGACATGGGCCTGAAGGGCGCCGTGCGAGGCAGGAGCGTGCGCACGACGATCGCCGACGCGTCAGCGCGATGCCCGCTCGACCGCGTCAACCGCGTCTTCAAGGCGCCGCGTCCGAACATGCTCTGGGTGTCGGACTTCACCTACGTCGCCACCTGGAACGGCTTCGTCTATGTCGCCTTCGTCATCGACGCCTTTGCCCGCCGCATCGTCGGCTGGCGCGTGTCGCGCGTCGCGCGGACGGACTTCGTGCTCGACGCCCTGGAACAGGCTCTCCACCAGCGCCAGCCCTTCGCCGGCAGCGGGCTCGTTTGCCATTCGGACCGCGGAGCCCAGTATGTCAGCATTCGATACACCGAGCGCCTCGCTGAGGCCGGCATCGAGCCATCGGTCGGCAGCGTTGGAGACAGCTACGACAACGCCCTCGCCGAGACAGTGATCGGCCTCTTCAAGACCGAAATCATCCACCGTCGCGGACCTTGGCGTTCCTTCGAGGCCGTCGAGTTCGCCACCCTCGAATGGGTCGACTGGTTCAACAACCGACGCCTGCTCGAGCCCATCGGAAACATCCCGCCAGCCGAAGCCGAGGCCGCATACTACGCCCAGCTTGAGGCATTTCCGATCGCCGCGTAGGACTCAAACCAATCAGCCTCCGGCAAACCCGGGGCGGTTCA
>NZ_QYRN01000022.1 GCF_003583935.1 Aureimonas flava | reverse complement strand
GGCGTACTGGGCATGGGGACGATGGGAGCGAGCCTTGCGCTGAACTTTGCCGACAACGGCGGTTTCACGGTGGCTCTGGGTAACCGGACGGTGGAGAAGGCGTACGGGGTCCGCGAGGAGAACCCGGAGCTGGCGGGTCGCCTGGTGCCGACCGATTCGGTGGAGCATTTCGTGTCCACGCTGAAGAGCCCGCGCGTGGTGGTGCTGATGGTCAATGCCGGCGGTCCGGTGGACGACCAGATGGCGCTGGTGCTGCCGCATCTCGAACCGGGCGACATCCTGATCGACGCGGGCAACGCGGACTTCAACGACACGGTGCGCCGCGAGCGCGAGGTGAAGCCCACCGGCGTCCACTTCGTCGGCATGGGCGTGTCGGGCGGCGAGGTGGGGGCGCGCAACGGGCCCTCGATCATGGTGGGGGGCGACCCGGCGGTGTGGGAGCGCCTGAAACCGCTTCTGGAGCCGATCGCCGCCCGGTTCGACGGCTCGCCGTGCGTCGACTGGCTGGGCCCGGACGGAGCCGGGCACTTCGTCAAGACGATCCACAACGGCATCGAATATGCCGACATGCAGATGATCGCGGAGGTCTACGGCATCCTGCGCGACGCGGTGGGGCTGAAGGCCAGCGAGATGGCCGACATCTTCGCCGACTGGAACCGGCGCGAGCTGCAGTCCTACCTCGTCGAGATCACCGCCCTGGTGCTGGCCGAGCGCGACCCGGAGGGGGAGGGCGCGCTGGTGGACCGGATCGTCGACGAGGCGGGCCAGAAGGGCACCGGGCGCTGGTCGGTGATCGAGGCGCAGAAGCTGGGGGTCGGCGCCACCACGCTGGAGGCGGCGGTGTCGGCGCGGGGCGTGTCCTCGCGCCGCCGGGAGCGGGCCGAGGCGGCGCGCATCTTCGCGGACGTGACGATCGCGCGGGCCGAGTTCCACGCCGACCACGAGGGCCTGGGCGAGCTCGAGGGCGCGCTGGTCGCGGCCAAGATCATCGCCTACGCGCAAGGCTACGCGACGCTGGCCGAGGCGTCCGCGGAGTTCTCGTGGAACCTGCCGCTCGGCGAGATCGCGCGGATCTGGCGGGCCGGCTGCATCATCCGCTCGCGCTTCCTGGACGACATCACACGGGCCTACGAGGCGGGGGAGGTGGTGAACCTGCTGCAGGCGCCGAGCTTCACGCAGCGGATCGAGGCGGGGCAGGCGGCGCTGCGTCGCGTGGTGGCCAAGGCGGCGCTGGCGGGCATCCCGGTGCCCGCGCTGTCGGCCGCGCTCGCCTATTTCGACGACTACCGCCGGGCGCGCGGCACCACCAACCTGACCCAGGGCCAGCGCGACCTGTTCGGAGCCCACACCTTCCACCGCCTCGACCGACCGGGAACCTTCCACCACAAATGGCCCCAGGCATGAGATGGGCGGAACGCGCGCAGGCCGCCGG
>NZ_QYRN01000021.1:2500-6455 GCF_003583935.1 Aureimonas flava | reverse complement strand
GCGAAGGACGTGGCGTTGTTTCGGCTTCGCGGGGATGTCGTGCGGTATGCGCCGTGGCATGGGTCGCGGTTTGGGCTGGGGGGGCCGGCGTGAGGGGCGCGGCGCTGTGCGCCCTGCCCGTTGGTCCCTGCCCTTGCGGCCCTGCGCTTGCGGCGGGTGTCGATGTGCGCACGCGACGACGCCCGCCAGGGCGGACCGTGGCGGGCGTCGTGATGGGGTGTGTGGTGTGAGAGAGGGGGGTATGATGCGATTGGCAGACCTGGCGGCGACCGACTTTCCCGCGTCTTGAGACGAAGTATCATGGGCGCTGAGGCGTTTCACGGCCGAGTTCGGAATGGGATCGGGTGCGGCCGCCCCGCTAGAACCACCAGGTCGGCCAATCGCATCATGGAAGCTTCGCTCACGCCGATCGCCTGCGGGGCGATCGTCTCCGCTGGGGCGCGCCATGGGGCGCGACGCCCGTTCGGGCTTGCCTGCGGACCCTGCCCGGGTCCTTGGAGGCTCGCCTTTCGGAGAGGTCGGGTGAGCTGGTCTTGAAGAACGAAGCGCTGTCTCCCGGCTCGAGCGAGCCGGCGGGCCTCGTGGCCCGGCCCTCCGCAGACAACCGGCTCGATAGCCGGTTGGCGCAAGGAGACAAAAGAGACCATGATCATCGCGTCAGCGATGGTCATGGGCGAATGAGAACGATCAAGCCGATCGGGCGATTAGTACCGGTCAGCTTCACGCGTTGCCGCGCTTCCACATCCGGCCTATCAACGTGGTCGTCTTCCACGGCCCTGATAGGGAACACTCGTTTCCAGGTGGGTTTCCCGCTTAGATGCCTTCAGCGGTTATCCCGTCCATACATAGCTACCCTGCACTGCGGCTGGCGCCACAACAGGTCCACCAGAGGTATGTCCATCCCGGTCCTCTCGTACTAGGGACAGATCCTGTCAATATTCCTACACCCACGGCAGATAGGGACCGAACTGTCTCACGACGTTCTGAACCCAGCTCACGTACCGCTTTAATTGGCGAACAGCCAAACCCTTGGGACCTGCTCCAGCCCCAGGATGCGATGAGCCGACATCGAGGTGCCAAACAACCCCGTCGATATGGACTCTTGGGGGTCATCAGCCTGTTATCCCCGGCGTACCTTTTATCCGTTGAGCGATGGCCCTTCCACGCGGGACCACCGGATCACTATGACCGACTTTCGTCTCTGCTCGACTTGTCTGTCTCGCAGTCAGGCGGGCTTATGCCATTGCACTCGACGACCGATTTCCGACCGGTCTGAGCCCACCATCGCGCGCCTCCGTTACTCTTTGGGAGGCGACCGCCCCAGTCAAACTACCCACCATACACTGTCCCGGACCCGGATGACGGGCCGCGGTTAGACATCCATGACGATAAGGGTGGTATTTCAAGGATGGCTCCACGCGAGCTGGCGCCCACGCTTCAAAGCCTACCACCTATCCTACACATGCCGACACGAATGCCAGTGTAAAGCTATAGTAAAGGTGCACGGGGTCTTTCCGTCTGACCGCAGGAACCCCGCATCTTCACGGGGAATTCAATTTCACTGAGTCTGCGTTGGAGACAGCGGGGAAGTCGTTACGCCATTCGTGCAGGTCGGAACTTACCCGACAAGGAATTTCGCTACCTTAGGACCGTTATAGTTACGGCCGCCGTTTACTGGGGCTTCGATTCAGAGCTTGCACCCCTCCTCTTAACCTTCCAGCACCGGGCAGGCGTCAGACCCTATACGTCGTCTTGCGACTTCGCAGAGCCCTGTGTTTTTGATAAACAGTCGCTACCCCCTGGTCTGTGCCACCCCTCCACACTTGCGTATGAAGAGGTCACGCTTCTTCCGAAGTTACGCGTGCAATTTGCCGAGTTCCTTCAACGCAGTTCTCTCAAGCGCCTTGGTATGCTCTACCAGTCCACCTGTGTCGGTTTCGGGTACGGTCTATACGGTGGGGCTATTTCCCGGGACCCCTTCGCCGCCACCCCAATCCAATAAGGGATAACGACACACGGGATCCGTCACTCACCACCAGGCCCACGACTATTAACGTGGTTCCCATCGACTACGCCTTTCGGCCTCGCCTTAGGGGCCGGCTCACCCTGCTCAGATTAACTTTAAGCAGGAACCCTTGGACTTTCGGCGAGGGTGTCTCTCACACCCTTTATCGTTACTCATGTCAGCATTCGCACTTCCCATACCTCCAGAGGTCCTCACGGATCCTCCTTCAACGGCCTAGGGAACGCTCCGCTACCGCTTGCACCAGAGGTGCAAACCCGAAGCTTCGGTGTATGGCTTGAGCCCCGTTACATTTTCGGCGCAAGAACCCTTAAATCTAGACCAGTGAGCTGTTACGCTTTCTTTAAATGATGGCTGCTTCTAAGCCAACATCCTGGTTGTTTTGGGATTCTCACATCCTTTCCCACTTAGCCATAACTTGGGGACCTTAGCTGTCGGTCAGGGTTGTTTCCCTCTTCACGACGGACGTTAGCACCCGCCGTGTGTCTGCCGGACAGTTCTCTCAGGTATTCGGAGTTTGATTGGGTTTGGTAAGACGGTGAGTCCCCCTAGCCCATTCAGTGCTCTACCCCCTGAGGAATACATCCGACGCTCTACCTAAATAGATTTCGCGGAGAACCAGCTATTTCCGAGTTTGATTGGCCTTTCACCCCTAGCCACAAGTCATCCCAATCTATTGCAACAGATGCGGGTTCGGTCCTCCAGTGCGTGTTACCGCACCTTCAACCTGCTCATGGCTAGATCACTCGGTTTCGGGTCTAATCCGACGAACTGAACGCCCCGTTCAGACTCGCTTTCGCTGCGCCTCCACCTATCGGCTTAAGCTCGCTCGCCAGACTAAGTCGCTGACCCATTATACAAAAGGTACGCAGTCACCCAGGACAAACCTTGGGCTCCTACTGTTTGTAGGCATCCGGTTTCAGGTTCTCTTTCACTCCCCTTGTCGGGGTGCTTTTCACCTTTCCCTCACGGTACTGGTTCACTATCGGTCATGCACGAGTACTTAGGCTTGGAGGGTGGTCCCCCCAATTTCAGACAGGATTTCACGTGTCCCGCCCTACTCATGGACCATCGAGAACATTGCGCCTACGGGACTGTCACCCACTCTTGTCACGCTTTCCAACGTGTTCGGCTTCTTCCTTCGATGGTCACTGGCCTGGTCCGCGTTCGCTCGCCACTACTAACGGAGTCTCGGTTGATGTCCTTTCCTTCGGGTACTTAGATGTTTCAGTTCCCCGAGTTCGCTTCTAACCCCTATGTATTCAGAGTCAGATACCTCACAATTGAACCTTGGTCACCGCAACACCACCAGCACGTTCCCGTACCAGTGACGTTCCGATCTGACCAAGGCTCGGAGGTGGGTTGCCCCATTCGGAAATCCACGGATCAAAGCTCATTCGCAGCTCCCCATGGCTTATCGCAGCGTATCACGTCCTTCATCGCCTGTGCATGCCAAGGCATTCACCAGATGCCCTTAAGACACTTGATCGTTCTCATCGCCCATGATCACCAGTTCCCAAGTCCGCTCACGCCGATCGCCTATCGAGGCGATCGTCTGCGCGGGGCGCGCCGCACGAGCGGCGACGGCCGGTCGGCCTTGCGAACCCAATGGGTTCGGGGCTTCCCGTTCGTCGTCGTCGGCTTTGCTCTTGGGAAGAGAGAGATGATCATGTGCGCTTCATTCTCTTCGTGAGCCATGCCAACACCGGACCCGCGTGCAACGGGCGTCGGCGTCCTGCAGCATGGCTCATGCCAATCCCATGCCGGCTAGACACGAGACTGGCGAAAGACCAGCTTCCAGAGACGAACCCCAAGGGCGGCGGTCAGGCACACCCATCCAAACGAGGGCACCGGTAACCCGACAAGGCGATGAACCTTCTCGGCGGTGGTCCTCGGACCAGGTCGCTCGGCGTTTCCACCAGCGACCCGTCA
>NZ_QYRN01000020.1 GCF_003583935.1 Aureimonas flava | reverse complement strand
ATCACGGTGATCCATCACCATCCGAACCGCACGGGCGCGGACCTCGGGACTAAACGGCGGTGTTCTCTTCGTCATGGCTCCATCCTCTCAAGAGTTGGAGCCTCCGACAAACCCGGGGCGGTTCAATCGCACGGACCAGCTCTTGGATGTGCTGCTCGCTGACCCGGTCCCTCGGCTGGAAGACCTCGGGGCGCTCGTGGATGTCCTTGAGGTCAAGCTGGTCAGGACGTTCGGTCACCGTCACCGAAGCTGCCAACGCCTCCAGCTCCGCACGCGGGCTCATCAGCTCCAAGTCCGTGTCGGCATCGAAGGCATCCACCTGAGGATTGATCACGCCCTGCGGTTCCGCTGCCGTGTCGCTCATGGGGTTTCCTCTGGTCTCGGCATCGGCCGGCACAAGTGCAGTCACTGCACCTACGGTCCCCCGTGGTGCGGCCGGTGCATGGTTCTCGGATGTGGTCAGGTGAGGCGGCTCAAGGCATCGCTGAAGGCGTCCCGCTCGGCTCTGGCGGCCTCCACCTCCTTCATCTCCAGCCTCGCGATGATGATGCCGGCCGCTCCCAGCGCCTGTGCGGCCCACTGGGCGATGACGCCGGTCACCTTGGGGGAAAGCTCCCGGTAGACCCGCCGCTGCCGTCCTGACCGATCTATGGTCGTCGCAGCGTTCACCTCGCCCAAGCCCCGCAGGCGTCTCGCGAGCTGGACCGAGAAGGCCCCGTCAGAGGTGAAGCGGTGCGGGTCCGCCTCCCGCATCAGGTACATCGCCAAGGCCGTCTCCACGACCGCACGAGGCTCGACCTGCGAGCCCACGTTCATGACCATCTTGGCCGCCTGATGCTCGTAGCGGTTCCCCGGCTGGCCCGACTGGAAGGTCCGGCTGATGCCGACCGCATGGTCCACGATGGCCCTCCAGCGGGCCTCGCATTGCCCCCAGAGCGGGTTGTCGGCGTTCTTCGCTATCCTCGCCCGGACCTTCATGACGAAGGGCTTCAGCTCCGTAGCGGTGACCCCGCGCTGGTAGACGTCACCATGGCGTCGAGCCCGAGCCTTGTGGCTGGTGCAGTAGCGACCGAAGCGCGTGGTCATCTCCCCGCAGCCCGGTACTTGGCACTTCCTCATGCGTTCTGGAGGCTCCTGATTTGCGACCGTCCCCTGGCAGACAGGAACGGAAGAAGAAAAGCAAGGCTGCATGACGATGTCCGGTCGACCGGCACTTCACGCTTGACCCCGGCCTACGGGGGGAAGGGAGCTGTCTCGCTTCCATCGAATGGGCTCAAAGATTTTCTTGTCAGAAAGAGGCGGGGTCGGCGTGGGTCCCACCGAGGACGCTGCACCGAACGGAAAGCGCCCACGTCTCCGACTGCTCTGGGGCCTCCCCGCTGTCCGACGCGCCCTTGCCTAATGCTACACCAGCCTGCTACACACGCACCGCTGCCAGATCGGAAATTGCACAACGTTTTCAACGACAAGGCGGCGGGCCGAGATTGTCTCACCCCATCCGCCAACACCGTTCCCGCACCAAGGCGCACGGGCGCATCCCCGCCAGCGAGGGAGCGCTTCGCGCCTACGCCTGTGGGAGCGAGATATGCTGATGGACGAGGGTCCACTTTCCGTCGCGGCGCAGGAAGCAGTCGGTCTGCCGCGTGGTCATGTCGTGGCGGTCCCCCGTCTTCGTCTGTGCCCAGAAGCGCTGGACGCTGCGTACGAACCCGACGTCGCCGCTGACGTGGCAATCGAGTTCGAGGAAGTCGGCGCCGCATTCCACGAGCTTTCCGAACTGCCGGTCGAACTCGGCATGGACCGCGTCGTAACCGTGGAGGTTCTCGGCGGAGATGTCGAACCAGGCGACCTCCGACGCCCAATGCTTCATGATCTGATCGGCTGTCTGCGCCTCCGCCATTTCGCGAACGACGGCTTCGAGGTGCCGGGCATCGTCGGGCATTCTTCGGTTCCTGTGTGGTTTCGTTCGTTCAGACGCGGCCAATCGGCCGAGCGCAGCAGTTCCTATCGCATGGTTGCGCAGCGCCGCCGATCACGATGCCGATGGGCCGCACGATCCGTTACTTCCGCACTATGCGTGGGTTCCGTGCATCATGCGCCGGCGGCGGGGAACAGCGCCTTGATCCCGTCGCCGACGAACTGGACCGCGAGAGCAGCCAGGAGCACGCCGAGGAGGCGCGTGATCACGGCGCGGCCGGTCTGGCCCATCAGCCGTTCGAACCGGTCGGCCACCGACAGCACGAGATAGGTCGCGAAGACGGTCAGCGCGATCACAAGCACGACGCTGCCCTGGCCGGCCGCGCTCGGCAACTCGCCGGAAAGCAGGATCACCGCCGAGATGGCCCCGGGGCCCGCCATCAACGGGATGGCAAGCGGCACCGCCGCGATCTCGCCGGCTTCATGCTCGGTCATCGCGGTCTGGGCGTCCTTCTCCTTGCGTGTCTTGCGCTTCTCGAAGACGAGTTCGAACGCGATCCAGAACAGGAACAGCCCGCCGGCGACACGGAAGGCGCCGAGCGAGATGCCCAGCGCGCCGAGAACGCTGAGGCCGATCAGGCCGAAGGCTGCGAGGATCAGGAAGGCGATCAGGCAGCCGTTGCGCGCGATGCGCCGCCGCTCGTTGGCCGACAGGCCCGGCGTGAGCCCGAGGAAGATCGGCGCGAGACCGATCGGATCGATGATCACGAAGAGGGTGGCGAAGCCGTTCAGGAGGGTTTCGATCATGCGAGAGCCTTCGCGAAACGCTGTGGAACACCCGTCATAGCCGCCGCCGTGCCGCGCCGCGACGGCGGCGTATCCGACAGCCGTCGGCAAACGTGACGCCAAAAATGGACGCGTCGATGTAAGTCGTTGATCCCGAAAAAGGAATGCGAATGCTTGGATTTGCGTCCGCGGCGTCTTTTCCTATATAAGGACGAGACATTCTGACCGGGATTTCATCTTGTCCGACCTACCCCCCGATTCTACGCAGCCCGAACGTCCGACAGGTATCGAACCGGTCTCGATCATCGAGGAAATGCAGCGGTCCTACCTCGATTACGCCATGAGCGTGATCGTCAGCCGCGCATTGCCGGACGTGCGCGACGGCCTGAAGCCCGTGCATCGGCGCGTGCTCTACGCGATGAGCGAAATGGGCTTGGTCTGGAACAAGTCGTATCGCAAGTCGGCGGGCGTCGTCGGCGAGGTGATGGGCAAGTACCATCCGCACGGCGACAGCTCGATCTACGACGCGCTGGTGCGCATGGCGCAGGACTTCTCGCTGCGCGCGCCGCTGATCGACGGGCAGGGCAACTTCGGCTCGATCGACGGCGACCCGCCGGCGGCGATGCGCTACACCGAATGCCGCCTGGAGAAAGTGTCGGACGCGATCCTGGCCGACATCGACAAGGAAACCGTCGACTTCCAGGAGAACTACGACGGGCGCGAGCTCGAGCCGGTGGTCCTGCCGGCGCGCGTGCCCAATCTCCTGCTCAACGGCTCCGGCGGCATCGCCGTCGGCATGGCCACCAACATCCCGCCGCACAATCTCGGCGAGCTCATCGACGGCTGCATCGCGCTGATCGACAATCCGGGTCTGCAGCTTCCCGAGCTGATGGAGATCATCCCTGGGCCGGACTTCCCCACGGGCGCGATCGTTCTCGGCCGGGCGGGCATCCAGAACGCCTACTCCACGGGGCGCGGCTCGATCCTGATGCGCGGCAAGGTGCATGTGGAGGAGATGCGCGGCGACCGCGAGGCCATTGTCATCACCGAGATCCCGTATCAGGTGAACAAGGCGACGATGATCGAGAAGATGGCCGATCTGGTGCGCGAGAAACGCATCGAGGGCATCTCCGACATTCGCGACGAGAGCGACCGCGAGGGATATCGCGTCGTGATCGAATGCAAGCGCGACGCCTCGTCCGACGTCATCCTCAACCAGCTCTACCGTTTCACCCCGCTGCAGACGACCTTCGGCGCCAACATGGTGGCGCTCAACGGTGGCAAGCCCGAGCAGATGGTGCTGCTCGACATGCTGTCGGCCTTCGTCGCCTTCCGTGAGGAGGTGGTCCAGCGCCGCACCAAGTTCCTCCTGCGCAAAGCGCGCGAGCGGGCGCACGTGTTGGTCGGCCTCGCCATCGCCGTCGCCAATATCGACGAGATCATCCGCCTGATCCGCCACGCGCCGGACCCGACCACGGCCCGCGAGCAGTTGATGGAGCGCGAGTGGGAGGCCAAGGACGTCGCGCCGCTGATCCGGCTGATCGACGATCCGCGCCATCGCATCAGCGACGCCGGCACCTATCGTCTTTCGGAGACGCAGGCGCGCGCGATCCTCGACCTTCGCCTTCAGCGCCTGACCGCGCTCGGCCGCGACGAGATCGGCGACGAACTGAACGCGATCGGCAACGAGATCCGCGACTATCTCGAGATCCTGTCGTCGCGGGTGCGGGTGCGTGACATCATCAAGGAAGAACTCGCGGCCGTGCGCGAGGAGTTCGCCACGCCGCGCCGCACGCAACTCCTGGAGGGCGCGGCCGACCTCGACGACGAGGACCTGATCCCGCGCGAGGACATGGTGGTGACCGTCAGCCACGGCGGCTACATCAAGCGTGTCCCGCTCAGCGTCTACCGGGCGCAGCGACGCGGCGGGAAAGGCCGTTCCGGCATGTCGCTGAAGGACGACGAGGATTCGGTGACCCGTCTCTTCGTGGCCAACACGCACACGCCGGTCCTGTTCTTCTCCTCGCGCGGCATCGTCTACAAGGAGAAGGTCTGGCGCCTGCCGCTGGCCACACCGCAGTCGCGCGGCAAGGCGCTGGTCAACATGCTGCCGTTGGAGAAGGGCGAGCGGATCACCTCGATCCTGCCGCTGCCGAACGAGGAGGCGGCGGCCGAGCGGCTGAACGTGATGTTCGCGACCACCAAGGGCACCGTCCGCCGCAACAAGCTGTCGGACTTCACCCAGGTGAACCGCAACGGCAAGATCGCCATGAAGCTCGAAGAGGCCGAGGACGAGATCCTGGCCGTGGCCGTCTGCGGCGAGGACGACGACGTTCTGCTGATGGCCGCCAGCGGCCAGTGCATCCGCTTCCCGGTGCCCGACGTGCGTGTGTTCGCAGGCCGCAATTCGGTGGGCGTGCGCGGCATGGCTCTCGCCGAGGGCGATCGCCTCATCTCGCTCGCGATCCTGCGCCATGTCGACGCCTCGCCGGCGGAACGCGCGGCGTATCTGCGGATGCGACGCGCGGTGGAAGGCGAGGGCGTCGCGAGCGAGGCCAGCGTCGAGGACGAGACGGTGGAGGAAGTGTCGCTCAGCCAGGAACGCTACGCGTTCATGAGCGCGGCGGAAGAGTTCGTGTTGACGCTGAGCGAGTTCGGCTTCGGCAAGCGGTCCTCGTCCTACGACTTCCGAACCAGCGGACGTGGCGGCAAGGGTATCCGGGCCACCGACATCTCGCGACTGTCCGACATCGGACGCCTCGTGGCGGGCTTTCCGGTGGAGCCGGACGATCAGGTGCTGATGATCTCCGATCGAGGCCAGATGATCCGTGTGCCCGTCGAAGGGATCCGCATTGCTGGTCGGGCGACCAAGGGCGTCACGATCTTCAACACGGCGGACAACGAACGAGTGGTCTCCGTCGAACGTATTCCGGACCAGGGCGGCGAGGACGTTGCCCTCGCGGATGGCTTGCCGGACGAGACTGCCGACTGACGACGGGACGGGGCGGTGGCTTGCCCGCCGCCCTGATCCCGTGCTCGGTCAGCCGAGAATCTTCGGCTTGCGCGCGAAGGCCTTCGCGCGCTGCTTGCTGGCCTCGTTATGCATTGCGATCACAGTCGCGGTGGAAAGGGATGCAACCATCGCAAGCGACAAGGCGAGGAACAGCATGGATTTCTCTCCTGATTACAGCGCCATAACGCAAAGGGTTGACGAATCGTTCCACGGATGGGCGAACCCGATTCGTAAAACACTCTCGCTTTCTGACCCTTTCAGTCTGTGGCTCGAATGCTTTGCGAATTCATACCGCGCTGCCGCGGTGCGCACGGTTCCGAAACGATCGTTCGTCATGGTTAGGAAGAGATGATGGCGAGAATCGCCCTCTATCCCGGAAGCTTCGACCCGCCAACGCTCGGCCACGTGGACATCCTGCGATCCGCCGGCCGCCTCTTCGACGAGGTGGTCGTGGCGGTCGGAATCCATCCTGGAAAGGCACCACTCTTCGACCCGGAGGAACGCGCCGCCTTGATCCGCGACTGCCTGCCCCTGTTGGGAAGCGGCACCGGTGGCGTGCGCGTCTCCTTCTTCTCCGACCTCGTTGTGGACGAGGCGAGGCGCCAGGGCGCCGCGGCGCTGGTTCGGGGCCTTAGGGACGGAACCGACTTCGACTACGAGATGCAGATGGCCGGCATGAACGACGCCATGGCGCCGGCGCTGACCACCGTCTTCCTGCCCGCGGGCCGCGCCACGAGGCCCATTACGGCCACATTGGTCCGCCAGATCGCCAGAATGGGCGGGGACGTGTCCTCCTTCGTACCGGAGCATGTCGCCGCCGCCCTGAAACGAAAGCTCTCCGCGACGTGAGAGCCGCCCGGAGTTCATCCATGAAAGTTCTTCCGACACTCGGCCTTCTTGCCGCCGTCGCCATGGCCAGCCTGGCGCCGGCCCATGCGCAGACCGCCGGTGCCGGCGACACGCTGGTCATCGAGACCAACAAGGGCGAGATCGACGTCAAGCTGCGCCCCGACCTGGCGCCCAAGCACGTGGCACAGATCGAGGCCCTGGCCAAGGAAGGCTTCTACGACGGCGTCGTGTTCCACCGCGTGATCGACGGGTTCATGGCCCAGACCGGCGATCCGACCGGCACCGGCATGGGCGGGTCGGACAAGCCCGATCTCAAGGCCGAGTTCTCCGACACGCCGTTCAAGCGCGGCACGGTCGGCATGGCGCGCGCGCAGGATCCGAACTCGGCCAACTCGCAGTTCTTCATCATGCTCGCCGACGGCGACTTCCTGAACGGGCAGTACACCGTGGTCGGCGAAGTGACCAAGGGCATGGACGTCGTCGACAAGATCAAGAAGGGCGACGAGGCCAACAACGGCACCGTCGAGAACCCCGACAAGATGGTGAAGGTGCAGACCCGCTGACGACATTCGCCTTGCAACTGCGGGGCGCTTCATCCATTCAGCCAACCAAGCGGGCGGTCCGGTCGATCCGGGCCGCCTTCGTTCATGGATAAGGAGACGGGCTATGGCCTTCGAGGATCCCGAAAACACGCTGGTGCTGGAGACGACCAAGGGACAGGTCGTGATCAAGCTGCGCCCCGACCTCGCGCCCGGCCATGTTGCGCGCGTCAAGGAGCTCGCCCGCGAGGGTTTCTACGACGGCGTGGTGTTCCACCGCGTGATCGACGGGTTCATGGCCCAGACGGGCGACCCGACCGGCACGGGCACCGGTGGCTCCGACAAGCCGGACCTCAAGGCCGAGTTCAGCGCCGAGCCGCACAAGCGCGGCACGGTCTCGGCTGCCCGCACGGCCAACCCGAACAGCGCGAACTCGCAGTTCTTCATCTGCTTCGAGCGGGCGCCTTGGCTGGATCGCCAGTATTCGGTCTGGGGCGAGGTGGTCGAAGGCATGGACGCGGTCGACAAGATCAAACGCGGCGAGCCGGTGCGCGATCCCGACTCGATCACCACCATGCGCGTCGCAGCGGACGCCTGATCCCAGAACCGTGCAGGTCGATCTCTTCGACTTCGAACTTCCGGAAGAGCGGATTGCCCTGCGACCCGCTCTTCCGCGCGAATCGGCCCGGCTGCTTCGCGTCGCGGCATCCGGCCCTTTCGAAGACCGGCTGGTCGGAGATCTTCCGACCGTCCTGCGCGACGGCGACGTTCTGGTCTTCAACGACACCAAGGTGATCCCGGCCCGGATGTCCGGCGAGAGATTGCGACAGCGGCCCGACGGCCCGTCGCGCGTCGGTGTGGACGCCACGCTTCACATGCGCATCGCGGCCGATCGCTGGAAGGCGTTCATGCGGCCCGGCAAGCGTATCAATGTGGGGGACGCGGTGGAGTTCGTCCCTGCCGTGGGTGACGGAGCGCCGCTCGTCGCGCAGGTGATGGAGAAGGGCGAAGGCGGCGAGGTCGAGCTTCTCTTCGCCCTCGGCGGACCCGCTCTCGACGCCGCGATCGCCGCCGTCGGTCGCCTTCCGCTTCCGCCCTACATCGCATCCAAGCGAGCCGTGGACGGGGCGGACCTTCGCGACTACCAGACCGTGTTCGCGCGGGAGGAGGGGGCGGTCGCCGCGCCGACGGCCGGGCTTCATTTCACCCCCGAACTCATGGCCTCGCTGTCCGCCCGCGGCATCGCGCAGGAATACGTGACCCTGCATGTGGGGGCGGGGACCTTCCTGCCGGTCAAGGCGGACGACACGCGCGAGCATCGCATGCACAGCGAGATCGGCGTCGTCACCGAGGACGTCGCGTGGCGCCTGCAAGCGGCCCGCGACGCGGGTCGGCGCATCGTCGCCGTGGGCACGACGTCCCTGCGGCTATTGGAGAGCGCGGCGCGCGAAACGGGACACGTCGAGCCCTTCGCCGCCGCGACCGACATCTTCATCACGCCGGGATACGAGTTCCGCGCTGTGGATGCCCTGATGACCAACTTCCACCTGCCGCGCTCGACCCTGTTCATGCTGGTTTCCGCTTTCAGCGGTCTCGACCGCATGCGGGCCGCCTATGCGCATGCCGTCCGCGACGGCTACCGTTTCTATTCCTACGGCGACGCCTGTCTCCTGGAGCGTACCGCTTGAGCCAGTTCACATTCGACGTGTCCGCGACGGACGGTCTCGCCCGCCGCGGCACGATCTCGATGCCGCGAGGCGTTGTGCGCACGCCGGCCTTCATGCCCGTCGGGACGGCCGCGACCGTCAAGGCGATGTATCTCGACCAGGTCCGGGACCTCGGATCCGACATCATCCTAGGCAACACCTACCATCTGATGCTGCGTCCCGGCGCCGAGCGCGTCGCGCGTCTCGGAGGGCTGCACGATTTCGCGCGCTGGCCCCACCCGATCCTCACGGACTCGGGCGGCTTTCAGGTCATGTCGCTCGCCAGCCTGAGGAAGATGTCGGAACAGGGCGTCACGTTCCGCTCCCATATCGACGGCACGGTGCACGAGCTGACCCCTGAGCGCTCGATCGAGATCCAAGGCCTGCTCGACAGCGATATCCAGATGCAGCTCGACGAGTGCATCCGTCTGCCGGCGGAGCGGTCCGAGATCGAGCGGGCGATGGAGCTGTCGCTGCGTTGGGCCGAGCGATGCGCAGTCGCCTTCGGCGACCAGCCCGGCAAGGCGATGTTCGGCATCGTCCAGGGCGGCGACGACGCCGCGTTGCGCATCCGGTCCGCCGAGAGGCTGCGGGACATGGGGCTCAAGGGCTATGCCGTAGGCGGCCTTGCGGTCGGCGAGCCGCAGGACGTGATGCTTGCGATGCTGGGGGAAACCGTCCCGGTGCTTCCGCACGGGAAGCCGCGCTATCTGATGGGCGTCGGCACGCCGGACGATATCCTGAAATCGATCATGCGCGGCATCGACATGTTCGATTGCGTGATGCCGACGCGAGCGGGACGCCACGGGCTCGCCTTCACGCGGCACGGGCGCATCAACCTGAAGAACGCTCGCCATGCGGAGGACGCCGCACCGCTCGATGAGCGGTCCGCCTGTCCGGCCACACGGGACTACTCCCGCGCCTACCTCCATCACCTCGTCCGTACCCAGGAGACGTTGGGGGCGATGCTGCTGACCTGGAACAACCTGGCCTACTATCAGCAGCTCATGTCGGGGGCGCGCGATGCCATCGAACGCGGCGCGTTCGCAGACTTCGTGGCCGAGACCACGGAGGGCTGGGTCCGCGGCGAGCGGGAGAGGGGGACTGCACGATCCTGAACCCCGCTTCGGTCGCCAGGAACGGGCCGAGGAACGCGTCGCACAGAAATTTCGTCCTTTTCCCGTTTTTTCCGGTTGACCGTTGGGTGTTGGCTCCCCTATAAGCCGCTTCACGACGACGGCGGAGGCGCCGGGGGCGGATGGGCTGGACCGGAAGGTTTGGTTGATTGGCCGGGAAGTTGAGCCAGCG
>NZ_QYRN01000001.1 GCF_003583935.1 Aureimonas flava | reverse complement strand
GGACCAACGGGCAGGGCGCACAGCGCCGCGCCCCTCACGCCGGCCCCCCCAGCCCAAACCGCGACCCATGCCACGGCGCATACCGCACGACATCCCCGCGAAGCCGAAACAACGCCACGTCCTTCGCCTTCGCCTCCAGCATCACGTCGAACGCCACCCCCTCAACGCTCGACAGAAACTGCGCGAACTCGAACGGGTTCACGAAGTCCGCATGACCCGTCGTCACCGGCGGAACCAGACGCGACCCCTTCCGGCCCGTCCCCTTGTCCACCACACGGCGCTCCAGAAACTGCGTCCGCGGCGACGAGTAGTGAACCTTCGCAACCTCCCCCAAAGGCCACGTCCCAACCATCGCCAGAACCGTCGCGCGAAGGTCCAGCCCGTCCGGGTTCAGGCACCAGAAGTGCTGGTGGTCGAACACCAGCCGCACCCCCGTGCGCTCATGGATCCACAACGTGTCCGACGCCGAAAACCGAAGGTCGTCGTGCTCCAGCACCAGACGGCGCCGGACCGGCTCGGGCAGCGTCTCCCAGGTCCGGACCCAGCGCTCCCGGCTCGTCGCGACGTCCCCGTACGTCCCGCCCACATGGATCACCAGGACCGCCTCTGGACCCAGCCCCATCAGGTCCAGCATCTCCGCCTGGCTCGCCAGATCCCACACGCTGCGCGACACGAGCGACGGGTCCGGGCTGTTCAGGACGATGAACTGCGAGGGATGGAACGAAAGCCGAAGGCCCAGGGCTCGCGCCTTGGCGCCCACGGCCGCCAGCTCCGACCCGCTCTCGCGGACCATCCCGTGGAACTGCGGAAGATCGGGATGCGTCGCATACGGCGCCAGATCCGACGACATCCGGTACAGCCCGATCCCGTTCTCCGCGCAGTAGTCCAGGATCCGGTCCACATACTCCAGCGACACCTTCAGATGCGGATTGCTCCCCGAACGACGCGCGTCGTTGCTCGGTAGGTCGTCGCGACCCATCACTTTGACGGGGAAACCTAGTCAAGCCTCGTGCCGGAGCGGCCGTCGCGAACCGCTAAGGATCGATGTGGGCTTGCCACTGAAGTTCGCGGCAGCGCTATCACCACTGCGCAATATCGTCATCGCAGCCGATCAGCTCGTCCGCACGACGTGGCGTCGTCGAAAGCAAGGAACATCGACGTCACCTGGCTCACCACGATCCGCAAGCGCTCTTGAGGGGAGATAGGCATGGCGTGTAAGCCCGCAGCGCCGTCCGCCAATCAACGATGTCATAATATTGATTATGGAACTATTTTGACGGGTCGCAATGGGGAGCGCTGACGAGCGAGGCACGGTTTCCTGGTCGGTCGTGATTTTCTTTTTCGTTCGATCGCCCGGACCGCCGAGGCTGATCCGGCCTTCCCGCGAAAATCGCACCGGACGTCAGCCCCGGCGCTGCCGCCAACGAAGCATGGCAGTGGTTTCAACTCAGTGGATAAAAGCGCTGTCGAATATCCGGAAGCTGCGCCGGCTCGCGTCCGCGCTCAGAGTTCGAACTCGATCCGCATTCCGTCGAAGGCCGGCTCGACATGGGCCGGCAGCGATCGTCGGACCGCCTCGTAGTCCAGCGGCGTATGCATGTGGGTCAACACCGCGCGTGGGACGCCGAGCCGATCGATCCAGCCGAGCGCCTCGTCGAGCGAGAGATGGCTGGGGTGCGGACGATATTGGAGCGCGTCGACCACCAGCAGCTCTGCGCCTGAAATGGCCTCTACGGCAGCGGACGGAAAATCCGACACGTCGCTGGAATAGGCGATCGGGCCAATCCGGAACCCGAGCGAATGGATGCTGCCGTGTACCTGCGTATACGGATGCACCGTGATGGCACCGGCGGGTCCGTCGATCTCGAAGCTCCGGCCGCCTTGGATTTCGTGGTGGCGCACGATCGGCGCATAGGCGCTGCCCGGTGGCGTGCGGAAGCAGTAGCCGAACGCCTCGAACAGGCGCGCGTAGGTCTCGCGGTCGGCATACAGGTCCACCAGCCTGCGGTGGTCGATGACGTAGCCTCGCAGGTCGTCGAGGCCGTGGATGTGGTCGGCATGCGGATGCGTGATGAGGACGGCGTCGATGCGGCGAACGGAGGCGGCCAGCATCTGTTCGCGGAAGTCCGGTCCGCAATCGATGACGACGCGCGTGACGTCGTCGCCGTCGATCAGTTCCACCATCGCCGAACAGCGCGTGCGCCGATTGCGCGGATTGGCTGGATCGCACTGCCCCCAATCGCCGGTGATCCTCGGCGTGCCGGGCGAAGAGCCGCATCCCAGAACCGTGAGACGCAGACGCCTGCTCACGCGGCGCCGCCTTTGCGCGGGTCGGGAACCTCGGAGAAAAGGCGGAAGAAGTTGTCCGTCGTCTGCCGTGCGAACGCTTCGAGCTCATGCCCGAGCGCTTCGCTGAGAGCGGTGGCGGTATCCCGAACGAAGGCGGGCTCGTTTCGCTTGCCGCGATTGGGCGGTGGGGCGAGATAGGGGGCGTCGGTCTCCACCAGGATGCGATCCTGCGGCACGCAGGCCGCGATCGCACGCAGCTCCGTGGAGTTCTTGAAGGCGACGATCCCCGAAAAGGAGACGTAGCCGCCGAGTTCGACGCCGACCGTTGCGAGCCGCTCTCCGGCGGTGAAGCAGTGAAGGACGAAGGGGAAGGCACCCTTCCCCACCTCGTCCACCAGGATGCGCTCGACGTCCGTGTCGGCATCGCGGGCATGGATCACGAGCGGCAAGCCGGTCTCGCGCGCCGCCGCGATGTGCCGACGGAACACGCGCTCCTGGCGGTCGCGCGGGGCCCGGTCGTAGTGGTAGTCGAGGCCGGCCTCGCCGATGGCCACCACCTTCGGATGGCGGGCGAGCCGCACGAGGTCTTCGACCGGCACCTCGTCCTCGTCGGCCGCGTTGAGCGGATGCGTGCCGACCGACGCGAAGACGCACGGATAGCGTTCGGCGATCGCGAGGACGCGCTCGTGCTTCACGACCTGGGTGCAGATGCTGACCATGACGCCGACGCCCGCCGCGTTGGCGCGCGCGATCAGTGCCTCTCGATCGGTGTCGAAGTCCGGGAAGTCGAGATGGCAGTGGCTGTCGACGAGAAGGCAGGTCGTCATCAGGCGTCGTCGGTTGCGGGTTCGACATAGCGGGGAAACACGCCGGCGGGCGCGGGCAATGTCTGGCCGCCTTCCAGCATGATCCCCTGGTCGAGACGCTCGAACCCACGCTCGTGTTCCGCGATGCCCAGAAGGTCGAGCAACTTGGCGATCGAGTCCGGCATGACCGGTTGGAGCAGAATCGCGACGCGCCGCAGCACCTCCGCGGTGACGTAGAGCACCGTGCCCATGCGCGCGGGGTCGGTCTTGCGCAGGACCCAGGGTTCCTCGCCGGCGAAGTAGCGGTTGGTCTCCGAAACGACACCGACGATCGCAGAGAGCATCAGGTGAAGTTCCTGGCGGTCGATCGCCGCGCGGCATCGCTGCAGCAACTGCCCGCTCGCCTCGAGAATGGCCTTGTCCGCCTCGGTGAAGGCGCCGGGCGTCGGAAGGCGGCCATCGCAATTCTTGGCGATCATCGACAGGGAACGCTGCGCGAGGTTGCCCAGGTCGTTGGCGAGCTCGGAGTTCATCCTGCCGACGATCGCTTCGTGCGAGTAGTTGCCGTCCTGGCCGAACGGCACTTCGCGCAGCAGGAAGTAGCGGACCGGATCGAGACCGTAGGCGGAAACGAGGGCGTGCGGGTCGATCACGTTGCCGACCGACTTCGACATCTTCTCCCCACGGTTGAACAGGAAGCCGTGCACGTAGACGCGCCGAGGCAGCGGGAGACCGGCCGACAGCAGGAACGCCGGCCAGTAGACCGTGTGAAACCGTGCGATATCCTTGCCGATCACGTGGAGGTCGGCAGGCCAGAACCCGGCGCGCTCGCCGCCCTCGGGAAAGCCGGTGGCGGTCAGGTAGTTGGTGAGCGCGTCGACCCAGACGTACATCACGTGCCGCTCGTCGCCGGGCACTGGAATGCCCCAGTCGAAGGTGGTCCGCGAGATGGAAAGGTCCTTCAGGCCCGAGCGCACGAAGGAGACGATCTCGTTGCGACGCTCGGCGGGGCCGATGAAGTCGGGATGAGCCTCGTAATGCTCGAGCAGCCGTTCGGCGAACTGCGACAGGCGGAAGAAGTAGCTTTCCTCCTCGACCCACTCCACGGGCGAGCCCTGCGGCCCGAGCCGCCGGCCGTCCTCGGTCAGGCGCGTCTCGTCCTCGGCGTAGTAGGCCTCGTCCCGGACCGAGTACCACCCGGCATAGGAGCCCTTGTAGATGTCGCCGGCGTCCTGCATCCGTCGCCAGATTTCCTGGCAGGCGACCTTGTGCCGCTCTTCCGTGGTGCGGATGAAGTCGTCGTTGGAGCTGCGGAGCTCGCGCCCCATCTCGCGGAACTTGGCGGAGTTCCGGTCGGCGAGCTCCAGCGGCGAAATCTCGAGGTTGCGGGCGGTCTGCAGCATCTTGATGCCGTGCTCGTCCGTGCCGGTCAGGAACAACACGTCGAAACCGTCGAGGCGCTTGAAGCGCGCGATCACGTCCGTCGCGATCAGCTCGTAGGCGTGGCCGATATGCGGGCTGCCGTTCGGATAGGAGATCGCGGTCGTCGTGTAGAATCGTTCGGCCATCGTGGTGCTTCTGCGCGGATCGGTTTGAGATGGGCAATAGCCCATCGGTCGGCTCGGCTCAACGAACCCCGTGCAGACCTGTCAGCGCGCAGCGTTGTCGCGAAGAGCCTGGAACCGGTCGAGGAAGCTGAGGATCGTCTGCTTGCGATCGAGATTGAACGCCGCGGCTTCGCGCCAGCGCGCCTGCTCGGCGAGGCAGAAGCTCGCTAGGTCCGCACTATGGCGCGCCATGCCACCCACTGCCGCGCGCCGGGCTTCCGCCGACAACGTCTCGAAGAGGCGGTCGCGAAATAGGTCCCATGCCGCCTCCCGCCCTTTCTGTACCAGGCCGTCGAGGAGCGTGTGCACCGCCTGCCAGTCCTCGATGGCGCGCCCCAACATGCGGTCCGCCTCCCGCAGGACGTCCACTCCGCCGCCCTGTTGGACGAGCAACGCCTGTCGCAGGCTGCCGCGTGCGACCTCGGCTGCCGACCGACGTTCGTCGCCGGGAACGTCCGGCAGCTTGCGCGCCAGGCCGTCCAGTAGCGGGCGATCGCCGAGTTGCGGGATCCGAAGCGTCCGGCAGCGGGAGCGAATGGTCGGCAGGAGGCGACCCGGCGCGTGGTTGGCGATCAGGAAGATCGACCGGGGCGGCGGTTCTTCCAGGATCTTGAGCAATGCGTTGGCGGCGTTGCGGTTCAGGTCGTCGGCCGGGTCGAGGATGGCGATCCGCCATCCGGGCGTCGCCGTGGACCTGAAGAAGGCATGGAGGCGCCGGATCTCGTCCACCGTGATCTGGGTCTTGAAGCCGCCGCCGCGATCGGCCTCGGCTCGCTGGATATGGATCACGTTCGGATGCGCGCCCGATGCGATCTGACGCAACCTCGGATCGTCGGCGTCGAACTCCACGGAGCCGTTCTCGTCGGCCTTCCACGCGACGCCCACGAGATGTCGCGCGAAGGCGAAGGCGAGCGTCGCCTTGCCGATGCCTCGGGCGCCCTGGAGCAGCCAGGCGTGGTGCATCCGTTCGCTCCGGGCGGCGTCCACGAGGTCCTGCCACGCGCGATCGTGCCCGACCAGGAAGGTCGTCGCCGCCGGCGGCGAGACGTCGTCGATGTCGTCGTGTGCCGGCCGCGCCTCCGTGCCGTTCAAGACGACGCCTCGTCGCGAATCCGTGTCGATGCGCTCAGCGCCGCCGCGCACCGATCCAGCACGACGCGTTCGATGCGGTCGGACACCTCGTCCAGCGGCCCGGTCGCCTCGATCACCGCACAGCGGTCCGGCTCGCGTGCCGCGATGTCGAGAAAGGTCTGGCGCCTGGCCTGATGGATGTCGATGCCGTCCTTCTCGAAACGGTCCGCCGCCTCGGCGTTCCTCCGTTCGGCCAGGCGTCGCATGCTGACGTCGATGGGGAGGTCGAGGATCAACGTCAGATCCGGCTGGGCGTCGATCGTGGTGGCGTCCTCGAGCTCGTCCAGAAACGCCCTGTCGAGGCCGGGCGCAGACCCTTGGTAGGCTCGGGTCGAATCCAGGAAGCGATCGCACAGAACGAAGGAGCCGTCCCGAAGCGCGGGCAGGATCACCGTGCGGACGTGGTCGTAGCGCGCGGCCGCGAACAGGAGGGCTTCGGTCTCAACGCCAAGCCCTTCGGCCGCACCCGACAGGACGATGTGGCGGATGGCGTCGGCACCGGGCGACCCACCGGGCTCGCGCGTCTTGACGACGCGCACGCCGCGCGCCTCCAGCCGCGCCGCCAGACGGCCGATCTGCGTGGTCTTGCCGCTGCCGTCCGGCCCCTCGAACGTGATGAAGCATCCGCGCCGCGGCATGTCGGATCGCTGGGCGCCCACCATCAGAGGCTCCTGATCCAGCCGAAGGCAAGCTCGTGCATAGCGTCCACCGCGCGGCTGGCGAACGTCCCCTCGCCCACGTCCTCGCCGGCGCGAAGCTCGCGCTCCAGCGAAAATCGATTGTCGATCCTGAGTTCCACCGTTCCGATCCTGTCGCCCTTGCGGACCGGCGCCCGCAGGGGTGTATCGTAATGCACCGAAGCGGAGACCACCTCCGGGTGGCGCTTGGGGACGAGCGCCACGAGATCCTCGTCCAGCACCAGCGGCACGGAGGCGGCCACGCCGCCGAACACGGGCGCGTCGGCGATCGTGGCGCCGGCGCTGAAGATCGCCTTTTCCTCGAAGGCGGACCCTGCCCAATCCGCGAGCGCGACGGTTTCCCTCAGCCGGGATTGTTCCTTGTCGAGCCCGGCCAGCACTAGGATCGTGAGGCGACCGCCCTCGCCTTCGACCACGCCGACGATCGAGTATCCCCCTTCCGGCGAGAAGCCGGTCGCCATGCCCGTCGCGCCCGGCACGGTGCCCAGCAGCGGGTTTCGGTTTCGCTGGAGGATCTTGTTCCATTCGAACTGAGGCTGCGCGTAGAGCGCGTAGCGCTCGGGATAGGTATAGCGGATATGGCGGGCCAGGATTGCCATGTCCCGCGCCGTCACCTCCTGCCCGCCCTCCGGAAGACCGGTGGGGTTCACGAAGCGGCTGTCGGTCATGCCGATCGCTTCGGCTTCCCGGTTCATGCGATCGGCGAAGGCCCGCTCCGATCCGTCCATGTGCTCGGCGATCACGATGGCCGCGTCGTTCGCGGCCTGTACGACCAGCCCCTGGGCCAGGGCATCGACGGGGACGTCGGACCGGACAGCCGCGAACATCGTGGCCGTGCGCGACGGCGCGCCGCCCGTGCGCCATGCATGGGTGGAGACAGGCAGGGCCGCGTCGGGCGCGAACTGGCCGGAGGCGAGAGCGCCGAACAGGATCTCGGCGGTCATGATCTTGGCGAGCGACGCGGGCGGAAACGGCGCCCGTCCGTTCTTCTCGAACAGGACACCGCCGGTCTTACCGTCGATCACGACGGCGACCTTGGCGGCGGTCTCGGGAAACACCGCGTCGTCGCGGTTCTGCGCCGAAGCGCCTCCAACCGAAAGGATGGCGGCAAGGAGAATGGCGTTCCGGAGAACTCGTTTGGGGTGACGCATCAGGAAAGCCGGCAGGATCGTGGCTGCGGCCCAGCATAGCTCATCGCGGCGGTCCCGCATATCTCGACCGATCGGCGCCGCGGCCTCGCCGTCAGCGTTCGTCGGCCCTGACCACGAAGGCATCCGTCAGACCGGCACCCCATACGTCGCGCAGCAGCGCGTCGGCGTCCTGTCCGGGCCGAACGGCGAGCGCCAGCGAGACGTGACCATCGGCGGCGGTTTCCGTCATCTCGGCGCGTCCTTCTACGAGGCTGGAAACGCGCATCAGGAGGGAGACGTCGTCTACCGCGCCGAGTTCGATCGTCTCGGCCGGCGGGGTGGCGGCCGAAGCCAGCGAGGACAGCGCGGCATGCGCGCCCGTCGATCCGGGAGCGGCCGCGTAGGACAGGAGCGAGCCGCGGGGCACCGGCACCGGCACGGGGCCGGCGGGCGCCGCGTCGTAGGTCTGGATCAGGTCCTCGATGGACGGCGTGCGGGCGGGAACGGCGCGCTGCGTCGCAGGCGCGGTGGCGGCCTGGCGCGGCGCCAGGAAGGCAGCGGCCATCATCAGCGGCGACTTCTCGTGGCGCGAGGCGATCATCACACCGCTCGGCAGGCCGTCGCTGACGGCGGGCGCGTTCCCCTGCCGGTACGACGCCATCAACATCGGCGTGTCGTCGCCTTCGAGCGGGGCGCGCCCGACATACTCGACCTTCACGTCGGCGACGCCGTCGTTCTGGAAGCCCAGCATCTCGGCGGCCTTGGAGGAAACGTCGAGCACCCGGTCGTGCACGTAGGGGCCCCGGTCGTTGACGCGGACCAGGACGGAGCTGCCGTTCTTGCGGTTGGTCACACGGGCGTAGGACGGCAACGGAAAGGTCGGGTGCGCGGCCGAGAGGTGGTACATGTCGTAGACTTCGCCGTTCGCCGTCAGGCGCCCGTGGAAGTTGGCGCCGTACCAGGAGGCGGTGCCGTTCTTGACGTAGCCCGGCTCTTCCTTGGGATAGTACCATTTCCCGCGGACCATGTAGGGCTTGCCGGTCTGGTCGCGGCCGCCGCCCTTCGGCACCTTCTTCAGCCGCGTCACGCGGGGGCTCGCCTTCACGCCGAAGATGCTGGAGCTGAAGATCGGCGCGTCGTCCTCCGGCGCCAGCTCCCCGTCATGCGTCGACGAGGCGGTGGACTGGCAACCGACCAGCGCGAGGGACAGTCCGAAAGCGAGGCCAAGCCCGATCTTCCGGTCGTATCCGGCTCCAGCCATCATTCATGCCCCCAACATTCACAAGGGCGCGCATGCCCCGTCGCGCCGTCCCCACCATATCCGCGCGGGAGGTTACCAACTGATGAAGCGATTGCAAGTCCACGCGAGTCGCGGTCGCCCATCATGAAGAAAATGCGTTGCCGAAATCTTGCCACATTTGCGTCCGCCCGCGGTCCGCGGCGCAGCCCGGCGCATCGTCCAGAGATCATCTGACGACCATTCCAATACAACCGGAGCAGGATACTTCGAGCGGAGTTCGACCGACTCCTGGAGTCCTCTTGTGCGCATGTGCCAAGGTGCTTGTACGCTCGGGGATGCAGCCCAGGCGATCGAAGCTCGGTCGCGGTCGGTTTTGGGGTCCGCAATTCGCAACGCTCACGCGCTCGATCAGGCGAAGAACTGCGCGGTCACGTTGCCGCTCACCTCACCGGTGGCCTTTCGTCGCAGCATGTCCAGGTAGTCCGCCTGCCGGCGCGCCACGTCCGCCTGGTCTTCGCCCAGCATCGTCTCGATCTGGGAAAGGGTCTGCATGAGGCGTTCGGTCACGGCGGCGATGTCGACCAGGTCTTGCATGGCGTCTCCTTTTCGGAGCGCACCCTGCCGCAGGCGGCTGGCCTCAAACTGGCGGTTGCCGAACGTCGGCCTTCCTTGCCGCGAGCCCAATGCTGCGGCGGAGGCGGCGCGGCGGACACCGCACAGCCTCGGCAGGCCAAGGCCGGACGTCCCGGACCGACCGGGAGACGCGGGGCGACGATCGGTCGCCCCGGCGTTTGTCGTGGCATTGCCTCGCGTCGCGAGGCGGCCGACGTTCAGAACGGTTACTTGTGGGGTCAGGTGTAAACTGTGTGTGTCAGTGCCATGGTTCTCAACGGTTTCGTCGTCGAGGCACGACGCTGAGGGTAAAAGATCGGGGTGTAAAGGAGTTGACATTCGAGTCCTTCATCGACCCTCGGAGCCGCCCGTCGCTCACGATCCCTGGCACGGAAGGACCGCCCTGCGCTCCCTGCGGCCACCCCACGCCACAGGTGGCGCGGGTCCCCTGAGCCTCAGTCGCTTCGGTCGAACCTCCCGTGCCTTTCCGGGATCGCGACGGGCGGCTCCGAGGGTCAGGACCAAGGGCGGCATCCACCGCGGCGGGCGCGGTGTCGAGGAGGGTCGCTCGGGGCTCACCAAGGGTCAGGACCCGGCCGGCACCTGCCCTGTGGCCGATGCGGCATCATTGTCCGATTCGGCGAGGCCGAGCGCGGCGAGATGCGCGCCGAGCGCGACCGACCTCCTCGATGCAGAAGGCGGCGACCCGACGGCCTTCGCGAACGCACCGACGCTGCCGATGAGGATGACCCGCTCGCGGGCGCGCGTCACCGCAGTATATAGGAGTGCCCGGTCGAGCAGGCGGTTTGGCGAGACGAGGACGATCACCGTGCCGAACGCCGATCCCTGGCTCTTGTGGGCGGTGATCGCCCAGGCGAGTTCGAGGTTGCGCAACGAATCGCCGGCGAGTTCGTGCTCGACCCCGTCGAACGTGACGCGCAGCCGTCTCCCACCGTCGCCGTCCCGTTCGCCGGCCACGTGGCCGAGCGTGCCGTTCGTCAGTCCCCGGTCCCGGTCGTTGCGCGTCCAGACCACCGGCTCCCCTTCGAAGAAGCCGCCGGTCAGCTCGGGCTTGCCGCCGGATCGCTTGGCCCGCATCACCGCGTTCACCGCGCGGATGCCGCCGTCGTTCGAATCGCCCCTGCCCTTCACGGAGCCGATCACCTGGACGGAGCCGTCGTCGAGGCGATCCAGCAGGTTCGCCACCGTGCCCACGATGCCCGTGACGGGACACTCGACGAAGTGCGCCCCGGTCAGCTCCGTGCCTGCGAAGGCAGGGATCTCGGGCACGTCACCGACACGTATGGCCGCGGCGAGGGTCGGGATGCCGGTCGCTGCCGCCTGCCGGAACACGGTGGACAGTTCGACTCGCGGCACCGACGCGCACGGAACGAGCGCATGCAGCGTCAGTCCGAAGGACACGGGCGGCAACTGGCCCGGGTCGCCGATGAGGACGTACCCTCCGTCGTCCGGGGTGGCCCTCATGATCCTGTAGAGCGATGACAGGTCCACCATGGATGCCTCGTCGACGACGACGAGTGGCCTTTGCCCGAAGCCGGTCGTCCCGGCGGAGACCGCCTGAAGCCATCTGGCGATCGTCGAAGCAGACCTACCGGTCGATTCGGCGACGCGCTTGGCCGCCCGGCCGCTGAGCGCCATGAGGTGCAGGTCGAAGCCCTGACCGCTCGCGACGTCGCAGAGCGCGCGAAGAGCTGTGGTCTTCCCGACTCCGGCGCCGCCTAGAAGGAGGCTGAAGCGCCAGGTCACCGCCATCCGGACGGCGGCCTTCTGTTCCTCCGACAGTCCATGTCGGTCGGTGGGCGGAAGTTCAAGGCCGGAGCGACCGCCCCGGCGGACGAGTTCGGCCACCCGGCCGGCAACGAACCTCTCCATGGTGGCAGGACCAAGCGCCTGCCAGCCCCCGTCGATGCGCTCGACGACCGACATCTCGACAGCGCACGCGAGGGCTTTGGCGACGAGCGCCCGCCCGGAGAGCTTAAGGCCCAGCGCGCGACGGAAGCCCGCGTCGGGCAACCAGGTGTCGGATGAGTCGAGGGCCTCGTACAGGACCGCCTCGCATGCTGCCACCAGCCGTCGGCGGTCGTCGGGGGCCACCCCCATCCTGGTCGCGAGGCCGTCCACCGCCGACCACGGCATGAAGGCCAGCAGCCTGTACGGATCCTCCTCGAGCAACGCCGTGGCGTCCGAGCCATAGCAGGACGCGACCTTGGTCGCGACCGCGGGGCCGATCCCGGCGCGGTCCAGCCAGGTCGCGACATGAGCCTCGCCGCGCACGTCGGGCCAAGTCCCCGTGAGCGTGGCGGCCTGCCGCCACGCGTTGTCCGTCCCGCCGAGCGCTTCCGCGATCGCCCCTTCCTCACCCTCGGAGAGCAGCTCGGGAAGACGGGCACCGAATGCCGACCAGAGGCGCGAGGCGGCGGCGGGGCCGACACCGGGGAACCTCGGCCCCTGCAACAACTCGACGATGGCGCGGCCGGCCGAAACCACGAGGTGTGCGGACGATACCTCGACCTGCTGACCGTGCGTCGGATGCCTCCTGACCACGCCCGCGACCTGCCACGTCTCGCCGACGACGGGCGGACGGAAGATCGTCCGGCACACAAAGCGCCGCCGCTGCCCGTCCTCGTCCCGGCCGTTGAAGATTCTTCCGTCAGGAGTGAGAACAGACTCGATGATCACGGCCTGGGTCACCGGACCAACCGACCCGTCTCAGTCAGATGTTCCTCGACGTGGGCGAGACGCCGAAGCCTTGACCGCAGCTCAGTGACCTCGACCCGGAGCGCTGCGTTCGCGCGCTCGAGTTCGGACACGCGCCGCTCCAGGCGCGCATGTTCGGGGTCGAGCGCGGCGGGGCCGCCCTTGGCAACGGCATCTGCGCCGACGCGCGCGGCCGCGGCCTCGATCAACGCGCGACAGCTCGCGTTCTTGTAGAGCGTCTGCCGATCGATCCCGGCGGCGTCGGCGATCGCCTGGACGTGTAGCTTTCCGCCTCGAACCGGCAGCTCGGGTGCGCCGTCCAGGTACGACCGCAAGCGCTTGGCATTCTCGCGTCCGACTTCGGCGCCGCTTCTACCCATGGGAACGCCTCTTCGGCACGATCGGCAAGGAGGCTTCGAGTTCCGCCGGCGAGATGCCGCGGGCATGGGCGTTGTACTGGTACCGAACGAACAAGTCGTTCAGCTCACCGATGGTCATGCGCAGGCGCTCGAGTTCGGCCGCCTGCAACGCAATCCGTTGCTCGAGAAGGTCGATGGCGGGGTCCTTGGACGGAGCCGACTTGGACGCTCCGCTCTTGGATTGCCGGGCGAGGTAGGCCTCCTTGATCGCATCGTGCCGTTCGAGCGCCTGTCGCGTCCAGCAGTGGCCGAACGCGCGCTCGCCGATGTCGCGGATGTCCTCCCAGGTCGGGGCCATGTCCGACGCTTTGACCGCGCTGACGATGGCCTCGATGTGGAAGGTCTTGATAGGGACACGGCGCCCCGCCTTGGTCGGCTTCGCTTGTGCCTTCGGCTTTCCCTTGCCCGCCATCCTACGCCAACTTGGGAACGAGGCCCAGCAACTGCCGCCGTTCCTCGTCCAGTCCTTCCGGATTGACGTGGACAAGCGTCCCGTCCGGGATCGACGGGTCGTTGTGGACGGCGACGATGCGCCTTAGCCCGTTGACGATGAGGCGGATGTGGTTGAGGTGGTTCGACGCCCCGAACGTCTCCTCGGCAACCTCCTCGAGCGCCCGTTCGAGCAGCCATTCGTGCTCCTCGAGCATGGTCTCGGCCCGGCACTTCTGGTCGGGGTTGCCCTTCTCGATGAAGAGCTCCTCGCAGTGGCCGCAGGCGCCATGCTTGAGGCACGGGGTAAGGCTCCAGTCCGATCCGCACATGCCGAGATCCGTCGTATGGCCGGTGGCGAACACCGCCGCGCGGAACTTCGGCCGTTCGATGGGGGGAAGCCGATCGTGGCGTGCCCCGACCCCGCCGATGACCTTCCCCGTCGCCAGAAGCTCCCTGGCTTCCTCGGCCATCTGCATGGCCGACCGGTGGTCGTAGGCGGTGTTCTGGCCGACGTCCTTGCGACCGAACCACCGGGCGATCTCGTGCTGGCCCATGCCGCCCTGCTGGGCCATGGTGTTCAGCCAGTGGCGGAACATGTGGCTGTTCATCTCGAACGGCCGGCCGTTCTCGTCCACGAAGCCGAAGCGCTCGAACACCGACTTGGCGGCCCCGCGGTCGGACACCCGCCCGCCGAGGAAGTCGGCAATCTGCTGGTCCGTCAGGAGGGACAAGACGCTGGCGTTCGTGCCGCGCTGGTCATGGAATAGATTGAGCGGGGTCACGAACAGGTGCTTCGAGAGCGGCATGCTCGTCGGGTTCTTGGGCTTCAAGGATCGTTGGTCAGCCAGGAGGGCCGCCTCCACGTCCTGGCGGGTGTAGTGCGATGTTCGGGCAACGACCTCGACCGGCACGAGCTTCCTGTTCTTGGCCCACTGGTTACCCGTGCCGTTCACCAAGCCGAAGGCGGCTTCCAGGTCCCGGCTGGAAAGCGTCGCCCGATCGCGAAGACCGTCCGGAAGATAGGCCTGACCGGGATTGGCCTCGAGCCATGCCGCCACGCTCCGGCCCTCGATGGTCCGGTCCCGAATGTCGGCGACGGCGCGCTTGGCAACGTCCACCATCGGCGTCGGCAACCACTTGATCGCGGGCTTCCCGCCCTTCTCAGGCTGGTACCGGATACCGTAACGGAGCTGCGGCGCACCATCGGGGCCGAGGACCGGGCGGCCGTTCTCGAACGCGTCCTCCTCCACCTCGCAGTTCTCCGGCAACGTGAGAAGCTCGTTGATGCGCCAGCCGCCGCAGACCAAGAGCTCGATCGCTCGCATCCGGATGACATCCGGCGGCGACTCGACGAGGTTCGCGAGCTGGCTGAGCGCGTCCAGCATCTCGGGGCTCGGAAGCTTCTTCTTCCCGCGGTCGTCGTGATCGTCGCCGAGGCGTGTGCCGTCGTAGGCAACCCTTGGGAAAGGGTTGCGGAAGGTGATCCTACCCTTCGTCAGCGAATAGCGGTTCAGCCAGTCGGCGATCTCGGCGAGGAACACGCCTACCCGGTAGCGCGAACTCGCCGCTTCCCGGACCATGCATAAGCCGGCCGCCTCATCGAAGTCCGCCTTCACCAGCTCGCACGGATCGTAGCCGCGGTCCGCCAGGACGTCGTGCAGGTAGCGTGACGCGCGCACGAGGACGGCGAGGGTCTGGGGCACCTTCGGGTTCGCGTCGTAGCGCAGGCGTGCCACTGTCTTGATGAAGCCTGCGAACGGCTCCGACAGGGGTACGCGTCCTTCCAGCCCCTTCGCGTTCCCGTTCTCGGATGTCGTGAAGTAGAGCACGAACTTGCGGCTTCCGGACGACGCTCGGGCTTGGGAAAAGCGCGTGAGGTCCCATGCAGGAGCGTCGAACGGCAGGTCTTCGCCCAACGCAACGATGTCATGGCGCCCGCGACGAACGAAGGCAGCGAGGTTCCGGCGGGCCTCGACGAGCAGGCCGGACGGGAGTCGTTCAAGCCGCACGGCGCATCTCGTTGATCTGAACGATGACATCAGCGATGGCGAGGATCGTCGTGTCGAACAGCGTGACCATCCTCGGGTCCTGGCCCTCGTCGACGCGCCGCTGGCGTTCACCGAGCATCCCGTCCAACGCCTCCTGGTGCGGGGCGTCAATCCAAGGCTGGAAGCGGACGCAGGTGTAGCAGGCGACGGGCGCGTTCAGCCCGCAGAACGAGAAGCTGCCGCACGTTCCGAGCGGCTTGAGCGTGCCCTTCGACCGATCCGAGTGAAGGATGCGCCTGCTGCGTCGGTCGCCGTTCACGGCGTCGGCCTCCGTTCGGACCAGGGTGCCGAGGAAGGCCTGCGACAACGGCCCGAGCTGGAGCGCCATAGCGGCATCCAGCCGCTCCACTACGTCGCTCTTCATGTCGAAGTAGACGGCCACGTTCTGGAGGTCGGTGTGGTCCAGGGCGTCCGCCACGACGCGCTGCGAGGCGCCTTCCCGAACAAGTCGCGTGGCGAAGGTGTAACGCAGGCGGCGGACCGTCACCTTCAGCGGCTCTCCGGTTCGGTGGGATATGACGCCCAGCTTCTTCACAGCGCGGGCGACCAAGTTGAGCACTCCTACAGACGTATGGTGGTATAGATAATCCGTCAGTTCGCCTTCCCGGCTGAGATCCCGGCGCTCTTTCGACCGCATGAGTAGTGGACGGGAAGCATCAGGCTCACCCCCGTCGGCCATGCGGTTCTCTTCTAACAACGCCTCGATGACGACACCGATGTCCGCATTGAGCTTTCTAGCCCGGAACTGGCTACGAGATTGGACATCGCCCTTCTTGTGTCGCGGAACCTGAAGCAGATACGTCTTACCCGCCGTCCCTTCGGCGGTTATGCTTTTGAAGTCTTCCTCTCGTAGCAGAGCGAGGGGGCCGGAGTTACTCCCCAGTCCGACGCAAAGCCAGACGGCCGCTTGTTCGGCCAATGTCAAAGCTCCTGTCACGCGTGCACCCCGCAATGCGTTGGTCAGTGCGTAGATCTCACGATCATCGAGTGGACCTTCCTGAGGGTCCGCAGAAAGAACCGCTTCTCCCTTGTCGTTCCCGCCGAACACTCGCTCGTTCATCTCGAACGCAACTTCGTCGGAGAAGCCGTCGAACCCCTGGTCGCAGCACCAATTGTAGAATTTGCGTAGGTAGTGAAGGCGGTAGTGCTCGTGGGGCTTCAACTGCTCCCGAACTTCGCCAAGGATCCTATAAGGCAGCACTGCTTCGGCCGCCGACCTGCAAGCCACTACCATCCGAAGGACTGCCCAGTTCCCAGCGATCTCCCCGACGGAATAAAGGCGTATCGTATGGCGCAGATAACTCTCGATCGCACTACGGACGGCGGCGGTCGCCATCTCGATGTCGTGCAGGTCGATCGTCAACGTGCGCGAAGGGTTCTCGAGCTTCCAGACCATCCCGCCCGTGTCTAGAGTCGTGCCGGCACGCGTCACGACGAACCGCTCACCTTCGGGGACGCTCCTGACCTCGACAGCGGGCTGGGGCGCCGAGGGAGGATGCGTTGCGCTCCTAGCCATTGGTGCTGTGGTCCTGCAATCCGAGTATCAGTTTAGGGGAGGTCTCTTCGATGCTGTGGTTCGTGTAAGTCAGCGTTCCCGACGACCCCTTACGCGGGCGAAGCGAGATCAACGCGCAAAGGTTCGGCGCGCGGGCGAGGATGACTTTCGCATCGTGGGCCAGCGGGCATTGCTCGCCGCCGGCGAAGCGCCGCACCTTGACGATATAAGAAGCCGCTTCCTGGTACATGGGCAGGCATCGTGACTAACTATGATGGATAAATCAATCGCGCGCTCGCTGTAAATGAATAATTCTCCATCGAATACATTCGGTGAAAAATGAAATCATTTTTCACAAGGCTGCCAGAACGTTGTGCAGATACAGGAATGAAGAATGATTTCATTTTTCACGGGTCTTCAGCTTGGCGCTTTGACGTTCCAACGACTGCGACGATGCATTCGTTCTGGTCGCTGCAACAACCATTCCCGCCGATTAGTGCGGTCGAATGTTCGACGCGGTCAACGCGATGATGCTCGACGTGCTCGACATGCTCGCAGCGGTCGCGAGGACGGACGACGAGGACCGCCGACGGCGCATCGGTGAGGGTCAGGTGAGAGCCAAGGCGGACGGTCGCTACAAAGGGTCTGCCCGAAGACGCGAGGCGCAACGCCGGCATCGCGGCGATGCTGAGAAATGGGCAGAGCTGGTCTGTCGTGCAGGGAGCTTTCGGGTGCTAGCGGGCAACGGTTGCGAAGGTCGCGGCCAAAATGACCCCCGACGTGAGGCACACCCTCGGGCGCAGCCTCCCCGTTGACCTTCGCCGCGGGAAAGCGCGTGCGCCGAGCTACTCGCGCGGCCGCCCGTGCCATGACGCGAACCGCCGTCGCCTCCCGCTACCCGTCCCTCGGGCCAAGCCCCGCCTTCGTTGACTGACCCGCGACAAAGCGTCGACGGCCGAGGTCATGCCCAGGGACGGCGCGCGTTGCCTTCAAGCTGCGGATCGCAGTCCCTCGCGTCGCTGCGGCCGCCCCGGTCGGGCGCACGATGCCGGCACAAGGTTGTCCCTCCGCGGCCGCGACGGGCCGGAGCCCCCCGCGAGCCGCGCCGCCCTGCCGAGATCCCGGTCGCGGCGGGCAGACGCGACACTAGGCAGTCGTTCCGGATCAGCCTCCGTCGCGTCGCGGACACGCCGCACGCGTGCTCAGGGCTCCTCGTTCTCGGTTTTGGAGCGGCCACGTTCAAGCGCCAGGCGTGCCCTCTCGGCCTCCCATCCGGAGGCTAGGTCGGCGGGCACCCTCAAGCCCGGTCCGAACGACTCCGAACCTCCCAGGAACGTGACGCCGCGCAGTTCAAGGGCGACCTTTATCGCCTCGACCGTCCCAAGCGTGGAGTCGACGCCGCCGGCCTCGACGCGGGCAAGGCTTTTCCGGGAGATGCCGACCGCGTTCGCCAGGTCGTCCTGCGACAGGCCAAGCAGGATACGCGCGGCTTTGAGAAGGTTCGGGTCTGCGGGCATCCCGGCCAGGATCCCCGAGCGGCCCCTTGTGTCAACAATTTGCGGAGGGCGGGCAGCATCCCGGATTAGAATGGGTTATAGACGGGATTTGAAATCCCGTTTATTACCCATTCCATTCACCGGGGCAGGCGACGGAATCGCGCACTGGCCGGCGGTGATTCGCCTGGGCCGCAACCCGGTCCGAGAGGTGGCATCCAGAGGTGCCGGGAGTTCGATCCCATGACAGACACGTCGGCGGACGCCGCGCAAACGCTCAACAGCACCTCGCGGGCAGAGGTTGCCCTGCCGGGCAGCGACGCGCGCGAACGCATCCTCGCGGGCTACTCGCTGCCGACCGCGCAGCAGTTGCTGCGCGGCTTTCCCTTCATGGGCGGGCAGTTGGGCCGGGACATGAGGTGCTTCGCCGAGAACTTGCTC
Source organism: Aureimonas flava (assembly GCF_003583935.1). GTDB lineage: Bacteria > Pseudomonadota > Alphaproteobacteria > Rhizobiales > Rhizobiaceae > Aureimonas > Aureimonas flava. The sequence continues at coordinate 668,318 of NZ_QYRN01000001.1, read as the reverse complement.
CGGGAGGCGGAGGCAAGGGATCCGCAGGGCGTCCAGTCGGAGCTGAGTTCGGCCTGCCGCGAGATGCTGGCGACCGAATCCTTGAAAGCGGTGCAGGCAACGGCGGAGGCGTTCAGGAACCCGGACCTGGACCTGAGCGGCTGGTCGCCCGACGCGAGGAGCGGGAAGCTGAGGTGCTGGATCTACGCCGTCAATCTCGGCGATACGCACTCGATCATTCCGGTTGCGGTCACCGCGGCGACCTTAGCATACCAGCAGGATTGGAAATCGTACAACGATCCCGACGCCCCGATCTGGCGGGCGCTGGGCTGGCTCACGCTCTATGCCGGCGACATCCCAGAGCTCTTCCACGACGCTGCGCCCTTCGCCGACGTCGGGAGCGTCTCGGAGCGAATAGCCTCCATCTCGGAGGAGTACCGCAGTCGCGTGTCTGCAAGCATGTCGCAAGCCAGCGCAGGGGCCGCCTGAGCCGCCTAGACGCCCTGGACGCTTGCGGCTTGACCGCGAGCCGCAACGAACCATCCCCCGAACTGCTGCCCGATTTTTGCCTCCCGCGCGCCGCCCCGCGGCGGCCAACGCCAAGCTAGCCATGACGATCATCATCCAACCCTCCGGCCGGGTCTTCCAGCTCGATGAGCACCTCGAACGCTTTAAGGACCTCGTCGCGGATATTGAAACACTGAAGGCCGGCGGCGACCCGGCACGACTCGCCGGGGAAAACGCCGTCCACATCCGCGACTGGTCCATGTCGACGCGGCCCGTTCCGTGCCTGCGCGGCATCCTGGAGCATCACCCCTCCGTCCGCGATGGGCGCCTCGGCGAGACATCCGACCTATGGGTCTGGGCGCCCGAGCACGGCGTCGCCCGAACGCTGTCACGCTGGTACACGCTCGGCCCCCGCGCCATACGAAGCAAGTGGCATTGAGGACGGCGTCTCGGCCGCCCCAAAGGGTAAAAGTCCGGCCATACCCGTCCCGCCGATCTTGCTCGCGCTCGAGCCCCCGTCGCGATCCGACGGTGCTGCACCAGCCCTCCGCCCGCGAACGCTTCAGATAGGCGGCGTCCTTCCTGATGTCCGCGTAAGGCCCATTGGTCCGCCGCCCTTCACCTTGGTGCCGCGGCCTGAACTTCCGAGAGCCTCGTGACCGCACTGACCGAAAAAGAAGCGGCGCGCCTGCGAGAGCGCCATCCCATCCATGACCTGATGTCCTGCGGGCCCGCTGCCCTTGAGGAGCGCGCGCGCATCCTGCTGGCTAAGCAGGCACACGGGCGCACCCGCCTCCTCATCGACAGCATCATCAACGCCGCGGCGGCAGACCTCCCGCACCTCGTCGACATGCCGCTCGCCGAGCTGCTGGAGACCGCCGACGAGACCCTGAAGTGGACGATGCTGGCCTACCTCGCGGCCCGGCGGTACCGCTCGGCGCAACTTGAGGTCTCAGCGCGGTGCGCGGCCGAGGCGTATCTCATGGTCGCCCTCCACGACACGGTCAGGGGGCGCACCCTCGAGAAGCCGGACGACATCCGCCTTGTCACCCGCGCCGTCAACGACGCCGAATGGATGCTCGGACATGCCGTGGGCTGGGGAGCTCTCGCCAACGGCATCGACAGCAAGTTTCGCGCCGGCGCAGTTGGAGTGACTCAGCAACCGAAGGAGCTGGGGCTGGAGGTTGTGGCAGCTCTCTGGGCGTCCGTGGATTCGCATGCTCGGGAGATCGGCTACCAGGAAGGTTACGCGGCCGGCTACGGCCTCACGACGTTGCATGGCGCGGAGGTCGGCAAGGGCTCAGGTCGGACAGGCGCGGCCTCGTCCCCGCAGGAGGCGCCGAAGATCGTGGTCGTCCCCCATGTTCACCTTTCCCGCGAGCTGAGAAAGGAGTCTGGCGTCGGCGACATCCTCGGCATCGCGCTTCCCCTCGTGCCGGCCCGCGAACTCGTCGAGGTGCGACGGGATCTCCTCGCCGCCCATCCTCACGCTGCGGCCGCCATCGAGCGAATGCTCGGCGATCTCGCGGAGGGCCGTCCGGTGCGCCTTCGTCCTGTCCTTCTCGTCGGACCTCCGGGAGCTGGTAAATCACGCCTGTGCAGGGACGTCCTTGACGCGCTCGGCATCCCGTTCGCCCCCGTCGACGCGGGCACGACCATGGATCAGAGCCTGACAGGATCTCCCCGGCGATGGCGCGACGCGCACCCGTCCGTTCCGCTTCGGCTGTTCGCCCAGCACAAGGTGGCCAACCCCGGCATCCTGGTTGACGAATTGGAAAAGGCCGGGCGTTCGTCGGCCGGGGCCATCCATGACCCTCTCCTCTCGCTCCTAGAGCCGCTGTCGTCCCGCGCCTGGCGAGACCACTTCCTCGATGCCGAGCTCGACGCTTCGCACGTCGTATGGCTCTGTACCGCGAACTCAACGACTGGCATCCCGGGCCCGCTGCTCAACCGGCTTCGGGTGCTGAAGGTACCTCTGCCCTCCTCGGCGCACGTGCCTGCGCTCGCCGACCGGATCCGGCGCGACCTCGTCCGCGAGCGGGGGCTGGACCTTGGCATGGAGCCGCCGCTCGACGTCGAGGAGCTCGAGGCGCTGACCGTCTCTTTCGGCCTAGAGGGGAGCCTGCGGGATCTGCGGCGCTACGTTGAGGCACTTCTCGACGCCCGTGCGTCGCTCGCACGGCGGAACTGACGCAGTGTCGGTGGACATGGACGAATCGGACTGGCGCCGACACCTCGGCCGCCGCTGGAGCGCTCAGTTTGGTGGGACGCCGTTCGGCTTCGCTGTCGGCGATGGCTGGGACCATCTACTCGCCGAGGTGTTCCGGCGTGTCGACGCGGCTCTCGAGGACGACGAGCGGGCCGATTTCGCCTGGTCCGACATCAAGGAGAAGTGGGGCGCCTTGCGCATGACGCATTACGGCGGCGATCGCATCGAGGACATCGTGGACTGGGCCGAGGCGGCGTCCAAGCGGATTTGCGATCGATGTGGCTGGTCGGGACGTCTGCGGAGCGAGGGCGGACAGTGGCGGGTCCGATGTGATGCCTGCGACGGGCTCTGAGGACGAAGCTGGTGTGCAGGATCCGTCGATGGAACCTGAACAAACGAACAAACCGGGAGGCGGCGTCGGGCGGTGCCGCCTCCCCCAACTCGGTCGACGCCTTGGCCGCTTCGCCGGCTAGCCGACGGAAGGGATCTCGATGGACTAGCATTCTCCCGTCCTGCGGCGAACGTGACCGTCGGCCGCCGTCGCGGACGCGCCAACTTCCAACGTCAACCGATCAGGTTTCGCAAGATGCCGGTTGAGCCACGCCGAGGACCAACGTCGGCAACAGTGACGGCCGGCCCTGCGCCGCGGAGCGTTGGCTCCCGACACGCCGGCACCCGGTCCGGCGCGACGGCGGTCACTCGCCTCCGTCTGTCGCCAGCAGCAAATGCTCGACGCGTTCGAGGAGCGCTGCTGCCAATCCAGGCCCTTGAAGGTGGACGCCAATCTCGTCCAACGGATCGTCGTCCCTTCCCGACTGTGACCCCCAGTTCATCGTACTGACCACCACGTCGTCGTCGTCCCAAAGCAGGAACTTGCAGTGAAGTTGGGGCTCTTTCACCCCTATTACCTGCACCAGACCGTCGAGACGCTCGCGCTGCTCGGAAACGTGACGTCGTTTGACGGGTCCCGTCTGCCGTGAGTAGAGCACCCTTACGTCCTCCAGGCGTCGACCCGCCACTTCCGCGGGAGTGAACAATGCCGGGACCATCGGCGCACCAAGCCTGTGCGTGCAACAGACGAAGCGCCGATCGGCTTCATGGGCCGCCTTCCGGAGCAAACGTTCGTGGTCGGCGGAGTAGACGACGGACAGGCGGGCTTTCGGGAGCGCGGACGGCGTTGGGCGCTTACCGGGGCTTTCCAGGGAACGGCGTAGCTCGGCCGCCATGAAGCGCAAGGACTCGCGGGATCGGCTCGCGTCCGCGAGCGGCGCCACGATGGAGCCCAGGATGTTCAAGCCAATGGCCGCGGCACCGGCTTCCTTAAGGATCACCGAAGCCTCCACGGCCGAAAAGGGTGACGACAACCAGTTGCATGATCCGATGACAGCGACCGCGCCCCCCGCTCCGTCGTCGGCCGCCAAAATCTTGGCATGGCTCCTGACGGGATCACGGTGGACCTTCAGGTACCCGCGGGTTACGCTTCCTGCCGACAGCCTGAGGCGCAGGTCTTCCATTGCCTGCGCGTGCTTGCCGTGCTCGTCGCGCGAGGTCCCGAAGAATAGGTGGCATCGCACGCCACGCTTGAGCGCACGCTCCAGAGCTTCGAGGATGCGGTTCCGGCGGTCGCGGCCCTTTTCATCAGCTTGGTCAGCAACGAAGGTAGAAAGGACGAACACGTCTTGGCTGGCACGATCCACGATCTCGACGAACCGATCCACATGATCGGCGGATCCCACAAGGAAGTTTTCCGGTCCAAATTCGGTTTCGATGGATGGGGACGGCGGAGGCTCCTCGCGCGTGAGGGACGGCAGGCTCCCGCTCTCCATCGTCGCGCGAAGGGCAGCGACGAGCTCCTCGCTCGCGTTCTTTGGGAAGATGCCGTTCCGCACGTCGGTCAGGTCGATCTTGAGGTAGACGCGCCGCAAGACCGAGTTGATGGCGGTGACACCCCGTAGCCACTCCCCAGGCCGCATCGAGCCTGCCATGTGACGTCCGACGCGTAGCGCCATTGTCTCGTCGGTCTCGTCACGCTCCTCCCGCGAGAACCTCACGGCGGAGTGGAAATGCCCGATCTCCCGTTCGGGCACAAAGTCCACGTCCCGGCGCTTAAACACCGATTGGCCGACGCGCTCGTAGACGAGGCTCACGGGCACCTCGCGATCAACGGTTCGCTCTGGCAGAGGCTGGCCTGAACGTATGAACTGCCGACCCAACGCGCTCGTGGTCAGGGATGGAGAGGGATATGTCCGCAGTTCGATCAAGCCGAACCGCATCAGCCGTGACAAAGTCGCACCGACCACCTGCGCATCCAGACCCAGATCGACCCTGATGGTCTCCATCGATCCAGGCGAGTTATCGAGATGCAAGAGCACGAGCTCCTCTACCGGGCTCCAGCCCCAGGTCCGCTGAAAGACCACACGTGCTCGATAGTGCCAAGCCGCGATGTAGATCATCATCGGGCGCTCTTTCCGCGCTCGTCCCGCGCCAGGATCGTCGCGCCTCGTGGATGGCCCGCGTCCGCCTCGCCTGCCGATTCGCGCAACTCCTCCACGAGCGTCCGGATGAAACTCAATGGCCCGCCGGTCCTGTCTCGATCGGTCCCGTCCACGACATCGGAGAGGAACTGGAGGCTCGTCGCGACGATAAGCTTCTGCCTCGCCCGGCTCAGGAGGACGTTCAATCGCTGCGGGTTGCTCAAGAACCCCAGAGCCGGCCTGCCGACCACGACGTTGTTGCGCACCAAGCTCGCCAGGACCACGTCCGCCTCGCCGCCTTGGAAGCTGTCGCTCGTATAAACGAAGCGCCCGTCTCCGCGTGGGGAGACGAAGCCCCTAAGTCGCCCCTCTGCGTCGATCCTCGGCTTTAGGAGAAGTTCGAGAAGTTTGACCTGCCCGGTGTAGGTCGCCAACACGACGAGGCTCGGCTGAACTTCAGCGTCCACGGCCGGAGCCACGCCTTTGACCGCTTCGACCAAGGCCGCGGCCTCGGACGGATTTGTCAGATCCTTCCTTTTCCTCCTCTCGAAGGATCGAAGGCTGGACGTACCGAGTGGCGGCAGATCCAGCACGACGATCGGCGACGTCGGGAAACCGCCCCGCGAGCGAACCGTCGCTTTCCGGTCCATGACCCGGTCGGTCGGGACGAGATCGCCGTCGTAGAACGTGCGGGAGACGATCCGACAGATGGCCGGGTGCATGCGGCTCTGTTCCCGCAGTGTCTTCGCCACGACGCTCGGACGACCCAGATCGACCTCGCGTTCCTTCTCCCTCTCGGCAATCGAGCGGAACGGCTCCTCCAGTCGGGTGGCGGTGGCCAACACATCGATCAGCAGCCCTCGATCGGCGTTCAGTCGCTCGAACGTCGTATCGACCTCCGGCGGGAGATCCGGGATCGACGCTAGCCGCTCCGCCCCGTCCTTGAGCAGCTCCTCCGCGCGGAAAGGTTCGAAGAACTTCTTCCGCTCATCCGCCTCGAAGGGAGATAGCTGCCGATGGTCGCCGATCATCACGCGCCGGTTGCCGAGGAGAAGCGCGCCAATCAGCTCGGCCCCGTTGGCACGGGCGGCCTCCTCGACGAAGACCCAGTCGAACTGCTCCCCATCGGCTATCATGTCCTCGACGAACGACGACGAGGTCGTCGCGAGCGTCACGTCCGCCGAGCGCAGGAGCAGGCTGTCGGTGTCGCGCATGACACGTTCGGCGAGAACCCGCTCGGCCACGTCGGTCGGCCGCAGCGCCTCACGGATCTCGCGATAGGGATTGACGAGCGGGCCCGTGATCTCCGAGCGCAGCGCTGCCTCGAGGCAGGCTCGCGAGGTCTGCCTCAGGAGTGTGGCATCCGCCTGCACTTCGGACTTCTCCACGCGCACGACGATCTTGCCGTGTGCCGTCAGCACCTCCTTCAGCTCGTGTTCCATCGTGATGAGCGTCTCGTGGTTCTGGGACGCCACCAGGATGCGTGCGTTCGGCGTCCCCACGAGGATGCTCTCAATCAGCCGGGTTATGAGATATGTCTTCCCGACGCCGGGTGGCCCAACGACAACGTTGATGGATCGCCCCTCCGCAATAGCCTCCCAAGCTCCTCTCTTGGATCCGTCGAGGTCGGGTGGAGGCTCACCCGGTACTGCGACGGCCCGCAGGGCCGCGTCCATCGCGACGCTTGCGGGGTCGTCGAGCGCCCTCAGAAGCTCGACGTTCGCCCTTGCGGCCACGACGTTTTGCAGCCGGCGGCGAATGGCGCCCTCGGTTCCGGCTTCGGTGCGCGGTCGCAGAAAGAGGTCCTGTCCAGTCAGGACGGGTTCGCTCGACCTGAAACCATAGGCCAGTCGACCCCCGATCTCATCGATCATTTCCAGGGCGAGTTCGGGGAGCCGCTCCCTGGGTCGGCCCAGTGTGTCGCTGAGCGAGACCGTCCAATCCGCGCGCCCCTCGTCATGCTTCATTTCCCGATCCAGCGCTACGGCCAGCGGCGGCAGCTTCAATCGCTTCCGCTGCTCTGCGCGTTCCTCGTCGCTCCGAGCGGCGATCCACACGAGATCGGCTCGGGATCGAGGAGGTGCGATCGTCTCGACCGGGAAGGTGCGGAACTGCTGCCTCAAGAGCGCGAATGCCTCCAACAGGATCAGTGCATGCCAGGAGGGCGGATCGTCGAATGGCGCCGTGGGCGCGGGTGCCTCCCGCACGCCCATCCAGGACAGGGCACCGTTGCCGAGCCGGCGGACACGCTCGGCCGCCGCGCCTCGGTGCCTCGCCAGATGGATGCGCCGCTTAATGTCGACCGCATCCGCGATGGCGTCGTTCGGCCGTCGCTTCCCCCCGCGCACGATCATGCCGATCCGATCGTCGACGAGTTCGACCACATACGTGGCGAGGTCGGTCACGACCCGGACCTTGCGATCGTCGATTCCCACCAGGCGCGTGTCCGGTCCGAGCAGGTCGTCCGCGACGAACCGCAGAACCGCTTCCCTGTTCTCCGCCGGGATCGCCCCTGATGCCAAGGACGGCAGATCGCTCCGCAGGACGTCTTGCCCCGGGTAGAGGACCAACTCGCCCTCGACGCTCGTGCCGAGCCGAGCAAGGTCCTCGATGACCTCGGCCAAATCCGAGAGGGCGACATGGCCGTCGTAGAGCTGGAAGTGCGGCGGATCGGCCATCCTGGCCAGCATGCGCCTCTCGATATTCGTCAGGACGGGTTCTTCCGGCTGTCCGAGACCGAGCGCCGAGCGTATCACTTCGGCTAAGTCAGCCAGATCTTGACGGAAGGAAACGGCGCTCGACGTCCTGAGCGCCATTTCGGACGGACGCGGATCGTCGGTGATATGCACGCACGCCTCGTAGCCGCCGAGCCGGTAGCTCAGTGCCTGCTCGTCGCCGGCGAAGATCGCCGACCCGTCGATGGCACCGTGCACGATGCCCGCGTCGTGACAATTTGTCAGTCCCTCGATGACCCGGGACATGTTGAGCCAGAAGTCCCGCCGGCCGCGGTTCGTCATGCAGGATTGGCGCCGAAGGGCAGTCCTTCGCGCAGAGCCGAGCAACGGAGTTCCGGGATCGAGCATTACGATGCCAAGCTCGTGCTCGTCCTCCACGACCTCGGTCACCTCGACGAGAACCTCTCTCGCCCGCCGTGAGGAGAAGACGCGGCGGATGCGGCGGATACCGCCGTCGACAAGCCTGCGAACATCCTCATCGATCGCCGTGCCGGTTTTGGCGAACAACCTCATGAGGCATGGCTCGCCCGTCTCCACGTCGGTAGCCCGGGCTAGCCGCGACGCCAGCGCGCCTCCCGCGACCCTTATCGAGTCCTCGGAGAACCGGAAGCGGGCGGCGAGGGTGTGCTTGCCGAGTTGCCGAGAACCTCGTCCCACAGCTTCCCTCCTCAAGCTCGCGCCGATGGTCTGCGGACTCTGATGTCCGGCATGATCGACGACCGAACAACCATATCAGCAGGAAATCGTTTCTCGGGAGCGATTAGTGGCTTCATTCCCAGGTTCTACTACGTATTCCGGGGTGATGTGAGCCAAGACATATGGCGCGCGCGGCTTCCCCGAGCTTAGAATCTCGACATGCACGTTAAGAGGATAGCGTGACCGCGGAGCAACCGATCCGGCCTGCCAGCCGACGGCTTCTTCGCCACGAGCTTGTGACGGCATTTGTCAAAATCGGACCTATTGGTTTTCGGGTCCGACGTCCTCGACTCAGTTACAGCCCACCCACTACATCGGAGAACCGGCGGTGAGTGTCGAAGACGCCGCTGTCAACGAAGGCTCCGAAATGGATCGCTGGACCGAGTTGCAGGCGTTCGTCAGGGTCGCGGAAGCGCGGAGCATGACGCGCGCTGCGGCCGAGATGAACCTGTCGGTGTCCGGCGTCAGCCGCCACGTCGAGGGTCGTGCCGGCGCGCGCCACGACGAACCGCTCGTCCTCGGGGGCGCGCCTGACCTAAATGCGGGGCTGAGGCATGGGCGGGCGACCCGTTGCGGTTCTAGCCATTGGTGCTGCGGTCCTGCAAAGTCAGCATCAGTTCCGAGGCGGTCGCCTCGGTGCTGCGGTTCGTGTAGGTCGCCGCGCGCTTGGAGTGCTTCTTCCATCCCATCAGGTAGTTCCTCACGCTCTCCTCCTTCGCTTTCGTCAGTCGATGCGACTGCGGGACGTTGGCCAACGCGTCGGCCTCCCGCCGGCGGTCGCAAAGGGCGGAGAACCTGTCGTTCCAGTCGTGGCGGAGGATATGCGGCGAGAAGTCCCGCGGCAGCTCGGGATAGCGCTCCCGCATCTTGACGAAGAGGTCGTAGACGGTGCGGAGCGCCATCGGGCGCCCGTTCTCCGAGACGAAGACGAAGGGGTGCTTTTTGGCGCCCGGATAGCGATCCTTGTCGGACCTGTTCCGCAAGATCCAGGTGTCGAGGGCGCCGAGCAGCTCCGCTCCGACCGGGAGCAGCCGCTCCGCCGTCTTCACGAGCGGCTGGTCGGGACGTGGATCATCGGGATCGTCCGGCCTAGCTCGCACCGCGAGTTTCGGGGTCGCTCCGCTGATTCGCAGGTCGCCGGACTTTAGAACGAAGGGTTCCCCGCGCCGCAGTCCAAGTTCGTAGTATGCGAGGAGGATAGCGTAGTTGCGGTGGCGGTGATGACGGTCGAAGGGATTGCCGTCGGCGTCGGGATGGATGATCCGGAGGAACAACGCGCGCTGCTCATCGGTGAGCCCGTACCTCTTTTTCGTCGTCCCGCCCCGCGCGAGGCCGGACATCATGCGGTCCCAGGCCGCCAGCTTTTTCGAACCGTCTCCGTACCGACCGGAAGCGACTGGGATGCGGTGGACCGCGATTTCCCCGCGCCAGCGAATGTAGCTGCGCACGCAGCTCACACGATTCTCATGGGTGTTGGCGTCCACGACGGCCTTTACGGTGCCGTCTGCCTTTGCCCTCGCGCGGCTCCGCCGGAGCCAGTTCGATAGGTCGAGGCTTTCTTCGTGCGTGAAGAAATCGCCCGACTCGATGCGCGCCGTGATGTCGACCGACCTCGCCGCCGCCCAGTCCAGCAGGAGCGCCACCGCTTTCGCTGCACGGGCGATGGTATTCACCGAAAGGCCGGCCGTGCGGAGCTCGACGGCGCAGTAGCGCGTGATCCAGGGGTCCGGAACACCATTCCGGCCGTGGTACAGCGGGAAACGCTCCCCGCCGCGCAGGATCGTCACCTTTACGCTTCCGGTAGCCTGTGATGCCTGTTCAGCACGCATTGGCGCCCATCTCGTTTACACGGATGAGCGCCAAAAGATCAGTGAAAAATTGGCGGTGCAAGCGCAATGAGGTGCGCACGACTCAACTCGTTGCGAAAGCTCCGCAATCAGGCTTTCAGTTTACACTGCGCCGACCCCACCTGTCAGAACGGGATTTCGTCGTCCATGTCGTCGGACGGGCGACCACCGCCGCCACCGCCACCGCCGAACCCGCCGCCGCCCTGCCCTCGGCCGCCACCGCCGCCGGAGCCGCGTCCGTAGTCTCCACCGCCCGAGCGGCCGCCGGAGCGATCTCCGCCGCCGCCCTCGTAGGACGAGCCGCCGCCGCCGCCGTCGCCGCGACCGCCCAGCATCTGCAGTTCTCCCCGGAAGCGCTGGAGCACGACTTCGGTCGTGTAGCGCTTCTGGCCCTGCTGGTCTTCCCACGAGCGCGTCTGAAGCTGGCCCTCGATGTAGATCGTGGACCCCTTCTTCAGGTACTGCTCGGCGACCTTTACCAGGTTCTCGTTGAAGATCACCACGCTGTGCCACTCGGTGCGCTCCTTGCGCTCACCCGAGTTCTTGTCGCGCCAGGTTTCGGACGTCGCGATGCGCAGGTTCGCGATCGCATCGCCGGAATTCAGCCGCTTGATCTCGGGATCGGCGCCCAGATTGCCGACGAGGATGACCTTGTTGACGCTGCCCGCCATTCTTCTTCTCCGTATGAACGCTCGTCGCGCGGACCCTAGAGGCTGCGTGGCGGTTTCGATACCGCCCGCGGAGCGCGATCCCCAACTCTTGCCGTCCGGCGCCCGTAGGGAGCGCCGTCGCCGATTGCCGTATCGGCGTCCTTCATCTAGAACAAACGTGGAACGAAATCGTTTCGACACCGACCCGCCGCCTTCGCGTTTGATTCTTGCCGCCTGTCCCACGATATGGGCGACGCAGGGGAAAAGAAAAATCCGGGCCGGGCCGGGCGAACCGATCCCTGCGGCATTTCATTCAAGATTCCGAATTCGACACAGCGCGGCCAGTCTCCATGAAGAACGTCATCTCGATCCGCGGCGCTCGCGAGCACAATCTCAAGAATGTCGATCTCGACATTCCGCGCGACAAGCTCATCGTGATGACCGGCCTGTCCGGCTCCGGCAAGTCGTCGCTCGCCTTCGACACGATTTATGCCGAAGGGCAGCGCCGCTACGTCGAGAGCCTTTCGGCCTACGCCCGGCAGTTCCTCGAGATGATGCAGAAGCCGGACGTCGACCAGATCGACGGCCTGTCGCCGGCCATCTCCATCGAGCAGAAGACGACGTCCAAGAATCCCCGCTCCACCGTGGGCACGGTGACGGAGATCTACGACTATCTCCGCCTGCTCTTCGCGCGTGTGGGCGTGCCCTACTCGCCCGCGACCGGCCTTCCGATCGAGAGCCAGACCGTCAGCCAGATGGTCGATCGCATCATGATGCTGGAGGAAGGCACGCGCCTCTACCTCCTGGCGCCGATGATCCGGGGCCGCAAGGGCGAGTACAAGAAGGAACTCGCCGAGCTTCAGAAGAAGGGCTTCCAGCGGGTCCGCATCGACGGAGAGTTCTACGACATCGCCGACGCACCGGCGCTGGACAAGAAGTTCAAGCACGACATCGACGTCGTGGTGGACCGCATCGTCGTGCGCGGCGACATCAAGGCGCGCCTCGCCGATTCGCTGGAGACCGCCCTCCGGTTGGCGGAGGGTTTGGCAGTCGCCGAGTTCGCCGACGGCCTGGACGACAACGGCAAGCCTCGCCAGATCCTGTTCTCCGAGAAGTTCGCCTGCCCGGTCTCGGGCTTCACGATCTCGGAGATCGAGCCGCGCCTGTTCTCCTTCAACAACCCGTTCGGCGCCTGTCCGCGCTGCGACGGGCTCGGCTCGCAGCAGCAGATCGACCCGAAGCTGATCGTTCCCGACGAGAACCGAACCCTCAAGGGCGGCGCCATCGCGCCATGGGCGAAATCGACCTCGCCCTATTACGGCCAGACGCTGGAGGCGCTCGGCCGCGAATACGGGTTCAAGCAGACCGACCGGTGGTCCGCCCTGCCGGAGTCGGCGCGCAACGCGATCCTGAACGGCACGGGGCGGACCAAGATCGAGTTCCGCTACAACGACGGCCTGCGGTCCTACTCCACCACGAAGACCTTCGAGGGCATCGTGCCCAACCTGGAACGCCGCTGGAAGGAGACCGATTCCGCGTGGTCGCGCGAGGAGATCGAGCGATACATGTCGGCGACCCCCTGCCCGGCCTGCTCGGGCTTCCGGCTGAAACCGGAGGCGCTCGCCGTTAAGGTCGCCGGCCTCCACATCGGCGAGGTCAGCGAGCAGTCGATCCGCCAGGCGGGCGCCTGGTTCGAGGCTCTGCCCGAGAAACTGACGCAGAAGCAGAACGAGATCGCGGTCCGCATTCTCAAGGAGATTCGCGAGCGCCTGCGCTTCCTCAACGACGTCGGCCTCGAATACCTGACCCTGTCGCGGTCGTCGGGCACGCTGTCGGGGGGCGAGAGCCAGCGCATCCGCCTCGCCTCGCAGATCGGGTCGGGCCTGACCGGCGTGCTCTACGTGCTGGACGAACCCTCCATCGGTCTCCACCAGCGCGACAACGAGCGCCTGCTCGCGACGTTGAAGCACCTTCGCGACATCGGCAACACCGTGATCGTGGTGGAGCACGACGAGGACGCCATCATGATGGCGGACCACGTGGTGGACATCGGCCCGGCGGCGGGCGTGCATGGCGGGCGGGTGATCGCGTCCGGGACGCCGGCCGAGGTCATGGCTCATCCCGATTCGCTGACCGGCGCATACCTTTCGGGCGCCAAGGGCGTTCCGGTGCCGGCCAAGCGGCGCAAGCCTCAGAAGGGCAAGGCGATCAAGGTCGTCGGCGCGCGCGGCAACAACCTCAAGGACGTGACGGCGGACGTTCCGATGGGCGTGTTCACCTGCGTCACCGGTGTTTCGGGCGGCGGCAAGTCGACCTTCCTCATCGAGACCTTGTTCAAGGCGGCGGCCCGGCGCATCTCCGGCGCGCGCGACGTGCCCGCGGACCACGACCGGGTGGACGGGCTTGAGCTCCTCGACAAGGTGATCGACATCGACCAGTCGCCGATCGGCCGCACGCCGCGGTCCAACCCGGCGACCTATACCGGTGCCTTCACACCGATCCGCGACTGGTTCGCCGGCCTGCCCGAGGCGAAGGCGCGCGGCTATCAGCCCGGCCGCTTCTCGTTCAACGTCAAGGGCGGCCGCTGCGAGGCCTGCCAGGGCGACGGCGTCATCAAGATCGAGATGCACTTCCTGCCCGACGTCTACGTGACCTGCGACGTGTGCCACGGCAAGCGCTACAACCGGGAGACGCTGGAGGTCACCTTCAAGGAGAAGTCGATCGCCGACGTGCTCGACATGACGGTGGAGGAAGGCGTCGAGTTCTTTTCGGCGGTTCCCGCCGTGCGCGACAAGCTGGTGACGCTGAACGAGGTGGGCCTGGGCTACATCAAGGTCGGCCAGCAGGCGAACACGCTGTCCGGCGGCGAGGCGCAGCGCGTGAAGCTCGCCAAGGAACTGTCGCGCCGCGCCACGGGGCGCACGCTCTACATCCTGGACGAGCCGACCACCGGCCTGCATTTCCACGACGTCGCCAAGCTTCTGGAAGTGCTCCACGAACTGGTCGATCAAGGCAACACCGTCGTGGTGATCGAGCACAATCTCGAGGTCATCAAGACGGCGGACTGGGTGATCGACATCGGCCCGGAGGGCGGCGACGGCGGCGGCGAGATCGTCGCCACGGGGACGCCGGAGGACCTGGTGAAGGTACCCCGCTCCTACACCGGCCGTTTCCTGAAGGACCTGCTCCAGCGCCGCCCCATCGCTAAGGCCGAAGCGGCGGAATAGCCGAAACTGAGCCCGGCGGGTCGGTCAGCCGCCGCCGGGCGCCCGCAGCGCCGCGATCTCCGCATGGACCTGCGGCAGCGCGCCCGGCAGATCCTCCGAGATCAGCCCCGGCCCGAACGCTTCGGCGGCTCGCCCGTGCATCCAGACGCCGGCACAGGCCGCCTCGAACACCGGCGTGCCCTGGGCAAGCTGAGCGGCGACGATACCGGCCAGCACGTCTCCCGTCCCCGCCGTCGCGAGCCATGGCGTGCCGGTGGCGTTGATCGCCGCCCGCCCGTCCGGGGCCGCGATCACCGTGTCGGCGCCCTTGAACACCACCACCGCGCCGGGGCGTGCCGCTGCCGCGCGCGCCGCCTCCAGCTTCGACAACCCCCCGTCGCCCGCGATATCGGGAAACAATCTCCGGAACTCGCCGCCGTGCGGTGTCAGGACCACGTCCCCGCCGGTCCCCCCGGCACACAGGCGGAACAGGTCCTCGGGAGCCTCACCGAACGCCGTGATCGCGTCGGCATCCAGCACGACGGCGCGGTTCGCCTCGATGATGCGTGCGGCGAAACGGCGAGCCTTGGCCGCGTCGCCGAAGCCCGGCCCGAGCACGAAGGCGTTGAACCGCTCGTCCTCGAGCAGGCCGTCGAAATCGTCCTGCGCATCGCAGCCCCGCAGCATCAGGGCGGTGACCTGGGCGGAGAGGCCCGACAGCGCCTCGCGCGGGGCGGCGAGCGTGACGAGACCGGCGCCACCGCGAAGCGCCGCCATGGCCGAAAGGCGCGCCGCGCCGCCCTTCTCCACCGGGCCGGCGAACACCACCGCATGGCCACGGTCGTACTTGTGGCCGGCGGCGGAGGGGTGCCGCAACGCGGCGAGCCAAAGCCGCGGCTCGTTGGCGTCGGCAACGCTCGGCACGTCGTTCCAGATGTCCGGCGGCATGCCGATGTCGGCGACGATCAGCGCGCCGCATTGCGCACGTCCGGGCATCAGGAGGTGGCCCACCCGGCGCCGCTCGAACGTCACCGTCCGGTGCGCCCGGACGGCGGCACCGAGCAACGCGCCGCTCGCGGCGTCGACACCGCTGGGCATGTCGATCGAGAGAACCTGTGATCCTCCGGCGGCGAGCCTGCGCACGGCCTCGGTGCAGACGGGATCCAACGGGCGTTGGAGACCGATCCCGAACAGGCCGTCGATCACGAGATCGTATCGGTCCTCCTCGAAGGCACTCAGCGGCTGGTCGCCCTCACCGCTCCCGAACGCGAAGAGCGATACGTCGTGGCGCTCGGCGAGGCAGCGGGCGGCGACGCGGGCGTCCGCCCCGTTCATGCCCGGCCCGGCCCAGACCGCCACCCGCGCACCATTCGCAAGGCCGGTCGCGGCGACCTCGGCCACGGCCCGCCCGGCCCTCTGCACGAGCTCGGCCAGCGGGATGCCTGACGCGACGGCAAGGGCGTCCGCCCGTTTGACGCCTCCGTCGTCCAGCAGCGATGTCGGCGATACCGAAGAACGCATCTTGGTGAAAACTCCATCGGTTGCCCAGATATTGGGCGGCGTTTGCGCATTCGCTGGGCAGTTGCGGGGCAGTGTTCGCTAGTTTTCGCGTCACTCATCCGCTACACAACGCACAGGCATTCGCCGCATCGACTCGGCCGGATCGACAGGCTAAACGCTTCACGGCCGGGAGCAGACGGTTATCCGTCCGAGGGCGGATACGTAAGGGGAGAGTGACTTCGGTGAAGAAGGTCGAAGCGATCATCAAGCCCTTCAAGCTGGACGAAGTGAAGGAAGCCCTTCAGGACGTCGGCCTCCAGGGCATCACCGTCATCGAGGCCAAGGGCTTCGGTCGCCAGAAGGGCCACACGGAGCTCTATCGCGGCGCCGAATACGTGGTCGACTTTCTGCCCAAGGTGAAGATCGAGATCGTTCTCGCCGACGAAGCCGTGGAGGCCGCCGTGGAGGCGATCCGCAAGGCGGCGCAGACCGGCCGCATCGGCGACGGCAAGATCTTCGTCTCCCACGTCGAGGAAGCCGTGCGCATCCGCACCGGCGAGATCGGCGTCGACGCGATCTGATTTCCGGCAGCATTCCAGTCAGCCAAACGAGTTCGGTCGTCCAGACAGAAAGGACACTCATGACTTCGGGCAACGATATTCTGAAGCAGATCAAGGACAACGACGTCAAGTTCGTCGACCTGCGCTTCACGGACCCCAAGGGCAAGCTCCAGCACGTGACGATGGACCAGTCCATCGTCGACGAGGACATGTTCTCGGAAGGCTCGATGTTCGACGGTTCGTCGATCGCCGGGTGGAAGGCGATCAACGAGTCCGACATGACGCTCATGCCGGATCCCGAGACGGCCCACATGGATCCGTTCTTCGCGCAGTCGACGATGGTCCTCTACTGCGACATCCTCGACCCGGTCTCGGGCGAGAGCTACAACCGCGACCCGCGCGGCACGGCCAAGAAGGCCGAGGCCTACCTGAACCAGTCCGGCATCGGCGACACGGCCTATTTCGGCCCGGAAGCCGAGTTCTTCATCTTCGACGACGTCCGCTACAAGGCCGACCCGTACAACACGGGCTTCAAGCTGGACTCGACCGAACTGCCTTCCAACGACGACAGCGAGTACGAGACCGGCAATCTCGGCCACCGTCCGCGCGTCAAGGGCGGCTACTTTCCCGTCCCGCCGGTCGACAGCTGCCAGGACATGCGCTCCGAGATGCTGACGGTCATGGCCGAGATGGGCGTCTCGGTCGAGAAGCACCACCACGAGGTGGCAGCCGCGCAGCACGAACTCGGCATCAAGTTCGACACGCTGGTCCGCAACGCGGACAAGATGCAGATCTACAAGTACGTGATCCACCAGGTCGCCAATGCCTACGGCAAGACGGCGACCTTCATGCCGAAGCCGATCTTCGGCGACAACGGCTCGGGCATGCACGTCCACCAGTCGATCTGGAAGGGCGGCAAGCCGACCTTCGCGGGCAACGAGTATGCCGGTCTGTCCGAGAACGCCCTGTTCTACATCGGCGGCATCATCAAGCACGCCAAGTCGCTGAACGCCTTCACCAACCCGTCGACCAACTCGTTCAAGCGACTGGTGCCGGGCTACGAGGCGCCGGTGCTGCTCGCCTATTCTGCGCGCAACCGCTCGGCCTCCTGCCGCATCCCGTTCGGCCAGTCGCCGAAGGCCAAGCGCGTCGAGGTCCGCTTCCCGGATCCGACGGCGAACCCCTACCTCGCCTTCGCCGCCATGCTGATGGCCGGCCTCGACGGCATCAAGAACAAGATTCATCCCGGCTCCGCCATGGACAAGGATCTCTACGACCTGCCGCCCGAGGAGCTGAAGGAGATCCCGACGGTCTGCCGCAGCCTGCGCGAGGCGATGGAGAGCCTCGATTCCGACCGCGACTACCTGAAGGCCGGCGGCGTGTTCGACGACGACCAGATCGACGCCTTCATCGACCTGAAGATGGCCGAGGTCCTTCGCTTCGAGATGACGCCGCATCCGGTCGAGTTCGACATGTACTACTCGGTCTGATCCGTCGCGATCGGACTGCGTTTGCGGGCCCCGGCGCACATCGCGCCGGGGCCTTTTTCGTTGCGCAACACCCGGCGCATGGACCGCGCGGCGCCGCCCATCGGCTTCCACGTAAAGCGATTGGCGGTCTTGGGCCGCCCTGCCCCGGTGCGGCTCGGGATCGCGCCGGCCCCACATCCACGGCCCGACACGAAAAGGCCGGCGGATCGCTCCGCCGGGCCCTTCGATGCGTTTCGAGGAGACGACCGCGTTAGGCGGCGGCCGAGACCTCGGCGTCCATCGGCACTTCGGAGATCGTCTTCAGCACCTGGCTGGCGATCTGGTAGGGGCAGCCCTGGGAGTTCGGGCGGCGATCCTCAAGATAGCCCTTGTAGCCGTTGTTGACGAACGAGTGCGGCACGCGGATCGAAGCGCCACGGTCGGCCACGCCGTAGGAGAACTTGTTCCAGGGCGCGGTCTCGTGCTTGCCGGTCAGGCGCATGTGGTTGTCCGGGCCGTAGACCGCGATATGGGCCTCGAGGTTCTTCTCGAAGGCCGCCATCAGCGCCTCGAAGTAGGCCTTGCCGCCGACGTCACGCATGTGCGCGGTCGAGAAGTTGCAGTGCATGCCCGAGCCGTTCCAATCGGTGTCGCCGAGCGGTTTGCAGTGCCACTCGATGTCGATCTCGTACTTCTCGCAGATGCGCTGGAGCAGGTAGCGCGCCATCCAGATCTGGTCGGCGGCCTTCTTGGAGCCCTTGCCGAAGATCTGGAATTCCCACTGGCCCTTCGCCACCTCGGCGTTGATGCCCTCGTGGTTGATGCCGGCGGCGAGGCACTGGTCGAGATGCTCCTCGACGATCTGGCGCGCCACGGAGCCGACGTTGGAGTAGCCGACGCCCGTGTAGTACGGACCCTGAGGCGCCGGGAACCCGCTCTCGGGGAAGCCGAGCGGACGACCGTTCTTGTAGAAGAAGTACTCCTGCTCGAAACCGAACCAGGCGTTCTCGTCGTCCAGGATGGTGGCGCGGGCGTTCGATGCGTGCGGCGTCACGCCGTCCGGCATCATGACCTCGCACATGACGAGGGCGCCGTTGGTGCGGGCGGGGTCGGGATACACGGCGACCGGCTTGAGAACGCAGTCCGAGCTGCGGCCTTCTGCCTGCATGGTGGACGAGCCGTCGAAGCCCCAGAGCGGAAGCTCCTCCAGCTTCGGGAACTCCGCGAAGTCCTTGATCTGCGTCTTGCCACGAAGATTCGGCACCGGGGTGTAGCCGTCGAGCCAAATGTATTCGAGCTTGTATTTCGTCATCCCAACTCTCCAAAGCGTCGGCCGGCTCTCGCGCGCCTCGCATGGCGCACGGCCAGAGCCAGCCTAAAGGAGCACATGCATATCTCATGCCAGTTCCGCGGGATGAGGTGAGCTACGTTGGAGTCGGCCGTGCCGACGAGCTGTCGGGGTCGCCGTGCCAAACCGTCAAACCACCGCATATGCAGGGTTTGAGCTCCGATAGGCACCCATGCGGGCGCATAACGAAGTTTCTTTACCCTCATCGTGGGACGCTCGGCAGGCCCCGAAGGATCGCGCGAGGGCCTTACAACTGCTGAAATAAGGTGCATATTGAATATGAAATGAGCAGGCCGCGATGCTGAAAGGCGCGGCATATCCTCGGAGAGGAGATCGCAATGGAACGGACGGCATCGATCCAAGGCGCAACCATCCTGGCCTTCCCGCTCGGCGGTCGGCGCGGCGCTCGCGCCTGGGCCGCACAGGCGGCAGACAGGAATCCGGTTCCCGAAATGGTGGTGGACTGCGACGCCTGGTACCATCAGGCCGCGGTGGACGAGGCCAAGCCGCGAAGCGACGCCTGACTTCGGAGCCTCAGGCGCCGAAGATCGAGACGCCCGAGCGTTTGGCGAAAGCCTCCAGCGCGATGCGCCCGAGGTGGGAGTTTCCCGCGGCGTCCAGCCCGGGCGACCAGACCGCGATGGATGCCTGGCCCGGGACGACGGCCAGGATGCCGCCCCCCACCCCGCTCTTGCCGGGCAGGCCGACACGATAGGCGAATTCGCCCGACCCGTCGTAGTGGCCGCAGGTGAGCATGATCGCGTTGATGCGGCGTGCCCGCTCCGCCTGGATCACCGAGAGCCCCGTCGCGGGGTGGCGGCCCGATTGGGCCAGGAAGCGACCCGCCAGCGCGAGCTGCCGGCAGGACATCGCGATGGCGCAGTGATGGAAGTAGACCCCAAGCGTGTAGTCCACCGGGTTCTCGATCACGCCGAACGACTTCATGTAGTTGGCCAGCGCCATGTTGCGGAAGCCGGTGCGTTGCTCGGATTCCGCCACCGCCTTATCGATCGCGACGCCTTGGTCGTCCGACAGGAAACGCATGAAGCGTAGGATCTCGCCCAGCGCCTCGCGCGGCTTGTGGCCGGACAGGATGACATCCGTCACGGCGATCGCCCCGGCATTGATGAAGGGGTTGCGCGGGACCCCCTTCTCGCTCTCGAGCTGGACGATCGAATTGAACGCGCTGCCCGAGGGCTCGCGCCCCACCCGCTTCCAGAGCCGGTCGCCGGCGATGCCGAGGGCCAGCGTCAGGGTGAAGACCTTCGAGATGCTCTGGATCGAGAACGGCGTGTCGGCGTCTCCGGCCGCTGCCACGGTTCCGTCCGGAAGCGCCACCGCCATGCCGAAATAGGCCGGATCGACGCGCGCGAGTTCGGGAATGTAGTCGGCGACCCGACCCCGGTCCGGCCGCGCACGCATCTCGTCCGCGATCTGCGAGACGAGCGACTGAAGATCGGGACCCGTGATCACAGCGGGAGCTCCTACAGGGTGGACGGGGGCCAGCGCGATCCGCCCGCCCTATGGCGACCCGGGAGGCCTAACCGCGCCGGCGATCCAATTCAACGTGTCGCGCCAGTCGACCATGCGGATCGGCGTGCCGTGGTTGCCGTCCTCGAAGCCCACGAAGCGGATGGGATAGGTCGGCTGTGCCGCACGCACGGATCGATACGCCGCGAGCTGGCGATCGAAGGCGTAGACCTTATCGCGTGTCCCGTGCGCGATCAGGACAGGCATCGGCTCGGGCCGGCTGCTGCGCAGCGCGCGGAAACGCTCCGGCGCCGAGTCGGTGCCGAGCAGCACCATCGCGTCGATCGGCGGCGCAGCGTTGCTGGTGGCCAGCGACCAGCAGATCTGCCCGCCCATGGAGGCGCAGGCGAGGATCAGCGTCGAGGCGGGATGCTCGCGCCGAAGCTCGCGGAGCAGGAGCCCGACGCGGCCGGCGTCCGCGTCGTCCAGCCGGCCTCCGTCCACCGTGACGTAGGTCCCGCCGGCGCGCACGAGGAGGTTCTTGAGCCGGTTGAAGTTTCCGCCGAACGACCAGTCGTTGAGGCCCAGTCGGCGATCCCCGTTGCGGCCGTGCACGAACACGAGAACGGTGCTCCCGCCCCGCGACGCACCCAAGGTTGCGAAGCGCAAGAGGCCATCCGGCGTGCGCAGTGTCCGCTCCGACGCCGCGCCCAGGCCCCGTAGCTCGACATAGGCGCGCCTCACGCGGCGCTCGGGTATCTCGTCCCTGCGATCGATATCCCGTTCCTCGCTGTAGGGCACGTCGAGCCGTCGGCCGTCGTCGAGGCTCGCGACCGGCTGCGGATAGGCGAAAAGCTCGTCCCGGAACGGCGCGAAGGGCTCGGCCCGGCTCGCCGTGGCCGCGCAAAGCAGGCCGACGGCCAGGCCCAGCACCCGGCTTGTTCTGCGCATCCTCGGTTCCCCTTTCGCCCCGGTTCCGGCTCACCTTAGCGGGCCGGCACGCGGGCAGGCGTTGCGGCGATGCGCCATGTGCGGGATAAACGCGCCCGGTCCCCCGCCGCATCATGCGCGACGGGTGAGAACACTTGCAGAACAAAGGTCGAAAGGTTACCTCGACATCATGCCGCAGCACGTCCGCGAGTGGTCTGTCCGAAGCCGGATGAACGTATGAGTCAGGATCTTTTCGCCGGAGCCCGCGCGCCGTCCCGTCCGTCCGCCGAGCGCGCGCAGAGCGATCGGGCGCAACCGGCTCCCGCGCCCTCCCCCATGCCGCCCGCCGACTATACGGCGGCCGATATCGAGGTGCTGGAAGGGCTCGAGCCCGTTCGCCGCCGGCCCGGCATGTATATCGGCGGAACCGATGAGAAGGCCCTGCACCATCTCTTCGCCGAGGTCATCGACAACTCGATGGACGAGGCCGTCGCCGGCCATGCCAACTTCATCGAAGTGGCGCTGGACGAGGAGGGTTTCCTGTCGGTGACCGACAACGGGCGCGGCATTCCCATCGACCCGCACCCGAAGTATCGCGACAAGTCGGCGCTGGAAGTCATCATGACGACGCTGCACGCTGGCGGCAAGTTCGATTCCAAGGTCTACGAGACCTCGGGCGGCCTCCACGGCGTCGGAATCTCGGTTGTCAACGCGCTGTCCGACGCGCTGGAGGTCGAGGTCGCGCGCAACCGGCGGCTGTATCGGCAGACGTATTCGCGCGGCATTCCCACGTCCGGCCTCATGGAGGTGGGCGAGGTGCAGAACCGGCGCGGCACCCGCGTGCGGTTCCGCCCGGACACCAAGATCTTCGGCGACGGCGCGACCTTCCAGCCGGCCCGCCTCTTCGCCATGGCGCGCTCCAAGGCCTACCTCTTCGGCGGCGTCGAGATCCGCTGGTCCTGCGCGCCCGCTCTGCTGCCGGGCGACGGCAAGGTTCCCGCCCGCGCCAGCTTCCATTTCCCGGGCGGCCTCAAGGACTATCTGGAGGCCTCGCTCGGCGGCCAGACGCGTGTCACCTCGCAGATCTTCGCGGGGCGGACGGAGAAGGTGTCCGGCCACGGCGCGGTGGAATGGGCCGTGTCCTGGACCATGGAGGACGGCGCCGTCCGTTCCTACGTCAACACCATCCCGACGCCGGAGGGCGGCTCGCACGAGGCGGGCCTGCGCGCGGTCCTGCTCCGCGGCCTCAAGGCGTTCGCCGAGCTGTCCGGCAACCGCAAGGCGGCCAGCATCACCGCCGACGACGTGATGATCACCGCGTCGGCCATGCTGTCGGTGTTCATCCGCGAGCCGGAATTCGTGGGACAGACCAAGGACCGCCTCGCCACGGCGGAGGCGCAGCGGATCGTCGAGACCTCCATCCGCGATTCCTTCGACATCTGGCTCGCCTCCTCGCCGCAGGATGCCTCGCGGCTGATCGACTGGGTGGTGGAGCGTGCGGACGAGCGGCTTCGGCGCAAGCAGGAAAAGGAGGTCAGCCGCAAGACGGCGACACGCAAGCTGCGCCTGCCCGGCAAGCTGGCGGACTGCTCGCAGACCGGCGCTGCCGGGGCGGAGCTGTTCATCGTGGAGGGCGACTCGGCGGGCGGGTCGGCCAAGCAGGCGCGGGACCGCGCGCGCCAGGCGGTGCTGCCGCTGCGCGGCAAGATCCTCAACGTCGCGTCGGCCGGCCGCGAAAAGCTCGGCGCCAACCAGCAGCTCGCCGACCTCACCCTGGCGCTCGGCTGCGGCACGCGCGGCAAGTATCGCGACGACGACCTGCGCTACGAGCGGGTGGTCGTGATGACCGACGCCGACGTCGACGGCGCGCACATCGCCTCCCTACTCATCACCTTCTTCTACCAGGAGATGCCCGAGCTGATCCGCAACGGTCACCTCTTCCTGGCGGTGCCCCCGCTCTACAAGCTGACGCAGGGCGGCAAGACGATCTACGCCCGCGACGACGCGGACCGGGAGCGGATCGTGGCGCGCGAGTTCAAGGGCAAGGGAAAGGTCGAGGTCAGCCGGTTCAAGGGCCTCGGCGAGATGCTGCCGGCCCAGCTCAAGGAAACCACGATGGATCCGCGACGGCGCACCTTGCTTCGCGTCGAGATCGATGCTTCTCCAGAGGCCGGGACGGCGGGTGCGGTGGATGCGCTGATGGGCAACAGGCCCGAGGCGCGCTTCCGCTTCATCCAGGATCGGGCGGCCTTCGTCCAGGATCTCGACGTCTGAAGAGACTTTGCCGACAGCCGGGGGTACGACCATGAATCGATTGATCCGCACCGCGTTCGCCATGGCGATCGTCTCGGCCGTGCCGGCGATGGCGCAGGAGCCTGCCGCGCCCGCCCCGCAGGACGGCGCCGCCGCTCCGGCCCCCGCCGAGGCTCCAACTGCGCCGGCACCCGCAGCGCCCGCAGCGCCGGCCGGATCGGACGCTCCGGCCGCGTCGCCGTCGACGGATCGCAACGCCGAGGTCATGAGCGCGATCGCCAACCTGTCGCCCGTCATCGGCGACGTGCAGATCGTCGGTCCCTGGGTGGAGGGCGAGCGCAACGGCGTGTGGCGCACGATCATGACGCAGGCGCTCGGCGAGACGAAGGGAAGCCGGTTCTTCTTCCAGCAGGTCGAGGAGCGCGACGGCAAGCCGCTGGTGGTGGCGAGCACCGAGGTGACCGAGATCGCCGAGGTCGACGGGGCGATCGTCGGCTACCGCGCGGACGCGCCGGCGGAGGGCGAGGAAAGCAACCTGACGTTGTTCTTCGACATCGTGCCGCTCGACGGCGAGATTTCCGAGACCTACGAGCTGTTCGTGGCGCCCGGCCAGCCCTATCGCTTCGGTCCCGCGTCGAACTGAGCCGCCCCGGCTCGACGCGCGCCTTCGCGGGCGCCAATAGTTCGGGATACGAAGTCGCAGCAAGAATCGCCGCCGCCGGACTAATCTTCGGCGGAGGATAAGATGCGTGCGAACTTGTTCTCTGGTTGACAGACCGGACTTGGACGCCTATCGCCCGTCACGGGATACGAAGCTCCTTCGGACTTGCTCCCAAGTCCGGCAGCAAGAGACATCCGATTTCATGCCCTTTTCTGATCTTGGTCTGAGTGCGAAGGTTCTGTCCGCCGTGGAAGCGGCCGGTTACACGGAGCCGACGCCGATTCAGGCACAAGCGATCCCGCACGCACTCCAGCGGCGGGACGTGCTGGGCATCGCCCAGACCGGAACGGGAAAGACCGCCTCCTTCGTGCTGCCGATGCTGACGCTGCTGGAGCAGGGCCGCGCCCGCGCGCGCATGCCGCGCACGCTGATCATCGAGCCGACGCGCGAGCTCGCCGCGCAGGTCGAAGAATCCTTCGTCAAGTACGGCGTCAATCAGCGCCTCAACGTGGCGCTGCTGATCGGCGGCGTCTCCTTCGAGGAGCAGAACAAGAAGCTGGAACGCGGCGTCGATGTCCTGATCGCGACGCCGGGCCGCCTTCTCGACCATTTCGAGCGCGGCCGCCTGCTGATGACCGGCGTCGAGATCCTCGTGATCGATGAAGCCGACCGGATGCTCGACATGGGCTTCATCCCGGACATCGAGCGCATCTGCAAGATGATCCCCTTCACGCGCCAGACGCTGTTCTTCTCGGCCACGATGCCGCCCGAGATCACGCGCCTCGCGGACCAGTTCCTCCAGAACCCCGTGCGGGTCGAGGTCGCCAAGGCCTCGTCCACCGCTCTCACCGTTGAGCAGCGGCTGGTCGCGACCCGCAAGGAGGACTACGAGAAGCGCGAGACGCTGCGCCGGGTGATCCGCGAGCAGGGCGACGAGCTGACCAACGCCATCATCTTCTGCAACCGCAAGCGCGACGTGTCGCTGCTCTTCCGCTCGCTGGAGAAGCATGGATTCTCCGTCGGCGCGCTGCATGGCGACATGGACCAGCGCGCGCGCACGATGACGCTGCAGGCCTTCCGCGACAACAAGCTGACGCTGCTGGTGGCCTCCGACGTCGCCGCGCGCGGCCTCGACATCCCGATGGTCAGCCACGTCTTCAATTTCGACGTTCCGATCCATGCCGAGGACTACGTTCACCGCATCGGCCGTACCGGCCGTGCCGGCCGCTCGGGCAAGGCGTTCACCCTCGTCGCGAAGGCCGACAAGAAATATCTCGACGCGATCGAGACGATGATCGGCAAGCAGGTCGAATGGCTCGACGGCGACGTCGCGTCGCTACCGGCCGTCGAGGAGACCGAAGAGGCGCCCAAGGGCCGCCGGGGCGCCAGTCGCCGGAGCGAGACGGACGGGCGGCGCTCGTCCTCGCGTTCGGGACGGACCACCCGCCGCAGCCGCGAGGCGGCCGCCGAGAGCGTCGTGGACGACGAGAGCGGCAACGAGGTGGAGCAGGCAGCGTCGGAGCTTCTGGAGGCCATTCCTGCCGAGCCGGCTAAGCGCGCCGACCCGCGCGAGGAGAGCCGTCCCGCGCGCCGCAACGACCGCCCGCAGGCGGGTGGTGGGCGGCGGTCCGGCGAGCGCGGCGGCTCGGGCCGAGACGACGCGACGCCCGTCGGCTTCGGCGACGAGATCCCCGCCTTCATGCTCATTCAGACGGGCGCCTGATCCGCCGACGCGGTTCGCCTTTCTCTTCGGCTGCCGGTGGACGCTTGCCGCGCCTCGGCGGCTTTTTCATGCCATGCCGCACGGCGGCCTCGCCCGCGAGCCGGGCCCATTCGGCCATTATCTCGGGATCGTCCCAGGCGTCCTCGGGAAGGCTGTGATAGGGCATGTCGACGGGGGCCCGGCCCTCGCGCTGGTAGGTCCAGCGGCGCGCGCCGGCCGCCTCGAACCGGGCGGCGGTGAGGGCATCGGTCTTTAGCAGGAGTTCGTCCCTCAGGACGACGGCCAAGATGCGCCCATCGGCGTAGACGCCCTTCCCCCCGAACATGCGGCGGATCGAGATCGGCTGGAGCGATGCGAACAGCTCGTGGAGCGTTTCGTCGTCCAAGGCGGTCTCAGGCCGCGGATCGCGCCGCCGCCACGGCCGCGTCGTCCGCCGGCTTGAGTTCGATGGATTCGCCGCAGCCGCAGGCCGAGGTCTGGTTGGGGTTGGTGAAGGTGAAACCGGACCGGAGCGTCGTCTCCTCGTAGTCCATGCGTGTGCCGAGCAGGAACAGCACCGCCTCGGGGGCCACGAAGACCTTGGCCCCGGCGTGCTCCACCATGTCCTCGCCGGGCTTCGGCTCCGTCACAAGGTCGATCGTGTATTCCATGCCCGCGCAGCCGCCCTTCTTGACGCCGACGCGCAGGCCCAGCGCCTCGCCGCCGCGCGCTTCCACGATCGCGCGCACACGCTCGGCGGCGGCGTCGGACAGGGAAAGAACGGAAAAGCGGCCCATGGGAGGCTCCTTCAAGGCGGTGTCATCAGCAAGTTGGGACGTGCGGCGCGGTCGCGCAAGCCCGTTCCGGCTGGTCAGAACCAGCCGACGGCCACCTGGGCTTCCTCGCTCATGCGCTCGGGCGTCCAGGGCGGATCGAACACCAGCTCGACCTTGACCACCTGGATGCCTTCCACCGATCCGACGGCGTTCTCCACCCAGCCCGGCATCTCGCCCGCCACAGGGCAGCCCGGCGCCGTCAACGTCATGTCGATGTCGACGTTGCGGTCGTCGTCGATGTCGATCTTGTAGATCAGGCCGAGCTCGTAGATGTCGGCGGGAATCTCGGGATCGTAGACGGTCTTGAGCGCGGCCACGATGTCGTCCGTCAGCCGGGCGAGCTCGTCCGGCGGAATGGCCGATTCCTTGGCCGTTCCGGCAGTCTGGAGGTTGGCGCCGACGCGCTCCGCGTCGGTGGTCTGCGGCGTATCGAGCGCCGCCGTGTCGTGTGTGTCGGCCATCAGATGGCTCCTCAGGCGAAGAAGCGATGCGCCTTTTCCAGCGCTTCGGCGAGGCGGTCGACCTCGGCCAGCGTGTTGTACATGCCGAACGAGGCGCGGCAAGTGGATGTCGCCCCGAAACGCCGCAGCAGCGGCTGGGCGCAATGCGTGCCGGCGCGGACCGCCACACCCTCGCGGTCGATCACCATCGACACGTCGTGGGCATGGATGCCTTCGAGATCGAAGGCGACGATCGCGCCCTTGCCCGGCGCCTCGCCATAGATGCGCAGCGTGGGCACCGCCTTCAAGCGCTCGTGGGCATAGGCCCGAAGGCTCTCCTCGTGCGCCGCGATCCGCTCCCGCCCGACCGCGAGCATATAGTCGAGCGCGGCGCCGAGCCCGATCGCCTGGACGATCGGCGGCGTGCCGGCCTCGAAGCGATGCGGCGGGGCGTTGTAGGTCACGCTCTCCTCGCTCACCTCCACGATCATCTCGCCGCCGCCGTTGAACGGTTGCATGCGGTCGAGCATCTCGAAGCGGCCGTAGAGGACGCCGATGCCGGTCGGGCCATAGACCTTGTGCCCGGTCAGCACGTAGAAGTCGCAGCCGATGTCCTGCACGTCCACCGGCAGATGGACGGCCCCCTGGCTGCCGTCGATCAGCACGGGGATGCCGCGCGAATGCGCGAGCGCCGTCACCGCTTTCGCCGGCGTCACGGTGCCGAGGACGTTGGACATGTGTGTGAAGGCGACGAGCTTGGTGCGCGGCGAAAGGGCCCGCTCGAAGTCCTCGAGCGCGATCGACCCGTCGTCCGCCACCGGCACGAAGACGAGCTTGGCTCCCTTGCGCTCGCGCAGGAAATGCCATGGCACGATGTTGGAGTGATGCTCCATCACCGTGAGCACGATCTCGTCGCCCTCCCCGATCTCCTTCATCCCGTAGCCGTAGGCCACGAGGTTGATGGCCTCTGTGGCCGAGCGGGTGAAGACGATCTCGTCGTGGCTCGCGGCGTTCAGGAAGCCGCGAACGGTCTCGCGCGCGGCCTCGAACTCCTCCGTCGCCTTGTTCGACAGGAAGTGCAGCCCGCGATGCACGTTGGAATAGGTACTCGCATAGGCCGACTGGATACGGTCCAGAACCTGGCGCGGCTTCTGCGCCGAGGCGCCGTTGTCGAGATAGACCAGCGGCTTCCCGTGCACCTCTCGCGCGAGGATCGGAAAGTCGCGACGGATCGCCTCGACATCGTATCGCTCGCTGGCGACGGTCTGAATGTTCATCGGTCCGCTCTCCGCGTTTCCGGCGGCAAGCCGGCTCGGATGGTGCGCGGGACTACCGGTCCCGCGCCAGCCAATCGTCGATCCGCGCTTCCAGCGCTTCGACCAATGCCTCGTCCTCCAGGTCCTCCACCACCTCGTCCACGAAGGCCTTCACGAGAAGCGCGCGCGCGGGCGCCTCGGGAATGCCTCGGCTCATGAGGTAGAAGAGGTGATCGGCGTTGATCTCGCCGGCCGTCGCGCCGTGGCCGCACTGAACGTCGTCCGCGAAGATCTCCAGCTCGGGCTTGGCCGAGAAGTCGCCGTCGTCCGATAGGAGCAACGTGTTGCAGGCGAGGCGCGCGTCGGTCTTCTGCGCGCCCTTGGCCACGCGGATCATGCCCTGGAACACGCCGTGTCCGCCGAACACCACGTTGCGGAAGATCTCGGTGGAGGTCGTGTGCGCGACGTTGTGGTTCAGCGTCGTGGTGACGTCCACGTGCTGGCCCGCCTCGAGAAGGTTGACGCCGCGGATCTGGATGTCGGCGCCCTCGCCCACCGTCACCGCGTGGACTTCCTGGCGCACGACGGCGCCTCCGGCGTTCAGGACGAACAGCCGCAGCTTGGCATCCGCGCCGAGGCGCACGTTGAGCTGGCCGAGATGCGTCTCGGCCGCGCCCTTCTCCTGCACCACGATCCACAGCGCTTCCGCGCCGTCGCCGATGTCGAGATCGTGCACGGCCGAGGACAGGTCGCCCGCCGCGCCCGCCGGCGCGCGTTCGACCAGCGTCGCCCGGGCCCCCGCGCCGACCTCGACGCGCGAGAAGGCATGGCTGCCGCCGGCGCCTGGCTGCGGGCGCAGCTCGGTGACGCTCTCGGCGCCCTCGGCCTTGCCGATGCGCAGGTGCGAGCCCGCCGCCCCCATCGCCGTATTGACGAGGCGAACCGTATCCACCGCGCGATCGAGATGGTTGACCACCTCGTCGTACCCCGGGGCCTGCGTAGCCGCCTCGATCGCGACGCCCGGCGCCGGGTCGTTGCCGGCGCCCGCCGTTCCGAGCTCCACCACCACGCTGTGCGGCAGGAAGGGCGTCAGATAGCTCGGCTCGCCGCCTTCGTTCCCCGCCTCGGCCTGGCGTCCCAGCAGGACACGCAGATCCGTGTAGTGCCAGGCCTCGACGCGACGGCTCGGCAGGCCCTCGGCCGCCAGCACGTCGAGCGCGCGCCGTTGCGCGTCGGTGGCGGCGGAGGTCTGGCCGCGTTGGATCAGCGCCAGTTCCGCCTTGGTGCGGGTCTGGGTGACGGCCGACATCAGGCCGCCTCGCCGATGATCTGAGCGTAACCCTCGTTCTCGAGCTGCAGCGCCAGCGACTTGTCGCCGGACTTGATGATCCGGCCCTTGTAGAGGACGTGCACCTTGTCCGGCACGATGTAATCGAGCAGGCGCTGGTAGTGCGTGATGACCAAGAACGAGCGGTCGGGGCCGCGCAGCGCGTTGACGCCGTCCGCCACGATCTTCAGCGCATCGATGTCGAGGCCGGAATCGGTCTCGTCCATCACGCAGAGCTTGGGCTCTAGCAACGCCATCTGCAGAATCTCGGCGCGCTTCTTCTCGCCGCCGGAGAAGCCGACGTTGAGGGGGCGCTTGAGCATCTCCGCCTCGATCTTGAGATCGGCCGCCGAGGCCTTCACGCGGCGCATGAACTCGGGCGTGGTCAGCTCGCCCTCGCCGCGCGCCTTGCGCTGCGAGTTGAGGGCCGTCTTGAGGAAAGTCATCGTGGCGACGCCCGGGATCTCCAGCGGGTACTGGAAGGCCAGGAACACGCCGGAGGCCGCGCGCTCGGCCGCATCCATCTCCAGGATCGACTCGCCGTTGTACAGGATGTCGCCTTCGGTGACCTCGTAGTCCTCGCGGCCGGCGATGATGTAGGACAGGGTGGACTTGCCCGACCCGTTCGGCCCCATGATCGCCGCAACCTCGCCGTCCGCGACCGTCAGGTCCAGGCCGCGCAGGATTTCGGTGTCGGTATCCGCCACACGGGCGTGCAGGTTTCTGATTTCCAGCATCTTCGTTCTTCTAGAGCGTTGGTCGGCGCATCGGTCGGTGCGCGGTCGAGATGGTGTGGGCTGGCAGGCGTCGACGCTTAGCCGACGCTGCCTTCGAGCGAGATCCCGATCAGCTTCTGCGCTTCCACGGCGAACTCCATGGGGAGCTGCTGGATCACGTCCTTGACGAAGCCGTTGACGATCAGGGCCACGGCCTCCTCCTCGGGGATGCCGCGCTGCATGCAGTAGAAGAGCTGATCCTCGGAGATCTTCGAGGTGGTCGCCTCGTGCTCGAACTGCGCCGTCGCGTTCTTCGCCTCGATGTAGGGCACCGTGTGCGCGCCGCATTCCTCGCCGATCAGAAGTGAATCGCACTGCGTGAAGTTGCGCGCGTTCGCGGCCTTGCGCATGGCCGTGACCTGGCCGCGATAGGTGTTGTTCGAGTTGCCCGCCGAGATGCCCTTGGAGATGATCCGGCTCGACGTGTTCTTGCCGATGTGGATCATCTTGGTGCCCGAATCGATCTGCTGGCGTCCGTTGGACACCGCGATCGAATAGAACTCGCCGCGCGAGCCGTCGCCGCGCAGGATGCAGGACGGGTACTTCCAGGTGATGGCCGAGCCCGTCTCCACCTGCGTCCAAGAGATGCGCGAGTTCGCGCCCCGGCAGTCGCCGCGCTTGGTGACGAAGTTGTAGATGCCGCCCTTGCCCTCCTTGTCGCCCGGATACCAGTTCTGGACGGTGGAGTACTTGATCTCGGCATCGTCGAGCGCGACGAGCTCGACCACCGCCGCATGGAGCTGGTTCTCGTCGCGCTGGGGCGCCGTGCAGCCCTCGAGATACGAGACGTAGGAGCCTTTGTCGGCGATGATCAGCGTGCGCTCGAACTGGCCGGTGTTGCGCTCGTTGATGCGGAAATAGGTGGACAGCTCCATCGGGCAGCGGACGCCCGGCGGCACGTAGACGAAGGACCCGTCGGTGAAGACGGCCGAGTTCATCGTGGCGAAGAAGTTGTCCGACACCGGGACCACCGAGCCGAGGTACTTCTGCACCAGCTCGGGATGCTCGCGGATCGCCTCCGAGATCGGCATGAAGATCACGCCGGCCTTCTGGAGTTCCTTCTTGAAGGTGGTCGCGACCGAGACCGAATCGAACACCGCGTCCACGGCCACGCGCCGGCCGTAGCTGCCCTCCGAGGGCGGCACGCCGGAATCGTCCTCGGCGTCGAACTGCGAGGGCTCGTCGGCCCTGCGGACGCCCGCGAGGATCTCCTGCTCCTTGAGCGGGATGCCGAGCTTCTCGTAGGTGCGCAGGATTTCGGGGTCCACCTCGTCGAGCGAGGCCGGGCCCGACATCGACTTCGGCGCCGCGTAGTAGTGGATGTCCTGGAAGTCGATCGGCGGATAGTCGAGACGCGCCCAGGACGGGCTCTCCATCGACTTCCAGCGCTCGAAGGCCTGGAGCCGCCATTCCAGCATCCATTCCGGCTCGTTCTTCTTGGCCGAGATCAACCGGATGGTGTCCTCGTTCAGCCCCTTCGGGGCCACGTCCATCTCGATCAGCGTCTCGAAGCCGTACTTGTATTGGTCGACGTCGATCTGGCGCACCTGATCGATCGTCTCCTGGACTGCTGGCATCGTCTCTCTCCACACTCGCCGGATTCAAGGTCCGGTGGTTGGCTCGTGGACTGCCCTATAGCGGCAGTTCACAACGGTTCAAATGGGGGTCCGACCCTAAAAGTTGAAGGTGCCGGACCAGATTGGCTGACGCCGTTCACGCGACTTGTCGTGTGCCCGCCCTTTCGGCCGAGCGGGCGCAATGCGCGCCGAAGGCCGACAGGAAGCGGTCGATCGCGGCCGCTTCCGTTTCCGGCCCGAAGCTTATCCGCAGTCCGCCCATGTCGGGCTCCACGGCGGCGCCGCCGCGCGCCATCGCTTCCAGGACCGACGACCCGCCCACCTTGCCGGAGGCGCAGGCCGACCCGGCCGAGACCGCGATCCCGGCGAGGTCCATGGCGATCTGCGCCGTCTCGGCGCGTCGGCCGGGATGATGCAGCATCACGGTCTGCGGCAGGCGTTCCGCCGTGCCGCCGACGATCGAGAATCCCGGCGACAGCGTCAGGATGCCGCGCTCCAGCCGCTCGCGAAGGTCGAGCATGCGGGCGCGCTCTTCGGGCGTGCGCCGAGCGAGGCATGCCGCCGCGCCGAAGCCGGCAATCAGGGCCGCAGCCTCCGTTCCGGCGCGCTGGCGCGTCTCCTGCGCGCCGCCGGTCAGCAGCGGACGGGGGCGAAGGCCGGTGGAGCCGAGCACGAACGCACCCACCCCCTTCGGGCCGCCGATCTTGTGGGCAGACAGGATCAACGCGTCCGCCCCGAGCGCCAGCGCATCCAGCGGGATCCGCCCGGCCGCCTGTACGCCGTCGCAGACGACGATCGCGCCTGCGGCTCGCGCCCGGCTCACGATTTCGCCCGCCGGTTGCAGCAACCCGGTCTCACTGTTGGCGGCGCAGAAGGCCACGAGACCCGGTGGCCCGGCCGCGAGCCACCGGTCCAGCGCGTCGAGCCGCACCACGCCGTTCGGATCGACCGGAAGGCGCGTCGCGTCGGCGGATGCGAAGCGGCCGCCTTCGCGGATGCAGGGGTGGTCGGTGTCGATCACCGCAAGCCGAGCGGCGGTCACGTCCCGCCCGTCCCGCGCCCAATGCGGCGTCAGGCAGGTCGACGCCGCTTCCGTCGCGCCACTGGTGAAGACCACGGCTTCGGCCTCGGCACCCGCCAGCCGCGCCACGTCGGCGCGGGCCGTCGCCAGGAGCGAGCGTGCGGCGCGTCCCTCCGCATGGACCGACGACGGGTTGCCCACTGTCGCCAGCGCGGCGACAATGGCGTCCCGCGCCTCGGACAGGAGGGGCGCGCTCGCGTTGTGGTCCAGATAAAGACGCGTCTCGCGCACAGCCGACCTTCGCGCTTCTTCCGGTTGGCCCGTCGAGGGTTCGCTCAACAGCCGACGCTCGAAAATGTTTGTGTTCGAAGCACTCGGCGGACTACATAGCGCCCCTGTAGGACCCGTGTAGTTTTGAATCGTTCTAACCAAGAACTTTAAGAGGCTGCCCATTCCCCGTCAAGGTGCCTGGCCCGTCCGGTCACCCGAGTCCCCCTTGAGGTTATGCAATGCCCGAAGTCATCTTCAACGGACCGGCCGGCCGCCTGGAAGGTCGCTATCAGGCGGCGAAGGAGAAGAACGCGCCGATCGCGATCGTTCTCCATCCGCATCCCCGCTTCGGCGGCACGATGAACAACCAGATCGTCTACCAGCTCTTCTACATGTTCGTGGAGCGCGGCTTCACGACGCTGCGCTTCAATTTCCGCGGAATCGGGCGCAGCCAGGGCGAGTTCGACCACGGCGCGGGCGAGCTGTCGGACGCCGCCGCCGCGCTGGACTGGATCCAGGCCTTGCACCCCGATTCCAAGCACTGCTGGGTGGCGGGATACTCGTTCGGTTCCTGGATCGGCATGCAGCTCCTGATGCGCCGGCCGGAGATCGAGGGCTTCATCTCCATCGCGCCGCAGCCCAATTCCTACGACTTCTCGTTCCTGGCGCCCTGCCCGTCCTCGGGCCTCATCATTCACGGCGAGAAGGACAAGGTGGCGCCACCCAAGGACGTCCAGGGGCTTGTCGACAAGCTCAAGACCCAGAAGGGCATCATGATCACCCAGAAGACGCTGGCGGGCGCCAACCACTTCTTCGGCGAGCAGACCGAGGAGCTTCTGGCCGAGTGCTCCGAATATCTCGACCGCCGCCTGGCCGGAGAGCTCTCCGACGCCCGGCCCAAGCGCCTGAAGTAAGCCCGACAGCCGGCGGCCGCGCCCGAGCGCGCCGCCGCCGCCCATGCGACGGAACAGACCCATGAGCCGCTTCAAATCCGACTTCCTGCGCGTTCTCGACGAGCGCGGGTTCATCCATCAGGTCTCCGACCCCGAGGGACTGGACGCGCTCGCGCATCGGGGCCGGATCACCGGCTATGTCGGCTACGACGCCACGGCGACGTCGATCCACATCGGCAACCTGATCTCGGTCACGATGCTCTACTGGCTCCAGGAGACGGGCCACCAGGCGATCAGCCTGATGGGCGGGGGCACGTCGATGGTCGGCGATCCGTCGTTCCGGGACAGCCAGCGCGGCATGCTGACGCCCGAGCAGATCCAGACGAACATCGACGGCATCCAGCGCGTCTTCGGCAACATCCTGCGCTACGACGGGCCCAATGCGGCCATCATGGTGAACAATGCCGACTGGCTGATGAAGCTGAACTACGTCGAGTTCCTGCGCGATGTGGGGCGGCATTTCTCGGTCAACCGCATGCTCAGCTTCGATTCGGTGAAGCTGCGGCTCGACCGGGAGCAGTCGCTGAGCTTCCTCGAATTCAACTACATGATCATGCAGGGCTACGACTTCACCGAGCTCAACCGGCGCTACGGCACGGTGCTGCAGATGGGCGGCTCCGATCAGTGGGGCAACATCATCAACGGTGTCGACCTCAGCCACCGCATGGGCGGCCCGCAGCTCTACGCGCTGACCACGCCGCTGCTCACCAAGTCCTCCGGCGAGAAGATGGGCAAGTCGGCCTCGGGCGCCGTGTGGCTCAACGGCGACCTCTTCAGCCCGTACGAGTTCTGGCAGTACTGGCGCAACACCGAGGACGCCGACGTCGGACGCTTCCTGAAGATCTTCACCCGCCTGCCGCTGGACGAAATCGCGCGCCTCGCCGCGCTCGGTGGGGCCGAGATCAACGAGGCGAAGAAGATCCTCGCCACCGAGACCACCGCGATCGTTCACGGACGCGCCGCGGCCGAGGAAGCCGAGGCGACGGCCCGCACGACCTTCGAGCAAGGTGCGCTCGCCGACACGTTGCCGACCGTTCTCCTTCCGAAGGCCGAACTGGATGGCGGCGTCGGCATCCTGTCGCTCGTCGTGAAGGCCGGTCTTGCCGCCTCGAACGGCGAGGCGCGGCGCCATGTCGCGGGCGGCGCGGTCCGGCTCAACGACCAGCCCGTCTCGGACGAGCGCATGACGGTGACCGCGTCGGCGCTGGCGGACGGCGTCGCCAAGCTCTCGCTGGGTAAGAAGCGGCATGTCCTGGTGAAGACCGCCGACTGATCTCAGTCGAAGGCGAAGATCTGGCGGAAGATGCCGGGCGCGATGGCCGAGATCGGGTTCACCACCAGCGACGGCGAGGCCATGGCCCCGCTCAAGCGGTAGGTGATCCCGATCAGCCCCCCCTCCTGGCCGTTTCCGAGGATCTGCCCGAGAAGCGGGATCGCGCCGAACACCCGGTTGATCCCGTAGGCCGGCATGAACGAGCCCGACACGTCGATCTGGCCGCTCGGATCGTAGACGACGCCGGCGAAGCTCGATCCGAAGATGGGCCCGCGCACGATCCCGTCCGCCACCCGCAGGCTGCCCTTGCCATAGGCGAGCTTGGCCGAGGCATGGTCGAAGAAGGCCCGTTCCGTCCGCAGGTCCTGCCCGATCGCCTGCGACAGGCTGGCGGCACCAGGTGTCGGCGACGAGCCCACGATGCGCGACAGGCGCGGCTCGTCCACCAAGGTGAAATTCGTGAGCTTCAGGTCGCCCGCATAGCCCGCGTCGGCCGAGCCGATGACTGCAAGGGTTCCCTGCCCGCCTTCCATGTGGCCGTAGAGCCCGGCGAAGCCGAGCAGGCCGCCCACGTCGCCCGCCGCGATGCGGATGCGGCGCTGGTCCTTCTGCGGCGCGAGATCGCCGGCGAGGCTGGCGCCGTTGATCGAACCGCCGAGCGCCAGCGCCGCCATGCGCCCGTCCGCCGACGCGTAGTTCAGGGAGAACCCGTCCACGGCGCGTCCGTTGAACCCGTCGAGCCGCCCGACGTCCATCGTCACGTCGAACGTGCCGCCGCCCACGCGGCCCTTCTTGTCGCGTCCGAGGCCGGCCTTGATCTCGGCCAGGATCGGACGTGCATCGAAGCGGTCGCCCTGGACCTGGATGCCGAACCCGTCGCCGTGCCGTTCGACGTCCACCGCGACCGCGTCTCCCGGATTGAGAGCGACGCGGCTGAGGCTGGCCCGGCGCAGCCCGCGCTTGTCCACCGCGATCGTTCCGCTCGCGCGGAACCCGTCGCCCTTCAGATCGAGATCACGCAGCTCGGTCGTGTCGCCGTCGCGCCGCAGCGCGAAGGAGAGCTCGGCCGCGATGCCGGCGCCCTTCCTCCAGGCCACGGCCGGCAGGTCGAGCTGGGTCTGGCCGAGGTCGAGTCGGGCATGCATGCCGTCGGCGTCGTCGGTGATCCGCGCGGCGATCGTCCCCTTCACCACACCGTCCAGCGCTGGCACGAGGTCGACGACCTTGGCGGACGGCACCTTGAGGTCCGCCTCGAGACTGCGGGCTCCCACCGGGTTCGCGCCGAAGGGTAAGGCGAAGGTCATCTTGGCCGGTATGCCGTCCATCGAACCGTCGAGCGAACCGCTCGCCTGTCCGGGGATCGCATGGAACAAGCCGTGCAGGTCCGAGAACCTCCGCCCTTCGATCGCCTGTCCCGGATCGATGCCGTCGAGTTCGGCCTCCACGCTCCAGCTCGTTACCTGTCGGTCGCGGGGGATGTCGTCGCCGAGCACGAGCGTCGCGCCGACCTTGGCGGACGCGCGTCCCTTGAACGGGTCGATCGCGAGCGGAACGTTGCGGAAGGCGTGGATCGGCTCACGATCCGCCACCGCCATGAGCTGCGCGATCTCGCCCGACGCCTGCATGTCGAGCTCGATCCCGAGATCGCGGGGATTGCCCTCGGGAGGGCGCTGGAGAACCAGGTGGGACGGCTCGATCGCGATCTTGTCGAAACCGTCGACGGCCCCCTTCTCCACCGCGATGTCGGTGCGGATGCCGCGCACGGTCAACAGACCGTCCATCTGCCGCAGACCAGGCAGATCGCCGACGGTCGCGAGCGCCACGCCGCGTACGGGAACGTCCAGCCGCAGCTCGGTGTCGCTTGGCGAACCGCCGATCTTGAAGGCCTCGCCGATCCGGTCGCGCCGGATGTCGATCGCGATCGTGCCGCTCGGCACATGACCCTCGGACGCCAGGTGATCCAGGACCCAGCGACGGGCCTTTCCGGCGATGTTGAACGGCCAGAACGCCTTCACCGAGGCGGCCGAAATGGACGTCGCGCCGAGGTTCAGGAAGCTGCGCGCATCGGGCGCCGAGCCGTCGTAGCCGGCGCTGCCTTCCAGCGTCCCGCCGTCGGTTCGCAGCGAGGCGGACCGCAGTTCGAGCTGCCGCGCGCGCGGCGTGAAGCTGCCTTCCAGCTCGAGGTCGGCGCTCATCGGTGAGCCCTCCGATGCGGCGTCCCGCCCGACCGCCGAGCGGATCGCCGGCGCCGCGACCTTGAACCCGTAGACCGGCGCTTCGTCCGGCGCGTCGCGGTTGGTCTGCTCCACCGAGCCCGACAGGTCGAAGGCGACGTCGCGGAAGCGGAACGGGCTCGGTTCGATGACGAGCCGCTCGTCGCCCTGGCGATAGGTCGCGTCGAGCCGCCCGCTTTCCACGCGCGTGCGGTTCAGGCCGAGCTGGAGATGCCCCGCGCCGAGGTGGGCGCTTGCGCGTACGACGGCGGGTTCGTCGGGCCGGGCGCGGTCGAGCGACAGATCGAACCAGGTTTCGGAATCGCTCCCGAATGGCCGCTCGTCCTGCTCGTCGGCCTCGTCCGCCGGAGGCGCCACGGCGCCGAGGTCGATCCGACCGGAATGCGCGCCGAGCCGCGTCAGTCGGCTCGTGGCCGGATCGAACTCCGCCGTGCCCGAAAGCAGCAGCGGGATCGCCCCCGCCTCGACGTTGGAAACGAGCCGCAGCGTGCCGTCCAGCGCCCGGTGCAACTCCACTCGCCGGACCACGAGGTCCGACCACGGTTTCGCGGCGTCCGGCAATCCCACGACGCGGATGTCCTGGAGGCTCAGCGTATCGAAATGGAACGCCTGCAAGGCCTGGAGCTGTCGTTCGAGCGCCGCGACGCCGTTGTCGATCGTGCGCGCCAGCACTGAGCGTCCGTCCGCAGCCGCGGCGGAGTCCCTGGGCGCCCGAGGGGCGTTTCCCGCGAAGGCGGCGAGGTCGAGGTCGGCTCCGGCGATTTCCAGCCTGCCGAACTCCAGCGAGCCGCCGACAAGCGGCATCAGCCGAAGCGCCACCGACACCCGGTCGACCCGCGATTCGCGGTCCGGCCGGTCCTTGCGATGCAGGGCGGCGTCGTACCAGTTCAGCGCCAGCGTGCCGTCCCGGCGCAGTTCGAGCTGCTGGCGTCCGAGCGAGGCCTCGTAGCGCGGTCCCAGAAGCCGCGAAAGCGCCGCCTGGGTCTGCGACTGGACGAAGCGCTCGCCGGTATCGGTGGCAAGGAGAAACGCCGCCGCGCCCGCAACGAGCACGACGAGAAACAGAAGGAGGCCGAGAACCGCACCGACGAGACGCCGAATTCTTCCCATCAAGTCCGATCGTCTCCCATTGAGCGGCGAAGGGCGCTACAAGCCACCCCACCCTTAAGGACCCATCAATACGGCGATAGCTTGCCTTCGACTTGCCGACGCTATGATTGAGGGCGAATTGGAAGCGTGCGCTCGTTTCGCGAGCGGCTCGGTCGCGCCGGACGCGACGCCGAGTGAGGCGCATGAGGACCGAAAGGACGGACGAATGGCGAACTTGACCGCGGGACAGGCATTTCCGGATTTCGACCTCCCGGCGGACGACGGCGGCCGGGTGGCGAGCGGGCAGCTTCGCGGCCGGCCGTTCGTCGCCTTCTTCTATCCCAAGGACGACACGTCCGGCTGCACGCTGGAGGCGCTCGACTTCACCGCCCTCGCCCCGGACTTCGCCGCTGCCGGCGTGCCGGTCTACGGCGTGTCTCCCGATCCGGTGGACAAGCACTGCCGCTTCCGCGACAAGCACGGGCTCGCCGTGCCCCTTCTGGCCGACACCGAGCGCACCCTCCTGGAAGCCGCGGGCGTCTGGGTGCAGAAGAGCATGTACGGCAAGACCTACATGGGGGTGGAACGCACCACCGTCCTGGTCGACGGCGAAGGCGTCGTCCGCCGTGTCTGGCCGAAGGTCAAGGTGGACGGGCACGCTCGCGAGGTGCTGGACGAGGCGCGCAAGCTGGCGGGCGCCGCCGCGTGAGCCGTCTGGCGACGCCCACCCTGCGCGGGCTCGCGATCGAGGCGCTGGGCGAGCCCGACCTCGATCGCAAGCGGCAACTGACGCGTCTGGCCGGCGAACGGTGGGCGGCGCGTACGCTCGGCCTGTCGGCGCCTTCGGATCCGCCCCTGCCCGCGCGGCCGGGCCGCCCGGCCGAGCCGATGCTGGTCTCGCCGCGCCACGTGCCACGGCGTTCCGTTCATACGCTGGACGGGCGGATCGCGATGATCCACGCCCTTGCCCATATCGAGCTTAACGCCATCGACCTCGCGCTCGACATCGTCGCCCGCTTCTGCGGCCAGCCGGTGCCGCGCTCGTTCTTCGACGGCTGGATGATGGTGGCGACCGACGAGGCGCGCCATTTCGGGTTGCTGTCGGACAGGCTCGCCGCGCTCGGCTCGCGCTACGGCGCGATGGCCGCCCACGACGGTCTCTGGCAGGCCGTGGAGGTCACCGGCCACGATCTGGCGGCGCGCCTTGCCGTTGTGCCGCTGATTCTCGAGGCGCGCGGGCTGGACGTCACGCCATCGCTCCTCTCCAAGCTCCACGAGGTCGGAGACCCCGAAACGGCGGCCATCCTCGACGTCATCTACAACGACGAGAAACGTCACGTCGCGGTCGGCGCCAAGTGGTTCCGCTTCCTGTGCGCGCGCCAGCGGATCGATCCGGCGCGGCGGTTCCAGGAACTCGTGCGCGAGTGCTTCCGCGGCGAGGTCAAGGCGCCCTTCAACGACCGCGCCCGCGCGGAAGCCGGGTTGACGCCGACCTTCTACCGCAACCTGTCGCCGCTCTCGCAATAGCCGTCGGCACGCCGCGTCAACGACCCCTTAACCTTAACCGTTTCTAATTCCTCCATGTTGCCGACTGTCCGGCGCGGGTGGAGCGGGTGCATGAGTTTGCAGCCTCGCGGTTCCGTTTTCGGAAACCGAGTCAGATCCCATACGATCGTCATCGCGCGCGGCGAGCGCGTGCGCCACTGGACCGTGCCGTCCTGGCTCCTGGGCACCGCCGCCGTAGCGGCGGTTCTCGGCGTCGTCGGCGGGATCGGCGCCGTGGGCCTGTCGTTGTCGGGCGACAGCGTGGTGCGGATGATGGTGGAGCGCGAGGTCGCGACGACCACCGTCTACGAGAAGCGCATCAGCGGGCTCCGCCAGGAGGTGGACAAGCTGACCACCCGGCAGCACATCGACCGGGATCAGATCGCCAAGCAGTTGGACGTTCTGCTTTCGCAGCAGGCGCAGCTCGTCGGGCGGTTCGAGAAGCTCGAACCCCTGCTCGACAAGGCAGCGGCCGAGGGGCTGATCGATGCCGCCACGACAGCGTCCACGGAGCCCGCCGCCGGCGGCTGGGGCATGCTCGGGCGCATCGGCAAGGCGCTGGCGCCTTCGCGGGACGCGCGGGCCGATGCGGTGGAGCATATCCGGGACGTGGTGCTGCCCTCCATCCGCCAGAGCGTCGGCATGGTCGAGGGCCAGCAGGCGGCCGGCGTCGCCAAGCTGTCGCAGGACGCCGCCGAGAAGGTCGATCGCATGAGCGATCTCCTGCGTCCTCTTGGAGCGGACATGGGGGAAGGCGGCATCTTCGTGCCGCCCCCGGCCGACGCCTCCTTCGACACGCAGCTGCATCTGCTGGAGGGCATGCTGTCGCGCATGGACGACCTGCGCGGCACGGCCGAGCGCCTGCCGCTGGCCGACCCCAAGCCGCCGGGCACGGTGCGAAGCTCGACCTTCGGATTGCGCACCGACCCGTTCCTCGGCCGCGCGGCGATGCACACGGGCATCGACTTCGCCGGGGCGCCGGGCACGCCAGTCCGTGCCACGGGCGAAGGCCGCGTGATCTCGGCCGGCGACCAGGGCGGCTACGGGCTGGCGGTCGAGGTGGATCACGGCAACGGCGTCACCACGCGCTTCGCCCACATGTCGCGGATCGACGTCCGCGTCGGACAGAGCGTTGCGCCGGGCACGCGGCTCGGCCTGATCGGCACCACGGGACGCAGCACGGGGCCGCACCTGCACTACGAGGTGCGGGTGAACGGCGAGGCCGTCAATCCGCAACGCTACATCGACGCCGGTCGCCGCTGGGCCGAACTCTGACCTTCCAACAAGCGAAAGGCCGCCCGGTTCGGGGCGGCCTCTCTCCGTTCGTTCGATGCAGACCGGTCAGTCGACGTCGGTGACCTCGACGTCGCCGCCGAAGACGCGCTGCGCCAGCGCCGCCTCGATGAACCCGTCGATCCCGCCGTCCAGCACGTCCTGCGGCGCCGTGCTCTCGACGCCGGTGCGCAGGTCCTTGACCATCTGGTAGGGCTGCAGAACGTAGGAGCGGATCTGGTGGCCCCAGCCGATGTCCGTCTTGGACGCGGCCTCGGCGTTCGCCTTCTCCTCGCGCTTCTTCAGCTCCTCCTCATAGAGCCGCGCGCGCAGCATGTTCCAGGCCGTGGCGCGGTTCTTGTGCTGCGAGCGTTCGCTCTGGCACTGCACCACGATGCCGGTCGCCAGATGGGTGATGCGCACGGCCGAGTCGGTCGTGTTGACGTGCTGGCCGCCCGCGCCCGAGGCGCGATAGGTGTCGATGCGCACGTCGCCTTCGTTGACGTCGACCTCGATCGAATCGTCCACCACCGGATAGACCCAGACGGACGCGAACGAGGTGTGCCGGCGCGCCTGGCTGTCGTAGGGCGAGATGCGCACGAGCCGATGGACACCCGATTCCACCTTCATCTTGCCGTAGGCGTTGTGCCCCTTCAGCAGGATGGTGGCGGACTTGATGCCGGCCTCTTCGCCGGAGTTGTGCTCCAGCATCTCGACCTTCATCTTGGCACGCTCGCCCCAGCGCATGTACATGCGCAGAAGCATCGACGCCCAGTCCTGGCTCTCCGTGCCGCCGGCGCCCGAGTGGATTTCCACGTAGGTGTCGTTGGCGTCGGCCTCGCCCGAGAGCAGCGTCTCGATCTGCCGCTCGGCGACGTCCTTCTCCAGCGCACGGATGGCGTTCTCCGCCTCCGTCACGACCTCGGCGTCACCCTCCTCCTCGCCCATGGCGATGAGTTCGATATTGTCCTGGAGGCCCTGCTCCAGCGCGCGGATGCCGGTGATGGCGGTCTCCAGGCGCTGGCGCTCCTTCATCAGGCGCTGCGCCTCGGCCGGATCGTTCCACAGGGAAGGATCCTCGGCGGCCGCGTTCAGGCGATCGAGTTCTCGGACCGATTGATCCCAGTCAAAGATGCCTCCTCAGCAGGCTTACGGCCTGCTTGATGTCGGAGACAATGGATTCGATTTCGGCACGCATGCCGGCA
This sequence comes from Aureimonas flava, assembly GCF_003583935.1. Taxonomy (GTDB): domain Bacteria; phylum Pseudomonadota; class Alphaproteobacteria; order Rhizobiales; family Rhizobiaceae; genus Aureimonas; species Aureimonas flava. The sequence goes on along the minus strand of NZ_QYRN01000001.1, from coordinate 625,048 downwards.
TTCCCCTCGTGATGTCCTGGAAGAATGGCGCGGACCATAGGGACGGCGCGCCGGGCTGTAAAGCGGACCGGCCCCGGACGGAGCGAACCGCCGGGGCCGGAAACATCCGCGTCGCGTCTCGGCCGACGGCTAGAACAGCCCGCCCGCCCCGCTCGCGATCGCCTGTGCGGCCTCGGGCGAGATCGCCTGTTCCGCCGGGGCGCTCGCATAGGTGCCGCCGATCACCTCGTACTGATCGGATGGGCCGGTGCCCGGCTTGAAGGCCTCGATGATCGAGCCTTCGGCACCCGGCGAAGCGGCCATGCCGGTGGCCCGGTTCACTGCGATCTGCGTCATGCCGTCGGGAATTCGGAAGTCCACCACCGGCTTGCCGGCCAGGGCCTGCTTCATGAACTCGTTGAAGACCGGCGCCGCGAAGCCGCCCCCGGTTCCGCCATGGCCCAGCGACTGCGGGTTGTCGTAGCCCAGGTACACGCCGGTCACGAGGTTCGGCGTGAAGCCCACGAACCAGGCGTCCTTCTCGTCGTTGGTGGTACCGGTCTTGCCGGCGATCGGCACGCCCACCTGCTTGACCACCGTCGCGGTGCCGCGCTGGACCACGCCTTCCATCATGGAGGTGATCTGGTAGGCGGTCATCGGGTCCAGCACCTGCTGGCGCTCGTCCACCAGTTCCGGCTCGCTCTGGCCGTCCCAGCCGGAAGCGTTGCACGCGTCGCACTGGCGGTTGTCGTGGCGATACACGGTGTGTCCGTAGCGATCCTGCACGCGGTCGATCACCGAGGGCTCGATCGAACGGCCGCCGTTGGCGATCACCGAATAGGCCGACACCATGCGCAGGACCGTGGTCTCGCCGGAGCCCAGCGCCATCGGAAGATAAGGCGCCATCTTGTCGTAGATGCCAAAGCGCTCCGCGTATTCCGCCACGAGCTTCATGCCCATGTCGTCGGCAAGGCGTACCGTCATGAGGTTGCGGCTCTTCTCGATGCCGAGCCGCAGCGTCGAGGGGCCGGCCACCTCGCCGCCGTAGTTCTTCGGTTCCCAGAAACCGCCCCGCCCGTCCGGGATCGAGACCGGCGCGTCGAGGATCACGGACGCCGGCGTGTAGCCGTTGTCCAGCGCCGCGGCGTAGACGAAGGGTTTGAAGGCCGATCCGGGCTGGCGCATCGCCTGCGTGGCGCGGTTGAATTCGGACTGCGCGTAGGAGAACCCGCCGACCATCGCCAGCACGCGGCCCGTGTGCGGGTCCATCGCCACCAGCGCGCCCTGCACCTTCGGCGGCTGGCGCAGGACGTAGCCGTCGCCGTCGGCCTGCCGCTCGACATAGACGATGTCGCCGCGCGCCAAGACGTCGTCCACCGAACGCGCCGTGCTGCGTTTTCCGTCGCGATCCTGGCGCATCGCCCACTTCATGTCGGCCTGGCTCAGCGTCGCGATCTCGCGCTCGGCGCCGCGACGGCCCGAAACCTCGCGCGGCGGCTGGAGGCCGACGCTCGCGGAGTTCGCGTCGGACGAGAGGACCACCGCGAGGCGCCATTCCGGCACGTCCGCATAGGGCTCGATCTTGTTGAGCGCCTGCCCCCAGTCGCCTCCCAGCTCCACGGTCTCGACCGGCCCGCGATAGCCGCGCGTCTGGTCGTACTGCACCAGCGCGTGCTGGAGCGAGGTGCGCGCCTCGACCTGCAACTGCGGATCGAGCGTCGAGCGGACCGAGAGGCCGCCCTCGTAGAGCGCCTTGACGCCGTAGCGGGCGATCACCTGACGGCGCACTTCCTCGGTGAAATACTCGGCGGAGGCGAGATAGGTGCCGCTCGGGCGCGGGTTGACGCCGAGAGGCTTGGCGATCGCCGCCAGCGCCTCGTCCTGCGTGATGAAGCCGTTCTCGGCCATGCGCTGGATCACCCAGTTGCGGCGGCCGATCGCCTCCTCCGGGTCGCGGAACGGGTTGTAGTTCTCGGGCGCCTTCGGCAGGGCGGCGAGATACGCCACTTCCTGGATCTCGAGCTCGTTCACCGACTTGTCGAAATAGGCGAGCGAGGCGGCGGCGACGCCGTAGGAGCCCATGCCGAGATAGATCTCGTTCAGGTACAGCTCTAGGATGCGGTCCTTGGAGTAGGCCTGCTCGATGCGCAGCGACAGGATCGCTTCCTTCACCTTGCGCTCCAGCGACCGCTCGTTGGTCAGCAGGAAGTTCTTGGCGACCTGCTGCGTGATGGTCGAGCCGCCCTGCATGGGGCCGCCGCGCACGTAGAGCAGCGCGGCGCGGCCGATCCCCTCGAGGTCCACGCCCGGGTGGTTGTAGAAGTTCTTGTCCTCGGCCGAGAGGAACGCGTCCTTGAGGCGCTGCGGGATCGCCTGGATCGGCAGGTACAGCCGCCGCTCCTTGGCGTACTCGGCCATCAGCGAGCCGTCCGCGGCGTGGAGGCGCGTGGTGACCGGCGGCTCGTACTTTTCGAGGACCTGATAGTCCGGCAGGTCCTGGCTCATGCTCGCCACGTACCAGGCGACGCCGCCAGCGAGGATCAGCGCGAACACCGTGCCGATGCCGAACAGGTAGCCGAGAAGTCTGATCATCGTGTCTCCATGGCTACCGGTCCGGCGGCGCAGGGAGACGCCGCGCGGCTCGGTGGGCCGGGCATGGCGGGATGGCCCCGCGTTGGAGGAATTCCTAACGCATCGTTCATGCGTGGAGAATGCGGCGGCCGGATGATCGCGGGGTGTTGCCGCCCCGACTGTTGCGCGCCCGCAACGATTGCACCGTCAGGGCTTGGCAGAGACGGGTGCTCGGCCGGCGAAATCGGCGATCGACCGCGCGAGAATCTCGGCCAGTCGCTTCTGCCACTCGGCCGACTTCAGCTCCCGTTCGTCCTCCGGGTTGGAGAGGTACCCCATCTCCAGGAGGATCGACGGCACGTCCGGCGCACGCAGGACGCGAAAGCCTGCGGAACGCTTGGGGTTGTTGATGAGGCGGATCTCGCCGTCGCGCAGGTCGGCCACCAGTCGCACGGCGAAATGCTCGGAAAGCCCCTCGGTCTCGCGTCGAACCAGATCGACCAGGATGTCGTGGATCTCGGGCGCATCCTGGTCCCATTCGGGGCCCGCGAAACGGTCCGCCGAGTTCTCCACGTCCGCCAGCTCGCGCGAAAGGCTGTCGGAGGCCTTTTCCGAAAGCGTGTAGACCGTCGCTCCCCGCAGGTCCTTGTAGCGGATCGAATCCGCATGGAGCGACACCATGAGGTTGGCGTTCGCCCGGCGCGCGATCGCGGCGCGCTCGTTCAGCGGAATGAAGGTGTCGTCCTCGCGCGTCATCAGCACCTTCACGCCGGGGTAGCGGGCCAGGGCGTCGCGCAGCGCCATGCCGAAGGCGAGATTGACGGCCTTCTCCTCCGTCCCGTTCTCGCCCGTGGCCCCCCGGTCGATTCCCCCGTGGCCGGGATCCAGCACGACCACGAAGGGGCTTCGTGCGCCGCCCTTGGCCTGGACCGGCGTCGGCGCGCTGCGGACGGGCGCGGCGACGAAAGCGTCGTCCGCCGCCGGCTCGAGGTGCAGCGAGACGCGCGAGGCATCGCCGCGCGGCACCACGCTGAGCTCGGGCCGCACGGCGCGGGCCAGCGTCAGGATCAGCCGGTAGCGGTCCGCCCCGATCAGCCCGTGCCGCAGATCCTTCACCAGGGGGCCGTCCGGGACAGGTGGTAGTTTCGCCGCCGCCAGCGTGTGGTCGAAGTCGAGGGCCACGCGATAGGGATTGCGCAGCAGAATCAGCCGCGGCTTGGCGGCCCCTTCGACGTCGATGTCGAGACCGAATCCGTCGGGGCCGGATATCTCGCGGATGGCCGTGACGATGGATGGATCGCCCGCCGACCAGGCTGGCCGCACGGCGGCGGCCAGCAGGAGCGAAGCGAACAGGGCGAGTACGAAGCGATGGAAGGACACGAGTGGCGACCGTCGGATGCTGAGTTCACGTGCTGGGCGGGTCGAACAACATGGAGGCGAAAGCCGCAACTGCCGCTTTGGCGGGCTCTCCCCTTGTTTGCGGGACTATAGAGCCTTACAAGCATGATTGAGGCTCCCGCGTCACCAGAACGGGTGCGTCGTCGAATTCGTCGGCCCGTGCGGGTCGGCCCCCTCGACCGGCGCACGATCCGACCGGCGCGGGAAACTCACACAGATTTGTGCCGGCAGGGTCTCACACGCTCACCGGTCTCTTCGCGAACGAGGCATGGATAAGACTCCGCCGAAGTCGCGTTCTCGTCGGCCGCGAAAGCGGCCATCCTATGTTGCAGGTCGTTCTCGCGTGTCATTGGCATACCGGCTCCCATCGACGCCCGCCTCCCGCCCCATCGGGCCGGACGCTCGTCCGTCGCGGATGCTCGCCTCCCCACGGCCCGAACGCACCATTGCGGACCCCCCAGCGCCAGCTCCGCGTCCGACCTTCGAGGTCGCGCGATCCGGGCGCCCGCGGGTCCCGGAGTTGTATTTCCATGGCAGACAAGATGCTGATCGACGCGGCCCACCCGGAGGAAACCCGGGTCGTCGTCGTCAAGGGTAACCGGGTCGAAGAGTTCGATTTCGAGTCCGAGCACAAGAAGCAGATCAAGGGGAACATCTATCTGGCGAAGGTGACGCGCGTCGAGCCGTCGCTCCAGGCCGCCTTCGTCGAGTACGGCGGCAACCGCCACGGCTTCCTCGCCTTCAACGAGATCCACCCCGACTACTACCAGATCCCCCACGCCGACCGTCAGGCGCTGATCGAGCACGACCTCGCGCAGGCCGAGGAGGACGACGAGGTCGAGGAGCGCAAGCCCGCCAAGCCGAGCCGTTCGCGCAGCCGCCGCTCGCGCTCCGCCGAGGCCAAGGCCGCCGAGGCGACGGACGACAGCGTGTCCGAAGTGGTCGAAGGCGAGACCGGCGACGACGCCGAGATCGCGGATACCGCGGCCGACGGCAGCGAGACCGCGTCCGGCGAGGCCGGTCCGGAAACCGCCGAGGCGGTGACGGGCGTTGACGAAGCGGGCGAAGCCACCGAGGCTACCGAGGCCAAGGCCGACGTCGAGGAGGACGGGAAGCCGCGTCGCGGCCGCCGCTCGCGTCGCTCGCGCGAGACCGAGGAGGAGCCTGCGGTCGACGAGGCCGACGAGGTGGACGATCTCGGCAGCGAAGATGCGATGGAGGAAGTGCCGGTTCGCAGCAACCGCGCGCCGCGCAAGCATTACAAGATCCAGGAGGTCATCAAGCGCCGCCAGATCCTGCTGGTGCAGGTCGTCAAGGAAGAGCGCGGCAACAAGGGCGCGGCGCTCACCACCTACCTGTCGCTGGCCGGCCGCTACTCGGTGCTGATGCCCAACACGGCGCGCGGCGGCGGCATCTCCCGCAAGATCACCAACGCGGCCGACCGCAAGCGCCTGAAGGAGGTCGCGCGCGATCTCGAGGTGCCGCGCGGCATGGGCATCATCCTGCGCACGGCCGGTGCCAACCGCACCAAGGCCGAGGTGAAGCGCGACTACGAGTACCTGATGCGGCTGTGGGAGACGGTGCGCACGCTGACGCTCCAGTCCACCGCGCCCGCCCTCGTCTACGAGGAAGGCAGCCTCATCAAGCGGTCGATCCGCGACCTGTACAACAAGGACATCGACCAGATCCTCGTGGCCGGCGAGAGCGGCTACCGCGAGGCGAAGGACTTCATGCGCATGCTGATGCCGAGCCAGGCAAAGGTGGTGCAGCCCTATCGCGATCAGAGCCCGATCTTCGCGCGGCAGGGCATCGAGGCGCAGCTCGACAAGATGTTGCAGCCGCACGTGACGCTGAAGTCCGGCGGGTACATCATCATCAACCAGACCGAGGCGCTGGTCGCCATCGACGTGAACTCGGGCCGTTCGACGCGCGAGCACTCGGTCGAGGACACGGCCTACCAGACCAACCTGGAGGCAGCCGAGGAGGTCGCCCGCCAGCTCCGCCTGCGCGATCTCGCCGGCCTGATCGTGGTCGACTTCATCGACATGGAGGAGAAGCGCAACAACCGGAACGTCGAGAAGCGGCTGAAGGACTGCCTCAAGGACGATCGGGCGCGCATCCAGATCGGCCGCATCTCGCATTTCGGCCTCCTGGAGATGAGCCGCCAGCGCATCCGCGCGAGTGTCCTGGAATCGACCACGCAGACCTGCCCCGTCTGCAACGGCAACGGCTTCATCCGTTCGTCGTCGTCGCTGGCGCTCCAGGTGCTGCGCTCCATCGAGGAGCACCTGCAGAAGCACGGCACGCACGACCTGACGGTGAAGGTGCCGACCGCGACGGCGCTCTACGTGCTCAACGAGAAGCGTTCCACCCTGGACGAGCTGGAGCGCCACTACGGGCTGCGCATCCTCCTGGAGGCGGTGGAAGGCTTCGGCCACCAGCACGTGGCGATCGAGCACGGCGCCGAGGCGACGCGCCGCGTGAAGCCCGAGGCCATCGCCACCCTCTCCTCCGTCTCGCCCGATACGGTCGAGATCGAGGAGGTCGTGGTGGAGTCCGAGGCGGAGTCGACCGAAGAGGAAGCCGTAGCCCGCGCCGGCGGCTCGGATGGCGAGGAGCAGCGCGACGGCTCTCGCCGTCGCCGCCGCCGCCGTCGTGGCGGTCGTCGGGGCGATGAGAACGGCGCCGCGACCTCGGCCGCGAACGACGACGAGGCCGACGTTGACGAGGATGCCGCCGCGGAGGGCGATGCTCCGGCCGCGCCGACCACGGAAGCGTCGGACGACGAAGGCAACGGCGGCGACCGCAAGCGCCGTCGCCGCGGCCGCCGTGGCGGTCGCCGCAACCGCGACGACGAAGCCGGCAACGAGGCGTCCGCCGGCGGCGACGACGGCGCGGAGCCCGTCGCCGAGCTGTCCGGCGACGATGCGGTGCCCGAACTGCCGGTCCTCGCGGAAGCAGTTCCCGATGCCTCGTTCGAGCCGGAGATGACCGACGCGGTGGAGGCGGTCGAGGGCGACCCGTCCGAGGAAGCCGCCGAGGCGCTGACCAACGCCGACGTCGCGGTTCCCGACGAGAACGAGGTGATGTCGACCACCGCCGAGGCGAGCGCCGCCATGGACGGCAACCCGCCGCTCGACGCCGTCTTCCCGTCCGAGGACGAGGAGCCGGTCGAGGAGGAGACGGTCACGGTTCGTCGCGGTTTGCGCCTGATCGCCAACGGCGAGGAGGCCACGGACGAGGGCGCCGAGGAAAAGCCCAAGCGCCGCGGCTGGTGGTCGCGCCGCAGCGCCGAGTAAGCGACGAGGGAGCGGCCGAAAGGCCGCTCTTTTCGTTTACGGGCCGCGTTCAGCCGCCGAGGCCGGGCACCGTCCGCAGCCGCCTCACCGCTTCCGCGATCTCCGACGGGTCTCCGGCATAGGACAGGCGCATCGTCCGGTGGCCGCGCCGCAGATCGAAGTCGAGCCCCGGCGTGGCGGCGACGAGCGCGGTGTCGAGCAGATGCCGGGCCAGCTCCGTCGCGTCCGCGAACCCCTGCGGAATGGAAGCGTAGGCGTAGAACGCGCCGTCGATGGGGGCGATGTCGCCGAAGCCGAGGGCGGGAAGCGCATCCATCAGCAGCGCGCGGCTCCGCTCGTAGCCGAGCTTCACGGCTTCCAGTTCCTCGGTCGCCTCGAACACGGCCTCCGCGCCGACCTGGCTGAGTTCAGGTGCCGAGATGTAGAGGCTCTGCCCGACGCGCTCGGCCGGGCGAACCAGATGCGGCGGCAGAACCAACCAGCCGATCCGCCAGCCGGTCATGCAGTAGTACTTCGAGAACGAGTTCACCACGATCGCCCGGTCCGAGAACTGGAGCGCCGAGGCGGTTTCCCGCCCGAAGGCGAGCCCGTGATAGATCTCGTCCGAGACGAAGACGATGCCGGCGGCGTCCGCGAACTGCACCAGGCGTCGCAGCTCGTCCGGCGACGTGACCGTGCCGGTCGGATTGGCGGGGCTCGCGATCAGCACGCCGCGCACGGGCGTCTCGCGGTGGACACGCTCCAGCGCCTCGGCGGTGAGCACGTAGTCGTCTTCCGGCCCCACCTCGATCTCGACCGGCTCGATGCCGAGCGCCTTCAGGATGTTGCGATAGGCAGGGTAGCCGGGCGTCGCGATGGCGACCCGGTCGCCGACGTCGAAGGCGGTCAGGAACGCGAGGTTGAAGCCGGCGGAGGATCCGGTGGTCACCATCACGCGTTCGGCGGGCACGTCGACGCCGTAGGCCTCAGCGTAATGGCGCGCGATGCGCGCCCGCAGGCTGGCCCGGCCGAGCGCGTCCGTGTAGCCGATGCGTCCCCGGCGCAGGAACGCTCCGACCGACTCGGCCACCGTGCCCGGCACGGGCGCCGAAGGCTGGCCCACGGCGAGCGAGATCACGTCTCGCCCGGCGGCGACCATCCGATTCGCGGCCGCCATCACGTCCATGGCCCGGAACGGGTCGACGTCGGAGCGGCGCGACGGGGCGGCGGGCGGGGTGTCGTACATGGAAGCCTCATAAACGCCGGAAAAAAGTGCCCTTCCAGGATCCGAGGATGGCCGTCCGGGGAACCGCGTTCTAGAAGTGCGTGGACAAGCCTGGGAAGACTTGGGGTGGATTTTTTGTTCAAGGGCCTGTTCGCCAAGGGCGTCGCCGCCGGTTTGGCTCTCGCCATCGCGCTACCGCCGGCCCATGCGCAGACGGCGCGCCGCGCCTCGCTGCCGGTCGTGCGCGACGCCGAGATCGAGGGCCTCGTCAAGGACTACTCGCAGCCCCTCCTGCGCGCCGCCGGCCTTTCGCCGGCCCGGGTCGAGATCGTGCTGGTCAACGATCTCGCCTTCAACGCCTTCGTGGCCGGCCGCCGCATCTTCATCAACACGGGCACGATCCTCGAATCCGAGACGCCCAACGAGACGATCGGCGTTCTGGCGCATGAGATCGGCCATCTGGCCGGTGGCCACCAGGAGCGGCTGCGCGACCAGATCGAGCGCGCCAAGACCATCGCGGTGGTGGCGGGCCTCCTCGGCGCGGGCGTCGCGGCTGCCGGCGCGGCCAGCGGTTCCGGATCTGTCGCGGGGCTCGGCGGCGGCCTGATGACCAGCGGCGGCAACATCGCCCAGCGCGGCCTTTTCGCCTATCAGCGGACGGAGGAGACCACCGCCGATCGCTCCGCCCTCACCTATCTTTTGAAGACCCAGCAGTCGCCCAAGGGTCTGCTCGACAGCTTCGCCGGCCTGATGCGCAAGAACATGCTGTCGGGCGTCTCGTCGGACCGCTACGTCACATCCCACCCGGCGCCGCAGGACCGCATCGGCTTCCTCCAGACGGCGGCGAAGGAGAGCCCCTACTTCGACAAGAAGGACCCGCCGGCCCTGCAGCTTCGCCACGACCTCGCGCGAGCCAAGATCGCCGCCTACAACGGCGGAGCGGGCCAGGTCCGGCGCACCTTCGGACGCAATCTCAACAGCCTTCCGGCCCGCTACGGCGACGCCATCGCGACGCATCTGGCGGGCTCGCCGCGCGCCGCGCTCGCCAAGATCGATGCGCTGATCGCCGAATCGCCCGGCACGCCGTGGTTCCACGAGGTCCGCGGCGAGATCCTTATGGCGGCCGGACGGTCCGACGAGGCCGCCGCCGCCTTTGCCAAGGCTGCCAAGCTCGATCCCACCAAGTCCGGCATCCTCGAGGCTGCGGTCGGCCAGGCGCTGGTGACCGGGGGCAAGCCGGAGAGGATGAAGGACGCCATCGCGCAGATCCGCCGGGGGCTGGAGCGCGATCCGGGCAACTCTACCGCCTATCAGTTCCTCGCCATGGCCTACGGCAAGACCGGCGACATCGGTGCCGCCGAGCTCGCCACCGCCGAGGGATACTGGGAGGGCGGCAACTTCCGCCAAGCCAAGGTTTTCGCGGCGCGCGCGCAACAGAAGTTCCGTCCGAACTCGCCGCAGTGGCGGCAGGCGCAGGACATCATCACGACGAAGGTGAACCGCAAATGACATCTCCCCGGCAACGGATCGGTTCCCCTGCGACGCGTCTCCTCCGGGCGACGGCGCCGCTGCTCGTCGGCGCGACGCTCGTTGCCGGGCCGGCGCACGCCTTCGATCAGGCGCAGACGAGCGAGATCGAGACGATCGTGCGCAACTACCTGATCGAGCATCCGGAGGTGCTCCTCGAATCGCTCCAAGCCCTGGAGGCGAAGCGCACGGCCGAGGCGAAGGCCGGCCAGGGCGAAACGATCGCCGAACTCCGCGACCGGCTCGTGTCCTCTCCGGACGGCACGGTCGCCGGAAATCCGGAAGGCGACGTCACCCTGGTCGAGTTCTTCGACTACAATTGCGGGTATTGCCGCCGTGCCGCGAGCGACCTCCAGGTGCTGCTCGAAAGCGACCCGAAGCTGCGCGTCGTCTACAAGGAGATTCCGGTCCTCGGCCCTCCCTCGGAAGCCGCCGCACGCGTCAGCCTCGCCTTCCGCGAAGCCAAGCCGGACGCCTATCCCGCATTCCAGAAGACGCTTCTGGGCTCCCGCGCGCAGGTGGACGAGGCGCGGGCGCTGGAAGTCGCCGCCGAGCTGGGCGTGCCCGAATCGACGTTGCGCCCGCTGATGGGCGGCACCGCCGTCGCGGCGGCGCTTAACGAGAGCGCGGAGCTGGCAACCGCGCTCGGCATCAACGGCACGCCGAGCTATGTGATCGGCGACGAGCTGGTGCCGGGTGCCGTCGGGGCCGACGCGCTGGCGCAGAAGATCGCCAGCGTGCGCGCCTGCGGTTCGGCCACCTGTCCGCCCGCCGCGGACTGATCCTGGCGGCCCGGCCGCGTCGTCCCGGCTTTCCGTGCCGCCCGCAAGCGTTTATACGGCACGGATCGAACGGATGCGTCGCTTCGGCGTTCGATCCGTCACAAAGCTGACCGGCAGGCTCCCGCCTGCCCCTTTCGGAGCCGGGACCGTTCGTGGTCCGGGCCCGGCGTTGCATGATTGACCGGCGGCGGGTGGCCCATTCCGCCCTGCCCGCCCGGCGAGTTCGAAGGACCAATATGGAAAAGGATTCGACTGTGGACCGTTCGCTGGTACGCGAGCTCGCCGACATCCTGAACGACACCGATCTGACCGAGATCGAGATCGAGCAGGGCGAGCTGCGCATCCGCGTCTCGCGCCAGAAGGAATACGTGGCGGCCGCCGGCTATGCCCATGCCGTTCCGGCACCGGCACCCATGCCGGTCGCGGCGCCCCAGGCTCCGGCGGCCCCCGCCGCTCCGGCCGCGTCCAGCGGGCCCGAGGTCGGCTCCGTCCCCTCGCCCATGGTCGGCACGGTCTATCTGGCCTCCGCACCGGGCGCCAAGCCGTTCGTCGAGATCGGGCAGACGGTGAGCGAGGGCGAGACGCTCCTCATCATCGAGGCGATGAAGACGATGAACCAGATCCCCGCGCCTCGCTCGGGCACGATCAAGCGCATCTGTGTCGACAACGGCCAGCCGGTGGAATACGGCGAGGCGCTGGTCGTCATCGGCTGATCCTCCGCAAGGAGGCGCGCATCGGTTTCGCGGTCGGGCGAGCATCGGAAGGGCATTCATGTTCAACAAGGTACTGATCGCCAATCGCGGCGAGATCGCGCTCCGCGTGCTGCGGGCCTGCAAGGAGCTCGGCATCGCGACGGTCGCGGTCCACTCCACGGCCGACAACGCGGCCATGCATGTGCGCCTCGCGGACGAGAGCGTCTGCATCGGGCCGCCGCCCGCCCGCGACAGCTATCTCAACATTCCGCAGATCCTGGCGGCGTGCGAGATCTCGGGCGCCGACGCCGTCCATCCGGGATACGGGTTCCTGTCCGAGAACGCCCGCTTCGCCGACATTCTGGAGGCGCACAACATCGCCTTCATCGGCCCGACCGCCGAGCATATCCGCGTGATGGGCGACAAGATCGAGGCCAAGCGCACGGCCAAGGCGCTGGGCATTCCCGTCGTGCCCGGCTCGGCCGGCGCGGTGACCGACGACGCCGAGGCGATGCGCGTGGCGCAGGACATCGGCTTTCCGGTCCTCGTGAAGGCGTCGGCCGGCGGCGGCGGGCGTGGCATGAAGGTGGCGCATACGGCCGCCGACCTGTCGCTTGCCCTGTCCACGGCGCGCGCCGAGGCCGGCGCGGCGTTCGGCGACGATGCCGTCTATCTCGAGAAGTATCTCAGCAAGCCTCGCCACATCGAAGTTCAGGTGTTCGGCGACGGCAAGGGCAAGGCGGTGCACCTCGGCGAGCGCGACTGCTCGCTCCAGCGCCGCCACCAGAAGGTCTGGGAGGAGGCCCGCTCCCCGGCTCTCGACGACGCGCAGCGCCGCCGCATCGGCGAGATCTGCGCTGACGCCATGGCCCAGATGAAGTACCGGGGCGCCGGCACGATCGAGTTCCTGTACGAGAACGGCGAGTTCTACTTCATCGAGATGAACACCCGTCTGCAGGTCGAGCACCCGGTGACGGAAGCCATCACGGGGCTCGACCTCGTGCACGAGCAGATCCGCGTCGCGGCCGGCCTCGGCCTATCGGTGACGCAGGACGAGGTGAAGTTCAACGGCCACGCGATCGAGTGCCGCATCAATGCCGAGGACCCGCGCACCTTCGCGCCGTCGCCGGGCCAGATCAGCTATTATCATGCACCGGGCGGCCTCGGCGTGCGGGTCGATTCGGGCGTCTACCAGGGCTACACGATCCCGCCCTTCTACGATTCGCTGATCGGCAAGCTGATCGTCCACGGACGGACGCGCAACGAGTGCCTGATGCGCCTGCGCCGGGCGCTGGACGAGATCATCGTGGACGGGGTGAAGACCACGCTGCCGCTGTTCCAGGATCTCATCGACACGCCGGACATCCAGGCCGGAAACTACGATATCCACTGGCTGGAGCAGTATCTCGCCGCCGCCGCGAAAGCGGCCTGAGATCCCATTGGCACGCGGCAGTCGGGACGGCCTCGAGCCGCTGATCACGCCGGAAATCCTGCTGCGGGCCTATGCCGCCGGCATCTTTCCGATGGCGGAGGGTGCCGACGATCCGTCGATCCATTGGGTCGACCCCACGTTCCGGGGCATCCTGCCTCTGGATGGGTTCCACGTCCCGCGCTCCCTGCGCAAGACGATCCGGCAGGCGCCGTTCGAAATCCGCTTCGACAGCGCTTTCGCGGCGGTGGTGGATGCCTGCGCCGAGCCGGCGCCCGGCCGCGATCAGACCTGGATCAACGCGCAGATCCGCGAGCTTTACCTCGCCCTGTTCCGGCTGGGTCACGCCCATTCGGTCGAGGCTTGGGCGGATGGCGAGCTGGTCGGGGGGCTTTACGGCGTCAGCCTCGGCGCGGCCTTCTTCGGCGAGAGCATGTTCTCGCGCCGCACCGACGCGTCCAAGGTGCCGCTGGTCTACCTGTGGGATCGGCTGCGCCGCGGCGGCTTCACGCTGCTCGACACGCAGTTCATCACCGGGCATCTCGAGCGTTTCGGAGCCGTCGAGATCCGCCGTGCGCGCTATCGCGAACTCCTGGCGGACGCGATCGCGCGTCCGGCCGAGTTTCACTGCGCCGGCGGCACCGCCGAATCGGTTTTGCAGTCCTTGAGCCAGACGTCGTAGACCGGGTGTTCGACGGCGTTCAGGCCAGGCGAATCCGCGAACATCCAACCGGTGAAGATGCGGCGGATCTCACGCTCGAGCGTGATCTCGTCCACCTCCACGAAGCCATCGGTCTTCGGGGCTTCGTCCTGGGTGCGCGTGTAGCAGGCGCGCGGCGTCACCTGCAGCGCGCCGAACTGGACCGTTTCGTCGATCCGCACGGTGAAGGTCGTGATCCGCCCGGTGATCTTGTCGAGGCCGGAGAACACCGCCTCCGGATTGGCGATCCGTTCGGCGGACGCGACGGACGGCAGAGCCGAGGCGAGCACGAGGGCCGCCGCGAGGCGCGATGCGAAGAGCTTGAACCGCATGGAAGCGGCGCGTCCCGTCAGGGCGTCCAGGCGTCGTAGTCGCCCGTCACGCGCGGCCGCTCGGCCGTGTTCAGGAGCGAGCCCTTGGGGCGGTAGGCGAAGCGCGTGCCGGTCTGGTTGGGCAGGTGCGGCTTCTGCCACTCGCGCGGCTTGTAGTTCTCGTCCACCGGCGGCGTGTCGACGCGGTGGTGCATCCAGCCGTGCCAACCGGCGCCGATCTGCGTTGCCTCCGCCTCGCCGGCGTAGATGACCCAGCGGCGTTTGCCGTCGGCCGACTGGTAGTAGACGTTGCCGCGCTCGTCCTCGCCGACGCGCTTGCCGAAGCGCCAGGTGTGGAACCGCGTTCCGATCGTCTGGCCGTTCCACCAGGTGAAGATCTGCAGCAGCCAGGGTTTCATCGCATCGTGTCCGTTGGGCCTTGGCGGGGTTATGCTGCCGCGGCCGGAAAAAGTCTAGGCGTCGAAGGCGCCGAGCGGGCGCTCCAACACCACCGCCGGCAGGCCCGACCCATCGTCCGAGCGGCCGACCTGAGCGAAGCCCTGCGAGACATAGAAGCCGATCGCGCGCGCGTTCGCCTCGTCCACCTCCACCCTGATGCGCGTCGCCTGCGGAAAGCAGCCTGCGATCTCGCCGAGAAGGTCGGTGCCGATCCCTTGCCCCTGCGCTTCGGGCCGCACGTAGAGCTGATGGAGCGTCACCAGCGTCCGGTCGCCCGCGGACGCGCGGGCGAAGGCCATGCCGCCGAGCCGCGTGCCGTCGTCGGCCACCAGGAACTCCGTGTCCGGTTCGCTGAGGCGGGCCCGCAGCACCGCTTCGCCATGCCGATCCGTCGTGATCGCGGCCACGCGCTCCGCCCCGTGGATCGGATCGTAGGTCGCGTGCCACGTCTCGCGGAGGAGCTCGCCGACGGCCGCCATGTCGCGCGCGCCGGCCGTGCGGACGAAGTAGACCGTCATTCCAGCCCGAGCTTGGCCTTGACCAGGTCGTTGACGGCCTGCGGGTTGGCCTTGCCGCCCGTCGCCTTCATCACCTGGCCGACGAACCAGCCGGCGAGCGTCGGCTTGGCCAGCGCCTGCGCCACCTTGTCCGGGTTGGCGGCGATCACCTCGTCCACCGCCTTCTCGATCGCGCCGGTGTCGGTCACCTGTTTCAGGCCGCGGCTCTCGACCAGCTCGCGCGGGTCGCCGCCCTCCGCCCAGACGAGCTCGAAGAGTTCCTTGGCGATCTTGCCCGAGATCGTGCCCTCGCGGATCAGATCGAGCACGGCGCCGAGCTGCTCGGCCGAAACCGGCGTGTCCTCGATGCCCTTGCCGCTCTTGTTGAGCGCACCGAGCAGGTCGTTGATCACCCAGTTCGCCGCCTGCTTGGCATCGCGTCCCCTGGCCACCTGCTCGAAGAAGTCGGCGATCGACTTTTCGGAAACGAGGATCGACGCGTCGTAGGCCGAGAGCCCGGCCTCGGTCATCAGCCGTTGGCGCTTGTCGTCCGGCAGCTCCGGCAGCCCTTCGCGCAGGCCCTCCACGAAGGCCGCGTCGAATTCCAGCGGCAGCAGGTCGGGGTCGGGGAAATAGCGATAGTCGTGCGCATCCTCCTTGGAGCGCATGGCCCGCGTCTCGCCCTTGGCCGGGTCGAACAGGCGCGTCTCCTGGTCCACCGTGCCGCCGTCCTCGATCAGCGCGATCTGACGGCGGGCCTCCGACTCGATGGCCTGGCCGACGAAGCGGATCGAGTTGACGTTCTTGATCTCGCAGCGCGTGCCGAAGGCGCCGCCCGGCCGCCGCACCGAGACGTTGACGTCGGCGCGCATCGACCCCTCGTCCATGTTGCCGTCGCAGGTGCCGAGGTAGCGCAGGATGGTGCGAAGCTTGGTGAGGTAGGCGCGCGCCTCGTCCGCCGAGCGCATGTCGGGCTTGGAGACGATCTCCATCAACGCGACGCCCGAGCGGTTGAGGTCCACGAAGGACATGGTGGCGTGCTGGTCGTGCAGCGACTTGCCTGCGTCCTGCTCGAGGTGCAGTCGCTCGACGCCGACCTCGATCTCCTCGAACTGGCCCTTGGAATCGGGGCCGACGGCCACGATCACGGTGCCCTCGCCGACGATCGGCTGCCCGAACTGCGAGATCTGGTAGCCCTGCGGAAGGTCGGGGTAGAAGTAGTTCTTCCGGTCGAACACCGAGCGGTGGTTGATCTGCGCCTTGAGGCCGAGGCCGGTGCGCACCGCCTGCCGCACGCATTCGAGGTTGATGACCGGAAGCATGCCCGGCATCGCGGCGTCCACCAGCGACACGTTGTCGTTGGGCTCCGCGCCGAACTGCGTCGAGGCGCCGGAGAAGAGCTTCGATTCGGACAGGACCTGGGCATGGACTTCCATGCCGATCACGATTTCCCAGTCGCCGGTCGCGCCGGGGATCAGCTTCTTGGGATCGGGGGTGCGGGTGTCGACGAGGGTCATCGGGCGAACTCGTAGGTCTCGGGGCGCAGGCTCATGGCGATCATCGGCGCGGGCGGGCCGTCACCACCAGCGCGCGGGCGCGAGGCGCCCGGCGCTCTTCTCGATCACGGAGGCCGTCGCGAACAGCGTCTCCTCGTCGAACGGTCGTCCGATGAGCTGGAGCCCGAGCGGCGTGCCCTCGCCGGACAGGCCGGCAGGCACGGCGATGCCGGGCAGGCCGGCGAGGTTCACCGTGATGGTGAAGACGTCCTGAAGGTACATGGCGACGGGATCGGCCGCGAGCGTCTCGTCGCCCACGGCGAAGGCGGCGGAAGGCGTCGTCGGCGTCAGCAGCGCATCCACGCCGTCGGCGAACACGGTCTCGAAATCGCGCTTGATGAGCGTGCGGACCTTCTGCGCCTTGAGGTAGTAGGCGTCGTAGTAGCCGGCGGAGAGCACGTAGGTGCCGATCATGATGCGCCGCTTAACCTCGCGTCCGAAGCCGGCCGCGCGGGTGTTCTCGTACATCTCGGCGATGTCCTTGCCCGGCACGCGCAGGCCGTAGCGAACGCCGTCGTAGCGGGCGAGATTGGACGAGGCCTCGGCGGGCGCCACGATGTAGTAGGCGGGAAGCGCGTATTTCGTATGCGGCAGCGAAACGTCCACGATCTCGGCCCCGGCCTCGCGCAGGGTCGCGATACCCTTCTGCCAGAGCGCCCCGATCTCGGCCGGCATGCCGTCCACGCGGTATTCACGCGGGATGCCGATGCGCAGACCCTTCACCGAGCGGCCGACCGCCGCTTCGTAGTCCGGCACGGCGCGGTCGACCGATGTCGTATCCTTCGGGTCCGACGAGGCCATGGACGCGAGGAGGATCGCGGCGTCGCGCACGTCGCGCGCGATCGGCCCGGCCTGGTCGAGCGACGAGGCGTAGGCGACGATGCCCCAGCGCGAGCATCGGCCGTAGGTCGGCTTGATGCCCACCGTGCCGGTGAAGGCCGCGGGCTGGCGGATCGAGCCGCCGGTATCGGTCGCCGTGGCGCCGGCGCACAGGCGCGCGGCCACAGCCGCTGCCGATCCGCCCGACGATCCGCCGGGCACCAGCGCGACGTCCGAACCGGTGCGGCGCCAGGGGTTCACCACCGGGCCGTCGTGGCTCGACTCGTTGGAGGAGCCCATGGCGAACTCGTCCATGTTGAGCTTGCCCAGCATCACGGCGCCATCGGCCCAGAGATTGGCGGTCACCGTGGATTCGTAGCGCGGGCGGAAGCCGTCGAGAACGTGCGACGAAGCCTGCGTGCGCACGCCCTCCACCGCGAAGAGATCCTTCACGCCGAGCGGGATGCCTTCGAGGGCGCCGCCCTCGCCGGCCGCGAGCCTGGCGTCGGACGCGGCGGCCATCGCGCGCGCCTTGTCGCCGGTCACGTCCACGAAGGCGTTCAGCGCGCCGTTGGCCGTCTCGATCGCGCCGAGATAGGCTTCGGTGAGTTCGCTCGCCGTGAAGGTCTTGGCCTTCATGGCGTCGCGCGCTTCGGCGATGGTCAGTTCGGTCAAGTCGGTCATGGTCTCGCTGCGTCGAATGGTCGGGACACGGCCTGGTCGGCGTCGCGTCGCGCGAGCGTCTTGCGATAGAAGGCGGCGTAGCCGCTGTCGGGATAGTCCGCGAAGGCACCGCAGGGCGCGAAGCCGGCCCGCTCGTAGATCTGCCGGGCGGCCCGGAAGCCGATCCCGGTTTCCAGCGCGAGCTCGTCCAGCCCTTGCGCCAGAGCCTCCGCCTCGATGCGCTGAAGCAGGCGGGCGGCCAGCCCGCGCCCGCGTGCGGCGGGGCGAAGATACATCCGCTTCACCTCGCCGAGCTGCCCATCGAGCCGGCGCAGCGCGCCGCAGCCGACGGCCGCGCCGTCGATCCTGACGAGGAACGTCGTGGTGTCCGGCCGCGCCATCTCCTCGGCGGTCATGCGGAACTTGAACTCGTCCGGCGTATGCGGCTCCTGCGCGTCGATCGCATCGTTGAGTTCGGCGATCAGGGCGCGCAAATCGTCCTGCAGCGGGGTCTCGACGCGGATATCGACGTCGCCGCCCGTCATTCCACGACCTTGGGTACGAGGAAGAAGTGCTCCTGCGTGGCCGGCGCGTTGGCGACGATGTCCTCCGCCTTGTGACCGTCGGTCACCGCGTCCTCGCGCTTCTTCATCTCCATCGGCGTCACCGAGGTCATCGGCTCGACGCCCGAGACGTCCACCTCGCCGAGCTGCTCGACGAATCCGAGAATGGCGTTCAGCTCGCCCTGCATGGTCGCGACGTCCTCCTCGGACACCGCGATGCGGGCAAGCCGGGCGACGCGACGAACGGTGGCTGTATCGACGGACATGCGCTTTCCCGAACTGGTGGTCGAGACGGTGCTATATCGACGGGGTTGCCCGGAGGCAACGCCGTCGAGCCTAAGCGCCGCGCCGGTCAGATGTCGAAGGGCTGGCCGACCTCGGGGATCAGGACGCGGGACGCCTCGTCCTCCATCGCTTCGAGGAAGCGGTGCGGATCGGCGTCGAGGATCGGCATCGTTCCCCAGTGGAGCGGCACGATCGTCTTGAAGTTGAAGTAGCGCCGGCAGGCCAGGGCGGCGACGGCGCCGCCCATCGTCAGACGGTCGCCGATGGGCACGAGGCCGATCTTGGGCTGGTGCAGTTCCTCGATCAGCGCCATGTCGCCGAAGATGTCGGTGTCGCCCATATGGTAGACGCTGTTGCCGTCGTCGAAGTGGATCACCAGGCCGTTGGGCATGCCGAGATAGGTGATCGTGCCGTTCTCCTCGATGCTGGCGGACGAGTGGAACGCCTGGGTCAGCGTCACCGAGAAGTCGGCGAACTTGACCGTCCCGCCGGTATTGGCGGGTTCGATCGTGTCGACGCCCTTCGACTTCAGCCAGTTCACCAACTCGTAGGTGCCGACGACCTTCGCGCCGGTGCGTCTGGCGATCTCCACGGTGTCGCCGACATGGTCCGAATGGCCGTGCGACAGGAGAATGTGCGTCACCCCTTCGGAGGCTTTGGCGACGTCGCCCGAGAAGTGCGGGTTCCCGCTCAGGAACGGATCGATCAGGATCACGGAGCGTCCCGTGTCGATGCGGAAGGCCGAGTGGCCGAAATAGGTCATCTTCATGCTAGGGGGATCTCCGGTTTGGCCGCCGCGTGAATAGGCCGTCTGGCCGAAGAAGCTAGCGCCGTCGGCCCCACATCAAGGACGCAGCATGGTGATCGCCGATCTCGCAGACATCCTCGACATGCGCGCCGCCGGCGGAACCGCGGTGGGGCTGGACCTCGGCACCAAGACCATCGGCGTCTCGGTGTCCGATCTCGGGTGGCGGCTGGCGAGTCCGCGTCCGGTGATCCGCCGCACGAAGTTTCAGGCGGATGCCGCTGCCCTCACGGCGTTTTTTGCTTCCGTCGATGCACGCGTCGTGGTGATGGGACTGCCGCTCAACATGGACGGGAGCGAGGGCCCCCGGTCGCAGTCCACCCGCGCCTTCGTGCGCAACTACGAGCGGGCCGACACGCGCCCGTTCGTGTTCTGGGACGAACGGCTCTCGACGGTGGCCGCCGAGCGCGGGCTCCTGGAGATGGACGTCTCGCGGCGGCAGCGCGCCGAGCGGATCGATTCGGCCGCCGCGTCCTTCATCCTTCAGGGCGCCTTGGATAGGCTCTCCAGGCTCGCCGAGCCGCGCGAGTAGCGTTCGCGCAGATAGGCGACGATCGGCTTGCGCCGGCGGAACGCGTAGAGCGCCAGCACGATCAGGCTGTCGAGCACCAGCGCACGGACCACGAGCGGCGGCAGGGATTCGGGCGGGACGCCGAGGGCGCCGCCGTAGACGGCGAACACGGTGTCGTACATCTCGCGGGAGAAGAAGTGGAGGCCGAGGCTCCAGTCGTTCGCGGCCAGCGTCAGCCACAGGACGAGGAAGGTGATCGGCAGGAACCAGAGCGACAGCAGCCAGCGCATCAGGCGTCGCGTCCCGAGCGCTCGTCCCGCCGGCGCGGGATGGAGGCGTTGATCGCCGCGACCGTCCGCCGGAAGGCGATCTCGTCCAGCTCGTCCTCGTCGTCCGGTGCGAAGATGCACGCGTCGAAAGCCAGCGCCACGAGGCTGAGCCCGATCGACCAGACGGCGAGGTCGAGCCGGTCGAACACCGCCGCGAAGGGTGCGCCGAACAGCGAGGCCGCGATCACCATGGCCGCGCAGATCCCGATGCCCGCGAAACCGAGGAGTTCGCCCCGGCGCGCCTCGGCCTCGTCCGCCGCGTGCACGCGGATCAGTCCGACGGCCAGAAGCGCCGCCGTGCCGATGCAGAGCATCGCCACGCCCCAGCTCACGGGGCCCGTGCCCGCCGGCAGTTCCAGCGCCACGCCGCCGATGGCGAGGTGGCCATTCAGATGGAGGATCTCGTTCGCGCCGGTCACGGCGAGGAACCCCGCCCATGTCGATAGGGCGAAGGTCGTCGGGATGCGCTTCATGGGCCGATCCTCCGAAGGTTAACGAAAGCTTAACGCCAACATCCCCGCTTCGCTCCCGCCCCGCAACGCGAACCGGTCGACATGGTTAACCGCGTCCCGCGCCTCCGTCGTCGCGCTTGTGGCCCCTGCCCGTTTCTCCTATAGGCGGTGCTCGCCATGACAGCGATTTCGCCCCCCTCCGCCGCCCCGCACCGCCACCTTCTCGGCATCGCGGGCCTGTCGCTTCCCGACATTCACGCGCTGATGAGCCTCGCCGAGCGCGAGATCGCCGTCAGTCTCGGGCGGGACAAGAAGAAGGCGGCGCTCAAGGGGCGCACGCAGATCAACCTCTTCTTCGAGGCTTCGACGCGCACGCAGGCCTCGTTCGAGCTCGCGGGCAAGCGGCTGGGCGCCGACGTGATGAACATGTCGGTCGCCAACTCGTCGGTGAAGAAGGGCGAGACGCTGATCGACACGGCGATGACGCTGAACGCGATGCGCCCCGACATCCTGGTGGTGCGCCACCACGCGGCGGGCGCCGTGGCGCTTCTGGCGCAGAAGGTCGGCTGCTCGGTGGTCAACGCCGGCGACGGGGCGCACGAACACCCGACCCAGGCGCTTCTGGACGCCCTCACGATCCACCGCCGCAAGGGCCGCGTCGCGCGGCTGACGGTCGCCATTTGCGGCGACGTCCTGCACAGCCGCGTCGCGCGATCCAACATCCTCCTCCTCAACGCTCTGGGCGCCGACGTGCGCGTCGTCGCGCCGTCCACTCTCCTGCCCAACGGCATCGAGCAGATGGGCGTGCGCGTCTTCCACGACATGGACCGTGGGCTCGAAGGCGCCGACGTGGTGATGATGCTCCGCCTGCAGCGCGAGCGGATGGAAGGCTCCTTCGTGCCGTCGGTGCGCGAGTATTTCCGGCTCTTCGGCCTGGACGCGCAGCGCCTGTCGCGGGCCGAGCCGGACGCGCTGGTGATGCATCCGGGGCCGATGAACCGCGGCGTCGAGATCGCATCGGAGGTCGCGGACGGCCCCCAGAGCGTCATCGAGGAACAGGTCGAGATGGGCGTCGCCGTGCGCATGGCGGTGATGGAATGGATGATGGGCAACGAGGAGACCGCATCGTGACCGGCGCCGACGCTCGCCCGCTGCTGGTTCGCGGCGCCCGCATCCTCGATCCCTCGCAGGGGCTGGACGAGCGCGGCGACCTCCTGGTCGAGAACGGGCTGATCACCGCCGCGGGCGCCTCGGTTGCCGGCCAGGGAGCGCCGGACGGGGCGCGGATCCTCGATGCCGGGGGACAGCTCCTGATTCCCGGCCTAGTGGATGCCCGCGTCCACATGGGCGAGCCGGGCAGCGAACACCGCGAGACGATCCGCTCGGTCAGCCGTGCGGCGGCTGCAGGCGGCGTCACCTCGATCCTCACCATGCCCGACACCGACCCGGTGATCGACGACGTCGCGCTGGTGCAGTTCGTGATGCGCACCGCGCGCGAGACGGCATCGGTCAACGTGTTTCCCTCGGCCGCCCTCACCAAGGGGCTCAGGGGCAAGGAGATGACCGAGATCGGCCTCCTGGCGCAGGCGGGCGTGCGCGCCTTCACCGACGGGCGGCGCACCCTGCGCGACAGCGGGCTGATCCGGCGGATCATGACCTATATGCGCGATTTCGACGCCCTCTTCGCGCACGAGACGCAGGATGCCGACCTCACGGGCTCGGGCGTCATGAACGAGGGTCTTCTCGCCTCCTGGCTCGGTCTGCCCGGCATCCCGCGCGAGGCGGAGCTGATCCCGCTGGAGCGAGACCTCCGCCTCGCCGCGCTGACCGGCGCGCGCTACCACGCGGCCAAGCTCTCGACCGGCGCCTCGGCCGAGGCCATCCGCGCCGCCAAGGATCGCGGCGTCGACGCCACGGCCGGCGTCTCCGTCAACCACCTGTCGCTCAACGAGAACGACATCGGCGAGTATCGCACCTTCTTCCGCCTGTCGCCGCCGCTGCGCCACGAGGACGACCGCCAGGCGATGATTGCCGCGCTCGCCGACGGCACGGTGGACATCATCTGCTCCTCGCACGATCCGCAGGACGCGGACGGCAAGCGGCGCCCGTTTGCGGAAGCGGAGGTGGGCGCGATCGGGCTAGAGACGCTCCTGCCCGCGGCCCTCCGGCTTCATCACGCGGGCCAGGTGGGCCTGTCGCGGATCGTCGAGGCGCTGACCGTCGCACCGGCGCGTCTCCTGAAGCTCGACCGGGGCACCCTGCAGGCAGGACGGCCGGCGGACTTCGCGCTGGTCGATCTCGACGCGCCCTACGTGTTCGACAAGAGCCGCATCCAGTCGCGCTCCAAGAACACCGCCTTCGAGAACGCGCGCTTCCAGGGCGAGGTGACGAGGACCTTCGTCTCCGGCCGCGAGGTCTTCTCCCTCCCCGATCAACGGCACTGAGGCGATCCCCATGGGCGCAGACACCGAACCGACCACCCTCCTGATCGCCCTTCTGGTCGGCTACCTCTGCGGCACCATCGCCTTCGGCCTGATCCTGACGAAGCTGTTCGGCCTCGGAGATCTCCGTTCGATCGGTTCGGGCAACATCGGGGCCACCAACGTCCTGCGAACCGGCAACAAGAAGGTCGCGGCGCTGACCCTGCTCGGCGACCTCCTGAAGGCGACCGTGCCGGTGCTGATCTTCTGGCGCTGGGGGGCGCCGGCGGCGGCCGTCGCCGGCTTCGGCGCGTTTCTCGGCCACCTCTTCCCGGTCTGGCTCGGGTTCCGTGGCGGCAAGGGCGTCGCGACCTATCTCGGCGTGCTCCTCGGCTTCGCGCCGGTGGGCGTCCTGGTGTTCGCCGCGGTCTGGCTCGGGGCGGCCAAGATCTGGAAGTTCTCGTCGCTGGCCGCGCTGCTCGCCACACTCGTCGTGCCGGTCGCCTATCTCCTCCTCGGCAACATGTTGGCGGCGGGGCTGACGGCGGTGCTCACCGTCCTGGTCTACATCAAGCACGCCCCCAACATCCGCCGCCTCCTGGCTGGGACGGAGAGCCGGATCGGGTCCAAGGGGTGATCTCGCCGGCGGCGGAGCCCGAGCCGGTCCTGGACGCGGCGGAGCGCCTCGCCGCGCTTCGCCTGATCCGCAGCGAGAACGTCGGCCCCGTCACCTACCGCCGGCTCGTCGCCCGTTTCGGGTCGCCGTCCGCCGCGCTCGACGCGCTGCCCGACCTTGCGGCCCGAGGCGGCGCGCGACGGCGCGTCTCGGCGGCGTCCGAGGCCTCGGTCGAGGCGGAGCTTGCGGCCGCCCGCCGGATGGGCGCGCGTTTCGTGATCCAGGGCGAGGCCGACTATCCGGAGATGCTCGCCCGCACCGAGGCGGCGCCTCCGGTGCTGGCGGTGATGGGGCAGACGTCGCTGTTCCGGCGCCCGGCCGTCGCCGTGGTCGGCGCGCGCTCCGCCACGGCAGCCGGGGCCCGCCTCGCGCGGATGTTCGCGCAAGGGCTGGGCGCCGAAGGCTACTGCGTCGTCTCGGGCCTCGCGCGCGGCATCGACGCGGCGGCGCACGAGGCGAGCCTCGCCACCGGCACGGTCGGCGTCTTCGCGGGCGGCCTCGACAAACCCTACCCGCCGGAGAACCGGCCGTTGATGCGCCGCATCGTGGACGGCGGCGGATGCCTGCTCACCGAGATGCCCTTCGGCTGGGAGCCGCGAGCGGTGGATTTTCCACGGCGCAACCGCGTGGTGGTCGCGCTTGCGCTCGGCGTCCTCGTGGTGGAGGCGGCCATGCGCTCGGGCACCCTGATCAGCGCGAGGCTCGCGGGCGAGCTCGGGCGCCTCCTGTTCGCCGTCCCCGGCTCGCCACTGGACGCGAAGTCGGCGGGCTGCAACGCGCTCATCAAGGACGGTGCGACGCTCGTGACCGAGCCGGCGGACATCCTCTCCGCTCTGGCGCCGCTCGACGCGCGAGCGCCGCAGCGCCGTGGCCTCTTCGAGGACCGGGCGGACGACGGCGGTTTCGCCGAGCCCGGCGAGGACGACCGCGCCCGCCTCCTGCGTTCGCTGAGCGCGACGCCCGTATCGCTGGACGATCTTCTCGCCCATGCCGAGGTCGAGTGGGGCGCCGCGCAGGTGCTCCTCCTGGAGCTCGACCTCGCCGGGCGTCTGGAGCGCCACAGTGGCGGTCGGCTCAGCGTCCTGCCCTGAGCGGAGCGCCCGCCGGAGCGTATCGGGGTTGACCGGCGCGCCCGGCCTGTCCATGTGAGCGAAGCTTGAAGTTTCCGGCGGCCCCGTGCGTCCGCCCCCTTCCCCAGGACCGTTCGCTCATGGAAGTCGTTATCGTCGAATCGCCGGCCAAAGCGAAGACGATCAACAAATATCTCGGCAGCAACTACAAGGTGCTCGCCTCCTTCGGCCATGTGCGCGACCTGCCGCCCAAGGACGGATCGGTGCGCCCGGACGACGACTTCGCCATGGATTGGGAGGTCGACAAGCCGTCGCAGAAGCGCCTGACCGAGATCGCGCAGGCCGTGAAGGGCGCCGACGGCCTGATCCTCGCCACCGACCCGGATCGCGAGGGCGAGGCCATCTCGTGGCACGTGCTCGAGGTGTTGCAGCAGAAGAAGGTCATCAAGGACAAGCCGGTCAGCCGCGTCGTCTTCAACGCCATCACCAAGAAGGCGGTGCTGGACGCGATGGCGAATCCGCGCGAGATCGACGTGCCGCTGGTGGACGCCTATCTCGCCCGTCGCGCGCTGGACTATCTCGTCGGCTTCACGCTTTCCCCGGTTCTCTGGCGCAAGCTGCCGGGCGCCCGCTCGGCGGGCCGCGTCCAATCGGTGGCGCTGCGCCTCGTCTGCGACCGCGAGGCCGAGATCGAGCGGTTCAAGACCGACGAGTACTGGCAGATCGCCGCCCGCCTCTCGACGCCGCGCGGCGAGGACTTCACCGCGCGCCTGACCGCCTTCGACGGCGAGAAGCTCCAGCGCCTGTCGATCGGCAACGAAGCGCGCGCCTTCGAGATGCGCGACATGCTGAACGGCGCCGCGTTCAAGGCGCTGTCGGTCGAGGCGAAGCCGACGCGCCGCAACCCGTCGCCGCCCTTCACCACTTCCAGCCTTCAGCAGGCAGCCTCGGCCAAGCTCGGCTTCGGCGCCTCGCGCACCATGCAGATCGCCCAGCGCCTCTACGAGGGCATGGACATCGGCGGCGAGACGGTGGGCCTCATCACCTATATGCGAACCGACGGCGTGCAGATGGCGCCGGAAGCGGTCTCCGACGCCCGCAAGGCGATCGGCACGACGTTCGGCGAGCGTTACGTGCCCGAGAAGCCGCGCTTCTATTCGACCAAGGCGAAGAACGCGCAGGAAGCGCACGAGGCGATCCGCCCGACGAGCTTCGACCGCCATCCGAAGGAGGTGGAACGCTTCCTGGATCGCGACCAGGCACGGCTTTACGACCTGATCTGGAAGCGCGCCATCGCCAGCCAGATGGCGTCTGCCGAGATCGAGCGCACCACGGCCGAGATCGAAGCGACGGGCGGCGGCCGGCGCGCCATGCTGCGCGCCACCGGCTCGGTGATCCGCTTCGACGGCTTCATCGGCGCCTATCAGGATCACCGCGACGATTCCAAGGCTCCCGCCGAGACGAGCGAGGACGACGACGACAGCGCGCGCCTGCCCGAGATCAGCGCGAACGATGCGCTGAAGCGCCTGTCGGTCGATCCGACCCAGCACTTCACCGAGCCCCCGCCCCGCTACTCCGAAGCCTCGCTCATCAAGAAGATGGAGGAGCTCGGCATCGGGCGCCCCTCCACCTACGCCGCGACGCTCCAGACGCTGCAGGACCGCGAGTACATCGTCCAGGACAAGCGCAAGCTGTTCCCCGATTCGAAGGGGCGGCTGGTCACGGCCTTCCTGCACAACTTCTTCGAACGCTACGTGGAGTACGACTTCACGGCCGACCTCGAGGGCAAGCTCGACGGCATCTCCGCTGGCGAACTGTCCTGGAAGGATGTTCTGCGTGAGTTCTGGCGCGATTTCTCCGCCCAGGTGGACGGCACCAAGGAACTGCGCGTCTCGGACGTGCTGGACGCCTTGAACGAGGAACTCGCGCCGCTCGTCTTCCCGGACAAGGGCGACGGGACGGACCCGCGCGCCTGCCCGCGCTGCAGCGACGGCCGGCTCAGCCTCAAGCTGGGCAAGTTCGGCGCCTTCGTGGGTTGCTCCAACTATCCCGAATGCGGCTTCACGCGGCAGCTCGGCACCAACCTCCAGGCCGAGGGCGTGGACGGCGACGGCGGGCTGAACGAGCCGAAGGACCTCGGCACCGATCCCGAAACCGGCGAGCCGGTGACGCTGCGGTCCGGCCGCTTCGGCCCCTACGTCCAGCGCGGCGAGGGCAAGGAGGCGAAGCGTTCGTCCCTGCCCAAGGGCTGGCAGGTGGCCGACATCGACTTCGAGAAGGCGCGCCAGCTCCTGTCGCTGCCGCGCGAGGTGGGCATCCATCCGGAAACGGGAAAGCCCATCCTCGCCGGCCTCGGCCGCTACGGGCCGTTCCTCCAGCACGACGGCGCCTATGCCAACCTCGAGTCGATCGAGGACGTGCTGACGGTCGGCCTCAACCGCGCCGTCACCGTGATCGCCGAGAAGAAGGAGCGCGGGGGGCGCGGGCGCGGAACGCCGGCGGCGCTCGCGACGCTCGGCGAACACCCGACCATCGGCGGGTCGATCACCGTGCGCGAGGGCCGTTTCGGCCCCTACGTCAACGCCGGCAAGGTGAACGCGACGCTGCCGCGCGGCAAGGACCCCGCCAGCGTGACTCTGGAAGAGGCGATCCAGATCCTCAACGAGCGCGCCGAAAAGACCGGCACGAAGATCAAGAAGGCGCCGGCCAAGAAGGCGATTAAGACGACCAAGGCCGCGAAGGCGGACGGTGAGGAGAAGCCGAAGAAGCCGGCGCCACGCCGGGCCTCGGCAAAGGCCGGCGAGACCAAGACGGCCGCTGCCAAGAAGCCGGCGGCCCGCAAGCCGGCGGCGAAGGCGAAGGCGGACTGACCCGGATGGCGAAGCGCGCGAAACCCCAAGGAGAAGCGCGCTCGCTGAGCCGCGAAGACGTCCTGCGGTTCCTGGCCGAAAATCCGGGCCGCGCCACCAAGCGCGACCTCGCGAAGGCCTTCGGGGTCAAGGGCGACGACCGCTACGTCCTCAAGGACATCCTGGCCGACCTTCAGGCCGAAGGGGTTCTGGAAGGCGGCCGCAAGAGCTATCGCCGTCCCGGCGAGCTGCCGACGGTCGGCGTGCTTGAGGTTCGCGCGCGCGATGCGGACGGCGGCCTCCTCGCCGATCCGGTCGGCTGGGACGAAGAGGAGCGCGGCCCGCGCCCCCGTTTCGCCCTGCGCGCCGGCGGATCCGGCCCGGCCGTCGGCATCGGCGACCGGGTGCTCGCGCAGCTTGCCTACGAGGGCGAGCACGGCCCGAGCGCCAAGGTGATCCGCAAGCTGGAAAGGCGCACCGCGCGCGCCATCGGCGTGTTCCGCGCGACGCCGGGCGGCGGCGGGCGGGTGGAACCCGTGGAGCGCCGTCAGCTCGAATACGCCATTCCCCCGGGTAGCACCCGCGAAGCGAGGGACGGCGACCTCGTCGAGGTGGAGCCCGCCGAGCATCAGCGGCGGGGCCTGCCGACAGGCTCGGTCGCCGAGGTCATCGGCTCCGTGGCGACCGAGCGGGCGATCTCCACCATCGCGCTGCACGCCCATTCGATCCCGCACGTGTTTCCCGAAAGCGTGCTGGCCGAGGCCGAGCGCGCCGGCGCAGCGACCATGGAGCACCGAGAGGACTGGCGCGACCTGCCGCTGGTGACGATCGACCCGCGTGACGCCAAGGACCACGACGACGCCGTCCATGCCCGGCCGGACGAGGACCCCGCCAATCCCGGCGGCTTCGTCGTCACCGTCGCGATCGCGGACGTCTCCTGGTACGTGCGGCCGGGCACCAAGCTCGACGCCGAGGCGCGGCTTCGGGGCAATTCGGTCTACTTCCCCGACCGCGTCGTGCCCATGCTGCCCGAGCGCATCTCCAACGACCTGTGTTCGCTGCGCGAAGGTGTCGACCGGCCTGCGCTCGCGGTGCGCATGGTGTTCGACGCACAGGGCGCCAAGCGCGGGCATCGGTTCTTCCGCATCATGATGCGCAGCCACGCGAAGCTCGCCTACGAGGAGGCGCAGGCGGCGATCGATGGGCAACCGAACGGAGTGGCCGCGCCGATCCTCGAAACGGTGTTGCGCCCGCTCTGGGCGGCGTACCGCGCCCTGGTCACGGCGCGCCGGGAGCGCCAGCCGCTCGATCTCGACCTGCCCGAGCGCAAGATCCTCCTCGACGCGAATGGCCGAGTGGATCGCGTCGTGGTGCCCGACCGGCTCGACGCCCATCGCCTGATCGAGGAGATGATGATCCAGGCCAACGTCGCGGCGGCCGAGACGCTGGAGCGACAGAAGCAGGCGCTGATCTACCGGGCGCACGACGCGCCCTCCATGGCCAAGATGGAATCGCTGCGCGACTTCCTGCGAACGCTGGAACTGCCGCTCGCAAAGAGCGGCAACCTGCGGCCCGCCCATTTCAACGGCATCCTGAAGGCCGTGCGCGGCGGCGAGCACGAAAGCCTCGTCAACGAGGTGGTGCTCCGTTCGCAGAGCCAGGCGAACTACTCGCCCGACAATATCGGCCATTTCGGCCTGAACCTGATGCGCTACGCGCATTTCACCTCGCCGATCCGGCGCTATGCCGATCTCGTGGTGCATCGGGCGTTGGTCAAGGCGCTGGATCTCGGGGCCGGCGGCATCACGCGCGAGCAGGAGGCCGAGTTCGAACGGACCGCCGAAGAGATCAGCCAGGCCGAGCGCCGCGCCATGGCGGCCGAGCGCGACACCGTCGATCGGCTGATCGCCCAGCATCTGGCGGGGCGGCTCGGCGAAACCTTCGAAGGGCGCGTCACGGGCGTCACGCGGGCCGGCCTGTTCGTTCAGCTTCCCGCCTACGGGGCGGATGGCTTCGTGCCGATCTCGACGCTCGGGCGCGACTACTTCCATCACGACGAGGCCGCCCACACCCTGGTCGGCGAGCGCACGCGCCTCGGCTACCGGCTGGGCGACACGGTGGAGGTGAAGCTCGTGGAGGCCGCGCCGCTGTCGGGGACCATGCGCTTCGAGATGCTGACGGAGGCGCGCGAACTGCCGGGCACGACGGGCTCGTTCCACAAGACGCGCATGCGCAGCGGTCGCCCGGGCCGCGCCGGCCGTGCCAAGAACGTCGCCGGCAAGGTGAGGAAGAAGCGATGAGCGCGGAGGCCGGTGGCTCGCCGCCCGAACGCCGCGACGTGGTTCAGGCCATGTGGCGCGGTTTTCGCATGCGCTGCCCCCATTGCGGCGAGGGTCGGCTGTTCCGCGGCTTCCTCAAGAGCGTCGATCGTTGCGACCGATGCCACGAGACCTACACCCATCACCGGGCGGACGACCTCCCGCCCTACCTGACGGTCTTCATCGTCGGGCATATCGTGGTGGCGCTGTTCATGGGCACCGAGGAATGGGTCGAGCTGTCGCTCGCCGCCCACCTGGCGATCTGGATTCCGGTCACCCTCATTCTCTCGCTGGTCCTGCTGCAACCCCTCAAGGGGGCGACCATCGGGCTGCAGTGGGCGATCCGCATGCACGGTTTCGGTGGGTCGGCCGCAGAAGCCGATCATTGACGGCGCCGACGCCCCGCCTCCGACCGAAGGATGCGGCTTCGCTGCTTCTTTTCCGCAGGAGCGGCGGCGAGACGCGGTTTCTGATGGGCGTCCGTGCGGCGGGCCATCTGTTCATGCCCGGTCACCTCGTGTTCCCCGGCGGTCGCCTGGAGCCGTGCGACGGCGCGTTGGCGCGCCATCTGCCGCTGGACGACGCGGTGGCGGATCGCCTGATGCTGGGCCGGCCGAAGATCGGCTCCCGCCGCCGCGCCTCGGCCCTGGCGCTCGCTGCGATTCGCGAGACGCAGGAGGAGACGGGCCTGCTCGTCGCCCGGCCGGGCGCCCTGCCCGTGCGCCACGACGCTTGGGCGCCGTTCGCGGCGGCCGGGGCCGTGCCGACGCCGCGCGCCCTGGTTCCGCTCGCCCGCGCCATCACGCCGCCCGGCATGCCGCGCCGGTTCGACGCGCGCTTCTTCCTGGCCCCCGCCGACTGCCTCCTGCATCGGCCTGCGACCCTTTCGCCCCCGTCCGACGAGTTCGAAAGCGTCACATGGGTGGGATCGGCCGAGCTTAAGAGGTATCGCATCGCCCGGATCACCGAACTCGTGCTGGAGGCCGCCTTTCGGCGGATTCGGGACGGGACGGAGCGCGATCCCGGAGCGCCGAATCCCTTCTTCCGCCGCGACGGCGCCGGGCACAGCACCGAGTATCTATGACCCCCAGCCACTCCGCCACGAAGCCGCCCCCCGACGACCCTGAGCGCATCGACTGGATGGGGGCGACGGCCGCCATCGCTTCCATCGGGGCGGTGGGGCTTGCGCTGGGGCTCGGCCTGCCGCTGCTCAGCGTCGTCCTGGAGAACCGCGGGCTGTCCGCCTCGATGATCGGCCTCAACACGGCCATCGCCGGTGTCGCCTCGCTTCTGGCCGCGCCGGGCGTCGCTCCGCTCGCGCGTCGCTTCGGCGTTCGCGGGACCCTCCTTCTCGCCATCGTCGCCGCCGCGCTCTCGGCGGTCGGGTTCCACCTCTTCCAGCCGTTCTGGACGTGGTTTCCGCTGCGGCTCGTCTTCCACTTCTCGGTGACGGTGATGTTCATTCTGTCCGAGTTCTGGATCAGCTCGGTTTCGCCACCGCGACGGCGGGGCCTCGTTCTCGGGATCTACGCCACGGTGCTGGCGCTCGGCTTCGCCCTCGGGCCCTTCCTGTTCTCGCTGGTCGGCAGCCGGGGCTTCCTCCCTTTCGGGCTCGGCGCCGGAATCATCCTCCTTTCGGCTGTTCCGCTGTTCCTCGCGGGACGCTCCGAGCCCGTGCTTGATCGGGGCCACGGCGCGTCGTTCCACCGCTACCTCTGGGTGGTGCCGAGTGCGACCTGCGCGGTGCTGGTGTTCGGCGCGGTGGAATCGGGCGGCCTGGCGCTGTTTCCGATCTACGGCCTGTCGATCGGCTTCAGCGAGGGCGGGGCGGCGCGGCTGCTGACAGCGGTCGGTCTCGGCAGCGTCGCGCTCCAGATACCCCTGGGTCTGCTGAGCGACAGGGTGGCCGACCGGCGACACCTTCTTCTCGCCTTCGCTGCGGTGGGTCTCGTCGGGGCCCTGCTGCTGCCTCTTCTCGCGACCAACTGGATGCTCCTTGCCGTCGTGCTGTTCCTGTGGGGCGGCGTGGTGGCGGGGCTCTACACGGTGGGTCTCGCCCATCTCGGCTCGCGCCTTCGCGGCGCCGATCTCGCGGCCGCCAACGCGGCTTTCATCTTCTGCTACTCGCTCGGCATGCTGGTGGGCCCGCAGGGGCTCGGCGTTTCCATGGACTTCTTTGGGCCGAATGGCTTCGCCTACGCGCTGGCGGCCTTCTTCGCGGCCTATCTGATGGCGATCGGAGTGCGCACCCTGCGGCGTCCCTCTTGACTTGAGCGCGGCCATGCGTAGTGTCCGCCGCGATAGTCGAGGCGGCTCGTCCGCCCCGTCGAGCATCGAGCCTGAACCCGGTCCGGTACTCGAATCTTCTCGAACCCTGCCCTGCATGCCTCGCGCGACGGTCGCCCATCGCTCCGCCCGGCGCAGGACACGACAATTGACAGACGGACGGACCGAAGACCATGGCCAAGGCAACGACCATCAAGATCAAGCTGCTGAGCACGGCGGACACCGGCTTCTTCTACGTGACGAAGAAGAACAGCCGTACGATGACCGACAAGCTCGTCAAGACGAAGTACGACCCGGTCGCGCGCAAGCACGTCGAGTTCCGCGAGACCAAGATCAAGTAAGCCGATCATCCCTTCTGGGATCGTGCCGCCGCCCTTCGGGGCGGCGTTTTGCGTTGAGCTGTTGGCCCGACGGATATTGCGAGATCGAGGAACGACGGGGAACGGTGGCGGAGATGTTGGTCGGTCGGCTATCCGATCACGGTACGAGGAAACCGCGATTGACCGGATGCCGACCGACCGCCCCACGGGACCCAGGAGATGCGGCGGACCTGAGCATTCCATGGGGAAACTCGAAGGGAGCGGCTTGCCTGCGCCCTTTTTCCCACGGCCCGAGACTTGCCGAGAATCGCGACGGAATCAATCCTGTGGACTAATCCGAGACGTGATCTTTTCATGGATGGTTAACCCTGCGACGCAGGGCCGCGCCCCTCACGCGTCGCCGAGGAACGACTTGATCGTCTCGATGAACTTGGTCACCGCGATCGGCTTGGAAATGTAGGCCTCGCAGCCGCCCTGGCGGATCCGCTCCTCGTCTCCCTTCATCGCGAAGGCGGTGACCGCGATCACCGGAATGCGCCGGAGATCGGCGTCGGCCTTCAGCAGCTTGGTCACCTCCAGACCCGAGATCTCCGGGAGCTGGATGTCCATGAGGATCAGGTCGGGCTGGCTTTCACGCGCCAGATCCATGGCCGTCAGGCCGCTGCGCGTCTGGACGGTGCGGTAGCCATGGGCCTCGATGAGGTCGCGGAAGAGCTTCATGTTGAGCTCGTTGTCCTCGACGATCATGACGGTCTTGGTCATTGACGCAACCTTCTTGGCGGAATCCAACAGCTTCCGTTCCTGTCTCGGTTCGCAAAAGTACCCCTAATTTGATTTAACAAAGGTGGAAATGCAGCGTCCGGCCGCGTGAGGCATCGTCATGGTTAAGAAACGCTTCGAAATGGATAGGACTTCGGAAGATCAGGCATCCACCTTGGCGATCGACGCGCTGTCGTTCGTGGCGTCGGATACGGTGCTGTTCAATCGCTTCCTCCGCCTGACCGGGTTGGAGTTGGAGAACCTGCGCGAGGCCGCCGGGGAGCCGGCCTTCCTCGCCGGCGTGCTGGACTTCGTGATCGGCGACGAGGCGACGCTCGGAGATTTCGCGGAGCATGCGGGCGTGAGCCCGCCCGCCGTGGTCGCGGCCCGACGCGCGCTCGGCGGCGACTACGCCGAATCGCTCTCGTGAGCGGTCGACGCGACACGACGCGCGGGCCGCGGATCACCGACCTGCCGCAGCGCCACGACGCCCTTCTGGTGCTGGACGTCGACGAGGTCATCCTCCACTTCATCGCTCCGTTCTGCGACCTCCTGGCCGAATACGGCGCGCGGCTTCACTTCGACAGCTTCCGCCTCACCGGCAACGTGCGCTCTGTCGCCACCGGCACCGCCCTGACCGGTCACCAGCTCGACGGGGTCACCGACCAGCTCTACGCCGAGCAGGAGCGGCGCCAGCGGCCGGTGGAGGGCGCGCGCGAGGCGCTGGACCGACTCCGGCGGGACGCCGACATCGTGTTCCTGACCGCCATGACGCCGAGCTTCTTCGACCAGCGGCGGCGGCTCCTGGACGCGGCGGGCCTGCCGGATCCGATGATCGCGACCGAGCGCTCCAAGGGCGGCGTGGTCGCGGAACTCGCCGCCCGCTGGCGCGGCCCGATCGCCTTCGTGGACGATCTGCCCCCCAACCTCGAAACCGTCCGGCGCAGCGTGCCGGACGTCCATCTCGTCCATCTGATGGCCAACGCCGAGTTCCGTCGTCACCTTCCGCCGATGCCGGCGGGCACGGTGCGCGCGGAGGGCTGGCCGGGCGCGGAGGCCGCGCTTCTGCAGATCGTGGCGGGCGGCTGAGAGGCCGCCCACCGCGGACGGCTCACGTCAGCTCGACGTCGACCACGCCCGGCGCGGCCTTGATCGCGCTGGCGATCTGCGGCGAGACGCGAAAGCGGCCTTCGAGGTCGATCTCGATCTCGCGCTCGCCGTCGTTGCGCAGGACGATCAGCGACACCTGGCTTTCTCCGCCGGGGCGAAGCTGGCTGCGCACGAAGCCGACAGGCTTCGCGTCGCGCACGATCACCCGCAGCGCCCGCTGCATCTTCTCCGCCTCGCCCTCCAGCGACTGGACGGCGGAGGCGCGCAGCGAGATGCCTTCCGGCCGATCCTCGGCCGAGACGGTGACGATCACGGACGCTCCCGGCTCGAGCATGTCGCGGAAGGCGATCAGCGTCTCGGTGAACAGCACGACCTCGTACTGGCCGGTGGAATCGGAGAGCTGGACGATGCCGATCTTGCCGCCCGTCTTGGTCTTGCGCTCCTGACGGGAGGTCACGGTGCCCGCGAGCCGCCCGGCCGTCTGACCCCGACGCACGCCGGCGACGACCTCGGCATAGGACTGGACCTTAAGCCGCTTGAGCGCGGCCTTGTATTCGTCCAGCGGGTGGGCCGAGAGGTAGAAGCCGATCGCCTGGAACTCCTTCAGGAGACGCTCCGCGCTGGTCCAGCCCTGCACCTCGCCGAGCCGCAGCGGCTCGGGGCCAGAACCGGCGCCGCCGAACATGTCGTGCTGGCCCGAGGTCCGGCCCGTCTGCGCCAGGGCGGCGTATCCCGCCAGACGTTCCAGGTTACCGCACAGGCGGGCCCGGTCGTGGCCGAAGCAATCCAGGGCGCCGGCGCAGATCAGGTGCTCCAGCGTGCGCTTGTTGACGATCTTCGGATCGATGCGGGCGAAGAAGTCCTCGAGGCTCGCGAACTCGCCGCCTTCGGCGCGCCGCTCCACGATATGCTCCACCGCCTGCTCGCCGACGCCCTTGATGGCGGCCAGCGCGTAGAAGATCTTCCCGTCGCGCACCTCGAACGCCTTGAACGACGTCTGCACGGACGGGGGCACGACCTCGATGCCCAGGCGCTTGGCGTCGAGCCGGAAGTCGTTGAGCTTGTCCGTGTTGCCCATGTCCAGCGTCATGGAGCCCGCCAGGAACTCCACCGGATGGTTCGCCTTGAGATAGGCGGTCTGGTAGGAGACCAGGGCGTAGGCGGCGGCGTGGCTCTTGTTGAAGCCGTAGTCCGCGAACTTGGCGAGCAGGTCGAAGATCGTGTTGGCCTGCGCCTTCTTGATGCCGCCCTTCTCGCAGCCGTCCACGAAGCGCACGCGCTGCACGTCCATCTCCGCGCGGATCTTCTTGCCCATGGCGCGGCGCAGAAGGTCGGCCTCGCCCAGCGTGTAGCCGGACAGGACCTGGGCGATCTGCATCACCTGTTCCTGGTAGACGATGACGCCTTGCGTCTCGCGAAGGATTGGCTCGATCTTCTCGTGGATGATTTCCACCGTCTCCTCGCCGTGCTTGCGCGCGTTGTAGACGGGGATGTTCTCCATCGGGCCCGGCCGATAGAGGGCGACGAGAGCGATGATGTCCTCGAAGCAGTCGGGGCGCATGCCGATCAGCGCCTTGCGCATGCCGATCGATTCCACCTGGAACACGCCGACCGTCTCGCCCCGGGTCAGGAGCTGGTAGGTCGGCTGGTCGTCCAGCGGAAGCGCGCCGAGGTCTATGGCGACGCCGCGCCGGGCGATGAGGTCCACCGCCGTCTTGAGCGTGGTGAGGGTCTTGAGGCCGAGGAAGTCGAACTTCACCAGGCCCGCCTGCTCCACCCATTTCATGTTGAACTGGGTGACCGGCATGTCGGAGCGCGGATCGCGGTACATCGGCACCAGCCGCGACAGCGGACGGTCGCCGATCACGATGCCGGCGGCGTGCGTCGAGGCGTGGCGATAGAGGCCCTCGAGCTTCAGCGAGATCGTCAGGAGGCGATCCACGACGTCTTCGGCCTTGCGCGCCTCCTGCAGACGCGGCTCGTCCTCCAGCGCCTGCGCCAGGGTGACCGGATTGGCGGGGTTCTGCGGCACGAGCTTGCACAGCTTGTCGACGTGGCCGTAGCTCATCTCGAGAACGCGACCGACGTCGCGCAGCACGGCGCGCGCCTGCATCGACCCGAAGGTAATGATCTGCGCCACCTGCTCGCGGCCGTACTTCTCCTGGACGTAGCGGATCACCTCCTCGCGCCGGTCCTGGCAGAAGTCGATGTCGAAGTCGGGCATCGACACGCGGTCGGGATTGAGAAACCGCTCGAACAGGAGCGCGAAGCGCAAGGGGTCGAGGTCGGTGATGGTCAGCGAGTAGGCGACCAGCGAGCCGGCGCCCGAGCCGCGTCCGGGCCCGACCGGGATGCCGTTGGCCTTGGCCCACTTGATGAAGTCCGACACGATCAGGAAGTAGCCGGGGAACTTCATCCGCTCGATGACCGAGAGCTCGAACTCCAGCCGCTCGCGGTAGATCGCCTCGGTCTGCCCCGGTGCGGGCCCGTGGGCCTGGAGACGGGCTTCTAGACCGGCCTCCGCCTGGCGGCGCAGCTCGGCCGCCTCCGCCAGCTCCGCCTCCGCCGCGTCGGCGTCGGCTCCGGCGAAGCGCGGCAGGATCGGCTTGCGGGTGCGCACGCGGTAGTAGCAGCGGCGCGCGATCTCGATCGTGTTCTCCAGCGCCTCCGGCAGGTCGGCGAAGAGCTCCGCCATCTTGTCCTGCGACTTGAGGCAGTGGTCGTCGGTCAGGCGGCGTCGGTCCTCGTGGCTGACCAGCCGGTTCGAGGCGACGGCGATCAGCGCGTCGTGCGCGTCGAAATCCTCGTTGCAGAAGAAGAAGGGTTCGTTGGTGGCGACCAGCGGCAGACCGAGCTCGTAGGCGAGCGCCACCGTGTCGGGTTCGGTGCGGCGCTCGCGGCCGCCGTGGCGCTGGAGCTCGACATAGAGCCGGTCGCCGTAGAGCGAGGCCAGCGCCTCCAGCCGCGACCGCGCCAGGGCGCCCTGCCCGGCCGCGATGGCGGCGCCGATCGGGCCGAGCGGGCCGCCGGTGAGGACGATCAGCCCCTCGGTGCGCCCTTCCAGCCAAGCGACCGGCACGTGCGGGCGCACGTTGCCGTCGTGCGCCAGGTAGGACAGCGAGACGATCTCGACCAAGTTCTCGTAGCCGCGCTCCGTCGCGGCGATGAAGGCCATCGCGGCCGACGGGCCGAAGCCGGAACGGTCGCGCGGATTGATCTCGGCATCGCCGAAATCCACGTCGAGCTGACAGCCGATGATCGGCTGGATGCCGGACTTCGCCGCCTTCTCGGAGAATTCCAGCGCGCCGAAGAGATTGTTGGTGTCGGCGATGCCGATGGCCGGCGCCCCGTCGCCCTTGGCGAACTTGACGATCTGGTCGATCCGCAGCGCCCCCTCCAGAAGGGAGAAGGCGCTATGCACCCGCAGGTGGACGAAACGCGGCGGCGCAATCGGCTCGATCTGGTCGGACACGGCGATCTCCTCGATCGTCGGCGTGTCGTCCTCGGACGGCTCGCCGACCGGCCGGAGGTAACCGGTGTCGTCGTAGAACGACTCGGGCACACTCTCGGCGTCAGAAGATTCCTCAGTGTTCCAATCCATGGGGCGGAGTCCAGCCTGGGATTTCAGGACGGGCCCGCCCCCGAGGGCCCATCCCCAGATAAGAGGCCGCCGGGACGCCCGCCAGGGTCGTCCGGACAACCATCGTGGTCAGAGAAAGTGGACGACCAGCGCGAAGCTCGCGAAGAAGAGCGAGAGAGCGGTCAGCGAAGCGAGTTCCTTCAGGATCAGCATGTCGTTCCCCTTTCGTTCCTATGTTCCTTTTTTGTTCCATCGAGCACGGAACGTCAAGGGGTCGCGGACCGGATGGTGAACGAAACATGAAGCCTCGTGCGGATGCACGGAAGCGCCCGCACCGCTCTCGGCGGCCGGGGTGTTGGGATCTCGTCGCTCGCGGTTCCGCCCGGGAGTGGGCGACGGGACGCCGGAGGCGAACCTCCGTTGGTTGTTGTGTTGTGGTCCGCCTCCGGCGTCCCGCGCGGTGTTGTCCAGTTCCGGACCGGCGTGCCAGGCCGGCCCATGCGCCTTCGACGGGGGTTACGGAGGGCGCCTCGGCCCGATCGGCCCATCCGCTCTCACCGGATGGACGTGGGCTGTCTCCAGCGCCGAGTTTTCAGAGGAGCCGCCTCGTTTTGGACAGCCAACCCCCCATGCCAGGAACCGTCCGGGCCACGCGCCCTCCGGCAGGGCGCGCATCGCGGACACCGCTCGCCGGCCCTTCCGAACGATCCCGGTGATCATTCGCGCCCATCCAGAACGGGCCGGCGATGGGAGGAGCATAGGCCGAGGGCGGTAGGGCGGGGAGTGAACGGGGATGACGCGCGGCGCGGACGAGGAAGGCTCCATTCGCGTCGGCGCCGCGGACATGCCGTGGCTATGAAGCCGTGCCGTCCCCCTTCCAGCGAAACGCATCCACCAGGGCCCGCAGCGCGGGCGACACCTGTCGGTGCGGGTAGTAGAGGTGGCAGCCGGGAAAGGGCACGCACCAATCCCCCAGAACCTGGACGAGCTGGCCGCTCGCGACCTCCGCGGCGACATCGTGCTCCATCATGTAGCCGAGCCCGGCGCCGGCCCGAACGGCGGCTGCCGCCAGCCCCTCGTCGTTCACCACGAGCTGTCCGCCGGGCTGGATCTTCATGTCCTGCCCGGCGCGCTCGAACTCCCAGGGCAGGACCCTGCCCGCGCCGACGAGGCGGTAATTGATGCAGCGATGCGACTTCAGGTCGGCAGGCGTCTCGGGATGGGGATGGGCTGCGAAGTAGTCCGGCGTACCCACCACCACCGTGCGCAGGTCCGGGCCGACGCGCACCGCCACCATGTCGGCCTCCAGCGTCTCCCCCAGGCGGATGCCGGCATCGAACCCGTCCGCCACGAGATCCACCAACCGGTCGTCGACGATCACCTCCACCGCGATGTCGGGATGGTCGAGGAGAAAGCGCGGCAGGCGCGGCGCGAGCACCGTGCGCGCCCCGTGGCTGTAGGTGGTGAGGCGCAGCGCGCCGGAAGGAGCGTCGCGCCAGTATGCCAGCGCCGACAGCCCCTGGTCGATCTCCGCGAGCGCCGGCTCCAGCGACATGAGCAGCCGGCGGCCGGCGGCGGTGGGAGCGACGCTGCGTGTCGTGCGCGCCAGGAGCCGAAGACCGAGGCGCTCCTCCAGACCGCGTATCGTATGGCTCAGCGTCGAGGGCGAGAGGCCGAGCGCGGCTGCCGCGCGCGTGAAGCTGCGGGATCGCGCGACCGCCGCGAACACCGCCAGATCGTCGAGCTCGCCACGTCTCATTGCTGCGTCAGACCCATGAACCCTTGCGGCTTCCGCCCGCTAATCGGCGACACCGCGCGCTCCTATCTCTGCCGCATCTTGCAGGGAGACGCAGCAATGAGCAACGCGACCTATCGGACCCTCGGCCGTTCCGGCCTTCTCGTCAGCCCGCTCGCGCTCGGAACGATGACGTTCGGAGCGGGGCGATGGGGCGTGGACGAGGCGGGCGCCCTCGCGATCTTCGACACCTATCTCGAGACCGGCGGAAACTTCGTGGACACGGCCGACGTCTATTCGGGCGGGATGAGCGAGACGATGCTCGGTCGCTTCGTCAAGGAACGCGGGGTCCGCGAGGCGTTGGTGATCGCCACGAAGTCCGGCTTTCCGCGCCGGGACGACACGCCGCTCGCGGGCGGCAACTCGGCGCGCAACATCCGCAACGGCATGGAGGGCTCGCTGCGGCGGCTCGGCATCGACCATATCGATGTCTACTGGACGCATGTCTGGGACCGGACGACGCCTCCGGAGGAAGTCCTGCGGGCGCTGACCGATGCGGTGCGGCGCGGCGACATCCTCTACTACGGCTTCTCCAACGCCCCGGCCTGGTACGCCGCCCAGGTCGCGACGCTCGCCCGCGCGCACGGTCTCCCCGAGCCGATCGGCCTGCAATACGCCTATTCACTGATCGACCGGGGTGTCGAACTCGACGTCCTTCCCATGGGGCGTGCGCTGGGAATGGGCCTCGTGGGATGGAGCCCGCTCGCCTTCGGCATGCTGACCGGCAAGTACGGGCGCGAGAAGCTGGCCGAGGCAGGGCCTGCCGGAAGCCTGCCGAACCGCGCCGGCGGAACCGACGAGGCCGGCGGCGACGGCCGCCTGAACGGCGACAACCCCTATGGCGGCATGCTGTTCACCGAACGGAACTTCCGGATCGTCGACACCTTGCGCGAGGTCGCGGGCGAGGCCGGACGCTCGATGGCGGAGGTGGCGCTGGCCTGGGTCGCGCGCCGGCCGGGCGTCGGCTCGATCCTGATCGGCGCGAGCCGCCCCGAGCAGATCAGCCAGAACATCGCCTCGCTGGACATCGCGCTGACCGCCGACCAACGGACGCGGCTGGACGAGGCGACGGCGCTGCCGACGCTCAACCCCTACTTCGTTTTCGACCTGCCGCGCGAACGCATCTTCGGCGGCCACGACGTCCGGCCGTGGTCCTGACGGGAGACGGCGGCCGCCTAGGGGCGGTCGCCGGCCCCTCGCGGACGGCCGCATCGCGCCGAGATCCGCCCTACCCCAGCACGTGGTCCACGATCTTGCCCCCCTCCAGCGTCACTGCGCGGTCCATGCGGCGCGCGAGGTCGTGGTTGTGGGTGGCGATCAGCGCGGCGACGCCCGACTGGCGCACCAGGGCCGTCATCGCCTCGAACACGTAGCTCGACGTCGACGGATCGAGATTGCCGGTCGGCTCGTCGGCCAGGAGGACGTAGGGGTTGTTGGCGACCGCGCGGGCGATGGCGACGCGCTGCTGCTCCCCGCCGGAAAGCTCTGCCGGACGGTGGGAGACGCGCTGGCCGAGGCGCATGTAGTCGAGGAGCATGCGCGCGCGCTCGCCCGCCACCTTGCGCGGCAGGCCGCGGATCATCTGCGGCAGCATCACGTTCTCCAGCGCCGAGAACTCGGGCAGGAGATGGTGGAACTGGTAGACGAAGCCGATGGAGGAGCGGCGCATCTGCGTGCGCCCCGCGTCGTCCAGCCCGGCGCAGGACGTGCCGTTGACGAACACGTCGCCCCCGTCCGGCTTCTCCAGGAGGCCGGCGATGTGAAGGAGCGTTGACTTGCCCGCGCCGGACGGAGCCACCAGGGCCACCATCTCGCCGGCGCCGATCTCCATGTCGGCCTGGTCGAGGATCGTCAGGCGCGACTCGCCCTGGAGGTAGTGCCGCTCGACGGCGGCGAGGCGGAGGGAGGAACTCGTGCTCATTCGTAGCGTAGCGCCTCGACGGGATCGAGCTTCGAGGCCTGCCAGGACGGGAAGATCGTCGCCAGGAACGACAGTCCGATCGCCATCGCCACCACGGTGACGACCTCGCCCGGATCGATCTCCGCCGGCAGGCGAGACAGAAAGTAGAACTCGGGGTTGAACAGCGTCGTGCCCGACACCCAGGAGAAGAACTGGCGCAGGTTCTCGATGTTGAGGCAGAACAGCGTGCCGAGCACGAAGCCCGCCAGCGTGCCCGCGACGCCGATCGAGGCCCCGGTGATCAGGAAGACGCGCATGATCGATCCGCGCGTCGCGCCCATGGTGCGCATGATCGCGATGTCGCGGCCCTTGTCCTTCACCAGCATGAACAGGCCGGAGATGATGTTCAGCGCGGCCACCAGCACGATCAGCGTGAGGATGATGAACATCACGTTGCGCTCCACCTCGAGCGCCGAGAAAAAGCTCTCGTTCATGCGCTGCCAGGTGACGGTGTAGTTCGGACGCCCGGCCGCCTGCTCGATCGCCGCCTGGAGGGACGCGACGCGATCGGGATCGTCGAGGAAGATCTCGATCGACTGCGCCTTGTCCTCCGAGTTGAAGAAAAGCTGGGCTTCCGTGAGGGGCATGTAGACGTAGGACGCGTCGTATTCGGACAGGCCGATCTCGAAGATCGCCACCACCGGATAGGACTTCACTCGCGGCGTCACGCCGAGCGGCGTCACGTCGCCTTCCGGCGAGACGAGCGTGATGGAATCGCCGAGCCCAAGCCCGAGCGACTGCGCCAGACGCGAGCCGATGGCGACCCCCTGCCCGGTGTCGAAATGCTCGATCGAGCCGAGCTGGATGTTGCTGGAGACCGGCGTGAGCTTCTGCAGATCCGCCCCGCGAACGCCCTTGACCAGCGCGCCGGTGGAGGTGGAGCCGCTGCCCGTGGCGAGTACCTGGCCCTGCACCAGCGGCATCGTGTAGGCGACGCCCGGCACGCCGGCGACGCGCCGCGCGACCTCGTCGTAGTCGGTCAGCGGCGTGTCCATCGGCTGCATGATGACATGGCCGTTGACGCCGAGGATGCGCGTCAGCAGCTCGCCGCGGAAGCCGTTCATCACCGACATGACGATGATCAGCGCGGCGACGCCCAGCATGATGCCGACGAAGGAGAAGCCGGCGATCACGGAGACGCCGGCGTCGCGGCGGCGCGAGCGCAGGTATCGCCCCGCGATCATCCACTCGAAGCGCGAGAACGGGCGGGTGCCGCCCG
The DNA here is from genome assembly GCF_003583935.1 of Aureimonas flava. GTDB lineage: Bacteria > Pseudomonadota > Alphaproteobacteria > Rhizobiales > Rhizobiaceae > Aureimonas > Aureimonas flava. The sequence goes on along the minus strand of NZ_QYRN01000001.1, from coordinate 581,855 downwards.
CCCCTTCCGCGCCGTGGACGGCCGCTTCCAGGGTCTCCGTCCCGGTCACGCGGACAGTCGGGCCATGAGGTCGCCGACGGGCAGCGTCTCGCGCGCGCCGGTGGCGCGGTCCTTGATCTCGACCTCGCCGGCCTTGGCGCCGCGCGGGCCGACGATGACCTGCACCGGCAGGCCGATCAGGTCCATGGTGGCGAACTTGGCGCCGGCACGCGTGTCCTCGTCGTCGTAGAGCACGTCATGGCCCACCGCCTGAAGCTCGGCATAGAGGCGGTCGCACACGGCGTCGCAGTCCGCGTCGCCCGGCTTCATGTTGACGAGGCCGACGTCGAACGGCGCGACGCCCTTCGGCCAGATGATGCCGTTGTCGTCGTGGCTCGCCTCGATGATCGCGGCGATGAGCCGGCTCGGGCCGATGCCGTAGGAGCCCATCTGCACGGGGACTTCCTTGCCGTCCGGCCCCGTCACGGTCGCGCCCATCGGCTCGGAATACTTGGTGCCGAAATGGAAGATGTGCCCGACCTCGATGCCGCGCGCGGCGAGCCGCTCGGCGTCCGGCACGGCGTTCCAGGCCGCCTCGTCGTGCATCTCCTCCGTGGCGGCGTAGGGCATCGTCCAGGTCTCCACGATCGAGGCGAGGGCGCCGGCGTCGGAGAAGTCGACCCCCTCGCCCGGCACCTTCATGTCGAGGTAGTCTCGATGGCAGAACACCTCGCTCTCGCCCGTTGACGCGAGGATGATGAACTCGTGGCTCAGCTCGCCCCCGATCGGCCCGGTGTCGGCGCGCATCGGGATCGCCTTCAGGCCCATCCGGGCGAAGGTCCGCAGATAGGCGACGAACATGCGGTCGTAGGCGGTCTTGGACGCCTCGTAGTCGATGTCGAAGGAATAGGCGTCCTTCATCAGGAACTCGCGCGAGCGCATCACGCCGAAGCGCGGACGCACCTCGTCGCGGAACTTCCACTGGATGTGGTAGAGGTTCAGCGGCAGGTCCTTGTAGGAGCGCACGTAGGACCGGAAGATGTCGGTGACCATCTCCTCGTTGGTGGGGCCGAACAGGAGGTCGCGCTCGTGCCGGTCCTGGATCCGCAGCATCTCCTTGCCGTAGTCGTCGTAGCGGCCGCTCTCGCGCCACAGGTCGGCGGACTGGATGGTCGGCATCAGAAGCTCGATCGCGCCGGAGCGGTCCTGCTCCTCGCGGATGATCTTCGTCACCTTGTCGAGGACGCGCTTGCCGAGCGGCAGGAACGAATAGAGCCCAGCCGCCTGCTGGCGGATCATGCCGGCGCGCAACATCAGGCGATGCGACACGATCTCGGCTTCCTTGGGGGTCTCCTTCAGGATCGGCAGGAAGTAGCGGGACAGGCGCATGGGAACCTTGCGTTCGCGTTCGGGCGTGTGGACGTGAGTCCCGAAGCTCTTAACCATTCGTTCCGGTGTTGGGAAGCGAGCGGGCGGGCCGCCGCCGAGCGCACGCAGGCTTGATGCAAGCTGATGCAGACGAACGGCTGCCCAACATTCATGCACCATGACGAAAAAATGTCACAAAGCGCATGATTCGAGTCGACAGCCGGACGGTTTCGGGCCTAGATACGTCCCGTCAAGACAAGCGCCTCAACGGCGCGACTCGCTCGGTCCAGTCATGGGAGGACGTGGTTTCCGGCGCGCCATGCGCTGCCCCGGTCGTGTCATCGGAGCGAAACCCGGATCAAGCACCTAAAAATGCGAAGCGCGAGCTTCGCATTTTTTTTGTGCATCGCTTGGCGGCTCAGGTGCCCGGAACGATGTGCGGGAACGAGCCCGGACCGATGCCCCAGACCTCCGTCACGAGATAGAACACGGCGAAGACGGCGGTCGACACCAGCGTGTTGTAGAGGGCGACCTTGCCGAGGCTGAAGCGGGCGGGTGCGCTGTGCGTGGTGCCCAGCACGATCTCGCCCTCGTCCGCCTGCGAGCGCATGCGGATCGGCAGGACGACGAAGAGAACCGTCCACCAGATCACGAAATAGATCGCCACGGCGGTGAGAATGCCCATTCGTGGTCCTCCCGGTTGCGGGGTGCGGGCCAGGAGCCCGGCCATCGTGCCGGAACTCCTGGACCCGCCATGCGGCGCGAGCGAGGCGGCGGGTCAGCCGCGAACGACGAACACCGTCACGGCGGGCTTCTTGCCCCAGATGTCGTAGGCCTCGCCCCGAACGGCGCGGCGTACGGCCTCGCGGACGAGCTCGAGATCCTTGCGCCGGCCACGCGGAATGCTCTCCACCGCGCCTGCCGCCGCTTCCATCAGGACGTCCACGAACTCCTCGCCCTCGTCGTCCTTCTCGGGCAGGCCCATGGCCACCACCTCGGGGTCGATGTCGAGCTCCAGCTTCTCGTCGAGCTCCACCAGCACCGAGACGTGGCCGGCGAAGGACAGGCGGCGGCGCTCGCCGATGCCCATCTGCTCGGCGGTGCCGACGAGATGCCCGTCCTTGTAGATGCGGCCGAACGGCACCTCCTCGATCACGCTCGCGGCGCCGGGCGCGAGGCGCACCATCTTGCCGTTGCGGATGGTGACGACCTCCGGCACCCCGAGCTCGCGGGCGAGCCCTGCATGGGCCATCAGGTGGGCCGCCTCGCCGTGCGCGGGAACCGCGATCTTGGGGCGCACCCACTCGTACATCTGCCGCAGCTCGCTCCGCCGGGGATGGCCGGACACGTGAACGAGCTGGTCGTGATCCTCGATCACCCGCACGCCCCGCTCGATCAGCGCGTTCTTGATGTCGAGGATCGCCTTCTCGTTGCCCGGAATCGAGCGCGACGAGAAGATCACCGTATCGCCGCGCGAGAGGGCCACCGTCGGGTGCTCGTCGCGCGCCAGCTTGGACAGCGCCGCGCGCGGCTCCCCCTGGCTTCCGGTCAGCACGATCACCGCCTTGTCGCCCGGCAGGTAGCCGAAGTCCTGCTCGCTGACGAACGGCGCGATACCCTCGAGGTAGCCGAGTTCCTCCGCCACGTCGGCGACGCGCTTCATGGAGCGCCCGAGAAGCAGGACCTGGCGGTCGGCATCGGCCGCCGCCTTGGCGATCGAGCGCACGCGCCCGACATTGGAGGAGAAGGTGGTGATGGCCACCCGCCCCTTGGCCTCGCAGATGATCTGCGACAGCGACTGCGTCACGTCCTGCTCGCTGGGCGAGACGCCCTCGCGCATGGCGTTGGTGGAGTCGCACACGAGCGCCAGCACCCCCTCGTCGCCGATCTGGCGCAGGCGCGCCTCGTCGGTCGGCGCGCCAAGGGCGGGCGTCGCGTCGATCTTCCAGTCGCCGGTGTGGACCACCGTGCCGGCCGAGGTGCGGATCGCCAGCGCTACGGGCTCGGGGATCGAGTGGGTGACGTTGATCGCCTCGATCGAGAACGGTCCGATGTCGAACCGGTCGCCGGCGCGGAAGATCTGGACCGGCACCTTGGGCGCGCCCGGCTCGCTCTCGCGCTTGGCCTGGAGCAGCGCCGCCGTGAAGGGCGTCGCGTAGACGGGGGCCTTGAGGCGCGGCCACAGCGTCAGCACGGCGCCGTAGTGGTCCTCGTGGGCATGGGTGATGATGATCGCCTTCAGCCGGTCGAGGCGGGCCTCGATGAAGGACAGGTCGGGCATCACGAGGTCGATGCCCGGAAACTCGGGGCCGGCGAAGGACACGCCGCAATCCACCGCGATCCATTCCCGCTGGCCCGGCGGGCCGAAGCCGTAGAGGCCGAAGTTCATTCCGATTTCGCCGATGCCGCCGAGCGGCACGAATACAAGCTCGTTCAAAGTGGTCGTTCTTTCGTTTCTGGCATGCGGAGGCATGCAGTCGTCTTGTCGTTCAAGAGCCGGGGAGCACCCGGAATTCGGTATCGGCGCGAGCCGTGCTCAAGCGCCCGTCGAGCCGCGCAGGAAGAACAGGTCGCCCGCCGAGAAGTGACGGCGCTGGCCCCGCCCCTCGTCGAGGACGAGCCGACCGTCCTGGTCGAGATCCACGAAGGTCCCCTCCACCGAGGTCCCATCCGGCAGGTTGACGCGGCACCCCTCGCCACGGCCGACGGAATGGCGCAGCCATTCCGAACGGACCCGCTCAAACTGGCGACCCGCATCCCACAATTCCAGTGCCTCATCGACGCCCGCGGCAAGATGGTCGAACACCGTGGCGAGCGTTCCCGTGTACCCGGCCTCGCGCAGGCTGGTGACGGCGTAGGGCGTCTCGGTCGCGCCGCTCTCGACATTGACCCCGCAGCCGATGGCCACCGCCCGGCGGCCGTCCCGGCCCTTCTCGCTCTCGAGCAGGATGCCGACCGCCTTGGCGCCGGCGATCAGGATATCGTTCGGCCACTTGATGCGCACGAGGCCGGGCTCGAGGCCCGAGAGCTCCGCCAGCCCGTTGCGCACGCCGAGGGCCACCACGAGCGGCAGATCGACCACGTGCCGGTCCGGCGCGGGATCGACCAGGAGAAGGGTCGCGTAGAGGTTGCCGCGCTCCGACAGCCAGGACCGGCCGCGACGGCCGCGTCCCGCCGTCTGGCGGCCCGCGGTGATCCAGAGGCGGCCGGGATCTCCGGCCCGCGCCGCTTCCAGCGCCACGGCGTTGGTCGAGCCGACCTCGTCCAGCGCCAGATGCCGTCTCGCCCCGGCGGCCGGTCTCGTCATTCCCCGATCAGAAGAACGTGTGGGCGGCCGCCGCCGCGGCGGCGAAGAGCGGCCCGGCCAGGACGATGTAGGCCGGGAAGATGAAGAGCGTCGCCGCGCCCGCCACGAGCTTGAGTTCGGTGCTCATCGGCTCGAAGCCGGCCGCCGGCTCGTCGAACCACATGACCTTGACCACGCGCAGGTAGTAGAACAGGCCGATCGTCGAGGCGACCACGCCGATCACGGCGAGCGGCACGAGACCGGCACCCACCGCCGCGATGAACACGTAGTACTTGCCCCAGAAGCCGAGAAGCGGCGGCAGGCCCGCCAGCGACAGGATCAGCACCGTCATGGCGAGAGCCATGATCGGGTTGGTGCGCGAGAGGCCGGCCAGCTCGTAGACATCCTCCACCATGCCGTCGCGACGGCGCATGGAGAGGATCAGCGCAAAGGTGCCGAGCGTCATGGTGACGTAGGTCGCCATGTAGATCAGGACGCCCTGCACGCCCGCCTCGGTGCCGGCGGCGAGGCCGACCAGCACGTAGCCCATGTGGCCGATCGAGGAATAGGCCATCAGGCGCTTGATGTTGCGCTGGCCGATCGCGGCGAAGGCGCCGAAGAGCATGGAGGCGATCGACAGGAACACCACGACCTGCTGCCAGTCCGGCGTCATCGGGCCGAAGCTCTGGACGGTGAAGCGCGTCAGGAGCGCCACGGCGGCGACCTTCGGCGCACCCGCGAGAAGCGCCGTGACCGGCGTCGGGGCCCCCTCGTAGACGTCCGGCGTCCACATGTGGAACGGCACGGCCGAGATCTTGAAGGCGAGACCCGCCAGCACGAACACGAGGCCGACGATCAGGCCGAGCGAGCGGGCGCCGTCCACGGCAACCGCCGTGGCGATGGCGCTGAACTCGATCTGGCCGGTGAAGCCGTAGACCAGCGAAGCGCCGTAGAGCAGCATGCCGGAGGACAGCGCGCCGAGCACGAAGTACTTGAGGCCGGCCTCCGTGGACTTCACGTGGTCGCGGTGGATGGCGGCGATCACGTAGATCGCCAGCGACTGGAGCTCGAGGCCGAGATAGAGGGCGATGAGATCGCCCGCCGAGACCATCACCAGCATGCCCGTGGTGCAGAGCACGATCAGCACCGGCAGCTCGAAGCTGGCGAAGCGCTCGCGCTGGGCGTAGCCGGTGGACATCAGCACGGCGGCGGCCGCCGCGATCAGCACCAGCGCCTTCATGAAGCGCGCGAACGGATCGAGGATGATCGAGCCGCCGAAGGCCACCCCGGCCGGGGTCGCGAACAGGAGCCAGACCAGCGCGAAGAGCAGCGTTCCCACCGTCAGCGACGTGACGAGGCCGGCGCTCTTCTCGCCGAGGAACGTTCCGATCATCAGGAGCGCCATCGCGCCGACCGCGAGGATCAGCTCCGGTCCGACGATGGGAAGGCTTTGCGCCACGAATTGCGAAAACATCGGTTCGCCCTGCCCGTTCTTTAGTTCTGGATCGACGCGACGCTGGACGCCGCCTCGATGGCCGCCGTGTAGCTCGACAGGAGCTGGTCCACGGAGGCCGTCGTCACGTTGAAGACCGGCATCGGATAGACGCCGAAGAAGACCGTCAGCACCGCCAGGGGATAGAGGAGCACCTTCTCGCGCGGCGTCAGGTCGAGGATCGCCTTGAGGCTGTCCTTGACGAGCGGGCCGAGGATGACGCGGCGGAAGAGCCACAGCGCGTAGGCTGCCGACAGGATCACGCCGGTGGCGGCGAAGATGGCGACCCAGGAGTTCACCCGGAACACGCCCATCAGCGTCATGAACTCGCCCACGAAGCCGGAGGTGCCCGGCAGGCCGACGTTACCCATGGTGAACAGCAGCATCATCGCCGCGTAGGCGGGCATGCGGTTCACCAGGCCGCCGTAGGCGGCGATGTCGCGGGTGTGCATGCGGTCGTAGACGACGCCGACGCACAGGAACAGCGCGCCCGAGATCAGCCCGTGGCTGAGCATCTGGAAGATCGCGCCCTGCACGCCCTGCTCGTTGGCCGCGAAGATGCCCATGGTGACGAAGCCCATGTGCGCGACCGACGAATAGGCGATCAGCTTCTTGATGTCCTCCTGCATCAGTGCGACCAGCGAGGTGTAGATGATCGCCACCACCGAGAGCACGAAGACGAAGGGCGCGAAGTCCGCCGAGGCCAGCGGGAACATCGGCAGCGAGAAGCGCAGGAAGCCGTAGCCGCCGAGCTTCAGTAGGATGCCCGCCAGGATCACCGATCCGGCCGTGGGCGCCTCGACGTGCGCGTCCGGCAGCCAGGTATGGACCGGCCACATCGGCATCTTCACCGCGAAGGACGCGAAGAAGGCGATCCACAGCCAGGTCTGCATCTGGGCCGGGAAGTTGTAGGCGAGGAGCTCGGGGATCGAGGTCGTGCCGGCGGTCCAGTACATCGCCATGATGGCGACCAGCATCAGGACCGAGCCGAGGAAGGTGTAGAGGAAGAACTTGTAGGACGCGTAGACGCGCCGCTTGCCGCCCCAGACGCCGATGATCAGGAACATCGGGATCAGCGAGCCCTCGAAGAAGAGGTAGAAGAGCACGATGTCCAGCGCGCAGAACACGCCGACCACCAGCGTCTCCAGCACCAGGAAGGCGATCATGTACTCCTTCACCCGCACCGTGATGGAGTCGCGGCTGGCGAGGATGCAGATCGGCATCAGGAACGTGGTGAGGATGACGAACAGCATCGAAATGCCGTCGACGCCCATCCGGTAGGCGATGCCGCCCGACAGCCACTCGGCCTCCTCGACCATCTGGAAGCCCGCCGCCGACTTGTCGAACCCGATCCAGATGAACAGCGAGAGGAGGAAGGTGAAGATCGTGACCAGCAGCGCGACGATGCGGATGTTGCGGCGCGCCAGCTCGGAATCGTCCCGCGTGAACAGGATGATGAGCACGCCGACCAGCGGCGCGAAGGTGACGGTCGATAGGATCGGCCAGCCGGACATCAGCGCATTCCCCAGAACATCATGAAGGTGACCAGCGCGGCGACGCCGATCAGCATGACGAAGGCGTAGTGGTAGAGGTACCCCGTCTGGAGACGGACCACCCATCCGGTCACGTCCAGCGCGCGGGCCGAGATGCCGTCGGGTCCGAGGCGGTCGATCACGGCGACGTCGCCCTTCTTCCACAGGAAGCGGCCGAGCCACTTGGCCGAGCGCACGAACAGGAAGTCGTAGAGCTCGTCGAAGTACCACTTGTTCAGGAGGAACTGGTACAGGCCGGGGTTGCGGGCGGCCATCTGGGCCGGACGCTGCGGCTGGCGGATGTAGAAGACGTAGGCGATCAGGAAGCCGAGGATCATGGCGATCGTCGGCGAGTAGACCACGAGCGCCGGCACGTGGTGGTACTCGTGGATGATGTGGTTCTCCGGTCCGGCGAAGAGCGCCGTGTGCCAGAACGTCTCGTAGCCGCCGCCGAGGAAGAACGGGTAGAACACGATGCCCGCCAGCAGCGCGCCCGCCGACAGGACGAAGAGCGGCGTGGTCATGACCGGCGGAGACTCGTGCACGTGGTGCATGACCTCGTGGCTCGCGCGCGGCTTGCCGTGGAAGGTCAGGAACACCAGACGCCAGGAGTAGAAGCTCGTCAGCGCGGCGGCGACCACCGTCATGATGTAGCCGTACATCGCGAAGGCGTTCTCGCCGGCGAAGGCGCTCTCGATGATCGCGTCCTTGGAATAGTAGCCCGCCGTGAACGGGAAGCCCGTCAGCGCCAGCGTGCCGATCATCATGGTCCAGTAGGTGATCGGGATGTGCTTACGCAGACCGCCCATGTGGCGCATGTCCTGCTCGCCGTCTACGGCGTGGATCACCGAGCCGGCGCCTAGGAACAGCAGCGCCTTGAAGAAGGCGTGCGTGAACAGGTGGAACACCGCAGCGCCATAGGCGCCGACGCCGAGCGCCACGAACATGTAGCCGAGCTGCGAGCAGGTCGAATAGGCGATGACGCGCTTGATGTCGTTCTGCACGAGGCCGATCGTGGCCGCGAAGAAGGCCGTGGTGGCGCCGATGAAGGTGACGAAGGTCAGCGCCGAGTGGCTGAGCTCGAACACCGGCGACAGACGCGCCAGCATGAAGACGCCGGCAGTCACCATGGTCGCCGCGTGGATCAGCGCCGACACCGGGGTCGGGCCTTCCATCGCGTCCGGCAGCCAGGTGTGGAGGCCGATCTGCGCCGACTTGCCCATCGCGCCCATGAAGAGCAGCAGGCAGATCGCGGTCATCGCGCCGCCCGCCGAGAGCGAGTAGCCGGCGAAGTTGAGGATCGGCGCGGCGGCGGCAGCGGCCTCCCCCCCACCTTCCGGATAGATCGTGCCGACCATCTGGCCGGCGCCGGCGAAGATCGTGTCGAGGTTGGCCGAGCCGAACACGACGAACAGGCCGAAGATGCCGAGCAGGAAGCCGAAGTCGCCGACGCGGTTGACCACGAAGGCCTTCATCGCAGCCGCGTTGGCCGAGGGCTTCTGGTACCAGAAGCCGATCAGCAGGTAGGAGGCGAGGCCGACCCCTTCCCAGCCGAAGAACATCTGGACCAGGTTGTCCGCCGTCACCAGCGTGAGCATGGCGAAGGTGAAGAGCGACAGGTAGGCGAAGAATCGCGGACGCGAGTCGTCGTGGTGCATGTACCCGATCGAGTACACGTGGACGAGCGCCGACACCGTGTTGACGACCACCAGCATGACCAGCGTCAGCCGGTCGACGCGAAGCTGCCAGGAGATGTCGAGGTTGCCGGCCTGCATCCACTGCAGGACTGGGATATGGAGCGTCTCGCCGCCGAACGTCAGGAAGCCGATCCACGACAGGACGGCCGCCGCGATCAGGAGACCGCTCGTGACGTACTCGGAGGCCTTGGCGCCGATCCGGTTTCCGAACACGCCCGCGACGATGAAGCCGACCAGCGGGAGAAGGACGATCAGGGTATACATCGCCGCGCTCAGCCCTTCATCGAGTTGACGTCATCGACGGCGATGGAGCCGCGATTACGGAAGAAGACCACCAGGATCGCCAGGCCGATGGCCGCCTCGGCGGCGGCGACGGTGAGGATGAACAGGGCGAAGACCTGCCCGGCCAGATCGTTCAGGAAGGCGGAAAAGGCGACGAGGTTGAGGTTCACCGACAGGAGGATCAGCTCAACCGACATCAGGATCGTGATGATGTTCTTGCGGTTCATGAAGATGCCGAAGACCCCCGTGACGAAGAGGATCGCGGCAACCGTGAGGTAATGTCCGAGGCCGACAGCCATGGTGCGTGTTTCCTATCTGCCTCAGATGCCCTTGCCGCTCTCGACCTTGCGGATCTCGATCGCGGTCGCCGGATTGCGCGCCACCTGCTGGGGGATCGACTGCCGCTTCAGGCCCGGCTTGTGGCGGAGCGTCAGGACGATCGCGCCGATCATCGCGACGAAGAGCACGAGGCCCGCCATCTGGAAGAAGAAGACGTAGCGCGTGTAGATCACGTGCCCGAGCGCCTCGATGTTGGAGAGCTGCTCCAGAGGCGGCGTCGGCAGGACGGTCCGCGCGCTGAGCTGCGGATCGTAGTAGCTCCCGGTGACGGCGATGATGAGCTGCGCCAGCAGGATGAGCCCGATCACCGCGCCGATCGGCGCATATTGAAGCGCCCCGTGCTTGATGCGCCCGAAATCGAGATCCAGCATCATGACCACGAACAGGAACAGGATCGCCACGGCGCCGACATAGACGACGATCAGGATCAAGGCCAGGAACTCCGCGCCGGTCAGCAGGAAGAGCCCGGCCGCCGCCACGAAGGTCAGGATCAGGAACAGCACCGAGTGAACGGGATTGCGGGAGAGCACGACCATCATCGCCGATCCGACGGAGACGATGGCGAACACGTAGAAGAAGAAGGCTTGCAGCCCCAACATGTCGGGCTCCCCCTGAAATCGCTGTAGCATCAAGCGGCGGACGAACGGTGGAGCCCGTTCGCCGCCTGCAGATTCGGTTCGGAGCGTGGCGCCGCCGGGCGGCGTCACGGTGTGCGGATTAGCGGTACGGTGCGTCCAGCGCAATGTTGCGAGCGATCTCGCGCTCCCAACGGTCGCCGTTCGCCAACAGCTTTTCCTTGTCGTAGTAGAGCTCCTCGCGGGTCTCCGTCGAGAACTCAAAGTTCGGCCCCTCCACGATCGCGTCGACCGGGCAGGCCTCCTGGCAAAAGCCGCAATAGATGCACTTCACCATGTCGATGTCGTAGCGCACGGTGCGGCGCGTGCCGTCGTTGCGGCGCGGGCCCGCCTCGATGGTGATGGCCTGCGCCGGACAGATCGCCTCGCACAGCTTGCAGGCGATGCAACGCTCCTCGCCGTTCGGATAGCGGCGCAGCGCGTGTTCGCCGCGGAAGCGCGGGCTGACCGGACCTTTCTCGAACGGGTAGTTCACCGTCGACTTCGGCGCGAAGAAGTAGCGCATCGACAGGCGGAACGCCTTAACGAACTCGATCAGGAACAGCGACTTTACGGACTGAGCAAGGGCACTCATCGAACGATCCGATCTCCGAAGGCGGAGCTTGGAGCGAGGCGGCGCCTCGCCGTTTCAATCAAGGGCGGTCGCGGGGCCCGGCGGGCTCCGCAGCCGGTCAGGCGTTGCCCCAGCCGGTGAGCTGCAGCACGAGCGCCACGATCACGACCATGCCGAGCGACAGCGGAAGGAAGACCTTCCAGCCGAGGCGCATGAGCTGGTCGTAGCGGTAGCGCGGCACGAAGGCCTTCACCATCGCGAACATGAAGAAGCAGAGCGCGACCTTGGCCAGGAACCAGATGACGCCCGGGACCCAGGTGAAGGGCGCGAAGCCGAACGGCGGCAGCCATCCACCGAGGAACAGGATGGTCATCAGCGAGCACATCAGGGTGATGGCGGCGTACTCGCCCAGCATGAACATCATGTACGGGGTGGAGCCGTACTCGACCATGAAGCCGGCGACGAGTTCGGACTCGGCTTCCGGCAGGTCGAACGGCGGCCGGTTCGTCTCGGCCAGCGCCGAGATGAAGAAGATCACGAACATCGGGAACAGGGACAGCCAGTGCCAGTCGAGGAAGCTCGACGGCAGGCCGACCATGGTGCCGACGCCATCCGCCTGCGACAGGACGATGTCGGTGAGGTTCAGCGACCCGGCGCACAGGAGCACGGTGACGATCACGAAGCCGATCGACACCTCGTAGGACACCATCTGCGCGGCGGAGCGCAGGGCGCCCAGGAAGGCGTACTTCGAGTTGGACGCCCAGCCGCCCATGATGACGCCGTACACCTCGAGCGACGAGATCGCGAAGATGTAGAGGATGCCGATGTTGATGTCGGCGATCACCCAGCCGGGGCCGACCGGCACCACCGCGAAGGTCGCGAGCGCCAGGGTCACCGCGACGAGCGGGGCGAGCAGGAACACGACCTTGTCGGACGAGGCCGGAACCACGGGCTCCTTCAGCACGAACTTCAGAAGGTCGGCGAAGGACTGGAACAGGCCGAACGGCCCGACGACGTTGGGGCCGCGCCGCATCTGCACGGCCGCCCAGATCTTGCGGTCGGCGAGCAGGATGTAGGCGATCAGGACCAGCAGGACCACCAGGAACAGGAGGCTCTGGCCGAGGATCACCAGGGCCGGCCAGACATAGGCGGAGAACAGCTCCATGGGTTCGTACCGTCCTTACTCGGCCGCTTCGAGATGCTCGGCCTGCGCGAGGCGCGAGCATTCCGCCATGACCTTGGAGGCCCTGGCGATGGGGTTCGTCAGATAGAAGTCTCCGATGCCGGAGCGGAACGCGGCGCCGGACGGCGTGCCGGCGCGATCGGCGAGATGCGTGATCGCTGCCGCGTCGGCCGCCTGGAGCGCCTCGCCGGAGAACACGGGATGGGCGGCCACGAGCTCGCGGCGCAGGGCGCCGAGCGTATCGAACGCAAGCGCCTTGCCGAGCACGGCCGACAGCGCTCGGAAGATCGCCCATTCCTCGCGCGCGTCGCCCGGCGGGAAGCCGGCGCGCGCGCCGGTCTGGACGCGGCCTTCCGTGTTGACCCAGGTACCCGACTTCTCGGTGTAGGTCGCGCCCGGCAGGATGACGTCGGCGCGGTGCGCGCCCCGGTCGCCGTGCGTGCCGACATAGACCACGAAGGCGCCGGGCGCGATCTCGATCTCGTCGGCGCTGAGGTTGAACAGGACGTCCATGCCGCCGGCGGCCATCTCGGCCGCCGTCTTGCCGCCCTCGCCCGGCACGAAGCCGATATCGAGACCGCCGACGCGGCCCGCCGCCGTGTGGAGGACGTTGAAGCCGTTCCAGCCTTCGCTCACCGCGCCGATCTCGCGCGCCAGGGCGGCGACGCTCGCCAGCACATCCGCGCCGTTCTCGCCGCTGATGGCGCCCTGCCCCACGATGATCATGGGACGGGCAGCGTTCTTCAGCGCGTCGAAGAAATCGCCGTTGGCGTTCTCCATGTCCGACAGGGTCTGCGGACCCGCGCCGAGATAGGTCGCGGCGTAGCGCAGATCGACCTTCTCGCCGACGAGGCCGACCGGGAAGTCGCCCCGGCGCCACCGCTTGCGGATGCGGGCGTTGAGGACGGGAGCCTCGAAGCGCGGGTTCGCGCCGATGATCAGGAGCGCGTCCGCCTCCTCGATCCCGACGATCGAGGTGTTGAAGAGGTAGGAGGCTCGTCCGTCCGCCGGATCGAGCTTCGCCCCGTCCTGCCGGCAGTCGATGTTCGCCGAGCCGAGCTGGGCCATCAGGCCCTTGAGGGCCCACATGTCCTCCACCGCCGACAGATCGCCCGCGATGGCGCCGACGCGCTCGCCCGCGACGCCGGCGAGCTTCTGGCGGATCGCCTCGAAGGCTTCCGGCCAGGAGGCCGGCTGGAGGCGACCGTCGCGCCGCACGTAGGGCCGGTCGAGGCGCTGCGTGCGCAGGCCGTCCCAGACGAAGCGCGTCTTGTCGGAGATCCACTCCTCGTTGACGAGGTCGTTGACGCGCGGAAGGATGCGCATCACCTCGCGACCGCGCGTGTCGACGCGGATCGCCGAACCCACGGCGTCCATCACGTCGACCGACTCGGTCTTGGACAGCTCCCACGGGCGGGCCTGGAAGGCGTAGGGCCGCGAGGTCAGCGCACCCACGGGGCACAGGTCGATGACGTTGCCCTGGAGCTCGGAGGTCATCGCCTGCTCGAGATAGGTCGTGATCTCGGCGTCCTCGCCGCGGCCCACGAGGCCGAGCTCGGAGATGCCGGCGACCTCGGTGGTGAAGCGGACGCAACGCGTGCAGTGGATGCAGCGCGTCATGATCGTCTTCACGAGCGGGCCGATATACTTGTCCTCGACGGCGCGCTTGTTTTCCTTGTAGCGCGAGGAATCGACGCCGAAGGCCATCGCCTGGTCCTGCAGATCGCACTCGCCGCCCTGATCGCAGATCGGGCAATCCAGCGGGTGGTTGATCAGCAGGAATTCCATGACGCCCTCGCGGGCCTTCTTCACCATCGGGGTGTTGGTGAAGATCTCCGGCGCCTCGCCGTTGGGGCCGGGGCGCAGGTCGCGCACGCCCATGGCGCAGGAGGCCGCGGGCTTGGGCGGGCCACCCTTCACCTCGATCAGGCACATACGGCAGTTGCCGGCCACCGACAGGCGCTCGTGGAAGCAGAAGCGAGGGATCTCGGCACCCGCCTCCTCCGCCGCCTGCAGCAGCGTGTAGTGGTCGGGCACCTCGATCTCGTTGCCGTCGACTTTGATCTTTGCCATTCTCAGACCCGATCGGACTTGGCCTTCGAAGCGCGAACGTCGCCGAATTCTCGACGACCGGCTTCGGTGGCCAGGTATGAATTCACGTTACTCGTCTCGGCTGAGAGGTCTTCGCGGGGAAGTCCCGTCAGTCGTTCAAGCAGTTCGTCGGCGCCTGCGATCTCGAGGGGTCCGCGCGGCGCCGACATGGGAAGGCTACTCCGCCGCCTGGAGGACCGGCTTGCGGTCCGCGTCGGCGTTGCGCGAGAACTCGTCGATACGACGCTCGATCTCGGGGCGGAAGTGGCGCACCAGGCCCTGGATCGGCCAGGCGGCCGCGTCGCCGAGCGCGCAGATCGTGTGACCCTCGACCTGCTTCGTCACGTCGAGCAGCATGTCGATCTCGCGCTTCTGCGCGTTGCCGACCACCATGCGCTCCATGACGCGCCACATCCAGCCCGTGCCCTCGCGGCAGGGCGTGCACTGGCCGCAGCTCTCGTGCTTGTAGAAGTAGGCGAGCCGGGCGATGGCGCGCACGATGTCGGTGGACTTGTCCATGACGATCACCGCGGCCGTGCCGAACGAGGACTTCACCTCGCGCATGCCGTCGAAGTCCATCGGCGCGTCGAGGATCTGCTCGCCGGGCACTAGCGGGCAGGACGAGCCGCCGGGAATGACGGCCAGAAGGTTCTCGTAGCCGCCGCGCACGCCGCCGCAATGGCGGTCGATCAGCTCGCGGAACGGAATGCCCATCGCCTCCTCGACCGTGCAGGGCCGGTTCACGTGGCCCGAGATCGAGAACAGCTTGGTGCCCGTGTTGTTCGGGCGCCCGATGCCGGCGAACCAGCCGCCGCCGCGCCGCAGGATGGTGGGCGCGACGGCGATCGATTCCACGTTGTTGACCGTGGTCGGGCAGCCGTAGAGGCCCATGTTGGCCGGGAACGGCGGCTTGAGGCGCGGCTGGCCCTTCTTGCCCTCGAGGCTCTCGAGGAGCGCGGTCTCCTCGCCGCAGATATAGGCGCCGGCGCCGTGATGGACGTAGATGTCCATGTCCCAGCCGCACTTGTTGTCGCGGCCGAGGAGCCCGGCCTCGTAGCATTCGTCGATGGCGAGCTGCAGCGCCTCGCGCTCGCGGATGTACTCGCCGCGCACGTAGATGTAGGCCGCATGCGCGCCCATCGCGAAACCGGCGATCACGCAGCCCTCGATCAGCGTGAACGGGTCGTTGCGCATGATCTCCCGGTCCTTGCAGGTACCGGGCTCGGACTCGTCGGCGTTGACGACGAGGTAGTGGGGCCGCTCGCCCACTTCCTTCGGCATGAACGACCACTTGAGGCCCGTTGGGAAGCCGGCGCCGCCGCGGCCGCGCAGGCCGGACGCCTTCATCTCGTTGATGATCCAGTCGCGACCCTTGCCGATGATGTCGGCCGTCCCGTCGAAATGGCCGCGCTTCATCGCGCCCTTCAGGCTCTTGTCCCGAAGGCCGTAGATGTTGGTGAAGATCCGGTCCTTGTCCTGAAGCATGTTCCGATCCTCGCCTATTCCGACGCCTTGGGCTTCGTGCCCCGGCGGCCCTTGGCCGGCTCGCCGTCGCCCGCCTCGGCGTCGGGCTGCACGTCGGACGTGTCGGTCCGGTTTCCTTCCAGCGTGCCCGTGGCGGTGTGATCCTTGCCGGACAGGTCCTGCCCGCCCTTGGCGGACGACGCGCCGCCCTCGTCGTCCACGCGCCGGTGCTCCTGGACCACCGCGTCCTCGGCGGCCGCACCCTTGTCGCGCAGCGGACCGTCGGTGCGGGCCTCGCCGTCCACCGTCTCGGCCTTCTTCTGCTCGGCTGCGGCGTCCGTCGAGGCCGCGCCGGTCGGACCCTGCCGGGTGCCGCCGGTCCGGCCGCCCGTGCCGCCCTCGGTGAGGTCGACGCTTGCGGCCTCCTCGGCGGCCGGGCTGGTCTTCGGCGCGCCGGCGGGTCCCTTGATGGTCGGGTCGGTCTCGGCCGCGTGCGTGTCGACGCGTCCGGCCTGCGACGGCGCAGTGGTCGCGCCGCCATCGGCGGATGGAGACGCGCCGTCCGTCTGCGGCGCCTTGCGCGCCTCGTCGGGACCCCGATCCTCGTCGTCGAACGTGTTGAGCGTCGTCAGGCCGCCCTCCGGCACCGACAGATGACGGTCGATCTGCGGCCCCTTGCGGACCGCGGCCCCCTCGCCGCTGTCGAACGCGTCGATGATCTCGCCCAGGCGCTCGCCGGTGAGGTCCTCGTAGGTGTCCTTGAAGATCATCACCATCGGTGCGTTGACGCATGCGCCGAGGCACTCGACCTCTTCCCAGGAGAGCGTGCCGCTCTCGTTGAGATGGAACGGGTGCTCGTGGATCTTCTCGCGGCACACGCGCTTCAGCTCGTCCGAGCCGCGCAGCATGCAGGGCGTCGTGCCGCATACCTGGATGTGGGCCCGCGTGCCGACCGGCGCGAGCTGGAACTGGGTGTAGAAGGTCGCGACTTCCAGGACGCGGATCATCGGCATGCGCAACCGCTGCGCCACATGCTCGATCGCCGCCTTGGTGACCCAGCCGTCCTGCTCCTGCGCGCGCATGAGCAGGGGAATCACGGCGGACTGCTGGCGCCCTTCGGGATATTTGCGGATCGTCGCCTCGGCCCATTCGGCGTTCTGCGCCGAGAAGGCGAAACCCTGAGGCTGAACGGCATCTTCCGCAAGACGTCTGACGGACATCGGACCTCGACTTCAGAACGGTTCCAACACACCCGTGTTGCGGCGCGTTCTAACACATTAAGCATGAAAGACCAGCGCCCGACCCCTTGCCGGACACCGCGTCGTTTCGATTTTCATGCGCCCCCGAATGAGGCGCTTCGGACCGTCCGCGACGGTCGCCCCGGCTCAGCGATCGACCTCGCCGAACACGATGTCGCAGGATCCCAGGATGGCCGAGACGTCGGCCAGCATGTGGTTGCGGCACAGGAAGTCCATCGCCTGGAGATGGGCGAATCCCGGGGCACGGATCTTGCAGCGGTAGGGCTTGTTGGTCCCATCCGCCACGAGGTAGACGCCGAACTCGCCCTTGGGCGCCTCGACGGCCGCGTAGACCTCGCCCTCGGGCACGTGGAAGCCTTCGGTGTAGAGCTTGAAGTGGTGGATCAGCGCTTCCATCGAACGCTTCATCTCACCGCGCTTGGGCGGCACCACCTTGCCCTCGGTAGAGGCGAACGGACCCGCCCGCTCCCGGCCCGCGAGCCGCTCGACGCACTGCTTCATGATCGCGGTGGACTGGCGCATCTCCTCCATGCGGATGAGATAGCGGTCGTAGCAGTCGCCGTTCTTGCCGATCGGGATGTCGAAATCCATCTGGTCGTAGCACTCGTAGGGCTGCGACTTGCGCAGGTCCCAGGCAGCGCCCGAGCCGCGCACCATGACGCCCGAGAAGCCCCACGCCCACGTGTCCTCCAGGCTCACCACGCCGATGTCGACGTTGCGCTGCTTGAAGATGCGGTTCTCGGTGAGGAGCTCGTCGATATCGGCCAAGCGCGGCAGGAACTCGTCGCACCAGACGCCGATGTCGTCCACGAGCTTGGGATCGAGGTCCTGATGCACGCCGCCGGGGCGGAAGTAGGCGGCGTGGAGCCGGGCGCCCGACGCCCGCTCGTAGAAGACCATCAGCTTCTCGCGCTCCTCGAAGCCCCACAGCGGCGGGGTCAGCGCACCGACGTCCATCGCCTGCGTGGTCACGTTGAGAAGGTGCGAGAGGATGCGGCCGATCTCGCTGTAGAGGACGCGGATGAGCTGCCCCCGGATCGGCACCTCGACGCCTGCCAGCCGCTCCACCGCGAGGCAGAACGCATGCTCCTGGTTCATCGGCGCGACGTAGTCGAGCCGGTCGAAATACGGCATCGCCTGAAGGTAGGTCTTCTGCTCGATCAGCTTCTCGGTGCCGCGGTGCAGGAGGCCGATATGCGGATCGACGCGCTCGACGTTCTCGCCGTCGAGTTCCAGCACGAGGCGCAGCACGCCGTGCGCGGCCGGGTGCTGCGGGCCGAAGTTGATGTTGAAGTTGCGGACGTCGATCTCGGCCATATCAGTACTCGCGTCGATCAGCGGGCCAGGACTTGAAGGCCAGGACCCACAGGAGAATCAGGTTGAGAGGGCCGACGATCATCAGAAGCGACCACCAGCGCGACATCCCTGCCCTCGGGAATATCTTCCAGAACGGAACGACGACGACGATCATGATCACCAGCAGAATGAGCCAGTGCCATACCGAGAACGTGCCCATGCCTGTACTCCGTTCTCGAGCCGCCGGTTCCCCCGCTCAGTTCGCCTTCGCCTTCTCGTCGCCGGGAAGCACGTAGTCGGTGCCTTCCCAGGGCGAGAGGAAGTCGAACTGGCGGAACTCCTGACGAAGCTCCACGGGCTCGTAGACCACCTGCTTGAGCTGCTCGTCGTAGTGCACCTCGACGAAGCCGGTTAGCGGAAAGTCCTTGCGCAGCGGATGGCCCTCGAACCCGTAGTCCGTCAGGATCCGGCGCAGGTCGGGATGGCCGGTGAACAGGATGCCGTAGAGGTCGTAGGCCTCGCGCTCGAACCAATCGGCGCCCGGGAAGACGCCGGTGATCGACGGCACGGGATCGTCCTCGCCCGTCAGCACCTTCACGCGGATGCGCTGGTTGAGATACGGCGACAGGAGGTGGATCACCACCTCGAACCGATCGACGCGCGCCGGGTAGTCCACGCCGCACAGGTCGATGAAGGACTTGAACTGACATTGCGGGTCGTCGCGCAGATGCGTGACGACCTCCACGAGGTGCTGCGCCGCGACGGTCAGCGTCAGCTCGTCCAGCCGGATGTCCGAGCTGACGAGCCTGTCGCCGAACAGGGGGCCGAGATAGTCCGCGAGTTCGTTCATACCGCCCTCAACGCTCGATCGTTCCCAGGCGCCGGATCTTCTTCTGCAGAAGCAGCACGCCGTAGAGAAGCGCCTCGGCGGTCGGCGGACAGCCCGGCACGTAGATGTCGACCGGCACCACGCGGTCGCAACCGCGCACCACCGAATAGGAATAGTGGTAGTAGCCGCCGCCGTTGGCGCAGGACCCCATGGAGATGACGTAGCGCGGCTCGGGCATCTGGTCGTAGACCTTGCGCAGCGCGGGAGCCATCTTGTTGGTCAGCGTGCCGGCGACGATCATCACGTCGGACTGGCGGGGCGAGGCGCGCGGGGCGAAGCCGAAGCGCTCACCGTCGTAGCGCGGCATCGACATCTGCATCATCTCGACCGCGCAGCACGCGAGGCCGAACGTCATCCACATGAGCGAGCCGGTGCGCGCCCACTGGATAAGGTCCTCGGTGGAGGTGACGATGAAGCCCTTGTCGGCCAGCTCGTTGTTGACGTCAGCGACGAACGGATCGGCCGCAGGGGAAACCTGCAGGTCGGACCGCTCGGCGAAGGGTGCGGTACCGGGGTTCAATCCCATTCGAGGGCACCTTTCTTCCATTCATAGACAAACCCGACGGTGAGCACGCCGAGAAACACCATCATCGACCAGAAGCCGGCCCAGCCGAGCTCGCCGAACGAGGCCGCCCAGGGAAACAGGAACGCCACTTCCAGATCGAAGATGATGAACAGGATCGAGACCAGATAGAACCGGACGTCGAACTTCATGCGCGAATCGTCGAACGCGTCGAAACCGCATTCGTAGGCCGAGAGCTTCTCGTCGTCCGGCGCCTTGAAGGCCAGCAGGAACGGAGACACGAGAAGCGCGACTCCGATCAGGAGCGCGACGCCGACGAAGATCACGATCGGCAGGTAGGATCCGAGAAGCTCGTTCACAAGCGGGTCTTCCTCTTGGCCGGAGCGCGAGATGCGCGACCCGGCCTCGGCGATGCGGCTTTGAGACCTGACGGGGACGTATGTGGTTCGTGGACGGGTTCAATGCGTCCAACAGCCACGCTGCGCCCTTCGCATTGCGGCGAGGCTTAGACCCTTCCTAATGTGGAAGCAAGCAGCATGGGGGCGGCTTTGGAAAGGTCCGAACAATCTTCGGTCCGCGCCCGCAACGATCGTTGCGGGGACCGGCAACGTGCGGCGGAAGGCATCGGAATCAGCAACGGAAAGCAAGGGAGAGTGGCGCGAGTGACGGGGCTCGAACCCGCGACCTCCGGCGTGACAGGCCGGCACTCTAACCGACTGAGCTACACCCGCGCATTGTGTCGCCGACGGAAGCCGAAGGCGACGTGGATCGTCAAAGGCAATGGCGCGAGTGACGGGGCTCGAACCCGCGACCTCCGGCGTGACAGGCCGGCACTCTAACCGACTGAGCTACACCCGCGCATTGTGTCGCTGGCGTGACCGTCAGCGGCATGAGCGGTCGTTTACGGGCTCCCCTTCCGTCTGTCAACGCGCTTTCGCACGCCTTTTGAAAACCGCTTCGGAACAGCGACTTGCGGGCCCGACAGGGCGGGAATCGCCCTCCGCTTCGCGTCCCCACGGTCGTCTCGACCGCCCTTCTCTCGCGAATCCGCCCGAACCTTCCGCGAGGACGCGCGCCTATCGGCGGGGCCCTTGACCCGAGGCGGCGGAACCGCGTAATCCCCTGCCGCAAGGGGCGATTAGCTCAGTTGGTAGAGCGCCTCGCTTACACCGAGGATGTCGGCAGTTCGAGCCTGTCATCGCCCACCGCGTATCCGCAAAGCGACCACCGGGGCTTTGCACACTCCCGAGCCCCTCCCCGCACGTGAAGCGATCAGCCGCGACACTGGCTCCGATTCTCGCCCGCGCAGCCGCCGTCCCCGACAGTTCCGATCCCTCCCGGCCATTTCCCGGCCCCGAGGCCGAGCTTGGAGGCGGACGCTACCCGCCTCGCGCTCCCATCCGATCACGGCAGGCCGTCTGCAAGGCCGAGAGGAACGCGCGCACTGCGGGATTGGCGCGACGACTGCTCGGCCATAGTGCGGTGATGTTGTCGCGCTCGACCGCGAAGTCGGCGAGGACCGGCACGAGTTCGCCGCGCGCGACATGGGGGGCGACGACGAAGGTCGCGGCCATGCCGATGCCTCCACCCTCGACCAGCATCGCCACCAGCGCCTCGCTCGCGTCGGCCCACACCTTCGAGGCGGGGGTGAGATCGAGTGCTCCGTCCGCGGTCTGGAAGCGCCAGCGCAGGAGCTGCCCCGTGCTCTGGAAGCGAAGGAGCACCGTCTCGTGCCCTTCCAAGTCCTCCGGACGCCGCGGGATTCCTCGCGCGGCGAGGTAGCCTGGCGAGGCGAAGCAACAGAGCCGATGCGGCGCCAGGCGGCGCGACAGAAGGTTCGAGTCCGGCAGGTCGCCGATACGAACGGCGACGTCGATGCCATCTTCGACGATATCCACGATCCGGTCGCTGAGACGCAGGTCGACGCTCACTTTCGGATGGGCCCGACGGAACGCCGGCAACATCGGCGCGATCACGTGAACGCCGATCGGCAGCGATGCCGCGATCCGCAACGGCCCGGACGGTTCGGAACGCGTCGCCGCCGCTGCCTGCCCGATGGCCTCGGCGTCGTGCAACAGCCGAACGGCCTTGTCGTGAAGCACCTGTCCCTCGGCGGTCAAACGAAGGGAGCGGGTGGTTCGGGTGAAGAGCGAGACCCCGAGCTGCGCTTCCAGCCGCTGGACGCTCTTGCTGACCGCCGAGGGCGATACCGACAGGGACCGGGCCGCCGCCGCGAAGCTGCCGAGCGAACCGGCCCGCGCGAAGGCGGCCAGTCCCGTCAGGCGATCCAATGCCATTGGCTCCTTCATGGCATGACTGAACCGCCTTCCGCCTCCCTAATCAACCTCCCGCCCCGTCGCTAGATCCGGACCGGTTCCACTACCGAACGGAGACGATCATGGGCGACATCATGAAGGCGGTTCGCCTGCACGCGTTCGGCGGGCCCGACGTGCTGCGCTACGAGGACGCGCCGAGACCCGAACCGGGGCCGGGCGAGGTGCTGGTGCGCGTCCACGCCGTCGGGCTCAATCCGCCCGACTGGTACCTGCGCGACGGATACCGCACCCTGCCGCCCGAATGGCAGCCCCATCCTGCGTTTCCTCTGATCCTCGGGTCGGACATCTCCGGCGTGGTCGAGGCGCTCGGCGCCGGCGTCGGCGGGTTTGCCGTCGGCGACGAGGTCTATGCCATGGTGCGTTTCCCCGCCGACGTGATGGAGGGTGGCAAGGCCTATGCGGAGTATGTGAGCGTTCCCGCTTCGGATCTGGCGCCCAAACCCGACGGCCTCGGCCATGCGCAGGCGGCGGCGCTGCCCATGTCGCTCCTGACCGCCTGGCAGTTCCTGATCGATCTCGGCCACGACGCTGCGAACCCCTTCCAGCCCACGGCACACGTTCCCTTGCCGCTGGCCGGCAGAACCGTGCTGGTCAACGGCGCCGGCGGTGGGGTCGGGCATCTTGCCGTCCAGCTTGCCCGATGGCAGGGCGCCCACGTGATCGCCGTCGCGTCCGGCAAGAACGAGGCGCTCATGCACGAGCTCGGGGCCGAGCGGTTCGTCGACTACACCCAAGTGGCGGTCGAGGAGATCGTCCGCGACGTAGACCTCGTGCTCGATTGCGTGGGGCAGGACGCGCGCCGCTTCCTCCAGGTGCTGAAGCCGGGAGGCGCCCTGTTCCTCGTCTTCCCGCTCGGCTTCGACGCGGCGGACGAAGCGCGGCGCCTGGGCATCACCGTGTCGGCGACGCAGGTCCGCTCCAACGGCGCCCAGCTCCAGCAGGTTGCGCCTCTTCTGAATGACGGCACGGTTCGCGTCGTGATCGACAGTGTCTTTCCCCTCGAGGAGGCCGCACGCGCGCACGAGCGCGCCGAGCGGGGCGGCATCCAGGGCAAGATCGTTCTCCTGGTCGATCGCTCGTCGGATGCGGGCGGCGCGTGACGATGCTGATCCTGATCGGTCACATCGATGTGGCACCGGGGGACGTCGAGGCGTTCGCCGCGGACATGGCCGTATTCGCTCCGCGCGCGCGAGCTCGCGACGGCTGCCTGTTCTTCGGCGTCGCGGCCGAAGATCCCGGCACCGGGCGCATGCTCGTCGCCGAGAGATGGCGCGACCAAGCCGCCCTCGACGCGCATCGGGGCGCCGCGGACACCATCGCCTTCGTCGCGCGCTGGGGGGACCGCATGCGCGGCGATCTCAAGCAATTCGACGTCTTGGAGCCGGAGCCGACAATGGCATCCGAAACCTGAAGGGTCCGGGTCCGCTTCCGTCCTGGAGCCGACCGGCATGCGGACCGCCCCACTCTCCACCCTGCTCCGCCGTTTGGCATGTCATGCCGCCCGGCGACCATTCGCCCGCGATAGGGGGGTGTGCTTTCGACGGCGAACCGTGCCGCTCACGCCGAGAATTCGCGCAGTCCGCGCCCGTGATCGCCCACCAGCCCGAGGGCCGAGGCGAAGGGCACGCGCACCGGCGGGACCACGCCAACGATCCGCCCAACCGGGAACCAGGCGGATCGCGGACGCCCAGCGCCTCCTTGGCTCTCCGGTCAGCTTCGCGGACGGGCGTTTTCCGGGTCGTAGAGCGGCGTGTAGCCGACGCCCGCGACCTCGACCGGGAACGTGTCGCCGAAATACTCGACGTTGAGCTTGCGCCCGACCTGGCAGTGGCTCCACGGCAGGTAGGCGAGCGCGATGTTGCGCGCGACGGTCGGACCGTAGGCGACCGAGGTCGTGTAGGAGCGACGGCCGAGTTCGTCCACCAGGGTCTCGCCCGTGTCCGGGTCGAGCACCGGCATCGTGCCGACGGGATAGCGGGCGACACCGCGCCCGTCGCGGTTCTCCGTCATCACCAGCGTGCACAGCATGGCCGGCTGGTTCGCCCGGTCGCGATACTCGACATGCTTCGCCTTGCCCCGGAAGTCCGCCTCCTTGACCTTGGGTCGGGCGAGGTCCGCTTCCAGGAGGTTGTATTCGGTCAGGAGATCGGCGTTCTGCAGGCGCAGGCTCTTCTCCATGCGGCGCGTGTTGGCGTAGGTCTCGACACCCACGGCGATCACGCCGGTGGAGCGCAGCGCGTCCCAGACCGCCAACCCGTCCTCGTAGGCCATGTGCAGCTCCCAGCCCTGCTCGCCGACATAGGAGATGCGGAAGGCGGTGACGGGCTTGCCGGCGATCGTGAGCGGACGGATGGCGGCGAAGGGGAAGGCCTCCGGCAGGAGCACGGACGGGTCCTCCAGCAGCGTGCCGAGATTCTCGCGCGCGTTCGGGCCCCAGATGCCGATGGTCACGTACCGCTCCGAGACATCGGTCACCGTGACGTCGAGCCCGCGATCCTGCGCCGTGCGGAGCATGTAGCGATAGTCGCGGGGTCCCGCATCGGCGCCGTTGATCATGCGGATCCGGTCGGGCATGCGGATCACCGTGAAGTCGGCGCGCACCATGCCCTCGTCGTCCAGGAAGTGGGTGTAGATGCCCTTACCCACATTGGCGTCGCCGCCGATCCTCGCGGCGCAGAGCCATTCCATGAGTTCGACGTGGTCGGGCCCCTCGATGTCGTAGATCGCGAAGTGCGACAGGTTGATGATCCCGCAGTTCTCGGTCATCTCGAGATGCTCGGCGTTGGAGACGCGCCAGAAGTGGCGGTTGTCCCACTCGTTCTCGCGCACCGGGACGCGGTTGCCGAACTTCTCCAGTAGGTGCTCGTTCGCGGCGTAGCCATGGGCGCGCTCCCAGCCGCCCAGCTCCATGAAGTAGCCGCCCAGCTCCTTTTCCCGCTCGTGGAACGGCGAGCGGCGGATGCCGCGCCCCCCGGCGAAGGGCTCGCGCGGGTGCACCGGCGGGTTGTAGATCTTGCGCGCCGTCTCGGTGCACCGCTCCTCGATGAAGCCCTCGTCGAGCTGGAAGTCGTTGAAGCGGGCGAAGTCGATCCGGTTGTGGTCGATCGCGGTGCGCCCGTCGGTCATCCAGTCGGCGATGAGCTTGCCCATGCCGGGCCCGTCCTTCACCCAGATGCCGACGCAGTACCAGAGCCCGCGCACCTTGCGGCTCTCGCCCATCGAGGGGCCGCCGTCGGTGGTGGTCTGGAGCAGGCCGTTGAAGGAATGGCCCTCGTTGTAGCCGAGCTCGCCGAGGATCGGCGTCAGCTCGATGGCGCGCTCCAGCGGCTCGAGGACCTGTTCCATCTCCAGGTCGCGCTGCGAGGGCGACAGGCGCGCCTCGTGCTTCTCCAGAAGTTCGCGCGGATGGACGAGGCGGACATCGCGCTCCTCGTAGTAGCCCCACTCGATCTGGCCGCCCTCGGCGGTCTTCGGGTCGCCGGTGTCGCGGAGATAGGCCGAGTTGCCCTGGTCGCGCAGCAGCGGGTAGCCGATCTCCTTGCCGGTGCCGGCGAACTCGTCGTACGGGCCGAAGAAGGTCAGCGGATGGTCCACCGGCATCACCGGCAGATCCTCGCCCGCCATCTCGGCGATCAGGCGCCCCCAGAGGCCGGCGCAGACCACGACGTGATCGGCCATGATCGTGCCGCGATCGGTCACCACCCCGCGGATGCGCCCGTCCTCGATCACCAGCGACTTCGCGGCGGTGTTGGCGAAGGCCTGGAGCTTGCCGGCGTTCGCGGCCTGGTCGACCAGCTTGCCGGCCACCGTCTGGGAGCGCGGGATGACGAGGCCGGCATCGGGGTCCCAGAGCCCGCCCTGGACGAGGCTCTCCTCGATCAGCGGCATGCGCTGCTTGATCTCCGCCGGCCCGATCAGCCGCACACGGGTGCCGAACGCCTTGCCGGAAGCGACCTTGCGCTTGATCTCGTCCATGCGCTCGTCGTCGCCGACGCGCGCGACCTCCAGGCCGCCGACGCGCGCGTAGTGCCCCATCTTCTCGAAGAAGTCGATCGAGTAGAGCGTGGTCCAGCAGCTCAGGAAATCATGGCTGGTCGTGTAGCAGAAGTCGGACGCATGGGCGGTGGAGCCGATGTCGGTGGGGATGCCCGACTTGTCGATGCCGACGATGTCGTCCCAACCGCGCTCCACGAGGTGGTGCGCGATCGAGGCTCCGACGATGCCGCCGAGGCCGATGATGACGACCCGCGCCTTTTCGGGAAATGCTGCCATGGTGAACGTTCCTCCGGTCCGGGGGCTTGGTCGAGACGGGCGCGCGGAGCGCCGGATACGGTCGATGCGCTTCGCCTCGGTCGGCGGCGCGGGGCGGCGGCGGGCTTCAGGGAGTGAAGACCACCGTGCGGTGGTGATTGAGCATCACTCGGCCTTCCAGATGATACTTCACGGCCCGCGCCAGCACCCGCGATTCGATGTCGCGGCCGGCGGCCACGAAGTCGTCGCCCGTCATCGCGTGGGTGACGCGCTCCGTCTCCTGCTCGATGATCGGACCCTCGTCGAGGTCGGCGGTGACGTAGTGCGCGGTGGCGCCGATCAGCTTCACGCCGCGCTCGTGCGCCTGGTGGTAGGGCTTGGCGCCCTTGAAGCTCGGCAGGAAGGAATGGTGGATGTTGATCACCATTCCGAACAACCGGTTGGACAGGTCGTTCGACAGGACCTGCATGTAGCGCGCCAGCACCACGAGCTCGGCGCCCGTGTCCTTGACCAGCTCGATCAGCTGCTCCTCGCGCTCGCGCTTGTTCTCGCGGGTGACCGGCCAGTGGTGGAAGGGAATCCCCTCCTGCTCGGCCGTCCTACGTGCGCCCTCGTGGTTGGACACGATCGCGGCGACCTCGGCGTTCAGCCAGCCGACCTTGATCTGGTAGAGAAGGTGCAGGAGCGCGTGGTCGAACCGCGACACCATGATCACGATCTTCGGCCGCCGCGCCAAATCCTCGACCTTCATGCGCATCTCGAAACGATCCACCGCCGGCTTCAGGGCGAGATCCAGGGCGGCCTGGGTGATGGCCTCGGGCGCCGCGACGGCGATGCGCACGAAGAGCTGGTTGGTCTGCCGGTCGCAGAACTGGTTGGCCTCCACGATGTTGGCGCCGCGCGAGGCCAGCGCCGTTGCGAGCGCCGCGGTGATCCCGGGCTGGTCGAGACAGCTGAGCTTCAGGATGAACGTGTTCTCGGCCATCGGCATCTCTCGACGGGAAGCGGGCAAGGCACTCGAGGCACCCGCCGTGGATGGCGCCCACGCTGCGACTCGCCGCCGCCGTTGGTCGCGATCCGAGCGACGGATTTCGCTCACGGGATGAAGCATTGCGACACGCCCTCCCCCCGGAACAGGATGTTTGCGTCAAAACCGGATTAGCAGTACGACAACGGACGACGAGTTCGCCGCGAGGAGAGCCGATGGACGCCAGGGGTGCAGACGGTCGGGCCGGTGCGTTGTCGTCGTCCGCCTACAAGCCCCGCAAGGGCGGCGCGCGGCTTTCGGTCGGCTTCATCCTCGCCCGGCGCTTCACGCTCTGCGCCTTTGCCAACTTCGTGGACGTGCTGCGCCTCGCCGCCGACGAGGGCGACCGGAGCCGCCCCATCCTGTGCGGCTGGAGCGTCCTGTCGGACACGATGTGCGCCATCCCCTCCAGCAGCGGCGTTTCGATCCAGCCGAACGAGCGGCTCGGCGATCCGACGAAGTTCGACTACATCGTGGTGGTCGGCGGGGTGATGGAGGAGCTGTCGGGACTGGAGACGGCCTATGCCGCCTACCTGCGTCGCGCGGCCGAGGCCGGCGTTCCCCTGATCGGCATCTGCACGGGCGGCTTCCTGCTGCACAAGGCCGGGCTGATGAAGGGGTACCGCTGCTGCGTGAGCTGGTTCCACCACGTCGACTTCCTGGAGCAGTTCGACGGGCTCGACCCGGTGTCCGACCAGATCTTCATCGACGACGGTGATCGGCTGACCTGTTCCGGCGGCGCGAGTTCGGCCCATCTCGCGGCGTATCTGGTGGAGCGGCACGTCGGCCGCGCGCAGGCCAGCAAGAGCCTGCACATCATGATCATCGACGACGCCATGCGGCCGGAGAAGCCGCAGCCGGGCGTGTCGATGGACATCTCCACCCGCGATCCGATGGTGATGCGCGCGCTCCTGCTGATGCAGCAGAACATCGACACGCCTCTCTCGGTCGCCGAGCTCGCCCGGCGGATGGGGCATAGCAAGCGCCAGCTCGAACGCCACTTCCGGTCCGCCCTCGGCGCCTCGCCGCAGGCCGCCTTCCTCCAGATCCGGCTTACCTTCGCGCGGCACCTGATCGAGACCACCGACAAGCTCGTGGCCGCCGTGGCCGTGGAGTGCGGCTTCTGCGACTCCTCGCATCTCAGCCGCATGTTTCGGCAGCGCTTCGACCGCACGCCGCAGGAGATCCGCAGGCAGGCGCAGCAGGCCGCGAGCCTGCCCGAGGCGCGAGGCGGAAGCCGCCTGAGCGCCTGACGGCTTGGCGCCCGCCGGGCCCCGCCTGCGCCTAAAGTGCGACCCGATTGACGCAAATATCCTGTTCCCTGGTGAACGTTGCCGCGATGATGCGGCCGCAATGCTCGTTCGAGGTGCGCGATGACCCGTTTCTCCTTTCCGTCCCTCGTGGCCAACGCGCTGACGGGACACAAGAACTGGGAGCCGCAGTGGCCCGACGCGGAGCCCAAGGCGGAATACGACGTCATCATCGTCGGCGCCGGCGGGCACGGGCTGGGCGCCGCCTACTACTTGGCCAAGGAGCACGGCATCACCAACGTGGCGGTGATCGAGAAGGGCTGGCTCGGCGGCGGCAACACGGGCCGCAACACCACGATCATCCGCTCGAACTACCTCTACGACGAAAGCGCGATGCTCTACGAGCACGCGATGAAGCTCTGGGAGAACCTGTCCCAGGAGCTGAACTACAACGTCATGTTCTCGCAGCGCGGCGTGATGATGCTCGCGCACAACGTCCACGACGTGCAGAGCTTCCGCCGCCACGTCCATTCCAACCGCCTCAACGGCATCGACAACGAATGGATGACGCCCGAGGAGGCCAAGGCGTTCTGCCCGCCGCTCGATATCTCCCCCAACGCCCGCTACCCGGTGATGGGGGCCGCGCTGCAGCGCCGCGGCGGCGTCGCGCGGCACGACGCGGTGGCCTGGGGCTATGCGCGCGGCGCGGCGGCGCGGGGCGTCGACATCATCCAGAACTGCCCGGTCACCGCCATCCGCCGCGACGCGGCCGGCAATGTCAGCGGCGTCGAGACGGCGCGCGGCTTCATCCGAGCCCGCAAGGTCGGCGTCTCGGCCGCCGGCAACACGTCGGTTGTGATGGAATCGGCGGGCGTGCGCCTCCCGCTGGAGAGCTACCCGCTGCAGGCGCTGGTGTCCGAGCCGGTGAAGCCGGTGTTCCCCTGCGTCGTCATGTCGAACACGGTGCACGCCTACATCTCGCAGTCCGACAAGGGCGAGCTGGTGATCGGCTCCGGCACGGACCAGTACGTCTCCTACAGCCAGCGCGGCGGCCTGCCGCTGATCGAGCATACCGTGGCGGCGATCTGCGAGATCTTCCCGATCTTCACGCGCATGCGCATGCTGCGCAAATGGGGCGGCATCGTCGACGTGACGCCCGACAGGTCGCCGATCATCGGCAGGACGCCGGTGCCCGGCCTCTACGTCAACTGCGGCTGGGGAACCGGCGGCTTCAAGGCGACGCCCGGCTCGGCCAACGTCTTCGCGCACACGATCGCCAACGACGCCCCGCACCGCATCAACGCACCCTTCACGCTGGACCGGTTCAGGACCGGTCGGCTCATCGACGAGGCGGCCGCGGCCGCCGTCGCGCACTGACGGATCGTCCGATGCTGCTCATCCACTGCCCCTACTGCGCCTGCGAGCGTCCCGAGGTCGAGTTCGCCTATGGCGGGCAGGCCCATATCGCCCGCCCGGAGAACCCGTCCGCCCTGTCCGACGACGCGTGGCGCGACTTTCTCTACATCCGCGACAACCCGCGCGGGCGGCACCGCGAGCGGTGGCGCCATGTCCACGGTTGCGGCCGGTTCTTCAACGCGATCCGCGACACGGTGACCGACAAGTTCGCCGCGACCTACGAGGCCGGAAGCGCGGGGCCGGACGAGGCGACCGCCGAGGACGTACGCGCATGAGCGCCTTCCGCGTCGCCAACCGGGGCCGGGTCGACTACGGGCGCCCGGTCGCCTTCTCCTTCAACGGCAGGACCTACCGGGGCTTCCAGGGCGATACGGTCGCCTCCGCCCTTCTCGCCAACGGCGTGCACCTGGTCGGCCGTTCCTTCAAGTACCACCGGCCGCGCGGCATCCTTTCGGCCGGGTCGGAGGAGCCCAACGCGCTGCTCGGCGTCGATCGCGGCGGGGCGCGGACCGAGCCCAACACGCGTGCCACCGTGCTGGAGATATCGGAGGGCCTGAAGACCCGGAGCCAGAACCACTGGCCGTCGCTGGAGCGGGACGTCGGGGCGATCAACGACACGCTCTCGGTGCTGTTCTCGGCCGGTTTCTACTACAAGACCTTCATGTGGCCGAAGGCCTTCTGGAACAAGGTCTACGAACCGGTGATCCGGGGCGCCGCGGGGCTCGGCAAGTCGCCCGTCGAGCCCGACCCGGACGTGTATTCCAGCCGTTTCGCGCATTGCGACGTGCTGGTGGTCGGCTCGGGACCCGCAGGCCTTGCCGCCGCGCTGGAAGCGGGGCGCTCCGGCGCGACGGTGATGCTGGCCGACGAGCAGGCCGAGTTCGGCGGCTCCCTCCTTTCGGAAACCGACGCGGGCATCGACGGCGGTAGCGGCTGGGACTGGCTGCGCACCGCGCTCGGCGAGCTGGCCGGGATGCCCAACGTCACGCTCCTGCCCCGCACCACCGCGATCGGCTACTACCACCAGAACTTCGTCGGCCTATGCCAGCGCCTGACGGATCACCTGCCCTCGGCGCCCGAAGGCGCTCCGCGCGAGCGCATGTGGAAGGTGCGCGCCACGCAGGTCGTTCTGGCGCAGGGTTCGATCGAGCGACCGCTCGTGTTCGACGGCAACGACCGTCCGGGCGTGATGCTGGCGGGCGCTGCCCGCACCTATCTCAACCGCTACGGCGTCCGGGTCGGCGACGAGGTCGTGGTGGTCACCGCGCACGACAGCGCGTGGCTCGCCGCGCTCGACCTCGCGCGAGCCGGCGTGAGGGTCTCGGCGATCGTGGACGTGCGATCCAGCGTCGACGCCGCGCTGCGCTCGGAGGCCGAGGCGGCCGGGATCGAGGTTCTGCAGGGCTGGACGGCGACCGGGACCGAGGGGCGCCTGCGCGTCTCCTCGGTCCGCGTCCTGCCCGCGAACGGCGGTGCCGCGCAGGCGCGCACCATCGCCTGCGACGCGCTCCTGATGAGCGGCGGGTGGACGCCGAGCCTCCATCTCTTCTCGCACACGCAGGGCAAGCTCGCCTGGCGCGAGGAGGGTCAGATGTTCCTGCCCTCCGCCTACCGCGAGGCGTGCCGCTGCGCGGGCGCCGGCAACGGCGAGTTCGGCCTCGCCAATGCCCTCGGAGCGGGCGCGGCGGCTGGCGCGGCTGCGGCGGCCGACGCCGGCTTCGCCGCGCGCGCCGGCACCTATCGCGTGGACGGCGAGCGCCGTCTCACCGGCGTCACCAGCCGCGAGCTCCCGACCGACGGGAACGCGTTGAAGGCCAAGGCCTTCGTGGATTTCCAGAACGACGTCACCGCCAAGGACATCCGGCTTGCGGTTCGCGAGGGCTTCAAGTCCATCGAGCACATCAAGCGCTACACCACCAACGGCATGGCGACCGACCAGGGCAAGATCTCCAACATCAACGGCCTCGCCATCGCCGCCGACGCGGTCGGCCGTCCCGCCCCCGCCGTCGGCCTCACCACCTTCCGGCCGCCCTATACGCCGACCACGTTCGGGGCGTTCTGCGGCTACAACCGCGGGCGCCTGTTCGACGTCACGCGCAGGACCTCGATCGACGGCTGGGCCGAGGAGCACGGCGCGGTGTTCGAGCCGGTCGCTCTGTGGCGCCGGGCCTGGTACTTCCCGAAGGCGGGCGAGGACATGCACGCCGCGGTGGCCCGCGAATGCCGGGCGACGCGCGAGGCGGTCGGCATCTTCGACGCCTCGACGCTGGGCAAGATCGAGATCGTCGGCCCCGACGCCGCCGAGTTCCTGAACCTGATGTACACTAACCCCTGGAGCAAGCTGGAGCCCGGCCGCTCGCGCTACGGCGTGCTGCTGGGCGAGGACGGCTTCATCCGCGACGACGGGGTGATCGGACGCCTGAGCCGCGACCGCTTCCACGTCACCACGACGACCGGCGGCGCGGCCCGTGTCCTGAACATGATGGAGGACTACCTCCAGACCGAGTTCCCCGAACTCAAGGTCTGGCTGACCTCCACCACGGAGCAGTGGGCGGTGATCGCCGTCAACGGACCCGCATCGCGCACCCTTCTGGAGCCGCTGATCGAAGGCATCGATCTGTCCGAGGAATGGTTCCCCCACATGTCGGTGGCCGAGGGGCGGATCTGCGGCGTTCCCGCCCGCCTGTTCCGCATGAGCTTCACCGGCGAGCGCGGCTACGAGGTCAACGTGCCGGCCCGGTTCGGCCGCGCCGTCTGGGAGAAGCTGGTGGAGGCGGGACAGCCGCTCGGCATCACGCCCTACGGCACCGAGACGATGCACGTGCTGCGCGCCGAGAAGGGCTACATCATCGTCGGCCAGGACACGGACGGCACGCTGACGCCCGACGACGCCGGCCTCGGCTGGGCCATCGGCAAGGCCAAGCCCGACTTCGTGGGCAAGCGTTCGCTGAGCCGGCCGGACATGGTGAAGCCCGATCGCAAGCAGCTCGTCGGCCTCCTGACCGAGGATCCGGCGACGATCCTCGAGGAGGGCGCGCAAATCGTCCTCGACCCCGACCAGCCCGTCCCCATGCGCATGGTCGGCCACGTGACCTCCTCCTACTGGAGCGTCGCGCTCGGCCGCTCGATCGCGCTCGCGGTAGTCGAGGGCGGCAAGGGGCGGATGGGCGAGACCGTCCACATTCCGATGCCGGGTCGCACGCTGCGCGCGCAGGTGACGGGGACGGTCTTCTTCGACCCGGACAACAAGCGACTGAGCGCCTGAGGAGACGCGAGGATGTTTCAGGAACGTCATCCCCTTGTCGGACGCAACCTGTCCGGCGCCGGCCCCGTCTCGATCCGCCCGATCGAGAACTGCGCCCGCTTCAACCTGCGCGTCGCGCCGGCTGACCTCGCGGCGGCCGCCGCGGCGTGGGGCGCGCCCCTGCCCTCGGCGATCGGGACGTTCGCCGCGGCCTCCGGACGGATCGCCGCCTGCATCGGGCCGGACGAATGGTATCTGATCGCGCCGACCGGCGACGGGGACGCGATCGTGGCGGCCTTCGCCGACCTCTACGCCATCACGGTCCACAGCCTGGTCGACATCGGCCACCGGGAAGTGGGCATCGCGGTGGAGGGACCGGAGGCCGCCAAGGCCCTCCAGTCGAGCATCGCCGCCGACGTCGCCGCGATGCCGGTCGGCGGCGCGCGCCGGACCATCATCGACCGCGTGCAGATCATCCTCCTGCGCGAGGCGGAGGACCGGTTCCGTATTGAGGTCTGGCATTCGTTCGCCGATCACGTCTGGCACCTTCTGGCCGCCATCCGCCGCGAGTTCGAACTGGGCCTCTGAGGCCGGCAAGGAGGGAGGTCGCCATGCCGAACGCCGCGAAGCCGGACGGTCCGGGCGCCCTTCCCTGAGCCGAGGCGGAAACCCGTGTTCCTCAGCGTCTTCGACGTCTTCAAGATCGGTATCGGGCCCTCCTCGTCGCACACGATGGGGCCGATGACGGCGGCGGCGCGGTTCCTCGCCCAGCTCCGGCAGTCGGCCCACGCCCAGCAGCAGGCCGCCGGCGTCCGGGCGACGCTGCACGGCTCGCTCGCCTTCACCGGCAAGGGCCACGGCACCGATCGGGCGGTGGCCCTCGGCCTTCTCGGCTGGCAGCCCGACACGATCGACATGGCGATGGCGGAGCGCCAGTTGGAGGCGCTGCGCACCGAGCGCGTGCTGCGACCCGAGGGCCTTCCCGCCCTCGCCTTCGATCCGGCGACCGACGTGGTGTTCGACTTCGGCCCGCCCCTGCCCGGCCATGCCAACGGGCTGGTGCTCGCGGCCCGCGACGCCGAGGGCGCCGAGCTGGTGGCGCAGACCTTCTATTCGATCGGCGGCGGCTTCGTGGTGACGGCGGCCGAGCGCGAGGCGCCGGCAGCCGACCCCGCCGAGGGCGATGTCGCGTGGCCGTTCCCGTTTCGCAACGCCGCCGACATGCTGCGCATGGCGCGGGGCAGCGGGCTTTCGATCGCGCAGATGAAACGCGAGAACGAGGCGCGGCTGCGCGACGCGGAGGACGTGGAAGCCGGGCTGCGGCACATCTGGTCGGTGATGAGCCGATGCATCGACCGGGGGCTGGCGCTGGAGGGCGAGCTGCCGGGAGGCCTGCGGGTCAAGCGCCGGGCCCGGCGGATCCACCAGCAGCTCCTGGCCGAGAGGATGCGCAACGCCAGCCAGCCGCATGCCGCTTCGGACTGGCTCAGCGTCTATGCGATGGCCGTCAACGAGGAGAACGCGGCGGGCGGACAGGTGGTCACCTCGCCGACCAACGGGGCGGCCGGCGTCGTGCCGGCCGTCCTGCGCTACTACCTCGACAACTGCCACGGCGCGGACCCGGCCAAGGTGTCCGACTTCCTGCTGACCGCCGCCGCGATCGGCGGCCTGATCAAGCACAACGCCTCGATCTCGGGCGCCGAGGCGGGCTGCCAGGGCGAGGTCGGCTCGGCCGCCGCGATGGCGGCGGCGGGCCTCTGCGCGGTGTTCGGCGGCACGCCCGAGCAGGTGGAGAACGCCGCCGAGATCGCGCTGGAGCATCACCTCGGCATGACCTGCGACCCGGTGGCGGGCCTGGTCCAGGTGCCGTGCATCGAGCGCAACGGGATCGGGGCGACCAAGGCCGTCGCGGCCGCGTCGCTCGCCCTGCGCGGCGACGGCTCGCACTTCATGCCGCTGGACAACTGCATCGAGGCGATGCGCCAGACCGGCGAGGAGATGAGCCTGAAGTTCAAGGAAACCAGTCTGGGAGGGCTGGCGGTCAATCTGCCGGAGTGCTGAGCGCCCGGCGGAGCAACACTGGGAGGAAATCGAAATGAGCAGCAATCGCGGCGTGGTGTACCTGGAGCCCGGCAAGGTCGAGGTGCGCGACATAGACGATGCCAAGCTTGCGGCGCCGGACGGCCGCCGCATCGAGCACGGCGTCATCCTCAAGGTCATCTCCACCAACATCTGCGGTTCCGACCAGCACATGGTGCGTGGGCGCACGACGGCCGAGCCCGGGCTCGTGCTCGGCCACGAGATCACCGGCGAGGTGATCGAGAAGGGCGTCGACGTAGAGATGCTGGAGATCGGCGATATCGTATCGGTGCCGTTCAACGTCGCCTGCGGCCGTTGCCGCTGCTGCAAGTCGCAGGACACGGGCGTCTGCCTCACCGTGAACCCCGCCCGCGCCGGCGGCGCCTACGGTTATGTCGACATGGGCGGCTGGATCGGCGGGCAGGCGCGCTACGTGACCGTGCCCTATGCCGACTTCAACCTCCTGAAGCTGCCCGACCGCGACCGGGCCATGAGCAAGATCCGCGACCTGACCATGCTCTCCGACATCCTGCCCACCGGCTTCCACGGGGCGGTGAAGGCCGGGGTGGGCGTCGGGTCCACGGTCTACGTCGCCGGGGCAGGCCCGGTGGGCATGGCCGCCGCCGCCTCGGCCCGGATCCTCGGCGCGGCGGTGGTGATGATCGGCGACTTCAACAAGGACCGCCTCGCCCACGCGGCCAGGATGGGCTTCGCGCCGATCGACCTGACCCAGCACGACGACCTCGGCGAGATGGTCGCAGAGGTGGTGGGCACGAACGAGGTGGACTGCGCGATCGACGCAGTGGGCTTCGAGGCGCGCGGCCATTCGGGCGGAGAGCAGCCGGCGATCGTCCTGAACCAGATGATGGCGATCACCCGGCCGGCGGGCTCGATCGGCATTCCCGGCCTCTACGTCACCGAGGATCCCGGCGCAGTGGACGACGCGGCGCGGCACGGCAGCCTGTCGCTCCGGTTCGGGCTTGGCTGGGCCAAGGCGCAGTCGTTCCATACCGGGCAGACGCCGGTGCTGAGATACAACCGCCAGCTCATGCAGGCCATCCTGCACGACCGCCTGCCGATCGCCGATATCGTCAACGCCCGCGTCATCCCGCTCGACGACGCCGCCAGCGGCTACGAGACCTTCGACCAGGGCGCGGCGGTGAAGTTCGTGCTCGATCCGCACGGCGCGCTGGCCGCCTGAGAGGCGGGATCGAACGGGACGCCGCGTTGGCGATGTCGGCGCGGCGTCACCGACATCGCTCGCGGCGTTGCGGGCTGCGAGCCCATGTGTCGCACCCCTGAACAGAGTTTGGGCACCGACCCCGTGATGGTCAGAGAGGAAGCCGATGCGTCGCGAAACGACAACGGCGTTGTCGCATCGATCCTAGTTTGCGGTTGTGGCGCCGATAGACTTTCTAAGGTGAGGCGTGTCGGCCGGCGATGAAACGATGGTTCGCTTGTCGGAAAACCGCCCGGTCGGATCGCGACGAGTACGCACCGGGCGCGGTAGGAGATGCTTCGGCATGACGGTTCGACGCCAACTCGGGGGCGTCCGGCCCGCCCCGAGATCCGGCCGACCGATCTCGAACTGGAGGACCCGGCAATCGGCGCCGCCGGGCGGTCCTCGTTTCGGCGCCGCGGGAGAAGCAGACGATGAATCGTTTCGTGAAATCGACGTGCCTAGCGATCGCCATGTCCTCCTGCGGCTCCCTTGCGGCCTACGCCGCCGGCGACTGCAGCGACGTGACCATCGCGGCGATGAACTGGCAGAGCGCCGAAGTCCTCGCCAGCCTCGACAAGTTCATCCTCGAGAACGGCTACGGCTGCAGCGTCTCGGTGATTTCCGGCGACACCGTGCCGACGCTGACCTCGATGGCCGAGCGCGGCCAGCCGGACATCGCGCCGGAAGGCTGGGTGGACCTCGTGCCGGAGGTCATCAATCGCGGCCTTTCGGAGAAGACGCTGGTCGCCACCGGCCTCGCGCTTTCGGACGGCGCGCAACAGGGCTGGTTCATTCCCCAGTACGTCGCCGAGGCCCATCCCGACATCCAGACCATCGGCGACGCGCTGAAGCATCCCGAGCTGTTCCCCGACCCGGAGGACAAGAGCAAGGGCGCCGTGTTCAACGGGCCGCAGGGCTGGGGCGGCACGGTGGTCACCACGCAGCTCTTCAAGGCCTATGACGGCGCGGACAAGGGATTCTCGCTGGTCGACACCGGCTCGGCCGCCGGCCTCGACGGCTCGATCGCCCGCGCCTACGAGAACAAGCAGGGCTGGCTCGGCTACTACTGGGCGCCCACGGCGATCCTCGGCCGCTACCCGATGAAGAAGCTCGGCTTCGACGCGCCGCGCGACGACGCCGAATGGAAGCGCTGCAACGCCAACGCCGACTGCCCCGACCCGAAGCTCAACGAGTGGGTGGCCGATAAGGTCGAGACCATCGTGACCACGAAGTTCGCGGACCGGGCGGGCGAGCCGGTGATGACCTATCTCGCCAACCGCTCCTGGTCCAACGCCACGGTCAACGAGCTGCTCGCCTGGATGACCGACAACCAGGCCAACGGCGACGACGGCGCCCGCCATTTCCTCGAGAACAAGAAGGACGTGTGGAGCCAGTGGGTCTCCCCGGAGGTGGCCACCAAGATCGAGGCGGCTCTCTAGCACGGGCCGACTTCGCAGGACCCCACTCGCGCGGCCCGCCGGTTTCGGCATAGCATCCGAGCCACGGGACGCGCGGGAAGGACAAGGCGCCGACGACATCGATCGAGAGGGTACGCGGGATGGATTGGCTGTGGACGTTTCCGCATATGGACGACAATCGTCTTCGGCTGATCCGCACGACGGTCGATGACGCGTTCCGCACCTTCACCCGCGCGTGGGGCGATCCGATCCAGGCCCTGTTCGAGCCGCTGCGCCTCCTCCTGGTCTGGGCGGAATGGGTGATGCTGAACACGCCCTGGCCCGTCATCGTGCTCGTTGTGGCGGCCCTTGCCTGGGGCGCGAGCCGCCGCTGGCCGATCGTCGTCGGCTCCGTCGTCACCCTCCTGCTGATCGGCCTGTTCGACATGTGGGACGACACGATGCGGACGATCTCCATGATCCTCGTCTGCACGCTGATCTCGCTCGTCGTCGGCATCCCGATCGGCATCGGGATGGCGCGGTCCATCCGCCTGCGCCGCATCGTCAGCCCGATCCTCGACGTGATGCAGACGCTGCCGAGCTTCGTCTATCTCATTCCCGTGGTGATGCTGATGGGCATCGGCCGCGTGCCGGGGCTGATCGCCGTGGTGATCTACGCCATTCCGCCGATCATCCGCCTCACGGACCTCGGCATCCGGCTGGTGAACAAGGAGGTGCTGGAAGCGTCCGACGCCTTCGGCTCGTCGGCTTGGCAGAAGCTCGTCAACGTCCAGCTCCCGCTCGCCATGCCGACCATCATGACCGGGATCAACCAGACCATCATGATGGCGCTCGCCATGGTGGTGATCGCCTCGATGATCGGCGTGCAGGGCCTGGGCCAGCCGGTGCTGCGCGCCATCAACAACCAGTATTTCACGATGGGCATCCTCAACGGTCTCGCGATCGTCGGGATCGCGATCATCTTCGATCGCATCAGCCAGGCCTTCGGGCAGCGCCTGCAACGCCACAGGGAGCACGGACATGCTTGACGTCGCGTCCTCCTTCCCGCCGCCGGCGACCCGCGACGAACAGGCCCCCGCGCGGCACGGCATCGAGATCCGCAACCTGTCCAAGGTGTTCGGCAAGAACCCGGACAAGATCGTGCCGCTGCTCGGCCAGGGCGTCGGCAAGCAGGAGCTGATGGAGGTGCACAAGCACATCCTCGGGCTCAACGACATCAACATCCGGATGCCGGCGGGTTGCATCCAGGTCATCATGGGGCTTTCGGGGTCCGGCAAGTCGACCCTGATCCGCCATATCAACCGGCTGATCGACCCGACCGTCGGCGAGGTGCTGGTGGAGGGCGTCGACGTCTGCAGGATGTCGCCCCGGGAGCTGCGCGAGTTCCGCCGACACAAGACGGCGATGGTGTTCCAGCAGTTCGGCCTCCTGCCCCACCGCACGGTGCTCGACAACGCGGTCTACGGGCTGGAGCTCCAGCGCGTGCCCCGCGCCCGTCAAGTGGACGCGGCGATGCACTGGCTGGGCCGCGTCGGGCTGGCGGGCTTCGAGGGCCACTATCCGCACCAGCTTTCCGGCGGCATGCAGCAGCGCGTCGGCCTCGCCCGGGCGCTGGTGAACGACGCGCCGATCCTACTGATGGACGAGGCCTTCTCGGCGCTCGACCCGCTGATCCGCGTGGACATGCAGTCGATCCTGCTCGACCTCCAGAAGGAGATCCGCAAGACCATCGTCTTCATCACCCACGACCTGGACGAGGCGCTGCGCCTGGGCGACCGCATCGCCATCCTGCGCGACGGCGAGGTGGTGCAGCAGGGCACGGGTCAGGAGATCGTGCTGTCGCCCGCCGACGACTACATCATGGATTTCGTCCGCCATGTGAACCGCGGGAAGGTGATCCAGCTCGGCGCCCTGACGGGCGCGCGCGCCGTTCCCCCGGACGCGGACGGGATCGAGCTGCCCGCCAGCACGCTCCTGGAAACGGCGGTCGCCGCCCTGCTCGGGTCCGGCAAGAGCATGATCCTGGTCACCGACGGACGCGGCACGGTGCTGGGTTGCCTCACCTTGCCGGACGTCGTCTCGGCCATGGTCTCGCCCTGACGGGCGCGGCGCACGGCGCACCGGGCCCCGCCGCTGGACCGGCGCGCGCATCGGTGCGATGACGCCGGCGCGCTCGCGGTACCGTTCCCCAGCCCCCGCGCCGAAACCCCGACTGGACCCCATGCCGAACGCACGTGCCGAACTCGACGCCCTATTCGCCCGCCTCGGCATCGAGCCCGTCTCGATCGAGCATCCCCCGGTCCATACGGTGGAGGAGGCCCTGCCCTACTGGGAGACGCTCGAGGGCGTCCACACGAAAAACCTCCTCCTCAAGGGCGCGAAGGGCGGGCTGTGGCTGGTCTGCGTTCCCAGCGATCGCCGCCTCGACCTCAAGGCGCTCGCCGCGCATCTGGGGGCCAAGAAATTCTCCTTCGCCAGCGCGGAGACGCTCCTTGCGGCGCTCGACGTGGTGCAGGGCTCGGTGAGCCCGCTTGCGCTCGTGAACGACAAGGCCGGCGCCGTGACGCTGGTCTTGGCGAAGGACATGCTGGCCGCGCCGCGCATCACGGTGCATCCATTGACCAACACGGCCACCCTGTCGCTGGTGAGCACCGAGCTGCTGGCCGTGGTGGAGGCGACGGGGCACCGGCCCGCCATCGTCGATTTCGACGCGCTCGACGCGCCGTAACCCTCAGGCCGGCGTGGCCTTGCGCTCGGCCCTCGGGCTGTGCCCGAACCGTTCGAGGTAGCTCTGCGAGAAGTAGGACGCGGAGTTGAAGCCGCTCGTCATCGCCACGTCGAGCACCGACATGCGCGTCTGGCGCAGCAGGTGGCGGGCGTGCTCCAGCCGGATGTTGACGTAGTGCCGGTTGGGCGGGACGCCGAGATGCTCGATGAACAGGCGCTCCAACTGGCGCGGCGACAGGGCGACGCTGCCGGCGAACTCCTCGATGCTGAGCGGCCGCCCGATCGAGGCCTCCATCATCTCCAGGACGCGCTGGAGCTTCGGATGCGCCGTGCCGGGCCGCTTGCCGAGGTCCGGCCGCTGCCGCTCCCCCGGCTCGCGGATCCGCTGGTGGATGAGCTGTTCGGCGACGGCGCGCGCCAGTGCCTCGCCGTGGTCCTTGCGGATCAGCGACAGCATCATGTCGGCCGCCGCGACGCCGCCGGCGCAGGTGAACCGGTCGCGGTCGATCTCGAACAGCTCGTCGCCGACTTCGAGGTCCGGGAAGCCGGCGGTCAGGCCGGGACGATTCTCCCAGTGGATGGTGCAGCGGTATCCGTCGAGCAGGCCGGCGCGCGCGAGGACGTAGGCGCCGGTGCACACCGCGCCGACGGCCGTGCCCGACTTGCACAGGCGGCGCAGGGCCGACAGGAGATCGTGGTGGTCCACGAGATGCACGTCCACCCCGGCGCAGACCACCACGGCGTCGAGGCCCGGCGCATCGCGGAACGCCCCGTCGGCGCACACGCGCACGCCGTTGGAGGCCTCGGCGCCCGCACCGTCCGCCGAGAACAGCCGCCAGTCGTAAAGGGGGGCGCCCGCCGCCCGGTTGGCCAGGCGCAGCGGCTCCAGCGCGGCGGTGAATGCGATCATCGAGAAGCGCTCGGTCAGCATGAAACCGAACAGTTGAGACCCCGAACCGTTCTTCACCACGACACCCGCACCGCGACATTGTCGCAAAATCTAAAATAGCTGTCGTACGGCTTCAAGACAGGACCGTGGAAACCGAGAATCCTTCCAAGTCGAAGAGGCTCTCCGCGCCTCGCAGCCGAAAGTGGCGATCGGTCATGCTCAACACGCTGAACTCCCTGGAATCGCTGGTGCGCGGGCGCAAGCCGGGCCACAGCCTCGACGCGCCGTTCTACACCTCGGCCGATGTCTTCGACGCGGACATGGAGGCGATCTTCTATCGCCACTGGATCTTCGTGGGCGTCGAGCCGGACGTGCCGGAGCCCGGAGACGTCGCGACGGTCGACATCGGCAAGGCGTCGATCCTGCTCGTGCGCGACGACGACGAGGAGGTTCGCGCCTTCTTCAACGTCTGCCGCCATCGCGGCGCCCGGCTGATCGACGAGGAGAAGACCACGGTCGGCAACCTCGTCTGCCGCTACCATTCCTGGACCTACGGTCTGGACGGGCGCCTGGTGCACGCGCCGCACATGGGGGTCGGGTTCGACGCCTCCTGCAAGGGGCTCAAGCCGGTACACCTGCGTTCGCTGGAGGGCCTGCTCTTCGTCTGCCTCGCCGACGAGCCGCCGGAGGACTTCGACCAGCTCGCCGCGCGCATGGCGCCCTACATCGCTCCGCACAACGTTCGCGGGACCAAGATCGCCTACCAGAGCGACCTGATCGAGATGGGCAACTGGAAGCTCACGCTCGAGAACAACCGGGAATGCTACCACTGCGAGGCCAACCACCCCGAGCTGACGGTTCCCCTCTTCGCCTACGGCTTCGGCTTCGCGCCGGAGGAGATGGACGCGCTCGACCTCGAGAACGCCCAGCGCTACGACGCGCTGCGCCAGACCAGCCACGCCGAGTGGGAGAGCATGGGCCTGCCCTCGCGCGAGATCGACGAACTCGACACGCGGGTGAGCGGCTTTCGCACGGAGCGGCTGCCGCTGGACGGCGACGGCGAGAGCCACACGATGGACACCCGCGCCGCCTGCCGCGTTCCGCTGGGCCGCTTCAGCACGGCGAAGCTGGGCGGCCTGTCGTTCTGGACCCAGCCCAACTCCTGGCACCATTTCCTGGGCGACCACATCGTCACCTTCTCCGTGCTGCCGCTGGACGCGGGACGCACCCTGGTGCGCACCAAGTGGCTGGTCAGCAAGGACGCCGTCGAAGGCGTCGACTACGAGGTCGACCGGCTGATCGAGGTCTGGACCGCCACCAACGCGCAGGACGCGACCCTGGTCGAGATGTGCCAGCAGGGCGCCATGAGCCCGGCCTACGAGCCGGGCCCCTACTCGCCCAACACCGAGATGCTCGTGGAGAAGTTCATACGCTGGTACATCGACCGCATGGCGGATCACCTCGCCAAATGACCTCGGCGCAGAACGGGCACGGCCCGAGCGAAGCGGCCGTCGAGCTGGCCGACGGCGTCTGGAACGGCGAGGCGGACGACACGCTAATCTGCCAGGCCGTCTGGCAGGAAACGCACGACGTGAAGACCTTCGTGCTGAAACCGGCGGCGCCGGGGCGCTTCCGCTTCCAGCCCGGGCAGTTCATGACCTACGCGTTCGAGATCGGCGGCGAGGTGAT
Organism: Aureimonas flava; assembly: GCF_003583935.1. Classification (GTDB taxonomy): domain Bacteria; phylum Pseudomonadota; class Alphaproteobacteria; order Rhizobiales; family Rhizobiaceae; genus Aureimonas; species Aureimonas flava. The sequence goes on along the minus strand of NZ_QYRN01000001.1, from coordinate 538,439 downwards.
CTACCGCTGCTACACGATCTCGTCGGCGCCCACGCGGCCGGACCGGCTCTGCCTCACGGTGAAACGGGTGCCCGGCGGCGCGGTCTCCAACTGGCTGCACGACACCATGCGGCCCGGCATGCGGGTGCGCGCGGTCGGCCCGATGGGCGAGTTCACCTGCGGCTCGCGAACCGGCCGCAAGTACCTGTTCCTATCGGGCGGCAGCGGCATCACGCCGCTGATGTCGATGGCGCGGACCTTCCAGGACCTCGGCCAGCAGGAGGATGTCGTGTTCGCGCATTCCGCCCGCACGGCGGCCGACATCGTGTTCCGCGAGGAGCTGGAGGCGATGGCGCGGGTGAACCCCGCCTTCCGCTTCGTCCCGATCGCGGAAGGCACGACGCCGCTCGCACCTTGGAACGGCCTGCGGGGCCGGCTGAGCCGCGCGATCCTCGACCTCGTGGCCCCGGACTTCATGGAGCGAGAAGTCTTCGTCTGCGGTCCGGCCGCCTACATGGCCGCGGTCCGCGACATGCTTCGCGCGGCCGGGTTCGACATGGCGCGGTACCACGACGAGAGCTTCGACTTCGGCGCGCTTCCTGCCGCGGAGCAGGCCGAGGCGGCGGAGGCGGAGGCGCAGCTCGAGGGCGATGCCGAAGCCGCGGTGAAGACCTACACCGTGGAATTCACCAAGACCCGCCGGAGCATCCAGGTTCCTGCGACCACGACGGTGCTGGAGGCGGCGAAGCGGGCCGGCATGCGCCTACCCTCGTCGTGCTCGCAGGGTCTCTGCGGTACGTGCAAGTCGAAGAAGGTGTCCGGCACCGTCGAGATGTCCCACCAGGGCGGCATCCGGCAGCGGGAGATCGACGCCGGCATGGTGCTTCTCTGCTGCTCCCGACCGACGAGCGACCTGGTGATCGAACGCTAAGGGCGCACGCGCGCGACGCACCTTACCGCGCGCGGTTGTCGAAGCTGCAGTTGCCGAGGCCGGTGCCGAGCGTCACGGCGGCCCAGCGATCGACGTCGCGCAGGTGCGGCAGCTCGCTCAGAGCCTGAATCACCGCGTCGTTGTGGACGAGGACCCTCGGTGGTTGCCCGGCGATGGTGCCGATCCGTTCGGCGACTTCGCGCGGCAACGAGAAGGCGCCGTCGCTCCAGTCGCCGGGAAGGTTCTGGCCACCGCTCGCCAGACGGCCGTCCGGGCACACGACGCCCGGGCAGGATAGGCCGACGAGCGGACAGAGCCGCAACGCGGCGCGCTCCGCCGCCTCGATCATGTCGCGGATGCCCTCGGCCATCCTGTCCACGACCGTCTCGCGGTCCACCGCGTCGTCGGCATGGCACCACTTGTCGTGGCGGATCACGGTGAAGGCCTCCGTCGCCGGCGCGGCGCGGTCGATCCGCACGATACCCCAGCGAAGGTTGGTTCCGCCGATATCCACGGCAACGAAGGCGTCGCCCTTGCCCAGCGTCTCGGGGCGTGCCGCGAAGGCCCAGCCGATCATACCCGCCTCGTCCGGTGCGTGGTGCAACCGCCGGAGATCCACCGCCGGACCTTCCTCGCGCAGATGCCGCCGGGTGCGCCGGATGAGTTCCGCCCCGACCCCGCCTTCCATCAGCCCGCCGCCGCAGACGATCCGCTGCGTGCCACGCCATTCGGAGGTGTCGAGGAAGCGGAGCAAGACGCCGGCGAAGCGCCGAGAGAAGGTGTCCACCGCCTTCTCGACGACCTGGCCTTCGGTGGTGGACGCTTGCTCCCGCAGCGCCTCGTCGAGGTCGTCGCCTTCGATCTCGTGCGTCCGGTCGTCTCCGAAGGGCGGCTCGCCGCGGCAGTCCACGCGGTGCCGCTCGTGCCGCAAGACCTTGCGGAACTCGGAACCGCTGGCGAGATCGCCAAGGAATTCATTGCCTACCTTGAGAGGCAGGCTGTAGCTGCGCACCTCGACCTGGGGAAGCCGCCCGTCGCCGTGCCGAACCTCCCGTTCCATCCCCGCCGCTTCCATTCGCTTCCCTCGATCCTCAGCCGTCTACGGACCAAGGCGGAAGGAGAACAAGCGGTTCCGGCAACTTTTCGCGAGCAGCGGTGCCCGCACGGGATAGGAGGCGACGGAAGGCTGGCGACCCCGGCAGGATTCGAACCTGCGACCATCGGCTTAGAAGGCCGGTGCTCTATCCACTGAGCTACGGGGCCCGGGCCGCTCGGACGCGGTCAGTGCGTCCAGGGCTGGGCGCGATCGTAACGGAAATTGTCGGAATAGGACACCTTCGGCCGACCGGCGATGTGCTGCTCCTCGACGCGATAGGGGATGCCGTTGCGCTCGGCATACTCGATCGCCAGTTCCTTGGTCTCGAACGAGAGCCGGATCTGGGAGCGCATGTCCCGCGACGACGTGTAGCCCATCAGAGGCTCCACGGTCTTGGGATCCTCCGCCTCGTAGAGGAAGAGCCATTCGCGGGTGTTGCCCTTGCCCGACTGCATAGCCGTGCGGGCCGGACGATAGATGCGGGCCACCATGTTCGCGCCGTCTCCGGATTCGGTTTCCATCGGTGTTCCCGGGATGGTCGGAGCGGCAGGATTCGAACCTGCGACCCTCTGGTCCCAAACCAGATGCGCTACCAGACTGCGCTACGCTCCGACGAACCGGAACCATCCGAAACACTGGGCTTCTAGACCATGGCCACGGGCGGCGCAACGTGGCCCGCGCGACATCGCCAACGCTTGGTTTCAAGGCTTGATGAGCGGATGCTCCAGCCGGTCTCCGGTCTTCGCCCCGTAGCCTGCGGCGGCACCGCCGTTGATCTCCAGGACGTAGCGGACCGGCTTGCCCGACGGGATGGTCTCCAGCGAATGGGGCCGGGCGTTGCGGGCGATGCGAACGATCGTGCCGCTCTTGTCCACGAACAGCATGTCGAGCGGAATCAGCGTGTTCTTCATCCACATGCTGACCGGGCGGCTTTCCCGGAAGTCGAACAGCATGCCTGCCCCTTCCGCGAGCGTCTCCCGGTTCATCAGGCCGACCTCCCGCTCCTTCGGCGTGGCCGCGACCTCGACCTCGATCGGATGCGATCCGGACGCGGTGACGAGCGTCGCCGTGTCGGCCAGCGCGGCGGTCGCCATCGACAAGGCGATCGCCGCTGCGGCGGCGAAGGATCGGGCCCGACGTATCGCCAGGGTCGCCATCAGTGCGTTCCCGGCCGGATGGGGCCCGTCGTGGGATGGATTTCCGCCGCCATCAGCCCCTTCTCGCCCTGGCCGAATCGCACGAGCACCTCCTGCCCCGGACGCAGCTCGGCCATTCCGAACCGGCGCAGCGTTTCCATGTGCACGAAGATGTCCTCCGTATCCTCGCCGCGGGAGATGAACCCGTAGCCCTTGCTGCGGTTAAACCATTTGACCGAGGCGCGCTCGAGCTCGCTCGTCGGAACGACCTGGACGTGTGTGCGCCCGGACGCGGCCGGGTTCGGCGCGACGGCGGTGGACGTGTCCATGCTGAGCACGCGGAACGCCTGGAGGCCGCGTTCGCCCCGCTGCACCTCGCAGACCACCGTGGCCCCTTCGAGGGCGGTGGAGAACCCGTCGCGACGGAGGCACGTCACATGCAGGAGGACGTCGTCGCCCCCCTCCTCCGGCACGATGAAGCCGAACCCCTTCGCGACGTCGAACCACTTGATTCGACCCGATATCGTCTCGAGATCGAGCGCCTGCGAGGCGCTGTCCGCTTCGTGCGAGGATATAGTGGGAGCACGCGCTGTCATCGAACGTAACGCCTCGTCGGCCGCCGCTGCCCGCCATGGAAACGGTTTGGCACCGACCGTTCTTCTTTCCATGCAGGACACGTCAGCATTCGCGATCCGATGCCATTCGTCAAACGATCACCCGAGGTTTCAGAATAGTTTGAAAGGTGAATTTGGGAATCCTCGCGGCAGTCGATTTTCGCGTTCCGCGCAAAAAACTTCCCGCTCGGCGCGATGTCGCAAGCTTCGCAAAAAGCCGCGCGCCTAGAACGGGATCGAATGCGCGACGTATTGGCAGAGCGGTGGCCGCCCCTAAGTCGCCTCGGAACGACGTTCGGAGCCCTGCCCCATGCGATATCTACACACGATGGTCCGGATCACGGACATCGACCGTTCCCTCGACTTCTACTGCAACAAGATGGGCATGGTGGAGGTACGTCGGAGCGAGAGCCAGGGCGGTCGCTTCACCCTGATCTTCCTGGCGGCGCGAGACGACGAAGCCACCGGCCGCTCGCAGGCGGCGCCGCTTCTGGAACTCACCTACAACTGGGACCCGGAAGCCTATTCCGGCGGACGCAACTTCGGCCACCTGGCCTACGAGGTGGACGACATCTACGAGACCTGCCAACGGCTGATGGACCAGGGCGTGACCATCAACCGTCCGCCGCGCGACGGGCGCATGGCCTTCGTGAAGTCGCCCGACGACATCTCGTTCGAGCTTCTGCAGCGCGGCGATGCGAAGGCGCCCGCCGAGCCTTGGTCGTCCATGCCCAACACCGGTTCCTGGTGATCGCCACGAGGAGTCGAGGCAACACTGGCCTCGGAAACGACACAGTGGTAACGAACTAGTCACTTTTCGCGGTCGGGCCTTCGGGCCCGCGCTTGGGGAAGCGAACGCGATCGAGGCGGCAGTCTGCCGACAGTCCGATGTTGGGCGTCGGTCATGGCTTGGACGACGGGCGACAAGCCCCGTCGTCGAGAGGGTGGACGACCGATTGACCGAACGAAACATCTCCTTCCGTCGCGCCGTGTCACGCAAGGCGCTCCTGACCGCGACCGTGGTGTCTCTGTCTCCTCTCCTCGGCGGCTGCGTCTCGGCCGTCGACGAGACCAGCGCCTTCGGCTTCGCCCAGGCGCCGGAGCCAACGTCGATCGAAGAGGCGATCGGGCAGGACGCGGCGGCCTCCGCCGAGTCGGCGAGCGATGACGGGGCCGAGGCCACGGCCGTGGCGGAGGCATCTCCCTCCGCGAGGACGGATGCCGCGGTCGCGGCGCGGGTCTCTCCCTCCCTGGCGGCGAAGGTCGCGGCGGCCGAGCCCGCCGGCGATGCCGAGGTCGCGGCCGCGCAGGAAGCCGACGGCGGCATCAAGGCCGGAACCTTTCTGACGCGGACTTCGAGCCCTTCGGTCGCCGCCTTCGCGGAGCCGAAGAAGAACGTCGAGGCGGATCACTCGCTCTATGCCTCGCTCTACAACCAGGCGCAGGCCAAGACGCCGCTTCGCAATGCCGAAGCCGGCAAGAGCGGCCGGGTCGTCGTCCATCAGCGCAACGACACCCAGGACGACGGGGCGGCCAACGCCCTGCCCGGCGTCGATCCGAAGTCGCTGTTCGAGATCGGCCAGCGCGCCTCGGTCGATTCGGAGCTGATCGACGACATCGGCAGCAGCTACCAGCTCGCCTCGCTTTCCGGCATCGCGCGCCTCGCGCCGAGCGGCCTTCTGATCCAGCGCGAGGACGTGGTCACCAACTGCTTCGATTCCAACCTGATGAACCTGATCGGCCAGATCGAGCGCCGCTTCAAACAGAAGGTGGTGATCACGTCCGGCTTCCGCTCGCCGTCGCACAACCGCCGGGTCAACGGCGCCAAGGCGTCGATGCACATGGCCTGCAAGGCGGCCGACCTGCATGTGCCCGGCGTCAACGGCCAGGAGGTCGCCCGCTTCGTGCGCGCACTGCCCGGACGCGGCGGCGTCGGCACCTATTGCCACACGGCGGCGATCCACATCGACGTGGGCAAGATGCGCGACTGGAACTGGCCTTGCCGCCGCCGCTCGTCCACCTGACCGCGACGCACGGCGCCGCCCTGTCGCCGCCCCGGTCCGTCGGGGCTTCGCCTCGGCGCAAAAGCGCCCGGCGCGCATCGTTTCCGGGTTGCGCCACCGGGCGACTCGCCGTATAGACCCACTCGTCCGCGCCCGTCGTCTATCGGTTAGGACGCCACCCTTTCACGGTGGAGAGAGGGGTTCGATTCCCCTCGGGCGTACCACTCTTCCTCGACTGAAATATCGATCTGTTTGCCGGCACCGTTCGCGCCGCTGGTCTGTGCACGTCGGGTTCAGATGGCGGGAAGCGCCACGTCGACGATGCGGAAGGTCACCTTCTCGCTGCCCTGGTAACGGTCGATCGAGACGCTTCCCGCGACGTGGACATCCTCGCCGCGGCGCCCGAGAAGCACGTCTCCGATCGGCGTTCCGGCGGCGCGGAAGGCGATGGCCGGGGCGGTGGCGCCGTCGGCGCCGCGAAGCGTCGCGCGCACGTGCCCGCCCGAGCCGACCGGAGCCGACGACACGAGGCGATGACGCGGCAGCGCGAAAACCGGCGCCGGGTGGCCAGAGCCGAAGGGCCCCGCCCGCTCGATCGTGCGGACCATGTCGACCGTCAGTCCGCGCGCGCCGATCGCGCCGTCCAGCGCCAGGCTGTCGGCGGCGCGCAGCGTGTCCACCACGCTGCGCGCCCTCGTTTCGGCGCGCAGGCGGAAGTCGGCGAGACTGTCGCGCTCGATCGTGAGCCCGGCGGCCATGGCGTGGCCGCCGCCGCGCAGGAGCGTGCCGTCGGCGACGGCATCGCGAACGAAGCGCCCGATGTCGAAGCCGGCGATGGAGCGGCCCGAGCCCGTTCCGCGCCCCGCCGCGTCGAAGGCTATGGCGAAGGCCGGGCGCCCGAACCGTTCCTTGAGCCGCGCGGCGATCAGCCCGACGATGCCCGGATGCCAGGTGGATCGACCGGCCACAAGGATCGGCGGCCCGTCGCCCTCGCCGATCTCGGCCCGGATCTCGGCCTCCGCCTCAGCCAGCATCTCGCGCTCCATCGCCTGCCGTTCGGCGTTCAGGAGTTCGAGTTCCTCCGCGATCTCCTTCGCCTCGCTCTCGCTGCGCAGCGTCAGCAGCCGGCTGCCGAGCGCCGCGTCGCCGATGCGCCCGCCGGCGTTGATGCGCGGCCCGAGAAGGAAGCCGAGATGGAACGCCTCCACCGGCCCTTGGAGCCGCGCCGTCTCGGCCAGGGCCCGCAGACCCGGGTTTCGGCGCGCGCGCAGGATCTCGAGCCCCCGGACGACCAACGCGCGGTTGAAGCCGACGAGCGGCACCACGTCGCAGACGGTCGCCAGCGCCACGAGGTCGAGGTCGTTCAGGAGATCGGGGAGCGAGGAGGTCGCGTGCCCACGTCGGCGCAACTCGCGCGAGACGGCCACCAGGGTAAGGAACACGACGCCGGCGGCGCAAAGATGGCCCTGGGCGGAAAGGTCGTCCTGGCGGTTGGGATTGACCAGGGCGACCGCGGGCGGAAGGTCCGCGCCGACCTGATGGTGGTCGAGCACGACGATGTCGGTGCCCTGCTCCGCGGCGGCGACGAGGGCGTCCCGGCTGGTGGACCCGCAGTCGACGGTGACGATCAGCGTGGCGCCCCGGTCCGCGAGATCCTTCAGCGCCGCCGCGTTCGGCCCGTAGCCTTCGGTGATGCGGTCCGGGATGCGAATCTCGCAGCGCAGGCCGAAATGGGCGAAGTAGCGGTGCATCAACGCCGCCGATGCCGCGCCGTCGACGTCGTAGTCGCCGAACACGGCGGCCGTCTCGCGCCGCTCGATCGCGTCGGCGAGGCGGGCGGCGGCGGCGTCCATGTCGGTGAGCGTCGACGGGTCGGGCATCAGGTCGCGGATGGTCGGCGCCAGGAAAGCCTCGGCCGCTTCCGGCGCGACGCCGCGCGCCGCCATGACGCGGCTCACGATGTCCGGCAGGCCCGAAAGCTGTGCCATGCGCGCCGCCGCCGCCTCGGCGCGCGGGTCGAGCGCGTGGACCCAGCGCCGCCCGCCGACCGAGCGATCGACGCCGAGGAAGGTCCGGCGGGAATCCGTCATCAGGGAACGCTTCCGGTCCGTCAGCGCCCGAAGACGTCGGAACCGAGGTGCCGGGTACGCATGTCGCGCAGCGTACCGTTCCGCGAATCCATGACCAGCGAATGGGTCTCGATCCGGTTCGAGTAGAAGCGGACGCCGTCGAGCAGGTTTCCGTCCGTCACGCCGGAGGCCGCGAAGATGACGTCCCCGCGCACCATGTCGGCGAGGCTGTAGATGCGCTCCGGGTCGTGCAGGCCGAGCTTCTCCGCCCGGTTGCGCTTCTCGCCCGTGTTCAGCTTGAGCCGCCCCTGGATCTGGCCGCCGGTGCAGCGAACGGCGGCCGCGGCGAGAACGCCCTCCGGCGCGCCGCCGATGCCCATGTAGATGTCGATCCCCGTGCCTTCGGGGTCGGTGGCATGGATCACCCCCGCCACGTCGCCGTCCCCGATCAGCCGGATGGCCGCGCCGGTGGCGCGGATCTCCTCGATCAGTTGCGCATGGCGCGGCCGGTCGAGGATGCAGGCGGTGATCCGGTCCACCGGCACGCCCTTGGCGGCGGCCAGCGATTCGAGATTGTCGCGCGGGCTGCGGTCGAGGGCGACGACGCCGTCTGCATAGCCCGGCCCGATCGCGATCTTCTCCATGTAGACGTCCGGCACGACCAGGAGCGTGCCCCGCGCGGCCACCGCGATGACCGACAGCGCGTTGGGCAGGCTCTTGGCGCAGATCGTGGTGCCTTCCAGAGGATCCAGCGCGAGGTCGACGTCCGCGCCGCCGCGCCCGACGCGCTCGCCAACGAACAGCATCGGCGCCTCGTCGCGCTCGCCCTCGCCGACGACCACCGTCCCGTCGATGGCCAAGCCGTCGAGCTCGGATCGCATCGCGTCCACCGCCGCCTGATCGGCGGCGCGCTCGTCGCCGCGCCCGCGCAGCATGGCCGCGGCCACCGCCGCGCGCTCCGTCACGCGGGCGATCTCGACCGAGAGGATCCGGTCGAGCGGGTCGGATTCGCGGGAAACGTCGCTGCCCATCATGCCGTCGTCCTGTTCGCCGCGCGGGACGGCGCGCAGCGGACTGCGGCCGATCGGCGGCTTTTCCCCGAGTTCAGTCCAGCGCCTCGATGCGGATCATGCGCGGAGCCTCCTTCAGGTGGCCGTCCTTGGACACGGCGTCCAGCGCCTTTTTGACAGCCGCCTCGGTGGTTTCGTGCGTGATGAGGATCACGGGCGCGGTATCGCTCGCGTCGCCGTCGTTCCGCTTGCGCTGGACGATCGATTCCAGCGAGATGTCGTTCTCGGCCATGCGCCGCGCGATGGAGGCGAAGGCGCCCACGCGATCCAGCACGCTGAGGCGGATGTAGTAGCCCCCCTCGTGCGCGCGCATGCGGGCACGGCGGTAGGGCACGAGCTGCTTGGCCTCGACCGCGAAGGTCGGCAGGCGGATGTCCCGTGCCATGTCGATCACGTCGGACAGGACCGCCGAAGCCGTGGCGTCGCCGCCCGCCCCCGGCCCGACGAGCAGGATCGAGCCGAGAAGGTCGGTATCGACCGCCACCGCGTTGGTGACACCGTTCACCTGCGCCAGCGCCGAATGGGCCGGGATCATGGTCGGGTGGACACGTTGTTCGATACCGCTGTCCGTGCGCTGGGCGACCGCCAGCAGCTTGATGCGGTATCCGAGTTCGGCGGCGGCCTCGATGTCGGCGTTGGTGACCGCAGAGATGCCCTCGATGAAGATCGAGTCGAGATCGATCTCGCAGCCGAAGGCCAGCGAGGTCAGAAGCGCCAGCTTGTGCGCCGCGTCGAAGCCGCCGATGTCGAAGGTCGGGTCGGCCTCGGCATAGCCGAGGCGCTGCGCGTCCCGCAGGCAGTCCTCGAACGCGATCCCCTCCGCCTCCATGCGCGTCAGCATGTAGTTGCAGGTGCCGTTGAGGATGCCGTAGACGCGGTTCACGGCGTTGCCGCGCAGCGCCTCGCGCATGGTCTTGATAATCGGGATGCCGCCCGCGGCGGCGGCCTCGAAGAAGATCGTCGCCCCCTTCCGCTGCGCGAGCTTGGCGAGCTCGACGCCATGGTGGGCGAGCAGCGCCTTGTTGGCGGTGACGACGGGAATGCCCCGGTTCAGCGCCGCCTTGACGCTGGCGAGCGCCGCCCCTTCCGCGCCGCCCACGAGCTCGACGAAGAGGTCGATCTCGGCCTTGGACGCCAGCTCCACCGGATCGTCGAACCAGGCCATGGCCGAGATGTCGACACCGCGATCGCGCGAGCGGTCGCGGGCCGAAACGGCGACGACCTCGATCGGCCGCCCGGCACGCAGAGCATAGGTCTGCGCACGGGTCGAAAGGAGGCGGGCGAGCGAAGCGCCGACCGTTCCCAATCCGGCCAGGCCGATCCGCAACGGGCTATCCATGGCTGTCCTTGAACCTTGATCGTCGGTGGGGCGGCGCGCGCCGTTCGGGCTACGCGTCCGCGGATGCCGCCTTTTGGACGGGATCGTTGCCCGACGCAAGGAAGCGGCGGATGTTGCGGGCCGCCTGCCGGATGCGGTGCTCGTTCTCCACCAGGGCGATGCGCACGTAGTCGTCGCCGTACTCGCCGAAGCCGATGCCGGGCGCGACGGCGACGTCCGCCTTCTCGATCAGGAGCTTGGAGAACTCGAGCGAGCCCATGTAGCGGAACCGCTCGGGGATCTGCGCCCAGGCGAACATGGTGGATGACGGCGGCGGAACGTCGAAATGCGCACGCCCGAACGATTCCACCAGCACGTCGCGCCGATGGCGATACACCGCGCGCACTTCCTCGATCGCGGCATCGCCCGCGTTCAGCGCGGCGGTGGCCGCGACCTGGATGGGCGTGAAGGCGCCGTAGTCGAGATAGGACTTCACCCGCGCGAGCGCCGAGATCAGCCGCTCGTTGCCCACCGCGAAGCCGACGCGCCAACCCGGCATGGAGAAGGTCTTGGACATGGAGGTGAACTCCACCGCCACGTCCATCGCGCCCGGCACCTCCAGCACCGAGGGCGGCGGCGAGCCGTCGAAGAAGATCTCCGAATAGGCGAGGTCCGACAGGATGACGATCTCGTTCTCGCGCGCGAACTTCACCACCTCGGCGTAGAAGTCCAGGTCGGCCTCGTAGGCCGTCGGGTTCGACGGATAGTTGAGGATGATCGCGATGGGCTTGGGGATCGAGTGGCGCACCGCCCGATCGATCGCACGCAGGAAGTCCTCGTCCGGCTTGGCGGGGATCGAGCGGATCGTGCCGCCGGTCATCAGGAAGCCGAAGGCGTGGATCGGATAGGTCGGGTTGGGGCAGAGCACCACGTCGCCCGGCGCGGTGATCGCCTGGGCCATGTTGGCGAAGCCCTCCTTCGAGCCCAGCGTCGCGACGACCTGGGTGTCCGGGTTGAGCTTCACGTTGAAGCGGCGCTCGTAGTAGGCGGCCTGGGCGCGGCGCAGGCCCGCGATGCCCTTGGACGCCGAATAGCGGTGGGTGCGCGGGTCGCGGATCGCCTCGCACAGCTTGTCCACCACGAACTTCGGCGTCGGCAGGTCGGGATTGCCCATGCCGAGGTCGATGATGTCGATGCCGCGGGCGCGGGCGGCCGCCTTCTTCTTGTTGACCTCCTCGAACACGTAAGGGGGCAAGCGGCGGATCTTGTGGTACTCTTCGCTCATGGTGACTAGCCTTCGGCTGGACGCATGGAATGGGGCGACGGGACAAGCCGCCGACCGAACGGACTCGGGCATCGAGCGTCCGCTGGAGCCGGGCACATCGACCGCTTGGCGGTCGGCGGCGCTCTACTGCGCCCGGCTGCTGGCTGCGTCGGCCGGCGCGGGTGCGAGCACCCTGTCCGCCTCTGCCTGCTGGCTTGCCGCCAGGGCTTGGAGCTCGGCCACGTCGCGCCGATAGGCGGCGTCCGGGTTGCCGCCCCCCCGCGCCTCGACGCGGGCGTAGCGCTGCTCCGTCTGCTGCACGGTCTCGTCGGACGCCTGCGGGCGCGCGGCGCGCGGCATCCGCCCGATCACCGGATAGCCCTGCTCGTCCAGCTTCTGGCCGGAGGAGCCGACGCCGGGCGCGGCGGCCAGCGGCGGAGGCGTCACGGGGGTTTCGTCGCGCGGAAGGAAGGATTGGCACGCGGACAGGGGCAGCGCGAGCGACACGCACATCCCCGTCATTCGAACCGCTCGCATCGCCATGGTCATGAAGGCCTTCCCCCGAACGCGCCCTTCTTATCCGAACGATCGGGGCTTGGGAATGGCGCGGCGCGGCGACGGCGATGCTGCGTCGCGGCGACGAAAGTCCGGCGCAAGACGCTTCCCGCTGCTGCCGCAGGCGCGACATTGTGCTCTACAGGGATCCGAGGAGGACCGGCCATGGCGGAAACGACATCCACGACCGACACCCCCGCCGGGAACATGCCTCCGTTCGCGGACTACGCTGTCCGCGATCCCGAAGCTTTCGCCCGCAACATGGCGCGCATGCTGGAGCAGGTCGGCAAGGCGGCGTCCGCATGGGTCGAGCCGCGCGAGCGCGGCGAGGTGAAGGACGGTCCGCTCAGCTATCCCGACATGGTCGCCACCCTGTCGCGCGTCGGCGAATACTGGTTGGGCGATCCCGGCCGCTCGCTGGAGGCGCAGAGCGCCCTGATGATCCGCTTCATGGGCCTGTGGGCCGACTCGATCCGCAAGGCGGCCGGCGCGGCGCCGGCCTCGGGGTCGGCCTCGTCCGCCCCGGCCGACAAGCGGTTCACGCACGAGGACTGGAGCCGCAACCTGTTCTTCGGTTTCCTGAAGGAGGCCTACGTGATCGCCTCCGAATGGGCGACCATGCTGGTGGAGCGTTCCGAGGGGCTCGATCCGCACACGCGCCAGAAGGCCGCCTTCTACGTGAAGCAGATCGCCAACGCGATCTCGCCCTCGAACTTCGTGCTGACCAACCCCGAGCTCTACCGCGAGACCGTTGAGCAGAACGGCGAGAACCTCGTGCGCGGCATGCGCATGTTCGCCGAGGACATGATGAAGGGAAAGGGCCAGCTCAAGCTGCGCCAGTCGGACCCGACGAAGTTCGCGGTGGGCGAGAATCTCGCCATGACGCCCGGCAAGGTCGTGGCCGAGAACGAGGTCTGCCAGATCATCCAGTACGCGCCGGCCACCGAGACGGTGCTTCGGCGACCGATCCTGATCGCGCCGCCCTGGATCAACCGCTTCTACATCCTCGACCTCAACCCGGAGAAGTCGTTCATCCGCTGGATGGTCGAGCAGGGCCACACCGTGTTCGTCATCTCCTGGGTGAACCCGGACGAGCGCCACGCCGACAAGACCTGGAAGGACTATATCGACGAGGGCATCGCCTTCGGGCTCGACATCGTGGAGCAGGCGACGGGCGAGCGCGAGGTCAACATGGTGGGCTACTGCGTCGGCGGCACGCTGCTGGCCGCCTCGCTGCCCTACCTGCGGGCCAGGGGCAACGAGCGCATCGCGTCCGTCACCTTCCTCACCACGCAGATCGACTTTCGGCATTCCGGCGATCTCAAGGTCTTCGTGGACGAGGGCCAGCTCTGCGAGATCGAGCGGACCATGGAGAAGGGCTATCTCGACGGCTCGCAGATGGCCGCCGCCTTCAACCTCCTGCGCTCGGGCGACCTGATCTGGCCCTACTTCGTCAACAACTACCTGAAGGGCAAGGAACCCCTGCCCTTCGACCTCCTGTTCTGGAACGCCGACGCCACCCGGATGGCCAAGGCCAACCACCTCTTCTACCTGCGCAACTGCTACCTGGAGAACCGCCTGTCGCGCGGCCTGATGGAGATCGGCGGCGTGCGGCTCGATCTCTCGACCGTCACGCTGCCGGTCTACAACCTGGCGACCAAGGAGGACCACATCGCGCCCGCGCTCAGCGTCTTCGAGGGCAGCCGCGCGCTCGGCTCGGCGGTCACCTACGTCGTGTCCGGCTCGGGCCACATCGCCGGCGTGGTGAACCCGCCGTCCAAGGGCAAGTATCAGTTCTGGGTCGGGCCCTCGCCGTCCGGCGAACTGACCTTCGATGACTGGTGGAGCCGGGCGCGCGAAACCAAAGGGTCGTGGTGGCCGCACTGGCAGGCTTGGATCGAGGCGCTGTGCGACGAGCGCGTCGAGGCGCGCGAGCCGGGCGCCGGCGGGCTGGCCGTGATCGAGGACGCGCCGGGGCGCTACGTGCGGCAATAGCGCGGCGGGGTTGAAGCGTCGCGCGTTCGGTGCGACATCACGATTGAATCTCCCTTTCCCGTTCCGGGCCCGTGCCGCTGCAACCATGACAGTCTATCTCGAAGCCGAAGCCATCCCTCTCCGCAACACCGGCTCCATCCGTCTCTACGATGCCGAGGCGTTCGAGGGCATGCGTCGCGTGAGCCGCCTGTCGGCGACGGTGCTGGACGAACTGGCGGCCATCGTGAAGCCGGGGGTGACCACCAACGAGATCGACCGCTTCGTCTTCGAGTTCACCCGCGACAACGGCGCCTTGCCCGCCCAGCTCAACTATCGCGGCTATACCAAGAACGTCTGCACCTCGATCAACCACGTGGTTTGCCACGGCATCCCCAACGACAAGCCGCTGCGCGACGGCGACATCGTCAACATCGACGTGACGCTGATCCTCGACGGCTACTACGGCGATACGTCACGGATGTACCCCGTCGGTCAGATCAAGCGCGCGGCCGAGCGTCTGTGCGAGATCACCTACCGCTCGCTGCTGATCGGAATCGAAGCCGTCAAGCCGGGGGGCCATATCGGCGACATCGGCGCGGCCATCCAGGCCTATGCCGAGGGCGAGCGCTGCTCCGTGGTGCGGGACTTCTGCGGCCACGGCATCGGCCGCCTCTTCCACGACGCGCCGAACATCCTCCATTACGGCCGTCGCGGCGACGGCGTGGAGATGCGCCCCGGCATGATCTTCACCATCGAGCCGATGATCAACCTCGGGCGCCCGCACGTGAAGGTCCTGGCCGACGGCTGGACGGCGGTCACCCGCGATCGCTCCTTGTCGGCTCAGTACGAGCACACGGTCGGCGTTACCGAGACCGGGTGCGAGGTCTTCACGCTCTCCCGCAACGCGCAGGACATGCCGGGCTTTCCCGCCTCGGCATGGGCCGCGACCAGCGGCTGAAGCGCCGTGCGGGACGGCGAGAATCGCCTGGAGGATGCGTCCGGCACGCCGTGGGAGGGCAGCAGACAGGACCCTCCCACCGTCAAGCCCTACCCCGTCGCGAGGGATCACGACGGGCACCGTGACCGTCTGCGCGAACGCTTCGCGGCAGCCGGCCCCGACGCGCTGGCCGACTACGAGCTTCTGGAACTGCTCCTTTTCCGCTTCATCCCGCGAAGGGACACCAAGCCGATCGCCAAGTCGCTGCTCGCGCGCTTCGGCACGCTGGCGGAGGTCCTCAACGCGCCTGCCGCCCTCCTCCAAGAGGTCGACGGCATCGGCGCGGGGACGGCGATGGACCTTCGCATCGTCACCGCGGTCAACCAGCGGGCCTTCCGCTCGTCGATCCGCGCGCGGGAGGTGCTGTCGTCCTGGTCGGCGGTGCTCGACTACTGTCATGCCGCGATGGCCCACGAAACGCGCGAGCAGTTCCGCATCCTGTTCCTCGACCGCAAGAATGCGTTGATTGCGGACGAGGTGCAGCAGGTCGGCACCGTGAACCATACGCCGGTCTATCCGCGCGAGGTCATGGGCCGCGCCCTAGCCCTATCCGCCAGCGCGCTGGTGCTCGTCCACAACCATCCGTCCGGCGACCCTCGCCCGTCGCGGGCCGACATCGAGATGACGCAAACCCTGATCGGCGTCGCCGACGCGCTCGGCATCCAGATCCACGACCACGTCATCATCGGCCGCGACGGCCATTTCAGCTTCCGCAACGAGAAGCTGATCTGAAAGGTCAGTTGAGGTAGCCCGCCTCCTGCACCAGCCGGATCTCGCGCGGCTGGATCAGCCCCTGGTGCATCACCCGAACCGAATGGATGCTCGCCTCCACGTCACGCTTCCAATGGTCCAGGAAACGGCGAAGGCGGGGATATTCCGGCGCGATGTCCTCGAACTGCCAGGAGAAGGTCTGGAGGAACGCCGGATGGTCGGGCATCCGGTAGAGGATCTCGGCGAAGGTCAGGCCGTAGCCGGACAACATCTTCAGGAACTGCGGATCGGGCGTACGTGCGATGGGCATGTCGGCTCCTTCTGCATCCGAGCCGATGGAGGCGGCCCCGATCGAAAGGCTGCGCCCGCACCGTTAACGAAAGGTTACGACAAAGCCGCGAGATGGCGCGAACTTCGCCAACGCGATCCATCGCGAGAAATTTGGGCACGCTCGAATCGTCAGTCGAAGGACCCGCCGGCGGCGTGCAGAAGCTCCGGCGTGTCGACGTCGAGCGACGCCGCACGGCCGATCTCCACCTCGCGGATCAGGTCGGCATGGGCCTGCACGATCGAGCGTGCGCCGACATCGCCTTCGAGCGCGGCGACGGCCGAGGCGAAGCGGGTGGATAGGATCACCGGATTGCCCCGCTTGCCACCGTCGGTCGCCAGCACGATCGATCCCACACCGGCCGGATCGAAGGCGGCGATCATGCGATCGAGGTCGGCGGTGGACAGGAGCGGCTGGTCGGCCAGAAGGACGAGGATGCCGTCGCACCCACCGGCCACGGCCTGAAAGCCCGCTGCCAGGGAGGTCGACAAGCCTACCGCGTAGCGCGGGTTGCGAATGGTGCGGATCGCCGCGCCCGCCAGCGCCTCCTCGACGGCCTCGGCCATATGGCCGGTGACCACCGTCACACCGCACGCGCGGCTGGCGAGCGCGGTGTCCACCGTTCGCCGCACGAGAGGCAGTCCGTCGAAGCGAGCCAGGAGCTTGTTCGGCCCACCCATGCGGCTGGAGCGCCCGGCTGCGAGCACCAGTGCGTGGATCCGCGCCGGCGCCTCGGGCTCGCGGGGAGCGGCTTCGCGCAACTGCGGCCGGGATGCGATTTCCATCAGGAGCCCCCCGACGCCGAGACCGACGATGTCTTCGCGCGCGACTTCGAGATCGGCGAGGATACGATTGAGAATCCAATCGAAACCGTTTTCCACCGGGCTGCGCGCGCAGCCCGGTGCGCCGAGGATCACGCGCGGGCCGATGCGCCCGAGCAGCAGAAGATTGCCCGGGTCCACCGGCATCCCGAGATGGACGACCTCGCCGCCCGCGCGGCGGATCGCCGCCGGAACCACGTCCGCCTCGTCGATCACCGCCGAGGCTCCGAAGACGATCGTCAGCTCCTCGCCCGGCTCGGCCGCAGCCAGCCGCTCGGCCAGGGCTTCCTCGTCGTGCGGGCATCGTGCTTCGCGCAGGATAGGCGAGCCGGACGAGCCCAGCCGTCGCTCCAACACGCGGCGCGTCTTGTCGAGGGTCGCCGGCTTCACCGCCGGCAGTCGCGTCTGCACGAGCCCGATGCCGCGCGCTCGGAACGGCGCCAGCGCCAGCGCCCGGCCGGAACGGAGGATCCGAACGGCCCGATCCACCGCCTCGCCCGGTACGGCGAGCGGGATGATCTTCACCGTCGCGACCATCCGGCCCCGGCCGGCGGGTGCGAACTCGCCGAGAGTGGCCAGGGTGATGCCGGGGTGGATGCGGTTCACCGCGTCCACCAGCGCGCGATCCGGCAGAACGAGGCCCGAGCGTCCCGCATGAAGATTGGCCCGGCCCGTGCCCGGCGACGCCAGCTCGACGCCATCCGAGACCAGGGCGGCGGCGATCCGCCCGGCCGCCTCGTCTTCCGGCACGTCCCCATCCTCGAGACGCGCCACCACCAGCGTTTGCGTCCCACCGGCCCTGAGTGCATCGATGTCCTCAAGCGTCAGCCGGTGGCCTTTCGGGAGCCGCCGCCCGCCGGCCAAGGTGGCGTGCGCCAGCAGGGCACCCTCGGCTTCCCCCGTCGGAACGGCGCCGAATCTCATACGGCCGGCGCCTCTCCGCGTCGTTCGGCGTGCATCTTGCGTCCGCGGAACGCGGCGACCACGGATGCCAGGATCGCGACCGCGATCTCGGCCGGGGTCGCCGCGCCGATATCGACCCCGATGGGCGCCTCGATGCGGTCGATACGATGCTGCGGCAGACCGGCGGCCAACAGCCGTTCGACGCGTCGCGCATGCGTCTTCCGGCTGCCCAGGGCGCCGATGTAGAAGCAGCCCGTCTGCAAGGCTTCGATCAGCGGATGATCGTCGATCTTGGGATCGTGCGTCACCGCGACCAGCGCGGTGTAGGCGTCGAGCGGCCGCTCGCGTAGGACGTCTTCGGGCCATTCCGCCAATAGGTCGACGCCGGGAAAGCGGTCGGGCGTGGCGAAGGCCGTGCGCGGATCGACGATCGCGATATCGAAGCCCGCCAGCCGTGCCATCGGCGCGAGCGCCTGGCTTATATGAACCGCGCCGATCACCAGGATGCGCGGCGGCGGCAGGTAGACGTTGAGGAAGCGCTGCGTGTCGGCCAGGAGCCCAGAGCGCCCGGAGCGAAGCGCGCGCGCCACCGCTTCGTCCTCGGCCTCCGCGTCCGATTCCAGCACCAGCCGCTGGACGCCGCTCGCGAGGTCGGTCACGACCAGGCATCCGCGGCGGGCGGCTCGTTCGGCGTTCAGCGCGCGAAGGAGTTCGCTCCGCATCAGGCGACCCGTTCCAGATAGACGCGGATGCGGCCGCCGCACGACAGGCCGACGCGCCAGGCGGTCTCGTCGGCGACGCCGAACTCCAGCACCCGCGCCGCGCCGCTTTCGATCACCTCCATCGCCTCGGCGATCACGGCGCCCTCGACGCAGCCGCCCGAGACCGAGCCCTCGAAGCCGCCGTCCGCGTCGATCACGAGATGGCTGCCCACGGGGCGCGGGGCCGAGCCCCAGGTCTCGATCACCGTCGCCAAGGCGAGCCGGCGCCCTTCGCCGACCCAGCGTTCGGCCACGCGCAGGATATCCGTCGTCTCGCTCATCGCCTCGTCCTCATGCCGCCTCGCCGGCACGCAGCCAGGCGCGCGGATCCGTCGTCCGGCTGCTCCGCTCGCCAGAAAGCGCAGCACAGAGCTCGGACAGCGTGTCCAGCGAATGCGCCGAGCGGAACTCGTCCACATGCGGCAGCAGCGCGCGCACGCCCCGCGCGCGGGGCGAGAAGCCGTCGTATCGCAGGAGGGGGTTCAGCCAGATCAGGCGCCGGCAGGAGCGGTGGAGACGGTCCGCCTCGCGCGACAGGCGCTCCATGTCGTCGCGCTCCAGCCCGTCGGTGACCAGGAGAACCACGGGGCCGCCGGACAGGACCCGCCGCGACCATCGGCGATTGAACTCCTCCAGCGCCGCACCGATGCGCGTGCCGCCGGCCCAGTCCTGCACCAGCGCGCCGCAGGCCGCCACGGCTTCGTCGGGGTCGCGCCGCGCGAGCTGCCGGGTCACCGGCGTCAGCCGTGTGCCGAACAGAAAAGCCCGCACCCGGCGGCGCGCGGACATCGCATGCATGAAGTGCAGCATCAGCCGGCTGTACTGGCTCATTGAGCCGGAGATGTCGGCGATCACGACCAAGGGTGGGTGAACGGTGCGCGCCTCGCGGAAGCGCGGCAGCATCAGGTCGCCCCCGGTGCGCAACGAGAGGCGCAGCGTGCGGCGCGCGTCGAAGCGGGGCCCGCGATCGCGGGCGCGGAACCGCCGGGCGGCGACGCGGTCGTCCGGCATCGCCATGCGCGCCACGGCCGCGCGCGCCTCGCGCAGCTCGGACGCGCTCATCTGCGCGAAGTCCTTGCGGCGGAACACCTCGTCGGCCGAGACGGTCAGTCGCGCGTCGATCTCCAGCGTCGGGCGCTCGTCCGGACGGCGCCCGCCGCCATGCTCCAGTGCGTCCGAGACGCGCCGGGCGCCGGCCTTGGGCTCGGGCGGCGGCGACTTGGCGGGCGTCTGCGACGAAAAGAGCGCGAGCATGCGCTCCACGAGCTCGCGCGAGCGCCAGAACAGCCGGAACGCCTCCGCGAACACCGGCGCGTCCTCGCGGCGGGACACGAACACGGCGTGCAGCGTCCAGAAGAAGTCCTCGCGCGAGCCGATCCCGCCCGCCCGGATCGCCTCGATCGCCACGAGCGTGTCCGCCGGCCCGACCCGCATGCCGGCGCGGCGCAGCGCCCTGGCGAAATGGGCGACGTTGTCGGCGAGATGGCCGGCGGCCCTCATGCGGGCGCGCGCTCGCGCCGGATCGCCCGCAGCATCTCGTCGGCCTCCGTGCCGCCGATCCGCGCGATGTCGTCCTGATACTTCAACAGAACGCCGAGCGTGTCGGTGACCACCTCCGGGTCGAGCGCGACCGTGTCGAGCTCGGTGAGCGCCGTGGCCCAGTCCAGCGTCTCGGCGACGCCCGGCGCCTTGAACAGATCGGCCGAGCGAAGGCGCTGCACGAAGGCGACGAGCTCGGCCGACAGGTCGGCATGGGCGGTCGGCACCTTGCGACGCACGATCTCCAGCTCGCGCTCGGCGCTCGGATAATCGAGCCAATGGTAGAGGCAGCGCCGCTTCAGCGCGTCGTGGATCTCCCGCGTCCGGTTGGTGGTGACCACGACGATCGGAGGCTCGGCGGCCCGAATGGTGCCGAGTTCGGGGATCGTCACCTGGAAATCGGAAAGCACTTCCAGGAGAAACGCCTCGAAAGCCTCGTCGGCTCGGTCGAGTTCGTCGATCAGCAGAACCGGCGCCCGCCCGCGCTCGCCCGCCAGCGCCTGGAGTACGGGACGGCGGATCAGGAACCGTTCGGAGAAGATGTCGGAGCGCATGGCGTCGCGCGCCGTGTCGCCGCTCGCCTCGCGCAGCCGGATCTCGATCATCTGCGCGGCGTGGTTCCACTCGTAGAGCGCGGTGGAGACGTCGAGCCCCTCGTAGCACTGGAGCCGGATCAGGTCGCGGCCGAGGCGTTCGGCCAGGACCTTGGCCACCTCCGTCTTGCCGACCCCCGCCTCGCCTTCGAGGAAGATCGGCCGTCCCATGCGCAACGCGAGGAAGAGCACCGTCGCCAGCGAGCGATCGGCGACATAGCCGCCGTCGAGAAGAAGCGTCCGGGTCTGATCGATGCTGTCGGGAAGTGTGGTCACCGGTTCCGGTCCGAATGCGGGGTCGCCAGGAAGATAGGCCAACCGCGCCGCGTCACAACCGCGTCATTCGGGCTCGTGGTGCTGCAACGCGTGGTAGCGGCGCGCGCGGTAGACGAGGCTTTGGCCGGCGCGCGGGACCGAAAGGCCGACGACCTGCCCGATCGTGACCCGGTGCGTGGCGACCGTCCGGCTTTCCAGGATGCGGCAGTCGAAGGCGACGATCGCGTCCTCCAGGATCGGCGCGCCCGTCTCCAGCGTGGTCCAGCGCCCGGCGGCGAAACGCTGCTCGAGGTCGAGTTTGCCCTCGCCGGCGAAGGCGCGCGCCACCGCCTCGCTCCGGTCGGCCAGCACGTTGACCGCGAAGACGCCGTTCTGGTCGAAGCGCGCGTTGGCTCCGCTCGACCGGTTGAGGCAGACCAGCAGCGTCGCCGGCTCGTCCGAGACGGAGCAGACCGAGGTGACCGTGACGCCCCGGCGCCCGGCCGCGCCGTCCGTGGTGACCAGGCTGACGGCGGCGGCGAAATGGCTCATCGCTTCGCGGAAGGCAGCTCTGTCGATCTCGGCACGGGTCAAAAGCACGGTCGGTCCTTCGGGCTGACGCATCGGTTTGGGACGCGTTTCCAAGATGGGGCGCGGCGGCGCCGGGCGCAGCATGCGCCGAGAAACTTTTCAAGATCGTGAGCGACGTAAAGGTCAACAGGTTTGACATCGCGCACCGCAGGCGTCAGGACGAGCCCGCTTCCTTGCCGCCCGGCGGACGAGGCCGCTTCGCCGCCCGCTTTCACACGATGGGACTTCGCCATGGCGCCGATCCTGGAGATCCGCGACGTATCGCGTCGGTTCGGCGGTTTCACCGCCGTGGACCGCTGCTCCCTGTCCGTCGAGGCCGGGAGCATCACCGGGCTGATCGGCCCGAACGGCGCGGGCAAGTCGACCCTCTTCAACATGGTGGCGGGAAACCTCCCGCCGTCCTCGGGCACGATCCTCTTCGAGGGGCGCGAGATCCAGGGCCTGCGACCGCACGAGCTGTTCGGGCGCGGCCTTCTGCGCACGTTCCAGATCGCGCACGAGTTCTCGCGGCTCAGCGTTCTCGAGAACCTGATGATGGTGCCGGGCGGGCAGCCGGGCGAAAACCTCGTGGACGCGTGGTTCCGGGGCCGCAAGGTGCGCGAGTTCGAGGCGAAGGTGCGCGAGCGCGCCGAGGACGTGATCGACTTCCTGAAGATCGGCCACGTCGCCCGCGAGCCCGCGGGCAACCTCTCGGGCGGCCAGAAGAAGCTGGTCGAGCTCGGTCGGACGATGATGGTGGATGCCAAGATCGTGCTCCTGGACGAGATCGCGGCGGGCGTGAACCGCACGCTGCTCAACGACATCGCCGCCAACATCGAGCGGCTCAACGCCGAACGCGGCTACACGTTCTTCGTGATCGAGCACGACATGGATCTGATCGGCCGCCTCTGCGACCCGGTCGTGGTGATGGCCGCCGGCGAGGTGATGCGCACCGGCTCGCTCGCCGAGATCCAGGCCGACGCGGCGGTGGTGGAGGCCTATTTCGGTGGCTCGCCGATGGGCCACGCCACCACCCGCGCGGGGAATTCCGCATGAGCCTCCTCGCGGTCGAAAACGTCGTCGCCGGCTATGGCGAGGCCACCATCCTCAACGGCGTCGACCTCGCGCTCGAGGCCGGCGAGATCGGCGTCATCGTGGGGCCGAACGGTGCCGGCAAGTCGACCACGCTGAAGGCGATCTTCGGGCTGCTGCGCGTGTCGTCGGGCCGGGTGATGTTCGACGGGCAGGACATCACCAACCGCCCGACGGATTCCCTCAGCGCCCTGCGGATGGCCTTCGTTCCGCAGGAGCACAATGTCTTCAAGACGCTCAGCGTCCACGAGAACCTCGAAATGGGCGCCTATGTCCGGCGCGACGACGTGTCCGGGCTCCTGGAGCGCGTCTACGACATCTTCCCGCCGCTGAAGGAGAAGCGGCGGCAGCCCGCGGGCGAACTGTCCGGTGGCCAGCGCCAGATGGTGGCGGTCGGCCGGGCGCTGATGATCGACCCGAAGCTGATCCTTCTGGACGAGCCCACCGCCGGTCTCTCGCCGCGCTACATGAGCGAAATCTTCGACCGCATCCTGGCCGTCAATGCGGCCGGGGTCACGGTGGCGATGGTGGAGCAGAACGCGCGCCAGGCGCTCGGCATCGCCCACAAGGGTTTCGTGCTGGCCGGCGGTCGCAACCGCTTCACCGATACGGGCGCCGCGCTGCTGGCGGACCCCGATGTCGCCAAGTCCTTTCTCGGCGGCTGAGCTGAACGCTTCGCGCGCAGAACGAACTCTTCGGGACAATCCGTTGGACGAGCTAGTCTTCTTCATCAACCGAGGCCTGATGGGCGGGCTCATCATCGGCTCGATCTATGCGCTCGGCGCGGTGGGCGTGACGCTGATCTTCGGCATCCTGCGCTTCGCGCATTTCGCGCATGGCGACATGATGACGGCGGCCGCCTTCTTCGCCTTCGCGCTGGCCAGCCTGTGCGCGGCGCTCGGCGTCTCGCTTCCCGTGCCGCTCGCGCTGGCGCTGCTGCCGGTCGTCATGCTGCTGACGTCGGTCTTCGCGATCGGCCTCGACAGGGCGTTCTACCGCCCCTTGCGCCAGCGCGGCGCGCGGCCGGTGGTGATGGTGATGGCCTCGATCGGCGTCGCGCTGATGCTCCAGGGGCTGATCCGCCTCTTCGCCGGCACGGGATCGCGCGACATGTATCTGCAGGCACCCAAGCAGATCTTCCGCATCCCCACCGGCGGCAGGCCCATCGTCATCACCGAACCGCAGGTCGCGCTGATCGTCCTCACCGTCGTTTCGGTGGTCGCGCTGCATCTCTTTCTCACCCGGTCGCGTCTCGGCAAGGCGATGCGCGCCGTGTCCGACAACCCGGACCTCGCGCGCGTCACCGGCATCCCGCTGGATACGGTGGTCAAGGCGACCTGGGTGATCGGCGGCTCGCTCGCCGCCATCGCGGGCACGATGCTGGCCATGGACGTGCAGCTCAAGCCGGACCTCGCCTACAACATCATGCTGCCGATCTTCGCCGCGGCGATCCTGGGCGGCATCGGCCAGCCCTACGGCGCCATCGCCGGCGGCTACCTGATCGGCTTCGCCGAGACGCTTTCCGTGTTCAACCTGTCGTTGCTGCTTCGGCCCTTCGCGGGGCTCCTGCCCGCCGGCCTCGAAATTCCCGCAAACCTAGCCCTGGTGCCGACCGAATACCGGCTCGTGGTCCCCTTCTTCATCCTGGTCGTCGTCCTGATCTACCGGCCGACCGGCATCTTCAAGGGGCGGGTGTTCTGATGGCCGCAATGTCCTCCCTGTCGCGCGGCGGTCGCCGCGAGCTGCTGCTCGTGCTGGCACTCCTCCTTCTCGTGGCGCTGATCTTCCAGCTCCAGGGCTCCGCCTACGCGACCCGCATGCTGGTCGAGGCGGCAGCCTACGCGATCATCGCGATCGGCCTGAACATTCAATGGGGTTACGCCGGCCTCTTCAACGTCGGCATCATGGGGTTCATCGTGGCCGGGGCGTTCGCCTCCGTGTTGATGACCTTTCCGATCAACGAGGCCTTCTGGGCGTCGAGCGGCGCGCCGCTGCTGGGCGTGGCGCTGCTGTGGCTGGTCGGCGCGGTGGTCGCGGTCGGCCTGGTGTCGCAGCTTCGTCGGCTTGGATTGCCGCAGGGGCTGGTCAGCGCGCTGACGGTCATCTCCGGAGCGGTGGCCTTCATGGTGGTGACGGCGAAGTTCGATCCGGCCACGGTGGCGATCGAGGCGGAAGCGGGCTTCATCGGCGGGTTCGGGCTTCCGGTCGGGGTCGGCTGGGTCGCGGCCGGGGTGGTGGCGGGCGCCATCGCCTTCGTGATCGGCCGGATCTGCCTCGGCCTGCGCGCAGACTATCTCGCCATCGCGACGCTCGGCATCGCGCAGATCGTGAAGACGTTCCTACGCAACGCCGACTGGCTGACGCGCGGCACGCTCACCGTCTCGCCCCTGCCCTGGCCCGTCCCGACCCCGGCCGAGGTCGGCTTCCTGTGGGGTCGCAGCCTCTATCTGGCGCTGACGGCCGCGCTGCTGCTCGTGGTGTATCTCCTGATGGAGCGCGCCTACCGTGCACCCTGGGGCCGGATGATGCGCGCGATCCGCGACAACGAGGCGGCGGCGGCCTCCATGGGCAAGAACGTCGACGGGCGCCGGCTGGAGATCTTCGTGCTGGGCGCGATGCTGATGGGGCTCGGCGGCGCGATCCTCGTCCACTTCACCTCGATCTTCGATCCGTCCGGCTTCGTGGACCTGAACCACACGTTCCTGATCTGGGTGATGGTGATCCTCGGAGGGGCGGGCAACAATCGCGGCGCGATCTTCGGCGCGGTGTTCGTCTACATCGTCTGGACCATGTCGGAGCCCGCCGCGCTCGCCTTGTTCTCGCTGGCCCGCGATTGGGGGCGGGACCTGTTCGGATGGGTCGCGCCGGCGGACCTCGATTCCCGCGCGCTGCAGATGCGGGTCTTCGTGATCGGCCTGACGATCACGCTGGTCCTGCGCTTCGCGCCGAACGGCGTCCTGCCGGAGCGGTGCAGCGCGGACTGACGCATCGCAGGAACCGTCCACAGCGACGGCACGTTGGGCGCGCAAAGAGAGCGGGAGCGACCCCAATGAACGACGACAAGCGAGCCGAGGTCTATGCCGAGTTCAAGGACCTCGTGAACATGACGCCGAAGCAGCTCGAGAAGTGGTTGGGCACCGACGAGTCCAAGGAAGTCGGCGCCAAGTCGGGTGGAAAGGGCGAGTCGGTCGGCCACACGTCAGGCCGCGAGATCATCGAGATCAAGGGCATGAAGAAGTCCGATCTCACCGATGCCGAATACGAGCACATGCAGAAGGTGGTGGGCTACATCAAGCGCCACATGAAGCAGAAGCCGAAGGGCGAGGTCGAGGACACGCCCTGGCGCTACTCGCTGATGAACTGGGGCCACGACCCTATGAAGAAGCACTGAACAGACGAAAAGGGCCCCGGCGCATCCGCGCCGGGGCCCTTTCCCAATTCGCGTCTCGGCCGTTCGGCTTACATGGCCGGGCCGACCACCACGATCTGCCCGTCCTTGACGGTCACTTCGTCGTAGGAGCCGGGCACGTCGCCCTTGGCGTCGAACTCCAGCGCGCCGGACGCACCCTCGTAGTTGATGTCCTTGCCCGCCGCGATGAGCTGCTTGGCCTTGGTCCACTCGCCCGGCAGGATCACTTCGCCGGGCGCCGAGGCGACGTCGCGCAGCGCCTGGGAGAGGCCGTCGCGCGAGCCGCCGGTCTTCTCCAGCGCCAGCAGCAGCGCGAAGGCTGCGTCGTAGGAGGTCGAGGCATAGGTGGCGGACGGATCGAGGTTCGCCGCCTTGGCCGCCGCCGCGAAGGTCTCCGCGCCCACCGCCGCCGTGCCGCCGGGGCGGGTCAGGATCAGCGTCTCGTCGCCGCCGCTCGCGTTGGTCAGGTTGCCGCCCACCATGCCGTCGCCGCCGATGAAGGTCGAGAAGTCGCCCGTCTCGCGCGCCTGCGACACGATGCGGCCGCCCGAGCCGTCGACATAGGCGAGCACGACCAGCGCATCCGCGCCGGAGGACGCGAGCGAGCCGATCTCGGCCCGATAGTCCGCCTTGCCGTCCTCGTGCGCCTGCGAAACGGTGACCGTGCCGCCGTCGGCCTCGAACGCCTTCTGGAAGGCCTGGGCGAACCCGGTGCCGTAGTCGTTGTTCACGTAGGTGATGGCGACGTTGTCGATATTGTTCTTGCGCACCACGCGCGCCAGGACCTCGCCCTGGTAGGCGTCGGAGGGCGCGGTGCGGAACACGAGGTCCTTGTCGTCGAGATCGCTCACGGCGGGCGAGGTGGACGCCGGCGAAACCATCACCACGCCGCCCGGAATCGCCGCCGCGTTGGCCGCGGCGATGGTGGCGCCGGAGCACATGGCGCCGACGATGCCCACGACCTTCTCCGAGTTCACCTGACGGTCGGCGGCGTCCGAGGCGCGGGCGGCGTCGACGCAGCCGTCGTCGCCGATCACCATCTCCACCTTGGCGCCGCCCGCTCCGATTCCGCCGGCTTCGTTGACCTGCGAGACGGCCAGCTTGGCGGCGTTGGTGATCGGCGGCATGAGGCTTTCGATCGGCCCGGTGATGCCACCGATGAAGCCCAGCTTCAGCGCGGCGTCCTGCGCCGACGCGGCGGACACGCCGAGCGCCAAGAATGAGGCCGTGAGGCCGAGAATGGCTTTGCGTCCGCCGATCATGCGTAGACTCCCGAACTGATGGCGCGCCCTAGCGGCGGCTTGCCGCGACTTAAGCGGGGCCCGCGCGGAGGGTCAAGCGAAGGCGCCTCGCGCCCGGCGGCGGATGGCGGTAGAAGAGGCCATGATCCGCACCCCGCCCCGGCTCGCTCTCGCGATCGTGCTCGCCGCCGCCCCTCTCGCCGGCGCCGCCGCCCAGACGGCGGACGGGATCGTCGTCGGGATCGCCGCCCCCCTCACCGGCCCGAGCGACATCCTCGGACGGCAGATCGCCGTGGGCGCGGAGCGCGCGTCGAGCGCGGCCGGGGTCGGCGCGGCGCGGGCCGACACCGGCTGCACGACCGAGGGCGGCCGGGAGGCCGTCGCCGCATTGACCGAGGCGCGCGCGACGCTGGCCGTCGGCTTCCTCTGCGCCGTGGCGCTGGAGGCCGCGCTGCCGGGGCTGACGGCCGCCGGCATCCCGGTGATCGACGTGGGCGTGCGGGCCACGCGCATCCAGCGCCATCGCGAGAAGGACGGCGCTCTCCTCTGGCGCCTCGCTCCGGCGGCGGACGCCGAGGTCGTCGCGCTCTCCGCGTTCGTGCGCGAACACTGGCCGGACAGCCCCTTCGCGATGGTCGAGGACGGCTCGCCCCAGTCGCGGGACCTTGCCGACAAGCTGCGCCAGGCCCTGGACGAAAGCGGGCTGCGCGCGTCGGTGACCGACACCTATCGCCCGGCTGAGGAGAAGCAGTTCCCGCTGGTCCGGCGCCTTCGGCAGAGCGGCGTCATGCGCGTCCTGTTCCTGGGCGCGCGCAGCGACACCGCGATCATCCTGCGCGACGCGGCCGAGATCGGGCTGTCGATCGAGGCGGTCGGCGGCGAATCGCTGGTGGACGCGGCGGACGGCGCAACCCTGCCGGCGGGCGTGACCGCCGTGGCGTCCGGCTTCGACGTCGATTGGACGCCGTCCGAGACCGCCCCCGAGGACGAGGGCTATGCCCGGGTCGCCCGCGTGGGCGCGGAGATCGCGATCGAGGCCGCGCGCCGTGCGTCCGCCGAGGGCCGCACCCTGGCCGACGTCCTGAACGTCGAGACGTTCGTCACCTCGGCCGGCCTCGTGCGCTTCCGTGGAGACGGCTCTGCCGACATCGTTCCCTTCCGCCCCTATCGCTGGGACGGCACGCGCTTCTTGGCGCAGACGCAGGGCTGAGGTCGTGTCGCGCCTCTGGCGGGCCGGCCCGCGCAACCTCCTGACCGACGTTCCCGGCCTCATGGTCGGTCATGCGCAGGACGAGCGGTTGAAGAGCGGCACGACCGCGGTGTTGTTCGACCGCCCCTGCGTGGCCGCCGTGGAGATTCTGGGCGGCGCTCCGGGCACGCGGGAGACCGAGCTTCTCGCGCCGGACAAGCTGGTGCCGGGCATCGACGCCCTGGTCCTGTCGGGCGGCTCCGCCTTCGGCCTCGACGCGGCGTCGGGCGTGCAGGCCTTCCTGCGCCGGGCGGGGCGCGGGTTCGAGGTCGCAGGCCACCGGGTGCCCCTGGTTCCGGCGGCGATCCTGTTCGACCTCGCCAACGGCGGCGATAAGGACTGGGGTCTTCATTCGCCCTATCGCGAGCTGGGGCTTCGCGCCGCCGAGGCGGCGGGTGCCGCCTTCGCGCTCGGCAGCGTCGGGGCCGGCACGGGCGCCACCACGGCGCTCGTGAAGGGCGGGCTCGGCTCGGCTTCCGTGGTTCTCCCCTCCGGCGCGACGGTGGCGGCGCTGGTCGCGGTGAACGCGGTCGGCTCCCCGCTGATCGGCGCCACGCGGCATTTCCATGCCGCCCCGTTCGAGCTCGACGCCGAGTTCGGCGGGCTCGGCCTCCCGGATCCGCACCCCGCCATGTCGGCGCCGCCCCCCACCAAGCTCGCGCCGCAGTCGGGCGCGGCCACGACCATAGCGGTGGTGGCGACGGACGCCGTGCTGGACAAGGGCGGCGCGCGCCGGCTGGCGGTCGCGGCGCATGACGGCTTCGCCCGCGCGATCTGGCCGGCCCATACGGATTTCGACGGCGACCTCGTGTTCGCGGCCGCAACCGGCGGGAGCGGCTGGCGCCCCGACGGCGCCGAGCGGATCGAGCTTGCGGCGGCGGCCGCCGCCGTCATGGCGCGGGCGATCGCGCGCGGCGTCCACGCCGCCGCTCCCGCGCCGGGCGACCTGCGCCCCTGCTGGCGGGAACTGGCATGAGCGCGCGCCGGCGCTGATTGAGGCGGGCGCGGGGGTCTGTTACAGCGCGGCGAACCTCCCGTATGCCGCGCGCGAAAGGCCTCGCCCATGATCCCCCGCTATTCCCGCCCCGAGATGGTCGCCGTCTGGTCGCAGGAGACCAAGTTCCGGATCTGGTTCGAGATCGAGGCCCACGCCTGCGACGCGCTGGCCGAACTCGGCGTGATCCCCGAGGAAGCCGCCCGGACGATCTGGGAAAAGGGCGGTGCGGCGACGTTCGACGTGGACCGGATCGACGAGATCGAGCGCGTCACCAAGCACGATGTGATCGCCTTCCTGACGCATCTGGCCGAGTTCGTCGGCCCGGACTCGCGCTTCGTCCACCAGGGCATGACCTCGTCCGACGTGCTTGACACCTGCTTCAACGTCCAGCTCGTGCGCGCGACCGACCTCCTGCTCGCCGACATGGACGCGCTCCTGGCCGCGCTGAAGCGCCGCGCGTTGGAGCACAAGGACACGGTCACCATCGGTCGCAGCCACGGCATCCATGCCGAGCCGACCACCTTCGGCGTCAAGCTCGCCCTCGCCTATGCCGAGTTCGACCGCTGCCGCGAGCGCCTGCGCGCCGCGCGCGAGGAGGTCGCCACCTGCGCCATCTCCGGCGCCGTCGGCACCTTCGCCAACATCGACCCGCGCGTCGAGGAGCATGTCGCCGAGGCGCTGGGGCTGAAGCCCGAACCCGTCTCGACGCAGGTCATCCCGCGCGATCGGCACGCGATGTACTTCGCGACGCTGGCGGTGATCGCCTCGTCCATCGAGCGGCTCGCGACCGAGATCCGCCACCTGCAGCGCACCGAGGTGCTGGAGGCCGAGGAATTCTTCTCGCCCGGACAGAAGGGCTCGTCGGCCATGCCGCACAAGCGCAACCCGGTGCTCACCGAGAACCTGACCGGCCTCGCCCGGATGGTGCGCGCCTTCGCGATGCCGGCCATGGAGAACGTCGCGCTCTGGCACGAGCGGGACATCTCGCACTCCTCCGTCGAACGCTACATCGGGCCCGACGCGACGGTGACGCTGGACTTCGCCCTCGCCCGCCTCACCGGCGTGATCGACAAGCTGCTCGTCTACCCGGAGCGGATGGACCGCAACCTCAACCAGTTCAAAGGGCTCGTCCACTCGCAGCGCGTGCTGCTCGCGCTTACCCAGGCGGGCGTCAGCCGCGAGGACGCCTACCGGCTCGTCCAGCGCAACGCGATGAAGGTCTGGGAGCACGGCGCCGACTTCCTCGAGGAACTGCTGGCCGACGCCGAGGTGACGGCGGCGCTCTCCGAGGCGGAAATCCGCGAGAAGTTCGACATCGGCTACCACACCAAGCACGTCGACACGATCTTCGCCCGCGTGTTCGGCGCGGCCTGACCGCGAACGGGGCGCCGGGCGGGACGATCCGCCCGGCGTCAGGCGGCCTGTGCGTCGGCCGTCACGAGGATCGGCGTTTCCAGCGGCGCCCCCCGTTCCTCCACGCCCGCGATGTCGAGCTGGATCATCTGGTGGTCCGAATAGGGCTGGTCGAGGATCGCGACCCGGCAATGGTCGCGCAGGTCGCGCGACAGGAGGCAGATGTCGAGCGCGGCGCGATAGGGCCCGAGGCGGAAGGTTGGACCGGAATGGGCATTGGCATGGACGAGCCGCCCATCCGCCAAGAGCGGGCGCAACTCGCCCGCGCCCCGGAACAGGTTGAAGTCGCCGATCACCACGGTCGGCGCGTCGCTTTCTCCGACCCAGCGCGCCAGCTCCGCCATCTGGAGGCAGCGCACGTGGTAGCGCAGCGACAGGTGCGCCATCAGGATGCGCACGCCCGAAATGTTGATGTCGTAGACGAGGCGCTTCTTGCCGGCCGACAGGTATCTGGCGACGTAGGTCAGCGGACGCGATGCGAGAAACGCGTTGGACTTGCCGCGCGAAACCGACAGGCGGCGGAAGCGCCGGTCGGCGCTGTACTTGTTGTCGATCCGCACCGTCGTGTGATGCGCTTCCGCCAGGGCCCCGACCTGGTCGAAGAAGCCGTTGGTGAGCGACCCCTTGTCGATCTCGGCGAAGCAGGACAGGTCCGGCTGCAGCTCGGCGAGGCGCTGGCGCACGAGGCCGAGGCTTCGCAACTGCACCCGCCGCGTCGTGAACACGTGGTGATGGGCTCTGCGCACATGGTGCCCGATGGAGCCGTCGATGTCCCGGCTGTAGCCCAGATTGGCGTAGACGATCCGCAACATGCCCTCACCGCTTCCGCAACCGTTCCGCCTTCGCGTGCGGTCGAGCCCCTAAACGCGGCGCCGGGAGCGCCCGTTCCGCCGACGATCTTGCCGGGCGGTCCCTCGTCCCCCGCGCGCCGACGCCCATATCGCTCGATACGGACCTGTGCAAGGCAGGCCCGGCGGCGTGGCGACCGGGGGTCGAGACGAGGATGGTCCAATATCTCGACGGCACGGTCCTGCCGATGGTCCTGGCGTTCCTGAGCTGGGCCATCCTGATCGGCGCGGTCATCTACATCCCGTTCCGGCGCAGCCCGGTGGCGGCGCAGGCCTGGCTGCTGCTGTTCTTCTTCCTGCCCTGGGGCGCGCTCGTGGTTTACCTCGCCGTCGGCAACGCACGCCATCCGAAATGGCGGCGCGACCGCATCGAGAAGGTGCCCGACATCATCCGGCATGCCATCGCCCACATGACGCTGGAGGGCATGGGCGGCATGCGCACCCTGCGCCCGCACCATCGCATGACTGCCCACCTCGTGCATCGGATCGGCCGGTTTCCCAGCCTCGCCGACAACCGCATCGTGCTGGACGCGGACTACAACCGCGTGGTGGACCGCATCGCCGCCGACATCGACTCCGCCCGGCACCACGCCCACGTGATGGTCTACATCCTCCAGAACGACCAGGCGGGAAACAAGGTGCTGAGTGCACTCGAACGGGCCGCGCGGCGCGGCGTGAAGTGCCGCCTCCTGATCGACGCCGTGGGCTCGTCGCGCGATCGCAAGGCCATCGCCAAGCGTCTTCGGACCACCGGCGTCGAGCTGCGCCTGATCCTGCCCTTGCGCTTC
Organism: Aureimonas flava; assembly: GCF_003583935.1. Classification (GTDB taxonomy): domain Bacteria; phylum Pseudomonadota; class Alphaproteobacteria; order Rhizobiales; family Rhizobiaceae; genus Aureimonas; species Aureimonas flava. The sequence continues at coordinate 505,915 of NZ_QYRN01000001.1, read as the reverse complement.
TGGAACCAGGCGACGCGCATGGACCTGCGCAACCATCGCAAGATCGTGGTGGTGGACGGCAAGGTCGGCTGGGTCGGCTCGCAGAACATGCACCGCATCGAATACGAGCCGAAGACCTTCTATCGCGAGCTCATGGCCCGGGTGGAGGGACCGGTGGTGCTCGAACTCCAGGCGATCTTCATCGGCGACTGGTACCTGGAGACGGCCGAGGATATCGGCTCGCCCGAGCTGATGCCGGCGCCCGAGCCGCCCTCGGCCGACCGGACGGCGACGGCTCAGGTTCTACCGTCGGGGCCGGACTACCCGGAAGCCGGCGTCGACATCCTATTCACCGACCTGATCTACAGCGCGCGGCAGCGCGTGGTCCTGGCGACGCCCTACTTCATTCCCAACGAGCCGCTGCTCCTGGCCATGCGCACGGCGGTTTCCAAGGGCGTGCGGGTCACGCTCTTCGTCACCTCCACCACCAACAGCCTGTTGATCGACCGCGCCCAGCAGTCCTACTACGACGAGCTGCTGGAGGCCGGCGTCGAGGTGATGCTCTACCGGGAGCGGTTCCTCCATGCCAAGCATCTGTCGATCGACGACGACATCGCCATCGTCGGCTCGGCCAACATGGACCGACGCTCGTTCGAGCTGAACTCCGAGGTGACGCTGATCGCCTACAGCGAAGATACGGTGCGCGATCTGCGCGCGATCGAGGACGACTACCGCGCCAAGAGCCACCGGCTGAACCTCGAGGACTGGAACAAGCGCGGCTTCATGATCCAACTCGGCGAGAACGTCACGCGGCTCATCAGCCCGCTGCTGTGAACGCGCGCGTTGCGCCGCCTTGACAAGGCGCGCGCCCCTTCGCATCTGCAAACGATGCGAGTTTCAGACGTCGATATCCTGATCGTTCCAGGCCTCGAAGGCGCTTCCGAGCAGCACTGGCAATCCCGCTGGGAGGCGAAGCTGTCGACCGCCAGCCGGGTGGCACCACCCGCGGCCGACCCGCACGACGCGAAGGCCTGGATCGCGGCCGTGGCCGATGCGGTGTCGCGCGCGGAACGCCCGCCCGTGATCGTCGCCCATGCGCTCGGCGTTGCCGCCGCCGTCGCCGCCGCGCCGCTGTTCCGGCGCCCCGCCGCCGGCGCCTTCTTCGTCGCGCCGACGGACCTCGGCGACGGCGCGTCGGGCTTCGAGGCCTACAGCCGCGAGCCGCTTCCCTTCCCGTCGATCGTGGTGGCGAGCCGCGGCGCGCCGGACCATTCCTTCGACGCGATCGAGGACGTGGCGGCCGCCTGGGGCTCCCTGTTCGTGGACGCCGGCGAGTCCGGTGGGCTGGACGAGGCGAGCGGCCACGGCCCCTGGCCCGAGGGGCTGCTCACTTTCGGCAAGTTCCTGTCTCGGCTTCCGGCGCCCTGACGGGCGGCGCGTCAGCCCCGGAATTCCGACGCGAGCCGCGCGCACCCCGCCTTGAGGATGCCGACGTCGGACGCGATGCCGATCAACTGGCAGCCCATGTCCGCGTATCGGCGCGCATCCGCCGCATCCAGGGCGTAGATGGCGACCGCCTTGCCGGCTGCCCGGGCGCGGGCTGCGATGTGCGCGATCGCGCGGTCGTTGGCTTCTCCCTGCGGATCGAGGACGCCGTCTCCGAGCGCCATCGAGAGGTCGGACGGGCCGACGAAGACGCCGCCGAGTTCGGGCACGGCGAGGATCGCGTCGAGGTCGGCATAGGCGGCGGCGGTCTCGATCATCGCGAACGACACCACCGCCTCGTCGGCCGCCCGCATGTAGTCTCGCGGGGTCATGCCGAAGAGGTCGGCCGCCCGCGTCGGCCCGAACGAGCGCGTGCCGCCGGGCATGTAGCGCAGCGACCTGGCGAAGGCCCGCGCCTCGTCGGCACTGTCCACCATGGGCAGAATGACGCCCGCCGCGCCGAGATCGGCCGCGCGTCCGGCGAGCGCCAGGTCGCCGGGCGCGACGCGGACGATCGCCGGCTTGCCGAGAAGCGCCGCGCGGGCGCAACCCTCGCGCAGGTCGGCGACCCCCGCGAGCCCGTGCTGGCCGTCCAGAACCAGCGCGTCGAAGGCACGCAGCAGGATCTCGTGGACCACGGGGTCCGCGAGGCTCGACCAGCCGCTGAGGACCGGCTCGGGCCGCGCGAGAAGGTCCCGCAGCCGCGTCAGGCTCATCAGGATGCCGCGATCTGCCGAGCCGCCTCGTCCAGGCACTCGCTCCGATGGCGCTCGATCTGGTGGTCCGACTGGTTCACGCTGGCCGCGTCGAAATCCGCGCGGATCTTGGCGAACACGTCCTCCGGCCCCCTCGCGCCGAGGTCGAGCTGGGCGAGCGCCAGGGCGTAGGCGTCCGCTTCCGCACCGTCCTTGCCGAGCTTGCCGGCCGCCCAGAGGCCCAGGAGTTTGGTCGCCCGCGCCTCGATGCGGAACTTGCGTTCCTCGTCGTGGGCGTAGCGTGCCTCGAAATCCTGGCCCCGATCGTTCAGCGACATTCCGATGTCCTTTCGTCACTTGCGCATGCTTGTCGTGACCATGCTAGCGGCTCGGCCCGCCTTGTCCAGCAATCGTCACGCGGGCGCTCCGCGCGCCGCTTCTGGTTTGCGATTGTTTAGGCACGGCGTTTGGTCTATTCACCCGCGGGAGACATATGGTTTTCGCGGGTCGGCGTTCGACTCGCCCTTTTACGCGATCAGGCATTATCCATGACACGTCGCCGCCGTATCTACGAAGGCAAGGGCAAGATCCTTTACGAGGGTCCCGAGCCCGGCACGCTGGTTCAGTTCTTCAAGGACGACGCCACCGCCTTCAACAAGAAGAAGCACGAGGTCGTCGACGGCAAGGGCGTCCTCAACAACCGCATCTCCGAGTACATCTTCAGCCATCTGAACAAGATCGGCATCCCGACGCACTTCATCCGGCGGCTCAACATGCGTGAGCAGCTTATCAAGGAAGTCGAGATCATCCCGCTCGAGGTGGTGGTGCGCAACGTCGCCGCCGGCTCCTTGGCCAAGCGGCTCGGCATCGAGGAAGGCACGGTGCTGCCGCGCTCGATCATCGAGTTCTACTACAAGGCCGACCAGCTCGACGACCCGATGGTGTCGGAAGAGCACATCACGGCCTTCGGCTGGGCGACGCCGCAGGAAATCGACGACATCATGGCGCTCGCCATCCGCGTCAACGACTTCCTGTCCGGCCTCTTCCTCGGCGTCGGCATCCAGCTCGTGGACTTCAAGATCGAGACCGGCCGTCTGTTCGAGGGCGACATGATGCGCATCATCGTGGCCGATGAGATCTCGCCCGACTCGTGCCGTCTCTGGGACGTGCAGACTCAGGACAAGCTCGACAAGGATCGCTTCCGCCGAGACATGGGCGGCCTCGTGGAGGCCTACCAGGAGGTCGCGCGCCGGCTCGGCATCATGAACGAGAACGAGCCGCCCCGCCCTTCCGGGCCGGTGTTGGTCAAGTAGCACGGCGTCCCGTGTCGCAGCCGGCTCCGGCTCTCCGATTGGTTCATTCGCAAGGCAGGCAGACAACGTGATCAAGGCGCGCATCGTCGTCACCCTCAAGAACGGCGTCCTGGATCCTCAGGGCAAGGCGATCGAAGGGGCCCTCGGCACGCTGGGCTTCGAAGGCGTGTCCGGCGTACGCCAGGGCAAGGTTTTCGACGTCGAGGTCGACGGCACCGACCGCGCCAAGGCGGAAGGCGACCTCAAGGCGATGTGCGAAAAGCTGCTCGCCAACACGGTGATCGAGAACTACGCGATCGAGCTCGTTTGAGGAGCCCGCCCATGAAGTCCGCCGTCGTCCTCCTGCCGGGCCTCAACCGCGACCGCGACATGATCGCGGCGCTCACCACGATCTCCGGCCGGGCTCCCGCGACCGTCTGGCAGACCGAGACGCAGATCCCCGATGTCGACCTGATCGTCGTGCCGGGCGGCTTCTCGTTCGGCGACTACCTGCGCTGCGGGGCGATCGCCGCGCGCTCGCCGGTGATGCGGGCCGTCGCCGAGAAGGCCGCCGCCGGCGTGCCGGTGCTCGGCGTCTGCAACGGCTTCCAGATCCTGTGCGAGGCAGGCCTTCTGCCGGGCGCGCTGATGCGCAACACGAGCCTGCGTTTCGTCTGCCGCGAGGTGAAGCTCAAGGTCACCAACGCACAGACGCTGTTCACTTCGGGCTACGCGCAGGATCAGATCATCCGCTCGCCCGTGGCGCACCACGACGGCAACTACTTCGCCGAGGCCGAGACGCTCGCGCGCATCGAGGGCGAAGGCCGCGTCGTGTTCCGCTATGCGGAGGGCACCAATCCCAACGGTGCGATCAACGACATCGCCGGCATCGTCAACGATCGCGGCAATGTTCTCGGCATGATGCCGCACCCGGAAAACCTCGTGGAGCCGGAGCACGGCGGCACCGATGGTCGCCCCCTTTTCCAGGGCGCGCTCGGCCTTCTCGGTCGCGGTCTCGCCGCTTGAGGACGACGGCCATGTCGCGGATGCTGCCGGCCGGGCTCGCGTTGGCGGGCCTCCTGGTCGTCGCGGGCTGCGCGTCCCGCGTGCCCGAGCCGGAAAAGGTCGCGGTCAAGAAGGCGGACACGGGGCTCGACCGGATGGAGCGGCTGACGCTGACCGCCAACCGCTGCTGGTTCAAGTCGCGCGATCCCGACTTCGCGAGCTACAGCATCGCGCCCGAGCTTTCCTCGTTCTCCGGCCGTCCGCGCTTTCTGCTGGTGCCCAAGGGCCGCCCCGAGGCGCGGCCGCTTCTCGTGGTCGAAGGCGCCGCCGGCTCCACCGACGTCGCCACCTACGGCCCGCTTCTCGGCACGCCGCTCCGGGCCCGCCTCGAGAGCGACCTCGGACGCTGGCGTGCGGGTTCCACAAGCTGCGATGCCTGAACGCGGATCGAGCGCGCTCCGGGTCGGTTTCGGCCTTCTGGTGCTGACAGCCGCCGCGCTTGCCGGCTGCCGGACCGATGCGGCGCCGCTCACTGCTCCGGCCGCACCCGCACCGAACGCGGCCGAGACGCGCTACATCGGCGACACCGGCGCCGCGATCTACCGGCGGCAGGCGTTCGAGCGTACCCGCGGGTTCGTGTTCGCCGATCCGGCGCGCGGCTACGCCGTTTGCCTGCGCGCGCCGATGCGCGACGGGCGGCCGGACCACACGCTGCTGATCCTCCAGCGGCGGATCGACGGTGCGGTCAGCCAGGTCGAGGACGACGCGACGATCCTTCGCGCGGCGGCCGATGTCGGCCCTTGCCGCAACCGGTCGGATTGGGTACGCGCCAGATGACGCACCGCCTTTCGCACCGCCCGCTTCCCCCCGCCTGAGACGCGGGGAGCCCGCGCCAGTTTTCCAGACCGTTTCGGAGTCTCCATGGCCGACATCCAGATCACCCCGGAGCTCATCGCCGGCCATGGCCTGAAGCCGGACGAGTACCAGCGCATTCTCGACCTGATCGGGCGCGAGCCGACGATCACCGAACTCGGCATCTTCTCGGCGATGTGGAACGAGCACTGTTCCTACAAGTCGTCCAAGAGGTGGCTGCGCACCCTGCCAACCAAGGGCGCGCGCGTGATCCAGGGTCCGGGCGAGAACGCCGGGGTGGTGGACATCGGCGACGGCGACTGCGTGGTCTTCAAGATGGAGAGCCACAACCACCCGTCCTATATCGAGCCCTACCAGGGCGCGGCGACCGGCGTCGGCGGCATCCTGCGCGACGTGTTCACCATGGGCGCGCGGCCGATCGCCGCGATGAACGCGCTGCGCTTCGGCGCGCCGGACCATCCCAAGACCCGCCACCTCGTTTCGGGCGTGGTCGCCGGCGTCGGCGGCTACGGCAATTCGTTCGGCGTGCCGACCGTGGGCGGCGAGGTGAACTTCCACCCGCGCTACAACGGCAACTGCCTCGTCAACGCCTTCGCCGCCGGGCTGGCGAAGACCGACGCGATCTTCTACTCCAAGGCCGAAGGCGTCGGCCTGCCGGTGGTCTATCTCGGCGCCAAGACGGGCCGCGACGGCGTCGGCGGCGCGACCATGGCCTCGGCCGAGTTCGACGACACGATCGAGGAGAAGCGCCCGACCGTGCAGGTCGGCGACCCGTTCACCGAGAAGTGCCTGCTGGAGGCCTGCCTCGAGCTGATGCAGACCGGCGCCGTGATCGCGATCCAGGACATGGGCGCCGCGGGCCTCACCTGCTCGGCGGTGGAGATGGGCGCAAAGGGCGATCTCGGCATCGAGCTCGCCCTCGACAAGGTGCCGGTGCGCGAAGCGCGCATGAGCCCCTACGAGATGATGCTGTCCGAGAGCCAGGAGCGCATGCTCATGGTTCTGCGCCCCGAGAAGCACGAGGAGGCCGAGGCCATCTTCGTGAAGTGGGGTCTCGACTTCGCCGTGGTGGGCCGAACCACGGACGACCTGCGCTTCCGCATCCTGTTCGAGGGCAAGGAGGTCGCCAACCTGCCGATCAAGGAACTCGGCGACGAGGCACCGGAATACGACCGTCCGTGGATCGAGCCGAAGGCCGCCGAGGCGGTCTCGGTGGCCGATGTCGCCGAGCCGAAGGACTACGGCGCGGCGCTCCTGCGCATCATGGGCTCGCCCGACATCGCCTCGCGCCGCTGGGTGTTCGAGCAGTACGACACGCTGATCCAGGGCAATTCGATGCAGCGGCCCGGAGGCGACGCCGGTGTCGTGCGCGTCGACGGCCATCCCACGAAGGCGCTGGCCTTCTCGTCCGACGTCACGCCACGCTACTGCGAGGCCGATCCTTTCCAGGGCGGGGCGCAGTCCGTGGCCGAGTGCTGGCGCAACCTGACGGCCGTGGGCGCCGAGCCGCTGGCCGCAACCGACAACCTCAACTTCGGCAATCCCGAGAAGCCCGAGATCATGGGCCAGTTCGTGAAGGCCGTTCAGGGCATCGGCGCCGCCTGCGAGGCGCTAGGCTTCCCGATCGTCTCCGGCAACGTGTCGCTCTACAACGAGACCCACGGGCGCGCGATCCTGCCGACCCCGACCATCGGCGGCGTCGGCCTGATCGAGGATCGCACGAAGACCGCGACGATCGGCGGCTGGCGCGAAGGCGACGTGCTCTTCCTGGTCGGCACGGACGGCGCGCATCTCGGCTCGTCGATCTTCCTGCGGGAGATCGCGGGCCGCGAGGATGGTGGCGCGCCGGTGGTCGATCTCGAAGCGGAGCGCCGGCACGGCGACGCCGTGCGAGCGCTGATCCGCTCGGGCCGCGTGTCCGCCTGCCACGACCTCTCGGACGGTGGACTGGCGGTCGCGCTCGCGGAGATGTGCGTGTCCGCCGGGCTGGGCGCCCGCGCGTCCGTCGGCGAGGGCCCGCGCCACGCGCTGCTGTTCGGCGAAGACCAGGCGCGCTACGTGGTGGCGGTGCCGGCGGAGGCGGCGGACGCCGTCGCGTCCGAGCTCGGCGCCCTGCCCCACCGCCGTCTCGGCACGGTGGGCGGCGCGGCGCTGGAGATCGAGGGCGTGCTGTCGTGCGCCGTGGCCGATCTGACCGTGGCACACGAAAGCTGGTTCCCCGCCTTCATGTCCGGAAGCCTCCCGGCGGAGACGGCTGCCGCCTGATGCGACCGGCGCCGGTCTCGATTGCTCGGGCCCGGCATCGGCCCTATCCTTGAACCGGCGGTCGCCGGGTCCTTCCCCGCGCCGCCGGCAGGAGATATGCGCATGCCCATGAACGCCCACGACATCGAGAAGATGATCCGCGACGCGATCCCCGACGCCACGGTGACGATCCGCGATCTCGCGGGCGACGGCGACCACTACGCCGCCGAGGTCGTGGCCGAGAGCTTTCGCGGCAAGTCGCGCGTGCAGCAGCACCAGATGGTCTATCAGGCGCTGCAGGGAAATATGGGCGGCATCCTTCATGCGCTGGCGCTGCAGACCAGCGCGCCGAAGTAGGAACGACGGCATCATCTTTAAAGCGGCGCCCCGACATCGTATGTGAGCCGGGACGCACCCCGCCCGCGATGCGCTCGCGGGCCCACAGCACGGGATTTCGCCATGGCCGGCATCATCGACTGGATCGACAACGAGGTGAAGACGAACGACGTGATCGTCTTCATGAAGGGAACGCCGGACTTCCCGCAATGCGGCTTTTCCGGCCAGGTGGTCCAGATCCTGAACTATCTCGGCGTGCCCTATAAGGGCGTCAACGTCCTGTCGTCCGACGATCTGCGCAACGGGATCAAGGAATACGGCTCTTGGCCGACCATTCCGCAGGTCTACGTGAAGGGCGAGTTCGTCGGCGGCTGCGACATCCTTCGCGAGATGTTCCAGGCGGGCGAGCTGCAGGATTTCTTCGGGGACAAGGGCATCGCCCTGAACGCCCCCTCGCCGGCGGCCTGACCGGCCCGGCGTCCTGCAACGGCCCGCTCCCCCGAGCGGGCCGTTTTCGTTTGAGCCGAAGACGGACCGTTCGTCAGTATTCCTTGCATTGCAGGCTGTTCCGCCTAGAACCAGTTCGACCAACGAAAGATCGGACCTCATGTCGAGCGCGCCCAAGACCGTGCGCGGGATCCCATATTGGGAGCTCGTGACCCTGATCGCCTGCATCATGGCGCTGAATGCCGCGGCGATCGACATCTTCATTCCGGCGCTGACGAACATCACGCAGACGCTGCAACTGGCCAATCCGAACCATGCGCAGTTCGTCATCACCTCCTACGTCCTCGGGTTCGGCGCCTCGCAGATCCTCTACGGCACGCTGTCGGACCGCTTCGGACGGCGGCCGGTGCTCCTGTTCGGCCTCGGCGTCTACGTGCTGGCCTCGGTGGCGGCGGTGTTCTCCACGACCTTCGGCATGCTCCTGGCCCTGCGCGCCATCCAGGGCGTCGGGGCCGCGGCGACGCGCGTCATCGCCGTTTCGGTGGTGCGCGACTGCTTCGGCGGCGCGCGGATGGCCAGCGTCATGTCGCTGGTGATGATGATCTTCATGGCGATCCCGGTGATCGCGCCCAATCTCGGCCAGGTGGTTCTGCTGTTCGGCGACTGGCACGAGATCTTCATCGCCGTGGCGGCCTTCGGCGCCTTCGTGATGCTCTGGACTCTGATCCGCCTGCCGGAGACGCAGCACCCGGAGGACCGCCTGCCGCTGACCGCGACACGCGTGCTCCAGGCCTTCCGGGTTGTCGTCACCAACCGCATGGCCTTCGGCTACACGCTGGCGACGGCGCTGGTGTTCGGCGTCCTGTTCGCCTTCGTCAACCAGGCGGAGCAGGTCTACGTTTCGGTCTACGGCCTCGGCCCCGAGTTCACGCTCTACTTCTCGGCGGGCGCCATCTTCATGGCGGTGGCCTCGTTCAGCAACTCGCGTCTGGTGGAGCGGTTCGGCATGCGGCACCTGTCGCACGCGGCCCTGTGCATCTTCCTGGCGCTCAACCTGCTGCACTTGGCCATCGCGCTCATGAACGGCGGCGTGCCGCCCTTCGCGGTCTACCTGCCGATGACGATCGTGTCCCTGTGCATGTTCGGCTTCATCGGCACGAACTTCAACGCGCTGGCGATGGACCCGCTCGGCCATGTCGCCGGAACGGCGTCGTCCGTGCTCGGCTTCATGCAGACCTTCGGCGGCGGCGTGCTCGGCGGCATCATCGGCTACATGTACGACGGAACGCTGATCCCGCTGCTGACCGGATACGTCCTCCTGTCGCTCGGCGCCATCGCCTGCACGCTGGCGGCCGAGAAGGGCAAGCTCTTCAACGAGCGCCGGAGCCCGCCCGACGGCGGGCCGCGCGTGGTGGAACCGGCGGCCGCCGAATAGGCCGCCGGTCACCGTCGATCCGTCAGGCGGTGATGTCGGTCCCGATCAGGGTGCGCACCGCCTGCCAGGTCTCGGCGTCCGGCGCGGTCAGGAGGCCGCCGTCCACGTCGGTCGGCAGGTAGGGCGAGCCATCCAGCTTGCGCACGTGACCGCCCGCCTCCTCGATCAGGAGCGAGCCGGCCAGATGGTCCCAGGGCATGAGCTTCAGGTAGAACTGGAAGTGGACGTGGCCCGAGGCCATCAGGCGATACTCGTGCGCCGCCGTCCGGTAGTTGGCGAAGACGCGGATGTCGGCGAGGCGCTGGAGCAGCAGCCTGCGCTGTTCGCGCGGTAGGAAGCTCGAGGAGGCGACGCCGAACAGTTCCTCGACCGGCGCGGGCGCCGCCACGCGCAGGCGCTGGCGCTCGCCGTCCGGGCGCACGAGGAAGGAGCCGGCTCCGCGCTCCGCGATCATGAAGTCGTCGCCCAGCGGGTCGTAGATGATGCCGCCGACGGTGCGCTCCTTGGACACCACGGCCGCCATCACGCCGAACATCGGCGCGCCCATCGCGTAGTTCGCGGTTCCGTCGATCGGATCCACGACGATCGAGAGCTCGGCCTCGCCGATCCTCGGCAGCAGCGCCGGGTCCGCCGCCACGCTCTCCTCGCCCACGAACAGCGCGTCCGGGAAGGCGCCGGCGCAGGCGTCCTTGATGAACCGCTCGGCGCTCTCGTCCGCCTCGGTCACGAGGTCGATCGCGGAGGTCTTCTCGCGGATGTCTCCCGCGTCCAGCCGGCGGAAGCGGGGCATGATCTCCGCCTTCGCGGCGTCGCGCAGAATGGTGGCGAGCGTATCGATGTCGAATGTCACGTGTCTCGGTCCGATCGGGTCTGAAGGCTGGCGAAGTCGAAGAGCGCGGGGTCGAGGAGATGGCTCGGCCGGACGTTGGCGAGCGCGCGGGCGATCGTCTCGCGACGCCCGGGAAAGCGCGTCTCCATGTCGGAGAGGAACGTCTTCATGGCGTTGCGCTGGAGCCCGTCCTGACTGCCGCACAGATCGCAGGGGATGATGGGAAAGCGCATGGCGGCGGCGAAGCGCGCGATGTCGTCCTCGGCCGAGCGGATCAGCGGGCGCAGGACCAGAAGATCGCCGTCGTCGTTCAGGAGCTTGGCCGGCATCGCCGAGAGCTTGCCGCCATGGACCATGTTCAGGAAGAACGTCTCGAGGCTGTCGTCGCGGTGGTGCCCGAGCACCAGGGCCTCGCAGCCCTCCTCGCGGGCGATGCGGTAGAGGTTGCCCCGGCGCAGGCGCGAGCAGAGCGAGCAGTAGGTCGCCCCGGCCGGCACCTTCGCCTTCACCACGGAATAGGTGTCCCGATACTCGATCCGGTGCGCGATGCCGTGGGCGGCCAGCCATTCGGGCAGGACGTGCTTCGGAAAGTTCGGCTGCCCCTGGTCGAGGTTGCAGGCCAGGAGATCGACCGGCAGAAGCCCGCGCCACTTGAGGTCCAGCAGCAGCGCGAGCAGCGAGTAGGAATCCTTGCCGCCCGAGATCGCCACCAGCCAGCGCGTGCCGGGCCGCGCCATCGCATGGATCTCGATCGTCTCCCGCATCTCGCGCAGCAGGCGCTTGCGCAGCTTCTTGAAGGAAACGGTGTCGGGCACGTCGCGGAACAGGGAATGCGCGCCGCCTGCGTCGGCAGCGTCCGGGGCCTCGTCGGCCGGCAGGTTCGGCGCGTCGTCCAGCATGGTCTCGGTTCCGGTCTCGCGCTCCGCTTAACAAAGCGGGCTGAAAAACAAAAGGCCGCCCGGAGGCGGCCTTCTGGTGGGTGTCGCGTCGTGCGAACCGATCAGCGCGAGTAGAACTCGACGACCAGGTTCGGCTCCATCACGACCGGATACGGCACGTCGCCGAGGTTCGGAACGCGCTGGAAGGTCGCGACCATCTTGGAGTGATCGGCCTCGATGTAGTCCGGCACGTCGCGCTCGGCGAGCTGGGTCGCCTCGATCAGCACGGTGAGCTGCTTGGACTTCTGACGGACCTCGATCACATCGCCCGCCTTGCAGCGGTACGAGCCGATGTTGGTGCGCACGCCGTTGACGTTCACGTGGCCGTGGTTGACGAACTGGCGCGCGGCCCAGATCGTCGGCACGAACTTGGCGCGATACACGATCGCGTCGAGGCGCGACTCGAGCAGGCCGACCAGGTTCTCCGAGGTGTCGCCACGACGACGGGCGGCTTCCTCGTAGGTCTTGCGGAACTGCTTCTCGGAAATGTCGCCGTAGTAGCCCTTGAGCTTCTGCTTCGCACGGAGCTGCGTGCCGAAGTCGGACATCTTGCCCTTGCGGCGCTGGCCGTGCTGGCCCGGGCCGTACTGGCGGCGGTTCACCGGGGACTTCGGACGGCCCCAGATGTTCTCGCCCATGCGGCGATCGATTTTGTACTTGGAAGACTCGCGCTTTGACATCGCATTTCCCAGAATGTGAGGCGCGCGCGGACCATCCGCGACGCCAGGAAACGCGCCCTCCTTTGTCCGGCACCGGGGCCGGACCGACAGGGCCGCCGAACGAAGCGCACGACAGCCCACGGGACACGTAAAAATGAAACCGGCGGACCTTTCGATCCGCCGACGCGCAGTCCCTATTGGCCGGGGGGCCGGAAGTCAAGCCGTTGCGGTCACTTGCGGGCGATCACCCAGACCGCGTGGACGATGCCGGGAATGTAGCCGAGGAGCGTCAGGATGATGTTGATCCAGAAATGCTTGCCGAGCCCGACTTCCAGGAACACGCCGAGCGGCGGCAGCAGGATGGCGAAGATGATCTTGATGAGGTCCATGGTCAGCCCGTTGGTTTTTCGTCCGTGTGACGAACGATATGGCACCCCATCCGTTCCGTTCTCGACACTCAAGCGGCGCCGTCGGCGAACCGATCCGTGCCGGCCAGATCCGGAGCCCATCCGATGACGAGAATTTCTAGCGCCCTCCTGCTGGGCGCCCTCCTCTGTTCCACGCCCGCGCACGCCGACCCGCAGTTCCTCTCCCGCTTCGAGGGCTCGTTTCGCGGCTCGGGCTCGGTGCAGCGCGAACAGGACAGTTCGCCCCGTCGCGTGTCCTGCACGGTGGACGGCACCCTGGCGGGGGAGAACCGCCTGCGTATCGCCGGCACGTGTCGCGCGGCGGTGATCGTGCGACGCGAGATCGGCGCGGACATCCGGTTCGATCCAGGCAGCGGCCGCTTCTCCGGCTCCTATACAGGCTCGACGCGTGGCGTGTCGCAGCTCTCGAACGGGCGGCTGCGGGGCGACACGCTGACCTTCACGCTGACCTATCCCGTGGTTGTCCACGGCGACCGCACGGCGGTGATGACCATCCGCAACGAAGGGGGTGGCGCCTTCTCGCTGTCGGTGACCGACCAGGTCGACGGCGCGAGCCGACGCACCTCCGACATCTCGCTCGGCCGGATCTGAGCCGGTCAGGCGACGAGGCCGAACCCGCGGATCAGCGAGCGCGTCGCCGCGTCCGGCCCGCCACCCGTGAAGATCGCGCGGTCGGGCCCCGACGGCATCTCCCCCTTCGCCGGCGCGAGCAGCGACAGCGCGCGGCGCGCGATGGCCTCAGCGGGATCGAGCCAGTCCACCGGCCAGGGTGCGGTCTTGCGCATGCGGTTGGCGAGGAACGGATAGTGCGTGCAGGCCAGCACCACGATGTCGGTGCGCCGCCCTTCGCGTTCCACGAAGCACGGCGCGGTCTCGGCGGCCACCGCCTCCTCCTCCACGAAACCGTGCCGCATGTAGGTCTCGGCCAGCGCGGCGAGGCGGACGCTGCCGACGAGCTCGACCTCGCATTTGGCGGCCCATTGGGTGACGAGGTCGCGCGTGTACTGCCGCTTCACCGTGCCCGGCGTCGCCAGCACGGACACGAGGCCGGAGCGCGTTCGCTCCGCCGCCGGCTTGATGGCCGGCACGGTGCCCACGAACTGCATCTGCGGAAAGGCGGCGCGAAGATCCGCCAGCACGAGCGTCGAGGCCGTGTTGCACGGGATCATGCAGAGCGCCGGGTCGTGCTCTTCGATCAGGCCGCCGAACAGGCCGACGATGCGCTCCCGAAGCGCCTCCTCCTCCCAATCGCCGTAGGGAAAGGCGGCGTCGTCCGCGACGTAGACGAAGCGCCGCTCGGGCATCAGCACGCGCGCCTCGCGCAGCACCGTCAGCCCGCCGATGCCGGAATCGAACAGGAGAACCGGACGCTCCGTCATTTCGTGCCCCTCTCGATCCGATGGTCGAAGGCGCGCAAGACGCCGCGAAGCATACGCAGCTCGGGTTCGGAGAAGCCCGCGCGCGTCATCATGACCCGCAGGTTATGGACCATCGCCTCGCGCTTCTCGGGCGGGAAGAAGAAGTTGGTGGTGTCGAGCGAGGTTTCGAGGTGGTCGAAGAAGCGGTAGAGGTCGTCCTTGGGCGCGGGGACGAGCTCGGGGGCGGTGAAGCGGGGCGCGGCACCCTCCTCCAGCCCGGACTTCATCCACTCGTAGCTCATCAGGAGCACCGCCTGGGCGATGTTGAGCGAGGCGAAGGCCGGGTTGACCGGAAAGGTGACGATCTCGTCGGCGAGGTCGATCTCCTCGTTCGACAATCCGAATCGCTCCCGCCCGAACAGGATGCCGGCCGGCTGGTCGGCGTGGATGCGGGCGCGCAGTTCGGCGCCGGCCTCCTCCGGCCCGCGCACGGCCTTCACCGAGTATCGCGGCCGCGCTGTGGTGGCGAGGAGATAGGTCAGGTCCGCCGCCGCAGCCTCCACCGTGTCGAACAGGCGCACGGCGTCGATCACGTGGTCGGCGCGCGAGGCGCTGGCCCGCGCCTTCTCGTTGGGCCAGCCGTCGCGCGGATTGACGAGACGCAGGTCGTCCAGCCCGAAATTGGCCATGGCGCGCGCCACCATGCCGATGTTCTCGCCGAGCTGGGGTTCGACGAGGATGATGGCGGGACCGCCCGTCCGGTTCTCGTCGTTTCTGTTGGTGCCGGCCACGTGTGCTCGCCCCTGCCTGTTCCCGCGAATGCCGCGCACGATTATCCGATGCCGGCGGGCGGCGCAAAGGCCGCCGCGGCTTTGCGCGGCTGGGGGGCGATGCTATAGCCGCGCCATCATGTCGGGGGCGCCCGCCCCCATCATCCGAAAGCGCGCGCGCCGTCCGGCCGGGCGCAATCCCAGGGGAAAGCATCGATGGCGAAGATCAAGGTCCAGAATCCGGTCGTGGAGCTCGACGGCGACGAGATGACCCGGATCATCTGGCAGTACATCAAGGACAAGCTGATCCACCCCTATCTCGACATCGATCTCGAGTACTACGACCTGTCGGTCGAGAACCGCGACGCCACGAGCGACCAGGTGACGATCGATTCCGCCAACGCGATCAAGCGGCACGGCGTCGGCGTGAAGTGCGCCACGATCACCCCCGACGAGCAGCGCGTCGAGGAGTTCAAGCTCAAGAAGATGTGGAAGTCGCCGAACGGCACGATCCGCAACATCCTCGGCGGCGTGATCTTCCGCGAGCCGATCATCATGGAGAACGTGCCGCGCCTCGTGCCCGGCTGGACCCAGCCGATCATCGTCGGCCGCCACGCCTTCGGCGACCAGTACCGCGCGACCGACTTCAAGTTCCCCGGCAAGGGCACGCTCTCGATCAAGTTCGTCGGCGAGGACGGCGAGACGATCGAGCACGAGGTCTATCAGGCGCCGTCGTCCGGTGTCGCGATGGCGATGTACAATCTCGACGACTCGATCCGCGAGTTCGCCCGCGCCTCGTTCAACTATGGCCTGCTGCGCGGCTACCCGGTCTACCTGTCCACCAAGAACACGATCCTCAAGGCGTATGACGGCCGCTTCAAAGACATCTTCCAGGCGGTGTTCGACGCCGAGTTCAAGGCCGAGTTCGACAAGCGCAAGCTGACCTACGAGCACCGCCTGATCGACGACATGGTGGCCTCCGCGCTGAAGTGGTCGGGCGGCTACGTCTGGGCGTGCAAGAACTACGACGGCGACGTGCAGTCCGACATCGTGGCGCAGGGCTTCGGCTCGCTCGGCCTGATGACCTCGGTGCTGATGACGCCGGACGGCAAGACGGTCGAGGCCGAGGCGGCCCACGGCACGGTGACGCGCCACTTCCGCCAGCACCAAAAGGGGCAGGAGACCTCCACGAACTCCATCGCTTCGATCTTCGCCTGGACGCGCGGCCTCGCGCATCGCGCCAAGCTCGACGACAACGCCGAGCTGAAGCGCTTCGCCGACACGCTGGAGCGCGTCTGCATCGACACGGTTGAGGCCGGCCACATGACCAAGGACCTCGCGCTCCTGATCGGCCCGGATCAGCCGTGGCTGTCGACCACCGGCTTCCTCGACAAGATCGACGAGAACCTCAAGAAGGCGATGGCGGCCTGATAGGGCTGCCCCTAGAATCCCCACGGAAACCCGGCCGCGAGGCCGGGTTTTTTCGTTTCGGATCACGAACTTGTCGAGGAACCGTCCTCGGAGGGCACCGTTAGCGGCCTATCGAACCGCACGGGAGAATTTCCAATGCACCGTATGCTTCTTGCCGCCGCCGGCGCCGCGCTGATTTCGGCATCGGCCGCCCAGGCTCAGACCGCTTCCCTCGTCGAGGTCGAGGACAGCGTGATGCTGATGCCCTGG
The DNA here is from genome assembly GCF_003583935.1 of Aureimonas flava. Classification (GTDB taxonomy): domain Bacteria; phylum Pseudomonadota; class Alphaproteobacteria; order Rhizobiales; family Rhizobiaceae; genus Aureimonas; species Aureimonas flava. Next base: position 489,462 of record NZ_QYRN01000001.1, on the reverse strand, counting down.
AACATGACCGCGGACGCGGTCGAGGATGCTAGGGTCCTGAACCCGGCGGGCGTCGAGCTCGGCGAGGTCGAGGAAGTGCTCGGCACGGACGCCAACACGCCCACCGCCCTGGTGGTCGACTTCAACGGGAGCACCACCGGCTTCACCGGCGACCGCGTGATCCCGATCGACCGCTTCATGCCGGACGGAAACCGGCTGACGCTCAGCACCTCGGCCGCCGAGGTCGCGTCGTTCCCGACCTACGACGACTGATCCCATGAGAAAGGGCGCCTCGCGGCGCCCTTTCCCATCTCGTTTCCCGGCCGCGTTCGCGCGGGATCAGGCGGCGAGCCGTGCCTCGATCGCGGCGATCGCCGCGTCGGCTCGATCGGCGTCCGGGCCGCCGGCCTGCGCCATGTCCGGCCGCCCGCCGCCGCCCTTGCCGCCGATGGCCTCGGACGCGGCGCGCACGAGATCCACCGCGCTGAAGCGCGCCGTGAGGTCGGCGGTGACACCCACCACGACACTTGCCTTCCCGTCCGCCACGCCGACGAAGGCGACGACGCCGGAGCCGAGCCCGGCCTTCACCTCGTCCACCAGGCCCTTCAGATCCTTCGCCGACACGCCGTCGAGGACGCGTCCGACGAAGGCCACGCCGCCGATCTCCTTCGGCGCCGAGGACGAGGACGAGCCGTCGCCGGCCAGCGCCAGCTTCTTGCGCGCCTCGGTGAGCTCGCGCTCCAGGCGGCGGCGCTCCTCGACCAGCGCCTCGACGCGATCGGCGATTTCGGCCGGGCCGACCTTGAGAGAGGCGGCGATGCGGCGCACGCGGGCGTCCTGCTCCAGGAAATGGTCGCGCGCCGCCTCGCCCGTCAGCGCCTCGACGCGGCGAACGCCGGCGCCCACCGCGCTTTCCGAGACGACATGCACCAGCCCTATGTCGCCGGTGGCGCGCGCATGCGTTCCGCCGCAGAGCTCGATGGAATAGGCCGCCTTGGCGCTGCCGTCCTTGGGTCCGCCCATCGACACGACGCGAACCTCGTCGCCGTACTTCTCGCCGAACAGCGCCATGGCGCCGAGCGCGATCGCGTCGTCCACCGCCATCAGGCGCGTCTCCACCGGCGCGTTCTCGCGGATCACCTCGTTGGCGAGCGCCTCGATGCGCGCCAGCTCCTCGGCCTCAACCGGCTTCGGGTGCGAGAAGTCGAAGCGCAGGCGGTCGGGTGAGACCATGGAGCCCTTCTGGGCGACATGGGTGCCCAGCACCTCGCGCAGGCCCTCGTGCAGGAGATGGGTCGCCGAATGGTTGGCGCGCACGCGCGAGCGACGGACGTGGTCGACCGTGAGCTCGAGCGGCGCGCCCGTCTTCAGAACGCCCTCGGCCACCTTGCCGCGATGGATGAACAGCCCGTCGGCGACCTTCTGCGTGTCGGTCACCACGAAGCGGACGCCCTCGCCGCGCAGCGTCCCGGTGTCGCCGACCTGGCCGCCCGATTCGGCGTAGAAAGGCGTCTGGTTCAGGACCACCGCCGCCTCCTCGCCCGCCGAAACGCTCTGCACCTCGGCGCCGTCGCGCACCAGCGCGCGCACCTGGCCCTCGGCGGTCTCGGTGTCGTAGCCCAGGAACTCGGTCGCGCCCTCGCGCTCGCGGATGGCGAACCAGACGGTCTCCGCCGCCGCCTCGCCCGAGCCGGTCCAGCTTGCCCGCGCCTCGGCCTTCTGCCGCTGCATGGCGGAATCGAAACCGGCAAGATCGACGCCGACGCCGCGCGCACGTAGCGCGTCCTGAGTCAGGTCGAGCGGGAAGCCGTAGGTGTCGTAGAGCTTGAAGGCGGTCTCGCCGTCCAGCATGTCGCCCTGGCCGAGCGAGGTCGACGCGTCGTTGAGCAGCGACAGGCCCCGGTCGAGGGTCGTCAGGAAGCGCCGCTCCTCGAGCTCCAGCGTCTCCGAAATCAGGGCTTCGGCCCGCACCAGCTCGGGATATGCCCGGCCCATCTCGGCCACCAGCGTCGGCAGCACCTTATAGATCACCGGCTCGCGCGCGCCCAGCAGCTTCGCGTGGCGCATGGCCCGGCGCATGATACGGCGCAGGACGTAGCCGCGGCCCTCGTTGGAGGGCAGCACGCCGTCGGCGATCAGGAAGGCGGTGGCGCGCAGGTGGTCGGCGATCACGCGGTGTGACGCCAGCGCGCCGCCTTCGGCGCGCGAGCCGATCGCTTCCTCGACAGCGGCGATGAGGCGTCGGAACAGGTCCGTCTCGTAGTTCGAGGTCACGCCCTGGAGGATCGCGGCCATGCGCTCCAGGCCCATGCCGGTGTCGATCGACGGGCGCGGCAGGTCGAGGCGCTCGCCGGGCGAGACCTGCTCGAACTGCATGAAGACGAGGTTCCAGAATTCGAGGAAGCGGTCGCCGTCTTCCTCGGCCGAGCCCGGAGGTCCACCCCAGACGCTCTCGCCCTGGTCGTAGAAGATCTCGGAGCACGGGCCGCAGGGCCCCGTCTCGCCCATGGTCCAGAAGTTGTCCGAGGTCGGGATCCGGATGATGCGATCGTCGGAGAAGCCGGCGATCGACTTCCAGAGGCGGGCCGCCTCCTCGTCCTCGGAGTAGACGGTGACCAGCAGGCGCGACTTGTCGAGGCCGAACTCCCGGGTGACGAGGTTCCAGGCGAGGCCGATCGCCTCCTCCTTGAAATAGTCGCCGAACGAGAAGTTGCCGAGCATCTCGAAGAAGGTGTGGTGGCGCGCGGTGTAGCCGACGTTGTCGAGGTCGTTGTGCTTGCCGCCGGCGCGAACCACCTTCTGCGCCGTGGTGGCGCGGCTGTAGGGGCGCTTCTCGAGACCGGTGAAGACGTTCTTGAACTGCACCATGCCGGCGTTGGTGAACATCAGCGTCGGGTCGTTGCGCGGCACCAGCGGCGAGGAGGCGACCGGTTCGTGGCCGTTCTTCGCGAAGTACTGGAGGAACGTCGACCGGATCTCGTTCACGCCGCTCATGGGAAACCCTTAAGTCTCGGATAGGATCGCGGCGCGAATACGCCGCAGCGCCAGCCTTTTAGCGACGGGCCGGAACCCTGTCCATGCCGCCGAGCCGGCTCCGGAAGCGGACGCACGGAAGCCTCCGCTCCGCGGGAAATGCGGGCGGGTCGCTGGGTCTCGATCATGCGTCGTCGGATGGGACCGATCGCCTCCCACCTTGGCTATGCCCCATATGGATGCCGTGGCTACGAGCGGTTGTCGCACGGGAATCCCGCGATCAAGGCAGCGGGTGCCGACGGTATTCGACCCTGGCCCCCACGTTTCGGCGCGGACACGACCGGATCTTCGAATGAATGATCTACGGATACACGCAGCCGGAATGGATCGGGTCGGCCTCGCGGTGGTCGTCCTTCCGCCGCGCAGCGACGTGGCGATCGCTCCGGCGGCAGGAGACGATGCCGCGGGAACGCTGTTCGTGGCGCGCGTCCGGCCCTATCATCCGAGGACCTTGCCGGTCGCGGTCGACCAGCACGTTCCGGCGGGGAACTCGATCGCGGCGAATCGTCGGGAAACGGAGCACCTGATGCGTGTCGCCCTCTACTTCACGCCGCCGCGCGATGCGCCGGTCACCCGGCTCGCAGCCGAGTGGCTGGGACGCGACGCCTTCGCGACCGGTGGCGCGAGCGTCGCCGACGCGCTGGTGGCCGAGCCCGCTCGCTACGGGTTCCACGCCACGATGAAGCCGCCGATGCGCCTTCGCGACGGCCACACGCCGGAGGAGATCGACCGAGGCCTTGCCGCCTTCTGCGCCGCGCGGGCCGCGACGGAGATCCCGCGCCTGGCGCTCCGTCGCATCGGGCGCTTCTTCGCCCTCGTGCCCGACGAGGCCCTGCCCGACCTCGACGCGCTAGCCGGCGAAACCGTGCGGCAGTTCGAGCGGTTCCGAGCGCCCCTCAGCGACGCCGAGCGGGCGCGCCGGGCTCCGGACCGGCTCACGGAACGGCAGCGCGCCCTTCTGGACGCGTGGGGCTATCCCTACGTGTTCGAGGAATTCCGCTTCCACATGACGCTGACCGGCCCGGTGGACGAGCCGGATGCGGCAGCGGTGGACGCTCGGCTTCGCCGCCACTTCGCCCCGGTGCTCGGTTGCCCGCTGCCGGTCGACGGGCTTGCCCTCTTCGTCGAGGACGAGCCCGGCGCCCCCTTCCGCGTCCGTGCCCTCCATCCGCTTTCGACCGAATCGCGAACGAGACAGACATGAGCAGCCATTCCCCCGAAGAGGCGTTCACAAACGCCCGGATCGTCCTGGCGGACGAGATCGTGCACGGCAGCGTCCTGGTGCGCGGCGGGCGCATTGCCGACATCTCCACCGGCGCCTCGCGCGCGGGCACCGACTGCGACGGCGACCATCTGCTGCCCGGCCTCGTGGAGCTGCACACCGACCACCTGGAAGGGCACTACCTGCCCCGGCCCAAGGTGCGCTGGAACATGCACGCGGCGCTCCAGGCGCACGATGCGCAGGTCTCGGCGTCCGGCATCACCACCGTCTTCGATGCGCTGCGCGTCGGCATGGACGAGGACGCCGCGCTCGGCTCCGCCGACATGATCGCCATGGCGACGGCGATCGACGAGGCGGTCCGCGACGACCGCCTGCGCGCCGAGCACTTCATCCACCTGCGATGCGAGGTTTCGGCGCCCGACGTGCTGCCGAGCTTCGCGGCGCTGGTGGGCAACGATCGGGTTCGCCTTGCTTCGCTGATGGACCACGCGCCCGGCCAGCGGCAGTTCGTGGACCTTGCGACCTATCGCGCCTACTACCAGGGCAAGATGCGGATGTCGGACGCCGCGTTCGATGCCTTCTGCGCCCGGCGGATCGGCGAATCGGAGGCGAACTCGGCCGGCAACCGCCGCGCCATCGCCGACCGCTGCCGCCGGGCCGGCATCACCCTCGCCAGCCACGACGACGCCACCGCCGCGCATGTCGAGGAGAGCCGCGAGCTCGGCATCGCGCTGGCCGAGTTCCCGACCACGCTGGAGGCGGCGCGGCTGTCGCGCGAGGCGGGCCTCTCGGTGCTGATGGGCGCGCCCAACGTGGTGCGGGGCGGCTCGCACTCGGGCAACGTCTCGGCCGCGGAACTCGTCGAGATCGGTGTGCTCGACGTCCTGTCCTCGGACTACGTGCCGTTCAGCCTCGTTCAGGCGGCGTTCCTCATGGCGGGAACGATCGGCCTACCGGAGGCGGTCGCCATGGTCAGCAGCACGCCGGCGCGCGTCGCTGGGCTCGCCGATCGCGGCGTCATCGCGCCCGGCCTGCGGGCCGACCTCATCCGCGTGCGCGCGCAACCCGGCGCCGCGACGCCGCCAGTGGTGCGCAGCGTCTGGCGCGAGGGCCGCCGCGTTGCGTGACGAAGGGCGATGCCCGGGCCTCCTGGTGGCGGTGGTCGGGCCGAGCGGCGCGGGCAAGGATACGCTGATCCGCCTGGCCTTCGAGCGCCTCGACGGCGAGCCGCGCATCCGCCTTGCGCGGCGCGTCATCACTCGGCCCTGCGACGGCGAAACGGAGGAGCATGACTGTCTCTCGCCGGACGCCTTCGCAGCGACGGAAGCGGAGGGCGGGTTCTGCCTCAGCTGGCGGGCGCACGGCCTCGCCTACGGGCTGCCCCGCGCGGTGGAGGACGAGATCCGCACCGGCCGGATCGTGGTCGCCAACCTGTCGCGCCGCTCTCTGCGCGAGGCGGACGCGCGGTTCGGCGGCATCGCGGCGGTCGAGATCACGGCACCCCGCGCCGTGTTGGTGGAGCGGATCGCCGCGCGCGGACGCGAAACGCCGGACGAGATCGAGGCGCGCCTCGCACGGCAGGTCGGACTACGGATGCCGGAGGTCGCACGCGGCTTGGTGCGGATCGACAACGGCGGACCTGCCGCCGCGGGCGCCGAGCGCCTGCGGCGGCACCTCCTGTCCTTCGCCGCAGAACTCGCCGGTCATGCAGATCCCGAGGGGCACGTCGGCCCCGACAGGCATGAGGAATCGTGAGCCAAAGCGCGGACGGCGATCCTCGACGCTTGACGGTCGGGCAGGCATCGGATCGACAGGACGGATCGACCGAGGGAGCGCGTCCATGAAGGCCATGATCTTCGAAAGGTTCGGAGCGGAGCCCGCCATCCGCCGGGTGCCCGACCCGACGCCGGCGCCCGACGGCGTGGTGATCGAGGTGATGGCGACGGGCCTCTGCCGCAGCGACTGGCACGGCTGGATCGGGCATGATCCCGATATCCGCCTGCCGCACGTGCCGGGCCACGAGTTCGCCGGCGTCGTGTCGGCAGTCGGCGCACAGGTGCGGAGCTTTCGCCGGGGCGACCGGGTGACCGTGCCGTTCATCGCGGCCTGCGGACATTGCGGCGAGTGCCGGTCCGGGCAGCAGCAGGTCTGCGAAGCCCAGTTCCAGCCCGGCTTCACCCATTGGGGCTCCTTCGCCGAGTTCGTCGCCATAGACCGCGCCGACCACAACCTGGTGCGCCTGCCGGACGTGATGGATTTCGCGACGGCCGCGAGCCTCGGCTGCCGCTTCGCGACGTCGTTCCGTGCGGTGGTGGACCAGGGGCGCGTGCGCGGAGGCGAATGGGTGGCCGTGCACGGCGCCGGCGGCGTCGGTCTTTCGGCGATCATGATCGCCGCCGCGATGGGCGCCCGCGTGGTGGCGGTGGACGTCGCGCCCGCGAAGCTGGCGTTCGCCCGCGCCATGGGCGCGGAAGCCTGCGTCGACGCCCGCGCCGTCCCGTCGGTGGTGGAAGCCGTGCGCGAGATCACCGGCGGCGGCGCGCACCTGTCGCTCGACGCGCTCGGCCATCCCGAAACCTGCTTCAATTCGGTTGCCAATCTTCGGCGGCGCGGTCGCCACGTGCAGGTCGGGCTGATGCTGGCGGAGAATGCGCAGGCGTCGGTCCCGATGGCGCAGGTGATCGCGCACGAGCTCGAGATCTACGGCAGCCACGGCATGCAGTCCTGGCGCTACGGCGCGATGCTGGACATGATCCTGGCCGGACGGCTTCATCCTGAACGCCTTCTCGGCGAGACCTATTCGCTGGAAGCGGCGGTGCCGGTGCTGACGGCCATGGGCACCACGGCGCCGGACGGCATCGCCATGATCGATCCGCGCCTCTGACGCACCGAAGGGAGCGGCGCAGAAAAAACGGGCGCCTCGCGGCGCCCTCTTCGTTCGTCTCACTCGGCGTCCTCGCCGGGCTCCGGCCCGCCGTTCTGGAGGAGCTGCTCGGCGATCAGCCCGGCGTTCTGCCGGATGGCGGCCTCCACCTCGGCGGAAACGGCCGGGTTGTCGCGCAGGAACTGCTTGGCGTTCTCGCGGCCCTGGCCGAGGCGCTGCGAATTGTAGGAGAACCAGGCTCCCGACTTCTCGACGATGCCGGACTTCACGCCGAGATCGACCAGCTCGCCGACCTTCGACACGCCCTCGCCGTACATGATGTCGAACTCCACCTGCTTGAACGGCGGCGCGAGCTTGTTCTTCACCACCTTCACGCGGGTCTGGTTGCCCGTCACCTCCTCGCGCTCCTTGATGGAGCCGATGCGGCGGATGTCGAGACGCACGGAGGCATAGAACTTCAGCGCGTTGCCGCCCGTGGTGGTCTCCGGCGAGCCGAACATGACGCCGATCTTCATGCGGATCTGGTTGATGAAGACGACCATGCACTTGGAGCGCGAGATCGAGCCGGTGAGCTTGCGCAGCGCCTGACTCATCAGGCGCGCCTGCATGCCCGGCAGCGAGTCGCCCATCTCGCCCTCGATCTCCGCGCGCGGCGTGAGCGCGGCGACCGAGTCCACCACCAGCACGTCGATCGCGCCCGAGCGCACCAGCGTGTCCACGATCTCCAGCGCCTGCTCGCCCGTGTCGGGCTGCGAGATCAGGAGGTTGTCGAGGTCGACGCCGAGCTTGCGGGCATAGACCGGGTCGAGTGCATGCTCCGCGTCGACGAAGGCGCAGATGCCGCCGGCCTTCTGCGCCTCGGCCACCGTGTGCAACGCCAGCGTCGTCTTGCCAGACGATTCCGGGCCGTAGATCTCGACGATGCGACCCTTGGGCAAGCCGCCGACGCCGAGCGCGATGTCGAGACCGAGGGAGCCGGTGGACACCGTCTCGATATCGAGCTTCTCGGTCGCGCCGAGGCGCATGATGGAGCCCTTGCCGAAAGCCCGCTCGATCTGCGACAGGGCTGCGTCGAGCGCCTTTGTTTTGTCCACCGATGTATCCTCAACGAGACGGAGTGAATTCTGGGCCATGGGGCAGGACCTTATTCCATGAGGACTGTTGGGGTGCAACGTCGATGCCGCGTGCCTTCATGTACCTCTTTTGTTCTCATTTTGCAAGCGATGATCGCGATTTGTTCTCATGCCGGCGGCCCGATTCGCGCCCGCGAGGCGCGGCACGATGGTTGACGGCGGGTTAACGCCTTCCGTCGCCGACGGCCCCTCGGTGGTGCTTGTCGGCGCGGCGCATCTCGATCGCGTGGCCGCGAGCCTCGGCCCGTTCCGACCGGGTTGCTCGAACCCGGGCCGGCTCACGGAACGCCTCGGCGGGGCCGCGTTCAACGCGGCGCTGGCGCTGCGCGCGTTCGGCGCCCGGGCCCATCTGGTCAGCGCCTGCGGCGGCGACGCGGTGGCCGAGCGCATCGGCGACGCGCTGGATCGCGCCGGGATCGGGGACGGGCGGATCGCCTGGCTCGATCGACGCTCGGCGACCTTCACGGCGATGGTGGACGCGTCCGGCGAGCTGATCGGCGGCGTGGCGGATATGGAGATCTACGACCGGCTGCTGCCGCGCACGCTCGCCCGCCGCCATCTGGCGGACCGTTTGGCTGCCGCCGACGGGCTCCTGATCGACGCCAACCTCTCCGCCGCTTCGCTGCGGCATTTGGCGCACCAACAGCGGGACCTTCCCGTCGCCGCCATTGCCGTCTCGCCCGCCAAGGCGCCGCGTCTCGCCGACGCGCTGTCGCGCCTCGCCGTGCTCTTCGCCTCGCGCGCCGAGATGGCGAGCCTGCTGGGGCTTGCGGCGGAAGCGACGGATACGGACTTCGTGAGTGCGGCGACACGTGCCGGGCTGCGCCGGGCCGTGGCGACCGATGGCCCGCGCGACGTGCTGGTGATCGACGGCGAGGCCGCCTGGCGCCAGACGCCGCCGCAGGTGCCGCAGATCTCCGACGTCGTCGGAGCCGGCGACACGCTGGCGGGCGCGACGTTCGGCACGTTCCTCCGCAATCGCCCCTTCGCCGCCGCGGTGCGCACCGGCCTCGTGGCGGCCGCCCTGCGCATCGGCCCCGGCCTCGATGCCGCGTCCGCCGCCGCGGCCGAAGACGCCGCCGACGCCCTTCCCGCTCCCCGCCCCTTGTCCGCCTGACGGAGACCCGCCGTGCCGCAACCCTTTCTCTGCTCCCCGCCCGTCCAGACCGCGCTGGACGCGGGCCGCCCCGTGGTGGCGCTGGAGTCCACCATCATCACCCACGGCATGCCCTGGCCCCAGAACGTCGAGATGGCGCGGGGCGTCGAGGGACTGATCCGCGCGGAAGGTCCCGAGCCGGCGACCGTCGCGGTGCTCGACGGGGTGCTGAGGATCGGCCTTTCGGATCATGAGCTGCTCGCCCTCGGGCAGACGCAGGGCGCGATGAAGCTGTCGCGCGCCGACCTGCCCTTTGCGATGGCGACGGGTCGCACCGGCTCCACCACCGTGGCGGCGACGATGATCGCGGCGGCGCTCGCGGGTATCGGCACCTTCGCCACCGGCGGCATTGGCGGGGTCCACCGGGGCGCGGAAACGAGCTTCGACGTCTCGGCGGACCTCGACGAGCTGGCGCGGACACCCGTCACCGTGGTCTGCGCCGGCGCCAAGGCGATCCTCGATCTGAAGAAGACGTTCGAAGTGCTGGAGACTAAGGGCGTTCCGGTGATCGGCTACGGCGTGGACGAACTGCCGTCCTTCTGGTCGCGCGGATCCGGCATCCCGTCGCCGCTGCGCCTCGACACGCCGGAGGCCATCGCGGATTTCGGGCGCATGCGGGACGCGCTATCCCTCGGCGGCGGCGTGCTGGTGGCCAATCCGCTGCCGCCCGAGCTGGAGATCGACCGGTCCACCGTGGCGGGCTGGATCGAGGCGGCGCTCGCCGACGCGGAAGGCGCCGGAACGAGGGGGAAGGACGTCACGCCCTTCCTGCTGCGCCGGATCTTCGAGCTGAGCGGCGGCCGATCGCTCGAGGCCAACATCGCCCTGGTCCGCTCCAACGCGCGGCTGGCCGCGCGCATCGCGGTGGCGGCCGCGGCGCGTCGGGAGACTACTCCTCCAGCGCTTCCTTCACCGCTACCGCCAACTCCCTGAGCGAAAACGGCTTCGGCAGGAAGCCAAACTTCTCGCCTTCGGGCAGGTTCTTGGCGAAGGCGTCCTCGGCATAGCCGGAGACGAAGATGAACTTGAGGTCCGGCCGCTGCTTGCGCATCTCGCGCAGGAGGGTCGGGCCGTCCATCTCGGGCATCACGACGTCGGAGACCACGAGGTCGACCTTGCCGTCGATCTCCTCCATCACTTCCAGCGCCTCCAGGCCGCTCGACGCCTCGTGCACCTCGTAGCCGCGCATCTTGAGCGCGCGCACGTTGCCGGCGCGCACGTTGTCCTCGTCCTCCACGAGAAGGATCGAAGCGGTGCCGGACAGGTCCTGCTTGGCGATCGAGGCGGCCGGCGACTGCGCCTCCCCCTTGCCGGCCGGGACCTCGGCCGGGATGTGGCGGGGCAGGAAGATGCGGAACGTCGTGCCCTCGCCCGACCGCGTCTCCACGAAGATCGAGCCGCCCGACTGCTTGACGATGCCATAGACCATGGAAAGGCCGAGGCCCGTGCCCTTGCCGATCTCCTTGGTGGTGAAGAAGGGCTCGAAGATGCGCTCGGCGACGTCGGCCGGCATGCCGGATCCGGTGTCCGACACTTCCATGAGCACGTAGTCGCCTTCGCCGAGCTCGCTGTAGCCGAACTGCGCGGCCTCGTCGGCGGGGACGTTGCGGGTCGAGATGATGACGCGTCCGTTGGTGGACATCGCGTCGCGCGCGTTCTGCACGAGGTTGGTCACCACCTGCTCGAACTGGCCGATATCGGCCATCACGGGCCAGAGGTCACGCGCGTGCTGGCGCTCCAGCTTCACCAGGTCGCCAGAGATCCGCTTCAGGAGGAGGTGCATGTCGGCGATGACGTCGGTCAGGTTCAGCATCTTCGGACGCATGGTCTGACGGCGCGAGTAGGCGAGGAGCTGGCGCACCAGCGAAGCGGCGCGATTGGCGCTCTGCTTGATGAGCAGGAGATCCTGGAACGAGGGATCGCCCGTGCGGTGGTTCAGGAGGAGGAAGTCCACCGAGGCGGTGATGATGGTCAAGACGTTGTTGAAGTCGTGCGCGATGCCGCCCGCGAGGTTGCCGATGGCCTGCATGCGCTGGGCCTTGGCGAACTGATCCTCCAGCGTGCGCTGCTGCGTGATGTCGACGCCGTAGAGGATCGCCACCTCGCCCGAGCCGTCGCTGACGTCCGTGTTGGCGCTCAGGTAGAGCCGCGCCGAGCGCGTCGGCTCGCCGACGAGGTCGGCGTCCAGCGAGGGGATGCCCGCCTGGCCGCGCATCGCCGCCGAGACGGCCTGCCGCAACGCCTCGCGGTTCTGCTCGCGCAGGCAATCGGAGACGGTGGTGCGGCCGAGCGCGGCCTCGTCGCCGAAGAGCGTGGCGAAAGCGGCGTTCGCACGCGTCGCGCGGCCCTGCGCGTCCATAGCAGCGATGGCCATGGGCGAGGAGTTGAAGAAGCGCGTGAAGCGGATCTCGGCGGCTCGCAGCGCGTTCTCGTCGTCACCGCGCGGCGTGCGGTCGAGCACCAGCGTGCGCGTCAGGCCGGGCGCGCCGTCGGCGGTGCGCGTTGCGTTGCGCAGGAGGCGGACCGGAAGGCGCTGGCCGGCGGCCGTCACGAGGTCGAGGTCGAAGCTCTCGACGGCGCCCGGCGTGCGCGGCTCGCCGGCGCGGCGCAGGAAGCTCGATGCGCCCTCGCCGAGATAGTCCTGAATCGAGCGCGAATAGGGCTTGAAGGCCGCCAGGTCGAGCGACAGCCAGTCGGCCAGCGTGGCGTTGATATAGGCGATGCGGCCCTGGTCGTCGGCGGCGAAGAAGCCGGCCGGCGCGTGGTCCAGGTAGTCGATCGCGTGCTGGAGGTTCTTGAAGAAGGACTCCTGCTCCTCGCGTTCGGGCGTGATGTCCGCGATCTGCCAGAGCTGCAGACCGGCGGAATCCTCGCCGAACGGCCCGACGGAGGCGCGGTACCAGTGCGGAGCGGACGGGCCGGTGCTGCCGAGACGCCGGGTCAGGCGGAATTCCTCCTGACCGGACCGGTTCTCACGCGCCAGATTGGCCAGGCGGTAGATCGCCTCGGAGGCTTCCGCCTCGCGCGAAAGGAGGCGTTCGAGGCTGCGCACCGAGGACGGGCCGGCGGCGCCGGTCTCCTCGCCGTAGGCGCGGTTGGCGTAGACGATGCGGCCCTTGCGGTCGGCCACCAGCATGCCGGTGGGCAGCGAGTTCAGGGCCTCGCGCGCGATGTCCGCCCCCGCCTGGCGCGGCCCGACATGCAGGAACCCGAGCGCCAGGGCGAACACGGCGATGATGCCGCACATGGCCAGGATCGCGAACATCGCGAGGAGCGCGACCGCGCCGTAGGAGTGCCCCAGAAGCGCGAGCGTGGCCGCGAAAACGAACACGAAGCCGGCCAGGAAGAGAAGCCGGCGCACGCCGTCGGAGTCGGTCCGTCCGTCGATCAGGGGCTTGTCGCTCATGGGCGGCGCGGAAGCGGGCGTCTGGTCCACAGCAGAAGTTCCATATGCGAACGATCGACCCTTCCGAGGCAAAGCCGAACAGATTAGAGCAGAACGGCACGGGCACGAGAATCTGTCGAATTTGCGCCATACGCAATCGTCCGACATGATGCCACGGCACTATGTACCGAAGCTGACGCGGCGCTGGAGCCCGGCCGGTCGGACGCTAGATTGCAGGTAAGCCGCCATCCGATTGGGCTCGTTGTCCCTTTCGCGTTCGGCGGCTCAGGAGGATATGGTAAATGCGTGAGTGGCTCGCGAGCGTCGTCGGCGAAGGCCTGGCTCCCATCATGACGGTGATTCTCGCGGCTGCGCTCGTCATTTTGCTGGCGCTGGTGCTGATCGGGCTGGCCAAGCGGGTTTTCGCCGGCAGCGGCGGCATCGGCGGGCGCGCGCGGGCGCCCCGCCTCGCGGTGCTCGATATGGCGCCGGTGGATCCGAAGCGCAAGCTCGTGCTGGTGCGCCGCGACGACGTGGAGCACCTGATCCTGATCGGCGGCCAGAACGACCTCGTGGTGGAGCCGGGCATCGTGCGCGGCCAGACGCGCCGCGTGCGCCAGGAGCCGGGCTTCGCCGAGCCGGAACAGCGCCCGGCCGCGCCGCAGCAGGCCCTGCCGCATCGGCGCACGCCGCGCCCCAGCGTCCAGCCCGTGCCGACGGAGAGCCAGGCGCCAGGCGCCCACCCGCCGCTCGCGCCGGTGGCGGAAAGCCGCACCTCGGAGCCCCTGCCCGAACGACGGACCGAGCCCGCCGTCCGCGCGCCGGCCGTGACGGCCGATCGCGGCCCGTCGATGGACGATCGCGTGCCGGTCGCCGCGCCGTCCGTCGGACCCGCCGTTCAGGACACGCGATCCGAGCCACCGATGGCCGCACCCGCGCCGTCCGCGCCCATCGTGGCGCCTCCCATTGCCCCCCAGGCGCGCGTGGCGGAGGAACCGCCGATGCCGCGCCGTGTGGAGGCCGCGCCCGCGCCCGAGGTTTCGGCCAATCCGCTCCGCGTGGATCCGCCTGCCACGGACGTGCCGCTGATGCCGGCTGCCGTTTCCCGCCCGGCTTCCCCATCGGCGGCTGCCGCACAGGCCGCGCCCCGGCGACCGGAGCCCGCGCCGTCGAACGAAGACCGCGTCGAGCCGGCTCGTGCGGCGCTGGAACTGCCCCGCGCTACGCCCGTCGCCCCTCCGGTGGCCCCGGTCGTGGCGGCTCCGCGCCCGCCCGCGCCTCCTGCGGCGCCCGTGGTGACCCCGCCAATCTCCGCGCCGCCGCCGGCCGCGCCCGCCTCCGCTGCCGCGGCCCCTCGCCCGGCCACGCCGCCGCCTTCCGCCGCGCCGCCGGTTCAGCCGCCTGCGGCACCGCGCTCCATGGCCACCCCGACGCTTCCGCAACCGTCGCGCGCGACGCCTGTCGCGCCGCCTCCGCCGGCGCCCTCCCGCACCGAACCCGAGGCGACGTCGGCCCGGTCGCTCTGGTCGCCGACGCCGAACGCAACCGGCGCGCCCTCGCTGGCCGGGTCACCCGGCGGCGACACCCCGCGCCCTGAACGCGACGCGCCCTCGGCCAACACGGCCCCGTCGGTTTCGCTGCCGGACCGCGTTCCGGTCCGCTGGCCGTCGGCGCCTCTTGCGCCTCGCTCGGATGAATCCGCAAAGGCGGAAGTCGGTTTCGCAGGCCCTTCCGCCGACGCGCCGGAGCCGGCTCCGCCGCCGCTTTCTGTTAAGAGCTTCGCCACCACGATCCAGGAGCGGCGCGCACCGCCTCCGGTGGACATGCCCGTGCAGCCTCCCCGGCCGCCGCAGGCGACGCCAGCGGAAAATGCGCCCACTCCCGTCGCCGCGCCTGTCGCTCCCGCCGCTCGACGCGAGCCGGAACTCGACCTGCCGCCGGAGGAGCAGGAGCGCACACCGTTGACGCTCGAGGAGGAGATGGAGCGCCTCCTTCACGACTTCACGATCGACGTGTCCGAGCGGCGCTGAGGCCAGGACGGCCGACGCGATCGCACAGCGCCGACAGGTGTGCGGCGGCCCGATGGGCCGCCGGTCGGCCGCGAAGGTCACCGCGTTCCGGGATCGCGATGGACGAAGCGCGGCAACGATCCGCGCAAACGAAAACGGGCCGCATCAGCGGCCCGATTTCGTTTCGCGTGATCGACCTCGACCGGCCTATTCGTCGCGGTACACTTTTTCGCGACGTTCATGGCGCTCCTGCGCCTCGAGCGACATCGTGGCGATCGGTCGGGCGTCGAGGCGGCGTAGGCTGATCGGCTCGCCGGTCTCCTCGCAATAGCCGTAGGTCCCCTCGTCGATGCGCTCGATCGCGGCGTCGATCTTGGCGATCAGCTTGCGCTGCCGGTCGCGTGCCCGAAGCTCGATCGCCCGGTCCGTCTCCGACGAGGCGCGGTCGGCCGCGTCCGCCAGATTGGCGTTCTCGCTCGCCAGAGCCTCGAGGGTCTCGCGCGATTCGCGCAGAATGTCGGCCTTCCAGGTCAAGAGCTTCTTGCGGAAGTACTCCTTCTGGCGGTCGTTCATGAAGGCCCCGTCTTCCGGCAAGCCGGTTCCCAACGGAAGGGTTTCACTCATGCGGATCCTCCATCTTCGCCTTGGGCGGGCTTATAGCGAGCGTTGAAGAGCCGGACAAGTTGGGTGTCCAGCATTCCCCACCGACATGCGGAACGCTAAACTGCGATAAACGCAGCGGATTTGTGACATGCCGCTGAACACGCCGCGGCAGGCGCCTGGCATGCGTCTGCGCGAAGGCGGTGCGACGGAACAGCGCCGCACACCCGCACGGGTTGCAGCCAGTACGTGCCAGCCGGCGAACGAATCTCGACCGCGCCGCGCCCATATCCTATCGAGGACTCATGACGGTGGTTCGAACGGTTCATATCCTGCGGCACGCGCATTCCTCGTGGGCCGTGCCCGGGCAGCGGGATCACCAGCGCGCGCTGGACGATCGGGGCCGCGAGGACGCGGCGCGGCTCGCCGCACACCTCGGTGGGCGCGGGGCGTCGGTGGCGCGGGTCGCCTGCTCCACCGCCGTGCGGGCGCGCCAGACGCTCGACATCGTGCGCGGGGCCCTGCCGGATGCGCTGGACATCCGCTTCGACGACGATCTCTACGCACTCGGTCCCGCCGCCTACGAAGCGCAGATCCGGGCCTTCGGCGGACCGGGTGACCTGCTGCTCGTGGGCCACAACCCGACGATCGAACAGCTCGTCTTCGCCCTCTGCACGCGCGAAACCCCGGCACTTCGACTCGCGCGACCGGGGATCGGCACGGCTCATTGGCTGACCCTCGAGATCGAGGGCGACGCGCTCGACGGCGCGATGCGCGCCACGCTGCAGGACATCGTTAGGCCATAAGACGGCCGCGCGGCCTGTCGGGAGCGGTGCGGGCCGACTATATGCGAGGCACCCGCCCGCACATTCGAGATCCGATCGGTTTTCCATGCCCTCCATCGCCGACGAAGCGCGTATCGTCTTCGACAATCTCTCGGATCGGGGCGCGGGACTGTTCCACCCGACGTTGCGGCTCGGCGTCGCCGGGCTCTCTCGCGCCGGAAAGACGGTGTTCATCACCGCGCTGGTGCACAACCTCCTGCACGGCGGGCGCCTGCCCGTGTTCGAAGCGCATAGCTCCGGCCGAATCTCGCGGACGTATCTGGAGGAGCAGCCCGACGACGCGGTTCCGCGCTTCCAGTACGAGGAGCATCTGCGCGCGATGCTGGAAGATCGCGTCTGGCCGCAGTCGACGCGGGCGATCTCGGAGCTGCGGCTCACCATCGAATACGAGTCGGCGTCTGGCTGGATGCGGTTTCTGTCGCCCGGCAAGCTCTCGATCGACATCGTCGACTATCCCGGCGAATGGCTGCTCGACCTGCCGCTTCTGGAAAAAGACTTCGCGGCCTTCTCGGGCGAGTCTCTGGAGCGCGCGCGCCTCCCCTCGCGCGAGCGGATGGCGCGGCCGTTCCTTGATGCGCTCGCGGCGATCGATCCGGCCTCGCCCGCCGACGAGGGCGCGAGCCAGCGGCTGAGCGCGACGTTCGCGGACTATCTTCGCGCATGCCGCGAGGACCGCACGGCGCTCTCCACACTCCCGCCGGGCCGGTTCCTGATGCCGGGCGACCTCGAAGGGTCGCCGGCGCTCACCTTCGCGCCGCTTCCCGTGGAGCCGGGCCGCACCTACCCCAAGGGCAGCTACGGCGCGGTGCACGCGCGGCGCTACGAGGCCTACAAGACCGTGGTGGTGCGGCCCTTCTTCCGCGATCACTTCGCCCGGCTCGACCGGCAGATCCTGTTGGTCGACGCACTCCAGGCGATCAACGCCGGACCGGAAGCGGTGCAGGATCTCGAAACCGCGCTGGCGGACATCCTGGCCTGCTTCCGGCCCGGCCGAGCCTCCTGGCTGGGCTCCCTGTTCACCCCCCGCATCGACCGCATCCTGGTGGCGGCCACCAAGGCGGACCACCTGCACCGGACGAGCCACCAGCGGCTGGAGAACATCGTGCGCCGCCTGGTCGATGGCGCCGTGAGCCGGGCGAAGCTATCCGGCGCCGAGACCGAGGTGGCCGCCATGGCGGCCGTTCGCGCCACGCACGAGGCGACCGTCTCGGACCGCGGCGAGACGCTGCCGGTGATCGTCGGCACGCCCATCGAGGGCGAGGAGATCGGCGGGCAGCGCTTCGACGGGCGCACCGAGACCGCCGTGTTCCCCGGAGACCTGCCGGAGGATGCCTCGCGGATCCTGCGCGGGCGCG
Organism: Aureimonas flava; assembly: GCF_003583935.1. Taxonomy (GTDB): domain Bacteria; phylum Pseudomonadota; class Alphaproteobacteria; order Rhizobiales; family Rhizobiaceae; genus Aureimonas; species Aureimonas flava. The sequence goes on along the minus strand of NZ_QYRN01000001.1, from coordinate 471,861 downwards.
CCGACGGCACGGGGGCTCTCGATCCGCTCACCTTCGTGCGCTTCCGCCCGCCCCGGCTGGAGCGGACCGCCGAGGGGCTGACGCTCTCGCTGCCGCAGATCCGGCTCGACCGTGCGCTCCAGTTCCTGCTGGGAGACCGCCTCGCATGAGCGACCTGCCGCCGCGCCGCCCGTCCGCCTTCGCCGTGGATCCGCCATCGGCGCCAATGCCGCGCGCCGCGCGCGAGCCGCGCAGCTTCTCCGATCTGGAGCGGGTGCGGATCGAGCCGGACGACGCGCTGGAGGCGGAAGCGGCGGCGGCACTGGACGCGGAACCCGCCGCGGGCCGGCGGCGCAGCTTCTCCTTCGGCCGGCTGGCGCTGGGGGCGCTCGGCGCCCTGGTCTCGCTCGCCTTCGGCCTCGCGCTCGACGCCTTCGTGCGCGACCTCTTCCAACGATCGGACTGGCTCGGCTGGACGGCGCTCGTGCTCGCCCTGCTCCTCGTGCTCGGTCTCGTCGGCGTCGTCGGGCGCGAGGCGATCGGCATCATGCGGCTGAACCACGTGGAGCGCGAACGCGCCGACGCGCGGCGCGCCTTCGAGACGGACTCCGCCGCCGACGCGGCCGAGGTCGTGGCCAGGCTCGCCAAGCTGGTGTCGGCCCGGCCGGAGACCGCGGCGGGACGCGAGCGGCTCCACGCGCTGCGCGACGACGTGATCGACGGTCGCGACCTGCTGACGCTCGCCGAGCGCGAGCTGCTGCTGCCGCTCGACGCGCGGGCGCGCGCGCTGGTGCTCGCCTCGTCCAAGCGCGTGTCGGTGGTGACGGCCGTCAGTCCCCGCGCCTTCATGGACCTCGCCTTCGTGCTGTTCGAGACGGTACGCCTGATCCGCGCGGTGTCGACGCTCTACGGCGCGCGGCCGGGCGCGCTCGGCCTCCTGCGCCTCGTTCGCGACGTCCTGGCGCATCTGGCCGTCACCGGCTCCATCGCGGTGGGCGACGGGATGGTGGGCCAGGTGGTCGGCCACGGGCTTGCCGCCCGCCTGTCGGCCAAGCTCGGCGAGGGCATCGTCAACGGGCTCTTGACGGCGCGCATCGGCATCGCGGCGATGGACCTGTGCCGCCCGCTGCCGTTTCTCAGCGTCCAGCGACCGCGCATCGGCGATTTCCTGAGCGATCTCAAACCGATGGGAAGCGACTGAGCGGCTAGGGGGCCGACCTGACACCGCATCGTGAAAGGTTCGGTTAACCGTTCCGAGCGATAGATAGGCGCATGTCCTTGCCGCTCCGAAGGCCCGCCATGCTCCGCCCCATCGTCGCCGGTTTCTCGCTTCTGTCCCTCGCCTGCACGGCGGCCCTCCCGGCACGCGCAGCGGACGTGGACGAGGCCTTCTTCAAGACCGTTTTCGGGCGCTGGACCGGACCGGGCGAGATCGTCGCGGGCAAGTACAAGGGCACCAAGTTCGTGTGCGACCTGTCCGGCCTCCAGCCCGACAAGGCCGTGGGCATGTCGCTAGACGGAAGCTGCCGCGTCGGCATGTTCTCGCAGCCGATGAACGCCACCTTCACCAAGGGCGGCTCCTCCTACAAGGGCACCTTCCTGGACGGATCGGGCGGCAAGGGCCTCGACATCGTGTCGGGCGACGTCTCGGGCAACCGGGTCGTGGTCGGCCTCGACCGCAAGCAGCTCAAGGGCGCGATGGTCGCCCGGCTCGAGGAGAAGAACAAGCTGATGATCACGATCTCGGTGCAGGTCGCGGGCGAGCTCGTTCCCGTGATCGGCATGACGCTGAAGCGCGACGAGACCGTGCGGAAGGCGTCGCTGGCCGACTGAGGATCAGCCGGCGCACCACCAGTCGGGCGACGCCTCCAGACGCACGATGCCGCTGGTATCAAGCCGCGCCAGACACTCGGCCGCCGTCGCGCCCGCGACCGACAGGTCCGGCGCGATCTCGGCCAGCGGCACCATCACGAAGGCCCGCTCGGCCATGCGCGGGTGCGGCAGCGTCAGTCGGTCGCCGCGCATCACGACGCCGCCGAAGTCGAGGACGTCGAGGTCCACGGTGCGCGGCCCCCAACGCACGCTTCGGTCCCGGTGCAGCGAAAGCTCGATCCCCAGGCATCGCGCGAGGAGCGCCTCGGCATCGATTTCGGCCTCCACCCTGGCGCAGGCGTTGAGGAAGGGCGGCTGCTCCACGGGGCCCCAGGGCGGCGTCCTGTAGACCGACGACACCTCTGCGACGCGCGTGCCCGGCGCCGCATCCAGCGCGCGCAACGCCGTCGCCATGGCCCGGACCGGATCGCCGAGGTTGCCGCCCAGCCCCAGGAACGCGACGGTCATGCCTGCCTCCCGGCCAGCGCCGCATCCACGACGGCGAGGGCGTCGCGCGTCGGCGCCACGGCATGGACGCGCAGGATGGAGACCCCCCGCTCGCGCAGGAGGACGCCCGTCGCGGCCGTGGCGACGTCGGCGTCGCCCGTGTCGCGGTCGAGAACGCCGCGCACGAAACGCTTGCGCGAGGTGCCGGCGAGGATCGGAAAGCCGAGATCGGCCAGCTCGCCCACACGCATCATCAGCTCGAGATTCTCCTCCGGCGCCTTGGCGAAACCGAACCCCGGATCGATCACGATGCTCTCGTCCGCCACCCCGGCGGCGCGGGCGATCTCGATCGAACGGCCAAGGAAGGCCCGCTGGTCCTCGATCACGTCGGGAAGCTTCTCGCGTTCGCGGCCGGTGTGCATCAGGCAGAGCCCAGCGCCGGTACGGGCGGCCACCTCGGCGATGCGCCGGTCCTTCTGGGCGCCCCACACGTCGTTGACGATCGACGCGCCCGCCTCCACGGCCAGCGCGGCCGTCTCGGCGCGATAGGTGTCGATCGAGATCGCCACCTCGCAGCGCGCGCGAAGCGCCCGGATCACCGGCAGCACGCGGCGCTGCTCTTCGGCGGCATCCACCGGCTCGGCGCCCGGGCGGGTGGATTCGCCACCCACATCGACGATCGACGCGCCCTCCGACACCATCGCGAGGGCGGCCTCCACCGCGCGCGCCACGCTGCCGTCGTACAGGCCGCCGTCGGAGAAGCTGTCGGGCGTGACGTTCAAGACGCCCATGATGACCGCGCGCGGACCCAGCCGCAGCTCGCGCCGGTGCCCAAGGCGCCAGATGCGCTCGACGTTCATGCCGCTCCCCGCGCGGGCGGCGCAGCGAGACCCATGGTCCGCGCCACCCCAATTAATCCGCAATCGTCCCTTGTATCTGCTTCGAACCCGCGTAGCGTAGGGGTTGGGTGTTTCAAGGGTCGAGGCTTGCGACGATGCGGCGACTTCTGATCTCCGGCCTTGCGGCGGGATGGATGGCCACCGGCGTGGCGCACGGCGCCGAGATCACGGAACGAACCACCTATTTCATGGTCCAGGGCGCGACCTTCGCGGAACTCGACCGCGCGCTCGGGATGACCGGGCCGCTCCTGTCGGGCGGCGAGCGCCACGCGGGCTCGACCAAGGTCACCTTCTCGCGCGATCTCGAATTCGCGTCGCGCAAGATGGGCTGCCAGGTCAGCCGCACCAATCTGCGCCTCGATCTCGTCACCACCCTGCCCCGCTGGAACGCGCCGGGCCGGGCCGACCCGCAGACGCGCACGAAGTGGAAGATCCTGCAGCGCGACATCGCCGAGCACGAGGCGCATCACTCGAAGATCGCCAAGACCTGGCTCGACCGGATGAACCGCGAGCTTCTGGCGCTTCCGGCCGAGCCCACGTGCGCCCGAATGGAACTCGTCGCCACGCGGCGCGTCCACGAACTGCAACTCGACCACGCGAATGCGCAGGTCGGGTTCGACCGGGCGGAAGCCCGCGTGGTCGACTCCCGGCTCAACGGCAAGCTCGCCGCCGCCACCGGCAAGGCGATCCGCTAGATTGGACGAATAGCCCCTCACGCCTGGCGCGGGGGCACCGTGAGCGTGAGCCCGCGCAACTCGGGCCGTACCCGGATCTGACAAGACAGGCGCGAGTTCGCACGCACGTCCAGCGCGAAGTCCAGCATGTCCTCCTCCATCGCCTCCATTGGCGCCAGCTGTCCGATCTGCGCCTCGTCCACATAGACGTGGCACGTCGCGCAGGCGCAGGCGCCGCCGCAATCGGCGTCGATCCCCGGCACGTCGTTGCGGATCGCCGCCTGCATCACGCTGGAGCCGTCGGGCGCGTCGATTTCGTAGCGGGTGCCGTCGGGGGCGAGGAAGATGATCGCGGTCATGCCTGCGGTTAGAACGGTGGCGCGCGGGGGTCAACCGTCCGGCGGCGGCGGCGCGCCTCGCGGGTTATCAACAGATGCGTCGGCGAAAAGGAAGGGCCCGCGACCGAGGCCGTGCGCCGCGGGCTATCCTTAACGTGCCGACGCCGATTCGCGGCTTCAGACGCGGAATCGGCGGCGAAGGCGCGGCGGCCCCTACGTCAGGTGCGTTCAGCTTTGGAACGGGTCGCCCGCCGCGTTCGGTCAAGAGATCGATACCGCGTCGCGCGGCATTTCGATTTTGACGTTAACCAAATGTTTAAACTTGTATCGAAGCCCGGAATTGCGGGTTTCCTTCCGCCTCCGTGCCCTCTAGTTTGATGGCGTGTAGAAGGCCCGCAATCCGCGTTTCGGAGGGCGGGGTGGTAGCGGTGGAACGGAGCTCGGCCTGTCATGCGGCAGCGACCCTTCGTTCACCCCACGAGTAAACGAGTACGGGGCGGCGGGTCATGTCGAAGATCAAGACGGCTGAACAGCTATCGGACGAAGCAGTCACCGAGCTGGAGGCTGCGCTTCAGGACACGGATTTTCTCGGAGCGGAGGCCGAGGAAGGCAGCGTCTCGGGAACCGCCGAAGGGCATGTGGAGCGCGACACGCTCGCCCCGTCCGAAATGAACATCGACTTCGCCCTCACCGAGTTCGACCGCTCGGTGGAGGAGGCCACGAGCGCCAGCGCGGCCGAGCAGCACGAAGCGTCCCCCCTTTCCGCCGACGGCGAGACCGCCGTTCCGCCCGAGCCCGAGTTCCAGCTCGCCGAGGAGGAGCTGATCGCCTCCATGGGCGACTCCGACCGCATCGCCCCCCCCGCCTCCGCCGACCGGATCGGCAGCGCGGTTCCGCCCGTGGCGGCCGCCATCGCGGCGGGAACCGCCAGCACCGGGGCGCACGACGCCCCTCGCGCGCGCGTTGCCACCCCGCCGCCGGCCGCACGGCAGGAACCCGCCGCCGCCCCCGAGCCGATCCGCGCCTCTCGCACGCGTGACTTCAAGTCGTCCGTCGCCAACGACGAGCAGCGTTCCGCCGCCGTGATGGCGGATGCCCTCCTCACCCGCCGGTCCTCCCGCCGGACGCTGGTGATCGGCGGAGTGGTCGCGGCCGCCTGGGTTGTGCTGGCCGGCGCCGCCTCGTTCGCCTTCCTGACCGCCAACGGCTCGCCCGCCCCCGCCGCGCCGACGCTGGCGCTCGCGACCCTTGCCGTGGTGCTCCCTGCCCTCCTGATCCTCGCCTTCGCCGTGATGGTGCGGCGCTCGCAGGACCTGCGGCTGATGAGCCGTTCGCTCGCCGAGGTCGCGCTACGGCTGGCCGAGCCCGAGAACATCGCTTCCGAGAAGGTGACCAGCGTCGGCAACGCCATCCGCCGCGAGGTCGCCGCGCTCGGCGAGGGCGTCGAGCGCGCTCTGTCGCGCATGGGCGAGCTCGAGGGCATCGTGCATTCGGAAGTGTCTTCGCTCGAGCGGGCCTATGCCGACAACGAGGTGAAGATCCGTTCCCTGGTCAACGACCTGTCGAGCGAGCGCGAGGCGATGCTCTCGCACGCGGAGCGTCTCCGGTCCTCCGTGGTCGGCTCGCACGACCGGCTGATCGGCGACGTCGACACCGCCTCCACCCGCATCATCCGGCAGGTCGAGGAGGCCACCCAGCGATTCCACTCGCTGCTGGACGAGCGCGGGGCCGCGCTGTCGCAGGCCTACGAGGACCGTAGCCAGACGCTGACCACCATGTTCGACAACCGCAGCCGCGAGATCGAGGCCGAGCTGAGCGGCAGCAGCGCCAGCGTCATCCAGCGCATCGGCGAGACGGCCGAGGAGACGACGCGCCGCCTCGCCCAGACGGGCGAGGACCTGGCGCGCTCGCTGCGGGCCCAGGCCGAAGAGCTCCAGGCGCGCTCCGACGATCTCGTCCAGCGCGTTTCGGCGATCGGCGAGCAGGCCGGCGAGCGCCTGCGCGACTCGAACGAGACCGTCCTGCGGACGCTGGCCGAGCGCACGGAGAGCCTCGCCGCCGGGTCCGAGAGTTTCGACCGTCGTCTCGGCGAGACGCTGGACGAGCGTTCCGCCCGCATGCTCGCGGAGAACGAGACGCTGATCGCCTCGCTCACCGGGGGCCTGGACCAGCGGCTTTCGCATCTGGCGTCGGAGACCGAGCGCCTGTTGCGCAATCTCGACGAGGCCTTCGACACCCGCATCCAGAACGCGACCGCCCTCCTCGGCGCGCGCAACGAGGACGTGCTCGGCCGCTTCGACGAGCGCCTCGCGCAGCTCGAGGGCGCTCTGTCGGGCAAGGGCGCCCAGCTCGTTCAGACGATCGAGGGGCAGGCCCTCGCGATCGATCGGTCGGCCGAACGCTTCGCCGTGGTGCTTTCCGAAACGTCCGGCAACTTCTCGCGCGACGTCGCCGACCGCACCCAGGAGATCCGCCAGGCCATCGACGGCGGACGCGGCGACCTCGCCGCCGTGGCCGAGTCGGCCCGCCAGGGGATCGACGCGAGCTTCGCCGCCCATTCCGAGCATGTTCGATCGAGCTTCGACGCGCAGATCGGTTCGCTGGGCGCCGTGCTGAGCGATCGCGCGGCAGACATCGACACCTCCCTCGCCTTCGCCCAGCAGACCCTGCTGGCGCAGTTCGAGGAACGCGGCACCGCGCTCGCGCAGTCGATCGAGCAGAACGTCACCCGCATGGAGGCGATCATTGGCAGCGCGGAGGGCCGCATGGTGTCGGGCGTCGATGCCCGTGCCGACCGCCTCGAAGCCGCCCTCTCCGCGGCGGACAGCCAGGCCGACCAGCGCTTCCAGTCGCGCATGGACCGCATGAACGCGCTTCTTGCCGAGCGCGGATCCGCCATCGAGGTCGCGCTCGACCAGCGCACCGAGGTTCTGTCCGGCGAGTTCGAGACGCGGCTGGAAGCCCTCGATCGCATGCTGGAGCAGCGCACCCGGCGCTTCGTCACCGAGTTCGACGAGCGCAACGAGACGCTGACCACCGGCCTCGCGGACCGTCTGGCCGCCAGCGAAGCCTTCATGCGCGACAGCGGCGAGCGGCTGTCTCACTCGCTGGAGCTCTATACCTCGCGCGTCGGAGACGACGTGATCGGTCGCCTCGAAGCGGCGCTGATGACCGGCGACGACCGTCGTCAGGAGTTCCTGGCCGGGCTCGAGACCCGCACGGCGGGCATCGAGGCGAGCTTCGAGCAGTCGGTCGAGCGCGTCGTCAACGAGCTCGCGGCTCGGGTCCGCGACCTGTCGTCAGCGGTGGACAACTCGCATGTCGGGCTGACGGAAAGCCTCGACGAGCGCACGGCGCGCTTCGCCCGCGAGATCGACCACAATGCCGGCACCGTGCTTTCCGCGGTGGAGAATGCGCTGTCGCTGCTGATCCAGGGCCTCGACGGCCGCGGCTCCGCGCTGCGCGACGCGGTGGAGGGTGCGCGCAGCGCCATCCTGGACGGTCTGGACGAGCGCGTCGTCTCCATGCGCCGCATGGTGGACGCCTCGGAGAGCTCGCTGATCGCCGACCTCGACGATCGCGCGGGCCGCATCGCCTCGACGCTCGAGAGCGGCAACGCGACCATCCTCTCCACGCTGGAAACGCGCATCGCGGCCCTGCGTCAGGCGCTGGTCGAATCCGACGGCCTGCTGGCGACGGCCATGGACGAGCGCCGCGACAACCTCACGTCCGCGATCGAGGACGTCGCCGGCTCGCTGGCCGCGACGCTCGGCGACCGGGCCGACGACGTGCGCCGCGTGCTGGAGCAGAGCGCCGGCAACGTGACCACCGCGCTGGAGACCAAGCGCGAGGAGATCGCGGCCGCCCTCGCCGCCGGCACCGTGAGCCTCTCGGCGGCGCTGGACGAGCGCACCGGCGCCATCAACGCCAGCCTGGAACGCGGTCTCGGCAACGTGGAGCGCACCCTTTCGGGCCGCACCTCCATGATCGCCGACACGCTGCGCGAGTCGATCGTCGCCGCCTCCGCCCGCATGGGCGAGGAGGCCGACCGGGCTCGTGCCGGCCTCGAGACCGAGACGCAGAAGATCGCCATCATCATCGGCGAGCTGGGCTCGACCTTCCGCACCTCCTCGGCGGAGGCACAGTCGGAGTTCGTGGCCGAGGCGGAGCGCTTCGAAGAGCGCATCCGCGCGGTGATCCAGTCGGTCCAGGAGACCAGCGAGGCGGCGCGCAACGAGCTGACCGGCGAGAGCGCGCAGATCGCCGAGGGCATCTCGCTCTCCGCCGAGTCGATCCGGCGCGTCGGCCAGGAGGCGCAGGAGCGGTTCGCCGCCGAGGCACAGCAGCTCGGCCGTCAGGTCAGCGACGTCGCAGGCCGCATGCGCGCCGACGCGGAAGAGCTGCGCGAGGCGCTGGCCCTCGAGGGCGACGCCTTCACGACGCAGATCGGCGGCGCCTCGCTCGCCATGCGCAGCGAAGCCGAAGCGGCGCGCGAGCGCCTGTCCGAGGTGGCCGGCGAGTTCGCGGGCGGGTTGGAGGCCATGGCCGACCGCCTGCGCCAGGATGCCGAGGCCGCGCGCCAGATCGTGGTCCAGCAGGCGGAGTCGCTGTCCGGGGACATCGACCACGCCTCCGACCGCCTCCGTCTCATCGGCGACAAGACCCGCGAGCAGTTCGCGGCCGACGCCGTGCAGATCCGCGAAGAGGTCGCCTCCGCGGCCGTGCAGGTCCGCGAGCAGTCCGACGTCCTGCGTCGCGAGGTCGCGGAACAGACGGCGGCGATTGGTGCCGAGTTCGGGAACGCCAGCACCAGGCTCCGGGAAGCCGGCGAGCTGTCGCGCCGCAACCTCCTGGACGATGCGGGCCGCATCACCGGCGAAGTGGCGCGCGTCGTGGACGCTATGCGCGGCGAGACGGATCGTGCCCGCGAGCAGATCGGCGAGACGGCCGGACAGCTCGTCGCCGAGCTCACCGGTGCGACCGACCGCTTCGAGGCGAGCTCGGGCGATGCGCGCGAGCGCATGGCCACCGATGCCGCCCGCATCGTCGGCGAGATCGACGCTGTGGCATTGTCCATGGCCGAGCAGGCCGAGAGCGCGCGCCAGCGCTTCCTGGCCGACGCCGAGAGCTTCGCCGAGCGCGTTCGCGGGACGGCGGGCCTCATCCGCGACGAGACCGGCCAGAGCGTGTCGCTCCTGGGCGAGCGCACGGACGGGTTCGTCGCCGAGCTCGGCGCCCTGTCCGATCGCCTGTCCTCGATGCTCGCCAGCACGTCGGTCGGCCTGAACGACGACCTGTCGCGCTCCGTCGCCGCCCTACGCGAGGAGATCGAGGGCACGTCCTCGCGCATCCGCGGCGAGATCCTGTCGGTCGCCGGCAGCATTCGCGAGGAAACCGCGCAGGTCTCGGGCGAGATCCTGCGCGAGGCGGAGGAGGCGCGGGCCGCGCTGGCGGGCGAAGGCTCGCAGGTGGTGCTCGGTCTTTCGGCCGCGGCCACGGCGCTTCGTCTCGAAGCCGAGCGCGCCCGCGACCAGATGGTCGAGGTCAGTGCCGGGTTCGGCACCGACATCGCCGAACGCGTCGCCTCGTCCGAGCGCGACCTGTCGGAGAGCGCCGACCGTGTCGGCGAGCGCATGACCGAGCGCACGCGCGCCCTGTCGCAGCTCCTGGCCGAGCGCAACGCGGAGCTGGCCGACCTGATCGAGACCCGCACCGGACCGATCGTCCAGCGCCTGTCCGAGACCGGTTCCGCCGCGATCGAGGCCCTGGAAGGCACGTCCGACCAGGTGGCCGAGCGCTTGCGCGCGGAGAACGCGGCCGTGGTCGCGGACTTCATCCAGCGCACGGAGGAGACGGTTCAGCGCCTCGGTCGCTCGTCGGCCGAACTCCTGTCGGCCCTGGACGCGCGCTCCGAGGAAACGGTCAGCCGCGTCGCCGGCGCCCGTGGCCAACTCGGCCAGGAGGTCACGCAGCTCCTCGACCGCCTGGACAACAGCAACGATACGCTGCGGACAATGCTGGAGGACGCCAGCGGCTCCATCAGCCGCGTCGAGACCTCGCTGATTGACACGCGCGACCGCTTCCGCACTGAGGCGATGCGCGTCGAGGACGAGATCACCTCCTCCTCCGACCGCCTCGAGCAGTCCATCGCGCGCATGGACGGCGTCACCTCGACGGCGTTCACGCAGATCGGCGGGATGACCGAGAAGTTCGCAGAGCACGGGCGTCTCCTGTCGGACGCCGCCCGTCTCCTGGACGAGACGCAGACCAACCTGCAGGGCACGCTGGAAGAGCGGCACGAGGGGCTCACCCTGCTGGCCGGCAGCCTGGCCGACCGCTCGCGCGACATTTCGGCCATGCTCAACTCCTTCGAGGGCGTCGTGGAGCGACTGTTCTCGCAGGCGGAAGCGCGTGCCCGCGCGGTGGCCGGAACGGTCACCGGCGAGCTGGGGACCAGCCTCGGGGAAGCCGAGCAGCAGCTCGAGGAGACCGAGCGCCGTTCCCAGGCCGCCGCCGAGCAGGTCCGCGAGGCCCTGCGCACGGTGATCGAGGAGGCTTCGGAGAAGTTCGCCGGGGCCACGTCTGAGATGCGTCGGGCTGCCGGCGACATGCGCCGCGAGCTGGAGACGGCACGCACGGAGATCCGCCGGGGCGTGTTCGAGCTGCCGGAGGAAACCCGCGAGAGCACCCGTGCGATGCGCCGTGCGGTGTCCGACCAGATCCGCGCGCTGCGCGAGCTGAGCGACATCGTCTCGACCTCCGGTCGGGCGATGGACGTGCGCAAGCCTGCCACGGACAACCGTGGCGCGCGCGCACCGTCCGCCCCCGCCGAGGCGGAACGCCGCGCTGCACCGCCAGCGGTCGGCGGCAACCTCGCCTACGATATGCGCGGCGGCCCGGACGCGGCCCGTATGCTGTCGTCGCAGCAGACCTCGTCCGAGGTTCAGCCGGCCCGCACGGGCGAGTTCTCGCCGCTCCGGCCGGCTGCGCCTGCCGAGCGCGTGGCGCGCGACGCGCCGACGGCGCGTCCCGCCGCGGACGAGACCGAGGGCGGCTGGGTGTCCGACCTCCTGCGTCGCGCCTCGCAGGACGAGGAGCCCGAGGCGAACGTCGAGGCGCCCGCCTCGGCCGCGCCGGCGGCGCGGGCCGAGCGCAGTCAGGCGCATGTGGTGGACTCGCTCAACTCGCTGTCGGTCGATATCGCCCGTGCGATCGACCACAACGTGTCGGTGGAACTCTGGGACCGCTATCGCAACGGCGAACGGAACGTCTTCACCCGTCGCCTCTACACGATGAAGGGTCAGCAGACGTTCGACGAGATCCGCCGCAAGTACCAGCGGGACGCGGACTTCCGCCACGCGGTGGACCGCTACATCGCGGACTTCGAGTCGCTCCTCCAGGATGCCTCGCGCCGCGACCCGGACAACACGCGGAGCAAGTCCTACCTGACCTCCGACACCGGCAAGGTCTACACGATGCTGGCCCACGCCTCCGGACGCTTCGACTGACGGCGAAGGGTGCATCGAGAACAAACGAAAGGGCGGAGCCTCGCGGCTCCGCCCTTTTTCGTCCCCGAAGCTGAACACGCCCACTATCACCGGCGCGGTTGGGGACGGCGGTTCACCGTGCGGCGCAAGACGACCGTAGGTGGCACCTGGCCCCGATTAGGCATATCGACTGCGACATGGGCGATGGGGTTCGTCACGGGCGAACAAGCCGTATGAGGCATGGGACGACGTCCGATGCAGCCGCTGAAAGGTTGCCGCGTGTCATCGAGATGGCCCGCGCATGGCGAAGCTAGCTGGAGCGGTCATTACGCCTCTCGCGCGGCACGCTCCGTGTGGTCCCTCCAGCCGTTCGATACGAGGTGGGCGGAAATGTGGGAGCCGGACGCGTCAGGCTCGCGCCATGAGGAAGCGAGGGGCGCAGGGTTCTCCGGACTGCACCGCATGGGGGTTCCAATGCCTACGCGCCAGTCCGGGTCCGGTGGGGCGCGCCTGCTATTCGACCGACGCCCCTGCAACGGGTTTCGATGCGTTGCGCCCTTCATGGCGATGAGGACGTTCGCGCCGAAACGATCGTGACGGGACGCGCCGCGCGCGGCCGAGCTCCACCGGAGATCGGGGTGTCGCCGCGCATGAAAAAGCCCGCCGAAGCGGGCTTTCATCGGTTCGCGTAGAGGCCTCGTCGTGGAGGTCAGATCAGGCGGATCATCCAGCCGACGATCTCGTCGGCCACCTGCGAGAAGGCCGCGTCGAGCGACGTCACGTAGGCCGACGGGTCTCCGTTCGCGACCGGAACCGCCGCCTGGAAGACGCGGCTTCCGCGCACCACGCCGGTGCGGTCGTTCAACGCCTTGACCGAAATCTCGACCACGGCCGTCGCGCTCGGCTGGAACGCGATCTCGAATCGGCGCAACTCGGTGACGACCTGGTAGTCGATGGCGAGGCCCTGCCCCGGCACGCCGGCGGCGCCGATGCGCCCCGTGTTCTGGAACGCCTGGAGCAGGCGAAGCTGCACGAGGCGCGGAAGCCGGTCGCTCCACTGACTGTCCGCCAGGCCTTCGATGGTCTGCGGCGTCGGCTTGACGACGATCTGTTGGCTGTCGAGCGTGCGCGTCGCCGTGGGCTCGGGCAGCAGGATCTGCGCCCGCGTGGACGCGGAGCCGACGGCCGCGGCGCGCGGCGGCGACAGCTCGAACGTCGCCGGCGGTGTCTTGAGCGAGGCGCAGGCCGACAGCGCGAGCGCCGCCACAACCAGGCCGGACCATCTTGCCGCAGCGTTTCGTGCCATCTGGATCCTCGACGCATTTACAGGCGGAACACGCAAGCTGGCGCGCTTCCGGTGGGTTTCAAAGGGGCGCAGCGCCTCTTCCGGCCGCTTCGCCCGACACTGTTGCCGGCGGAACACCCGCCGGCGGGCGGCGCTGCGGGTCAGCGCCGCGTCCGGCCGTCGAACTGACGCACCTCGCCGCCGCCGTCGCCGCCGTAGATCACGCGGCTCGGGTTGTTGGCGAGATCGATGATCGCCCGCTCGATCCGGGTGACGGCCTGCGTCGTCTCGCGGATGAGGTTGCGCGCGTCCTGGAGGCCCTGGCCGGTGAAGTTCTGCAGGTTGGCCGAGATCGGGCCGATCGCGCGCTGGATCGTCTCCGCCGTCTGGCGGATGCTCTGCAGCGTCGCCCGCGCCTCGGTGGTGAGGCCCTGCCCGTCCGGGCTGTTCACCAGCCCGTTGACCGAGTTGATCAGCGTCTGGACCTGGTTCGACGCCACCTTCAGGCTGGCGCTCGTGTCCTCGACATTGGTGATGATGCTGTTGATGTCCTCGCGGCGCGAATTGATGTTGTCCGCCACGCCGCGAACGGAATCGGCGGCGGCCGCGATGTTGTTGGTGGCCGACGACACGTCGTTGACCGCCTGGTTGATGGTCGACGCGCTGACAGCCGCGAGCAGCGTGTCGATGCGGGCGCGCGTGCCGTTCAGCCCTTCCAGCGCGCCGTTGAGGGTCTGCAGCGCGGTGTCGGCGCCGGCGACAACCGAGCCGACGCGGCCCGACTGGGCGTTCAGCGCGCCGGTGAAGCCGCTGACGCTGTCGATGGTCGAGCGCACCTGATCCGGGTTCACCGCCGCGGTGATCTGAGACACGTCGGCAAGCGTGGAGTCGAGGCGCGTCGCCACGCTGGTGGCGGTCTCGGAGATCGGGCCGAGACGCGCCAGGAAGTCCTGAACGCTCGGCAGGTTCTGGTTGATCGTGTCGCCGACGGCGCCGAAGCCGGAGACGGCCGTGGAGACGGACTCGATCGCGCGCGTCACGTTGCCGGTCTGGTCGCGCAGCGACTGCGTGATCGCCGCGACGTTCTGGATCGACTGGTTGACTGCCGCCACGTCCAGCGCGCCGATGAAGGTGCTGGCCCGGCTCATCAGATCGGGAAGCTGGAGCGCCACGTTGTTGGCGCTGCGCGAAAGCTCGGCGAGGCTGGCCAGGAAGTCGTCGATCTGGTCGGCGTTGGAGGCGAGGCTGTCGGTGAAGGTGCGCACGTTGGTGGAGGTCTGCGCCACGTTGTCGGCAGTGGTGCGCACCGCCGGCCCGATCGCCTGCACGATCTGCTCGAACTCTCCGAGGATGTTGTTGGCGCGGTCGGCGATGTCGCGCGCCGTCGCCAGGATGTCGGTGACGTCGGACGGATTGGCGGTGATGACCGGCGTCGCGCCCTGCTCCATCGCGGATTCGATGATGTTGCGATCGTTGACGTTGCCGCCGGTGAGCCCGATGAAGCCGATGCCGGTCAGGCCCTGGAAGCCGATCGTGGCAGTGGTCGAGGTGGTGACGGGCGTGGCGCGGTCGATCTGCGTGGTGGCGATCACGACGCGCGGATTGTTGGGGTCGATGCGCAGGTTCGTGACCGAACCGACCGCAAGGCCGTTGAACAGCACCTGGCTGCCCTGGCTGAGGCCGGACACCGAGCCCTCGATCCGCACCAGGAGGGGAATGCGCGAGTCGCGATCGGAAACGTTCGCGGACCAGTAGACGAAGCCGAAGCTCGCCAGAAGCACCGCGACGGTGAACACACCGACGAGGATGTAGTTGGCTCTGGTTTCCATCACTCGTTCTCGCTGTAGTACGGATTCTCGTCCTTGGGCACGACATAGCGAGCCCGCTTGCCGTGGAAGTACGACCGAACCCAGTCGTCGTCGAAGTCCAGCATCGTCTGGAGCGGCCCTTCCACGAGGACCTTCTTCTTGCCCAGCACCGCGATTCGGTCGCAGGCCTGGAAAAGGCTGTCGAGGTCGTGCGTCACCATGTACACCGTCAGCCCGAGCGTATCGCGCAGCGTCATGATGAGTTCGTCGAAGTCCGCCGCGCCGATCGGGTCGAGGCCCGAGGTCGGCTCGTCCAGGAACACGATGTCCGGGTCCAGGGCCAACGCGCGGGCGAGCGCGGCGCGCTTGATCATGCCGCCCGAAAGTTCGGACGGGTATTTGTCGGCCGCGTCCGCGGCCAGCCCGACGAGGTCGATCTTCAACCGCGCCAGTTCGTCCATCAGCTTGGGCGAGATGTCGAGATACTCGCGCATCGGCACCTGGATGTTCTCGAGCACCGTCAGCGAGGAGAACAGCGCGCCCTGCTGGAACAGGACGCCCCAACGCTGCTCGACGCTGAGGCGCGCGGCCTCGTCGGCGCGCTCGTAGTCGACGCCGAAGACCTCGATCGTGCCGCCCTGCTTGGCGTTGAGGCCGAGGATCGTGCGCAGGAGAACGGACTTGCCGGTTCCCGAAGCGCCGACGAATCCAAGGATCTCGCCGCGCCGCACGTCGAGCGACAGGCCGTCGAGGATCGTCTTGGAGCCGAAGCGCACCGTCACGTCCGTCGCGCGGATGATGACGTCGTGGTCCTCGGAGCGGGGTTTGGTGTCAGTATCCGATGGCGGCATAGAAGATCGCGAACACGGCATCCAGGAGGATGACAAGGAAGATGGACTTGACCACCGAGGCGGTCACGTGGCGGCCGAGGCTTTCGGCGCTGCCGCCGACCTTCAGACCTTCGAGCGAGGCGACGACGCCGATCACGATGGCCATGAACGGCGCCTTGATGAGGCCGGCGAACACGGTTCCGATGTCGATGGCGCTGCGCATGCGGGTGATGAAGGCGTCGGGCGTGATGCCGGAATAGATCCAGGTCACGGTGATCGCGCCCAGTAGGCCCGCGATGTCGGCGATGAAGGCGAGGAGCGGCAGCACCAGCGTCAGCGCCACGATGCGCGGAAACACCAGGACGCCGATCGGGTTGAGGCCGATGACCTGAAGCGCGTCGACCTCCTCGCGCATCCGCATCGAGCCGATCTCCGCCGTGATGGCGCTGCCGGAGCGGCCGGCGATCATGATGGCGGTGAGGAGGACGCCGATCTCGCGGAGCTGGAGGATGCCCACCAGATCGACCACGAAGATCTCCGCGCCGAAGTTGCGAAGCTGGAAGGCGCCCTGCTGCGCGATCACGGCGCCGATCAGGAAGCTCATCAGCGCGATGATCGGCACGGCGCGCACGCCCATCCGGTCCATCTGGCTGACGATCGCCGCCGGACGCCAGCGCTGCTTGCCGGTGATGCGTCGGCCGGCGCCGTAGAGCGAGGCGCCGACGATGTTGAGGCCCATCATCGATTCGCGACCCACCGCGAAGACGTTGGCACCGATGGCGGCGAAGAAATCGGCGACCTTCGAGGTCCGCTTCGCCTTGACCTCCGGCCGAGGCGTGTCGAGCGCCTTGCGCACCGCCTCGAACAGCATGGTCTCGGCATGGCCGAGCCCTTCCGAGCGGATCTCGGCACCCTTCTCGCCGAGGCCGCGCTCCAGCCTCTCGATCAGCAGCGCGCCGGACGTGTCGAGCCGCCCCACTCCGGAGAGGTCGAACGTCACGGCCTTGCCGAGGTCGGCCTTCCGCGTCTCGTCGACGACCTGCTCCACGCCGCCGATGGTGCGTGCGAGCCAGTCGCCGGCGAAATGCAGCACGACGCCGCCATTGCCCTTCTCCGCGTCGAGCGAAGGGGCGGCGCCGTCCGGGCGACCATCCTTCTTCGGTGCCCTTTCGGGTTGCGGAGTATCCAGCATGCGATCGCTCGGGTCGGAGGTTGGCAGTCGAAAAATCTCGCCGATGCGCTCGCATCGCCGGCTAAAGTTTGTGAAGGCAGAGTTAGCTTGCATCGTGTGCGATGCAATGCCCACCCGAGTTTGTCGAGGAAATATGATGCCGCGTCGTCTTTCAGTCACAGTGGACCGCTTCCCGCTGGCGCGCCGCTTCACCATCGCGCGTGGCTCTAAGACCGAGGCCGTGGTGGTCGTCTGCACCCTCGACGAAGGCGCCGCGCGAGGCCGAGGCGAATGCGTGCCCTATGCGCGCTACGGCGAGAGCGTCGAGAGCGTGTGCGCGGCGATCGAGGGTGCGCGATCCGCGGTCGAGGCCGGCGCGACGCGGCAGGAGCTGCAGGACCTCCTGCCCGCCGGCGCGGCCCGCAACGCGCTGGACTGCGCGTTCTGGGACCTCGAGGCCAAGCGCGACGGCGACGGAGTGGCCCGGCGGCTCGGCATCGCCCGCCCCCGTGCCGTGGACACGGCCTTCACCATCTCCTTGGACACCGCCGACGAGATGCACCGGGCAGCCGCCGCCGTGCGGGGGCGCAGCGTCCTCAAGGTCAAGGTCGGCGGGCCGGAGGGCGATGCGGAAAGGATGCGGGCCGTGCGCGCGGCGGCGCCGGGTGCGCGACTCATCATCGACGCCAACGAGGGCTGGCGGCCGGAAACGATCCGTGAGCTGATGCTGGCGGCGGCGGGGGTCGGAGCGGCGGTGGTGGAGCAGCCGCTGCCGGCGGGGCAGGACGAGATGCTTGCCCGGATGCCAAGGCCGGTGCCGGTCTGCGCGGACGAATCGGTGCACGGCAGCGGCGACCTTGCGAGCCTCGTCGGCCGCTACGACTACGTGAACCTCAAGCTCGACAAGACCGGCGGGCTGACCGAGGGGCTGAGGTTCCTGCGCGAAGCGCGCCGGCTCGGCTTCGGGGTGATGGCGGGCTGCATGGTCGGCTCGTCGCTCGCCATGGCGCCGGCCGTGCTCCTCGCGCAGGAGGCCGAGCTCTGCGATCTGGACGGACCGCTCCTGCTGGCGGAGGATCGGGCGGACGGGCTGGCCTACGAGGGCTCGACCGTGGGCGCGCCGAGCCCGGCGCTCTGGGGTTGAGGGCGCGTCAGGCGGCCTTGGCGGGCTCGAGCGGCTTGATCTCCTCGGACTGCGGCAGGTCCACGAGCTGAGGCGCCGCCGCGGGTAGGCCCGTCCAGGTGAGGAGTTCGAGCGAGCCGTCGTGACGCTCGGCGATCGCGGAGCAGCTTTCCACCCAGTCGCCGCTGTTGACGTAGAGCATCCCGGCCCGCTCCGCGATCTGCGGGTGGTGGATATGGCCGCACACCACGCCGTCGCATCCCATGCGCCCGGCCTCGGAGGCGAGCGCGGTCTCGAAGGCGCCGATGAAGGACACGGCGTTCTTCACCTTGAGCTTGGCCCAGGACGAGAACGACCAGTAGCCGAAGCCGAAGCGGCGGCGGAACTGGTTGAACACGAGGTTGATCGCGATGGCTGCGTCGTAGGCCCAGTCGCCGAGATAGGCGATCAGACGCGCGTTGCGCACCACGACGTCGAACTCGTCGCCGTGCATCACCAGGAGGCGCCGTCCGTCCGCCGTCTCGTGCACGTCGGTCAGCCGCACCTCGATCCCGCCGAAATGCTGGCCGGGGAAGCCGCGTAGGAACTCGTCGTGATTGCCGGGAACGTAGACGATCTGCGTGCCCTTGCGGGCCTTGCGCAGGAACGCCTGCACCACGTCGTTGTGGGACTGCGGCCAGTGCCACGCGCGCTTGAGCCGCCATCCGTCCACGATGTCGCCGACCAGATAGATCTTCTCCGCATCGTGCACGGCGAGGAACGCCAGGAGGCGTTCGGCCTGCGCCGCCTTGGAGCCCAGATGCAGGTCGGAGATGAAGAGCGTGCGGAAATGCCGGATCGGACCAGGCGTTCTCGTCGGCGTCATGGGCGTCGGCCCCCTTCGCTTGCCATTGGGGGCAAACTGGCCGTTTTGCATTGCATCCATGTGACGCCGCGCGTTCCGCCCGGAGCTTGTCTACCGCGGTCGCCGCAGGCATTAGTCGGTCCACGCATGATCGATGCGGGTCCGGCGCAGCGTTGCGCCGCGCCCGAGACACGGGAGACGCAGGCATGACGAGCGCCGACGAGACCAGAAACACCTCCGCCAAGCGGGATCTGGACGAGCAGGCGCTGTTCTACCACCGCCATCCCAAGCCCGGGAAACTCGGCGTCCACGCCACCAAGCCCCTCGGCAACCAGCGCGACCTCGCGCTCGCCTACTCGCCGGGCGTCGCCGCGCCGTGCCTCGCCATCGCCGACGATCCGGCGGTCGCCGCCGACTTCACCAGCCGGGCGAACCTCGTGGCGGTGGTGTCCAACGGTTCGGCGGTGCTCGGGCTCGGCAATATCGGCCCGCTCGCGTCTAAGCCGGTGATGGAAGGCAAGGCGGTCCTGTTCAAGAAGTTCGCCGACATCGACGTCTTCGACATCGAGATCGACGCCACCAGCATCGATCGCATGGTGGACGTCGTCTCGGCGCTGGAGCCGACCTTCGGCGGCATCAACCTCGAGGACATCAAGGCGCCCGAGTGCTTCGAGGTGGAGGAGCAGCTCCGCGCCAAGATGGGCATTCCTGTCTTCCACGACGACCAGCACGGAACGGCGATCATCGTCGCTGCCGCGGTGCGCAACGCGCTGCTGCTCGCGGGCAAGCGCATCGAGGACGTGCGGATCGTCACCTCCGGTGCCGGGGCGGCCGCCCTCGCCTGCCTCAACCTCCTCGTGTCGCTCGGCGCTCGGGTCGAGAACATCACCTGCACGGACAAGGAAGGCGTCGTCTACGAGGGGCGCGAGAAGGGAATGGACCGCTGGATGGCGGTCTATGCCAAGAAGACCGAGGCGCGCACGCTCCCCGAGGTGATCGGTGGGGCCGACATCTTCCTAGGTCTCTCGGCCGGCGGGGTGCTCAAGCCCGAGCTTCTCGAATCGATGGCCGAGAAGCCGCTGGTGATGGCGCTCGCCAACCCGACGCCGGAGATCATGCCCGACCTCGCGCGCGAGGTGCGCCAGGACGCGATGATCTGCACCGGGCGCTCGGATTTCGCCAACCAGGTCAACAACGTCCTGTGCTTCCCCTACATCTTCCGCGGCGCGCTGGACTGCGGCGCGACGTCCATCAACGAGGAGATGAAGATCGCGGCGGTGGACGCGATCGCCGCGCTGGCGCGCGAGGAGGTGTCCGAGGTCGCGGCCAAGGCCTACGGATCCGAGACGCCGATCTTCGGGCCGGAATACCTGATCCCCTCGCCCTTCGACCCTCGGCTCATCCTGAAAATCGCCCCCGCCGTGGCGCGCGCGGCCGAGGCGACGGGCGTCGCGCTGCGACCGATCGCCGACTGGGACGCCTATCTCGACCGGCTGAACCGCTTCGTCTACCGCTCCGGCCTGGTGATGAAGCCGATCTTCGCCATCGCGCGGAACTCGGAGAAGCGGGTCATCTTCTCGGACGGCGAGGACGAGCGCGTCCTTCGCGCCGCGCAGGTCCTGATGGAGGACAAGGTCTGCCGGCCGATCCTGATCGGCCGCCCCAGCGTGATCCAGACGCGGCTCGAACGTTTCGGCCTGCGCATCCGCCCGCATCAGGATTTCGAGGTGGTGAACCCCGAGGACGATCCGCGCTACCGCGACTACGTGGACCACTACTTCTCCAAGGTCGGTCGTCGCGGCGTGAACCCGGATACGGCGCGCGCCTTGGTGCGCACCAACACGACGGTGATCGGCGCGGTCTCGGTTTCGCGCGGGGACGCCGACATCCTGATCTGCGGCCTCGCAGGCCGATTCTCGCGCCAGATCCGTGACATCCGCCAGATCATCGGCGTGGCGCCGGGCGTCGGACGTCTGTCGGGCCTCAGCCTCCTGATCTCGCAGAACGCCACGACCTTCTTCGCCGACACCTACGTGCAGGACAGCCCGACGGCCGAGAACCTGGCGGAGATCGCGCAGCTCGCGGCACGCATGATCCAGCGGTTCCGCATCCAGCCGCGCGCCGCGCTGCTGTCGCATTCGAACTTCGGCACGGCCGATACGCAGGACGCCCGCAAGCTGCGCGCCGCGCTCGCGCTGGTGCGCGAGGCGATGCCGAACCTCGAGATCGACGGCGAGATGCATGGCGACGCCGCGCTCTCGCGCGAGCTGCGTCAGCGGGTGATGCCCAACTCGACGCTGACCGAGGACGCCAACCTCCTGCTGTTTCCGACGCTGGACGCGGCCAACATCACGATGAACGTCGTGAAGTCGATGACCGACGCGCTGCATGTCGGGCCGATCCTCCTCGGCACCGCAAAGCCCGCGCATATCCTGACGCCGTCGGTGACCTCGCGCGGCGTGGTGAACATGGCCGCGATCGCGGTGGCCGAGGCGGTTCAGCGCGACGAGGAAGGCTGAGGCCGCCGGGCGCGGGTCGGCGCGCCGCCCTCAGGGGCGGCGGGCGGCCGCGCGCTCCGGCCCGATCAGCGGCAGGAGATCGGCGAGTTCGGGCCCGTGCTCCAGCCCCGTCAGCGCCAGCCGCAGCGGCATGAACAGCGACCGGCCCTTGCGGCCTGTCTCGGCCTTCGCGCGCTCCGTCCAGGTCTTCCACGTGGTTCGGTCCCAGGGGCCGGGCGGCAGGAGGTCGAAAGCGCGTCCTGCGAACGCGCGATCCTCGTCGCCGAGCGCCGGCGCGGCCGGCGGCGGTCCGAACACGACGTCACGCCATTCGGCGGCGTCGGCCACGCGCCCGCAATTGCGCCGCACCGCCAGCCAGAACGCTTCGGCCACGGCGTCGGGCACCCCGAGCGCGCGAAGCCTCTCGGCCGCCCGCTCGTAGGGCATGGCGTGCACGAGTTCGGCGTTGAGGCGCGCCAGCTCGGCCGGATCGAACTTCGAGCTCGATGCTGAGACGTGACGGAAATCGAGCCGCGCCTCTAAGGCATCAAGGTCGGGCATCGCCTCGATCGATCCCGACAGGCCCGTGAGCACTGCGAGCGAGGCCACCGCCATCGGCTCCAGCCCTTCGGCGCGCAGCGAGCGGAGCGACAGGGCGCCGCTGCGCTTGGACAGTCCCTCCCCGTCGATCGTGGTCAGGAGGTTGAAGTGCCCGAAGGCCGGCACGGCGTGCCCCAGCGTCTCGAACAGGGCGATCTGGACGCCGGTGTTGGTCACGTGGTCGTCGCCGCGCAGCACGTGGCTGACACGCATCTCGCCGTCGTCCACCACCGAGCAGAACGTATAGAGATAGGTGCCGTCCTCGCGTACCAGCACGGGATCGGACAGGGAGGCGAGGTCCACCGTCTGCCGGCCGCGCACGACGTCGTCCCAGTGCACCTCGGTCCGTTCCGGCCGGAACGGGTCGTCGGCGAAGTTCGGCAGGCGGAAGCGCCAGTGCGCGCGCAGACCGTCCGCCTCCAGGCGCGCGCGATCCTCCGCCGAGAGGCGTAGGGCCTCGCGGCCGTAGACCGGAGGCTGCCCACGCCCCATTCGGCGCTTGCGCATGCGCTCCAACTCGTCGGCGGTCTCGTAGCAGGCGTAGAGCAGGCCGCTGTCGCGCAGGAGGTCGGCCGCCGCGTCGTAGTGCGACAGGCGATCGGACTGGCGCGCCACGGCGTCGGGCCGGATGCCGATCCAGGCGAGATCCTCGGCAATGCCTTCCGCATATTCGGCCCGGGACCGCTCGCGGTCGGTGTCGTCGTAGCGAAGGAGGAACCGGCCGCCCTGCCGCCGGGCGAAGAGCCAGTTGAACAGCGCCGGCCGAAGGTTGCCGATATGGAGATAGCCGGTGGGCGACGGGGCGAAGCGAACGAGCACGGT
Organism: Aureimonas flava; assembly: GCF_003583935.1. Lineage (GTDB taxonomy): Bacteria > Pseudomonadota > Alphaproteobacteria > Rhizobiales > Rhizobiaceae > Aureimonas > Aureimonas flava. The sequence goes on along the minus strand of NZ_QYRN01000001.1, from coordinate 449,184 downwards.
CATGCGTCTGGCGATAGACCCCGGCGGCGCTCGTGGCAATCGAGGCTCAGTCGGCCTGACGGGCGTGCCAGCGGGACCAGAACGCCAGCATCGCCGCCCCGCACAGGCAGTAGATCCCCATCACCGCGATCTGCAACGGAAAGGAGACGCCGCGATCGATCAGGTAGCCGGTGACGCCGGGGCCCAGCGCGCTGCCGAAGACGATGGCCGAAAGGACCACCGAGCGGATCGCGCCCAGATGGCGCACACCGTAGAGCTCGGGCCAGAGCGCGCCGAAGAGCGTCGCGGCGAAGCCGTTGGAGATGCCGACGAGCCCCATGAACACGAAGATCGCCGCGGACGATTCGATCTGCGAGATCGCAAGGCACGCGAAGGTCAGCGGGAGGAGGAAGAACGGCAGGATGCGCACCGCCGTGTAGCGGTCGATCAGCCAGCCGCAGGTCAGCGCGCAGGCCGCCGTCGCCGTGGACATGAGCACGAAGCCCGAGGCGAACAGCTCCACCGGCCAACCGCGCAGATCGGCGAGGTAGATCTGGTGGAAGAAGATCGTCGTGACGATGAAGGACGGCGCCACCACGGCGGTGCACAGGAGGTAGAAGCTCGGCATGCGCACGACCTCGGCGAGCATGCGCTCGCGCACCGCCGGTCGGCGCAGATCGGGGGCCATGGTGCTCTGCGGGTCGCGCTCGCGGCGGACGAGGGCGTAGATCGCCGGAAGGCCCAGCACGACCAGGAACGCGGCGGAGGCGAACCAGCTTCCGCGCCAGCCCAGGAGACCGACCGTGGCCACGAAGATGAGCGGCAGCGTCGCCTCGCCGGCCTGATAGCCGATCGTGGCATAGGACACCGCCCGCCCGCGATTGGCGACGAACCAGCGCCCCACCGCCGTGAAGGCGGTCTGGGACATCATGCCCTGCCCGCAGAGGCGGAGGAGATACAGGGCCACCACTAGAACCGGAACGGAGGGGACCGTTGCCATGACGACACAGGCGGCAGCCAGCCCGACCACGGTCGCGCTCGCGACGCGGCGCGTCGGAAAGCGATCGATGGCCCGCCCGAGAAACGGCAGGGTGGCGGCGCTGGCGAGCGTCGCCAGCATGTAGAGGAGGCCGAACTCGCCGTGGCTGAGTTGCAGCTCGCGCCGGATCTCGCCGCCCGACAGCGAGATGAAGTAGGTCTGCCCGAACGACGAGCACAGGCACAGGAGGAACGCACCGCCGAGCCAGCGCGCGTTGGCGACGAGGAAACGCCCCGCGCCCTCGTGCCGAACGCTCACGACGCCCACTGCGGTGCGAAGGGCACCGGCCAGCCGAACAGGGCGGCGCCGCCGAGCCATGCGCCGAGGACCGCGGCCAGCGCCAGGAGGAAAAGCCCCGTCACGAGCTGACGCACGGCATGGCGACGATTCGGCTCCATGGCGGCGCCGAAGCTCATCGGCCGCGTGACGTCGCGCCATGCCGGAACGGGATCGCGCCGCTGCGCGCCGAGTTCGTGTCGCATCCGGCGCAGCGCCAGCGCGAAGCGCAAGAGAAACAGGATGCCCACGGCCAGCACCGCCGCCAGGACATCCGTCGGCGCGGGCGTCTCCATCGCATGCATTCGTCGAATTCCCCTCGCGCTCGCCACCGGGTCGAGCGCCTTTCGCCCTGTGAGCGAACCCCCATGCGTGACAGCACGACACGCCAACGCGCGCAACTCTGTGATGCGCGCTTGGCCCTTGCCTCCCCTTTGCAAATCGCGCATTCCGCCCGACATAGGGCGCGGGGAAACCTAGCATGACGACGCCTGCGGAGACCGCGTGTACGAAATCCTCTCTCTGATCGATCGGTTCGGCCCCGGCATCGTCTTCGCGGGGACGTTCTTCGAAGGTGAGGTCTTCGCCATCATCGGCGGCTTCCTCGCCTACCGCAATTCCTATTCGATCGAACTGATGGCGAGCCTGGCCTTCGTGGGCTCCTTCTGCGGCGACCTCGCGGTGTTCCTGTTCTCGCGCTACTTCTCCGACAGCCGGTGGGTGGTCCGCTGGAAGAAGAAGCCGAAGTTCGCCAAGGCCCTGCGGCTGGTGGACCGGTTCCAGGCCTATTTCGTGATCGTGAACCGCTACGTCTACGGCCTGCGCATGCCGGGGCTGATCGCGCTCGGCCTGTCCTCGATCACCGTTCCGCGATTCCTGATCCTGAACTTCATCGGCGCCGGCATCTGGGCCGGCCTGTTCACCACGATCGGCTACGTCTTCGGCTACTCGATCACCTCCGTGTTCCAGCGCCTGGAAATGATGGAGCACGGGGTGATGGTCGGTCTGGCCGTCGTCGTCGTGCTGCTGGCGCTGTTCTTCGCCTGGCAACAGGGCGGCTCGGTGGTGCGCGACAAGCTGTTCTCGCGCGGGCGCGACGAGGCGGACGCCGAGGCGCTGGAGCCGGCCCGCTCCCGCCGCCCGCCCGGCGCTGAGCGCAAGTCCGGCGATTGATCCGGGACACCGGGAATCGAAAAGGCCGGACGTTTCCGTCCGGCCCAACCATCCTTCCCTAGCTGCGAGCTCTCCCGCTCAGAAGCCGACCGCCTGCGGCGGGCAATAGGCGTCCTGCTCCTTCTTGATCCGCTCGGCGGTCAGGAAGGCGAGCTCCAGCGCCTGGTTGGCGTTGAGGCGCGGGTCGCAATGCGTGTGGTAGCGATCGGACAGATCCTCGGCGAGGACCGGCCGCGCGCCGCCCGTGCATTCGGTCACGTCCTTGCCGGTCATCTCGACATGGATGCCGCCCGCGTGCGTGCCCTCGGCGCGGTGAACGTCGAAGAAGGCTTCGACCTCCGACAGGATGCGGTCGAAGGGCCGGGTCTTGTAGTCGTTCACCGTGATCGTGTTGCCGTGCATCGGGTCGCACGACCAGACCACCTTGCGACCTTCCTTCTGGACCGCGCGGATCAGGCGGGGCAGATGCTCGCCCACCTTCTCGTGACCGAAGCGGGTGATGAGCGTCAGCCGGCCCGCCTCGTTCTGCGGGTTGAGGATGTCAATCAGGCGGATCAGCTCGTCGGCCTGGAGCGAAGGACCGCACTTGAGGCCGATCGGGTTCTTGATGCCCCGGCAGTATTCCACGTGCGCATTGTCCGGCTGGCGCGTGCGGTCGCCGATCCAGATCATGTGGCCCGAGGTGGCGTACCACTCGCCGCTGGTCGAATCGACGCGCGTCAGCGCCTCCTCGTAGCCCAGGAGCAGGGCTTCGTGGCTGGTGAAGAAATCGGTCTCGCGCAGCGAAGGATGGCTCTCGGAGTTGATGCCGATCGCCCGCATGAAGTTCATCGTCTCGGAGATGCGGTCGGCGAGCTGGCCGTATCGCTCCGCCTGCGGGCTGCCGGACACGAAGCCGAGCATCCACTGGTGGACGTTGTCGAGGTTGGCATAGCCACCCTGCGCGAAGGCGCGCAGGAGGTTCAGCGTCGCGGCCGACTGGCGGTAGGCCATCTCCTGCCGCTCGGGGCTCGGCACGCGCTGGCTCTCTTCGAACTCGATGCCGTTGATGATGTCGCCGCGGTAGGAAGGCAGCGTCACACCGTCCTTGGTCTCGTTGCCCGACGAGCGGGGCTTGGCGAACTGGCCGGCGATGCGCCCGACCTTCACCACCGGCGAGGACGCCGCGAAGGTGAGGACGACCGCCATCTGCAGGAAGGCGCGGAAGAAGTCGCGGATGTTGTCCGCGCCGTGCTCGGCGAAGCTCTCCGCGCAGTCGCCGCCCTGGAGCAGGAAGGAGCGGCCCTCGGCCACCTCGGCCAGCGCCCGCTTCAGCTTGCGGGCCTCGCCCGCGAAGACCAGCGGCGGAAAGGAGGCCAGGCGCTTCTCGGTTTCGCCCAGCGCCGCGAGGTCGGGATACGCCGGCACCTGCTCGATGGGCTTCGCGCGCCAGCTCGACGGGGTCCAATCCTTGGCCATGACATCTCCTCTACCGACCGTGGGCCCGGTTCCTGTTTCTCGTTCGGGCGAAAGGGCTCGGGCCGGCGAGACCGCCCGAGGGATCGGTGGCGGCTTAGTGACACGAACCTGGCCGTTTGTCACCAAAGGGTTGACGCCGGACGCGTTCAGCCCGCCGGCACGATCCGCGCGCCGCGCTCGGTCACGAGGCGGTCGAAGAGTTCGGCCTCTTCGGGCGCCAGCCGCACCGCGCGCGGATAACGCGGATCGGCCCGATCGGCGAGCACCGCGGTCTCGAACCCTTCGGTTTCCGCCACGAACCGAGCCACCCCCGTGTCGCCGTAGAGCGACCGGAACCCCTGCAGCACCGCGTCGAGATAGGACTGCAGGATAGTTGCCCCCGCCTCGGCGGCGTCGAGCGCGACCGGCGAAACCTCGTAGATGAACAGCGGGACATCGGCCACGGGCGAGGCCTCGACCCGCGCGTGGCACGGCATCACCACCCGGCGGGCGTAGCCCGCCTCCCGCTCGTCCACGGACGGCAGGTGGTCGGCCCGGTCGTAGACCACGACGCCGCGCGTCTCGAACCCTTCGTGCGGGCGCACGGACAGGAGCGCGGGCATGGGGGCCGCGCGCGGCATCCAGAACCGCCGCCACCCCGTGACCGAGGCGCGGCGTATGCCCAGGAACCGGGTGCGAAGGGTCGCCCGGTTGACCAGCGAGCCGTATCCGAAATAGGCGACCACCCGCCCCTCGGCGGCCAGCGCCGCCAGCTCCGGATCGTCTGCGTGGATCGCGGCGTCCGAGCCGGCCTCAGCCATCGACGCGCTTGCCCTCGCGCAGCCGGTAGCTCGGCTCGTACAGGGTGACGAGTTCCTCGGCCGCGCTCGGGTGGAGCGCCATGGTGCGGTCGAACACGTCCTTGGTCAGCCGCCCCTTCACGCAGACGCCGATCATCTGGACCGTCTCGGCCGCGTCCGGCCCGAAGATATGGGCACCGACGACCCGGCGCGAGCCCGCGTCGACCACGAGCTTCATCAGCGTGCGGTCCTCGCGGCCCGACACCGTGTTGCGCATCGGGCGGAAGGCGGTGCGGTAGATCTCGACCTCGGGGAAGGCCTCGGCCGCCTCGGCCTCCGTCATGCCGACCGTGCCGATCTCGGGGCGCGAGAACACAGCGGTCGGAATGTCGTCGAGGTCCGGCTCCGTCGGCCTGTCGCGATAGACCGTGTCGACGAAGCACATCGCCTCATGGATCGCCACCGGCGTGAGCTGCACGCGGTTGGTGATGTCGCCCAGCGCCCAGATGCTGTCCGCCGTGGTCCGCGAATAGGCATCGACCTTCACGGCGCCCTTGCGGTCGAGCTCGACGCCCGCCTTCTCGCAGCCGAGGTTCAGCGTGTTGGGCAACCGGCCAATGGCCAGCATCACCTCGTCGGCGTCCAGCGCCCCGCCGCTCTTCAGCCGCGCGCGGAAACGGTGCTCCGCCGTCTGCTCCACCGCCACGATCGTGTCCTCGCACAGGACGCGGATGCCCTTGCGGACCATCGATTCCTGAAGCGCGTCGCGCAGGTCGTCGTCGAAGCCCCGCAGGATCTTCTCGCCGCGATAGACCAGCGTGACCTCGGAGCCGAGGCCCGCGAAGATGTGGGCGAACTCGACGGCGATGTAGCCGCCGCCCAGGATAACGATGGACTGCGGCAGCCGCTCCAGATGGAAGGCCTCGTTCGACGTGATGCAGTGTTCGGCGCCCGGCAGGCCGTCGAAGGGGTCGGCGCGCCCGCCGGCGGCCAGGAGGATCCGCTCCGCCGTCACCACCGTGTCGGTGGCGATCAGCCGGACCTCGTGCGGCCCTTCCAGCACCGCACGCGTGTCCATGATCTGCGCGCCGGCGCCGGAGACGTTGCGCGCGTAGATCGCTTCGAGGCGGGCGATCTCGCGGTCCTTGGCGGCGATCAGCGCGGGCCAGTCGAAGCGGCTGTCGCCGACCGCCCAACCGAAGCCGGCCGCGTCCTCGAACTCCTCGGAGAACTGCGCGGCGTAGACCATGAGCTTCTTCGGCACGCAGCCGCGGATCACGCAGGTTCCGCCGAACCGGTATTCCTCGGCGATCGCGACCTTGTGGCCGAGCGCCGCCGTGCGACGGGCGGCGCGCACGCCGCCGGAGCCTCCGCCGATCACGAAGAGATCGAAATCGTACCCGCCAGACGCCATGATCGCTCCTGTTGCATGGAAAAAGGGCGGCCAGAGGCCGCCCCTTGCAGTCGGTTATAGGGCCCTGGTCGCGGCCGTCACTGCGTGGTGGAGGCGGTCGCCGGCGGGGCGAGCTTGGCGGCGCCGTTGATCGAGGCGCTGCGCAGGTCGCGCACGATACCGCTGGCCCAGACGTCGGCCGCCGACATCATCTCGCGCGAGGCGGTCGGCCCCTGCGACAGCAGCTTCTTGCCGGCCTCGGTCTGGTAGAACTGGCCGATCTCGCGCAGCTCCTGCTCGGTGAAGAGCTTAGCGTAGATGCGGGCGATCTCGCTCTCGAGGTCGCCGCGGCGCGGCGCCAGCTTGAGCGCCTCGTCGTCCACCATGTTGGAGATTTCCGACTGGAGGTTCGGGTTGTTGACGATCAGCTCGGCCTTGATCTGCGTCGCCGCGTTGAGAAGGATCGCGTCGAACTGCTCGGTCGTGTCGAGCGCGTCCACCGCCGTGCGAGCGGCCGAAAGATGCGAGGGGCTCACCTCCTGCGCGACGGCCGGAGCCACGGACAGGCCGAGCAGCGCGACGGAAACGCACAGTCCGCGGCGCAGTGTTTCGCTAGGAAGCTTCAAGTTCCCACTCCATTGGTCTCGATCGGGCTTTCGCGGCCCAAGTGCCAAACTCTGAAATTCACCGCAAGCCCCACGGGCCCTTTCGCATGGCCTCGTCAGTGCGGCGCGACGTGTTCGATCCCGTCCGGTCCCGCCAGGAGGGCGGCGCTCGCCAGCCCCAGGAAAAGCCCGTGCTCGACCACGCCCGGAATCGCATGAAGGGCGGCCGACAGCGCTTCTGGATCGGGAATACGGCCAAAAGATGCGTCCACGATGAGGTGTCCGCCGTCGGTGACGAACGGGCTCTCGCCGATCTTGCGCAGCGCGAGGCAGCCGGTCAGGCCGAGCAGGCTGCCCGCCTTCTCGATCGCGATGAGCGAGGCGACGATGCCGAAGCCGTTGACCTCGATCGGCAGCGGAAAGGCGCCCAGGCTCTCCACCCGCTTGGACGCGTCGGCGATCACCAGCATCCGCGCGGAAGCCGCCGCGACGATCTTCTCGCGCAGGAGCGCCCCGCCGCCGCCCTTCACGAGGCGCAGGCGCGAATCCAGCTCATCCGCACCGTCGACGGTGAGGTCGAGTTCGGGCACCTCCTCCAGGGTCGCCAGCGGCACGCCGAGGTCGCGGCATAGCGCGGCGGTGCGCTCGGAGGTCGGCACGCCGACGATCCGCAGACCCTCGCCGACGCGCACGGCGAGCGCTCGCACGAAGGCCTCGGCCGTGGAGCCCGTGCCGATGCCGAGGCGCATCCCCGTCTCCACCTCGGCGGCCGCCGCCTGCCCGACCTTTTCCTTCAACGAAGCCGCGTCCATGTCCCGCATCCCTTTCGAAAGCCTCGCACGCCTCTAGTCGATCCCGGCCGCGAGGCAAAGCGCCCGGGCTCGCGGAGCGACGCAACCCTTTGTTGGTGAATCGCCGCTTAACCTGTGGCCCGAATGCTCCAGCGCGGGGTGGAAGCGACGGCACCGGGCCAGCCCGGCCCGTTCGTCCCTCCGCTCCGCTTGACCCCGCACCAAGGCTCGCCAAAGTCCGCAACGATGAGTGCCACCCGCCCCGTTCCCCTCGCCCGTTCCGCCGCGATCCTCCAGGCTCGCGGACGCGTGGCGGTCCGCGAACGCCCCCTCGAAGGCGTGACGGTGGTGTTCGACCTCGACGGCACCCTTGTGGACACGGCGCCCGACCTGACCGGCGCGCTCAACCATTGCCTCCTCGCCGCAGACATCGCCGAGACGACGCTCGAAGCGGTGCGCCCGCAGGCCGGGCACGGCGCGCGCGCCATGCTCGCAGCGGCCTATGCGCGCGCCGGACGATCCGCGGACGAGGAGGAGCTTGCCGGCCAGACGCGGCGCTTCCTGGCGTTCTACTGCGAACACATCGCGGTCGCCTCGACGCCGTTCGCCGGCGCCGTGGAATCGCTGGACCGGATGGCCGAGGCGGGTGCGACCCTCGCCGTGTGCACCAACAAGACCGAGGCTCTGGCGGCGCGGCTGCTGCGCGAACTCGGCCTTGCCGCGCGCTTCGCCGCCGTGTGCGGCGCGGACACGTTCGTCGCGCGCAAGCCGGACCCCGCCCACCTCGCCGGCACGATCGCGCGAGCGGGCGGAAACGTCCACCGCGCCGTCATGGTGGGCGACACCGATACCGACATGGAGGCCGCGCTGCGGCTGGACGTCCCCTCGATCCTCGTCGGCTTCGGCTACGACGCCGACCGCGCGGCACGCCGCAAGGCGACGGCGATCGTCTCGCATTTCGACGAGATCGACGTCGCCTTCGTGGATCGCCTCGTCCGCTCGCGCTTGTCGGGCGAGGAGCGGATTGACGAGCCCCGGATTGCCCACTATAGGCAGTCTCGTTCGCAGACGGCACGAGCCGGCGCGACGGGCGATTAGCTCAGCGGGAGAGCACTGCATTCACACTGCAGGGGTCACTGGTTCAATCCCAGTATCGCCCACCATTCCCACCCTTCCATGACGGTACGACTAAACGGCGGAACGTATCCCGCCGTTCGGTTCGTTCGTGCCCGGCCTCAGCCCTCGCGCCAATCCGGCTCGACGGTCGGAATCGCCGCGAGATCGGCGGTCCAGGCGTTGTGCGAGGCGTCCGACGGGGCGCGCCAGTCGCCACGCGGCGAAAGGCTCCCACCGGCCGAGACCTTCGGGCCGTTGGGCATGGCGGTGCGCTTGAACTGGGCGGTCTGGAAGAATCGAACCAGGAACCTCTCCAGCCAATGGCGGATGGTGGCGAGGTCGTACTGATTCTTGGCAGCTTCCGGGAAGTTCGCCGGCCAGCGCCCGGCCGCCGCGTCGCGCCACGCATGCCATGCCAGGAAGGCCACCTTGGCGGGCGGCTGCCCGTAGCGCATCGTGTGGAACAGGAAGAAGTCGTTCAGCTCGTAGGGGCCGATCTTGGCCTGGGTGCTCTGGATCGCACCGCTGGCATCGGCCGGCACGAGCTCGGGTGAGATCTCGGTGGCGAGGATCGCCGACAGCATGCGCCCCGTGGCCTCGTCGAACTGCCCGCTCGCGACCGTCCAGCGGATCAGATACTGGATCAGCGTCTTCGGCACGCCGGCGTTGACGTTGTAGTGGCTCATCTGGTCGCCGACGCCGTAGGTGCACCAGCCGAGCGCCAGTTCGGACAGGTCGCCCGTGCCGATCACGAAGCCGTTGCGCTGGTTGGCGAGGCGGAACAGGAAGTCGGTGCGAAGGCCGGCCTGAACGTTCTCGAACGTGATGTCGTAGACCGGCTCGCCGCGCGAGAAGGCATGCCCCATGTCGGCCAGCATCTGCCGGGCGACGGGCCGGATGTCGATCTCGTCGGCCTCGATGCCGAGAGCACGCATCAGCGCCCAGGCGTTGGCCTTGGTCTCATCGCCCGTGGCGAAGCCCGGCATGGTGAAGCCGAGAATGGTGGTGCGCGGCAGCCCGAGCCAGTCGCAGGCCTTGGCGGCGACGATCAGCGCATGGGTCGAGTCGAGACCGCCCGACACGCCGATCACCATGCGGTCGCCCGGCGTCGATTCGAACCGTTTGACGAGCCCGTGCACCTGGATGTTGAAGGCCTCGTAGCAATCGGCGTTGAGGCGCTCGGGCGCGTTGGGCACATAGGGGAAGCGACGCACCGGACGGCGCAGCCCGAGATCGGCGAAACGCGGCGCGTGCCGGAACCGGACGCGGCGGAACGCCTGCTCAGGGTGACCGTCGAAGGCCGCCGCGTCGTTGAAGGTCGGCGTGCGCATCCGCTCCAGCCTCAGGCGCTGAAGGTCGACGTCGGCGACGGTAAGCTGCGGCTCGCGGGCGAAACGCTCGGACTCCACCAGAAGGTCGCCCATCTCGTAGATCACCGCCTGCCCGTCCCAGGACAGGTCGTTGGTGCTCTCACCCGCCCCGGCCGCGGAATACATGTAGGCCGCCATGCAGCGCATGGCGTGCGCGGCGGTGAGCACGTGCCGGTCGGCCGACTTGCCGACCACGATGGGCGAGGCGGACAGGTTGCACAGGAGAAGCGCACCGGCCAGTGCGCCCCGGATGGAGGGCGGGTTCGGCGCCCAGTAATCCTCGCAGATCTCGATGTGGAAGACGAAGTCGCGAAGATCCTCGGCCTCGAACACGAGGTCCGTGCCGAAGGGAACGACCTCGCCCGCGATCGCGAGATCCTCGCCGACGATGCCGTGGCCCGAGGCGAACCATCGCTTCTCGTAGTATTCTCGGTAGTTCGGCAGGAAGATCTTGGGCACGACGCCGAGGATGCGCCCGCGCGCGATCGCCAGGGCGCAGTTGTAGAGCCGCCCGTTGCGCCGGATCGGCGCGCCCACGAGGAGCACCGTGGACAGGTCTGCGCTCGCCTCGCGCAGGCGCCCGACGGCCTCCTCCACCCGATCGAGCAGCGCATCCTGCAGGTGCAGGTCGTCGATCGCGTAGGACGAGATCGACAGTTCGGGAAACACCAGGAGGTCGACCCCCTCGCCTGCCGCGCGCCGGGCCTCGGCAAGGATGGACTCGGCGTTGGCCGCCGGATCCGCCACGTGGACGCGCGGCGTCGACACGGCGACGCGGACGAAACCGTGCGTGTGGAGCGAGGCGAAACGGCGGGCGCGTTCGTCCATGCTGGTCGAGGGCAAGGCCAAGATCGTCTCCGGGTCAGCGGGGCCGCGAAGGGCGCGCGCGGCCTCTTCGGAGGAGCTTAAGTCCGATTCGGGCGCGCCGTTCCACCCATGTGGTGGCCGAGCGCGCCGCGACCGCCGACGCTCAAGCGTCGATATAGGGGGCGGGTTCGGGCTGCGGCAGCCGCCGGAACGCGGCGAGACGTTCCAGAGCCTTGGCGCGGGAGGACGCAAGGTGACGGGCGAGGCCGTCCTGTGCCGCTGCCGTCCGGCCGAGCCGCAGGGCCTCGATCACCTCGAGATGCTCGTCCATGAAGCGGTCGAGCGCCGCCGTCGCGCCGAGCGCGCGCTGGACGTGCTTGCCCGACAGCATCACCATCCGGCTGCGGCGGAGTGCCTCGCCGATCTCCGGGTTGGTCGCGAAGTCGAGGCAGTGCACATGAAGGTCCGTTTCCAGCCGGTCCAGCGTGGCGGCGTCGAGATCTGGCCACGCCGCCCCCGCCTCGCGGTGTCCCGCCGCGACCGCGGCAAGAAGATCCGGCGGGATGCGCGGGGCCGCCTGGCCGAGCGCCACCGGCTCCAGCAGGATGCGCAGCTCGTAGAACTGGTCGATCCGCTCCGGGCCGAGCGGCACCACCGTCCAGCGCGAGTTGTCGCCCTTGTCGATCAGGCCTGCGCCCTGCGCCCGGACGAGCACGTCGCGCGCGACGCTCCGGCCGACGTCGAGATGACGCGACAGGGCCAGTTCGCTGACGCGAAAGGCGCCCCGAAGCGAATGGAGGATGAGCTCCCGCTCGACGCGGTAGTAGAGCGCGTCCGCCGTCCGTTCGTGGATCGACCCGAGCGCACCGGCGGACAGGCCGAGCATCGCCGGCGTGACGGCCGCGCGATTCGGCGCGCAATCGCCTACGACGAGGCCGCGCCCGTCGAACCGCCGTACCAGCCCGTCCGCCTCCAATTGCGCCAGCGCCTGCCGGATCGGCGAGCGGCTGGCGCCGAAGAGGCGTGCCAGCGGCACTTCGGACAGGACGAGGCCGGGCGGAAGCCGGCCCGCATCCACCGCGCCGCGCAGAAGTGCTGCGATGCGCTCGTAGGTCGGCCGCCGGTCGCCCGCCTCCCCCTGCGGCGCGGCGCTCAGGTGATCGCGCCGAGCTGCCAGGGCACGAACTCGTTGTCGCCGTAGTCGTAGATCTCGCTCTGCGTGCGCTTCCCCGAAGCCACCGCGAGAATGGTCTCGAACATGCGGGTGCCCGATTCCTTGATCGTCTCCTCGCCGGTGACGATGCCGCCGCAGTTCACGTCCATGTCGTCGCTCATGTGCTCGTACATGGCGTTGTTGGTCGCCACCTTGATCGTCGGCACCGGCTTCCAACCCGAGACCGAGCCGCGACCGGTGGTGAACACGAGCATGTTGCAGCCGCCGGCGATCTGGCCGGTCACCGCCACCGGATCGTAGCCCGGCGTGTCCATGAACACGAAGCCCGTCCGGTCGATCGGCTCGGCATACTCGTAGACCGCCTCGAGCGGCATCGAACCGCCCTTGGCCACGGCGCCGAGCGACTTCTCCAGGATGGTGGTCAGGCCACCCGCCTTGTTGCCGTGTGAGGGGTTGTTGTTGAGCTCAGCCCCGTGCCGGGCGGTGTAGTCACGCCACCAGTCGATACGATCCATCAGCTTCTGCGCCACGGCCGGCGTGGTGGCACGGCGCGTCAGGAGATGCTCGGCGCCGTAGATCTCCGGGGTCTCCGCGAGGCAGGCGGTTCCGCCGTTGCGAACCAGGAGGTCGGACGCGAAGCCCAGCGCGGGATTGGCCGAGATGCCGGAATACCCGTCGGACCCGCCGCATTCGAGCGCGAGCTTGAGCTTGGACAGCGGCTGCTCCGTGCGCTCCGCCGCATTGATGGCCGGCAGCATCTCGTTGATGATCGCGCTCGCCTCCTCGACCGTCCGCCGCGTTCCGCCGAGCTGCTGAATCGTCATGGTGCGCAGGAGCGGCCCTTCCTCCAGCCCGTACTTCTCGGTGATGAAGGAGATCTGGTTGGTCTCGCAGCCGAGCCCGATCATCAGGATGCCGCCGAAGTTCGGGTTGCGGGCATAGCCGCTCAGCGTGCGCGCAAGATAGGTGTAGCCCTCGGTCTTCAGGTTGATGGCGCAGCCCTGGCCATGCGTCAGCGCCACCACGCCGTCGACGTTGGGAAAGCCGTCCAACCCGCCCTTGCGGTTGAAGTGATCGGCGATGGCGCGCGAAACGGTCGCCGAGCAGTTCACCGACGAGACGATGCCGATGTAGTTGCGCGTGCCGACCTGGCCGTCGGCCCGGGCATAGCCCTGGAAGGTGCGGCGCTCGGCCTCGGGCAGCAGCGGCGTGGGGCGGCCTTCGGCGGCGAAGTCGTGATGGACCTCGCTGTCCAGCATGCCGAGATTGTGGAGATGCACATGGTCGCCGGGCGCGATCGGCTTCGTCGCGTAGCCGATCACCTGCCCGTATTTCAGGACCCGTCCGCCTTCCGCCACCGCATCGATCGCCACCTTATGGCCGCTCGGGATCTCGGCCGCAGCCCGGATTTCGCCGATTCCCACCGGCTCGCCGGCGGCGATGGTGCGGCGCGCGACCACGACGTTGTCGCTTTCGTTCAGGCGGATGGTGGGCGAGACGTCGAGGACAGCCGACATGGGACGGTTCCGGCAATTGGAATGGTTATTGTCGGCAATGAACATTTTTGGCTGTGCGGCGTCAAGTCGAACCGGCGACGCGCTCGCATGCGCCGAGGTCCGCGCGTGGAATACGCGCGCGACAAGGAGAGGTAGAGGTCGATCAGCTTGAAGAGGTGGCCGGCATGTCGAACGGCGCCCTCGCGACGCGCTGCGTGGCGAGGATCGCATGCACATTCGATGCTTGGCGAGTGGTCGGAGCGAGAGGATTCGAACCTCCGACCCCCTGAACCCCATTCAGGTGCGCTACCAGGCTGCGCTACGCTCCGACGAGAGCTTCCCTAATCAATGCGCGCCCGCGATGCAAGCGCGAAGGCGGCCCGGCGGCCTTCAGCGTACCTGATCGAGGAGCCGCTTGAGTTCCAGAAGCTCCAGGATCACGCCGTTGAGCCGGTCCACCCCGTCGCGCGAGAGGCCGGCCCCTGCGGAACTGCCATGGGCGTCGCGGTCCCGGCGCAGGAGATTGGACAGGCCGCCGCGCCGCTGCTCGGGCACCGGCTGGTCCTCGCCGTCCGCCTCGATGTCCTCGGCGTCGTCCGCCACGGACTCGGGGTCGGTGCGCTGCGCGCGGCCGGCCTGAAGGCGGTCGAGACCCGACAGATCGCCTGCGCCGATCGCCATCACGGCCCGGTGGCCGCTTTCCTTCAAGATTCGCTGAACCCCGCGAATCGTGAAGCCGCGCACGTAGAGGAGATAGCGGATGCCCTTCAGCAGCTCGACGTCGTCCGGCCGGTAGTACCGCCGCCCGCCGCCGCGCTTCATCGGCTTGATCTGGGGAAAGCGCGTTTCCCAGAAACGCAGGACGTGGGCGGGAAGGTCGAGCTCTTCCGCCGCCTCGCTGATGGTGCGGAACGCGTTGGCGCTTTTCTCGGTCATCACAGGTCCGAGGCCGTCACTCGGCCGCCTTCAGGGCCGGCCGGTCGGCCGCGACGCGCGCCTCGTGGGCCGCCAGGATGCGGTCCTTCATCACGTTGGACGGCTTGAACACGGCGACACGACGCGGAGAGATCGGGACCTCCTCGCCGGTCTTCGGGTTGCGCCCCACGCGCTCGTTCTTGCTGCGAACCAGGAAGGAGCCGAAGGACGAAACCTTCACCGCCTCGCCTCGGGCGATGGTGGTGCAGATCTCTTCCAGGATCGACTCGACCAGATATGCCGATTCGGACCGGGAAAGCCCGATCTTGCGGAAAACCGCCTCGGCGAGATCAGCCCGCGTGACCGTCCTGTCTCCCATTCGAAACCCCTGCTGAAACCGAACCGGAACCCCCGCCCCGAGCCGTGAAGCGCCTCGGCTAGCCATCGGAAAATACCGAAAAGACAGGGTGAATCAAGCGCGCGCGTCACCAGCGGACGACGACGGCGCCCCATGTGAAGCCGCCGCCCATCGCCTCGAGGAGCACGAGATTCCCGGCCGAAATCCGCCCGTCGCGGACCGCATGGTCGATGGCGAGAGGAATCGACGCGGCCGACGTGTTGCCGTGGCGGTCGACGGTGACCACCACCTTCTCGATCGGGATGCCGAGCTTCTTGGCCGAGGCCTCGATGATGCGCCGGTTCGCCTGATGCGGGACGAACCAGTCGATGTCCGTCGGCGAAAGCGAGAGGGCGTCGAGCGAGTCCTCGACCACGTCGGTGATCATGCCGACCGCGTGCTTGAAGACCTCGCGCCCCTCCATCCGCAACTGACCGACCGTGCCGGTGGAGGACGGGCCCCCGTCCACGAAGAGCTTGTCGCCGTGCGATCCATCGGCGCGAAGGCGCGAGATCAGGACGCCCGGACCGCTGCCCTCGCCCTCCTGGCGCTCCAGCACCAGCGCGCCCGCCCCGTCGCCGAACAGGACGCAGGTGGTGCGGTCCGTCCAGTCGATGATGCGGCTGAAGGTTTCGGCGCCGATCACCAGCGCGCGGCGGGCCATGCCCGCCTTGAGGTAGAGGTCGGCCGTGGTGAGCGCGTAGACGAAGCCGCTGCACACGGCCTGCACGTCGAAGGCGAAGCCCTTGGTGATGCCGAGCCGGCGCTGGATCTGGGTCGAGGACGCCGGGAAGGTGTTGTCGGGCGTCGCCGTCGCCAGGATCACGAGGTCGATGTCCTCCGGCCCGAGGCCTGCGGCGTCCAGCGCGCGGCGCGCCGCCGCCTCGCCGAGCGAGACGGTGGTCTCGCCCTCCCCGGCGATGTGGCGCTGGCGGATGCCGGTGCGCTGCTGGATCCACTCGTCGCTGGTGTCGATCCGCGCTTCGAGGTCCTGATTGGTGACGACCTGGGCGGGGAGCGCCGAGCCCGTGCCCCGCACCACGGAGCGGAACATCGTCATGGCATCACCTCCTGTGCGGGACCGGCACCGTCCGGCCCCGGCGGCTGCGACACTTCGCTGGCATAGACCCGCCCGAGGTCGCTCTCGATCTTGGCCAGAAGCCCGTTGGCCGCCATCGCGTAGGCCACGTCGATCGCCGCCGCCGTGCCTTCCGCGTCGGAGCCGCCATGGCTCTTGATGACGACGCCGTTGAGCCCGAGGAACACGCCGCCGTTGACCTTGCGCGGGTCCATCTTGTCGCGCAGACGGTCGAAGGCGCTCTTGGCGAGAATGTAGCCGAGCTTGGCCAGCCAGGTGCGCGTCATGGCGGCGCGCAGATAGGACGCGATCTGGCGAGCCGTGCCCTCGGCGGTCTTCAGCGCGATGTTGCCGGTGAAACCCTCGGTGACCACCACGTCGACCGTGCCCTTGCCGAGGTCGGTGCCTTCCACGAAGCCGCGATAGTCGAGCCCGTCGATGGGCGTCTCCTTCATCAGGCGCCCCGCCTCGCGGATGTCCTCCTGCCCCTTCACTTCCTCGACACCGATGTTGAGGAGGCCGACCGTCGGCCGCTCGATCTGGAACAGCGCGCGCGACATGGCCGCGCCCATCACCGAGAAGTCGATGAGCTGCTGTGAGTCGGCGCCGATCGTCGCGCCGACGTCGAGCACGATGCTCTCGCCGCGAAGGGTGGGCCAGATGGCCGCGATCGCGGGCCGCTCGATGTTGGCCATGGTGCGAAGGCAGAACTTGGCCATCGCCATCAGCGCGCCGGTGTTGCCGGCTGATACGGCCACGTCCGCCTCGCCGGTCTTCACCGCCTCGATCGCCTTCCACATGGACGATTTGTAGCGGCCCTGGCGCAGCGCCTGCGAGGGCTTGTCGTCCATGCGGATCGACACGTCGCAATGGTGGAACACGGACCGTTCGCGAAGCTTCGGCATCGCGTCGAGCACCGGACGCACCGCGTCTTCCTGGCCGAACAGCACGAAGCGCATGTCGGGATGGCGTTCGAGCGCCGTCTGCGCGCCAGCGAGCACGACGGTGGGACCATGGTCGCCGCCCATCGCGTCCAGTGCGATCGTTATGGTCGTTTTCGACAACAAGGATAACCTGCCTTAGATCGATGCGTCGCCTGCCCGGGCGGACAGGCGGACCTCAGCCACCGGACGCCTTGAGGCGCCCCAGCGCGGCGAAGGGCGAGACCTTTCCGCCGGATGGATCGGGATCGGTGTCGAGTTCCGAAAACTCGACACCCGGAGCCCTTGGATAAGGGTCGAGCGAAAGACCCACAAGCTCCTCCAGAAGCGGCCCGAGATCGATCGTGTCGCCGCGGAACGTCTCGGGGATGTCGGCACCCTCCGGATCGAGGTGCAGCTCGCCGTCGCCCTCCGGCTGGATCCGCGCGAGCTTGGAGGTTTCCGGCACGAACACGAGATCCACCGGCTCGTCCACCACCGCGTGCACGGGCTCCAGCGTCACGACGCAGGCCTGCGCGAGCGCGCCGGTGATGCGCCCTTCCACCGCGATCCCGTCGCGCTTCCAGCGCCGGACCAGGAGGTCCGCCTCCAGCGCATCGACGGCGAGGATGCCGAGTCGCTCGGCCACCGCCGCGCGCTCGGCCGGCGTCGTCTTGAAGCGGACGGGCATGCCTGCCTGCGGAAGGCGGGCGACGTGGACCGGCAGGCTCAGCGGCGCCGCGTTCTCGGCTTTGTTCATGCGACCTCCGTCGTCGGCGGCTCGAGGAGACGGCCCGCCAGGACGTCGTCCGTGGCGAGGGCGTCGTAGCGAGCCTGCTGCGTCATCATATGGTGCGCCAGAGCCGGCGCCGCATCGGGTCGGCCCCCGACGGCCTCCGTCAGGACGGTTCGCGCCAACGCGTCCGCCAGGGCGTCGGCGTTCCGGGCCGCGAGCGGCGGCTCGCAGTCGCGCACCCGCGTATAGAAGCGGGCGGCGAAGCGGCGCATGCGCTTGGGAACGGCGAGATAGCTGATGCCGATCTCCCGCATGGAATGGTCCAGATCGGTCATGAACCGGTCCACGAGGTCCTGCGACAGATCCTTCAGGCGCGGCTCGCCGGCGCAGCGGCGCAGGAGCACGATCATCTCAAGGGAAAGCGACTCGAACCGCCCCTCCACCGTGTCGGGCAGGCCGCCCTGCACGAAACGCGCGGGGTCGCGGGCCGCGGCGACGACCTGATCCCAAAGACGGTCGACGATCTCCCGGTTTCGACGATCGCGCCGCAGACGGGCCAGAATTCCCACGTCGTCCTCCAGGTTTGGCAGGTGGGGTTCGCACGCATGCGGCCGGATTGCAACGGTTGGCAAGGTGCTTTACCAAGTCGCCACCTTCGGGGCGGCGGCAGTGCCTCACTTTCCGACCATTCCCCGCCTACGGAACGCAAAACCGATTCCCTCGGGAGGAGTAGCATCCGCGTGATCGAGATCCATCGCCCGTTGCGCCGCGTGGTCCTGGCGACCAGCGTCGGCGCCATGATCGCCCTGGCCGGATGCCAGACCTCGCAGGTCTACAATCAGGGCTACATCGTGGACGAGCAGGCGCTCGCGCAGGTGCCGGTCGGCTCCAGCCGCGACCAGGTCCTCCTGGCGCTCGGTTCGCCGTCCACCACCGCCACCTTCGACAACGAGGTGTTCTACTACATCTCGCAGAAGCGGGTCCGGCCCGTGGCCTTCATGAAACCGCGCCTCGTCGAACAGCGCATCCTGGCGGTCTACTTCGGGCCCGACAACACGGTGCGCCAGATCGCCAACTACGGCCTGCAGGACGGCAAGGTCTTCGACTTCATCTCGCGCACCACGCCCACTGGCGGACGCGACACGAGCTTCCTCGGCTCGATCCTGTCGGACGAGGGTCCGGGCACGGGCAACATCCTCGATTCGATGGGCCGCTCCAGCGGCCTCAACTCCGGGCGCTGAGGCCGGAACACGAAAAAGGCCGGCATCGCCGGCCTTTTTTCTTGGAGCACGTCAGCCGGCGACCGTCCGGCGGTCAGTCCTTTTCCTTCGGGTCCTGCCCCCGTCCCTCGCCCCGCGAGCGGCGGGCGACGCGGTCGAGCACGGCGTTCACGAGGCGCGCCTCGTCCTCGTCGTAGAAGGCCTTGGCGATGTCGACATACTCGCTGACGATCACCGCGACCGGCACGTCCTTGCGCGCGGTCACCTCGTAGGTCCCGGCGCGCAGGATGGCGCGCAGCGTGGTGTCGAGGCGCGCCAGCGGCCAGTCGGTGGTCAGCGAGGAATGGATCAGCGGGTCGATGAAGGTCTGGCCGCGCACCACGCCGGACACGATATCGCGGAACCAGGCGGCATCCGCCTCTCGATAGGTCTCGCCGTCGACCTCCTGGCCAAGGCGGAAGGTCTCGTATTCGGCGACGGTCTCCAGGAGGCCGGTGCCGCCGACATCCATCTGGTAGAGCGCCTGGACGGCGGCGAGGCGGGCGGCGCCGCGCTTGTTGGCCGGGCGGAACGTGCGGAGGGCAGCTTCGGCCATGTCAGGCTCCGAGACGCTTGCGCATGGCGATCATGGCGAGCGCGGCGGCCGCAGCGTCGCCGCCCTTGTTCTTGCGGTCCGTCATCGCCCGCTCCAGTGCCTGTTCCTCGTTCTCGACCGTCAGAATGCCGTTGCCGATCGCAAGCCCCTCGTGAACCGAGAGATCCATCAGCGCGCGGCAGGATTCGTTGGCGACGATGTCGAAATGATAGGTCTCGCCCCGGATCACGCAACCCAGCGCGATGAAACCGTCGTAGTCGGTCCCGCCCTCGTCCGCTCCCGTCAGCGCGAAGCCGACCACGGCTGGGATCTCCAGCGCGCCCGGCACCGTCACCACGTCGTAGGTCGCGCCCGCCGCATCGAGATGGGCCTTGGCGCCCGCCAACTGGTGGTCCGCGATGTGGTCGTAGAACCGGGCCTCGATGATGAGCAGATGCGGAGCGGACATGGCAACTTTCCAGAGCGGGACGAAACGCGCGACGGCGACGCGCCGGGCGCCGGGTCACGCGATGCAAGCGAGCGGGAACTTGGGGCGCGGCCGGCCTTCCGAACTACTCGGCCTGTCCGGGCCCGAACAGACGCTCCGCATAGCGCGCAATCTGATCGACCTCAAGGTTCACGTCGTCGCCCGCCTGCTTTTCGCCCCACGTCGTCACTTCCAGCGAATGGCGGATCAGGAGCACGTCGAACCGGTGGCCGGCGACGCCGTTCACCGTCAGCGACGTCCCGTCGAGGCAGACCGAGCCCTTGGGGGCCACGAAGCGCGACAGGGCGGGCGGCGCCTCGAGGGTGAAGCGCACCGCCTCGCCCTCCTCCGCCCGCGCCACGATGCGAGCCTGGCCGTCGACGTGGCCGGACACGAGGTGCCCGCCCAGTTCGTCGCCGACCCGGAGCGCGCGCTCCAGGTTGAGGCGCGAGCCCTCGGCCCAGCGCGACGCCGTGGTGAGGCGCAACGCCTCCTCCCAGGCCTCGACCTCGAACCAGCGCTGGTTCGCGCCGGCCTCGGGCAGCCGGGTCACGGTCAGGCAGACGCCGGAACAGGCGATGGACGCGCCGATCGCGATGCCGGCGGGCTCGTAGGCCGTCTCGATACGGAAACGGCGGCCGGCGTCCAGCGTCTCAGACGAGGCGATGCGGCCGACATCGGTCACGATTCCGGTGAACATGCGTCGTCCCTTTCCCATTCGGTCCAAACATCCGCGCCGAACCGCTCGCGACGCCCGAGCCGGAAGCCGCGCGGCGCGAGCACGCCCTCCGGCGCGGCGATGCCGAGGTCTCCGACCACCGCGGCCGAGCGGACGAGCACGATACGATCCACGAGCCCGGCCCATAGAAACGCGTTGGCGAGCGCCGGCCCGCCCTCCACCATCAGGCTCTGGACCCCGACCGACGGCATGAAGCGCAGCAACGCCCGCAGGTCGTCCGCGTCGTAGCCTTCCAGCGGCACGAGGCCACAGCCGGCGCGCCGATAGGGCACGGCGGCCGCGTCGGCGGCGCGCGTGGTGGCGATCAGCGTCGGCACGTCGACCGCCGTGCGCACGAGGCGGCTGCCGAGCGGAAGACGAAGCTGCGGGTCCACTACGATGCGGATCGGGGAGCGCGCCTCGAGCCCGGGCAAGCGGCATGTCAGCATCGGGTCGTCGGCGAGCGCCGTTCCGACGCCCACCATGATCGCGTCCATGCCGGCGCGCATCAGGTGGACCTGGCGGTTGGCCACCGCGCCGCTGATGCCCACCCGCTCGGGGCCGGGTCGCCCGACCGCCCCGTCGGCCGAAACGGCCATCTTGAGCGTCACGTGCGGGCGGCCGCGACGAAGGCGCGAGAGGAATCCCTCGAACGGACGGCCGGAACCGCCGGCCTCGAAGAGTTCGCGCACGACGATGCCGGCCTTGCGGAGGATGGCGATGCCGCGCCCGTCGACGCGGGGGTCGGGATCCGCCGCGCCGATCACCACCCGCGCCACGCCCGCCGCGGCCAGCGCGTCGGCGCAAGGGCCCGTCCGCCCGTGGTGGGCGCAGGGCTCCAGCGTCACGTAGGCGGTGGCGCCGCGCGCGGCGGCGCCGGCGTCCTCCAGCGCGACACGCTCGGAATGGGGGCGCCCGGTGATCGCCGTCACCCCGCGCCCGACGATGCGCGCGTCCCCGCCCTCCCCCTGGACCAGCAGCGTGCCGACCGAAGGGTTCTCCGCCGTCAGCCCGACATGGCGCAGCGACAGGCGACGTGCGGCGGCCATGAAGCGCCGGTCGTCGGCGTCCTGCCGTTGGAATGAATCAGCCACGGTCTTCCGTTGCGGTTTCCGGCGCGGCGGTGAGTTCCGCGATCACGGACTCGAAGTCGCGCGCCTCGCGGAAGTCGCGATACACGGAGGCGAAGCGAACGAATGCCACGTCGTCGAAGCCGCGCAGCGCCTCCATCACCAGCCGTCCGATCGCATCCGAGGGAACATCGGACTCGCCGGTGGATTCGAGCTGGCGCACGATGCCGGAGATCATGCGCTCCACCCGCTCCTCCTCCACCGGCCGCTTGCGCAGCGCGGTGTGGATCGAGCGCGCGAGCTTGTCCCGCTCGAACGGAACGCGCCGGCCGGACTTCTTGACCACCATCAGGTCGCGGAGTTGGACGCGCTCGAAGGTCGTGAACCGCCCGCTGCAGTCGGGGCAGACGCGCCGGCGCCGGATCGCCCCGCCATCCTCGGCGGGGCGCGAATCCTTCACCTGGCTGTCCGGCGACCCGCAGAAGGGGCAACGCATGGACCGGGATCAGCCGAGATTGGCGTAGATCGGGAAGCGGCCGGTCAGTTCGAGCACCTTGGCCTTGACGCGAGCCTCGGTGGCCGCGTTGCCCTCGTCCGAGTTCGACGCCTTCAGCCCGTCGAGCACCTCGACGATCAGTCGGCCGACCTCGCGGAACTCCTCGATGCCGAAGCCGCGCGTGGTGGCGGCCGGCGTTCCGACGCGGATGCCGGACGTGATCGTCGGCTTCTCCGGATCGTTGGGCACGCCGTTCTTGTTGCAGGTGATGCCGGCGCGGCCGAGCGCCGTCTCGGCGGACTTCCCGGTCAGCATCTTGGGCCGCAGGTCCACCAGCATCAGGTGCGTGTCGGTGCCACCGGACACGATGTCGACGCCGCCCTCGCGCAGCACCTCTGCCAGCGCCCGCGCGTTGTCGGCCACCGCCTTGATGTAGCTGCGATAGGCCGGCTGCAGGGCCTCGCCGAAGGCAACGGCCTTGCCGGCGATGACATGCATCAGCGGGCCGCCCTGGAGACCCGGGAAGATCGCCGAATTGATCTTCTTGGCAATGTCCTCGTCGTTGGTGAGGATCAGGCCGCCGCGCGGGCCGCGCAGGGTCTTGTGCGTGGTGGAGGTCGCGACGTGGGCGTGCGGGAACGGGCTCGGATGCTGCCCGCCCGCCACGAGACCGGCGAAGTGGGCCATATCGACCCAGAGATAGGCTCCCACCGCATCGGCGATCGCACGGAAGCGCGCGAAGTCGATGACGCGCGAATAGGCCGAGCCGCCCGCCACGATGATCTCCGGCTTGTTCTCGTGCGCCAGCCGCTCGACCTCGTCGTAGTCGATCAGGCCGGTCCGCAGGTCGAGCCCGTACTGCACGGCGTTGAACCAACGGCCGGACAGGTTGGGCTTGGCGCCGTGCGTCAGGTGGCCGCCGGCGTCGAGGCTCATGCCGAGGATGGTCGCGCCCGGCTTGGTCAGGGCCAAGAGCACGCCCTGGTTGGCCTGGCTGCCCGAGCTCGGCTGGACGTTGGCGAAGCCGCAGCCGAACAGCGCCTTGGCCCGGTCGATCGCGAGCTGCTCGACCACGTCGACATACTCGCAGCCGCCGTAGTAGCGGCGGCCGGGATAGCCCTCGGCGTACTTGTTGGTGAGCACCGAGCCCTGCGCCTCGAGAACGGCGCGCGAGACGATGTTCTCGGAGGCGATCAGCTCGATCTCGTGCTGCTGACGGTGCAGCTCGTCACGCATCGCGCCGAAGAGGTCGGCGTCGACGGCGGCGATGCCATCGGTGAAGAAGCCGTTGTGTGCGGACGCCGTATCCATGGCGTGAGCGTGCGACATGACGGGGAGCTCCTCTCATCGGCGGCGCTGAGGGGCCGCGATTTGGCGGCGCCTTACCACGTTCCGGCACCCGGCGCCACAAGCGGATCGGGAACGCGAAAGGGCCCGGCGTCGCCGCCGGGCCCCTCCTCATGCGAAGCGCGCGCCGTTCAGTACGGCACGTCGGCGTAGACCTGCTCGCCCGAGGCGTAGGCGGTGGGGCGCGCGTCGGTCATCACGAGCTGCTCGGCCCCGTCGCGGGCGTAGATGTCGTCGCGGAACTGGACCACGGTCGGATCCGTGGCCCAGGCCGTCAGGTAGGTGAAGTGCAGCGGCACCGGGTTCGTCAGATCGACGTCCTGGCGCGTGCGGGCGGAGATCGTGCGCTCGATCGCCGCGCGGTCCCAGCCCGGCGTGTCGCGCGCCAGCCAGACGATCAGGTCGCGCACGTTCTGGACACGCACGCAGCCCGACGATTCGAAGCGCATGAGCTGCGAGAACACGCTCTGCTGCGGGGTGTCGTGCATGTAGACCGAATAGGGGTTCGGGAAGTTGATCTTCACCGAGGACATGGCGTTCATCCGGCCCGGATTCTGGCGGAACAGGTACTTCACCGCTTCGTCGGTCTGCCAGTTGATCGTCTCCGGCGGGATCACGCTCCCGTCGCCCGCATAGATGATGATGTCGTTGCGCTGCAGATAGGTCGGATCCTTCTGCATCAGCGGGATGATGTCCTTGCGGACGATCGACGCCGGCGCGTGCCAGTACGGGTTCAAGTTGAGGTTGGTGATCTTGGAGTCGAGGATCGGCGTCTGGCGATCGATCTTGCCCACCACCGCCGTGTGCCGCTGCACGACCCGGCCGTTCTCCACCGCCTCGATCGAGGCGGCCGGGATGTTGACCATCACGAAGCGGCCCGGATCGAGCTGGATCGCGGACAGGCGCTGGATGTTGGTGTTGAGCTGGTTCAGGCGCATGTCGGCCGGCACGTTCAGGGCCTTGAACGTGAACTCGCCGACCGATCCGTCGGCCGGCAGGCCGTGGCGGGCCTGGAAGCGGCGCACGGCGGCGTCGACATAGGTGTCGAAGGCCTGCGAGGCGCCGGCCGAGCGGTCGAGGTCGCCCGAGGCGACGAGGCGCTCGCGCAGATACGGCACGGCGGCGTTCTGGACGCCGAGCTCGAGCTTGGACTGGTCGGGCACGCGCGCCCAGCCGCCCGACATGGCGATCTGCTGATACTGGCTCACCGCCTGCTGCATCGCGTTCAGCGTGTTGGCGGAGAAGACGGGCTGGTTGGACGCGACGTTGCGGACGCTGGCCTGCCGGGTGTCGAACTGGTCGTTCCAGCCGCCCCGGTTCGGGGCTGCGAGAACGCCCTGGAGGGCGGACTGCGCCCTCGCGGCGCCGGCGAAGGCGCCCGCGCCCAGAAGGGTCGCGGCACCGGCCACGAAGCGGCGACGGTTCATGCGGATCGAACGGTTGTCTGCGCCTTGCGCCATTCTCGAAACCCCTTGGCAAGTCATGCCCACTTGCGCCGCAACATAGGGGCGGCTTGGTAAACCAAAGCGTAACGGGCAATCACGGATCCGACAGGGCACGTGCGCCTGCCGCATGGATATCCGAATGGGCATGGAATGCGGCAAAAAGGGGGAGCGGGCGCGCCAAAGCCCTGACCGGGCGAGATGTTTCGGCGCGGGTGTTGCAAAAAACCCCGCGAGCGGGACGACGCTCGCGGGGTTGGGGGACGATCGCGGACCGGAGGGGCGCGACCCGCCGACCGGAAGCCTCTCAGAGGCGGTACATGATGGAGTCGTTCCAGAAGCGGTCGAGGCGCTGGAGCGACTTGTTGAGCTTCTGGAACTCGCCCTCGTCGAGGCCGCCGACCTTGTCGATCGAGCCGATATGGCGGTCGTACAGCTCGGCCACGATCTCGGCGACCCCGAGACCCGACTTGGTGAGCGAGACGCGCACCGCCCGGCGGTCGACCCGCGAACGCTGGTGGTCGATGAAGCCGAGCTCCACCAGCTTCTTCAGGTTGTAGGAGACGTTGGAGCCGAGATAGAAGCCGCGGGTGCGCAGCTCGCCGGCGGTCAGCACGGAATCGCCGATGTTGAAGAGCAGCAGGGCCTGGACCGCGTTGATGTCCGTCCGGCCGTTGCGGTCGAACTCGTCCTTGATTACGTCCAGCAGCCGGCGGTGAAGGCGCTCCACCAGTTGCAGCGTCTCGAGGTACAGCATCTTCAGCTCGGGCTTGTCTTCCTTCACAAGCTCTGCAGGGCGCTTGGCGACCGTATTCTTCATGATCGATCCCACTGTTGCTTTCCGAGGTTCTTCATGACCTCGTCTTGTGGGAGAACTTACGTGCTGCGTCTAAAATTCGTTTTAAAACGCAGCCTTAACACACGGTTTAAGGAATTCGATCGCGATCTTGCTGAATGCAAAGTCAACGCGGACGCGCCAATGCGACCTGTTTCGCCTCACCGATCGCCGCGCATGCGCTGGCGCCTCTCGAAGGCGCCGACGATCCGCAGGGCGGCGAGCAGCGCCAGTCCGAAGGCGTGTCCGCCCAGAAGCAGCGGATCCGCCCCGAAGAGATGCGGGAAGCCCAGGCGCATGATCGCCTCGCAGGCCGCCACCAGGATCCAGATCACCCCGCCCCACGAGGTCGCGAGCCAGAGGCCCGTTCCGGCGACCGGATACAGCACCGCCAGGGTCGGCCCCGCGATGCGCCACCAGACGGGCATCAGGTCGAATCGCCAGAGCGGGCCGTCGAAGACGCCGATCAGCCGGATCCAGTAGACGAGGCCCATGCCGAACATCGCCAGTCCCGCGATCCGGCACAGCCAGACGATCAATGCACGATTGAGCGACGCGTCCCGATCCCGCTCGAAGATTTCCAGCGTCATGAACGCCGAGGCGCCGCGCCGCGGGGGCCGTGCGCGAATTCGGGGGTTTGTGGGATCATTCCGAGTCCTGATGGAGGCGCGGGCAGAACCTATGAAGGACGCCGCGCGACGGACAAAGGCTAGGCATGCTCGATGTCCGCGTCAATCTTGCGGCGCGATGCCCAGCGCCTTTCGGGGGGTTGTGCAAGCCAGGACGCCGGGGGCATAGCACTGCCGGAACGACACGGAAGGGACTGGCAGCATGGCCGAGCGCAATCCGATGACCGGCATGATCGACCGCGCCACGGGCGGCGCGCGGCTGCGCCGCCTGCGCCAGAGCGACTGGGCGCGGCGTCTGGTGCGCGAGACGGATGTGCGCGTGGACGATCTGATCTGGCCGATCTTCGTGCGCGAGGGTGACGGCGGGCCGGAGCCGGTCGCATCCATGCCCGGCGTGTCCCGGCTGTCGGTCGCGGGATGCGTCGAGGCCGCACGCGAGGCCGCCGATCTCGGCATCCCGGTGATCGCGCTGTTCCCCTACACCGACGCCTCGCTGCGCGACGAGGCCGGAAGCGAGGCGCTGAACGCCGACAACCTCGTGTGCCGTGCCACGCGTGCGATCAAGGACGTGGTGCCGGAGGTCGGCATCCTGTGCGACGTCGCACTCGATCCCTACACCAGCCACGGCCACGACGGCATCGTGCGCGACGGCGTGATCGTCAACGACGAGACGGTGGAGATCCTGTGCCGCCAGGCCCTGGTCCAGGCGCGCGCCGGCTGCGACATCGTCGGCCCGTCCGACATGATGGACGGGCGCGTCGCCTGCATCCGCGCCGCGCTCGACGCCGAAGGGTTCGGCGACGCGATGATCATGTCCTACGCCGCGAAATACGCCTCCGCGTTCTACGGCCCCTTCCGCGACGCGGTGGGCTCGGCGGGGGCGCTGCGCGGCGACAAGCGCACCTACCAGATGGACATGGGCAACGCGCTGGAAGCCCTTCGCGAGGCGGCGCAGGACGTGGCCGAGGGCGCCGACATGATCATGGTCAAGCCGGGCATGCCCTATCTCGACATCCTCGCACGGCTGGTGGACGAGTTCCGCATGCCGACCTTCGCCTACCAGACGTCGGGCGAGTATTCGACGATCATGGCGGCCGCCCAGAACGGCTGGATCGACGGCGACAAGGCGATGTTCGAATCGCTGCGTGCCTTCAAGCGCGCGGGGGCCTCGGGAATCCTGAGCTACTTCGCGCCGCGCGTGGCGAAGGCCCTGCACCGGGGCTGATCGGTCCCGGCCATTGCAGGGGCCGCGCTCCGGCCCCATCTCCTGAGCGTGCCGGACATGCGGCCCCCTTTGGAGTGACGTGACCATGAGCGATGCGACGGTTGAAAGCGCCGCACCCCGGACCTGGCTGGATCAGCCGCGCGCCCACGAGGGCGTGCGCTCGCGTCGCATCCTGGCGTTCCTCGTGGACTACACGATCGTCCTCCTGCTCTGCATCCCGTTCGGGCTGATTGTCGGCGTGCTTGGCATCCTCACGTTCGGCCTCGGCTGGATGCTGTACGGCGCGCTCTTCCCGCTGGTGGCCCTGCCCTATGTCGCCTTCACGCTCGGCGGCCGCGCCCAGGCGACGCCGGGCATGCGGCTATTTGGCATCCGCCTGGAGCGGCTCGACGGCGCGCCTACCGATCCCGGCCTCGGCGTCGCGCATTCCGTGCTGTTCTGGGTCGCCGGCGCCCTCACCTCGGGCTTCATCGTCCTCCTGGCGCTGTTCACCTCGCGCAAGCAGTTGCTGCAGGACCTTCTGCTCGGAACCGTGGTGGTGCGGCGCATCTGACCGGAAGGGTCGGTTTTTTTCGATCGCCGCGCCCTTGAGAGCTTTTCAAGCCGCGCGGCGGTCATCACACTCCAATGTCGCGCGCGGCATTTGTCCGCGCGCGATCCGAGGCGCCCGACCGCATGACCGCCCATCCGCAGAGCCCGCAGTTCTTCCTGACCGCCCCCTCGCCCTGCCCCTACCTCGACGGGCAGTTCGAGCGGAAGGTGTTCACGCATCTCGTCGGCGCCCGCGCCTCCGCGCTCCTCGATCTCCTGACGCAGGGTGGCTTCCGCCGCAGCCAGAACATCGCCTACCGCCCGGCCTGCGAGCGGTGCCGCGCCTGCGTGTCGGTGCGCATCCTGGTGGACGAGTTCCAGCCCACGCGATCGATGCGGCGCGTCATGCAGACCAATGCCGACCTGTTCGGCGAGATGGCGCAGGCCGAGCCGTCGTCCGAGCAGTTCGCGCTGTTCCGCCGCTATCTCGAGGCGCGCCACGCCAACGGCGGTATGGCCGAGATGAGCGCCGTGGACTACGCCATGATGGTGGAGGACAGCCAGGTCGATACGCGGCTGATCCAGTATCGGCGCAAGGGGCCGGACTACCGCATCACCGGTCGCTCCGACGAGGACCTGAAGGCCGTCGCGCTGAGCGACGTGATGGCCGACGGCATGTCGATGGTCTACTCGTTCTACCGGCCGGACGAGGCGGATCGGAGCCTCGGCACCTGGATGATCCTCGATCACATCCGCCGCACGCGCGAACTCGGGCTGCCCTATCTCTACCTCGGCTACTGGGTCGAGGGGTCGCGCAAGATGCAGTACAAGATCCGCTTCCAGCCGCAGGAGCACCTGATGGCCAAAGGTTGGGAGCGCTACGCCGAACAGGCGACGGACTAGACGCGCGCCGCCAACTCCCGCAGCCGGTCGGCATCGTCCTCGAACGCGAGGGCCCGCTCCGCCCGCGCCAGGGCATGCCGAGAATGGCGTCGAGCCGCCGCTGCGAAGTCGGGATGGTCGAGGCGCGATAGCGTCAGCAGCGCCTTCTGAAGACGCATGCCGACCTCCACGACGGACGCCCCGTCCCTGGCGATCGCGAGAAAGGCATCGTCGAAGAGGTCGTCGGCGCGCAGCGGCGGCACGAAGACGTTGTCGATATCCCCTTCGCGCTCTTCGTCAGGCTCCGCCCATGCCGCCAGCACACGCAGGAGCCGGTTGATCACGTCGACGGCCGTGCCGAGGTCGTTGGTGGCCGGCGAAAGCGCACGGCTCGCGACTTCGGTCAGGACGCATACGCCGAAACGCGGATCCTGGTCGAACGATCGCCGGTCCCCGATGGTGAAGCAGCCGACGATCCGTTTCGCGTCGATCGAGCCGCCTTGGACCGCCACGATCGGCTGGGTCACGTCGGCCAGTTCTCCGGGAAGGCGCAGGACGAAGATGCGAGCGCCGGCTTCGCTCGCGAGATCCGACAGGGCCCCGACGTCGACATGTTGGACGTAGCCGATCGACGGCGGCGCGAGGCGTTGCGCCTCGTCCGGCACGTCGCGCTCCCGATCCCAGAGAGGCTTTGCACCGAGGTAGGGAAGAAGATGCCGTTCGCGCACGGCGGCGAGGGCAGCTTCCTCGACGCGTTGCGTCGTCTCGGTCACGCGACCGAGGCGCGACAGGTGGTCGATCCAGCGCAGCAACGTCACGAGGATGAAGACGATCACGAGGATGGTGACGCCGAACAGGATGGCGCGGCCCTGTTCGCCATAGGTGCCGGTGGACAGCGCCACGATGCCGACGAGACTGAAGAGGAACGTGCCGATGAAGGTGGAGAGGACGTTCTGCGTCGTGGAGTCCTCCATGATGAGGACGTTGGCGCGGGGCGTGACGTTGCTGGTCGCGGCGGAATAGGCCGACACCATCGTGGAGAGCGAGAAGGTCGTGACGGTCAGCATCGAGGACGCGAGGATACCGAGGATGTTGTCGACGGCATCCGAGCCGATCGTGGTGGAGACGTTGACCGGAATGTAAGGGCTCGCCCAAGCCCCAAGCAGTGCGGTGGCGACGCCGAGCAGCGAGAACAGGCCGGCGCGAAACCAGATGCGGCGCGCGGCGCGTCGTAGGATCCAGCCCCAGCGCCCGATCATGCGCCGCCCCTGGCTTCGTCCGCCCGGCGCTGGCGCAGGGCGTCGGCCACGTAGTCGCGCGACAGGCTGTGGTAGAGCGGCGCGCCCGACACGAGCCGCGCGGTGCCGAAGCCGAGAAGCGCGGTGAGCATCACCGGCACGACGTTGGCCTGGTTGCCGGTCATCTCGATGATGATGACGAAGGCGGTCATGGGCGCCTGCACGACGCCGGCGAAATAGCCGGTCATTCCGAGAATGGCGGCCAGTCCCGCGCCCCCCCCGAGGACGAGGCCGACGGTGGAGCCGAGCCCCGCCCCCACGGCGAGCGACGGCGCGAAGATGCCGCCGGGGATGCCGGACACCATGGATGCCAACCCGGCCAGGAACTTGCCGACGAAGTAGAGCGGCGGCAGCGTGGCGCCCTCGATCGCCGCCCGCGCCTGCTCGTAGCCGGTGCCGAAGGTGGTGCCGCCCGAGGCGAGCCCGGTCAGCGCGACCACGAGACCGCCGAGGGCGGCGGCACCCACGACCCGGCGGGGCGCACCCTTGGTCCATCGGCGCAGGCGGCGCATGAGGCGCAGGGCCCCGGCGCTGAACAGCGCGCCCGCCGCGCCGCCCAGGACGCCGCACACGACCACCAGGAGCCAGCCGCTCGCCGAAGCGACGGACGCCTCGCTCTCGCCGAAATAGGTGTAGTTGCCGGTAAGTGCGAGCGAGGCGAGACCCGCGACCACCACGGCCGAGATCACCAGCCCGTTGGTGCGGGCCTCGTAGGCGCGCCCCATCTCCTCGATCGCGAACACGATGCCGGCGAGCGGCGTATTGAAGGCCGCGGCGATGCCGGCGGCGGATCCGGCCAGGATCAGGCCGCGCGCATGGATCGCGCCGCCGGCGCGGCCCACCGCCATCATGATCGCCGCGCCGACCTGCACCGTCGGCCCCTCGCGCCCGATCGAGGCGCCCGACAGGAGGCCGAGAAGCGTCAGGACGATCTTGCCGAACCCGACGCGCAACGACAGGAGGCGACGCCGCTCTGCCGGGGTCTCCAGGTGGCGGGCCGCGATGGCCTGCGGAATGCCGCTGCCCTGCGAGTTCGGGAAGTAGGTGAGAGCGAGATAGCTCGACAGCGCGAAACCGAGCGGCGGCACGAGAAGCATCGCCGCCGTGCCGTAGCCGGGGGACGAGGCCAGCGAGGCGAAAAGCGCCTGCGCCCCGTCGGCGAGCTTGGCGAAGATCACGCTGGTGAGGCCGACCGAAAGCGCCCCGACCCAGAACACCAGCCGCGGGCGCCAGGCGCGTCGCGACCAGAGCGCCACGCGGGAACGGCGCAGCATCGGCGCGCGGCGCAGGCGGGATCTCGATCGAACGGAATCAGGCTTCGACATGCAACACACTCAGGATCGGCGCATGCATCCGTTCATGCGCAGATGCCCTGCGCTTGTCGACCCATAACCTTCGCAAGTCCGCGTTTGGCCGCCGGAAACGCTCAGCCGAACCGGCCGCTCTTCGGGAAACCCTTCGGAACGAGGCGTCCCGCCTGCGCCCGGTCGCCTCGCCATTCCAGAAGCTCGGCCTCCGAGCGGGTGAACAGGCGCCCGGCCGGATCGGTCCAGGTCAGACCCTCGGCCAGCTTGAACACCCGCACGTCGAGCAGGCCCCCGTCCTTGAACCGCTGGAGCCGGACACCCTTGCCGCGAACCATCTCGGGCACTTGCGCCAGCGGGAACACCAGCATCTTGCGGTTGTCGCCGACGGCGGCCACCGTATCGCCGCCGCCGATGCGCTCGGCGCGCAGGAGGCGCATGGGTTCGGCGACGTTCAGGATCTGCTTGCCCTTGCGCGTGGAGGACAGGAGTTCGGCCTCGGCCACCACGAACCCGTTGCCGTCGCTGGAGACCAGCAGCCGCTTGCCCGCCGGGTCGGGCACGAAGCCGAGCGCGATGTCCTGATCGTCCTCGAGCTCGACCGCGAGGCGGATGGGATCGCCGTGCCCCCGGCCGCCGGGAAGCTTGTCGGCGCCGAGGGTGAAGGCGCGCCCGTTGGTGGAAAGGAACACCAGTTTGTCCGTCGTGAGCGCCGGAAAGGCCAGCTTCAGCCCGTCGCCCTCGCGGAACGTCAAGCCGGAAAGGTCCGCCAAGTGCCCGCGCATGGCGCGCAGGAAGCCCTTGCGCGACAGGACGATGGTGACCGGCTCCTTCTCGATCAGCGCCACGGCGATGTCGTCGGACGAGTGCTCCGGCGCATCGGCGAACAGCGTTCGGCGTTTGCCGAGCTTGGTCTTCTTGGAGAAGGTCTCGCGCACCTCGCGGATCTCGCCGGACACCTTGTCCCACTGGAGCTTTTCCGAGCCGAGCAGCGCCTGCTTCTCGTCCCGCTCCTCGCTCAGGCTGTCGAACTCGCGCTTGAGTTCGAACTCCTCCAGCTTGCGCAAGCTACGCAGGCGCATGTTGAGGATGGCCTCGGCCTGCAAGTCGGTGAGCTGGAACGTGGCCATCAGCGTGGCTTTGGGCTCGTCCTCCTCGCGGATGATGCGGATCACCTCGTCGAGGTTGAGGAAGGCGATCAGGTAGCCCGAGAGGATCTCCAGCCGCCGCTCGATCTGGTCGAGCCGGAACTGCGAGCGGCGGACCAGCACCTCGCGCTGATGCGCCAACCACTCGACCAGCACCTCGCGCAGCGACAGGACCTTGGGCACCTTGCCGCCCGACAGGACGTTCATGTTCAACGGGATACGCGATTCCAGATCGGTGAGGCGGAACAGCGATTCCATCAGGAGCACCGGGTCCACCGTGCGCGCCTTCGGCTCCAGCACGATGCGCACGTCCTCGGCCGACTCGTCGCGGATGTCGGCGAGCAGCGGAAGCCGCTTGGCGGTGAGGAGGTCCGCGATCTTCTCGATCAGCCGCGACTTCTGCACCTGGTACGGGATTTCGGTGACCACCACCACGTAGCCGCCGCGCCCCTGCTCCTCCCGCTCCCAGCGCGCGCGGACGCGGAACGAGCCGCGTCCCGTGGCATAGGCCTCGCGGATGGCGTCGCGCCCGTCCACCACCACGCCGCCGGTCGGGAAGTCCGGCCCCTGGACGAGGCGGAGCAGCGCGTCGGTGTCGGCGTCCGGCTGCTCGATGAGCTTGAGCGCGGCGTCGCAGATCTCGGCGGCGTTGTGCGGCGGGATCGAGGTCGCCATGCCGACCGCGATGCCGGAGGAACCGTTGGCGAGAAGGTTCGGGAAGGCGCCCGGCAGGACGACCGGCTCCTGGTCCTCCTCGTTGTAGGTCGGGCGGAAGTCGACCGCGTTCTCGTCGATACCGCGCAGGATCAGCGTCGCGACGTCGGTCATCCGAGCTTCGGTGTAGCGCATGGCCGCCGCGCTATCGCCGTCCACGTTGCCGAAGTTGCCCTGCCCGTCGATCAGCGGGTAGCGGATCGAGAAGTCCTGCGCGAGGCGAACCAGCGCGTCGTAGATCGACGCGTCGCCATGCGGATGGAACTTGCCCATCACGTCGCCGACGATGCGGGCGCACTTCTTGTACCCCTGGCCGGGGTCGAGACGCAGCACGCGCATCGCGTGGACGATCCGCCGGTGCACCGGCTTCAGCCCGTCGCGCACGTCCGGCAGTGCGCGGCCCATAATGGTGGACAGCGCATAGGCGAGGTACCGCTCCTCCAACGCCGCGCGCAGGTCGATCGGTTCGATGTCGCCGCCGTTCGGCGGGGTGTCCACAGGCTTGCCCATGGCCTCGGGCCATATCGCAAAGCGCGAACCGGAACAACACCAGAACAAACCGCGACCGATCGGCTCGATGGCGGGGGCGATCCCTTTTCACCTTCGCGAGACTGGCCATATTAGCGGCGTTCTCTACAGGTTCGTTCGATCGGAACGATTCGGTCCCGGTTCCGTCACCGTCAGAAAGGTGCTTCCATGCGCGTCCTCCCGTCCCGCCGCATCCTCGCGGGTCTCGCCTTCGTGCTGGCGGGCACGACCTCCTCGCTGGCAGCCGACGCCCAGGCCTTCGCCGACCGACTCAAGGCGGTGATGGCCGACCAGAAGGTGACGCTGAGCTTCGCCGGCGCCACCAGCGAGGGCGACGACGTGCTGCTGCGGAGCGCCACGGTGCGCGGCGCCGCCCCGGGCGAGGACGCGGTGTCGCTCGGCGACCTGCGGTTCGAGGACGTATCGGGCTCGACGGCCGACGGATGGCGTGTCGCGCGCGTGGCGCCGGGCGACATCGACCGCACGGACGGGCCGACGCGTACGCGCGTATCGGGGATCGTGGTCGAGGGCCTGCAGATCGAGGGCACGAACGCGACGACGCCTTCGGTCTCGCCCCTGTTCCTGGATCGCATCGCCGTCGCATCGGCTTCGGTGGAACGGGACGGGCAAGGCCTCGCCTCGCTGCAGGGCGTGGAGACCCGCATGGCGGCCGGCGCCGAGGGCGGCTACAGCGGCACGTTCGGCGTCCAGAGCTTTACCGTCGATACGCAGCCGGCGGACGGCGGCCGGGGCTCGGCCGTGATGGCGGATCTCGGCTACCGGCAGTTCACCGGCAACGTGTTGGGCAGCGCCTCGTGGAACCCGCAGTCCGGCGCGCTGACGCTCGACCCGCTCCAGGTCGTGGTGAACGATGCCGGAACGCTCGATTTCTCGTATACGCTGACGGGTTACACCCCGAGCTTCATCCAGTCCCTTAGCCAGATCAGCCAGCAGATGCAGGCGAACGGGGGGCAGAACGACGCGAGCGGCATGGCCGTGATCGGCCTGATCTCGCAGCTCTACCTCCAGTCGGCCGAACTCGCCTTCACCGACGCCTCGCTGACCAACCGGCTGCTCGACTACTACGCCAAGCAGAACAACCAGACGCGCGAACAGATGGTCTCCGGCCTCGTCGGTTCGCTGCCGCTGGCGCTCGCCTATATCCAGAACCCAGAGTTCCAGGCGCAGGTGACGGGCGCGGTGAAGGACTTCCTGGAGAACCCGCAGTCGCTGCGCATCTCGATCGCCCCGCCCGCACCGGTTCCGGCGACGCAGATACTCGGCGCGGCCATGGGCGCCCCCCAGACCTTGCCGCAGGTGCTCAACCTTTCGGTGCGCTCGGGCAACTGAGCCTGCGACGCGGCGTGGACGTCGATCCGCTGATCCTGACGCTGCGCTTCGACGCCGAGAGCTTCGAGCATTTCGACGCGATGCGCCGGCGGCACTTTCCGCCGGCGCGCAACATGCTGCCGGCGCACCTCACGCTGTTCCACAAGTTGCCGGGCGATCGCTGGCCGCAGATCCACCGTGACCTCGCCGGCATCGCCGCACAGACCGCGCCGATGCTTCTCAGAGCCGGCGCGATCCGCTTCCTCGGCTACGGATCGGCCTACGCGATCGAGTCGGATGCGCTGAAGCGCCTGCGCGTGCAACTCGCCGAACGCTGGTCCGGGCTGCTGGAGCGGCAGGACGCGGCCGGCTTCTCGCCGCATATCACCATTCAGAACAAGGCGCCGGCCGCCGACGCGAAGGCTCTCTGCGCCGAGCTGCGGGCCGGCTTCGCGCCTTTCGAAGCGTACGGCACGGGCCTTCTCCTCTGGCACTATCGCGGCGGTCCATGGGAAGCGGCCGGCGAATACGCATTCACGGGCACGACATGAAAAAGGGCGCCGCGGCGCCCTCCTCCGTTCCATCGGCCAGGGGTGCTCACCCCTTCGGCGGCTGCGGGATCGCGCGGATGCCGAGCTCGCGGAGCTGCGCCGGGGACGCCTCGGCCGGGGCGCCCATCAGAAGATCGTGCGCCTGCTGGTTCATCGGGAACAGCGCGATCTCGCGCAGGTTCTTCGCGCCGCAGAGAAGCATGACGATGCGGTCCACGCCCGCCGCCATGCCGCCATGCGGCGGCGCGCCGTACTGGAAGGCGCGGTAAAGGCCGCCGAAACGCTCCTCGACGTCGGCCTGGCTGTAGCCGGCGATCTCGAAGGCCTTGACCATGACCTCGGGCAACTGGTTGCGGATGCCGCCGGACGCGATCTCGAAGCCGTTGCAGACGATGTCGTACTGGAACGCCTTGATCGCCAGCGGCTCCTGCCCCTCGAGCGCCTCCATGCCGCCCTGCGGCATCGAGAACGGGTTGTGGGCGAAGTCGACCTTCTTGTTGTCCTCGTCCCATTCGTAGAACGGGAAGTCGATGATCCAGGCGAGCTCGAAGCGGTCGCGGTCCACGAGGTTCAACTCCTCGCCGACGCGCGTGCGCGCAGCCCCCGCGAAGGCGTAGAACTTCTCCGGGCGGCCCGCCACGAAGAAGCAGGCGTCGCCGGCCTCGAGGCCGAGCTGCGTGCGCACGGCCTCCGTGCGCTCCTCGCCGATGTTCTTGGCTAGCGGCCCGGCGCCGCCGAGCTTGCCGTCCTCCTCGCGCCAGAAGATGTAGCCGAGGCCCGGCTGGCCTTCGCCCTGCGCCCAGGCGTTCATGCGGTCGCAGAAGGCGCGCGAGCCGCCGGTCTTGGCCGGGATCGCCCAGACCTCGACCGCCGGGTCGGCGGCGATCATGCCCGCGAAGACCTTGAAGCCCGA
This sequence comes from Aureimonas flava, assembly GCF_003583935.1. GTDB lineage: Bacteria > Pseudomonadota > Alphaproteobacteria > Rhizobiales > Rhizobiaceae > Aureimonas > Aureimonas flava. Next base: position 412,441 of record NZ_QYRN01000001.1, on the reverse strand, counting down.
ACCGGCGAAGTGCTCGGTCACCGCCTGCATCTCGATCGGGTTACGCAGGTCCGGCTTGTCGGAGCCGTAGCGGCGGATCGACTCGGCATAGGGGATGCGGCGGAAGGTCGGGCTGACCGGCTTGCCGTTGGCGAACTCCTCGAAGATGCCGCGGATCACAGGCTCCATGGTCTGGAAGATGTCCTCCTGCTCCACGAAGCTCATCTCGAGGTCGAGCTGGTAGAACTCGCCGTAGAACCGATCCGCGCGCGGGTCCTCGTCGCGGAAGCACGGCGCGATCTGGAAATACCGGTCGAAGCCCGACATCATCAGAAGCTGCTTGTACTGCTGCGGTGCCTGCGGCAGCGCGTAGAACATGCCGTTGTGGAGGCGCGAGGGCACCAGGAAGTCGCGCGCGCCCTCGGGGCTCGACGCCGTGAGGATCGGCGTCTGGAATTCGTTGAAGCCGATCTCGTTCATGCGCCGGCGCATGGAGGCGACGACCTGGGTGCGGCGCATGATGTTGCGGTGGAGCGTCTCGCGGCGCAGGTCCAGGAAGCGGTAGCGCAGGCGCACGTCCTCCGGGTACTCCGGCTCGCCGAAGACGGGCAGCGGCAGTTCCTTGGCCGGGCCCAGCACCTCGATCTCGCGCGCGAAGACCTCGACCTCGCCGGTCGGCAGCTTGGCGTTGACGGTCTCGGGCGTGCGGGCCTTCACCTCGCCGTCGATGCGGATGACCCACTCGCCGCGCACCGTCTCGGCCGTCTTGAAGGCCGGCGACTCGGGGTCCACCACGATCTGCGTCAGGCCGTAGTGGTCGCGCAGGTCGATGAACAGCAGGCCGCCATGGTCTCGGATGCGGTGCGCCCAGCCCGACAGGCGCACCGTGTTCCCGACGTGCTCGGGACGAAGCTCGGCGCAGGTATGGGAGCGGTAGCGGTGCATGGCGGTCTTCTTTCGGCTGATCCGGCGGGTCGCGGGCGAAGACGGAAAAACGGCGTCCGGCCCGGAATTCGCGCGGACAAGCGCATGCGAGGTGCCGTTCTGTCAAGAAACTTGGGGCAGAAGCACCGCCCCCGAACCCGACGAAAGCGGTGGAAAGCGCCGTGCCGGCGCGGCAGCCGATGCAATGTGGCACGGACTCGTCCTATATGGACGCATGGAGCCGATCACCACAACCGCCGCCCTGCAAGAGGCGTGCAGCACCCTGTCCCGCGCCGAGTTCGTCACGGTGGACACGGAATTCATCCGCGAGACGACGTTCTGGCCGGAACTCTGCCTGATCCAAATGGCGTCCGACGATCTTGCGGTGCTGGTCGATCCGCTGGCCGAGGGCATCGATCTTCAGCCCTTCTTCGCGCTGATGGCCGACACGCAGGTCGTGAAGGTCTTCCACGCGGCGCGGCAGGACGTGGAAATCGTGCACAAGCTCGGCGGCCTGATCCCCGAGCCGCTGTTCGACACGCAGGTCGCGGCCATGGTGTGCGGCTTCGGCGAATCCATCGCCTACGACCAACTCGTGGCGCGCACCTCGAAGGGGCGCATCGACAAGACCTCCCGCTTCACCGACTGGCGGCGGCGGCCCCTGTCGAACGATCAGCTCGAATACGCGCTGGCGGACGTCACCTATCTGCGCGACGCCTATCGCTTCCTGAAGGCGGCGCTGGCGGCGGAGGGGCGCGAGAGCTGGCTGGCCGACGAGATGGCCGTGCTGACCGACCCGGCGACCTACGACATCCACCCCGACGACGCATGGCGTCGGTTGAAGCTCCGTATCAGGAAGCCGATCGAACTCGCTGTGCTGAAAGAGGTTGCTGCCTGGCGCGAGCGCGAGGCGCGCCAGCGCGACCAGCCGCGTTCGCGCATCCTCAAGGACGACGCGGTCTACGAGATCGCCCAGCAGCAGCCGAAGGACGAGGCCGCCCTCGGTCGCCTGCGCACCGTGTCGAAAGGGTTCGAGCGGTCCAACGCGGGGCGCGAGATCCTTGCGGCCGTGGCGCGGGCGCTGGCGATCCCGAAGGGCGACCTTCCGCCCATTCCCCGGCCGCCAAACCAGCCGGAGGGCACCGCCTCGGCCGTGGAGTTCCTGCGCGTTCTGCTCAAGATCGTGGTGGACGAGCGGGGCGTCGCGGGCCGGCTGATCGCTTCGGGCGACGATCTGGAGAAGCTCGCCGTGAAGGGCGCCGAGGCCGACGTCCCCGCCCTGGAGGGCTGGCGGCGCGAGCTGTTCGGCAACCGCGCGCTGGAACTCCTGGATGGGCAGTCCGCCCTGGTCTACCGCAACCGTCGCGTCGAGGTGGTGAAGCTCTGAACGGGCCTTAGGGGCGTCCGGCTCGCGCGGCCGGACGTCCCGCCGACTTGCCGGATCAGCGCACTTCCAGCCGAAGCGTGCGCTCCACCACCCGCGCGAACGCCTGGAGGCGTGCCTCGGGCCGCTCGCCGACCAGCCCGCCGAGGTCGCGCGGCACGACCAGCGTGAAACCTCCGCGCGGATCCTGCGCCCAGCGCAGCCGCTCCAGCACGCCCGGCATGGCGGCCGTCAGCAGGTAGGTGACGCGGAACAGCGCCGCCAGGACACGGGCGAGATTGAGCATGCGCGGATCGACGATGTTGCTCATCCGCTCGACATCGGCCGGATCGAACGAGCCCTCGTAGCGATAGTAGTTCGCGAGGCTGAGATAGGCGCGGCCCGCATGGTCGATCGCCGGGAAGGCGGCGTTGAGCACCAGCGAGAAGGCCTGCGTTCCGCGATAGTCGGGATGGGCGCGCCAGGCGATGTCGGTCAGCAGGCAGGCCGCCTTGCGCAGTCGCTGCTCGCTGACGGCCTCGGCGATGCCGAGCGCCGTGAAGGTCCGCGTCGACCAGTCGATCAGCTCTTCGTTGTGCCGGGGCGAGCGGGAGCGCAGGAAGGACAGCTCGTGCGCGGCCTCGAGCAACGGATCCTTAGCCTTCTCCTCGTCGGAGAGGCGCTCGTGCAGGTAGCCCTCGCGCACACCGTAGGCCGACATCACGATCTCGGAGGGCTTCAACGTCTGGATCACGGCCTGGAGGGCCACGGCGCCGAAAGCCAGAAGCGAGCGGCGGTTGCGCGAGATCGCGGCGATGCCGGGCAGCTTCTCGGGATCGTTCTTCACCACGGCCGTGAGGAAGTCCGCCAGTTCCGGCGCCTTCACGGCATAGCCGTGCATGACGTGGATCGGATAGCCGGTCTGCTCCATGTGGAGCTTCATCAGGTTTCGCCAGGTCCCGCCGACGGCGTAGAAGGGACGACCGGCCGCGATCGGCGCGAAGCCGCTCGCCGCCACGTGACTGTCGGCGATCTGCTTCGCCTTGAGGAGGTCGCCGCTCGACAGGTCCTGCAGGCGCAGGCCCCCGAGCGGCATGGTCACGCCGTTTCCGATGCGCCCGTCCGCCACGTCCACGATCTCGAGGCTGCCGCCGCCGAGGTCGCCCGTGATGCCGTTGGGGGCATGGAAGCCCGCCACGACGCCTTCCGCCGCGTACCGTGCCTCGTCGGCGCCCGACAGGATGGTGATCGGACAGCCGATCGCCTTCTCGGCCGCCGCCACGAAGTCCGGTCCGTTGATGGCCTCGCGCGCGGCGGCGGTGGCAATGGGATGGATCTCGCCCACGCGGAACTGGTCGCATAGGGCGCGGAAGCGCGTCAGCGCCCCAATGGCGCTCGCCACGGCCTTGTCATCCAAGCGCTTGCTGGCGGCGAGCCCGCGGCCGAGCCCGCTCAGCACCTTCTCGTTGAAGAGCATGGTGGGCGCGCGGCTGTTGCCCTCGTAGACCACGAGGCGCACCGAGTTCGAGCCGATGTCCACGACCGCCACCGGCACGCGGCCGGGCAATCGTCCATGCGCCGCTTCGTCAGTCGAAGCGGGAATGCTCCGCACGTTGTCTCGCGATGAGCTTGGGAGCATTCGTCTTCAAGGCCTTTCCGCGTCCCGACAGGCTTGGATTGGTCATGAAATAGCGCTGGGCGTTGAACGGCTGCTCACCCTCGGACGGTGCGATCCGCCGCGAGGTTCCGTCCGAAAGAACCGACCAACTCTGCTGATTGTCCAGGATGTTGGCGAGCATGATCTGGGACAGGACCTGGCTGTGGACCGTGGGCGTCGTGATGGGCACCAGCGTTTCGACCCGCCGATCCAGATTTCGGGGCATCATGTCGGCGGAACCCATGTAGACGATCGCCTTTTCGGAAGGCAAGCCGTGGCCGGCGCCGAAACAGAATATCCGGCTATGCTCCAGGAAGCGGCCGACGATCGACTTCACGCGGATGTTGTCCGACAGGCCGGGCACGCGCGGACGCAGGCAGCAGATGCCGCGCACCACGAGGTCGATCTCGACGCCGGCCTGGCTGGCCCGATAGAGCGCGTCGATGATCTGCGGATCGACCAGCGAGTTCATCTTGAACCAGATCTGACCCTGCCGCCCCGCCTTCTCGTGGGCGATCTCCTCGTCGATCATCTGCAGGATGCGCTTGCGCAGCGTCAGCGGCGAGATGGCGATCTTGCGCAGGTCCGTCGGCTCGGCATAGCCGGTGATGTAGTTGAAGATCAGCGAGACGTCGTGCGCGATGTCCGGGTCCGCCGTGAAGTAGGACAGGTCCGTGTAGACCTTCGCGGTGATCGGATGATAGTTGCCCGTGCCGATGTGGCAGAACGACACGATCTTCCCCTCGTCCCGTCGCACCACGAGCGACAGCTTCGAGTGGGTCTTCTTCTCGATGAAGCCGAACACGACCTGGACGCCCGCGCGCTCGAGGTCCCGGGCCCAGCGGATGTTCGCCTCCTCGTCGAAGCGCGCCTTGAGTTCCACCAGCGCGGTCACCGACTTGCCCGCCTCGGCCGCATCGATCAGCGCGCGCACGATGGGCGAGTCGTTGGAGGTCCGGTACAGCGTCTGCTTGATCGCGACGACATGCGGATCCAGCGCCGCCTGCCGGAGGAACTGCACCACCACGTCGAACGACTCGTAGGGGTGGTGGATGACGATGTCCTTCTCGCGAATCGCCGCGAAGCAGTCGCCGTTGTGCTCGCGGATGCGCTCGGGAAAGCGCGGGATGTAGGGCGGGAACTTCAGGTCGTCGCGCGGCAGCTTGACGATCTGCGACACGGCGTCGAGCGCCAGCATCCCGTCCATCACCGAGACGCGGCTTTCCGAGACGTTCAGCTCGCTCGCCACGAAGTTGCGCAGGGATTCGGGCATCACGTGGTCGAACTCGATGCGGATCACCGAGCCGCGGCGGCGGCGCTTCAGCGCGCTCTCGAACAGCCGAACGAGGTCCTCCGCCTCCTCCTCCACCTCGATGTCGGAATCGCGGATGATGCGGAACGTGCCCTGCCCGCGCACCCGGTATCCGGGAAACAGCTTGGAGATGAACAGTGCGACCACGCTTTCCAGCGGCACGAAACGGGCGACGCCCATGTCCGTCAGCGGCATCTCGACGAAACGCTGGAGCGCGGTCGGCAGGCGCAGCAGCGCGTTCATGGTCTGGGAATCGCGCTCGCGGATGAGCGCCAGCGCCATGGAGAAGCCGAGGTTCGGAATGAAGGGGAACGGGTGCGCCGGATCCACCGACAACGGCGTCAGGACGGGGAAGATGGCCTCGTCGAAGTGCCGCTCCAGCCAGACGCGGTCGTCCTTCTTCAGCTCGCCCGCGCCCACGATCAGGATATTCTCTGCGCGCAGCGCCTTCACGAGTTCGGCGAGCGAGGCCTGCTGCTCCTCCTGGAGCTGGCCGACCTCGGTCAGCACCCGGTCGAGCTGCTCCTGCGGCAGCAGGCCGTCGACGCTGCGCACGGACAGGCTGGCGCGCACCTGGCCCGCCAGGCCGGCGACGCGCACCATGAAGAACTCGTCGAGGTTTCCGGCCGAGATCGACAGGAAGCGGACGCGCTCGAGCAGCGGGTGATTGAGGTTCTGCGACTCCTCGAGCACCCGGCGATTGAACTGGAGCCAGGAGACCTCGCGGTTGACGTAGCGGTCGGCAGGCAGCTCCTGGGCTGTCGAGACCTGCACCGGCGGCACGGGGGCGGGCAGGATGCCGATCGCCTCCATCAGCGGCTGATCCGGCTCGGGCTCCTCGGTCGCGACCTCCGCGATCTCGACCGAGGCCTCCAGCGCATCGCCGTTCGGACGAGCCGAGTCCCGCGCGGCGACCCTGCGGCGCGCAGCGGGACGGCTGGGCTTGGGCTGGTCGGTGGCGCTGGTCTCGCTCATGGATCGCTCTGTCACTTCGGAATGCACGGGTCACGGTCGCATATCCGCGTCGCGCGACTGTTTCATGACGATCGATTCGATTCCACCGCCATGTCCTCCAGAATCCGCTGCACCAGCGCGCGACCGATCCGCTCCTTTCCGGCCAGCGCGGCGCGGTCGACGCGGCGCACGAACTCCGCCGCGGCCTCGAAGGAACGCTCCATGCGCGACAGCGCGTAGGCGACGACCTTCGGGTCCACCGCGATCTGCCGGTCGGCCGCGAGCTTGAGGATCACTCCCGACAGGAGCATCTCGTCCGGCGCGCGGAGTTCGACCGTCGTGGCCGCCCGCAGCCGCGAGCGCAGGTCCGGGAGCGAGACCGCGACCGCGCCGCGCGCCTCGCGCGAGGTGAGGAGCACCGTGCCGCCGCCCAGACGCGCCACATTGAGCAGCGCGAAGAGCCCGTTCTCGTCGTAGGCGCCGCGATCGACATCCTCCACCAGGACGGCGAAGGGGGCTCCTCCGACGGGCGGCTCGCGCCCTTCGCGCGGCCAGCGCACCGCGCCCGACATCTCGCTCCAGGCGGCGCCCAGATGCGACTTGCCGGACCCAGGCGGCCCCGTGATCAGGACCACCGGATGAGGCCAGTGCGGCCAGGCGTCCACCGCCTCGGCGGCCAGGGCGTTGGCGGGGCCGGTGACGAGGTCGTCGCGCGCCATGGAGGAGCGCGCCGGAAGGTCCAGCGGGATCTGCGCGGGGCGGCGCATGGCGTCAGTCGACCTTGCCGGCGCGCGGGTCGAACTGGTTGCGGATCGCGGCGTTCAGCCCGTCGCCCTCGATCTGGATCGGCGGCGGACCCGCCGGCAGCTCCCGCCCGAAATACATCTCGCTTTCCAGATACTTCTGGAGGGCGAAGCGGACCAGAACGCCCACGGCCGCGGCGGCGGGCACGGCGATCAGGAGACCTACGAAGCCGAACACGGCGCCGAACGCGAACAGCGCGAACATCAGCCAGACGGGATGGAGGCCCACCGAGGCGCCCACGAGCTTCGGCTGCAGGATGTTGCCCTCCACGAACTGGCCCGAGAAGAACACGCCCGCCGTGGCCGCGACCCAGACCCAGTCCGGCGAGAACTGTACCAGGGCGACGCCGAGCGCGATCACCAGGCCGACGGCGGAGCCGACATAGGGCACGAAGGAGATTACGCCCGCGAAGAAGCCGATCAGGAGGCCGAAGTTCAGTCCGACCAGCGTGAGGCCGACGGCGTAGTAGGTGCCGAGGATCAGGCACACGCTGCCCTGCCCGCGCACGAACCCCGCCACCGAGCGGTCGATCTCGCGCGCCAGGCGCCGCACCGTGGCGACATGCTGGCGCGGCACGAGCCCGTCGGTCTTCTCGATCATCCGGTCCCAGTCGAGAAGAAGGTAGAAGGCAACGACCGGCGTCACGACGAAGAGCGACAGGAAGTTGACGACCGCAAGGCTCGAGGTCCAGAGCGAGGCGACGAAGCCGGTCACGAAGCCGGAAAGCTGGCGCACCAGGGCCTGGAAATCCTGCTGCACCGACTGCTGGTCGTTCTCGATGAAGCGCGAGAGCGGCCCGGTGCGCAGGTCGTCGGCAAGTTCCTGGAGGCGCCCGAGATACTGCGGCAGGCGGGCCACGAAGCCCGCGACCTGCCCGCCGATCACCGGCACGAGCACGAGGAGCACCAGCGCGATGACGATCACGAACATCACGAGGATCAGGATGCTGGCCGTCAGCCGCGACAGGCCGCGACGCACCAGCCAGTCGGCGATCGGGTCCAGGAAGTAGGCCATCACCATGCCCAGCACGAAGGGCAGAAGAATCCCCCGGAACAGCCATAGGAACAGGATCACGCCGACCGCGGCGAGGCTCCAGAATAGAACCTGACGCTTGAGAAGCCGGCTTCGATCGCGGACCATGCATTGCCTCCGTTCGCACTTGCGGGAAAATTCGGGCGCGCGCGAACGAAGTCGAGATAGGCAGGCGGCCGAAATCGGGTCAAGGGGCGCCGTGCGAGGAGACGGGATCGATGGACGATGCCACCAAGGGCGAATGCCGCTGCGGACAGCTCAAGATCTCGGTGCGCGGGCGGCCGATGGTCACCATGGCCTGTCACTGCACGGGGTGCCGGAAGCTGACCGCCAGCGCCTTCTCGCTCTCCGCCCTCTATCGCGTCGACGCGTTCGCCATCGACGCGGGAGAGACTGTGATCGGCGGCCTGCACGGCCGTCACCGGCACTTCTTCTGCTCGCGCTGCCTGTCCTGGGTCTTCACGCGGCCTGAAGGCATGGACGAGCTCGTCGACGTGCGCTCGACCATGCTCGACGGGGTGTCGACCGCGCCGCCCTTCATCGAGACCGAGACGGCCGAAAAGCTGCCCTGGATCGACCTGCCGGTCGCGCACAGCTTCGAGCGCTTCCCGGAGCGGACCGATTTTCCCGGCCTGCTGGCCGAATTCGCGGCGCAAAACGCCTGAATCAGCCGATCGGACGCCTTGCCCGGTCGGCCCGATCATGCGAACTCGCGAGCCAAAGAGGACCGTGCCATGACCGATACCGCCAAGACCGGTTTGACCTATGCCGAAGCCGGCGTCGACATCGACGCGGGCAACGAACTCGTTCGCCGCATCAAGCCGTTGGTCCGCTCCACCCGCCGTCCCGGCGCGGACGGCGAGATCGGCGGGTTCGGCGGGCTGTTCGACCTGAAGGCGGCCGGCTTCACCGACCCGGTCCTTGTGGCTGCCAACGACGGCGTCGGCACCAAGTTGAAGATCGCGATCGACACCGGCCTGCACGACACGATCGGCATCGACCTCGTCGCGATGTGCGTCAACGACCTCGTGGTGCAGGGTGCCGAGCCCCTGTTCTTCCTGGACTACTTCGCCACCGGCAAGCTCGACCCGGCGCAAGGCGAGGCGATCGTCGCCGGCATCGCCGAGGGCTGCCGGCAGGCCGGCTGCGCCCTGATCGGCGGCGAGACGGCCGAGATGCCCGGCCTCTACGCCGAGAAGGACTACGATCTCGCGGGCTTCGCCGTCGGGGCCGCCGAACGCGGACGCCTTCTCCCGAGCGCCGACCTCGTGTCCGGCGACGTGATCCTCGGCCTCGCCTCGTCGGGTGTCCATTCCAACGGCTATTCGCTGGTGCGCCGCGTCGTCGAGAAGGCGGGCGTCCGCTACGACGCCCCCGCCCCGTTCGAGGCGGACGGCCGCACGCTGGCCGAGGTGCTGATCGCCCCGACGCGCATCTACGTCCGGCCGCTGCTCGCGGCCATCCGCCAGGGCGACGGGGTCAAGGCGCTCGCCCACATCACGGGCGGCGGCTTCCCCGAAAACATTCCGCGCGTGCTGCCCGACCATCTCCGCGCCGACATCGACCTCCAGGCCGTCGCCGTGCCGCCGGTGTTCCGTTGGCTCGCGGACCAGGGGGGCGTCGCCGAAGCCGAGATGCTGCGCACCTTCAACTGCGGCATCGGCATGATCGTCGTGGTGAAGGAGGCCGAGGCCGCGGCGGTCGCCGCGGTGCTCCAGAGCGAGGGCGAGACCGTCGTCCCGCTCGGCCGCATCCTGCCGCGCGAGGCCGAGGCTGCGGTGACGTTCAACGGGACACTCGCCCTGTGAGCGAAACGGCGGCCCGAAAGCGCGTCGCGATCCTGATCTCGGGCCGCGGCTCCAACATGAGCGCGCTGATCGGCGCGGCCATGGACCCCTCGTTTCCCGGCGAGATCGTCGCGGTCCTGTCGAACAAGCCGGACGCGGGCGGACTGTCCACGGCGGCGCGCTACGGGATTCCCGCGAAGGCGGTCGACCAACGGGCGTTCGAGGACCGGACGGCGCACGAGCGCGCACTGATCGAGACCCTGGACGCCTTCCGCCCCGACGTGGTCTGCCTCGCAGGCTACATGCGCCTTCTGACGCCGCTGTTCGTCGGCCACTACGCCGGGCGGATGATCAACATCCACCCTTCCCTTCTTCCGCTGTTTCCGGGCCTCCACACGCACGAGCGAGCCCTGGAGGCGGGCATGCGGATCCACGGCTGCACCGTCCACTTCGTCACGGAGGACATGGACGAAGGCCCGATCATCGCGCAGGCCGCCATCACCGTGGAGCGGGGCGACACGCCCGACGCCCTCGCCACCCGGCTGCTGCGCGCCGAGCACCGTTTGTATCCGCACGCGCTGCGCCTGGTGCTCGACGGTACGGTGGCGCAGGAAGGCAACCGCGCGGTCTACGCCGAAGCGCCTGCCCCGGCAGGACGGGCCGCCTCGCCCGTCGTCCTGGTGGCGCCCGACGGCCGGGAGTCCTGACGCGGGGCGGCTACGTCGGGGCCGGCCTCAGGCCGCGCGGATCCAGACCTTGTTGTCGTGGAACGCTGCGCCGCCGAACGGCGCGGCCGGATCGGCACCGGTCAGGACGTTGATCCCCTCACCGCGCTCGAAGGCGCCGTTGGGCCAGAGACCCTCGTGGATCACGACGCCCGGCTTGGCACCGGCGTCCAGCTTGAGCGGCAGGACCACCGTGCCTCGCGCGTTGCCGACCTCCACGCGCTGCCCGTCCGCGAAGCCGAGGCCCGAGGCGTCGTCCGGGTGCATGCGCAGCTCGGGCCCGCCTTCCCGCTTGCGCGAGCTTTCGGTCTCGGTGAACGACGAATTCAGGAACTGCCGCGCCGGCGGCGTCGCCAGCCGGAACGGATGCTCGGCATCCGCCTCCTCGATCAAGGCCACTTGGTCGGGAAAGGCCGACAGCGCCTCCACCGGACCAAGGAGGCCGAGAGATGCCGGCGGCCGGTTCGGCCCCGCGAGATTCCGCCAGTCCACCCGGAAGCGGAACCGTCCGCCGGGCGTGGCGAACCCGTCGAGATAGTGGGCCGTGCGGAAGTCGGGCTGTACGTCGATCCAACGGTCGCGCTCCAGCGCCTCGAGCCCCTCGTAGCCGCTGCGGCGCAGGAGGTCGTCGATCAGCTCGCGCTCGGTCAGGCCGAAGCCGGGCCGGTCGGCGACGCCGAGGCGCCGAGCCAGTTCCTCCACCACGAAATGGTTGGTGCGGACCGTGTCGGGATGCTCGATCAGCTTGGGCCCGAACAGGATGTGGCTTTGCCCGCCGCCGCGATAGATGTCGTCGTATTCCATCGACGTCGCGGCCGGCAGGACGAGGTCGGCCAGCCGTGCCGTGTCGGTCATGAACTGCTCGTGGACCGCCACGAACAGGTCCTCGCGCATGAGGCCGCGCACCACATCGCGCTGCTCAGGCGCGACGTTGGCGGGGTTGGTGTTCTGCACCAGCATGGCCGTGACCGGAGGGCCACCCGACAGAGCCTCGCGGTCGCCGGTCAGCACGGCCCCGATGCGCGACTGGTCGAGATGGCGGATCGATGGGTCGAGGTCGCCGAGGCCCTCGATCAACGCCTTGTCGAACCGCCACAGCGCACCGTTGTTGTGGAAGGCGCCGCCGCCCTCGTGCTGCCAGTGGCCGAAGACCGTCGGCACCGAAAGTGCCGCGTGCATGGCGGCCGCGCCGTTGCGCTGGCGCGAGAAGCCGTAGCCGAGCCGGAAGAAGCTGCGCGGAGTGCGGCCGAGAAGCGCGGCGAAGCCTTCGATCTCCTCGACGGACAGCCCCGTCACGCCACTCGCCCATTCCGGCGTGCGGGTGGCGAGATGCGCCTCCAACCCGGCCGGATCGTCGCCGAAGCGATCGAGATACGCCCGGTCGGCCGTGCCGTCGCGGAAGGCGACGTGCATCAGCGCGCAGGCCAGCGCCGCGTCCGTGCCCGGCCGCAGCTTCAGCGCGACATCCGCCTGCTTCATGGTCGGGTTGTCGTAGATGTCGATCACCACGATCGGCGCGCCGCGCTCCTTGCGGGCCCGCACCGCGTGGGTCATCACGTTGACCTGCGTCGCCACCGCGTTGGTGCCCCAGATCACGACGCAGTCGGACAGGGCCATCTCGCGCGGATCGACGCCCGCCAGCCTGCCCGTGCCGGCGACGAAGCCGGTCCAGGCGAGGTTGGTGCAGATCGTGTCGAACTCGCCGGAATAGCGCTTGGCGTGGCGCAGCCTGTTCAGCCCGTCGCGCTGCACGAGCCCCATCGTCCCGGCGTAGTAGTAGGGCCACACGGCCTCCGAGCCGTGTCGCGCCTCGGCCTGGAGGAACTTCTCGGCCAGGAGATCCAACGCGTCGTCCCAACCGATCTCGCGCCAGCCGCCCTCACCCTTGGCGCCGACGCGCTGAAGCGGCTTCAGGAGCCGGTCGGGGTGGTGGTTGCGTTCGGCGTAGCGCGCGACCTTGGCGCAGATGACGCCGGCCGTGTAGCCGTTGTCCTCGGCGCCGCGCACGCGGCCGATCGTGCGTGGATCGACGATCTCGACCTCCAGCGCGCAGGTCGAGGGGCAATCGTGCGGACAGGCGGTGTATCCCTTGCGGGCCGGAACGTGCTGGTTCATGGCCGCGACCTTAATGGATGCCGGTCGGCGGCGCCCATTCATTTTCGCAATGCGAGAGATGCGCGACGGCGATGGCGACGGCGGGGGCGAGCGTTGCCGCCCGCCCCACGCCGGATGGTCCGCTCAGGCAGCCTGGGCGTAGCGCGCGCGCTCCTCCGGCGTCAGCGCCGGATAGTCGGTGTAGCCCTTCTCGTCGCCGCCATAGAACGTGTCGTTGTTCCAGGCGTTGAGCGGCGCTCCGACCTCCAGCCGCTGGACGAGGTCCGGGTTGGAGATGAACAGCTTGCCGAAGCATGCGAGGTCGATCGTGCCGTTCTCGATCTGCTCGATCGCGAAGGCGGGATCGTAGTTGTTGTTGCCCATGTAGACGCCGTCGAACCGCTCCCGCAGGGCCGCGTAATCGAAGCCGTCCTTGTTGCGGTCGCCGCCGGTCTGGCCCTCGATCACGTGGAGGTAGAGCGGCTTCCGCCGGTTCAGCTCCTCGACATAGGCGTTGAACAGGCCCTGCTGGTCGCTCTCGCTGGACCCGCCCATGACCGTGACGGGCGAGATGCGCACGCCCACATGCTCGCGGTCCCAGGCATCGATCACGGCGTCGAGCACCTCCAGCGGGAAGCGCATCCGGTTCTCGACCGACCCGCCGTAGCGGTCGGTGCGCGTGTTGGTGCCGTCGCGCAGGAACTGGTCCAGAAGGTAGCCGTTGGCCGAGTGCACCTCGACGCCGTCGAAGCCGGCGGCCCGCGCGTTGCGCGTCGCCTTGACGTAGTCCTGGACGACGCGCGGCAGCTCGTCCGCCTCCAGGGCCCGCGGCGTCTCGTGCTCCTTGAAGCCCTCCTCCGTGAAGGCCTTGCCGCTCGGCCGAACGGCCGACGGAGCGACCGGCGGCTGGTTGCCCGGCTGGAGGTCGGGATGCGAGATCCGTCCGACATGCCAAAGCTGGAGCACGATGCGGCCGCCCTCGGCATGCACGGCGTCGGTCACCTTCTTCCAGGCCGAGACCTGCTCATCGGTGAAGATGCCCGGCGTCCAAGCGTAGCCGCGCCCTTCCGGCGATATGTTGGTGGCCTCCGAGATGATGAGCCCGGCGCCGGCGCGCTGGCGGTAGTAGTCGACGTGCATGTCCTGGGGCACGCCGTCGCTGGTGGCGCGGCTGCGGGTCAAGGGAGCCATGACGGCGCGGTTCCCGAGATGGAGAGGTCCGAGATCGAACGGCTGGAAGAACTTCTTGTCGGCCATGAAAGGGTGTCCCGATTTCAATTCGCGGCTGGGCGCGTTTCGCGCTACCAACGCGCCATATGGGTGCGGGTTCGCGTTGCAGCATCCCCCCTCTCGCGAATGCTGCGTTCACGGAGCGACGAACATTGAACTATCGGCACGCCTTCCACGCCGGAAACTTCGCCGACGTGGTGAAGCATGCGCTGCTTTGCCGCCTGATCGAGTATCTGAAGCACAAGGACAAGCCGTTCCGCGTGATGGACACGCATGCCGGCCGCGGGCGATACGACCTGGCGGCCGACGAGGCGCTGCGCACCGGCGAGCACGAGGCCGGGATCGCCGCGCTTCGGGCGTCCGCCGTCTGGGAGGACGCGCTCCTCGCCCCCTACCGGTCGGCGGTGGAGGCGGCGGAGACGGCGTTCGGGCCCACGGCCTATCCCGGCAGCCCCTGGATCGCGCGCCATCTCCTGCGCCGCCAGGACAGGCTGTCCGCCTACGAGCTGCATCCGGTGGACGCGAAGGCGCTGGCGGCGGAGTTCGCGGGCGACGTGCAGGTCAAGACGATCGCGCTCGACGGGTGGCTGGCGCTAGGGGCGCACCTGCCGCCCAAGGAACGACGCGGGCTGGTGCTGATCGACCCGCCCTTCGAGGAAGCGGGTGAGTTCGAGCGCATCGCCGCGCGCGTCGGCGAAGCGTGGCGGCGCTGGCCGGGCGGCACCTACGCGATCTGGTATCCGATCAAGCGGCAGGCCCAGCACGAAGCGTTCCACGAGGCGCTCGCCGAAGGCGGCATGCGCAACGTCGTCGCGGCGGATTTCTTCCGCGAGCCCTTCTCCGCCGACGAGCGCCTCGTCGGCACCGGCTTCGCCGTCGTCAACCCGCCCTTCACCTTCGCGGCCGAGGCCGAAGCGGTGATGCGGGCCCTCCTGCCCGTGCTCGGCGTGCCGGATCGCGCGAATTGTGGCATTGTTGCGCTGGTCGGCGAGTGATGCCGGTGCAATATACCGGTCTCCGACGATGCTTCGCCCGACGAAGCCTCCTCGTCCATCGAAGGATCCGACGCATGCGTTCCCGCCTCGCCGCCGTCTCCGCACTCGTCGCCGCCTCCTGCGCGACGCCCGCCCTCGCGGCCGACTACGGCCGGACCGCCCCCGCCCCGGCGGTGATCGTGACCAACGCCAAGGTTCCGGCCTGCGACGACGCACGCGTGATGGCGCAGGTCGAGGACCAATTCGAGTACGGCGCCCCGCGCACCATTCCCGCCGCACTGGCGGTGGTGGAGTTCAGCGGCCTCTTCGAGAAGGCCTACCAGCCGATGGGCGGACGCAAGGAGATCGAGCGGCGCTACTGCCAAGGCACGGCGCTGATCTCCAGCGGCGAGTACCGGACCCTGTACTACGTGATCGAATACCCGATGGGCTATGCCGGCCTGAGCTGGCGCGCCGAGGGCTGCGTGCTCGGCCTCGATCCCTGGAAGGTATACGGCGCCAACTGCGAATCGCTGCGCCGGTTTTGACGCGACGCGAACGGGGAGCGATCATGCGCCTGCTTTATTCCAAGCCCTCGCCCTACTCCTCCAAGGTCCGCATGGCGGCGCACCTGTGCGACCTCAAGCTCGACCTGGTGTCGACCAACACGGCCGACGAGGGCGCGGAGCTGACGCGGACGAACCCGATCGGCAAGATCCCGGCGCTGATCCTGGACGACGGCTCGACGCTCTACGACAGCCGCGTCATCTGCGACTATCTCGACCGGTTGGCCGGCAACCCCATCATCCCCCAGGCGCCCGACGCCTGGGCCGCGACCAAGCGCGTGGAGGCGCTGGCGGACGGGATGACCGAGGCGGCGATGGCGGCGCTCTACGAGAAGCGCTACCGCCCGGAGCCGATGTGGTACGAGCCCTGGATGGACAAGCAGTGGCGCAGGGCGCACCGCGCACTGGACGCGCTGGAGCAGGAGGTCGCCGCGCTTCCCGAAGCGCCCAATCTCGCGCACCTCGCGGTTTCCTGCGATCTCGCCTGGGTTCAGCTCCGCTTCCCGGAGGAACTCGACGGCCGCCATCCTGCGCTGGCCGCCTGGCTCGAACGCTTCTTCGACCGCCATCCCGATCTCGCCGCCCTCAAGCCGCAGGCCTGAGAGAGACAGGCATATCGAGAAAGGGCGGCCCGCCGATGCGGAGCCGCCCTTTTTTCGTGCCGCAGGCCGAAGCGCCTCAGAACTTGAGGGCGAGGCCGGCGCGAATGGAGTGCTCGTCGAAGCCGGACGAGACGGTGACGTTGCCGAGGTCGTAGTCCTTGGACTCGAAGTCCGAGTAGCGATACTCGACGCGCGAGGTGACGCTCTTCGTGACCTTCGCCTGGACGCCCGCGCCCACCGTATAGCCGACATGGGTCTTGTCGTCCGACACGTTGCCGAGCGACAGCTCCTTGTTGGCCACGGCGACGCCGCCGGTGGCGAACAGCATGATCGGATCGTAGTCGACGCCGACCAGCGCGCGCAGCGAGCCGAACGCCGTCGAGTCGGCGGAGATGGGCACGCCGGTCGCCACGCTGAAGCCGCCGGCCGTCAGGTCGGACGCGCCGACATCGGCCTCGGCTCCGTAGACCAAGCTACCCGTCTGGAGCGAGTAGCCGGCATAGACGCCGCCGACCACGCCCTCGCCGTCGAACTTGGCGCCGCCCGACTGGTCGACATGGGCGAAGTTGTAGCCGACGAAGCCGCCGGCATAGGGGCCGGACCAGGTGTAGACCGAATCCTCGGGCGCCACGGCGGGCGCTGGCTCCGTCAGCACGACGTCGGCCGCCAGGGCATGGGCCGCCGGCGCCAACAGGATTCCACTCAAGGCCAAGGTGCGAAACACCTTCATGGTCCTACTCCGAGAAGGGCGAAGCTCATGCCCCCCTGAAACACACGATCCCGAACGCCGACCGAGCCTCGGCGTTCCGGCACCGGCGAGCACTCCGACAGAGCGCCCGACGACATCCGACAGCCGTCATCTAACTGCCATCGCACACCCGCGCCAATTGCACGGCGGTGACACTCGACCTTTCTTGTCGACGCCCCAGAGGGTTTTCCCGCCTTTCTCGCGCCGGAATGCCCCTGCAAAGCGCGGGCATGGTGAATCATATAAGGGGAAGCGCAGCGCAGGACGCGGCCCGCCGGGCGGCTCCGTTCCGGCGCGGGCGCCGCCGGCCCGTCCGGCAGGGCCGAGGCCTTCAACCCCGCTTTCCCGGCGAAGACGACATGGCAGACGAACTGACACCCGAGATCGACGACGACTTCGACACCGAGGAGGACTTCTCCGACGTGGACGCGGAGCTTCGCGCCGAACCGAGCCCGGCCGCTGCGCTGGTCGCCTCGATCGAGTGGGACGACGGCGGCCGCGAGGTCGACCAGACCCTCGCGGGTGCGGAGCTGATCGCCGCCTTCCAGCGCCGCCTGCCGAACAGCCCCGGCGTCTACCGCATGTTCGACGAGGGCGGCGAGGTTCTCTACGTCGGCAAGGCCAAGTCGCTGAAGAAGCGCGTCGCGAGCTACACGCGGCTTGCAGGCCACAACAACCGGATCATGCGCATGATCCGGGCGACGCGGCACATGGAGTTCGTCACCACCCGCACCGAGACCGAGGCGCTGCTGCTCGAGGCGAACCTCATCAAGCGCCTGCGGCCGCGCTTCAACGTCCTGATGCGGGACGACAAGTCGTTTCCCTACATCCTGGTGTCGGACGACCACGTGGCGCCGGCGATCTTCAAGCATCGCGGCGCCCGCTCGCGCAAAGGCAGCTACTTCGGCCCGTTCGCCTCCGGCGGCGCCGTGGGGCGCACGGTGGCGTCGCTCCAGCGCGCCTTTCTCCTGCGCACCTGCACCGACAGCGTGTTCGAGACGCGCACGCGGCCCTGCCTGCTCTACCAGATCAAGCGGTGCGCCGGCCCCTGCACGGGCGAAATCTCGCAGGAGGGCTATGCCGGGCTGGTGGGCGATGCGAAGGCGTTCCTGTCCGGCCGATCCGGGCAGGTGAAGCAGTCGATCGCCCGGGCGATGCAGGAGGCGTCGGACGAACTCGATTTCGAGCGGGCCGCGGTGTACCGCGACCGCCTGTCGGCGCTGTCGCACATCCAGTCGCATCAGGGCATCAACCCGCAGGGCGTCGAGGAGGCGGACGTCTTCGCCATCCATCAGGAAGGCGGCCTGACCTGCATCCAGGTGTTCTTCTTCCGCACGGGGCAGAACTGGGGCAACCGCGCCTACTTTCCGAAGGCCGACCCGTCGCTCGAACCCGGCGAGGTGCTGGGCGCCTTCCTGGCGCAGTTCTACGACGACAAGCCGCCGGCCGGGCTGGTCCTGCTTCCCGTGGACGTCGAGGACCGCGAACTTCTGGCCGACGCGCTGAGCGCTAAGGCGGAGCGGCGGGTCGAGATCGCCATCCCGAAGCGCGGCGAAAAGAAGGACCTCGTGGACCACGCCACCAGCAACGCCCGCGAGGCCCTGGGCCGGCGTCTGGCCGAGACCTCGTCGCAGGCACGCCTCCTGGCCGGGCTGAAGGAGACCTTCGGCCTTTCCGAGGTGCCGAGGCGGATCGAGGTGTTCGACAATTCGCACATCATGGGCACCAACGCGGTCGGCGCGATGATCGTCGCCGGGCCGCAGGGCTTCGCCAAGAGCCAGTACCGCAAGTTCAACATCCGCGGGGTGGACATCACGCCCGGCGACGACTTCGGCATGATGCGCGAGGTGATGACCCGCCGGTTCTCGCGCCTCATCAAGGAGCACGGCGACGCCGGTCCGCAGCCCGCGGCACCCGTCGAGACGGACGAGCCGGTCGACACGGCGGAAATGCCGGCCTGGCCGGACCTGGTCCTGATCGACGGCGGCAAGGGGCAGATCTCGGCCGTGCGCACCATCCTCGGCGAACTCGGCATCGCCGACAAGGTGACGACGATCGGCGTCGCCAAGGGCGTCGACCGCGACGCCGGGCGCGAGCGCTTCATCTTGGAGGGGCGCGACCCGTTCTCGCTGCCGCCGCGCGACCCGGTGCTCTATTTCCTCCAGCGTCTGCGCGACGAGGCCCATCGCTTCGCGATCGGCACCCACCGCGCCAAGCGCAAGAAGGAGCTGACCAAGAACCCGCTGGATGAGATCGGCGGCATCGGCCCTTCGCGCAAACGCGCCCTGCTGCATCACTTCGGCACGGCCAAGGCCGTCTCGCGCGCCGCGTTCGACGATCTCCTCAAGGTGGAAGGCATTTCCGCCGCGATGGCGAAGACGATCTACGACCACTTCCACGAGCGCCAATAGGCCTCGCGCCGATCCGCGCGGTCCTTTTTCGCCCGCCGATGTTGACGGGGAAAGCCGGCCGCGTTTGAACAACCGTCGTCAGACGCGTGTATTCCTCGGCCGACTCTCCCCTCCAACCGGACCGAACCCATGGCATCCCAGGCGTACAGCCTTCCGAACATCCTCACCTACGCCCGGATCGCCGCCGTTCCTCTCGTGGTCCTCTGCTTCTTCGTGGAGGGCCGGCTTCACGGTTCGGACGCCGCGCGCTGGTCGGCGCTCGGCCTCTTCGTCGCCGCGAGCGTGACGGACTGGCTGGACGGCTACCTCGCCCGCGCCTGGCAGCAGACCTCCACCATCGGGCGCATGCTGGACCCGATCGCCGACAAGCTGCTGGTGGCAGCGGCCCTCCTGGTCCTGGCCGCCGACGGCACGATCGCGGGGTGGACCATCTGGGCCGCCATCGTGATCCTGTGCCGCGAGATCCTGGTGTCCGGGCTTCGCGAGTACCTTGCCGAACTCAAGGTCTCCGTGCCGGTGACGCGCCTCGCCAAGTGGAAGACCGCGACGCAGATGGTGGCCATCTCGTTCCTTCTCGCGGGCCCGGCGGGCGATCAGGTCGTCGCGCACGTGACCCAGGCGGGCATCGTGCTCCTATGGATCGCCGCCATCATCACGCTTTACACGGGCTACGATTACTTCCGTGCGGGCCTGCGCCATATCGACGTGTGACGGCGGCGTTCGTCCGCCCGCAGATCGGGATGCCTGCCATGAAGATCGTCTATTTCGCATGGGTTCGGGAGCGGATCGGCATCGGCGAGGAAGAGGTCGCCCTCCCCGCCGGCATCGTCACCGTCGACGACCTCCTCCATTGGCTCAAGGGGCGCGGCGAAGGCTACGGCGCGGCGCTGCAGGCGCCGGAGATGATCCGCGTCGCGCTCGACCAGGAGCACGTGCCGCATTCCCAGCCGATCGGTCAGTGCACCGAGATCGCGATCTTCCCGCCGATGACCGGCGGCTGAGATGGACGCCGTTTCCGTGGTCGTCGGGCCGGACCGTATCGACCTCGCCGAGGAAACACGCCGCATCGCGCCGGGTGGCGATGCGGGTGGCGTGGTGACCTTCGCGGGCTTCTGCCGCGACGAAGCCGGACGGCTGAAGGCGCTGGAGATCGAGCACTATCCCGGCATGGCCGAGCGCGCGATCCGACGGATCGCGGAGGAAGCGGCCGGTCGCTGGCCATTGCTGCGCCTGCGCTGCATCCACCGCCACGGGCTGATACCGCCCGGCGAGGAGATCGTGTTCGTGGCCTGCGCCTCGGTCCACCGACAGGCGGCCTTCGAGGCGGCCGCCTTCGTGATGGACTTCATGAAGTCGAAGGCGCCCTTCTGGAAGCGCGAGCATCTGGCGGACGGAACGGTCGGAGGCTGGGTCGAGGCGAAGGACACGGACGATCTCGCCGCCGACCGCTGGCACCGGCTCTGAGCGAAGCGCGCCCCGCATCGCCCCCTCCGCACCGATCTCCAGGGACAGCCGCGGTCGCCCCATGGTCCGGCGCACGCAGATGATGCCGGCACCGCGAACCTGATCCGCGAGCTTCCGGTCCGCCGCATTCGCCGGCTCGGGTCGGGCGCCTATCCGATACCCGGCGCGCCCCGAGCCCATGCTCGATGCGCCGCAGATCCGCAGCAGGCAGCATGTTCGAAGGGTTCAGACAGGAGCGGATCGAGCTTTCCGAAGCGACGCTTCGCGTTCGCGTCGGCGGCAAGGGCCCGCCCCTACTCCTGCTGCACGGCCACCCGCGCACCCACGCGACCTGGCACCGCGTCGCCCCGCTTCTGGCGGATCGCTTCACCGTGGTCTGCCCCGACCTTCGCGGGTTCGGACAATCGTCCAAGCCCGAGGACACGCCGGACCACTCCGGTTCCTCGAAACGGGCAAAGGCGCGCGACTGCGTGGAACTGATGCGCCGTCTGGGTTTCGACCGCTTCGGCCTCGTCGGCCACGATCGCGGCTCGTATACGGCGTTCCGGACGGCGATGGACCATCCCGGCGTCGTCAGCCGCCTTGCGATCTTGGACGGCATTCCGATCGGCGATGCGCTGCGTCGCTGCGACGCGCGCTTTGCGAAGGCGTGGTGGCACTGGTTCTTCTTCGCACAGCCGGAGAAGCCGGAACGGGCGATCCTGGCCGATCCCGACACCTGGTATGGCGGGAGCCCGGACGGCATGGGAGCGGACGCCTATGCCGACTTCCGTGCCGCCATCCACGACCCGGCAACCGTCCATGGCATGATCGAAGACTACCGGGCCGGCCTCGGCATCGATCGGGAACACGACGAGGCCGACCGGTCGGCGGGTCGCAGGCTCGCTTGTCCGCTGCTCGTGCTCTGGTCGGGCCGGGACGACCTCGAAGACCTGCATGGCGACATCCTCGGCATATGGGGCGGCTGGGCCGATGACGTCAGCGGGCGCAGCCTCGACTGCGGGCACCACATGGCCGAGGAGGCGCCCGAGGAACTGGCCGCCGAACTCGGATCGTTCTTTGTCCGGGGACTGGCCTCGCCCGCCTGAGGCAGCCCGGCGTCCGGCATCGGGCGGCGCTCATCCGCGCGCCCGGTGCCCTGCTGCCACGGCCGTCGCCATCGGCGGCGCCACAGCGGACCGTTCAAGACTGCGCGAGGGCAGCTCGCACGGCGACGACGGCCGCCGCCCAGATCGGGTGCAGACCCGGCCGGAGCGCGGACGAGTTGGCTCGGCTCGATCGAATCGCGCACGCGCAACGAAAAAGGGCGGCGGCCCCTTCGGCCCGCCGCCCTCCCTACGAACGTTCGGCTGGGATCAGCCGACGATCTCGGTCTCGGAGAACCAGTAGGCGATCTCCTCCTTGGCGGTCTCGGCCGCGTCGGAGCCGTGCACCGAGTTCTCGCCGATCGACAGGGCATGGACCTTGCGGATCGTGCCCTCGGCGGCCTGAGCCGGGTTGGTGGCGCCCATCAGCTCGCGGTTGCGCGAGATGGCGTTCTCGCCTTCCAGGACCTGGACGATCGTCGGACCGGCCGACATCGATTCGACCAGCTCGCCGAAGAACGGGCGCTCCTTGTGCACGGCATAGAAGCCCTCCGCCTCGCGGCGGCTCATCCAGACGCGCTTGGAAGCGACGACGCGCAGGCCACCCTCTTCCAGAAGCTTGGTGATCGCGCCGGTCAGGTTGCGACGGGTCGCGTCGGGCTTAATCATGGAGAAGGTGCGTTCGATCGCCATCGGCCGTTGTCCTTGGGTCAAAGGGCTGAAGATGGCGCGGTCTATAGCCTCGCCCCCGCGCGGCGGCAAGGCGCGCGACGCCTCAGGCGGCGGCCGGCAGGGCGCGCCCGATCCCGCCATGCAGGTCGAGGCAGCGATCGAGCCAGTCTTGGATCGGATCGTCCCCTTCCAGGAAACTGAAGGTCGAGACGCAACGCATCCACTGGAAGGCGCCGAACACGATGTAGTCCGCGAACATCGGCCCGTCGCCGGCCAGGAACGGCTGCCGCCGCAGGGTGGCGCGCAGCGGCTCCAGCGCCTTGGACGTCGCGGCGCGCTTTTCCTCCGTGCGCCCGTCCTGCACTTCCTCCAACGGCTTGCCGAAGGTCCGCTCGCGGCTGGCGCGGAAGAAGGCCCGGTTCTCCTCGTCCTGGAACGCATGGATCTCGAGAATCGTCGCCTTCACGATGGCTGGGTGGAGCGTGCGCTGGCTCCAGCTCTCCACGAAGCGCGCCAGCGCCCGGCCGCTCGCCCCCTCGAACAAGGGCGGACGGTCGAGATAGGCATCGTCGAGATACTCTGCGATCGCGAAACTGTCCTGCACCACCGTGTCGCCGTCGCGGATCACGGGCACGGTGCGACCGCCGCCGCCCTCGACGCCCGCGACCTCGGTGAAGCGAACGGGCACCGCCTCGAAGCCGAGCCCCTTGTGCGCCAGCGCCATGCGCACCTTCCAGCAGTGGGGCGAGAAGGGACGAGAGGGATCGCTGCCGACGAGGTCGTAAAGCCGTATGGTCATGGCCGATTCTCCCAACTGGACGCGCTTCTATGTATCACGAACAATTCGTCACGCTCGCGGGCTACAACACCTGGGCCAACCGTCGGCTTTTTGAAGCGGCGGCGGTTCTTTCGCCCGAGCAGTTCGCCGAGGATCGCGGCGTGTTCTTCCGTTCGCTCCGGGGGACGCTGAATCACATCCTGTGCGCCGATCGGATCTGGACGCGACGCATCACGGGGACGGGCGAGGCGCCTGACCGGCTCGACGCGACGCTGTTCGAGGCGTTCGAGCCGCTGCGGGACGCCCGTGTCGCGGAGGACGCACGGATCGAGGCCTATGTCTGTGGCCTGCGCGAGGCGGACCTCGCGGCCACGCTGCGCTACGGCCCGATCACCCAGTCCGGTGTGATCGAGGCGCGTCTGGGGCCGACGCTGCTTCACGTATTCAACCACCAGACACATCATCGCGGTCAGGCGCATGCGGTGCTGACCGGGTTCGGCCTCGCGGGGCCGAGCATGGACCTTGTCGCCTTCCAGCGCGAAATCGGCCGCGGATAGGTCGGAACGGCCGGACTTTCGCCGTTTCACCAAACATGGCAAAAGCCCGGCATGCTTCAGATCACCGACCTGTCCGCCCGCGTCGCCGGGCGCCTCCTGATCGATCACGCGACCCTGTCGATCCCGGCCGGCACCAAGGTCGGGCTGGTGGGGCGCAACGGCGCGGGCAAGTCGACGCTGTTCCGCGTCATCACGGGCGACCTCGCTTCGGAGAGCGGCGGCGTTTCGGTGCCTCGCAACACGCGGATCGGCCAAGTGGCGCAGGAGGCGCCGGGCACGGAGCAGTCGCTGCTGGAGGTGGTGCTGGCGGCCGATCTCGAACGCGTCGCCCTTCTGGAGGAAGCCGAGACGGCAAGCGACCCGCAGCGCATCTCGGAGATCCATCTTCGGCTGGCCGACATCGAGAGCCATTCGGCCGAGGCGCGCGCCGCCGCCATCCTCGACGGCCTCGGCTTCGACGCGGCGGCGCAGGCGCGCCCGGTGTCGTCCTTCTCCGGTGGCTGGCGGATGCGCGTGGCGCTGGCGGCGGTCCTGTTCTCGCGGCCCGACCTCCTGCTCCTGGACGAGCCCACGAACTATCTCGACCTCGAAGGCACGCTGTGGCTGGAGAACTTCGTCGCCCGCTACCCGTTCACCGTGCTCATCATCAGCCACGATCGCGACGTCCTGAACAACGCGGTCAACGCCATCATCCATCTCGATCAGAGAAAGCTCGTCTTCTATCGCGGCGACTACGACAGCTTCGAGCGCCAGCGCGCGGAGAAGATGGAGCTCCTCGGCAAGGCGATCGCCAAGCAGGACGCCGCGCGCAAGCACATGGAGGCCTTCGTGGAGCGGTTCCGCGCCAAGGCGTCCAAGGCACGCCAGGCACAGTCCCGCCTCAAGGCGCTGGAGCGGATGAAGCCGCTCCAGGCGATCGTCGAGGAGCACGTGACGCCCTTCGTCTTCCCGAAGCCCGAAAAGCTGCTCGCCTCGCCGATCATCCGGATGGAGGGCGTTTCGGTGGGCTACACGCCGGAGCGCTCGATCCTGCGCGGGCTGGACATGCGCATCGACGCCGACGACCGGATCGCGCTTCTCGGTGCCAACGGCAACGGCAAGTCGACCTTCGCCAAGCTGATCGCCGAGCGCCTCACGGCGCAGCGCGGCGCGGTGACCCGCGCGCCCGGCCTCAAGATCGCGATGTTCGCGCAGCACCAGATCGACGACCTGCGCCCGAGCGAGACGGCGGTCCAGCACGTGCGGCGCTTCATGCCGGACGCGCCGGAAGCCAAGGTGCGCGCACGCGTCGCGCAGATGGGCCTGCCCACGCAGAAGATGGACACGGTGGCCGATTCGCTGTCGGGCGGCGAAAAGGCCCGCCTGCTGATGGGCCTCGCGACGATCGACGCGCCCAACCTCCTGATCCTGGACGAGCCGACCAACCATCTGGACATCGAAGCGCGCGAAAGCCTCGTCCACGCGCTGAACGACTTCCCCGGCGCCGTGATCCTCATCAGCCACGACCGGCACATGGTCGAGGCGACGATGGACCGCCTGTGGATCGTCGGAGACGGAACCGTATCGCGCTACGACGGCGATCTCGACGACTACAAGAAGCTGATCCTCTCGGGCGCCCGCGCCGGCGGCGGCAACCAGGGCGAACTCGTGGACGAGGCGCCGGTCCAGGCCGTGTCGAAGGTCGACCAACGAAGGCAGGCCGCGGAGCGGCGGGAGGCGCTGAAGCCCCTCAAGAAGAAGATCTCCGCGCTGGAAATCCAGATGTCCCGCCTCCAGGCGACGATCAAGGACCTGGACGCCAAGCTCGCCGATCCCGCGCTCTACACGAAGGAGCCGGCAAGGGCGGCCGATCTCGGGCGCCAGAAGTCCGCGGCGGAGAAGACGCTGGAGAAGTGCGAGGCGGAGTGGCTTCAGTTCACCGAGGAACACGACGCCGCGATGGCCGACTGAGGGTCCGCCCGGAAAGCACCGCCGCTTCGACCCGGCGGACTCTTCGGGAGGCCCCGAGAGCCGGGTCGAAATGGTTGACGAGTCCTTGAGCTAGCCCCGGAACGGCGCTAGCTTTCCGGTCTCGGCGGCAAGTTTCGTGTCGGAGCCGCCCAGCGAGCGGTTCGTCATGCGACGTCCCATTCTTTCGGTGGTTCTCGCCCTGTCCGCCTTGTGCGCCTTCCCGGCGGACGAGCCGCGCAGCCGGGGCTTCGACGAGCCGGTTCCCATCCAGACCGGATTCGCCGCCGTCAACGGGATCGAGCTGTTTTTCCGGGTCTACGGCGAGGGTCCGCCGATCCTGATGATCCATGGCGGGCTGTCGGACAGCCGCGTCTGGCGCGCTCAGCTCGCCACCCTGTCGGAGCATCACAGCGTCATCGTCGCCGACAGCCGCGGCCAGGGCCGCTCGTCCAGCACCCAGGCGGTCATCACCTACGACCTGATGGCCGACGACTATCTCGCGCTCCTGGACGCGCTGCACATTCCCAAGGTCGCGCTCGTCGGCTGGAGCGACGGCGGGATCATCGGGCTGGACATCGCGATCCATCATCCCGAACGCCTGTCGCGCCTTTTCGTGCAGGCCGCCAACGCGACGCCCGACGGCGCAATCAGCTACAAGCCCGACGACCCGAACCGGCCCGCGCTGCGCCACTACGACGACGTGCGGCTCGAGATCCAGGCGCTCTGGGCCAACGAGCCGAACTTCTCGCAGGCCGAGCTGGAAGCCATTCCCGTGCCGACCGAGATCGCCATCGGCGAGCACGACGAGGCGATCAGCCGCGAGCACACGGAGTATCTCGCCTCGGCCATTCCCGGCGCGAAGCTCCTGATCCTTCCGGACGTCGGCCATTCGGCCCCGCTCGAAGATCCCGACGGCTATGCCGCGGCCGTGCTCGACTTCGTGGACGGCACCACGACCTGACGGGCGCTCATGCCTTCTTGACCCAGCGCCGATCCTCGGTCTGCTGCCAGTAAGTCACGCTGTGGCCGGCGGACTTCTCCGCCTTCCAGCGTTCGCGGGCGGTGGCCAACTGGACGGGGTCGTGACCGTCAAAAAGGTAGACGCCGCGCTGGTAGGGCGCGAGGTCGTCGGGAACCGCCCCCTCCACCATGAAGCGCACATGCGGATCGTTGGCCCGCTGCTCGGGCTCGATCGTCAGGAGGATCGGTTGGAGGGCTCCTCCCCCATCGGCGTCGGAGCCGTGGGGAAGGAAGCTGTCGTCCCGGAAGGTCCACAGATGCTGATCGAGCGCGTCCCGCCGCTCCGGCGTCGCCGCCTGCACCACGACCCGCCAGCCGCGCGCGAGGGAACGCTCCAGGAGGTCCGGGAGCGCATCCTCCATGCGGCTTTCGGTCAGGTGGTAGAACAGGACTTCGGCCACGGATATCTCACCGCGCCTCGTAGTGCTCTTCCACCAGCTTGTTCAGAAGCCGTACGCCGAAGCCCGAGGCCCAGGACTGGTTGTACTCGTTGGCCGGCGAGCCCATGGCCGTGCCGGCGACGTCGAGATGCGCCCAGGGCACGTCGTTGACGAACCGCTGGAGGAACTGCGCCGCCGTGGTGGCGCCCGCCGCGCGCCCGGCGCCGACGTTCTTGATATCGGCGAACTTGCCCTCGATGAGCTTGTCGTACTCCTTGCCGAGCGGCATGCGCCACACCTTCTCGCCCGTTTCCAGACCGGCGGCGAGCAGACGGTTCGCCAGTTCGTCGTCGTTCGAGAAGAGGCCGGCATGGTGGTTGCCGAGCGCGACGATGATGGCGCCGGTGAGGGTCGCGAGGTTGACCATGAACTTCGGCTTGAAGCAGTCCTGCGTGTACCAGAGCGCGTCGGCCAGCACGAGGCGACCCTCGGCATCCGTGTTCAGCACCTCGATCGTGGTGCCCGACATGGCGGTCACGATGTCGCCGGGACGCTGGGCGTTCCCGTCCACCGCGTTCTCCACGAGGCCGACGACGCCGATCGCGTTGACCTTGGCCTTGCGCCCGGCCAGCGCGCGCATCAGGCCGACCACGGCGGCCGAGCCGCCCATGTCGCCCTTCATCTCGTCCATGCCGGCGGCCGGCTTGATCGACACGCCGCCGGTGTCGAAGATCACGCCCTTTCCCACGAACGCCACGGGCGCCTCGCCTTCCGCTCCGCCGTTCCAGCGCATGATGCACAGGCGCGGCGGCATGGGTGAGCCCTGGGCGACGCCGAGAAGGGCCCGCATCCCGAGTTCCGCCATCCGGGTCTCGTCCAGGATCTCGATCTCCAGCCCGTCCGACGACATCGCCTCGATCCGCGAGGCGTATTCGGTGGTGGTCAGGACGTTGGCCGGCTCGTTGACGAGATCGCGCGCCAGGATGACGCCGTCCGCCAGCGCGCGCGCGGCGGCGAAGGCGGAGCGGGCCTCGTCCGGCGCGGCAGCGGCGATCGTGAAGGCGCGCGCCGTCTCGCTCTCCGGCTCCTCGCCGGGGGTCGACTTCTTCGACTTGTAGCGGTCGAACTTGTAGCTGCGCAGCAGGATACCGAGACCGATCGTCGCAAGGTCGCACGGCGCCGCAGGCGTGGCGGCGCCGTCGCCCCAGACCGTGACGGGTCCGGTCCCCTTCGCGCCGGCCGCGATGGTGCCGCCGAGGCGCAGCCACTCCTCCTCGCCGAAGGGCTTCTCGCCGGCCGTGCCGACCACCACGATGCGGTCGAGCGACGATCCGGACGGCGCGATCGCCTCGACCGACGTCAGTTCCTTGCCCTTGAACTTCGCGACCGCGATCGCCTTCTTGAGGACCTCGGACATGGCGTCCGGCACGCCGGGAGGCAGCGCACCCTCCTGGCCCGCGAGGATCACGAGCGTGCCCGTTTCCGGCATCTGGAGGGGCGCGAAGGCGATGATGGGCTGGTCGGACATGCGATCTCCGATACGCTATCGAGCCGTCGGGAAGGGTGCCGCCCGGCGGGAATGGGATTCGCTGGTCATTCTGGTGACGGAGTGTTGCATTGCAAGGGTCGTCGCCGGGAAGGCAAAGCGTTAACCATGCTTGTTCGCCCTTCTTTAGCCAAGCTGGCCCAGTCTACGGCGGCCAGATATGTCGAACCGCGCGGTTCGGTGCCGCGCCGGAGACCGGCGGTTTGAACGGGACTGCTGAGACGACCAAGGCATGAAGCTGATCGAACGCTACATCCTCCGCCGCGCCCTCGCCTACTCGGCCGGGTCGTTGACGGCGCTTGTCCTGATCGTCTGGATCGTCCAGGTGCTCCAGAGGCTGGACATCGTACGGACCACGGCCACGGCGGCCGGCGACATCTTCTGGATCGCGCTGATGCTGATGCCCGACCTCGCGGCGGGGGTCCTGCCCTTCGCGCTGCTGATCGGCGCGGTGCAGACGCTGAACTCGCTGAATGCCGATTCGGAGCGCGCGGTGATCGCGGCCTCTGGCGGATCGCGCAGCGTGATCTCGAAACCCATCCTCGTGCTGTCGGCCGTCGCGGCCGGCCTCATCCTGTTCAATTCGAACGTCGTCGGGCCGGCGGCCTCGAGCGCGTTCCAGAACGGCATCCGCTCGATCAACGCCGACGCGATCAGCCTCTTCCTCCAGCCCGGACGCTTCGAGCAGGTGCAGGACGGACTCGTGATGAGCATCAACGAGGCGCGTGGGCCCAACGTGAAGGGCCTGTTCCTGGCGGACACGCGCGACCCGGCGCTGGACCTGACCTACTTCGCGCGCGAGGCCTCGATCGTGGAGCGCGAGGGGCAGTCCTATCTCGTGCTCGACGATGGGCAACTCCACCGCAAGCGCAACGACGACGGCTCGGTGTCGGTCATCGAGTTCCAGACCTACGCCTTCGACCTCGCCAACCTGCGCCCGGTCGAGACGCGGGACTGGGTGCGCATGTCCGAGCGCTCGACGCGCGAGCTGCTCAACCCCGACCCGAACGACCGGGTCTACCAGCTCCATCCCAACCGCTTCACCGAGGAACTCGCCCAGCGGCGGACGGACTGGCTGTATCCGATCGCCTTCGCCCTGTGGGCGCTGATCGTGGCCGGCCACCCGCGTACCAACCGCCAGGGTCCGGGCCCGGCCATGGCGCTCGGCCTCGGTGGCGCGCTTCTCCTCAAGGCGGGCGGCTTCGTGTCGCTTTCGCTGGTCAGCGACAATCCGCGCTACACCGCCCTCGCCTACGGACTGCCGCTCGGCGCCATCGCGCTCGACCTCTGGCTTCTGTGGCGCAACGTCAACGTCAGCGAGACCCGCGCGGTCCGCTGGATCGCCGACGGCACCATGTGGCTGTCGGAACGTGCGCGGCGCCTGCTTCCCGGCGGCGCGTCCGGCAAGGCGGCCGGCGCATGAACCGCTGGACGCTCAACCTCTACTTCTTCCGCCGCTTCCTGGTCAGCTTCCTGTCGACGTTCGTGGCCGTGTTCGCGCTGGTGTATCTGGTCGACATGATCGAGGTGAGCCGGCGCGGACTTCCGGGCGACGTCGGCTTCGAGACGATCGCCACCATCTCGGCGCTTCGGGTTCCCGCCTTCATCGAGCAGGCGTTCCCGTTCATCGTCCTGTTCTCGGCCATCTTCACGCTGGTGACGCTGAACCGGAAGATGGAGCTGGTCGTGGCGCGCGCCGCAGGCGTCTCGGCGTGGCAGATGCTGGCGCCCTTCGTGGCCGGGGCCTTCCTGATCGGCGTCGTGTCGGTTGCGGTCTACAACCCGCTCGCTTCCTTCGCCCAGGGCAAGGCGGCGCAGTTGCAGACCAGCAATGCCGGCTCGATACAGACGACCACCGACCGCGCCCCCTGGCTGCGGCAGGTCGGAAAGGGTGTCGAATCGATCATCGGCGCCAAGATCGTGGCCGACCGCGGCGCCACGCTCGGTGGCGTGACCGCCTTCATCCTCGACGGCGAGGGCGTGGTGCACGAGCGCATCGACGCCCCGGTCGCGCACCTGCGCGACGGCGCGTGGCACATCGAGAACGCCAGCGTCACGCGAATCGGCTCGCCGCCGGTGAACGAGGGGGAGCGCGTCATTCCCACCACGCTGCTGCCCGAATACATCGAGCAGCGCCTGGCCGACCCGGAAACCATCTCGATCTGGGAACTGGCGCCGAAGATCGAGGTCGCCCGCAGCCTCGGCTACAACGCGGACGCCTTCTCGATGCGGCTCAACGCGCTGATCGCCCGCCCGGCCCTGTTCGTCGCCATGGTCCTGGTCGCGGCCACCGTTGCAGTGCGCTACACGCGCATCGGCCAGTCCGGGCGCATGATCGTCAGTGGCATCGCGGCCGGCTTCGTGCTTTACGTCGTTACCTTCCTCGCGCAGGCGCTGGGGAGCAATTCCGTGGTTCCACCCGTCGTGGCGGCGTGGTTCCCGGTCGTGGCGGCAGGATTGTTCGGGACGACGATCCTGCTCCATCAAGAGGATGGCTAGAATGACAGCGAGGGGGATCCCGCGCCGTGCCGAGACCGGGGGTTGGTCGAAGGCGAAAGGCGCTCTCTTGGCCGGCGTGGCCATGGCCGCCCTCGCGTCGGCCTCGCCCGCCCTAGCGCAGGCGTCGCTCGGCGAACTCGGCGGATCGGTCTCGGTGCCCGAGGGAACGCAGCTCTTCCTCGAGGCCGACACCGTCACCTACGACAGCGACCGCCAGGTCGTGCGCGCCGCCGGCGGCGTGCAGATCGACTACGGGCCCTACAAGCTCGTGGCGCAGGACATCGTCTACGATCAAGCTAGCCGGAGGCTTGTGGCCTCGGGCGACGTCGAGCTGGTGGAACCGAGCGGCAACCGGATCTACGCCGACTCGATCGACGTGACCGACGACTTCGCCAACGGCTTCGTCCAGGCGCTGCGCATCGAGACGCCCGACAACACGCGGTTCGCCGCCGGCCAGGCCGTTCGGCGCGACGGCGCGGTGACGACGTTCGAGCGCGGCATCTACACCGCCTGCGAGGCGTGCGAGAAGCACCCGGACCGTCCGCCGCTCTGGCAGGTCAAGGCGCGGCGCATCGTCTGGGACCAGAACGAGAAGGTGATCCGCTACTACGGCGCGCGGTTCGAGCTGTTCGGCAAGCCGCTGGCCTACCTGCCCTACTTCGCCTCGCCCGATCCGACGGTGCAGCGGCAGAGCGGCCTCCTGGCGCCGTCGTTCAAGTCTTCCGACAACACCGGCTTCGGTGTCCGCATCCCCTATTATTTCGCGATCGACGAGTCGTCGGACGCGACGATCGCCGGCACCTACTTCTCCAAGCAGGGGTTCCTCGCCGAGGCGGAATACCGCAAGGCGTTCGAGAACGGCTACATCACGCTCCAGACGGCGGGCATCTCGCAGAGCGACCCGGATCGGTTCGGCGACTACCGGTCCGACAACGTGACGAGCACGGCCGACCCCGTGGACGAGACGCGCGGCATGATCGGCACGACCGGCCGCTTCGCGATCAACGACCGCTGGACCTTCGGCTGGGACATCCTCGCCCAGAGCAATTCGAACTTCTCCAACGTGTACGAGATCGAGAACTTCTCGCAGATCTATCGCACGTCGGAAATCTACCTGACGGGCCTGGGCGACCAGAGCTTCTTCGATCTGCGCGCCCAGAAGTTCGACGTGCAGACCGAGAACACGCTGACGGACCGGGTGCAGCCCTATGTGTGGCCGACGCTCGACTACCAGCGGATCGAGGACCATCCGGTCCTCGGCGGCCAGCTCGAGTACAACGTCAACATCACCAATCTCACGCGCAACGCCACGAGCCCCGGCTATCTCCTGATCTGCCAGAGCGAGTTCACGGTCTCCGGCGTTTGCGACCAGTCGGGGACCTTCCCGTTCCGCACCGACTACTTCCGGCGCAACGCGCTGGAGGGCGACTACTCGCGCGCCTCGTTCGACGTGCGCTGGCGCGAGACCTACACCACCGACGCGGGCCTCCAGCTCACCCCGTCCCTTTCGGGACGCGGCGATCTGTACCGCGCCGACATGAGCGCCACCGGCTATGCGGACGGCTCAGCGCTCGGTCTCGGCGGCGTCGAGGTGGACGAGGCGGGCGGACGGGCGATGGCCACGGCGGGCCTCGAGGCGCGCTACCCATATCTCATCGAGACGGCCAACACGCAGCACGTCATCACGCCGATCGCCCAGCTCCTGGTGCGCCCCGACGAGATGAAGGCCGGCCGCCTGCCCAACGAGGACGCGCAGAGCCTCGTGTTCAACGCGGCCAACCTCTTCGACGAGGACAAGTTCTCGGGCTACGACCGGATCGAGGGCGGCACGCGCGCCAACGTGGGCGTCCAGTACAGCGGCGTCTTCGGTGCCGGCTACTCGCTGGATGCCCTGGTCGGCCAGTCGTACCATCTGGCGGGCGACAATCCCTACGCCCAGCTCGACTACGCGCTGGTCGGCTTCGATTCCGGCCTGGAGACCGACCGCTCGGACTACGTCTCGGCCATCGCGCTCTCCACGCCCTACGGCATCAGCCTCGGCGCGCAGGGACGCTTCGACGAGGAGACGCTGGACGTCAATCGAGCCGACGTGATGGGCGGCGTCACGATCGGTCGCCTCGACACGTCGATCACCTATTCGCTGATCGGTGCGCAGCCGATCTACAGCTTCCCCGAGGATCGGCACCAGATCACGACCTCGGCATCGCTGAAGGTGACCAACGAGCTGCGCACCTTCGGCTCGATCTCCTACGACATCGAGAACGACGCGCTCATCAACCGGTCGTTCGGCGTCGGGTACGCCGACGAGTGCTTCAGCCTGATCGCCGAGTACCGCAACACCAACGACCGCTACAATCTCGAGTCGTCCGAGTCGAAGGTGATGTTCAAGCTCGCGCTGCGCACACTGGTGGACGCCGATTTCGGTTTCGGGGTTGGAAGCGGCGGCTGATTGCGGCTAGAACACCATCGTTTCGCCAAAGCCCGACGCTAGACGTCGTCGGGCGCGTCACCGTTCGCGCGGGTCGATTGGGAATCGGGAGATACGAGAGGCCATGATCGCACGTTCCTTCGCCGTCCGTCTGGCGGTCTGTTCGCTGCTGGCCTCGCCTCTTGCGCTCGCCGGTGCCGCCACGGTGTCGACGCCGGGCCTTGCCGCGTCCGAGATCAAGGTCGTGGTCAACAAGCAGCCGATCACCAGCTACCAGATCCAGCAGCGCGCCGCCTTCCTGAAGCTGCGCCGCGCGCCGGGTGGCAGCGAGGCGGCGACCAACGAGCTGATCGACGAGGCCGTCAAGCGCCAGGAGATCGCCCGCCGGCGCATCAGCATTCCCGATGCCGCGGTGGACGAGGCCTTCGGACGCTTCGCCAAGGACAACAAGCTGACCGAAGCGCAGCTCACCCAGGTCCTCTCGCAGGCCGGCTTCTCGGCCAAGGGCTTCAAGGACTACATCCGCGTCCAGATGGGCTGGGGCCAGGCGGTCCTCGCCAATGTGCGCCAGACCGAGCGCCTGTCGGAGCAGGAGGTCGTGCAGCGCATGCTCCAGCAGGGCGGCGCCAAGCCGAGCACCACCGAATACACGCTTCAGCAGGTGATCTTCGTCGTTCCCAACGACAAGCGCGCCTCGCAGCTCGATCGCCGCATGTCCGAGGCCAACAGCTTCCGCCAGCGGTTCACGAGCTGCCAGGGCAGCTACGACACGGCGCGCGGCCTGCGCGACGTCACCGTGCGCGACCTCGGACGCGTCGCCGAGCCCGAGCTTCCGCCCCGCTGGAAGGACGACGTCAAGAACACCTCGCGCGGCCGGGCGACCAAGCCGCAGGCCACGGAGCGCGGCGTCGAGTTGATCGGCGTCTGCGACACGCGCACCGTTTCCGACGATCAGGTCGCCGCCATGGTGTTCCAGGAAAAGGACCTGGCGGCGATGGGCAAGAAGGAGCCCGACAAGGACTATCTCGCCAAGCTGAAGGACAAGGCGACGATCGTCCGCCGCTGACGTGTCGCAATCCTCGCCTTCCCTCCCGATCGCCGTTTCGATCGGCGAGCCGTCCGGCGTCGGCGCCGACGTCACGCTGGCGGCCTTCGCCCGCCGCCAGTCGCTGGACCTGCCGCCCTTCTTCCTGATCGCCGACGCCGAAATGGTGGCACGGCGCGCCGAGCGCCTCGGTCTGGACGTGCAGGTCCGCACCATCGGGCGGCCGGAGGAATGGGGCGCCGACCCGCGCAGCCTGGACGTCCTGCCGCTGGTGAACCCGCATTCCGAGGAGCCTGGACGCGCCGACCCCGCCAACGCGGCCGGCACGATCGAGGCGATCGACCGCGGCACGCGCCTCGTGCTGGACGGCGTCGCCGCCGCCCTGGTCACTAACCCGATCGACAAGAAGGCGCTCTACGACGCCGGCTTCCGCCATCCGGGGCACACCGAATATCTCGCCGAACTCTGCGGCACTCTGATCGGCAAGCCGTGCCAGCCTGTGATGCTCCTCACCGGGCCGGACCTGTCCTGCGTGCCCGTCACCATCCATATCCCGCTGGCTGACGTGCCCGGCGCGCTGACCTCGGAGCTCATCCTCTCTACCGCGCGGATCGTCGCCCACGATCTCGCGAAGCGGTTCGGCCTCCAGCGTCCGCGCCTCGCCGTGTCCGGGCTCAACCCGCATGCCGGCGAGCGCGGCGCGATCGGGCGCGAGGACGAGACCGTGATCCGGCCGGCGGTCGAGATCCTGCGCGGCGAAGGCTTCGACGTCGTCGGACCGTTGCCCGGCGACACGATGTTCCATCCCGACGCGCGGCGACGCTACGACGTGGCCTTGTGCATGTACCACGACCAGGCGCTGATCCCCGCCAAGACGCTCGCCTTCGACGAGACCGTCAACGTCACGCTCGGCCTGCCGATCATCCGCACCTCGCCCGATCACGGCACGGCGGCCGATCTCGCGGGGACCGGCGCTGCGCGGCCGAACAGCTTCATCGCGGCCCTGCGGCTCGCCGGGCGCATGGCGGGTATCGGCACGGGCGAGGATGCATCGGGCCGATGAATGCCTTCGACGGTCTGCCGCCGCTTCGCCAGGTGCTGGAGGCGCACGGTCTCGATCCGCGCAAGGCGCTCGGCCAGAACTTCCTGCTCGATCTCAACCTAACGGGACGGATCGCACGCCAGGCGATGCCGCTGGAGGGCGCCACCGTGGTGGAGGTGGGGCCGGGTCCCGGGGGGCTGACGCGGGCGCTCCTGGCGCACGGCGCGGGCAAGGTGGTCGCGATCGAGAAGGATCCGCGCTGCCTGCCGGCGCTGGAGCAGATCGCACACCACTATCCCGGCCGCCTCGAAGTCGTGGAGGGCGATGCGCTGGCGGTCGACCCGTCGACGCTCTGCGAGGGCCCGTTCAAGATCGTCGCCAACCTGCCCTACAACGTCGGGACCCAGCTCCTGCTCGACTGGATCACCGGACCGTCCTGGCCGCCGCGATGGACCGACCTGACGCTGATGTTCCAGAAGGAGGTCGCGGAGCGGATCGTCGCCGGGCCGGACGACGACCACTACGGTCGGCTGGGCGTCCTTTGCGGCTGGCGCACGGAGGCCGAGATTCTGTTCGACGTGTCGCGCGAGGCCTTCACGCCCCCGCCCAAGGTGACTTCGGCGATCGTTCGCATCGTCCCCAGGGCGGAGCCGCTCCCTGCGCGGCTGCCGGATGTGGAACGGGTCACGGCCGCCGCCTTCGGCCAGCGGCGCAAGATGCTGCGCCAGAGCCTGAAGCCCGTCGGCGGCGAGACCCTGCTCGGCCGCGTCCGCATCGACCCGACGCGCCGGGCGGAGACCCTGTCGGTGGCGGAGTTCGTCGCCCTCGCCAACGCGCTCGGAGCCTGAGCCGTCAGCCCTCGTCGAGCTTGCCGAGGTCGGCGGAGGCCTCGTCCAGGAGAACCTGCGTGAAGTCGAACAGGCCGGGGCGTCGGTCGCGGCGAAGGCGCTCGGCGTTGACGATCGACTGCACGGCGGAGAAGGCACGGTTGAGGTCGTCGTTGACGACCACGTATTCGTAGTCTCGCCAGCGCTCGATCTCGACCTTGGCGTTGCGCAGCCGCATCGCGATCGTCTCGCTCGAGTCCTCGGCCCGGCGGAACAGCCGAGCCTTCAGCTCGGCCATCGACGGCGGCAGGATGAAGATCGAGACGATGTCGCCCTTGGCCTTCTCCTGGAGCTGGAGCGCGCCCTGCCAGTCGATGTCGAAGAGCATGTCCCGCCCTTCGCGCATGGCCTTCTCCGCCGCGGCGCGGGGCGTGCCGTAGAGGTTGCCGTGCACCTCGGCCCATTCAAGGAGGGCCTCTCCGTCCCGCAGGCGGAAGAACTCGTCGCGCGAGATGAAATGGTAGTGAACGCCATCGATCTCGCTCGGGCGCCGCGTCCGCGTGGTGACGCTGACGGAGAGCGAGAAGCGCGAATCCTGGTCGAGGAGGCTGCGCGCGATTGTGGACTTGCCCGCGCCGGACGGCGAGGAGATCACCAGCATCAGACCGCGGCGGGCGATCGCGATGGGAGATTCGATGTCGGCCGATAGTTTCATTCGAGATTCTGAACCTGTTCGCGAAGCTGATCCACGACGACCTTCAGATCCAGGCCGATGGCGGTCAGGGAGGTCGCATTGGATTTGGAGCACACGGTATTCGATTCGCGGTTAAATTCCTGCGCCAGGAAGTCCAGCCGCCGCCCGATCGGTCCGCCTTGGGACAGAAGGTCCCGCGCGGCCTGGATGTGGGCGCGCAGACGGTCGAGCTCCTCGCGTATGTCGGCACGGGTCGCGATCAGAGCCGCTTCGGCATGGAGCCTCGCCGGATCGAAGGCCGACGTACCGTCCAGGAGCTCGGCGACCTGCCGTGCCAGGCGCTCGCGGATCGCCGCGACCTCGCGGCTGGGGTCTCGCTCGGCCGCATCAACCAGGCGTTCGATCTCCGCAAGCCGCGTTTCCAGAACGGAGGCGAGCTGGCCTCCTTCCGCCCGCCGAGCCTCGGCGAGACAATCCACCGCCTGCGCAAGTCCCGCCAGCACGTCGCGTTGCCGCGTGGCCGCCTCTTCCGGGCTCGGCACGCGCTCGGCGACATCGATCACGCCGCGCAGCGCGAGGAGGCCGTCGGCGGACGGCAGCGTCGCATGTCCGTCGCGCACCAGTTCGCCCGCAAGGCGCATGACCGCCTCCAGCATCTCGCGGTGGATCACGAAGTGCGGCACGTCCTCCGCGGTGCGCCGGAGGCTGAGCGAGGCCTGGACGTTGCCGCGCGCCACACGGGCGCCGACCGCGCGCCGCACCTCGCCCTCCAGCGTCTCCATGCCGGGCGGCAGACGAAGCCGGACCTCCAGCGTCTTGCCGTTCACGGAGCGTAGCTCCCAGACGAAGGCGGCATCCCGCGTCTCGCCCTCGACCCGGGCGAAGCCCGTCATGCTGTTCACGGACATCGCCACCTCGACCCGACCCGAACGTCCCGCGTCCCGCGACGCCGGCCTTACTGCGCCACCGCCGGCGCATCCGCCGCTTGCTCGGCCTCCGCACGCGCGGCCGCAGCGTCGCGCTCGATCTGACGATAGCGCCGGACGTTCGCGTTGTGCTCGTTGAGCGTGCTCGAGAAGGCGTGGCCGCCCGTGCCGTCGGCCACGAAGTAGAGATCCTTCGTGTCCAGGGGATGTGCCACGGCCTCCAGCGACGCGCGGCCCGGATTGGCGATCGGGCCGGGCGGCAGGCCGCGAATGACATAGGTGTTGTAGGGCGTCGCGCCGGCGATGTGGGACTGCCGGATCGGCTCGTCGGACGGTTTTCCCTCCCCGCCCCAGACGCCGTAGATGATCGTCGGGTCGGACTGGAGCCGCATGCCGTCGCGCAGGCGGTTGACGAAGACGGAGGCGACGTGCGGCCGTTCGGCCGCGACGCCCGTCTCCTTCTCGACGATCGACGCGAGCGTCACGAACTCGCCGATGTCCTTGACCGGGAGCCCATCCTGACGCCCGGCCCAGATCTCGTTCACGAGTTCCGTCTGTGCCGCCTTCATGCGGTCGACCATGGCGGCGCGCGTCATGCCGCGCGTGAACGTGTAGGTCTCGGGCAGCAGCGTGCCTTCCGCCACCATCGGCGGCATGTCGCCGACCAGCACCGGGTTGGCGGCGAGCCGCGCGTAGATCTGGTGGACGGTCCAACCCTCGGGGACGGTCACGGCGTGCTGGATCGACTTGCCGCTGCGCAGGATGTCCATGACGTCGCGCATGCTGGCGCCGGGCGCGAAGGCGTATTCGCCCGCGCGGATGCCCGTGTCGCCGGCCCCCTTGAGCCCTTCCATCGATTCCAGGCGAACGCCGTATTCGAAGATGCGCGCGTCGCTGACGATGCCGGCGCGCTCCAGCCCGTTGGCGGTGCTTTCCAGACCGCCGCCCGACGGCACGAGATAGGTGGCCTCAGCCTGCAACGGGCCGGGACCGTCGAACTGCCGCTTTCCCCAGTAGAGCGCGACGCCGCCGGCGATCGCCGCGACAAGCGCGAGGCTGAAGGCGAAGTTCAGGAGAATCACGAAGCCGTTTCGGGCGTGGCGGGACCGCCGCTTCGGCTTGGACCTGCGTCCCGCGACCTGGCCTGTCGGCTCGAACTGCTCGTCGGGACCGTGGGTCACGGGGGACCTCCCTCTGCCATTTGCGGGAAAGCGCCCGTCGGTCGCGCTTCCATCAGACTGTTTGCCGGTGCGCGCGGCCGCGCTTCCTGCCGGTATCGTCCGCAGGTAGCAGCATCCGAATGTGGCGAAAGCCGGAAGGCGTCAGCCCTCGAAGCGACGCAGGACCACGGAAGCGTTGGTGCCGCCGAATCCGAAGGAGTTCGACAGCGCGATGTCGATGCGCTTCTCGCGTTTTTTCAGCGGAACGAGATCGATCCGCGTCTCCACGGACGGGTCCACGAGGTTGAGCGTCGGCGGCGCGACGTTGTCGCGGATCGCCAGCGTCGCGAAGATCGCCTCCACCGCGCCGGCGGCGCCGAGAAGATGCCCGATCGCCGACTTGGTGGACGACATCGAGATCTTCGACGCCGCGTCCCCGACCAGACGCTCGATGGCGCGTAGCTCGATCTCGTCGCCGAGCGGTGTCGAGGTGCCGTGCGCGTTGATGTAGTCGATCTGGTCCGGCGTGATGCCGGCGCGCTTCAGCGCCGCCTTCATGCAGCGATACGCGCCGTCGCCGTCCTCCGCCGGGGCGGTGATGTGATGCGCGTCGCCCGACAGACCGTAGCCGATCAGCTCGGCGTAGATCCGCGCGCCGCGCGCGCGCGCATGCTCCAGCTCCTCGAGGACGACGATTCCGGCGCCCTCGCCCATCACGAACCCGTCGCGCCCCTTGTCGTAGGGACGCGAAGCGGCGGTCGGGTCATCGTTGTAGCCGGTGGAAAGGGCGCGGCAGGCGGCGAAGCCGGCGAGCGACAGGCGCCCGACGGGCGACTCGGCGCCGCCGGCCACCATCACGTCGGCGTCGCCCAGCATCACAAGGCGCGCCGCGTCGCCGATCGCATGGGCGCCGGTGGAGCAGGCCGTCACCACCGAATGGTTCGGACCCTTCAGACCGTTGCGGATGGAGACGTGGCCGGAAGCCAGGTTGATGAGGCTTCCGGGAATGAAGAAGGGGCTGATCCGTCGCGGCCCCTTCTCGGCGAGAACCAGCGAGTGCCGCTCGATGCCTTCCAGCCCGCCGATGCCCGAGCCGATCAGCACGCCGGTGGCGCACTGGTCGTCGTAGCTCTCGGGATGCCAGTTGGCGTCGTCGAGCGCCTCGGAGGCAGCGGCCACGGCGTAGACGATGAAATCGTCGACCTTGCGCTGCTCCTTGGGCTCCATCCAGAGATCGGGATTGAACGTGCCGTCCGCGCCGTCGCCGCGAGGGATCTGGCAGGCGATCTGGCACGGCAGGTCCGAAACCTCGAAGCTTTCGACCCGGCTCGCCGCGCTACGGCCTTCCAGGAGACGCTTCCAGGTTACGTCGACACCGGCCCCCAAGGGACTGACCATGCCGATGCCGGTGATGACGACTCGTCTCATTCCGAACTCTTGGTACAGTGGCGGGCGCGCCCGCCCGTTCGTCAGGCCTGGTTCTTCTCGATGAACTTCACGGCGTCGCCCACCGTGAGGATCGTCTCGGCCGCGTCGTCCGGGATCTCGACGCCGAACTCTTCCTCGAACGCCATGACGAGCTCGACCGTGTCGAGGCTGTCGGCACCAAGGTCGTCGATGAACGAAGCGTTCTCCGTGACCTTTTCCTGCTCGACGCCCAGGTGCTCGACGACGATCTTCTTCACCCGTTCAGCGGTATCGCTCATGGTCATTCCTCTGTTGCGATGGCTTTCGCCGTTTCGTTAGACGCCGGGGTCCCGTTAATCAAGCGTTACCCCGTCGACGTTGGTCCGCGCCCACGCTTTCGAGATGTGGGACGATCGGTGAATCCGGCGAGGCCTGCGGCTTAGCATGTCGGCGCCGCGCAGGCCAAGCGCCGTCAGATCATCGCCATGCCGCCGTTGACGTGGAGCGTCTGGCCCGTGACGTAGGCAGCCTCCTCCGAGGCGAGATACAGAGCGGCGGCCGCGATCTCGGCCGGCTGGCCCATCCGCTTCATCGGGATGGCGCCCATGATCGCCTCCGTCTGCTTCTCGTTGAGCTTGCCCGTCATCGCGCTCTCGATGAAGCCGGGCGCGATGCAGTTGACGGTCACGTTGCGCGAGGCGATCTCCTGCGCCAGCGACTTCGAGAAGCCGATCATGCCGGCCTTGGCGGCGCAGTAGTTGGCCTGCCCCGGATTGCCGGTCACGCCGACGATGGACGTGATGTTGACGATGCGGCCATAGCGGCGCCGCATCATCTGGTGCGTCAGGGCGCGGGTCAGGCGGAACACGGCGGTGAGGTCCACCTCGATCACGCGGTCCCAGTCCTCGTCGGACATGCGCACGAACAGGCCGTCCTTGGTGATGCCCGCGTTGTTCACGAGGATGTCGACGCCGCCGAGCTCCTTGTCGGCTGCCTCCGCGAGACCCGCCTGGCCCTCGCGGCTGCCGAGGTCGGCGGGCAGGACGTGGACGCGCTCGCCGAGCGTGCCGGCCAGTTCCTCCAGCTTCTCGCGACGCGTGCCGTGCAGGCCGACGGTCGCGCCCGCCTGATGGAGCGTGTGGGCGATGGCTTCGCCGATGCCGCCGCTGGCGCCCGTGACGAGGGCCTTGCGGCCGGTGAGATCGAACATATGCCGCTTCCTTCCAGTTCGTTGGTGTCAGCCGAGGCGGGCGAGCGCGGGCTCGATGTCGGCCGGCTTGCCGACGCTGATCGCGGACAGGCGCGGATCGATGCGCTTGGCGAGCCCGGACAGGACCTTGCCGCTGCCGACCTCGATCAGGAGATCGACGCCGCCGTCGGCGAGGTAGCTCATGCTTTCGCGCCAGCGCACCTGGCCGGTCACCTGCTCGACCAGGCGGGCGCGGATCTCCTCCGGATCGGAGATCGGCGAGGCCAGCACGTTGGCGACCAGCGGCACGCGGGGCGCCGAAAGCGCCGCGCCGCTCAGCGCCTCGGCCATGCGCTCGGCGGCCGGCTGCATTAGCATCGAGTGGAACGGCGCGGACACCGCGAGCGCGATCGCGCGCTTGGCGCCGGCCGCCTGCGCGGCCTCCATGGCCTTTTCCACCGCAGGCTTGGTGCCGGAGATCACGATCTGGCCGCCGCCGTTGTCGTTGGCGATCTGGCACACGCCGCCCTGCCCGGCTTCCGCGCACACGGCCTTCAGCGCATCGTGGTCGAGGCCGAGAATGGCGGCCATCGCCCCCTCTCCCGGCGCCACCGCGGCCTGCATCGCATCGCCCCGGATGCGCAGGAGACGCGCGGCGTCGGCGATCGACAGCGATCCCGTCGCTGCGAGCGCCGAGTATTCGCCGAGCGAATGCCCCGCCACGAACGCGGCGGACGCGCCAAGGTCGAAGCCCCTCGCCTCCATCGCCCGCAGCGCCGCCAGCGAGACGGCCATGAGCGCAGGCTGGGCGTTGGCGGTCAGCGTGAGCGCGTCTTCCGGGCCGTTCCAGATGACCTCGCTGAGCTTCTGACCCAGCGCGTCGTCCACTTCCTCGAAGACGCGGCGGCTCTCGGGATAGGCGTCCGCCAGTTCCCGCCCCATGCCGACGACCTGGCTACCCTGTCCCGGAAAAATCACGGCAAGCGTCATCGCGGCCTCCCTGTTCGTTGGTTGCCCGGGTAGTGGGCAGCGCAGCCCTGGCTGTCAAGGCGACTGGGCGATCCACCCCGGCGACCACGTCTCCGCGACATGTCCGATGCGAGATATCTCGTTAACGTTTCGGAAACCGACCAGCCCTTACGCTGCGTCAGTCCCGGGTGCAAATCCGGCCTGCGGAGCCTTAATTTCGCATGCGCGAAGGCGCAGGCTCCTCGAGCCATCGGACGCATAGGCAGGGAGCGAATCGATTGACGCATCGCACGGACAATTCCGGGCGGTACGGCTCCGGCCTGATGTCGGCCGCCGTATCCCATCACGAGTTCCACATCCTCGAAACGGTGCCCGTGGGCGTGCTGGTCCTGCGGGGCGACACGACACTCCTTTATGCCAACGATGCGGCCCACGCCCTTTTCGGCGACGGAACGGCGGTCCCGAACCTCGTCGACACGCTGCGCCCCGTCGACGGACGGGCGCTGCGAGCCCACCTGCACGACGGCCATCAGTTCGAGGCCACGGTCTCCGACCTGGAGACCGAGCGCCAGGTGACGGCGAGCGTCGCCAAACTCGGCGGCGCGGGTCAGACGGATTTCGTGGTCAGCCTGACCGACATCACCGACTTCAAGCGGGCGACCGAACGCGCGGAGTTCCTGGCCCACCACGATCCGCTGACGCGGCTCGGCAACCGGACGCTGCTCCAGTCCGTCTGGGACGCCCTGGAGAGGCGCCTCCGACACGGGGAGGTCGAGGTCCATGCGATGGCGCTCGATCTCGACCGGTTCAAGGAAGTCAACGACGTGCACGGGCACGCGATGGGCGACCTCGTGCTGCGCCAGGCGGCGAACCGCATCCGCCTGGCGGTCGCCGAGGCGGGCCAAGTGTTCCGCTTCGGCGGCGACGAGTTCTTCGTGTTGGCCGAAGGCGGTTCTCGCACGGCCGCCGTCGCGGTCGGCCGGCGCATCGTGGAGGACCTCCGGCGCCCCATGACGGTGCTCGGGCATGAGATCGTGATCGGCTGCTCCGTCGGCATAGCATCCGGGCCGCTCGACGGAACGCAGCGCGACGCCCTGCATCGGGCGGCCGATCTCGCGCTCTACGACGTCAAGCGAGCCGGCCGGGGCAACGTCGCCTGCTTCGATCCGAGACAGGAGCAGGCCCTTCTGGACCGCCGCCTGCTTCAGGCCGATCTCGTGCTGGCGATCGCCGACAACAGTCTCGAGCTCGCGTTCCTGCCGCAGTTCGACAGCGACAACGCGGAACTGGCCGGCGCGGAGGTCTCGATCACCTGGACCAACGCCCGCAACGGCCAGCGGATCGGATCCGAGGCACTGCTTTCGCTCGCCCAGGAAGCGGGTCTGTCGCACCTCCTCGACCTATGGACGATCCGGACGGCCGTCGCCCGGTTCGCCGAGCGACGCGACGGCGGCTGGGCCTGCCCCCGTGTCGCCATCGGCGTAGCCACGACGACGCTCCTGCGCGCCGACACGGCCGACGCCATCCTGCGCATCCTGGCCGAACACGAGCTGCCGCCGGAGCGGCTGGAGATCCAGATCGCGGAAGGCTCGGTCCTCGCGACCGGCAGCGACCTCGCGCCCGTTATGCGTCATCTCGCCGGAGCCGGGGTCCGGATCGCGATCGACGGCTTCTGCTCCCACCGTCACGACCTGAGCTACCTTCGGTCGCTCGGGGTCGGGCGCATCAAGTTCGACCGCTCGATCGCCGTGCGCATGCTCGGCGAAG
The DNA here is from genome assembly GCF_003583935.1 of Aureimonas flava. Taxonomy (GTDB): domain Bacteria; phylum Pseudomonadota; class Alphaproteobacteria; order Rhizobiales; family Rhizobiaceae; genus Aureimonas; species Aureimonas flava. Next base: position 367,874 of record NZ_QYRN01000001.1, on the reverse strand, counting down.
CAGACGCGGACGCGCTGACGGGCGCGATCTGGACCTTGTGCCAGCGGCTGGCTATCGAGATGTCCGCCGACGGCATCGAGACCCCGCAGCAGTGGGACCAGTTGCGCCGGCTCGGTCGTCTCCGGGCGCAGGGCGCCTTTTTCGGCGAGCGGGAAGCGGAGACGCTCCGCGCCAGCGGGCGCAGGGCGGACGAAGCGTCCGGCTGATTCCGGGCCGGCACGCCTTGTCTCGGCGGCGACATTCGTTTAAGGGCTGCCACGTCATTGCCCGAGCGTCAGCCGGGGGCTGAACGGAAGGCGGTTCATTCGTGGGCCGCTGGGCATGGGCTCCGCCCATTCCGACTTCCCGTGTTCCCGCTCTCGACCGTCTCTATCGACGCGCCTTTCCGCCCCCGGCTCCCTCGGAGCCAACAGGAGAGTCGCAGAGGCTTAGCCGCTGTCGCCGGGCATATGCGCAACCGATGGAAAGGCGAACGCCATGGCTCTCTACGAGCACGTTTTCCTTGCCCGACAGGACATCAGCGGCCAGCAGGTCGAGACGCTCGTGGAACAGTACCGCGGCGTGATCGAGGCCAATGGCGGCAAGGTCGGCAAGGTCGAGAATTGGGGTCTCAAGACCCTCACCTACCGGATCAAGAAGAACCGGAAGGCGTACTACACGCTGATGAACATCGACGCCCCTTCGGCGGCCGTCGACGAGATGGAGCGCCAGATGCGCTTCAACGAGGACATCCTGCGTTACATGACGATCCGCGTCGAAGAGCACGACGAGGGCCAGTCGGCGATGATGCAGAAGCGCGACGACCGTCCGCGCCGCGGTGACCGCGACGGCGGCGATCGTCCGCGCCGCGAGGATCGCCCGCGTCGCGAGGACGACGATCGTCCGCGCCGTCCGCGCACCGAGGAGGCCGCGTAAATGGTCGACATCGCCCAGCTCCCCACGCGCCGTCCGTTCCATCGTCGCCGCAAGTCCGACCCGTTCGCGTCGGGCGAGTCGCCGAAGATCGACTACAAGGACGTGCGTCTCCTGCAGCGCTACATCTCCGAGCGCGGCAAGATCGTCCCGTCCCGCATCACTGCGGTGTCCCAGAAGAACCAGCGCGCCCTCGCCCAGGCGATCAAGCGCGCCCGTTTCCTGGGCCTGCTGCCCTACGTCCTGAAGTAGGAAACGCCTACCGCGCCGTCCGGCACGGGCCGCGATCTCGGGCGGCGGGCCACGGGTCCGCCGCCTCCTCGCTTCCGCCGCGTTCGGCACCGGCGGAGCGTAACGATACCAGAGCCGAGTTGGGGCCCCGCCCCTAACTGCCCGCGCGCAGGACAGCGAAACGACGAGATGAACCGTACCGCCCTCCCCATCGGACTGGTCGCCGGCTTGGCCGCGGCCCTCCTGTTCGCCGGACTGGTCACCCAGTCGCCCGGCGCGGTCGTGCTGGCCCTCGCCGCTCCCGTTCCCGTCCTGATCGCCAGCCTCGGCTGGGGAAGCCGCGCCGGCTTCATCGCCGCCGGCACGTCCGCCGTCGCCATTGCGAGCTTCATGGAGTCGATCCTGTCCGGTGCGGCCATGCTGCTCGGGTCCGGGCTTCCCGCCGCCGTGATCGGGCACATGGCAGGCCTTGCCCGGCCGCGCGAGGACGGGACGAGCCTCGACTGGTATCCGCTCTCGCGCCTCCTGTTCGCGCTCGTGGCGATCGCGGCGGCGACCGTCGTGGTGCTCGGCGCGCTTCTCGGCTACGACGCCGCCGGGCTGGAAGCCGCGGTGACGGACGCCCTGTCGTCCCAGCCAGACAGCCCGATCTCCGATCCGCAGCAGGTGCAAAGCTTCGTTCGGCTGGTCGTGGCGGCGATCCCCTTCGTGCAGCCGACGCTGACCGTGCTGACCCTCGCCGCGTGCCTCTACGTGGCGGCGGCGATCGTGCGGCTGAGCGGCCGGCTGCAGCGGCCGAAGGACGACATTCCGGCGACGGCGGGCCTTCCCCGGATCGCGCTGCCGCTGTTCGCCCTCGCGCTCGCCGCCTCCTTTCTGCCGGGCACGGCGGGAACGCTCGGCGCGGTGGTCGCCGGCGCCTTCGGCACGGGCTTCACGCTCGTCGGACTGGCCACCATGCATCGCCGCACGCGCGAGCGTCCGGCGCGCGGGCTCGTGCTGTTCTCGGCCTACGGCGCGATCTTCCTCCTGACCTTTCCGCTTCTCGCCTTCCTGGTTCTCGGCGTCTTCGACACCGCACGGAACCGCGGGGCGGACAATCCCCAGACCTGACACCTCAAACCAAGGATAAAGACCATGGAAGTCATTCTTCTCGAGCGTATCGCCCGCCTCGGCGGCCTTGGCGAAACCGTCCGCGTGCGCGACGGCTTCGCTCGCAACTACCTGCTTCCGACCGGCCGCGCACTGCGCGCCAACGACGCGAACCGCGCCAAGTTCGAGTCGCAGAAGGCGCAGCTCGTCGCCCGCAACGAGGAGCGCCGCACCGAGGCGCAGGGCGTGGCCGACCAGCTCAACGGCCTGCGGCTCGTGATCGTCCGCTCCGCCGGCGAGACCGGCCAGCTCTACGGCTCCGTCTCGGCGCGCGACATCGCCGACATCCTGAAGGAGCAGGGCTACCAGGTGAACCGCAACTCCGTTGAGCTGAACGTTCCTATCAAGGCGATCGGCATCCACACGGTGAAGCTCGCTCTCCACGCGGAAGTGCAGGTCTCGATCGAGGTGAACGTCGCCCGTTCGCAGGACGAGGCCGAGCGCCAGGCGCGCGGCGAGACGCTGAACTCGGCCGACGCCATCTACGGCGCCAACGAGGACGAGATCGTCCCCGGCGGCGGCGAGTTCTTCGAGGAAGGCGGCGAGGAGGACGAAGACCGCGCCTGATCGCGCACAGGTTGCGACGCGGATTCGTTCGCGTCGCACGATTCAATGTTGGAAGGAGCCCAGGTCCCGGACCTCGGGCTCCTTTTCTTTTTTCACGAACGCGTCATCATACGTATGGGAAGGCCGCCTTAGCGTCTCACCCGAATAGCGTTGGAGGGCGTTGCGAATGTATCCTCTGCTCGCGTTCTATTGCCGCCGCCTGTTCCGCCGCGGCCGCCTCGAAGTGCGCACCGCCGACGGTACGGTCCACCGGTTCGGCGACGGCGGCCAGCCGGCCGTCGCCGTACGCCTCGCCAGCCATCAGGCGGAACGGGCGATCGCACACGATCCCGCCCTCGCGCTGGGCGAGTGCTACATGAACGGCGAACTGGAGTTGGCGGAGGGATCGATCATGGATCTCGTCCGCCTCGCCTGCGAGAATGCCGGTGTCCACGCCACGTCGGAACTGTGGATGCGGCTCATCGTCCGAGCGCGCGGCCTCGTGCGCCGCTTTCGGCAGAACAACGTGCCGACTCGCTCGCGCCGCAACGTCCAGCACCACTACGACCTGTCGCGCGAGCTCTACGCGCTGTTCCTCGATCCCGACCTGCAATATTCCTGCGCCTATTTCGAGCACCCGCAGCAGAGCCTCGCCGAGGCGCAGCTCGCCAAGAAGCGCCACATCGCCGCCAAGCTGAACCTCGACCGCGAGGGGCTGGACGTGCTCGACATCGGCTCGGGCTGGGGCGGCCTCGGGCTCTACCTCGCCCGCACCGCCGGCGCGCGCGTGACCGGCGTGACGCTCTCGGACGAGCAACTTGCCCTGTCGCGCGAGCGCGTGGAGGCCGACGGCCTCGCGTCCCGGGTGAACTTCCGCCTCCAGGACTATCGCCACATCACCGAGACGTTCGACCGCATCGTCTCCGTGGGCATGTTCGAGCATGTCGGCCGCGAGTTCTACGCGGCTTTCTTCGGGCGCGCCGCCGAGCTTCTGCGGCCCGAGGGCGTGATGCTGCTGCACACGATCGGGCGCTCCACCGAACCGGCCGACACCAACGCCTTCATCCAGCGGCACATCTTCCCTGGTGGCTACACCCCTTCCCTGTCCGAAATGCTGCCCGCCATCGAGCGGGCGGGGCTGATCGTCACCGATGTCGAGGTCCTGCGCCTGCACTATGCCGAGACGTGCCGGCTGTGGCGGGAGGCGTTCATCGCGCGCCGCGAGGCGGCCCTTTCGCTGCACGACGAGCGGTTCTGCCGCATGTGGGAGTTCTATCTCGCCATCGCCGAAGCCGGCTTCCGCTGGCAGGGGCTCGTCGTGTTCCAGATTCAACTGGCCCGCCGGACGGAGGCCCTGCCGATCACGCGCGACTACATGGCGCAGAACGAGGCGCGCCTGCGGGACCGGGAGGCGGCCACGGACGACGGCCGCCTCCGACCGGCGCTGGAGGCGGCCGGCTGATACGGCCGCTCCACAGGTTTCCCACCGGCGCTCCACAGCCCCGACCCCATCGGCGTCTTTTTGTCGGCCATCGCGCCCTTAGCGTTGGCCCGGCGGCGCGATCTCGGGTATGAGGAATTTTTACCCAATTCCCGTGAGGTCGAGCGATGGCGGAAGCCGCACGCAAGTTCGAGGAGGAGACCCCTCTCTACCGCGAGGCGCCGGCCAACATCGAAGCCGAGCAGGCGCTGCTCGGCGCCATCCTGGTCAACAACGACGCCTACTACATCGTCCACGACTATCTGAAGCCGGAGCACTTCTTCGAGCCGATCCATCGCGAGATCTTCTCCAAGGCGTCGACCATGATCCGCATGGGCAAGATCGCCACGCCGGTGACGCTGAAGACGTTCCTGCCCGCCAACGACCGCGTCGGCGACATGACGATGGCGCAGTACATCGCGCGGCTCGCCGCCGAGGCGACGACGATCATCAACACCAACGACTACGGCCGCGCGGTCTACGACATGGCGCTGCGCCGCTCGCTGATCCGCATCGGCGAGGACATGGTCAACGCCGCCTTCGAGGCGCCGGTGGACGCCGAGCCGAAGGAGCAGATCGAGGAGGCGGAGAAGGCCCTCTTCTCGCTGGCCGAGACCGGCCGCTACGACGGCGGCTTCCAGTCCTTCGAGGACGCGATGGCGCTCGCCATCGAGATGGCGGGCGCCGCCAAGGACCGGGACGGCGGTCTGTCGGGCATCTCCACCGGCATCCGCGAGCTGGATCGCCGGCTCGGCGGTCTCCAGCATTCCGACCTCATTATCCTGGCTGGGCGCCCGGCCATGGGAAAGACCTCGCTCGCCACCAACATCGCGTTCAACATCGCCGGGGCCTACGAGCCCGCCGAACAGGCGGACGGCTCGTTCAAGGCCGCGAACGGGGGCGTGGTCGGTTTCTTCTCGCTGGAAATGTCCGCCGAGCAGCTCGCGACGCGTATCATCTCCGAGCAGTCCGAGGTCTCCTCGTCGAAGATCCGACGCGGGTCGATCACCGATGCGGAATATTCAAAGCTCGTCGCCTGCACCGAGATGATGCAGAAGGCGCCGCTCTACATCGACCAGACCGGTGGCATATCGATTGCCCAGCTCGCCGCCCGCGCGCGTCGCCTCAAACGCCAGCGCGGGCTCGACGTCATGGTGATCGACTACGTGCAGCTCATGCAGGGCTCGTCCAAGACGTCGGGCAACCGCGTTCAGGAAATCACCGAGATCACCACGGGCCTGAAGGCGCTGGCCAAGGAGCTCCACGTCCCGATCATCGCGCTGTCGCAGCTCTCGCGCCAGGTCGAGAACCGCGACGACAAGCGCCCCCAGCTCTCGGACCTTCGCGAATCGGGCTCAATCGAGCAGGATGCCGACGTCGTGATGTTCGTGTATCGCGAGGAGTACTACCTGCAGGCCAAGGAGCCGAAGCTCGGCACCGACGAGCACCTCAAGTGGCAGCAGGAGATGAACGACGCGCGGGGCAAGGCCGAGGTCATCATCGCCAAGCAGCGCCACGGACCGACCGGCGCCGCGCAGCTCGCCTTCCAGGCGGAGTTCACCCGCTTCACCGACCTCGCGGAGGAAAGCCACCTGCCCGAACGCTACGAGTAGGAGCGGCGGTACGGGGCCCGGGCGTCTTGTTTCCCGTTTGTTCTCATGCCATCTAGGGCCGGTCTCCCTCCTTCGCGATGCGCATGGCCAAGAACAAGACGTCCTTCATCTGCCAGAACTGCGGCTCGGTGTTCAATCGCTGGCAGGGCAAGTGCGAAGCCTGCGGCGAGTGGAACACGATCGTCGAGGAAAGCGACACCAACGGCATCGGCGGCGGTCCGCTCCGCTCCAAGCGCAAGGGGCGCCCGGCCGCGCTGCTGCCGCTTTCCGGCGAGACCGAGGAGGCGCCGCGCATCGTCTCAGGCATCGCCGAACTCGACCGCGTGACGGGCGGCGGCTTCGTGCGAGGCTCGGCGCTGCTGGTGGGCGGCGATCCCGGCATCGGCAAATCCACGCTGCTGATGCAGGCCGCCGCCGCCCTGGCGCGCGGCGGCAACAAGGTGATCTACGTCTCGGGCGAGGAAGCGGTGGCGCAGGTGCGCCTCCGCGCGCAGCGGCTGAAGGCATCCGACACCAGCGTCCAGCTCATGGCCGAGACCAATATCGAGGACATCCTGGCGACCCTGGCGGAAGACAAGCGCCCGGACCTCGTGATCATCGATTCGATCCAGACCGTCTGGACCGACATGGCCGAATCCGCCCCCGGAACGGTGACGCAGGTGCGCGCCGGCTCGCAGGCGTTGATCCGCTACGCCAAGTCGAGCGGCGCGGCGGTGATCCTGGTCGGCCACGTCACCAAGGAAGGTCAGATCGCCGGTCCGCGCGTGGTCGAGCACATGGTCGATGCCGTCCTCTACTTCGAGGGCGAAGGTGGCCACCACTATCGCATCCTGCGCACGGTCAAGAACCGCTTCGGCCCGACCGACGAGATCGGCGTGTTCGAGATGAGCGACATCGGCCTGCGCGAGGTGCAGAACCCGTCGGAACTCTTCCTGGGCGAGCGGAACGGACAGGCGCCCGGCGCGGCGGTCTTCGCCGGCATGGAGGGAACTCGCCCGGTGCTGGTGGAGATCCAGGCGCTCGTCGCACCGTCGACGCTCGGCACGCCGCGCCGTTCCGTGCTCGGCTGGGATCAGCCGCGCCTCGCCATGGTGCTGGCGGTTCTGGAGGCGCATTGCGGCGTCCGGCTCGGCCAGCACGACGTCTACCTCAACGTCGCGGGCGGCTATCGCATCCAGGAGCCGGCGGCCGATCTCGCGGTGGCAGCGGCGCTGGTCTCGTCGCTGTCCGGCCAGCCGCTGCCCACGGACTGCGTGTATTTCGGCGAGATCAGCCTGTCGGGTTCCGTGCGCCCCGTCGCCCACGCGGCGCAGCGGCTGAAGGAGGCGGAGAAGCTCGGCTTCCGGCAGTCCGTGCTCCCCTCGGCAAGCTCGGATCTGCCGCGCAGCCGGGACGTGGCGGCGCACGAGATCGAGAGCCTTCCTCACCTCGTCGCCCGGGTCGCGGGACGACAAGTGCAATCGGAGACTTGATTTTCGGGCGTCTTCGCAGTGTAAGACACGAATGACGGGCGTCGGCGCCGCCGCCCGAAGGAAGCCAGACCGGAAATCGAATGACCGTCACCCTGCTGGACGCGATCCTGATCGCCATCATGCTCGTTTCCGGGCTTCTGGCGATGGTGCGCGGCTTCTCGCGCGAGATCCTGTCGGTGCTGAGCTGGGTCGCGGCCGCCGCGGCGGCCTATCTTTTCTACGGACGGCTGACGCCGTTCATGTCGAACTACATCCACAACGAGAAGGTCGCGCTGGTAGCGTCCGCCGCCACGATCTTCTTCGGGACGCTGATCGTCGTCTCCTTCATCACCCTGAAGATCGCCGATTTCATCATCGACTCGCGCGTCGGGGCGATCGACCGCACGCTGGGCTTCCTGTTCGGCGCGGCGCGCGGGCTGCTCCTCGTCGTGGTGGCGATGGTGTTCTTCAACTGGCTGACGCCGCCTCAGTCCGGAAACCAGCCGACCTGGGTGTCGCAGGCGCGCTCCAAGCCGATGCTGGACGACCTCGGCAACCGCCTCGTCGGCGCGCTCCCGGACGACCCGCAGGAAACCATCCGCGAGCGCTTCGGCACGCCGGCGCCCGGCACGGACAGCGCACCGGCGGGCGAGAATCCCGCCGCCGAGCAGCCCGGTTCGATCGAGGACGCGATCCGCGACAGCGAGGACCAGCCGGCCGACGCGCCGGCCAACTGATCGCCGGCGGGGTATCCTCCGCCGGCTCAAGGGGGGACAGGCAAGGGTCGGCGCGATCGTCTCGCGCCGATCGCATTTTTGTTCGCGAAACCCTGGTCACGCCCCCATATGCCGGGCGGAACCGGGCAGCGGGCCGCGACCGGCCAGAACGGGTGTGAGATGACCAAGGCCTCCTTCGACGACATCGACGGCGACACCCTGCACGAGGAGTGCGGCGTGTTCGGCATCCTGGGGCACCCGGACGCCGCGACCCTGACCGCGCTGGGGCTCCACGCCCTGCAGCATCGCGGGCAGGAAGCGGCCGGCATCGTCACGTTCGACGGCCAGCAGTTCCACACCGAAAAGCGCATGGGCCTCGTCGGGGACCACTATACGGACCCCGCGACACTGGCGAAGCTGCCCGGCTTCGTCGCCATCGGCCACACGCGGTACTCCACCACGGGCGAGGTCGCGCTGCGCAACGTCCAGCCGCTCTTCGCCGAGCTCGAGGTGGGCGGCATCGCGGTCGCCCACAACGGCAACTTCACCAACGGGCTGACGCTGCGGCGCCAGCTCATCGCCGATGGCGCCATCTGCCAGTCGACCTCCGACACCGAGGTCGTGCTGCACCTGATCGCCCGCTCGAAGCACTCGTCCTCGTCGGACCGCTTCATCGACGCGATCCGGCGCGTCGAGGGCGGCTACTCGATGCTGGCGCTCACCCGGACCAAGCTGATCGCGGCGCGCGATCCGATCGGCATCCGTCCGCTGGTCATGGGCGAGCTCGACGGCAAGCCGATCTTCTGCTCCGAGACCTGCGCGCTCGACATCATCGGCGCCCGCTATGTGCGCGACGTCGAGAACGGCGAGGTGGTGATCTGCGAGGTCCAGCCGGACGGCTCGATCACGATCGACACGCGCAAGGCTCCCGCCCCTCCGCCCGAGCGCCTCTGCCTATTCGAGTACGTGTATTTCGCACGGCCGGACTCCGTGGTGGGCGGCCGCAGCGTCTACGTGGCGCGCAAGAACATGGGCCACAACCTGGCGAACGAGGCGCCGGTCGAGGCGGACGTGGTCGTGCCCGTGCCCGACGGCGGCACCCCGGCGGCGCTCGGCTTCGCGCAGGCGAGCGGCATTCCGTTCGAATACGGCATCATCCGCAACCACTATGTCGGCCGCACCTTCATCGAGCCGACGCAGCAGATCCGCGCCTTCGGCGTGAAGCTCAAGCACTCGGCCAACCGAGCGATGATCGAGGGCAAGCGGGTGGTCCTGGTGGACGATTCGATCGTGCGCGGCACCACCTCGGTGAAGATCGTGCAGATGATCCGCGACGCGGGCGCGCGCGAGGTGCATATCCGCGTCGCGAGCCCGATGATCTACTATCCGGACTTCTACGGCATCGACACGCCGGACGCAGAGAAGCTCCTCGCAAACCAGCACGATTCGCTAGACGCGATGTGCCGCTTCATCGGCGCGGACTCCCTCGCTTTCCTGTCGCTGGACGGGCTCTACGATGCGGTGGGCGGTGCGCCGCGCGACGCGTCGCGGCCGCAGTTCACCGATCACTACTTCACCGGCGAATATCCGACCCGCCTCCAGGACAAGGACGCGGCCAGCAACATCCACCGCCTCGCGGTGATGGCGAGCGGCTGAGCCGCCCGCCCCTTCCCCGATCAGTCAGGAGAGTTTCCCATGCCCGGCCAGCTCGAAGGGCGCGTCGCGCTCGTCACCGGCGCCTCGCGCGGCATCGGCTATCACCTGGCCAAGCAGCTCGCTGCGGAAGGTGCACACGTCGTGGCCGTGGCCCGCACCGTGGGCGGGCTGGAAGAGCTCGACGACGAGATCCAGGCGGCCGGCGGTTCCGCGACGCTGGTGCCGCTGGACCTGACGGACGGGCCCGGCGTCGACCGGCTGGGCGCCGCCATCCACGAACGCTGGGGCAAGCTCGACGTCCTGGTCGTCAATGCCGGCGCGCTCGGCACGCTGAGCCCGATCGGCCACATCGAGACGAAGGTGTTCGACCGGACCATGGCGATCAACGTCACCTCGGCGTGGCGGCTGATCCGTAGCGTGGACCCGCTCCTGCGCGTCTCGGACGCCGGTCGAGCCATCCTCCTGTCGTCGGGCGCCGCGCATTCCTGCAAGGGCTTCTGGGGCCTCTACGCGGCCAGCAAGGCCGCGCTGGAGGCGCTCGGCCGCTCCTGGGCGGCGGAGACGCAGAACCTTCCCTTACGCGTCAACAGCGTGAATCCCGGCGGCACGCGGACGGCGATGCGGGCGCTCGCCATGCCGGGCGAGGACCCCGATACGCTGCCGACGCCCTCCGACGTCGCCTCCAGGATCGTGCCGCTGGCCTATCCGTCCTGCGCGGACACCGGTCGCCTGTTCGACGTGCGGCAGAACCGGTTTATGACATACCATATGCCGGACTGAGGCCGATCAGGCCTCGCCGAGGCCGGTCGGAAGCCCGTCGATGCTCTCCATGTTCTTCTCGCGCCGATAGGCCTCGAGGCCCTCCTCGCCCTTGGCCTCGGCCCAGCGATCGAGGACCGGCCGCTCGCCGACATGCTCGAAGAGCGGCACGGCGTAGCCGCAGGACGTCTGGACGAGGTCGAGGTCGATGGTCACCACCTGCCGCGCGCCCGCGGGCTCGCCCTGCGGATAGCGCTCGGCGACAAAGGCGCGATAGTCGGGCGAGCCCCGGAACGCGATGCGCGGGCGCCCGTAGAGGCGAAGGATCTGCGGCGGGCCCTCGAACGTACAGAACATGATGGTGGCGCGCCCGCCCGCGCGGGCATGCGCCGCCGTCTCGCTGCCGCTGCCGGTCAGGTCGAGATAGGCCACCGCGAGATCGCCGAGCACGTGGAAATGCGCGGTGGAGCGCGGCGGGATGTTGACGCGGCTGTCGCCGGCCGACGATCCCATGAAGAAGATCGCCTGCCGCGCCATCATCTCGCGGTGGGCCGGCTCGATGCGGTCGAACTGCTTGGCCATGGTCCGTGCCCCGTCAGGCGGCCGTGCGCCGCGTCTGATTGCGATAGGAGCGGATCGAGAACGGGATCGTCGCGTAGTAGACGATCGCGGAAACCGTCAGCGTCTCCCAGAAGAAGCTGAGCAGCAGCCCGATATAGAGGACCACGAAGAGCACGGCCGGAGCGACGTATTCGCGCCGCAGCGGGATGCCGATCGTCTTGCCCGAATAGGTCGGGATATGGCTCGCCATCAGGACGCCGACGACGACGAGATAGATCGCCGCCGCGGCCGGCGTGATGTCCGGGAATTCCAGGTTGCTCGTGAAGCCGAGATAGACCGGGAACAGCGCGAGCCCCGCCCCTGCCGGAGACGGGACGCCGGTGAAGTAGGCGCTCTTCCAGGCCGGCTTGTTGGGCTCGTCCAGCATCGTGTTGAAGCGGGCGAGGCGCAGCGCGCAGCCCGAAATGTAGAGCAGCGCGCAGATCCAGCCGAACGAGCCGACGTCGTGCAGCGTATAGGCGTAGAGCAGCAGCGCCGGGGCAACGCCGAAGTTCACGATATCGGCCAGGGAATCCATCTCCGCGCCGAAGCGGCTCTGCCCGTTGACGAGGCGCGCGATACGCCCGTCGATCCCGTCCAGGAAGGCGGCGCCGAGCACCAGGCCGACGGCGAGCTCGAAACGCCCCTCGAAGCCGAAGCGGATGCCGGTGACGCCGGCGCAGATCGACAGGATGGTGACGATGTTCGGCAGGATCTGCCGGAACGGGATGCGCGAGGTCGGGGCCGGCGGCGTTTCCACGGGATCGCTCATCGCCCTCAGTCCCGACGCCAGGTCCAGGCCGCCTGGCCTGCGCCGAACTCGGCGATCACGGTCTCGCCGGCGACCGCCTTCTGCCCCTCCGCCACCCGCGCCACGGCGCCGTCCGGCAGATAGACGTCGAGGCGCGAGCCGAAGCGGATCAGGCCGAAACGCTCGCCGGTCTCCAGGTGTTCGCCCGCCCGCGAGAAGACGATGATCCGCCGCGCCACGGCGCCGGCGATCTGCACCACGCCGACCTCGCCTTGCGCGGCGGCGATCACCATGCCGGAACGCTCGTTGACCTCGCTCGCCTTGTCGAGCTCGGCGTTCTTGAACAGGCCCTCCCGGTAGATGATCCGGTCGATCCGCCCGCGCACCGGCGCCCGGTTCACGTGGCAGTCGAAGACGTTCATGAAGATCGACACGCGCAGCAGCGGCTCGTCGCCGAGGCCGAGATCGGCCGGCGGGCGAACGAGGCCGACCAGCGAGACCTTGCCGTCGGCCGGACTCACCACGAGATTTTCGCCGACCGGCGTCGTGCGCGCGGGATCGCGGTAGAAATAGGCGCACCACACCGTGAGGATCAGCCCGATCCAGAGCAGCGGCTCCCAGAGGAGGCCGAGTAGCACGGAGGCGACGAAGAATCCGGCGATGAAGGGATAGCCCGCCCGATGGATCGGAACGAAGACGTTTCGGATCGAGGCGATCATATCCATCGAGGCGGAGTTCCTTATCCAGGGCCTTGAAGCGGCCGGCTCCGACACATAGGGGCAAACCGCCCTGCGCTCAACGCCGCCGCGTGGGCTTGCTGCGCGGAGCGCGCCGCGACGGCCCGAAACCGCTCAGACGCCCGCCGGGCGCCGCCGCTCGATCACGCCGAGCGCATCCGCCTCGCGCGCGCGCCGGAGCGCCTCCTCCGCCTCGCTGGCCTCGCGTTGCATCGTCCACATCTCGGCGTAGAGGCCGCCGGCGGCGAGCAATGCCCTGTGCGAGCCCCGCTCCACGATCGTGCCGGCGCGCAACACGATGATCTCGTCCGCGTCGACGATCGTCGACAGACGGTGCGCGATGGTGAGCGTCGTGCGCTGGCGCGAGACGAGCTGGAGCGCGCTCTGGATCTCCTGCTCCGTGTGGGTGTCGAGGGCCGAGGTCGCCTCGTCCAGAACCAGGATCGGCGGGCTTTTCAGGATCGTGCGGGCGATGGCGACGCGCTGCTTCTCGCCGCCCGAAAGCTTCAGGCCCCGCTCGCCGACCATCGTGTCGTAGCCCTCGGGCAGCGTCTCGATGAAGGTCGCGACCTGCGCGAGCGCCGCGGCGCGCCGCACCTCGTCCTCCGCAGCCTCCGTGCGGCCGTAGCGGATGTTGTAGGCGATCGTGTCGTTGAACAGCACCGTGTCCTGCGGGACGATGCCGATCGCCGCGCGCACGCTCGCCTGCCGAACCGTGGCGATGTCCTGGCCGTCGATCATGATGCGGCCCGACTGCACGTCGTAGAAGCGGAACAGAAGCCGAGAGATGGTGGACTTGCCCGCCCCGGACGGACCCACGATGGCCACCGACTTGCCGGCCGGCACCTCGAAGCTCACCCCCTTGAGGATCGGCCGGTCCGCGTCGTAGCTGAAATGGACGTCCTCGAAGCGGATCGAACCCTGGCCCACCGTGAGGTCTGGCGCACCCTCCCGGTCGCGCACCTCCTCGCGGATGCGCAGGAGCCGGAACATCTCCTCCATGTCCGTCAGGCCCTGGCGGATCTCGCGATACACGAAGCCGATGAAGTTCAACGGCACCGAAAGCTGCATCAGCATGGCGTTGATGAAGACGAAGTCGCCGAGCGTCTGCGTGCCCGCCCGCACCTCCATCGCCGACATCACCATCGTAAGGCCCATGCCCGCCGAGAAGATGACGCCCTGGCCGAAGTTGAGCCAGCCGAGCGAGGTCCAGGTCTGGGTCGCGGCCTTCTCGTACCGCGCCATGGAACGGTCGAAGCGCTCGGCTTCCATGGTCTCGTTGCCGAAATACTTCACCGTCTCGAAGTTCAGCAGCGAATCGATCGCCTTGGTGTTCGCCTCGGTGTCGGAATCGTTCATCTCGCGGCGGATCGCGATGCGCCAGTCGCTGGCCTTGATGGTGAACCAGCCGTAGGCGAACACGGTGACCGCGACGACGGCGAGATAGCGCCAGCCGTAGGAGAAGCCGAAGATCGCCGCCGTCAGCGCGAACTCCAGGAGGGTCGGCACCGAGTTCAGGATCGTGAACCGCACGATCGTCTCGATGCCCTTGGTGCCGCGCTCGATGATGCGGCTGAGGCCCCCCGTCCGGCGCTCCAGGTGAAAGCGCAGCGAGAGCTGGTGCATGTGCACGAAGGTCTTGAACGCGAGCACCCGGACGGCGTGCTGCCCGACGCTGGCGAACAGCGAGTCGCGAAGCTGATTGAGCGCGACGGACACGATGCGCGCCACGTTGTAGGCCACGACGAGGGTCACCGCCCCGGTCAGGATCAGCGGAAGCCACTGCTGCGCCGTGTGGGCGCCGTCCAGCGCGTCGGTCGCCCATTTGAAGAAGTACGGAATGCCGACGGTGAGCAGCTTGGCGAGCACCAGATAGACGCTCGCCCAGACGACGCGGGTGCGCAGATCCGGCCGCCCTTCCGGCCACATGTAGGGCCAAAGGCTCTTGAGGGTGCGCCACATGACCCGGCTCTCGCCGGCGGCGGATGGTTGGGACGTATCGGACAAGGCTGGGGCGTTCCGTCGCTGGAAGCGGGCCCGCTCGTCGGCCACCCGCCCATTTGGAGCGCTTCTAACTCTCCGAGCCGTGAAGGGCCACCCCGCTCCTCGCGGGGACCGGGCGCGCGACCTCGATCGGCGGCGGTCAGCCGCGCGGCGGCGCGTCCGGCGGCTCGCCGTCCGGCATGCGGAACACCTGACCGGGATAGATCCGGTTCGGGTCGCGGATCTGGTCGCCGTTGGCGAGGTAGATCACCGTGTAGCGGCTGCCCAGGCCATAGGTGTCGCGCGAGATCCGCCAGAGCGTATCGCCCCGCCGGATGATGACCCGCGACGCCGCGGCCTGCAGCGGAGCCTGGCGAACGGCCTCCGGTTCCATGCCCGGGGTGGCCGGCGTCGCGGCAGTGCCGGTCGCGGCGCGCTCGCCGGGCGCGGGCGCACCTTGCGAGACCGCTGCCGTTTCGCTCGGCGCCGCCGGAGCGGCCGCGGGAGCGGGAGCGGGAGCCGGCGTCGTGTCGCGCGGCGCGGCGATCGCCGCCATGGACGGAGCGTCAGGGCGCCGGAACGGCACCTCGACCCGCCCGACGACGCGACTGCCGCCCTCCACGGTGTCCGCGCGGATCGTATGGTCCCCGACGGACACGTCCGCCCGCGCGCTGGCGATGAACCGATCGCCCGCGCCGCTGCGGGTTTCCGCCACCGGCCGATCGTCCAGATAGATGCGCACCGTGGAGCCGGTCTTGGCCGAACCCGCGACGAACAGCCGGTCGCCCTCGATCTCGACGGCCTCGACCGACAGCCCGGCCGGCGACGACGCGGCGTCGCGCGGCGCCTCCGTGGCCGGCGGCGCGGGAGTGGCCGCCACGACCTCCGTGTCCGGTTCGGGCCGAACGGACGGCGCGTCCGCCGTGGGTGCCGGATCGGCATCCGCCACCGTCGCGGCGGAGCCCTGCTCCTCCGGCCGTCGAAGAATCTCGCTCGCCTCGCCCGGCCGCTGCACCATCACCAGGAGTTGGTCGGCCCGGCCCTTGGGCGGCACGTTCACAACCGCCGCATCGTCGGACACCACGTCGTCGCGCTGCGCGAGCTGCAGCCGGTGGCTGCCCTGGGGCAGCGAAAGGGTCATCACGAAATCGCCGTTGGCATCCGTGCGTGCCTCGCCGAGAGTCCGGGTCCCGTCCGTCAGGCTGATCGCCTCGTTGGCGGCCCCCTTGCCGGCGATCACGGCGGACCCGTCGGGCTCCACCCGCACCACGTCGAAGCCGGGCGTCGCGCGCGTGTCGGGCGTGGAGGCGTCCCGCGTCCCCGACGCTTCCGGCGCCGCGCCGCCATCGGGCCCGGCCACCGGGGCGGGCTCGGTCCGGGTCGCGGCCGTCTCCAGCGTCGGCGCCGTCGCCGGCACGGCTGGGGCGCTCGCCTCGTCCACCCCGAAGAGCCCGCGATACCAGCCGAGGGCGAAGGCCGCGATCACCGCGGCCGCCAGGATCGGGCCCTTCCGTCTGATCATCGCGTGGCGGCTCCTTCGTGTTCAAGGTCCAGACAAGCAGGACCCTATCGCGCGCGACGCCCTGCCACAATCCGATTAGCCTTGCAACTTGAATGAGATGACATAGGCGACCTATGGTACCGAGCGGAAGCGCCGCCCCATGCGCGCCTCCCGCATGTGCGGCGTTTGCCCCTTGAACATTGCGGAGGCTTCCGATACTCGAAACCGCGTCGGAGAGGTGGCCGAGTGGTCGAAGGCGCTCCCCTGCTAAGGGAGTATACCGGGAACGGTATCGTGGGTTCGAATCCCATCCTCTCCGCCACGACTTCGTGCCAAGCCTCTGTTCTCATTGATTAATACGAGCTGGCTTGTGATCCTTCCCCACTTCTTTCCCCACTCCGTCGGTTCGCTGCACTTTCGAAAGGTGCCTTGAGGGCGCCGACCGCTATGGTTCGACGTCCTCGTCTTCGCCCAGTTCCATTTGCAAGGTGAGGCGCCGCATCTCGCCCGTGCGGTAGTGGAGCGGGGTGGTCGTCACGCACGCGAACCGGATCTTGTCCGCGATTAGCATCTGGAGGATCGACGCGGCTGCCTCGTTCGTAATCCGCTGCATGGCCTGGAAGACACCCGTCGTCATCCAGATCGAGCCGATCAGAATCTCCTCACCATCCCTAGGCTGCTTCACCTCTTCGAGCTTCCAACCTGGTTCGAGGTGGACCTCCGCCTTCGTTACCTTCCCGAGCTTCGGGCCGCGCACGATGCCGTGGATGATGATGTCGCGGTTCTCGACGACTGCGGTCATGTCGAAGCTGTGGCGCGCTCCGTTGATCCAATACCGCCATTCCCAGCTCGTGATTTCGATGACGTAGTACGCCTCTGGAGGAGGCTGCTTCCGAGGCCGTCCGCGCTTCGCCTTCGCCATTCCCTCTCCCTCCCGTTCCCCGGCCTAGCACGAACCGCAGCACTCACGAACTTGTGAATGCATGCCCTATGATGGGTTGCCAGGTTCTCGGGCCTTCTTTTCGTGCCAACCCGGCACAGGAGACTTTGCCATGAAGAAGGTCCGTCTGATTTCCGCCCTCCTCGCCATCGTCCTCGCGGCGGTGGCGGCCCTCCTGTGGTGCTTCAGCGCCCTCGACGGGCTTGAGCCCGCGACCGCTCTCGAAGCGGGGCGCAACGGCGCCATGTGCGCTGCCTTGTCCGCCTTGGCGCAGATGATCGCCTACACGCTCGATCCTGCGCGCGAGCCGGGGTTCGATCGGCACGCGCATCGCGCCGCTGTCGCTCGTTGGATCGCGCGCATCATGAACCGCTTCAGGCGGTAGCGGGGTGCGATCCTCCTGGCCGCCCTCACATGACAACGGCGGCCAGGATCTCTACCCCATCGATCGGGCGCTCGTTCGGTGCCGGCGGTCGGCAGTCGTATAGCCGATCGCCAACCCAGCCGAGCGCGTGCATCTCGAAGCCGTCATCGTGGCGCTCTTCGATCATCACCACCGCACGCCGGCCGCGAAGCATCTGGTGCAGCCGGTCCCGAGCGAGCCCGACGCCGGGCACATCGCCGACGCGCGCGGCGAACTCATCTGAGACGATGATCGTGGACGGGATGCCGGCGGCGAGAAGCGGGGCGGCGAGCATGGTGATAGGCACGCCGGCCTTGTGCAGGCCGACAGGGTGCCCGGTCGCAGGATCGCAGGGAAAGCCGAGGAGCGTTGCCGTCTCGGGATAGGTGCGGCCGAGGATCGTCGCCAGCGCGGCAATGACGCAATCCCCCAGCCGATCGGGATGCTGGGCGACGGGGCGCAGCTCGTCCCGCGGGGGCTGGGCGCTCTCGACCGACATGCCGATGGTGCCGACCACGGCCGCGACGGCTTCACGGGTCCGCCGCACGCCCGGCATTACCACCTCGAGCATTTCGGGATAGGCTTTGCGCATGTAGGCCGCTCGGGCCGGCCCCTTCGCCTCGCCGAACGCGGACGGGCAGAGCCAGCAGTCGAGGCTATCGGGGACGTCAGCATAGTGCGCCGGAAGGTCCACGCCTTCATGCTCGAGGAACGCCAGGACGTCGGCCCTGCTCCAGTCCGCGAGCGGCGCGACGACCTCGACGCATTCGGGCACGGGCCACCCCGACATCCCGAGACCTGGCGTCCGGTCCTCATGCCGCTGGCCGTGGATCACTGCCACGGGCGCCGTCTCGGCCTGGAGCATATCCAGCATCGGCGCCGAGCGCAGCGCGCCGCAGCAGGCGGGCCACGCCTGGAGCTTCGGCTCCGCATGCAGGCCGCCGCCGAGGGCGTTCGGGATCGGCACGACGTTCGACGGCAAGCCGTTCGCCTTCCAGTTGGCGATGAGGTCCGACCGCCTTTCGTCAAGCCCGTAGCGCTCGCCATAGGAGCGGATCAGTGCCTCGACGTGCGGGAAGGCGTACCCCGTGTTGGCCCAAAGGAGGCGGAAGCGTCCGGCCCATGGATCGCAGAGGCGAGCGAGGGCGAGGCTTTCCTTGCCGCCCGAGAAGGCGAGGAACACGCGGTCATGACGGGCAAAGATGTGGGCCAGCATATCGCGAGCCTCGGCGGCCCGTTGGTTGTGGGCGACAAGCGTGTCCATGCTCAAGCCACCAGCTTGGGACCGCCGGGCCGACGCTGCGCTTCCTCAAGCGCGTCGAGCCGTGCGAGGACGTCGTTCGTCTCGATGGCCTTGCGCTGCGCTTCGATCAACGCAGCAACGCTCTGCGCCTCGCTCGGCGCGAGATCCCCGGTCGCGACGGCCTGAATGAGCTTGCCCAGCGCGGCAGAAACCCCTTCCGCTGTGTCCGTCGCCGGAAGCTCGATCTTCACCAGCCGTTGCGCTGGCGCGGGCTTCGGATGGACGAACGGTGCGGCCTTCTCAGCGGCCCAAGCCTTCGACTTCTCATCCGATGCCGGATCGTGCAGGACGCCCAGCATGTACTCGACCGGAGACACACCATTCGGCAGGGAAGCCGCGATGGTCTCGACCGACCGGACGCTGACGCTGCCCTTCTTCCGTCCTGCCCCCTGCCGGGGCCCGCCGTGCTGCGACACTTGATTTCCTCTTGATTGTTTTCAAGCCAGTGGCGTGTTGCGGATCAGGCGAGGCATCACCGGCCCGGGCGCTGTCACAAAGCTGAGAACCCAGATGACGAGATCCGCGTCCGCGACCCGGATGCCCTCGCGCTGGAGGAAAGCCTCGCGGGCTTCCTCGGCCAACGTGTAGGGAGAACCGATTACGATCAGTCGTCCGGTCTTCGGTTCGTGCTCCCGCTCCAGCCTGCGGACACGGCGCAGGAGAGCGCTCATCGACGCCCCCGGCTAAAGTCGCCGACCTCGCGCGTCGGCACATACCGCGGCGGCGCGGGGTTCGGATCCGGGTTTCCGTCCTCATCCTCGTAGATGGTGGCGAAGTGAACGAGCTCGTCGCGGGGGCTTACCGTGATGCCGTGATCCCGCCGCAGCATGTCGTGGACCTCCTGCGTGGTCGCTCCGCCTGAAAACACGACGAGGATCCGGCTATCTCCGCCCTGTTCGTCTTCGAGACGGCGGAGCCTGCGGGCGATGTTGTTCATGATGTCCTCCTATCGAAACATGCCGCCGAGGCGGGCGAAGAACCCCGCGCCGGCTGGCTGGCGCATGCTCGACCACGGATCGGCGGCGGCCTTGGCTTGGCTGTTCTGCATCGATCGATAGGCAAGAGCCTGGGCCACGGCGGACATGCCCTCGCCCATGTTTTGGGGCTGGCGAGTTGCACCAGCCCGGAGGGCGTCCATGCCTATCTGCCGGCGCTTGGCGGCCTGCTCGGGCGTCTCGTTCGCGTCGAAAATGAAGCTCATGGGGTGCTCCCGTCAGTTGATCGTCGGGCCGGTGCCGAGGAAGCCGGATGCGGGCAGCCCCGTTGCGCCCTCCAGCGCATCGAGCACACGGGCGTTGATGAGGATCGACCACAGGAGGAAACGCGAGACCTCGCCTTGGTCGATCGGCATGTCTTCGTCCTCCAGCAGGAGGCACGCTTGGCGCACGAGGTCGTTGCCATGCGCGACAAGGGCCAGGAGGTCCGCGGTTGTCTCGCAGCGGGAGCCGACAAGCGCGGACAGGAGGCCGATCGCGCGCTCGGGCTCGGACGGGCCGTCCAGCCCCTTGATGAGACGGTCCAGCAGCTTGCCGACGTAGACGGCCGAGGGCGTCGCGGGGTTGTCGTTCATGATGCCCTCCTATGCCCTCGCCCGCAGAGCGCGCGCCACCGCGTTGGGGGTTGCGGGTTCGGCCGGCGACCGCCGACGCCCGGCCAACAGAGCTTCCGCGACCGTCTCGCTACGGGCCGTTGGCGCCTGCCCCTGCAAGGCTGCCATGATCCGCATTTCGCGGGTCAGACTGGATCGGCGCTCGCTGCGAGGCGGCGGCGCGTCCTCATCGTCTCCCGGCAAAGCCATCGCACCAGACGCCGCGACGGAAGCGCGGTAGCGCCGTGCGATGGCGGTCTCGCGCTCGGGCTTACTGGGCCGTACGCCGCTCATCAGCGCCGCCGCGCGATCGGGATTGAGAAGCGCGTCCTTCACCAAGTCCTCGACGCGGCGGATGCCGTTCTCGCGCAGGGCAGCGCCAAACAGCGTGCCGACGCCTGCGATGGTGCCGGCGACCGGGCCGCCGACCGCCGTGACGCTGCCGCCCGTCGTTGCAGAGGCGCCGACAATCTTCGCCAGGATCGACACGGGGCTGTCATCGCCCTGCGCCGCCATGAGGTCTTGCGCGGTGCCGGGCGTTCCGGGGGTCTTCACGGCCGAGATGGACCGACCGGCGCGCTGCATATCGGCGGCGATGCCCTCCATGGACAGGATCTCGGCATCCGAGAAGATGGTCCGAAGCGCCTCCGCGTTCTGACGGATGAAGTTCTGATATTGCTCGACGCGGATGCCAGCCTGGCCGGACGTGCCGACCTCCGTGTTCCCGATCAGCCGGCCCGTGATGAAGTCGGCCGCCGCCTTGCGCAGGCCCTCTAGCGCCTCGGGATCGTTGCCGATCGCACGGCGGATCTCGGCGAGCTGGCGGGCGCCGTCCTGCCGGGTGAGAAGGCCGCCGATCGTCTTCGACACTTCGTCGGGGTTCTCGTTGCCGATGAAGCGGCCGAGCGCGCCCTTCTGCGCCGTTTCCACCCTCTGACGCTCGGTCGCGACCGTCTCGGCCAGGGTGTCGGACAGCCGGTTGACGTCGCCGAGGCGCGTGCCGAGCTCGGGCATCGCGCGCAAGGCGTCGGCGTGCTGCCGGCGCCATCGGTCGAGCTTCGCCGGGTCGAACGTGCCGTCTTCGTTCAGCGCGGCGCGACGGGCCTGCCCCACTGCGTATGGCGTGAGGGTCGCAGTCGCCTCCGCATCGCCGACCGCGCGGCGGAAGGTCTGAACGGCTTCGAAGCTTTCAGACGACCCCGAGAAGATGCGGCGCGCAACGGTGGCGTTCGGAAGCTCGGTAGCGGACTTGCGGCGGAGCGGGGCGAGAAGCGGATTGTCGAAGGTCTCGGCACGCTCGCGCGTGGCAGCGTTCGCAGCCCTCAAGCGCTCTTGGGCGGCTCCGTCGAATGTGGCTGCGCCATCGACCTGTAGTCGCGGATCGCCCGAAGGGTCTGGAAGTCGCCCTCCTGCTTGGCCTTGGCCTCCAAGTGCTGAAGGAACAGAGGTCGATCGGCCAAGTCCAGGGGCTCCAAAACCCGCTGCACTATCAGCCCCAGACGCTCGGGCTTGGGTGCCTGCTGTTGCCTGTCGTCCTGCAACCCATTCCTCACGCTGTCGAAGCATTGCAGCTTCGATCGTATCTTCGGCGCGGATCTCGCCGCGCGCCACTGCCTGCGCCTCTTGTGCGACCTTCCCAGCCACCGCGTCGTCAAAGTCTTTCGCGATGCCGGCCGAGACGATCGACAGGCGACGATAGGCAGGGCTCTCGCCGTTTGTCGAGCGTTCGGCGCGCATGGCCGCCTTCAGGTTCGATTGAAGGTCTCGCATCGCGCGGAGCGGCACGGCCTCTCCCGCCTGCCCGATGGCCCCATAGATCTGGCGCTCGGTCTCGCTGAGCGGCTGCGCCAAGGGGGACATTTCCTCAGCGATGCCCTGCGCGCTCTTCCGGGTGTTCGCCAGGCCGAGCGTCATCGTGCCGCTGGGATCGACGGCGGCATACAGGGCGTTCTCGCGGGCCTTGGCGGCGGCGCGGGCGCTTTCGAGGTTCGCACGCATGGCCGCGCCCGCCTCGTCCGCCTGCGCTCCCACACCGAGGCCGGTCGCGCCAGTTCGTGCCCGCTCGGTCGCGGCGCCCACCGTTGCCTCGGCCTCGTCCTCGATCTGCTGGAGGAAAGATCGGACGGATTGCGCCACCTTCTCCGGGGCGCCGCCGGGCTGGATGCCCTCAAGGGCGGTGACACGGGCTTGGTTCTGGTCGGCGCGGCGCTGCCCGAATTCGGCGGGGTATCGCGCCTGCGATCCGCGCTCCATCGCACCCAGGCCCATGTCGCCGGTCAACTGGAACGTCGTCGGCTGCGAGCCAGGCACGAGGTCGCGAGGCGCCGTCTCGATAGCGTCAATCGCAGCCTGCGGATCGGTCGCGCCATTACGCAAGGCGCGACCCGCCATCCGCTCGCGCCCGCCCTCGGTGAAGGGCTCGAGATAGCGGCCGGCGGCGCTGGCACCCTGCCGCACAAGCGCAGGAATGCCGGTGAGAGCCGCGCCGATGCCGCCACCAGCAAGGCCGCCCGCGAAGCTGCCAATGCTGCGATACTGCTCGGGCGTGAACTCGGCGGCGGTCGCGGACCCAGCGCCGGCCGCCGCGCCCGTCAATGCCTCGGCGCCGACGTTGCGGACGCTGTTCGACCGCCCGAAGACCTGTGCGCCCATCTCGGCCGCCTGGGGTCCGATCGCGCCAGCCCGCGCGGCGCCGCCGACAATGGCGGCCGGCAGGACCGTCCCCGCGACGCCTTGGCCGACGCCACGGGCCACGCGGTCGCCGGCATCAGCCGCCACGGTGTTCGTGGGGTCGAGCTCGGGCCGAATGCTGCCCATGGCCTCGCCGATGGATCGCGACCCGCCGAAACTGTTCTCGGGGATCGTCGGCACTTCGGAACCCGTCACGGCATTGAAGCCGCGAACCGCGAGGTTCATGCCGCCGCGCATCAGATCCACCGGGGCACCGAGCGTCCCATAGATCGCTTCGTTCATGCCGGCCGTGGCGTTCATGGCCGGGCCGGCGAACTGGCCGGGCTGGGATGTGGCGCCGTGCCTGAAGGCGCGCACCGCGTCAACGGTCGTGCCCTCCGATGCGATATAGCCGTCGATGTCCTCCATGGGGGCATTCATGCCTGCCATCTTGGCGACGTTGCGCTTCACGCGGGCGAGGTCGAGGTCCGCCATCGTCGTTCACTCCAGCCCGTATTTCGTCTTGTAGTCGGCGGCGGCACCCTTGGGCGCATTGGCCCCATTGGGCGTGACGTCCGCACCGATGCCGCCTCGCCCACGCAGGGCGGCGGCGCGGGCGTTCTCGATTTCGCGCGTCATCTGGTCGAGCTTCGCGACCGCGCTCTCGGCGCTGTCCGTGTAACCCGGCAGATAGCGGCCGGCGTAGATCGCGGCTTCGCTCTCCGTCATGCCGGCGCCAGTGAGGAGGCGCTGAAGCGCGTCGGCACCGGATTGGAGCTGCCGATAGATCCCGGCCTGATCGCTCGATGCGTTGTTTCCTGCCTGGAAGCGATCGAGCAGGCCGGTTGCGCCGCCGGCTGCAAGCTGCTCGCGAAGAGCGCCGGCCTGCCCCAGGAAGCTATCGGCGATGGCGATGCGGCCCGCCAGTTCGGCCGGAAGCTGTTCGCCAGGGCCGCCGGGGATGGGCTTCACGGCACCAGGGTTTTCCGGGTCCGGCATGAAGTTGGCCGGTAGCTTCGGGCCGCCGCCGATCTGAACCGTCCCATCCGGCCCGATCGTTATCCCGCTAGAGGCAGGCTTGGGCGCGTTGCCGAGCTTGGTGAACTGGCGCTTCTGCGGGTCGAAATACCCATAGTCGCCGTTGGGCAGCTCCTGCCAATCGACGCCCTCGGGCTTCTGAAACTGGAGGTCGATTTTCTTCCGGGTCAGATAGTCCTCGTTCCCGGCGGCGCGCTCGCGGGCGGCCTTCTGTTCCTCATAGGCCCGGCCCTCCAGCGTCTTGCGCATGTCGTACTGCTGCGCCTGGGTCGTCTGCTGGCGCCTCATCTGCAACTGGAGAATGTCCTGCGCCATGGCCTTCTGGTCGGGGCTGGCATACTCGTTTTGCAACACGCCGATGAGGACTTGCGGGTCAAAGGTATCGACCGACCGGCCCATGTACGTCGGGGCGTCGGTCTCGATGGTCTGGCCGTTGGCGCGCGCGACGTCGAAGGGCGACGGCTGGCTCGCGTTGGCCTGCGCCACCTGAAGCGCGCCGCTCTGCCGCGCGATGTCCTGCGGGCGCATTCCGGCCCACGGGTCGCCGCCCTGCGACGGATCGGCGCCGGGCTGCGCATCGGCCATCTGTTCGGGGCGCGGCGTCGGCGTGGGCACCGGCCGGCCATTGAGCGCGGAGGCAACGGCCGACATGGATGGAGGGGTGAACGGCTGCGGTTGGATGCCGAGCGCGCGCGCGACTGCCATGTTCTTCGTGCCGGGCGGGTCCGCGCGCTGCGGCGGCTGCCTGCCACCCTGCATAGCGTTCGGGTCGTCGATGCGGGCACCGGGGCCGGCATACGGAACGGTTCCGGCCGGGTCCGGTTGGGCACCGCGCCCGCGAATGCGCTCGTCATAGAGCCGCTGATCCTCGGGCGACATCGAGCCCGGCGCAGCGAGCACGTTTCCGGGCTGGAACCGCTCCACGTCGCGCGGGTCGATCGTCGCTCCGGGGCCCTGGTACGGCACTGCGCGAGGGTCTTTCGGGCGCGCCTCGAGCGCCGCGACGTCCTCGGCCCCGAACTCTGGCACGGACGACATACCGGCGGCCCGGTCGAGCGAAGCGACCTGAACCGGAGCCGCCGCGCCCGCGAGACGGGCATACTTCGCCGCCCGTGAGGACCGGTGCTCGGGCGCCGGCCGCAGGAAGTTGTTCACGATGGCCTGAGCGGCGCCGGCCGTGTCGGGCGCGGCCATGATGCTGCGCGCGGCCTTGCCTTCCGACCCGTACCACGGCGCTTCCTTCGCCCCCTCACCGACGCCCAGCTCGCCGACCATGAAGTCCAACTGCGTGTCGATGTCCGAGGGATCGACGCCACGGCTGGCGGCAAAGCCCTCGTATGCGTCGCGACGGGGGCCGGTGAGCTGATACAGCCCGAAGCCACCACGCGAGCCGGGCACGGTCGGGTTGCGCTCGTTGATGCCAGGATCAAGGCCGCTCTCATCTTCGAAATTCGCGAGGAAGCCGTCCGCGACATGCTCGGGCAGTCCGCGCGACACGAGACCGGAGCGGATGTAGGTGGCGCGCTCGCCCGCAGGGATGGCCGTCGAGGCGTCGCCAATGGGGCCGGTGGCCGAACCGAAACCAGCGCCCGCGCCGAAGTCCGAACCGCCACCAGCGAGAGCCGCCGCATACTCTTGGCCGAGCGTGCCCGAAATCTCACGCTGCTTCTCGCCGAGCGCCTTCTCGGCCTTGTCATTCTGCCCCTCGCGGATCCGGTAGGCGAGCGCCTGCCCGATGGCTGAGATGCCCTCGCCGACGTTGCGAGGGGCGCGGGATGCGCCTTCCCTGAGAGCTTCGGCGATGGCGCGGTTTTTCTTCAACTGCGCGGGCGTCATGCCCGTGTCGCCACCGAAGATGAACTGGGGGAGCGCCATCAGACAGCACCCCCAACCTGCGTGCCCTGCGCGGGATTGAAGCCGACCATCTCGAAATCGCCTTTGCGGAAGATGCCGGGGAAGGTGCGCCCGCAGCGCGCCAACTTCTCGGCGGCGGCGACGATGGCGAACTCGTTGGGGGTGATACCGGCGCGGTTAGCTGCATCGAATAAGGCCGAGCGGAAGCCTTCTTCGACCTTTGCACCGCTTAGAAACAGCGGGACTGTTCGGGACACGGGCGGTTCTCCTCTTTCGATTGAGGAGCATTCGACCACACGTTGCGAATCATGTTCAGTGGACACGTCCGGACATGTCCGGACGATCCCGCCAACGCCGCGAGTAGAATGTGATGATTGCGAGTTTCGACGAACTTACTTCTAGATGCACAAATGACAGCTCTAAATCACATATTGCAGAAGCTATCAAATGCTATGAAAGCGGCGCGTATA
This sequence comes from Aureimonas flava, assembly GCF_003583935.1. Taxonomy (GTDB): domain Bacteria; phylum Pseudomonadota; class Alphaproteobacteria; order Rhizobiales; family Rhizobiaceae; genus Aureimonas; species Aureimonas flava. The sequence goes on along the minus strand of NZ_QYRN01000001.1, from coordinate 341,520 downwards.
GAGCGGCAATTGTTACTACATATATAGCTGTATGCTTTGATCTCATTGAGAAACTACGCTCTTTATCGGCGATAGGAGACAAAGAGGCGGGGGAGGAGATCAAGAAGCTAGAAAATCGGCAAGACGCCCTTGAGAAAGGGCAAACCGAAGCGCTCAGGAAGCTGCTAGATTTTGAGCGAGGCTTGCTGGAAACCTTCAGAGACAAATTCGGCTTCTTCGGGAAGAGCGAATTCGAGGAAATGAACAGGCTGCGTTCTGATCGGCATAGATGCGCGCACCCAACCTATCTCAATTCATCGCTTCCATACGCGCCGAACGCAGAACTGGCGCGCTTACATATCGTGAACGCGCTAAATCTTGTTCTGACACAGCCGCCGCGACACGGTAAAGCTGCCGTCGACGCTGTGGGCGCCGTAATCCTGTCAACGTATTTTCCCGAGACAATTAAAGATGCGGTGTCAAGACTTAGCGGAACTGAGCTTAAAAACGCGAGGCCCGCACTCATAAGGTCTATCGTTGACACCCTAATGTTCGGGTGGCCTGATAAGGCGAGTGGATTTTACAAAAAGAATTCCGTCGTCAGATCTGTGCTGGCCATTCTCGAAATGGACCGACGGGAAGCAGCGCCGCGCGTTTTGGCAAACTGCATCAAACTACTTCGGCGAACCGAAAAAGATTCGATCCGTTTCGCCGCTGCAATCTTGGTGAGAAGCTTAGATATTGGCGAGAAAGTTCCACCAGAAGATCATTCCACACTCAAAGCTCTGATCCAGGATGAAAAGCTCGTCGAGCGGCCAAACCTTCTCAATAAGGCGTTGCTAGTATCTTATTTGAAAACTGAAGCGAGGCTTGAAGTAAGCAAGCTATCAGCAGAAGAATTGGGAAATCTTATATCCGATCCTGCTCGCGAAGTCGTCGAGAGAGCTGTAACTTTATTCGCCAGTTCCCGAAGCTGGGCGAGCACGAACAGTTATTCATCGTTATTTATGGTGAAGTTTTCCCAATTCATAACAGCGGAGGATCTTGAGAAAATCGCGAAATCCGCGGACGACGGTGTATCCGACTTGATTGGTAGTGGAGGCTACACAGACTTCATCGCAGCTTGCTACGCTGCAAAGAAAATACCCTCCACCGAGATATCAGCGATCCTCAGTCGAAATAATTTGGAGCAATATGTAGTTGAACATCCCGCCGACGAGGGATTAAACTGAGCCGTCTATTTCGGCATGCCAAGCATGGCTCGGTAGCGGGCGCTGTTGGCGGTGCGGCCCGAGTTTACCCGCAGCTCCTCCAGCGCCTCTACATCGCCGTATCGCTTCGCCTCGAGCGCAACGGCCGAGATTTCCCAAGGCGCGCCAGGCGAAGTGCGCCGACCGATCCCATCCTCTTTGCACCAGCGCCGGATAGTCTTCTCGTTCTTGCCGGTGCGATAGACCGCTTCCTTCAGATCGATAATCTCTTCGGGCCGCATGAGGACGGGTAGTACATGAGGCATCACGCAGCCTCCTTCTGAGCTGTCCAACCTTGGCCGTCATCGGGCTGGAGGAGGTGTGTGGGAACACGGCACCCATGTTCGCCGGGCATTGGGCCCCATTCGATCCTGGCCCACTGACGCTCACGACGAGCATAGGCGAGGCGCTTGCTCCATTGCTCGTCGCCGACCAGGGCGTGGATCGTCGCGCTGGTGTCGTCGTCGTTGAACCTCTCCTGGCCAAGCCATTTGAGAGCCTGCGGCACGTAGGGCGTCGGCTTCGGATGTTTAGCTGCGAGGCGGATGGCCGCGGCGGTGATCTGTTCGGGATCGGCGCCAGCCTTCACTAGCTTCTCGAACTTCTCCTTCGCTGGCTTCTTCGGATTTGAGCCATCGCGCTTCGGATAGAGCCTCCAGAACACCTCGAACGGGTCCGGCGCAGCCGGCTCAATCGGTGCGGATGCACCAAGAGTATTCTTCTGGCTTCTGGCTTCTGGCTTCTGGAATATGGGGTTTATCCCCCCCTCAACCGAAGGCTTAACCGGGGGGTTAACCCCCGCCTTAACCGCCGGGTTGCCGCCCTTCTTGCCGTTGGTCTTATCCCTCTCGGCCTTCTCCGCGTCCCGCACCATGCGGCGGCTGACGATAACCCCGTCAGCCTCGTCGAACACGCCGGCCTCCCGCAGCTCGTCGAGCAAACGCCTGATTTCCTTCTCGGAAGTGCCGCACAGGACTGCCAGCAGCGAGGGCGCCGGAGCCTTGCCGTTGACCAGCAGATGCCCCACCGGTTCGGCCTTCTGCATGATGCATAGAAGCTCGATCCAGAGGCCCCGCGCGGCGATGGAACAGGACCGAAGCAGCACGTCAGACTGCCAGTCGGCGGGGAAGAATTTCATCCAAGGTTGGCGGCTCAAAGCGACCTCCGATCGCCGTTTCTGACGGCCGAAAACGCCATGTCGCAGAACAGGTCCACCGTCGTGACGGGTCCGTTGCGCTGCTTGGCGATGATGAATTCGAGCTGGTGCTGGCAGGCCGCCAGCTTCTCGACGCGTTCGGTCTCGCGGTCGCCGGTCGCTCGTTCCCGATCGAGGTAGTAGGCCTCGCGATGCAGGAACACGACGACATCAGCGTCCTGTTCGATGTTGCCGCTATCCCGAAGGTCGGAGAGCTGGGGACGCTTGTCGTCGCGCTGGGTGAGCTGGCGCGAGAGCTGCGACAGGAGCACGATGGCGAGGCCGTATTCCTTGGCATAGCCTTTGAGCGCCCGCGTGATCTCGCCCACCTCATTGTTGCGGTTGCCGCGGTAGTGAGCCGAGGGCTGCACGAAGCCCAGGTGATCCACCATCAGGCATTCGAGGCGCGGCCAGCCGGCGCGCTCGAACTGCTCCATCATGGTCTCGATCTTCACGCGGATGTCGAAGGTCGTGCCCGACGCCTCGTCGATCGCGATGGGCAACTGGTCAAGGCGGCGCCCCATCTCCTCCACCGCGGCGAATTGTCCGTCGTCGAGCTGGCCCCTGATGATGCTGGCATAGGGCACCTGGACGTGTCCGTTGAACGACAGGTCCGATAGGGCACGCGCCGTCAGCTTCTCGGCGTCCATCTCCATGGACAGGATGCCGATGCCGTGGCCGGCGCGGGCCGTAGCGAGCGCCGACGAGATCAAGAGCGACGTCTTACCCATGGAAGGCCGGGCGCCGACGAGGATCAGATCCTTGCGCTGCATGCCGCCCGTGAGGCGGTTTACGTCCGTCAGGCCCCATGACAGGCCGGTGAGGCCGTGCCCCTGTTCCTTGGCCGCCCGAGCCGACGCGATGGCCGCCTCGGCCGCCTGCCCGATGGAGAAGCGCGAGCGCCGGACGCCGGAGCCGCGCACGTCGGACAGGACGCCCTCCACGGCCGATCCGATCTGTCGGCCGAGGATGGACGGGTCGGCGGCTGGGTCGCGCGCTGCGATGGCAATCTGCTCGCAATGAACCGCCACGTTGAGACGCGCCCACTGCTCGACGACGGCCTTCGCTGCCTTCTCGATCAGCGAACCGCCATGCACCGTATCGGCCGCCATCCGAGACAGGTAGCCCAGCACGTTCATGTCGGTGCGCAGCTTGAGCGCCATGTGGACGCGCTCGGGGATCAGCTTGGCGACGAGCGGCACGCCGTGCGAGCCGGAGCGCTCGTGCGCGTCACAGATGGCGCCGAAGATGTCCTGATGAATCGGCTCCACGAAGTGTTCGGCGCGCACGATGGGGCGCACGCGAGCAAGTCCTTGGCCGAGGAGGAGAGCCCCAAGAAGGGACTGCTCCAGTTCGGGAATGAAGCCCTCGCCGTTCGGATCGACACTCATGCGCGCCTCCCGAGACCGGGCACGCCGGCCGCCGCAAGCCCGGCTTGCTCGGCGGGCGTCAGGAAAGCCTCGACAAACCCGCGATAGGCGCGGCGTGCGGCTGCGGCGTCGGCCGGGCGGTGCGTCTGCTGGAAACGCGTCGAAGCTTCGGCGTAGCGCGCGAACGCGGCTGCCGCGATGGCGTCGGAATGATCGGGCGCCGGGTTCATGCTGCGCTCCGTTGGTCATCGTCGCGCAGGATCTCGATATTCGAGCGCAGGACGTAGCGGGCATGGGTGCCCGCGAACTGGCCGCCGTGCCCCTCGTCGATTGTCTCCACGACGATGCCGTGACGGGTGCGCAGCTTCCAGACGTAGTGGCTCCAGCGCGGGGCCGGCTGCTCGATCGGTGTGCAGCCGCGTGCGCCGGCCGCCAGGAGGCGCTCGAGGCACCAAGCGTCCCGCCCGATGATCGTCATAGGCTGGCCGTCAGGAAGGATGCGAGCGAGAACGGTGTAGCGGCTCATGCCGAGCCTCCATTGCTGAAGGCGTGCTCGGCAATGGTGCGCGCCAGGGCGTCGCTCACGACAAAGCGTCGTGCGATCCGTGCTGCCTGATTGAAAATGAGGTCGGTGTGGGCTAGATCGAAAGTGTCGCTGCCAAGAGACACATTCGAAGCCCGCCCGCACATGCCCGTGCGGCGGGTTTCTTCGTTGAGGGGCATGGTGCTTACGCGGCCTCGCGAAACTTGGCGACGGGGAGTGCGGCGAGCCACGCCAGCGCATCGGGCATCGTCACGACGGACTTGCGACCGATTTTGCGGATTGTGATGCGGCCGGCCGTGACCTCGCGGTAGAAGCTCGCCGTACTGATCGTCGCCCACGTGCAGAACTCGGGCACCGACATGGCGCCGCGCTCGGCGGTGAAGCTGTTGGGGTTTGCTGCGTCGTCCATGTGCGTCTCCTATTGAGATGCACAGAGAACGCGTCTTGCCGCACGAATACTATGGAGAGCGCGGGATCGAATGGGAGCGATACTTGGGAGAATATTCGACGCAATTCGCTCCCATTCTCTCCCTACCCAATAGGGCCAGCGGGAAATGCGGAGCGATACCGGCGTTCAAGGCGCTTCGCTTTGCTCTCGTCGGTGCCGTCGCCAGCAACGCCACCCTCTGCCACAACGATACTCGCGGCCTTCGTGACGTTCATGTCACCGCCGGAAACGAACAGCAGCCGCATGCGGCTAAGCGCGTCCTCATCTGCGTTTGCGAGCGATGGTGCACCCCGCCGCCGGCCAGCTCTCAGCGGACGAGCATCCGTGCCACGCCCCGCATCGCCCACGATTTCGGCTCTCGACACGGGCATACTAAGCGCGGGAAACCACGCCATGATGTCTGCTCGCCAGAAGGAAAGGTCGTGGATCTCCACCCAACTGTGCGCACCTAGCGCTTCGATTGGACGGATGATGGATGGCCTCTCGCTGTAGACACCGTAGTCGAGAGCAGCGCCCAGCTGCTCCTTCGGCGGAAACGGAACGCCGACCGTGTGTTGAACCGGCCCGCCATTCCAGAACATTCGCACAGACGTTCCGAGGCCATGAAGTCCCAAGGCCATCGCCTCCGACAGCGCAACCCAGGCTTCCGAAGGCTCCGGGTACGGGTACGGTTGATGGGCGGGGTTCAGTGCCATCCAGACGCAAAGGTCGGCCGCACCATCGTTGCCCTTGATAGCCTCAGGCTGGCGGGTTGCGATCCAAGCCAACGCTTCGCCGAGCGTCCACCGCGTCGCGGTCATGGCCGGATGTAAAGCGTCTTTCCCGTGCATGCACGTCACCGCCAACCGCCGAGGGGTGACGCGGGGCAAGCATTCCGGCGGTGGTGGAATGCGACGGCTGGCCGGCCGGCCCCGCGCCATTCGAATATAGGGCGATCGGGACAGCCGAGGCGAGATCCCGTTCTGCAATTGTTCACAGGCGAGCCGCATGGTCACGCCTTCCCGCCGAGCGCGCAGCGCCACTCGTGACGCTCTAGCCGGCGGTCGAACGCGATCCACGCGACGTCCTCCATGTGCTTGCGCTCCACGTCGTCGATCGCCGGCCGGGTCAGCAGCTCGGCGACGATGGCCTGTCGGATCTCGACCTCGAACACCTCGCGAAGGCATTCGGGCATCGGCAACGTGAAGAGGAGCGCCGCCACGTCCGCCGCCGTCCTGCCGATCGAGGCGCACAGGAGGGCAATGGCCGGCGGTGCCTCGGGCTCGGCCAGGACCGCCGGCGACACGGCGACATCGCGAAGGATGGCGGGCAGACTGGCGACATGCGCCGGTCGGATATGGACGTTCATGGCGACCTCGGAATGGGGGTGATGCGGCAGGCCAAAAACCGGCCGAAAAATCGTGTCGACCCTTTGCGCCGCAGGGGTTTGGTCGGGGTGATGCGGCTTTCGCGAAAAGCGTCAGTTCTGACGCGTCGGAGTGGGTGCCGTCAGGTCGGCGGCTGCGTCTCGCGCGGCCGGAGCGCGACCGGGAGGCATTCCGCTCGTGCCTCGAATGCCGGATCGTAGAGGCCGATCACTCGACTCACGATTTTCGACCGCAGATGCGCTTCCGACATCGGCCCTTCAGCCAGGCAGAAGCTGAGCCCGGTCAGGGTCCACATGTCCTGCTCGGCTCGCGATCCGTCAGACTGCACGATGCCGGGCTCTCGCCGCAGGACGGCTTGCATCACGTCGCGCCGGCCGCCGCTCCACTCGATCAGGAACAGTTCACCGCGTAGGGGCTCGCAGTCGGCAGGATCGGCGATGATGCTCTCGCCGGCTCGGATGTGCGGGGCGTTGGTGTCGTCGCGCTCGCGGTGGACGACGCAGCCGGCCGGGACAGCGGAAAGCACGTCGAGGGCACGGGCGGGTTGGGGCAGAGCACGGGAGAGCATCACAGGGCCTCCCCATCGCGTTCTAAAAGGAACTCCACCAGTTCGTCGGCGCGGCTCGAATGTATGCCGAAAGCCGCCTCAATGGCTCGTTCGTGTCTGGCCCAAGAGGCGGGCCGCTCGTCCACCGGCAAGATGACGCCGACCCGCTGATGGCCTCGGCTATCGCGGAACACCGAAAACCGATTGCCCAGCAGTTTCAAGCCGACGACGTAATCAGCGACAGGAAGCGGAGAGCTAAGGGCATAGCCGTTGATGCAGCGAGCGCTTACCATGGCGTCGAGCATTCCATCAGCGGCGACAGGGATCATCCCGCTTCCGTCATGGCGGTGGTGTTCGACCATCAGCCGTTCGTCGGAGTTGGCGTCGAGATAGTTCGCCATGGTCAGGCTTCCCCGCCCATGCTCGTCAGGAGCGCCGCCATGGTGTCGCCATCGTGGATCATGTGCTGGGAGACGCTGGCGAGGTACGACGCCTTGGCGCGCATGTCGGCTAAGGTGAAGATGGGCGCGGCGATCACCCGGTTATGAGCGGCCTGCTCACGCTCGCAGTCGAGGTCAAAGGCGTCGTCCGCTGCGTCGAAGGCCGAACGGGTGTCGGGCGTCTCCAGCATGCGCATGGCGCTCTCGCAGGCTTCCTGCACGCGGCCCGATGCCTCCATGTCGGCCAGAGCGGCGCGGTGACGCTCAATCGCAAAGGCGAGGTCCGCATTGATCGGCTCGGCGGCCGGCGCGGGAGTGCAGCCGGGCACGCCAGCGACGATGCCGGCGCAGAGGCCAAGGGATGCGACGGCGCCCGTGGTGGTGAGGAACTGGCGGCGGCTGACCATCACGCGCACCCCGCCGCAGTCAGCAGCGCAATGGCGCGTGAGGACGGGGGACCAACCAGCGCCGCCGAGGTAGCTTCGCGGTGCCCGGCATCCAGAACGATGTCGTGCTCGAACATGTCGATACCCAGCTCTTTCGCCAAGGCATGATGCTCGCGCCACAGAAGGGCGTAGTACCTCTCAAGCTGCTGGCGCGTCGGCCTCGGCGTTGCCAGAGCGGAGCCGGTCGCACCAATCGCGGCGGCGATGCCAAGGCGTTGGAGGAAGGAACGTCGGTTCATGATGCGGCTCCGTCGAGATAGGCGAGAGCGGCGCGGACGAGGGCTTCGTCCTGCTCCTGCATGTCGCCGAAGTTGATGGCCTTGCGGATCGCTGCGGCAGCACCGGCAGCGGTCGTGGCGGCGGGGATCTCGCCTCGGAAGGCGGCGCGGTCGAAGGGCTCGCAACGAGCCTTCCAAACGTCTTCCTGCGCATCGTGCGGCGCGGCAGCGAGTTGATCGGACGCCGCGTCCCATGCGGTGACGAACGCGAGGCAGGGATCGGCCGCGGCCTCGGCGGCCGGCACGGCGAGAGTGAAGAGGCCGCCGGCCAGGGCGCCAGCAGCGGAGCCGGCGGCGAGCGTGCGAAGAGCTTGTCGGCGGGTGATGATCGGCAAGCCTTCGGCGGCTGCCGGAACCGTGCGGTTCGACATGGGATAGGCTCCAGATTGTGAGGGGTCAGGCGATGCGCTCAGTCCTAAGCGGATCGGGTAATCTCAAGCGTTGGCGTATTCGGCGCGGATCTCCGCGGCCATGAGGTCGATGCGGTAGCGGGCGGACAGGTACTTCAGGCCGTCGATGCGGGCTTCCATGGGCGACAGCGGGCGGGCCGGCGCCGAGACGACGATCGGGGTGGCGGCGACGCGGACGGCAGCCTCGCGGGCGGCCTGGATGCGGACGCGCTCGGACTTCCACATGAAGGCGAGCACCTGGGAGAAGAGCTTGCGGCAGAACGGCCGGTGGGGGCTGGCGACGCGGCGGAAGTGCGCCCAGACGGATTTCATGAAAGCGGATCGGTTGTGCATGGCTATTGACCTTGTGCATCGGTCTCGATGTGATACATTTGGATCATATCGATCTTTATGTCAACACCTTTAGATAAAAACGAGCTAAATGGATAAACCGCACGGTCGCCAGCTTGCCGCCGCTCGGACGCTGGCAGGGCTTTCCCAGAGTGCGCTTGCCGAAGCCGCGCGTATTTCAGTGCCGACGTTGAAGCGGATGGAGGCCAGCGACGGACCCGCTGTCGGTATGCCGAACAACGTTTCGGCCGTGGTCGCTGCCCTCCAGGAGGCCGGCGTGATCTTCATCGACGAGAACGGCCAGGGGCCGGGCGTGCGGCTGCGGAAGGCTGGGCCGCTGACCTTCCTCCAGTTCATTCGTCAGGCCGAGAAGACGAACGACCCCGTCGGCGACTTCATTGGCGATGCTCGCATGGACCGCACCATGCCAGATGCGGCCGACTGGCCGGAGTTGGAGGCATATCTGGAAGGCCGAGGAGCAATCCAAGCTGCGATCGACGCAGGGGAGGCCACATGGGATCGTTTCATCGCTACGCGAGATGCGAAGTCGAAGTGATGATGGGCGCTGCCCTCACGCCTCTAGGGCTCCGATCTGTTCGCGGGTTACGCAACCTTAACGGTTGACAGGCATTCTCCACCTATCATAATGATAGGCAATGACGGATGATCCTCCTCCCCAACGAGTTTCGGTCTGTGTCCCGAAGCCTCACGTTGTTGCCCAGCGAGTTCGGCAGCTCGCTGCCAATTCCGAAAACGTGCGGTGGTCACAGCACGCGCTCGATCGGATGGCAGAGCGGGATATCACGATCCGTCAAGCGTTATACGTTCTTCGAGAAGGAGACGTCGTTGGCCCTATCGAGCTTGGAAAGTATCCAGGCGAGTTGAAGGCCAAATTCATTCGCAATATGCGAGGACGCCGGGACGTCGGCGTGGTCGTTCTACTTGTTAAGAACGGTCGCTTGAACGTCAAAACGGTCGAATGGGAAGACATCAGATGAACGTCCAGCACTTCATGAGGACAGGCGAGGACATCAACACCACGCCTTACCACTACAAGGATTGCGGCTTGGACAACATCATCCTGCGTAACGGGTTCACGCGCGAGTTGGATGATGGCGAGGAGTTTCTGACGGTCAAGGACGTGGATGGTCTGCATAAGGCCATTGGCATGCATATTGTCCTTGAGCGGAAGGCGCCCTCTGGCAAGGAGCTGCGGTTCCTGCGCAACGAGTTGGATATGACCCAGAGCGAGCTTGCGAGCATGCTGAGCGTATCCGACCAGAGCGTTGCGCGTTGGGAGAAGGGGCAATGCGAAGCCAACGGCGCGGCCGTTTTTGCGCTCCGCGTCATCTACCTTCTCTCGTTCGTACCCGAACAGGAGCGGGGCGTGCTGCTCAACGACTTCCTGGCACGACTGCGACGCCTCAACGAAAGCGATGAGACGTCCGACAACGTGGTGATGATCTACTGCGGCCAGCGGTGGACCGATGACGCGCGCGCAGCGTAAGCGTGCATCACGTCAGGTCGAAAACCTGTCGTAGCCTATCGAGGCCTTCTTGAGAGAAGACCTGCGCCAGGATCTCGACGCGAGATGCCTGCCCGTCGCCTGCCCGCTCATATAGGAAGTAGCCGCTCGGATCTGCGACCTCTTGGCCGCTGCATGCGAGCTGATCGTTCGTTAACGGCGCCAGGCAGAGCGTGGCGCCGTCAGCGAGCTGTTTGCTGAAATAGTAGCTTCCCATCATCCCACCTGGAGCCATCGTGTCAGATCAGCGCACGCATCGTGAGGTTGCGCGCCCGCAAATCAATATGCGCACCCTCGCCGACTTTATGGCGGCTTCCGAACAGGTACGCCGCACGCTCGTTCGCTCGTGCAAGTACCAGCCGGTCGCGCGCATTCTACAGCACGACGACGCCAAGTTGGCCATCGGTCGATATCTGCGGGGCGACGCGGACGCAGGATACCTGCGCGAGCAGGTGGAGAGCTTGCGAGACCGAATGGCGGACACGCCGTTCGAAGCAGACACGAACCAGCACAATGCCGACTATATCGAGCGCTTTGCGGAAGTCAGCGCGGCCATTGAGCTGCCCGACGTAGAGCGCCTACCGCCAGGCGATCGGCAGCCGCTAATGGTGGGCGGCATGCGCGTGACGGTTGAGCTTCATCTGATGCTGGAGCGGACGACCCGCAACAACCGCCGACGGCTGGGGGCCGCTGCGCTTAGGTACGCAAAGCGCAAGCCACTGCCGCCAGCCGTTGGCGAATGGCAGTCGGCGTTCCTGCTTGGCTACCTAGCCAGGACCACCCATGACCCGGATGCGACACCAGAGAATGGGCTGTGCTTGACGATCGACGCCCACAGTGGCGTCGTCTACCAAGCGCCAACGGACTCCGCGCGGCGATTTGCATCGATGGAAGCCGCATGCACCTCGATCGCCGAGCGCTGGGCCAATATAGCCCCGCCTCCTAACGCACGGCTGTGACGCCTTCGCACTTCAGAGACTGAAGCCACCCCAACCAATGCCTGTGAGAGGAAGCGGAATGCGGACGGTGCCGGGATACGAGACTAAAGAAGTACGTTTGATGACCGGAGGCGAGTTGGCTCTTGGTGAATTTCACGCCGGTTTTTCGCTCGCCCTAGCACTGAACGAACCTCATCCATCCAGGAGGTTCTTTTGCGTGATCCCGCTGGATACAAGCGTACCTCCCTACCTTCATCAGGCCCAACTTGGAGCCGCTACCGCAGACGTCTACTGCTATGGGGCCGATTGGGTTTTGGAAGCGCAGCCTGACCGGAGTTCAGTCGGCGGGCGTCAGCGGGGTGAAGTGTCGGGCGCGATCACGCTCTCGCCAGATGGACCACTTTTGTCGGTCGATAACGGCTACGGTGAGCGGCACAGCACCCTCCAGTTCATCAACCTCAAGACCGCGAAAATCTACGACGGCGTCTTCCGCGACTGGGTCACATTCGACTGGCGCATCTGGAATTCGGCTGATGAGAGACAGTCCCGCCATGGCAGCCCGCTTTACGAAAGCGCTTTGACCGCACGGATGGCGTCAGCTTGACCCGCCATGATGGCCTAACAAACTTCTGAAGCAAGCTGCGCTCATCCGTCTGGAGAACCGGCCTGATGTGCAACCTCTATTCGCTCACAAAGGGCCAGGCCGCAATCGTCGCCTTCACTCGTGCAACGCAGGACCGGACGGGCAACCTCCCACCGATGCCGGGCATCTTCCCCGACGCCGCGGCGCCGATCGTCACCACGCGAGACGGCGATCGGACGTTGCAGCTCGCCCGCTGGGGCATGCCGTCCCCACAGTTCGCCCTGAAGGGGCGCACGACTGACCCGGGCGTGACGAACGTGCGGAACACGAAGAGCCCGCATTGGCGCCGCTGGCTCGGGCCGGCTCACCGCTGCCTCGTACCGTTCACCTCGTTCTCCGAGTACGACACCGTGGATGGGAAGAAGGTGCCGGTTTGGTTCGCGGCCGACGAGGACCGCCCCCTAATGGCCTTCGCCGGCATCTGGACGGAATGGACGTCGACCCGGAAGAAGGCCGAGGGCGAGATCACGACCGACGCCTACGGGTTCCTGACGACGGACGCGAACGGTGTGGTCGGGCCGATCCATCCGAAGGCTATGCCCGTGATCCTGACGGAGCCCGAGGAGTTCGACGTGTGGATGCGGGCGGACTGGTCGGAGGCGACGAAGCTCCAGCGCCCGCTACCGGACGACGGGCTCAAGATCGTGACCAGGGGGCATCGCAGCGATAGCGCCGAGTAGGTGGAGGGGTTGCCGTATGGAAGCGAAGCCGAGTTCGCTCGCAGACTTCAGAGCCGTATCGCGAAACTTGTCGGTGCGCACCCACGAGGAAATGAAGTTCGCCGACGTAACGCTTGCGGACGTGAAAGAGGCTATAAAGGCCGCCATCAAGGCGGGGTGCGCTGCAACGCTAGTTCACAATGGCGCGAACGTCGCTTTGATGGCGTGGGAAGAGACAGCCGAGGGAGAAGCCCTGGCCACCACGTTCCTCGCAACCGATCGTTTCTATGAGCCGGACGTGCCGTCCGTTCGCTTTGGTCGCCGCTACATGCGCCAGATTCAAGCCGAAGCTGGCAACCTGCCAGTCGTTTCCTACTGTTACAGCCCCCACCCGAAGGTTGAGCGATGGTACCGCTTGATGGGCTACCGACTGATAAAGGTAGAGGGGCCATGCAAAGTGTTCGTGCTGCCCGCACGATGACGCGCTTCGATGACCTGACAATGGTGCCGTGTCGAGCCGTGATCCGTCTGATGGATGGTGGACCAGACGCTAAGCCCGCAGCTTCACCACCCCCTCCGGCGCAGGCGTCAGATATGACGCCCACGCCTCCATGAGCTTCCGGCGCTTCTCCAGTGCGTCGCCGCGTCGATAGGCCCGCTCGGTCGCATCCCCTACCGTGTGCGCCAGGGCTTGTTCCGCCACCTCGCGCGGGAAGCTGGTTTCCTCACCGGCCCAATCGCGGAACGCCGAGCGGAAGCCGTGAACCGTCACGTCCACCTTCATGCGCCGAAGCAGCATCTCCATAGCCATGTTGGAGAGCGGCCGGCCCGGCTTCTGGCCGGGGAACACATGGTCGCCCGTTCTCGCCTCGTGCAGCAGTTTAAGGATCTCGACCGCGCGCGGGACCAACGGCACGCGATGCTCCTTCGCAGCCTTCATGCGGCCGGCCGGGATGGTCCACACGGCGCGCTCCAGATCGATTTCCGACCAAACTGCGTTCAAAGTTTCTCCGGATCTGGCGGCGGTCAGGATCGTCAGTTCCAGCGCACGAGCTGCCAGCGCCTCGGCTCCCCTCACCTGCTGAAGGAATGCCGGCACCTGATCGTATGGCATCGCCGCATGATGGCCGCGCTGGAGCTTCTGGCGGGCCGGCAGGATGTTGGCGAGATGGCCGCGCCAGAGCGCCGGGTTCTCGCCCGTTCGCCAGCCCTTGGCCTTAGCATAGTCCAGCACGCGCTCAATCCGACCGCGGAGCCGAGAAGCGGTCTCGGCCTTGGTCGCCCATATCGGTTTGAGTACCGCTAGCACATCGTCCGTGCCGATTGCGCTCACCTTCCGGTCGATCAGCTTGAGGCAGTACCCGTCGCGGACGAGGGCGCCGTCGTCGTCGCGTTTCCGGCTTAGGGTCGTCATCCACTGGTCGCGATGCTTGGCATTTCGCCAGGAGCCCTTCATGGACGATATAAGGTCGTCGGCGCATTCCCCGAATGTCGGCTCGCTAGGCGCCTCGGCCTTCTTCTCGGCGATCGGGTCCCTGCCCTCGGCCACGGCATCGCGACAGTCGCTCGCGAGCTTGCGCGCCTTTGCCAACCCGATCATGGGATAGGCTCCCAGCCCCATCTCACGGCGCTTGCCGGCCACCACCCACATGAACAGCCAGGACTTCGAGCCCGAGGCCGAGACGTTCAGGTAAAGCCCGCCCCCGTCCGAATGCCGGCCGGCCTTGAGCGCGCTCGACTTCGCCGCCGTGTCGGTGAGCTTGTTCCCGCCTCGTGCCATGCCTTCCCCACTTCCTTCCCCACTTTGAAGTTGGGATGTCGGGATATTACCGGAGATGACGGGATACGACCAGAGAATGAGAACCCCGGCAGCGCACGGCCTTATGATAGAACGGGGGACGTGCAGAGATGTCAGTTCGTCGGACATCCTCTCCGCCATGCCGCACCCCGTCAGCTCGCTCTGCAAACCTTCGTGAACGCTCGATTGCGCGACACTCGTGTGGGTTCGATCCGACCGAGGTCTGTCGACCACGCAACCATCGCTGACGGCCGGCATGCGGACATCGCTCGTTGGGAGCGGGGCATTTGCGCAAGCCGACTTGCTCGAGGCGAGCCATGCCGTCGTCGCTCGCCTGCTGATCAAACGTATCGGCGCGAAACCGTAAGAGGTTGATGGGGAATGGCGCATGGCGAAGCGGGCGTTCCCTCCATCGATCTGCGTTTCCTGCTGAAAAGTTCGACAGCGTGCGATCGGCACACGCCCTCCGATCTGCCGGGGCCGAGCCGTATCTTCCATCCGACTGCAAAACGCGTGTGCACCTCGTGGCGCAGATTTCCGCAACCCACCATTGATTTTTGTCCATTTGGTCAGTTTTTCGGACCGAACCAAGCGATCCCCGAGCGCGCGAATCGACAACGCACTGATGCTTAACGAGAAATTCCGTCTGGCACGCGAGTTGCTGCATCAACGGAGCGGCGATCGGACCGCTCTGCGGGAGCAGGAGGACGGATGGAAATCGGTGTCTTCATCCCTATCGGGAACAACGGCTGGCTGATCTCGGAGAACGCTCCGCAGTACAAGCCGAGCTTCGCGCTCAACAAGGCGATCGTGCTCAGCGCAGAGCGGCACGGCTTCGACTTCGCGCTGTCGATGATCAAGCTGCGCGGCTTCGGCGGCAAGACGGAGTTCTGGGACCACAATCTCGAAAGCTTCACGCTGATGGCGGGCCTTGCCGCCGTCACCACGCGCATCCGCCTCTTCGCCACGGCCGCGACCCTGGTGATGCCGCCGGCGATCGTCGCGCGCATGGCCGCCACGATCGATTCGATCTCCGACGGCCGCTTCGGGCTGAACCTCGTCACCGGCTGGCAGCGGCCGGAATATTCGCAGATGGGCCTCTGGCCGGGCGACGAGTATTTCGCCCGGCGCTACGACTACCTCGCCGAATACGCGACGATCCTGCGCGAACTCTGGGAGAGCGCGCACTCCGATCTGAAGGGCGAGTTCTTCCAGATGGAGGACTGCCGCCTGTCGCCCCGGCCGCAGGCGCCGGTCAAGATCATCTGCGCCGGCTCGTCCAATGCCGGCATGGCCTTCTCGGCCCGCCACGCCGACTACAATTTCTGCTTCGGCGTCGGGGTCAACACGCCCCGGGCCTTTTCCGGCAACACCGAGCGGCTGAAGGCGGCCACGGACGAGACGGGGCGCGACGTCTCCACCTTCGTCCTGTTCATGATCATCGCGGACGAGACCGACGAGGCGGCCCGCGCCAAATGGGAACACTACAAGGCCGGCGCCGACGCGGAGGCGATCGCCTGGCTCGGGATCCAGGGCGCGGCCGACACCAAGTCCGGGGCGGACACCAACGTCCGCCAGATGGCCGACCCGGTCTCCGCCGTGAACATCAACATGGGGACCCTGGTCGGCTCCTACGAGACGGTGGCGCGTCTCCTCGACGAGGTGGCGGCCGTGCCGGGCACCGGCGGCGTGCTGCTCACCTTCGACGACTTCGTGGAAGGGGTGGAGGCGTTCGGCACCCGCGTCCAGCCGCTGATGGCCTCCCGCCGCCACGTCGTCTCCCAGCGGGAGGCGGCGGAATGAGCGCGCCTCCGGTCGCCGGCCATGTCTCCCGGCCGCAGGCGCTCGGCAGCGTGACCTTGCCCGCGCGCCCCGAGCCCCTGTCCCTGACGCCCCACGAGACCGCCATCGTCGTGGTCGACATGCAGAACGCCTATGCCACGCTCGGCGGCTACGTCGACCTCGCGGGCTTCGACATTTCCGGCGCGCAGAGCACGATCGGCGCCATTGCCAAGGCGCTGGAGGCGGCGCGAGCCGCCGGATTGCTGGTGGTCTATCTCCAGAACGGCTGGGACCAGGGCTACGAGGAGGCGGGCGGGCCAGGCTCGCCCAACTGGCACAAGTCGAACGCTCTGAAGACCATGCGCCGGCACCCCGAACTGCAGGGGACGCTGCTCGCGAAAGGCACGTGGGACTACGCGATCGTCGATTCCCTGCAGCCCCAGCCGGGCGATCTCCTCGTGCCGAAGACCCGGTACAGCGGCTTCTTCAACTCCACCCTCGACAGCACGCTGCGAGCGCGGGGCATCCGCAACCTCGTGTTCGTGGGCATCGCCACCAATGTCTGCGTCGAGAGCACGCTGCGCGACGCCTTCCACCTCGAATATTTCGCGGTGATGCTGGAGGACGCGACCCATCAGTTGGGCCCCGCTTCGATCCAGGAGGCGGCCGCCTACAACATCGAGACCTTCTTCGGCTGGGTCTCGACGGTCGGCGACTTCTGCGGCGCCGTCTCGCAGGCCGCGCCCGCTTCTCCCACCCCTTCGATCTGAACCAGGAGACCCTATGCCCAAATCCATCGTCGTTCCCGAAGGCACGTCGAAACCGATCGCGCCCTTCTCGCCCGGCACGCTCGCCGACGGCGTGGTCTACGTCTCGGGAACCCTGCCCTTCGACCGCAACAACGACGTCGTGCATGTCGGCGACGCCGCGGCGCAGACGCGCCATGTCCTCGAAACCATCAAGACCGTCATCGAGACGGCGGGCGGGTCGATGGAGGATGTGACCATGAACCACATCTTCCTCACCGACTGGGCGAACTATGCCGCCGTCAACTCGGTCTACGCCGAGTATTTTCCGGGGGACAAGCCGGCGCGCTACTGCATCCTCTGCGGCCTGGTGAAGCCCGAGGCGCTGATCGAGATCGCCACCGTCGCCCATATCGGCCGCCCATGAGCCTGCATCACGAGATCCAGGGCCGGTGCGACGACGCGCCGACGATCGTCCTCTCTTCGGGGCTCGGCGGCGCCGGCGCCTACTGGGCGCCACAGATCGAGGCGCTCGCCTCGCATTTTCGCGTCGTCACCTACGACCATCGCGGCACGAACCGAAGCGGCGGCGTCGCGGCCGGCGGCATCTCGGCCATGGCCGACGACGTTCTGGAGGTCGCGGCCGCCGCCGGGCTCGGCCGCTTCCATTTCATGGGCCACGCGCTCGGCGGTCTGATCGGTCTCGACCTTGCGCTGCGGGCCGACTCTCCGGTGGAGAGCCTCGTCCTCGTCAACGCCTGGGGACGGGCCGACGCCCAGTCCGGCCGCTGCTTCGACACCCGCATCACGCTGCTCCGGGAAGCGGGCGTCGAAGCCTTCGTCCGCGCGCAGCCGCTGTTTCTTTATCCCGGAGCGTGGATGGCCGAGAACCACCAGCGCGTCGAGGCGGAGGTCGCGCACGCGATCGCGCACTTCCAGGGGCGCGAGAACGTCCTGTCTCGTATCGCTGCGCTGCGGGCCTTCGACGTGGAAGCGCGTCTCGGCGAGATCGCGGTGCCGACGCTTGTGGTGGCTGCAAGGGACGACCTCCTCGTGCCCTATACGCGCTCGCTCGCTTTGGCGGAGGCGATGCCGCAAGCCGCCCTCGCGCTCTCGGACTTTGGGGCCCATGCGGTCAACATCACCGAAGCGGCCTGGTTCAACGCGGCTCTCCGGTCGTTCCTGACCGAAACGGGAAAGGCGCCACCCCCATGAACGCCCTGCCCGCCCCCGCTGGCCCGCGCACAACCGCCCCCGAGGTCGACCGCCTCGATTTCCGCAACGCGATGGCCCGGCTCGGCGCGGCCGTGACCATCGTCACCACCGACGGACCCGGCGGGCGCGCCGGGTTCGCGGCGACCGCCGTCTGCAGCGTGACCGACGATCCTCCGACGCTGCTGGTCTGCCTTAACCGCGCTTCGTCGGCCCATGCGGCCGTGCGGCGCAACGGGCGGGTTTGCATCAACGTCCTTGCCGGCGAACAGGCAGACCTCAGCCGCCTGTTCGGAGGCCGCACCCCCATGGTGGAACGGTTCGGAACGGGAACCTGGACCGAGAACGCGTCCGGCACGCCCGAACTCGAGGGCGCGCTGGTGTCGATCGGTTGCGAGATTGTGACGGCGACGGGCGCGGGCACCCACGAGGTGCTGTTCTGCCGCGTTCTCTCGGTCAACTCCCGGAGCGACGGAGGCGCCTTGATCTACGTCGACCGATCGTACCGCGAGATATGAGCGGTCGTTTCGCGGGCGCTGCCTGCGGCCTCGGCTTCACCGGCCCCGGGCGCCCGGCCGGCGGGTGATCGTCGGCGATGGGCGCGCGCGGGCGCACGCCGTCGAGGATGATCGCCAGGACGGCGCGGGCGGCCTCGTCGTGGAAGCCCGGCCGGGCGCCATCCGGTCCGAGGACCGCGCGGATCTGCGTATCGAAATCGGCGTAGTGCTGCGTGGTCGCCCAGATCGCGAAGATCAGATGGACCGGATCCACCGGCGCCAACCGCCCGTCCGACACCCATGTCCGGATGATCGCGGCCTTCTGCGACACCAGCACGCGAAGCGTCGTTTCGAGGGTCGGCAGGATCACCGGAGCGCCGGCCAGGATCTCGTTCATGAACAGGCGCGACGCCTCGGGGCGCTCGGCCGACATCACGAGCTTGGCGTTGATGTATCGCCGCAGTTCTTCGACCGGGTCGCCGTCCGCGGCCATGGCCTCGAGCGGCTGCAGCCATTCCTTGAGGGTGCGCTCCAGCACGGCCTCGTAGAGGTCCTGCTTGCGGCGGTAGTAGTAGAGGAGGTTCGCCTTGGACAGGCCGGCCTTCGCCGCGATGTCGTCCACGGTCGACCCTCGAAAGCCGTGGCGCGAGAAGACGTCCAGCGCGGCGTCCAGGATTACCGCCCGCGTCGCCGCTTGAATGCGGGTCGTCGGCATCGCGGACCGCGTCTCCGGCCGTTCTGTCCCCTTTCGGCCCATGCCGTCTCCCTGCCCGATGGCGATCCGCGCCCCGCAGCCCATGACGTCTCTTGCGCGCGCCCATCTCTCGTAGAGGCGACGGGAACTGGAAGGCAATGGGCTTTGCCGGAGGCTGTCTCCGGCCATCCCGCTCCCGCCGAAGCCGCCCGAAGGCCGCGGGCCGCTCGTCGAACGCCGCCTTCGTGGTGTCCGGCCATCCGCGAGAGCAAGCCTCGTCCGAAGTTCGGCGTGTGCCGAGGGAAATCTCACACGGGCATTTTCCATGTCAGCGTGGAGGAGGAGTTCGGCTGCGATGGTGCCTCTCCGGACGCCGACGCCTCGCCGAGCCCTTGACCGCCCACGAGCGCAGATTTATTTTAGACCTAAATCATTTTGCCGAACGCGCGAACCAAGAGGCCCATCCCATGCGTATCGTCTGTATCGGCGGCGGTCCTGCCGGGCTCTATTTCGCGCTGCTGATGAAGAAGAACCACCCGGAGCATTCGATCACGGTGGTGGAGCGCAACCGGCCCTACGATACCTTCGGCTGGGGCGTCGTCTTCTCGGACGCCACGATGGTGGCGATGCGCCGGTGGGATGCGCAGAGCGCGGCCGAGATCGAGGACGCCTTCAACCACTGGGACGATATCGAACTCCTGTTCAAGGGCACCCGCCAGCGCACCACGGGCCACGGGTTCGTCGGCATCGGACGCCGTAAGCTGCTCAACATCCTGCAGGCGCGCTGCGAGGCGCTCGGCGTCGAGCTGCGCTTCGAGACGGAGGCGAACGGCGACCGGGACTTCCCCGACGCCGACCTCGTGATCGCCTCGGACGGATTCAACTCCAAGGTCCGCAACGCCTATGCCGACATCTTCGAGCCGGACCTCGCGAAGCGGCCGAACCGCTTCGTCTGGCTCGGCACCGAGAAGCTGTTTGACGCCTTCACCTTCGACTTCCGCAGGACCGAGCACGGCTGGTTCCAGGCGCACATCTACAAGTTCGACGACAAGACCTCGACCTTCATCGTGGAGACCACGGAGGAGGCGTTCCAGCGGCATGGGCTGGAAGCGATGAGCCAGGACGAATCGATAAGCTTCTGCGAGAGGCTGTTTGCCGACACGCTGGACGGCGCGCCGCTGATGAGCAACGCGCGGCACCTGCGCGGCTCCGCCTGGCTCAACTTCTCGCGCCTCGTCTGCGGCAAGTGGAGCCACTTCAACGGCCATTCCCACGTCGTGCTGATGGGCGATGCGGCGCACACCGCCCATTTCGCCATCGGATCGGGCACCAAGCTCGCGCTGGAGGATGCGATCGAGCTGACGCGCCAGTTCAACGCACACGGCCATGAGCGCGACGCCATTCCCGCAGTCCTCGACGACTACGAGGCGATCCGCCGCGTCGACGTCGCGCGCATCCAGAACGCGGCGCGCAACGCCATGGAGTGGTTCGAGGTGGTGGGCGAGCGCTATGCCGACCAGCTTGCGCCCGAGCAGTTCATGTATTCCATGCTGACGCGCTCGCAGCGCATCAGCCACGAGAACCTGCGCCTGCGCGACCCCGAATGGCTGGAAGGCTACGAACGCTGGTTCGCGGCGCAGGCGGGCGCGCCGTCCGCGCCGGAGGGCGAGCGCCCCCTGCCGCCGATGCTGACGCCGTATCGCGCGCGGGGCGTCACCCTGAAGAACCGCATCGTGGTGTCGCCCATGGCGATGTATTCGGCGAGCGACGGCCTGATCGGCGACTTCCACCTGGTCCACCTCGGCGCCCGCGCCCTGGGCGGCGCAGCCCTGGTGTTCGCCGAGATGACCTGCGTCTCGCCGGACGCGCGCATCACGCCGGGCTGCCTCGGCCTGTGGAACGACGCGCAGACGCAAGGTTGGCGGCGCCTCGCGGACTTCGTGCACGGCTCGACCGACGCCCGGCTCGGCATCCAGCTCGGCCATGCCGGGCGCAAGGGCGCGACCCGGCTCGCGTGGGACGGGATCGACGAGCCGCTGACGGAGGGCGCATGGCCGCTCCTGTCGGCCTCGGCCCTGCCCTACCTTGCGCATTCCGCGGTGCCGAAGGCGATGGACCGGGCGGACATGGACCGGGTGCTCGCCGACTTCGTCGCCGCCGCGCGCCGCGCGGCCGATGCCGGGGTCGACTGGCTGGAGCTCCACTGCGCCCACGGCTACCTTCTGTCTTCCTTCCTGTCGCCGCTGACCAACCGGCGCGACGACGAATACGGCGGCAGCCACGAGAACCGGGCGCGCTATCCGCTGGAGGTCTTCCGCGCCGTGCGCGAGGCGTGGCCGGAGGACAGGCCGATCTCGGTGCGCCTGTCCGCGCACGACTGGTTCCAGGGCGGCAACACGCCGGACGATGCGGCGGTCTTCGCACGCCTGTTCAAGGACGCGGGCGCCGACATGATCGACTGCTCGTCGGGTCAGGTCTGGAAGGGTGAGGCGCCGGTCTATGGCCGTCTGTTCCAGACGCCCTTCTCCGACAAGATCCGCAACGAGGTCGGCATCCCAACCATCGCGGTCGGCGCGATCTCGGAGGCGGACCACGCCAACTCGATCATCGCGGCGGGCCGCGCCGACCTGTGCGCCGTCGCCCGGCCGCATCTGGCCGATCCCGCCTGGGCGCTGCACGAGGCGGCCAGGATCGGCATCCGGCAGGTGCCCTGGCCCCGGCAGTACCAATCGGCGAAGCGACAGTTCGAGACCAATCTCGAACGGGCGGCGGCGCAATGATCGCCGAACGCACCCTTGATGGCCGCCACGCGCTGGTCACCGGCGCGGGCTCGGGCATCGGCGCGGCGATCGTCACGCGGCTGGCGCTGGCCGGGGCGCGGGTGACGCTCGCCGGGCGGCGCGAGGCGCCGCTGCGTGCCCTATCCGAGCGGCTCGGGCCCGACACGCGCGTCGCCGCCGGCTTCGACGTGACCGATCCCGCCGCCGTCGCGGCCGGCGTGGCGGCGGCGCGGGACGCTTTCGGCCCCGTCTCGATCCTCGTCAACAACGCCGGCGAGGCGCCGAGCGCGCCGTTCGAGAAGACCGGCGGCGATCTCTGGGCCAAGGTCCTGTCGGTGGACCTCACGGGCGTCTTCAACGTGACGCAGGCCGCCCTGCCGGACATCCGCGCCGGCGGGGCCGGCGGGCGCATCGTCAACGTCGCCTCCACGGCGGGGCTCGTCGGCTACGCCTACGTCACCGCCTATTGCGCCGCCAAGCACGGCGTGGTGGGCCTGACGCGCGCCCTTGCCCTCGAGCTGGCGAGAACCGGGGTCACCGTCAACGCCGTGTGCCCCGGCTTCACCGACACGCCGATCATCGCCGAGGCCGTCGAGCGCCTCGTCGCCAAGACCGGGCGCACGCGCGAGGAGGCCCTGCGGGAGTTTACCCGGGCCAACCCGCAAGGACGGCTCGTTTCGCCCGAGGAGGTCGCCGACGCCGTGTTCTGGCTCGCCTCGCCCGCCGCTTCCGCCATCACGGGCCAGGCCGTCGCCGTCGCGGGCGGCGAGGTCATGGCCGGCTGAACAGGACAGGACCCATGCCCTTCACCCAATCCAAGCCGCTCCGCTTCGGCGACTGCGACCTCACCGGCATCGCCTACCACCCGGCCTATTTCGGGATGCTGGTGGATGTGAACGAGGCGATGTTCGCCTCCTTCGGCGTCACCTGGAAGGCGCTGATGTTCGAGCGCCGGATCGGCCTGCCGACCGTGACGCTGAACGTCGAGTTCGTGCGCCCCTCGACCTATGGCGACGTGCTCGACTTCGCCGTCCACGTGCGCGCCGTCGGACGCGCGTCGCTGGACCTGCAGACCGTGGTGAGCGTGCGCGGCGAGACGATCTGGACCGTCCGGCAGCGCATCGTCGCCACGTCGCTCGAGAACCACAAGTCCCACCCTTGGCCCGACGACGTGCGGGCCGGCCTGTCCCGCTACCTGGAGCCTTCCGAATGAGCCACCAGATTCTCCAGCCCGAAGGCTGGGCCAAACCCGTCGGCTACGGCAACGGCATCAAGGCCACCGGCACCTTCTTGCAGGTCGGCGGCCAGATCGGCTGGGACGAGAACTGCGAGTTCCGATCCGACGACTTCGCCGACCAGGTGGAGCAGACGCTTCGGAACATCGTGCGCGTCCTGGAGGAAGGAGGCGCAAAGCCCGAGCACATCGTCCAGATGACCTGGTACGTCACGGACCGCGAGGTCTACAAGGCGAGCATGAAGCGCGTCGGCGCAGCCTACCGCGCCATCATCGGCCGCCATTTCCCGCCGATGGCCGCCGTGCAGGTCGTGGCGCTGATGGAGGATCGCGCCCAGGTCGAGATCGTGGCGAGCGCGGTCATTCCCGGTCCGAGCTGAGCCGCTCGGCCAGCACCTGCCGGGCCGAGCCCTTCATCTTGCGCAGGAGGCCGAGCATCTGGCGCGTTTCGCCTGCGTCGAGCCCCGCCGTCAGCGAGCGGATCCAGCCCTCGTTCGCCTCGGCCATCCGCGCGAAGGTGGCTCGACCGACGGGGGTCATGTGGATGAAGCTCTCGCGCCGGTCCTTCGGGTTCTGCTCGCGCCGGATCAGCCCGTCCTCGACGAGGCGCTTGATGACGGCGGTGATGTTGCCGGGCGAGACCATGAGGCGCTGGGACAGCTCGCCGAGGTTCAGCCCGTCCGGCGCTCGCTCGATCTGGGACAGGATGTCGAAGCGCGGAAATGTGGTGTCGAACTCCTGGAGGAGCCGCCGCCGTACCTCGTTCTCGATCAGCCGCGACACGCTGTAGAGGCGGAGCCACAGGCGGAGCTGGTCGTGCTCGTCGCCCAGCGCGTCGTCGATCTTGGTCTCGGCGTCGATCCAGACCTTCGAGGCGTCGCTCATCGTTCTCGGCCCCTTCCCTGCATCCGACCCCGCTATGCCAGCCGGCGCAGCCCCTGCCAAGCCGGCCCGTCGCGCAATACTTGACATCTAAACTAATATCGCGAAGCCTTCCGTATCGAAGCGGCGAGAAGCCCGCGCACCGGAGAACCCCATGACGGCATCGGTCAAGCCCATCGTCACCCGCAAGGACCAGGAGCATGCCGGCACCGGCCAGTCCGGCGGCGCCAGGCGCATCTCCGGCGTCAGCCCGCAGCACACGCCCGCCACCCGCATCTGGTTCGGCAAGGTGTCCAATGAGCCGGGCTACCGTTCGCTGCCCCATCACCACGGCGAGGCCGAGACCGGCGGCTACGTGCTGAAGGGCAAGGGCCGGATCTACTGGGGCGAGAACTACGCCGAGTTCATCGACATGACGGAGGGCGACTTCGTCTTCGTGCCGCCGCTGATGCCGCATGTCGAAGTCAACATGTCCACCACGGAAGAGCTGGTCTGGATGACCTGCCGGACGCCCGACAACATCGTCGTCAACCTCGAGGACGTGCCGGACGAGACGCTCGTCGGCTACATCCCCCCGGCACGCTGACGGGGGGCGAGGTCATGAAGCTCCTTCGCTTCGGCGAACCCGGCGCCGAGAAGCCGGGCCTCCTCGACGCGCAAGGCGCGGTGCGCGATCTGTCCGCGGTGCTGCCCGACCTCACCGGCGACGCGCTCGGGCCAGCCTCGCTCCGGCGCCTTGCCGCCCTCGACCCCGCCGCCCTGCCGCTCGCGCCCGAGGGTGCGCGCGTCGGCTCCTGCGTCGCCCGCCCCGGCAAGTTCATCTGCATCGGCCTCAACTACGCCGACCATGCGCGCGAGACCGGCAAGGAGCCGCCCCCGGAGCCGATCGTCTTCATGAAGGCGACGAGCGCGGTCGTCGGCCCGAACGACGACGTCGAGATCCCGCGCGGCGCCGCCAAGACCGACTGGGAGGTCGAGCTCGGCGTCGTGATCGGCACGCGCGCCAAGTATGTCGGCGAGGCCGACGCCCTCGATCACGTCGCTGGCTACTGCGTCGTCAACGACGTGTCCGAGCGGGCCTTCCAGTCCGAGCACGGTGGCCAGTGGACCAAGGGCAAGAGCCACGACACGTTCGGGCCCACCGGCCCCTGGCTGGTGACGCGCGACGAGATCCCCGATCCGCAGGCCCTCGACCTCTGGCTCGAGGTCGACGGCGTGCGCCGCCAGACCGGCAACACGCGCACCATGATCTTCGGCGTCGCCGGTCTCGTCTCCTACCTCTCACGGTTCATGACGCTTGAGCCCGGCGACATCATCGCGACCGGCACGCCGCCGGGCGTCGGCCTCGGCCTCAAGCCTCCCGTCTTCCTGCGCGCGGGGCAGGAGATGCGCCTCGGCATCGAAGGGCTCGGCGAGCAGCGCCAGCGCACCGTCGCAGCCACCAGGGAGAGCGGTCGATGAGTGGACGCATGAACGGCAAGGTCGCCCTCGTCACCGGCGGCGGCCGCGGTCAGGGCGCGGCGGAGGCTGCGCTTCTGGCGCGCGAGGGCGCGAGCGTCCTCATCGGCGACGTGCTCGTGGAGGACGGCGAGGCCCACGCGGAGGCCCTGCGGGCCGAGGGGCTCGACGCACGCTTCCGGCCGCTCGACGTGACGGACCCCACGCACTGGGCGGACGCCATCGAGGCCTGCCGCCTGTGGAAGGGCCGCCTCGACATCCTCGTCAACAATGCCGGGATCATCAACCGCACCACCGTCGCCTCCACCGCGCTCGACGCCTGGAAGCGCGTGCTCGACGTCAACCTCACCGGCGCCTTCCTCGGCATCCAGGCCGCGGTGCCGCTGATGACGGCGAACGGCGGCGGGTCGATCGTCAACATCTCGTCGAACAGCGGCTTCTCGGGCCACTACGACCCGGCCTACACCGCCTCGAAATGGGGCCTTCGCGGCCTCACGCGCTCGTCCGCGCTGGAGTTCGCCCGCGCCGGCATCCGCGTCAACGCGATCTGCCCCGGCCTCGTCGTCACCGGCCTCAACAAGGACAGCCCGCACCTGACTCCGATGATCGAGATGACGCCGATGCGCCGCTCCGGCGCCCCCGAGGAGATCGCCGAACTCGTGCTCTTCCTCGCCAGCGACGCCTCCGGCTTCATCACCGGCGAGGACATCGTCATCGACGGCGGCTTCACCGCCGGAGCCGCCTATCGACGCGTCGCACAGGAAACCGGCATCTTCTGACACAAGGTCCGGCGGGCGGCCCTGCCGGGTCACCCGCAGCAGGCACTCCCCCGTCCCGGCCGAACCATCGACCGGGACGGATACCGCACGGCCCGAAACCGCTGCGCCCCGACCCATTTCGCCATCGACGCCCATTCCCCCCGCGCTGCCAAAACGCGGTCTGCCTCTATCCGTGGCAGAACCGGACGACCGGGGCGGCTTCGGCATTGCCACACGGATGCCCTTCGGGCATATACAACCATAGGGTGTATTCGGGGGGTACGGGATGCAGAAGCTTGGTTTGGCGGTTGCCGCCGCATTGTTGGCGACTTCGGGTCAGGGCGTCGCGGCGACGCCGGCCGTGACCAACGGAGCGGTCGTCATCGCGACGATCAAGAAGTCATGCCCGATGAAGGTCAGCAAGGCCGTCACCGATGCGGGTATCGCATCCTTCGCCAAGGACCGCGGGATCAGCCCGAAATCGGCCGAGCAGGTGCTTGCGAAGGCGGCGACCGACCTCACGGCGCGCCTGCGCAAGGAAGGCAAGCTGAAGCAGTTCTGCGCGTCCGGAGAAAGCCTCCTGCGGGCGCAGCTGGAACAGGCTCGCTAGCGCCCCCTTGCGCACGTCGGGTCTCGCCGGATCGCTCGGCGCGGGCCGCCGCTCGCCAGCCTCAGGCGACGCTCGGCAAGGCCTGCGGCCCCGACGGCTGGTCGGCATGGACCAGTGCATCCGCCGCGCCCGCCTCTAGCGGCCGGCCGAGGAGATAGCCTTGAGCCGTCCCACAGCCGAGCTCGATGAGGCTGTGGAGCTGGTCTTCCTGCTCGATTCCTTCGGCCGTCGTGTCGATGCTCAATTGACCGGCCATGGATAGCACGGCCCGCACGATCGCCGCCGAGCCGTCGTCGGAGGCGTAGGCCGCGATGAAGCTGCGGTCGATCTTGATGCGGTCGACCTTGAACTCGCGCAGGTGCGCGAGCGACGAGTATCCCGTACCGAAGTCGTCCATCGCGATCCGCACGCCGATGGCGCGCAGGCCGGCCAGGACCACCGCGAGGTGTTCGCTGTTCTCGACGATCGCGGTCTCCGTGATCTCGAGCTCGATGCGCGAGGCCGGAAGCCGATGCCGGGTCAACGCCTGGTGGAGATGGCTCGACAGGGTAGCGGAGCGGAGCTGGACGGCCGACACGTTGATCGACATGTAGAGGTCGTCCGGCCACTGCGCGGCGCGGCGACAGGCCTCGTCCATCACCCATGCGCCGATCGAGGAGATGAGCCCGCAGCTTTCCGCCACGGGAATGAACTCGCTCGGCGGGACGAGGCCGCGCTCGGGATGACGCCAGCGGACCAGGGCCTCGAAGCCGACGAGGCGCCGTTCGGGCAGGCAGAACAGGGGCTGATACCAGAGCTCCAACTGGCCGAGCGCGAGGGCTTCGGCGAGATCCTGCTCGAAGACGCGCTTGCTGGCCTCGTGCTCCAACATCCCTTCGCGGTAGACTTCGAAGCGGCCTCGGCCGGCGTTCTTGGCCGCGTAGAGGGCGAGGTCCGCCTTCTTCTGCACCGTGGAGGCGTCGTCCCCCGCGCATGCGGTCGCGATGCCGATGCTGCACCCGATGGTCGCCGCGTGCAGCCCGATCTCGAAGGGCATGCCGAGCGACACGACGAGGTCGCGCGCCAGCGCCTCGGCCCGCTCAGGCCCGGCGATGCTGAGAACGGCGAGTTCGTCTCCGCCCAGGCGGAAAGCCTCCTCCTCGGGGCGAAGAAGCGCCTCGATCCGTTCCGCTGCTTCCTTCAGGAGCCCGTCGCCGAACGCGTGACCCAGGCGGTCGTTCACATCCTTGAAGCGGTCGAGGTCGATCATCAGCATCGTGACCTCGCCGCGCGCCAGGAGAGCGTCCATCGACTGGGCGAACATGCGTCGGTTCTTCAACCCGGTCAGAGCGTCGTGGAACGCCATGTGCGCGATCGTCTTCTGGCCGTTGCGCGCTTCCGTCACATCCTCGTAGGTGAGGATCGCGCCGCCGCGGCCGACGGGCTGGCAGCAGATATCGAGGATCAGCCCGTCGTCCAGATGCTGCTCGATGCGCGTCGGATGGTCGACGCCGAACCACGTGCGATGGTTGGCGACGACGCGCTGGATTCTTGGCGCATCCCAGCCGGCCCGCGCGCCGATGGCGTCGATAAAGGCCTCCAACGACATGCCGATCCACACGTCGCTCTCCTGGAGCCGGAAGAGCTCGCGAACCCGTTCGTTCAAGAGGGTGATGTGCCCCGAGGACGAGATCACCGTCAGACCGTTCGACATGTTGGACAGAGCGTCCGCAGCGGTGGCGCGCGCCTTGTTGTCGATGAAGCTGCTGGCGAAGCCCGACGCGACGATGGCGAGGCCGATGCAGGCCACGGCGAAGGCCAAGGCGTTCAGGGCTTCGGGATTGGAGAAAGATCCGTCGATACGCATCGGCGTGACCTCGAACGCCGTCATTCCCGTGAAGTGCAGCCCGATGATCGAGAGGAAGAAAAACCCGGTGGCGAAGTGCGGGCGCAGCGCTTCGTTCCGGCCGCGCATCGCCGCATGCATGGAGAGCGCCGCGAGGACGCAGGAGATCGCGACGGAGGCGATCAGATAGGTTCGATCCCAGGCGATGATTCCCTGGACCCGGTAGGCCAGCATGCCCGTGTAGTGCATGACCACGATCGCGAGGCCCACGATGGCACCGCCGATCGCCGGAGCCATGGGTCGGCCGCCGGCGGCGATCCAGAAGCCGATGCCGGAGCCGACCATGGCGACGAGCAGCGATACGATCGTCAGCACCGGGTCGAAGGCAACCGGCACGCCGGGCTCGTAGCCCAGCATGGCCACGAAATGGGTGCACCAGATCGATGCGCCCGTCAGGAATGCCGAGAGGACGATCCAGGCGAGTCGCTCCGTCGCCCGGGCGTTGGCGGCGCGCAGGAACAGGCGGACCATCGCCCAGGATCCCGAGCCGCAGATCACAGCGGCGACGAGGACGAGCCACAAGTTGTGCTCGTAGACGATACACCCGATGACCGTCATCATGCCCGGCACCCGCCTTCCGACTCCCAGCGCGCCGATGGGCCGGACCATCGTCCGGTACGCGCTTCGCTTGTGAGGAAAACTATCGCGCGAGTGCTTATGAAGCGGATAAGCGGCGACGGCGCGCGACGTGTCCCCACGGTTCTTTTGACAGCCAGGAAACGATATTTGTCGCGATCTGCCGACGCGGGCCTCACGCGATGCGGGGCTTCGGCCGCCCCGGTCGGGCTATCGCACGCGTTCCAGGATCGAGACGTAGTTGGCCACCGCCGCCCCTCCCATGTTGAACACGCCCGCGCGGCTTGCGCCGTCGAGCTGCATCTCGCCGGCCTCGCCGCAGAGTTGCATCGCCGCCATGACATGCATCGAGACACCCGTGGCGCCGATCGGGTGGCCCTTGGATTTCAGGCCGCCGGACGGGTTCACCGGAAGCCGTCCGTCCTTTCGCGTCGTGCCGTCGCGCGCGACGCGCCAGCCTTGGCCCGGCTCGGCGAGGCCCATGGCCTCGTATTCGATCATCTCGGCGATCGTGAAGCAGTCGTGGGTTTCCACGAAGTCGAGGTCTGCGAGCGACAGACCGGACGCATCCAGCGCCTGCGTCCAGGCGCGGCGAGCCCCGTCGAAGGCGATGGGGTCGCGCCGCGACAGCGCCAGGATGTCATTGGCGTGGACCCGGGCGCGGAAGGCGACGGCGCGCTGCAGGCCGGCCGCCACCTCGGCATCGGCGATCACCAGGGCCGCCGCGCCGTCCGAGATCAGCGAGCAGTCGGTGCGTCGCAGCGGTGCGGCGACATAGGGGTTCCTGTCCGACACGGTGTTGCAGAATTCGACCGAGACGTCCTTGCGCATGTGGGCATAGGGGTTGGCGAGACCGTTGGCGTGGTTCTTGGCGGCGATCATCGCCAGTTCCTCCGACCGGTCGCCGTGCCGCTGGAAATAGGCCTGCGCGATGCGGCCGAAGAGACCGGCGAAGCCGCCGTCCACCTCCGCCTCCTCCTCGCGGAAGGACGCGGACAGGAGGATGTCGCCCGCCCGAGCCGTGGGCACGCCGGTCATCTTCTCGGCGCCCACCACCAGCGCCACCCGGCCCCGACCGGCGGCTATGAAGTCCATCGCCGCGTGGATCGCGGCGGAGCCCGTGGCGCAGGCGTTCTCGGTGCGCATCGCCGGCGTGCGCGCCAGCGCCTCGGCTCCCATGCCGACCAGCGCGCCCTGGAAGTCCTGGGCCGTGAAGCCGTTGTTGTAGACGCCGACGAACAGCCCATCCACATCCTCGGGGGCGAGCCCCGCGTGCTCCAGCGCGGGCAGCGCCACGTCGGCCATCAGTTCGCGCGTGTCCCGCGCCTCCGACTTGCCGAAGCGCGAATGCGCCCAGCCGACGATCTGCGGTTCGCTCATGAACGGTCTCCTCCCGGCCGATGGCCGAAGCCCCGGCGTTGCCTCCGAGATAGGATAGTTCTTGAACCGGCCCGCGTCAGGGGCGCCGATGCCGCTATGCCCTTCGCCGCGACGGCAGCGTCATCGCGACGACGCTCACCACCACGAAGGCGAGCCCCACCCAGGCGCTGGGCTGCGGCGTCTCGCCGAGCACCAGCATGCCGATGCCGACGCCGATCGGCACGCGCAGATAGGCCTGCGCCGTGGTTCCGACCGAGCCCAGGCGCTTCAGCAGCGTGAAGTACAGAACGAAGGCGAGCGCCGTGGAGAACACGGAGAGCGCCAGGAGCGCCGCGAGCGAGGCGGACGAAGGCTCCAGCGTCCATGGCCGATCCAGCACGAGGCTGAAGGGCGCCAAGATCACCGCGCCGAACAGAAGAGACCCCGCGGCCGGCATCATCGGGTCGAGCTCGCGGAACGTCCGCCCGAAGGTGACGGCGGCGCCATAGGCGATCGCGGCGAGGACGATGGCGAGCTGCGCCGTCAACTCCTGGCTCGCCCCGCCGAGGGCCGCCGGTCCGACCACGAGGCAGATGCCGAGCAGCCCCGCCGCGACGCCGAACGCCTTGATGCCCGTCACGGTCTCGTGCCGCGTGATGCCCCAGTTGATCAGGAAGGCGAAGACGGGGGTCAGGGAGTTGAGGATCGTCGCCAGCCCCGCGTCCACATACCGCGTGCCCCAGGCCACGAGGACGAACGGAACCACGGAGTTTAGGCAGGCCTGGACCATGAAGCGCCCGAGATTGCGCCGGTCCGTCGGCAGACGCAGGCCCCGCAGGCGCAGCACGAGAAGGATCAGCATCCCGGCCATCAGCGTACGCGCGGCGATCAGGGTGATCGGGGGGATCGTCGCGACGCCGATCTTGAGGAACGTGTAGGACGCGCCCCACAGCGTCGCCAGCGCCAGCAGCAGGGCGAGGCTCACCGAAAGGCGTGGCTGCGGATCCGCCATGACGGCTCTTTCGAATGACACCAAGACGCACACCCTGTGCCCCCGCCCTCTCTGGCGAACACGCCGGCTCCTGGCAAGCACCAGACATGCGGTACGCCGTCCCACCCCGGCTTGCCGAATGCCGCGCGTCACGGCATGTCTGCCGCGACCCGCAGCCACCGTCGTCGGAGCCACTCGGCATGAGCGTTCGATCCACCTGGAACCATCCGGTGCCCCGCATCGCGGACGCCGAGCGCATGGAGAGGGTGGAACGACTGCGCGCGGGCCTCGACGCGCAGGGGCTGGCGGGACTGCTTCTCGGGTCGACAGCCAGCCTGCGCTACTTCACCGGCCTCGTCTGGCACGGAAGCGAGCGTTTCTGCGGTGCCCTGGTGACGCGCGACCGGCTCCTCTACCTCGTGCCCGGCTTCGAATGCTCGCGTGTCGAGACGCTGCCCCGGCTGCCGGGCGACATCGTCCCGTGGCAGGAGGAGGAAGACCCGGCGCAACACGTGGCGGACCTCCTGGGAGCGACGGGCCTCCTGGCATTGGACGATCAGCTTCCCCTCTTCCAGTTCCATCGCTTGGCACGGGCGCTGGGCGCCGAGCGCCTGCGCGACGGCGGGCCGGTCGTTTCGGCGCTCCGGATGCGCAAGTCGCCGGCCGAGATCGCCCTGATCCGCCACGCGATGGGCATCACGCTCGGCATTCATGAGGACGTCCGGGCGATGATGCGGCCGGGCGTCCGGGCCTCGGACGTGGTCGCCACGATCGACGCCGAGCACCGGCGCCTCGGAGCCGACGACGGCTCCACCTTCGCCATCGTCTCGTTCGGCGCCGCGACCGCCCTCCCCCACGGCGCGGACGGCGAGCAGACCCTGGCCGACGGCGACGTGATCCTGGTGGACACCGGATGCCGGCTCGACGGCTATCATTCCGACCTCACGCGCACCTATGTGCTCGGCACGCCGTCGCCCGAGGTCGAGCGTATCTGGTGGATCGAGCGGGAGGCGCAGGACGCGGTCTTCGCGGCCGCGCGGATCGGCGCCTCCTGCGGCACGTTGGACGAGGCGGCCCGCGCCGTCCTCGCCCGCCACGGATTCGGGCCGGACTACCGCCTGCCGGGCCTGCCGCACCGGGCTGGCCACGGGCTCGGCCTCGAGATCCACGAGGCGCCCTATCTCGTGCGTGGCGCGGATACGCCGCTGGAGACCGGAATGTGCTTCTCGGTGGAGCCGATGATCGTCATGCCGGACCGCTTCGGCATCCGGCTCGAGGACCATGTCCACATGACCGACACCGGCCCGGAATGGTTCACGCGACCCGACGACAGCCCGGCCGCGCGGCGTTGAGGCGCGACACCGGCCGGCGCAAGGGAGGCTCCACGCAGCGCGGAGAACGCAAGGGGTGCCCTTGACGCGGCCTCGGATCATGCCCGTTTCTGGCGCGGGCGAAGATGCGTCCCCCTTGCGATTCCACAGGCCCATGCCGACCATCGCTTCAGGAGACAGACCATGAAGACCTCGATCGCCACCGTGTCCCTGTCGGGCGACCTGTCGGAGAAGCTGTCGGCCATCGCCGCCGCGGGCTACGGCGCGGTGGAAATCTTCGAGAACGACTTCCTCGCCTTCGACCGGGGCGCGCGGGACGTCGGGCGCATGGTGCGCGACGCGGGGCTGGAAATCTCGTTGTTCCAGCCGTTCCGCGATTTCGAGGGCCTGCCCGAACCCCAGCGCGGCCGCGCCTTCGAGCGCGCGCGGCGCAAGTTCGGCACCATGAACGAACTCGGCACCGATCTCATCCTCGTATGCTCGTCGGTCTCGCCGCTCGCGCTCGGCGGCATCGACCGCGCGGCGGAGGACCTGAACGCGCTCGGCGACCTCGCGCGCGAACATGGGGTGCGCGTCGGCTACGAGGCGCTGGCCTGGGGGCGGTTCGTCAACGACCATCGCGACGCCTGGGAGATCGTCCGGCGCGCCGATCATGCCCATGTCGGCATCATTCTCGACTCCTTCCATTCGCTCGCGCGCGGCATCGACCCGGCTTCGATCCGTGCCATCCCGAAGGACAAGATCTTCATCGTCCAGATGGCCGACGCTCCCCGGCTCGACCTCGACCTCCTGTCCTGGAGCCGGCACTATCGCGCCATGCTCGGACAGGGCGACCTTCCGGTCGCGGACTTCATGGCCGCCGTCGAGGCCACGGGCTACGACGGCTACTACTCGCTGGAGATCTTCAACGACCAGTTCCGCGCGGGCTCGGCCCGGCAGACCGCCGTGGACGGACGCCGTTCCCTGATCTTCACGATGGACCGCCTGAAGGCGGAGGGGCGGGCGATGAAGGGGCCGTCCGAGCGCGCGCCTCTTCCTCCGCCGGTGCCGACCGGCGGCGTCGCCTTCGTGGAATTTGCCGCCGACGCGGCCTCGGGCCGCACGCTCGGCGACCTCCTGACCTCCATCGGCTTCCGCCACGCCGGCACGCACCGCTCAAAGGACGTCGAGCTCTACGCGCAAGGCCCCCTGCGGGTCGTGGTCAACACGGAGACCGAAGGCTTCGCCCATTCGTCCTACGTGGTCCACGGCACCAATGTCTGCGCGCTCGGGCTGAGGGTGGCCGACCCCGCACAGGCGCTGCTCCGCGCGGAGGGCCTGCTGGCCGCGCCGTTCCGCCAGCCCGTGGGGCCCGGCGAGCGTGAGCTGCCGGCCATCCGCGGCGTCGGCGGCAGCCTGGTCTACCTGGTGCCCGAGGCCGACGCGCTGACCGTCCAGTGGGAAACCGATTTCGCGCTGGAGCCGGGCTGGGATGCGCATGACGGCGCGGGGCTCGCGGCGGTGGACCACGTGGCGCAGACGGTTCGCTACGAGGACATCCTGTCCTGGACGCTGTTCTATCGCTCCATCTTCGCGCTGACGCCGCTGGCTCCGGTGGAGGTGGCCGATCCCGGCGGGCTCGTGCGCAGCCAGGTCTTGGAAAGCGAGGACTGCGGCCTGCGCCTCGTCATCAACGGCTCGCAGTCGCCGCGCACGCTGTCGGCCCGCTTCGTGTCGCGCTTCGTCGGACCGGGCGTCCAGCACGTGGCGTTCCGCACGCCCGACATCTTCGCCACCGCGCGTGCCCTGCGGGCGAACGGCGTTCCCCTCCTTCACATCCCGCAGAACTACTACGACGACCTCGACGCGAAGTTCGAGCTCGACGCCGCAGACCTCGCGGCCATGCGCGAGTCCGGGATCCTCTACGACCGGGACGACGCCGGGGACTATTTCCAGATCTACCTCGGCGCGCTGGACGGCGGCTTCTTCATCGAGATCGTGGAGCGGCGCGGTTATCGCGGTCTCGGCGCCGCCAACGCGCCGATCCGCCTCGCCACGCAGGCGCGCGACGCGCCGGCCGCCATTCCCCTGCGCTAGGGCCGCCCCTCGCCGTCAGTGCATCTCGGCTCCCGCCGATGCGGGCTTGCCGACCGGACGGTCGGCCCTCTGGACCAGGAGGATCAGCGGCAGCACGGCGAGGCTGGCGAACATCATCAGGCGGAAGCAGTCGGCATAGGCGATCACCTCCGCCTGCTGGACGACGAGGTCGTTGACCGTCGCCCGTCCCTGCTCCGTGGTGAGGTCCACCGTGTCGCCGAGCCACTGCACCCCGCGCGCGAAGGGCGAGATGTGCTCGCCGAGCGACGAGTGGAGGATCTGTCCGTTGCGGATCAGAAGGAAGGACATCATGGAGATGCCCACGCTGGAGCCGATGTTGCGCATCAGGCTGTAGAACCCAGTGCCCTGCGTGCGCAGCTCGGACGGCAGCGTGGCGAAGGCGACGGTGGAGAGCGGCACGAACACGAACCCGATGCCGAACCCCTGGATGATCCCGGTCCGGATGATCGTCGCCTCCGAGACGTCCAGCGTATAGAGGCTCATCTCGTGCAGCGCGAAGGCGGTGAGCCCGAAGCCGAAGCCCAGCAGAAGGCGCGCGTCGACCCGTCCGATCAGGCGGCCGACCACCACCATCGCGATCATCGTGCCGATGCCGCGCGGGGCGAGCACGAGGCCGGCCGTCAGCACCGGATAGTCGAGAAGGTTCTCCAGATACGGGCTGAGCAGCGCGAGCGTCGCCAGGAGGACCGCGCCGACCACGAAGACCAGGAGCTGGCTGATCACGAAGGTCCGGTCCGCGAACAGGCGGCGGTCGACGAACGTCGGGCGCCGAGCCGTCACCGTATGGACCACGAAGAGGTAGAGGCCGAGCAGGAACAGCGCGAGTTCCGCCTGGATCTCGACGGACGAGAACCAGTCGAGCTGTTCGCCCCGGTCGAGGAAGAGTTGGAGCGAGGCGATCGCGAGCCCGAGCGTGGCGAAGCCAAAGATGTCGATGCGCGCCGACGGGTCGGCGCCGCGCCGCGGCAGGAAGCCGAGCGCCAGCGCCAGCGCGGCCGCGCCGATCGGCACGTTGACGTAGAAGACCCAGCGCCAGTCGTAGTATTCGGTCAGCCAGCCGCCGAGGGTCGGGCCGATGATCGGTCCCAGCATCACGCCGAGCCCGAACACCGCCATGGCCTGGCCGCGCGTGCTGGCGGGATAGGTGTCCAGGAGGGTCGACTGCGCGATCGGCACGAGGGGCGCGCCGAAGACGCCCTGCACCACTCGGAACAGCACCATCTCGGTCAGGCTCGTCGCCGTGCCGCAGAGCATGGACGCGACCACGAAGCCGACCACGCAGGTGATGAACACGCGGCGGCGGCCGAATCGGCGCTCCAGCCAGCCGGTGGTGGGCGTCATGATCGCGGCCGAGACGATGTAGGAGGTCAGGACCCAGTTGATCTGGTCGCTGGTCGCGGCGAGCGAGCCCTGCATGTAGGGCAACGCGACGTTGGCGATGGTGGAGTCCAGCGCCTGCATCAGCGTGGCGATCATCACGCAGGCGGTGATCGCCACGCGCTGGCCCGAGCTGATCTCCTCGGGCGCCGGACCGCGCGGCGCGTTCATAGCCCGACGAGGCCCAGAACGTCGTCCCAAAGGGTCTGCGGCGTGCGGTGGTAGCCCGTCTCGATCGATACGGTCGCGCTCGACCCCACCCGCAGCGCCACGCCGTCGGGTACGTCGTCCAGCGTTACCCGCACCGGGATGCGCTGCACGACCTTGACCCAGTTGCCGCTGGCGTTCTGCGCCGGCAGCAGCGAGAAGACCGAGCCGGACGCCGGGGCGACGCTCGCGACCTTTCCCCGCAGGACGAGATCGGGATAGTTGTCCACCACGACGTCCGCCTCGTCGCCGACCTTCACATGGACGAGGTCGGTCTCCTTGAGGTTGGAGTCCACCCAGGCATCGGTGGAGACCAGCGTGAACGCGGACCGGCCCGCCGTCAGGTACGAGCCGACCGCGATGTTGTCGACCTGCGTCGCGATGCCCGCGAAGGGCGCCGTGACGGTGGCGAGGCGCAGGTCGCGCTCGGCGCTCTGCAGCGCGGCCTGCGCCTGCAGATAGGTCGCCTGCTGCTCGGTCGGCGTGTCGGCGGAGCCGCCGAGCTGCGCCAGCGTCGAGCTGGCGGAGGCCCGTGCCGCCACGAGCTGATCCTGCGCGACACGAAGGTCCCGGCGCGCCGCGTCGGCGTCGGAGCGCGTGCCGACGCCGCTGTCCACGAGACTGCTGGCGCGGTCGAACTGCTGCTGGGCATAGGTCACGTCGGCCTGGTTCTGCTGAACCTCCGCCTCGGCCTGCCGATAGGTCAGCACGAGGCCCTGGAGCTTCTCCCGCGTTTCCTGGAGCTGCGCCTTGGCCTGGTTTACCGCGATCTGGAAGGGTTCGGGGTCGAGACGGAACAGCACCGCCCCTTCCGCCACCCGCTGGTTCTCCGCGACGTCCACCTCGACGACCTGTCCGGCCACCTGCGCCGTGATCGTGACGTTGGGCGCACCGACGTAGGAGTCCGCCTCGCTCACCGTGCCGCCGCCCCGGAAGTACAGGACCAGCGCCACGACGACGAGCACCACCGGCCCGGCGCCGAGCAGCAGGCGGCGACGCCAGGGAGACCGCCGCTCCGCCTTCGGCTGAGCGGGCGCGTCCCCCGCCGTCGCGGCGTCGTCGCCGCCTTCTTCGATACGCCGGTTGACCTGGTCCATTCTCGACACCGACCGCGCAAGCCCGGATCGCGTTCCGAAACCGCCGCGCCTTTCGACAGGAACGTTTCGTCGCTCACGTGAAAGTCAACTCACCGACGGCGGACGATTTGTCCCTTGAGCGTGGAGACGCCCGGCGCCGGCCGCTCAGCCCTGCGCTTCGCCCCCCGTCCGCCGACCGAAGCGCCGGTCCGGCTCCGGCTGCAACGGCGCCCAGGCGCGGCCGTCGCGCGCCAACAGCGCGTCGGCTCCGCTCGGGCCCGCGCTGCCGGCCGGATAGGGTTCGGGCTCGCCCGCCTTCCAGGCTTCCAGCACGGGCTCCACTACCGCCCAGGGCGCCTCGATGGCGTCGGCCCGCTGAAACAGCGAGGCGTCGCCCATCATGCAGGCATAGAGGAGCGACTCGTAGCCGATGTTGGGGACGTGCTCGAAGAAGTCGTCGTGCCGGAACGCCTCGGCCACCGGCGCCAAAGCCCAGCCCGGCCCCGGCGCCTTGATGTCGAACGCGGTGCGCAATCCCTTGTCACCGTCGATATGCAGCGTCAGGCGATTGGGCTGCGAGCCGGCGCCGAACAGCGCATGGGCGGGCGGCTTGAACTGGAGCACGATCTGCGTGCAATGGGCGGCCAGCCGTTTGCCCGTGCGCAGGTAGAAGGGCACGCCCGCCCAGCGCGGCGTGTCGATGTCGAGCTTCAGCGCGGCATAGGTCTCGACCCGGCTCCGGGGATCAACGCCCGGCTCCTCGCGGTAGCCGACGCGGTGTGCCCCGCCGAGCGAGCCGGCGGCATACTGGCCGCGCACCATGTCGTCCGGCGCGACCGGCCGGACCGCCGACAGAAGCCGACCCTTGGCATCGCGCACCGCACGCTCGCCGAGATCGGCCGGCGGCTCCATCGCCACCATGGCCAGGATCTGGAACAGGTGGTTCGGCACCATGTCCCGCAGCGCGCCGGCGCGCTCGTAGAAGCTTCCCCGGCCTTCCACGCCCAGCGTCTCCGCCGCCGTGATCTGCACGTGGTCGAGGTGCTCGGCCGACCAGAGCGGTTCGAAGATGCGGTTGGCGAAGCGAAGCGCCAGGATCGCCTGCACCGTTTCCTTCCCCAGAAAGTGGTCGATCCGATAGATCTGCTCCTCGGCGGCCAGCGACAGGAGTTCGGCGTCGAGCGCGCGCGCCGACGCCAGATCGTCGCCGAACGGCTTCTCGATCACGAGGCGGCGGAACCCGCCACCCGGCCGGCGGAGAAGGCCCGCCTTGCCCAACCCTTCGGCGATCGGCGCGAAGAAGCGGCCCGCCACCGCGCAGTAGAAGACGGCGTTGCCGTCGATCCGCTTCGCGAGCGCCTCGAACGTCGCATCGTCCGTCACGTCGCCCCGCATGAACTCGAGCCGCCCGGCAAGATCCTGCCAGACGTCCTCGCGGATCGCGCCGGCATTGAATTCGGCCGCTGGATCGGACGCCATCTCGTGCAGCGCCGCGTTCAGCCCGTCACGCCAGCTCTGCGTCGAGATGTCGGCGCGATCCACGCCGACGACGCGAAAGCCCGGATCGAGGACTCCCGATACGGCGAGATCGTAGATCGACGGCATCAGGAGCCGCTTCACGAGGTCGCCCGCCGCTCCGAACAGAACGAGCGTGCAGGCAGGCGCGATGGCAGGTGCGGTCATGTGCATGTTCCAGGCTTGGCGGAAGGGGCGCGGTTCGGGACCGGTGCCCCGCATCCACGGGGCCGGCCGTGAGGCGGGGCTGCGAAACTCGGGGCGTAAATGGTCCGCGATGCCGGTTTGCCAATCGCCGCCCGCACGGGTGACCGCCGAGCTTCCCTCGGGCGATATGCCCACGTTCCGTCCGGCCGCGCCGCGTGCTATCCGTCGATCGAAGCGGTATCCGAGGGGACGCGGGGCGTGGCTGGACGGCGAAGCGGCTGGAGCGAATGGACGGTGCGCCTCGTCGCGCTGCTCTTCGTCGTGCACGCCGCGCTTCTGGCGTTCTCGCAAGGCGCCTCGGCCGACACGGCCCCGCGCGATCAGTTCGGCAACGTCCTGTGCCACGCTTCCGATCAGATCAACCACGACGGCTCGCATCGGTCTCACGACGACCATTCCGGCAAGATGTCGTGCTGCTGGCTCGGTTGCAGCATGTTCGCTGGGACATCGGCGGCGCCGCCCGCCTCGGGCGAGGCAGTCGCCACCGCCGTCGCGGCGCCGCCTGCCGTCTTCGTGTCCTATGCGAACGTGCTGGCCTCCGTCCCGGAAACGCCGAGAATCACACGCGGGCCACCGGCCGTCCTCTGACGACGGCCCTTCCACGTCGAGACGCAGACCGACGCCGCCTCCCCTCCCCGCCCCTCCGGCGCGGCAGGGTTGAGCGCGAGCAAGGCCGGCAAGCTCGACACCGCGCCACGGCGACCTTCCCCGTTTTCGAGACCCTTCCATGTCCGACCTCACTCTCGACCGCCCCGAGCGCGCCGCGCGCTCGGGCGCGTCGGTCGATCTCTATCGCGCCGTGTGGCGCTGGCACTTCTATGCGGGACTGTTCGTCCTGCCCTTCCTGGTCACCCTTTCGATCACGGGAGGTCTCTACGTCTTCCGCGACGAGATCGACGCCCTCGTCCATTCCGACCTCAAGCGCGTCGCGACCGCCAATGACACGTCGCTCGCCCGGCCCTCGGCCATGGTGGACGCCGCGCTGGCGGCCCATCCCGGCACCGCGCTGAAGTTCACCGATCCCGCAAGCCCGGACGCCTCCGCCGAGGTCACCGTGCGCACGGACGCGGGCGAGCGGCTCGCGGTCTATGTCGATCCGCACGATGCCCGCGTTCTCGGCGCCCTGCCGGACCAGGGAACCATCATGTGGACCGTCCGGCACCTTCACAGCCTGAAGTTCTTCGGCCCCGTCGCACGCGGCGCGGTGGAGATCGCCGCGGGCTGGTCGGTCCTGTTGGTGATCACGGGCATCTACCTCTGGTGGCCACGCGGGCAGGCGGGCGGCGTCGTCACGGTGCGCGGCACGCCCGCCCGGCGTGTCTTTTGGCGCGACGCGCATGCGGTGACCGGCATCGCGGTCGGCGGGTTCCTGGTGTTCCTCGCGGTCACGGGCATGCCCTGGTCGCAGGTCTGGGGCGGCCAGGTGAACCAGTGGGCGAACGGCTCGAACTTCGGATACCCGTCCGGCGTGCGCGTCGACGTTCCCATGTCCGGGCAGAGATTGTCCGAGGCGGGCACGACGAGCTGGTCGATGCAGGAGGCTCAGGTCCCGGAATCCGCGCCGTCGTCGCGACCGTCGATCGGGCTCAACGCGGCGGTGGCCACGTTCGATCGGCTCGGCCTCCACCACGGCTATGCGGTCGCGCTGCCGACGACGCCCACCGGCGTGTATACGGGGTCGGTCTATCCCGACGACGTCGCCGAGCAGCGCGTGGTCCATCTCGACCGCTACACGGGCGACCCCCTTCTCGACATGCGCTATGCGGACTACGGTCCGCTCGGAAGGGCGCTGGAATGGGGCATCAGCGTCCATCTCGGGCAGCAGTTCGGGCTGCCGAACCAGATCGTGCTCGTTCTCGTCTGCATCGGCAACGTGGTGCTCGCCGTCTCGGCGGGCGCGATGTGGTGGAAGCGCCGCCCCAGCCGCTCGATGGGCGTGCCGCCGATGCCCCGCGATCCGCGCGTCTTCCGAGGCCTCCTTGCCCTCCTGGCGATCGGCGGCGTCGTGTTCCCGCTGGTCGGCGCCTCGCTGCTCGTGATGCTGGCGCTGGATCTCGCCGTCGCGAGGATGCGTCGCCGCCCCGCCGCCGCCTGAACGCACCCACCCGCCGCGTCTTGCGCCCGGTCCCGAGAGGGGTCTCGCGGCGAGAGGCGCGGCGCCCCATCCGCTTTCGTAGGAGACCGCCATGTTCCCCCTATCCCCCGCCCGCCGCCTGGCCGCACCCGCTACGGCCGTGTGTCTCGCGCTGGCCGCCGTCGCCCCCGCCCCCGCCTTCGCGCACGGCTATAAGATCGGCGCGATCGAGATCGGCCATCCCTGGAGCCGGGCCATGCCGCCGGGCGCGCGCACCGGGGCGGGATACCTGACCCTGGCCAACCACGGCACGGAGCCCGATCGCCTCGTGTCGATCACGTCTCCGGCGGCGACGGAGGTGCAGGTGCACGACATGTCGGTGAAGGATGGCGTGATGACCATGAGACAGGTCGAGGGGGGACTTGCCGTCCCGGCAGGGGGCGAGGCGCGGCTGGCGCCGGGCGGGCTCCACCTGATGCTGCTCGGCGTCAAGGAGCCGTTCCGCGAAGGGCAGATGGTGCCGCTGCACCTCACCTTCGAGCGGGCGGGCGCAGTGGACGTGGAGCTCAAGGTCGACGCCATGGGCGCGCCGGGCGCGCACGCGGCGCATACGCCTTAGCTTGCCCCGCATCGAGACGTGCGATCACGACTTGTTTTTGCAACGGCGCCCTCGGGGCGCCGTTCCGCATCCGATTTTCCTCGGTCCATGCGGAGCCCAACGATGCGCCATCTCCCCCTCGCCGGAACCCTTGCCGCCTTGACGCTGACCGCCGGCGCGCTGGCGCTGCCGCAGGTCGCCGCCGCGCAGCAGACCTCGCCGGCGTCCGGCCAGCAGGCGACCCAGTCGCAGCCCTTCTCGCTGCCCGAACTGCCCTACGCTTACGATGCGCTGGCGCCGATCATCGACGCGCAGACGATGGAGCTGCACCATTCCAAGCACCATCAGGCCTTTGTGACCGCCCTGAACAACGCCGCCGAGGCGGACCCGCAGCTTGCTGGACTGTCGCTAGAGGAGATCGTCGCCTCGGCGGGCGAGCGGCCGGCGGGGGTTCGCAACAGTGCGGGCGGCCACTGGAACCACACGTTCTTCTGGCAGATCATGGCGCCGGAAGGCGAGCGGGGCGAACCCTCGGCCGAGCTGACCGCGGCGATCGACGAGGCCTTCGGCTCGATGGACGAATTCAAGCAGGCCTTCCAAACCGCCGGCACCGGCCGCTTCGGCTCGGGCTGGGCTTGGCTGATCGTCGGCGACGACGACAAGCTGGCGATCACATCGACGCCCAACCAGGACAACCCGCTGATGGACGTCGCCGAGACGAAGGGCACGCCGGTCCTCGGCAACGACGTCTGGGAGCACGCCTACTACCTGACCTACAACAACCGCCGCGCCGACTACCTGTCGGCTTGGTGGGACGCGGTGAACTGGACCAAGGTCTCGGAAAACTACGCCGAAGCCGCCGCCCGCTGAATCGCCGGCGGCCACCACATGGGCCGGGGGCGCGTTCGCGCGCCCTCCGCCCTTCAGAGAGATTCCATGGGCGTCAGAGCGTCATCGCCTGCACGACGACATCGACCATGCTCCGGCGCACCATGCCCCAATCGC
Organism: Aureimonas flava; assembly: GCF_003583935.1. Classification (GTDB taxonomy): domain Bacteria; phylum Pseudomonadota; class Alphaproteobacteria; order Rhizobiales; family Rhizobiaceae; genus Aureimonas; species Aureimonas flava. The sequence continues at coordinate 298,402 of NZ_QYRN01000001.1, read as the reverse complement.
CGAAATGGCGGGTCTCCACCATCCTGCGGTCGATCTCGACCACATCGCGATGACGCTCGTCCTCGCAGATCCGGCTGTAGAGCCGCCCGACCGCCTCGGGCGGCCCCTCCAGAACCTGGAGCACGCGCCGACCGTCCACGGCCAGCATGCCGGTGACATGGTCGCGCTCGTTCCTCACGCGCGAGCGGTCCACGATTCCGTCGAGCTTTTCCTGCGACACGTCGTCGGAAAGGTGGGATACGTAGACTAATCGCAGCAACATTCGGGCCTCCAGGCGTTCGGACCATTGCCATCCGCCGCGGGACGACGCAAGCAGACCGGGAGACTGGTCGAACGCGATCACGTCGGCGATCCGGGACAGGCGGCATAGGCGACCATGAGCGAGCAGGAACGCCGGCGGATCGACCACGAAATCGACGTCGCGAGCGGGAACACCGCCGACCCATTCGCATCCGCCGTGCGAACGACCCGGATGCCGATGATCATCACGGACCCGGCGACCGCGGACAACCCGATTGTCTTCTGCAACGACGCGTTCGTCCGGCTGACGGGCTACGACCGCGACGAGATCCTCGGCCGGAACTGCCGGTTCCTCCAGGGGCCGGCGACGAACCGGGACGACGTTCTGAAGCTCCGCCGCGCCGTCGAGGAGCGCCGGTCGATCGAGATCGACCTCCTGAACTACCGCAAGGACGGCTCGACCTTCTGGAACGCGTTGCTCGTGTCGCCGGTGTTCCAGGGCGACGAGCTCACGTTCTTCTTCGCATCGCAGTTCGACGTCACCGAGCGAAAGCGGGCCGAGGAGCATCGCTTCCTTCTGAACCGCGAGCTCGACCACCGGGTCAAGAACACGCTGGCGACGGTGCAGAGCGTGGTCCTGCAGACGCTGCGCGACGCGCGGATTCCCTCGGAGGTGACCTCCGCCGTGTTCGGCCGCATCCAGGCGCTGGCGCGCAGCCACGACGTTCTCACCGCCGAGGCCTGGGCGAGCGCGGCGCTCGGCGACGTGGTGAAAGGCGCGCTCGAGCCGCTGCATACGAGGGTTGGCGACCGCCTGACGGTGGAGGGCCCGGAGGTTCGCCTCAAGCCGCGCATCGCCACCATGCTGTCGCTCGCGGTCCACGAGCTGGCCGAAAACGCGCTCCGCCACGGCAGCCTGTCGAACGGCACGGGCACCGTGGACGTCCGCTGGCGCATCGAGGACGATCAACTCGCCTTCGGGTGGCGCGAGCGCGGAGGCCCGAGCGTGCGCCCGCCATCGCGCTCGGGCTACGGGACGCGCATCGTCGAGCGGGTGCTGGCGGCGGAGTTCGGCGGCACGGCCGAGATCGACTTCGCGACGGAGGGCCTGACGCTGCAGCTGCGTGCGCCGCTCCATCCGCTGGAGCACGAGGCGACGAGCTGGACCTTTCCCTGACGATTCCTGGTCGCCCGCCTCAGCCGAGGAGGTCGCGGATCACCTGCTCGAAGATCCCTGCGCCGACGGGAATCAACGCGTCGGGAAAGTCGTAGTCTGGATTGTGCAGCCGAGGGTGGTCGACGCCAGCGCCCAGAAAGAACATCGCCGACCGCGCGTGGCTCGCGAAGAGCCCGAAATCCTCCGACGGGTACATCGGCTCCCCCGGCCGATGCACGACGCTCCGCGCATCCATCGCGGCGCGCAGGATGGCCACGGCGTCGGGATGGTTCTCGCAGTGCCGGAACACGTCGTCGTAGGCGATCTCCACGCCCAGCCCGTGACGCTCGGCGCAGGCCCGAGCGCCCGCCTCCGCCCGCGCGCACAGGGCGTCCATCCGCTCGTCGCGCAGGGCACGCAACGTCGCCCAGACCTCGGCCTCGCCAGGCGAAATCCCGAAAGCCGGCTCGCCGAGCCGAGCGTGCGTCACGGTCACGAGCTGGAACGCCTCGTCCAGCTCGCCTCCCGTGCCGAGCGAAGGAAGGAGCGCCAACATCTCCGCCACGGCCGAGAGGGGCGACACGCCGTCCCAAGGCATGGAGGCATGCGCGGTTCGACCCCGCAGGGAGACGCGCATGCCCCGCGAGGCGCAGTTGACCGGCCCCGTCCGAAGCGCGACCTCGCCGAGCGGCAGGCCGGGCAGGTTGTGCAGCGAGAAGGCATAGTCCGGCGCCAGTGCGGCGAAGGCCGGATCGGCGAGGATGCGGGCGGCGCCCTCGCCCGTTTCCTCCGCCGGCTGGAACAGGAGCACGACGCGCCCGCGCGCGGGTCGCCTGACGCCGAGCCATCGCGCCACCAGCGCGAGGATCGCGCTGTGACCGTCATGACCGCACAGATGCCCGACCCCGTCGCGGCGCGAGCGATGCTCCCGCTCGCCGATCTCCAAGATGGGCAAGGCGTCCAGTTCGGAGCGAATCAGGAGCGTCGGCCCCTCGCCGGCCCCCGCGAACACCGCCGCGACGCCATGGCCGCCGAGCCCGGTGACGACCTCGTCGGCTCCGCAGCCGCGAAGGAACTCGGCGACTGTGTGGGCCGTCGCAGCTTCCTGGTCGGAAATCTCGGGATGAGCGTGGAGATGGCGGCGGAACGCGACGATCTCCGCCAACAGAGCATCGGGCGTCGGCATGGCCGATCTCTCGTGGTTTCCCCGGCTCCCGCCGAGGTGGGTCCAAGCCGCAACGGGCGGCGGGTGCACCGATGTTTCGGTCACGGTACGCGGCGACGCGACCGCGGCGCCGGAAGGGTGTTCGCGATGGAGGCGCCGCAATCGGCGCCTCCATCGCCTCGCGGTCCTACTTGGACTTCGACTTCGGCGCGGCGTCGACGTTCACCGCGTCCTTGAGGCCCTTGCCGGGCGTGAACTTGGCGACGTTGCGGGCCGGAATGTCGACCTCGGCACCCGTCGACGGATTGCGGCCCTTGGAAGCCGCGCGGTGGGAAACGGAGAACGTGCCGAAGCCGACGAGCCGGACGTCGTCGCCCTTGGCCATGGCATCCTGAAGCGCGTCGAAGACGGCGTCCACGGCGCCCGTGGCTTCCTGCTTCGACAGCTTGGCCTTGTCGGCCACGGCGGCGACCAGTTCGTTCTTGTTCATGCACAGTCTCCAGCGTTGAAGGAAGTCGCATCGACTCGGTGCGCCACACTGCGTAAAAGACGAGCGACCTTCAAGGCCGAGATGGGGTCAAACCCGCGGAAACAAGGGCCCCGAACGAAAAATGCCGCCCCGTGGGCGGCATTTTTCGTCGTTTTCGCTCCGGGAAGCCCCGCTCAGTGGGCCATCGCACCCTGCGAGTCGTCCGACTTGTCGGCCAGGTGGGCCGCCGCGTCGTCCTCCGACCATTCGATCGGCGCCGGCGTGCGGACCAGCGCGTGCTCGAGCACCTCGCCCATGCGCGAGACCGGAACGATCTCCAGGCTGTTCTTCACGTTGTCCGGAATGTCGGCCAGATCCTTGGCGTTCTCGGCCGGGATCAGGACCTTGGTCATTCCGCCGCGAAGCGCGGCCAAGAGCTTCTCCTTGAGGCCGCCGATCGGCAGCACCCTGCCCCGCAGCGTCACCTCGCCGGTCATCGCGATGTCCCGGCGGACCGGGATGCCGGTCATCACCGAGATGATGGCCGACGCCATGGCGATGCCTGCGGACGGCCCGTCCTTCGGCGTCGCGCCCTCGGGCACGTGGACGTGGATGTCCCGCTTATCGAAGAGCGGCGGCTGGATGCCGTACTCGATGGCACGGCTGCGGACGTAGGACGCGGCGGCGGAGATGGACTCCTTCATCACATCCTTGAGGTTGCCCGTCACCGTCATCTTGCCCTTGCCGGGCATCATGACGCCTTCGATCGTCAGCAGCTCGCCGCCGACCTCCGTCCAGGCGAGCCCGGTGACAACGCCGACCTGATCCTCCGCCTCGGCCTCGCCGTAGCGATAGCGCGGCACGCCGAGATAGTCGGAGAGGTTCGCGGCCGAGACCTCGACCGTCGTCACCTCGCCCTTGAGGATGCTCGTGACCGCCTTGCGCGCCAGCTTGGACAGCTCGCGCTCGTAGGAGCGCACGCCGGCCTCGCGGGTATAGCGCCGGGCGATCTCGCGAAGCGCGTCATCGGCCACCGAGAACTCCTCGGGGCGCAGGGCGTGATCCTTGATCGCCTTGGGCAAGAGGTGCCGCTTGGCGATCTGGATCTTCTCGTCCTCCGTGTAGCCGGCGATGCGGATCAACTCCATGCGGTCCATCAACGGACCCGGGATGTTGAGCGTGTTCGCCGTCGTCACGAACATCGTGGACGACAGGTCGTACTCGACCTCCAGGTAGTGATCCATGAAGGTGGCGTTCTGCTCGGGGTCGAGCACCTCGAGAAGCGCCGAAGACGGATCGCCGCGGAAGTCCTGGCCCATCTTGTCGATCTCGTCGAGCAGGAAGAGCGGGTTGTTCCGCTTGGCCTTCTTGAGCGACTGGATCACCTTGCCCGGCATGGAGCCGATATAGGTACGACGGTGGCCTCGGATCTCGGCCTCGTCGCGAACGCCGCCGAGCGCCATGCGCACGTATTCGCGGCCCGTGGCCCGCGCGATGGACTTGGCGAGCGAGGTCTTGCCGACGCCCGGGGGCCCGACGAGGCACAGGATCGGCCCCTTGAGCTTCGCCTGACGGCTCTGCACCGCCAGATACTCGACGATGCGCTCCTTGACCTTGTCGAGGCCGTAGTGCTCCTCCTCGAGGATCTCCTCGGCCTTCTTGAGGTCGATGCGCACCTTCGAAGCCTTGCCCCACGGCAGCCCGAGCAGCCAGTCGAGATAGTTGCGCACCACCGTCGCCTCGGCGGACATCGGGCTCATCTGCCGCAGCTTCTTCAGCTCCGCCGAGGCCTTCTCCTTGCCTTCCTTGGACAGCTTGGTCTTCTTGATGCGCTCTTCGATCTCGGCGAGCTCGTCGCGGCCTTCCTCGCCGTCGCCCAGCTCCTTCTGGATCGCCTTCATCTGCTCGTTCAGGTAGTACTCGCGCTGGGTCTTCTCCATCTGGCGCTTGACGCGCGAACGGATGCGCTTCTCCACCTGAAGGACCGAGATCTCGGCCTCCATGAAGCTCAGGGCGCGCTCGAGGCGCTCCTGCACGCTGACGATGCCCAGCATCTCCTGCTTCTCGGGAATCTTGATCGCGAGATGCGAGGCCACCGTGTCGGCCAGCTTGGAATAGTCGTCGATCTGCCCCGCCGCGCCGACGACCTCGGGCGAGATCTTCTTGTTCAGCTTGACGTAGTTCTCGAACTCCGAGATCACCGAGCGCGCGAGCGCCTCGACCTCGACCGGGTCTTCCTCGACCTCGGGAACGATGGTCGCGATCGCCTCGTGCCAGTCGGTCCGCTCGGTGAAGCCGGAGATGCGGGCGCGCGAGATGCCCTCCACCAGCACCTTCACGGTGCCGTCGGGCAGCTTGAGCAGCTGGAGCACGTTGGCGAGCGTGCCGAGGTCGTAGATCGCCTCGGGCGCCGGGTCTTCGTCGCTCGCGTTCTTCTGGGTCGCCAGCAGGATCTGCTTGTCCGCGCCCATGACCTCCTCGAGAGCCCGGATGGACTTCTCGCGCCCCACGAAGAGCGGAACGATCATGTGCGGGAACACGACGATGTCGCGCAGCGGGAGAACCGGGTAGGGACCGGACTCGGCGGGCGCGTCGGCTTGGAACGTCGGGTCTGACATGCTTGTCCTTTCTACGGCATCAGCCGCGGGAGGCCCTTTGCGACCGGCCCATCTGGCGCCGGGTCGAAAGGCCTTCTTACATTTGGCAATGTGGTCGCCGATCGCCCTCCCTTCAACCCGCGGTCGGTCCCGCAGGGTTGCGTCGAAAGTGAACGGTGCGGTCGGGAAGCCGACCCATCGAAAAGTTAAGCCCGCCCCGGCGCTCCGGAGCGGGCCTGATGGTCTCAGACGATGCGGATGGCGGGTGCGTCAGGCACTCGCGGGCTCTTTCTCGTCCTTGCGGTCCGAGTAGATGTAGAGAGGCCGCGCGTTGCCGTCGATGACCTCTTCCGAGATCACGACCTCCTGCACGCCTTCCAGCGTCGGCAGATCGAACATCGTGTCCAGCAGCATGGCTTCCATGATGGAGCGGAGGCCGCGCGCGCCGGTCTTGCGCTCGATCGCCTTGCGGGCGATCGCCTTGAGCGCGTCCTCGTGGAAGGAAAGTTCGACGTTCTCCATCTCGAACAGGCGCTGGTACTGCTTAACCAGGGCGTTCTTCGGCTCGACCAGGATCTGCACCAGCGCCGGCTCGTCCAGGTCCTCCAGCGTCGCCAGAACCGGGAGGCGGCCGACGAACTCGGGGATCAGGCCGAACTTGAGCAGGTCCTCGGGCTCCACCTTGCGGAAGAGCTCGCCCGTGCGCCGGTCCTCGGGACTCTCGACGTTCGCGCCGAAGCCGATCGAGGTCTTGCGTCCGCGGTCGGAGATGATCCGGTCGAGGCCCGCGAAGGCGCCGCCGCAGATGAACAGGATGTTGGCCGTATCCACCTGCAGGAACTCCTGCTGCGGATGCTTGCGGCCACCCTGCGGCGGAACCGAAGCGACGGTGCCTTCCATGATCTTCAGGAGCGCCTGCTGGACGCCCTCGCCCGACACGTCGCGCGTGATCGACGGGTTGTCCGACTTGCGGCTGATCTTGTCGATCTCGTCGATGTAGACGATGCCGCGCTGCGCACGCTCGACGTTGTAGTCGGCCGACTGGAGCAGCTTCAGGATGATGTTCTCGACATCCTCGCCGACGTAGCCCGCTTCGGTCAGGGTGGTCGCGTCCGACATGGTGAAGGGCACGTCGAGGATGCGGGCGAGCGTCTGCGCGAGCAGCGTCTTGCCGCAGCCGGTCGGACCGATCAGCAGGATGTTGGACTTCGCCAGCTCGACGTCGTTGTTCTTCGACGCGTGCGCCAGACGCTTGTAGTGGTTGTGGACCGCGACCGACAGGACCTTCTTGGCGAAGGACTGGCCGATGACGTAATCGTCGAGAACCTTGATGATCTCCTGCGGGGTCGGCACGCCCTCGCGCGACTTCACCATGGAGGATTTGTTCTCCTCCCGGATGATGTCCATGCAGAGCTCGACGCACTCGTCGCAGATGAAGACCGTCGGCCCGGCGATCAGCTTGCGGACTTCGTGTTGGCTCTTTCCGCAGAAAGAGCAGTAGAGCGTGTTCTTGCTGTCGCCGCCGCTCACTTTGCTCATCGTTCTTCCTTCCGTTCCGCACCTCGGACGTGGAGGTCCGGAGATAGGTCGCGTGACCCGTGACTCATCCTATGCTGCAACGCGCACAAAGCAACCGCCTGCCACGAGCGCGATCCCGGCCTTGGCCCTCTCGCATCCGTGACAGTCTAGCGACGCTATCCTTGATCGACGCTTAATCGGAGCCGAGCCCTGAAGGCTAGGGTCGGCTCGTGGCGACATCAAGGACGAGGGCGCGACGGGCCTCAGGACGAGATCGCGGTCTCGATCGCGTCGCGGGTCGAGTGGACCTTGTCGATCAGACCGAAGTCCTTGGCCTCGTCCGCCGTCATGAAGTGGTCACGGTCCAGCGTGCGTTCAATGGTCTCGTAGTCCTGGCCGGTGTGCTGGACGTAGACCTCGTTGAGGCGGCGCTTGAGCTTGATGATGTCCAGCGCGTGGCGCTCGATGTCCGACGCCTGGCCGGAGAAGCCGCCGGAAGGCTGGTGGACCATGATTCGCGCGTTGGGCGTGGCGAAGCGCATGTCCTTGTGGCCGGCGCACAGGAGCAGCGAGCCCATCGAGGCCGCCTGGCCGATGCACAGCGTGGAGACCGCCGGCTTGATGAACTGCATCGTGTCGTAGATCGCCATGCCGCTCGTCACCACGCCGCCGGGCGAGTTGATGTAGAGCGCGATCTCCTTCTTCGGGTTCTCGGCCTCGAGGAACAGGAGCTGCGCGCAGACCAGCGTCGCCATCCCGTCCTCGATCGGGCCGGTGATGAAGATCACGCGCTCCTTCAGAAGGCGGGAGAAGATGTCATAGGCCCGCTCGCCCCGGTTCGTCTGCTCGACGACCATCGGAACAAGGTTCATCATGGTCTCGACGGGATGCTTCATGGTGGTCTCTCGTGAAGGGGCTGGCCGACGTCGTGCCGGCCGAATCGGGCTCGGTATTTCGCTTGCCTAGATAGGGTGCGTGGGGCGGCCAGCGCAAGCAGCGCCCCCCAGCCTCGGGGAAGCTCCGCGCCGGCCCTCCGCATCAACGCGCGGGATCGCCCTCGTCGGCGTCGTCGTCCTTCGGATCGGGAGGGATCGGCGTTCCGTCCGGGTTGCGCGTCGCGGTTCGCAGGTTCCGCCCCGCGCCCGCACCGGAGGCAGCCGCGCGCCCCCTCGCACCGTCCTCGGCGTCGCCGAGCGCCGTGCCGGCTGCCCCGGCAACCCGCAACGGCGGCGTCTCGTGGGTCTTCGACTCGCCGAACCATACGGTGGTCTGCGGGAACGGAATCCCGATCCCCCGCTCGTCCATGAGGCTCTTGACGACCTCCTTGTAGAGGCGGCCGACGCCCCATTGCTTGCCCGGAAGCGTACGGACGCGCCCCCGGACCAGCACCGCGTTGTCCCCCAGCGTCTCGACGCCCAGCATCTCGAAGTCGGCGATGATGTGGATCCCCTCCGAGCTCTCGCGCACGCGCCGGAAGGCTTCCTGCATGAGATCCTTCACCTCGGCAACGTCCTCGCGGAAGGCGACGGACACGTCGGCGACGAAGTTCGAGAAGTCCTTGGTCATGTTGGCGACCTGATCCACCGAAGAGAACGGGATCAGGTAGTAGGTCCCGTCGAGCGAGCGCAGGCTCACCGAGCGGATGGTCAGCTTCTCGACCACGCCCGACACGGAGCCGAGCTGCACCACGTCGCCCTCGTTCAGCGCGTTCTCGATCTGGATGAAGGCGCCGGTGATGATGTCCTGCACCAGCTTCTGCGCGCCGAAGCCGACCGCCAGGCCGACCACGCCGGCGCCGGCCAGGAGCGGCGCGATGTTGATGCCGATCTGGGACAGGACCAGCATCAGGACCATCAGCGCCAGAGCGATCGTCAAGGCGTTTCGGAACAGCGACAGGAGCGTGCGCTCGCGCGCCGTCGGAACCGACCCGAAATTGGGGTTCAGGCGATACTCGACCCAGGACGAGAACACGAGATGGATCGCGAAGCCGACCGTGAGGATCAGGAGAGCGCCGAGAAGACCTCCCGAGAATCGACGGCCGAACGCGCTGGAGGAGAACGTGTCGAGGTCGAAGATCGACCAGGCGTCCAGGATCACGGCGACCACCGTCGCGATGACGATGATCCGCAGCACGAGGAGCAGCTTCGGGATGAAGGAGTTGATCCGACGTTCCAGAAGCGGGAAGCGGTCGCGCGTGGCGTCCGAGACGCGGATGCCACGTACGATGATCCGGGTCAGGATCGACACCACGAGCCCGCCGATCGCCATCGCGGCGACCGAGACCAGAGACGCGCTGAGCATGAACTGGAAGCCGCTGCGCGGGCTGCTGATCCACAGCGCGAAGAGTGCCGTGACGAAGGAAGCCGCCAGCAGCCACCAGACATGGCCGAGGAACTGATAGAAGCGGGACTGCGGGTTGCGAGCCCCCTCCCGGTAGGAACGCTGAAGCCGGAGCTTCACCCGCTCGCGGTTGGCCAGGATCAGCCAAAGCACGAACAGGAACGAAACGGTCACGACCATGAAGCGCACCGCGTTCCCGGCGGCGACGCTCGAAATCGACTGCACGACGGGCGCGACGAACAGGAACGTGTAGCCGAGCAGCGTGACGACCAGCGCGAGGCGGCGGTACCAGTAGCGCGCTTGCCCGTCGCTGAACGGCGTCAGCCGCAGCGATGGCACGTGCGGCGACACGAAGGCCGCGAGCCCGACCTTGATGAGTTCGGTCAGGGCGAAGGCGTTGAGGAAGAGCGCCTCGTTGATGTCCGGCGGGCCGCCCGTCAGGAACAGCGAGGTCGCATGGCCGGCCGCCGCCGCCAGGATCACCGTCAGCGCGTCGGCGAGCATCGCCACCGTCGCCAGCGCGAGGCGGAGCACCGGAGCCTTGGGCTTGGCCTTCGATCCGAGCCAGCGCGCGATGCGCCGACGGACGAACGACGCCAGCGCCAGCGCCGCGAGGGTCGCAAAGGCGATCGTGGAGACCGGCAGGATGGCGTTCCACACGCGGGGCAGATTGATGGCCTGCGCGCCAGAGAGGAAGTATCCGGCTTGCGCCACGAGGCCGCCGATCTCGGCCGCCCCCTCCTGCAACGCGGCCACCGTGGACCGCGTGTAGGAGGCGAGATGCGCTGGCACCGACTCGGCCAGGTCCGCCTCGCCGGACGGCGCGGCCGTCCCCGCCGTTTCGTCGGCGGGTGCGCTTTGGTAGGCGGCGGCCTTCAGCGACTCGATCAGCCGGTCGCGCGTCGCCTCGGTTTCCAGGATGCGGATCAGCTCGTCGAGCTGCTGCCGATCCGTCGCCGAGGGTGCCGTTTCGGTGGAGGGGGTCGAGGACGTCGACGAGGTGGGCAGCCCCGGCAGGAGGCTCGGCGTCTGGGCGGAAACGGGTCCCGCGAGAACGAGGGACGGGAGAACGTAGAGAAGCGCAAGGAGCAGCGCTCGAACACCGGTGTGTCGGATCATGAAGCTCCGGTCCGTGGCGGGCTTTGTGTCTTCGCCGGGCTGTCGGAGGACGGGTCCCGGTCGGCTCATCGGCCGAACTAGAGTCCGGATGCGTCAGAGCCATGGCAAGGCGGCGAACTTCTCGCACCCGCGAACGAAAAAGGGCCGCCCCGAGGGGCGGCCCGCGATACAGGAGGCAGTGATGCCTCAGGCGGCCGAGGACAGCTCGTCCTCGTCGTCCTTCATCAACTCGTCCTTGGAGACGGTCTTGTCCGTCACGTCGACCGTGGCGAGCAGGTGATCGACCACCTTCTCCTCGTAGATCGGCGCGCGCAGGCTCTGGATCGCTTCCGGCGTCTTGCGGAAGTAGTCGTAGACCTGCTGCTCCTGGCCCGGGTACTGGCGGACCTGCTCGATCACGGCGCGCTGCAGCTCCTCGTCCGAGACGGTGACGCCGGCCTTCTCGCCGATCTCCGACAGCACCAGCCCGAGGCGGACGCGGCGCTCGGCGAGCTTGCGATACTCGGCCCGGGCCTTCTCCTCGGTCGTGTCCTCGTCCTCGAAGCTCTTGCCGCTCTGCTCGAGCTCGCGCGACACCTGGTTCCAGATGTTGTTGAACTCCGCTTCGACGAGCTTCTCCGGCAGCTCGAAGCTGTATTCGGCGTCGAGCTGGTCGAGAAGCTGGCGCTTCACCTTCTGGCGGGTCGCCTGGCCGAACTGGCTCTCGATCTGGCCGCGCACGATCTCGCGCAGGCGGGCGATCGACTCAAGGCCGAGCTTCTTGGCCATCTCGTCGTCGAGTTCCATCGCGTCCGGCGAAGCGACGGCCTTGACGGTGACGTCGAACACCGCGTCCTTGCCGGCCAGGTGCGCCGCACCGTAGTCCTCGGGGAACTTGACCTCGACGGTCTTCTCGTCGCCGGCCTTGGCGCCGACGAGCTGGTCCTCGAAGCCCGGGATGAACTGGCCCGAACCCAGCACGAGGTTGGAGTCCTGAGCGGAGCCGCCCTGGAACGCCTCGCCGTCGACCTTGCCGACGAAGTCCATCGTGACGCGGTCGCCGGTCTCGGCGGCGCCGTCCTTGGGCTGGAAGGTCCGCGCGCTCTCGGCGATGCGCTTGACCTGGTCCTCGACCTCCTCGTCGGCGATCTCGACCACCGGACGCTCGATCTTGATGCCGTCGGTCTCCTTCAGCTCGAAGGCCGGCAGGGTCTCGTAGGCGACCGTGAAGCGGAAGTCGCTCTCGCCGCGCAGAACCTTCTCGGCCTCGCCCTCGTCCTCGGTCATCTGGATCTCGGGCTGCATGGCCGAGCGCTCGTTGCGCTCCGCGATCACGGAGCGCGGGGTCTCGTTGATGATCTGGTTGACGATCTCGGCCATGACGGAGCGGCCATACGACTTGCGCATGTGGCTCATCGGCACCTTGCCGGGGCGGAAGCCCTTGAGCTTGACCTGGTCCTTGATCTCGTAGAGGCGAGTCTGCAGCCGCGCTTCCAGATCGGACGCCGGCACGACGATCTCGATCTCGCGCTTCAGGCCTTCGGCCTTGGTTTCCCTAACCTGCATCGTCAACCCTTCATGGTCTCGACCGGCGGCCCAAGTCCCGCCGCCGATCCTGATTGAATCTTGTTGCCGCCGAGCCGGCGCGGGCCGAGGAAACGGACCTTCACGCCGCGGGCTGTCGGAACGCAACACCCGCCACCCGGCCATCCGGGGCCTTGTAGTTGAGGGACTTTGGTGGATCAAGTGGTGATGACGGCATGGACCATGCCGTCGAACGGCGCCGACCATGCCGCAAGCGCCGATCCCGAAACACCTTGCCGCACCGCATCATGGCACGTCCAGGGTCGAAACGGATGCCCTGCCCGCCCCCCGTCATCCAGAGCACGGGAGACGCCGGGCGCGCCGACACCGACGGAATTGGCCTCCAAGGCACACCGTCAAGAAACGCCGGGCGGGTGAGCGGAGAACCATCCGCTGCTGCAGCGGCTGGTGCGGGTGGAGGGACTCGAACCCCCACGCTTTTGGCGCTAGAACCTAAATCTAGTGCGTCTACCAGTTTCGCCACACCCGCAGCACCGCGCGTATCCGAGAAGACACGCAGCGCCCCTATATCATCGCGTCTCGCCAACAGCCAAGGCGAAAAGCCGCCGCCTCGCGTCCGCGCCGGTGGGCTTCACGGCCGCGGGGCGGCGATACGCTCCCATCGGAAGCATCCTTTCGAAAGCGTGAACGAAAATGCGCCGGGGCGGCGAACTCGCGCCATTGTGCGTTGCACAAGTCGCAGGGCAGCCATGCAATCTTCCTTATCACTCCACTCGCTTGAACCGATTATATTCACCTCATCGAAGCGATGGCGAATGGCTTTCGCTTCTCAGTCACAACGTTCGAGCCCCCGGCAAACCCATGAACATCGTCCGCTCCTACAACAACTGGCGTCGTTACCGCGAGACCTGCGCCGAGCTGAACCGGCTTTCGAGCCGCGAGCTCTCGGACCTCGGGATCGCCCGCTCCGACATCCGCGACCTGGCCCGCCAGGCGACGCGCTAAGACATACCAGACAGCTTTCGCGAGGGCCCATCCTCCTCCCAAAGGGCCCGAGCGGATCCGAGCCCGCGGTCTCCTCCTCCCATCCGCGGGCTTTCCAACGACACCCGCCGGTCCTCCCCCGGCGGGTGTTGTCGTTTCCGGGTGTTCCGCCCGTCCGCCCCCGGTGCTATCAAGCGCCATGGCACACGATCACATCCACATCGTCGGCGGCGGCCTCGCCGGCTCCGAAGCCGCATGGCAACTCGCGCAGGCGGGCGTTCCGGTCGTCCTGCACGAGATGCGCGGCACGCGCGGCACGGACGCGCACAAGACCGATGCCCTGGCCGAGCTGGTCTGCTCCAACTCCTTTCGCTCCGACGATGCCGAAACCAACGCGGTCGGCGTCCTGCATGCCGAGATGCGGCTGGCGGGCTCGCTCATCATGCGTTGCGCCGACGCGCACCAGGTGCCGGCCGGCGGCGCGCTGGCGGTGGACCGCGACGGTTTCGCCGATGCCGTGACCGCCGCGCTCGCCGCGCATCCGCTGGTTCGGATCGTGCGCGAGGAGATCGGCGCGCTGCCTCCGGCCGAATGGGGCCGCGCCATCGTCGCGACGGGCCCGCTCACCGCGACGGGCCTCGCCGAGGCGATCCGGGCCGAGACGGGGGCGGATGCCCTCGCCTTCTTCGACGCCATCGCGCCCATCGTGCATTTCGACACGATCGACATGGACAAGGCGTGGTTCCAGTCGCGCTACGACAAGGTCGGCCCCGGCGGCACGGGCAAGGACTACGTGAACTGCCCGATGGATCGCGACCAGTACGAGGCGTTCGTCGCCGCGCTGGTGGCAGGCGACAAGACCGAGTTCCGCAAGTGGGAAGGCACGCCCTATTTCGACGGCTGCCTCCCGATCGAGGTGATGGCCGAGCGCGGACCGGAAACGCTGCGTCACGGGCCGATGAAGCCGATGGGCCTGACCAACGCGCACAACCCGACCGTGAAGGCCTATGCAGTCGTCCAGTTGCGCCAGGACAACGCGCTGGGCACGCTCTACAACATGGTCGGCTTCCAGACGAAGCTGAAATACGCCGATCAGGTGCGCGTCTTCCGCACCATCCCGGGCCTCGAGAACGCCGAGTTCGCGCGGTTGGGGGGCCTCCATCGCAACACCTATCTCGACTCGCCGACGCTGCTCGACGGAACGCTGCGCCTGAAGAGCCGGCCGTCGCTGCGCTTCGCGGGACAGATCACCGGTTGCGAGGGCTACGTGGAGTCGGCCTCCGTCGGGCTGATGGCGGGCCGCTTCGCTGCCGCCGAGGCGCTGGGCCGCGCCGCCGCGCCGCCGCCGGCGACGACCGCCATGGGCGCCCTTCTGGCGCACATCACCGGCGGGCACCTGTCGGCGGACGAAGAAGGCGGAAAGCGCTCGTTCCAGCCGATGAACGTCAATTTCGGGCTGTTCCCGCCGGTCGAAGTTCCTCGCGAGGAGGGGAAGCGGCTGCGCGGCAAGGAAAAGACCATCGCCAAGAAGCGCGCCCTGTCGCGCCGGGCCCTAGCCGACTTCGCCACCTGGCTCGCCGACGAGAACGGCGTCCTGCTCACGGCCGCCGAATAGGCGCTTCGCCCGTCAGGGCGGGCTCGCCCATTCGCCGTGCCGCAGGGCGAGCGAGCCCTGGACGAAGACCGGAACGCCTTGCGCGTCCCGGCGCACGCGCGAGAGACGCAGGCGCAGGCTGCGTCCTTCCGCCGACCGCAGATCGATCACCAGCGGCGGAAGGCCTCCGCTCGGCGCGCGCCCGCTCGGCCGGCCGAGCGTCGGCGGAAGCTCGAAGCGGTCCGTCCGTCCGCGATAGGTGACCACGAGCCATCGCCCGTCGAGGCGCATGGGCACGCTGCCATCGGTTCGTCCGACGGCCGCATCGAGCGCCGGGAAGACGCGGTCGAAGCCGCCCACATCGAAGGCGCCGTCGACCGAGAAGCTCTGGTTCTCCGCTTCCGCCGCCTGCGTCTCGAGGGCCGCGCCCTCGTTCAACGCGCCCCGAAGCGCGGCGACGCGCTGCGCGGCATCCCCGCTTCCGACCGCACCGAGAAGCGGCGCGAGACGATCCGTCCGTTCCACCGTCTCCAGGACGCTGAGCCGCGACAGAAGCGACTGGCGCGCGGGCGCGTCCAGGCCGCGGATCGTCTCGGCGCCCCCACGCAGCGCCTCGCCGTCGCGCCGCTCGATCATCGCCACCTGGCTGCGCCCCACCGTATCGGCGACGCCCCAGGGGCCGAACGTCGACAGCGCCAGGAGAACGGGCGGGACGGCGACCACGAGACGGATGTCCGACCGCGTGCGCGGCGCAAGCTGCAGCAGGACGGCAAGGGCCGCCGCCACGCCGTAGGCGGCGGCGAAGTACCGCTCCACCGTCCATCCCTCCGCGGCCACCCGCACGGCCAGGGCATAGGCGAAAAGCGCGAGCGGTACGACCAGCATGGCGGCCCAGCGATGCGCCACGAATCGTGCCGGCTGAGGCAAGTGCGCGAGGAACGGCTCGAGCCCGACGCGCAAGGACAGCACGAAGGCACCATACAGGAGCACCACCCAGCCGATCTCGCCGATCGGCACGTTGCCGGTCAGCGCGATCCGCGCGGCATAGGCGTGGATGATGACGGCGACCGCGAGGACCAGCGGCGCCGTGATCCATTCGAACAGCGGGCGCACCGCGCGCTCCAGGCGATCGCCCGCCCAGTCCCGCGCCTCCACTTCGCCGGGATGGGGAATCCGTCCGAGGGCGAACAGCGGCCCGACGAGCGTCAGGCCGGTGGCGAAGAGATGGCTGTAGGCGTCGCCGCCGAGGCCGAAGCCGAACAGCGTCCGCACCATCTCGAAGATGGCCGTGAAGCCCAGCAGGAAGATCAGCACGGAGAACCATCCGAGCGTGACGCCGAGCGCGGTCCAGAGAGCGAAGTCCCAGAAGGCGCGCGACGACCCGCGCCCGACGAACGGCGCGAGCGGCACGGCCGCGACGATCGCGATCGTCAGCGCGGGTCCATGCAGCAGAAAGGGATGCGCGAAGCCGACGGCGGCGGCCGTCGCCGCGAGCGCGAGCCCACCGGCCAGCCGTGCGGCGATCGCGACCGCGCCGCGACTTTCCGCAAGGAGCGTCATGGCGACGGAGGCCGCCGCCCCCGCCGTCAGCGCCAGAAGCACGCGGGCCAGCGGTTCGGCCACATCGAAGTCGCGTCGCACCGTCCAGTTCGCGATCAAACCGATCGCGATGATCGCTGCCGCCGCGGCCGGGAAGCGGAAGGTGGCCTGGCCGGCCCGCACCGAGAGCGAGCGCAGGAGACGGACGGGTCGAAGGACGGCGCGCAGCATGTCGGGCACTCCCTGCCGGCGCCTCAGCGGCGCATGGTCCGCCAATAGAACCAAAGGCGGCGCATCGGCTCGGAAACCGAGGGACTTGTCCGCTCGATCGAGCGAGCCGCGAAGAGCGCCGGCAGCAAGGCGGGGCGAAGGGACGGCGCGAGCCGAGCGACCTGTGCCTCCGCACGCTGCTCGTGCTCCCGCGCGAAGGCGATCACGGCTTGGCGGGCCGGTTCGGCCGCGCTTCCGCCGACGAGCCAGCCGGAAGCGTCCAGCCCGGTCGCCGCCAGGAGATCGGCCGGCGCGAACACCTGATGGCGCGCGCGGTGCCGAGCGGCGTCCCGCACGATCCAGGCGGCGCAGGCCGCGACCCCGGCATGGCCCGCCGCGTCCGCCGCCTTCGGTGCCTCGGCCCGGTCGAGGATCATCGCGGCCAGCATGATGACGGCCGACTGCGTCTCACCGGCATAGGCCTCGAATTCCGGCCGGTCGCCCATCGGGTCGGCGTAGAGATCGAAGATCCGGGCGTCGAGATACCGGTCGAAGGCGTCCAGCGGCAGGTCGTGGCGCCGCACCGTGTCGGCCAGCGCGGTGGCGATCGGCGAGCCCTGCCCCGCCGCCTCCGGCTCCGCATCCTCGGCGTTCAGACGGTCGCGCCACCATTGCAGGCGGATTTCGCCCGGCAACGGCTGGCTCACGTGATCGCGCACCCGCGCCGTTTCCAGCGCGAAGGCGTAGAGCGCCCAGAGACCGTCCCGGCACGATTCCGGGGCGAAGCCGACCGAGACGGCCCGATCCGGGTCGCCCTCCTGCACGATGCGCGCGCACTCGGCATAGGCGTCGGCGAAAGCCGGCTCTCGCGTCATTCCACCGCCACGAGCGCGGCGGCGACCGGGCGGCCTTCCGAAAGCATGATGTTGTAGGTCCGCACCGCCGCGCCGGTGGACATCGGATCGCACGAGATCCCGCGATCGCGCAGGCGTGCCAGCAGCGGTGCCGGCGGCCGGCGGATGTCCGCTCCCGTGCCGAAGAGAAGGAAGCGGATGTCGTCGGCTTCCTCCAGCACCTTCATCAGGCGATCCCCCGAAAACGGTTGCTCGGCGGTGGCCGACCAGCCGTAGATGCCGGACGGCAGGCAGAGGATCGAGCCGCGATGCGACATGTCGGCGAAGCGGAACCCACCGTTGCCGTAGGCGTCGATGGGGGCGCGACGCGGATAGTGCGCGTCGCGAACCTCGCCGTTCACCTCAGGCCCGCCCGGCACGCGGCGCGTTGCCGACGCGAGGCTTCTTGGTCCCGTCCGCGTTCTCCTCCGCCTCGCCGCCGCGGATCGTCTCCGGCCGCAGCTTGAAGTAGATCAGGACCGGGGCCGCGATGAACACCGAAGAGTAGACGCCGACCAGCACGCCCGCGAGCATCGGCGCCACGAAGACGCGGATCACGTCGCCGCCGAAGCCGTAGAGTGCGACCAGCGCCAGGACCAGCGTCGCCGCCGTCAGGATGGTGCGCGACAGGGTTTCGTTGAGCGACCGGTCGATGATGTCGGAAATCGGCATCTTTTTGTACTTGCGAAGGTTCTCGCGGATGCGGTCGAACACCACGACCGTGTCGTTCAGCGAATAGCCGACGATGGTCAGGAGCGCGGCGATCGAGGTCAGGTTGAACTCGAGCTGCGTCACCACGAGGAAACCCATCGTCATGGCGACGTCGTGCGCGGTCGCCAGCAGCGCGCCGATCGCGAACTGCCACTCGAACCGAATCCAGACATAGGCGGCGATGGCCAGCAGCGAGGCGGCGACGCCGACGATCGCCGCCCAGGCGAGCTCGCCCGACACCGTCGGCCCGACCACCTCGACGCGCTCGAACGTGTAGTCGGCCTGCAGCGCGGCACGCACCGCGTTGACGCTCGCCTGCGGCGTCTGCTGGTCCTGCTCCTGCACGGCGTAGCGGATCAGCACGTCCTGCGGCGAGCCGAATTCCTGCACCTGCACGTCGCCCTCGATGATCGGCGTCAGGTCCTCGCGGATCTTGGCGACGTCGGCCTGCGGTGCCGTGGACTTCACCTCCAGAACCGTGCCGCCGGTGAAGTCGATGCCGAAGTTGAGCCCACCCACGAACAGGCTGCCGATCGAGGCGAGCGACAGGCCGATGGTGATGGCGAAAGCCCACTTGCGGATCGCCATGAAGCGGATCACCGTGCCGTGCGGCACGAAGGAGACCCAGCCTTTCGGAACCTCCTTCGGGCGGCGCCGGCGGACCCAGAAGGCCACGAGCCAGCGCGTCAGCGTCAGCGCGGTGAAGATGGTGGTGAAGATGCCGAGCGCCAGCGTCACGGCGAAGCCGCGCACCGGGCCGGAACCCAGGAAGAACAGGATCACCGCCGCGATCAGCGTCGTGACGTTCGCATCCATGATGGTGCCGAGCGCCTTGTGGAAGCCGGCGTCGATGGACTGCACCACCGAGCGACCGTTTCTCCGCTCCTCGAGAATGCGCTCGTAGATCAGGACGTTCGAATCGACCGCCATGCCCATGGTGAGCACGATGCCGGCGATGCCGGGCAGCGTCAGCGTCGAGCCGAGCACGGACAGGAGCGCCACGAGCAGTACGACGTTCACGAGCAGCGCCACGTTGGCGATGATGCCGAGGAAGCCGTAGGCGACGAACATGAAGACGACCACGAATGCGGCGCCGATGATGCCCGCGTTCTGGCCGGCGGCGATCGAATCCGCACCGAGGCCCGGTCCGACCGTGCGCTCCTCGATGATGTCCAGCGTCGCCGGCAGGGCGCCGGCTCGGAGCAGCACGGCGAGGTCGTTCGCCGACTGGACGGTGAAGTTGCCCGAGATCTGCGCCTGGCCGCCGAGGATCGGCTCGCGGATGTTGGGCGCGGACAGGACCTTGTCGTCCAGGACGATGGCGAAGGGCCGCCCGACGTTCTGCTGGGTCACCTCGCCGAAACGCTGCGCGCCGCGCGAATCGAAGCGGATGTTGACCACCGGCTGGTTGGTCTGCTGATCGAAGCCGGCCTGGGCGTCCGAAAGGTTCTCGCCCGAGATCATCACCTGCCGCTGCACCAGCACCGGCTGGGGCGGGTTGTCGTTGGTCTGGAGGAGCTCCGAGCCGGCCGGCACGGGCTGCTGCCCGCCCTGCACCGCGGCCGCCGAATTGTTCACGTCCACCAGCCGAAAGGTCAGCCGCGCGGTCTGATTGAGGAGCGCCTTGAGGCGAGCCGGGTCCTGGAGGCCGGGCACCTGGACCATGATGCGGTCGAGGCCCTGGCGCTGGATCACCGGCTCGGTGGTGCCAAGCTCGTCGACGCGCCGGCGGACCACCTCGATCGACTGCGCCACGGCGGTCGAGAGGCGGTAGTTGATCCCCTCCTCCGTCGGCGCCAGGCGGAAGGTGGCCGGCTGCGGCTCGGTGAGCGCCGTTTCCGCGACCGATCCGCCCGCCAGGAGGTTGGTCGAGATCGGGGATGTCAGGTTCTGAAGGGCCGTGCGGGCCGCCGCGCCCGCCGTGGGATCACGAAGCGTGAACTCCACCCCGCCGTCGCGCTCCGCGAGGTTGGCGAAGCCGACATTCGCGTTGCGCAAGGAGAGCTGCACGTCGTCGCGAAGGCTCTGGAGCCGGTCGTTGACCAGCGAGGCACGATCCACTTCGAGGAGGACGTAGGACCCGCCCTGAAGGTCGAGGCCGAGCGTCATCGGACGATGCGGCATGAAGCCCGGCAGCGAGTCCCGCTGAGACTGGGTCAGGAGATTCGGCATCGCGAACAGGACGCCGGCAACCACCGCTAGCCAGATGAGGACGGTTTTCCAGCGGGAGAAGTGAAGCATGACGTCCTCGAATCATGGCGAAGGGCGAGTGGCTCGCGCCCCCGCCCGTCCCCGCCTCACGGCGGATCGACGTGATGAAGGCCGAGAAGCCCCGGCCTTCGGAATGCAACCTCGAAAGAGGTTATTTCGTGTTGGCGGCGACCGGCTCGCCCTTGGTGCGCACGTCGGCGACCATGGACTGGAGCACCCGGATCTTGGTCTGCTCCGAGATCTGAACCTCGAGCTCGCCGTTGTCCATCACCTTGGTCACCTTGGCGATGATGCCGCCGCCGGTCACCACCGTGTCGCCGCGACGGATGTTGCGCAGCATCTCGTCGCGCTTCTTGGCGGAGGTCCGCTGCGGACGGATGATCAGGAAGTACATGATCGCGAAGACCGCGACGAAGGGCAGGATGCTGATGAGGATGCTCTCCGGCCCCCCGGCTGCGGCGGCGGTCTGGGCAAAAGCCGGCGTGACGAACATCAACACACTCCTCGACAGAACGGAAACGGGCGATCGCGCCCTTCACAAGTCGGCCGCAATATACGAACGGTCGGCACGAATGCAACATGACCCGGCGGTGCGCGGAACAGTGTTCCCTCGGCTCCAGAAGGACATAGCGAGACTGTGACCGCGACCGAAGACACCCAGCTCGCGCTCCTGCGCCGCATCGCGGACGCGCTGGAACGAATGGCGCCCCCGACCCCGTCCGCCGCCGACCTCGCGCGAGCCGACTGCTTCGTGTTCCAGCCGCCGGGCACGCTGCAGGCCGTCCCACGGGTGAACCGCGTCCCGGTCGAGCTCCTGCGCGGCATCGACCGCTCGCGCGAGATCCTCCTGGAGAACACCCGCCGCTTCGCCGCAGGACTTTCCGCCAACAACGCCCTTCTCTGGGGCGCACGGGGCATGGGCAAGTCGTCGCTGGTGAAGGCGGCGCACGAGTGGGCCAACCGCGATCTGGGCGCGGCGCACCCGCCGTTGAAGCTGATCGAGATCCACCGAGAGGACATCGATCATCTGCCGGCGCTGATGCACGTCCTGCGGGCCGAGCCGTTCCAGATCCTCCTCTTCTGCGACGACCTGTCGTTCGACCACGACGACACGGCCTACAAGTCGCTGAAGGCGGCGCTGGACGGCGGTGTGGAGGGTCGCCCGAGCAACGTCCTCTTCTACGCGACCTCCAACCGGCGCCACCTCCTGCCCCGCAACATGATGGAGAACGAGCAGTCCACGGCGATCAATCCGGGCGAGGCGGTGGAGGAGAAGGTCTCGCTTTCCGATCGCTTCGGCCTGTGGCTCGGCTTCCACAAATGCTCGCAGGACGACTACCTGGCCATGGTCGCGGGATACGCCCGCGAAGGGGGCCTTGCGATCGACGCCGACGCGCTGCGGGCGGAGGCGCTGGAATGGGCGACCACGCGCGGCAACCGGTCCGGCCGGGTCGCCTATCAGTTCGTGCAGGACCTAGCGGGGCGCCTCGGCCGCCGGCTGGACATCTGAGCCGGGCGACGAAAAAGGCCCCGGCGCTTGGCGCCGGGGCCTCGGATCGAACGGACCGTGCCGGCGATCAGCGCAGGTAGGTCATCGGGTTCACGGGCGAGGAGTCCTTGCGCACCTCGAAGTGCAGCATCGGGGCGTCCGCGTCGCCGGTCATGCCGGCCGTCGCGATTTCCTGTCCGCGCTTCACCGTGGAGCCGCGCTGGACCAGGATGTCGTCGGCGTGGCCATAGACGGTCACAAGGCCGTTGTCGTGCTTCACGAGCACGGTCTTGCCGAACTCCTTCAGCCCCTCGCCCGCATAGATGACCACGCCGTTCTCGGCGGCCTTGATCGGCGTGCCGCGCGGCACGGAGATGTTGAGGCCGTCGTTCCGGCGCGAGCCGACCTTGTCGCCGAAGTTCTTCACGACGCGACCCTGGACCGGCCAGCGGAACTGGTCGATTCCGGTCGATGCGGGCGGCAGCGACGCCTCCTGGCGCGCCTCTTCCTTGGCCATCGTGGTGGGCTGGGGCGGCGCGGCGACGGCCACGGCGCTGTCGGCCGCCTTCGGCGCGGCGGCAGGCTGCTCGGCCTTCGGCGGCTGGGCGACCGCGGCTTGGGCGGGCGCCGTCGCGGCCGGCGCGTGGGCGGGCGCGGCGGCGACCGGGCGGTTGGCCGGCGCTGCGCGCGGCGCCGGGATGGCGGCGGCCTGCGCCTGCAGCGTCGTCGGCGGCGCGCCGAGCGAGGCGACGCGCGTGTTGGCGGCGGCCGGCGCGGAACCGCCGGGCACGACTAGGGTCTGGCCGATGCGGATGTTGTCGCCGCTCAGCCCGTTGGCGGCGCGGAGGTCGGCCACGCTGACGCCGGTGCGGCGGGCGATGCCGAGGAGCGAATCGCCCGACTCCACCGTGACGCTGGCGCCGCGCGAGCCGGCGGCAGGCTGCTGCGCGGCGGGCATGGCGCGCGACACGGAGGTCTGCGCGACCTGCGGCTGGCCGACCGGCGCGGACGCGGCGGACTGAACGGGCTCGGGATAGGACGAGGCAGCGGCCGGCGGGTTGCCGTAGGACGACGCCGGCGGAGGCGGCAGCGACGAGCGGCTGACCGCAGGCGTCTCCACGGCGGCGAAGGTCTGGCTCGGCGCGGCCTGATAGGTCGGCGCGGCCGGAGCGGCAGCCATCTGGGTGTTCTGCACCGGGGCCTTCGGAATGGCGCCCGTGTAGAAGCCGTCCTGCAGGCGTGTCGCGTCCGCGCTGCAGCCGGCGGCGATCGAAGCCATCGAAACAAGCGCGGCAGAGCGAACCAGTCGCTGCCGGAAGAGCCGCATGATGTGCGTGCGCATTTGAGTCCCCATGCCTTCGCCAACCTTGACCCATTCAACCGCGTTAATGTTACCCGTCGGTTAAGCGGAGGGCGTCGGGCGAAGATTTCCTTTACAGGACGGAGGCTTTTCCGGCGTCGAGCGGCTTGAAGCGCACGGGAAACAACGGGGTCAGCTCGAAACGGCTGCCCTGCTTCTGGTGCCGGACGATCTGCTGCACGCCGTCTCCGGCTCCGATCGCGGCGACCAGCATCGCGCCGGATGCCATCTGCTCCACGAAGGCCTTGGGCAGTTCCTCGAACGAGCCATGCACCACGATCCGGTCGAAGGGCGCGGCCTCGGCGTAGCCCGCGCGCCCGTCGTCCTGCACGAAGGTGACGTTGCCGAGCGAGCAGGAGCGCACGCGCTCGCTCGCGGCGGTGGACAGGGTCCGATAACGCTCGAGCGTCACCACCTGCACCGCGAGGCGCGCCAGGAGGGCCGTGACGTAGCCGCTGCCGGTGCCGATCTCGAGGACGCGGTGCTCGGGCTGGATGCGCAGCGCGGCCGCCAGTCGCACGGCGGTCCGTGCGCTCGGCATCGTCTGCCCGCAGGGCAGCGGAAAGCTGTGCTCGCCGTAGGGGTCCGGCACCCCGTCGGGCACGAACAGGCGCCGGGGGATCGCCTCGACGGCCTCCATCAGCCGACCGGCGACGAAATCCTCCGAGCGCACGCGCATCAGGAGCGCGGCGAGCCCTTCCCTGTCGCCCGGCATCTCCATCGGGCGGTCAGCCGGCGGAGAAGACGGACCGCATCTCCTCGCGCAGCGCGTGATGCGTGAGGTCGAGATGCAGCGGCGTCACGGACACGAAGCCGTCCCGCAAGGCGGCGAGATCGGACCCCTCCATCTCGGGCCCCGACTGGCGGCCGAACTTCAGCCAGAAATACGGCAGGCCGCGCCCGTCCTGGCGCTCCTCGATGCCGAGCGCGTAATCGAGCTTGCCCTGCCGCGTGACCTTGGTCCCCTTCACCGCATCGGGCTCGACCGCGGGAAAGTTGACGTTGAACAGCGTTCCCTCCGGCGCCGAAACCGCCATGAGCTTGCGGACGATCTCCGCGCCGTGCCGCTCGGCCGTCGCCCATTGCAGGTCGCGGGCGCCGTCGGCACGGAAGGTCTGGCTGAGCGCGATGGAGCGGTATCCGAGCATCATGCCCTCGATCGCTCCCGCCACCGTGCCGGAGTAGCTCACGTCGTCGCACACGTTCTGGCCGGCGTTGACGCCCGACAGGACGAGGTCCGGCTCCTCGGGCATCAGGTGCTTGGCCGCCATGATGACGCAGTCGGTTGGTGTGCCGGTGACGGCGAAGCGGCGCTCCCCCTCCCGGCGTACCCGGAGGGGCGACGACAGCGTCAGCGAATGCGACAGGCCGCTCTGGTCCGTCTCGGGCGCGACTGTCCAGACGTCGTCCGAGAGTTGCCGCGCGATCGCCTCCAGCGTCCGAAGCCCGGGCGCGTGGATCCCGTCGTCGTTGGTGAGAAGGATCCGCATCAGTTCACTCCCGGCCGATGATCTCGAGCCCGCCCATATAGGGCCGCAGCACATCGGGCACGCGTATCTCGCCGGTTTCCGTCTGGTAGTTTTCCATCACCGCGATCAGCGCGCGTCCGACAGCGGTGCCCGAACCGTTGAGCGTGTGGACGAAACGCGGCGCCACCTTCTCGCCGGCCGGGCGGAACCGCGCGTTCATGCGCCGCGCCTGGAAGTCGCCGCAGACGGAACAGCTCGAGATCTCGCGGAACGCGTTCTGCCCCGGCAGCCAGACTTCGATGTCGTAGGTCTTCTGCGACGAGAAGCCCATGTCGCCGGTGCACAGGACCACCGTGCGGAAATGGAGGCCTAGCCGCTCCAGCACGCTTTCGGCGGCGCGGGTCATCCGCTCGTGCTCGGCGAGCGACGTCTCCGGCGTGTTCACGGACACGAGCTCGGCCTTGTAGAACTGGTGCTGGCGCAGCATGCCGCGCGTGTCGCGACCGGCCGAGCCCGCCTCCGAGCGGAAGGACGGCGTGAGCGCCGTGAAGCGCAGCGGCAGGGCGGCCTCGTCGAGGATCTGCTCGCGCACGAGGTTGGTCAGCGACACCTCGGCCGTGGGGATCATCCAGCGGCCGTCGCTGGTGCGGAAGAGGTCCTCGGCGAATTTCGGGAGCTGCCCGGTGCCGAACAGCGCGTCGTCGCGCACCAGCAGCGGCGGGGACACTTCCTCGTAGCCGAACTCGCCCGTATGCACGTCCAGCATGAACTGGCCGAGCGCGCGCTCGAGGCGGGCCAGCTTGCCGCGCAGCACGGTGAAGCGGGAGCCGGACATGCGAGCGGCGGCGTCGAAGTCCATCTGCCCGAGCGCCTCGCCGAGCTCGAAGTGCTCCTTGGGCTCGAACGTGAAGGCGGGCCTCTGCCCCGACCGCCGGACCTCGACGTTCTCGCTCTCGTCCGCGCCGCGCGGCACGTCGGCGAGCGGTACGTTGGGCAGCGTCGCCAGGAAGCCGCTCAACTCCTCGTCGAGCCGGCGCTCCTCCTTCTCGCCGTCCTGGATCCGGGCCTTGAGATCTGTCATCTCGGCCATCACGGCCTCGGCGCGCGGGGCGTCGCCGGAGGCCTTGGCCTTGCCGATTTCCTTGGAGGCCTCGTTGCGTCGACCCTGCCAGTCCTGAAGGACCTTGAGATGCTCGCGCCGCGCCTCGTCCAGCCGGCGCACCTCGGACGAGGCCGAGCCGGCTCCCCGGCGCTCGAGCGCCTCGTCGAGGAGTTGCGGGTTCTCGCGGATCCATTTGAGGTCGAGCATGTCTCTCCAGTCCGCGCCGGGCGGACCGGAGCCGGAGGATCACTCCGTGGGCGCTTCCGCTTCCGCCAGGCGCTCGGCTCGCTTCTTTTCGATCAACCGTGCCGTGATGATCGAGACCTCGTAGAGAATGATCGCCGGGATCGCAAGGCCGATCTGGGACAGCGGATCGGGGGGTGTCAGCACCGCCGCCGCGATGAACGCGATCACGATCGCGTACTTGCGCTTGCCCGCCAGGCTCTCGGCCGTGACCATGCCGGCGCGCACCAGAAGCGAGCAGATCACCGGAAGCTGGAACACCAGCCCGAAGGCCACGATCAGCGTCATGATGAGGGACAGGTACTCCGACACGCGGGGCAGGAGCAGGATGGCGGCGTCACCTCCCTCGCCCGTCTGCTGCATCGACAGGAAGAACCACATCACCATCGGGGTGAAGAAGAAGTAGACCAGCAGCGCCCCGAGCAGGAACAGGAGCGGCGTGGCGACCAGGAACGGAATGAACGCCGATCGCTCGTCCCGGTAGAGGCCGGGCGCGACGAACTTGTAGACCTGGATGGCGATCAGCGGAAAGGCGAGGAAGAAGCCGCCGAAGGCCGCCACCTTGACCTGGGTGAAGAAGTACTCCTGCGGCGCCGTGTAGATGAGCTCGACGCTGGCCGGGTCCGCCCCGACCCAGGAGGTCGCGATCTGGTACGGCACGACCAGGATGTTGAAGATCTGCTTGGCGAAGAAGAAGCAGATCAGGAACATGCCGAAGAAGCCGGCGATGGCCCAGATCAGGCGGCGCCGCAGTTCGATTAGGTGCTCGATCAGCGGCGCCGACGAGGCTTCGATATCGGCTTCCGAACGCTTCACGAAAGGTCTCCAGCGCGCGCCGACGCCTCGGGTCTGGCAGGGGCCACGGGCGGCGCCTCGGCCGCCTCGCTCATGGGGGCGGGCGGCGTGTCCGACGGCTTCGCGTCCGGCACGGGCGCGCCGTTCGGGTTGGACGACATCGGCATCACGGGCGCGACGGGCGGCTCGGCGGGGACGGCGGGCTCGCCGGCCTCCGGCACGCGCGGCGCCGGAGCGGCCGTCGCGGTGCGAAGCGACGAGCGGATCTCGTCGCCCACGGCCCGGATCGGATTGAGGTTCTTCTGGATGCTCGCTCGCGGGTCGAGGGAGCGGACATCCTGGGCCGCCTTGCGCAGATCGTCGAGTTCGGCCTCCTGGAGGGCCTCGTCGAACTGCTTGCGGAAGTCGCCGGCCATGCGCCGCATCTGCGACGTGACGCGGCCGAAGGTCCGAAGCATCCTGGGCAGATCCTTCGGACCGACCACCACGATCAGCACGATCGCGATGACGAGGAGTTCAAGTCCACCGATGTCGAACATGGCGGTATCGAATCAGGCGCGGCGGTGCGCGGGCACCGCCGGCGGCCTCAGATCCGCGACTTCTCGACGGGCGTCTCGGTCGACAGCGGCTCGCCGTCGCGGCTCTCGAGCGTGCGGCGCTCCTGGACGGTCTGGGTGTCCTCGTCCGCCATGCCCTTCTTGAAGTTCTTGATGCCCTTGGCGACGTCGCCCATCAGCTCGGGAATCTTGCCACGGCCGAAGAGGAGCAGCACCACCGCCAGAACGATGAGCCAGTGCCAGATGCTGAAGCTACCCATACTAGTCTCCTATGAGCGCGGCGCGCCCGAGATCCGGTTCAAGCCGATCCGCTCTTGCCTTCAAACACGAAAGCTTCTTGCGGATCAACGGATACGAAGACCTCGTGCACACCATCGGGAAGATCGTTCGGCCGGATCCGCGCCCGGATCGGTCGGTCGACGCCTTCGACGGCCAGGAACAGGAGGTCAGACCTGCCGACGAACTGCCGCGAAAGGACACGTGCCCGCACCGACCCCTCGTCCGGCGAGACGCGAACCCCTTCCAGGCGCAGTCCGACGGTCACCTCTGTGCCATCCGATCGTGGCGAGTCTGCGACGCGGCCCAGCGGACCGACCACCGCACCCGCCTTCACCGAACCCGGCAAGACGTTGATTTCGGAGAAGAACGACGCGGCGAAGAGGTCGACCGGGCGACGGTAGAGCTCGCGCGCGCTGCCGCATTGCACGAGGCGGCCGTCGCGCAGAAGGGCGATCCGGTCGCCGAGCCGCATCGCCTCCTCCGCGTCGTGCGTGACGATCATCGCCGTCGCCCGCGTCTCGCGCAGGATCGCGACCGTCTCCGAGCGCATCTCGTCGCGAAGACGGCTGTCGAGACCGGAGAAGGGCTCGTCCATCAGGAGGACCCGCGGACGCGGCACCAGTGCCCGCGCCATCGCGACGCGCTGCTGCTCGCCGCCCGACAGATGATGCGGAAAGCTCTCGCCGAGCCGCTCCAGACCCACGCGCCGGAGTGCGGCGACGGCGACCTCCCGCTGCGCCCCCTTGGGCAGCGAGCGCAGGCCATAGCGCACGTTGTCGATCAGCGACATGTGCGGAAACAGCGCGAAGTCCTGGAACATCAGTCCGACGCCCCGCCCTTCCGGCGGCACGAAGCGATCCGGCCCGGCCACGTCCCGGCCCCCGATCAGCACCCGCCCCTCGGTCTGCCGCTCGATGCCCGACGCGATGCGCAGGAGGCTGCTCTTGCCCGACCCCGATGGGCCGAGGAGGCAGAGAATTTGTCCGGCGGGAACCTGGAGGTCGATGCCCGACAGGATCGCCCGACCGCCCGCGCGGAAGCCGACGTCGCGGAACTCCAGATCGGCGGCGAAGCCGGCATCCGCCCCCAGCGGGGCGGCGGTCGTGTCGTGCTGTCGCTCTGCCGTGTCCGTTCGCACCGTCGCCATCCGCTCGCCCGGCGGAGCCGAGCCCCCGCTCACCCATCCGAGGTAGCGGCTCGCGCCCCTGCGCTCAAGCGGTCGCGGCGAGAAGCTCGGCGAACTCCGCCCGCATCGCATCCGTCGCCGGCACGGTGGCGCCCGCGCGGATCACCGCTCGGGCGCGTTCCGCCCGCCGCAGGCTCTCGTCCGCGAGTTCCGGCACGCCGGAGGCCACGGCGCGCATCTCGGCAAGGTCGCCGTTGCAGTGGAGCGCGAGGTCGCAGCCGGCCGCGATCGCCGCGCGGGCGAGCTCGGCCATGTCGCCCTGCAGCGCCTTCATCGACATGTCGTCGCTCATCAGAAGGCCGCCGAAGCCGAGCGCGCCACGGATGATCTCGGAGATCACGCGGGGCGAAAGGGTCGCGGGGCGATCGGGGTCGAGCGCCTCGAAGCGGATATGCGCCGTCATGCCGGCGGGCAGGTCGGCCAGTTCGGCGAAGGGCTGGAAATCGTGCGATTCGAGTTCGGCCCGGCTCGCGCGCACGGTCGGCAGCTCCAGATGGCTGTCCGCCTCCGCCCTTCCATGGCCGGGGATGTGCTTCATCACCGGCAGCACGCCGCCGGCCGCCAGCCCCGCCGCGGCAGCGCGGCCGAGCGTCGCGACGACCGCCGGCCGGTCGCCGTAGGCCCGGTCGCCGATGATCGAGTGCGATCCCGGCGACGGGAGGTCGAGGCAGGGAATGCAGTTGGTGTTGATGCCGTAGCCCGTGAGGAGGTCGTCGGCCAGCAGCCGCCCCTGGAGCCAGGCGGCGCGGCGGCCGGCCGCCTCGTCGTCGCCGTAGACACGCCCGATCTCGGCGGCCGGCGGGAAGCGGGGCGCGAAGGGCGGGCGCAGGCGCTGGACGCGCCCGCCTTCCTGATCGATCAGGACCGGCACGTCGTCGCCGCCGCGCGTGTCCTTCAGCTCGGCGACGAGATCGCGCACCTGCGACGGCTCGCCGATGTTGCGGCCGAACAGGATGAAGCCCCAGGGCCGTTCGTCGGCGAAGAAGGCGCGCTCGTCCGCGTTCAGCCGTTGGCCGATGCACCCGGAAATCCAGGCCTTCGATCCGTTCATCGCCATGTTCCTGACAGGGGTGGAAGCGTCGCGCTCCCGGATGGGGCCGTCGGTCGGGCCCGCCGCGCGGCGCGGGGCGAGGCTGGCGACCGAGGCCGCCGCCGCCAGCGTCAGCGCGTCACGAAGCAGCTTCCGCCGGCCGACTTCAGGTTCTCGCACAGCGTGTTCGCCTCGCTTCTCGAACCGGCCGCGACGCGCACGCGATAGAAGGTTCCCTTGCCGGGAATCTCCGCGGCCTTGATGCCGAGGCTCCGTCCGCCGATGACGCTCGAATAGCGCTTGCCCATGTTGGCAAGGGATTCCTGCGCCGCCGCCTGCGACGGCTGCGAGGCGATCTGCACGAAGAACGACCCTTCCGGAGCCGGCGCTTCGAGGGCGGCCACACGTTGCGGCTCGGGCTCCGGGGTGGGCGCGGCGGCGACGGGCTCAGGCGCCTGGGCCGCAGTGGAGGCCGTGGTCATGTCCGGCTCGTCCTGCCCGAACGGCATCTGCGGCGAGATGCCGGCAACCGGGTCGAGCGTCGCGGCGTGCGTCTGCATCGAGGACGCGGCCGTCAGCAGCGCACCGCCCTCGGCAGGCATCTCGTTCTCCACCAGCGTTCCGTCCGGACGGACCGAAAGGGTGCGCACCTTGCGCGGCTGCAGCGTTCCGTCGGTGGAATCCTTTGCCGCCTCGGCCTGCCGGACGGGCTCCTCGCCCGGCAGCGGGATCTGCTCGCCGACCTCGACGCCCGGCAGCGAATCCACCGGCGCGTCCTCCTCTTCGGCGATGTCGATGGGCTCTTCCATCGCGGTCACGAGCGAGTCCTGCTTGGGTGCGGTGGTCGCCGTGGTCTCGCCGGCCACCTTCTGGTAGACGGCCTTATTCTGGTTGGGGATCGTCTTGCCGCCCGGATCCACCGGGGCGATCTTGTAGGGCTCCGCATCGGCCTTGATGAGCATCGAGCCGTCGCCCTGCGTGGTGCCGCCCGTCAGCATCGTGGCGGCCCCCGCCACGGCGACGATGGCCACCACCGCCACGCCGCCCATCAGCATCACGCCGCGCAGGCGCGACCGGGTGCGCACCGGATAGTCGTCGTAGGGCTCGTAGTCGGCTTCCGCATCGGCGTCGTCGTAGCCGAGCGCGTAGTCGTCGTCCGCCTGCGGCGCGGTCTCGGCGGGCGCCCCGCGCATGGCGGCGAGCTCGCTATTGATCAGCTCGTCGAAGTCGTCCAGCGTGATGGGCTGGCGCGGCTCCAGATCGAACTCGGAATCGCGCGCCGGCGCGAAGGACTGCGTTTCGGCCGGATTGGTGTTGCGCGGCCGCGCCGGCATGCTGAGGCCGAGAAGCGCCTCGTCGATCTGCCGGTCCGCGTCGCCGCTGCCGCGGATGCCGCGCGGCAGAGCACCGGGCGCCGCGGTGCGCGGCGCGGCCAGCACGGCGGCCGCCGCGGGAGGCTGAGGCGCGGCGGCGCTCGGCTGATAGGTGAAGCTTTCCCAGTCGTCGGACCGGACCTCCACGGGCTCGAAGCCGCCATAGGCGGAGGCCTGGCCGCGCCCGGACGTCATCGGAGGGTCGACGTCGCGGGACACCTCGGCATACCGGCCACCCTCGACCGCGCCGCGACCGCCGAAACCCTTCGCGTCCTTCATGACCTGACCCCACTCCGCAAGACGATCCGCACGCCTGGACCGTGCCGTCGAACGAAGCCTGCCTCTAAGGCGCGAACTTGTTCAAAGCGTGGTCCGTTCAGCGCATCTCCTCGGGCGCGTGAACCCCGACAAGTCCGAGACCGGAGGCGATCACGAAGGCGACGGCCTGCACGAGCCCGAGGCGCGCTAGGCTTGTTGTCGCATCGTTAGCCTTAACGAAGCGTAACTCGGGGTGGTCCTTGCCGCGGTTGTACTGGCCGTGGAACGCCGAGGCGAGATCGTAGAGGTAGAAGGCGAGCCGGTGCGGCTCCTTCGCCTGCGATGCCGCCTGAACGAGACGCGGATACTCCGCCAGCTTGCGGATCAGCGCCAGCTCGCCCTCGTCGCCGAGCAACGCCAGCGTCTGCGCGTCCACCGTCGCGACGGCGGCGGTGTCGATACCCTCGCCCTCGGCCTGGCGCATGATCGAACGGGCACGGGCATGGGCGTACTGCACGTAGAAGACCGGATTGTCCTTGGACTGCTCGGTCACCTTCTGGAAGTCGAAATCCAACGGCGCGTCGCTCTTGCGGAACAGCATCATGAAGCGGACCGGATCGCGGCCCACCTCGTTGACGACGTCGGCAAGGGTGACGAACTCGCCCGCCCGCTTCGACATGCGCACCGGCTCGCCGTTGCGGAAGAGCTTCACGAGCTGGCACAGCACGACGTCGACATGCGCCTCGTCGCCCGCCACGGCCTTGGCCACCGCCTCCAGCCGCTTGACGTAGCCTCCATGGTCGGCGCCCAGCACGTAGACCATCTCGTGGAAGCCGCGCGCGAACTTGTCGGCGAAATAGGCCACGTCGGCAGCGAAGTAGGTGTAGGCGCCGTCCGACTTCACTAGCGGACGGTCCACGTCGTCGCCCACGTCGGTCGAGCGCAGAAGCGTCTGCTCGCGATCCTCCCAGTCCTCCGGCGCCTGCCCCTTGGGCGGCGGCAGGGTGCCCTGGTAGACGAAGCCCTTGGCGCGCAGGTCGTCGATCGCGGTGGTGATCCGGCTCGGGTCGCCCGCGTGCAGTGCGCGCTCCGAAAAGAACACGTCCTGCACGATGTCGAGCGCCTTGAGGTCGTCGCGGATCGACATCATCATCGCCGAGATCGCATAGGCCTTCACCGTCGGCAGCCACTCCGCCTCGTCCTGGTCGAGGAGCTCGCGCCCGTAGCGGATGGCGAGCGCCGCGCCCACGGTCTTCAGGTAGTCGCCGGGATACAGGCCCGCCGGGATCTCACCGATCGCTTCGCCCAACGCCTCGCGGTAGCGCAGGAAGGTCGAGCGGGCGAGCACCTCGATCTGGGCGCCCGCGTCGTTGATGTAGTATTCCTTCGATACGTCGTTGCCGGCGAACGCCATGACGTTGGCGATCGCATCGCCCACCACCGCGCCTCGGCAATGGCCGACATGGAGCGGGCCGGTCGGGTTGGCCGAGACGTACTCGACATTGACCTTATGACCCGTTGGCTCGCCCCGGCCGTAGTCGAGGCCGCGCGCCAGCACGGCATGGAGGTGGTCGGTCCAGAACGCGTCGCGCAGGCGCAGGTTGATGAAGCCGGGTCCCGCCACCTCGACCGTCTCGACGTCGGCGTCCCCGCGCAGGGCCTCGGCGAAGGCGTCGGCGAGTTCGCGCGGCTTCGCGCCGAGCGGTTTGGCCAGCACCATGGCGGCGTTGGTGGACAGGTCGCCATGCGAAGGGTCGCGCGGCGGCTCGACGCCGACGCGCGACAGGTCCGTCTCCGCCGTTCCGCGAGCGCGCAGAACCGATTCGACCCGTTCCCGAATGCGCTGCTCGAAGTCGGCGAAGATGTTCATGGAAGTTTCCGAGTTGGCGCGCGCGTCGCCGCGCGATGGGTGCGGCGCGTGTCGGAACGGTGGATCCGGCGCGCGCTGCGAGCGGCGGCGCTAGCGCAAATCCGCCGTATCGTCAAACAGGCGACGGTGTTCGGCGAGGGCGAAACTGTCGGTCATTCCTGAAAGATAGTCGCCCACATGGCGAGCCAGCCGCTCCGGCGGGAGGCCCGATGCCGCCTCGCTCCACCCGTCCGGCAGCAGGGTGGGACGCTCGCAGAACCTGTCGAACAGCTCCTCCACGACGCGCTCGGCACGCTCCATGGTGCCGAAGACCATCGGGTTCCGATACACGCGCCGGAAGAGGAAGTCCCGCGTCTGCGCGACCTGCGCACGCATGCGGGGCGAGAAGTCCACGATCGTGCCGGTGGCGGCGCGCACGTCCTCGACGCTGCCGACCGCTTCCTCCGCGAGCCGCGCAAGCGTCGTGGCGATCACGTCCTCCACCATTCGGGTGATGTGCCGGCGCATGATCTCGTGCCCGGTGCGCACCGCGTCGAGACCCGGATGCCGCGCGCGGACCTCGCGCAGGATGTCGCCGGCGAGGTCGAGCTGCCCCAGGTCCTCCAGCGACAGAAGCCCGGCCCGCAGCCCGTCGTCGAGGTCGTGGGTGTTGTAGGCGATGTCGTCGGAAATCGCCGCCGCCTGCGCCTCCAGGCTCGCGAACCGGTCGAGCGCCAGCGGGAAGCGCCGGTCGAACGCTGCGATCTGCGGCGGCACGTCGTGCCCGGCCTTGGCATGTGGCCCGGTCAGCGGCCCGTTGTGCTTGACCAGCCCTTCCAGCGTCTCGAAGGTGAGGTTCAGCCCGTCGAACTCGGCGTAGCGACGCTCCAACGCCGTGACGATCCGCAGGGACTGGGCGTTGTGATCGAACCCGCCGAAGGCCTGGAGCCGCCGGTCCAGCGCGCGCTCGCCGGCATGGCCGAAGGGCGTGTGGCCGAAATCGTGGACCAGCGCGATCGCTTCCGTCAGGTCCTCGTCCAGGCGCAGGGCGCGGGCGAAGGCGCGGGCGATCTGCGAGACCTCGATCGTATGGGTCAGGCGCGTGCGATAGTGGTCGCCCTCGTAGGCCACGAAGACCTGCGTCTTGTGCTTGAGCCGCCGGAAGGCGGTGGAATGGACGATGCGGTCGCGGTCGCGCTGGAAGGGCGTGCGCGTGCGGCTGTCGGGTTCGGGCACCAGACGCCCGCGCGAGCCGGCCGCGTGCACGGCATAGGGCGCGAGTCCGTCGTGGCCCGTTCCGATGCCTTGGGTTGTCCAGTCCGACATGCCGTCCTGCGCTGATGGGCGTCCCGGGCGGGACGCGGGCGGGGCGAGATTGACCCTCCCGGTGCGCGTCCATACCTTAGCACCACGACCCCAACAACAAGAGGCCGGAACGCCGCACGAACGGCGCCGGGTCAGCCATGAGCGACACGCTCGCCACCTCCATCACCGTGTCCGAGGCGGCCGCCCGCCGGATCCGGGCGATCCTCGCCAGGAGCGACACCGACAACGCGCTGCGCATCTCCGTGGAGGGCGGCGGCTGTTCCGGCTTTTCCTACAAGTTCGACCTGACGCACGAAAGCGACGGCGACGACCTCGTGATCGAGAAGGACGGCGCCCGCGTCATCGTCGACCAGACATCCCTCGCCTATCTCGACGGATCGGTGGTGGATTTCGTGGACGACCTGATGGGCCAGTCCTTCCAGATCCGCAATCCGAACGCGACGGCCTCCTGCGGCTGCGGGACCTCGTTCGCGATTTGACAGACGCGGGCGGCGGAGGGCATGGCGTCGGTCACCCTCCTCCGTTCGGACAAGGCCCATGCTGCTCGCCACCTGGAACATCAACGGCGTCAAGGCACGGATCGACACGCTCCTTGCCTGG
Source organism: Aureimonas flava (assembly GCF_003583935.1). GTDB lineage: Bacteria > Pseudomonadota > Alphaproteobacteria > Rhizobiales > Rhizobiaceae > Aureimonas > Aureimonas flava. The sequence goes on along the minus strand of NZ_QYRN01000001.1, from coordinate 263,216 downwards.
CTCGACGAGCGGATGCCCGACATCGTCGGCCTGCAGGAGATCAAGAGCGTGGACGAGGGCTTCCCGCGTGCGGAGCTCGAGGCGCGTGGGTGGCATGTGGAGACGCACGGCCAAAAGGGCTTCAACGGCGTGGCGCTCCTGTCTCGCGAGCCGCCGGCCGTCGTGGAGCGCGGTCTGCCGGGCGATGCCTCCGACGAGCAGGCGCGGTTCATCGAAGGTGTCTGGGAGGTCGGGGCGCGGCGCCTGCGATTCGCCTCGCTCTACCTGCCGAACGGCAATCCGCTCGGCACGGAGAAGTTCACCTACAAGCTCGGCTGGATGGAGCGTCTCGAAGCGCATGCCCGCCGCCGGCTCGCGAACGAGACGCCGTTCGTGCTGGCGGGCGACTACAACGTGATTCCCCAGCCCGAGGACGCGAAGAACCCGGCCGCCTGGGTGGACGACGCCCTGTACCAGCCGGAAAGCCGGTCGGCCTATCGACGTCTCCTCAATCTCGGCATGACGGACGCGGTGCGCGCGGCGTGCGATCAGGCGGGCGTCTACACGTTCTGGGACTATCAGGCGGGTGCCTGGCAGAAGGACAACGGTATCCGGATCGACCACGTCGCCCTGTCGCCCGAAGCCGCGGCGGCGCTTCGCTCGGTGGCAATCGACAAGCATGTGCGCGGCTGGGAAAAGCCCTCCGACCACGTGCCGGTGGTCGTGGAGATCGACCCGACGGCGCTGCGCTGAGGGCTATTGCGCGGGGGCTCCCGCGCTGTCGGCAAAGGCGATCGCCGTCTTGCGGTCGTCCTCGGACGACAGGGAGAACGCCTCTTCCTGCAGCGGGCGGATCCACTCGCGGTCCTTGACCGACGCGGTCTTGTAGGCCCGCGTGAGCATGGCCAGCCCGCGCCCCGGCTCGGCGCGCATGGAGATCGCGTCGCCGTCGAAGATCAGGTAGCCGAGCAGCGCCTCGGCCTTGGTGTAGCCCTTGTGGGCGGAAAGCTTCAGCCAGCGCGCGGCCTGGCGAGGGTTGGCGCGGCCGCCCTCGCCTGCCAGCAGCATCCGGCCCAGCTCGAACTGCGCCCGCGCGTCGCCGAAGTAGGTCGCGGCATGGGTGTAGAGCTGGCGCGCCTGTGCGGCGTCCGCCTTGACCGGCGTTCCCGTGATGCCGGAGCGCAGATACTCGGCAAGCGCCAGCACCGCGCTGACGACGTAGGGCGCGTTGGGCGAAGCGGCGGTGTCGTCCTCCTGGTCGCGCACGATCTGCTCGAACATCTTGAAGGCTTCGAAGTCGTTCTCCACCACCCCGTCGCCCTCGGCGTACATCTGCCCGAGCTTCCAGCGCGCCCCGGCATGGCCGAGTTCGGCCGCATGCTGGAGGGCGTCGATGGCGGCAGCCGTCTCGCCGCGCTTGTAGGCGGCGAACCCCAGGGAGAAGACGTCGCGCGGGCTGGATGAGGACGTGGTCGTCGGAGCGGCGGTCGGATCCAACGCCAGCGACGGGCCGCAAACGGCCAGAACAGAGAGGAAGCAGGCAGCGCGGACGGCGTTAGAACGCGACATCGTCGTGTGTCACAACGCAAACGGGTGCGGCGGGAACCGCGGATGCCGGATAACGGACCCGACGACCCGCCGAGCACGGCGGCCCCTTTCGATCGATTGTCGTCTTCATGATCCGTCCCCCCACGTCGAGGTTCGGAAAAACAGCTCGCGCCATCATGCCCTGAGAATTCCGTCCCCGTTCTTCGAGGACGTGGGTGGTCCGCCTTTATGGCGGCAGCACGGCATTTCCCCTCGGTGCCGGTTATAGGCGATGCTTGGCTGCAATAGTGTTGCCGCCGCCCCACACATTGCCGACGCTCCGACAAGCAGACGGCGGCGCAGCCCAGGGGCCGGCGCCGCCGTCCGCGTTTTCAAAGGGTTCAGAAGGTCAGCTTGAGCGACACGTTGGCGGCGTAGACCCAGTCGTCGCCCACATCCGCGTCGAAGAGGGCGCCGCTCGTGCGGCGCTGCTCGCCGTCGGTCCAGTAGCCGATCAGCCCGCCGACGCGCAGTTCGGCCCAGTCGTTGTTCTTGAGCGCGAGGCCGCCCGACAGGGTGTAGAGGTCGGTATAGGTCGTCTCCGCGCCAGTCGAGACGCCGCTGTCGTAGCCGATCGAGATGCTGCCCGACACGTTCTCGTTGAAGGCCCGGCCGATGCCGATGGTCGCCGTGTAGCCGTCGTCCCAGTAGTAGGGGCTGACGTTGGAGTTACCCGCGACGGTCGTGACCACGGCCCGGTTGGTGCTCCAGTCCGTCCAGCGGAACGAGCCCAGGAGCAGCGTGCCCTCGGCAATGCCCGTCTGGGCGTTGATGTAGAGGCTCTGCGGGCTGGTCGCCGTGTTGAGGGAGGCCGGCAGGTTGCTGGCCAGCACGGTGCCCCCGGTCGGCAGGGCCGCGATCAGCGACGGCGGCACATTGATGCCTTGCTGCGCGAGGAAGGCCGCGGCGGTGGGGATGGAGAGCTGGCGCCCGTCGGCGAGCTGCACGAAGGCGTCGTTGGCGGCAAGCAGCGTTCCGGTGCCGAGAATATCGTCGTGCTCGACCTCGGAGCGATAGAGCACCTGCGCGCGCAGGGCGATCGCGGGAATCTCGAACGCGGCGCCGATTCGGAAGCCGGGCTTGAAGTCGGCGCTGGTGTCGGCCGTGAGGGCCACGGGCAGGAGAAGCTGGCCGCCGAAGGCGCCGAGGGCGGCCTGGAGGCTGGCCGGCAGCGTCGCGCCGATGTTGCGGGTGGCGAGGCTGGTGCCGTTGAAGTTGAAGTCCTCGCCGAAGACGCCGCCGAGCAGGCTGAAGCGCATGCCGTTGCTCATGTAGCTCAGGCGGCAGGTCGCGCTGATCTCGTCGGAGTCGAATTCGAGGTCGCGCACGCGCGAGCCGCCGGGGAATGCGGCGGGCTGCGCGCCGCCCGGCAGCGAGGAGTAGTCGCCCTCCGCCGCGAAGGCCTCGACGTAGTTGCCGACGCAGGCGACGGTGTCGTTGCCGAGCTTCAGCGCGGCGCTGGGGATCACGTAGGTTCCGGTGTAGTCGCCGAAGTCGCCCGACACGCCCTCGACGCGGTCGAAGCCGCGCGCGGGATTGACGTAGGTGAAGCCGAGCCGCGTGGTGACCGGCGTGGCGTCGTAGAGCACGTCCGTGTCGGCCGTGCCGCGCTGGAAGCCGCCCGCCTGGGCCGCGCTCGCCCCGATCAGCACCAGGAATGTCGTCTGCGCGAGGCGCGCCTTGAAACCGCTCATGATTTTCCCCCACCGGTCTTCTGTGATGGGAGCGTGTCACGGCGCCGCATTCATGGGAATACGGGCGGAAGCGCGGCGACAGGTTGGCGAAAGTCCGCCCGACGCGGCTTACGCTTCGAGTCCTGGAGGAGATTTTCTCCCCTAGTCCATTGTATTCGCTCGAAGTCGATCGGAACTCGAACTTGAGACGGGGGGTTCGTTCGGCTCCGTGCAACGAGTTTGTGAACTCTTCCGTAAAGGGAAGAATTCGGCCACCGTTGCCGGAACGCTACAGGTTCCGGCAACGGCGGTCCGCCGTCCTGCCTAACGCAGCATGGCGAGAGCGGCTTCGAGCTTCTGAGCCTCGGCGAGATAGGCTTCGCGCTTCTCGCGCTCCTGCGCCACCACCTCGTCGGGCGCATTGGCCACGAACTTCTCGTTGGAGAGCTTCTTGTCGATCCGTCCGACCTCGGCCGCCGCCTTGTCCGCGGCCTTGGACAGGCGCGCGATCTCGGCCGCGACGTCGACCATGCCCGCCAGCGGCAGCGCGTAGGAGCGCGTGTCGAGCACGAACTGGACCGACTGCGGCGGCGCGACCTCGGCCGTCTCGACGCTGGACAGGCGCGCCAGACGCTTGAGCGCAGCGTCGTGACGGGCGAGGCGCTCGCGGGTGAGCTCGTCGACGCCCACGGCGACGAGCGGCGCTTCGGCCCCCGGCGGGACGTTCATCTCGGCGCGAATCGAGCGAATCTCCCCGACCAGCGCCACCAGCCAGTTCAGGTCGCTCGCCGCCTCCTCGTCGTGGAAGGCCAGCACCGGCCACTCGCCGTGGCACAGCAGCCCGGCGCGCGGCCGCTCGCCCGCCGTCGCCGCCCACAGCTCCTCCGTCAGGAAGGGCATGAACGGGTGCAGCAGCGCATAGACCCGGTCGAGCACAAAGCCCGTCACGCGCCGCGTCTCAGCCTTGGCGGCCTCGTCCTGCCCCAGGAACACCGGCTTGGCGAGCTCGAGGTACCAGTCGCAGACCGTGTTCCAGGTGAAGCGGTAGATCGCGGCGGCGGCGTCGTTGAAGCGGTAGGAGCCGAGCGCGGCGTCCACTTCCGAGATCGCCGTCGCCAGCTCGCTCATCAGCCAGCGGTTCAGCGGCAGCGACAGCGCTGCGGGATCCACGGGCACATTGTGTTGGGCGCCGTTCATCTCGGCGAAGCGCGTGGCGTTCCAGAGCTTGGTGCCGAAGTTGCGGTAGCCGCCGATCCGCTGCGGATCGAGCTTCACGTCGCGCCCCTGGGCCGCCATGATGGCCAGCGTGAAGCGCAGCGCGTCGGCGCCGAACTCGTCGATCAGGTCGAGCGGATCGACCACGTTGCCCTTCGACTTCGACATCTTGGCCCCGTTCTTGTCGCGAACGAGAGCGTGCATGTAGACCGTGCCGAAGGGCTCCTGGCCGGTGAAGTGCAACCCCATCATCATCATCCGGGCGACCCAGAAGAAGATGATGTCGAAGCCCGAGACGAGGACGCTGGTCGGGTAGTAGGTCGCGAGTTCCGGCGTGCGGTCGGGCCAGCCCAGCGTCGAGAAGGGCCAGAGGGCCGACGAGAACCAGGTGTCGAGCACGTCCTCGTCGCGCCGCAGGAAGCCGTCGAAGAGCGAGCCGCTTTCCGCCATCTCGCGCGCCTTCGCGTCGGTCAGCGTGCCGTTGGTGACGTAGTGGGCGAGCGCCGCGCCGGCGACCGCCTCCTCGTCCTCGTCCACGAACACCGCGCCGTCCGGCCCGTACCAGGCCGGGATCTGGTGACCCCACCAGAGCTGGCGCGAGATGCACCACGGCTGGATGTTCTCCATCCAGTCGAAGTAGGTCTTGTCCCAGTTGCGCGGCACGAAGGTCGTGCGGCCCTCGCGCACGCTGGCGATCGCCGGCTGCGCCAGGGTCTTGGTGTCGACGTACCACTGGTCCGTCAGGAACGGCTCGATCGGCACGCCGCCGCGGTCGCCGTGCGGCACCATGTGGACGTGGTCGTCGATCTTTGCGAGGTAGCCCTCCCCGTCCATCCAGTCGACCAGCAGCTTGCGCGCGGCGAAGCGATCCAGGCCCTCGAACATCGCGACCGCGCGCTCGCCGTCGGCCGGGAAGAGGCCTTCCAGGAATTCGGCGTTGTCGCGGATCGCGATCGTGGCGTCGGGCGCCAGAACCGCGATGCGCGCCAGCCCGTGCCGCTCGCCGACCTCGAAGTCGTTGAAGTCGTGGGCCGGTGTGATCTTCACCGCGCCCGATCCAGCCTCGGGATCGGCGTAGTCGTCGGCGACCACGGGGATGACGCGGCCGACCAGCGGAAGGCGAACGGTCTTGCCCACCAGCCCGGCATAGCGCTCGTCCGCCCCGTTCACGGCGACGCCCGAATCCCCCAGCATGGTTTCCGGCCGCGTCGTCGCGACCGTGATGAAGGTCTCCGGGTTCGCCGGATCGTAGGTCCGCCCTTCGACCGGATAGCGGAAATGCCAGAGGTGCCCGCGGACCTCGCGCTGCTCGACCTCGATGTCGGAGATCGCCGTGAGCAGCTTCGGGTCCCAGTTCACCAACCGCTTGTCGCGGTAGATCAGGCCCTCGCGATGGAGCTGCACGAACACCCGCCGCACCGCGCGCGACAGGCCGTCGTCCATGGTGAACCGCTCGCGGGACCAATCGCAGGAGGCGCCGAGGCGCCGAAGCTGCCCGAGGATCGCGCCGCCCGACTCGCCCTTCCATTGCCACACCCGCTCGATGAAGGCCTCGCGGCCCATCGCCCGGCGGCCGGGCTCCTTGCGCTCGGCGAGCTGGCGTTCGACCACCATCTGCGTCGCGATGCCCGCATGGTCGAGGCCCGGCTGCCAAAGGACGTTCTGCCCGAGCATCCGGCGATGACGGACCAGGATGTCCTGCAGCGTGTTGTTCAGCGCGTGGCCGATGTGCAGCGACCCGGTGACGTTGGGCGGCGGGATCACGATGGAGAACGGATCGGCGCCGGGCTTCGCGCCCGCCCCGGCGCGAAACGCGTCGGCGGCCTCCCAGCGATCGGCCACGCGGGGCTCGATCGCAGCGGCGTCGTAGGTCTTCTCCATGGGCGGACATCCAGATCGGTCGAAATCGCGACCGGGTTTCGTGGAAGATGCCCGCGATGTCAACGAAACGAGACGTTGCCGGGGCGAACCGCATGCCCAAACGGCCGAAGGGCGCCCTCCTCTCAGAGCGCGCCCTCTGCGTCGTGCCGTGGGCGGCCTCGCCCGAGCCGGGCTCAGCGCTTGGGACCACCTCGCGCCAGGCGCTCGATCTCCTCGCGGATCAGCCGCTCCACCATCTTGGGAAGGTTGTCGTCCAGCCAGTCGCGCAGCATGGGCTGGAGCATCTCCTGCGCCATCGCCTCCAGCGAGCGCAGCTCGCCTTGCCGGATCGCCTCGGCGAGCTCGTTGAACGATGCTCCGACGAGCTGGCCCGTCGCGGGGGAAACCAGCGGCGGGGGCGTGTCGCCGTAGCGCGACGTCGCGGCCTCTTCCGAGGCCCGCGCGTCGGTGTTGGCAGGCTCGAAGGCGCTGCGCTCCATCGGAGCCTCGTAGCTGGTTGTGGGATGGGTTGCCCCGGCGGACGCGGTCGCGTGCTGCTCCGTGCCGTCATGCGGGGCATAGGCTTCGGCCGGATCCGGGAAGGCACGCGTATCGGGATCGCTGCTCATCGCATCGCTCCTTGCGTTCGTATTGCGGTTGCCCTGAAGGGTCGCGCCGGCGGCGGCGGCGGCGGGCTCGCGATCGGCCTCGATATGCGCCCAGGTCGCGGCGAGTTCCGTCTCGAGCTCGGCCGTCAGCATATCGACGTCGCCGCCCGTCGCGCCCGGGAAAGCAGCACCGGCCATCGGCTCCGGGTGAAGGCGCACGGGTTCGGAGGAAGCGGAGGGCTCGTCCGCCCGGCGCTCGGCCACAGCCTTCAGCGGCGATCCGGCCAGAAAGGCGGGGATCTGCCTCGCGGCGCCCACCGCGGCCTCTCGGCTCGCGCTGCCGGCCGCCTTCTCGTCGCCGGTCTCGATGATTCGCCGAATGGATGCCAGGATCTCGTCCATCGACGGTTCCTGCGCGACGCTGGCTTTGCTCATGAAATCCGCACCCGATCTGGATTCGCGGCCGCCACCCGACGCGAATCTCAGACCAGCCTAGACCCTCCGGCGACCCGCCGGAATCCCCCGCATGTGCGTAGGGCGCCTTATAAACGAATTTTTAATGCGGCCTCGGGCGAGGAGGACGGCGCGTTCAGCGCCCGTCCGGCGTGCGCAGCCCGTACCACTTGTCCTGCACGGCCTGGTAGTGCTCCTCCGGCTCGTAGCGGTCCACCGCCAGCGCCAGGCGGTCAGGCAGCAGGCTGCCGACGGCGGACGCCAGGGTGTAGGCGGCCACGATCGAATCGCGCTGCGCGCCGGCCAGAAGGATCTGGGCGGTGATGACGTCCGACTGCGCGTTGAGAACGTCCAGCGTCGTGCGCTGGCCGACGTTGCGCTCCTCCACCACGCCGTTGAGGGCGAGTTGGGCGGCCGAGACCTGCGCACGATAGCCCTGGACGTTGGCCTCGGCGGCCTGCCGTTGGGCCCAGGCGCTGGCGACGGCCGAGCGCACCTCGTCGCGCACGCCATCGACCTCGATGCGCCGCTGCGACAGGACTTCCTTCGCCTGGCGCACGCGCGAGGAGACGATGCCCCCCTGATAGATCGGAACGGTGAGCTGCGCGGCGACCGTACCGGACACCTCGTTCTGCGTCAGGACGTCGACGCCCGGGAGATTGTTCGGGTCCTGGTCGGACAGGGCGTAGGTGTTCTCCACCTCCCCGGTGATCGCCAGTGTCGGCAGGCGCTGGCCTTCGGCCGACTTCACCTGGAACGAGGCCGCGTCCACGGCGAACTTGGTCGCCTGGATCGCCGGATGCTGCTCCTGCGACACGCGCAGCGCCTCGGACACGGTGGACGGGATGCTGCTGCGGTTGGGCGGGGTTCCGGCCTCGAGGTTGCCGGGCGGATCGCCGATCACACCGAGATACTGCGCCTCGCTGCTGGCCACCTGCGACAGGGCCGTGTTGAGAAGCGCCGTGGCGAGGGCTTGCTCGGCCTGCGCCTGCGCCACGTCGGTGCGGGTGCCCTCGCCCACGTCGAACCGCGCCTGGGCCGCGCGCACCTGCTCGTTCAGGAAGGCGAGGCTCTGGCGCCGGAAGGCCGCCACCTCGCGATCGCGGCGAACGTTCATGTACACGGTCACCGTGTTGAGCAGCGTATCCTGGACCGTGTTGTCGAGGTTCTTCTGGGCGGCGCGCACCTGCGCCTGCGCGGCGTTGACGTTGTTGGGCGTCTGGAACCCGTCGAACAGGGTCTGGTTGAGCTGGATGCCGCCGCTGAGGGCGCCGGTCCGGCTCCGTTCCTTGGTCAGGTTGTCGCCGTAGGTTGTGCGCGAAAGCGCGCCCTGGGCCGTCGCCACGCCCTGCACCGTCGGCCGGAGCCCGGCGCGTGCCTGGGTGACGTTCTCGTCGGTGGCCCGAAGCTGCGCGCGTGCGGCGTTCAGGCTCTGGTTGTTGGCGTAGGCCTTCGCCAGGGCCTCGCGCAAGGTGTCGGCACTCGCGGTACCGGCGCTCGTCGCCATCAGGAGCGCCGAGAGAGAGGCGATGATCCACGTCTTCTTGCGCAAAGTGCATTCTCCGAAATCGGACGCATGCCCAACACACCGGCACGCGACAGGTGCAGACAAACCTCGCCCGAACCTTATCGACTAGGACATGTACCGAACGGAGACCGAACACCAGCCTGACGATCCGTCGCCTTCGGCTTTTGGATGCGGGGTGTGGCGCGACTAAAACACTTGGCGAATGTAACGGCCGATCGTGGGCGACGAACGCCGCCGCCCCGCGCCGCCGGACGCCCGGCGCCGTCGTCGCTTCAGAAGACGAACTCGCGCGGCTTGGCAAATCCCGGCAGGGCCGGGATGTGGCAGTTGAAGGCGAAGCGATCGGAGACGATCCCGTCCTCCTTGGTGTAGAGCTTCGCCATGCCCGACGCCCCGGACCGCTCGACCACCACCAGGCGGCCGCGATCCTTCAACTGGTCGAGATGGGTCTTGGGCAGGGCTTCCACCGAGCCCTCGAACAGGATGACATCGTAGGGCGCCTCGCCCGACCACCCGTCCTTCAGCGGACCCGTCACGACCGCCGCGTTGACGATGCCGAGCGCGTCGAAGGCGGCGTTCGCGCGTCCGGCGAGGTCGGCGTCCTCCTCCAGCGCGACGATCGAGCCGGCGAGATGGGCGAGAACGGCCGAGGAATATCCCGTGCCGCACCCGACATCCAGCACGACATCCTGCGGGCCGACCTGCGCGAGCTGGATCATCTTGGCCAGCGGCGAGGGCGAGATCAGGAACCGGCCGTTGCCGAGCGGGACCTCGCTGTCGATGTAGGCGAGCGCCTTGCGTTCCTCCGGCACGAAGACCTCGCGCGGCACGTTCAGGAAGGCGCGAAGCGTCTCGTGCGACGTCACGTCGGTCGTGCGAATCTGGTTGTCGACCATCTTCACGCGTGCGGCGGCGAAATCCATGTCAGGCCTCGGATCGATTGCTTGTCCATCCCATATTCGCCGCCTCCGCACCTGACAAGCGCCCGTGCGTGGATGCGCCGCCTGGGCGCCGATGGGGAAAAGGGATGGCGGGGGAGTTCGCGAAACCAAGTGCGACGGTGGAGGCCTCGGCCGGAATCGAACCGGCGTGCAAGGATTTGCAGTCCTCTGCGTAACCACTCCGCCACGAGGCCCCAACGGGCCGCTACCTACTGGCAGGCAGGCCTTTGCGCAAGTCCCGAAAATCCCATTCTGAAAATGTGTCCGCGCATCGAAAGGGCGTTCCCGCGTCGAACCGATGGCGTTCGGCGGCGTTGCCCCGGCGATGATGCGCCCTTCGTGGCGCCCGAAACACAAGACGGTCCCATGCTTCAGAACAAACAGATCCTGCTGGTCGAAGACGACGCCCTGATCGCACAGCCCCTCGCCGAGCGCCTGGAGGACGCCGGCGCCACCGTGGTCGGCCCCGCAGGCACGATCGAGGAGGCGATCGCCTTGATCGCCCGCGTGCCGGGCATCGATGCGGCCCTTCTGGATGTGAACCTCGGGGGCGAGATGAGCTATCCGGTCGCTTACGACCTGGCCCGCCGCGGGGTGCCCTTCGTGTTCCTGACGGCCTACGACCCGTCGCTCGTGGCGGCACGGTTCCGCGACGTGCCGGTCTTCGCGAAGCCGAGCGACCTCACGCAAGTTCTCGAAGCCCTCGGATCGCTTCCCCTCGCGGCGGACGCGTCTCGCCGCTCCGCCTGACCGGAAGCGCCTAGAAGCGGATGCCCTGGCTCAGGAGGAGCACGTTGAGTCCCGCGAGCCAGATCGCGCCCGAGAGGAGGCATCCGAGGGTTATACCCTGCGCCGCGCCGAGCGGCCCTTTCGGTCGATTCATCGCTTCGCTCCCCGTTCGGCGTCCTTCTTAGCGGAACGTCCGTTGGCATCGAGTTTACGGGCGCGGACCCCCGTCGCAATCCTCGGAAATCGGGAATGTCGTCAATTTTCCATAAATTATCGCATTCGACGCGCCGGAGCGCCGGACGGACTTGCGCGAATCGCATAGCGGCCCTGCGTTATGTTGCATTGCAACATGAGCCGCGGGCGATCATCTTGTGGTGGTGACCGACAGAACAAGGACATGACAATGAGTATCGCCCGTCGCCTGCGCTCCGTCTTCAGCGCCCCGAGCCCCGAAGACCGCGCCCTCGCCTACCTGAACGAGTCGACCTCCATCGCGGACCTCGAGCGTCGCGAGCGCGAGATCGACGCCGGCCGCTTCCGCCAGCATCGCCACCGGTTCTGACGACGGTGGCCCGATCGCACCGGGCCGTTCCGAACACCACGTTATGACGGCCCGGTCGCCCGACATTCGGACGCCTGGACGGGAGGACGGCTCGAAACCGTCGACTGCATCGGATGTCTGTGGAGTGGCTGATGGCTCCCCGGGCCGGATTCGAACCAGCGACCGATCGATTAACAGTCGATTGCTCTACCACTGAGCTACCGGGGAAAAGTTCGCCCTGCGAACGAGGGTGCGTATACCCACGGCCCGGCGATTTGCCAAGTGGCCCCGCCGTATTCGGCAAAAAAATCTTCCGTGCCTCGCTCTGGTCTTGGTTGTCCCGCAGGCCACGAGCCCTCACATCCCTGCGCGATGGCGAAGCAACGGACGACAGATGGGCGGCGTGGACGAGACGGCAGCGAAGCGGCGTGAATTCTTCCGGCTGCGTGGACACACGGTTCATCTGTTCGGACGCACGTTCCGCCTTCCGGCCAATCGCATGGCGCGCATGGGCATCGGCATCGCCTTCATCATCGGCGGCTGCCTCAGCTTTCTTCCCGTGCTGGGCATCTGGATGCTGCCGCTCGGCCTGGTGATCCTGTCGATCGACCTCGCGTTCGTCCGGCGTTGGCGCCGCAGGGCGGACGTGCGCTGGGGCCGGCGGCGCAAGCGCAGGAAGGCGGTCGGCGAGCCGCGCTGACCTCTCGCCTTTCGCCGCCCAAGCTTCTATAGCGTAGGCATTCGAACGGTGGCCTCGCAATCGCGAGCCGCCGTTCTTTCCGTTTCTCGCGCCCGTCGGCGGCCGTTCCATCCGGCACCAGGGCCCATTCCCCATCGGCATCGCTCCCGACGCGAAGGCCGCGCCCGCAAGGGCCGAACATTCCAAGGACGATCCGCTTGGCCTTTCCTCCCATCCACCCGGCCCTGGCCCGGGCTCTCGACGCCCGCGAATACCGCGACCCGACCCCCGTGCAGCGAAGCGTCGCGGAGGCCGCCGCCGCCGACCGCGATCTCCTGGTGTCGGCGCAGACCGGCTCCGGCAAGACCGTGGCCTACGGTATCGCCATGGGCGAGACGCTGCTGGCCGGCCGCGACACGCTGCCCGAAGCCGGCGATCCTCTCGCCCTCGTGATCGCGCCGACCCGCGAGCTGGCGCTCCAGGTGAGCGACGAGCTCGCCTGGCTCTTCGCCGAGGCCGGGGCCCGCATCGTGACCTGCGTCGGCGGCATGGACGCACGCACCGAGCAGCGGGCGCTGGCGCGTGGCGCGCATCTCGTGGTCGGCACGCCGGGCCGCCTGCGCGACCATCTGGAGCGCGGCAACCTGCGCAGCCAGGACCTTCGGGTCGTCGTGCTGGACGAGGCCGACGAGATGCTGAATCTTGGTTTCCGCGAGGATCTCGAGTTCATCCTGGAAGCCACGCCCGCCGAGCGGCGGACGCTCCTGTTCTCGGCGACGCTGCCCAAGCCCATCGTGGCGCTGACGCGGCGCTACCAGTCGAACGCGATGCGGATCGAGGTCGCCAACCAGAGCTCGAGCCACTCCGACATCGAGTACCGCGCCATCCGCGTCGCCCCGACCGAGATCGAGCACGCGGTGGTGAACCTCCTGCGGCAGGCCGAGTCGCCCACGGCGATCGTCTTCTGCAACACGCGTGAGCAGGTCCGCCATCTCCACACGGGGCTTCTGGATCGGGGCTTCGGCGCGGTGTCGCTCTCGGGCGAACTCGGTCAGGCGGAGCGCAACCAGGCGCTCCAGGCTCTGCGCGACGTCCGTTCGCGCGTCTGCGTGGCCACCGACGTCGCGGCGCGCGGCATCGACCTGCCCAATCTCGGACTGGTGATCCACGCGGAACTGCCTAACGATGCAGAGACCCTGCAGCACCGCAGCGGACGAACGGGCCGCGCGGGTCGCAAGGGCGTCTCGGTCCTGCTCGTGCCCCTGTCGCGACGCCGCAAGGCGGACCGGCTCCTGACGGAAGCGAAGATCCGTCCGGTCTGGAGCGCCCCGCCCTCGGCCGACGAGATCCGCGCCCTGGACCGCGAGCGGCTGCTGACCGATGCGCTGTTCTCGGAGGAAGCGGGCGACGACGACCTGGCGACAGCCGGGGCGCTGCTCGAACGCTTTTCCGCGATGGACATCGCCTCCGCCTTCGCTCGGCTCTATCGCCAGAAGCTGCCGGCGCCGGAGGACATCTACGATCCGGGCCCCGGGCGCGACGACAAGTCGGGCCGCAAGACGGCCGGCGAGGCGAAGCCGAGGCGCGAAGGCCAGAAGGAGGACGGCGGCGGGCGGCATGCGATCGGGCCGGCCGTGTGGTTCCATCTCGACATCGGGCGCCGCAACAACGCCGATCCGAAGTGGCTGCTGCCTCTCCTCTGCCGCCGGGGCAAGGTAACGCGCGACGATATCGGCGCCATCCGGATCTTCGACAAGGAAACCAAGGTCGAGATCCGCGCCGACGCGGCGGAACGCTTCGGCACGGCGGCGCAGGGCAGCGACGACGACATCACGGTGACGCGCCTGGAGGGCGGCGCGCCGCCCGCCGGTCGCGACCGCGACGAGGGCGGCAAGGCCGGCCGCCCGCCCCGTGCGCAAAAGGCGTTCGCCCGCCGCAACGACGGTGAGGCGCCGCGCAAGGGCCCGAAAAAGTTCAAGGGCAAGGGTCCCGGCAAACCGCGCCGGCCCGAGTGAAACGATCCGCACCGCCGGCTGGCCTCGCCCGCCGGCGGTGTCACCGGCCCACGGGCGAAGTGAGCCTGGCGCGGGCCGGTCAGCCGCAGTTCGCGGCGTTCAGATGCGCAGAAGACGCCGCGCCGCCCTGCCGGTAGCGATACTCGACCTCCTCCACCTCGCCCCGGCGAAAGGCCGAGCGCCAGACGCCGCAGCGCTTGCTCCGCTCGCTGTCGCGCAGAAGATGGAGGTCGACCCGCTCGTCGGCGACGAATTCGAGGCTGACCTTTCGGCCATCGAACGCCACCCCTTCCAGGATCGACCCGTCGGCCTGCGGCGTCGGGAGATTGGATCGCATATCCTCGATCAGGGTGTCCGCCGTGCCGGCGGGCCCATACACGCCGCTGGCGTCGATCTCACGGATCAGCAGGGCGGACGCCGTGAGGCTGACGCCCGCGAGACCCGCGAGGTGTAGTTTTCGATTGCGAAACGCTTGCACCACGAGTCTCCGCGAATGGAGGGTGTTGGATCGAAACGCTTCAACACGAAATATGTTGCAATGCGGTGAAGATTCATCCGGCGTTAGTCTTGAGGGTTTGGGCACTCATCATCTGAAGATGCCGTTGGCGGAGGCTGGATCGACGCTCTTCGGTAAGGTGCGGCGCACAATGCGGACAGGAAACGCCCTCCTCGAAACGCGTGTCCTCGCGCTCCTCCGCCGACAGCGGACTGCCGCAGCCGAAACAGGCCGTCCAGTTCGCGGGTCGCACCGAGGCTCCGACGGCGGTGCGATTGTCGAAGACGTAGCAGTCGCCCTCCCATAGGCTCTGCTCCGGCGGGACGGTTTCGAGATACTTCAGGATGCCGCCCCTGAGGTGGCGTACGTCCTCGAAGCCGCTCGCCAGAAGGTAGCTCGACGCCTTCTCGCATCGGATGCCGCCGGTACAGAACATCGCGATGCGCCGATGGCGGGCGGGGTCGAGCTCGCGCTCCGCGAAGTCCTTGAACTCGGTGAACGTGTCGATGCCCGGATCCACCGCGCCGGCGAAGGTTCCAACCCGCGTCTCGTAGCCGTTGCGCGTATCGAGGACGAGCGTGTCCGGGTCGCGGATCAACGCGTTCCAGTCCGCCGGCTCGACATAGGTGCCGACGAGGCGGGTGGGATCGGCTTCCGGCGCGCGCATGGTGATGATTTCAGGCCGCACCCGGATCCGCAGCCGCGCGAACGGCCGCTCGGCGGCTTCCGAGAACTTCACCTCGCCGAGACGGATCGCGAGGTCGCGGTCCAGATGGTCCAGCACCGCCTCGATCCCTTCGGCCGGTCCCGCGATCGTGCCGTTGACGCCCTCCGTTGCGATCAGGATCGTGCCGACCACGCGCTCGCGCGTGCAGAGGTCCAGCAGAGCCGAGCGCAGGGCTGCCGGATCGGCGATGGACACGAAGCGGTAGAGTGCGGCAATGGTCCAGGTCATGGACGCCGCTATATCGCGAAGCCGGACGGATGGCCAAGCCGCGCCGGCGTGCCGGCCCGCTCTGGAACGGAACCCACGATGAGCCTCGACTTCGACAAGCGATTCGCGCCGCATCACGGCGAAGCCGTGCCGGTCGAACCGGGGATCCTCCGCCTCACCGCGCCCAACGCCGGGCCGATGACCTTCCACGGAACCAACACGTATCTCGTCGGGCACGACCGGCTCGTGGTGATCGATCCGGGGCCGGAGACGGCGTCGCATCTGGCCGCCATCCTGTCCGCCGTCGGCGGGCGGCCGGTCGACGCTGTCCTGGTCACGCATACCCATCTCGACCATTCCGCACTGGCGCCGCGCCTTGCGCGGGAAACCGCGGCGCCGCTCGTGGCGCAGGGGCCGCATCGCATCTCGCGCCCGCTCGCTGAGGGCGAGGTCAACCCGCTGGACGCGGCATCGGACTTCGCCTTCCGGCCGGACATCGTGCTAGACGACGGCGCGGAACTGCGGCTGGGCGAAACCGTGCTGCGCGGCATCCACACGCCCGGCCACACCTTCAACCACATGGCCTTCGCCCTGGAGGACCGGGGCATCCTGTTCTCGGGCGACCACGTGATGGCCTGGGCCACCAGCGTCGTGGCACCGCCGGACGGGTCGATGGCCGACTATCTGCGCTCGCTCGACCGCCTCGCCGCTCGCTCCGACCGGCGCTACCTGCCCGGCCACGGCGGCTCGGTCGAGACCCCGGCGACCTTCGTCA
Organism: Aureimonas flava; assembly: GCF_003583935.1. GTDB lineage: Bacteria > Pseudomonadota > Alphaproteobacteria > Rhizobiales > Rhizobiaceae > Aureimonas > Aureimonas flava. Next base: position 247,203 of record NZ_QYRN01000001.1, on the reverse strand, counting down.
GGGCCCTGCGCGCCCATCGGCGCATGCGCGAAAGCGCGATCCTGGAAAAGGTCCGCTCAGGCCTGTCGACCGTGCCCGAGATCGTCGCGTCAATCTACCACACGACGGACCGGCGGCTGCACGGCGCGGCCGGCCTGTCCGTCCTGGCGCATCTGGAAAGCCTCGTGGAACGCCGGCTGGTGGCGGTCGAGGGTACGTTCGGCCTTGCCGGTCGCTTCGCCCCGATCTGACGGCCACTCACTCGTCGGGCACGATCCCCTCGGCGGCCCGCATCGCCTCGTCCACGCCGTTCAGGAAGGCGACGATGATGCGCCGGTTCTGGCCGAGGTCGCGATCGAGATCGCGCGAGGCGGAGCGCATGTCGATGAAGGTCTGCGCCCCCTCCTCCGTGATGCGGATGGTCACGTCGCTCGGGAAGCCGAAGACCGGCGCGTAGGCGATGGCCTGGATGGTGTATTCGCGCGCGTCCTTCATGGCGAACCTGTCCGGCGGCTCGGAGGCCGTGCTGCCGCGCAGCGTCGGGATTGGGACGAGCACCGTGCCGCTGACGCCGAGATCGTCGCTGTCGCGCGGCGGGGTCAGGCTGCTCTGGACGCCGGTGATCTCGATGCCCTGCTGCTCGAGCGTCGCGCGGGCCGCGTCGTAGACCATGGAGGCCGTGGCCTGGTAGTCGCGGCCGGGCACCACGGGGTCGGTCGCGCCGGTCGCGGGCGCCATGGGCCCGAGGGCGGCATCCGCCAGCCCGGCGGTCTGCGCGCTCGCGCCATCGGGAAACGATCGGTAGAGATAGGCGGCGCCCGCGAAGGGAAGGAGCACGACGGCGGCCACCACGAACGCCGCGACAGCCCGTCCGCCGCCGATCGCTCCCCTGCGCCAGACCTCGGCGATCGCCGCCAGCGCCAGGAGCAGCGCCAACGACGCCAGCCCGCCCGCCAGGACGAGCGTCCAGGACAGGTCGTCGAGGTCGAGCAGCTTGAGCCGAAACAGCGCGACGCCGACCGGGATGAGGACCAGCGAGAAGGCCGCCATGCTCCAGGCGAAACCGGCCGAATGTGCCCGCGTCCTGATGTAGTGTCCGGCCAACGCGTTTCGCTCCCGCTTCTTTCTGCGCCCCGAGGATAGCGCGAGCCGAGCGCCGGCGACATAGGCCGACGCTGCTCGCTCAGTGGCGCCCGCGTGTCTTGGGCGCGGCGGCGGCGCGCAGGGCCCGCTCGAAGCGGATCGCCGCCTGCGCGGCGGCCAGCCGCGCGATGGGCACGCGGTACGGCGAGCACGAGACGTAGTCGAGGCCCGTGCGCTCGAAGAAGGCGATGGAATTGGGATCGCCGCCTTGCTCGCCGCAGACGCCGAGCGAGATGTCGGGCCGGGTGCGCCGCGCCTTCTCGACGCCCATCGCGATCAGCTCGCCCACGCCCTCGATGTCCAGCGACTGGAACGGGTCGCGCTCGATGATGCCCTGGCGCTCGTAATTGGACAGGAAGTTCGCCGCGTCGTCGCGCGAGATGCCGTAGACGGTCTGCGTCAGGTCGTTTGTGCCGAAGGAGAAGAAATCGGCGACCTCGGCGATCGTGTCGGCGCGCACGATGGCGCGCGGCAGCTCGATCATCGTGCCCACCAGATAGTCGACGCTCTTGCCGCGCTCCTGCTTCACGAGGTCGGCGATGCGCTCGACGCGCGCCTTCACGAAGTCGAGCTCGCGGCGCAGACCGACCAGCGGCACCATGATCTCCGGGACCACGGCCTTGCCCTTGCGCTCGCCGGCCTCGATCGCCGCCTCGAAGATCGCGCGCGCCTGCATCTCCACGATCTCGGGATGCGAGATGGCGAGCCGGCAGCCGCGATGGCCGAGCATCGGGTTGAACTCGTGCAGCGCCTCGATCCGTTCCGCCACCACGGCCGGGCTCATGCTGAGCATCACGGCCGTTTCGGCGATCTCCTGCTCGCCTTTCGGCAGGAACTCGTGCAGCGGCGGGTCGAGCAATCGGATGGTCACAGGCATGCCGGCCATGATCTCGAACAGCTCGACGAAGTCCGACCGCTGGATCGGCAGGAGGCGTTCCAGCGCCGCCCGGCGTCCCGCCTCGTCGGAGGCGAGGATCATCTCGCGCATCATCGAGATGCGCTCGCCCTCGAAGAACATATGCTCGGTGCGGCACAGGCCGATGCCCTCGGCGCCGAACGCGCGGGCGGCACGCGCCTCGGCCGGCGTCTCGGCGTTGGTGCGCACCTCCATGCGCCGAGCCCGGTCGGCGAAGGCCATCAGCGTGGCGAAGTCGCCGGTCAGCGAGGGTCGCTTGAGCTTGGGCGAGCCGAGGATGACCTCCCCCGACGTGCCGTCGATGGTGATCTGGTCGCCGGCCCGCAGCGTCCGCCCCATGGCCGTCACGGTGCCGGCCTCCTGGTTGATGCGGATCGCGCTGGCGCCGGTCACGCAGGGCTTGCCGATGCCGCGCGCCACCACGGCCGCGTGGCTGGTGGTGCCGCCGCGCACGGTCAGCACCCCCTCGGTCACGTGCATTCCGTGGACGTCCTCCGGCAGCGTCTCGTTGCGCACCAGGATCGTCTTGCGCCCCTCGGCGGCGACGGCGATCGCCCGCTCGGACGAGAACACGATCTCGCCGCTGGCCGCCCCCGGCGATGCCGGCATGCCCTTGGCGACGACCAGCACCTCCTCGCCGCGCTCGATGGTCGGGTGGAGGAGCTGGTCGAGCGAGGACGGCTCGATGCGAAGCAGCGCGTCCTCCTCGGCGATCTGTCCCTCGCGGACCATCTCCACCGCGACGCGGATCGCCTCGGCCACGTTGCGCCGGGCGATGCGCGACTGGAGGAAGAAGAGCTCCCCGTCGCCGACCATGAAGTCGACCTCCGTGGCGTCGCCCATATGCGCCTCGATCCGGCGCACGTATTCGGTCAGCGCCGCGGGATCGGCGGGAAAGAGGTCGGGTTCCGCCTCGACGCGTTCGAGGTTCAGCGGCTCGGTGACGCCGGCCGGTCCCGCCCCGTCCCGGTTGCCGAACACGAACTCGCCGGTCAGGCGCGGACGGCCGGTCTTCAGGTCGCGCGACAGCGCACGACCCGTGCCGGACTTCTCGCCGCGCTCGTTGAAGATCATGGAATGCACCGTGATCGCGACGCCGGCATTCTCGGCGATGCCGTGCGCCAGGCGGAAGGCACGCGCCACCGGGCCGCGCCAGCTTGCGAAGCTCGCCTCGATCACTTGGTAGAGCTGCTCCAGGGGCGTCTGCGGCATCGGGCTGCCGACCTCGTCCTCGATGAAGCGGAGGTAGGCGGCGATGAGCGCGCGCCAGTCCACCAGCGAATGGGGCTCGTCGCCCTGCCAGCCCGCGCGGGCGCGCTCGGTCTCCGCCAGCTCCTCGAAATCCACGGAATCGACGGCGTGGATCAGGCTGCAGTAGCTCTCGATGAAGCGCCGATAGGCCCGGAAGGCGAAGCCGACGTCGCCGAGCTCGCGCGCCAGGAGTTCCACCGTCCGGCTATTGAGGCCGAGGTCGAGCACTGTGTCGGCAAGGCCCGGCATCACCGAGCGGGCGCTGGCGCGAACGGCGAGGAGAAGCGGCTTCTGCGCGCCGTCCAGCGTGCGCCCGGTCACCCCTTCCAGCCATTCGATGGCGGCCAGCACCTCGTTGCGCAGCGCGGCCGGGAGCCCCTCGGCGCTCTCCGCCTCGCGCCAGGCCGAGGTCGAGATGGTGAAGCCCGGCGGCACCGGCAGGTCCAGCGAGGCGAGGAGTGCGAGGTTCGAGCCCTTCAGGCCAAGCGCCTCCGCCGGGTCCGCCGTGCGATCCGCAGCGCCACGCATGAACGTGAACAGTCTCTTGGCCATGGGAAACGGGCGCCGTTGGGCTGGAAGCGAAGAACCGATCGCGCCAGACATATGTCATTGTTGCGCCTGCGCCAATTGCTGCGGCGCAAAACTTCGGGGCGCGGGGCGGGTATGTCCCGCGCCCCAATGCGAGCGATTACAGATGCTTCTCGATCACCGCCGCCATTTCGTCGGCCGACAGGGCGCCGGAATACTTGTCCCCGTTGACGAAGAAGGTGGGCGTCGCGTTCACGCCGAAATCGTTCTGGCCGGCGGTCTGCACCGCGACCACCTTGCCCTGGAGCTCGGTGTCCTTGAGGCAGGCGGCGAACTGGTCCTGAGTCATTCCGGCGAGCTGCGCGATCTTCAGGAGCGCGGCGGACGCGTTTTCCGCGGCGGCCCATTCGCGCTGCTGGTCGAACAGCACGTCGACCATCGCGGTGCGCTTGTCGTCGCCTGCGCAGCGCGCCAGCATGAAGGCGCCCAGCGCGCGCGGATCGAACGGGAACTCGCGCAGGATGAGCTTCGCCTTGCCGGTGTCGATGTAGTCGGCCTTGATCTTCGGATAGGTCTCCGAATGGAAGTCGCGGCAGTGGCTGCACGTCATCGACGCGTATTCCACGATCGTCACCGGCGCGTCGGCGTTGCCGACGATGATGTCGGGAAGCGCCTGCGGCGCCATCAGCTTCGACACGTCCACCGTGCCCTCGGGGGCCGGCGCGGTGGCGGCGGAAGGGTTGGTCTGCGCGGCCGCGGGCGCCGCGGCGGCGGGGGCGGCGGTCTCGGCCTGGGCGAAGGCGGGCGCCGCGCCGCCGAGCGCGATCCCCGCCGTCAACAGGCCGGCGACCAGCGCGCGGGCGCCTCGAGGAAGGATACGGGACCGGTTCGAAGGAACGAGCATGAAGAGATCAGCCTTTCGCAGAAGCCACGATTCGCGTTCGCTTATGCCACGTAGGCGAGGAAATGTGGCGATCCAACGGGCAGGATGGAGGTTGGACGCGGCGATCGCCCCGCGGAGCCGCCTCAGCGCCGCCGCGGGTCGCGGGCGGCGGCGTTGCGGCCGATCACGGTTTCGCCAAGCCGCTCCAGCGCCTCGCGGAGCCGGTCGCTCTCGATCCGGGACGTGGCGTCCCGGATGGTCTCGCGATGCGTGGCGTCCAGCGGCGCGACGGCCGGCTTTCGGCTCGGGCGCACGATGCGCACCGCCCGTTGCACGATCTTGACCTTCGACACGGCGCGATAGCCGAAGAAGTCGTTGACGCGCGAGAGGATCGTCTGGACCTCGTGCTGGAGCCGGAGGGCGAAGGCGCCCTCGCAGGCGATCACCAGCGTCGCGGGCTCCGACGTCTCGTCGCCGTATCCCTTGGGCCAGACCAGCTTCTCGGGCCGGCACCCCTCCTCCAGCCTCGGCCCGACGATCTCGGGCCAGGCCCCGAGGAGGTCGAGCGACATGCCGGCCTTGCGGGCCACCACGGGCTCCACCAGCCGCGACACGAGATCGCCGATCGGACGGGCCGCGCGCCTCGGCGGCCTGCCGGCCGGCTTCCCAGCAGGGGGCTTGCCGGTCGGCGATGTCACGTCGCGCCTCCGGACCGTTCTCCGAACGGGCGCGAACGCCGCAGCTCCACGAGGATGATGCCCATGCCGGAGAAGATGACGAGCACCATCCACTCGTTCAACAGCACGCCGTGAAACAGGCCGAACACGAAGGTGAAGAGCACCAGGGCCAGGGACGCATCGCGCACCAGCGGATCGACCGAACGGCCGAGCGCGCCTGCGAGGAAGGCCGCCATCGCGCCGCCCATGAGGGCGAGGCCGATCAGGCCACTCGACAGCGCCTCGTCCAGGACGAGGTTGTGCAGGTGCTGGTAGCGTAGGACCTCGCCCGCATTGGGCCCAGCCTCGTCGGCGACCCGCGCCATGCGCTCCATGCCGCCGACGCCTATGAACGGGTGCTCGGCGAGGACGCGCAGCGCCGACGACCACATGGCCAGCCGTATGTCCACCGAGCCGACCGCGAGGCCCGTCGCCTCGTAGGCCTCCATCTCCGCGACGCCCGCTTCCATCCGATCGGCCAGGAAGCCGCCCACAGGCACCGCCGCCAGCATCGCGGCCACGAGCCCGCCGACCACGGCGACCGCCACACGCCCCTTGCGAGCGCGAAGGTGCGGCAGCGCGCCCCGCAGGTCGAGGATCGCGGTGATGACGAAGAGCAGCATGGCGGCGCGCGTGCCGCTGAGGGCGATCGGCACAGCCGCAAGGTAGGTCCAGAAGCGCCCGTCCGGCAGAAAGCGCGGACCGCCGCCGGTCGGAAGACGCGCGAGGATGGCGATGGCCCCGACCACGAAGGCGAAGATCGCCTCGTTCTTGCCGAGGCCGACCCGCGCGCCCGTCACCGCGTATTCGGCCGTGGACAGGACGACCAGCGCGAGCATCCCGACGCGCCCGCCCAACGCGAGCGCCCGCGCCGGATGACGCACCAGCCCTAGGCCGAGCGGCAAGAGGGCGCAGGCGAACTCCAGGGCCGCGTAGGACAGGACACGGTTTCCGTCCATCGGCTCGCCGCGCGCGAGGCTGAGTCCGATCTGCCAGAGCGCCCATCCCGCCAGGACGCCCATGAAGACGACAGGCGCGCCGCGCAGGGTGCGGGGGCGGGTGATCGCGAGATAGAGCCCGCAGACGGCGAACAGCAGGAAGGCCGCCTTGCCCGCCGAGACGAGCAGCGACAGGCACAAGGTGCCCGCCCCGAGGATCGCGGGATCCCAGCGGCGGCGGCGCAGCAGCAGGCCGAGCACCGTCATCGCCGGCGTCCCGCGCCAAGCGCATAGGTGACGCGACGCACGAGTTCGGACGTGCGGAACAGAAGGGTCGGAAGCCGGCGCCAGGGCTTGAGCTTGCGGGCCCCGTAGCGCCCGCCGACCTCGATCTGGCTGGTCTTCGACCGGGCCGCGAAGGCGACGAGATCGGGCCAGACGTCGAGGGTGCGCACCTCGTTGGCCCAGCCGCGCTCCAGCGCGACGTCGAACGGGAGGGACATCGGACGCAGCGCCCTCGCCAGCTTCGCGGCGGCGGATCGACGCACCATGTAGGCCGCCGCGCTGCCTGTCGGCCCGAAGAGAGCGGCGGAAAGGCGACGCCCTTCGGGCAAGGCGCGAAGCCGGCGCCGCCAAGGCCGTCGGTGATGGGCGAAACGCACCACGTCCCAGTCGTCGCGCTCGGCGAGCGCCCGCAGCACGGCCGCCATGCCGGGCCGGGGGCGGACGTCGTCCTCGAACACGACGCCCATCTCGGCCCCGCCCGCCGCGATCGCCTCGATGGCCTGGAGGTGGCTCAGGTAGCAGCCGTATTCACCCGGCACCGGACGCTTGCCATGGCGTCGGAGGAAGGCCGGAAGGTCGAGCAACGGACGCTCGTCCTCCGGGATCGTCTTCCCATCGACGCCCGCGATCCGTATCAGGTCGATGCCCTCGGCGGCCATGTCGGCACGGATGTCCGCCAGACGCTCCGGCGACCGGTCGAGATTGATGACGAAGAAATCCATGCGCACGATGCCGGCCCGAACCAGGGGCGCCGAAGGCCCGGAAGGGCGGTTGGATGGACGCGGCCCGGAGGGAAGTCAACCCGAACGGTCGGACGGACGCTTCGCCGAGGCGCTGCTGGCCTGGTACGACCGACACGCGCGCGTCCTGCCCTGGCGCGTGTCCCCCGCCGATCTCGCGGCCGGTATCCGGCCCGATCCCTATCGCGTGTGGATGTCGGAGATCATGCTCCAGCAGACTACCGTGGCGGCGGTGAAGGGGTATTTCGCATCATTCACCGAGAGGTGGCCGACGGTGGAGGCGCTGGCCGGCGCGGCCGACGCGGAGGTGATGGGCGCCTGGGCTGGCCTCGGCTACTACGCCCGCGCGCGGAACCTCCTGGCCTGCGCCCGCGACGTCGCTTCGCAACGCGGCGGCCGCTTCCCGGAGACCGCCGCCGAGCTGAGGAGCCTTCCCGGCGTCGGCGAATACACCTCGGCCGCCATCGCGGCGATCGCCTTCGACGAGCCGGTGGCCGTGGTGGACGGCAACATCGAACGCATCGCCACGCGCATCGCCTGCATCGAGACGCCCCTGCCCGCCGCCCGCCGCCCGATCCGCGCGCTGGTTCAGGACCTGACGCCCGCCAAGCGTCCGGGCGACTTCGCGCAGGCGATGATGGATCTGGGCGCCACGATCTGCACGCCGCGACGGCCCGCTTGCGTGCTCTGTCCTGTCGGGGAGGGTTGCAAGGCGCGCCGGCAGGGGCGACAGGAACTCTTTCCGGTGAAGGCGGCCAAGGGCGCGAAGCCCGCCCGCGAGGGCGCCGCCTTCGTGCTGCGGCGGACGGGCGACGGGGCGGTCTGGCTGCGAAGGCGCCCCCCGTCGGGCATGCTGGGCGGCATGAGCGAGCCGCCGACCACAGACTGGAGTTCGCGCGCCGACGGCGCCACGGGCGCGGAGGCCGCGCCCGTGGCGGCCGACTGGCGCCTCGTCGGTTTCGTGCGCCACGGCTTCACGCATTTCGACCTGACCCTGGAGGTCTGGACCGCGGAAGCCGGCGCCGATCCGGGCATCGACGGATGGTGGGCTTCGCCGTCCACGCTGGACGGCGAAGCCCTGCCGACGCTCATGCGCAAGGTGCTGGAACGCGCCGCGGCCGATCAGGCGGGCGCGGCGGCCATCTGATCGCGCACGATCTGGCGCAGCTCGTCGATCACCCGCAGCCGGCCGTTCTCGCGCACGTGCCAGAATGTCCAGCCGTTGCAGGCCTCGAGCCCCTGGACCTTTGCGCCGATCCGATGGATCGAGGCCGCCTCGCCGCCGAAGGCGATCGTGCCGTCGGCGCGCACGCTGGCCTGCCAGCGTCCCTTGGCGTCGGTGAGCTCGGCGCCGGGCGCCACGAGCCCCGCCTCCACAAGGGTGGCGAAGGGCACGCGCGGCTCCGCCCGCTTGCCGGCGGAGATGCGCAGCACGTCCGCGTCGAGCGGCTCCACGGACAGGATGCGGTCGGTCGCGGCCTCGATGTAGTCGTCCTGCCGCTCGATGCCGACGAAGTTGCGGCCGAGCCGCTTGGCCACGGCGCCCGTGGTACCGGTGCCGAAGAACGGATCGAGGATCGTGTCGCCCGGCCGCGTGGAGGACATGACCACGCGGGCGAGCAACGCCTCGGGCTTCTGGGTCGGATGGACCTTCTGCCCCTCGCCGTCCTTCAGCCGCTCGCCGCCCGAGCAGATCGGAAACAGCCAGTCGGAGCGCATCTGCGTGTCGTCGTTGGCGGCCTTCATCGCGTCGTAATTGAACGTGTAGGCCTTGGCATCGGCGCTCTTGGAAGCCCAGATCATGGTCTCGTGGGCGTTCTGGAAGCGGCGGCCCCGGAAGTTCGGCATCGGGTTGGTCTTGCGCCACACGACGTCGTTGAGGATCCAGAACCCGAGATCCTGCATGATCGCGCCGACGCGGAAGATGTTGTGGTAGGAGCCGATCACCCAGATCGTGCCGTTGGGCTTGAGCAGCCGCCGCGCCGCGAGCAGCCAGGCGCGCGTGAAGGCGTCGTAGGCCGCGAAGCTCTCGAACTGGTCCCACGCGTCATCGACGGCGTCGACCTTCGACTGGTCGGGCCGATGGAGGTCGCCACCGAGCTGAAGGTTGTAGGGCGGGTCGGCGAAGATCGCGTCCACCGACTTCTCCGGCAGCGCGGCCATGCGCGAAACGCAGTCTCCCTTGATGATGGTGTTTAACCACTCGGGCGCAACGGGCGACCGGTCCTGCTCGACGGGAAGACGACGAACGGTCTGCAGTTTCGACATCGGGCCACCTGAACTCGCTACTCGGATACGACCTTCATGGTTACCGAACGAGCTTAATGATCGGTGAAGTCCGTGCGGGTGGTCAGCGCATCGGCCGCGTGCTACCCGGTCGCCGTCTCTCCTATTCCTTCCGTTTCCTTCTGCCGGAGGACAGCTCCATGCCTCTTTCCCTCGTGCTGTTCGATTGCGACGGCGTCCTCGTGGATTCCGAGATCATCTCGGCCAAGGTCGATTCGACCATGCTGAAGGAGGTCGGCTACGACATCTCGCCGACCGAGATCGCCGAACGGTTCGCCGGGCTGACGCAGGACCGGATCGCCGAACTGCTGCAGGAAGAAGCCGGCATCCGCCTGCCGGAGGACTACAACGCCCGCCAGAGGGTGGCGCTCGACCAGCGCCTCGCCGCCGAGCTGGAGCCGATCGCGGGCGTCCACGAGATGCTGGACCGCATCGACCTGCCGCGTGCGATCTGTTCCAACTCCAGCACGGACCGGTTGAAGCTGATGCTCACGCTGGAGCGCGTGAAGCTCTGGGACCGGTTCCGTCCCTATGTGTTCTCGGCGCGCGAGGTCGGCAGCGGCAGGACCAAGCCGGCCCCGGACGTCTACCTGCACGGCTGCCGCGAGCTGGATGCCGCGCCGGGCGAGACGGTCGTCCTTGAGGATTCGGTCCACGGCGTCGCAGCGGCGGTGGCTGCGGGGTGCCGCGTCGTCGGCTTCGTGGGCGGGGGGCATACCTATCCCGGCCATGCCAACTCGCTGACCGAGGCAGGCGCCGAAACGGTGATCCGGCGCCTGTCGGAGTTTCCGGCGGTGGTCGAGGCCCTCGCCGAGTGGGAACGCGCCTGAGCGCTCAGGAGCCGGGGCGGCTCTTGCCGCCCTGCGGCCCCTCGTCGAACCCGGCATAGACCACCAGCGAGCGGCCCTGCGGCACGGCGATGCGGATCGCCCGGTCGACATAGCGGAATTCCTTGGGCCCGCCCGCCGGATCGGTCGAGACCGGCTGCTGGCCGAGCTGGCTGTAGACCAGCTTGCCCGAGTCCAGGATCGCCACGCGGATCGGAAGCTGGACCGAACCGGGCCGCGCCGCCGGGCCGGGAACCACGCGCCCGGCGATACCGACCTCCATGTAGAGCTGCCTGTCGCGCACGCGGCAGGAGCGCGTGGTGGAGGCGATCGAGGCGATGTACTGGAGGGCGTCGCCCGAGCCCCGGCGCAGGATCGCGGTGCCCTCGCGTAGGCTCACCTGCGGGCAGTAGTCGGGCACCGTCCCCGCGCTGGCGGCCTGCTGCGCGGGCGACGGCGCGGGGACGGTGCCGCCCCCGCCGGAGGTGCTGCAGGCGCCGAGCGCCAGGGCCGCGAGGACGATGCCGGCGGCGTTGCGGGCGAAGGTCTGCTTGGACATATGCATGCGGCGGTTCTTCCCATACCGTGTCGAGCCGTTCTATATCAGGCCCCTACGCGGGTTTCGACCGGGCGGGCCGCGAAAACGCTCCGCCCACGGGTCGCCGGACCGAACCGTTGGGAGTGGTCGTGAGATATGTCAGTACGCGGGGCGAAGCCCCGATCCTCGGGTTCGCCGACGTTCTCCTCGCCGGACTTGCCAGCGACGGCGGCCTCTATGTTCCCGAGACCTGGCCGCAGATCCCGCCCGAGACCATCGCCGCATTCGCCGGGCGCCCCTATGCCGAGGTCGCGCTCGAGATTCTGAAGCCCTTCGTAGGCGACGAGATCGCCCCCGAGGCGCTGGAGCGCATGGTGCGCGACGCCTATGCGACGTTCCGCCATCCGGCCGTGGCCCCGCTGGTGCAGATCGGCGAGCGGCATTTCGTGCTGGAGCTGTTCCACGGACCGACGCTCGCCTTCAAGGACGTGGCGATGCAGCTCCTGGCGCGGCTGATGGACCATGTTCTGGCGCAGCGCGGCCAGCGCGCGACGGTGGTCGGCGCGACGTCCGGCGACACCGGCGGCGCGGCGATCGCCGCCTTCGCCGCCAGCGACCGGACGGACATGTTCATTCTGTTCCCGAAGGGCCGCGTCTCGCCCGTCCAGCAGCGGCAGATGACCACGGCCGGTTCGCCCAACGTCCACGCCGTCGCCGTCGAGGGCACGTTCGACGACTGCCAGGCGCTGGTGAAGGCGATGTTCAACGACGCCGCGTTCCGGCGCGAGAGCGCGCTGTCGGGCGTCAACTCCATCAACTGGGCCCGCATCATGGCCCAGATCGTCTACTACTTCACCGCCGCCGCGAGCGTCGGCGCGCCGGGGCGCGCGGTGTCCTTCACCGTGCCCACCGGCAATTTCGGCGATATCTTCGCCGGCTTCGCGGCCAAGCGCATGGGCTTGCCGATCGAGCGCCTGATCGTGGCGACCAACGAGAACGACATCCTGGAGCGAACGCTGCGCACCGGGCGCTACGAGATGGAGGGCGTCCACGCCACCATGTCGCCGTCGATGGATATCGAGATCTCGTCCAACTTCGAGCGCCTCCTGTTCGAGGCGGGCGGGCGCGACGCCGACGTGATCCGCCGGTTGATGCAGCAGCTCCAGCAGTCGCGCGCCTTCACCCTGCCGGACGACATCCTGCAGGCGATCCGTGCCGAGTTCGACGCGGGACGCACCGGCGAGAGCGAGACCGCCGAGACGATCCGCGACCAGCTCGCCACCACCGCCTATCTTCTCGACCCGCATACGGCCGTGGCCGTCTCGGTGGCCGAGAAGCGGCTCGGAGACGTGGCGATGATCTCGCTGGGCACCGCGCATCCGGCCAAGTTTCCGGCCGCCGTGAAGGCCGCCTGCGGCACCGAGCCGGCCCTGCCCCCGAGCCATGCCGACCTGATGACCAAGGGCGAGCGCTTCGACATCCTGCCGAACGATCTCGGCGCGCTCCAGGCCTTCATCCGCGAGCGCAGCCGCGCCGTGCGTCTCGGGGCCGCTGCATGAGCGTTGAGATCACCCGGCTTTCCAACGGGCTGACCATCGCCACCGAGAACATGCCGACGCTGGAAAGCGCGGCGCTCGGCGTCTGGGTCAAGGCGGGGGCCCGCGACGAGGCGGAGGGCGAACACGGCATCGCCCATCTTCTCGAGCACATGGCCTTCAAGGGCACGAACCGGCGAAGCGCACGCCGGATCGCCGAGGAGATCGAGGACGTGGGGGGCGAGCTGAACGCCTCCACCAGCGTCGAGACGACCGCCTACTACGCGCGGGTGATGAAGGACGACGTTCCGCTCGCGCTCGACATCCTGACCGACATCCTGATCGACTCGCGGTTCGACGAGGAGGAACTCGCGCGCGAGCAGCACGTCATCCTCCAGGAGATCGGCGCCGCCGAGGATACGCCGGACGACATCGTCTTCGACCATTTCCAGGGCGCGGCCTACCGGGACCAGATTCTCGGCCGTCCGATCCTCGGCACGCGCGAGAGCGTCAGCAGCTTCACGCCCGGGCAGATCCGCGACTACCTGAGGCGGCACTACGCGCCCGAACAGATGGTGGTTTCGGCCGCCGGCGCCGTGTCGCACGAGGATATCGTCCGCCGGGTCGAGGTTGCCTTCGGCTCCGCCTCGGCACCGGAATCCGTGCATCGGCGCGAGCCGGCCGTCTACACCGGCGGCGAGTTCCGCGAGGACCGCGATCTCGCCGACGCGCAGATGGTGCTCGGCTTTCCCGGCCGCCCCTACTACCAGCGCGACTTCTACGCCGCGCAGGTCCTGTCGATCATCCTGGGCGGCGGCATGTCCTCGCGCCTCTTCCAGGAGATCCGCGAGACGCGCGGCCTGTGCTACGCGATCTCCGCCTTCCACTGGAGCTTCTCGGACACCGGCATCTTCGGCGTCCACGCCGCGACCGGCGAGGAGGAGATGGCCGAGCTCGCGCCGGTGATCGTCTCCGAGCTGGTGCGCGCGACCGAGGGCATCACCGAGAAGGAGGTGAACCGCGCCCGCGCGCAGATGCGCTCCAGCCTCCTGATGAGCCAGGAGAGCCCCGCGTCGCGCGCCGGACAGATCGCCCGCCAGCTCATGTTCAAGGGCTCCGTGCTGGAGAACGGCGAACTCCTGGACCGGCTGGCGGCCATCGACGCGGACCGCCTCACCGACCTTGCCGGCAGGACCTTCCTCGGCACCACGCCGACGCTCGCGGCGATCGGCCCGATCTCCCGCCTTCCCGACGTGGGCGAGATCGCCTCCCGCGCCTCCGGCGCGAGCGTGCCGCCGCCTCCCCGCACGTTGGTTTCGTCCTGAGGACGACTGGGCCTCCATGGCGTTCCTCGACTGGGTTCAGCCCTCGACCCAGCCTGTCCTGACGGGTCCTGGCATCCTTCTTCGCGCGCCGCGCGGCGTGGACTACGAGGCCTGGCGGGAGCTGCGAGGGCGCAGCCGCGCCTTCCTGACGCCCTGGGAGCCGAGCTGGAACGACGACGAGCTCGGCCGCCCGTCCTACCGCCTCCGGTTGCGCCGCTACCGACTGGATGCGCGGCAGAGGACCGGCTACACCTACTTCGTCTTCGATCGGGAGGGGGCGGTGCTGATGGGAGGGCTCACGCTCGGTCGCATCCAACGGGGCGTCGCCCAGACCGGGACGATGGGCTACTGGATGGGCCAGCCCTTCGCCGGACGCGGGGTGATGTCGCAGGCGGTGCACGCCGTCTCGGGTTTCGCCTTCGACGTGCTGCGCCTCCACCGTCTGGAGGCCGCATGCCTGCCGCGCAATGCGGCTTCGATCCGCCTTCTGGAGAAGTCCGGCTTCTCGCGCGAAGGTCACCTTCGCCAGTACCTCAAAATCGCCGGTGTCTGGGAGGATCACCTGCTCTACTCGCTTCTGGCCGAGGATCGGGCGCCGGGCCGCGCCCCACCGTCCGCCACCTGACCGACCACCGTCCGCGAACAAAGGCCCGAACGCGCTCGATGCCGCACAGTCTCCGCCTCGCACGCCAAGTCCTGTTCCTGCTGGCCGTCCTGATCGGATCGCTGGCGGCGACGCCGGGCTACGCGCTCTCGCCGGTCTCGATCGGGCGCGAGGACATCGCCATCGACCTGGAGCCGGCGGTGGAGATCTTCCGCGACCGGGGCAAGAACTTCCAGGTCTCCACCGTGCCGGGCGCGGACGGGATCGTCCGGCGCATCGAGGTCGAATCGACCGCGCCGCAGCCGTCGGGCGACTGGGCCGTCTTCGCGCTCGCCAACAACACCGACGAACAGATCGACCGCATCGTCGTGGCGCCGCACTTCCGGCTCGCCAATTCCGGCTTCCTGTGGCCGGACCTCGGATCGCAGCGGATCGCGGCGATCACCCCATCCGAGGGTTTCGCGCTGGACCGGCAGGACAGCCCGGAAGCCGACGTCTTCCTGGTCACGCTCGATCCCGGCGCGATCATCACCTTCGTGGCTGAGCTCTCGTCGGACCGCCTGCCCGAGATTCGCCTGTGGGAGCCGAACGCCTACAAGGACACGGTCAACGCCTTCACCCTGTATCGAGGCATCGTTCTGGGCATCGCGGGCCTTCTGGCCGTGTTCCTGACGATCCTCTTCGTGGTGAAGGGATCGCCGATGTTTCCCGCCACCGCCGCCCTCGCCTGGGCCGTGCTGGCCTATATCTGCATCGACTTCGACTTCTGGCAGAAGCTCGTGCCCATCGTGCCGGGCCAGGAGCGGATCTGGCGCGCGGGCACGGAGGTCGCCCTCGCCTTCACGCTCGTGGTGTTCCTCTACGCCTACCTAAACCTCAACCGGTGGCACGGCATCCTGTCGGCCTTTACGGCGATCTGGCTCATGGGCCTGGGTGCGCTCGGCGTCCTGGCGGCCTTTGATCCGCCGATGGCGGCGGGCATCGCGCGCATGTCGATGACGGCCGCGGCGGGCTTCGGGCTGATCCTGATCCTCTACCTGTCGGCCATGCGCTTCGACCGCGCCATCATGCTGATCCCGACATGGCTGCTGATCGTGGTCTGGATCGCGGCCGGCTGGCTCACCGTCACCGGACGGATCGACAACGACATCATCCAGCCCGCGCTGGGCGGCGGTCTCGTCCTGATCGTGCTCCTGATCGGCTTCACCGTGATGCAGCACGCCTTCGCGGGCGGATCCTTCGCCGGCGGCCTTCTGTCGGACATGGAGCGGCGCTCGCTGGCGCTGGCCGGAACCGGCGACGCGATCTGGGACTGGGACGTGACGCGCGACCGCATCTTCGCCGGCTGCGACACGGAAGGGCTCGACGGCATGCCCGTGTCGGCGATGAACGGACCGGCGCGCGACTGGCTGCCGATCCTCCATCCCGACGACCGGGACCGGTTCAAGATCACGCTCGACACGATCCTGGAGCATCGCCGGGGCCGCATCGCGCAGGACTTCCGCGTGCGGGGCGGCGACGGCCATTACCACTGGATGAGCCTTCAGGCGCGCCCCGTCCTCGGCAGCAACGGCGAGGTCGTGCGCTGCGTCGGCACGCTCAAGGACGTGACCGAGCGCAAGAAGGCCGAGGAGCGCCTCCTGCACGACGCGCTCCACGACCAGCTCACGGGCCTGCCCAACCGCGAGCTCTTCATCGACCGGCTGGACTCGATCTCCTGCCTCGCCGCGACGCGGCAGGACGTGCGCCCGACGCTGTTCATGGTGGATATCGACCGGTTCAAGCAGGTCAACGACGATTTCGGCATGGCCACGGGCGACACGATCCTCCTGACCGTCGGGCGTCGGCTCAAGCGCGTGCTGCGGCCGCAGGATTCGCTCGCCCGCCTGTCGAGCGACCAGTTCGGCGTGATCCTGATGTCGGAAAGCGATGTGGCGGCCGTCGCCGCCTTCGCCGAGACGCTGCGCGACGCCGTGCGCGCGCCGATCACCTTCGCGAACCAGGACATCATCCTGACGGCGTCGGTCGGCCTCACCGGCTGGACCGAGGGCGCGGGTGCGGACGAGGTGCTGCGCGAGGCCGAGCTCGCCATGTACCAGGCCAAGCGGATGGGCGGCGACCGCATCGAGCCCTTCCGCTCGGCCTTCAAAACCTACAGCTCCGGGCGCGTGGAGCTGGAATCCGATCTGCGGCGCGCCTTCGGACGCAACGAGCTGTCGCTGGTGTTCCAGCCCATCGTGAAGCTCGCGACCGGCGAGATCGCCGGCTTCGAGGCTCTGATGCGGTGGAATCACGCCAAGCGCGGCTTCGTCTCGCCGACCGAGTTCATCCCGCTCGCGGAAAGCACCGGCCTGATCGTCCAGCTCGGCCAGTTCGCGCTCGACGAGGCGGCGCGCCGCCTTGCCGACTGGCAGCGCCTGCCCGGCCAGTCCAAGCTGTTCTGTTCGGTCAACATCTCCAGCCGGCAGTTGATCCGTCAGGATCTCCTCAACGACGTGCGGCAGATCCTGAAGCGATACCATCTCGCGCCGGAGACGCTGAAGCTGGAGCTGACGGAATCGCTCGTCATGGACAACCCGGAGCGGTCCGCCAAGCTTCTGGAGCGGCTGAAGGAGATGGGCGTCGGCTTGTCGCTGGACGACTTCGGGACGGGCTATTCGTCCCTCTCCTACCTGATGCGCTTCCCGTTCGACACGCTGAAGATCGACCAGTCGTTCCTGCGCGGCGACCAGGTGCCGCAGCGTTCCATCCTGGTGCATTCGATCGTGACCATGGCGCACGAGCTGGGGCTGGCCGTGGTGGCGGAAGGCGTCGACAACGACACCGACGCGGCGCAACTGCGCAAGCTCAACTGCGAATATGCCCAGAGCTTCATGTACGGGCAGCCGCTGACCGCCGAAGAAGCGCGCCGCCGGCTTCAGGAGCGGGCGGGAAAGCGCGGCTCCGCCTGACGGCGCGCCGCGCGTCCGTTCAGGCGTGGCCGGCGTCGGTGGCCAGGAACGCGGGATCGACGCCGAGGATCGCCAGCGCGCGCGAGTACTTGGCATCGAGTTCGTTGGCGAAGACGATCTCGAGGTCCGCCGCGCAGGTGAGCCACCCGTTGGCGGCGATTTCCGATTCGAGCTGTCCGGCGCTCCATCCGGCATAGCCGAGCACCATGATCGCGCTCGAAGGACCTTCGCCCCGCGAGATGGCCTTGAGGATGTCGAGCGTCGGGGTCAGCGAGATGCCGTCGTCCACCTCGACCGTGGAGTCCGAATCGTAGTCGTCGGAATGGAGAACGAAGCCCCGCCCCTGCTCCACCGGCCCGCCGTTGCACACCGAGACCTCGCGCCCCTTCTGCGGGAGCCGTATCTCGTCGGTGTCCTCCACGATCTCGAGCTGCTTGAGAAGCGTGGCGAAGCTCAGGGGCTGCGCCTTGTTGATGATGAACCCCATCGCCCCGTTCGGCGAATGCGCGCAGACGTAGACCACGCTACGAGCGAAGCGCTCGTCGTGCATGCCCGGCATCGCGATCAGGAAATGCCCTTCCAGCGAGGGCGCGTCGTCGTCGGATTGGCTACGCATGTTTTTCAGGTCCATAGGAGGAAGATAGACATGTCACGGCGGATTTGCACCTGCGTCGGCGTTCGAGCCGCCGGCCGACGTGCGTTGATGGTTGCCGCCGCGCTTGCGGCGGTCGTCGCGCCTCCGCCCGCCGCCCTCGCGGGAACGGACACGTTCGTCGCAGACGGGGTGACGCTGCGTCTCGTGGCGCTGCTGCCGGACGCGGACGGCCGGATGCGGGCGGCGCTCGCCCTCGATCTCGATCCGGGTTGGAAGACCTACTGGATCGCGCCCGGACCGGTCGGGCTTGCGCCGCGACTGGACTTCTCCGCCAGCGAGGGCGTGTCGGACCCCACCGTTTCGTTTCCCGTGCCCATCCGCTTCGCGGAGGGCGAGGCGCAGAGCGTCGGCTACGACGCGCCGGTGGAGTTCGCGATCCATGCCCGGGCGGACACCCCCGCCCCGACGCTGCGGCTCGACGCGTTCCTCGGCATATGCCGGGAGCTGTGCGTGCCGCTCCAGGCGGTGCTCGAGGCGCTGCCGAGCGACCGGCTGTCGGACCGGGCGTTGGTGGCGCGCGCCGAGAGCACCGCGCCCGCGGAAACCGGGCTGCTTGCTCCGACGGCCGCGCGCTGGAGCGCAGACGGCGGCTCGCTCCGCTTCGCTCTCGCCCACGGGGCCGGCGGCGTCCCGCTCGATGCCTTCGTTTCGGCGGGCGACGGTTGGGCGTTCGGACCGCCGGTGACGGAGGGGAGCGACGGGGCGGAGGAGCTTTCCCTTCCCGTCCTCTCCCGCCCACCGAACGCGCCGGACGCCGCGCGCGTCGATATCCTGTTGACGGCGGGCGAGAGCGCGCAACTATCCCGCGCCGTACCGGTCGCGCCGCGCTGAGTCGCAGCCGGCGCCATCGGTCCCGACAAGAAGGGATTGCCCCATGACCATCTCCATCGGCGAGCGCCTGCCGGACGCCTCCTTCCGCGTGCCCGGCGAGGACGGCCCGACCACCGCCACCACGGGCGACGTCTTCTCGGGCAAGCGCGTGGTTCTGTTCGCCGTGCCGGGCGCCTTCACGCCCACCTGCACGATGAACCACCTGCCGGGTTTTCTGGAAAACAACGAGGCGCTACGCGCCAAGGGCGTCGATACGATCGCCGTGGTCGCGGTCAACGACGTCCACGTCATGAAGGCCTGGAAGAAAGCCACCGAGGCGGGCGACCGCATCCTGTTCCTGTCCGACGGAAACGGCGAGTTCGCGAAGGCCGTCGGCCTCGATGCCGACCTGTCGGCCGGAGGCCTCGGCCTGCGCTCCAAGCGCTACTCGATGCTGGTGGAGGACGGCGTGGTGCGCCAGCTCAACGTCGAGGCCGCGCCGGGCCAGGCCGACGCGTCGTCGGCCGAGGCCCTGCTCGCGCAGCTCTGAGCCTCAGCCGGCGACCGGCCGGCGCGCTCGCTTGAAGGGCTCCATGCCGGCGCGCGCCAGCGCGTCGGCCCGCTCGTTCTCCACGTGGCCGGCATGGCCGCGCACCCAATGGAACGTCACCTCGTGGCGCTGCCGCTCCGCGTCGAGCCGCTGCCACAGCTCGGCGTTCTTCACGGGCTTCTTGTCCGCCGTGCGCCAGCCGTTGCGCTTCCAGCCGTGGATCCATTTGGTGATCCCGTCGCGCAGGTACTGCGAGTCCGAATGCAGATGCACCGAGCAGCCGCGCTTGAGCGCGCCGAGGCCCTCGATCGCCGCCAGTAGCTCCATCCGGTTGTTGGTCGTCATCGCCTCCCCGCCGGACAGCTCCTTCTCCGTCTCGCCGAAGCGCAGGATGGCGCCCCAGCCGCCCGGGCCGGGATTGCCCGAACAGGCGCCGTCCGTGAAGATGTCGACCTTCGTCGCCTCGCTCATGCCGCCGCCCCGCGCTTCTGGAAGCCGTAGTCCGCCACCGAGGCCACCCCGCGATGGAAGCGGTTCTTCCGCAGATACTCGCGCGGGTCCTTCTTGGTCACGAAGGACGTGTCGGGGATGTGGATCCAGTCGTAGAGCCGCGTCAGCAGGAAGCGCAGCGAGGCACCCCGCGCCAGGAGCGGCAAGGCCGCCAGCTCGGCGTCGGACAGCGGCCGCGCGCCGTCGTAACCCTCGATCATCGCGCGCCCCTTGGTCACGTTGAACGCCCCGTCCAGCTCGAAGCACCAGGCGCACAGGCAGATCGCGAGGTCGTAAACGAGGATGTCGTTGCAGGCGAAATAGAAGTCGATCAGCCCGGACAGCTCGCCCCTCAGGAAGAAGACGTTGTCCGGGAAGAGATCGGCGTGGATGACGCCGCGCGGCAGATCCGACGGCCAGTTCGCCTCCAGATGGGCGAGTTCGGCGGCGATCTCCGCGTTCAGCCCGTCGGACACCTTGTCCGCCTCGGCGCCGCAGCCCCGGAACAGCGGACGCCAGCCCGCGACCGACAGCGCGTTGGCGCGCGACATGGCGAAATCCGCCGACTTGGCGTGGAGGTCGGCGAGCGCGCGACCGACGTCGCGGCAGTGGTCGGCCGCGGGCCGCCGGGTCCACATGCCCTCCAGGAAGGTGAAGAGCGCGGCCGGTCGCCCGGCGAGCTCGCCGAGCGTGCGCCCGTCGCGCGGCTGCACGGGAAGCGGGCAGGACAGGCCGCGTGCGGCCAAGTGTTCCAGAAGCCCGATGAAGAACGGCAGATCGGCGCGGTCCACGCGCTTCTCGTATAGCGTCAGGATGAAGGTGCCGCCCTCGGTGCGCACGAGGAAGTTGGAGTTCTCGACCCCCTCGGCGATGCCCTTGTAGCTGAGGAGACGCCCCACGTCGTAGCGCGACAGGAACGCGGCGAGATCGCCCTCGAGGACGTCGGTGTATACGGCCATCTCAGCCCTGCCTCACGTTGGGGAGCGGCCGGTCGCCATTGACGAAGGCCATGTCGGCCGAGGTCAGCGGCACGTCGCGCAGGGCGCGCATCACGGGGAAGTTCTCGTTCTCGATCGCGGTCTGGACCAGCTCGATGCGCACCGCGAAGCGCTCTCGCAGCGCGGCGATGATCTCGTCGGTCAGCACCTCGGGCGCCGAGGCACCGGCCGACATGCCGATCACCGATCCCGGCGCGATCGTATCGATCGGGACGTCCTGTCGCCCCTGCACCAACAGCGCGCGGCGAGCGCCGGCGCGCTCGGCGACCTCCACCAGCCTGCGGGAGTTGGAGGAGTTGGGCGCGCCGACGATCAGGAAGAGGTCGGCGCCGGACGCCGAGGCCTTCACGGCGTCCTGACGGTTGGTGGTGGCGTAGCAGATCGATTCCGAGGACGGGGCCTGCATCGCCGGGAACTTCAGCTGCAGCGCCTCGATGATGCCCGCCGTGTCCTCGACCGAAAGCGTTGTCTGGGTCACGAAGCCGAGCGCGGCGGGATCGGGCGGATCGAAGGCGGCGACGTCCTCCTCCGTCTCGATCAGCGTCACGGCGCCCTCGGGAAGCTGGCCCATCGTCCCGACGACCTCGGGATGGCCGCGATGGCCGATCAGCAGCACCTGCCGTCCGAGCCGCATGTGGCGGAGAGCCTGCTTGTGGACCTTGGAGACCAGCGGACAGGTCGCATCGAGATAGAGCAACTCGCGCCGCTCGGCCTCGGCCGGCACGGTCTTCGGCACGCCATGGGCGGAGAACACGACCGGCTGGCCGTCGTCCGGGATGGCGTCGAGTTCCTTCACGAAGACCGCGCCCATGTCCCGAAGCCCGTCCACCACGAATTTGTTGTGCACGATCTCGTGGCGGACATAGACCGGCGCGCCGTAGCGCTTCAGCGCCAGCACCACGATCTGGATCGCGCGGTCGACGCCGGCGCAGAAGCCGCGCGGCTCGCACAGGCGGATCGTGAGGGGCGGCTTGTCCTCGATCGCTGTCAACGTCGTCTCCAGGGAAGCATTCGGCGCGAATGAAGGGATCGGGGGGGCCCCTGTCAACCCTGGCGCCTCACCCCTGGCGCCCCGCACCCCGCAGCCGGAAGACATGAACCAGGAAGAGGACGAAGATCACCAGAAGGGCGAAGGCCAGGCTGAACCAGGTGATCGCGTATTCCAGATGGCTGTTGGGAATGTCGATCACGGTGGTGCCGCCGATCGGC
This sequence comes from Aureimonas flava, assembly GCF_003583935.1. Taxonomy (GTDB): domain Bacteria; phylum Pseudomonadota; class Alphaproteobacteria; order Rhizobiales; family Rhizobiaceae; genus Aureimonas; species Aureimonas flava. The sequence continues at coordinate 225,047 of NZ_QYRN01000001.1, read as the reverse complement.
GCCTCGGGCCCGACCTGCCCCTCGCCCGCGTCGATCAGGAACGGCAGGAGACGGCTGCCGGCCGGGAGGTCGAGCCCTTGCGCCATCTCGGGCACGCTGCGCCAGAAGAACGCGTTCTTCGCCGGGTCGTTGTCGGGCACGAACCAGTTCGGCTTGGCGGTCGGGGCCGCCCGTGCGAGCCCCGCCACCGTGACGTCGCCGGGCGGATTGCCGCCCGCGCGCGTCGCCTTGTCCTTGCGCTCGTAGGGCACGAAGCCGCGGTTCACGAAGACGACGGAGCCGTCCTCGAGCGCAAGCGGCGTCAGGACGTGCCAGCCGGCCTCGCCCTCTCGCGTGGCGAGGAAGTAGCGCTCGCCGTCGTGCAGGAACCGCCCCGTGGCGCGCACCGGCACGTAGTCGATGTCCTCGCCGGCGGCCGCGCGTCGTGCGAGGTCGGACACGTCGACGGGGGCCGCGTGAATGCGCGCGTCGATGGTGGCGATCAGGTCGCGCTTCCAGAACAGCCGCTCGACCTGCCAGGTGCCGAGCGACACGAGGATCGCGATGCCTGCGAGGCACAGGACGACCACGGCCGCGATGCGGCCGCGCGTCAGCGGGCGGGCCGCTCCGCCTTCATCTCCGTCCGCCGCCTCGCCCGCGCCCATCGCCGTTTTGTCCACCCGTGCATGTCCCCTTCAACGAAAAAAGCGGCCGGGTCGCGGCCGCTTTTCGGTTTCCGTCCCGACGGCGCGTCAGCCGTGGTGGATCTCGGCGCCCCAGCCGCCCCACACGTAGACGGCGAAGAACAGGAAGAGCCACACCACGTCGACGAAATGCCAGTACCAGGCGGCAGCCTCGAAGCCGAAGTGCTTGGACGGGGTGAAATGGCCCCGGATCGCGCGCAGCAGGCAGACGGCGAGGAAGATTACGCCGACGAAGACGTGGAAGCCGTGGAAGCCCGTCGCCATGAAGAAGGTCGCGCCGTAGATCGACCCGGAGAAGGCGAACGGGGCATGGGCGTATTCATAGAACTGGACGTAGGAGAAGATCGCGCCGAGGGCGACGGTCAGCGCGAGCCCGGTGATCAGCGACTTGCGGTCGTTCTCCAGCATCGCATGGTGCGCCCAGGTCGCGGTTGTGCCGGACAGGAGCAGCGTGATCGTGTTGAAGAGCGGCAGGTGCAGCGGGTCGATCACCGCGATGCCGACCGGCGGCCACTGGCCGCCCAGCGCCTGGACGCGAGCCGCCTGCACCGCCTCGTGCGGGAACAGGCTGGCGTCGAAGAAGGCCCAGAACCACGCCACGAAGAACATCACCTCGGAGGCGATGAACATGATCATGCCGTAGCGCAGGTGCAGCGACACGACGGGCGTGTGGTGCCCCTCGTGGCTTTCCTTGATCGTGTCCGACCACCAGGCGAACATCGTGTAGAGGACGATGGCGAGACCGATCGCGAAGATCCACGGCGTCGCGAGATTCATGCCGAAGATGTTGAACGGCGTTCCCGCCACGAAGCGGAACAGGCCCACCGCGCCGAACAGGAGGAAGAACGCGCCGACGGAGGCGACGAACGGCCAAGGGCTGGGCTCGATGACGTGGTAGTCGTGATGCTTGATATGCGTGTCAGCCATGGTCCGTCCCACTTGTCCCGCATCGCCCCGGATTTGGGCAGCCTATGCGGCTGGATGTCAAATTCCCGTTGTCCGCCGCCGTTCCGTCCCCCGACGTTCCGGCGGTTTCGTCATAGCCCCTGCGCCGCGCCCGCGTCCTTCGTCGCCGATGCGACCGGCGTCTTCGGATCCGCCACCGGGAAGAACGTATAGGACAGGGTGATGGTCGGCACCTCCTCGAGGTCCGGATCGTCGCGGATCGCCGGATCGACGAAGAACACGACCGGCATGTCGACCTCCTCGCCCGGCTTCAGCGTCTGCTCGGTGAAGCAGAAGCACTGCACCTTGTTGAAGTAGATGCCCGCCGTCAGCGGGGTCACGTTGAACGTGGCCTGGGCGGTCACCGCCCTGTCCGAACGGTTGCGCACCCGATAGGCGGTCTGGCGCGTCTCGCCGAGCTTCAGCGTGATCTGGCGCTCCAGCGGCTGGAAGGTCCAGGGCACCTGCGCCGACGCGTTGGCGTCGAAGCGAACGGTGACGGGCTGGTCCACCACCGTGGTGGAGGCCGTCTCGGCGCGCTGCGTGGTGCCGCCGTAGCCGGTCACCTGACAGAACAGCTTGTAGAGCGGGACGGAAGCATAGGCGGCGCCGACCATGCCGAAGACGAACAGCCCGCAGCCGAGCGCGATCGTACGGGCGTGGCGCGCCGCTTCCGCGGGCGTGCGGCGAGGACCGGCGCTCACGCGCCCCCTCCTGCGATGCGGAACAGGCTGACGACGTAGAACAGGACGACGAGCACAGCCAGCACCAGGCCGATCGCCAGCGACCGGCGGCGGCGGGCGCGCGCCTCGGCGTCCGTCAGGCGGACGGTCTCGTCGCGGACATCAGGCGACATGCAGCCCCCAGACATGGCTCAGCACGCCCTCCGCCAGAAGCCATGCGAACAGCGCGAAGAGATAGAGGATCGAGAAGGCGAAGAGACGCTTGGCCGGCACCATCGCGACGTCGCCGTCCGGCATGCGCAGCACGCGGTGCGCGAGGCGGACGAAGTTCAGTCCCAGCAGCGCGGCGACGACGCCATAGACGGGGCTGGCGAAGCCGAGCACGGCGGGCAGGACGCCCACCGGCGCGAGGACGAGCGAATAGGCGAAGATGTGGCGCCGCGTCGAGCGTTCGCCCGCGACGTTCGGCAGCATCGGGATGCCGGCGGCGCCATAGTCCTTCATCTTGAAGAGCGCAAGCGCCCAGAAGTGCGGCGGCGTCCAGAGGAAGATGACGAGGAAAAGCACGAAGCCTTCCCAGGATACGCCGCCCGTCGCGGCCGCCCAGGCGACCATCGGCGGGAACGAGCCGGCGGCGCCGCCGATGACGATGTTCTGCGCGGTGCTCCGCTTCAGCCACATCGTGTAGAACACGGCGTAGAAGGCGATGGTGAAGGCGAGGAAGGCGGCCGCGAACCAGTTGGCGGCCAAGCCCAGCAGCATCACGGAGAAGACCGACAGCGCGAGACCGAAGGCGAGCGCGTTCTCCGGCGCGACGCGGCCGGAGGGAACCGGGCGCCCGGCGGTGCGGGTCATGACGCGGTCGATGTCGCGGTCGTACCACATGTTCAGAGCGCCAGAGCCCCCGGCGCCCAGCGCGATGGCAAGAAGCGACACAAAGGCGAGCACCGGGTTCATGCCGGCAGGCGCCGCGAGGAGACCGGTCGCGGCGGTGAGAACCACGAGCGACATCACGCGCGGCTTGAGAAGGGCGAAGTAGTCGCCCGGCTCGGCCAGGCTGATGCCGGGACGCGCTTCGCTCGCAGCGGAAAAATCGATGGCGCTCAACGTCATGCCTCTCGCGGATCCGATCGGCGGGCGCGGGGCGCCGACGAGGGCGCCACGAACCGTGGCCGATGGTTCAGACGGGTGATCCCGGCCGGAGCCGGGATCGATCTTCTCGGCCGCCGGTCAGCGGATGCGCGGCAGCTCTTCCCACTGGTGGAACGGCGGCGGCGACGACAGGTGCCATTCCAGCGTCGTGGCGCCCACGCCCCAGGGATTGGCCCCGGCGATACGCTTCCGGGCAAAGGCCTCGTAGACGATGTAGAGGAACAGGATCACCGACAGGCCCGAGATGTAGGAGCCCATCGAGGACACGAAGTTCCAGCCGGCGAAGGCGTCCGGATAGTCGGCGTAGCGGCGCGGCATGCCGGCGGCACCCAGGAAGTGCTGCGGGAAGAACACGAGGTTCACGCCCACGAACATGACCCAGAAGTGCACCTTGCCGAGCGTCTCGTTGTACATGTAGCCGCTCATCTTCGGGAACCAGTAGTACCAGCCCGCGAAGATCGCGAACACGGCGCCGAGCGACAGCACGTAGTGGAAGTGCGCCACGACATAGTAGGTGTCGTGCAGCACGCGGTCCATGCCGGCGTTGGCGAGCTTCACGCCGGTGACGCCGCCCACGGTGAACAGGAAGATGAAGCCGATCGACCAGAGCATCGGCGTCGTGAAGCGAAGCGAGCCGCCCCACATCGTCGCGATCCAGGAGAAGATCTTGATGCCGGTCGGCACCGCGATCACCATCGTGGCGAACACGAAGTAGCGCTGCGTGTTGAGCGAGATGCCCGTGGTGTACATGTGGTGCGCCCACACCACGAAGCCGACCACGCCGATCGCGACCATGGCGTAGGCCATGCCGAGATAGCCGAAGACCGGCTTGCGCGAAAAGGTCGAGATGATGTGCGACACGATGCCGAAGGCCGGCAGGATCATGATGTAGACTTCGGGGTGACCGAAGAACCAGAACAGGTGCTGGTAAAGGATCGGGTCGCCGCCGCCCTCGGGGGCGAAGAAGGTGGTGCCGAAGTTGCGGTCGGTCAGCACCATCGTGATGGCGCCGGCGAGCACGGGCAGCGACAGGAGCAGCAGGAACGCGGTCACGAGCTGCGACCAGGCGAACAGCGGCATCTTGTGCAGCGTCATGCCCGGCGCGCGCATGTTGAGGATGGTGGTGATCATGTTGATCGCACCCAGGATCGACGAGGCGCCCGACAGGTGCAGCGCGAAGATCGCGAGATCCACCGCGGGGCCGGGATGGCCGACCGTCGACAGCGGCGGATACAGCGTCCAGCCGGTGCCCGCGCCGTTGGCGCCCGGCGCGCCCTCCACAAACATCGACAGGATCAGCAGCAGCAGCGAGGGCGGCAGCAGCCAGAAGGCGATGTTGTTGACGCGCGGAAATGCGGTGTCCGGCGCGCCGATCATGATCGGCACGAAGTAGTTGCCGAAGCCGCCGATCAGCGCGGGCATGACCATGAAGAACACCATCACCAGGCCGTGGGCCGTGGTGAAGACGTTGAAGATCTGCGGGTTGCCGAAGATCTGAAGGCCCGGCTCCTGGAGCTCGGCGCGGATCGCCACCGAAAGGCTGCCGCCGATCAGACCCGCGACGATCGCGAAGATCAGGTAGAGGATGCCGATGTCTTTGTGGTTGGTGGAGTTGACCCAGCGCACCCACCCGGTCGGATGGTGGGGATGCGCGTCGTGGGAAGCTGCATGAGCCATGGGGATGTTCCCTGGAAGGGGGTTCAGCGCTGCGCCACGACCGAGTTCGCGGAAGCGATTTCGGCGGTCAGCTGAGCGTTGGCGTTTTCAAGGTTCTCGCGGGCGGCCGCGAGCCAGGTCGCGAACTGCTCCTGGCTCACCACGCGCATGGCGATCGGCATGTTGTAGTGGTCGCGGCCGCACAGCTCGGAGCACTGGCCGTAGAAGAGGCCCTCGCGGTCCGCCTCGAACCAGTATTCGTTGATGCGGCCGGGCACGGCGTCCACCTTCACGCCCATCGACGGCATGGCGAAGGAATGGATCACGTCGCCGCCCGTCGCGAGGAGGCGGACCACCGTGTTGACGGGCACCACCATCTCGTTGTCCACGGCGAGGAGCCGCGGATAGGCCGCGCGGTCTTCCTTGCCGGCGGCGGTGCGCGCCTCTTCCGTCAACGGATACGACAGGAACGACACGGGTTCTGCGGCCGGCGGGGCCGGGTTCGCCTCGGTACCTGCGGCGGCCGAGCTCGCGGCGGCCACCGTCTCGGCCGGCTGGTACTCGTAGCCCCAGTACCATTGATAACCCGTCGCCTTCACCGTCAGCTCGGGCTCGCGCGGCGGATTGTACTGCGCGGTCAGGAGCTGGAACGAGGGGATGGCGAGGCACAGGAGGATGAGCACCGGCGCGAGGGTCCAGATGACCTCGATGACCGTGTTGTGGCTGGTGCGCGAGGGCGTCGGGTTGCGCTTCTCGCTGTAGCGGAACGCGACCCAGGCCAGCAGGGCGGCGACGAGGATGACGACCGGAATCAGGAACCAGAGGGTGTAGGCGCTAAACCAGTGGATCTGCGCCTCGATCGGGGACAGGGCCTCCTGCAGATTGATCTGCCAGGGATGCGGCTGGCCGGGATGCAGCGCGCCTTCCTGCGCGCGGGCCACCAGGGTCGAGCCGGCCAGCACGGCGGCTGCTAGGGCTGGTCTCTTCACGAATGCTCTCCCTCGTGGCAGGCTTTTCTTCCCACGGTCCGCGACCCTATCACGGGATCGGATCGGGGCGCATGGGCCGCAAAATCGAATGCCGCTAATGTGCAGGTACCTCGTGCGCTTCAACCATGAAACCGCCCCTTTCGCAACAAGCGGGCGACACGACTCCTTGCGACATAGTGCGAATGTTGCAGCCGATCCGCGCGGCGGGCGGAGCGTTGCCCGAAGCTGGCGGCGCAGGCTCGACGCGGCGGGAGGCGTTGGTTAATTTCGCGCACGGAAGCGGAGCCGCCTGCAGCCCGCCGGCCCGTGCCTGGAAGGAAACGATGAAGCTCAAGATCGCCACGGCGCTGGCCGCCCTCCCCTTCCTCTTGACCGCCGCAGCGCAGGCGCAGACCGGCACGGTCAAGTCGCAGCACGGGGCCTGGGCTGTGGTGTGCGACCAGCCGGCCGGCGCGGCGGGCGAGCAGTGCGCCCTCCTGCAGAACGTCGTCGCGGAGGACCGGCCCGAGGTCGGGCTTTCGGTCCTCGCGCTGAAGACGGCGGACGGCAAGGCGCGCATCCTGCGCGTGCTCGCCCCCCTCGGCATCCTCCTGCCCAACGGCCTCGGCCTCTACGTGGACGGCAAGGACATCGGCCGCGCCCAGTTCGTGCGCTGCTTCGAGGACGGCTGCTATGCCGAGGTGATCCTGGAGGACACGCTGCGCGACACGTTGTCGACCGGCAAGTCCGCCACCTTCATCGTGTTCCAGACTCCCGAGGAGGGAATCGGCATCCCGGTGGACCTGAACGGTTTCCGCGAGGGGTTCGACGCGCTGCCCTGACGCCGGCCCCGCCCGCCCCCGCGGCGTGACATCGCCGGCCCGCCCGCCTATCTGTGCCGGACACATCGAAGGCCAGCGGAGCGGATGATGGCTTCTTCCCTGATCGACCTCTTCGACCTGTCGCGCGCGGAAGTGGAAGGCGTCGTCTCCCGGACGCTGCACGGCGCGGACGACGGCGAACTCTTCATGGAATATCGCGAGCAGGAATCTCTCCTGTTCGACAACGGGCGGCTGAAGGCCGGCGACTTCTCGACCGAGCAGGGATTCGGCCTGCGCTGCGTCGCGGGCGAGGCGATCGGCTTCGCCCATTCCGGCGACCTGTCGGCCGCCGCGCTCGGGCGCGCCGCCTCGGCGGTGGGCGCGGTGCGCGCCGGCCATTCGGGCGTCGCCGCCGAATCCCCCAAGGGCACGAACCGTCATCTCTACGGCGCCGAAAACCCGATTCCCGAGCCGTCCTTCGCTGAAAAGGTGAAGCTTCTCGCCGAGATCGACGCCTATCTTCGCGGAACGGACGAAGCCGTACGGCAGGTCAGCGTGTCGCTCGCCTCGCAGTGGCAGGTCGTGGAGATCCTCCGATCGGACGGGCGCCTCGTGCGGGACGTTCGCCCGCTCGTCCGGCTCAACGTCTCCGTGGTCGCCGGGCGGGGCGACCGGCAGGAGAGCGGCTCGGGCGGCGCTGGCGGACGGCACGGGTTCCTCCGCCTGCTGGATGGCGGCGGCTGGCGCGCCATTGCCGACGAGGCGCTGCGTCAGGCGCGGCTCAACCTCGAGGCCGTCCCGGCTCCGGCCGGCACGTTCGACACCGTGCTGGCCGCGGGCTGGCCGGGCGTCATGCTGCACGAGGCGGTGGGCCACGGCCTGGAAGGCGACTACAACCGCAAGAAGACCTCGGCCTTCTCCGGCCTGCTCGGGCAGCAGGTCGCCGCGCGCGGTGTGACCGTCGTGGACGACGGCACGATCGCCGAACGGCGCGGGTCGCTGTCGGTCGACGACGAGGGCACGCCCACCAACCGGACGGTGCTGATCGAGGACGGCAAGCTCGTGAACTACATGCAGGACCGGCAGAACGCCCGGCTGATGGGCATGGAGGCGACCGGCAACGGACGCCGCCAGTCCTTCGCGCACGCGCCGATGCCGCGCATGACCAACACGATGATGCTGAACGGGCCGCACGCGCCCGAGGAGATCCTGGCCTCCGTCAAGGACGGCGTCTATGCCGTGTCTTTCAACGGCGGACAGGTGGACATCACCTCCGGCAAGTTCGTGTTCAACTGCACCGAGGCCTACCGCATCCGTGACGGCAAGGTGTGCGAGCCCTTGAAGGGCGCCATGCTGATCGGCAACGGGCCGGACGCGATGCATCGCGTCTCGATGGTGGGCAACGACGCCGCGCTCGATCTCGGGATCGGCAATTGCGGCAAGTCCGGCCAATGGGTGCCGGTCGGCGTCGGCCAGCCTCACCTGCGCATGGATCAGATGACCGTGGGCGGCACGGAGGCGTGACGCCCTGCGTCCATCCGGCGGCCTGTCGGCTCAGGGATAGAGCCGCTCGATCGCCCATTCGCGCGTGCCGGCGGCCCGCTCGAAGCGGAACCGGTCGTGCAGGCGGAACTCGCCGTCCTGCCAGAACTCGATCTCGGTCGGCATGATGCGGAAACCCGACCAGTGCGGGGGGCGCGGCACGTCCTCTCCGTAGGTGGCCTCGACCTCGGCGACCTGCGCTTCCAGCACGGCGCGGCTCGCCAGCGGCCGGCTCTGCTGCGAGGCCCAGGCACCGATGCGGCTGCCGTGGGGACGTCCCTCGAAATAGGCGTTCGCCTCGTCCTGCGTGACGATCTCCACCGGCCCGCGAGCGCGGAACTGCCGCCGCCGGCTCTTCCAATGCATGCAGAGGGCGGCCTTGCGGCTGGCCAGGATCTGTTCCCCTTTGCGGCTTTCGAAATTGGTGTAGAACACGAGTCCCCGCGCGTCGAACCCCTTCAGGAGCACCATCCGCACATCGGGCAGACCATCGGCGTCGACGCTGGCCAGCGCCATCGCCGTCGGGTCGTTGATCTCCGTCTCCTCCGCGTCCCGGAGCCAGATCGCCAGGGCTTCGTAAGGGTCCAGCGGCAAACCGCCTTCACCGAACATTAAGGTCGACTTGTTCATTCTTGGGTCCGATTTTCCGAATGATGATCCGCCGGTTCCTACGTCAGGTCCTTCCGGCGGCAAAGGCCGAGTTTCGATGATGGAAGGAACGCGCCTCGCCCTCGCCTGTCTCGTCGTGGCGAGCCTGTCGGGCTGCACGGTGATCAGCGGCAAGGCGCTGGAAGAGGTCGCCGTCGATCGGAGCATCACCACAGCATCGATTCCCCCGGTGGATCCGGCGGCGGCGGCCGACACGCTCTCGGACAGCCGCACGGTGCGCAACGCCGTCTCGGCGGCCGACATCGCCAAGATGGATACCGCCCCCCTCGCCTGGTCGAACGCCGACACCGGTGCCAGCGGCACCATCACGGCGATTCGGGAAACGCGGGCCGGCGACGCCGTGTGCCGCCAGTTCAAGACGTCGCGCCAGCGATTCGACGGCGTGGCCCTCTACGACGGCGAGGCCTGCACCACCGGCCAGGGCGAGTGGACGCTGACGCGCTTCTCCGAAGACCAGTAGGGCGCCGGGGCGCCGATCGGCGCGTCCCACTTCAATTTCGCGCGAGAGCTAGCCATATAAACGACCGTCGCCCGGCCCACCGGGCGATTCCCGATGATGCCCGCGGGAGACCCAGCTCCGGCCACCAGGAACCCGATCCCGAATGCGCGACCCTTACACCGTTCTCGGCGTGGCCCGCACTGCCAGCGAGGCGGAGATCAAGTCCGCCTTCCGCAAGCTGGCCAAGAAGTATCATCCCGACGCCAACGGCGACGACGCCGGCGCCAGCGCGCGCTTCAACGAGGCCAACCAGGCCTACGAGATCCTGGGCGACAAGGAGAAGCGCGGGCAGTTCGACCGCGGAGAGATCGACGCCGAGGGCAAGGCCAAGTTCCAGGGCTTCTCCGGTTTCGGCGGTGGCGGGGCCGCCGGCGGCGCGCCCTTCGGTGCGGGCTCGAACGGCGGCTCGTTCGACTTCCGCGGCGGCGGTGGCGCCGACTTTCCGGGCGCCGAGAACATCTTCGGCGATTTCTTCGAGCAGGCCTTCGGCGCCAAGCGCGGCGCGCGCTCCGGCTTCACCGCCGCCCGCAACACGCCGTCCAAGGGCGACGACATCAACGCGGTTCTGAAGGTGCGGCTGGAGGACGTCGTTTCGGACGAGAAGGTCGAGGCGGTGTTTCCGAACGGAAAGCGGCTGGCGATTCGCCTGCCCGAAGGCGTCGAGGACGGACAGGTGATCCGCCTGCGCGGTCAGGGACAGCCGGCCGTCTTCAACGGAGGCCCGCCGGGCGACGCGCTGGTGACGATCTCCTTCGCCGACCACGCACGCTTCGCCGTGTCCGGGCGCGACCTCCTCCTGGAGCAGGACGTCGATCTGGAAACCGCCGTGCTCGGCGGCCGAGTGACGATCGAGACGCTGGAAGGGCGCGTGGCGACCAAGATCCAGCCCTGGACGACATCGGGTCGCACCCTGCGGCTCAAGGGCAAGGGCCTCACGCGCAAGGACGGCGGACGCGGCGACATCCTGGCGACGCTGGCGATCGCGCTTCCCGCCCAGCCGGACGCCGAGCTCGCCGCCCTGTTCGAGAAGCGCCGCGACGGCAACGCCTGATCGCTAGCACCGACGCCTGTAGCACCGGCCTGCTTGCTGGTGGCGGGAGGCTATGCCATACCGCCGGCCCGACAGGAAGTTGCAAAACAAGACGAGGGAGTTCGGGCCATGGTGGATTCGTTGGGCCTGATGAAGGGAAAGCGGGGCCTGATTCTCGGCGTCGCCAACAACCGCTCCATCGCCTTCGGAATCGCCAAGGCCCTCGCGGCGCAGGGTGCGGAGATCGCCTTCACCTACCAGGGCGACGCGCTGCGCAAGCGGGTCGAGCCGCTGGCCGCCGAGCTTGGTGCCTTCGTCTGCGGGCATTGCGACGTGGGCGATCCGGCCACCATCGATGCCTGTTTTCAGGCGATCGAGGAGAAGTGGGGCAAGCTCGACTTCCTGGTCCATGCCATCGGCTTCTCCGACAAGGACGAGTTGACCGGCCGCTACGTCGACACGACGGAGGCCAACTTCAACAAGACCATGAACATCTCGGTCTATTCGTTCACAGCGGTTGCGCAGCGGGCCGAGAAGCTGATGACCGACGGTGGGTCGATGCTGACCCTCACCTACTACGGTGCCGAGAAGGTCATGCCGAACTACAACGTCATGGGCGTCGCCAAAGCGGCGCTCGAGGCGAGCGTGAAGTACCTGGCGGTCGACCTTGGCCCCAAGAACATTCGCGTCAACGCGATCTCGGCGGGGCCGATCAAGACGCTTGCGGCCTCCGGCATCGGCGACTTCCGCTACATCCTCAAGTGGAACGAGTACAACGCCCCGCTGCGCCGCACGGTGACGATCGAGGAGGTCGGCGACGTCGGGCTCTATCTCCTGTCCGACCTGTCCCGGTCGGTCACGGGCGAGGTCCATCATGCGGATTCGGGCTACCACGTGGTCGGCATGAAGGCCGTGGACGCGCCCGACATCTCCGTGGTCAAGGACTGACGGATCTCCTCCACGTGACCAGCCTCCCGCTTATCTACCTCTGCCGTCACGGGCAGACGGATTGGAACGCCGACGCGCGCCTCCAGGGCCAGAGCGACATCCCGTTGAACCGCGTCGGTCTCGTCCAGGCGCGGCGCAACGGGCGCTATCTCGCCAACGTCCTCGGCGCGGGCGGCGAGGATTTCGCCTTCGTCTCCAGCCCCATGTCGCGCGCGGCCGACACGATGCGCGGGATCCGTCGCGAGATGGGCCTCGATCCCGAAGCCTTCGGCACGGACGAGCGGCTGAAGGAGATCCATTTCGGTGAATGGCAGGGCTACACCGTGCCTGAGCTGAACCGGCTGTTCCCGGAGCAGTCCGCACGGCGCGACGCCGACAAGTGGAATTTCCTCCCGCCGGGAGAAGGCGCCGAGACCTATGCCGGGCTCGCAGAGCGCATCGCCCCCGCCTTCCGGTCGCTCGACCGTCCCAGCGTGGTGGTGGCGCATGGCGGCGTGACGCGCGCCTTCCTCACCGTGTTCGCCGGAATGTCGCCGGTCGAGGCTTCGCACACCGACATTCCGCAGGACCGCATCCTGCGGGTGCGCGACGGGCGGACGGACTGGGTCTAGAGCGGGGCGGCGTCGTAGACCACGACGACTTCCATGCCCGGCCGCACGACGGCGTAGTCGAATGCGTCCGGCAACCGGTAGGTCGCGCCGTCGGAAAGCGTCAGCGACGCCTCGTCGCGGTCGATCGCCTCGATCGTCCCGCCCGTTTCCACGGCGGCGGCCGGATAGGTCGCCGAGACGCTGAGGAAGGAGCAGGCGAAGAAGGCGACGACCCGTCTCGTCATCGGGAGGCTCCGACTGGCGCGGCAGGCCGGACGGCACGCGGCGCGATTCAACGGCGTGGAGGTTCGGCGACGATTATGGTTTTTTCGGGCGCCGTGCGGGTTGCCCAAGCGGGATTTTCACTGCATCACCCGAGCCATGCCGGCAGCCGCCCGACGGGTGTGCATGCCAACCGGATCGGCGGACCCTCATGTCGCACAACAGCTTCGGCCACCTCTTCCGCGTGACCACCTGGGGCGAAAGCCACGGGCCCGCCATCGGCTGCGTGGTCGACGGCACGCCGCCGGGCCTGCGCTTTTCCGAAGCCGACATCCAGCGCTATCTCGACGAGCGCCGCCCCGGCCAGTCTCGTTACACGACCCAGCGCCAGGAGCCGGACCAGGTGCGCGTCCTGTCCGGCGTTCTGCCGGGCGAGCGCGAGGGCGAGCTCGTCTCCACCGGAACGCCGATCGCGCTCCACATCGACAATGTCGACCAGCGGTCCAAGGACTATTCCGAGATCGCACGGCGCTACCGGCCGGGCCACGCCGACATCACCTACGACATGAAGTACGGCGTGCGCGACTATCGCGGCGGCGGGCGGTCCTCGGCCCGCGAGACCGCAACGCGCGTGGCTGCGGGCGCGATCGCCCGTCTCGTGGTGCCGGGGCTCGTGGTGCGCGGCGCCCTGGTGCAGATCGGCGACGTCGCGATCGACCGCGTGCGCTTCGACTGGGAGGAAACGCGTCGCAACCCGTTCTTCTGCCCGGACGCCGCGACGGCCGAGCGCTGGGCGGAGCTTCTGGACGGCGTGCGCAAGAGCGGTTCGTCGGTGGGCGCCGTGGTGGAGGTCGTGGCCGAGGGCGTGCCGGCCGGGCTCGGTGCGCCGCTTTACGGCAAGTTGGATGCCGACATCGCCGCCGGCCTGATGTCGATCAACGCCGTGAAGGGCGTGGAGATCGGCGACGGCTTCGCCAGCGCCACCCTTTCGGGCGAGGAGAACGCCGACGAGATCCGCATGGGCAACGACGGCAAGCCGCGGTTCCTGTCCAATCACGCCGGCGGCATTCTTGGCGGCATCGCCACCGGGCAGCCGGTTGTCGCCCGCTTCGCCGTGAAGCCGACCTCATCGATCCTCACCCCGCGCCGCTCGGTGGACGCCGACGGGCAGGAGGTCGAGGTGATGACCAAGGGGCGCCACGATCCGTGCGTCGGCATCCGCGCGGTGCCGATCGGCGAGGCCATGGTGGCTTGCGCCATCGCGGACCATTATCTGCGCCATCGCGCGCAGACGGGCCGTTGAGCCCAGTGCCGCGCGCCGATCCGTCCTGTTTTCCGCCAGGAGACGTTTGCCGATGATGACGCGTCTCTACCACCACCCGATCTTCGCCGAGCACCTGACCGGCCCCGGTCACCCCGAGCGCCCGGAGCGGATGAAGGCTGTCGCTGCCGCGCTCGAGGCCGAGCCCTTCCAGAACCTCGACCGCGTTCTGGCACCCGAGGGCGCCGTGGAGGCGGTCTACCGCTGCCACTCGGTGGAGCACGTGCGCAAGATCGCCCGCGCGACGCCGACCGAGGGCCTGACGCGCATCGACGGCGACACCGTGATGAGCCCCCGGAGTTTCTCGGCGGCGCTCCATGCGGTCGGTGCCGCCTGCGCGGCGGTCGATGACGTCGTGTCGGGCGAGGTCCGCAACGTCTTCGTCGCGGCCCGCCCCCCCGGCCACCACGCCGAGCGCGAGACGGCCATGGGCTTCTGCCTGTTCAACCAGGCGGCCGTCGCAGCGCGTCACGCGCAGGCGGTTCACGGCTTGGAGCGCGTGGCCATCGTCGACTGGGACGTCCACCACGGCAACGGCACGCAGGACATCTTCTGGTCCGACCCGTCCGTTCTCTACGTCTCGACGCATCAGGCGCCGCTCTACCCCGGCACGGGCGCCGAGACGGAGACGGGCGCGGGCAATATCGTCAACGTACCGCTCTCCGAAGGCGACGGGACCGACGAGTTCCGCGCGGCCTTCGCAGCGGGCGTGCTGCCGGCGCTGAACCGCTTCGCTCCGGACCTCGTCATCATTTCCGCCGGATTCGACGCCCATCATCGAGATCCCCTGGCCGGGCTCAACCTGGTGGAGGCCGACTTCGACTGGGCCACCGGCAAGCTTCTCGAAGTGGCCTCCCGCTACAGCCGCGAACGGCTCGTCAGCGTTCTCGAAGGCGGCTACGATCTCGTCGGCCTGGAACGATCGGTCGCCGCCCATGTCCAACGGCTGATGATCGGCTGAACGGCTCCCGACGGAGCGCAACGAAGGTTTCCATGTCCGATACGACCGCCCCCCTTCCCGCCGACGATTCCGACATCCGCCGCATGAGCTTCGAGGAGGCGCTGTCGGCGCTGGAGCGCATCGTGTCGGACCTGGAGCGCGGCGATGTCGCGCTGGAGCATTCGATCCGCATCTACGAGCGCGGCGAGAAGCTCAAGTCGCACTGCGACCGGCTCCTGTCGGCGGCCGAGGACAAGGTCGAGAAGATCAAGCTCTCGCGCGGCGGCAAGGCCGTCGACACGGAGCCGCTGGACCCGGCCTGAGCCCAGGGCCCCGGCCGGTGGACAAGCCGGCTTGAAACCGGTCTAAGAAACCCAAGCTTCAGGGCGCCTGCACGCCTTCCGGCTCCCGCTTCAGGAGATGCCCTTGTCCCAGCGTCCTTCCACGCCGCTCCTCGACCGCATCGCCTCGCCGGCCGACCTGCGCCGTCTGCCCGAGGCGTCGCTCCGGCAGGTCGCGGACGAGCTGCGCCAGGACCTGATCGACGCCGTGTCCCGGACGGGCGGGCACCTCGGCGCCGGGCTCGGCGTGGTCGAGCTGACCGTGGCGATCCACGCCGTGTTCGACACGCCCGCCGACCGCCTGATCTGGGACGTCGGCCACCAGGCCTATCCGCACAAGATCCTGACCGGACGCCGCGAGGCGATGCGCACGGTGCGCCAGGAAGGCGGCCTGTCGGGCTTCGCCAAGCGCACCGAGAGCGAATTCGATCCGTTCGGCGCCGGCCATTCCTCCACGTCCATCTCGGCCGGCCTCGGCATGGCGGTCGCGAGCGAGCTGGACGGGCGGCGCAACCACGTGGTGGCCGTGATCGGCGACGGCGCGATGAGCGCCGGCATGGCCTACGAGGCGATGAACAACGCCGGCGCGCTCGACGCCCGGCTGATCGTCATCCTCAACGACAACGACATGTCGATCGCCCCGCCTACCGGGGCGCTGAGCGCCTATCTGGCGCGGCTCGTCTCGGGCCGGACCTATCGCTCGCTGCGCGACCGCGCCAAGACCGTGACGCGCCGCCTGCCCGAGTTCGTGCGCGAGGGGGCCCGCAAGACCGAGGAGTACACGCGCGGCTTCTTCACCGGTGGCACGATGTTCGAGGAGCTCGGCTTCTACTACGTCGGCCCGATCGACGGCCACGACGTCGACCACCTCCTGCCCGTCCTCAAGAACGTCCGCGACACGGGCGACGGCCCCGTGCTGATCCACGTGGTCACCCGCAAGGGCAAGGGCTATCCGCCGGCCGAGGCGAGCGCGGACAAGTATCACGGCGTGTCGAAATTCGACGTGGTGACGGGCGCCCAGGCGAAGCCCAAGTCCAACGCACCGAGCTACACCAAGGTCTTCGCCGAGACGCTGATCCAGGAAGCCCACGAGGACGAGCGGATCGTCGCGATCAACGCCGCGATGCCGGACGGCACCGGCCTCGACCTGTTCGGGCAGGCCTTCCCGAAGCGCACCTTCGACGTGGGCATCGCGGAGCAGCACGCGGTGACCTTCGCGGCGGGGCTCGCCACGGAGGGCTTCAAGCCCTTCGTCGCCATCTACTCGACCTTCCTGCAGCGCGCCTACGACCAGATCGTCCACGACGTGGCGATCCAGCATCTTCCGGTGCGCTTCGCGATCGACCGCGCGGGCTTCGTCGGCGCCGACGGCCCGACCCATGCCGGCTCGTTCGACACCGGTTTCCTGTGCCCGCTGCCGGGCATGGTGGTGATGGCCGCCGCGGACGAGGCCGAGCTTCGGCACATGGTGCGAACGGCGGTGGAGCACGACGGCGGCCCGATCTCCTTCCGCTATCCGCGCGGCAACGGAACCGGCGTCGAGATGCCCGAACGCGGCAAGGCTCTCGAGATCGGCCGGGGCCGCATCGTGCGCGAGGGGAGCAAGGTCGCGATCCTGTCGTTCGGCTCGCGGCTGGCCGAGGCCGTCGCGGCGGCGGAAGAGCTCGAGGGCTTCGGCCTCTCCACCACCGTGGCCGACGCGCGCTTCGCCAAGCCGCTCGATACCGACCTGATCGGCCGGCTGGCGCGCGAGCACGAGGTGCTGGTGCTGATCGAGGAAGGGGCGTCCGGCGGCTTCGCGGCTCAGGTGCTGGAGCACATGGCGCGCCACGGGCTGATGGATCGCGGCCTCAAGGTCCGCCCGATGACCATGCCGGACCGCTTCGTCGACCACGCCGCGCCGGACGCGATGATCCGCGCCTCCGGCCTCGACCGCGCCGCGATCGTGGAAACCGTGTTCCGCGCCCTCGGCGATGCGGCGCAGCGCGTGATGCGGGCCTGAGCCGACCCTCGATGAACGCCTCGCGCATCCGCCTCGATCTCCTTCTCGCCGAACGGCGGATGCTCGATTCGCGCGCCCGCGCGCGGGACGCGATCCTGCGCGGCCGCGTGCGCGTCGAGGGCGTCGTGGTGTCCAAGCCCGGCCAGACGGTGGACGAGGACGCGCATGTCGAACTGGACGATCCGGCGGCGGCCTACGTCTCGCGTGCCGCGCTGAAGCTACAGGTTGGCCTCGACGCCTTCGGCATCCCGGTCGAGGGCCGCGACGCGCTGGACATCGGCGCCTCCACCGGCGGCTTCACGCAGGTTCTCCTGGAACGGGGCGCGGCCCATGTCGTCGCCGTCGATGTCGGGCACGATCAGTTGCATGCGTCCCTGCGAGACGACGCGCGCGTCACCAATCTCGAGGGGCTGAACGCACGCGACCTCGACGCCGGGTGCCTCGGCGAGCGACGCATCGGTCTTGTGGTCTCGGACGTCAGCTTCATCTCGCTGCGGCTGGCTCTGCCGCCGGCCCTCATGCTCGCCGCGCCCGGTGCGCATGCGGTGCTTCTGGTGAAGCCGCAGTTCGAGGCCGGCCGCGAGGCGATCGGCAAGGGCGGGATGCTCAAGGATCTCGCACGCGCTCCGGCGATCGCCGACGAACTGTCGGCCTGGCTGGACGCGCTGCCCGGCTGGCGGTCGCTGGGCATCAGTCCCTCTCCCATCGCGGGCGGCGACGGCAACGTGGAATTCCTTTTGGGTGGAGCGAAGGCGTGAGCGAACAGGTGGCGATCGACGCGTTGGGCACGCGTGGCGACGGCATCGCGCGCGAGCCGTCCACCGTGTTCGTACCCTTCGCGCTGCCTGGCGAGACGGTGACGATCGAGCGGCAGGGCGGCCGGGGTCAGCTCCTGTCGGTGGACCACGCTTCGCCGGAGCGCCGCGACGCCCCCTGCCCGCATTTCGGCCGCTGCGGCGGATGCGACCTCCAGCATCTCGGCGACAGGCTCTACGCGCACTTCAAGCGCGATCTCGTGGTGGACGCGCTGGCGCGCGAGGGACTGTCGCCGGAGGTCGCGCCGCTGGAGCCCTGCGCCCCCGGCTCGCGCCGCCGCGCGGTGTTCACGGCCGTGCGCGCCGGACCTCGCGTGCTCTTCGGCTTCCACGAGGCGCTGAGCCACCGCATCGCGCCGATCGAAACCTGCCTCGTCGCCGTGCCCGAGATCGTCGCGCGCTTGAAGCGTTTCGAGCGGCTGGCGACGCTTCTGATCGACCGCAAGCGCGAGCTGCGGATGACGGTCACGCGCACCCAGACCGGCCTCGACGTGGCGATCGAGCAGACGGCGAAGCTGAGCGCCGAACTCCGACAGTCCGCCATCGCCTGGGGCGCCGAGGATCAGGCGGTCGCCCGTCTTTCGGTGGATGGCGAGACGCTGATCGAGAACCGCGTGCCGACGATCGACGTGGCGGGCGTCGCGGTGCCGTTTCCGGCGGGCGCCTTCCTCCAGGCGGTCGCGGGCGCCGAGAACCGAATGGCCGAGATCGCGCTCGCCCATCTCGCCCCGTCCAAGGCGGTGGCGGACCTGTTCTGCGGGTTCGGCGCCTTCACGCTTCGCCTCGCGCGGCACCATGCCGTCCATGCCGCCGAGTTCGACGCACCGGCCCTCGCGTCGCTGGAAAAGGCGCGGCGTGCGGCCTCGGGCCTCAAGCCCGTCACCGTGGAGCGGCGCGACCTCTTCCGGCGACCGCTCACGGCCAAGGAACTGGCGCGGTTCGACGGCGTCCTGTTCGATCCGCCGCGTGCCGGCGCCGAGGCACAGGCGCGCGAGATTGCCGCATCGGGTGTGCGTCGCGTCGCGGCGGTCTCGTGCAACCCGGTCACGCTGGCGCGAGACGCGGCTATCCTGGTCGCGGGCGGATACCGCCTCCTGCGGGTCACGCCGATCGACCAGTTCCTCTGGTCGCACCATGTCGAGGCGGTGGCGCTGTTCGAGCGCTGAGGCGAACGGCGATGCTGGATACGATCACCGGTTTTCTGCAGGACTACGGCTACGGCATCCTGTTCCTATCGATCTTCCTCGAATCGACCGGGCTGCCGTTTCCCGGCGAAAGCATCCTGATCGCGGCCGGCATCATGGCCGGCCACGGCCAGCTCGATATCTGGGGCGTGTTCGCAGCGTCCTGGATCGGTGGGACGCTGGGCGACAATCTCGGCTACTGGCTCGGGCATCGATACGGGCGGCGCTTCGTGGTCCGCTACGGGCATCGGATCGGTCTGACCGACGAGAAGTATCGCTATGTCGAGGAGCGGTTCCGGCAGGTCGGGCCCCCGATCGTGCTGATCGCGCGCTTCATCCTCCTGCTGAGGCAGGTCTGCGGATTCGCGGCCGGCACGCTGCGTTTTCCCTGGTGGTCCTTCCTCTTCTACAACGCCGTGGGCGCTGCCCTTTGGTCGGGTGCCTACGGCTTCGGCTCCTACGTGCTCGGCGACCGGATCGACACCTATCTCCACGGCAGTCCCTGGGCCTACGCTGCCATCGGTGCGGTGTTCCTCCTACTCAGCGGCGGGACCGTCCTCCAGTTCCGCCGCAAGCTGCGGGCGCAGCGAGCGGCCGAGGGCGACGCGAAGAAGGCGCCCTAGCCCCGTTTCAGGAAGGCGGCGAAGGCGGCCTGCGCCTCGGTCGAGCGGAGGCGATCCGCGAAAAGGTCGGCCTCGACGGCGATGCGCTCGCGCACCGCGTCCGGCGCCGTGCGCAGGAGCTCGCGGCCGATGCGCACCGCCTCCCGCGGCTTGGCGGCCAGCCGGCGCGCCGCCGTTTCCGCCTCCGCTTCGGCATCCTCGCCGACGGCCAGAACGAGGCCGGCCTCCCGGGCCGCCTCGGCGCTCCAGGTCTCGCCCATCACGAGCAGCGCGAAGGCGCGCTGGTGCCCGAGGGCCAGCGGTCCGAGCAGGCTGGACGCCGCTTCGGGCACCACACCGAGATCGGAGAAGGGCGTGCGGAACAGCGAACGCGGAGTCGCGTAGACGAGGTCGCAATGGAGAAGCAGCGTCGTGCCGATGCCGATCGCCAACCCGTCCACCGCCGCGATCATCGGCTTGGCGGCACCGGCCAGCGTATCGAGGAAGTCGACGAGTTCGTCCAGCGGACGAGCGGCACCGGCGGACGCGGCGAAGTCCGCGATGTCGTTGCCGGCCGAAAACGCGCCCGGCGCGCCGAGGAACAGGATGCAGCCGACGGCATCGTCCGCCTCCGCCGCCCGCAGCGCCCCGGCCAGGGCGCCGTACATGGCGCGGTCGAGGGCGTTCTTCTTGTCCGGGCGATCGAGGCGGATGCGGAAGACGCCGTCCGCGACGTCCGTGGCGACGTGCTGGCTCATGCGATACCCCTCAGGCCAACGCCGCGGTCGCCGAGCGGAGGCTGTCGCCGCCGTCGAGGACCTGGGCTGCAAGGGCATGGACGTCCGGCAGCATCGTCTCGGCCATGAACCGCGCGAGGGCCGCGCGCGAAGCGTCGTCCGGGTCGGCGAGCGCCCCCTTGGCCAGGAGGCAGTTGCCGGCCGTCAGCGAGAACAGGCGCTGGTAAGCCGTGGCGCCGGCGAGCGCCGAGCCGGTCTCGCCGGCCGCGACCCAGCCGAGCAGCCGGTCGGTGGTCTCGCGCAGGCTGCCGATCGCCGCGCGCAGACGCTCGGCGGTGCCGCCGAAGTCGGGCCGGTTGCTGCGTTCGACCCCATCCACGATCTCCTCCAGTTCCGCGAGGAACGCGCGCACCGTCTCGCCGCCCGAAAGCGGCAGCTTGCGCGTCACGAGGTCGATCGCCTGGATGCCGTTGGTCCCCTCGTAGATCGGCGCGATGCGCGCGTCGCGAAGGAGGCGCGCTGCGCCCGTTTCCTCAACGAAGCCCATCCCGCCATGGACCTGAATGCCGAGCGACGCGACCTCCACACCGACGTCGGTGGGGAAGCTCTTGGCCATCGGGGTCAGCAGGCTCGCCCGCTCCGACCAGAAGCGCCGGTCCTCGTCGCTCCCCGTGCCGCGGTCGATCGCGTGGCCGCAGCAATAGGCGATGGCGCGCGCGGAGGCGACCAGCGCCTTCATGGTGAGGAGCATGCGCGCCACATCGGCATGCTCGATGATGGGCGCCATGTCGGTCGCACCCTTGACGGCGGAGCGACCCTGCCGCCGCTCGCGCGCGAAGTCGAGCGCCTTCTGGAACGCCGCCTGGGCGACGCCGAGCCCCTGGATGCCGACATAGAGGCGGGCCGAGTTCATCATCGTGAACATGCAGGCGAGCCCCTGGTTCTCCTGGCCGACCAGCCAGCCCACGGCGCCCGCCTCCCCCGTCTCGCCCGCGCCGTCGCCGTAGATCATGGTGCAGGTCGGCGAGGCGTGGATGCCAAGCTTGTGCTCGATCGACTGACAGAACACGTCGTTCCGCGCGCCGAGCGAGCCGTCCTCGTTCACCAGTCGCTTGGGCACCAGGAACAGCGAAATGCCCTTCACGCCCGCCGGCGCGTCCGGCAGGCGCGCGAGCACGAGGTGCACGATGTTGTCGGTCAGGTCGTGGTCGCCGAAGGTGATGAAGATCTTGGAGCCGAAGATGCGGTAGGTGCCGTCGTCGCGCCGTTCCGCCCGCGTCCGCAGCGCGGAGAGGTCCGAGCCGGCCTGCGGCTCGGTCAGGTTCATCGTGCCCATCCATTCGCCCGACACGAGCTTGTCGAGATAAGTGGCGCGCAGCGACTCGGTGCCGTGCGCCTCCAGCGTCTCGACGGCGCCGAGCGTCAGCGTCGGCCCGATACCGAAGGCCATGGAGGCGCCGTTCCACATCTCGTAGACCGCGGCCGACAGCGAAGTGGGCAGGCCCTGGCCCCCGTGGTCGACGGGACCGGTGAGGCCGTTCCAGCCGCCCTCGATCCATCGGCCGTAGAGGTCGCGCCAGCCGGGAGGCATGGTGACGGCGCCGTCGCGCCAGACGGCGCCGATCTGGTCGCCGGCGGCGGCGAGCGGTGCGACCTCGCTCTCGGCGAAGCGCCCAGCCTCTTCGAGGATCGCATCCAGGAGATCGGGCGTCAGATCGCCCGCCGTTCCCTGGCGCATCGCTTCGTCCAGCCCCGCCACATGCCGAAGCGTGAAGCCGATCTCGCTCACAGGTGCCCGATACATGCCTCGTCCTCCCAAGGAAACCGTCCGGGCCATGGCTATCGAACT
This sequence comes from Aureimonas flava, assembly GCF_003583935.1. GTDB lineage: Bacteria > Pseudomonadota > Alphaproteobacteria > Rhizobiales > Rhizobiaceae > Aureimonas > Aureimonas flava. The sequence goes on along the minus strand of NZ_QYRN01000001.1, from coordinate 202,848 downwards.
TTGACGTGAACGTCAAAGTTTCCGATCGCGAGGATCAGAGGCGGTCCCATCCCGGATCGGGACGGAACCTTGCACCGTGCGCCATTTCGAGCTCGCGCAGTCGCGCGATCACCGCTTCCACACCGCGTTCGCGCGCGTAGCGGATCGGGCCGCCCCGGAACGGCGCGAAGCCGGTACCGAACACCATGGCGCCGTCCGCGATCTCCTCGCTCTCCACCACGCCCTCGCGCAGGCAGGCGACCACGGTGTTGACCATCGGCAGGATCAGCCGGTCCAGGAGGTCGGGGTCGTCGCCCGAGCCGTCCGGGAGCGCGTCGATATGGATCTTCTTCGGCTTGCCGTCCGCGTCGTATTCGTAGAGGCCGGCGCCGCTCTTCTGCCCGAGCTTCCCCTCGCGAACCATCTGGTGGAGCCAGCCCGGCATCTCCGGCAGGGGCATCGCGAGCCGCTCGGCCAGGGTCTGCGCCACCTCGACCGCGATATCGAGCCCGACGCGGTCGGCAAGTTCCACGGGGCCCATCGGCATGCCGAAGGTTTCCGCCCGCGCGTCGATCCGCTCCTTGGGCACGCCCTCGCCCATCAGGAGGATGGCTTCGGCGATGTAGGGGGTCAGCGCGCGGTTCACCAGGAACCCGGCGGTGGGCCGCACGGGGGCCGGTAGTCGCGAAAGCTCCGCGACGAAGCCGATGGCTCGCCGCAAGGTCTCGGGCGCCAGCGCGTCGTGCCTCACGACTTCCACGAGCTGCATGCGGGACACGGGATTGAAGAAGTGCACCCCGACGAACCGCGACGGATCCGCGAGCGCGGAGGCGAGGTCCGGCAGCGGAAGCGCCGAGGTGTTGGTGGCGAGGATCGCGCCCGGCTTCATCCGCGCTTCCGCCTCGCGAAGAATCGACCGCTTGAGTTCCAACCTTTCCGGCGCCGCCTCGATCACGAGGTCGGCGCCTGCGATGCCGGTGCCGCCCGGATCGGGCACCAGCCGATCCAGCGCGTCGCGCACCGCGATCCTGCTCTTCAGCACCTTATCCAGCATGGCCGCCGCCTTTCGCATGGCCTGGCCGATCGGCTTGGCATTGATGTCGGAGAGCGAGACGCGGAAGCCCTCGCGCGCCGCCCAGGCCGCGATGTCGCCGCCCATGGCGCCCGCGCCGATCACATGCACGTGCCGGATCTCGGATGGCCCGTCCTTGAGGCCCCGCATGGCCTCGCGCAGGAAGAACACGCGCACGAGGTTGCGCGAGGTGGGCGTCTCGATCAGCTCCGCGAAGCTTTCCAGTTCGGCGGCGCGCATCCGCGCCGCGTCGCCGCCATCACGCTCCCACAGGTCGATGAGTCGGAAGGGCGCCGGGTAGTTTTCCGGCCGCGCCGCCTTGGCCGCTTCGGCCCGCATGCGGCGCGCGGCGAGGCTGCGCGCCGGCCGCAGGGCGAAGGCCGTCGACTTCCAGCCGCCGCGCGGGGGGTGGAGCTCGCCCCCGACCGCCGCGCGCACGGCGTTGAGCACGTGTCGTTCCTCCACCACAACGTCCACCAGCCCGATCCGGCGGGCTCGCCGGGCGGGCGCGGCCTTGCCGGTGAGCATCAACGTCATCGCCTCCAGCGGATCGGCGACGGCGAGCGAGCGGAACGTGCCGCCGAGGCCCGGATGGAGGCCGAGCATCACCTCGGGAAAGCCGAGCGTAGCGTCGGACACCGCGATGCGGAACCGGCAGGCGAGCGCGAGCTCCAGCCCGGCGCCCAGGCAGTGGCCGTGGACCACCGCGATGGTCGGCATCGGCAGCGCCGCCAGCCGGTCGAGGACGCGGTGCCCCTCGCTCAGCATCGCGGCGATCTCGGCCGTGGAAGCATCGAGGAACTGCGCGATGTCGGCGCCCGCCGCGAAGCCGGACGGCTTGGCCGATCGGATCACGACGCCGCGCGGCGGAGCGGCTTCCGCCGCTTCGAGAAGCAGGTTCAGCTCCTCCAGCACGCCGCGATCGATCGTGTTGACGGACTTGCCCGGACGGTCGAGCACCCACCAGGCGATACCGTCCTCGTCGGTCGCGCTGCGCCAGTTGCCCTGCCGTTCGGCCGTGGCGGCAGCGGACAGTTCGAGCGCGCGGTCGGCCAGGGCGTCCAGCATGCCGGCGGCCGCGCGTGTTTCGGCCATGGCGCCGGACGCTGCGGTCTTCTTGGTGCGGGCGGCTTTCATGCGGCCTCCAGAAGCAGGGCGCCGCCCTGGCCGCCGCCGACGCACTGGCTGGCGATGCCGTAGCGGACGCCCCGCCCTTTCATGGCGTTGGCGAGATGCAGCGTGATTCGGTTGCCGGAGGTTCCGACCGGATGGCCGAGCGCGATCGCCCCGCCGTCGACGTTGAGGCGGTCGGGCGCGATGTCGCCCGCCGCCCCGTCCAGGCCCAGCACCTCGCGGCCGACCCGCTCGTCGCCGAGCGCCCGGACGCAGGCGAGAACCTGCGCGGCGAAGGCCTCGTTGATCTCGAACAGGCCGATATCGCCCAAGGCGAGCTTGTTGCGCTTGAGAAGGGCCGCGATCGACACCACCGGACCAAGTCCCATGATGGAGGGATCCAGCGCCGCCCAGCGGCAGTCCACGATCCGGGCCAGCGGCTCGAGCCTGTGGCGCTTCACGGCCTCGGCCGAGGCAAGGATCGTCCAGCTCGCGCCGTCGGTGATCTGCGAGGAGTTGCCCGCCGTGACGTTGCCATAGGGCCGCTCGAACACGGGCTTCAGGCCGCCGAGCGAGCGGGCGGTGGAGTCGGGGCGCACGCCGTCGTCGCGCTCGAACACCGTGCCGTCGCGCGCGAAGGCGGGCACCAGCTCGCCTGTCAGCCGTCCCTCCGCCTGCGCGGCCGCGAGCCGGCGATGGCTCTCGGCGGCGTATTCGTCCGCCTCGCGCCGGGTGACGCCGAAGAGATGTCCGACCTTCTCGGCGGTCTGGCCCATGTTGAGCTCGGTGATGGGGTCGGTCAGCCCGCGTGCCAGGCCGATCACCGGCTTCAGGAAACCGGGCTTGAGGCCGGACAGAGCCCGAAGCCTCGCGCCCGTCGAGCGGGCGCTGTTGAGCCGGGCGAACCACTGCACGGCGGCGTCGCTCAGCACCAGTGGCGAATGGCTCAGCGCCTCCGCCCCGCCGGCCAGCGCGATCTCGGAGCGCCCGTCCGCGACGGCGCGCATCGCGTCGTCGATCGCCAGCATCCCCGAGCCGCAGTTGATCTGGACCGTGTGGGCCGGCACCGTGTCCGGCAGACCGAGACGCAGCGCGGCGACACGCGCCGGGTTCATCTCGTCGGCGATCACGTTGACGCAGCCGAGCACCACGAGATCGATCAGGGCCGGGTCGAAGCCCTGACGCATCAGGAGCGGGCGCCCGCACTGGACGGCGAGGTCCACCGGCGTGAACGGTCCCGGCTTGCCGCGAGCCTTGATGAAGGGCGTACGAGCACCGTCGACGAGGTAGACGGAACGGCTCATTCGGCGGCCTCCGCGCGGGCGTCGCCATCGCCGCCGTTCGCGGCGGTCCGGCGATGCTGGCTCGCGATCGGCGAGACCATCTCCATCGGAAAACTGTCCACCGCGATGGCGCGTTGAACCGCGGCCTCGGCCTCGGCAAGCTGTTCCACCTCGGCCGCGGTCACGACGCCGCGTTCCAGCGCCGCCTGCGGGTCGCGGAGCTTCGCCTCGCGCATCCGCTTGGCGATGGGGGCCACCTCGGTGACCTTCGCGAGCGCCCGCTCCAGGACGGCGATCGGATGGTCGGGCCGGCCTTCGCCGAGATAGAGGTCCGGCGTCAGCCGGTCGCGCTGCGAGGACGGCCGCATCAGGATCTCGGCCACCTCCGTCACCAGTTCGTCGGCCGGCGGGCGCAGCGGCACGCCGAGCGGGAAGGCGACGATGCGCGCGCCCATCGCCGCCCAGCGCGACGGCAGGTTGGCGAACACGCCGGAGAAGGCCAGGCCCATACGGTTGAGCCCGCGCTGCATCACGAACTCCACGATCGGCCTGTCCATCTCGGGCCGTCCCTCGGTCTCGAAACGCTTCAAGGTCGCGCCGAGGAGATAGAGTTCCGACAGGATGTCGCCGAGGCGCGCCGAGATCATCTCCCGCCGCTTCAGACTGCCGCCGAGCGTCAGCAGCGCGAGGTCCGCCAGGGTCGAGAAGGTCGCGGCATAGCGCGAGAGCTGGCGCCAATGGCTGGTGAAGGCCGCCCCGCGCGGCGCCGGTGCGGCAAGGCCGCCGGTCCAGCCGAAAAGGAAGGTGCGCAGGAGATTGGTGGTGGAATGCCCGACATGCTTCCAGAAGTGCCGGTCGAACTCCGCCAGCCCTTCCTCTCGGTCCGGGTTCGACAGCGCCCGCATCTCGTCCAGCATGTGCGGATGGGCGCGGATGGCGCCCTGGCCGAAGATCATCAGGTTGCGCGTCAGGATGTTGGCGCCCTCGACCGTGATGCCGATGGGGACCGAACGGTGCGAGGGCCCGATCGGATTGGCCGGTCCGTCGATGATCGCCTTGCCGCCCATGACGTCCATCGCATGCGCCACGGACTTTCGCATGAGCTCGGTGGCGTTGGACTTCATGATGGCGGACACGACCGACGGGCGGTGCCCCTCGTCCAGCGCCGCGACGGTGAGGCGGCGCGCGGCGTCCACCTGGTAGGCATTGGCAGCCAGTTCCGCCAAAGGCTCCTGGATGCCCTCGAACATGCCGATCGGAAGACCGAACTGGCTGCGCACGCGGGCATAGGCGCCGGTCATGCGCGCGGTCATCGCGGCGGCGGCGGCGGCCTGCGAGGGCAGCGAGATGCCGCGCCCGGTGGCCAGCGCCTTCATCAGCATGGTCCAGCCCTCGCCGATCTGGGCCTCGCCGCCGAGGATCCAGTCCATGGGGATGAACACGCCCTCGCCGAACAGCGGGCCGTTCTGGAAGAAGGTGAACTGCGGGATATGGCGGTCGCCGTGCCGAACGCCGGGCGTCGCGGTCGGGATCAGCGCCACGGTGATGCCGAGTTCCTCGCCCCGGCCGAGGTGGTTCTCGGGATCGAAGAGCTTGAACGCGAGGCCCATCACCGTCGCGACCGGCGCCAGGGTGATGTACCGCTTGGCGAAGTCGAGGCGGATGCCGAGCACACGCTCCCCCTCGAACTCGCCGTATTCCACCACGCCACGATCGGTCATGGCCGCGGCGTCCGAGCCGGCGCGTTCGGACGTCAGGCCGAAGCAGGGGATCTCGCGCCCGTCGGCGAGCCGCGGCAGCCAGTGGTCGCGCTGGGCCTGCGTGCCGAAATGCAGCATCAGCTCGCCCGGCCCCAGCGAATTGGGCACCATCACCGTGACGCCCACCGCGACGCTGGCGGAGGAAACCTTGCGCACCACCTCGGAATGGGCGGTGTTGGAAAAGCCGAGGCCGCCGTATTCCTTCGGGATGATCATCCCGAAGAACTTCTCGCGCTTCAGGAAGTCCCACATCTCCGGCGGAAGGTCGCGGTCCTCCCAGACGATCTTCCATTCGTCGATCATCGAGCAGAGCTCGACCACCGGGCCGTCCAGGAAGGCCTGCTCCTCGTCCGTCAGCTTGGCCGGAGGCATGGCGAGCAGGCGGTCCCAGTCGGGCGCGCCGCCGAACAGCTCGCCGTCCCACCACACGGTGCCCGCGTCGATCGCCTTGCTCTCCGTGTCCGAGATCGGCGGCATCGCCGTCTTGGCCCACCGGAAGATGGGGCGGGTCAACCTGTCCTTGCGAAACGACATGGCTCTCCTCCCATGGGTTCGTCGGTCGCGCGCTCGAGGCGCAGTGTGGTCAGATATGGCCGCGGCGGCGCTTTGCCACGCCGCTCACGCAAGTGTCGGTGCGCTCAGCCCGCCGCGCGGTGCGCGATGTCGCGCCGGCAGAAGCCCTCGGGCCAGTCGATCCGGTCCACCAGCCCATAGGCGCGGGCGATGGCGCCCTTCACGTCGGCGTCGCGAGCGGTGGCGTTGAGCACCCGGCCGCCGTTGGCGACCAGCACGCCGTCCCGCATCGCCGTGCCGGCATGGAACACGATCTCGCCCTCGCCGCCCTCGGGCAGCGTGCCGATCCGGGTGCCCTTGGTCACCGTGCCCGGATAACCTTGCGCCGCCAGCACGACGGTCACGGCCGGATCGTCCGACCAGCGGGGCTCGACGCCCACGAGCGAGCCCGTGGCCGCCGTCAGCAGGATGGGCAGGAGGTCGCTCTCCAGGCGCATCATCAGCACCTGCGCTTCCGGGTCGCCGAACCGGACGTTGTACTCGATGAGCTTGGGCCCTTCCGCGGTCAGCATGAGGCCGGCATAGAGCACGCCGCGAAACGGCGCGCCGAGCTCGCGCATGCCGGCGAGGGTCGGGCGGACGATCTCGCGCATGGCGCGCTCGGTGACCTCGGGCGTCATCAGGCCGGACGGCGAGTAGGCGCCCATGCCGCCGGTGTTCGGGCCCCGGTCGCCATCGTAGGCGCGCTTGTGGTCCTCCGCCGTGCCGAACGCCAGCGCCGTGTCGCCGTCGCACAGGCAGAACAGCGACGCCTCGGGCCCGGTCATGCACTCCTCGATCACCACCTCGACGCCGGTCTCCCCGCCCGAGAAGCAATCGTCCACCGCGCGCTGGGCTTCCTCGACGCTCGCCGCAACGGTCACCCCCTTGCCGGCCGCGAGCCCGTCGGCCTTGACCACGATGGGCGCGCCCTCGGCGGCCACATGGGCCTTGGCCTCGCCGGCATCGGAGAAGCGCCGGTAGCGGGCCGTGGGAATGCCCATGCGGGCGCACAGATCCTTGGTGAATCCCTTGGAGCCTTCGAGCCGCGCGGCGGCCGCGCTCGGTCCGAACACGGCCAAGCCCGCCTCGCGCAGCGCGTCGGCCAGCCCCGCCACGAGCGGAACCTCGGCGCCGACCACCACCAGGGCGATCGCGCGATCGCGGCAGAAACGGACCACCGCCGCATGATCGGCCGGATCGAGGTCCACCAGATCCGCGACCTCGGCGATGCCCGGGTTGCCGGGAGCGGCGAACAGGCGGCCGAGCTCGGGCGACTGGCGAAGCTTCCAGGCCAGGGCGTGCTCGCGTCCGCCGGAGCCGATCAAAAGAACGTCGATAGCCATCTGGATGCCGGGTCCCGTGCGCAGGTGTGGGCGATGGGGCGGCGATAGAGGCTCCGGCTGCGGGGGGCAAGTCATTTGCCCGAGTGCCTTCGGGGCTTGACGCGGCGGGCGGCGAAGGGCTTTTCCATCGAAATGCGATCGCAGGATGATTCAAGGGGCCTGCCGGCCGACCGGGTGGCGGACGCCCCGTCCGACAACTGGGTCTATCGTGCCCTGCCACGGGCGCTGTGGCCCTATGCGCAGCTCGCGCGCTGGGACCGGCCGATCGGCTGGCAGCTTCTCCTGTGGCCGTGCTGGTGGTCGGCGGCGCTGGCGCCGCAATGGGCCGCCCCGTCCGCCGTGCATACCGGACTGCCGGACCTCTGGGACCTGATCCTGTTCCTGATCGGCTCCATCGCGATGCGCGGCGCGGGCTGCACCTACAACGACCTCGTGGACCAGGACATCGACGCCAAGATCGCCCGCACGCGTTCGCGCCCCCTGCCCTCCGGCCGGGTCTCGCCCGCGCGGGCCAAGGGCTTCCTCGTGGCGCAGGCGTTGGTCGGGCTGCTGGTGCTCGTCCAGTTCAACCCGTTCGCGATCCTCCTGGGGATCGGCTCGCTGGCCGTGGTGGCCATCTATCCGTTCCTGAAGCGGGTGACGGACTGGCCGCAGCTCGGCCTCGGCTTCGCCTTCTCGTGGGGCGCCCTGATGGGATGGGCGGCCTTCTGGGGCACGCTGACGGTGAGCCCGCTGCTTCTCTACGCCGGCGCGGTGCTCTGGACGGTCGGCTACGACACGATCTACGCGCACCAGGACCGCGAGGACGACGCCCTGGTCGGTGTGCGTTCCACCGCGCGCCTGTTCGGCCGGCGCACCAAGACTGCGCTGGTGCTGCTCTACGGCGGCGCCATCGTGCTCTTCGCGCTCGCCTATCGCGTGGCCGGCAGCGGGAGCGCCGGCCCGTCGTGGCCGGCCTATGCCGGCCTGCTGCTCGGCGCGGTGCAGATGTCCTGGCAGATCCGCAGCCTCGACATCGACGACGCCGACGACTGCCTCAAGCTGTTCAAGTCGAACGCCCTGTTCGGCTGGATCATCTTCCTCGGGCTGGTCTTCTCCAGCCTTTGGATGCTGTCCTTCCCGCGCCTCTACTGATCCTCAGTCGCGGGCGATGATCTCCTGGCCCTGCACCATCAGGCGCAGGCCGAGACCGCCCGGCTTGCGGCGGGCGAGGAAGCGCGGGCGGCGACCGCGATGGGCGCTGGCACGACGCTCGATCGGATCGTTGCGGCGGACCTGCCCGAGCGTATCCTCGAGCGCGGTGACGCTGCCGTCGGCCTCGACCATCAGCATGGGCAGCCGGTAGAGTTCCGACCAGCCGCGCCAGTCGGCCGCCACGTCGTAGAGGTCGGAGGCCACCAGCAGCGGCACCGACATGGTCGGGTCCTCGTGGTGCAGCTCCAGGGTCACCGTGATCTCGCCTTCGCCGTTCTCCATGGCGCGGGCTGCGACGCCCCGGAAGGAGCGGGCCGCGAGCGCGATGGAGACCGGAAGGCCACTCTTCTCGAGCGTCCGGCGGATGACGGCGCCCCGACGGTCGATCCGGTAGGAGACGACCTCGCCGTCCTGGACCAGCTCGAAGCTCTGCTTGCGGTCGGCAAGCGAGGGATCGAGCCGGATCGGCATGGTCGCCCACTCGGGCTTGGCCGGGTTCTGATGGTGAACAACGCTCATGTCGCGTCCTCGTCTGTCGATCGGAAGGCTCGGAGAGTTCTTCCATGCTCGGTCGATGTATCCCGACCTTTGATGCTTGCAGACTACCGGGCGCGCGTTGCCCTCCCGCTAAGAAGTTGAGTTAAGTGAACCTGACCAAGATCAGGGTATCCAAATCGTGATTTTGAAGAGATCTTTAAACGACTTTTCCGGGATTCAGAATCCCGAAAGGATCGAAGAGGTTCTTGATGCCGCGCATCAGCTCCATCTCGACCGCGGGCTTGGTGCGCGCCAGCTCGTCGCGCTTGAGCTGACCGATCCCGTGCTCGGCCGCGAAACTGCCGCCGAGCTCGGCGACGATGCCGTGCACCAGTGCGTTGATCTCGCCCCAGCGCGCCAGGAAGGCGTCCCGGTCGGCGCCGACGGGCTGCGACAGATTGTAGTGGATGTTGCCGTCGCCCAGGTGCCCGAAGGAGACGACGCGCACGCCGGGTATGGCCGCGCGCACCGCCGCGTCGGCGCGACGGAGGAACTCGGGTACCAGCGCCACCGGCACGGAGACGTCGTGCTTGATCGAGCCGCCCTCCGGCTTCTGCGCCCAGCTCATCTCCTCGCGCATGCGCCAGAACAACGCGGCGTCGGCGCCCGAGCGGGCCACGGTCGCATCCTCGATCTCGCCCGCCTCCAGGGCGCCCGCGAGAACGGTTTCCATCGCCGCCGCCGCATCCTCCGACGACCGGTTCGAGGACACTTCGACGAGCACGTACCAGGCATGCGGCGAGGCGAGCGGGTCGCGTGCGCCGCGCGTGTGCTTCAGCGTGAACTCCATGGCGAGGCGCGGCATGATCTCGAAGGCCGTGAGCTGGTTTCCGGCCGCTCCCTGCGCGCGCGCCAGGAGCTGGAGCATCGCCTCCGGCGTAGAGAGCCCGGCATAGGCGACCTCGCGCCCGCGGGGCTTGGGAAACAGGCGCAGTACCGCGCCGGTGATGACGCCGAGCGTGCCCTCGGACCCGATCAGGAGCTGGCGCAGGTCGTAGCCTCGATTGTCCTTCTTCAAGCGGCGAAGGCCGTGGAAGAGTTCGCCCGACGCCAGCACCGCCTCGATCCCGAGGCAGAGCTCGCGGCTGTTGCCGTAGGCGATCACGCCCGTGCCGCCGGCGTTGGAGGCGAGGTTGCCGCCGATCTGGCAGGAACCTTCCGAGCCGAGCGACAGGGGGAACAGAAGCCCCGCCTCGTCGGCCGCCTCCTGCACCCGCTGCAGTACGACACCCGCGTCCACCGTGATCGTCTGCCCTGCCGGATCGATCTCGCGGATCCGGTCGAGACGCGAGAGCGACAGCACGATCTCGGCCTCCGAGCGGGGCATCTGTCCGCCGACATGGCCGGTGTTGCCGCCCTGCGGCACGACGGGCGTGCGCGTCTCGGACGCCAGCCGGAGGATGGCCGAAACCTCGTCCACGCTGCCGGGCCGCAGCACCAGACGCGAGCGGCCGGGAAACAGGTCGCGGGTTTCCCGTAGGAAGGGCGCGAGGTCGCCGGGTTCCGTCAGGGCCTGGCCAGGCGTGACGAGAGCGGCGAACCGGTCGCGGAGGGCATCGGAAAGGGCGGTGTCGATCGGCTGGGTCATGGGCGAGGTGTAGGCCCCTGCCAGCGCGCCGTCGAGATCAGCGGTCGGCCGCCGCGCGAGCCAGTCGGTCGTTGATCGCCTCGCCCAGCCCCTCGGCCGGGATCGGCGCCACCGCGATGCGGTCTATGTCGGGCGCGTCGAAGGCGCTGAGCGCCGCGAACAGCCGGCTCGCCGCTTCGCGCAGGTCGCCCGTTTCACTGAGTTGATACACCGCCCGCGCCCGCGTTTCGTCGGCCAGCGGACCGAAAGCGATGTAGTGCTCGTCCGGCTCGGGCTCGGCGACGGCGAGGCGCACGCGGCCGTGCGGCGCGTAGTGCGAACGCATCTGGCCCGGTGCCACGATGGCGGCGCCGTCGTGGCGGCGAACCGCAAGGCCCGTCGCGGCTTCGATCTCCGCCGCCGTGACCGAGCCCGGACGAAGCAGCAGGACATGGTCGGCGCACGGCTGGACGATGGTGGATTCGATGCCGTGCGTCGCCGCGCCGCCGTCGGCCACCGCTTCGATGCGGCCGCCCAGTGTGCGCAGGACGTGCGCGGCCGTGGTCGGGCTGACGCGGCCCGAACGGTTGGCGCTCGGCGCGGCCACGGGGCGGCCGAGATGGGCGAGCACGCGCGCCATGCCCCCTTGCGGCGAACGCAGCGCCACGGTCGGCAGACCGGCGGTGACCAGCGGATGGAGCGGCGCGTCGGGGCGCAGCGGCAGAACCAGTGTGAGCGGCCCCGGCCAGAACCGCTCGATCAGCCGCGCCGCGAGCGGGTCGACCTCGGCATATCGCTCGGCCATGGCGCGGCCGGTGACGTGCGCGATCAGCGGATTGAAGCGTGGCCGGCCCTTGGCCTCGAAGATTCGGGCGACGGCCTTGCCGTCGGCGGCATCCCCCGCGAGGCCGTAGACCGTCTCCGTCGGCACGGCGACGAGTTCGCCGCGCGCCAACCGCTCGGCCACATCGCGTTCGGCCGCCTCGTCGGCGAGCCTGATGGTCTGCGTCTCGATCATGCCGCCTGTCTAGAGGCTGGACCGCCGGGCGGGAAGCGCACCCGCACCATCTTCGCGCAAGGTGGCAGGCGAAGAATCAGGGTGCGAGATCACCAAGGGTGGCAGGCGTCAGCGCGTGGTGCGAAACGCGGCCGCGACGCGACGCTCGGACGCCGAGAAGCTGGACAGGAGCGTCCAGCCGCCGCGCGGCGCCATCAGGTCGGCGCGCTCTTCCGGCGCCTCGCTCTCGACGGGCTTGTCGCCCGGCACGCCGTCCATCGCCGCCTCGGCCGCCTTCATCATCTCCAGGATGCGGGACTTGAGTTCCGTACCCTTGACCGGAGAGCCCGGCGCGGCCGGCGCTGCGGCGGCAGGGTCGCCGCCCTGCGTCTCGTCGCTGAGGATCTCGCGCACCGCCTGCATCTCCTGGCGGAGCTGTCCGATCGTGCCGATCAGCTGTCCGGCAGGGGCCGAAGCGGCCGGCCGGTCGGCGGGCGGCAGGGGGTCGGTCTTCGGTCCCTGCGTGATGGCCGAGAGGACCGGCGCCGGATGGGCGGACACACGCTTTTCCTCGAGCGCGGTCTCGGTCAACAGTTTGAGCGGATCGATGCCGGCGTGCGCCGCGGGCCCGTAGGCAGCCGCGAGCGTTCCCGGAACGGCCTCGCCCTTCGCCTCGGCCTGGCCGGGCTTGACCAGCGCCGCCACGTCCTTGCCGATCTCGGCCACGGCTTCGCGCGCTTCGTTGCCGAGCTTGGCGATCAGCGCGCCCGCGTCGGGCACCGGCTGCGGCTCCGGCGCCACGAGGCCGTCGAACGGCCAGGCCTTATGGAGGTCCTCGACGTTCATCGAGGCGACGTTGACGTCGATGTCGTCCTTCGCGCCCGCCACGCGGTAGGGGCAGGTGCGCTTGTTGCAGTTGTGCATGGAGGAGAACTGCCAGAGGGCGTACTTGTCCCAATAGCCCTCCGGGAAGACGCCGGTCAGGTCGTCGCGGTAGCGCGCGTACCAGAGCTGGAGGCGCGACAGGAGCGGATAGGTTTCCCGGTTCTGTGCGATGTAGGCGGCCGTCGAGCCGTTGGTGTAGAGAACCGGATAGCGGTCCAGGCGGATCTTGATCTGGCGCGCGAACTCCTCGGCCTCGGCCAGCGACATCCACTGCGTCGGGTCGTTGTCCTCGATGTCGAGGGCAATCAGCTCGTCCGGCTCGGGCTTGGCGAAGTCGATGAAGTGGTCGGCCTGCTCGCGCGGGTTGCCGGGACGGCCGAGATGGTAGGCGCCCCACTTGAGGCCGAGCGTCTTCGCCATCTCGCGGCGGGTCATGTAGAGTTCCTGCGTGACGGAATACTTCCACCACCGGTTCTTGCAGAGCTTCTCGTCGTCGCCCGACAGGCCGCTGCAGCTCCAGGCGGGAGGAAGCCCGTCCGACGCCTTGTTGATGAAGGCGCCGATGCGCTTGTCGCTCGTCAACTGCTTCCAGTTGATCGGGTTGAATTCGTACGCGTCGATCACGAGAGCCCGGGTCTCGTCGCGCCAGGGACGGTCCCAGTCGGCCATCGCAGGGCCGAGGCCCGCGATCATCGATCCTGCTGCAATGGCGCAAACCCAGCGCATGGCAACCGCACAGGCGGCGCGCATTCTCGGCATTCGGGCGTCCCCTCGTCGGGCGCGCGCGTCGACGAGGGACGCGCGGGCGAGATCAGGTCAGTCGAAACGAAGCCAAGCCGATGCGGCAGGCCCCACCCCTCCGTGAGAAGACCGAGCACCCTCGGGCAAGCTCGATCGCGGCGATCTATCGTCCGCCTTTTCGGCGGGTTGCAGGCGACGCGATCACAAATTATTTCACAAACCCGGCATCGGATCGGGTCGCCGCCCGATGATCCTGCCGCGCAAGGCTTGTGCTGGCCTGTGCGCGAATCAGCCGAATTGGAAGTCGCCCAACCTTCACCCGGCGACGCGGGACAGATCGGCCAGTCGGCCGGCGGCGGAACGGATGCGCGACAGCAGGGCGAGGCGGTTGGCACGGACGGCCTCGTCCTCGGCATTGACCAGCACCTTCTCGAAGAAGGCGTCGGCCGGCTGCCTCAGACGGGCGAGCGCCGCGGTGGCGCGCGTATAATCCTCCGCGCGCATGGCCGCGTCGAGATCGGTTTCGGCCTGGCCGATCGCGGCCAGAAGGGCCCGCTCTTCCTCTTCGCGGAACAGTGCGGGGTCGACCGAAGCCGCCACCGGCGTCCCCTTCTTCTCCTCTGCCGCGAGGATGTTGGCGGCGCGCCGATAGGCGGCCAGGAGATTGACGCCGTCATCGGTCTCCAGGAGGCGGCCGAGCTCGGCCACGCGCCGGGACACGTCGAGAAGGTCGTCCTTCCCCTCGCCCGCGCCGCCCAGCACCGCGTCCACCAAGTCGTGACGCGCGCCCTGCTCGCGAAGCTGCACCTTCAACCGGTCGTGGAAGAACGACAGGAGATCGCCCGAGGTCAGCAGCGATCCGAGGCGCAGCCGCAACTCGTTGTCGAGCACGATGCGGATCACGCCCAGCGCGGCGCGGCGCAGCGCATAGGGGTCCTTGGAGCCCGTCGGCTTCTCGTCGATCGCCCAGAAGCCCACCAGCGTGTCGAGCTTGTCGGCGAGCGCAACCGCGATGGCCACCGGCTCGGCGGGCACCGTGTCGCCCGGCCCCTGCGGCTTGTAGTGATCCGCCAGCGCGCGCTGCACGGCATCGGGCTCGCCCTGAAGGGCTGCGTATTTCTGGCCCATCAGGCCCTGGAGCTCGGGAAACTCGCCTACCGCCTCGGTGGTGAGGTCCGCCTTGGCCAGCACAGCCGCGCGCCGGGCAGCGGCCGGCTCGGCGCCGACCATGGGTGCCAGCACCTCGGCGAGGTCGGCGATGCGGCGGACGCGCTCCCCTTGCGTGCCGAGCTTGGCGTGGAAGGTCACGCCCAGGGCATCGAGCTTGGCCATACGCTGATCGAGCGGCTTCGACAGATCGAGGCCGAAGCGCCCGGCAGGCGCCTGCAGCGCGTCGAGATCGGGCAGCGCGGCCTGGTCCGTGTTCCAGAAGTAGAGCGCGTCCGACAGGCGGGCGCGCACCACCTTGCCGTTGCCGCGAGCGATCTCGGCGCCGTGGTCGGCCGCTTCGATGTTGGCGATCATCAGGAAGCGGTTCGACAGGCCGTCCGCCCCCCGCCGCCGCGTGACGAAGCACTTTTGGTTGGTGCGGATGGTGAGCTGGATCATCTCCGGCGGGATTTCGAGAAACGCCTCCTCGAACTCCCCGACCAGCACGACCGGCCATTCCACGAGGCCCGACACCTCCTCCAGCAGCCCCTCGTCGGCGACGACCTCCAGCCCTTGGGCGAAGGCGAGATTGTCGGCATCGGTGCGGATGATCTCCTTGCGCCGCTCGGCGTCCAGCACCACGAACGCCTTCTCGAGCTGGCGCGCGTAGTCTTCGAAGCGGCGGACCTTGAACTCCTCCGGGGCATGGAAGCGATGGCCGGCTGTGCGGTCGCCCGAGCGGATGCCGGCCACCTCGAAGTCGATCACCGCGGTCTCGCCGTTTTCCGGGCCGAACACGCACAGGATCGATTGGAGCGGGCGAACCCAGCGCAGCGAGCCCGGCTCGCGCGACGCGGCACCCCAGCGCATGGACTTGGGCCACGGAAAGTCGCGGATGATGCCGGGCATGGCCTCGGCCACGATCTCCTCGGCCGGCCGGCCTGGCCGCTCGATCACCGCGACGAAGAACTCGCCCTTCTTGCCGTCGCTGCGCCGCTCCGCCTGATCGATCGAGGCGAGCCCCGCCCCCTTGAGGAAGCCCTCGATCGCCCGTTCTGGCGCGTCCGTTCGCGGGCCCTTGCGCTCCTCGCGCGTGTCCTTGGAGCGTGCGTCGAGACCGCGGATGTCGAGCGCGATGCGGCGCGGCGTCCAGTATTCGCGCGCGCCCTCGTAGGTCAGGCCCGCCGCGACCAGCGCGTCCGTCACCGCCTTCTTCAGGTCGCCCGCCGCCTTGCGCTGCATGCGCGCGGGAATCTCTTCGGAACGAAGCTCGAGAAGAAGGTCGGGCATGGGCTGTCACACGTCGCGGCTGGATGCAGTCGCGCGGGACACACCATGCCGCCGGCCGGATTGCAAGCGCCGGCCGGCCTTTCCGTCCCGGCTCAGAGCCGTCCCTGGAACGTGTCGCACTGCTCCATGCTGCCCGACGTGAGGCCCCTGCGGAACCACTCGACGCGCTGGGCCGAGGTGCCGTGGGTGAAGCTGTCTGGCACCACCGTTCCCTGGCTGCGCTCCTGCAGCGTGTCGTCGCCGATCTGGCTGGCGGCGTTGAGCGCCTCCTCCACGTCGCCGTCCTCCACGAAGCCCGCCTGCTGGGTGTCGTGCGCCCAGATGCCGGCATAGCAGTCGGCCTGGAGTTCGACGCGAACGGAGATGGCGTTGGCGTCGGCCTCCGAGGACTGCTGGCGAAGCTGCGTGGTCTTGCCCAGCGTGCCGAGGAGGTTCTGGACATGGTGCCCGACCTCGTGGGCGACCACGTAGGCCTGCGCGAAGTCGCCGGGCGCGTTGAGCTGGCCCTGGAGCTGCCGGAAGAAGGTCAGGTCGAGGTAGAGCTTCTGGTCGTTCGGGCAGTAGAACGGCCCCGAGGCGGACGTGGCGTTGCCGCAGGCGGAACTCACCTGCCGGTCGAACAGGACCAGGGTCGGCTCGCGGTAGGTGCTGCCCATCTGCGAGAAGCGTGCGTTCCAGACGTCCTCGGTGTCCGCGAGCACTACGGCGACGAAGTTGTCGGTCTCGTCGGCGGTGCCGGAGACGCCCGGCCCCTGGCGCGACGCGGTCTGCGTGGTGCCCGAGCCGTCGTCCATTCCGATCACCGACAGCGGATTGATGCCGAAGCCGATCCAGAGGATCGCCAGGATCACGAGGAGGCCGATGCCGCCGCCACCGCCCGCGCGGATCGGAATACGCATCCCGCCGCCACCGAAACCGCCGCCGCTGCCCCGCCGGTCCTCGATGTTGCTGCTTTCCCGCCGACCGCGCCATTCCATGGCCGCTCTCCTGCCCGTTGTCCCTTGTGGCGGAACATAGGAGGGGGCCCGCGCAGGGGAATAACGAAAGCGTGCTCGCAACGGGGTGCACCGCGCACCACATGCAAGGGGAAACGTCGCACGACGCCGCGACGGGAGGTCGAAACGCCATGCCTGCCTTTGCCGACACCGGTACGATCTGGATCGAGGACCGCGAGCGCCGCATCGCGCGCTTGAATGCGCTGGCGCGCCTGATGGACACGGCGATCCGGGTGCCCGGCACCGACATCCGCTTCGGCGCGGATGCGCTGATCGGGCTCGTGCCGGGCATCGGCGACGCCGGAGGCGCGCTGATCGGGCTGTTCATCGTCAACGAGGCGCGACGCCTCGGCCTGCCCAAGCGCAAGCTCGCGCGCATGATCGGCAATCTCGGCGTCGACGCCATGGTCGGCGCCGTGCCGCTCGCGGGAGACCTGTTCGACGTCTACTTCAAGGCGCACAAGCGCAACATCCAGGTGATCCTCGACCATTTCGACATGGAGCCGTCGGACCTCAAGGACGTGACGCCGAAGCGGCGCTGAGGGTTCAATCCGCCATCGTCTCCAGGCTGGCGAAGCCCTCGGCGCGCTCGCCCGCGTCGAAGGGCGTCGTCACCTCCACGAACGTGTCGGGATAGAACCCGTTGAAGCGCGTGCGCAGCGACAGCGAGTAGGCGCCGATATGGCCGATCTCGATCCAGTCGCCCGTGTCCACGGTCTCGGGCAACCAGAAGGGGCGCGAGAGGATATCCACCGAATCGCAGGTCGCGCCACAGACGCGGAAGGCGCTGATGGTCTCGGCGTTGCCGGTACGGGCGGTCCGGGCGGGGTCGGGAATGAAGCGGGCGGGCAGCGTGATCTTGCCGGTCCAGGAGTCGGAGAGCGACGCCCAGATGCCGTCGTTGATGTAGAGCCGCCGGCCCTTGCGCAGGAGCACGCGCACGATCAGCGAAAAGGCCCGGGCCACCACGACCCGCCCCGGCTCCGCCACGAGCGGCATGTCCGAGAAGCCCCATTCGGCGATGTCGGCGCGCAGCCGCGTCATGATCTCGCCGAGCCCCGGCATCTCGCGCTTCCTGCGGCGCGGGTCGTGGCCGTATTCGGCGGGGAAGCCACCGCCGACGTCGAGCCCCGCGAGCGGCACGTCCGCGCGGTTGCGCACCCAGTCTGCCGAAGCCAGGGCGCGCTCGTAGGTCTCGGGATCCTCGATCTGCGAGCCGACATGGAAGCAGAGGCCGACCTTGAAGCCGATCCGATGACACCGCTGGAGGAGTTCCACCGCATGGGCCGGTGCCGCGCCGAACTTCTTGGAAAGCTCGTAGGCCGCATGCCCCTTGGTCTGGAGCCGGATGAAGAGCGTGATGCCGCCGGGATCGAGGTCCAGCGCGCGCACGATGCGCAGGATCTTGGCGATCTCGTCCTCGTGGTCGAGCGCCAGGACGCGGATGCCGTAGCGCTCCAGCGCAAGGCGGATATCGGACTGCGCCTTGATCGGGTGCATGTAGAGCATCTCGGCGTCCGGCGCGACGGCGCGCACCGCCTCGAACTCGCCAGGCGAGGCCACGTCGAAGGTCTTCACGCCGGCCCGGCTCAGCGTCTCCAGGACGAGCGGCTCGCCGTTGGTCTTCACCGCGTAGGCCGTCTCCCCCGGGAAGGCCTCCATGAACTGGCGCGCATCCGCCTTGAGCACCTCCGGCCGGAAGCAATAGACCGGAACGTCGGGGCGCAGGGCCAGCGCGGCATCCTTGGCGGTTTCGAATCGCTGCAATGGGATCTCCGTAGCCGTAGGCTGCGGGAGATAGGCCGCCTGCATGTCAGGAGGAAGACCGTCGGCACCCCGACAAGCCCTCGTTTTTTCCAAGCCGTATGACGGGCGGGAGACAATTTTGCTACGCGGCCCTCCGCACCGGGCAACGAAACGGCTTTCACGAAGTTGAAGGTTTGATTAACATCCGTAACAACACGTGAGCGGGAGGCTGGATTTGGGTATCACACGGTCGGTGAACTTCCTCATGATCTGCGCGGCCTTCGTCTTCATCGCCGCCATGGTGACGGGCCTGATCTCCTGACCGAAGCATCGCGGCCCCATCGCGACAGAGAAAAGGCCGGGTCTCGCGACCTGGCCTTTTTCGTTCCCGTCCGTCAGGCCGCCGCCTCTTCGCGAACCGGCGCGTTCTCGCGCAGCCCGAGGATGTGACAGATCGAATAGACGAGGTCCGCGCGGTTCATCGTGTAGAAGTGGAAATCCGACACGCCCCGGTCCACGAGATCCAGCACCTGCTCGGCGCAGACCGCCGCCGCCACGTGGCTGCGGGTCTGGGCGTCGTTCTCCAGCCCCTCGAACCGCTCTGCGAGCCACAGCGGGATGGACGTGCCGGTCGCGGCGGAGAAGCGGGCGACCTTGGAGAAATCGTGGATCGGCACGATGCCCGGTACGATGGGCACGTAGATGCCGGCGCGCCGCGCGCGCTCGACATAGCGCTCGTAGAGGTCGTTGTCGAAGAAGAACTGGGTGATCGCGCGGGTCGCGCCATTGTCGACCTTGCGCTTCAGAAGGTCGATGTCCGTTGCGAAATCCGGGCTTTCCGGATGCTTCTCGGGGTAGGCAGAGACGGAGATCTCGATCTCCGGATCGATCGCCTTGATGCCGGCCGTCAGCTCGGCTCCGTTCCGGTAGCCCTCGGCGTGAGGCACGTAGGCGCTGCCCGCCCCGCCCTGCCCGTCGCCCCGCAGCGCCACGAAGTGCCTGACACCCGTCGCCCGATACTGGCGCACCACGTCGTCCACCTCGGCGCGGCTGGCGTCGACGCAGGTCAGGTGTGCCGCCGGGTCGAGATCGGTCTCCTGGAGGATGCGCTCCACCGTGTGATGCGTGCGCTCGCGCGTCGAGCCGCCGGCCCCGTAGGTGACGGACACGAAGGACGGACGCAGCGGCGCGAGACGCTGGATCGCCGCCCAGAGCGAATCCTCCATGGCAGGGGTCTTCGGCGGAAAGAACTCGAACGACACCTCGATGCGAGGGCGCGTGTCGCGGCGTTGGATCATGGGGTCCTCCTTCAGGAGACGAGCGGGGCGGATGCGGCATCCGCGGAATCTATCGGGGCGGCGGGCGGGCGGCGGCCGACGATCACCGTAACCGTGAGCCCGTTCGCCTCGCCGTCGAGCGGCGGCAGGATGTCGAGGCTCTCCACATCGAGGCCGGCCCCGCGCATCAGCTGGCGCAGCGAGGCCTCGCTGAAGCCGAGGCGCAGATGCGCGTGTTCGGCCCGCAGGAACTCCAGCGAATGGGGCGCGAAGTCGACCACCGCCAGACGGCCGCCGGGCCGCAGCGCGTCGGCGCATTCGCGCACCGCCGCGGCCGGGTCGTCCAGATAGTGGAGGACCTGATGCAGCGTCACGAGGTCGAAGCCCCCGCGCGGGGTCGGCAGACGGTAGACGTCGCCCTGGCGCACGGTGGACCGCGTGATGCCCGCCGCGTCCAGCTTGGCGCGCGCGATCGCCAGCATCTCGCGCGAGGCGTCGATGCCGATCGCGCGATCGCAGACGGGCGCCAGCAGTTCCAGCATCCGGCCCGTGCCGGTTCCCACGTCCAGATGCGCGTCGAAGCGGCCGGCCGGCGCCAATGCGGCGAGGAGCGCGCGCTCGACCTCCGCATCGGGGACATGAAGCGAGCGGAGGCGATCCCACTGCGCGGCGTTACGGGCGAAGTAGCTTGCGGCGCGCTTGGCCCGCTCCCGGCGCACTTGCGCGAGGCGTTCCGCGTCGCGCGCCAGCGCGCCGTCCCCGTCGCCGAGGCTGGCCTTCAGGGCCTGAACGAGACGCCCCGCCAACGGCTCGGCGGACAGACGGAAATACGCCCACGCCCCCTCCTGGTGCCGCTCCACGATGCCGCCCTCGACCAGGAGCTTCAGATGCCGGGAGATGCGGGGTTGCGACTGGCCGAGGATCGCGGTCAAATCCGAAACCGTGAGGTCCTGATCCGAAACGAGCAGAACCAGCCGGAACCTCGTCGGTTCAGCCAGGGCCTTCAGCATTTCCACGGCCGCGTCGAACGAGGCTTGCATACGATGCCCCTTCCCGAAGCGCGAACGACATAAAGATATGTTTATATGTGTTTTGGACGGGTCGCAAGGGCGTCCGCAACGCGGCGGGGTCGATGAGCGTGGCTGACGGCGCGCGGCCGGGCGAAGTGCGGCTCGCGACGGACCCCGCGTCGATCCACGACGCCACGCTCGCCTTCGTGGGGCGGATCCTCTCGCCCTGGACCGATCGCGGCGACTGCCCCCGCAACATGCGGGAAGCGCGCGAGCGCGGACGCGAGGCGGCCGTCGAGATCGGCGAGCCGTATCGCCCCGCCCTGTCGGGCCTAGCGCCGGGTGGCTTCGCGCACCTCCTGTCGTGGCTGCAAGGCAGCCGCCGAGACCTGGCGCTGCAGATGCCGCGCCACGCCGATCGGCCGACCGGCACCTTCGCGCTCCGTTCGCCGGTGCGCCCCAACCCGATCGGCCTCCATCTCGTGCGCATCCTGGCGATCGACACGGCATCCGGCGTCCTGCGGATCGATGCGATCGACGCGCTGGACGGGACCCCGCTTCTCGACATCAAACCCTATCTGCCGAGCGTCGACCGGCCGCCGGAGACCTGATTGCCCACCGAGCGCCAGAAATCCATCGCGCGGCAACTGACGTTGCTGATCCCGCGCGCGCCCTTCATCGACGCCGAGGCGATCCGCGCCGCGGCGGGCGCGCGGCACATGCGAGACCTGCCGACTGCCAGCGCCCTGTGGCTCGCGACGCTGGCGCATGTGCGCCACCAGCACACCGAATACGACGCACTGCGCGACGAGGGCTACGAGCGCGACGAGGCCCTGTTCTTCGTGCTGGACGAGATCAACGCGGTGCTGGACGGCTGGGGCGCGACCCGGCGGCTGACCTCGGAGCCGGACGCGGACGACGAGCGCGAGCTGCCGGAAGCGCGCCTTTCGCCCGCGCGGCGCCCCCGGCCCGACGCTGACTGAGGCGCCGTCAGGCGAAGATCCATTGTTCCGGCAGGCGCAATTCGACCCGCTCGCCCGCGACGACCCGACCGGGCTTCTCGACCCAGGCGACGAGGCCCCTGCGGTGCGTGGCATGGCGCACGAAGGCGCGCTCGACGTCCGGACGCTCCGGGACGTGGCGCGCGATCGCCCTTCCGGAGGCGCGGCAGGGAGCGTTGTCGCCGTCCAGCTTCAGCGTCGCCCCGCCCTCGAAGAACAGAAGCGTGCGTGGTGGGAGCCAGCTCAGCCGATCGACGCCGCAAAGCGTCATGTTGGCGCCGATCCATTCCGGCTCCAAGCGCGGAATGGCGAGGTCGCGCGCGAGGGCGGCGAGCTCGTCGCGCGACAGGATGGAGATCTGCCGCTCGTTGCGGATGCGCGTGCCGCGCGGATACCAGGGTTCGCGCCCGCCCGTGCGCCGCGTCGGCCCGCCGTGGCGGTCCCCCTCGAGCCCGTCGAAGGTGAGGTCCAGGGCCTCGACGGCGCGGGTCTCGAAGTCCGAGCCCGCCCCGGCGAACAGGCCGTCGACCCGCGCCTCCAGCGTGCGTGCGGGGACCCGCTCCGGCGCCTCGCCGTCCATCAGCGGCCGGTGTCGTCGCCGGCCTTCAGGTCGATCGGACGGCGCCGATGGGACGGTTTGAAGGTGACGACACGGTAGAGATAGACGAGCACGACGATGACGATCACCGCGTTGGACACGGGGCCGACATACTGGTCCACCAACTCGTACTGCTGGGCCAGCAGGTATCCCGCGAGCGCCAGACCCGTGGTCCAGATCAGGGTGCCGATCGCCGAGAACAGGAGAAACGTCGGCATAGGCATGCGCGCGAGCCCGGCCGGCACGGAGATCAGCGTGCGCACGGTCGGGATCAGGCGCCCGAACAGCACCGCGAGCAGGCCGTACTTGCGAAACCAACGGTCGGCCGATTCCACGTCCTCGGCCGTCATGGTCATCCAGCGGCCGAAGCGATCCGCGAGGCGGATGATGCGCTCCTCGCCGAACCAGAGGCCGAGATAGTACCAGGGAAGGATGCCGAGGATGGAGCCGATCGTTCCGGCGATCACGACGGCCAGGAACGAGTGATCGCCCGCCGCCGCCTGGTAGCCCGCGAGCGGCATGATGATCTCGGACGGGATCGGCGGGAAGATATTCTCCAGGAACATCAGGAAGGCGATGCCGGCGACGCCGTAGTCCTGCATCAGGGTCTGAACGAACGTATCCATCGGCGATTCGGCCTTCTGCGAGCGGACGGCGAAAGGGTTCGGCGATGCGGTAGCACGGCGCGCAAGCCGACGGAACGCGTCGCGGTCGGCGGAGTGCTAGCCGGCCATCGTCCCGGCGCGCGCCTCCAGGATGGCGGCGGCGATCTGGTCAGGAGTGTAGGGCTTCTGGACCACCGGACGGTCGAGCCATTGCCCTTCGAGCCCCGCACGCCCGTATCCCGTCGCGAACAGGAACGGCACGCCCGCCTCGTGCAGACGCTCTGCGACCGGAAAGACCTTCTCGCCGGCAATGTTGACGTCGAGGATCGCGACGTCGATCGCCTCGCCCCGATCCAGCATCTCCATCGCGCGCCGCACGCGCATGGCGAGGCCGACGAGGACGCAGCCGAGTTCCTCGAGCATGTCCTCGAGCTGCATGGCGACCAGGCTTTCGTCCTCCACCGCGAAGACGCGCAGGCCGGCGGGAAGACTGCGATCAGGCAAGGGCAAGGTGCGGTATTTCCTCGATCTCGATGGCGGGCAGCTCGATGGTCCAGACCAGCCCCGTCTCGCCGGCATCGGCCTGGAGGCGCCCTTCCAGCTCCCCGGTGACGATCCGCTCGAGCATGCGCATGCCGAACCCGGCCTGGATGGAGACCGGCTCGGGGCTCGTCCACGCCTCGCGCCATTCAAGGACCACGGCGTCCGCGCGGCGCCGCCACTCCACCGCGAGACGGCCGCCCTCGGCGCTCAGAGCGCCGTATTTCAGCGTGTTCGACGCCAGTTCGTGGAAGATCATCGCCATGGCGATCGCCGCCTTGGAGTTCAGCCGCACCGGCATGCCCGACACGGCGACCCGGTCGAGGTCGAGCGCGCGAAGCTCGGCGAGGAGGACGGTTTCGAGATCCGCCGACTCCCAGTGCCGTTCGCTCAGGAGGTTGTGCGCGTTGGACAGGGCGACGATCCGGGCCTCGAAGGTGCGCCGGGCCTCCTCCCTGTCCCGGTCGGCACGGAAGCTCGGCCGGGCCAGCGACTGGATCGTGGACAGCGTGTTCTTCACCCGGTGGTTCAGCTCGTCGATCAGCAGCCGCTGGCGATGATGCGCGCGCACGCTGTCGGTCCGGTCGTAGCCCTGCACGAAGACCCCCTCCACCTGCCCGGCGTCGTCGCGCACGGGGTGGAACGATACGTCCAGGAAGAGCTCGCGAAGGCCGCCGTCCGGGCAGCTGGCTAGAACCCGCAATCCGCTGCCCTCGAACGCTTCGCCGCTGGCATAGACGCGATCCAGCATCTCCAGGAGGCCCTTCGCTTCCGCATCGGGGAAGACCTCCCGCGTCGGCAGGCCGCGAAGCTCACGGTCGCCCGCCAGCGCGCGATAGGCTCGGTTGGCGAAGGTGAAGACGTGGTCGGGCCCACGCAGAAGCGCGACGAGGCCCGGCGCCTGCTCGAAAAGGTGCCGAAAACGGTCGAGCTGGCCGCGCGAGGTGCGATAGGCGGCCTCGATCTCGCGCGTCCGCTGGAGCAGCGCCATCTCCTCCAAGGGTACGGAGGCCGAACTGCCCGCCGCGGTGCGCAACCGGACAAGCTCGGTGATGTCCACCGTGTTCTGAAGGGCGAAGATCACCTGCCCCTGCTCGTCGCAGAGCGGGGAATGGACGGCCGACCAGTACCGCTTCTCGAAGCCGTCCGCCGGGTCGGCCGAAAGCGGGATCGCATATTCGATGAAGGCGAGAGTGTCGGCGCGCCCGCTCTCGAAGACGCGCCGGATCGAACTCTCGAGGCGAGCGCGCTCGGGTCCCTCGCTCGGAAAGCAATCGAACATGCGACGGCCCACGAGTTCGTCCCGGGTCCGTCCGGTAACGCCTTCATAGGCGGGGTTAACGGCCACGAACGCCAAGTCGCGGTCGACGATCATGTGGGGGCTGGGAAGCGCGTCGAACAGTTGATGGAAACTCAGTCTGTTCATGTGAAGCGTCTCGCAGCGGCGCCGTTGCCAACCCCATCCCGCCGCGACGTCGCGGATCGGGATCCGAAGCACCTCCCCAGATAGGGAGGGGGCGACGCGCGGGAAGATGCCCGCGCGCCGCGCGCGCCTCAGCGCGTCAGTCGCTTGTAGGTCGGCCGCTTGGGGTTGACGCTTTCGGGTCCGAGACGACGGATCTTGTCCTGCTCGTAGTCCTCGAAGTTGCCCTCGAACCATTCGACGTGGCTGTCGCCCTCGAAGGCCAGGATGTGCGTCGCGAGCCGGTCGAGGAACATGCGATCGTGGCTGATGACCACGGCGCAGCCGGCGTATTCCTCCAGCGCGTCCTCCAGCGCGGCCAGCGTCTCGGTGTCGAGGTCGTTGGTCGGCTCGTCGAGGAGGATGACGTTCGAGCCGGTCTTCAGCATCTTGGCGAGGTGGACGCGGTTGCGCTGGCCGCCCGAAAGGGTGCCGACCTTCTGCTGCTGGTCCGGTCCCTTGAAGTTGAAGTTGCCGACATAGGCCCGGCTGTTCATCTCGTACTTGCCGAGCTTCATGATGTCGACGGCGCCGGTCACCTCCTCCCAGACGTTCTTGTCGGGATCCAGGTGGTCGCGGCTCTGGTCGACATAGCCGAGATCGACGGTCTCGCCGATCTTGATGTCGCCGGCATCGGGCTGTTCCTGGCCCGTCAGCATCTTGAACAGGGTGGACTTGCCGGCGCCGTTCGGCCCGATGACACCCACGATGCCGCCCGGCGGCAGCTTGAACGACAGGTTCTCGATCAGCACCCGGTCGCCGTAGCTCTTGGTGATGCCCTCGACCTCGATCACCCGGTTGCCGAGGCGCTCGCCGGTGGGGATGACGATCTTGCCGTCGGCAGGCTTGCGGTTCTCCGCGAGCTCGACCAGTTCGTGGTAGGCCTTGATGCGCGCCTTGGACTTGGTCTGGCGGGCCTTGGCGCCCTGCCCCATCCATTCGCGCTCGCGCGAAAGGGCACGCATGCGCGCGTCCTCCTCGCGGCCCTCCTGCGCCATGCGCTTGGACTTCTTCTCCAGGTAGGTCGAGTAGTTGCCCTCGTAGGGCACGCCGCGGCCGCGATCGAGCTCCAGGATCCAGCCAGTGACGTTGTCGAGGAAGTAGCGATCGTGCGTGATCATCAGCACCGCGCCCTCGTATTCGCGCAAGTGCTTCTCGAGCCAGGAGATCGTCTCGGCGTCGAGATGGTTGGTGGGCTCGTCCAGGAGCAGGATGTCCGGCTTGGACAGGAGCAGCTTGCACAGCGCCACGCGGCGCTTCTCGCCGCCCGAGAGCGGCCCGACCTGCGCGTCGCCCGGCGGGCAGCGCAGCGCGTCCATCGCCATCTCGACCTGGCTCTCCAGGTCCCAGAGGTTCTGGCTGTCGATCTGGTCCTGGAGCTTGGCGCCCTCCTCGGCCGTCTCGTCCGAGTAGTTCATCATCAGTTCGTTGTAGCGGTCGAGGATGGCCTGCTTGTCGGCCACGCCCTCCATCACGTTCTCGAACACGGTCTTCGATTCGTCGAGCCGCGGCTCCTGCGGCAGATAGCCGACCGTCGCACCCTCGGCAGCCCAGGCCTCGCCGGTGAACTCCTTGTCGGTGCCGGCCATGATCTTGAGCAGGGTCGACTTGCCGGCGCCGTTCGGGCCGAGGATGCCGATCTTGGCATCCGGGTAGAAGGACAGGTGGATGTTCTCCAGAACCTTCTTGGTGCCGTAGGCCTTGGTGAGTCCGGCCATATGGTAGATGAACTGGCGAGCCATCGCGCGCGCGTCTCCGGGTTGGTCGATGCAGGATGAGTTGGCGCACAGGTAAGGCATGCGCCGACGATGAGCAACAAAGCCCCGAGAATTTCGCGCCGGCCCGCGCCGGCTTGACCTCCCGACCCGTGCGGCGGAAGACGCGGTGGCCGAGCCAGCAGGGGACCGACCCATGATCCGCCACATCGTCTTCTTCAGCGCCCGGGACAAGGCCGACCTGCCGGCCATCAAGGAAGGGCTTCAGACCCTCTCCGCCATCGCGCACCACGATCATTTCGAGGTGGTCGAGAATGCGCGCGTGGATCCGATGGGCAACGACGTGGATCTTGTCGTCTACGCCGAGTTCCGCGACCGCGCGGCGCTCGCGGCCTACAAGGCGGATCCGATCTACGACGCCTCCACGAGCCGTGTTCGGCCTCTGCGGGAAATCCGCTATTCGGCGGACTACGAGGTGCCCGACCGCGCCTGAGGCACCGCTCAGTCGAAGCCCGGTGCGTCCACCCGGCCGCGAGGGCAACCCCGGCCGCCCGGCTCGCCCGCGCGCACGAGCTCGGCCAGCGACGTGTTCGCCGCCAGATCGCCGGCCAGCGCGATGCGCAACTCGCGGATCATCGGCTCGCCTTGCGCATCGGCCGCGCATTCCACCGCCACCCGGCGGCCCGCCCCCCGGCCGAACGCCGCCTCGAAGCTCGCGCGCACGGCGTCGGCCGTCACGACCTCGCCGATCGACGCGTCGAACAGCCGACGCACCGACGAGCGGTTGAGTTCGGACAGGAGGCGGATGGACTGCGCGAAATAGGCCTCCGCATCGCCACGGAAGCAGGTGCCGTGAACCCACCATTCGTGCCGGTCGAGCCCCGACTGGACCCCGGGCATCACCTCGGCGAGCGCGCGCCGCGTCGCGGGGGACGCTCCGTGATCGGGCAGGTCGCGCCAGTCCCCGCGCTCGTCGATGCGGCGCACGGCCTCCGGCACCCCGCAATATTCGCGGCCGCGCGGCTGCGGCCACAGGCCGTGCAGCGAGAAGCCCTTGCCCGCCGCGCCGCCGTCGCGGCATTCGCGCACAGAAGGCCGCGTCTCGCAGAAGGCCGGCTGCCAACTCGCCGCCAGAACGTAGCTGTCTCGCGCCTCCCGAACCTGCGAGCCTCCGGGCGTCGGTCTCGACCCGACGTCGGCGGACTGGCTGTCGTCCTCGATACGGCCGCAACCGAAGGCGACCCAGCGCCGCTCGGGCTCGGCGCCCGGAACGAGGATCAGATAATGGCTGCCGGGCGATGCGTTGCGGCCCACGAGGTCATAGGAGCGGCCGGGTTCGGTGACGATTCGGCCGGGGTTGTCCTCCAGGCGGATCGCCGGCGTCGCGAAGCAGCTCGCCTCCGCCACGAACACGCCCACCATCGGAACCTGTGCCCTCGCGGCCACAGGTGCGAGCGCGAGTAACGTGATCGCGAGCGCGATCGAGGCTAAGGCTGTTGCGCGAGACATATCCCGTGCTCCCTTCATGAGCTACGCCCTGTCCCATACCGTTCTGGCCTGAGCAATCCCTCCCATGCCGCCTTCCCTGGAACCCCGTCGCCGTTTCGTGCTCGACAGCCCGACCGGCGCCGCGCTGACCGTGCGCGCCCGCAATCCCGACACGGCGCCCGAGGCCGTGGTGCTGGTGTTCCACGGACTGGCCGAGCACAGCGCGCGTTACGATCGGCTGATGGGCGAACTCGGCACCCTCGGCTTCGCCACCTACGCGCACGATCACAGGGGCCATGGCTCCACCACGGCGCAGGATGCTCCGCTGCGTCGTTTCGGCTCGCGGAACGGCCTTCGCAAGGTGGTGCGCGACTGCCAGGCCGTGCGCGAGCTCGCCCAGCGGGAACACCCCGGCCTGCCGCTCTTCGTGCTCGGCCATTCGATGGGCGGCGCGATCGCCCTGCACTACGCACGGCGCTTCGCCGGCGGCCTTTCCGGCTGCCTCGTCTGGAACGCCGGACTCCGCTTCGGCTGGCAGGAGCGGCTCGGCGTCGCTTCGCTGCGGGTGGAGAAGATGCTCAAGGGGTCGGACGTCGCGAGCCAGGCTTTCGCCAGGGCCACGACGGATGCCTGGGCGAAGCGGATCGCGAACCGGCGCACCGACGTAGACTGGCTCAGCCACGACCCGGACGTGGTGGACGCCTACATCGCCGATCCGCTCTGCGGCTGGACGCCCACCGTGTCGCTCGCGCAGGACATCGTGCAGCTCGCCCGCGAGAACGCCAACCACGAGGCGCTTTCCCAGATCCCGCACGACCTGCCCATCCATTGCTTCGGCGGCTCGCAGGACCTGGCCACCCAATGCGGTGCCGAGGTCGTCCGCCTGGCGGAGCGACTTCGGGAAGCGGGATCGCGGGAGGTGGAGTGCGAGATCGTGCAAGGGGCCCGGCACGAGACGCTGAACGAGATCGAGCCCTATCGCGGCCAAGCCATGCGCGCGCTGGAAAGCTTCCTGCGGCGGCATCTCGACCGCGTGCCGGCCGCCGCCCCCGCCGTGGAACCCGACTGACGCGGGTCAGGCCGCAGGCTCGCCCTCGGCTTCGCCGACCAGACGGAGATCGCGGAGCTCGTCGGGCGTGAGGACGTAGAGTTCGTTCGCCGGCGTCTGCATCGCATGGATCCAGAGACGGGGATCGACCCCCATGTCGACGAGGAGGCTCTGGCATTCGGCGATGGTCGTCTGGATCTGCGCCACCGAACTGTCGAGATCGCGGGTGCCCTTCCGCTCTGCCCCCGGCAGGGCGTAGACCTGATGGACGCCGACCCACGAGGCCTCGCCGGCCGAGCGGCGCACGCCGCCCGCCAGAACCAGCGGACAGGCCGAGGCGCAATATCCGTCCGCCGGAACCTCGGTTTCCAGCGCCCGCTCGCGGATCAGGCGCGACATGGCGATCGCGTCGCGCACCGATCCGCCAGGCGAATGGAGCACGATCCGCCGCACGTCCTCGCCGTCGTCTTCCAGGAAATGCCGAAAGGCCTCCGCCGTGCCGGCGTCGATGCGTCCGACCGCGGAGGCGACGCCGCCTTCGCCGAGATGGAAGGACATGGCACGCGCCATTCCCTCGCTCGGCGCCACTTCGGGATAGCCCGGCAGGACGGGCTCACCGCGGTCGGGACCGACGGGCGCGGCGCGCGGGAGGTAGGGCCGAATCTGGTCGCCCGGCTGCGGCTGGGGCAGACGCAGGGGCTCGGTGCGCGTGACCCGCTCGCGGTCTCCGGCTTCGCCGGCGACATCGAGCACGTCCTGCGCCAGCATGGAAGCGCCCATGGCGAGCACGCCGAGGAACACCATGCGCAGCACGGCGCCGTCCGGGAGCGACAGAAGCCGCCGCTCCAGCCAACCGGGCGAGGCCTGAAAATCGCTCACGGCGGCCTAGAGCCTCGCCGCCTTGGGGAATCCCCCCGGCGCGTTCTGCTGCACGATGTCGTCCGCTGGGTCCACGGGGGGCGCCTCCACCGCGCCCGACCCGACCTCGGCCATCAGACGGCGCTGGATGCGCATCGCGCGCATCATGTCCACCGCGCTCATGTCGCCGATCTCGGCATCCTCCTCCCCTTCCTCGCGGCGGATCTGGTCCTGCACGATGCACAGGATGAACACGAGGACCGCCGGCAGGAGATCGATCGCGATCGCCCCGGCCCAGGACGGCAGGAAGTCGCGGGCGTACTTGACCACTGCGTCGGGGGCCGAAAGCGGCGTGAAGCGGACGGTCTCGACGCGCGGCCTCTCAAGGATCGCGTCGGCCGCGCCGGCCAGCGCGACGCTCTGCTGGCGCACGGCCGTCTCCACCTGCCCGACCACGGCGGTCTGCCGGTCCTGAAGCCCTGCTGTGCTGCCGTCCGCGGCCGGCGCGATGAAGGTGCGCCCGAGGTCTTCGGCCGCGCGCTTCACCGCCGGTGCGACCGAGGTCTGCTGGAGCGAGCCGATCACGCCGGCGAGTTCCGTCGCCTGCGTGGCGTAGTCGGTCCCGCGCTCCTTCACGCTGCCGTCGGCGGCCACCAGCCGTCGCATCTCGCCGAGACGCTCACCGCCTTCCCGGAACAGGGCGCTCACGTCGTCGCGCGAGGCCTCGATCTCCTGGGCGAGGTTGACGAGCTGCGTCGACATCTGGCTGAGGAGCTGGACCACGGTGCCGGAACCCGACGTGCCGGTGAGCGCGCCGGACGAACGCTCTTCGTCCGACAGGCGGGCGAACCGCTGGGCGGCGAGCTGGATGTCGGGCAGCAGGCTCTGCGCGGCCAGCGCGTTCTCGTGCGCTTCGTTCAGCTTGCTCTGGTACTCCTCCGTGGTGATCGACATGTGCTGCTCGAGCGCGGCCGCGCCCGCCAGCGCCGAGGCGTTGAGCCAGGCCGACATGGCCATGATCATGCAGCAGCCGATCGCCATCGCGAGATAGAGCATGCGGCGGCCGGACGGGCGGCGCACATGCGGCATGATGCGGATCAGGTAGGACCAGAAGGCGTAGATGCCGACCGAGACGGAGACGGAATAGATGACGGCGCCGAAGAAGACGGTGGTGGCGTCGCCGTCCAGGAGTTCGCGGACGCCGAGATAGGTGAAGATGCCGCTCGCGGTCGCCAGGATCGCCAGCGTCATGCGGGTGGTCAGCTCCAGCCGGGCGACCTGGCCGCGCAGCGTGTAGGAATGAGAGGCGGCCATGCGGTTCCCCGACGATCGACGCGCGGACCGGACTGCCGCGCCTCGACCGTTAAGGGAAAATTAAGGCGCTGGCGAGCCTTGCGGGTTCCGCGTCCCTTTGGCTCAGCTCGTGGCGTAGACGAGATCGCCGCCGAGATGGCAGCGGCCGATGCGCAGTTCCAGCGGCCGGTCCTGGTAGGACGAGATGATCCGCTGCAACCGCAGAACGGCCGCGTCGCCCGTCAACTTGAAGTTGCGCTTGTCGGCCGCCGTCGCGGGCTCGGCAGTGGCCCGCTCGCGCTTGTGGGTGGCGAGGTCCTGCCCGGTCCAGCGGGCGGTCGCCACGCCTTCCAACGCCTCTTGCGACATGGTCTTGGCGGTGGCGCCGACGCGCAGGAACACCTCCTCCGTCATGAACAGGCGCCCGAGATGGGTCCGGCGCCGCTCGAACTGAAGGACCGGCGTCCGCCCGTTGACGCCGAGCGTCTCGGCCGCCTCGGGCGGCGCGGTGCCGAGCACGACCTTGGACACGGACACCTCGCCCGAGACCCGGTTGCCCGAGCGGTCGAAGATGTTGGAGAACCGGCTCCGCATCTTGCCGCCCTCGAAGTCGGCCACCACCGTGCCCTTGCCCTGGTGGCGCTCAAGAAGGTTGTGCGCGGTGAGGATGTCGAACGCCTTTCGCACGGTGCCCAGGCTGATGCCGAACGAGCGC
Source organism: Aureimonas flava (assembly GCF_003583935.1). Taxonomy (GTDB): domain Bacteria; phylum Pseudomonadota; class Alphaproteobacteria; order Rhizobiales; family Rhizobiaceae; genus Aureimonas; species Aureimonas flava. The sequence continues at coordinate 171,032 of NZ_QYRN01000001.1, read as the reverse complement.
GCGATCTCGGCCTCGTTCTCGATCGCCTGCCCCGGCGCCCAGGCCTTCGACACGATCCGCGCGATGAACTCGTCTGCGACCTGCTGATAGAGCGGGCGCGTGTTGAAAGGCTTTGCGAGCGACACGGGTCGTTTCCTGTCCACTATCCTTCGGATGACGGCCCATTGTAATTGCAACCCAGGCGAGAATGCAACCTATGCGCGCATTGCTTTGGCGATATTTCCCTCCGTCGGCGTGATTAGTCGGAGGTGACGGAGGCCGTGCGTCGCGCGCGTGTCGCCTCGATCCATTCGCGCACGCGCGCCTCCGGCCGCTCGTGCCGAATGATGTCGGTCACAACGGCCGCGCTGTCCGCTCCGCCCTCCCACACCGCCGGCAGGCGTTCCACCGTGATGCCACCGATGGCGACGAGCGGAAGCGAGCCGATCCTCCGGCGCCAGTCCCGCAGCCGCGCCGGCGTCTGGGGTGCCCACTTCATCTGTTTCAGCACCGTCGGCCAGACGGGCCCGAGCGCGACGTAGTCCGGTTCGGCGGCGAGCGCCGCCTCGAGTTCGGCCCCGTCGTGGGTGGATAGGCCCAGCCGCAGGCCGGCGCCGCGAATGGCGCCGAGATCGGCCTCGGCAAGGTCCTCCTGCCCGAGGTGGACGAACGCCGCCCCCTCCTCGATCGCCAAACGCCAATGGTCGTTGACCACCAGGACGCATCCATGCGCCGCGCAGGCCTCGCGCGAGCGGCGGATCTGGCGGCGTAGCGCGTCCGGTGCCATGTCCTTGGCTCGAAGCTGCACCAGCCGGATACCGAGCGGGACGAGGCGCTCGATCCAGTCCGCATCGGGAAGAACCGGGTAGAACGGATCGAGCGCGCTCATGCCAGCACCGCCATTCCGAACACCGGCGTCGAGGGCGCGGCCATGTCGCGAGGCTCCATACCGCCCGCCTCGTAGGCCGTGCGCCCCGCTTCCACCGCGAGGCGGAAGGCGCCCGCCATCGCCGCCGGATCGGCGGCGCTCGCCACCGCCGTGTTGAGGAGCACGCCGTCGTAGCCGAGCTCCATCGCGTCGGCGGCGTGGGACGGGCGGCCGAGCCCCGCGTCCACGATCAGCGTCACGTCCGGGAACCGGGCTCGGAGCGAGCGCAGGCCGTAGCGATTGTTGAGCCCCAGCCCCGAGCCGATCGGCGAGCCCCAGGGCATCAGCACCTCGCAGCCCGCCGCCAGCAGGCGCTCGGCCACCACGAGGTCCTCCGTCGTGTAGGGCAGAACCTTGAACCCCTCGCCCGACAGGATGCGCGCCGCCTCGACCAGCCCGAACACGTCCGGCTGGAGCGTATCGGGATGGCCGATCACCTCGAGCTTGACCCAATCGGTGCCGAGAAGTTCGCGCGCCATCTGCGCGGTGGTCACGGCTTCCTTCACCGTGTGGCAGCCGGCCGTATTGGGGAGGAAGGAGACGCCGAGGTCGCGGATCTCGTCCCAGAAGCCCGGACCGTCCTGCCGCATCCCGGCGCTTTCGCGGCGCAGCGACACGGTGACGATCTCCGCCCCCGAAGCCGCGATGGCCGCGCGCATGACCGCGGGAGAAGGATAGAGCGCCGTGCCGAGCATCAGTCGCGAGGCGAACGTCCGATCGTAGAGGCGCATCTCAGCCGCCCTTCATGGGAGAGAGGATCTCCACCGCGTCGCCCTCGGCGAGGGTCGCGGTGCCTCGCGCGCCGCGCGGCACGAACTCGCGGTTCAGCGCGGTCGCCACGATCTCCGGTCGATAGTCGAGCTCGCGGAGCAGGGTTTCGATGTCGCGCGCGGCGACGTCCTTCGCCTCTCCGTTCAGGGTGATCTTCATGCAGGCTCCTTGGCGCCGACGGCGAGGTCGGCGGCGATCTTCGAGAAGGCGGGCGAGAGCAGGAATCCGTGCCGATAGAGGCCGGAAAAGGCGACGCCCCGGTCGGTGCGCGCGACGCTTGGAAGGTTGTCGGGCAAGGCCGGCCGCCGGCCGCTGCCGATCTCGAGGATCTCGGCCTCGGCGAAGGCCGGATGGAGCGCGAAGGCGGCGGTCAGAAGCTCCACTGCCGAGCGCAAGGTCACGGGGCCGGCCGCCTCGCTTTCTACCATGGTCGCGCCGATCATGAAGACGTGGTCGGCGCGGGGCACGACGTAGATCGGCCAGCGCGGGTGCAGGAGGCGCACCGGCCGGCGCAGCGAGACGTCGGGGCAGCGCACGATCGCCATCTCGCCGCGCACCGAGCGCAGGCGAGGCAGGTCCGCCGCTAGGCCCCGGCAGTCGACGACGCGCTCGCCTCGCAGCCCCAAGGGCTCGCGCGGGTCGGAAAACCGGATCGTTCCGCCCAGGGCCTCGATGCGTCCCGCAAGGGCGGCGAGCGTCCGGCGCGGATCGAGGTGAGCCTCGCTCTCGAAGAACAGCGCCTTGGCGAAGCGGCCGCCGAGGTCGGGTTCCAGCGCCGCGAGGCCCTCCGCGTCGAGCATGCGATTGGATCGGGTGCGGGCGGCGAACTGGCGCAGGTCGCCGGCGTCGCGACCGGCCGCGACGACCAGCGTGCCGTGGCGCTCCACCTCCGTGACGCGCGACCAGAACGCGATTCCTTCGAGGCCCGGCGCGACGATGCTCGGATCGGCGACGCTCGCCTCGCAGAACGGGGCCAGCATGCCGCCCGCGAGCCAGGACGCGGAGGACGCAAGGTCCGGGCCGCGCTCGTGGACCACGACGCTCTCGCCGGCTTCCGCCAGGCGAAGCCCGGTGGTCAGGCCCGCGACCCCCGCGCCCAGGATATGAATGGTCATCGCCGCTCCCGCGCCGCGCATTGCCGCACCTGCCGCCGGACCGGGAAACGTCCGCGCGTGCGAAGCGCGGAAGCCTTCGAGAGAAGGCGTCTCGCGGTCCTTCGTCGGAGCGGAACACTCCATCCCTACGCCAGTGCGAACTGGATCAGGTTCGTGGGGTCGCCGGGCGCTTGCGCCGGCCTCTCAGTTCCCTGCCGGAACTCCCCCTGGAAAGGGATCAGGGTAAGCGATCGGCACCGTCTGTCAATGCCGCCTCGCGCATCGGCCCCTCAGCCGGCAGGATCGGACCGTCCGCCAACGGCACGTCGGCGGGCGCGTCGAGGATGTGGTCGGCGATCGCCTCGGCGGTGACCTCGTCGCCGTTGATGACGGCGTCGGCGCCGGCCTGGATCAGCCGCTCGCGCTGCTCGCCGGAATGCACGCGCGCCGTGATGCGGATGGCGGGGTTCGCCGCGCGAGCCGCGTTGATGATCGCGACCGCCTCGAAGCTGTTCGGGAACGCGAGCACGATGTCGCGCGCGGCGGCGATATTGGCCGCTTCCAACACCTCCGCCTTCACGGCGTTGCCGACGATCGCCTCGATCCCGGCCGCGCGGATGCGCGCGACGCGCTTGTCCGCATCCTCGACCACCACGAAGGCGCGGCCCGCTTCGGCGAGGCGCTGGGCGATCTTGGATCCGACACGGCCGTAGCCGACCAGCACGAGATGGTCGGCCAGCGCCGTCGGGCGAAGGTCGTCGGCTTCGATGGCGACGCTTCCCGCCGGGATGTGCGAGGGCACGACCCCGCCGGGCTGGATCTGCAACTCGCGCCCATCCGCGGACTGGAGCGGCTTGGCGGCCGTCGCGGCCGCGCCGTCCTCCGGCGAGACGCGGTCCAGGCGCTGGCGCAGCCGGTCGATCGAGGAGAACAGGATCGGGTTCAGCATGATCGACAGGATGGCGCCCGCCAGGATCAGGTCCCGCGCTTCGGGCGGAAGGATCTGCAGGCGACCGCCGAGCTCGGCCAGGATGAAGGAGAACTCGCCGATCTGCGCCAGCGAGACGGAGATCGTGAGCGCGGTGGACACCGGGTGGCGGAAGGCGCGCACGATCACGAAGGCGGCGATCGACTTGCCGAGGACGATGATGAGCACCGTCGCCAGGATCGGAAGCGGGTCCTGGATCAGGCTGCGCGGATCGAACAGCATGCCGACCGACACGAAGAAGAGGACGGCGAAGGCGTCGCGCAGCGGCAGCGTATCTTCGGCGGCGCGGTGGCTGAGGTCGGATTCGGCCATGATCATACCGGCGAAGAACGCGCCGAGCGCCAGCGACACGCCGAACAAGGACGCGGCGCCGAAGGCGACGGCCAGCGTGATGGCGAGGACCGCGAGGCGGAACAGTTCGCGCGAGCCGGAGCGCGCGGTCATCTGGAGCGCCCAGGGGATGATCCGTCGGCCGACCAGGAGCATCAGCATCACGAAGACGCAGAGCTTGAAGATCGTCATCAGGATGACGCCGGAGACACCGAGCCCGAGATCGTGCAGCAATCCCGCGCCGCCCGACGGCGCCGTGCCGCCCAGCGTCGTCGCGAAGGCCGGCAGCAGGACCAGCGCCAGCACCATGGCAAGGTCTTCCACGATCAGCCAGCCGACCGCGATGCGCCCCTTGCCCGTCTCGATCAGCCGCCGCTCCTGCATGGCGCGCAGCAGCACCACGGTGGAGGCGACCGAGAGGGCGAGACCGAACACCAGGCCCGCGCCAACGGACCAGCCGAGCAGCCAGGCAAGTCCCATGCCGAGCAGCGTGGCGCAGGCGATCTGCACCATCGCGCCCGGCAGCGCGATCGCGCGCACGGACATCAGATCGTTCAGCGAGAAATGCAGGCCGACGCCGAACATCAGCAGGATGACGCCGAGCTCGGCGAGCTCGGTCGCCAGGCTCTGGTCCGCCACGAAGCCCGGCGTGAAGGGGCCGACGCTGACGCCCGCCAGCAGGTAGCCGACGATGGGCGAGATGCCGAAGCGGTTCGCCAGGGTGCCGAAGACGAAGGCGAGGCCAAGGCCGGCCACGATCGTCTCGATCAACGGCATGTCGTGCAGCATCGGCGCGGCCTCCGGCTTCGAATCTCTCCAGTGTTTGGTCCCTACCCGGATAGGGTAAGGCGGCGTGCCTTGCAGCACAAAACGCGTGCACCGGGCCGCATCGCGACGTTTTTCCTCGCCGCGCATGTCGACAGCCGGACGCATAGCTCTGGAATGGCAACGGCTCCGTGGCGAGGCGGGGTGCCGCCCGGCCCGCGGTTCGTCCACGGGCGTCGGCAGTGGAGCCCAGGTCGCAAGGGTCGCACGCCTGAACGCGTGAGCAATCCTGCTTGGGTGAGTGAACGCGATCCGACGGGTCGCGGCCCGGCGCGGACAGCACGCGGTGGGCCCGCCGATCGTCGCGAGACACTCCGGCACGGCGCCGAGAATGTACCGACCGCCTCCGCCGGAGAGACCTCACAGGAGCATTCAACGAATGCTCGCAACCCACTGTTTGGATGCAGGTCTACCCGATCTCGGCGCGTATGCGTGATGCTCCGGTGCTATCCATGGTCCGGATGCTCGAACGCGGATGTCGGCGTTGCAGCATATTTCGTGAAGCGGCGTGCTGCACGAGGAGCCAAAGTCCCTCGCACAGGCGCGATCAGGACCGTGTCAGCCTTCGCGCGTCCAGTCGAAGACGAGGTCCTCGCGGAAGGCGAAGCGCACGATGTGTTCGGCGACGACGCCCTCCATCCGCTCCAGCGCGGCGGCATCCTCGGCATTCACGTCCACCAGCAAGCGGTCGTTCCGCGCCTCCAGCGCGATCCGCGCGGCGGGCATCTCGATCGTGCCCCGATGGGGATCGAACTCGACGGAAAACTTGTGAGCCCAATGCTTGCAAAGCTGCTGGAGATAGCGACTTGCGTGCTGGGTCGTGACGTCGGCGCGGCTGTTGGGCATGACGATCTCCGAAACGGCTACCGATGTCCCCTACTCCGCCGACACGCCGGCCCGCAACCGCCAGCGGCCCCGCCGGCAATGCAAATGGGCGGGCGCCGGCTTCCCGGCGCCCGCCCATGATCCGATCCGCCGGATCAGGCCTTGTTGCGGTTGTACACGTCGAAGCAGACCGCCGCGAGCAGCACCAGACCCTTCACGAGCTGCTGGTAGTCGATCGAGAGCTGCATGGACGTCTGCATGCCCATGTTGAGCGCGCCCATGATGAAGGCGCCGATCACAGCTCCGGTCACCTTGCCGACGCCGCCATAGGCCGAAGCGCCGCCGATGAAGCAGGCCGCGATCACGTCGAGCTCGAGACCCGTGCCGTTCTTGGCGGTGGCCGAACCGACGCGCGCGAAGAACACGAGGCCCGCGATGGCGGCCATGACGCCCATGTTGACGAAGGCCAGGAACACGATCCGCTCGGTCTTCACGCCCGAGAGCTTGGCGGCCTTCTCGTTGCCGCCGACCGCATAGACGCGGCGGCCGATCGTGGTGCGGGAGGTGACGAAGGCGTAGATCGCGATCAGCACCGCCATCAGGATCAGGACGTTCGGCAGGCCGCGATTGGTGGCCAGCAGGTAGCCCATGAACAGGATCGCGACGGTGACCAGCGCCACGCGCCCGTAGAAGAAGGACACGGGTTCGGCCACCGGGCCGACGCGCCCCTTGGCGGACCGCTTCGAGATCGCGAACAGGGCGAAGCCGACGGCCAGCACGATGGCGAGGATCAGGGTGGTCGAGTTTGCGAGCCCGAACACCGGCAGGACGTCCGGGATCGTGCCGGTCGAGATCGCGCGCAGCGACGGCGGGATCGGCGAGATCGAGGACGAGGATCCGAGCGTCATGAAGGTGAGGCCGCGGAAGACCAGCATGCCGGCCAGCGTCACGATGAAGGACGGGATGCGCAGGAAGGCGACGAAATACCCTTGGATCGCGCCGATCACCGCGCCGACGACGAGGCACATCAGCACCGCCAGCGGCACCGGCACGTTATAAAGCACCATCAGGACGGCGCCCACCGCGCCGACGAAGCCGACCAGCGAGCCGACCGACAGGTCGATGTTGCCTGTGATGATGATCAGCAGCATGCCGATCGCCATGATGATGACGTAGCTGTTCTGGAGGAACAGGTTGGTGAGGTTGGAGGCCGACACGAAGGTCGGGCGCCCAGTCGCCGCGGAATAGGCGGCGAAGAAGAGGATGATCGCGACAAGCGCGACCAGCATGCCGTATTCGCGAAGATGGCTCTTGAAGTAGTCGAGGCTCGCTCCGCTCCCCTGTCCGCCGGGGGCCTCCACGGTTTTGATGCTCATGCCGCGTTCCTCCCTGCGGTCCGAATAATGGCGCGCATGATGCTTTCCTGTGTCGCCTCGCCGCGCGGCATCTCGGCCACGAAGCGTCCTTCGTTCATGACGTAGATCCGGTCGCACATGCCGAGAAGCTCGGGCATCTCCGACGAGATCATCAAAATGCCCTTACCCTCGCCCGCGAGCCGCTCGATGATGGAATAGATCTCGAACTTCGCGCCGACGTCGATGCCGCGCGTCGGCTCGTCGAGGATCAGGAGCTCTGGGTTCGAGAACAGCCACTTCGACAGGACGACCTTCTGCTGGTTGCCGCCCGACAGGTTCAGCGTCTTGTGGAAGATGTCGGAGGAGCGGATGCGCAGGCTGGAGCGGTAGTCCTCCGCCACCTTGCGCTCGCGGTCCTCGTCGACGACGCCGTTCTTGGCGATGCCGGGCAGGTTGGCGAGCGAGATGTTCTGGCGGATGTCGTCCTCGAGGAGCAGGCCGTACTGCTTGCGGTCCTCGGTGACGTAGGCGAGCCCGGCCCCGATCGCCTTCGGAATGGTGGACACGTCCACCGCCTTGCCGTGCATGAAGGCTTCGCCCGAGACGTTGCGACCGTAGGATCGCCCGAAGATGCTCATGGCGAGCTCGGTGCGGCCGGCGCCCATCAGGCCCGCGATGCCGACGATCTCGCCCCGGCGCACGCTGAGGGAGACGTCGCGGACGATGTGCCGCTGGGTGTTGAGATGGTGATAGGCGTTCCAGCCCTTCACCTCGAACAGGACCTCGCCGATCTTGGGATGGCGCGGCGGATAGCGGTCGTCGAGCTGGCGGCCCACCATGTCGCGGATGATCTGGTCCTCGCTGACCCCGGCCTTGCAATCGAGGGTCGAGACGGTGGAGCCGTCGCGGATCACGGTGATGGAGTCGGCGACGCGGGAGATCTCGTTCAGCTTGTGGCTGATCATGATCGAGGTCAGCCCCTGCTTCTTGAACTCCAGGAGAAGATCCAGAAGCGCCTGGCTGTCGCGCTCGTTGAGGCTCGCCGTGGGCTCGTCCAGGATTAGGAGGCGCACCTTCTTGGACAGCGCCTTGGCGATCTCCACGAGCTGCTGCTTGCCGACGCCCATGTCCTTGATGAGCGTGGTGGGCGGTTCGGAAAGCCCGACCTGCGCCAGGAGTTCGTCCGAGCGGCGGAACGCCTCGTCCCAATCGATGACGCCGCCGCGCGAGATCTCGTTGCCGAGGAAGATGTTCTCGGCGATCGACAGGAGCGGCACCAGAGCCAGCTCCTGGTGGATGATGATGATGCCGACATGCTCGGAATCACGGATGCCGCGAAAGGACCGGACCTTCCCGTCGTAGAGGATGTCGCCCTCGTAGGTGCCGTGCGGATAGACGCCGGAGAGCACCTTCATCAGCGTCGACTTGCCGGCGCCGTTCTCGCCGCAGATCGCATGGATCTCCCCCGTCTGGACGACGAGGTTGACGTTGTCGAGCGCCTTCACGCCCGGGAACGTCTTGGTGATGCCGCGCATCTCGAGTATCGGTGCCAAAGCGTTCGATCCCAGCGTTTCGGAACGACGGAACGGGGGGCCGAAGCCCCCCGCGATGCGGAAGGCGGGGTGCTACGGGCGCCCCACCCCGTCGGATCGGATCAGGGCTTGATCTGGTCCGCGGTGTAATAGCCGCTGTCGACCAGCACCGGCTTGATGTTCTCCTTGGTCACCAGGACCGGCTTCAGCAGGTAGGCCGGAACCACCTTCACGCCGTTCTCGTAGGTCTTGGTGTCGTTGACCTCGGGCTCCTTGCCCTGGCCGATCGCGTCGATCATGTCGACGGTCACCTTGGCCAGTTCGCGGGTGTCCTTGAAGATGGTCGAGTACTGCTGGCCGTTCTCGATCGACTTGACCGAAGGCACCTCCGCATCCTGGCCGGAGACGATCGGCATCGCCTTGTCGCCCGAGCCATAGCCCACGGCGGTGAGGGCCGAGATGATGCCGATGGACAGGCCGTCATAGGGCGAGAGCACCGCGTTGACGCTCTTGTCGCCGTAGTAGGACGACAGGAGGTTGTCCATGCGAGCCTGCGCCACGGCCGGGTCCCAGCGCAGCGTGCCGACGCGGTCCATGCCGGTCTCGCCCGACGGGATCACGAGCTTGCCGCTGTCGAGATAGGGCTGCAGCACGCTCATCGCGCCGTTGTAGAAGAAGAAGGCGTTGTTGTCGTCCGGCGAGCCGCCGAACAGCTCGATGTTGAACGGCCCTTCCGCGCTTTCGAGCTTGAGACCCTGCACGATCGACTGCGCCTGGAGCACGCCGACCTGGAAGTTGTCGAAGGTCGTGTAGTAGTCGACGTTGGGCGAGTTGCGGATCAGGCGATCGTAGGCGATGACCTTGATGCCCTTGTCGTGCGCCTGCTGGAGCGCATCGGTCAGAGTGGTTCCGTCGATCGAGGCGATCACTAGCGACTGGACGCCGGCGGCGACCATGTTCTCGAGCTGGCTGATCTGCGTCGGAATGTCGTCCTCGGCATACTGCAGATCGGTCTTGTAGCCACGCTCCTGCAGCTGCTTCACCATGTTGTCGCCGTCGGCGATCCAGCGGGCCGAGGCCTTGGTCGGCATCAGCACGCCGACGGTGCCCTTCTCCTGTGCGAACGCGGCACCGGAAAGGGTCATCGCGCCAAGGGCCACCGCCGCCAGCAGGGTCTTCATTCGAATCATGCTCTTCCTCCCATCGCGACGCCGCCGCAGCCTGCGTCCGAAAGCGCGAACCCCTCGCGCCGAGTTCTTCGAACCGCCGCGGGCCGGGCCCGCGCTTCTCGGTGTCTCCGCCTCCACCACCCAGTCGAGGCAGCAACGACCAATTGTCTGATGAATTAACGCATCGGCGAACAGCTCGCCAATGAATTTTTTCTGCACTCTGATTTATCGTAAACCGCAAACGCGGTCGTAGAGCAAGACGGCCTTGTCGGCTCGCTCGCGGATCTCCCCAACCGTCATCCCCGGTTTGTAGAGCGAAGAGCCGAGGCCGAAGGTGCGCACGCCGACGGCCGCGTAGCCCTCGAAGTCCGCTTCGGACACCCCTCCCACCACGCCTATCTCGCGATCCTTCGGCAACACGGCGCGGATCGCGGAAACGCCGGACGGCCCGAGCACGCTGGCGGGGAAGAACTTCAGTGCCGAAGCGCCAGCCGCGATCGCCTGGAACGCCTCGGTCGGCGTGAACACGCCGGGCATCGTCACCATGCCGTGCGACGCCGCCCGCCCGAGCACCGACGCATCGACATTGGGCGAGACCAGGAGGCGACCGCCCACCTCGGCGAGCCGGTCCACGTCATCTGGCGTCAGCACCGTACCGGCGCCGATGTAGTGGCCGGCGCCGCCGAGACGCACGGCCGAGGCGATCGAGCGGAAGGCGTCCGGCGAGTTGAGCGGGATCTCGATCGCCTCGAAGCCGGCCTCGATCAGCGTGGCGACAACGGGCTCGGCCTCGTCGGGCCGGATGCCCCGCAGAATGGCGACCAGCGACCGCCGCAGCGAGGGCCAGGCCACGCGGGAAGGGACATGGCTCATGGGGAACTCCGATCGGGGTGGAGGCTTCGGGCGGCGGACAGGAGGCCGTGCCGCACGCAGAGGTCCGCGTCGAGCCGCCGGTCCAGCCGCAGCCCGGCCGCCTCGAAGGCCGCCTCGTAGAGCGAGGCGATCGGGCCCGACGCGAGAAGCGCGACACGGGTCGGCCGGCCCAGCCGCGCCATCGCGCCGGCAAATTCCAGCCCGATCAGGAGCCCGGACAGGCGGGCGGACTGACGGGCTGGCGGGATCCCTTCGAGCAGCCAGCCTGCGCGCAGGGCGAACAGTGCGTTGGTGACCTCGGAGGGTCGCCCGAGACCGAGCGCGAGACCTTCGGCGAAACCCGGATCGTCGGGCTGGAGGCGCGCGTCGGTTTCCACCGCCTGCTTCAGGATCGAGTGACTGCGCAGGAGCTGGAACAGCTCGCCGGTCATGAAGGTCGCAAAACCCGACACGGTGCCACCTTCCAGCCGAACCCATTTGGAATGGGTTCCGGGCATGCAGACGAGGCCGTCGTCGAACCCCTCCGCGACGACGCCGAGAAGCTGCGTCTCTTCGCCGCGCATGACGTCCGGCGCCTCGCCGTGCTGGGCGAGGCCGGGAAGAACGTGGACCGGACGGCCGGCGCAGGAGACGGCGGTGGCACGGTTCGCCAGGCCTTCCAGCACCGTCGGTACGGGCAGATAGGCGGCCTCGGTCCAGCCCGTGCGCGAGCCGACCATGCCGCACAGCACGGCGGGCACGCCGGCGCCGACGCCCATCGCCGCGAGATGCCGCTCGAGGACGCCAGCAAAGTCCCCGTCCGTGACGGCGGTCAACCCGTCGGGCGCCCGGCGTTCGGTGAGCACCGTGCCGTCCGCCGCACAGGCCCAGGCGCGGAACGACGTGGTGCCCCAATCCACGAGGGCGAAGGCGGCGGCACTCATAGGGCGAGACGCACGCGCGGCTCGGCGACGCCCTTGGCACCCGCCTGGACGATCAGCGTGCGGCCCGCATGGGGATCGGCCGCCCGCTCGGCATCGTCCATGCCTTCGTAGGCCGTGGTGACCAGAAGCTGGTCGAGGTGACGGCCAATGAAGGCGGGGCAGCTCGGCTGGCGCGCCGGCACGGCGAGGGAGCGCAGGTGACGCCCGTCCGGCGAGAACACCTCGATGCGCCCCGCGCCCCAACGGGCGTTCCAGACATTGCCCTCCGCGTCCGTCACCGCGCCGTCCGGACCGCCCCCGAAGGCGCCGGCCGGAACGAAAACGGCCGGCTCACCGCTGGGCAGCCCGGTCTCCGGGTCGAGCGGCACGCGGTGAATATCGCCGCGAGCGGTATCGGCGAAGTATCCGACCGTCCCGTCCGGCGAGAAGCAGATGGCGTTGGGAATGGAGACGCTGGCGTAGAGGCGGCGCAGCTCGCCGCCACGGAACCAGTAGATGGAGCCCCGTCCCATCTCGGCCTTGCGACCCATCGTGCCGATCCAGAGCGCGCCCGACGGATGGACGCGGCCGTCGTTGGAGCGCGTGTCGCTCTCGTCGGCTTCCAGCGCCGTATGCGGCGTCAGGCGGCCGGAGGCCACGTCGCGGACATGGAGGCCCTTTTCCGTGGCGAGGAGCTGCGTGCGGTCGTCCACCGTGCAGAGCTGGCTCGCCATCAGCGGCAGGTCGTGGACGCGCACCTCCGGGCTCGCGGACGGCTTCTCGAAGAGCCGCTTGCCGAGAATGTCGAACCACCAGGCGGTGTCGCTCGCGGGATCGTAGGTCGGCCCCTCGCCGAGATGGCAGGCGGGAGCCTCCAGGATGTGGAGGGGGGCGGCGTCGCCCGCCCCCTTGGTGCCGTTCGCCTCGTCCTGCATCGGCGACATCAGTGGTTGTCGCGGGGCACGCCCCTGGTCTGGGCGATGCGCTGGTACTGGACGGCGTTCTCGAGAACCGCGCCCGTCTCCATCTGGCCGACCAGCGTCCGCTGGATCTCTTGCCACGGCGTCTGGTGATCGGGATACTTGTAGCCGCCCTCGGCCTTCAGGGCCGCGCGGCGCTCGGCCAGCTCGTCGTCCGCGATCAGGATGTCGGCCGTGCCCCGACCGAGGTCGATGCGCACGCGGTCGCCCGTCCGCAGCACGGCGAGGTTGCCGCCGGCCGCCGCCTCGGGCGAGGCGTTGAGGATGGAGGGGCTGCCCGACGTGCCCGACTGCCGCCCGTCGCCGATGCAGGCGAGCGAGGTGACGCCCTGCTTGATGAGGTAGTCGGGTGCGCGCATGTTCACCACCTCGGCCGCGCCGGGATAGCCGACCGGGCCCGCTCCTCGCATGAAGAGGATCGTGTGCTCGTCGATGCCGAGCGCGGGATCGTCGATCCGGTGGTGGTAGTCCTCCGGTCCGTCGAACACCACGGCCTTGCCCTCGAAGGCGTTGGGATCGGCCGGATTGTCGAGATAGCGCTCGCGGAACTCCTGGCTGATGACGCTGGTCTTCATGATCGCCGAGGAGAACAGGTTCCCCTTCAGCACCAGGAAGCCGGCCTTCGCCTTGAGCGGCTTGTCGAACGGCTTGATGACGTTCTCGTCCTCGATCGCCGCGTCCCGGCAGTTGTCGCCGATGGTGCGGCCGTTGACGGTCAGCGCGTCCTCGCGGATCAGCCCCTGCCCCATGAGCTGGTTCACTACGGCCGGGACGCCCCCGGCATGGTAGTAGTCCTCGCCCAGATACTCGCCCGCCGGCTGGAGATTGACGAGCAGCGGGATCTCCTCGCCGTAGGTCTGCCAGTCGTCCACCGTCAGCTCGACGCCGATGTGCCGGGCCAGCGCGTTGAGGTGAATCGGCGCGTTGGTGGAGCCGCCGATCGCGGAGTTGACGCGGATGGCGTTGACGAAGGCGTCCTTGGTCAGGATGTCGGAGGGCTTCAGGTCCTCGCGCACCATATCCACGATGCGAAGGCCGGTGCGGTAGGCCACCTCCTGCCGATCGCGGTAGGGCGCGGGGATGGCGGCCGAGCCGGGAAGCTGCATGCCCAGCGCCTCGGCCAGCGAGTTCATCGTGGTGGCCGTGCCCATCGTGTTGCAGTAGCCGGTGGACGGAGCGGACGACGCCACGAGCTTCACGAAGCCGGCGTAGTCGATCTCGCCCTTGGCCATCAGCTCGCGGGCCTTCCAGACGATGGTGCCCGAGCCCGTGCGCTGTCCGCGGAACCAGCCGTTCAGCATCGGGCCGACCGACAGGGCGATCGCGGGGATGTTCACCGTGGCCGCCGCCATGAGGCAGGCCGGCGTCGTCTTGTCGCAGCCGACCGTCAGAACCACGCCGTCCAGCGGATAGCCGTAGAGGATCTCGACGAGGCCGAGATAGGCGAGGTTGCGGTCGAGGCCGGCGGTCGGCCGCTTGCCGGTCTCCTGGATCGGATGGACCGGAAACTCGATGGCGATGCCGCCCGCTTCGCGGATGCCCTCGCGCAGGCGGTTGGCGAGTTCGAGGTGATGGCGGTTGCAGGGCGATAGGTCGGAGCCGGTCTGCGCGATGCCGATGATCGGGCGGCCCGACTGGAGCTCCTCCTGGCTGAGGCCGAAGTTCATGTACCGCTCGAGGTAGAGCGCGGTCATGTCGGCGTTGTCGGGATTGTCGAACCAGGCGCGCGAGCGCAGCGTCGTGCCGGCACGGCCGTGACCTCGGCTGCCGCCCGCCGTGGTCAACTCGTCGGTTCCCTCGATCTTGGTCGTCAGGTCGTTCGACATGGGTCTTTCTCCTTCGGCCTCAGCGCCCTCGGGCCGAGGCCTGAAACGTCAGGCATGCGTGAAGCGGTAGATGGACCGGTGGCGGTAGGTCTCGCCCGGGTCGAGCCGCGCGGTGGGAAAGTCCGGCCGGTTGGGCGCGTCGGGGAAGCCTTGCGGCTCCAGGCACACGGCATCGCCCATGCGATACGACAGGCCATGCTTGCCGACCGCCGTGCCGTCCAGGAAGTTGCCGGAATAGAACTGGACGCCCGGCTGGTCGGTCAGAAGCTCCATGACCCGACCGCTGGCGGGGTCGCGCAGCGTCGCAGCCAGCCTCGGCTCGGTGCCCGAGGCGCCGCGCAGACACCAGTTGTGGTCGTAGCCTCGCCCCTGGCGGATCTGCTCTTCCTCCGCGCGGATGCGCTCGCCGATCGCACGCGGGACGCGGAAATCGAAGGCCGTTCCTTCGACCGGTGCCGGTTCGCCGCGCGGAATGGCCCCCTCGCCCACCGGAAGGAAGCGGTCCGCCTCGATCGCGATCTCGTGGGCGAGAACGCCGGTCACCCTCTCCGTGCCGCCGAGATTGAAGAAGGCATGGTTGGTGAGGTTCACCACCGTCGGACGATCGGTGCTCGCCTCGAAGGCGATCTCCATCTCGCCCGCGCGCAGCCGATAGGTGACGCGAACCTCCAGCCGTCCCGGAAAGCCGCATTCGCCATCCGGGCTGACGCGCGAGAGACCGACGAAAGGTGCATCGCCGCCGCCCGTCTCCTCGATCGTCCACAGGTGGCGGTCGAAGCCTTCGGGGCCGCCGCCGTGCAGCGCGTTCGGCCCGTCGTTGGGCGGGATCTGGAACCGCTCGCCGTCGAGCGCGAAGCGACCGTCCGCGATGCGGTTGGCGAAGCGCCCGATCGTGGCGCCGAAGAAGTCGCGCGTCGCGACATAACCGTCGAGCGCGTCGTGGCCGAGCACCACGTCGTCCATCCGCCCGTCGCGATCGGGCACCCGGAGGGTCTGGAGCGTGGCGCCGTATGTCAGGATGCAGGCCTCGATGCCGGCGGCGCGCAGGCGCACCATCTCCACCGCTCGCCCGTCGGGCAGGCGGCCGAAGTCTTGCCGTTCGATCCCGGACGCCTCGCTCACCTCAGCTCTCCACGAATTCGTCCACGACCCGGCGGCGGCCGAGAAGGAACGCGTCGGCCACATGCTGGAGCGGCGACAGGTCGACGTCCACCGCGCCGTCGGCGGCAAGCCCGGCGAAGCGACGATAGATCGCGGCGTATTCACGGTCCGGCTCGTCCACGCGCAGCGCGCCGTCCACCCGCATCCGCTTGCCGCCGTCCGCCACGGTCAACGTGCCGGCGTCGGTCTCCACCACGATGTTCCAGATCTCGCCGCTGGTCTCGCGCCAATCGAACTCCGCCGCCACGGGCACGCCGTGACCGTCGGCGAAGGCGAGCGAGGCGGCGATCGGTGCCGCGCGGTTGGCCGGAAAGAACAGGTCCGACTGCGTCAGGAACACGGGACGCGGCAGGATCGCCGTCATGATCGACAGGGCGTTGATGCCGGGGTCGAACACGCCGAGACCGCCCGGCTCCCAGATCCATTCCTGACCGGGGTGCCACTTGCGCACGTCCTCCTTCCACTCGATCCGCACCGAGCGGACGGTGGTGGATGCGAGAAAGGTGCGGGCCGGCTCCACCGCGGGGGCGAAGCGCGAATGCCAGGTGGCGAAAAGCACCACGCCGTTGCGCCGCGCCAGCGCAACGAGCGGTGCGACCTCGCTCACCGTCGCGCCCGGCGGCTTCTCGAGAAGAACGTGCTTGCCGGCCGAAAGCGCCGCCAGCGCCTGCCCGTGCCGCACCTGGGGCGGCGTGCACAGGGCGACGGCGTCGAACAGATCGGCGCGCTCCAGCATCTCGTCCAGCGTGGCGAAGCAGGCGACACCCGGGAGCGAGGCGTTGCGGCTGGCGACGGCGGTCAGCTCGACGCCGTCCACGGCGGCGATCGAGGGCACGTGCTGGTCGCGGGCAATCTTGCCGAGACCGACGATGGCGACGCGCAGGGTCATGGCGCGACTCAGAGCGCCCGAACCGCGACCGGGGCTTCCGTCCCCGGAGTCTCGGCCAGGGGGTTGACCAGCGGCAGGCGGAACGGCCGCGCCTCGATCTCGAACCGGTCGCCGGCCTGCGTCTTCACGCCGTGCGTGACCGACAGCGTTGCCGTTCCGAAGAAGTGGACGTGCAGATCGCCGGGCCGGCGGAACAGGTCGTACTTGAAATGGTGGTGTTCGAGATTGGCGATCGTGTGCGACATGTTCGCCTCGCCCGACAGGAAGGGCTTGTCGAACACGAGCTCGCCGTCGCGGCGGATGCGCGAGGTGCCTTCCACATGATCGGGCAGCGCGCCGACCAGGAGCTCCGGGCCGAGCGAGGCCTGCCGCAGCTTGGAATGGGCGAGCCAGAGGTAGTTGCCACGCTCGACCACGTGGTCGGAAAACTCGTTGGACAGGCAGAAGCCGAGGCGGAAGGGCGTTCCGTCCGCGCCGATCAGGTAGATGCCGGCCAGTTCCGGCTCCTCGCCTCCGTCCTGCGCGAAGACCGGCGAGGTCAGCGGCTCGCCGGGACCCACGAGGCACGAGCCGTCGCCCTTGTAGAACCATTCCGGCTGCACGCCGATCCCGCCCGCCGCCGGCTTTCCGCCCTCGAGGCCCATGCGGAACATACGCATGGAATCGGTGAGCTGCTCGCCGGCCTGCGCCTTGTGCATCTTGTCGCGACCGTCGGCCGAGCCGAGATGCGTCAGGCCGGTCCCGGCCACGATGAAATGGGCCGGATCGGGATGGTGGATCGGCATCAGCATGCGGCCTTCGGCCAGGGCCGCGTCGAGGTCCACGGCCTCGCCCCGGCCGGCGCGCTCGACCTCCTCCGCCAGCGTGGAGCCGCTCGCCACGGCAGCCTGCGCCAGGTCGTAGGACGATGCGAAGCCCGGCACGACATGGCCCGCGCCCTCGTCGCCGGCCGCGACCACGAGCACCGCGCCGTTCGCGTCTTTCACCTGGAGAATTCGCAGAGCCATCGCCGTTCCACGCAACTTGAGGTCAACAATCGGAACGCCCCACGGATCGGGACGCGCCATCGGGCCGGACAACCGGCACGCCAATTGTCTGCGTTATTTCGAACGGCTCCAGCCTTGTCAATCAAGTAGGCCGAGCGCGCGCGCATGTCCGCAGGAATTCGTCGCTGCGCCGCAGCATCCGGCTCGTCGGGCCGCTTCGGCGGCGCGCTGGACAGCGCGGCGACCCGGAGCTACCCACCCGCTACCGCCGGCTGGGCGGCGGAGGAGACGGGACCATGGTCGCGCTCGAACGGGACGATACACCCATCGCGGCCGCGACCGCCTCGTGGCGGGCGCACCTGCGCGCCATGCTCGTGCTCGGCATCCCGCTGATCGGCGCGCAGCTCGCGCAGATGTCGATCAACGTGACGAACACGGTGCTGATCGGCTGGCTCGGCCCGGTGGAACTCGCCGCCGCCGTGCTTACGTCGCAGACCTTCTACGTGTTCTGGATGTTCGGCTCCGGCCTCGCCTACGCCGTGATGCCCATGGCGGCGGCCGCGAACGGGCGGGGCGACACGCGCGCCGTGCGCCGGTCGGTGCGTATGGGACTGTGGGCGGTCGGCATCTTCAGCGCGATCGCGATGGTGCCTCTGTGGTTCACCCGCGACATCTTCCTGGCCCTCGGCCAGGACCCGCGCGTCGCCGAACTCGGCGGCCGATACATGCGCATCCTGCAGTGGTCGATGCTGCCCTATCTGGCGACCTTCGTGCTGCGTTCGTACCTGAGCGCGCTGGAGCGTCCGCGCGCGGTGCTGGTGGCCACGGTGGCCGGGGCGATCGTCAACGCCTTCGCCAACTACGCGCTGATCTTCGGCCATTTCGGCCTGCCGGCGCTCGGACTCACCGGATCGGGCATCGCCTCGGTCACGACCTCCGCCTTCGTCCTTCTCAGCCTGATCGCCTACACGCGCGCCGTTCCGGCCTTCGCGCCCTACGACCTCTGGCGCCGCTTCCACCTGCCGGACTGGGAGGCGCTTCGCGAGGTGGCGCGCCTCGGCTGGCCGATCGGGGCGACCATCGTGGCCGAGGTCGGCCTGTTCACCGCCGCGTCGGTGATGATGGGCTGGATCGGCACGGTGGAACTCGCGGCCCATGGTATCGCGCTGCAGCTCGCCTCCACCTCGTTCATGATCCCGCTCGGCCTTTCCAGCGCGGCGACCGTGCGCGTCGGCTCCGCCTACGGGCGGGGCAGCGCCGGCGACGTCGCGCGCGCCGCTCGCGTGGCGATGATGGTCGCGATCGGCATCGCCTTCTTCGCGGCCCTCCTGTTCTGGCTGATGCCCGAGCGCCTGATCGGCCTGTATCTCGACCTCGGCCAGCCGGAAGCGGCCGTCGTGCTGGCGACGGCGGTGCCGCTTCTGGCCGTGGCCGCCGCCTTCCAGCTCATCGACGCCGCGCAGGTCACCGCGAACGGCGTGTTGCGCGGCTTGAAGGACACGCGCACGCCGATGCTGATCGCCGTCGCGAGCTACTGGGCCGTCGGCATGCCGGTGGCCTACACGCTGGCCTTCCCGGTCGGCTGGGGCGGCGTCGGCGTGTGGTGGGGCCTCGCGTCCGGCCTCCTGGTGGCGGCGGTGTCGATGACCGCGCGCTATCTCCAGCGCGAGCGCGGCGGCCTTCTCGTCGCCGCGCCGGCCCAGCTCAGCCCCTGAACAGGTGCGCCTCGATCGAGGCGCGCTTCATCTCGATCGAGAAGCCGGGCGCCTGCGGCGGCATGTAGCGGCCGCCGCGCACGTCGCAGGGATGCACGAAGTGCTCGTGCAGGTGGTCGACATACTCCGCGACACGCCCCTCCATCGTGCCCGACACCACGAGGTAGTCGATCATCGAGAGATGCTGAACGTATTCGCACAGGCCGACGCCGCCGGCATGCGGGCAGACCGGCTTTCCGAACTTGGCGGCCATCAGCATGATCGCGAGGTTCTCGTTCAGCCCGCCGACGCGCGCGGCGTCGATCTGCACCACGTCGATCGCGTCCGCCTGGAGGAACTGCTTGAACATGATGCGGTTCTGGCACATCTCGCCGGTCGCCACCTTGATCGGCGCGACGCCCGCCTTGATCTGGCCGTGGCCGAGCACGTCGTCGGGCGAGGTCGGCTCCTCGATGAACCACGGGCGGAACTCGGCCAGCCGGTTGACCCAGTCGATGGCCTCGCCGACCTCCCAGACCTGGTTGGCGTCGATCATCAGCGTCCGATCCGGCCCGATCTCCTCGCGCACGATCCGGCAGCGCCGGATGTCGTCCTCTAAGTCCCGCCCGACCTTGAGCTTGAAGTGGGTCCAACCCTCGGTCATGCCCTCGCGGCAGAGCCGGCGCATCTTGTCGTCGTCGTAGCCGAGCCAGCCGGCCGACGTCGTGTAGGTCGGATAGCCACGCTCGGCCAGAACCCGCAGCCGCTCCGCCTTGCCCTCGGCCGCGCGCTCGAGGATCGCGCGGGCCTCCTCGCGCGTCAGCGCGTTGCCGAGATAGCGGAAGTCCACGAGCCCGAGCACCTCGTCCGGCGTCATGTCGGCGAGGAGCTGCCAGACCGGCTTGCCCACGCTCTTCGCCCAGAGGTCCCAGACCGCGTTCACCACGGCGCCGATCGCCATGTGCATCACGCCCTTGTCGGGCCCCAGCCAGCGCAACTGGCTGTCGCCGGTGATTCGCCGCCAGAACGCCCCCATGTCGGCGGCGACCTCCTCGATCGACATACCCACCACGCGGTCGGCCGCCGCGCGGATCGCCAGCGTCACGAGATCGTTTCCCCGCCCGATGGTGAAGGCGAGGCCATGCCCTTCCAGAGCCCCTTCGGTGCGCAGCACCACATAGGCTGCGGAGTAGTCCGGGTCGGGATTCATCGCGTCCGACCCGTCCAGCTTCATGGACGTGGCGAAGCGGATGTCGAAGGTTTCGTGGCTGATAATTGTGGTGGACATGCCGTTCGGTTCCTGTTCATATATGAAAACTGAAATCACCAGCGGAACCGCATGTCAATCGACCGACAGGAAACGCTTTCCGAGGATGGAGCCCGCTACAGCGCCCCGGCGCTGGAGAAGGGTCTCGACATCCTGGAGCACCTGTCGAGCACGCGGGCGGCGCTCAATCTCGGCGAGTTGGCCGACGCGCTGGGACGCACGCGCAGCGAGATCTTCCGCATGGTCGCGGTGCTGGAGGCGCGGGGCTATCTCGACCGCGCCGGGACGGACCGGTTCGTGGTGGCCGACAAGCTGTTCCGGCTCGGGCTCAATCGTCCGCTGCACCGCTCGTTGACCGAGGCGGCCCTGCCCGTCATGCGCGACTTCGCCGAGACGACGGGTTATTCCTGCCATCTCGCGGTGCCCAGCGGCACGCAGATGGTGGTGATCGCGCGGACGGAAAGCGTGTCGCATATCGGCTTCTCGGTTCGCATCGGCTACCGCCAGCCCTTGGTGCGCACGGGTTCGGGCCACTGCCTTCTCGCCTTCATGAGCGAGCGGCGGCGCGAGCGCACGCTCTCCGCGATCGCCGAGGAGGAGCCCGGCTTCGACTTCGGCGATCTCGACGCCCGGCTCGACCGGTTCCGCCGCGCCGGGCGCATCGTGCGCGCCTCGGGCATCACCGACGGGGTGACGGACGTGTCGCTACCGATCTTCGACCCTGAGGACACGGGCGCGGTGGCCGCGCTGACCTGCCCCCATCTGCGCATCCTGCACAATCCGGTGGAGCCGGAGGAACTGGCCGACGAGGTCGCGCGCGCGGCAGGGCGCATCAGCGCCGCGCTGGCCGCGCCGATCGCGGCACCGTCGGACACCATCGATCCGGCGCCGCCGCGCGCCGCAATGCCCAGGGGAGAGCGCATTTGACCGAACGTCTGAAAGGCCAGCGTGCCGTGGTGACCGCCGCCGCCCAGGGCATCGGCCGCGCCACCGCCCTCGCCTTCGCCCGCGAGGGCGCCGAGGTGATCGCCACCGACATCAACGCCGAGCGCCTCGCCGAGCTCGAGTCCGAACCGGGCATCACGACCCGTCGCCTCGACGTGCGCGACGGCGCGGCGATCGCCGCCTTCGCGCAGGAGACCGGGCGCGCGGACATCCTCTTCAACTGCGCCGGCTTCGTGCATTCCGGCACGATCATGGACTGCACGGAAGAGGAGTTCGACTTCGCCTTCGAGCTCAACGTGAAGTCGATGTACCGCATGGTTCGCGCATTCCTGCCGGCGATGATCGACGGCGGCGGCGGCTCCATCGTCAACATCGCGTCGGTCGCCTCCTCCGTGATCGCCGCGCCCAACCGCTTCGTCTACGGCGCGTCCAAGGCCGCGGTGATCGGGCTCACCAAGTCCGTCGCCGCCGACTTCGTGGGCCAGGGCATCCGCGCCAACGCGATCTGCCCGGGCACGGTGGAAAGCCCCTCGTTGGAAGACCGGATGCGCGCCACGGGCGATCTCGACGCCGCCCGCCTCGCCTTCGCCGCGCGCCAGCCCATGGGCCGTCTCGGCCGGCCGGAGGAGATCGCGGCGCTCGCCGTCTACCTGGCGGCGCCCGAGTCCGGCTTCGTCACCGGCCAGGCCGTCTCGATCGACGGCGGCTGGACCAACATCTGAGGAAGGACGGCATGCTCCGCGACATCCATCCCCTGCTCGGCCCGGACCTGCTGCACGCCCTGCGCTCCCTCGGCCACGGCGACGAACTGGTGATCTCCGACGCGAACTTTCCCTCGCATTCGTTGGGACCGCGCGTGGTGCGCCTCGACGGCGTCGACGCGGTGGCGGCGGCGGACGCGATCCTGACCCATCTGCCGCTCGATACGTTCGTGGACGCCGCGGCATTCCGCATGGAGGTCGTCGGCGACCCTGCCGCGGTGCCGCCGATCGCCGAAGAGTTCGCCGAGGTCGTGCGCCGCCGTGCGGGCGACTTCCCGATCCGCTCGCTGGAACGCTTCGCGTTCTACGAGCGAGCCAAGACCGCATGCCTGATCGTCGCGACCGGGGAGACACGCCATTACGGTAACCTCATCCTGAAGACAGGCGTGCTGTAAACCGCCGTATACTTAATGTTTCCGGTTGAAAAGCACTTGCCAATCAACCGGACCATGGATACGGTTCAACTATACTGTTATCAATAAGAACCGTAAAGAACGGTCTATTTGGTGGAGGAAATCTCTGTGACCAGACTGAACATCACTCGCCGGCTCGCGCTCGCCGGAATCGCCGCGGCCACGATGGCCCTCGCCCTGCCGGGCGGCGCCGCCATGGCCCAGCAGCCCACCATCCCGATCATCGTGAAGGACACGACCTCCTTCTACTGGCAGATCGTGCTGGCCGGGGCGCGTCAGGCCGGCAAGGATCTCGGCGTCAACGTTCCCGAGCTCGGCGCGCAGGCCGAAACCGACATCAACGGCCAGATCTCCATCCTGGAGAACGCCGTGGCGGGTAGCCCCGCCGCGATCGTGATCGCGCCGACCGAGCGCACCGCTCTCGGCCCCCCGATCACCGAGGCGGCTCAGTCCGTTCCGATCATCGGCATCGACTCGGGCGCCGATTCGGACGCCTTCACCTCGTTCCTCACCACCGACAACGTCCAGGGCGGCCGCATCGCCGCCGACGGCCTTGCGGCGGCCATTAAGGCCAAGACCGGCAAGGAAGAGGGCGAGGTCGCGCTGATCACCAACACGCCGAACGCCGGCTCGCTGGAGGAGCGCAAGAAAGGCTTCATCGAGCAGCTCGCCAAGCATCCGGGCCTGAAGCTGGTCGCCGACCGCTACGCCGACGGCCAGGCCGCCACGGGTCTCAACATCACCACCGACCTTCTGACCGCCAACCCGAACCTCGTCGGCATCTTCGCTTCCAACCTGATCATGGCGCAGGGCGCCGGGCAGGCGGTTGCGGAGAACGGCGTGAAGGACAAGCTGGCGCTGATCGGCTTCGACAGCGACGAGCGCCTGGTCAGCTTCCTTCAGGACGGCGTGATCTCCGGCCTCGTGGTGCAGGATCCGTATCGCATGGGCTACGACGGCATCAAGACGGCGCTCGCCGCCTCCAAGAAGGAGAGCGTCGAGAAGACCGTGGATACGGGCGCGAACCTCATCACGACCGAGAACATGAACGACGCCCGGTCGCAGGAACTGCTGAACCCCAAGGTCAACTGACGATCATCGACCGGAGGGCGGCGCCAGCCGCCCTCCGCCTCTTCGCGTCGGTCAAGACCTCGCCGGTCCGGCCCCGCAGCCGCTTCGATCCCGAGCCGGTCGCCGCCTGCCCCATGCGCCGCATGGGTCGCAGCGGCTTCGCGACCCGGCGATCGGAGACTGCGGGGCGCGCCGGGTTCCGCCGACGCTTCCGACGCCCGCTCGGGCGCGCCCTCCGCCGCGGCGGCCG
This sequence comes from Aureimonas flava, assembly GCF_003583935.1. GTDB lineage: Bacteria > Pseudomonadota > Alphaproteobacteria > Rhizobiales > Rhizobiaceae > Aureimonas > Aureimonas flava. The sequence goes on along the minus strand of NZ_QYRN01000001.1, from coordinate 147,218 downwards.
GGGCGCCTCGACGCCGCGATCCCGAGGGTTCCATGTCCCCAACGCCGAACGATCCCCTGCCCGTCGACATCCATCCGACGTCCGACCCCATCCCCGCCGCGGGCGCCACCATTCTGGAGCTCAAGGAGCTGGAGAAGCGCTACGGCCCCGTGCTCGCGCTCAAGCCCGCCTCCCTCGCCTTCCGGGCCGGCGAGGTCCACGCCATCGTCGGGGAGAACGGCGCGGGCAAGTCGACCCTCATCAAGCTGCTGACGGGCGTCATCCGGCGCTCCGGCGGCGAGATCGTCTGGCAGGGCGAGCCGGTGGATCTCGCCACCCCGCAGGAGGCGATCGACCACGGCATCAACGCCGTTCACCAGGAGGTCGTGCTGTGCCGCCACCTGTCGGTGGCCGCCAACATCTTCCTGGGCGACGAGAGCGTGCGCTACGGCATGCTGCAGAAGCGGAAGATGAACGAGGCCGCCCAGGCGATCCTCGACGATCTCGGCTTCCAACTGCCCGCCGAGGCCGAACTGGGCACGCTGACGATCGGCCAGCAGCAGCTCGTTGCCACGGCTCGCGCCTCGCTGCGCGGCACCCGCTTCCTGATCTTCGACGAGCCGACCGCCTACCTCACCCGGCAGGAAGCCGCGCAGCTCTTCACGCTGATCCGCCGCCTCAAGTCGGAAGGCGTGACCATCGTCTACATCAGCCATCGCATGGAGGAGATCTTCGAGTTGGCCGACCGCGTGTCGGTGCTGCGCGACGGCACCATGGTGGGCACGCGGCTGATCGGCGAGACCAACGACGCCGAGCTGGTCGCGATGATGATCAACCGCTCGCTCGACCAGATCTATCACAAGGAGGAGGTACCGCTCGGCGCCCCTCTGATCGAGGCGCGAGAGCTGTCGGGCGCCGGTTTCTCGGACGTCTCGCTGACGGTGCGTGCGGGCGAGATCGTCGGCCTCTACGGGCTGATCGGTGCCGGGCGCAGCGAGTTCGCGCTCAGCCTGTTCGGTCGCAACCCGAAGACCGCCGGTCAGATCCTGTGGAAGGGCGAGCCGGTCCAGATCTCCAACGAGCGCAAGGCGATCGATCTCGGCATCGCGCTGGCGCCCGAGAGCCGGCGCGACCAGGGGCTGGCGCTGAACCTTCCCATCGGCTTCAACCTCAATTTGCCGATCTACGACCGGCTGACGCGCGGGATCACCATCTCGTCGCGCATGGAAGCCGAGCACGCCGAGCGCCAGATCAAGAACCTCGCGATCAAGACGCCGAGCCGCCGCTCGCTCGCATCCTCCATGTCGGGCGGCAACCAGCAGAAGATCGTCATCGGCAAGTGGCTGAACCACGGCGCCGAGGTCTTCATCTTCGACGAGCCGACCGTCGGCGTCGACGTCGGCACCAAGGCCGAGATCTACCGGCTGTTCGGCCAGCTCCTTCGGAACGGCGCAGGCATCCTCCTGATCTCGTCCTACCTGCCGGAGGTCTACGAGCTCGCCGACACGCTGCACGTCTTCCGCGGCGGGCGCCTGGTCGGCACTTCCGGCTTTCACCAGTCCACGCACGAGGACATTCTCACCCAGGCCATCGGCGTCTGAACGAGGCGAACATGACCATTCAAAGCTCCAACGCCGACGCCGTGGCTTCCATGAAGAAGCCCCGCCGCAACTTCGGCTTCCTGTTCGCACTGACCCTTCTGGGTCTCCTGGTCGCCCTCTGGGTCTTCCTGGCCTTCGCGACGCCGACCTTCGCCACCACGAACAACATCTCCAACCTGCTGCGGCAGGGGTCGATGATCGCGATCCTGGCGATCGGGCAGACCTTCGTCATCATCACCGCCGGCATCGACCTCTCGGTGGGCGCGGTGGTCGGCTTCTCGACCACGGTGATCGCCTGGCTGCTTCAGGCCGGCGTGCCGGTCTGGCTGGCCGTGATCCTGACCCTTCTGATGGGCCTTGCCATCGGCATGTTCCACGGGTTCGGCATCGTGAAGATGGGCCTGCCGCCCTTCATCATCACGCTTGCGACGCTGACGGCGCTGCGCGGCATCGGCCTCGTGATCACCAACGGCTCGACCATCTCGATCGCCGACCGGTCCTTCAACGAGTTCTCGCGCAACAGCTTCCTCGGCATCCCCAACCTGTTCTGGATGGTGATCCTGGTCGCGGTGCCCGCCTTCGTCTTCCTGCACCGCTCGCGCTTCGGCCGCTATCTCTACGCGGTCGGCTCCAACCCGGAGGCCGCGCGTCTGTCCGGCGTCAGCGTCTCGCGCACCATCTACATGGCCTATTCGCTCTCGGCGCTCTGCGCGGCATTCGTGGGCGTGCTCCTGGCGACCCGCATCGGCGTCGGCAACGCGACGCAGGCCGAGGGGTGGGAGCTCCAGGCCATCGCCTCTTCCGTGATCGGCGGCACCAGCCTCTTCGGCGCGGTGGGCTCGGTGCACGGACCGCTGATCGGCGCCTTCATCCTCGCCACGATCAACAACGGCGCCAACCTCCTGAACGTCAATTCGTTCTGGCAGCGGATCATCACCGGCGTCCTGATCATCGTGATCGTCTATTTCGATCAGCTCCGCCGCCGGCGCGGTTGAGCGCAACGCCTCCGAGGGACGGCGGGCGGACCGAAACGGTTCGCCCGCCGTCTTTTCTTTCGCGAGGAACTTTTGGCTCAAACCCCGCCTTAACCGTCATTGCAGAGTATAGGGTTTGAGCAGGATCGCCTTCCATGGACCGGTGGGGCGGCGCGGACTGGAAAACGAGGGTTCGGTGGCAGCGACGAAGGCCGCGTTGGCGGGCAAGCACGTTCTCGTGGTCGAAGACGAGTTTCTGGTCGCGATCGACATCGAGGCGGAGTTGCACGAACGCGGCGCGCGGGTGACCTGTGCCGGCACGCTGCCGATCGCCGAGGCCTGCGCCAAGCGCGAGCAGTTCGACGCCGCCATCCTCGACGTGAATCTCCACGGCAAGACGTCCTACCCGGTGGCCGATTACCTCCGGCAGAACCAGATACCGTTCGTGTTCCACACCGGTCAGGGCGAGAAGCGCACGCTGGCCGAACGCTATCCCGGCGTCGAGGTCTGCAACAAGCCCTGCGACGGAACGGCACTCGTCTCGATCCTCGGCCGGGTCATCGCCGGCGACGAGACCGCCTGAACGGTCCGGCCCGCGCCGATCAGCCCGCGAGCTCGCGCTCGGAGAACTGCGCCAGAACCGCGTCGTCGCGGATTTCGCCCCCGTCGAGGCGCCGAAGCTCGACGCGGCGAATCTTGCCCGACACCGTCTTCGGCAGCTCCGACACGATCACCAGCTCGCGGATCCGCTTGAACGGCGCAAGCCGTCGGGACGCATGGGCGTGGATCGAGCGCGCCGTCTCGAGGTCGGCCCGCGCCCCGTCGGCGAGGGCCACGAAGGCTCGGGGGACGGCCAGCCGAAGCGAATCCGCCAACGGTACGACGGCCGCCTCCCGCACGCTCGCGTGCTCGATCAGGACGCTTTCCAGCTCGAACGGGCTGATGCGGTAGTCCGACGACTTGAAGACGTCGTCGGAACGGCCGACGAAGGTCAGCCCGCCGCCTTGGTCGCGGAAGGCGACGTCGCCCGTCCGGTAGAGCGCGCCGTCGGCGCCCGTCAGCGTGCCGTCGTCGCGCAGGTAGCCCGTCATCAGGCCGGCCGGCCGGGACGACCCGAGCCGAAGGCACACCTCGCCCTCGTCGGCCGGGTTGTCGTCGGCATCGAGGATCTCGATCTCGTAGCCCGGCAGCGGGCGGCCCATGGAACCGGGCGCCGCGGCGAGGCCGGGCGCGTTGGCGACCATCGCCGTTGTCTCGGTCTGTCCGTAGCCGTCGCGAATCCTCAGGCCCCAGGCGGCCGAGACCCGTTCGATCACGTCCGGGTTCAGCGGCTCCCCCGCGGCGCAGAGCTCGCGCAGGCTGTGCGGCACGGCGGCCAGGTTCTCCTGCACCAGATGCCGCCATACGGTGGGCGGGGCGCAAAGCGTCGTCGCGCCTGCCTTCCCGATGGCGTCCAGCAGGACCTTGGCGTCGAAGCGGGTCTGGTTCACCACGAGCACGCAGGCTCCCGCGTTCCACGGGGCGAAGAACGAGCTCCAGGCATGCTTAGCCCAGCCGGGAGACGACACGTTGAGATGCACGTCGCCCGGGCGCAGGCCGAGCCAGTACATGGTCGTCAACGCGCCGACCGGATAGGACCGGTGGGTGTGCAGCACGAGCTTGGGCTTGGCCGTCGTGCCGGACGTGAAGTAGAGGAGCAGCGGATCGTCCGAACGCGTCTCTCCCTCCGGTCGGAAGTCGGCCGACGCGTCCATCCGTGCGTCGAGCGAGGTCCAGCCGGGCGGAACGCTCGCCCCGGCCACGAGACGCAGGCCACGGAAGCCCGCCTCGTCCACCTTGGCGCACTGGCCCAGGTCGGTGACCACCGCCTTGACGCCGCCCCGTTCGATCCGGTCCTCCAGCTCGCTCGCCGTCAGGAGGAGCGTTGCGGGAATCACCACAATGCCGAGCTTGAAGGCCGCGAGCATCACCTCCCAGAGCAGCGGCTCGTTGCCCATGAGCAGCAGCAGACGGTCGCCGCGCGCCAGCCCTTGCGCGCGCAGGAGGTTGGCGAGCCGGTTCGAGCGCTGCGACAGTTCGACGAAGCTCAAGCTTGTCTCGCGCCCCTCGGCGCAATCCACGATCCGCAGCGCAGGGCGGTGCCGCGTCGCGGGGTCGGCAGCCAGCACCGCGTCGAACCACTCCAGCGCCCAATTGAACGTCGCGGGCTCGGGCCAGCGGAAGCCCGCCCGCGCGGCGTACAGGTCGTCGCGATGGGCGAGCAGGAAGTCGCGGGCCTCTCGAAGCGTGGTCATCGTCCGCCCTCCGCATCGGCGGGCGCCGGCCCGCGCAGGAATTCGATCATCGCGGAAAAGTCGCGCTCGCCGCCGCCCTCTTCCACGAAGCGGTCGAACAGCGAGCGGGCCAGGGCGCCCATCGGCGTCTCCAGACCCGCGTCCCCCGCCGCGGCCTGCGAGAGGCCGAGGTCCTTCGACATCAGCGCCGCCGCGAAGCCCGGCCGGTAGCCATTGTTGGCGGGCGAGGCCGGCACCGGCCCCGGCACGGGGCAATAGCTCGTGAGCGACCAGCACTGGCCGGAGGACTTCGACGCCACGTCGAACAGCGCCTGATGCGACAGGCCGAGCTTCTCGGCCAGGGCGAACGCCTCGCAGACACCGACCATGGAGATGCCGAGAATCATGTTGTTGCAGATCTTCGCCGCCTGTCCGGCTGCGGCCGCGCCGCAATGGACCATTCGGCCGGCCATCGGCTCCAGGATCGGCCGCGCCCGCTCCACCGCCGCCGCGTCGCCGCCCAGCATGAAGGTCAGCGTGCCGGCCGTTGCGCCGCCCGTGCCGCCCGAAACGGGCGCGTCGACGGATTGGAGGTCGCGCGCGGCCGCCGATGCGTGGATCGCCTGCGCGCTCGCGATGTCGATGGACGAGCAGTCGATGTGCAGGGCACCCGTCGCAAGAAGCGGGTAGGCCTCCTCGCACACGGCGGCGACGTGCCGCCCGGCAGGCAGCATGGTGACGAGCACATCGGCGTCGGTTACCGCCTCGACGAGCGTCGCCGACACCTCGATGCCGGCCGCCCGCGAGGCCTCGACGGCCGTCGGCGAGGCGTCGAAGGCGCGCACGTGCGTCCCGGCGCTGAGAAGACGCGACACCATCGGCCTCCCCATGTTGCCGAGGCCCACGAAGGCGATGGTGGGATTGGCTGTCATCAAGGCCCTCCTCCGATGATCGAGCGGAACGGTCGAGTGGCCTCAGCGGCCCATCACCTGCCGCGCCACGATCACCCGCATGATCTCGTTGGTTCCTTCGAGGATCTGATGGACCCGAAGATCCCTGACGATCTTCTCCAGTCCGTAGTCTGCCAGGTAGCCGTAGCCGCCCAGCATCTGCAGCGCCTCGTTGGCGACGGCGAAGCCCTTGTCGGTGCACACGCGCTTGGCCATGGCGCAGAGCGTGGTCGCGGCCGGGTCGCTGGCGTCGAGCGCCGCGGCGGCGCGCCAGAGAATGCTGCGCCCGACCTCGAGGTCGGTGGCCGCATCCGCCATTCGGAAGCGCAGCGCCTGGTGCTCCGCCAGCCGCTTTCCGAAAGTCCGGCGTTCGTTCATGTGGGCGACGGCCCTGTCCAGCGCGGCCCAGGCGCCGCCGAGCGAGCAGGCGGCGATGTTGAGCCGGCCGCCGTCCAGCCCGGCCATGGCGATGGCGAAGCCCTGCCCTTCCGCGCCGAGCCGATGGGCGACGGGCACGCGGCAGTTCTCGAAGATCAGGGCGCGCGTCGGCTGAGCGTTCCAGCCCATCTTGCGCTCGTCGGCGCCGAAGCTGAGGCCGGGTGTGTCGCCCGGCACCACCAGCGCCGAGATGCCGGAGGGCCCCTCGCCGCCCGTGCGCGCCATCACGACGTAGAGATCGGCCAGCCCGCCGCCCGAGATGAACTGCTTCGCTCCGTCCAGCCGATAGGTGTCGCCCTCCAGCGTCGCGCGGGTTCGCAGAGCGGCGGCGTCGGAACCGGCGTCGGGTTCGGTCAGCGCATAGGCGGCGATCGCCTCCATGCTGGCGAGCTTCGGGATCCAATGCTCGCGAAGGGCAACCTCGCCGTGGCGGGCGATCATCCCGGTCGCCATGTTGTGGATCGAGAGGAACGCCGCCACGCTCGGACAACCGGTGGCCAGCGCCTCGAAGATCAGCGCGGCGTCGAGCCGACCGAGACCCGAGCCGCCAGCCGCCTCGTCCACATAGATCGCGCCCATGCCGAGCGCGGCGGCCTCGCGCAGCGTCTCCACCGGCAGGCGACGCTCGCGGTCCCACTCCCCGGCGAAGGGAGCCATCCTGTCCGCCGCGAACTCGAGGGCCATCGCACGGATGGCCTCCTGGTCCGCGCCAAGCGCGAAAGCGTTCATTCGTTCCTCCCGCCCGGTCGCATCTTCGTCGGCCTTCGGCGATTCTCACCGGACGATAGCGCGCGGCGGGCGGCCGGGCCAAGGGCGACGACGCGTTGGAAAGCTCGCGCCGAGGAGAAGAGGGCACGGGCGGCGGAACAAAAGCCGCGCCGAGCGCATTTCGTCCTCAGTCCGTTATCTGCGACTTCGGAAACGTTGCTTGCGGTTGGTTCAACAGTCACTTTGGGGAGTATCCATGAACCGCCTGATGATCGCCCTCGCCGCTTCGGCCCTCCTGTCCACGGGCGCCCTCGCCCAAACGTCCGAGACGTCCAATCCGGTGCCTGCCACGAGCGCGGGCGAAGAATCCGCAATGCCGGCCGATGCCGCCAGCACAGTGATCGTGCCCGGCGACGCACCCGCCGCCTCGACCGCCGCCAACACCAGCACGGTTCCCGTGCCGGGCAACGACAGCGGCATCGGGTCCACCATGCCGGCGGAGGCTGCGAGCACCGTGGTGGTGCCGACCGACGCGACGCCGGTTCCCGCCGACACCTCCGTGCCGGTTCCGGGAACCAGCGCGGGCGACGACACGACCGTCAAGACCAACTGATTTCACCTAATTGATGGAGGCGCCGGTCCGTAGGGCCGGCGCCTTCGTCTTGCCCGGTCGACCGACGGTCACGCTTGAGGCTGCCTCGCCTCTGCGTTGCGCTTGCGGGTTGCAGCCGCCTTCCTGGTCGACGCGGATCGCTCGGCCGCCGTGCGCGAAGCGGACACCTTGCCGCCCTTCTCCCCGCCCTTGCGCGCCGAGGCGTGAGACTCGGGATGCCCTCGCCCCGATCCGCTCTTGTTGCCGCCGCCGCTGTCCTTGTTGACCGTTGCCCAAGCGCGGCTTTCCGCCTCGGCTTCCGGCACGCCGCGTGACTCGTAGCTTTCGGCGATATGGCTCGCCTTGCGTTGCTGCTTGTCGGTATATTTCGACTTGTCGCCTCTCGGCATCGGAACCTCCCCAAGACGGATACGACGCAAAAACCGGCCGTCCGCCCCGCGAGTTCCGGGCCGCTACTCCATGTTCGTGTGGTTGGCGCGCATCGCCTCCGGGCTGACGTCGAGCAGCGTCTTCAACTTCAGCACCATCACCTCGAACAGCACGAACAGCGCGCCCTCGAAGAGCGAGCCCATCGGCAGAACCGAGGTCGCGGCATCGCCCTGGTCGTCGGCCATGGTCTGCGCGGGCACGGTGAGCACGAAATCGGCCATCCGCGGCACGCGGCCCTCGGGCTGCGCCGTCACCACGACCACTTGCGCACCGGCGGTCCGGGCGACGCCGACCAGCGCCACGGCGGTGGAGATTTCGCCCGGTCCGCACACCACGAAGAAGAGATCGCCCGGCCCCAATGCCGGCACGGTCATGTCGCCGACCACCGAGACGGCGCGACCGAGGTGGAACAAGCGCATGGCGAAGCCCTTGACCTGCAGCCCCTCACGCCCGCCGGCATAGACGCAGACATGGCGGGCCGAAGCGACGCGTCGGCACGCCTCGTCCACTGCCACGTCGTCGATCGCGTTGGCGACCGTGGCGAGTTCCTCGATCGCGGTCCGGTAGAGGTTGGTCAAGACAGGTTCCTCCCTTGTCATACGATGCCGCCGCCCGTCGCCCGCGCGGCGGGACGCTCGGCGGCGACGCGGGCACGGTAGCCGCTGGCCCTGTAGGCCGCGACGGGGTCGATAGCCCCGCCCGCATCGAGCCGAGCTCTCGCCAAGATCGGTCCCACGTCGCTTCGGAAGCCGGCCTTGAGCGTCTCGGAAGCCATCAGGGCGTCGTTCGCGTCCTGATGGCCGCGAAGCGCCTCGCGATCCACCAGCAGCGCCTGCGCATAGGCGCGACGGATTTCGTCGGCCGATCGGATCAGGCTCTCGATCGGGTCGGTCACGTTGTGCGACTGGTCGATCATGTAGGACGGCCCGAGCGCGTCGAGCCGTCCGCCGGCCTCCACCAGTTCGTTGAAAACCAGAAACAGCCGGAACGGATCGATGGAGCCGGCGTCGAGATCGTCGTCTCCGTATTTCGAATCGTTGAAGTGGAACCCGCCGAGTTTGCGAGCATGGATCAGGCGCGAGACGATCTGCTCGATGTTGACGTTCGGTGCATGGTGACCGAGATCCACGAGACAGAACGCACGGTCTCCGAGCTCCACGGCCGTCATGTAGTTGGTGCCCCAGTCGGCCATCACGGTGGAGTAGAAGGCCGGCTCGTACATCTTGTGTTCGCAGAACACGCGCCAACCGTCCGGCAGTCCGGCGACCACTTCCTTCATCGCGCCGAGATAGCGGTCGAAGGCGCGGCCGAGGTCGCTCTGGCCGGGAAAGTTCGAGCCGTCGCCGATCCAGACCGTCAGCGCCTTGGAGCCGATGGCTTCGCCGAGTTCCATCGTTTCGATGTTGTGCGCCACGGCCTGCGCCCGGACCGCGGCGTCGGCGTGCGACAGGGAGCCGAACCTGTAGGACAGCGGCTGGCGCGGATCGTCCGGGTGGTCCTGGAACGTGTTGGAGTTCATCGCGTCGAAGCCGAGGCCGAGCTCGGCGGCCTTGGCCCGCAGGTCGGCCGGGTCCGCCCGGTCCCAGGGAAAGTGCAGCGACACGGTAGGCGTCGCGCGCCCGAGGTCGTGGATCGCCGCGCAGTCGTCCAGCTTCTCGAAGATGCCGCGCGGCTCGCCGGGCCCGGGAAAGCGCGCGAAGCGCGTGCCGCCCGTGCCGACGCCCCAGGACGGCACGGCGACCGAGAAGCCAGCGACCTGCCTCGTCACGGCGTCGATCGAAACGCCGCGGCGCGCCAGCCGCTCGCCCAGCGCCGCGTAGTCGGCCTCATGGTCCGCGCGCAGCTTCGCGTTGGATGCCTCGATCACGTCGCGGCCGATTCTCATGGCGTGCCCTCCCCGGCTGCCGGATGGATGGGCGCTGGACGAAGCCCGTTCAGCGCGTGAAGGAGATCTGGTTGCCGGCGTCGACGTTGAGGATGTTGCCGGTCGACTTGGCGGACAGGTCGCTCGCCAGGAAGAAGACCGCTTCGGCGATGTCCTCCGGGAAGACCGAACGCTTCAGAAGCGAGCGGGCGCGGTAGTGCTCCTCGAGTTGGTCCTCTCCGATCCGCGACGAGGCGGCCCGCTGCTCGCGCCACTCGCCGCTCCAGATCTTGGAGCCGCGCAGCACCGCGTCGGGGTTCACCGTATTGACCCGGATGCCGGCCTCCGCGCCTTCCAGCGCCAGGCACCGCGCGAGGTGGATCTCGGCGGCCTTGGCTGTGCAGTAGGCCGAGGCCCCGGCCGAGGCGGCCAGCCCGTTCTTGGACGCGATGAACACCACCGCGCCCCCGAGCTTCTGGCGGCGGAACAGGCGGAAGGCCTCGCGCGACACCAGGAAATATCCGGTGGCGAGGATGTCAATATTGCGGCTCCAGACCTCCAGCGTCGTATCCTCGATCGGCGAGGCGGAGGCGATGCCGGCGTTGGACACGAGAATGTCGAGCCCGCCATATTCCGCGACCGCCTCGATGAAGCCGCGCTCCACCGCCGCCTCCTCCGTAACGTTCACCAGCACGCCCCGCACCTGATCGGCGCCGAAGGCCTTGGAGAGTTCCGCCTTCGCGGTGTCTAACGAGCCGGCGTCGATGTCGGCAAGCACGACGCAGGCGCCCTCGCGCAGAAGCCGCTCGGCGCTCGCCCGCCCGATGCCGCCCGCCCCGCCGGTGACGAAGGCGACGCGGCCCGCCAGCGACTTCGGCCGCCGCATGCGCTGGAGCTTGGCCTCCTCCAGAAGCCAGTACTCGATGTCGAAGGCTTCCTGCTCGTCGAGCCCCTGGTAGACGTCGACGCCCGATGCGCCGCGCATCACGTTGATGGCGTTGCGATAGAACTCGCCGGCGATGCGCGCGGTCGCCTTGTCCTTGGCGAAGGAGATCATGCCGACGCCCGGCACGAGGTAGATCACCGCGTTAAGATCGCGGATCGCCGGGCTGTCCGCGTGGCGGCACCGTTCGTAATAGGCGCGGTAGCCGTCGCGATAGGCCTCGATCGCCGCGTCGAGGCCCGCCACCGTCGCCTCGACATTCTCGTCGAACGACAGGACGAGCGGCCGGATCTTGGTCCGCAGGAAATGGTCCGGGCAGGACGTGCCGAGCGCGGCCAGAGGCTCGAGGTCGCGCGATCCGACGAACTCGAGCACCGCATCCGTATCGTCGAAATGGCCGATCTTGCGCTCGTCCATGCCGATGCGGGCGCGGATCTCGGGCATCAGGCGCGCGGCGATGCGGCGGCGCTCTTCGGCCGGCAGCGCGGCCCTCGCCTCGCCGCCGAAGACGGCGGTGCCCGCGAGACGGCCGTCGAACCATTCGATGGCGCGATTGATGATGCGCAGCGTCGTCTCGTAGCAGTCCTGCGCCGTGTCGCCCCAGGTGAACAGGCCGTGGCTTTCGAGGACGACGCCCTTCGCGTCCGGATGCTCGGCGGCGAAGCGCGACAGTTCGAGGCCGAGTTCGAAGCCGGGACGGCGCCAGCCGAGCCAGCCGATCTCGTCGCCGTAGACCTCCCGCGTCAGCTCGCGGGAGCGCCTCGTCGCGGCGATGGCGATCACCGCGTCCGGATGCATGTGATCGACATGCGCATAGGGCAGATAGGCATGCAGCGACGTGTCGATCGACGCCGCGCGCGGATTGAGGTCGAACGTGCAATGGTTGAGGAGGCCGACCATCTCGTCCTCCTGCTCCACGCCGCGATAGATCGAACGCAGCCGCTCCAGCTTGTCCATGTAGAGGGTGGCGAATCCGTCGAGCCGCATCGTGCCGACGTCGCCGCCCGAACCCTTCACCCACAGGACGGTGACGTCCTCGCCGGTGAGCGGATCGGCTTGCCGCACCTTGGCCGAGGTGTTGCCCCCGCCGAAATTGGTGATCCTCTTGTCGGAACCGAGGAGATTGGATCGGTAGAGGAGGCGCTCCGGCTCGCTCATGGCGGCGGCACGCGCGTCGTCCCAGCGGTTCTCCAGCAGTTTCGTCGCCCCGCCCATCGCCAACCCCTCGTGGATATTGCCGCCCGGCGCATCGATCGTCAGCCTGGGATCGGCGCGGGGACCATCGGCCGGATGCGGCACCGTGTCAACACAAACGCTCACGATCGATCATGATGCAGCGCACAATGACGGGATATGATCGCCCGTGATTGACAAGCCGCGACGGGCCGCGCAAACCTTCGTGGCGGGAGGAGACGGATGCACGAGCGCGAACGCCAGCGGATGATCCTGAGCGCCCTCAAGGGGCGCTCCGTGGGCACCGTGCAGGAATTCGCCGCGCTCACCGGAGCATCGGAGGCGACGATCCGGCGCGACATCCAGGCGCTGTCGCTCGCCCGGCGCCTGCGCAAGGTTCGTGGGGGCGCCGAGGCGCTGGCCTCCGCCGTACCCGTGCTGCCCGGCGGCTCGAACTTCGCCCTGGCGCAAACCGTCCATGTGGCCGAGAAGCGTGCCATCGCCCGCGAGGCGGCGCGCCTCTGCGAAGAGGACGACGCGGCCATCGTCAACGGCGGTTCGACCACGTTCCAGATGGTCCATTTCCTGACCGACGCCAGCCTCCAGATCATGACCAACTCGTTTCCCATCGCCGAACACCTGCTCCAGCACTCGCGCTGCTCGGTGCTGCTTCCGGCGGGCGCCGTATACCGCGCCCAGGGACTGATCCTTTCTCCCTTCGAGGCGGACGGCACGGCGCATTTCCGCGCGCGGCGCATGTTCATGGGCGTCCAGAGCGTCTCGGCCCTCGGCCTGGCCGAGACCGATCCGCTGATCATCCAATCCGAGCAGCGGCTGATGCGTCAGGCCGACGAGCTGGTGATCCTCGCCGACCGTTCGAAGTTCGCCAACCGGTCGAGCCTGCTTCTCGCCCCGTTGGAGCGTGCCCAGGTCGTCGTCACCGACGACGGCGTTTCCGACAAGGACGCCGCGATGGTGGAGGCGGCGGGCGTCCGTCTGATCGTCGCCACGGTGGAGCGAGGAGGCGTCAATGGCCACGGCGCATGAGGAGACCGTGGCCTTCCGCATGGTGCTGCGGCCCGGCGGCGCGGCGGAATACCGGCGTCGCCACGATGCGATCCCCGCCGAGCTCGTCGCCCTGCTGCGCGAAGCGGGCGTCCGCGACTATTCGATCCACCTCGACCCCGAGACGCACCACCTGTTCGCGACGCTGAAGCGGCCGTCCGACCACGGGATGGATGCCCTGCCCGCCCACGAGGTCATGCGACGGTGGTGGGCGTCGATGGCCGACATCATGGAGACGAACCCGGACGCATCGCCCGCCGTCACGCAACTCGAACCCATGTTCAGGATGGACTGAGCGCATGGATCGCCCCGCCCGCCACGTCGCCGTGATCGATATCGGCAAGACCAACGCCAAGGTCGTGCTGCACGACCTGGCGGAGCGGCGCGACCTCGCCTTCCGCTCCATCACGAACGAGGTGCGGCGCGATGGGCCCTATCCGCATTTCGATCTCGACCGCCTCTTCGCCTTCGTCGTGGCCTCGCTCGGCGAGGTCGCGGCGGGGCACGCGCCGGACGCCATCGCCATCACCACCCACGGCGCCTCGATCGTGCTGGTGGACGAGACCGGCCTGTCGCTGCCGATGCTGGACTACGAGTTCGACCTCGCCGGGCCCGAGAGCGACGCCTACGAACCCCTTCGGCCGGATTTCGCCGAGACCCTGTCCCCCCGCATGGCCCAGGGCCTCAATGTCGGACGCCAGCTCTTCTGGCTCCAGAGCCGCTTCCCCGACGCCTTCGCGCGGACGCGCCACATCCTGACCTATCCGCAGTACTGGGCCTGGCGCCTCACCGGCGTCGCCTCGGTGGAGACGACCTCGATCGCCTGCCACACCGACCTCTGGTCGCCCCCCGCCGGCGCCTGTTCCTCGCTCGTCGCGCGAATGGGCTGGGGGGCGCTGCTGCCGCCGCTGCGCACCGCCTTCGACACGCTCGGGCCCTTGCTTCCCGAGATCGCGCGGCAGGCCGGGCTGGCCGACCGCAACGCCATTCCCGTCCTGTGCGGCATCCACGATTCCAACGCGTCGCTGCTGCCGCATCTCCTCTCCCGCCCGGCGCCCTTCGCCGTGGTCTCTACGGGAACGTGGGTCGTGTGCTTCGCCGTCGGCGGCCGACGCGACACGCTCGACCCCGCCCTCGGCACATTCAGCAACGTCGATGCGTTCGGCCGGCCCGTGCCGTCCGGCATCTTCATGGGCGGGCGCGAGTTCGATGCGCTGACCGGCGGCGAAGCGGAAGCGCCGGACGAGGCCGTGCTCGCCTCGGTGGTCGAGCGCGGGATCATGGCGCTGCCGGGACAGACAGCCGGCAGCGGGCCGTTTCCGCGGGCGCGCGGCGGCTGGTCGGTGGAGCCGGGCGCGCTGTCTCGCGCCGAACGCACGGCCGCCGCCAGTCTCTACGCCGCGCTCGCCACGAACGAGGTGCTGCGCGTGATCGGCGCGGACGGCCCGACGGTGGTGGAAGGGCCGTTCGCGCGCAACGACGCGTTCCTGCGCGCCCTTCGGCAACTGACCGGGCGCCCCGTCGCCGCTCCCCTGGAGGGAACCGGCACCAGCGCCGGTGCGGCGCTCCTGGCGCTTGGCCCAAATGCGGCGATCGAACCCGCCGCGGAACGGGTTATCCCCGACACGCCGCTGCCCGACCTCGGCCGCTATCGCGAGATGTGGCTCGCGGCGGCCGAGGTCCGAAAGGTGGAGGAAACGGCATGACGATCGGCCGCCCGGACACCGCCACGCCCGCCGCCGGCAGCGACCCCGCGCTCGAGATCATCCTGCGGGGGCCGGGCGAATCCTTCCGCTGGGCGAAGCACGACTATCCCCATCATCTGGCGAAGTGGCATAGACACCCGGAATACGAGCTCCATCTCGTCACCTCCGGTCGCGGCCGCATGATGATCGGGGACTATGTCGGCCCGTTCCAGGAAGGCTGCCTCGTGCTGGCGGGCCCGAACCTGCCGCACAACTGGATCAGCGACCTCGAACCCGGCGCGAGCCTTCCGAACCGCGACATGCTCGTGCAGTTCGACGCGGCGGTCACCGACACGCTGGTCGGCGGCTTCGCCGAGTTCGCCGACCTGCGATGCCTCCTGCGCGATGCGGCGTTCGGCGTGGAATTCACCGGCGCGACCGCCGAGCGCGCGCGCATGAAACTTTGCGCGATGGAGCACGAGCGCGGCGCTGGGCGACTGGTGTCCTTCCTGTCGCTCCTCGCGGATCTGGCTGCCCGGCCGGAGGAGCGCCGGGTCCTGGCGCGATGCGCGCCCTCGCTCGGGCTGCATACCTCCGCCTCGCGCCGCCTCGACCGGGTGATCGCGTTCATCACGGAGCGCTACGCCAGCGACATCTCGCTCAGCGACGCGGCGACCGTCTGCAACATGGAGGTGACGGCGTTTTCTCGTTTCTTCAAGCACCAGACGGGCCATAACTTCACGTCCTACGTGAACCGGCTGCGCGTCCAGCAGGCCTGTGCCCTGCTGGCGGGCAGCGAGATGCCGGTCACGAGGATCTGCTACGAGGTCGGATACAACAACACGGCCAACTTCAATCGGCAGTTCCACGCCGTATGCCAGCAGACCCCGTCCGCCTATCGCGACGAGTCGCGTCGCATCCGCGCGCACCGCCTCGACCAGACGCGCGCGGCCTGACGTGGAAGCCAAGAAAGTTTGCAAAGGCGCCCATAGACGCGTCGCCCCGAACCGCGCCGCCCCCTAGCGTCGGGCGGGCACGAACGAGGACCACGGGAGAAGATCGGACCATGCGGGACATCGAAGCGCTGAAGGCGAAGACGCAGGGCGACCGGCGCGCGCTGGTGTTGGAAGGCAAGGACAGTCTGGCGCTGCGCGACTGCCCCGTGGACGAGACGCTCGGCGCCCACGACGTTCGGATCGCCATCCACACGGTCGGCATCTGCGGCTCCGACGTCCACTACTACACGCACGGCGCCATCGGCCCCTTCGTGGTGCGCGAGCCGATGATCCTCGGCCACGAGGCGTCCGGCATCGTCACCGAGATCGGCTCGGCCGTGACGACGCTCCAGCCCGGCGACCGCGTGTGCATGGAGCCGGGCATCCCTGACCCCAACGGACGCGCCACGCGCCTCGGCCTCTACAACCTCGATCCGGCCGTCCGCTTCTGGGCGACGCCGCCGATCCACGGCGTGCTGCGCCCGAGCGTCGTCCACCCGGAAGCCTTCACGTTCAAGCTGCCGGACAACGTCTCCTTCGCCGCTGCCGCCATGGTGGAGCCGCTCGCCGTGGGCGTCCACGCCGTGACCAAGGCCAAGGCCGCGCCCGGCAACGTCGCGGTGGTGATCGGTGCGGGGCCGATCGGCCTCGTCACGGTGCTTGCCGCGCTGGCCGGCGGCTGCGCCCACGTGATCGTCAGCGACGTCGACGACACCAAGCTGGAGATCGCCCGCAAGCTCGGATCGGTCTCCACGGTCAACGTGGCGCGCGAGGACCTCGCCGAAGCGGTGAAGGCGCGAACGGACGGCTGGGGCGCCGACGTGATCTACGAATGCGCCGGATCGGAACGGGCGATCGCCACCATCTTCGAGCCGCTGTGCCCAGGCGGTGTGGTGGTGTTCGTCGGCATTCCCCTGTCCAAACCGTCCTACGACGTGTCGCGGGCCATGCTGAAGGAAGCGCGCGTCGAGCACGTCTTCCGCTACGCCCACGTCTTCCCGCGCTGCGTCGCCATGCTGGCGTCGGGCGCCGTGGACGTGTCGCCGCTCATCACGCGCCGGTTCACCTTCGACCAGAGCGTCGAGGCCTTCGAACTCGCGGCCAAGGCGCCCAAGGGCGAGGTGAAGATGCAGATCGAGATGGGACTGGAGGACTAGGCTCCATCTCGTCCACCACGTTTTGGGAGGAACGAGGATGGATTTCAAAGGCAGGACCGCCATCGTGACCGGCGCCGGAAAGGGCATCGGCCGCCATGTGGCGACACTTCTGGGAGAGCGCGGGGCGCGGGTGGTGGCGCTGGGTCGGACCCGCAACGACCTCGACGCGCTGGCGGTCGAGACCGGATGCCGCGCGATCGCGGTGGATCTCGCCGACGCGGCGGCCGCGCGGAGGGCCGCCGCCGAGGCCCTGCCCGCCGACCTTCTCGTGAACTGCGCCGGGATCAACATCCTGGAGCCGTTCCTCGAGATGAAAGACGAGTCCTTCGACACCGTGCAGGCGATCAACGTTCGCGCGGCGGCGATCGTCTCGCAGGTCTTCGCCCGCGACCTGATCCGCCGCGACGCGCCGGGCGCGATCGTCAACGTCTCGTCGATCTCGTCTTTCCTCGGCTTCCGCGACCATGCCGCCTACTGCGCCTCCAAGGGCGCGCTGGACGGGCTGACGCGCGTCATGGCCAACGAGCTCGGACCCCACCGCATCCGCGTCAACGCCGTGAACCCCGGCGTGACCATGACCGAGCTCGCGCGCGTCGCTTGGAGTGCGCCGGAGAAGGGCGGCCCGATGCTCGCCCGCACCCCCGTCGGCCGCTTCGCCGAGACGCGGGACGTGGCGGAGGCGATCCTGTTTCTCCTGTCGGATGCCGCGGCCATGGTCCACGGCCACGCCCTTCCGGTGGAAGGGGGCTTCCTTGCGAACTGAGGCGGAGCCCATCGTCGCGTTGCGGGCGATCGAGAAGTCGTTCGGGCCGGTGTCGGTGCTGAAGGGCGTCGACTTCGACCTTCGCCCCGGCGAGGTCCACGCCCTGATGGGCGAGAACGGCGCCGGCAAGTCCACCCTGATCCGCATCATGTCGGGCGCGCACCAACCTAATGCGGGAACGGTGGAGATCGACGGCCGGGCCCGCCGGCTCGACGGCCCGCGCGACGCGCAGGACCGGGGCATCGCGGTGGTGCATCAGGAGCTCCTGCTGTTTCCCGCCCTGACGGTGGCCGAGAACATCTTCACCGGCCACGCGCCGCGCACGCCGCGCGGCACGCTGGACTGGGGCGCAATGCGACGCGACGCGCGCGCGATCCTCGACCGGCTCGACTGCCCGGACCTCGACGTGGACGAGACCGTGTCGAAACTGTCCGTCGCCAACCGCCAGCGCGTCGAGATCGCCCGCGCCCTCTCGCGCAACGCGCGCGTCCTCGTCATGGACGAGCCGACGGCGGCCCTCGCGGAGGCGGACGTGCGCCGCCTGCTCGACGTGGTGCGCTCGCTGCGGGCCGAGGGCGTCGGCATCGTCTACGTCAGCCACCGGATGAACGAGATCTTCGAGATCGCCGACCGCGTCACGGTGCTGCGCGACGGCGGCACCATCGCCACCCGCCCGGTCGGCGAGGTGACGGAAGCGGCCCTCGTGTCGATGATGGTCGGCCGCGACATCGACGAGCTGTTCCCCAAGGAGGACATCCCGATCGGCGAGACGGTCCTGGAGGTGCGCGGCCTCGCACACGCCGGCAAGGTGCGCGACGTCTCCTTCGCCGTGCGCGCCGGCGAGATCCTCGGCATCGCGGGGCTCGTCGGCTCGGGCCGCACCGAGCTCGCCCAGACGATCTTCGGCGTCACGCCCGCGACGGAGGGCGAGATCCTGATCGACGGGCGGCCGGTGACGGTGGGCAGCGTGCGGGAGGCGATCGACAGGCGCATCGCCTACGTGCCGGAGGACCGCGCCCAGCACGGTCTCGTCCGCCCGCAGACGATCCGCGAGAACGTCTCCATGGCGATCCTCGACCGGCTCACCCGCCGCTCGGTGGTCGACACGTCCCGCGAGACGGCGCTGGCCGAGGACGCGATCCGGCGCTTCGCCATTCGCGCGCGGGGCCCCGGCCAGGTGGTCGCGCAACTGTCCGGGGGCAACCAACAGAAGGTCGTGATCGCCAAGTGGCTGGCGACCGACCCGCGCATCCTGATCCTCGACGAGCCGACGCGCGGTGTCGACGTCGGCGCCAAGACCGAGATCCACAAGCTCATGAACCAGCTCGCCCGCCAGGGGCTCGCCATCATCATGATCTCCAGCGAACTGCCCGAGGTGCTCGGCATGAGCGACCGCATCCTGGTGATGAACGGCGGCCGCATGACCGCCATTCTCGACCGGTCCGAGGCGACGCCCGACACCGTGGGCACGGCCATGATGACGGGGCACGCGGCATGAGGGGCCCGACGCTCTCGCGGCGCCTCTCGGCGTCGGGGCAGGAGATCCTCCTGCTGGCGGCGCTGGTAGCGCTGTTCCTGGTGGTCGGCTGGATCAATCCGCGCTTCGTCTCGCAGAACAACCTCACCTCCATCTTCGTCGGCAACGCCTATATCGCGGTGGCCGCGATCGGCATGTCGATGGTGATCATCTCCGGCCATATCGACGTGTCGGTGGGCGCGCTGATCGGCGTGCTCGCCACCGTGTCCGGCCTGCTGGTGACCGGCGGCTATCCGGTGTGGCTGTCGTGGCTGCTGCCGGTGCTGCTCGGCGGCGTGGTGAACGCCGGGCTCGGCGTGCTGATCGCCTATCTCAAGGTGCCGTCGATCATCGCGACGCTCGCCATGCTCTCGATCCTGCGCGGCGGGCTCATCACCGTGACGGGCGGCGCCTGGATCTCCGGCCTGCCGCCGAGCTTCCAGCTTGCCCAGTTCCGTCTGTTCGACGTGCCCTCTCCGGTCTGGTTCATGATCGTCATGACGGTCGGCTTCGCCTTCGTCCTGCGCTCCACCGCCTTCGGCCGCGCGATCTACGCGGTGGGCGGCAACCCGGAAGCGGCCGAGGCGTCCGGCATTCCCTACAAGGCGACGATCGTGAAGGTGTTCGCGCTGCACGGCCTAATCGCGGGCGTCTCGGCCACCCTGTTCGCGACGCAGCTCCAGGTCATCCAATCCACCGTACCGAACGGGTTGGAGCTGATCGTGATCACCGCCGCGGTGGTCGGCGGCGTGTCGATCCTCGGCGGCGTCGGCACCGTGGTCGGCTCGACGCTCGCCGCGATCCTGTTCGCCGCCATCGGCTCCTCGCTGATCTTCCTGAACGTGTCGGCCTACTGGCTGCGCGCCGTGCAGGGCATCCTCATCCTCGCGACCGTTCTCGCCGACATGGCGCGACGCGGCCGCACCGGCTGACGCGGGAGAGACGCCATGACCCTCCGCTCCCTCCTTCGCCACGAAGCCATCCTGGCGCTGATCCTGGCGCTCGCCCTCGCGGTGCTCGCGATCGACAACGAGCGCTTCTTCACCGCCGCCAACCTCCTCAACCAGGGCCGGCTGATGACCGAGGTCGGGCTGATCGCGGTGGCGATGACCTTCGTCATCGTCACCGGCGGCATCGACCTGTCCGTCGGCTCGATCCTCGGCCTCTGCGCCATCCTGATCGGCGTGTTCTGGAAGACGCTCGGCCTGCCGCTTCCGGCGGCCATCGGCCTGTCCATGGCGGTGGGGACGCTGGCGGGCTTCGTCAACGGGCTCATCATCACGCGCTTTCGCGTGCCGCCCTTGATCGCGACGCTCGCCACCCTCGCCCTGTATCGCGGGCTGGCCGAGGGCATCAGCCAGGCCCAGTCGATCCGCGGCTATCCGAAATGGTTCTTCGTGCTCGGCCAGGGTGACTTCCTGGGCATTCCCACGCAGCTCTGGCTGCTGGCCGCCGTCGCCTTCGCCGGGTTCTTCGTCCTCCGCTACACCGCCTTCGGCCGCGCGACCTACGCCATCGGCAACAACGAACAGGGCGCGGCCTTTTCCGGCATCGACGTCGCGCGGACCAAGCTGTGGATCTATTCCGCGTCCGGCTTCGTGTCGTCGCTGGCCGCCGTGGTCTTCGTCAGCCGCGTCTCCACCACGCGCTCCGACATGGGCTCGGGCATCGAGCTCGACGTCATCACGGCCGTGGTGCTCGGCGGCACCTCGATCTTCGGCGGGCGGGGCCTCGTGGTGGGCACGCTGCTCGGCCTCTGCCTCGTCCAGGTGCTCAAGAACGGCCTCGCGCTGTCGGGCGTGCGCGGCGACGGCACCATCGTCATCATCGGCGCCGTGCTGATCGCGGCCGTGCTCATCTCGAACTTCCTCGGCCGCTATTCGGGCGACTGATCCCCATCGGCCGCCATCGGCCGGGACTGCGACACCGCCAAACGTCATCGTGGAGGAGACAACGGCATGCGTACCCTACTGGCATTCCTCATCGGCTCGAGCCTTCTCGCCGCGCCAGCCTTGGCGCAGAGCACCTGGACCGGCGGCGACGACCAGCCGGCCAGCCCGCTGGCCTGCGACGCGACGGTCACGGCCGTGCCGCCGGGCGACTACAACGGCGGCGAGCCGACCGACGCGCCCGACCGCAACGGCAAGCCGCTGCGCGTGGTGGACATCCCCAAGCTCGTGGGCGTCGGCTACTTCAACTCCACCGCCTCCGGCATCCAGGAGGCGGCGAAGGAGCTGGGCTCGATGACGGTCACCACCGACGGGCCGACCCGGGCGAACATCGACGAGCAGATCACCTTCATCGACAACTACATCACGTCCGGCGTCGACGGCATCCTGTTCGCGGCCAACGACCCGGTGGCCATCGCGCCGGTGCTCAAGCGCGCGCTGGAAGCTGGCATCAACGTCGTCGGCTACGACGCGGACGCCGAGCCGGACGCGCGCCAGTGGTTCGTGAACCAGGCCGAGCCGAACGGCGTCGCCAAGTCGATGATCGACCAGCTCGCCTCCGAGATCGGCGAGGAAGGGTCCTTCGCCATCGTCACCTCGACCTTCACCACGCCCAACCAGGCGCGCTGGATCACCGAGATGGCGGCCTACGCCGAGAAGTGCCATCCCAAGCTCAAGTTCCTCGAGACGGTGGAGGCGCAGGAGGACAATATCCTCTCCTTCAACCAGGCGCAGACGCTCATCAACAAGTACGGCGACGAGCTGAAGGGCATCCTCGGCATGACCTCGGTGGCGACGCCCGCCGCCTCCGAGGCCGTGCAGCAGAACAACCTGTGCGGCAAGGTCGCCGTGGTCGGCCTCGCGCTGCCCAACGCGATGAAGCCCTACGTCAACAACGACTGCGTGAAGTCGACCATCCTGTGGTCGACCGTGGACCTCGGCTATGCCGCCGGCATGGCCATGCGCGCGGTGGCCGACGGCACGCTGAAGCCGGGCGACACGACCTTCAAGGCCGGGCGCCTCGGCGACCTGCAGATCGTCAACCAGAGCCAGATCCTGCTCGGCGCGCCGAAGGTGTTCACCAAGGTGGACATCAACGACTTCGATTTCTGAAGCTCGCCCCGCAAAAGCGCACGGCGCCGCTCTCCGAAGGAGCGGCGCCGTGCGCGCATCA
Source organism: Aureimonas flava (assembly GCF_003583935.1). Lineage (GTDB taxonomy): Bacteria > Pseudomonadota > Alphaproteobacteria > Rhizobiales > Rhizobiaceae > Aureimonas > Aureimonas flava. The sequence goes on along the minus strand of NZ_QYRN01000001.1, from coordinate 124,969 downwards.
GGTGCTCGGCTCGACGCTGCCGCGCCGCTGGAGCCAGCGCGCGACCCACCAGCACAGAAGCGCCCAGGCGGAACCGGCGCACCAGCCCGCCAACACGTCGGTCGGGTAGTGCACGCCGAGATAGACCCGGCTCGCCCCGATCAGCAGCGTCAGAGCGATCGCGACGCCCATGAAGTAGCTGCGCATCACGAAGCCACGCTCGCCCCGCGCGAGGAGCGCGCCCAGCGTCAGGTAGGCGGTGGCCGAAAGCATCGCGTGGCCGCTCGGAAAGCTGAGGCTATGCACGTCCACGAGATGGGCCACGACGTCGGGTCTTTGCCGGTCGAACCCGATCTTCAGGACGTTGGAGAGCATCACGCCGCCCATCATGGCCACGCCCATGAGGAGGGCCGAGGCGCGCTTGCCCTTCATCAGGAGGTAGGTGACCGCGAGCACGGTCAGCAGGGCGAGCACGGTGTACCCGCCCAGGGCGGTGAGGTCGCGCATGATCGCCTCGACCCAGAACGGGCCGATCGGATCGGCCGGGTCGGTCGGGCTGCGCAGGGCGCGCAGGATCGCGTCGTCGAAGGCGTGCGTATCCCCTTCCCGCACCTCGCCGGCAATCGTCAGGAAGCCGAACAGCGACGCCGACACGAGGCCGAGGATGACCAGCCCACGCACCTCGATCTTGCGCAGGACCGGCACGCGGTCGATGTCGAAGCGCGACGGGGAGAGGCTGGCGGTGCGATCGATCGGGTCCATCGCCGGCAACATAAGGCGCGGCGCTCCGTCGGCGAGGCGGGCGGGGCAACACGGCCCGCCCGCCCCCATGCGCCGTCCTAGCGGTCGCGGTTCGCCTCGATCCAGGCCCGCAGTTCCGCGATCTCCGCCTGCTGCGAGGCGATCACGTCACGCGAGATGCGGGCGAGCACCGGGTCGTTCTCTCCGCTGTCGAGATAGGCCTGCGCCATGTCGATCGCGCTCTGGTGGTGCGGGATCATCATCTGGGCGAAGTCGAGGCCTGGACGCCCAGTCATCGGCGTCTGGGCCATGGCGGCGTTCATCGCGTCCATGGCCTCCATCATGCGTTGACTGGCCGCCTCGCCGGCCGCCTGCCCGTGGGCCGCGTGGTCCATCTCCTGCGCCGGGGCGGCGCCCGCCGCGGCGAGCCACGCCGCGGCGAGGACGGCGGCAACGCCGCGCGCCCTCATCGGCCGGCCCCCATCTCGCGGCAGAGGCGCTCGCAGTCCCGGCAGGCGGCCACGCATGCATCCATGCCGCCGACGCGCTCGCAGTCGCGGGAGCAGGCGGCGCAGATCTCCGCGCAGGCCGCACAGGAATGGCGATGCGCATCGCTTCCGGTCAGCATGATGTGGGCCGAGGCCCGGCAAATCTCGGCGCAGGCCGCCATCAGGCGGAGATGCGCAGGCTCCGTGTGCGGACCGCCCGCCTCCAGGCAATGGTGCATCGCCGTGGACAGGCAGGTTCGGTAGCAGGCGAGGCAGGCGTCGATGCAGGCCTGCATGTCGTTCGTGGAATGGGTCATGATCGGATCCAATTGGGTTGTGTCGGCACGACCGGGATCGCGGCGCTCCAGGCACCGGGTCCGATGGCGATCGGCCACGAGAAATCAGGTGCGACGGGCGCCGCGCGGGGGCGGAAGCGGCACCGGGACCGAGCGGCCTTCCGCGCGCTCGTCCGGCGACACGTCGTCCGTGCCTCGCGCCTCAGGGACCACAGCGATGGCCGGCGGGGAAAGCGGCACGGCCAGGAGGCAATGGGCGACGCAGCAGGCCGCCATCCCGGCCGCGTGTCGTTCGGGAGCGCGGGCGGCCGAAGCGTCGTCGCCGTGCGCGCAGCCGGTGCCCATCACGATGGGATGGGGTACCGCCGGCATCGCGTGGCCTTCGGGAGCGGAGAAGGCGAAGGCGCAGATCACGAGCGCCAGCAGCCATCGGCCGCCCCCCGTGATCCCGTCCATCGTCCTGCGCCGTATCATGAGGGGCAAGGTGCCGCCGCAGGCCGCGGTTTCAAGAGGGACGAGGCGTCCCGTCGGCGGAATCGCCGGCACCGGTCGGTGATCTTCGGGCGTGGGCGCACCATGTTCTGCAGAATGCCTCAACGAAGGGCCCTGCCATGGCCGATGCGCCGGACGACACCCCGCCCGAATCCAAGCTCACCCGCACCAAGCAGGAATGGGCTCGCGACGGTCGCTTCCTGACCGGCGAGCGCGAGCGGCCGGACAGCGAGCGTCTGCCGCCCGGCCAGCACCTGATGAAGAACTGGCCGGTCCTCGACCTCGGCCTCCATCCCGATGTGTCCACCGAACGGTGGCGCCTCCAGATCAACGGCGCTGTGGAGGAGCCGCAGATATGGGACTGGGCGCGGTTCCAGGGATCGGTCCAAAGCGAGGCGACCACCGACATGCACTGCGTGACCACGTGGTCGCGCTACGACAACCGCTGGGCAGGCGTGCGCACGCGCGACTTCGTGGCCGTCGTGCGCCCGCGCGCCGACGCCGCCTTCGTGGTTCTCGGCTCCTACGACGGCTATTCCACCAACCTGCCCCTCGCCGATTTCACCGCATTCGACGCGATGCTGGTGCATTCCTGGGAGGGACGGCCGCTCACGAAGGAACACGGCGGCCCCGTGCGGCTCCTGGTGCCGCATCTCTATCTGTGGAAAAGCGCGAAGTGGCTGCGCTCCATCGAGTTCCGCACGGCGGATCAGCCCGGCTACTGGGAAGTGCGCGGGTACCACGAGCGCGGAGATCCGTGGACGGAGCAGCGCTACGCCGACTGACCGCGGGCGGCGCTGGCGCCCGCCCCTCGCGCCGGCGCACAATCCTGATCACGAATCGGCCGGGAGGGCCGGGAGGAGAAGCGCATGGACATGGGTCTCAGGGGCAAGGTCGCCATCGTCACCGGCGGCTCGGTCGGCATCGGGCTGGCGGTGGCCGAAGGGATGGCGGCGGAGGGCGCCAACGTCGTCCTGGCGGCGCGAGGCGGCGAGCGCGCCCAGGTCGAGGCGGACCGCATCGCGAAGGCGCACGGCGTCGAGGCCCTCGGCGTCGCGGCCGACGTATCGACGGCCGAGGGCGTCGACGGACTGGTGCGCGCTGCCGAGGATCGGTTCGGTGGCACCGACATCCTGGTCAACAACGCGGGCACCGGCTCGAACGAGACGGTGATGGCCGCGCCCGACGACAAGTGGCAGTCCTACTGGGATCTGCATGTGATGGCGGCAGTGCGCCTGGCACGCGGCGTCGTGCCGCAGATGCGCCGTCGCGGCGGCGGAGTGATCCTGCACAACGCCTCGATCTGCGCCGTGCAGCCGCTCTGGTACGAGCCGATCTACAACGTCACCAAGTCCGCGCTGATGATGTTCTCCAAGTGCCTCGCGACGGAGCTCGTCGGCGACAACATCCGCGTCAACTGCGTCAATCCGGGCCTAATCCTGACACCCGACTGGAAGAAGACGGCACGCCAGCTCACCGCCAACACGGGCGGCGACTGGGAAGGCTATCTCCAGGGCGTGGCCGACGAGCATGCGCCGATCAAGCGGTTCGGCACGCCGGAGGAGCTGGCGAACTTCTTCGTGTTCCTGTGCTCCGACAAGGCGAGCTACTCGGTCGGCTCGACCTACTTCGTCGATGGCGGCATGCAGAAGGGCTTGTAAGCGGAGACCCTCAGGACGCGGGGCCGAGATAGGCGTCGATCAGCTTCTCCACGCTGGCGTCGCGCTCGCGCCCCGTCTTGCCGCCGAGCACCACGACGATGACGCCGCGCCCGTTGCGGCGCGCGCTGGCGACGAGGTTGAAGCCGGAAGCGTTGACGAAGCCGGTCTTCATGCCGTCGACGCCCGCCACGCGGCCGAGCAGCTTGTTGGTGGCGGTGTAGTGCCGGCCCCCGTAGTCGAACCCTTCCGTGGCGAACAGCGGGGCGTATTGCGGAAACCGCTTGCGGATCTGCTGGCCGAGGATCGCCATGTCGCGCGCCGTGGAGATCTGCGCCTCGTCCGGCAGCCCGCTCGGGTTGGCGAAGTTGGTGCGCGTCATGCCGAGCTGGCGCGCCTTGCGGGTCATCGCCAGGGCGAAGGCGTCGTCCGTACCGCCCAGCGCCTCGGCCACCACGGAGGCGACGTCGTTGGCCGACTTCACCGCCAGGCCGAACATCGCCTCGCGCACGCGGATCGTCTCCCCGGGCCGCAGACCGAGCTTGGAAGGCGCGCGCGCGGCGGCGAAGGCCGTCACGGGCATCGCGTCGTCGAGGCCGATGCGCCGGGCCTCGATCGCCTCGAACAGGAGATACAGCGTCATCAGCTTGGTGAGCGAGGCCGGATGCCGCAGGCCATCGGCGTCGTCCGCGTAGAGCACGCGCCCCGTGTCCATGTCGACCACGATGGCGGCGGGCGTTCGCTCCGCCACGACCTCGGCGCCCACGGACAGCGCGGGAGCCTTGCTGGGCGGGATGAGCCCGGCGCGCACGTCGCTGCGCGAAAGGTCCATCGACTGGCACGACGCCAGCGCGAGCGACAGGAGAACCGCCGCGACGGTGCGCAGGCGCCGGACGGAGGACGGGCGGCCGATGGAGTGCGACGACAAGGGCTGAAATCCGGCTGAATCCAATCTCGAAGGATCGAGTAGCACGGCAAACGTTTCAGTAGGCTTTCCGAATCGTTCGCCCCGCCCGCGTCCTGCTGGTCACGGCGGCGACGGCTCCCAGATACCGGCTTCGCGACAGACCCTTTCCTTCTTGAGCGGAAGCCGATCCATGTCCTCCACCGATACGCCCGTCTGGTTCATCACCGGCTGCTCCACCGGCTTCGGCCACGAACTCGCCAAGCTGGTGATCGAGCGCGGCTGGCGCGTCGTGGCGACGGCGCGCGACCGCGAGCGCCTGTCGAGCCTCGTCGATCTCGGCTCCGACCGGGTGGCCGCGCTCTCGCTCGACGTCACCGACCGGGTGCAGATCGACGCGGCGATCAAGGCGGCGGAGGAGCGGTTCGGCCGCATCGACGTGCTCGTCAACAACGCGGGCTACGGCTACCAGTCCTCGATCGAGGAGGGCGAGGACGCGGAGATCCGCGAGCAGTTCGACGCCAACGTCTTCGGCCTCTTCGCCATGACGCGCGCCGTGCTGCCGATCATGCGCCGCCAGGGCTCGGGCCACATCCTCAACCTCACCTCGCAGGCGGGCTTCATCGGCTTTCCGGGGTCGGGCTACTACGCCGCCACGAAGCACGCGGTGGAGGGCTTCTCCGACTCGCTCGCTGCGGAGGTGGCGCCCTTCGGCGTGCAGGTCACCTGCGTCGCGCCCGGCCCGTTCCGCACCGACTGGGCCGGCCGCTCGCTGCGCCAGACGCCGAACCGGATCGCGGAATACGCCGACACGGCGGGCGCCCGGCTGAAATCGACCTCCGACATCAGCGGCCATCAGGCCGGCGATCCGGTGCGCGCCGGCGAGGCCATGATCCGCGCGACGCAGATGCCCGAGGCCCCGCGCCATCTCGTCCTCGGCAAGGTCGCCTACGAGGGTGTGACCGGCAAGCTCCGGCAGCGGCTCGCCGAGATCGAGGGCTTGCGCGACGAAAGCCTCTCGGCCGACTTTCCCGACGCGTGAGGCCGGTCAGCCGCCGTTCGCGCGGATGAGGTCCTCGATGCTCATGGTCTTGGGGGCGGCCGACGCGGCGGGAGCCGGGTCGGCCATCCGGCGCGCGATGCGGCTTTCGCGCACAGGGGTCCGCATCACGGCGGGTGCCGGCTCGCGGGCCGCCACGGCGGCCGCGAGCGCGCGCTCGGGCGGTGTGAACGGCAGCCGCCCCTGCTTTTCCGCTTCCATGCGCTCGGCAACCATGGACTGGGTCGAGGTCGCGTTCCTGCGTTTCTCGTAGAACGAGTTGCCGCCCTGGATCGTGACGTAGTGCATGTTGGAATAGGGGTAGGAATAGCCGGCCGTGTGGAAGAACATGGCCTTCTGCACGTCCGAATGCCGCGCACCGCGCAGCACGCGCTTGGCGGTCTTGGTCGCGAGGTCGCGCCCCTTGCCCATGGGCTTGCTGAGCACGCCGGGGGCGAACTGGTTCTTCTGCCCGACCACGCCGCAGACGGATTTCGGATACTTGCCCGACTCCAGCCGGTTCATCACCACCGTGCCGACCGCCAGCATGCCCGCCTCGGACGAGCGGTTGGACTCGAAATACATGGCCCGCGCAAGGCACTCCTCGGCGCTCATGCGCGGCGTCATGCGGGCGCAGCCGCCGGCCAGGCCCAGCGCCGCGACGGCGAAGATCAGGGTGAGGCTTCGGCTCGGTGACATCCTGCGGCCCGCTTGCAACGTCGGGCGAATTTCGCGCCGGAAGCTTAAGGAGCCGTTGATCCTTTCGGACGCGAAAGGGCTGCCGCGCCGGACGGCGCGGCAGCCATGGGAAGCCGACCCTATGGGCCGGACGATCAGAGGAGCGCCGAAACGGCCTCGCGCTCCTCGGACAGCTCGGCCACCGTGCGGTCCAGCATCTGCCGCTGGAAGGGGCCGATCTCGAGACCGGTGACGCGCTTGTAGGCGCCGCCCTCGCACACCACCGGCACGCCGGCCATCAGGCCCTCCGGGATGCCGTAGGAGCCGTCCGACGACACGCCCATGGAGACCCAGTCGCCGTCCGAGCCCTTGATCCAGTCGCGCATGTGATCGATCGCGGCGTTGGCCGCCGAGGCCGCCGACGAAGCGCCGCGCGCCTCGATGATCGCCGTGCCGCGCTTGGCGACGGTCGGGATCAGCGTCTCCTTGTACCAGGCCTCGTCGCCGATCACCTCGGCCAGCGGCTTGCCGTCGGCCGTGGCGTTGGTCCAGTCGGCGAACATGGTCGGCGAGTGGTTGCCCCAGACCACGAACTTCGCGATCGCATCGACCGACACGCCGGCCTTCTGGGCGAACTGCGTGAGCGCGCGGTTGTGGTCGAGACGGAGCATCGCGGTGATGTTCTCGGTCGGGAAGTCCTTGGCGTTGGCGGCCAGGATCATGGCGTTGGTGTTGGCTGGGTTGCCGACCACAATCACCTTGGCGTCGCGCTTGGCCCCCTCGTTCAGGGCTTCGCCCTGGACGCGGAAGATCTCGGCGTTGGCGTTGAGAAGGTCTCGGCGCTCCATGCCCTGCGTGCGCGGGCGCGAGCCGACGAAGAAGCCGGCGTCGATGTCGCGGAAGGCCGCCTTGGGGTCGTCGGTGATGACGACGTCCTGCAGGAGCGGGAAGGCGCAATCCTCGAGCTCCATCACCACGCCCTTCACGGCCTTCTGGGCCTGGGGCAGATCGAGGAGCTGGAGCGCGACCGGGGTGTCCTTGCCGTAGACGTCGCCGTTGGCGATGCGGAACAGGAGGGAGTAGCAGATCTGACCGGCCGCGCCGGTGACGGCGATGCGTTTGGGCTGCGTCATGGGTGAACCTTTCGTACCTGTCGGTCGGGGCGTGCGGCCCTGCCCTAGCGCGACTTGGCGCAGCAATCCACGACGAAGTTCACGGCAAACCGATGTTCGGCGCCGGGTCGGGCGCCCGCGCACCCTCAGGGAACACCGATGTCACGAAAGTTGACGGCTTTCGATCGGTTTTGCGCACTTGCGAGATGGGACGGCCGTGATTTGGATCGGTTCGCATGAGGACCGCATCGATTGAACCCGCATTCCTTCCAATAACGCGCAAAAAGCTCTGATGTCGTCCACAAGGCGATTGTGTTTTCCGCCGATCGCGACTTTACTCCGGAAACAGAAGGCGCCCCGGCACGGAAGGGCGCCCGGGCCGGGGGCGAACAGCCATCGGCAGAGGAAACGCGGCACCGGCTGACGGCCGGCGCCTTCGGGAAACGCCGGGAGCGAATCGCACGGCGACGGAACGGGCGCGCCGAGCGCGGCGCCTCGCGAACCAAAAGGGAGGAAGCATGACTTCGCGCAGCACCATCCACCGCCTCGCCGGTTTAGTCGCGGGAACGGCCATCGCCGCGTGCCTGCTGGCGTCCGCGCCCGCCCGGGCCCAGGAAGACGTCCTGGTCGGCCTCGTGGTGAAGACCGAGGCCAACCCGTTCTTCGCCAAGATGCGCGAGGGCGCCAGCCAGAAGGCCGCCGAGCTCGGCGTCAAGTTCCAGAGCTTCGCAGGCAAGTACGACGGCGACCACGACAGCCAGGTGACGGCGGTCGAGAATCTGATCTCGGCCGGCGCGAGCGGCATTCTGATCGCCGCGAGCGACCCGAAGGCGATCGCCCCCGTGCTGGAGCAGGCGCGGCAGGCCGGCATCCTCGTGATCGCGCTCGACACCCCGCTCGATCCGGCCGACGCCGCCGACCAGACCTTCGCCACCGACAACGTCAAGGCAGGCGAGCTGATCGGCCAGTGGGCCGCCAAGACCGTGTCCGATCCGAAGACCGCAAAGGTCGGCTTCCTCGACGCCATCGAGACGCAGCCGACGGTCGACGTGCAGCGCGACCAGGGCTTCATGAAGGGCTTCGGCATCGATCCGAAGGACATGAGCCGTTATCTCGACGAGGACGATCCGCGCATCGTCGGCCACCAGTGGGGCGCCGGCTCGGAAGAAGGCGGGCGCACCGGGGCCGAGCTCCTGCTCCAGAAGGACCCGGACCTCAACGTTCTCTACACGATCAACGAGCCCACCGCGGCGGGCGCCTACGAGGCGATGAAGGCCGCCGGCAAGGAAAGCTCGGTCGTGCTGACCTCGGTGGACGGCGGCTGCCCGGGCGTGGAGAACGTCAAGGCCGGCGTGATCGGCGCCACCTCCATGCAGTATCCGCTGCTCATGGCGTCCAAGGGCGTCGAGGCGGTCGTGAACTTCAAGAAGACGGGCGAGAAGCCGGCGGCGACGCAGGGGCTCGACTTCTTCGACACGGGCGTGACGCTGGTGACCGACAAGCCGGTGGACGGAGTGGAATCCATCACGTCCGAGGAAGCCCTCAAGAAGTGCTGGGGCTGATCGCCCTCCCCTGACGACGTCGGCGCCGCTCGTGGCGCCGCACCGACCGACGCGGGCTGCCCTCCCGCGTCGGTCGCCTCGACAGCCGCACGGAAAGGGTCGGAACCATGTCCAGCGTCGAACCGGCCGCGAACAACGCGGACGCAGTCGCCCATTTCGCCGAGCAGCGCCGTTCGCCGATGCGCCGGCTGCAGCACCTCCTGCATCAGTATCCGACCGTGGTGCCCTTCGTGGTGCTGATCGCCGGCCTTGCCGTGTTCAGCCTGATCGTGGGCCCGCGCTTCTTCCACCCGTTCAACCTGTCGCTCATCATGCAACAGGTGACGATCATCGCCGTGATCGGCATCGCGCAGACGCTGGTGATCCTCACCGCGGGCATCGACCTGTCGGTCGGCGCGATCATGATCCTCGCCACCGTGGTCATGGGCCGGCTGGCCGTGATGATGGGCGTTCCGGCGGAGCTCGCCTTCTGCATCGGGCTGGGCGTCGGCTTCGCCTGCGGCTTCATCAACGGCCTGCTCATCACCTACGTGAAGCTGCCGCCCTTCATCGTGACACTGGGGAGCTGGAGCATCTTCGGCGCCGTATTCCTCTGGTACAGCGGATCGCAGACGATCCGTGCGCAGGAGGTCGCCGCCGAGGCGCCGTTCCTGCAGCTCACCGCGACCGCCATCCAGGGCGGCGGAGCACGGCTGACCTTCGGCACGGTGTTCACCCTGATCGTCGCGGCGGTCGCCTGGTACATCCTCAACCGCACCGCCTTCGGCCGCCACGTCTATGCCACGGGCGACGACCCCGAGGCCGCACGCCTGTCGGGCATCGACACGCGGCGCGTCCTCTTGGCGGTCTATTCGCTGTCCGGCGTCATCTGCGCGCTCGGCGCCTGGGTGCTGATCGGCCGCGTGGGCGCCATCAGCCCGACCTCGGGGGGCACGGCGAACCTCGACTCGATCACCGCCGTGGTGATCGGCGGAACCTCGCTCTTCGGCGGTCGCGGCTCGATCGTGGGAACGCTGATCGGCGCGCTGATCGTCGGCGTGTTCCGCAACGGTCTCGCCCTCTCCGGCCTCGACGCTCTGTGGCAGGAATTCGCCGTGGGCATCCTGATCATCGTGGCGGTCGGCCTCGACCAGTGGATCCGCAAGGTCTCGTCCTGACCTTTCACCTTTCGTCCTTCGCCTTGTTTCGGAGCGCATACCCATGACCACCGCCAAGACCATGGATCTCAAGCTCGCCCGCATCCGGCGCGGCGAGTACACGCCCAAGGACTTCATCATCGCCGACGCCAAGGACGGCGACATGGCCCTCGGCGTCGGCACGGCCGGTCCCGAGCTCGATGCCGACGGCAAGCCGACGGGGCGCACGCGCCCCCTGAAGGTCTATCGCGACGCGATGGAGGACATGGTCCGGTCCGGGCTCGTGGACGTCATGCTGACGTCCCTGTCGTCGGCGGAGCATCTGCAAGCGCGCGGCGTCTACGGCGATACCGACGTGACGGCCGCCGTGCGTCTCAACGACGGCAGCGACATCTGGCACTGGCGCGGCGCGAACTACAAGCACCTGCCCACCGTGCCCTTCCGCACCGCGCGCCTCGACCGGGTCAAGGCGGTGGCCGACCTCGGCCTCTACGCGATCACCTTCTTCAACGATCTCGACCAGGACCTGCGCACCATCGAAGCCTACGCGAAGTTCCGCGACGAGGCCTCGGCGGCCGGCATGCGGCACTTCCTCGAGGTGTTCAACCCGCAGTTCGAAGTGAAGGCACCGGGATCGGACTTCTTCACCTACAACAACGACGCCATTGCCAAGGTGCTCGCCGGCGTGTCGCGCCACGACCGGCCGGAGTTCCTCAAGGTCGTCTACAATGGACCGAAGGCGACGGAGGACCTCGCCTCGTTCGATCCCGGCAACCTCATCGTCGGCATTCTCGGGGGCGCCTCGTCTACCAACCGCGACACGCTGGAAATGGTGAAGCAGGCCGAGAAATACGGCGCGCGGGTCGCCCTGTTCGGCCGCAAGATCTTCTTCGCCGAGGATTCGCGCGCCATCGTGCGCGCCATGCGCTCGGTGATCGAAGACGGGATCTCCTCCGAGGAGGCGACCAAGGCCTATCACGACCATCTGCAGAAGAACGGCATCCGAGCCAAGAAGCCGCTCGCCGAAGACCTGGAGATCACCGATCCGTCGCTGAAGCTCGGAGCCTGACGCCATGCCGGCGGTTCAGCGGCGCGGTTTTCTGACCGGCGGCACCTGGTGCGCCGACCACAACAAGCTCCTCGACCGCTGGCCGGTCGAGGAAACGGTGACGCGGATCCTGGAGGAGACCGTCGAGGGCGGCGGCTCGGCCTGCAACTTCGGCATCGACATCCGCCGCCTGGACCCGACCATGCCGGTGGCGACCATCGGCTGCGTCGGCGACGACGAGGACGGCCGCGTGCTCCTGCGCTACGCCGACGACAACGGCATCGAGCGCGGCGGCATGCGCGTGATCGCAGGCGGGCGCACCAACTACACCGACGCCTACAGCGCGCGCGACACCGGCAAGCGCACGCACATCTTCCATCAGGGCACCAGCGCCCTGCTCTCGCCCGAGCATTTCGATTTTGCGAGCACCGCGGCGCGCATCTTCCACCTCGGTCTTCCGGGCATTCACGACATCATGGACAACGCCTGGCAGGGCGAGGTGAACGGCTGGGTCGCCACCTTGAAGGCGGCGCGCGCGGCGGGGCTTGAGACGAACTTCGAGCTTCTCCAGATCGCTCCCGAACGTCTGCGCGAGCTGACGGAGCCCTGCCTGCCGCATCTCGATACGCTGGTGATCAACGACTACGAGATCGGCGCCATCACGGGCATGCGCACGACCCGCGACGGCGAGACCGACATGGCCGCCTGCGAGGCGGCCGGGCAGCAGATCATGGAGGCCAGCGCGATCAAGGTCCTGGCGATCCACTTCCCGCGCGCGGCCATCGCCTTCGCGCGCGACGGCGCGCTTCATCGGCACCCGTCGGTGAACGTCCCGCAGTCCGAGGTGCGCGGCGCCAACGGGGCGGGCGACGCCTTCGCCGCGGGCTTCCTCTACGGCCACCACGAGGGCCGGCCGGTGGACGACTGCCTCAAGCTCGCGCATGCGAGCGCAGCCGCCTCGCTGCGCAGCGTCGGCACCACGGGCAGCGTCGAGACCGCGGCCAACTGCCTGGCGCTCGCGGAACGCTGGGGCTGGCGGGCGATGCCCGCCGCCTGAACGCCCCGGACCGGCGGCGCTATTCCGCCGCCGGCCGCTCTCCGGCCTCGCCGCCGTGATGCAGGCGCTCCTGCGCCTCCGTGAGCCGGCGGTACGCGCCGCTCGTCGCCATCAGTTCGGCATGCGACCCGATCTCGGCGATGCGCCCGTCCACCACCACGGCGATCCGGTCCGCGTGGCGGATCGTGGACAGGCGATGGGCGATCACCAGCGTGGTGCGCCCCTTGGCGAGTTCGGCGAGCGAGGCCTGGATCGCGCGCTCCGTCTCCGTGTCCAGCGCCGAGGTGGCCTCATCGAGGATCAAGATCTCGGGGTTCTTCAGGAACATACGGGCGATCGACAGGCGCTGCTTCTGCCCGCCCGAGAGTTTTACGCCACGCTCGCCCACCACCGTATCGAGCCCCTCGGGCAGCGCGGCCACGGTTTCGGTGAGATGCGCGCGCTCCACGGCCTCCACGATCTCCGCCTCCGTGGCGTCGAGCCGGCCATAGGCGACGTTCTCGCGGACGGTGCCGCCGAACAGGAACACGTCCTGCTGCACGATGCCGATGTGGCGACGCAGCGAAGCGAGCGTCAGCGTGCGGATGTCGCGCGCATCGATCAGGATCGCGCCGCCGTCGACATCGTAGAAGCGCGGCACGAGCGAGCAGATCGTGGTCTTGCCGGCCCCCGAGGGCCCGACGAAGGCCACGGTCTCGCCCGGACGGATGTCGAGATCGATTCCCTTGAGGACCGGACGCGAGTCCTTGTAGGCGAAGCGCACGTCGCGGAACGCGATGGCGCCCCGGGCGCCGTCGAGCTCGACGGCACCCGCCGCATCGGCGATCTCGGGCGCCGTGTCGAGGAACTCGGTGTAGCGACGGAAGCCCGCGATGCCCTTGGGATAGGTTTCCAGCACGGCCGCGATCTTCTCCACCGGGCGGAAGAACACGCCGACCAGGAGCAGGAAGCCGACGAAGCCGCCATAGGTGAGCTCGCCGGCCATCACGTACCAGGTGCCGGCCAGCATCACGATGACCTGCGTCAAGCGCATGGTCAGGTAGTTCAGCGACTGGCTGACGGCCATGATGCGGTAGGCGTCGAGCTTGCGGGCGCGATAGCCGACGTTGTTGCGGGCGAAGAGCGCGCGCTCGTGCTCCTCGTTGGCGAAGCTCTTCACCACGCGGATGCCGCCGACGTTCTCCTCGATGCGGGCGTTGAAGTCGCCGATCGAGCCGTAGATCGCCTGCCAGGTCGCGGTCATGCGGCTGCCGTAGCGCGTCGTCACCCAGGAGCCGACCGGCACGACCACGGCGGTGATCAGCGCGAGTTCCACATGGACGGTGAGCATCAGCAGGAAGGCCCCGAGGAACGTCATCACCGCGATGAAGAGATCCTCCGGCCCATGGTGGGCGACCTCGCCGATTTCCTCGAGATCCTTGGTCAGCCGACCCACGAGATGGCCCGTCTTCTGGTTGTCGAAGAAGCCGAAGGAAAGGGTCTGGAGATGCTCGAACGCCTTGCGGCGCATCTCGGTCTCGATGTTGATGCCGAGCATGTGGCCCCAGTAGGTGACCACGGCCATCAGGCCCGTGTTCAGAACGTAGATGGCCAGAAGCCCCGCCGACGCCAGGACGATCAGGCCCCAGTTCCCGCTCGGCAGGAGGTCGTCTACGAAAACCTTCACCGCGATCGGGAAGCCGAGCTCCAGCAGGCCCGCCAGCACGGCGCAGGAAAAGTCGAGCACGAAGAGCCCGCGCCAGGGGGCGTAGTAGGAGAAGAATCGCGCGAGCATGTCTGCCTCATGGACCGGGCGGCGGCGCGGCGACAGGCGCTGCACCGCTCGCTTCGGGCTCGATGTCGGGGGCCCGATGCGCCCCGTGATCGTGCTGTAGGAAACATGACACCGGTCGTCAAATTTCCCCTTCGCATCCTCAGTCGAAGATCACGCCCTTCTTGAAGATGAAGCAGCCGTGAGGCCGCGCCTCGCTGGTGCGAACCACGGCATAGGCCTGCTTGGCGGCCTCGTAGAAGGCGAACCGTTCGACGCGATCGATGGTCACCGCCCGCCCCTCGGCTTCGTCCACCACCGCCTGCATTTCGCGGTGAACGTCGGGCGTGGCGTCCGGGTCACCGACGACGGCCATCAGGCGCACCGGCGCGTCCACGTACGTGTCGAGCGGGAGCAGCGAGAGGATGGCACGCGCCGCCTCGGTCGTGCCTACGCCAGAAAGCTGGACGCAGGTGCCGGTCACCGTCTCGGCCGCGGTGGATTCGGCCGGATAGTTGCGGTCCACCAGCACCAGGTCATCGCCGTGGCCCATCTCCGCCAGGATGGTGAGGAGTTCGGCGGTGACGATCGGCGGAACGGTCTTCAGCATGGGGCAGCCCTCAGCTCTTGGAAACGGGTTTGGAGCGCATGCGCCGGACGGTCTCGCGCTCGGCGCGCCGGGCTCGCGCGGGCGGCAGGCCTCGGTCCATCAGCGCGAGGTCGTCGAGAACGATGTCGCCCATGCGCTGGAAGGCGACCGTAAGCGCGCCGGCGCGATGCGCCGAAAGCAGCATGTTGGGCGTGGAGCGCACCGGATCGTCCGCCGCGGGCGGCTCGTCGGGGAACACGTCGGTCGCCACCTTGATCCGCCCGCTCGCCGCCGCCTCGCGCATGGCGTCGAAATCGACGATGCCGGCGCGGCTGAGAAGGACGAAGGCCGCACCTGGCTTCATCGCGGCGAAGGCATCGGCGTCGAACAGGTGCTGGTTGTCCGCCGTCACGGAGGCGGTGACGAAGACGGTGTCGGCGCCGGAGAGAAGCGCGTCCAGAGACACCGCTTCGACGCCGTGGTCGGCGAGGATGGAATCGGGAAGCCACGGGTCGTGGACGAGCACTTTTGCGCGAAAGCCCGCCAGGAGACGGTTGAGGCAGCGCCCGAGGTCGCCGAAGCCGACGATGCCGACGCGCGAGCTAGAGAGAAGCTGGGCCGACCCGTTGCCGTCGAGGCCCCAGACCTCGTCGCCGCGCCGAAAATCGGCGTCGGCCTGCGCGATCTGCCGATGCAGCGAAAGGGCCATGCCGAGCCCGATCTCCGCCACCGGCTCGGCAAAGACCGAACTCGTGACCAGAACGTGGATGCCGCGCTCGAAGCAGCGCTCGTAGGGCATGTTGTCGGTGAAGTTGCCTTCAACGTTCACGATGGCGCGCAGCCCCGTCATCGCGGCGAGGAGCGCGTCCGAAAGGTCGGGCTGGCCGACGAGGTAGCGGGCGCGCGCAAGGGTATCGGGCGGCAGAGCCTCCAAGGCGCCGGCCGTCGTTTCCAGGATGTCGTACCGTTCCCGGAAGCGCGCCAGCGCGTCGGGCGTGAAGATCATCTCCAGCGTGCGCGGATGCGGCGCGGCGATCACCAAGGGCCGTTCGCTCATTCGTCCTCCCCACGAGCCGGCCCGAGGCATCAGCCCGTCGCCCTGCGATAGCGCCGATCGCCGCCGATCTCAAACGGCTTCTCCCGTCGTCCCCACCGTCCGATGGCGTTTGCGCGGCACGCCGCAATCGGGCTACGGCAGGGGGCACGGCATCATCGGGAGGAAACGGACATGACGAGCGCGATCCTGGTCGAGGCGGCACAACTCGAGGCGAGCGTCAGGGCCGCGCTGGAGGGCGCCGGCGCCTCGGCGCAATCCGTCGACGCGACGACGCGGGCGCTGATGCACGCCTCGCGCGTCGGCGTCGACAGCCACGGGGTGCGCCTCGTCCCGCACTACTGCAAGGTCATGGCGGGCGGGCGCGTCAACCCGCGGCCGGACGTCACCGCCCGGCGCACGGCGGCGGCGACCGGCACGGTGGACGGCGACCACGGGCTCGGCCATCTCACGAGCTACCGCGCGGCCGAGTTCGCCGTGGAACTGGCGCGCGAGAGCGGGATCGGCGCGGTGGGCGCGATCCGCTCGTCGCATCTCGGCGCGGCCGGCGCCTATGCAATGGCGATCGCCGAGGCCGGCATGATCGGCTTCGCCACCACCAACACCGATTCGGTGGTGGGCCTGTTCGACGGCACGCGGGCCTTCCACGGCACGAACCCCCTCGCCTTCGCCGCGCCGGTGGCGGGCGACAAGCCGTGGCTGCTCGACATGGCGACCTCCTCGATCCCGATGAACCGCGTGCTCCTCTACCGCTCGCTCGGCCAGATGCTGCCGGCGGGCGTCGCCGCCGACCCGCAGGGGCTCGCGACACGCGACCCCAAGGAGGCCGACATGCTGCTGCCGCTCGGCGGCGAGGGCTACGGGTTCAAGGGTGCGGCGCTCGCCGGCGTCGCCACCCTCCTTACCGGCATCCTGAACGGCACGACGCTTGACCCGGACTTCATCCCGATGGTCGGCGACGTGGATGTGTCGACCCCGCGCAACATGGGTCACTTCTTCCTGGCGATCGACCCCGAACGTTTCGCCGGGGCGGCGGTCTTCGCCGACGGGATGCGGCGATACCTCGACGCCCTGCGCGCGGTTCCGCCCGTGGACGGCGGACGGGTGATGGCGCCGGGCGATCGCGAATGGGACGTGGAGGCACGGCGGGCGCAGGAGGGCATACCGGTGGACCCCGATACGGCCGCGTTCCTCGGGCTGCGAGGCGCGCCCCAAGACGCCGCTTGACGAAGCCGAGGCGGCGCGACATTGTCTGGCTAATTGGTCAGATCAATTGGCCAGAGCACGGCTGGGGAGGGCTGCTGCATCGTGCCCCTCGAAGCCATCGAGCCCCGTCGCCTCTACCGCCAGGTCGCCGACCAGCTCCGCCTCCTGATCGAGTCGGGGGAATACGGCGTCGGCGACCGACTGCCCACCGAGCGCGATCTCGCCGAACGGCTCGCCATCTCGCGCCCGACCGTGCGCGAGGCGCTGATCGCGCTCGAGGTGGAAGGGCGCATCCGCATCCGCGTCGGCTCCGGCATCTACGTGACCGCGCCGCCGGCGGAGACCCCGGTGCCCGGCGAGATCGAGGGCCCCTTCGAACTTCTGCACGCGCGCGAGCTGATCGAGAGCTCGCTGGCACGCGAGGCGGCGCGAAAGGCGACGCCGGAGGACGTGGCGGCGCTGGACACCGTGCTCGCCCGGATGGACGCCGGACGGCACCCCTCGCCGGAGACGATCGCGCTGGACCGCGAGTTCCACGTCTCGGTTGCGCGCATCCTCGGCAACGCCGTGGTCACGCGCTTCGTGGGCGAGCTCTTCGATCAGCGGATGACGCCCTACTTCGCGCGGCTGTCGCAGTATTTCGAGAACGGACAGACGTGGCGCGTCGCCCATGCCGAGCACCGCACGGTGCGCGACGCCATCGCGGCGGGCGATCCGGAAGCCGCCGAGGCAGCGATGCGCCGGCATCTGCAGCAGTCGCAGATCCGCTTTCAGCACAGTTTCGGCGAGGACGCCGGTATCGGGAGGGTCGGCGGGAGGACGCCGGCCAAGTCTGCAGCGCGGCGCGCGGCCAAGACCGGCGCCCGGTCCAACGGGAGGAATGACGCATGATGAAGGCAACCTGGGCGCTCGGCGCCCTCGCCGCCGTGACGCTGATGTCCGGCACGGCCACGGCTCAGACCAAGCTGACGTGGGGCCACGTCTACGAGGTGACGGAGCCCTTCCACACCGAATCCGTCTGGGCGGCGGACGAGATCAAGAAGCGGACCGACGGCCGCTACGAGATCGCCGTCTTCCCGGCCTCGCAGCTCGGCAAGGAAGCCGATCTGAACCAGGGCCTGACGCTAGGCACCGTCGACATCATCATCTCCGGCTCGAGCTTCGCCTCGCGCGAATACGCGCCGATCGGCGTGACCTACTACCCCTACATCTTCCGCAACCCCGAGCATCTCCTCGCCTACACCAAGAGCGACGTCTTCCGGAAACTGGCGGCGGGCTACGAAGAGGAATCGGGCCATCACATCGCGGCGGTCACCTACTACGGGACGCGCCACACCACGGCGAACAAGGACATCAAGACCTGCGCCGACCTCCAGGGCGTGAAGATGCGCGTGCCGGACGTGCCGGCCTATCTCGCCATGCCGCGCGCCTGCGGCGCCAACACCGCGCCGATCGCCTTCGCCGAGGTCTATCTCGCCCTCCAGAACGGTACGGTCGAGGCGCAGGAGAATCCGCTCACCACCATCGAGGCCAAGAAGTTCGACGAGGTCCAGAAGACCATCGCCCTGACCGGCCACATCGTGGACCACCTCAACACGGTGATCTCGCAGAGCCGCTGGGCCTCGCTCTCCGACGAGGACAAGCAGATCTTCACCGACGTGATGCTGGAGGCCGCCGAGCGCGCCACCAAGATCGTGCAGGAGCGCGAGGCGAAGCTCGTGCAGACCTTCAAGGACAAGGGCCTGAACGTCGTCGAGGTCGACAAGGCCGACTTCGAGAAGAACGTGAAGGAGAAGTCCCCGCTGGAGACCTACGGCTACAACCAGGCCGATTACGACGCGATCCGCGCCGTCCAGTAACGCCCAGCCGCCGCGCCCCTCCGCCGGAGGGGGCGCGGCAGCCCCTGCCACCCGTTACCGCGCCGATTGTCAGGCGAGGCCCCCGGTCTCGCGAGGAACCGCCATGGCCCAAGAGCACCACACGCAGACGACGCCGGAAGAGATCGCCCACGCCTTCGAGGACGCGGAGCCGACGGCGGACCTGTCGCCCTACGCCGTCGAGGACTGGTTGACGCTCGCCGTCTTCTGGGGAATGGCGCTGTGCGTCTTCCTCCAGTTCTTCACCCGCTACGTCCTCAACAACAGCTTGGCCTGGACCGAGGAGATCGCGATCAACTGCCTGGTCGTGGTGGTGTTCCTGGGCGCCGTCGCCTGCGTGCGCCTCTCGCGCCACATCCAGGTGGACGTGCTCTACCACTACATCCCGCCGGGCGTCGCGCGGATGCTTTCCGTGCTGGTCGACGTGGTGCGGATCGGCTTCTTCGCCTACGCGTCCTACCTCCTGTGGCGCTACGTCAACATCGTCTCGCGCGAGCGGATGGTCACGGTCGACCTGCCGCGCTCGATCGTCTTCTATTCGGTGTTCGCCGCATTCGTGCTAATGCTCGTCCGCTCGATCCAGGTGGCCTGGGCCAACTGGCGCCGCGGCTATTCGGTTCTCGAGCGCCCCGGCGCCTTCGACGGTTCGGCGGAGTGATCCCGTGCTGCTTCTGATCGGTGCCTTCCTCGTCCTGATGGTCGTGGGCCTTCCCGTCGCCATCTCCATGTTCGTCGCCTCGGGCCTCTATCTCGCGGTCTACGGCGTCGCGCCCGACATCATCATCGCCCAGCGCATGATGGCCGGTGTCGAGAGCTTTCCCCTGCTCGCCGTGCCCTTCTTCATCCTGGCCGGCAACCTGATGAATATCGCGGGTGTGACCGGGCGCATCTACTCCTTCGCCGTCGCCCTGGTCGGCTGGATGAAGGGCGGTCTCGCCCAGGTGAACATCATCGGCTCGGTGATCTTCTCGGGCATGTCCGGCACCGCGCTGGCGGACGCCGCCGGCATCGGCACGATCGAGATCAAGGCGATGCGGGACCACGGCTACCCGGTGGACGCGGCGGTCGGCGTCACCGCCGCCTCGGCGACGCTCGGGCCGATCTTCCCGCCGTCCCTGCCCTTCGTGATCTACGGCATGATGGCCAACGTCTCGATCGGCGCGCTGTTCATGGCCGGCATCATTCCCGGCCTGGTGATGACGGTGCTGATGATGATCACGGTCGCCGTGTTCGCCTATCGCCGGGGATGGGGCTCAGACACGCCTTTCGAGATCCGCCGCCTCCTGTCCGCCTCGTTCGAGATCCTGATCGTCGCCGCCTTCCCGGTCTCGGTCTACGTGCTGGTGCATCTCGGCGTCTCGCTGAACCTTGCGGTGCTGATCGCGCTGGCCGCCCTCGTGGCGCTCGACTGGTACTACGATTTCGCGGCCGTGATGGCGCTGATGACGCCGGTGATCCTGATCGGCGGCATGACCATGGGCTGGTTCACGCCCACGGAGGCGGCGGTCGCCGCCGTGATCTGGTCGCTCTTCCTCGGTCTCGTGCGCTATCGCAGCATGACATTCCGCACGCTGGCCAAGGCGAGCTTCGACACGATCGAGACCACGGCCTCGGTGCTGTTCATCGTCACCGCGGCCTCCGTCTTCGCCTGGCTCCTCACCGTCAGCCAGGCGGCGCAGGCGATGTCGGACCTGATCCTCTCGATCACCGACAACCCTTGGGTCTTCCTGATCCTCGTGAACATCCTGCTGCTCGTGATCGGCTGCTTCCTCGACACGATCGCGGCCATCACGATCGTCGTGCCGATCCTCCTGCCGATCGCCTTGCGCCTGGGCATCGACCCGGTGCATTTCGGCCTGATCCTGACCCTGAACCTGATGATCGGACTGCTTCACCCGCCGCTCGGCATGGTGCTGTTCGTCCTGTCGCGGGTCGCCAAGCTATCGGTCGAGCGAACGACCATGGCGATCCTTCCCTGGCTGATACCGCTGTTCGTAGCACTGCTGGTCATCACCTTCTTCCCCATAGTAACGCTCTGGCTTCCGACGCAGATGGGACTGATCCAATGAACACCGCGCGCGCAGCGACGATCTTCAGCGCAGAGGACCTTCGGGTCGTGGACCGCGAACTGGGCGCGCTGGCGCCGGGCCTCGTTCGCATCCGCTTCGGGGCCGGCGGCATCTGCGGCTCCGACATGCACTACTTCCGCCACGGCAAGACGGGCGACTACGTCGTGCGCGAGCCCCTGGTGCTCGGTCACGAGATCTCGGGCGTGGTGGAGGCCGTGGGCTCGGACGTCACCGGCCTCGCGCCCGGCACCCGCGTCGCCGTCAATCCGTTCCGCCCGTGCGGGCATTGCGCCCGCTGCAGCGAAGGCCGGCCCAACCTGTGCGAGAACGTGTTCTTCATGGGCTCCGCGTCGAAGAACCCGCACATGCAGGGCGGCTTCTCGTCCTATTTCGACACCACGCCGGGCCAATGCGTTCCGGTGCCCGACCACGTGGCGATCGAGGCTGCAGCCCTGGCCGAGCCTCTGGCGGTCTGCCTGCACGCGGTGAAGCGGGCCGGCGATCTGACCGGCGCGTCGGTGGCGATCGTGGGTGCGGGGCCGATCGGCCTGTTCACGCTCCTGTCCGCCCGGCTGAAGGGCGCGGAGCGGATCACGGTGGTCGACATGGCGGCCGCTCCCCTCGCCTTCGCCAGCAAGCTCGGCGCCGACGAGGTGGTCGATCTGTCGAAGGATGCGGACGGCTTCTCCAAGATCACGCCGCCCGACGTCGTGTTCGAGGTCTCCGGCACGCCGGCCGGTCTGTCCTCAGCCATCCAGAACGTGCGTCGCGGCGGCATCGTGGTCCAGGTCGGCAACCTGGCCGCCGGCCCGCTGCCGATCCCGGCCAACTCGGTGATGTCGAAGGAGCTCGACCTGCGCGGCTCGTTCCGCTTCGACGCGGAGTTCGCCGAGGCGGTCGGCCTGATCTCCGAAGGCAAGGTCGACGTCCTGTCGATCGTCACGGCACGCCGGCCCCTCGCCGAGGCGCCGGACGCCTTCCGTCTGGCGCTCGACCGGAGCCAGAGCGTCAAGGTCGTACTGACGGCCTGATCGCCTTCGAGGCGTGGGCCGCCCGGCCTACGCCTCGTCGTCGGCGCTGGCGTCGTCGTCCTGCCGTGCGCCGCGCCGCCAGTAGGCCACCACGAGGTGCTGCGTCTTGCGCAGGCCGAGATCCTTGCGGCAGAAGCGCCGGATCGCCTTGAACGCCTCGAACTCGCAGCCGGCCCAGACGAAGGGCGGCGGGCTGCCGGGGGAGACGGCCGTGCGAGCCGCGTCCTCCAGAAGCGTCGTCGTGCCGGCCGGCGCGCCGTCGCGGTGCAGCCAGCGCAGCGCGATCCCCTCCGGGTGGCGCAGCGCCTGCTCCTCGGCCGGACCGCCAACCTCGATGAACGCCTGTCCCCGCGCGTTCGCAGGCATCTCTTCCAGGATACGCGCGATGGCCGGCAAGGCGGTCTCGTCTCCGAGGAAGAGATAGTCGTCCGCCTGGCCGGCGTCGCCGCCGCCCGGCCCGAGCATGCCGACGAGCTCGCCCGGCTGCGCCTCGCGCGACCAGCGGCACCCGGCGCCCGGCGGATCGTGCAGGACGACGTCGATATCGACATGGCCCGCCGGCGCGTCGATGCGGCGGATCGTGTAGACGCGGGTGACGAGTTCGTCCTCGCCCTCCGGCCAGACCGGAAGCGCCGCCGGACCCGCGTGGGGCCAGACCGGCGCCCGCCCCTTCGGCGGAAACAGGAGGCGCACGTGGAGGCCGCCGGTGGCGAACCGCGCAAGATCCCGCCCCGCCAGCCGCACGCGGCGCATATGGGGGCTGAGCTGCTGCGACGAGACCACCCGCATCTCGCGAAAATGGGCCAGCTCGCGCGTGTCGGCACCGTCGCCCGCCCAGACCAGCGGCGGGCATGCCTCGCCCAGGATATGCTGGACGTAGTAGGCCACGACGCCTTTGGCGACGCCGTGCCGCCCGGCTTCCGTGCCCTCGACGACCACCCGCAGCGTCTCCCCGGAGAAGCTGAGGCGCGTGTCGCAGTCGTAGATCACCAGCCGCGTCTCGCTGTCGGGACCGACGGCCGGCTCGACATCCTCGTCGAGATGTTCCAGGAAATGGCGCAGGAACCCCTCGCGGTCGGCCACCGGAACGGACAGGCGGGAGCACAGCCGGGGCGTTGCGTCTCCGGCGTCGGTCGGCTGCGCGCTTGGTTCGATCTGGTCCATCGCCGCTCCTTTTCGATGGCCCGGCCTACGATTTGTGGATCGCCCTCGTCAAGTTTGACGGGAGGGGCATCGCCTGCCTTTCTTCGCAGCGCACTCTCGACTTTCGCAATCGCCTATGGTGCCTATGGCCGCCCCGAAACAGCACCGAGGCGCGCGGCTTCGCGAAGGGAGATCCACAGGCATGCCGATGCTTTCGTCCCGCCTCCTGCGAACGGCCGCCGCCGCCGCGCTGACGCTTCTGGCGTTGGCCGCCCAGGCCACTGCGGAGCCGCGCGACACCATCACGCTCGCCATGTCCATCGAGCCCGCCGGGCTCGATCCGACGATCGCCGCGCCGGCCGCGATCGGCCAGGTGGTCTGGCAGAACGTGTTCGAGGGGCTGACGCGCATCGACGCCGACGGCAAGGTCCTGCCGCAACTGGCCGAGAGCTGGGCCGTTTCGGAGGATGGGAGGACGATCACCTTCCGCCTGCGCGCGAACGTCGCCTTCCACAACGGCGCCGCGTTCGATTCGGCGAGCGCCCTGTTCACGCTCGATCGCGCACGGGGCGAGACCTCCACCAACCCGCAGAAGCAGTTCTTCCAGGTCATCGACCGGATCGAGACGCCGGACGCCGCGACGCTGGTCCTCCATCTCAAGGAACCGTCGGGCAACCTTCTCTACCGGCTCGCCTGGCCGGCCGCCGTGATGGTGGAGCCCGGCTCGGCCGACACCAACCGCTCGCAGCCGATCGGAACCGGTCCCTTCCGCTTCGCCGAGTGGCGTCCGGGCGACCGCGTCCGCCTGGAGCGGGCGGACAGCTACTGGGACGAGGCCCACCGCCCGGCCCTCCGGCAGGCCGAGTTCCGCTTCATCGCGGACGCACAGGCGCAGGCGGCGGCGATCCGCGCGGGCGACGTCGACGCCATTCCCGAGTTCGGCGCGCCCGAACTCTACCGGAGTTTCGAGGCCGACCCGCGCCTTGCCAGCGTGGTCGGCAACACCGAGCTGAAGGTGGTCGCCGGCATGAACGCGCGCCGCAAGCCCTTCGACGATCCGCGGGTGCGCCGCGCCCTGATGATGGCGGTGGACCGGGCCGGCCTCGTGGAGGCGGCGATGAGCGGATACGGCCACCCGATCGGCAGCCACTACACGCCGAACGACCCCGGCTATCGCGACCTGACCGGCGTCGCGCCCTACGATCCGGAGGCGGCCAAGGCGCTGCTCACCGAGGCGGGCTTTCCCGACGGCTTCCGAGCCACGATCCGCACGCCGCAGATGACCTACGCCACGCGCTCGTCCGAAATCCTGCAGGCTCTGCTGGCCGAGGTCGGCGTGACGCTGGACATCGTGCCGACGGAATTTCCGGCGGTGTGGGTCGACCAGGTGCTCAACGGCCACGACTTCGACATGACCATCGTCGCCCATGCCGAACCGATGGACATCGGCATCTATGCGCGGCCCGACTACTACTTCGGGTATCACAGCGAGGCCTTCGACCGCGAGAACCGGGAAGCCGAACGCGCCACCGACGAGGCGGCGCGTCTGGCACACTACGGACGCGCGCAGGAGATTCTGGCCGAGGACGTGCCGGCCCTATACCTCTTCGTGATGCCCAAGCTCGGCCTCTGGGACAAGCGCCTCACCGGTCTCTGGGCCGACGAGCCCATTCCGTCCAACGACCTGACCGACGTCCGTTGGGCGCCGTGAGCTGATCCATCGCGTTGGCGGGCCTCCTTCTCCGGCGGATCCTTGGGCTCGGCGCCCTTCTCGTCGTCGTGTCGCTGCTGGTGTTCGTCGCGTTCGACCTGCTGCCGGGCGATCCGGCGGCGGTGATGCTGGGAACCTCGGCGAGGCCCGACACGCTGGCCGCGCTGCGGGCCGAGCTCGGCCTCGACCGGCCCGTGCTCCTGCGCTGGCTCGCATGGCTCGGCGGAGCGCTCACGGGCGATTTCGGACGCTCCCTGACCTACGGCATGCCGGTCTCGGGACTGATCGCGCAGCGGATGGCCGTGACGCTGCCGCTGGCCGTGATGGCGCTCGCCCTCGCGCTCGCGCTGGGTCTTTGCGCCGGCTTTCTGGCCGCGCGTCGTCCGGGCGGGCTGACGGACAGGCTCGCCGTGGTCTTCGCGCAGGCAGGCATGGCGGTGCCGAACTTCTGGATCGGGCTGCTTCTGATCCTGGTCTTCGCCACCACGCTCGGCTGGATGCCGGCCGGCGGCTTTCCCGGCTGGGCAGCCGGCACGGGCGCGGCCCTCGGTTCGCTGGTGCTCCCGGCCACGGCGCTGGCGCTGCCGCAGGCGGCCGTGCTCTGCCGGGTCGCGCGCGGCGCGCTTCTGGAGACGGCGGGCGAGGACTTCCTTCGCACCGCGCGCGCCAAGGGCCTGTCGCACACGGCGGCCCTGCTGCGCCACGGCGCGCCCAACGCGCTGCCGCCGATCCTCACCGTCGTCGGCTTCCAGTTCGCCTTCCTGATCGCGGGTGCGGTGCTGGTGGAGAACGTCTTCGCCTTGCCGGGACTGGGTCAGCTCGCCTACCAGGCACTGGCACAGCGGGATCTCGTGACGCTGCAGGCGGTGGCCCTGCTGCTGGCCGCCGGCGTCGTCGTCGTGAACGCCGCCGTCGATCTCGTCCAGGTCTGGATCGACCCGCGCGCGAGGTCGCCGTCGTGAGGGCCGGGCGCGGCCGGGCGCGTCTTGCCTTCGGCGGCGCGATCGTCGCGACGCTCGTGGCGGCCGCGGCGGTCGCTCCGTTCTGGACGCCGTCGCCCGTGCCCCTGCGGCTGCGCCTCGCCGAACGGTTGGAGGCGCCCCTGGCGAGCGGGCTTCTGGGCACGGATCAGCTCGGCCGCGACGTGCTTTCGCTCCTGATGCTGGGGGCCGGCACCAGCCTCGCCACCGCGCTGGTCGCCGTGCTGATCGGCGCCGCGCTGGGCGGGCTGGTCGGGCTCGCGGCGGCCGAGGTCGGCGGGCGCGCGGGCGGCGCCCTGATGCGCGGCGCGGACGTCCTGTTCGCCTTCCCGCCCATCCTGTCGGCGATGATGCTGGCAGCGGCGCTCGGCACCGGCTTCTGGAGCGCCACCGCCGCCATCGCGCTGTTCACGCTTCCCGTCTTCGCGCGCGTGACGCGGGCGACCACGCTCTCGGTGCTCGGGCGCGACTTCGTGACCGCAGCGCGCGCCCTCGGCCGGACCGGGCCGGCGATCGCGCGGTTCCATGTCCTGCCGAACATCGCGGGCACCCTGGCGATCCAGGTGTCGCTCCAGATGGGGCTGGCGATCCTGACCGAAGCCGGGCTCGGCTATCTCGGGCTCGGCCGTCGGCCGCCAACGCCCTCCTGGGGGCGCATGCTGGCGGACGCGCAGACCTATATGGGCTCGGCGCCCTGGCTGGCGCTGGCGCCCGGCTGCGCCATCGCGCTGGCCGTTCTCGGCTTCAACCTGATCGGCGACGGGCTTCGCGACCGCCTCGACCCGAGAAGCCGCCGCTAGAAGCGTAAGTCCGCGACCAGCGGCAGATGGTCGGACGCGGGCGCGGCGTCCCGTCGGGCTGCCACGGCATGGAGCGCGACGCCGCGCGAGGCATAGAGCCGGTCGAGGCCGGCGAAGGGCCGTCGCACAGGCCAGGTCGGCACCGGCTCGTGCACCGGCAACGCCGCCGAAAGGGCGGCGTGGACCGGGCCGCGCCGGCGCCATTCGTTGAAGTCGCCGAGCGCCACCGTGGGCATGTCCGGCCGGACGAGACCCGCCACGAACGCCGCCTGCCGAGGCCGTGCGCGCGGATCGAGCCCGAAATGCGCCACGACCACGCGAAGCCGTCCCAACGGCGTCGCGACCACCGCCTCGATCGCCGCGCGCGGCTCCAAGCCCGGCCCCGGCAGGGCGTGGACCTCGGCCTGTTCGATCGGATGGCGCGACCAGAGCACATGGCCGTATTCGCGCCCCGGCGCGCCGAACAGGTGAGCCTCGACCAGATGGCCGCCCAACACCGCCCGCACCCGCTCGAACGCGTCGGGTAGACGCCGCAGATGCGTGCGCCCGTCCACCTCCTGAAGGGCGAGGATGTCCGCCTCCAGGCTCGCGACGACGCGGAAGCTGCGTTCGGGATCGGGCTGCCGCCCCTCACCGATGAAGCCGTGCAGGTTCCAGCTCGCGACGCGAAGGCGCTCAAGCCCGTCAGGTGCCGACACGGTCCCCCCGCCCCTTGCCCGTCACCGTCTGGAGGATCAGCGCCAGGTCGCCGCCGAAGCTGCGCGTCGCGAGGTATTGCGCATCCACCTCGGCCAACCTCTCCGGCCGCGACATGTCGATCCCGTGAACCTGGGCGAGGCCGGTGATGCCGGGACGCAGCGCGAAGACGCCGCGCGCGCGCCGTGCCGCGATCACCTCGTCCTGCACCGGCAGCGAGGGACGCGGGCCGACCAGGCTCATCTCGCCGCGCAGGACGTTCCAGAGCTGGGGCAGTTCGTCCAGCTTCCACTTGCGCAGGAAGGCCCCGAGCCGGGTCACGGCCGCCGACGGCGTCTCGTGCGAGGCGGCGGAAACGGTGCCCTGGCGCATGGTCCGCAGCTTGTAGCAGGTGAAGACGCGCTCCGCCCGACCGACCCGCGCCTGCGCGAAGATGCCCGGCCCTGAACTGTCTCGCCGAACCAGCGCGGCGAGGAGCAGGATCACGGGACCGAACACGATAAGGCCGGCAACGCTTGCCAGAATGTCGAACACACGCTTCATGGAAGGCGAGTGCCGCGAAAACGCGGACAGAGCAAGTGGGGACGAACCGACGTGCGCATTCTCGTGACCGGGGCCTCCGGCTTCATCGGCCGGCACCTCGTCGCCCACCTGAGGGAACGCGGCGACGACGTGTGCGCCCTTTCGCGCGGCGTAGACGGCGCTCCATCGGATCTTCGGCAGGTCGGCGAGTGGGCGGGCTGGCCGGAGAGCCTGGACGCCGTGGTCCATCTGGCCGCGCTCAACCCCGCCCGATCCGACCCCGCCGCCCGCGACGACGCGGCGTTGATGGAGGTCAACGTCTCGGCGACCAAGGCCGTGGCCGAGGCGGCCGTCCGGCGGGGCGTGCGTCGGTTCGTCTATGCGTCGACCAACCTGGTGCACCCGCTGACATCGGAGCCCTTCGACGAAAACGCGCCCGAACAGCCGCAGAACGCCTATGCCTCGTCGAAGCTGGCGGGCGAGGCCGCGGCCTGGGGCGCGCTGGAAGGCGGCGCGACGCAAGGCGTCGTCCTCCGGCTGCCGCCGGTCTACGGGCCGGGCGGGCGCGGAGGGGTCGCCGCGCTGCTGCGCATCTCCAGCCTGCCGGTGCCGCTGCCGCTGGCCGCGCCGAGCGCCAGCCGCAGCCTCCTGTCGATCGCCAACGCCGTGGACGCGCTGCGGCAGGCCGCCGCCGCGCCCGAGGCGGCGGGCGGCACCTTTCTGGTCTGCGACGGGGAACCCTGGAGCCTTGGCGAGATGGTGGCGTTCGCCCGGCAGGAGATGGGTCGCTCCCCTCGCCTCTTCTCCCTGCCGACCCACACGCTCGCTCGGATCGCGGCGCTCGCCGGCCGCCGGAAACAGTACGAGCACGTGTTCGGCTCGCTGGTCGTGGACGACTCGGCCTTTCGCGCCGCCGCCGATTGGCAGCCGCCCGAGACCACGGAGGACGGGCTGCGCCGCATGCTGCGCGATCTGCGCTTGAAGCGCGGCGGCCGTCGGCGCTAGAGGCCGGACATGACCCACGCTCCGATCGACCCCGCCAAGCTCAAGCGCCAGAAGCGGCTGGAGGAAGTGCTGCGCGAGAACCTGCGCCGGCGCAAGGAGCAGGCCCGCGGCCGGGCCGAGGCGCCGGAGGGTGCCGACGCGCCCGACCGGGACGAAAATGCCTCGGAGGACGATGCCTGAAAGCCGCGCTTGGACATTCTGTCCGGGTGGACTTCGCCTTGCCTCGAACTTAGAACCCTTCTCACGAAGGAGTTCCGGATGATCGACTACCAATCGCACTTCGCATCCGCGATCGAGGCTCTCCACGCAGAACGCCGCTACCGGGTCTTCGCCGACCTTGAGCGTATCGCGGGCCGCTTTCCGGCCGCCCTGTGGCGCCACGAGGGCGAAGCGCGCGAGATCACCGTGTGGTGCTCGAACGACTATCTCGGCATGGGCCAGCACCCGGCCGTGGTGGAGGCGATGTCGAGTGCCGTGGCGGCCATGGGATCGGGGGCCGGCGGCACGCGCAACATCTCCGGCACCAGCCATCCGCTGGTCGAGCTCGAGGCGGAACTCGCCGATCTCCACGGCAAGGAAGCGGCGCTGGTCTTCACCTCCGGCTTCGTGTCCAACGACGCGTCGATCTCCACCATCGCGAAGCTCCTGCCCGACTGCCTGATCCTTTCCGACGAGCTGAACCACGCCTCGATGATCGAGGGCGTGCGGCGCTCAGGCTGCCGCAAGCAGGTGTTCCGCCACAACGATCTGGCGCATCTGGAAGAGCTCCTGAAGGCGGCCGATCCGGAGCGCCCGAAGCTCATCGTCTTCGAGAGCGTCTATTCGATGGACGGCGACGTCGCGCCGATCGCCGCGATCTGCGACCTCGCCGACCGCTACAACGCGATGACCTATATCGACGAGGTCCACGCCGTCGGCATGTACGGGCCGCGCGGCGGGGGCATCACGGACCGCGACGGGGTGGCCCACCGGCTCGACGTGATCGAGGGGACGCTGGCCAAGGCCTTCGGCGTGCTGGGCGGCTACATCGCCGGCAGCCGTGCGCTGGTGGACGCGGTGCGCTCCTATGCAACCGGCTTCATCTTCACCACGGCCCTTCCGCCGGCGCTGGCCGCCGCAGCCGCCGCCTCGATCCGTCACCTCAAGGGCTCCGCCACGGAGCGCGCGGGGCAGCAGCGGCAGGTGGGCGAGGTCAAGCGCGGTCTGACCGAGGCCGACCTTCCCGTGATGGCGTCCGACACGCATATCGTGCCGCTCCTGGTGGGCGATCCCGAACTGTGCAAGCAGGCGAGCGACCGCCTGCTCGACCGGCACGGGATCTACATCCAGCCGATCAACTACCCGACGGTGCCGCGCGGCACCGAGCGGCTGCGCATCACGCCGACCCCGCTGCACGACGATGCGTTGGTGGCGGCCCTTCGCGATGCGCTGGTCGAGACCTGGACGGCGCTCGGCATTCCCTTCGCCTCGCAGCGGCCCGCCGCTGAGGCGCGCGACGACCACCCGCCCGCGCTGGTTCTCGCCAAGGCCGGCGGCTGAGGGTCGTCGAGCCCGGCAGCCGGCCGCGCACTCAATCGTTTTCGGTATCGCGCGAGGCCGCGGCCGGCGCCGCCTCCTTGCGCACCACGCTGTCTTGCGTGCGCACGCGCGGCAGACGGCGAGCCAGCACGGGGACGATCAGCGCCAGCCCGACGAAGCGCACCACATGGTGGGCCGCCACATAGGCGGGATCCAGGTTGAACTGGAACGCCAGCACCGTGAGCGCTTCCAGCGCGCCCGGCGCGTAGGCCAGCGCTATCTTGCCGAAGGCGATGCCGAGCGTGGCCAGCGCCACCAAGCCGGCGAGCCCCGAAAGCCCCAGACCGATCGCGAAGGCGCCCAGCGAAGCGGACAGCAGTTCGACCATGGCGTTGCGGTGTTCCGGCCGAAGCCGCGCTCCGATGGAGCAGCCGAGCACGACCAGAGCCGGGATCGCGATCCAGTTGGGGATCGCGACCGGAGCGATCTCCGTCCCATGCAGGAAGGCGCTGGCGAAGAGGGCGCCGAGGATGAGACCGCCGGGCAGCCGGCTGCGAACCCCGATCCAGGCGCAGGCGGCGCTGACACCGGCGAGGATCGCGTATTGCAGGGGCGACCCGATCACGCCGCCGCGCAGCGCGCCGTCCACCTCCTGCCCGCCTTCCAGCCAGGCGAGCATCGGCGTCAGCACGCCGATCAGGAGCAGGAGGCGCGTCGACTGCACCACCACGATGCGGGTCATGTCCGCCCGCGTCTCGGAAGCGGCGGCCAGCACGAAGGACATGGCGCCTGGAAGCGAGGCGAAGAGCGCGGTCTCCCGGTCCCACCCGAAGACGCGCTCCAGGAACACCTTGGTCGCCAAAACGATGAGCAGGACGCCGACCATCTGGATCGCGAAGGACAGCGGCCACAGCGTCAACTGGTTCACCACATCGGGCGTCACCCCGGAACCGGCCTGGATGCCGAGCACGAAGAAGGTCGCGTCGCGCAGGCGGTCGGGCACCCGGAGCGTCAGGCCGGACAGCGTGGCGACGACCACCGCGACCGTCGCGCCGAGCAACCAGGCGACCGGCAACCCCGCGAAGGCGGCGAGGCCCCCGCCGGCGGCCCCGATGGCGATCGTCAGCGCCGCCTGCGCGTAGCGGTTCAAGGCTGCCGCCCGATCCACTCCGCGAGCCGGGCGGCGGACTCCTCGACCTGGTCCAGACGCCGATGGAAGCAGGCGCGCAGGTGACCGCGCGTCGTGGGCGCGAAGGCGCCGCCGGGCGCAAGGCCCACCAATGCCTCGTCCGCGATCCGCAGAGCCGCCTGCATCCCGTCGGTGATGCCGTCGATGGCGAAGAAGGCGTAGAACGCGCCGGCGGGCGGTGCGACGGACACGCGGTTGGTGGCGGCCAGGGCGCCGGTGAAGATACGCCGCGCTTCGGCCGCGCGGGCGACCTGCTCGGCCACGAACGCCTCGCCCCCCTCGATCGCGGCCACCGCACCGCGCTGCATGAAGGCCGCGACGCCGGAATTGGAATACTGCACGAGGTTCTCGATCGTCTGACCGAACGCCGCCGGCGCCTCGATCCAGCCGACGCGCCAACCCGTCATCGCCCAGTTCTTGGAGAAGGAATTGACGAAGATCAGCGCATCCTCCTCGCCCATCGCGTCATGGAAGGACGGCGCGCGCGTGCCGCCGTAGAAGAAGCGGCTGTAGATCTCGTCGGCGACCACGAAGACGCCCGCCTCGCGCGCGATGGCGAGGATGCCCCGGATCGTCGCGGCGTCGGCCGTCCAGCCGGTCGGATTGTTGGGCGTGTTGACGAAGATGGCACGCGTGCAGGGCGTGATCGCGTCGCGCAGCCGGTCGAGGTCGAGCGCCCAGTCTTCGCCCGTCCAGTCGAGCGCAACGTCCACCGCCCGCGCGCCGCACAGGCCCGCGGCGGCAGCGAAGTTCGGCCATAGCGGCGAGACGAACACCACCTCGTCGCCCTCGCCCGCGAGCGCGGCAAGCACGAGCTGGATCGCATGCATGCCGGAGCCGGTGACGAAGATGCGGTCCGGCGCGGTCGGGCGCCCGTAGAGGCGTTCGGTATAGCCGGCGATCGCCTCGCGCAGCTCGGGAATGCCGCGCTGCCAGGTGTAGAACGTCTCCCCTTCGCGCAAGGCGCGGGCTGCCGCTTCCGCGATGAAGGCCGGCGTCGCGAGGTCGCCCTCGCCGGCCCAGAGGGGAATCAAACCGTCGCGGCCGCGCGCATGGTTGATGACGGCGACGATGCCGCTCTCGGGCGCGGCGA
This sequence comes from Aureimonas flava, assembly GCF_003583935.1. GTDB lineage: Bacteria > Pseudomonadota > Alphaproteobacteria > Rhizobiales > Rhizobiaceae > Aureimonas > Aureimonas flava. The sequence goes on along the minus strand of NZ_QYRN01000001.1, from coordinate 92,546 downwards.
GCGCGGCCGGACGCAGACGCTGGAGAAGGCTCATGCTGGGTGTTCCGGATCAACGTTCGGACCACCGACGGTTCGCGGGTCCGCTACGCCGGGACTCGATCTTTCCGCCCGGTTCGTCAAGCCCGAACGGTGGGCGCCCCTTCTAGAATTCGCCGCCGGGCACCTGTCCCGGCCGAACGGTGGAACGACCGCCGGCCAGGAGATCGCGGATCTCCTCCAGCAGCTTCTCCTCGCGCGGCACCTCGGCGACCTGGGGCGGCTTGGCCTCCTCCTTGCGCTTCATCCGGTTCATGCCCTTCACCACGAGGAACAGCACGAAGGCGACGATCACGAAGTTGATCGCCAGCGTCAGGAAGTTGCCGTAGGCGATCACCGCGCCCTGCTCGCGAGCCTGGGCAAGGCTCGTGGCGGTGACGCTGGAGCTCAGGGGGATGAACTGATTGGAGAAGTCCACCCCGCCGGTGACGAGGCCGACGACCGGCATGATGATGTCGGCGACGATGGAGTTGACGAGGCCGGAGAAGGCGGCGCCGATGATTATGCCGATGGCCAGATCGACCATGTTGCCCTTGAGGGCGAACTCACGAAACTCCTTGAGCACGGCACCGACCCCTTCCACCCAACTCGCGATCTCGTGAAGGAAACGTATCGCAGGGTTTCGCCACGGCAACCTGGGCGCGAGCGAGAATCAGCCGCGTTTGGAGCCGAGGAACTGCAGCACGATCTCGCGCCGGTGCGGCCGGCTGCGGTGCTCGAACAGATAGATGCCCTGCCAGGTGCCGAGCACCATGCGCCCGTCCTCGACCGGAACGCCGAGGCTGGTGTCGGTGAGCGCGGTCTTGATATGGGCGGGCATGTCGTCCGGCCCCTCGATCGTGTGGACATAGGCCGCACCCTCGGGCGCCAGCCGCTCGAACGCCGACAGGAGATCGATCCGCACGTCCGGGTCGGCGTTCTCCTGGATCGTCAGCGACGCCGATGTGTGGCGCACGAAGACAGTCAGCAGCCCGTCGCCCGCACTCTCGGCAGCGAGCGCGGCCGCGATCTCGCGCGTGATCTCGGTGAGCCCCTTGCCGCGCGTCTCGAGACCGAGGCGGTGGAGAAACTGATGGGTGACGGGTTGCACGATCGACCTACCTTCCGGGTCTCGTGCCATATGGCGTCCAGGACCTGGGCGGCGAGAGGAGTTCCGACATGGGCAGCGGCATGGTTCTTTCCGAAACCGTCTTCGCGGCGCGCGACGACGAGCTGCGGCGGCTGAACGCCGAGATCGCGGCGTTCCAGGCCAGCCGGCCCAGCCCCTGGTCCTTTCCGGTCGATGTGGTGCGGGCCGCCCGGCGGCAGGGGCTCGGCGTGTTTCCAGGTCTTGCGCCCGACGCGCAAGCCATCACCCTCGACCTGCCGGCGGCAGGCGGTCACGCCATCCCTATCCGCATCCTGCGACCCGCCGACGGGCGCGCGCTCGGCACCTATCTGCACTTCCACGGCGGCGGCTGGATGTTCGGCGAGGCGGTGGAGAACGACCCCCGCCTGCGCCGCCTCGCCGACGCGACGGGCCTGTGCGTCGCCTCCGTGGACTATCGCCTCGCGCCCGAACACCCGTTTCCCGCCGGGCCGGACGACTGCGAGGCGGTCGCGCTGGCGCTGGCGGAGGGTCGGCTCCCGGATCTTCCGACCGCCTTTCTCGCCATCGGCGGCGAATCGGCCGGCGCACACCTGTCCGTCGTCACGCTGCTGCGGCTTCGCGACCGCCACGGCGCCATGCCGTTCCAAGCGGCCAATCTCGTGGCGGGCTGCTACGACCTTTCGCTGACGCCCAGCGTGCGCAATTTCGGCGCGGAGCGGCTGATCCTCAACACGGACGACGTCGGCGAGTTCGTGCGCCGCTTCGTGCCGCAGACCTTCGATCTGCGGGATCCCGACGTCTCGCCGCTCCATGCGCGCCTAGATGGCCTGCCGCCCGCGCTGTTCGGCGTGGGAACGCGCGACCTCCTGCTCGACGACACGCTGTTCATGAGCGCGCGCTGGCTGGCGGCCGGCAACCGGGCCGAGCTGCGCGTCCAGCCCGACGGGTGCCACGTGTACGAGGCCTTCGCGAGCGAAGCGGGCACGCGGTCCGAGCGCGCAATGGCCGACTTCCTGATCCGACGCAGGGCCGAGGTTGCGGCATCGCGTCCGGCCACGGTCGGGGCGCCGGCTGCCGATTGACGTGGTCGGACGGGTCTGGCAGGCGATTTTCATGGAACAGCGCGCGCTCATCTTCAAACTTTCGCCCCGGTCCGAGTGGCTCGCAGCCGAAGCGGCCGGCCGGTTCGCGGGGGCGCCGGTCGATCTCAAGGACGGCTACATCCACTTCTCGACCGCCGCACAGGTTCGCGAGACGGCCGCCAAGCACTTCGCCGGCGAGCCGACGCTGATTGTGGCGGCCGTGGATCCCGAGAAGCTCGGCGCGGCGCTCAAATGGGAACCCTCGCGCGGCGGCGACCTGTTCCCGCATCTCTATGGCGAGCTGTCGATGGCGGCCGTGGTCTACGTCGCCGACCTGCCGCTGGGCCCGGACGGACACCACGTGTTTCCCGGAAGCGTTCGATGAGCGGCCTCTACGGGCTCGCCCGCCCGCTCCTGTTCAAGCTCGACGCCGAGCGCGCCCATGGCCTTTCGGTGGAGGCGCTGAGGCGCGGGCTGGTGCCGCGACGCAACCGCCCGGTCGACGCGCGCCTGCGCACCGAGGTGGCGGGCATCACCTTTCCGAACCCTCTCGGCCTCGCCGCCGGCTACGACAAGAACGCGGAAGTCGCGGACGCGGCGCTGCGTCTCGGCTTCGGCTTCGTGGAAGTGGGGACGGTGACGCCGCTGCCGCAGGAGGGCAACGACAAGCCGCGCGTCTTCCGCCTGCCCGGCGCGGCGGCCGTGATCAACCGGCTCGGCTTCAACAACCATGGCCACGCGGACGTCGCCGAACGGATGGAAGCGCGCTCGCGCAAGGCGGGCATCGTCGGGGTCAACATCGGCGCCAACAAGGACTCCGAGGACCGCATCGCCGACTACGTGGCCGGCATCCACCGGTTCGAGGCACTGGCGAGCTACCTGACCGTCAACGTCTCGTCCCCCAACACGCCGGGCCTTCGCAAGCTCCAGCAGGGGTCGGATCTCGACCGCCTCCTGGAATTCGTGATGGCCGCGCGGGACGGCGCGGCGGCGCTAGCCGCCACCAAGCGCCGGCCGGTGTTCCTGAAGGTGGCCCCCGACCTCAGCGAGGACGAGATCTGGGCGCTCGCCGACACGGCCAAGCATCGCAAGGTCGAAGGGCTGATCGTCTCCAACACCACGCTGTCGCGCCATGGCGTCGAAGGGCGCCCGAACGCCGACGAGGCCGGTGGCCTGTCCGGGCGCCCGGTGTTCGACCGCTCGACCTACGTGCTGGCGATGTTCCGTCGCGCCATGGGGCCCGACGTTCCACTGATCGGCGTCGGCGGCGTCGAGAACGCCTCGACCTTCCTGCGCAAGATGGAGGCCGGTGCCGATCTCGTGCAGCTCTACACGGCCCTCGTCTACGGCGGGCCCGACCTGCCGATCCGCATCCTGAACGACCTGTCGCGCCATCTGGACCGCGCCGGCATCGACACGATCGCGAGCGTCCGCGACACGCGGGTGGACGAAATCCTGGCCGGCGGACCGCCGCTCGGCTGGGAGGTCCAGCGCCCGTGAACGGCTGATCGCGGTGGCTCTGGCGATCGTCCACCACCCGGCCTTCGACGCGCTGTTCGACGAGGCGCATCGTTTCCCCATGTCGAAGTTCACGCGGTTGGCCGAGATCCTGGTCGAGGACGGGCTGGCGCCGAACGGCTTCTTCCAGCCGATCGCTGCGCCGGAAGGCTGGCTGGAGCTCGCCCACGACGCCGCCTATGTCGAGGCCGTGCTCGCCCAGCGGGTGGACAGGGCGACCGAGAAGGCGATCGGCTTCGCGGTGGACGAGCGCGTCGCGCGCCGCTCGCGCTGCGCGACGGGAGGCACGGTGCTGGCGGCCCGGCTCGCGCTGGAACGAGGGCTGGCCTGCAACACGGCCGGCGGAAGCCACCATGCCGCGCGCGAGGGCGGCGCCGGCTTCTCCGTCTTCAACGACGTGGCCGTCGCGGCTTCCGTCCTCGTCGCGGACGGCGAGGTCGGCCGGGTTCTGGTGTTCGACTGCGACGTCCACCAGGGTGACGGGACGGCGCGCATCTTCGCCAACGACCATGCCGTCTTCACCTTGTCGATCCACGGGGAGCGGAACTACCCGCACCCGAAGGCCGCGTCCGACATCGATCTCGGCCTTCCCGACGGCACGGGCGACGAGGCCTATCTCGCCGTCCTGCCGGACCTTCTGCGGACGGCGTTCGAGCGGGCACGGCCGGAGATCGTGTTCTACAACGCCGGGGTGGACCCGCATGCCGAGGACAGGCTCGGCCGCCTGTCCCTCAGCGACGCGGGACTGGCCGAGCGCGACCGCCGCGTGATCGGCTTCTTCCGCGAGCGGGACGTGCCGGTCGCCGGCGTCATCGGCGGCGGCTATTCGCGCGACATCGAGGCCCTGTCCCGCCGCCACACGATCCTGCACCGTGTGGCGGGCGAATTCGCCTGACCGTCAGCCGCGCCCGGTCTTCAGGAGGCGCGAGACGATGAAGACGGGCACCACGACGGCCGCGCCGAGGAGCACGTAGTCGACGACGCGGTTGAGCGAGCCGAAGACGCTGCGCCACGCCCAGCGGACGAAGTCGGAGGCCCAGTCGACGATCTCGTAGGGCCGGACGTCGAACCACGACAGGAGGATGCCGACCAGCAGCGAGATCACGAGAAGCCGGACCAGGACGGCCAGCGGCGAGCCGCCCAGGAATGTGGTCACCCGATCGCTCATGTCGAACCTCTCCATCCAGCGTCCGTCCGGAGTTAGAGGGCCGATTGTGGCGATGCAAGCGCCCGCCGCGCCACAGGAGTGAACGCCGGCCGCTCAGCCGCCGATCATCGCCTGGAGGGTTTCCAGGCGATCCGCCTCGGAGGCCGGCTTGTCCCACCGCAGGCGCGACACGCGCGGAAACCGCATGGCGACGCCCGACTTGTGCCGCGCCGACCGGGCCAATCCCTCGAAGGCGACCTCTATCACGAGGCCGTGGTCGGGTTCCGCCCGCACCGAGCGGACCGGGCCGAAGCGTTCGATCGTGTTGTCGCGGATGTATTTGTCGAGCTGCTTCAACTCCTCGTCGGTGAAGCCGAAATAGGCCTTGCCGACGGGCACCAGCTCGGGCCGCTCGTCCGGGCCGGTCCAGACCCCGAACGTGTAGTCGGAATAGAAGCTCGAACGCTTGCCGTGGCCGCGCTGGGCGTACATCAGCACCGCGTCGATCAGGTGCGGATCCTGCTTCCACTTGAACCACGGACCCTTCGGGCGCCCCGGCACATAGGCCGAGTCCCACCGCTTCAGCATCAGACCCTCGATCACCGGATGGGGCGGGTCGGCCCGCAGGCGCGCGAGGTCCTCGAAGGCGGAGAAGGGCACGAAGGGGGAGATGTCGAAACGGCTGGGCTCCAGCGCCGCCACGAAGCGGTCGAGCCGCGCCCGCCTTTCGGCGAAGGGCAGCGCGCGCAGATCGTCCGCGCCGTCCTGCAGAAGATCGTAGGTGCGCAGGAACACCGGATGCTTGCGCATCACCGCCGCCGACACGCTCTTTCGGTTGAGGCGCTGCTGAAGGTCCGAAAAGGTGCCGACCACGATGTCGTCGCGCACCGAGCCCTGGTGCGGATGCACGGCCGGGCGACCGCCGCCCTTGGGCGCGGGGTGCGCGACCAGAAGCTCGCCATCGAGCGAGCCGTCGAACGTCATGTAGTCGAGAAGGTCCGGGAAGGCGTCCGACACGTCGTCGCCCGTGCGCGAATACAGGCGCTTGACGCCGCGCTCCACCGTCGCCTGGACGCGGATGCCGTCCCATTTCCACTCCGCGGCGTAGTCCTCCGGCCTGATGCGGCCGTGATCGGGCTCCTCCAGCGGCTGCGACAGCATCACCGGCCGGAACGGCGAGGCGGCGGCCGACACCGGCTTGTCCGCCCTTCCCTCCAGCCAGTCGAAGAGCGCGAGGTAGGGCGGCCGGAGCCCGTGCCAGAGCTCCTCGATCTCCACGATGTCCTTCTCCCCGAAATCCGCCAGCGCTTGCTTGGCGAGGCGCGAGGACACGCCGATGCGAAGGCTTCCCGTCACGAGTTTCAGGAGGGCGTAGCGGCCCGAGGAGTCCAGCCTGTCGAGCCAGGCCTCCACGAGGCGCGGCCCCTCGGCGCGCGTCGCCGCGTCGAGTTCGGTGACGACCCGCTCCAGAGTCGGCGTGTCGTTGCGGCGCACGACCTCGCCGTCGTGCGGCGAAGGCCAGACCAGCGCGATCGTCTCCGCCAGATCGCCGACATAGTCGTAGGAGTAGCCGAACAGGACCTCGTCCATCCGCTCGGTCATCAGGTCGCGCAGCATCGCCGGCTTCACCGAACGGATGTCGAGCTCGCCGGTGATCGCGGCGAGCGCATAGCCGCGCTCGGGGTCGGGCACCGTGCGGAAGTGATCCACCATCAGCCGCAGCTTTCCGTTGCGGGACGGGGTCAGGACGAGGCGGTCGAGAAGATCGGCGAAACGCTGCAAGGAGCCGTGATCCCGGTGTGGGTATCGCCCGCTAGATAGACCGCCGCCCCGGCACGGCCAGAAGGCGCGCGGCAGGATCGCCCATGCCGGCGTGCGTCGTTGCGCGGCATTCGCCCGAGTCCGAAAACCCAATCTTCATTGGTTTCCCGTCTAATCATCTTCATCCGGTATCGGTCGGGGGGTGGAGTGCTGAAGCGGTTCGTTGGAGACGAGAGGGGCAACTTCGCCATCTTCACCGGTCTATTGGCGACTATACTCGTGGGCGCCATGGGCGGCGTCCTGGACCTCTCCACGCAGTGGATCGACCAGTCGGCCGTACAGCGGGCGACGGACGCCGCGGCCCTGGCGGGCGCCAAGGCGCTGGAGGCGGGCACGGAAGCGGACGCCCGCGAGGCGATCGAGATCGTCGCGCAAGCGAACCTTCCGGAAAACTTCCCCGCCATCAGCTTCGAGGCGACGATCGACCAGACCGCCGGTACCGTCGACGTCCGCGGATCGGGCGCGACCTCGCCGTACTTCCTCCAGCTCTTCGACATCGACGCCCTGCCGGTGGGTGGGAAAGCGCAGGCGCTGATCCAGCGCAAGTCCTATATCGACTTCTACTTCCTGCTCGACGTGTCGGAATCGATGAACATCGCGGCCAGCGACGCGGACCGCGAGAAGCTCGAAGCGTACACGGCCAAGTATTATCACGCCTTCTACAACAACGATGTGCGAGAATGCGCCTTCGCCTGCCATACGCTGGAGTGGGGCGCGACGCAGACGGTCTACGACTTGAACAAGGAGGCCGGGGCGCGCCTGCGGATCGACGTGCTGCGAGACGCCGCGAAGGCGATGGTCGAGAAGGTCCTGGCACTGAATTCCGCGGCCGGCTCGTTGAAGACGACGCGCGTCGGCACGTCCATATTCAGTGAACGATATCTCGAAAAGATCGCGCCCAGCAACGACGAGACCGCCGTTCAGAATTCCATCGACGATACGAGCGGCGTGGCGAGCGCCCACACGAACTCAACCTCGGCCTTCGCCGATTTTCGCGATACGGTGGGAGCGCAGGGAACCGGCAAGACCCAGTCGGATGCACGGAAGTTCGCCATCATCGTCACGGACGGCGTGCGCGACGAAAACGGCACGTCCACCGGCAATCCACTTGGAACGTTCGTCACGGCGGCCTGTGCGGACATGAAGAACAGGGGCATCGACGTGGCCGTGCTCGACGTGAAGTATCAGAAGTACGTCGACAGGTTCGGATACTTCAACGATCGCGTTGCGTCCTACTACCAGAACATCTCGCCCGTGCTGGAGAGCTGCGCCAGCTCCGGCCTGTACTATCAGGCGACCGACTCGGACGAGGCCGAAACGCAGCTCCTGAAGATGGTGGACGATCTGCTGACCATCCGTCGCCGCCTGTCGAGCTGACGCCATGAAGCGGATACGCCGTCTCCTCCGCCTCCTCCCCGGCTTCGCGCGGTCGCGCAGCGGCACCGCCGCAGTGGAATTCTCCCTTCTCGCGCTGCCGTTCTTCCTGATCGTCTACGCGTTGATTGAGGTCGCGCTGATGTTCACCGCCGAACTGGTGCTGGACAAGGCGACCGCCGCGACCGGACGGCTGGTGCGCGTCGGCCAGGTCCAGCGGAACTCGCTGTCCCAGAGCGAATTCAGGACGCTGGCCTGCGGCAACGTCAGCGCGCTCCTCGACTGCGACAAGCTGGTCTTCGACCTGCGGACCTACTCGTCCTTCGACGACGTGCCGACCACCATCCCGATGGACGGCGATGCGATCGACACGAGCGGGTTCGCCTACGACTACGGACGCGGCGGCACTATCGTCGCCCTGCGTGTCTTCTACAAATGGCCGATCCTCACCGGTCCCATGCGCGAGTTCTTCGCCCATACCGGCGATGGCGCGACCGTGCTGATGAGCATGTCGACCTTCCGCACGGAGCCCTTCTGATGGGCGCGCGCTCCATGCTCCGCCGCATCGGGCACTTCTGCCGGCACGACATTTCGGGCGCCGGGGCGGTCGAGTTCGCCATGGTCGTGCCCGTTCTCCTGCTCCTGCTTCTCGGCGGCACCGAGCTCGGCGTGGGGCTGACCACCGACCGAAAGGTCAAGGCCGCGGCCGGCGCGGCGGTGGATCTCGCCTCGCAGTCCCTGGAGCTGACGGATTCCGACCTGCGGAAGCTGTTGGGCATCGCGCGCGGCACTCTCGCGCCCTACTCCATCAAACCGCTCGAGATGCGGCTGACCCAGATCAAGGTCGGAGAGGACGGCGAAGGCACGGTCGACTGGTCGTGTCCGACGACGGGGTACGAGAAACTGGCCAAGGGGACGACGGTGACGATCCCGCCCGAATTCTCCGCCGTGGCCAAGCAGCAGATCGCCAACGTCCTGACCAAGAACCATCCCTGGCTGAAGAACAAGTTTTCGCAGACCTCCCAGGACGTCGCGGTCTACATCATCCGCGGCGAGGCGCGCTATCACCTCCAGCCGGTCACCGGTCAGGTCTTCGGCGACGCGATCACGCTCACGGGCGTGACCTATGTCCAGCCGCGCTACGTCGATCAGGTCGAGTCCGACACGGACGGATGCGCCGTCTTCTCGCTCGGATAACGCCCCTCAGCCGGGCGTGGGCAGCGGCCGCCCCATCGCGGCAAGGGCGGCCCGTTCGCGTAGGCCGATGTGGTGCTTCGCGGTGAACACGGCATCCGCGTCCATCCCCGGCTCGCGCACCAGCCATTCCAGATAGTCGAGCGGCACCTCGGCCATCGGCACGTTCTTGTGCCGGCCGAACCGCAGCCTCGCCAGGAGCGCCGGCTCGGCCGACACGCGCTCGGCACGCGCCAGGAAGTCGCCGGCGTCCGCGCAGCGCGGCATCAGCTCGGCCGCGATCCGTCGCAGCAGCACCGCCGTACAGAGCGCGTCGAACAACGCGCGGTGGGGGTGCGACTCCCGCAAGCAATCGGCGACGTCCGACAGATCCAGCGGCAGATACTTGACCAGCGACTGGAGCCCGTGGGCGCGCACGTGCGGAAAGGCGCGCAAGGCCAGCTTGTAGGTGCAGAGCCAGCGCCCAGGCAGACCGAGCCGGGACCGATCGAACGAGGCTCGCTGGGCGGCGTAGACGGGCGCGCCCGCAAATTTCGCCCGCGCCGTCTCGAACGCCGGCGCGCCCGCCAGCATCTCGTCCGAGATTCGGTGCACGCGCCGCGCTCCGGGCGAAATCTCCACTCCGGCCGGATCCACGAGCGTTTCGCGCGGATCGAAGATCCGGCCCGTGGAGAGGTCGATGTCCGCCGATCCGATCTCGATCACCGCGTCCTCTTCCAGCCTGTGCCCCGCCGTCTCGACGTCGATCACGCGAACCACGAGGTCGGGCATCGCGGCGAAGAGGGTCGGCGTCGTGGAAACGGAGGGGAACAGATCCGGCATCGCCGTGATATCGGGGTTTCTGCGGGCCGATGCCAGTGCGACGCGGGATCGCGCGGCGCGGCGCCCACCCAAACCATCGAGCCCACCCTGCCCGTCGCGGACGCGAGCCCTCCGCCGCCGCCTCTTGGCGTCGCGAGGCGGGCGCGCTACACCAGAACTTACGTTTACGTCAAAGATGGAGCGACGCGATGGCCCTGCCCCCGATCCTGCAAGGGCGCTTGCGCCTTCCCTTGATCGGCGCGCCGCTGTTCATCCTCTCGAACCCGGCGCTGGTGATCGCGCAGGCGCGGGCCGGGATCGTCGGCGCTTTTCCCGCCCTCAACGCTCGCCCGGCAGAACAGCTTTCGGACTGGCTCTGCGAGATCGAGGAGGCGCTGCGCGCGCCGGGGCCGGACGGGCGTGCACCCGCCCCCTTCGCGGTGAACCAGATCGTGCATCGCTCCAACAAGCGCCTGGAGGCCGACCTTGCCGTCTGCGTGCGGCACGAGGTGCCCATCGTCATCACCTCGCTCGGTGCCGTCGAGGAGGTGAACCAGGCCGTCCATTCCTACGGCGGCATCGTGCTGCACGACGTGATCAACGACCGCTTCGCGCACAAGGCGATCGAGAAGGGCGCGGACGGGCTCGTGGCGGTGGCGGCAGGTGCCGGCGGCCATGCGGGCACGCTTTCGCCCTTCGCACTGGTGGCCGAGATCCGCCGATGGTTCGACGGCCCCCTCTTCCTGTCCGGCGCCATCGCGACGGGCGCGGGCATCCTCGCCGCGCAGGCCGCCGGCGCGGACGGCGCCTACATGGGCTCCGCCTTCATCGCCACCGAGGAAGCGCGGGCGGACGAACGCTACAAGGCGGCCGTCGTGTCGGGGCGGGCGCAGGACATCGTCTATTCCAACCTCTTCACCGGCATCCACGGAAACTACCTGCGCGCCTCCATCGAGGCCGCCGGCCTCGACCCGGACCATCTGCCCGACAGCGACCCGTCCAAGATGGATTTTGGCGCCGAGGGTGGCGCCAAGGCGTGGCGCGACATCTGGGGCGCCGGTCAGGGCATCGGTTCGGTGGAAGCCGTCACGCCGGTCGAAGCGCTGGTCGACCGCCTCGCCGCGGAATACGCGCAGGCCCGCGAGCGCCTCGCGTCAGCGTAAGCCCCGGTCCACATTCGGCTCGAAAGCCGCTTGAAACCGGAACGCTTTGGCGTTATCAGACCCCCATCCGCCGGGCAGCAAGCCTCGGCCGGGCCGCTTTAGCTCAGTCGGTAGAGCACATCATTCGTAATGATGGGGTCAGGTGTTCGAATCACCTAAGCGGCACCATTTTTCCTAGCAATTACAACGACTTACGAAACGAATAAAAGAACGGGCCGTGAACAGGTGCGAAGGTGCGAAGTCTTAGCCCTCGCACCTTCGCAGATCCCACCATTTGAGGCAGGGGCGGCGGTCAGACCGGGCAGCTTGCCCCGCCGTCGCGCGCCCACCACTGCGCCTTGGTGAGGACGTCGAGCGAGCCCGCGTCGCGCCGCGACACGACGGCGTCCAGGAACGTCTTGAACGTGGAGAGCGGCGTGTCGAGGGTCTGGCGACCGTTCTCCTTTACGGCGTGGAGGTAGAACTCTGCGTTCTCCCTGCGGGAGACCATTGCATCGAGACGTCCGACAGCCTGATCGGCGAGCTGCTCCGGCGTCAGGGTTCCGAGCGAGCCGTTCGACATCGAGTAGGCCGGCATCAGGAGGTCCCGCCCGGCGATGCCGAAACGCGAATGGAACGTGTCGAAGTTGGTGGTGCGCCCGGTGCGGAACGTCCCGTCCGCTCGGATCGCGTCCTGGAGCTTGTCGAGGAAGAACGGCCCGCTGTCGTCCCAGACGGCGACCGTCGTGAGGGCCGCCGTCAGTGCGTTGGTGAGGGTGATCTGGGTGGCGCTGTCAACGGAGGCGATCCGGGTGCCGGCGGGCACGCCGAAGCCCGCCGCCGCCATGCCCGCCGCCAGCCCGGTCGTGTCGGTGAGCCCGGTGAGCACCGCCGAGCCGCTGGTGCCGGTCGCCGCGCCGCCCTTGTAGATGCGGTGGTCGGGGATCGGGTTCGGGCTGTTCGCCACGTAGGCGTCCGTGTGGCCGTTGGGGTAGCAGAAATGGCGAGGGTCGGAACCCGGCACCATCTCCATGATCCGTGTTCGCCCCGCTTTCAGCAGCGCGATGGTCTCGGCGGGGTTCGCCTTGCCGGTCACCATGCTGCTGTCGCCCGGCGTGCCGTCCGCCTGGATGTCCATGCCCTGCGCCTGGTAGGCCTTCACCGCATCCCAGGTCAGGATGCTGGACGACGAGCGATTGTCGATGACCTCCGAAGGGATGTAGAGGGTTGCGCCGATGGAGCGGGCCGCCATCTCGGCCACGGCGTCATCGATGTTGAGGCCGTCGTCGAAGCCGAGGATCAGGGTCGGTCGACAGCCGGCCTTGGCGACCAAGGCGTCATAGCGCGTGCGCTGGACGTGCGGCGCACTCGTGGAAGACGACCGGTCGAACGACACCTTCCACGAGGCGGCCGGGTCCTTCGCCTGGAGATAGGCGAGCTGATCCGGCCGGACGCTGTTCCAGACCTTGCCCTTGTGGGCGTTCAGAAACTGCGCACCGCTCAACTGCCCACCGACAGCCGGCGTGCCCGTGGTCTGGTCCACGCGGATCGACCCCTCGCCGCCCAGGGACGCGTAGGGGTTCAGCTCCTCCCGCAGCCACGCAAGGGTGCCGAGCCCGGCGAGGTTGCCGACGCCCGCGATCCCGGTCAGGGCGCCGAGGGTGCGCATCAGGCGATTGCCGGAGCCCTGGCCGGTCGCCACCACCGATCCGGTGCCCTGCACCTTGTCGGCCGCGTCCACCGCGAGCGCCGGATTGCCCGCCGTGGACACCGAGAGGCTCGCCACGCTGTCGAAGCTCTCAAGCACGATCGGGGCCGCGAGCACCACGGCGTAGGGCGCGGCGACCTTCACGATGCCGGCGTCCGTGCCGGCCATCACGAGGCGGAAGCCGACGTCGTCGGCGGTGGCGACGTAGGTCCGGGCGGTCGCGCCCTCGATCGCGGTGCGCGTCTTCGGGCTCGCCAGCGTCTCGCGATACCACTGCGGCGACGACCAGGCCGGGCCGGTATAGGTCTGCCCCACCGAACCGTCGGCCGTCTTGGTGACGAGGCCGAGGACGACGGGGATGGCTTCGCTGACGGTCAGATTGATCGCAAGCGCGCGGCCCATGCTGGTCGTGAGCGTGGCAGCGATCGTGCCGGCGGCTGAGGCACTGAGGCCGACGAGCAGGTTCCTGCGGGTGCCATCCAGCGCGAGCCTCCCATCGTTCGGCGTGATCGAGGCGATAGTCTCGTCCTGCGCCAAGCCGGTGATGGCAGCTACCAGGGTTCCCGCCGGCGCGCCAGCGGCGAAGGATGCCGTGAGCGGGCCAAGAACCCCACCACCCGTACCGGAGGAGCCACCGCCTACCGCGCCGCTGACGACGTCGAGGAGCGAAATCGCGGTCTTGCTAGCGGCCGTAATGACCAGCTGACGAAACGCTGGCGTGTTGTCCGTTCCCGTGGTGCAGAACATGACGTCGCCGATGCCCAAGCCGAAGGGGCGGATCGCGGACTTGAAGTAGTCCGGCGCCATGACATCGGTCGCGCTATCGGGGGTCGAATAGACGTAGAGGTTCGACTTGCCCTGACGGACGCGGTCGCTGGTGGCGAAGCGGGACAGGGCCCGTGTCTGGAAAGCCATTGGGTTCTCCTACTGGCGACGTTCAAGCAGTTGGTCGACCAGTTGGTCGACGCGGTCCGTCAGGCGCTCGACGGCGCCGAGCAGGCGTTCCTCGAGCGCGGTGATGTCCTTGCGGGCGGTGTAGTTCTCGGCGACGTAGACCCGGAGCTGGGCCATCTCGCGCGACAGGAGGTCGATCTTCGCCGCGCACAGCGCGGACACGTCCTCGGCGCGGCGGCTTGCGGCCGCGGCGGCATCGGCGGCCTCGTCGGCCGTCGTCTGCGCCGTGCCGACCGCCGTCTGGACGCGGATGAACGTCACGAGAACGGTGATGCCCGCGGTGCCGAACAGGATGATGTCGCTGATGCGGAAGGACCAGTCGATGTCGACAGCCATGGCCCTACCAGCACCCCAGCCGGCGGCCGTTGGCGTCGTTGCCGATCGCCCGCTCGGCCGCCGCGCGGTCCGCGCCGATCAGCGCCACGGTGCCGGCGGGCGTAAGCGCCACCTCACGGAACCCGGTGCAGCTTGTCGCAGGCTGCGACCGGCAGCCCGCGAGCGCGAAGAGCGCGACGGCAAAGGTCAGCGTCCGACAGGTCACGGATCGTCGCATCGTCCTGCGTCCTTTCGCGCTCGGCCGCAGCGGATGCGAGCGCCTGTTCCTGGAGAAGGGCGGCCCGGCCGGAAACGCGGCCGGAGATGTACCCGAGCTGATATCCGCCGGCCCCGCCGAGCAGCAGGCCGAGCGCGGCGGCGATGACGACGAGGACCTGCCCCATCACGCCGGCACCGGCGTCTCGAGGTCGAGCACGCGCGCCAGGCGCGCCCGCCGCGCCTGCGCCCAGAGGCCCCAGGCGACGCCGCCGAGCGCGACGATCGCGCCGCCGACGGTCAGCCCGACCAGCACGTTGTCGATGAAGCTGGAGGCGCCGGCGAAGGGCTGGATCTGCTGGCGGGCCGCCTCGATGACGACGGCCATGCCGCCGCCGCCGGCACCCACCGTCGGCGCGCTGACCGGCGCGGCCGGAAGCGCGGCGTCGGCGACGAGCGCCTTGCGCTCCATGCCGGGCTCGTAGGTCAGGTTCCGGTCCGCCGGCACCGAGCCGTCCGCCCAGTCCTGCCCGGCGTCGCCCACCTGGTCGACGCGCCGCATCCAGCCCTTGCCGAAGGTCGAATAGGTCTTGAGCGCCCGCAGGAAGGCCTTGCGGATATCGCAGATGCGCGCGATCAGCGCGTCCACGTCATTCACCAGGCGCACGCCGTTCAACGTTCCGTTGCCCGGGATCCCGTCGATCTTGCCGGCATAGAGGCCGAGCTCGCGAAGCGCGCGCTGGAGCCACTTGGTGGCCTGCGACGGGCCGCTGTGGACCGCCCCGTCGAACTGCACGTAGTCGAGGCCGATCGGCAGCGCGTCGAAGCGCACCGCCTCGGCGTACTGGTCGCGGTAGATCGCCTCGAGTTCGTCGTTGCCGATCTGGCGCACCGGCCGCGCCGGCAGTTTCGCGCGCGCGCGGAACGCGTCGTAGACGCGCTGCGTCACGCCCCGCATGGTCGCCCCGCCCGGGTCCTTCGGATGGTTGGCGTAGCCGCCCTCGTGCACCAGGACGCGAGCCAGGGAAGGAACGTAGTTCGCGGCGACCATGCGGGCGGCTCCGGTTGGTGGAGCCGTCAGATTACGGGCGGGCCGGAGCTCTCAATTGCCAGGCTGTCCTCGAGCATGATCAGCGCCTGCCCGACCACGAGCGGCTGGACGAAGTGCTCCGAGATGCGCCGCTTCACCAGGGCGACCTCCTCCACCGTCACGTCGATCGGCGCATCGGCGTCGTGGATCCGTTCCGCCAGCTTGTACGCCGTCAGGTGGTCGTTGCCCGACATGGTCTGCGGCATGCCGCCGTCCATCCGCTGCGAGAGCAGGGCCTCCACGGCGAGGTCCGCCAGCGTCGCGGCGACGGGCACGCCCGCCTCGTCCTTGCGAAAGGACATCGGCTCGCCGTTGAACTGGACGAGCGGGCGCAGAAAATCCTGTTTCATGAAGTCTCCTCAGGAGTTTGTGGTGTAGACGAACTTCGGCTGCGTGCCGTCGGCCTCGCAGTAGCGCAGGCGTCCGCCTTGCCCGACGAAGAGCTGGCCGCGCCGATAGGTCGACAGGTTGGTGCTGTCGCGGGCACCGGGCGTCATGACGAGGTCGGGCGCCCGCAGACCGGCATTGGCGATGACGGTTCCCGCCGCCTGCATGTTGCCGGTGGCGTTGACGCTCACGCCGTTCAGGTTGCCGTAGGCGTTCAGATTGCCGTTCTGGTCGAGCGACAGGATCTGGACCGACTTGGCGGCGTTGAGCCAGCCGAGCGAATAGTCCGCCTGCAGCGTCATGTGCATCGACGGGTTGATGTGCTGCCCTGCATTGGTCAGCTTGCCGAAGGAGACGAGGCCGCGCCGGTCGACGCCGAAGATCTGCCCGGCATTGTTCGCGCAGTAGATCATGTTGTCGAAATAGCCGCCGTCGGCCTCGGCGTTGTAGACCATGACGCCGGCGTTGTGCTGCCCCTGAGCGGCGCTGGTGAACACGCCCATGGACGCCCCGCCGACCGCCGTGTCCGTGCAGCCGAGCTGGTAGACGAGCCGCCGCTTGGTGCCGATGCCGTTGTCGTTGATGACGCTGGTGTTGCCCTCGATCCCGCCGACGAAGCCCACCTTGTCGAACACCGCGGCGTCGATCAGAACGCCGCAGCCGTCCGCCTTGTCGGCCGACGTCTGGCTGTTCGCGTTGCGCGGGCTGTCCTGGCGCAGGACGATGTACAAGCCGTCGATCTCGCCGGGTCGCGCCGTCCCGGTACCGAACCCCTCCTTGAACATCGAGATGCCGATGCCGAGGGCTGCACCGCGCGGACCGTTCATCTCCGTTCCCTCGGCGACGTGCCGGACGTGGAACGACGCGATGTTCCCCCCGGCATAGTCCGAGTTCCACGGGCTCTGCGTGCTGACGAGCTTCTGCGCGCGCACGTCGAGCGTGGCGACACCCTCGCGGGCGAAGAGCTTCGAGAGCGTCATGTCGTTCGACTTGTCGAAGATCGCCGGTACGCGCGCGACCATGGCCGCGTCCGCCGGGTCGGTGCCGCCGGACCCTCCGCCGATCGCGGCGATCGCCTGGGCGACGCGCAGTGGCGTCATCACCGCCGTGTTGTTGAGGCCGGCTTCGGCCTCGGCCTGCGTCGCCGCCGCCACGGAGATCGTGGTGACGGCGCCGACGGTGGCGGCCGCCGCCAGTCCGCCGCCGAGCACGGTGCGCGCCGCGATCGTCGCGATGGTGGCGGAAAGGGCCTGCACCGCCGTGACGCTCGCCTTGGTGGCGAGCACGCCGGCAAGCCCCGCCACGTCGCCGATCGTGATGACCCCGCCGCCGCCGCCCCCGACATTGCCGGTTCCACCCTTGTCGAGGTCGCGCCGCAGTTCCTGGAGCACGGTCCCGACGATCGAGAGCTCGCGCTCCAGCGCGGCGGAGGAGATCGACTGGCCGCGCGTCACGTCGCCGAGCCGCTCCTGGAGCCGCCGCGAGCTCACGATCGCCACGTCCTCGCCCCCCAGCGGCGGGTCGAAGGTGACGGAGAAATCGTCGAAGGGCTGGTTCGCGACCTTGGTCGCCCGCACCGCCTCGAGCGTGTATTCCGCGTAGCCGCGCGAGACCTCGGCGACCACGTCGTCCACGTCCCAGATGCGGAAGTCGAAGGGCCCGTAGGTGGCGCGGCCGTCGCCGGCGAAGGGGGCCGATTCCCGCGTCTCGCGCGGCAGCGGGTAGGGATTGGTCATGGCGGGATCCGGGTTTGCGACCCCGCCAGAATGCCGTGCGGCCGAGCCGCTTAATTGCGCTCCGCCGGCGCCGTCGCCATGACGGGCGCGCGCTTCGGCGCCGTGTCGCCCGGGGACCACCAGTAGTCCTGCCCGGTGCGCCCCTTCAGGCCGCGGGCGCGCGCCTTGAAGCTCCGGTCCGCCTCCGGGTCGATCAGCCATTGCAGCTGATCCAGGAACAGCCGTCGGAACGCCCCGCGCGTCGCCCAGTTCGAGGCGACGACGGGCGTGTACCGGCCGGCATAGGTGATCGCCTCCCGGCCGGGATTGACCGTCTGCCCCGTCGCCGCCTGGATCGGCAGGCCCGCCACCAGCCCGGCCGTGTCGGACAGGAAGCTCCAGCCGGGCCCGAGCACGGTATCGGCCACCCCGCCGCCGAAGCGGTTCGACGAGGCGTTGACGAAATCCCCGAACAGGCCGAAGCCGCCGCCCTGCATGGTCGCGCGAAACCAGAAGCCGGGCGAGGTCATGTCCTCGAGATCCTTGCCGTCCAGCAGGCTCTTGATCTGCATCGCCACGGCCCCGCCCAGGGTCAGCGAGATCAGCATCGCGCCCATGTAGCTGGCGGCCGCCTGCCTGCCGCCCGTCTGCATCGCGGTGATCCGCTGCAACGCCTCAAGCTGGAGCGTGGTGAAGGACAGGCCGAAGCTCTTGAACTGGAGCGCGAAGTTCGCGAACTCGCCGATCGGCGTGCCGCGCGCCACCGGCCCGGTGACGAAGGACCGCGCGTTGGGCGTGCCCCCGGGCGTCGCCCGTTCCGACCAGGCCGCCGTGAGCTCGGCCAGCTTCTCCGCCACCTCGCGATGCCGCAGGGCCTTCGCTTCGGCCGCGAGATCCGCGTCCACCAGGGGGCCGTCGGCGGTGGCCTTCAGATACCGGACCTCGCCGCCGCCGTTGGCGATCGACATCGGCGTGACGAAGCCGCCGGGATCGACGCTCGCGCGCATGATCTCCCAATCCGCCGCGTCGATGCCGAAGCCCTCCATCGTCACGCGCAGCCGCTCCGGCAGGGCGTCGAACGCGCTGCCGGCATGATCGGCCAGGGTGGCCTGCCAGGCACGCGCCTCCACGAGCTTGCGGCCCGTGGTCAACGGCTTGAGGCCGTTCAGCATCATCGAGCGGTCGACCAGGTATTGCGACCAGCTGTGTCCGAGCATCGGCCCGGTGAACCGCGCCTCGCCTTCCATGGCGTGCAGATAGTCGTCCCAGATCACGCCCGCCCGCTGGATCTCCTCGCGGTTCGACGCCTTCAGCATCCGCAGCATCGCGCCCAAGTCCTTCGTCACCGGCAGGCCCGCAAGGCGCCGCGCGGCCTGGGCGATGAAGGGATCCGTGGCGGCCGCCGTGACGCCGGCGGCGCCGAGCAGCGCCGAGTTCATCAGGTTCTTCACCGTCGCCGCGGCCGTCGCGACGCCGGAGGCCGCGTTCGCGCCGCCGCGCAGCTCGGCGTAGAGCGACTGGATACGCCACTCGGCGAACGCCCCCGGTTCCGTTCCGCGCGCCCACTGCGCCGCGCCGCCGGCGAGCTTCGCCATCGAAGCGCGCCCGACGTCGCCCTTGGCGATCTCCGAGCGGACCCCCTGCACCATCCACTGCACCATCGCGTTCGGGTTCGGCCCGAGCACTTCCATGGCGCCGATGTCCTTCGCCATGCCGTTGATGTGCCGGAAGATCGCCTGCACCGGGTCGCCGTCGCCGAAGGCGGCATTGTAGGCCATCCAGTCGTCGGCCGACCGGAACGCCAGGAACCGGTGCTCCTGGCGCTGCGTCGCCAGCGATCCGGCGCCGACGCCGCGCATCTGCGGCGCATGGTGCGCCCAGCCGGATGTCGTGATGCTGTCGAAGACGTGGTCCAGCGCCTTGTCCAGCCCGGCGACGCCGACAGGCTCCCCGGTCAACGGATGGCGCATGCGGTCGGGATCGAGCCGCGGCTTGATCGCAGCCTTCCAGGCGTCGCGACCGGCCTGACGCACGGCCAGCCCATCGTGCGAATGCGGCAGGCCGAACCCGTCGAGCTTCGCGATCGCGCCGCCGGCGGCGTTGAACCGGTTGCGCAGATCCTCGAACAGTTTCGACAGGTCGCCGGCGAAGGCCTTCGCCGTCGCGTCGCCCGAGGCTTCGCCGTGCAGCTCGCGCACCAGGTCGCGCACGAGGCCGGCGCTCGCCTTTCGCCGCCCCGTCACGAGGCTGCGGCTCGTCGCGCTCATCAGGTCCGTGAGCTTGCCGTGCGCCATGGAGATGATCGCATCGGCGCGCCCGCGCACGCTCTCGGCGCCGGCATAGCCGTAGTGCGAAAGCGTCTGGATCGCCGCCTCGTAGACGTCCGGCTTCCCGTTCTCGTCGCGATAGCCGAGGATCCGGTCCTTCAGGCGCAGCCGCGCCTGTTCGATCAGCACGGCTCGGCGACGCTTCTCGATGGCCTGCGCGCGAAGTTCGCGGGCGAGTTCGTCTTTGGCAGCCTGCGATGCCGCGTCGTCGCCCAGCTGCAACCGCTTCTGCGCGAACTTCCCCTCGAAGTCGCGCAGCAGCGCATCCGCCTCGTCGCGGCTGATCTCGCCGCCCTCGATCGCATTGTTCAGGCAGTCGATGAAGGGCATGGTTCAGACCTTGCAGTGTTCGACGAGGAAGCCGAGATCGTCGTCCCGGCCGGCACGCTCGAGGAGATCGGCGGGACGCGCGAACTGCGCTCGCCCCTCCGCGTCGGTGCCGTCCGGCACGACGTCCCACACATCCGGGTTGCTGACCACCCGTGCCTCCTCGACAGGAGCCGTCACGACCTCCCAGCGAGTGCCGGATCGGTCAAAGGTTATGGTGATAGGTTTGCCAAAATCGTCGACGCTGAGCGCCCGATCCTCCATGGTGAATACCCCGTCGAAGCCTCGGACTTGACGAACACCTTTTACGGTTTCGAAGATGTCCTCATCGTCCGCGTTCCTGCCTATGAATTTCGGAGAATCATCCGCCGACCGTGCCTCAAGCGGATCGGTATTTCCTTCGCCGGACAGAGCGCCCTGCCCATAGGGCTGGCCCTCCACCTCATCCGCGATTATATTGGGCTCGGCTTGCGAGGCGGAGGATCTGTCCGTCTGGAGACCGTCAGGGCGGCCGGTAGTACCCTTGGCGCGCAAGCCCCTTTCATCCTTCTCGTAGGCCGTCATCAGCCACGTCTTGGCCTCGCCGTCGTAGTCGAGGCGCACCACGGCCTTGTGGACCTTGCTTTCCAAAACGATCCGGTTCGCCGATCGCGTCTTCACGTCCATGCTGGCGAGGATCGACGGCAGCTCGTCCAGGACCTCCGGATGCTTGGCGACGATCTTGGCGAGGCCGAGGCCGTTGTCCGTCGCTGCGTCGAAGCCGCCCCACACCACGTCGATCCTCCCGACGTCCGGATGGGACAGCATGCCCGCGATGTCGCCGGCCTGTCGCGTGGTCAGGAAGTCCACCGCAGCCGTCCAGCTGCCGTCGAAGGCGGACGCGGGATAGATCGGCCCGGCCGGGCCCTGCCCGATCGGCTCGACGTCGAGAACGCGGCTCGGAGGTGCGCGGCGCGCAGGCTCGTCGGGAAAGAGGCCGGCCATGGCTTCGGCTTCGGCCGTCCCCGGTTCCGCCGCGCGAGCCGCCGCCAGCTGCGGCTCCGGAGGGTTGAGCAGAGCCGGCAGACCCTCCCTCTCGATCGCCGACTGAATGTCGCCGATGAAGAGGCGTGCCTCGCGCGTCGCGTTGGAACCGCCCGCAAATCGCCGTGCAGCCTCCGTGAGCGCGTCGGAAACCGGACCCTTGGTTCTTGCCATCCGATCGACGATCGCCTCCACCGTCTCGGCTGTGACGGCGCGCGTGGCATTTCCCGCCGCATCGAGCGTGTTGCCCGCCGCCTCGATCACGTCGGCCCGGTCGCCGAGCATCGCGAACAGGCGCTTGTCCTGCCGCAGCACCCGCTGCGCAGCCTCCATCACCTTCACGCGCTCGCCGATCAGCGACTTCGACAGGTCGAACGCGCCGAACATGTCGGTCTGCGTCTCGTGCCGGACGCCGCTCGCCATGATTTCTTCGAGCAGCATGCGCGCCGCCCGGTCCGTCTCGGGCGAGAACTCGGCGAGGTCGCGGATCGCCGCGGCGTGCATGCGCGGGTCCGGCACGAGCTCGCCGATCAACGCCGCGTGGTTCTGATCCACCACGCCGTTGATCGCCATGCCCCAGGCGTCGTCCGATAGCCGGGCGAGCGCGCTGGCGCGGCGCATCATCGCGCCCGACATCGGCAACCCGTCGTCCAGGAGGTCCGGCCGGTCGCGCATGACGCGCGCCGCGTCGATCGCCTCGCCGCTGCCCTCCTGCATGTTCTTCTTCGCCGCCAGCGCCCGCACGTCCTCGGCGGTCCAGCCGTCCGCCTCGCGGAACAGGTATCCGTCGAGCCGCACGGACGCGTCGCCTTCCGCCTTTAGCCGGCGTGCCAGGCCGAGCCGCTGGTGCCCGTCCGCGATGAAGCGGGCGCCGTCGGTGCGCTCGTGGATCATCACCTTGCCCGACGCCGTCGGGTCCCAGCGCTTCACACCGCGCAGCCGGTCCGTCACGCCCGCGTCGTCGCCGCCGCCCTTGTACTGGTAGGCCACGGCGTCGGTGCCGACGGTCTCCGGGTCGAACCGTTCGTAACCGACCGGGCGTCCGCGCACGGAGATCGCGCCGCCCGGCAGCGCCTCCGACAGCACCGCATGCTCGGCCGGGTCGCGGCGCGGCTTGGCGACCGGTCCCGCCGCCGGCGGACCGTCCGTCTCGGCCGAGCGCACCGCCGCGTTCCGCATGGCGGCAGCCTCGTCGTCGGTCAGCCCCGCTGGCGTCGGGCCGAACGCGGCGTCGTCCAGCGCGGCCTGCGCGTCCGCCACCGCCGCCACGCGCGTCTCGGCCGCATCGGCCCTCACGCCGAGCCGCTTCGCCACCTGGTCGAGATCCCCCTCGCGCGGATTCCCCGTCGCGACGCGCTCGATCGCCGCCACCTCGGCCGCATCCGTCACGCGGAACGCCCGGGCCACCTCGCGCCCGCCGGCGATCAGGCCGCCGAACGTGCCGCCGAAGAGACCTGCCAGGCCCACCTGCCTCAACCCCGGCACGATGCCGCTTTCCAGACCGTTCTCCGCACGCCACGCTTGCGCCCGCGTCTGCACCGCGGCTTCCACGCCGGCGTTCACCGCCGCTTCGGTCAGGATCGTCTGCCCGATCCGGCCGACGACGCCCTTGGCCGTGCCCGCACCGCCGCCGAGGAACAGGGCGGCGATCTGCACCGGATCGCGCAGCATGCCCCGCCCACCGCCGGCGAACACGGACGCCAGGCGCGAGATACCCGACAGGTCCGCCGCGCCCGCGTCGGCGGCCTTTCGGCGCGCCTCGGCGGCCGATACGATACCGCCCGTGTCGCCGTCGAAGTCGCTGTCGAAGAGCTCGGCATGCTGGGGGAACTTTCCCCGCAGCTCGGCGAGCTGCCGACGAAACGCCTCCAGGTTGCGACGCCCGATCGGGTCGCCGCCGTAGCGCTCCTCCCACTCGGACCCGACGGGCCGGTCCACCGCCGCGAACGAGCCGGTGCCGTCGAGCGGCATCTGGAGCTGCACGCCCGTCGCGGCGTGGATCCGTTCGATGCGCCGGCGATAGGCCTCGCGCCGGGCGTCCTCGCGGGCGAACGTGTTGTCGATGAAGGTCTGCGCCTCGTCGTTGGCGGCGTAGAGCTCCGCCATCGATGCGCGCCGATCGCCGTCGATGAGATCGCCGACGAGGTTCGCCTCCTGCCGCACCAGCGCGACGCCGGGCAGATAGTCGAGGGCGCCGAGGCTGACCGGCGCCGGATCCCCGAACGTGATGCGGCGGCCTTCGGCCTCGTCGGGGGGCGCGTGCTGAAAGATGCTCATCGGTAAGCCCCCGGCACGCGAGGCTCGAGGATCGGGCGCATCGTGTCGATCGCCAATACGAAGGGCCGCCCATCGGCACCGCGCACCCACTGCGGATCCTCGGACGCGGGATCGCCGAAGGCGAAGCGATAGCCGCCGCCGACGGCCACGGGCACCGCCGCCTTGAGGTCGGCCGCCGTGTAGGCCTTCCCGTTCTCGCGAACCGGCGGCGCCGACCAGTACCGCCGGCCGAGCCGTGCGCGCGGCTCTTCGCTCGAGGCGAGATCCGTGTCTCGGATCGCGTCGATCACATCGGCGAAGCGGTCGGCGCGGATGCTCGGCAACACGAACACCGTGGGACGGCTGCCGGCGAAGGAGGAACCGAACCAGCCGTCCCGAACGGGCATCGCGACGAACCCGCCGAATTGCACGCCGCTTTCGAACCGGCCGCCGGCGGCTTCGTGGATCGCCTTCTCCAGGATACCACGGGCCGCTTCGCTCTTCGGATCGATCCCGGCCTCCGCCACGCGAACGCGCGCGATCCGCTCGGCCGCCGCCAACGTGCGCGTCCCGTCCGCGGGGGACCCCGCGAAGGCGCCGCCGATCGTCTCGCGCGCGAGGCTGTCCCGTTCCGTCTGCTTCAGGACCTCCGGCAGCTTCTGCCCGTCGGCACCCCGGCCGTAGCCGGCGATGACGTCGCGAGCCGCGCGCTCGGAGCCGCCGCCGGCAAGGATGACCCCGGCCTGTTCCACCGCCGGCGCGTCCTCGCCGAGCTCGGCCAGCACCCGGCCCGCGCGGGCGCCGGCGCCCGTGACGATCCCGGCCGCGATCTGCGCCGCCCGGTCGGGATCCTGATCCACGAGAACCTTGATCTGGGCCGCCTCACCGGGTTTCAGGTACTTCGGCTGAACCCCGAAGTGTTGGGCCGCGATCTCTGCCCGTTCCGCGCGCAGCTTCATTCGCCCCGCCAGATCGTCCGCGGAGGACGCTTCGACGAGGCCGCCCTCCTCCGCCGGGAGCAGCCCCTTGCGCTCGGCGAGGCCCACCGGGTCCGTGCCCGCCGCGCGCTGCATGCGCTCGAGCTCGGCGCGGGCATAGTCCGCGGTGCCGCCGGCGACGGCCACCGGGTCGCGCTCGAGGCCGAGCACGTAGCGCTCGGCCTCCGGCAAAGGCTTGTCGCGCAGGATCCGCGCGGCATTGATCTTCTCGAGCGTGCGATCGATGATCTGCGGCCCCTCGGGCGTCGTGTTCCGGTCGAGCATGAACCGGCCCATCTCGCCGGCATCGACCTCGAACCCCCTCACGACGCTGTCCGCCAGGGCGTCGCCCCGCGCCTTCAGGGTGCGCGAGGCCTCCTGTTGCCCCTGCTGTTTCTGGCTTGCCGTCCGATCGAGTGACGCCTCGAGCGCTTGCCAGCCGCCGGCGTCCAGCCCCGCCATGCCGCCCGCCGCGAAGTCGGTCCGCATCTTTTCCTTCAGCGCCAGCACGTCCTGCGGGCTCGGCAGCACCGTGGCCTGACGCGCGTAGAAGGCGACGGCCGTGTTGCGCCGGCTGGCGATCTTGGCGGCCGCCGCGTCGTCGGCGTCCAGGATCCCGCGCGCCACGGCGCTGTCGTAGTGGGCGTCCGTCGCCGACTGCCGCAGGGCGATCGCCGCGGCCGCGTCGTCGCTGCCGGGGTCGAAGGCCTCCACGGCACGCGCCGATGCCGTTTCCATCTCGCCGCTGCGGGTCAGGAAATCCGCCCGGTCCTGTTGCAGGACGCGCGTTTCCTGGTCGCGGCGCGACTGGTTGAGATAGCCGCGCGTGACGCGGCCGAAGGCGCCGTCGTAATCGCCTTGGACCTCCGGGAACACATGGTCCTGCATGTGGACGGTGCGGAGCGCACCGAACGCCTTCTCCAGCTCGACCGGATCGTCCTTGAACCGCTGGTAGACCGCATCCGTGTCGGCCGCGATCGTGTTGTCCAGCTGCTCGAGATAAGTCCGCATGCCCGCCGTATCGTAGGCCCGGCCGCGAATGGTGGTCGAGCCCGTCGGGCGGAACCCGCCGCCGGCGCGCTGGATCTCGATCGGCTCGACGACGCGCGTCACGCGCGGCGGGCCGACGTCGGCGGGCGCGATCGCGCTCGTCCCGGCGGCGGGCTTCCCATCCGACGCGAGCGGCGCCACCGCCTCGATCGCGGCGGCCGCCCCCGTCGGCGCCGGCGTGGGTGCGAGGGCCGTCACGGCCGCCGGCGCACCGGCCCCGCCGCCGAAGGCCTCGGCCCAGCGCGCGTGGGCCAGGCGGTTGTCCCAGCCATGCCCGGCACGCGGCGTGCGGACTGTGTAGTGCTGCGGCCGCTCGAAGTGCATCAGCGCCTCGGTGGCATCGACGATGTTGGTTGCCGCCGCCAGACGCTGGCCTGCCAGACGCTCACGGCCGCCGAGCTCGTGCACGAAGAAGTCCATCTGCGTGTCCACGTCGCGCCAGTCGCCGTTCTGCCCCGGCCGCTTCGCGAAGGCCTGCAAGGCCGAGCGACGTTCGTTGCGCCACTGCCAAAGGCCCGACGACGTGCCCTTGTCGCCGTCCGGCCCGGCCGCCTGGATCGAGCTCTCCTGGCGGGCGTGACCGACGGCGGCGGCGGCGGCGAAATGGCCGAGCTTGCGCTTGCGCAGGCCCTCGTAGATGTATCGGCCGCGCGCGTCGAGGTCGCCGCCGCCGGTCGAGACGCGCGACGACACGCCGCCGCCGGACCCGGTATAGCCCAGCGGCGCGCCGCCGCCCTCCACGCTCGTCGTCACCCCGCCGGAGATGGCCGACGCACGCGGCCCGTTCGCCAGCGCGTCGCGCAGGCCCGCCTGTTGCCCCTCTGCCGCCGCGAACCGGTCCGCCACGTCGTCGGCCTGCGCCGCCATGCGCGCGAAGGCCTCCGCCACCCGCCGCTCCGGCCCCCCGTCCGGTCGATCGACGGCGAGCAGTCCGTCCTGAAGCACGGGCGCGACCTGGAGCGGACGATAGGAAACCTCGCCGATACGCTTGTTCGCCATGGATCAGCCCCGGGACAGGAAGCGCGACGCGCCGGTGAGGATCTGCGCAGCCCCTTGCGCCTTCGCGGCACGGCGCGTCGAAGTGGCCTGGCTCCGGAGGTTCGACGCCCTCTCCTCGAGACGGGCGATCCGGCTGCGTTCGGTGCCGGTCGCGGTCTCCATGCCGAGATCCGCCTGGCGGAAGGCTTCCTCGCGCGCCTGCAACGGCGTGCCGAACGACAGGTCCACGCCCGAGGCGGCGTAGGCGGTGGACTGCTCTCCGATCGCCGTCATCATCTCGCGCTTGATCGAGGTCCGTCGCTCGATCCCGGCCAGCGTCTCCGTGGCCCGCTGCGCCTCCTGGTCCTTCGCCTGGAGCTCGAGGTTGGTGGCCTCGATCTCGGCCGCGCCTTTCGACGCGGAGACCGACATCAACGTCGCGGTGCCGGCGAGGATGCTGCCGATCGTGGAGCCGATCGCGCCGGCGCCGCCGAGCGCACCGGTGATGCCGGTCACGGCGCTGCCAATTCCGCTGAACAGGGGCGTCAGCGCCGCCGCGATCGGGGCCATTACAGCTTCTCCTGGAAGGTGACGTCGCGCACGCGCAGCACGCCGGGGCGAACCTGCGTGACGACGGCCGTGGGATCGGTGACGACGCCGGGGATGCCGGCCATCGTCACCAGCTCGGTCTTGGGAACCGGTGGAAGATCCGCGGGGTCCGACAGGCGCACCAGGGGCAGATCGCGCGGCGTCGTGCCGTTCGCGCCGATCGCGATCGACGTCGTCTCGATCACGTTCACGTCCAACCCGTGGATCCGGCCGGGGCGCCGGACGATCTTGTCGTCGCGCCCGACGAGCACGCTCGGCATGCTTTCCCAGAGCGGCGGACGCCAGATGCCGATCCGCGCGGCCTCCCCCGGCGCGCCGATACGCGCCGCACCGCCGGTCACCGTCGCGGGGCCGTAGGTGTAGCCCCCCGCTTCCGCCCAGACCTCGCTGCCCTCGGCGAAGGGGAGGTCGGACACCGTGCCGTCGTCTGCGACCGTCCGCGTCACCCCCGAGGCGAGGAACGACCCGTCGTCCATCACCTCGTATTGCTGGCCGTCGGACCGGTCCACCGCCAGCCACAGCCGGTTCTCGGCGTCGATGCCGATCGAGCGGACCGGCGCGCCCACGTCGTATTCGAAGAACGCGGTGATCTCCTGGTCGCGAATGATGCTCGCGCCGACGAGGCGACCGTCCCGCCGCAGCATCCAAAGCCGGGGGCTGTCGCTGTCGTCCGTGCCGCGCTGGATCGCCGTCTCGATCACGTCGTCCACGAGATGCGATGCGAGAAGGCTTTCCTGCCGAGCGGTGAACGCCGACTGGATGTCGTCGTAGGCGGTCGAGAACAGGACCGCGCCGCGCTGGCCGATGTAGTAGACCCGGTTCTCGATCTCGACCGGCCAGGTCCCCCGCGCCATGCCGTTCCGGCTGGTCTCCACGAAGTTCAGCGGCTCCGTTCGGGCGATCGTCCGGTTGGTCGCGAAATATTCCGCCTCGTCCGTGAAGACGAGCAGGTATTGCAGCGCCTTCACATGCAGGATCTCTTCCTTGCTGGTCGTGCGCAGCGCCTCGAGCTTGGCCCCGTCCGCGCGCTGGGCCGACGTGTTCACCGTGAAATACTCCGCCGTCTGCGAGAACAGCAGCGCCGAGGGCCGCTCGCGGAGGGCGGCATACACCAGACGGTCCTGCGCGATCGCGACCACCCCGGGCCAGCCGCGCGCATCCGAGATCAGCGGCTCGCCGAACGTCTTGCCGATCTGGATATGCGACGGCAGCACGGAGACCGAGCTCGTGCTCACGATCTGCGAGGTGATCTGGAATTCCTGGCCCGCAAGGCTTCCACCGAAGACGATGCGCAGCCGGACTGCGTTGACGCCGTTGCCCACCGGGCCGGCGGCACAGACGACGTCTCCGTTCAGCGACGGCAGGGCGCGAAGCTGGTCCTGGATCGCGGCCGCCCAGGCGTTGTAGTCGGTACCGGAAAGCTGCTGGGCCTCGATCGCCTCTCCGTCCACGCTGATCGCGATGATCGGGTTGGAGGAAGCTGCTGTGCCGTCGAAGCGGACGAACAGCTCCCAGATGTCTTCCCGCTTCGCATAGTCGCCGCCGTAGTCCTGGTCGGGGATCTTGCCGAACGGCCAGAAACCCAGCGTCCAGGACCCGTTGCTCTGGCGCACCAGGCGCAGCGGGCGCAGATCGCGGTGGAACACCCCGACCGTGTCCGCCTCCAGGTACAGCGACACCTCGGCCGCGATCTCCGGCGTGACGGGGGTCGGGATCCGCGCCACCAGCGCCGTCCCCTCGAACACGTCGATCCGATAGGGCACGACCGCGATCAGGAAATGCAGCTCACGCGAATGGCGTAGCCGCCAGAAGCGCGGGCGCCAGGGGGTGTCCGTGGAAACCACCCGGCGTGTGCCGGGCAGATTGCGGAACCCGGCCTGCGCCACCGGCTCGACGTTCAGGAAGCGGAGCCCGGCCGAGTAGTACTGCTTGATGTCGATCCGGCCCGCGAGCTCCGGCGAGAACTCGCCGGCGTTCATGCTCTGCTGGCCGCGTCCCGGCTGCCCCGCCATCAGCCCCACCGCGCATCGGTGAGCGGGTCGCCCCGCAGGAAGGGGGAGCCGACGGGCGATCCCGCGCGGTTCTGCGCGACGAGGCGGCCGAACTGGCCGCCCGTGCCGCCCTGCGACGGTGTGCCGAAGGCCTGCGCCCGCAGATCGTCCTGCAAGCCCTGATCCGATTGCATCGGCACGGCCAGCGCCGAAGCGAGCGCCGTGACGAACGCGCCCCGGAAGCCGATGTCCCAGGCTTCCGGATCCACGGCGACCTTGCACCGCGCCCAGACGTTCGCGGCGCGTGCATAAAGGACGCCGGCCTCGATCGAGAAGTCGCGCAGGACATGCTCCGCGGGAGCGACGGCCGCCAGAACCAGCAGCGGCTCCCCGATCCGGTCGCCGGGCAGCGCGAAGCCGTAGGACCAACCGTTCCCCGGCTCGACGGCGAGGCGCGTCAACTTCGTGGTGCGCCGGCAGAAGCTCCAGTCGTGGAGGCCGAAGCATTCCGCCACGACGTCGTCCCACACGCCGTCGACATGGCCGGTCACGTGGTTCTCGCCGTCGAGCGAGAACACGGGCGCCTGCCCCAGCCGGCCGAGGGCCCGGTTGACGATCGTCGCCTTGTCGATCGGCTGGGACATGACGGCCCCTTAGCTCGCGACCGTGACGACGCCGTTGGCGACGTCGGTCACGATCAGGTTGAGCATCGCGGGCGTCGCGTCCACGTTGACGGAACAGGCGATGCGGTCGCCCTTCTTGAGGTTCTGGGGCACGGCCGCGCCGTTCCAGTACCCGGCCGCGGAAACGGTCGCCGCCGCGTCCGGCGTCGAATAGACGTACCAGTTGGCCTGCTTGGTGGAGCCGCGATCGCTGGTCGCGAAGCGCGACATCGCCTTGAGATTGAGAGCCATGGAAGCCTCTGTGCTGGAATGGGGAAGAGGCGGCGCCGTGACGCCGCCGTCGTCGGCGATGCGTCAGGAGACGCGGACGGCGCGCTCGGGCGCCTTGAAGCGAAGACGCTTGACGCCCTCCGGCATGATGCCGACCGCGTTGCCGGACATCTCCGAATGGAGCTGCCAGGGATGGCCCTCCTTCGTGATGTCCTTGTTGATCTCCGGCTCTTCCTTGTCCCACTCGTGCTCGGCGCCGACGGCCTCGGTGGTCCACATGAAGGTGTCGATATAGCCGGTGCCGTAGGTGGGCTTGTTGTTGAGCGTGGCCGTGCCCCAGGCGGCCGTCCCGTACTTGAAGTGCTCGTCCGGCAGGGTCATCACATGGATGCCGCGCCAGGTGCGCTTGCGAACGTTCGCCGCCTTGGCGAACGGGAGGTCCGACGGGCCGATGTAGTCCGCGTTGGCGAACTCCTTGTACATCATCAGCTGCGTGAACCACGCCTCCGGGATCGGCCACCAGACGTCCTCCTCGGCGCCGGCGCCGCGGATCTGATCGACCGCCTGGAGAGCGTCGACGACGTCGATGCGGGCGGTGCCGTCGCCGATCGTGTCGGGACGGGTCAGGTCCTGGAGCTGCGGCCCGCCGGCGGCGCCGGGCGCGATGTTGCAGAAGTTGTGCAGCGCGTCGAGCTTGAGGACGTCCCGCTGGCGGCGGATCGCGTTGCCGAGCTGCTTGGCGACGGCCGCCTGCTCGTTCGGCCCCTGCCGGCGGAGATCCTGCGGGCGGATGTAGGAATTGACCTCGAAGTCGCGGATCCGGACCTCGACGATGTCGAGATCGGGATTGGTGTTCGTGATCGCCTGGATGGAGCCGGAGATCTCGTAGCACTCGACACGCCCGACCACCGGGAACTTGATCACCCCGGCGCCGCCGTCGCCGCGCGACATGGTGCCGTCGAGGTAGGAGCCGCGGGACTGGTAACGGGCACGCACGAGATCGCGGATCTTCTCGCGGTACCACTTGGGAGCTTGAATCGTCATGATCGACCCTGGGGGATGTTGGTGAGAACCATGCCCGAGGGTCGACGGATGGAGGCCTCGCGGGCGCGAGCCTCCCGGACCGATCCCGGCGGGTAGCGCATCGAAGATGGCACCCGCCGGAAGGCCTTAACTGCGAGGGTCAGTCGGGAAAGGCGGACTGATAGTCGCGCTGCAACTGGTCGTAGCTGTCGCGACTGAACTTCTGGTGGCCCGGCGTGTTCTCCGGCAGTTCCGAACGGCGCTGGAGATCGCCGCGCGCCGAGTTGCCGCCGCCGCCGCCGCCGCTGCCCGCCGGCCGGGCCTCGTCCGCACGCCCCATCTGCGACCGGAAGAACTCGATGGCCTTGTGCCCGTCCGCCGTGTCGCCCAGCATCAGCGCCATGTGCTTGGCGGAATCGGCCGGGAGACCGCGCTCGACCATCTTTTCGACCCAGCCGAGATTGTCGTTCATGCGCTGGTCGATCGCGCGGTCCTGCTCGGCCTTCGGCAGGGACCTGGCGCTGTCCGGAAGGAGGGCGCCCCGCTCGGCCGAGACGTCGATCGGCGGCTCCAGGAGGCCCATTTCCTGCGCGCCGGTCATGTAGGCCTGGAGGATGCCCTGCAACTGGGCCTTGCCGACGCCGAGATCCTTGGCCTTGGACGCCACGGCATCGAACAGGCCGTCCCGCTCGAGCGTGGCGTAGTAGGGCTTCAGCTCGTCCGAGACCTCGCCGTGGTCGCGATACGCGGCGATGTCCTCCGGCACGTCGGCCGAACGCTCGGCGACGGCTGCCATGAGCTTGTCGATCGTCTGCGTATCGCTCTCTCCGCGATACTGCTCGGCGAGGCCGTCGGGCCGGTAGAGCTGGACCGGATCACCCGCGCCGCCGGCGATCGTGTCCGCACCGCCCGCAGCTGCGCCGCCCTCGCCGCCCGCGACGGTCGCCGCGCCGCCGTCACCCGCGCCGCCGCCGGCGCCCGCGCCGCCACCGCCCTCGCCGCCACCGCCCTCGCCGTCAGGCGCGCGAAGGATGCGGAAGAGTAGATTTCTCATGCGTCCTGTCCCTGTTCTCGCTTCTGGAGCACGTCTTCGCCATGCGCGAGCGCATGGAGGATCACTTCGCCGACGCCCTCGATCCCCTGCCGCGTCGCGGCGAGGAGCGCCGTCTCCTCGAGGGTCTTGCCCGTCGCGCGGAAGGGCTGGCGGAACGTGATGTCCATCAGCCATTCGATCAGCTGGCGACCGCGCGGCTCGCGTGCGAGCCCGGCGAGCAGGAGGGCGACCTCGTCGGCCGGTTGGTTCTTGACGGGACGGCCGGGCTGCGGGGCGAACATCGCCTCGAGGCCTTCCCATCCGTCGGCGCCGGAGAGTTGGTGGAGCGGCTGCGCCTCGCGCCGCCCGATGGCCGCTTGGGTCATGCGGTCATTGCCCCTTCGATGACACGCGGCGCCGCATCCTGCATGGCCTGAGCGGCCATCGCCTGGAGGCGCTGCTGCTGCATGTCCGCCGCGATCTGGTTTCGTTCGTCCTCGTCGGGGATCACGTCCTTGTCGACGTGCAGCCCCTCCCCGATCCGCGCCATCACCTTGTCGATATGCGCGTACATCGGGACCATCTCCGGCCCCGCCATCGCCTGCGCCATCTCGACATAGGTGGCGAGGTTCCCAAGCCGCTCGCCGTTGAGCGCCGCCGCCATGGGAGACTGCACGCTCGTGGCGATCAGGAACTGGTCGATCAGGATCGGCGTCGCCATGAAGCCGGCGTCGTAGAGGATCTCGGCGACCCGCGGCGCGATCACCGGCATGATCTCGTTGGTCAGGCGTCCGAAGGCGCCGATATGCGTCTCGGCCTTCTGCCGGAGCCGGCCGGCAATCTCGGAGGCCGAGCGCGGCGTGCCCTCGTATTCCGGGATCCTGACGTCGAAGAGGGTTTGCTTGATGTCGGCCTGAAGGTTGCCGATCACCATGCGCGCGACATCGAGGCGCCCCGTCGCCGGGTCGATGCGCGACACGTCCGGCCCCAGCACGCCGCCGGTGGACTGCATCGGCCAGAACTCGCCGGGCCCCACACGCACCGTATCCGGGTTGAAGGTCCCGCCGGACCGGTAGGCCCAGATCCCGAGCATCTGGATCGCGGCCGCCTTGAGCGCCAGTTCCTGCGCCTTGTTGAGCGTCTTGATCGAGGGGAGCGCCAGGAGGACGGGGCCGCGGCCGTAGGGCTCGCCGGGCACGCGGTAATAGCGGGGCACGGCGATCGGCTGCGTCCGCGACCAGGAACGGGTGACGAACTCGCCCGATCGCGTCTCGCCGAGCGACACCAGGAAGTCCCAGCCGCGCCCGTCCGGCCGCTTCACGAAGTCCTGGAACAGCGTTTCCGGCTGGTAGGCCTTCTCGCGATTGCCAAAGTCGTCGGGGAATCGGCCGCGCGGGAAGGCGTCCCGGATCGCCTGCCGCTCCATCCTCTGCCGCCAGGACACGAAGTTGACGCGGCCGTAGCCATCGGTTCCTACGGCGATCTCGTCGAACGGTATCGCCACGAAGATCACCGGCTGGTCGGCGGTGCCGGCGACCGGCAGGATGGCGCCGGTTCCCACGCCGAGATCGATGCAGCACTCGTGCACCGCCATGTCCCATTCGCCCGTCAGGAAGAATGGGTGCATCGACATGGCGATGCGCTCGAGCTCGCGATCGAGGCGGGCCGCTCCGGCCCCGAGCTTGAGCTTGGCGAGCGGGCCGGATTGAAGCGTGAAGGGCGGCTGCCCCGCCGGGAACAGATCGCGCTGGAGGCTACCGGCGAAGTACATGACGGACGTCGTGGCCGTCATGTCGAAGATCCGGTCCACGACGTTCTTGGCCGCGCCCTGCCCGCCCGGCCGGCGGTGCGGGATCGCGAATTCGTAGGCTTGCCGATAGATGTCGTTCCAGGGCGCCCGCAGCGCCCAGAT
Source organism: Aureimonas flava (assembly GCF_003583935.1). GTDB lineage: Bacteria > Pseudomonadota > Alphaproteobacteria > Rhizobiales > Rhizobiaceae > Aureimonas > Aureimonas flava. Next base: position 58,557 of record NZ_QYRN01000001.1, on the reverse strand, counting down.
CTGTTCGCGCCGTCGCGCCAGGTCGGCATACTCCATGTCAGCCGCCGAGCTTGGTCGCGAGACCGCCGGAATTGGCGTCGCTGACGAAGAGCCGCCGGCCACGCGAAGGCCGGCGGCTGGCCCCCGTATCGGTGTCGGCCGCCGTCAGCTGGGCCAGTTGCTGGTCGTTCGCGACCTGCTGGATCTGGCGCGAACGCTCCGCGTCGGCGCGCGCCTGTTCGGCCGCCCGTTTCGCATCCTTGTTGCCGCTGAAGATGGAACCCATCAACCCCTCCAGATCCAAAGCCGACCGCCTTCCGCGTCCGTCTCCAGGAAGCCGGCCAGGCGGGCCATTCGCTGGCCGGCCCGATTGCTGGGCTTGATGCGCGCGACGATGACGATGCCATGATCCACGACGGGTCGGATCATTAACTGCGCGATCCTGACCAGCGAGAGCATGGCACCGGCCGCCTCGGGCGCGAACAGGAGGCAGAGCTCGCGCACGTGCGGCCCTTCCGGAAACAGCGTCGCGACGGAAAGTAGGCGGTCGCCGCGATACACGGCGACGGTTTCGGAGCGTCGCGCCTGATAGGTCGCCAGCCGCCGCAGCCGGCGGTGCGCCCCCGCCAGTCGCATCACATCCACGAGATTGGCCGGGGTCTCGACCCGCAGAGCGTCAGACATCGAACACGTTGAAGTCCGCGCGGGCTCGGCGCGAGGAAATCGGCACCACCTTGGACGCCCGGCCCATCTGCGCGGCGTCCGTGATCGCGCCGGCCCGGCCGCGATGGCCGAGGGCGAGGTACTGCCAGCCGTCGTGGATGTGGGAATACTTGTTCTTCGCCACCGCCAGCTTGTCGGTCGCGCCGGCGCTCGCCTGTTTCGTGAGCTTGTAGTGCGCCTCGAAGCCGCCGATCGTCGTCTCGCGGCCCTGGGGCGGCTCGACGGGCATATGCAACCGACGACGACGATGTGGGATGCCGCCGCGGGCGCAGTCCTGTGCCGCGAAGCCGGGATGGAGGTGTTCCTCGCTCGTGGCGACCGACATCTCGGCGTATGGGCGGGCCTCACCGAGATCATGGCGGTCGTTCGACCGGACCCAGCGCCCTAGCGAACGAATGGCTCGCAAATTTCCGGGCCTCCACTTCGGAGCCTGCACCCTCCTCCCCCTTTGGTTCGGAGGAATGCACGAAACGATCCGGGACCCCAATCGGGCACCTTCCCCCGTGCCGTTGATGCTCGAGGATTTGCGTCGGAAGCTGACTGGCTTCCTTGCATCTCGTCCGGCCTCGGGACTGTCGGGCGACCGCTGTCCCAGGGCTTAGGTGTTCAGTCCCGCCATCGCCAGTCGCGCCGTAATCAGAACGCTCGCCAACGTCGCGTTCGGTTGCAGGATTCTCTCTAGAAGCGCGCAGACGAGCTCTTCGCCGACGCGAACCATATCAATGTGTTGGACATGCATACGGGCGTCGAGATAGTCGCACAGGCCTGTGCTGTCCCGCGATACGATGTCGAGGTTCCGCTCCAGCGTCAGCCCTCGCTTGCGGATGGCGTTCAGCGCACCGAGTGCCCCCAACTCGTGGGCGCTGATCCACCCGTCCAATGGGTCGTCTGCGTCCAGCCTTTCGGAAACGAATCGCTCGCTGTCGGATGCCGTGAAATGTTCGACACTGACGAGCGCCGGATCGTAAGGAAGGCCCGCCTCTTCGAGAGCCGAAATGAAGGCACTGCGCCGTCGGGAGCTAGCTTGGTCCTGGCGGGAGAGAAGTTGCAGCCCTAGCCGCCGCCGTCCACGCGAGGCAAGGAGGGCGACGGCCTGAGAAACGAGGGCTTCATTGTCGATATCGACGAAGGCATGCGGTTCGCTCATGTCGGACCGGCCGAACGTCACGAAAGGCATGTTTGCTTTCTTCAGGAATGCAATGCGCGGATCGCGCGGCAGCATTCGGGTGATGACGACGCCATCGCTTGAGCCGGACTGGACCAGGCGACGCAAGCTTTCCAGCGGATCCTCGTCCGGCCCCGTCGATTGGATGGAAAGCGTGTAGCCTCTGCCGTGCGCGGCTCGCGTCATCCCTTCGATCAGCGGCATCTTGGCGAGGTCGGCAAGGGGCGAATGGGCTTCCAGAGGGAGCATCGCCGTTATCATCCCGCTTCGGCCGGTGCGCAAGGCGCGGCCCTGGAGATTGGGGATGTAGCCAAGCGCCTCGGCGGCTTTCTTCACCCGAGCGATGGTGCTCGGTTGCACCTCCGGTCCATCCTTGAGCGCGCGAGAAACCGTGGTGACGGACAGGCCGACACTATCGGCGAGCGCCTTCAGGTTGGGCCGTTTCGATGGGGGCATGGAGTTCAACCGGATGCGGAAGGGGAAGTGGGCCGCGCGACCCGAAGCCTGCACCCGGATCGTTCCATACCATGATTCAGCACCGACTCGCGTTTGCACACATCGCGAGTTTTCGATCCGTTGTGGAAGGCGGGTTACCGACAAAGGATGCATACGACGATGAAGGCCGATTGACGAACCCACCAAAGTGGGTAATCGTAACGTTACGATTTCAGATCGTGATCCCTTTTCTGAAGGATTTCCTCATGTCGAAGTGGCTTCATACGGCTGTCCCAGCGGTCGCGGTTCTTCTGGTGGCCAGCTTTCCCGCAACGGCCGAGACGCTGACGGTGGTGACGGCCGGCGGGGAATATGGCGATGCGATGCGCCAGGCAATGTGGGAGCCGGCCGCCAAGGAACTCGGGTTCGAAGTCCGCGCGGAAAGCCAAAGCGACAGTCTTGCCGCGCTTCGCATGCAGGTGGCCTCCGGTTCCGTGACGGCGGACGTGATCCATCTCGGGTCGAACGAAGGCGCACAGGCCGCCGCACTGGGCCTGCTCGAGCCCCTCGATGCAAGCGTCGTCAAACAGGACGAGATCCCGGAGGGCGCTCGTTCCGAGTACTGCGTGCCGTTCTCCTCCTACGGCACGGTCCTGGCTTGGAATACCAAGACCTACGGCGACAAGGCGCCGAAGACTTGGGCCGACTTCTGGAACGTCGAGGCCTTTCCGGGGCGTCGGGCGTTGCGCGCGAACGCGCAGGATCAGATCGAGATCGCTCTCCTGTCCGAGGGCGTCGCGCCGGCGGACGTCTACCAGGTGCTCTCGACGCCCGAAGGGTTGGAGCGCGCGATCAAACGCATCGAAGAACTGAAGCCAAACGTCGCCATCTGGTGGACCTCCGGCGCGCAGTCCACGCAGATCCTGAAGGACGGAGAGGTGGACATGGTCGTGACCTGGAACGGCCGCGCCGCCAATGCCGCCGCCGATGGTGGGGCCGCCGCTTACACGTTCAACCAGAACATCGTGGGAACCGACTGCTTCGGCGTACCCAAGGGCGCCCCGCACGCGGCCGAGGCGATGAAGCTGATCGCGGCCATGACGACGGGCCCCCGTGAAGCGGCCATGGCGACTTTGATCTCCTACGGACCGGTGAACAAGACGGCCTTCGAAGGCGGTGCGATCCCGGCCGAAACACTGGCCAAGCTCGCAACGGCGCCCGGCAACGTCGAGAACGCTCTTTTCGCCCGAGCCGACTGGTGGGCCGAAAACGGACAGGAGGCGCAGGTCGCCTTCGATGAGATGATGAGCCGCTGAAGGCTGCGTGTGCTCGACGGAGCGGGAAGGATTGCAGGAATGACCTCTCAGCCGATCGCCATTCAGGGCATTCGCAAGAGCTACGGCCGCAACGTGGCGCTGGACGACGTGTCGCTCGCGATCCGCGCGGGAGAGTTCCTGACCCTTCTCGGTCCGTCGGGATCGGGAAAGACGACGCTGCTGATGGCGATCGCGGGTTTCGTGCGCCCCGATGCCGGCAGCATACGGGTGGGTGAGCGCGAGATCGCCCATCTGCCGCCGAACCGGCGCGACATCGGCTTCGTCTTCCAGAATTACGCCCTGTTCCCGCATATGAGCGTCCTCGCCAACGTCGAGTATCCTCTGAAGCTTCGCAAAGTGCCCCGCCGCGAAGCGAGCGAGCGGGCGCGCATCGCACTCGCTCGGGTGCGGCTGGAAGGGTTCGAAGGGCGCGATATCGCCGCTTTGTCGGGCGGCCAGCGCCAGCGCGTGGCTCTTGCTCGTGCCATGGTGTTCGAGCCGCGCATCATGCTGATGGACGAGCCGCTCTCGGCGCTCGACAAGAACCTGCGCGAGCAGATGCAGTTCGAGATCCGGCGCATCCACGACGAGGTGGGCATCACCACCGTCTACGTCACGCACGATCAGCGCGAGGCGCTGACGATGTCGGATCGCATCGCGGTCATGGAAAGCGGGAGCATCCGCCAGGTCGAGACGCCGCGCCTCCTCTACGATCGCCCGCAGACCGACTTCGTCGCCACGTTTCTGGGCGAAGCCAACATTCTGCAGCGATGCAGCTTCGACGCTGCCGATATCGGCGCGATGCCCGATGGCGAGACGCTGATGGTGCGCGCCGAAAACCTGCGCCTTTCTGCCGACGCCGTTGCCCCCGGCGCTCTTCGCCTCCACGGCTCGCTCGCGGCCAAAGCGTTCCGCGGCGAAAACTGGATGCTCCAGGTCGCGATGAAAGAACAGCGGCTTCTCACGCTCAGCATCCCGGCCTTCGAAGGGCGCACCTGCGAGGAACTGGCGCCAGGCGATCCCATCACTGCCTATGTGAACCGAAGCGACGTGCATCCGCTCAACCGGAGGGCGGGCGCTTGAGCCACATCAGTCTGCCTGCCGGCGCCTTCTCCGGTGAATCACGAACTGCGCTGGCGCGCGAGGCACGGCGTGAGCGCACGTTGTTCCTGGGCCTTGCGCTGCCGGCCCTGCTGATCGTCGGACTCTGCGCACTTCTGCCCGTCCTGTGGATCGTTCGTCAGTCCTTTCTTTCGATAGGAGGCGATGTCACCTTCGCCAACTACGAGCGCCTCTTCGGTAGTTCGCTGACGCTCGCCACGTTCGAAACGACGTTGCTCCTATCCGCCGCCACTCTCGCGCTGTGCATGCTGCTCGGCCTGCCACTCGCGCTCGTCCTTGCGGCCGCCTCTCCGCGAACCGCCAATCGCCTACTGATCCTGGTGATGCTGCCCCTGTGGACATCAATCCTCGTTCGAACCTACGGTTGGCTTGTGATCCTCGGCCGGGATGGCTTGGCGAACGACGTGCTGGTCGGCTCTGGTTTGGTCGACGCGCCATTGGCGCTCGTCTATAATTTCACCGGAACGCTCGTCGGCATGGTCCATTTCATGCTGCCGCTCTTCGTCCTGCCGGTCTACGCCGCCTTTCGGGACATCGACCGCAACGCGATCCGTGCCTCGGCCAGTCTCGGAGCGAGCTTCTGGCGAACGCTGCGTTCGGTCGTCCTCCCGCTTGCCTCGGGTGGCATCGCGTCGGGGTCGATGATCGTCTTCGTCTACACGCTCGGGTTCTTCATCACGCCTGCCATTCTCGGCGGTGGACGCGTAACGCCGATCGCGATCCGTATCGAGCGCAATCTTTCCACCTTTCAAGACTGGGGCGCAGCAAGCGCGCTCGGCGTTCTTCTTCTCCTTCTCGTGGCTATCGTCGCGACGGCGCTTTCGGGCGTCCGCCGGCTGTTGCGCCGCCAACCGGCCGGAGCCTGACGCCATGCTCGATGCCTATGAAGACTCTCGCCTGAGCTTTCTCGCGCTCCGGTGCGTCGCGGCCCTTGTTCTCGCCTTCCTCATTCTGCCGACGCTCGTGGTCGTGCCGATCTCCTTCTCCGCGTCCAACCTGATGGAGTTCCCTCCGAGAGCGTTCTCGCTACGGTGGTACGAAAACTTCTTCGGGTCCGCGACCTGGATGGAAGCTCTCCGGACGAGCCTTCTTCTCGGAGGGCTCACGGCCGTTCTGGCGGTTCCCGTCAGTTTCTCCGCATGCATCGGGATGGATAGGCTCGGTCGCCGTTTCACAGGCCCGATGTTCGCCTTCGTGCTCATGCCGTCCTTCGTGCCCGGCATCCTTTTGGCGATCGGCATCTACTTCGTGCTGGCCCGGCTCGGGCTGATTGGAACGCTCTTTGGTGTCCTGCTTGGGCATGTCGCGCTGGCGATCCCCGTTGCGGCCATCGTTCTGATGCCGGCCGTACGGCGCTTCGACTGGAACCAGGTGCAGGCAGCCCGCAGCCTCGGGGCGGGATGGATGCGCTCGATCAAGGACGTCGTCCTGCCGCAGATGGGCTTCACGCTGGTGGCCGCGGCCCTGCTCGCCTTTCTCACCTCACTCGACGAGGCAGTGATCTCGATCTTCGTCTCCGGCGGCGCGAACAGCACGCTGACGAAGGTCATGTTTCTTTCCCTGCGCGATCAGATCGATCCCACCATCGCAGCCATCTCAGTCCTCTGGAGCGCTCTCGTCGTAATCGTGGTGCTGGCGATCGGACTACGCCGCCCGGTCTGACGATCCGGGCGCCCCCGTTCGGCACGGGCATCCCACCTATCTCCATCGCATGTTCGAGACATTCATGAAGCACGTCCCCCATCGTCCGCACGGGATCGCGAAGACAATCCCGCAGGTATCGCTCGCCGTGATCACCGGCTCGGCAAACTGGGGTCTTGCCTTTCCCGAGGACGTCGACATGCCGGGCGTCACCGTCCTGGAGCGGGACGTTTCGTTCGATACCCCCTATGGAACGAGCGACAACTGGAAGATCTTGGAACTGTCAGCCGATCTCTTCCCCGATCGGGCGGCGCGGCGCGCCTTGTGCATGTACTCCCATGGCAATCCACGCGGTGCGATCGATCATTCCTGCCACCGGCGCGCGTTTGCCGTGCTTCAGGAAGCCGGCGTCAAGCGCGTACTCGCCTGTTCCACGGTGGGTTCGGTGAACCGCGCGGTGCTGCCCGGCGACTTCGTGATCAATGCCGACATCATCGAGATGACGCAGACGCCGTTTTCCCTCCTGCCGGGGCGGCAAAGCTTCGATTGCTCGGGGAAACGTCTCGTATGCCCTTCCTGCGCGGCCACGCTGGCCGAGACAGCCACTCGGCATTGGCCGTCTTCCGCCCGCGTCCACCGCATCGAGGAGGGGCTCGTGGCAGCCCACGCCTACGGCCCACGCCTGACCTCTCCCGCCGAAGCGATGGCATTTCGGATGCTGGGCGCCGATCTGATCAATCATTCGATCGCGCCGGAAGCCACTCTTTCGCGGGAAATCGGTGCCTGTTTCGTTCCGTGCGCCTACGTCACGGCAGGAATGAACGACTATCTCGACCGTGAGCGCGGCGGTCTCCTGCACGACGACGTGCTTGCCGGACTTGCCCAAACGAGCTCGCGCGTCGCGCTGGAGGCGCTCGTCGCCATTGCAACGCTCGACGACTGCGACTGCAACTCGTTGAAATCCCCCCAGCCCGAAATTCGTGCATCGCGCTTCTGAAACGCCGTGCCGGATCACGAACCGTTCCTAGGTTGCTGAACGCGCGAGGAACGCGGCCTCGCCGCGGGCTCGTCCGAAAGCGATGCGTGGCTTCCACCATCGCGATCGCCCTTTCCGCTGAGCGGAGGGGGCGCTAGGCAGGACGGGCACCGTCGAGGATACCCGTTCCGCATGAGCACAGCACCGCGCTCCTCCTTTCGAGATATCCAGAACGAGATCGCGCGGCGCATCGGCGAGCGTGAATGGCGGCCGGGCAGCTTGATCCCGGGCGAGGAACAGCTCGCAGCCGAGTTCGGCGCCGCGCGCGCGACGGTGAACCGCGCGCTCCAGGAACTGGCCCGCGCCGGACTGGTGGAGCGAAAGCGCCGGGTTGGCACGCGGGTCGCGCTGCACCCGCCGCGCGAGGCCCGCTTCGCCATCCCGCTGGTCGCCAGCGAGATCCGCGCGTCCGGCGCCTCCTACGAGTATCGCCTCCTGGCGCGGCGGGAGCGCCCCGCCACGGCGGAGGATGCGGAACGTTTCGCGGTGGCGCCGGGCGATACGGTGCTCCACCTTCTCTGCCTGCATCTGGCGGACGGGCGGCCCTATCAGGTCGAGGATCGGCTCATCAATCCCGAGGTCGCGCCCCGTGCCCTCGCCGAGCGTTTCGACGCGATCGGCCCGAACGAATGGCTGGTCTCGGCCGCGCCCTTCTCGCGCGGCGAGTTCACCTTCTTCGCGGATCGGCCGACGCGGGACGAGGCGCACCATCTGGGTGTCGGCGCCGCCGAACCGGTTCTGGTCGGCGAGCGCCGCACCTGGCTCGGCAGCCGTCCGGTCACCTTCGTGCGCATGGTGCACCCGCGCACGCACCGCCTGACCAGCCTTCTGTGACGCCTCAGTGGCCGGCGTCCGCGCGGATCGCCTCGGAGCGGATCTCCTCCGTCAGCCGGGCGCGCAGCGCGCTGAACTCGGGGCTCGACTTCACCGTGTAGTGGCGCGGGTGCGGCAGGTCCACCGGGATGATCGACTTGATGCGCCCCGGACGCGCCGTCATCGTCACGATGCGCGAGCCGACGAAGATCGCCTCCTCGATATCGTGCGTGACGAACAGCACCATCTTGTGCTGCCGCTCCCAGATGCCGAGCAGCAGTTCCTGCATCAGGCCGCGGGTCTGGTTGTCGAGCGCGCCGAACGGTTCGTCGAGGAGCAGGATCTTCGGATCGTTTGCGAGCGCGCGCGCGATCGCCGTGCGCTGCTGCATGCCGCCCGAGAGCTGCTTGGGCCAGTGCTTCTCGAAGCCGCGAAGCCCCACCTGGTCGATGAAGAAGCCGACGCGCTCGCGCGTCTCGGCGGCCGAGGCCCCCTTCTCGCGAAGGCCGAAGGCGATGTTGTCCTCGACGTTCAGCCACGGGAACAGCGTGTAGGACTGGAACACCATGCCCCGGTCGGGACCCGGCCCTTCGATCGGCTTTCCATCGAGCGTCACCACGCCGCTCGTCGGCCGGTCGAGCCCGGCGATGATGCGCAGCAGCGTCGACTTCCCGCAGCCCGAGGGGCCGAGAATGGTGACGAAGTCGTCGGACGGCACCTCGAGGTCGGTCGGCTGGAGCGCGGTGACGGGCGGCCCGCCCTTCACACCCGGGAAGATGCGCCCGACGCCGGAGACGAGAAGCGCGCTCATGCGAGCCTCCAGGCGAAGACGCGTCGGTTCAGCGACTTGAACAGGAAGTCGGAGACGAGGCCGATGAGGCCGATCACGATGATGCCGAAGATGATCTGGCCGGTGGCCAGCAGCGCCTGGCTGTTGATGATCATGTAGCCGATGCCGGAGGAGGCGCCGATCAGTTCGGCGACGATGACATAGGTCCAGGCCCAGCCCAGGACGAGCCGCAGCACCTCGGCGATGTCGGGCGCCGCGGAGGGGATCAGGACGCGGGCGACGATGCCCCTGTCCTTGGCGCCCAGCGTGTAGGCCGCCTCCACGAGGTCCTGGCGCGTGCCCCCGACGATGCCGGCGACCATCAGGACGATCTGGAAGAAGGAGCCGATGAAGATCACCAGCAGCTTCTGCGTCTCGCCGATGCCCGCCCAGAGAATCAGGAGCGGCACGAAGGCGGAGGCAGGAAGGTAGCGCGCGAAGGACACGAAGGGTTCGAGCAGCGCCTCCACCGGCTTGTAGGCACCCATCAGGATGCCGATCGGCACGGCCAACGCGGCCGCGATCGCGAAACCGCCGACCACGCGCCAGATCGTCATGCCGATGTCGCCGAGGAAGTTCTGCCGGGTCAGGAGGTACCAGCCGTCGGCGAGCATGGTCAGCGGATCGGCCAGGAAGGTTCGCGAGACGAGGCCGCCGAAGGTGGCGATCGACCAGACCGCGACGAACAGGACGAAGAAGGAGATTCCGAGAAGCACGCGCGTTCTCGCGCTCACGGGCTGAAAGGGTCGGATCATAGGGAGGTTTCGGTCCGGCAGGGTCGACGGGCGACGGAGGCGCGCGGGGCGCCCCCGTCATGCGAGGCGTCGCCTCAGTCGATGAAGCTCGCGTTCGCGAGCGGGGCGATCTCGGGCTTCTGCCGGATCACGCCGATCTCCAGAAGGAGGTCGGCGGCCGCGTTCGAGAAGTCGCTCCATTCGCCGGCGAAGAAGGTCTTGTTGGCCTCCTTGTCCTGCCAGCGCAGGTTGGAGGCGGACGCCTTGAACTGCTCCGCGGTCTGGTTCACGTCGCGGCCCATGATCTCGTAGGACCGGTCCGGCTCGGCCGCGATCATCTCCAGCGCCTCGAAATAGCTCTTGGCGAGGGCGCGGGCGGCATCCGGGTTCTTCTCCAGGAAGTCCGGCGTGCAGCCCACCGTGTCCATCACCGCCGGATAGTCGAGCGTGGTGGCGAGGATCTTGCCGGCCTCCGGCGCGTCGCGCACGGTGGTCAGATACGGCTCGTAGCTCATCGCCGCGTCGTTCTGGCCGGCCACGAAGGCCTGCGCGGCCGGGCCGGGCTCGAGGTTCACGACGCGCACGTCCTTCATCGTCATGCCGTTCTGGTGCAGCATCCAGGCGAGAAGGAAGTAGGGAGAGGTGCCGGGCGCGGACGCGGCGACGGTCTTGCCCCGCAGGTCCTCGAAGCTTTTCACGCCCTCGCGCACCGCGATCCCGTCGGCGCCGTAGCTCTTGTCGAGCTGGAAGATCTGCGTGGTGGCGACACCATTGGCGTTCCAGGCGATCCAAGTCTCCACCGTGGTCGCCGCGCACTGGATGTCGCCCGAGGCGATGGCGAGATGCCGGCTCGCCTGCGGGATCTTGGAGAGGGTGACGTTGAGACCGTTCCTCTCGAAGATCCCGGCGTCGCGCGCCAGCGTGAGCGGCGCGAAGCCCGTCCAGCCGGAATAGCCGAGATTGATGTCGGTCGCGTGCCCATGGGCGGTGCCCGCAACCAGAAGGGCCAGCGCCCCGAGCGTCGTCTTCACATCCATGGCCAGGCCCCGATTTGTATAAACATAAGGGAGCTTAGCGATCCGCCCTTTCTGGTCAAGAGTTAGACAGCGAAGGATTCTGCCCAATCCACCGTCGCCTTCAGTTCGCGCCACGCGCGTAGAGGTGAGCGGCGAGCGGCCTCGCAGCAGTTGAGCCCAATCTCCCGCCACATCGTCGCCGCGTGACCCGCAACTGCTCCAAGCGTGATCCGTGCGCGTGACGCATGGGGGCGGAAAGCGTCAAAATCGTACCATGCACGAAGGCTTATGGAGCAATTCGAATCCTTGCAGCATAAGCTATTGATCGGCTTCGAGTTCAAACCCGGCAGGCAAGACCGGAACGGGCTGTTGTTTGGAGGAAGCGATCGGTCGATGCCCACCGACATGCAGTCCCGCGTGCGCAACCGCTTGCTCGCCGCAATCCCTGCGGAGAGCTTCGCGTGTCTTGCGCCGCATCTGACGTCGGTTGAGCTTTCGGCCAGACAACTCCTGGTCGAAGACCGGGTGCCGCTCCGTGACGTGCATTTCCTGGAATCCGGGCTGGCCTCCATGGTGGCGACGAGCCGGCACGGAGCCGAGGAGATCGAGGTCGGCCACATCGGCCGCGAGGGCATGACGGGCTTCCACGTCCTGCACGGCGTCGACCACACGCCGCACCGGACGTTCATGCAGACCGGCGGCGCCGCGCTGCGCACTCCGGCCGCGGTGCTGACCAAGATCGCCGCGTCCGACGAGCCGCTGCGCCGGATCCTCCTGCGCTACGTTCACTGCTACGAGATCCAGCTCTCGTATTCGGCGCTGGCCAACGGGCGCTACAACATCAACGAGCGGCTCGCGCGCTGGCTGCTGATGTCGCAGGATCGGCTGGGAAGCGACAGCCTGCCGCTGACACACGAGTTCCTGTCGCTCATGCTCGGCGTGCGCCGGTCGGGCGTGACCAACGAGGTCCACGTCCTGGAGGGCGCCCGGCTCATCAAGGCGACCCGCGGGCGCATCCACATCCTCGACCGCCGAGGCCTGGAGAAGATCGCCGCCGGTTGCTACGGCATTCCCGAGGACGAGTACGAGCGCCTGATCGGCGCCCCGTCCCTCCCCGCGGACCCGGGGAAGCGCGCCCCCTGATCGACCGTCAGCCACCGAGGTCCGCGAAGACGGCCCGGAGGTCGGTTCCCTCGCAGCCGAGCGCGACGGCCGCGAGAATCCGGGCCTTGGCGCCGGTGAGGTCGCCCGCGAAGATGGCACCGGCCCGCTCGAGGTCCCGGCCTCCGCCGTTTCCGTAGACCGGCTTCACGCGCCCCTCCGGGCAGCGGGAAGCGACGATCACCGGGATGCCGCCGGCGATGATCTCGGCCGCCGCCGCCGTGACGACCGGCGGCGTGTTGCCGCGCCCGAACCCTTCGAGGACGATCGCCCGCGCGCCCTCGCCCACCAGAAAGCGCAGCACGCGATCCGACGCGCCCATGGCCATGCGCACGAGTTCCACACCGGTCTCGATCCGGGTCGGCACGAAGGTCCGGCGCAGCACGGGCCGGCGATGGACGCGCACGATCGACCCGTCCACCTCGCCGAGCTTGCCATGCTCGCCCGAGCGGAACGTGTCCGTGCGAGCGGTGTGGGTCTTGGTCACGTCGCGCGCGGCGTGGAAGTCGCCCTCGAACAGGATCATGGCGCCAAGCCCCACCGCATCGGGGCTCGTCGCCAGCCGAACCGCCTCGGAGATGTTGCGCGGGCCGTCCGTGTCCGGCGCGTCTGCGCTACGCTGCGCGCCGGTGAACACCACGGGCTTCTTGGAAGACACCACGAGGTCCGCGAGATAGGCGCTTTCCTCCATCGTGTCGGTGCCGTGCGTGACCACGACGCCGTCGCAGGACGGATCGGCGAGATGCGCGCCCACGCGCCGGGCAAGCTCGAACGCCAACGGCAGGTCGATCGAGAACGAGTTGACGCTGCAGAAATCGTCCACGGCGATCTCGATCCCCTCCAGCCGGTCGTGCAGCCCCGCGCGCAGCGCCTCGCCGCGCACCGAGGCGACGACATCGGCGTTCGCCGCCGTGGTCTCGGCTCTGGAGGCGATGGTGCCGCCGGTGGTGACGAGCTGGATGCGCGGCATGACGGGTCCTTTTTCTGAGGGACCGCCCCGTCAGCGCAGTGTCGGCAACCGGGGCAGCAGGATCGTGGCGAGGCCGAGAAGCGGCAGGAAGGAAACCGTCCGATACACGAACTCGATGCCCGACGTATCGGCGAAATCGCCGAGGAAGGCCGCCCCGAAGCCGCCTGCGCCGAAGGCGAAGCCGAAGAACATGCCCGCCACCAGCCCGACCCGACCCGGCAGCAGTTCCTGCGCGAAGACGACGATCGCCGGAAAGGCCGAGGCCAGCACGAAGCCGATCACCACGGTGAGCGCGGCCGTGAGCGGCAGGTTGGCATAGGGAAGTGCCAGCGCGAACGGGATCACGCCGAGGATCGAGAACCAGATCACGAAGCGGGCGCCGTAGCGATCGCCGATCGGGCCGCCCAGGAACGTTCCCGCCGCGGCCGATCCCAGGAACAGGAACAGCATGAGCTGCGCCTCGCGCACCGTCAGCGCGAAGCGGTCGATGACGTAGAACGTGTAGTAGCTGGAGAAGCTGGCCATGTAGACGTTCTTGGTCGCCGTGAGCAGCACCAGGATGGCGATCGCCCACAGCACGGTGTTGCGCGGCAGCGGCAACGCCCGGCTCGGCGGCTCGCGACCCACCTGCGCCCGGCTATGGCCCACGTACCAGTTGCCTGCCCAGGTCAGGACAGAGATGCCCAGCAGCGCGATGCCGGCGAACCAGGCGATGCTGCGCTGGCCGTTGGGCAGCACGACGAAGGCGGCAAGCAGCGGACCCAGCGCCGTGCCGGCGTTGCCGCCGAGCTGGAACAGCGACTGCGCGAAGCCGTGCCGCCCGCCCGACGCGGCGCGGGCGACGCGCGAGGCCTCGGGGTGGAACACGGCGGAGCCGAAGCCGATCAGGCTGGCGGCCAGGAGCAGCATCGGAAAGCTGGCGGCGGACGAGAGGAGCAGCAGCCCGACCAGGGTCGATGCCATGCCCACCGGCAGCGAATAGGGCATCGGCCAGCGATCGGTGACGATCCCGACACCGGGCTGCAGAAGCGACGCCGTGACCTGGAACGTCATCGTCAGCAACCCGATCTCGACGAAATCCAGCGCGTAGTTCGCCTTCAGAAGCGGATAGAGCGACGCCAGGAGCGACTGCATCACGTCGTTGAGCATGTGGCAGCCGCTCATCGCCAGGAGGACGGAGAGCGTTGTCTTGCGGCGCATCGGCCCCGCAGCGGCGATGATGGACGACATGCTGAACGAACCCCGATCCGGTCACCCGTTCCCCGTTTCGGCGCGATATCGTAAGGCGTGCGAACGGATTGCGACGGGCTCTAGCATGATGCCATCACGTTGTCGCTACCGCCGACGACCCGAGGGGGCGAAACTGTCGCGTCGTCACTGCGCGGGAGGCGCCGCCCCCGTCGCGGGCGCGGCACCCGTCGTCACCGTGCCGCCGGCGGTGGTGGCGGGCCGCTCGCCTTCGCGGCTCGAGAAAAACATGAAATAGAGCACCGCGACCACGAACACCGCCGTGATCACCGCCCAGAGAGAGCCTCTCGTGCGATTGGCGGGCTTGTCGAACTTGGCCAAAATCTTGCTCCGTCGCGCGCGTCCCTCTGGCGGCGATATGGCGCACGTGGGCGGATTGTCGCCTCCACGGGCTTCCGGGACGCGCCCGCCGGCGGGTATGAGAGCGGCCAGCACGAAAGGACGCGAGCCATGGCCTTCAAGACGCCGCACGAGACCGCCGCCGAGGCCCGCATCGCCAAGGCCGGCTGGAAGCGGGACAAGAAGACGGGGCTGTGGAAGTGCTTCCGCGATCCCGAGCGCGGCAAGACCTTTTCCGGCACGGCCGTGGAGCTCGCTCGCATCCTGGACAACAAAGCCGCGGCCGAGGGCTGAGCCGAACCCCTCAGCCGCCGAACACGGGATCGGGCCGGCCGGGATGCTCGGCCAGGACGTCCGACAGAGGCGGCGCCCGCCAGTCGGCCTCTCGCGACGGCCAGATCGGATTGCGATCCTTGTCGATCACGGCGGCCCGGACGCCCTCGTGGAAATCCGCGACGCGGAGGCAGTGGCACGCGGCCCGGAACTCGCGAACCAGGCATTCCTCGAGCGTCCCGCTGTCTGCGCCCGCTTTCAGAAGGGCATTGGTCAGGCCCATCGACCAGGGTGAGCGCGCGCGCATGGCGGCCAGCGTCCGCGCGGCGAAGTCGCCGTGGTTCGCGTCGTCCGTCATGGCCGAGAGTGCCGCTTCGATCGCGCATGGGTCCTCGCGCCCGAACGCCGCGGCGATCGCTTCGCCATGGCGCTCTTGGAGGGGCGCGCCGAGCGGCGCGGCATACGCCGCGATCACCTCGTCCACGGCCGCACCGTCGGCGCCGGGCTCCACCGCGACCAGCGCGGCGCGCAAGGCGGCCGTCCGGTCCGAGGGGACGCAACGGTCGAACAGCCCGGCGGCGAGCGCGTCCCCCGCCTCCACCGTTTCGCCGGTCAGGCCGAGGTAGCACCCGAAGGCCCCTCCGAGTCGGGGAAGTCGGTACGTGGCGCCGACGTCGGGCAGGAAGCCGATGCCGACCTCCGGCATGGCGAAGCGCACGCGCTCCGTCGCGACGCGGTGTCGCAGGTGCATGACCAGCCCCGCGCCGCCGCCCATCACGATCCCGTCGGCCAGCGCCACCACGGGCTTGGGCGCGCGGGCAAGATGGGCGATCAGCTCGTACTCCTCGCGCCAGAAGGCCTCTGCGATGCCGTCGCGGGCCCGGCCGCTGGCCGCCACCGCGCGGATGTCGCCGCCGGCGCAGAAGGCCCGCTCGCCCTCGGCCTCGAGAATCACGAGCGCCACGGCCGGATCGGCCAGGAAATCGCGGAGCGCGGACCGCATCGCCCGGACCATGCCGAGGTCCAGCGCGTTCAGCGCCCGGGGGCGGTTCAGCCGGACGATGCCTGCCCCACCCTCCCGGCTCGCGACGATCGTGCCCTGGTCCTCGCTCATGCGTCCTCCTCCTGCATCCCGCGTCAGCCTGACGGCAAAACCGTCGCCTGTCACGGTCGAGCGTCGTCGGGCGATGCAACCGGCGATCCCGTCGCGCGTAGTCCGGTCACCACGCACGAGAACGGGACATCGCGATGAGCACGACGCTGGACGAAGACAGGGTTCGCCGGAAGGCCCACGAGATCTGGGAGTCCGAGGGACGGCCGGACGGGCGATCCGACAGTCACTGGCAGCAGGCACGCGAGATCGTGGCCTTGAAGGACAGCTACGGCTCGACCCTCACGCCTGTGGCGAATTCGCTGGAGCAGGAGGCCGAGCCGGCCGTCGCCTTCGAGAATCAGGGGGAGTTCCCGGGTCTCACGGACATGGGCGACGGCGCACGCGGCCCGAGTTGGCAGGCGGCGCGCGCAACGACGGACGAGGACGACGCCGATCCCGACAACACGGTGCCCTCGCAGGGCACACGCGCCTGACCGGCGCGAAGGAGCGACACGACATGACCAAGGACTTTCCCGAGCAGCGCATGCCCAACGACCGGCAGCACAGCGAATTCGCGGAGACGGCTCAGCTCGACCAGGCCGACCGCGCGCTTCTCGAAAGCGCCACCGCCGAGGCGTTGCGCGACGAAGCCGACCGGCGCTCCGACACGCCGGCCGACGACGACGCGACGAGGATCGACGTGCGAGCGGAGCCGCGTAGCGAGATCACCGCAGCGATGCCGGGCACCGGATACGACGAGACCGAGGACGGGTTGGCCAACCAGGACGAGGCCGTTCGCAGCCAGGCGGAGGACCGTGTGGCGGGGAGCCCGGCGGAGCTCGACTTCAAGGCCTGACGCCTAGCCGTCGCTGCGCTCGCCTTTCGCGACGATGCGCAGCGCGTCGTCCGGCAGCGGACGCTGAAGCGCCCTGGCCTCCTCCCAGGGCGCTTCAAGCCACAGGTCCATGTCCTCCCCTCGCGTGAGGACGACCGGCATCGCCTTCGGATGGATCGGCGCGACCACCGCGTTGGGGGTCGTCGTCAGGAAGCCGAATGCATCCACCGTCACCTCGCCCTCGGCCTTGCGCCGTGTGCTGGTCCACGCGGTCCAGATGCCCGCGAAGGCCAGAGGCGGGCGATCCTCGGACGCGGCGAACCAGACCGGCACCTTCTTCCCGTCGGCGCCCGTCTCGTACTCGCAGAACGCATTGAAGGGCACGAGGCAGCGATGCGCCGGCGACAGCCAGCGACGCCAGTGCGGGCTCGCCGTGTTGCGGATGTTGGTGACGCCGGGGTCGGTGCTGCGGCCGTTCAGCGCGAACTGCGGCGAGGGCATGCCCCACCGGGCGAGCGCCAGCTCGCGCTCCCCTTCGGCGAGGCGCACGATCGGCGCGCGTCCATCCGGAAACACGGCCGGCATCGCGGGAAGATTGCCCGCGCGATCGCGGGTCGCGCGCATGGCGGCCAGCAGCGCCGTCTGCGGCGTGGTGAGAGAATACAGGTTGCAGATCGCCGCCTCCCCTGCGAGCGCAAGGCTTGCCATGCACGGACGCCTGTGCTGCTACGCGTCACACCTAGCCCGCGACCGCACCGGGACCAGACTGTCCCAAGGCCCGTTCGCGCCGGCCCGAAACCACGATCGGTCTCGCATGCACCAGGATGGGTTGCCCCCCCTTCGCCGCCGGCTCGCTTTCGCGACCATCGCCATGACGCTCTTCGTCGCCGTTCTCGACGGGACGGTGGCCAACGTCGCCCTTCCGCCGATCACCCGCGATCTGGGCGTCTCGCCGGTGGAAGCGATCTGGGTGGTCAACGGCTACCAGCTCGCCGTCACGGTCCTGCTCCTGCCGCTGGCGCGGCTCGGCGAGATCCTGGGCTACCGGCGGGTCTATCTCGCCGGTCTCGGCGTCTTCACCTTGGCCTCCCTCGCCTGCGCCCTTTCGCCCTCGCTCGACGTGCTGATCGCCGCGCGCGTGATCCAAGGCATGGGCGCGGCGGGCATCATGAGCGTGAACATCGCGCTGATCCGCTTCATCTTCCCGGCGGCGCGGCTCGGCCGCGCGGTCGGGCGCGTCGCCATCGTGGTGGGCGTGTCGTCCGCCGCCGGGCCTTCGCTGGCCGGCGCGATCCTCTCCGTCACGTCCTGGCAGGCGCTGTTCCTGATCAACGTGCCGGTCGGCGTCCTGGCGCTTCTCGCCGGGTCGCGGACCCTGCCCGACACGCCGAGATCGACCCGCCCGTTCCATCTCACGAGCGCGCTCCTGAGCGCCGCGACGTTCGGCATGGTCATCTCGGGCGTCAACGGGATCGGTCACTCGGAAGGGCTGCCGGCCTCGCTCGGACTGCTGGTGGGCGGGCTCGCCATCGGCGTCGTCTTCGTGCGGATGCAGCTTCGGATGGACGAGCCGATCCTGCCCGTCGATCTCCTGCGCCGGCCGATCTTCGCGCTTTCGGCGGCGACCTCGGTCTGCTCATTCGGCGCGCAGGGCATCGCCTTCGTGTCCCTACCCTTCCTGCTGCACGACGAACTCGGGCGCTCGGCCGCCGAGACCGGCCTCCTGCTGACGCCCTGGCCGATCGCCACGGCGATCGCGGCGGCCATCTCCGGCCGGCTGGCAGATCGGTTCGATCCGGCGCGCCTGAGCGCCCTGGGGCTCGTGCTGTTCTCCGCCGGCCTCGTTGCGCTGGTGTTCCTGCCCGCAGGCGCCGGCGATCTCGATCTCGTCTGGCGCCTGGCGCTGGCCGGCTTCGGCTTCGGCCTGTTCCAGACGCCCAACAACAAGATCCTCATCACCAGCGCCCCGCGCGAGCGAAGCGGCGGGGCGAGCGGAATCCAGTCCACCGCGCGCCTCGTCGGGCAGTCGCTCGGCGTCGCGCTGGTCGCGGTGATCCTCGGCCTCGTCGCGGCCGAGCCGTTGCGGGCGGCGCTGGCGCTCGCGGCGGTGCTGGCGGCGGCGGGCGTCGTGCCCAGCCTCCTGCGCCGCTACGAGGCGCGGCCGGCCGCGCCGATGGACGAGGCGGCGCGGGCCGAGGAGATGGCGTCCGGCGGCTGACGCGGCTCCCACCCCCGGCCCGTTGGCGATTTCTTATGGCGTCCGGTGGCAGAGCTTGGAGCCCGTGACGACCGGAGGCCGCCATGAACATCGCGATCGTCGGCTGCGGCTTCGTGGCCGACTACTACACGACCACCCTGCCGAACCATCCGGGCCTCCGGCTGGTCGGCGTCCATGATCGCGACATCTGGGCGGCCAAGCGCTTCGCGGCCTTCCACGGGGCCCGCATCTTCGACACGCTGGACGAGCTCCTGGCCGATCCCTCGATCGAACTCGTCCTGAACCTCACCAATCCGGCAAGCCACTACGCGGTCTCGCGCGCCTGCCTCGAGTCCGGGCGGCACGTCTATTCCGAGAAGCCGCTCGCGATGGAGATCGGCGAGGCCGAGCATCTCGTCGCGCTGGCGAGCGAACGGGGACTGCAGATCGCGTCCGCCCCCTCCTCCGTCCTCGGCGAGGCTGCGCAGACCGCGCGCCGCGCGATCGACGACGGGACGCTCGGCGAGGTTCGCCTCGCCTATGCCGAGATGGAGGATTCAATGGTCTTCCGCGAGAACTACCACTCCTGGCGCAGCCTCTCCGGCGCGCCCTGGCCGGCGGAAGACGAGTTCGCCGTGGGCTGCACGCTGGAGCATGCCGGCTACTATCTCACCTGGCTGTGCGAGTTCTTCGGCCCGGTGGAGGAGCTGACCGCCTTTTCGGCCAAGCTGTTTCCCGACAAAGGCACGGGGCAGGCGCCGCACGAGATCGCCAACGACTTCTCCGTCGCCTGCCTGCGCTTCCGAAGCGGCGCGGTGGCCCGGCTCACCTGCGGCCTCGCCGCGCCGAGCGACCGTTCGCTGCACATCGTCGGCACGCAGGGCGTCCTGTCGGTGACGGACGGCTGGAACGCGCGCTCGCCGCTCTACCTTCGCGATCCGGCCGGCCACTGGCGCCCCCGAGCCGGCATCCTCGGCAAGGTGCTGCGGCGTCTGGAACGCGGTCGGCCGCTCAAGCATTGGTTCGGCAAGCGGGTGGCCGTGCCGCGCAGCGAGGCGGTGGTGCCCGACACCTCGTCGCGCATGGATTTCATGCGCGGCCCGGCGAGGTTGGCCGAGGCGATTCGCGACGGCTCGCAGCCGCCGCTCGCCGGCGCCTTCGCGCTCCACGTCACCGAACTGTCGATCGTCGCCCAGAGCGCCGAACGCTTCGCGATGCCCTATCGCCCACGCTCCACCTTCTGAACATGGGCATCGTGGGGCTTGCCTGCCGGTGCGTTGCGGTTAGGTTCGGCACCAGCGTCGGCGGCCAGACCGTCTCCATCGGACCATCATGCTGAGCACGTCACGCCCCATAGCCATTCTCGCCAGCGACGCGCCCGAAGCTCTGGAGGCGGCCGAGCGCCTGTCGGCGCTCTACCGGACGGTGGAGCCCGAGGAGGCCGACGTCATCGTCGCGCTGGGCGGCGACGGCTTCATGCTCCACGTCCTCCATCGCTTCATGGACACGGGCAAGCCGATCTACGGCATGAACAAGGGCACCGTCGGCTTCCTGATGAACGAGTATCGGGAAGAGGGCCTGTCCGAACGCCTGGAGCGCGCGGCCGAGACGGTGATCCATCCGCTGGAGATGACCGCGGTGGACGGCGACGGCCTGCCCCATTCGGCGCTTGCGATCAACGAGGTGGCGCTGTTCCGCCAGTCCTACCAGGCCGCCCGGCTCAAGATCAGCATCGACGGCACGGCGCGGCTGGACGAGCTGGTCTGCGACGGCGTGCTGGTCGCGACGCCCACCGGGTCCACGGCCTACAACCTTTCGGTCCAGGGCCCGATCCTGCCGATCAGCGCGCCGCTTCTCGCGCTGACGCCCGTGAGCGCCTTCCGCCCGCGACGCTGGCGCGGGGCGCTCCTGTCGCGCCACCAGATCGTCGACATCGAGGTGCTGGAAGCGCAGAAGCGCCCGGTCAATGCGGTGGCCGACCATCGCGAGGTGAAGTCGGTCCAGTCGATCCGCATCCGCGAATCGTCGGAGCTGCGCAGCCTGATCCTGTTCGACGCCGAGCATTCCTGGGACGAGCGAATCCTGGCCGAGATGTTCCGCTACTGAGGTCAGGCCGCGAGGTAGCGTTCGGCCCGGCGACGCGCGGTGCTCTGCTGCACCTCGCAGGACATGCGGTGGAGGAGGCGCGAGACGTCCTCCGCCTCCGCGCCGCGCGCCTCGCCGCGAAACGCGACGGCGAGCCGGTCCATCACGGTGGATGCGGCGTCGGCGGGATCGAAGCGGTCGTCGCCCGCCATGTCCTTCCAGACCCGAATCGCGGAAAGCAGGAGCGGCACCACGCTCTTCGGCAGGCCGGCGGCGGCGGCGAGCGCGGCGAAGGCAGGCTCGCGCGCCTCGGCGACGATGGCGCGCACCCGGGCGTCGGGCAGCCCGGTGAGCCGCGACAGCGAGGCGGCGAAGAGGTCGATCCGCCCCATGCACACGGCACGGACCAGGACGGCGGCGTTGAGCTGGCTCGCGCCGCGAAGCTGCTCCACGAAGGCCGCGATCTCGTCGGATCGGATCGTGTCGATCAGCGAGGCGGTGGCCTGCTCGTGCAGCTCGTCGCGCAGCCGCGCGGCGCGCGGCAGCCCGACGACGTTGGCGACGAGGGGCGAGGCGCACAGGGCGTCGCCCAGCGCCGAGAGAAGCGCGTGGCGCAGGCCCGCCGGCAGGTCGTCGCGCTGTAGGAGGGCAAAGCGCAGCTCCGCCGTCTCCGCGGCCGCTTCGACCAGCCGAGCGATCGCCGCGCCTTCCAGCGACGCGGAGCGGTTTCGGGCCAGTTCGACGCGGGCCCTCGGCTCGGCCCCTTCCGCGATGGCCGCCGCCACGGCGGCCGGAAGATCCGCGCGCCGCGCGATCGCGACGCACAGCGCGAGCCGTCCACCGCGAACGAGCTCGCAGAGGTCCTCCGCGGTGAGCATGGGCGACAGGAGCGCCACGGGAAGCGCGACGTCGTCCACGTCCTGCGAGAGGATGCGCACGAGCTGGCGGGAGACGTTGTCGGCATCGGCCACGCCGTCGGCGATCGCGCGCCGCACGCGCGGCGACGGATCCTCGGCGGCGATCACCAGGGCGGCCTCCGCCTCTCGCAGGTCTCCGGGCAGGAACTTGCGGTTCACCACGGCGTTGGCCAGCATCTCCACCGCCGCGCAACGCTCGGCGGAACTCGCTGTCTCGCACCAGAAGACGAATTGCTGTGCCAGCATGTGCCCATGATCCGCATCAGACTCGATGCGTCCCATGGTGCGGCTCAAACCTTTAAGAAAGCGTTCACCAAATCCGGTCGCACTTGCTTAACCTTGCCCCTTCGCCTCCGCGATCTTCGGACGCCGCATCTCGAACGCCTCGTCGGTGGAGGCGAAGTCGAGATAGCCGAGGCGCGAGAGCGGGCGGGCGAGGTCCAGTGCGATCCGCCCGTCGCGCAGGATGCGCTCGTCGATGTGGATGCCGACCACCTGGCCGATCACCATCACCGCCTCCCCCTCGGCACCGTCCAGCCCCACCGGGCGGAACCACTGCGTCAGGCGGCATTCCAGGGCGGCCGGCGCCTCGGCGACGCGCGGCGCGGCCACGAGGCGGCAAGGCGCCTCGCTCAGCCCCGTCAGTGCGAACTCGCTGTCGCCGGCCGAAGCCGGCGCGGACGACAGGTTGACGGCCTCGGCGAGCTCGCGCGTGGCGAGGTTGACCACGAACTCGCCCGTCTCGATCGCGATGCCCGCCGAATGCTTCATGCCGGTGGAGCAGAACATCACGAGCTTCGGGCGATCCGACAGCGCGTTGAAGAAGCTGTAGGGTGCCAGGTTCGTGCTGCCGTCGCGTGCGCGCGTCGAGATCCAGCCGATGGGGCGCGGGGCGACGATCGCCTTGAACGGGTCGTGCGCGAGCCCGTGGTCGTTGGTCGCGGTCTCGTAGAACAGCATCACGCCTCCGGGGGCATCGGCGCGTCCGACACGACGGCCGAGAGTTCGGGACGCGGACGGTCGCTCGGCACTTCGGACGGCGTGCCGACATAGACGAAGCCGACGACCTTCTCCTCCGGGCCGATGCCCATCAGGATCTTGGCCTCCTCGTCATAGGCCACCCATTCGGTGATCCAGTTGGCGGCGAAGCCGTGGGCGTGCGCCGCGTGGATGAGGTTCATCGTCGCCGCGCCGGCCGACAGGACCTGCTCCCATTCGGGGATCTTGAAGTGCGGCCGGGCGGTGGAGACCACGCCGATCACCAGGGGCGCGCGGGTGAAGCGCGCCTCCTCGTAGGCGCGGCGCCCCTCGCTCAACGGGCCCTCGCGGCGCTCGGCGAGCGCGGCCAGCGCACGGCCCGTGGCGGCGGCGGCCTCGCCGCGGAACAGCACGAAGCGCCAGGGCGTCAGCTTGCCGTGATCGGGCACGCGCGACGCGGCAACGAGGATGTCCCGCAGTTCCCCGTCGGAGGGGCCCGGCGCCCGCAGTGCGGGGATGGAGACCGAACGGCGCGTGGCCAGCAATGTCTTGGCGTCGATCATCGGGAAATCCTTCTGCGTTCCGACCGCCGTGCTAGCCGAACTGCGCCCGCCGGCCAACCGGCGAGATGCGCCCCGCGACGGAGTTGCCTTGAAATGGACCACGAGATGGCATTGATGGGTCGTTCCGACGGCAGGCCTATGGAGGATAGAGGTTGATCAAGCGCGCGCCCGGCTTCGCCTTGACCCTTGCGGCCCTCCTGGCCCCGCACGCAGCGGCCGTCGCGCAGGACGCACCGCCGGGCCCCGGCGGGGGCGGCGCGGACCGGCCGGGCGCCTATGCGTCGCCCTCCGCCATTCCGCAGGACCTGCGAAGCCGCGACATCGGCATCGCCCCGTCCGTCGGGCTGAAGAGGCTGGAGCCGATCGCCCTGCCCGAGCGGCCGGACGCCCTGTCGCCCGAACTCGATCTGCCGCCGCTGCCCGCCTTCGCGCCGCAGCCCGCGCCCCATCTCGATATCGTGCGGCCGAACCGGAGCCTCCGGCTGAAGGCGACGCTCGGCAAGGACGGGCCGGAGATCCCCTCCGATCTCGTCTGGCGCCTGTTCTCGCCGCTGCCGGGCCCGGACGGCAAGCTGCCGGTGGTGGCGATGGCCAAGGGTGGACAGGCCGCGTTCGAGGTTCCTGCCGGCAACTATCTGCTGCATGTCGGCTTCGGTCGCGCGGGCATGACCAAGCGCGTCGACTTCTCGGGAGAGGAGACGCAGGAGACCGTGGCGCTCGACGCGGGCGGGCTTCGCCTTCATGCCGACATCCTGGACGGCAACGCGCTGCCGGACGACAAGGTGACCTTCGACGTCTATGCCGGCGGCGCCGACGGGCGCGACCGGCGCCTGCTGGCCCCGGACGTGAAGCCCGGCAGCGTCCTGCGCCTCAACGCCGGGGACTACCACGTGGTGTCGCGCTACGGCTCGGTGAACGCGGTGACGCGCGCCGACATCCATATCGAGGCGGGCAAGATCACCGACGCGACGCTGCACCACCGGGCGGCCGAGGTGACCATGAAGCTCGTACGCGAGAAGGGCGGCGAGGCCCTGGCCGACACGGCGTGGTCGGTCTCCTCGGACCAGGGCGACATCATCCGCGAGAGCGTCGGCGCCTTCGCGTCCATGGTGCTGACGGAAGGCGACTATCTGCTCGTCGCGCGCAACAAGGACCGGATCTTCCAACGGCAGATCGCGGTGCGGCCCGGCGCCGACGAGGAGGTCGAGGTGCTCACCAGCGACCTCGTCGACCCCAACAACCCGGAGGTGGGCACCGGCGACTAGGGCAAGCCCGGCCGCCGGCACCGCGAGATCAGCCGGCGCGCGTGCGCAGGTCCGGCGCCACGGCCTCGTCGCGCAGCAGCGCCTGCGCGTCCGCCAGGCTCATGGCCTCCTGATCGCGCGAGCCGAGACGGCGCAGGTTGACCGACCGCTCCTCCGCCTCGCGCTTGCCGCACACGAGGATCACCGGGACCTTGGCGAGCGAGTGCTCGCGGACCTTGTAGTTGATCTTCTCGTTGCGCAGGTCCGTCTCGACGCGCATGCCCGCCGCCTTCAGCTCGGCGGCCACCTCGCTCGCGTATTCGTCGGCCTCGGAGGTGATCGTCGCCACGACCACCTGCGTCGGCGCCAGCCAGAGCGGGAAATGGCCCGCGAAGTTCTCGATCAGGATGCCGAGGAAGCGCTCCAGCGAGCCGCAGATGGCCCGGTGGATCATCACCGGCGGCACCTTGTCGGAGTTGGAATCGATGTAGAAGGCGCCGAACCGCTCGGGCAGGTTGAAGTCGACCTGCGTCGTGCCGCACTGCCACTCGCGCCCGATCGCGTCGCGCAGCGTGTACTCGAACTTCGGACCGTAGAAGGCGCCCTCGCCCTCGTTGATCCCGGTCTTGATCCGCCCGCCCGACTGCGCCTCGATGGTCTTCAGCACCTCGCGCATGACGCTCTCCGCGCGATCCCACATCGCGTCGGTGCCCACACGCTTCTCGGGGCGCGTCGACAGCTTGACCACGATCTCCTCGAATCCGAAGTCGCGATAGACCGACAGGATCAGGTCGTTGATCTTGAGGCACTCGGCCTCCATCTGCTCGTCGGTGCAGAAGATGTGGGCGTCGTCCTGCGTGAAGCCGCGCACGCGCATCAGCCCGTGCATGGCGCCCGACGGCTCGTAGCGGTGCACCAGCCCGAATTCGGCATAGCGGATCGGCAGTTCGCGATAGGACTTCAGGCCGTGCTTGAAGATCATCACGTGGCCCGGGCAGTTCATCGGCTTCAGGGCGAAGACGCGCTTGTCCTCCGCCTCGTCGCCGGCCGACTGCACCTGGAACATGTTCTCGCGGTACCAGCCCCAGTGGCCGGACGTTTCCCAGAGCGACTTGTCGAGCACCTGCGGCGCGTTCACCTCGGCATAGTCGCCCCGCAGACGGCGCCGCATGTACGCCACGAGATCCTGGAACAGCGACCAGCCCTTGGGATGCCAGAACACGACGCCCGGCCCCTCCTCCTGGAAGTGGAACAGGTCCATCTCGCGCCCGAGCCGGCGATGGTCGCGCTTCTCGGCCTCCTCCAGCATGTGGAGATAGGACTTGAGCTGCTCCGGCGTTGCCCACGCGGTGCCGTAGATGCGCGTCAGCATCGGGTTGTTGGAATCGCCGCGCCAATAGGCGCCTGCGACCTTCATCAGCTTGAACGCCTCGCCGATCTGTCCGGTGGAGGCCATGTGCGGCCCGCGGCAGAGGTCGAACCAGTCTCCCTGACGGTAGATCTTGAGGTCCTGCCCTTCCGGGATCGCGTCCACAAGCTGGACCTTGTAGGTCTCGCCGCGCTCGCCGAACACGCGGCGCGCCTCCTCGCGCGACCAGACCTCCTTGGTGAAGGACGCGTTGCGGCGGATGATCTCCGCCATCTTCTTCTCGATCACCGGGAGGTCTTCCGGCGTGAACGGCGTGTCCCTGGCGAAGTCGTAGTAGAAGCCGTTCTCGATCACCGGGCCGATCGTCACCTGCGTGCCCGGCCACAGTTCCTGCACCGCCTCGGCCAGGACGTGGGCCGTGTCGTGACGGATGAGCTCCAGCGCGCGCGGGTCGTCCCGCGTCAGGATCTCCAGGCTTCCGCCGCGCCCGACCGGATCCGACAGGTCGCGCACCTCGCCGTCGAGCGCGTAGGCCACCGCCTTCTTGGCGAGCGACTTCGAGATGCCGGCGGCGATCTCTGCGCCGGTGGCGGAAGGCTCGTAGGAGCGGACGGACTGGTCGGGAAAGGTCAGGTCGATCATGGCGATGTCCTCGTGTGCTCACCCCCGCCTACCATGCGGGAAAGCTGGATCGATCGGAGGCGCTCGGCCTCCGTTGCGAAGGCGCGACTTCTAGCACCGCGACGCGGAGGCGCAAGCTGCCGCGACGGCGCGAGGTCAGCGCCCCGCAGGGTTCTCGTCGTCGGGAACGGGATCGAGCCCGCCCGCCCCGAACGGCCCGCAGCGCGCGACCCGGCGTGCCGCCAGCCAGCCGCCGCGCCAAAGCCCGTGGCGCGCGACCGCCTCGTAGGCGTATTCCGAACAGGTCGGGACGTGGCGGCAGTGCCCACCCACCAGCGGCGAGAAGCTGACCTGATAGAGCCGCACCAGCGCCGTGCCGAGCAGGCGGCCGGGCGTGCGGCGCCAAGGGCCGGCATAGTTCCGACCGGCGGCCTTTGGCAGGCGGCCGCTCAAGCGGCCAGGCCGTCCCGCGCCTCGGCCTTGTCCAGCGCCTCCACCACGGCGTCGAATGTCAGCATGGTCGAGGCGTGGCGCGCCTTATGCTCGCGCACCGGCTCGAGGTAGCGAAGCTCGGCGAAGCGGCCTTCGGGCGGGGGCCCGCCCGCCTTCAGCATCCGCTCCATCGCCGCGCGCAGCTCGCGCAGTTCGAGCGGTGTCGCCCCGACGATGTGGCGCGCCATCACCGACGAGGAGGCCTGCCCCAGCGCGCAGGCGCGCACCTCGTGGGCGAAATCCGACACCACGCCGTTCTCCAGCGCGAGATCCACCGTCACGGTGGACCCGCAGAGCTTGGAATGGGCCTTGGCGGTGCCGTGCGGCGCGTCGAGGCGTCCGATCCGGGGAATGTTGCCGGCCAGGTCGAGGATTCTGTCGTTGTAGAGGTCGTCGATCATGGCGTGTCCCGTGGACGCTGCGTCGCGCGACGGCGGTCCTGTGAAGCGCCGTGTCGGACGTCTATATAGGGGTGGTCGCGGAAGGCCGAAAGGCGCCCGCGCGATGCGGCCGCGCCCGGCGACTTGACGGGCGTGGTATACTATAACATCAACGGGCCTTCGGATCGGAACGCGGCACCGGCCGCGATCCTTTCGGCGCAGACGCCTCGGCTCAGGGTTCAGCATGGACGCCACGATCAGAAAGCTCGCCCCGGCCGCCGCGGCCGAACCGGTCAGCCGCCCGTCGCGCGAGGAGGCGGAAGCCGCCGTCGAGACGCTGCTGCGCTGGATCGGCGAAGATCCCGCCCGCGAGGGCCTGGTGGATACGCCCCGGCGCGTCGTGAAGGCCTACGAGGAACTCTACGGCGGCTACGGCCAGCAGCCGGCCGACGTGCTGACCCGCACCTTCGAGGAAGTCGCCGGCTACCAGGAGATGGTGCTGCTGCGCGACATCCCCTTCACCTCGCATTGCGAGCACCACATGGTGCCCATCATCGGCAAGGCCCACGTGGCCTACGTGCCGGACGGGCGCGTGCTCGGCCTGTCGAAGATCCCCCGCGTGGTCGAGATCTTCGCCCGTCGCCTCCAGACGCAGGAGAAGCTGACCGAGCAGGTCGCCGCCGTGATCGACGGCGCGCTGACGCCGAAGGGCGTCGCGGTGATGCTGGAGGCCGAACACATGTGCATGTCCATGCGCGGCATCCGCACGCACGGCTCCACCACGGTCACCACCAGCTTCTACGGCGTGTTCCGTGACGACCGGGAGGAGCAGACGCGCTTCCTGGCGATGGTGGGCCGGCGATGAGCGAAGCCGCGCGGCGCTTCCCCGCGCCCGGCTCCAAGGCCGAACTGGAGGAAGGCTCTGCACTGACCCCGCGCTTCGATGCCACTGGGCTGGTGACGGCCGTGGTCACGGACGCCGAGCGCGGCGGCCTGCTGATGGTCGCGCACATGAACGCCGAAGCCCTGGATCTCACGATCCGTACGGGCATCGCGCACTACTGGAGCCGGTCGCGCGGAAGCCTCTGGAAGAAGGGGGAGACGTCCGGGGCGCTCCAGAGCGTGCGGGAGATCCGCGTCGACTGCGACCAGGATGCCGTGTGGCTGAAGGTGTCGGTCGCCAAGCCCGAGGACACCTGCCACACGCACCGGGACACCTGCTTCTACCGCACCGTCGCGATGGGGCCGGATGGCGGCCGTCTGACCGCCGGGTGACACTTTTCATCGCAGCGCACAACATCTTGTGTCCGCGTTAACGCTGATCGTGCATGGAGCCGAAAGCATCGCGACCCATCCTTTGGCGAGGGGACCAGCCGAAGGGCGTGGGACATGATGCTGGATCGCATTTTCAGACAGGCCGAACGCGCCTCGCCGGCCGACCGGAGCGACGGCGGCACGTCGACGCGGGCGCGCCGTCACGAACGCCGGGGCGTGGCCCTGGCGCTCGGCGGGGGCGCCGCGCGCGGCTGGGCGCATATCGGGGTGCTGCGCGCGCTGGACGAGGCGGGCGTTCCCGTTTCCATGATCGCCGGCACCTCGATCGGCGCGCTGGTGGGCGGCTGCTATCTCGCCGGGCGGCTGGACGATCTGGAAGCCTTCGCCCGGTCCCTCACCCGCCGCGGGCTGATGGGCCTGCTCGACCTGCGCTTTGGCGGCGACGGCCTGCTCGGCGGCATGCGTCTCAACGCCCGGCTGACCAGCACGCTCAAGGATCTGCGCATCGAGGACCTCGACCGGCCGTTCGTGGCCGTGGCGACGGAAGCGCGCAACGGCCACGAGGTCTGGCTGGATTCGGGCTCGCTGGTGCTGGCGATGCGGGCATCCTACGCGGTGCCCGGCATCTTCCAGCCCGTGGAGTGCGGGGGGCGGCGCCTCTCGGACGGGGCGCTCGTGAACCCCGTGCCCGTCTCGGTCTGCCGGGCCTACGAGCAGCCGCTCGTGGTGGCCGTGAACCTGCACTACGACCTGTTCGGCCGCGCCGCCGTGCTGCGCATGCGCGCGGAGGGGACGGACACCCACGGGGCCGCCATCGAGAACCCGATCGACCCGATACTGATGACGCGGACGCGGCCGGCCAACCGCCGCGACCGGATCGGCTTCGCCCGCTCCGTGGTGGATGCGTTCAACATCATCCAGGACCGCATCTCGCGCTCGCGCCTGGCCGGCGACCCGCCGGACCTCTCGGTCCATCCGCGCGTGCGCGACATCGGCCTGTCGGAGTTCTTCCGCGCCGAGGAATGCATCGCCTTCGGCTACGAGGAGACGATGCGTTCGATGAACGAGATCCGCCGGCTGCAGGAATGCCTTCCGACGACCTGAGCCGGAGCGATCAACCCGCCGCCGCGTGAATGTAGCTGCGCATCTCCTCGGCCTCCTGCTCGGCAGCCTCGATGCGCCGCTTCACCACGTCGCCGATCGACACGATGCCGACGAGGCGGCCGTCCTCGCAGACCGGCAGGTGGCGGAAGCGGCGACGGGTCATGATCTCCATCGCCTCGTCGACCGTGGTCTCCTCGCCGGCCGTGGTCACCTCGCGGGTCATGACGCCCGCGACCTCGCCCGACAGCGCGTCCATCCCGCCGCCCGCGACGAGGCGCACCACGTCGCGCTCGGACAGGATGCCCAGGAGGTCGCCGTCGGGGCCGGTGACGACGAGGACGCCGATCCGCCGTTCCGCCAGGAGCCGTACCGCGTCGGTGACGGTGGTCCCCGGCTCGATGGTCACCACGTCCCGCCCCTTGGATTCGAGAATGCGCCGCACGGTCATGATGGCCTCCTTCCACCGTTGTCCGCGATCATGGTGCGACGAAGCCGGCGGCTTCGCAACCGGGTCTCAGACGCCGACGGGATGCTGTCGCCGCGGGTCGAAGGCCGAGAAGCACAGGAAGCCGAACAGGAAGCCGCCGACATGCGCTTCCCAGGCGATCGCGCCGCCAGCGCCGAACACCATCCCGGCCCCCGAGCCGAGCGCGAGGTTGGTGGCGAAGAAGACGATCACGAAGAACACGACGGTCCGATCGGACAGGCTTCTCGGGATAGACAGCAACGGCGCATAGGCGATGTCGCCCCGCCCCATCGAACCGAGCGCGAAACGCGCCGCCCCGCCCATCAGCGCCGACACCACGCCCGACGCCCCGATCATCGGCTGGATGAGGTGGGTGTTCATGACGTAGAACATCGCCGCGCCGGCCACCGCGCCCGCCGCGCAGAAGATCAGGAAGCGCCCGGGCCCCAGCCGCCGCGCGACCGGGGTGCCGAAGGCCAAGAGCCACATCGCGTTGGTCGCCAGATGCATCCAGTCGCCGTGCAGGAAGGCGTGCGTGACGGGCGAGGTCCAGGGCGCGAACGGCGCGCGCAGAAGGCACACCTCGTCCGAGGAGCCGTAGCAGCCCGCCAGGAAGGACAGGTTCAGCAGCGCCCAACCGCCCTGCCAGTCGTCCAGCCAGTCCACCCGCACCCAGTGTGCGAAAGCGAGCGCCGCCAGCAGCCCGAGCACGATGCCCGGCACGTTGAAGGCAGGCTGGCGCGGCGGCGGGAGATCGGAGGGCGGCGGGCGATGGTCGAGGGACACGGCTGAACTCCATATGGCAGTGCCGTTGTATCGCTCGCGGCGGCCGGGGCAATGCATCCCTTCCCCGTCGGCGCGCGTGGGAAAGATCTCGCGGGTCGCCCCGAATGGTTCCCGAGGGCTTTCACGGCCGCGCCCGGTACAACCGCTTGTTAAGCCTCATCGCTTATCAGTTGGAAACGAGAGACGCGGGCCGACATCATGCTCAACACCCTGCCCAAGACCCCTGCCGTGACGGAAGACCGCCGCCACTTCAAGCGCGTCTCGATCGACCTTCTCGGGCGGTTCATGCTCGAGGACCAGCGCGAATACCCCTGCCGCATCGACAACATGTCGCCGGGCGACGTCGCCGTGGTGTCGCCGGTCGAGCCTGCCAGCGGCGAGCGCGTGATCCTCTACGCCGATCAGGTCGGCCGCCTCGAAGGCACCGTCGCCCGCCGTTTCGCCGGCGGCTTCGCCCTCGTGCTCAATGCGACGGAACGCAAGCGGGAGAAGCTGGCGGCGCAGCTCATGTGGATGGCCAACCGCGCCGAGCTGTCGCTGCCCGAAGATCGCCGGCACGAGCGCATCCAGCCGCGCAACCCGATCATCCGCATGGTGCTGGAGGACGGGCGCGGCTACGAGGTCCGCATCAACGACCTGTCGCTTTCCGGCGCCGCCGTCGTGTGCGCCGTACGCCCGGCGATCGGCTCCCGGCTCACGCTCGGGACCATGTCCGGCCGGGTTGTGCGCCAGCTCGAGGACGGCGTCGCGATCGAGTTCTCCGCGCTCCAGACCAGCGAATCGCTGCTCGATCACCTCGGCTGACCGCCGGCGCCCACTCTCGACCATCACAAACCTGTGGATAACGGGGACCGTTCTCGACGGCCCCGCGGCGCCTATGCGCGCCGCCGTTAGGGTCTTGCTCATCCTTTCTTAAGGAGTGTGGCAAGCGTGTTCCGTACCCTTCGATCGAGCCCCCTCCCCGGCCTTAACCTTTCGGCCGCCGCGGCGTTAACGCCTGGCTGCCCCGCGCCCCGCGCGGCGGGCCGCCGCCCCCTTCCGCCTTCACCTTCGTGGACGCTCGCCGGCCATGCTTACCGAAGCATTGCCCGGTGGAACGACATTTTAAGGGCAATTCTTCAGATCCGCGCAAGCAAGAGATCTGAACAATTCGAGGATCAGTTTAAGAAAATTCATATCCGGCGTTTGGATTTCAAGTAAATCCGGTCTGCGACTGTGCGTGCGTCACCGCTGGAGACCGAAAGTGCAGCTCAGCAACCGCCTCCTCTCCGTCGTCACTATCCTGACCCTCGGCCTGTTCTATGCAGGCGCGGCCGATGCCGGGATGAGGCTGCGCGGCCCGACGTCCCAGCCGATCGGGCACTTCGAGTTCTGCAAGTCCTACCCGGACACCTGCGGCCCCAACGCGAGCGTCGGGATCATCCAGATCTCGGACCGAACGTGGCAGGCGATCGTGGAGGTCAACAACACGGTGAACGAGGGCATCATCCCGCGCACCGACATGGAGATGCACGGCGTCGCCGAACTCTGGTCCTATCCGTCGATCGAGGGCGACTGCGAGGATTTCGCGCTGCTGAAGCAGTACATGCTGGAGCGCGAGGGTTTCCCGCGCTCGGCGCTGCTCATGACCGTGGTACGCCAGCCGAACGGCGAGGGTCACGCGGTGCTGACCGTGCGCACGGATCGCGGCGACATCGTCCTCGACAATCTCGACAAGCGCGCCCTCGACTGGACCCTGACGCCCTACAAGTTTCTGAAGCGCCAGTCCGAGCAGAATTCCGCCAAGTGGGTGGCGATCGAGGACGGACGGGACATGCTGGTCGGCAGCGTGCGCTGATCGCCCAAGCCTCCGAACGAAAAAGGCCGGCTTCGAGCCGGCCTTCTTCGTTCGCGTCGGGATGGCCGCCGTTCGGCCAATGTCAGTCGAGGTCGATGTCGAGCACCGTGATGGTGACGTGGTAGGAGGTCTCGCCCTCCTCCGTATCCTTGCCGACCGTTCCGATGAAGTCCTCGCCGACATAGACCTCGGCCGTATCCTTCTTGCGCGGCATCGCCTTCACTTGGACGCCGGACGTCTTGAAGGTGCGGTTCAGGTAGGCTTCGAGCTTGCGGATTTCGTCGGGCTTCACGAGGTCAGTCTCCTTGGGCGCGTCCTGCGCGTCGAGGGGGTACAACGGCCGGGACGGCCGAACGGATGGTCCGCGCTCAGTCGTCGCGGGAAAAGTTCTGGTCCATGGCACGCGCCGGTTCGGCGCAACCGGAACTGCCGACGATGCGCGCTGGAACGCCCGCAACCGTCGAGTTGGGCGGGACTTCGGCGAGCACCACGGAGCCGGAGGCGATCTTGGAGCAGTCGCCGACCTTGATGTTGCCGAGGATCTTCGCCCCAGCGCCAATCAGGACGCCGTTGCCGATCTTGGGATGCCGGTCGCCGAACTCCTTGCCGGTGCCGCCGAGCGTCACGTCCTGCAGGATCGAGACATTGTCGCCGATCGTCGCCGTGAAGCCGACCACCAGCCCGGTGGCGTGGTCGAGGAAGATGCCCCGTCCCATGCGCGAGGCGGGATGGATGTCGGTCTGGAACACGGACGAGGAGCGCGACTGGAGGTAGAGTGCGAAGTCGCGCCGCCCCTCGTTCCAGAGCCAGTGGGCCAGCCGGTGGGTCTGGATGGCGTGGAAGCCCTTGAAGTACAGGAGGGGCTCGATCATCCGCTCGCAGGCGGGGTCGCGGTCGAACACGGCCTGGAGATCGGTGCGCACGATCCCTCCCCATTCGGGCCGCGAGGCGTTCATCTCGGCGAAGGCCTGCTCGATGTGGCAGGCAGGCAGGTCGGCATGGTCGAGCCGCTGGCCGATCCGATGGGCGATCGCCGCCTCCAGCGTGCGGTGGTTGAGCACCGCAGCATAGAGGAAGCCGCTGAGCGCGGGCTCGCGCTCGCTGGCGGTCAGCGCCTCGTCTCGCGCGCGGGCCCAGATCGGGTCCACCGCCTGCACGCGCTCGGTCGCGGCCTTCATCAAGACGGTCATGGTGATCCTGCCTTCGTTCGCTCGGGTTCCGCGCCTTCGGTGAAACATAAGCACGTCGACGCGCTTCACCAGCCCGCCCTGTGAAAGGCTCCCCCGCTCCGCGATCGGACCGAAGGGTCGCCGCAGCGTCTAGCCGAACGCGCCGGGTTTGCAAATGCTCCCCGAAAGACCTCAGCCGGCCAGGGCATCCCGGTGCCGGGCGAGGAAGTCGAGAACGGCGGCCTTGAAGGTCCGATCGCCGACGGCCAGCATGTGGTCGCGGTTCACGATCTCGAAGACCTCCGCATCGCGCATCAACGCGCCGAGCCGCTCGGGCGAGCCGGCGATGTCGTCGCGCGTGCCGACGCCGATCAGCGTCGGCTGGGCGAGGGTGCCGACCTGCGCCTCGGTCAGCTCGCGGCGCGAGGTGGCGATGCAGGCGGCCAGCGCGAGCCGGTCGCTGCCGGTCCGGTCCGCGAAGCTGCGGAACATGCGGCCGCGCTCGTGCGTCACGTCATCCAGCGAGGGCGCGAGAAGCGCCTCGGCGATCGGATCCCAGTCACCGACGCCCTCCACCAGGCCGATCCCGAGCCCGCCGAACACGAGGAGCGGAAACCGTTCGGGATGAAGACGTCCCGCGAAGGCGGACACGCGCGCCCCCATGGAATAGCCGAAGAGGGCAGCGCGCTCGACTTCGAGCCAGTCCATCAGGGCCACGAGATCTCCCACCATGGCTTCGGGCGTGTAGGCGGCCGCGTCGTGCGGCTTGTCGCTGCCGCCATGGCCGCGGTGGTCGAAGGCGAGCACGCGGTAGCCAGCGCGCGTCAGCGTGTCGACCCAGCCCGGGTCGATCCAGTTCACCCGCATGTTGGAAGCGAAGCCGTGCACCAGCACGATGGCGGGCGCCGACGCCTCCCCTTCGTCGAGGTAGTCGAGGCGCAGGCCATCGTTCTGGAACTCGGGCATCGGGCACGCCGCTCCGCTTGGGGACATCGGGTCCCCGATAGCGCGAAGTCGGGCGCCAGAACCACCCTGTTCTTTTTGACCGAGGGTCGATAAGTTCCGCCCGCTTCGAGTTGAGCGAATGGAGACGGCAGGATGGCCGACTACGGAACCC
Source organism: Aureimonas flava (assembly GCF_003583935.1). GTDB lineage: Bacteria > Pseudomonadota > Alphaproteobacteria > Rhizobiales > Rhizobiaceae > Aureimonas > Aureimonas flava. Next base: position 23,229 of record NZ_QYRN01000001.1, on the reverse strand, counting down.
CCCACTTCCAGAACGACGGGGGCCATGCGGTGATCGAGATCGGCGTCGCCGAGTTCATGTGCGTGGGCGCGACGCCTCCCTACGACCACCCGCACGTGTTCCTCGACATGGGCGACGAGGGCGAGAAGGTCTGCCCCTACTGCTCGACGCTCTACAAGCTGAACACCGCGCTGAAGCGCGACGAGAGCGTGCCGCCGGGCTGCCTCTACCGCACCCGCGCGGCCTGATCCGACCGCAGGCGTGCCGAGCGCCATCGTTGCAGGCGCGGGCATCGCGGGGCTGACCGCCGCGCTGGCTCTGGCGCGTCGCGGCTGGACGGTCCGCATCCACGAGCGCGCGGCGCGCCTCGAAACGGTGGGCGCCGGCATCCAGCTTTCGCCCAATGCCCTCGACGTCCTGGATCGGCTCGGCGTCGCGGTGGGCAACGTCGGCGTCTCGGCCGACAGCGTGCTGCTGCGCGACGGACCGACCGGCCGACGGATCGCCTCCGTGCCGGTGTCGAGCTCGGACGGACGGGGCTACCGTGTGCTTCACCGGGCCGCCCTCCAGCGCGTGCTCCTGGACGCCGTGGAGGCGGTGCCGGCGGTCTCGCTCCATCTCGGCCAGCCGCTCGTCGCCCTCTCGGGAGAGCCGACGCGCGTTCGCGCAGAGTTCGCCGGCCCCATCCAGGACGAGGCCGAGCTCCTGGTCGCGGCCGACGGCGTGCGCTCCGAGACCGCGAGGCTCCTCGGCTTTCCTCCGCCCAAGGCCGCCGGCGCGACGGCGCTGCGCTTTGCCGCAACGGCCGATCCGCCGACGGCCGCGATCGAGGCTTGGCTCGGATCGCGGCGCCATGCCGTGCGCTACCGGATCGACGCGGCGGGCGCGCAGAACCTCGTGGTGATCGTGCCGGACGGCGATCCGACGCTGGGACCGGTCGCGCGCTGGGATCCGCGCCTGGTGTCCTGCCTTGCCGAAGGCCGCCCTCTCGGCTCATGGCCGCTTCTCGAGGTGGAGCCGCGTTGGCGGGCGGGCTCGGCCCTTCCCGTCGCCTTCGTCGGCGATGCCGCGCATGCCATGCTTCCCTACGCCGCGCAGGGCGCCGCGATGGCGATCGAGGACGCCTTCGTGCTGGCGGCCTGCCTCGCCGGCGCGGGCGACCGGGGGGCGGCGCTGGAACGATACGAGGCGCTGCGGGCGCCGCGCCTGCGCCGGGTGCTGAGCCGCGTGGCGTTCCATCGCCGCGTCTACCACCTGCCGCGCCCGCTTTCCTACGCCCGCGACCTCGCCCTTGCGGCGCGCTCGCCCGCCTCGCTTCGTCGCGATCTCGCCTGGCTCTACGACTGGCGCGCGCAGGACGGCGCGCAGCCCGGCGGCCTCGTCTGAACGACGCCTTCTCCGATCGACCTAGGCCAGCCTTCGCCGGATCGGCGAGCGAAACGAGCGCCTTGGCTGCGAATCCGGAACCCATCACTTATCGGTTCTTACCGTTTGCGCGCGACCGACTTCATTCCCTTGCGCGCGACCCGGCCTAGTTTGCCGCTCTACGGCTCCGCTCGTCCCAGCGTCGTTCTGGGACGTCGGCCGGCCGGCAAAGGCAAGGGACGCAACGAGAAGGCCGATCGATGATGAATCTGAAGCGAACGGGACGCCTGCTGACGGTGACGGCGCTTGCCGCCTCCACGGCGATGACGGGTCCGCTGTCCGCCCTTGCGCAGGAATCGGACACCCCGCCGCCGCTGATCCAGGACGCGCCGCCGGAGGTTCCGGCCGAGCGCGCGCCCGCGCCCGAAGCACCGCCCGCCCCGGAACCGGAGGCGGCCCCCGCGCCGGAGCCGGAAGCCGCCCCTGCGCCGGCCCCGGAGCCCGAAGCGCCGGCCGAGCCTCCCGCCGCCGCGCCCGAGCCGGCACCGGCGCCCGAACCTGAGGCGCCGCCGCCCGCCCCGGCTCCGGAACCCGCGCCTGCGCCTGCGCCCGAACCGCCCGCCGCACCGGTGCAGGCCGCGCCGGACAGCGGCCCGCCGGTCGACGCCCCGGAGGGCAACCCCGCCGAGCTGCCGGAAGACGCCGGCACGCAGAACGACCTGTCGAACGGCTCGAGTTCGCCCGCCGCCGGAGAGACCGCGCCGGAAGCGCCCGCGGCTCCGACCGCCCCGGCCGCGGAGCCGCCTCCGGCCCCGCCTGCCGCCGCGACGCCGCCGGAGCCTCCGGCCGGAGCCGGCGAGACGCCCGCCGCGCCCCCCGCGCCGGCGCCCGATGCCGCACCGGCGACGCCACCCGCTCCCGGAGCCGAGCCTCCGGCACCCGGCGGAACCCCGGCCGCACCCACCGCCCCGCCCACGGCGCCGACCGACCCGGCCCTGCGCGCGCCGGGCGGCGCTCCCGTGGCACCCGGCACGCCGCCCTCCCCGCCCGCTCCGGCCGGTGCGGTTCCGACGCCGCCACCGGGTACGGCACCGGAGCAGCCCGCTCCCGGCGCAGCCCCGGCCCAGCAGTCGGGCGCCGTGGCGCCCCCGCCGGCCGAGACCCCGCAACCGGTCGCGGCCGACATCCAGACCGCGCCCGTGCCCGAGGGCGGCGTGGCGTCCAGCGACGCGCGCGTCCAGCAGCTTGCCGCGCCGGTCGAGGTTCGCCCGATCACCTCCGAGCGGGGACAGCGTCTCGAGGCGGCCCCGCAGGCGGTGCTGCCCAACAACGTGGAAGTGGTCCAGCGCGTCGGTGACCGCGATATCCTCTCGCTGGTCGGCGCCGGCATCGCGGGCGCGGCGGCCGGTGCCGCGGCGGCCTACTTCATCCGTTCGGACGACAGCGACCGGCTGGTGGGCAATTCGCGCGAGGTCTACTACGAGCAGCTTCCGCGGGGGCTGACGCGTCAGGTCATCACCCGTCCCAACGGCGTTCAGGTCGTCACGATCGAGAACGAGTACGGCGACGTGATCCAGCGTTCGCGGATCGCGCCGGACGGCCGCGAGACGGTCCTGTTCTACGACCCCTATGCGGAGGACGACCAGCGGCCGGACTACTACTACGACGCCGGTGCGGATCTGCCGCCCCTCCGGCTGGAGATCCCCCGGGACCGCTACATCGTCGACGTCTCGGCGCCCGACGAGCAGCTCTACTACGACACGCTCGTGGCCCCGCCGGTCGAGACGGTGGAGCGGATCTACTCGCTCAACGAGGTTCGCCGCAGCCCGCGCATCCGCGACAAGGTGCGCCGGATCGACCTCAACACGATCAACTTCGCCTTCGGGTCGGCCGAGATCGAGCAGGGCGAAGTCGACAACCTCCAGGCCCTGGCGGACGCGGTGAAACGCGTTGTCGACAGGAACCCCGGCGAGGTCTTCCTTCTGGAGGGCCACACGGACGCCGTGGGCAGCAACGTGGCGAACCTTGCCCTGTCGGACCGCCGTGCCGAAGCCGTCGCCTCCGCCCTCACGGAGTATTTCGAGATCCCGCCCGAGAATCTCGTGACCCAGGGCTACGGCGAGGAAGACCTGAAGGTGGATACCCAAGAAGCCAACCGCGAGAACCGGCGCGTCACGCTGCGCCGCATCACCGCGCTGGTGAAGCCGGTGGAAACCTCGCAGGCCAACTGACGAAACCACCGAAGGCCGGGGTGCCAGCGCACCCCGGCCTTCGGCTCGCGGGTCGCACCGTCATTCGGTCTCGGCGTCGTCGTGGCCTTCTGACGGGTGGCGCTCGGCCGACAGGAAGTTCGCCAACGGCTTCAAGCCGTCGACATAGCCCGCGACGATGCGCAGGCCGACCATGATCGGCACCGCCAGGAACATGCCCACCACGCCCCAGATCCAGCCCCAGAAAGCGACGGCGAGAAAGATCGCGGCGGCGTTCATGGCGAGCCGCCGGCCGACGAGGATCGGGGTCAGGAACTGTCCCTCGACCGTGGTAGCCGCCAGATAGAGAAGAACCGGAAGCAAGGCGCCCGAAACTTCGCCGTGCTCGGCCAGCCCCACCAGCCCGACCAGCATCATGCCGGCGATCGCGCCGAGATAGGGGATGAAGTTCAGCGCGAAGGCGAGCACGCCGAAGACCGGCGCCATCGGCAGGTCGATCGCCCACATCAGGGTGCCGATGACCACGCCGAGCCCCGCGTTGATGAGCGTGATCGTGAAAAGGTACCGCGAGAGCTCGGTCTCGATCTCGTGGGCGATGGTCAGCGCCAGCTTCTTGTCCGAGAGCTTCGGCAGCGATTCGATCAGCTTCTGGTAGAAGAGGCTGCCCGACGACAGCAGGAAGAACAGGAAGATCAGCGCGAAGGCGATGCTCGCCGCGATCTGCGGCACCAGGAGCGCGGCGCTGTTGAGAAGCCGGGGCCCGTCCAGGATTACGCTTTGCGGCCCCTGTGGCGCGGCTTCGCTGCGCACGGCCTGCGATGCCTCGATTCGGGCGCCGCGAAGGGTGCCCAACCGTTCGCGCACCGCTTCCACCTCCTCGTTCACGGCGGCGATGTAGCGCGGCACGTTGGAAGCGAGGTCGGTGAGCGGGCCGGTCAGGAAGGAGAAGCCGCCGATGATGACCAGGAACGTGCCGAACACCAAGGCGGCGGCGGTGAGCGGCGGCCAGATGTGCAACTTGCGCTGCGCGAAGCGGACCACCGGGCTCAGCACCAGCATGAACAGGAGCGCGAAGACCACCGGCAGCACGAAGCTCGCCGCAAGGTAGAGCGCGCCGAACAGAAGGATCAGGAAGATGCCGGTGATCGCCCGTCGCGGCGCGGCCTGGAACGTCTGACGGTTCACCAGGCCGATCGCCGGCGCGACGATCGCAGGCTCCCTGGGGTCTTGCTTCGTCTCGTTCATCGATCGCTTCCGGCATGCCCTGCGGTTGCAACGCCGCGCAGGACGCGACGTTCCGCCGCGCGGATGCGGAAGGGCCGGCCTCGATCGCGATCCGCGATCCGTCAGTGGAGGATCTGGCTGAGGAACAGCTTGGTGCGCTCGTGCTGCGGGTTGGAGAAGAAGGCGTTCGGCTCGTTCTCCTCTACGATCTGCCCGGCGTCCATGAAGATCACGCGGTCTGCGACCTGCCGCGCGAAGCCCATCTCGTGGGTGACGCAGATCATGGTCATGCCCTCCTCGGCGAGCGAGACCATGGTGTCGAGCACTTCCTTGACCATCTCCGGGTCGAGCGCCGAGGTCGGCTCGTCGAACAGCATGACCTTCGGGCGCATGCACAGCGCGCGGGCGATGGCCACGCGCTGCTGCTGGCCGCCCGAAAGCTGGCCCGGATACTTGTTCGCCTGCTCGGGAATGCGGACGCGGCTGAGGAAGTGCATGGCGACCTCCTCCGCCTTCTTCTTCGGCATCTTGCGCACCCAGATCGGTGCCAGCGTGCAGTTCTCGAGGATGGTCAGGTGCGGGAAGAGGTTGAAGTGCTGGAACACCATGCCGACCTCCTGGCGCACCAGGTCGATCTTCTTGAGGTCGTTGGTCAGCTCTACGCCGTCCACGACGATCTTGCCCTTCTGGTGCTCTTCCAGCCGGTTGATGCAGCGGATCATGGTCGACTTGCCGGAACCCGACGGGCCGCAGACGACGATCTTCTCGCCGCGGCGCACCCGCAGGTTGATGTCGCGCAGGACGTGGAACTCGCCGTACCACTTGTTGACGGCCGACATTTCGATGGCCGGCCCGGACGCCTGGGGAACCGAAGTTGCGGAAACGGAGCTCATGTCAGGTTCCTGCGCGCTGGAAGGACGGGACGCCGGCCGAACGGGCGGACGGGCTGGAAACGGGACGGGTCAACGCTTGTGCCCCCGCGAGAGGCGCCGCTCGATGAAGAGCGAATAGCGCGACATGCCGAAGCAGAAGACCCAGAAGCAGAAGGCACCGAACACGAGGCCTGTGGCCGGCGTCGACGGCGTGATCCAGATCGGATCGCCGAAGCCGCGGCGGATGGTGCCCAGGAGATCGGCGAGACCGATGATGTAGACGAGGCTGGTGTCCTTGAAGAGTCCGATGAAGGTGTTCACGATGCCCGGGATCACCAGCGTCAGGGCCTGCGGCAGGATGATCATCCGCATCTTCTGCCAATAGGTGAGCGCCATGGCGTCGGCGCCCTCGTACTGGCCCTTCGGAATGGCCTGCAGGCCGCCGCGGATCACCTCCGCCATGTAGGCGGCCGCGAACAGCGAGACGCCGACCAGCACGCGCAGGAGCTGGTTGAAGCTCACCCCGCTCGGCAGGAACAGCGGCAGCATGAAGTTCGCCATGAACAACACGGTGATCAGGGGCACGCCGCGCCAGAACTCGATGAACACCACGCACAGGAGGCGAACCGCCGGCATCTTGGACATGCGTCCGAGCGCCAGGAGGATGCCGAGCGGCAGCGAGGCCGTGATGCCCGTCAGCGCGACGACCAGGGTGATCAGCAGGCCGCCCCACAGATTGGTGGGCACGAACTGGAGGCCGAAGTTGCTGGTCAGGATGAGCACGAAGGCGAGCGCGGCGACCGTCGGCAGAAAGATGCCGACGAGGCTCGCGCCGGCTTCCGCCGTGCGCACCGTGGCGATCACCGCCAGAACGCTGGAGGCGAGCGCCGCGAAGAACGCGACGAGGCTGAGAGTATCGAAGCGGAACGACAGGAACAGGGTCCGACCGCTGTTCACGTAGAACGACAGGAACGACACGAGGAAGGCGGCCACGGCCAGCCACAGCGCGATCCGCATCAGCGGCGCGCGCATCACGGTCGTGCTGCGTCCGGTCGCCAGGAAGATCGTGGCGCCCGCCGCGAGGGCGAAGACGACGCCGATCGCCGAGCCGGACATCGCGAAGCGCCCGCCGGTCAGGAGGACCAGGGCGGTCAGCGGGAAGAGCAGCAGGAGCAGCGCCGCGTTGAGGCGCTTGAACGGCACCTTGGGAATGGCGATCGGGACGATCAGCGCGACCAGGAGGAAGAAGACGAGGTCGACCCGCCAGCGCTGGTCCAGCGGATAGGTGCCATAGAGGAACTGGTCGAACTTCGCGCCGATGAAGGCCCAGCACGCGCCGACCTCCCGCCCCTCGGTGGACAGGCAGGCCGTCCGGTCCGCACCGTCGAAGACGGCGTTCACGATGCCCCACTGCACGAGCCCGCTGATCACGTAGGCGACCAGAAGACCGCAGACGATGGTCAGGACCGCGTCGAACGGCGTGGCGAACAGGTGCTTGCGCACCGTGCCGAACACGCCGGTCTCGCTGGCCGGGGGCGGAAGCGGCTCGATCTGGCCGCGGGCGACGAAACGGGAAACCTGCTCTTCCATCGTCCGGCCCCTCAGCGCTCGACCAGCTTCATGCGGCGATTGAACCAGTTCATCAGGATCGAGATCGTCACGCTGATGCCGAGATAGACGCTCATCCAGATCACCACGACTTCGATCGACTGGCCGGACTGGTTGAGCACGGTGGAGCCGACGGCGACGAGGTCGGGATAGCCGATGGCCAGCCCGAGCGAGGAGTTCTTGATGAGGTTGAGGTACTGCGAGGTCAGCGGCGGGATGATGACCCGGAAGGCCTGGGGCACGATCACCAGCCGCAGCGCCTGGCCGCGCCGCAGGCCGAGCGCGGCGGCCGCCTCGTTCTGGCCCTTGGAGACCGACATGATGCCCGCGCGCACGATCTCGGCGATGAAGGCCGCCGTGTAGACGGACAGCGCCAGGAAGATCGCCAGGAATTCCGGGCGGATCTGGAAGCCGCCGGACAGGTTGAAGGTGCCGAGCGTCGGCACGTCGAGCGTCGCGGGGAAGCCGGACAGCGCGAACACCACGATGGGGAGCCCGACGATCAGGCCGAGCGCCGGCAGGAGCAGGCCGGGACGGTGGCCGGTCGCGCGCTGGCGCGCCGCGAAAACGCGGGCGAGGACGACCGTCGCCACGATACCGATCACGAACGCCCAGAAGGTCGCCCAGGCGGCCGGCTCGAAGATGGCCTTCGGCGTCTGCAGACCGCGGTTGGAGATGTAGGAGTCGAAGGGCAGCTCGATCGCGTTGCGCGGCAGCGGCAGCACCGAAAGCACGCCGAAATACCAGAACAGGATGACGAGGAGGGTCGGGATGTTGCGGAACGTCTCGACGTAGACCGTGCACAGGCCGCGCACGAGGAAGTTGTGCGACAGGCGACCGATGCCGACCAGGAAGCCGAAGATCGTGGCGGCGACGATGCCCGTGCCCGCGACGATCAGCGTGTTGACGATACCCACCATGATGGCGCGCCCATAGGGAGCGTTGTTGGTGTAGGCGATCGGCACCTGCGAGATGTCGAAACCGGCGCGCGTGTCGAGGAAGCCGAAGCCCGACGCGATGTTGGCCCGCTGAAGGTTCTGCGCCGTGTTGCCGACGATCCACCAAGCGAAGGCGGCCAAGGCGACGATCAGCGTCACCTGGATGACGATGCTGCGCACCGCAGGATTGGTGAACGCGGAATCCCGCGTGTATTCCTGGGGCGTCGGGCCGGAGCTTACCGTCATGAAGGTCCTTATTCCGATCGGGATTCAGACCCGCCGCCGGACTGGCGGCGGGTCTGGGAGCGTCTAGCGCCTTGCGGGATCAGCGGATCGGCGGCGCGTACTGGAGGCCGCCCTTGGTCCACAGCGCGTTCTGGCCGCGCGCGATGCCGAGCGGCGAGCCGGTGCCGACGTTGCGCTCGAAGAGCTCGCCGTAGTTGCCGACGGCCTTGATGATGTTCACCACGAAGTCGTTGGTCAGGCCAGCATCGGCGCCGAACGTGCCCTCGACGCCCAGGAGGCGGCGGATCTCGGGGTTCGAGGAGGTCTTCATCTCCTCGACATTGGCCTGCGTGACGCCAAGTTCCTCGGCGTTGAGCAGCGCGAAATGCGTCCACTTCACGACGTTGAACCACTGGTCGTCGCCCTGGCGCACGGCGGGGCCGAGCGGCTCCTTGGAGATGATCTCGGGCAGCACGACGTGATCGTCCGGCGTGGCGAGCTCGAGGCGCGAGGCGTAGAGACCCGACTGGTCGGTGGTGAGCACGTCGCAGCGGCCGCTGTCGTAGGCGGAGTTGACGTCCGACTGCGCCTCGATGACCACCGGGTTGTACTGCATGTTGTTGGCGGCGAAGTAGTCGGCGAGGTTCAGCTCGGTCGTGGTGCCGCTCTGCACGCAGACGGTGGCGCCCGAGAGCTGCAGCGCGGAGTTCACGTTGAGCTCCTTGCGGACCATGAAGCCCTGGCCGTCGTAGTAGTTGATACCGGCGAACTTCAGCCCCAGCGAGGTGTCGCGGCTCATGGTCCAGGTCGTGTTGCGCGCGAGGACGTCGACCTCGCTGTTCTGGAGCGCCGGGAAGCGCTGCACCGCCGAGAGCGGCGAGTAGACGACCTTGGAGGGGTCGTTGAAGATCGCGGCGGCGATGGCCTTGCAGTAGTCGACGTCGAGACCGGCCCACTGGCCCTGGTCGTTCTGGAAGCCGAAGCCCGGAAGGCCGGTGTTGACGCCGCAGCGGACCGTGCCGCGGGCCTTGGTGTCGTCCAGCGTGGCGGCGGAGGCATGGCTCGTCACGGCGCCGAACGCGGAAAGGCAGAGCGCGGCGGTCAGTAGCTTCAGTTTCATCCGATTACCTTCAAGTTCGCCCGGTTGCTGATATGAGTGGGTCGGACACGGCGCTTTTCCGAAAACCGTCCGATGCCGGGACCCACGCGAGGAAACCTCGTTGCGGATCACATGCCATCGGAATGAGCAGGTCAAGCGACTGACGTTTTTTTCCAACGCGCGCGTGGCATTTGCTCGCCAACTGGGCACATATTCCACAGGATGATCGGAATTTGACTTCGCAAGACCCCAAAAATTCATCGCCGCGAGGTGCCTCGACGCGCAGGCTCCATGCCGGCCACGACGCCGATTCCTCTCAAGGATTCGTGAACCCGCCGATCGTGCGGGGCTCCACGGTCCTGTTCCCCGACACCTCGACCATGCGTCGCCGCGCGCAAAAATATACGTACGGCCTGCGCGGCACGCCGACGATCTCGGCCCTGGAGGAGGTGATCGACGAGATGGAGGGCTCGCACGGCACCGTTCTCGTGCCCTCCGGCCTTGCGGCCGTGTCGCTTCCGCTTCTCGCCTTCCTATCGAGCGGCGACCATTGCCTCGTGGTGGACAGCGTCTACGGGCCGACGCGTCTCTTCTGCGACACGATGCTGAAGCGCATGGGCATCGAGACGGAGTATTTCGATCCGGCGGTCGGCCCGGGCCTGGCGAACCTGATGCGGCCCAACACGCGGGTCGTGTTCCTGGAAGCGCCCGGCTCCAATACGTTCGAGATGATGGACGTGGCCGAGGCGGCGAGCATCGCGCGCTCCGGAGGCGCGGTGAGCATGCTCGACAACACCTGGGCGACGCCGCTCCACTTCCGCCCGTTGGAGCACGGCGTCGACCTGTCGATCCATGCCCTGACCAAGTATCCCGGCGGCCATTCCGACCTTCTGATGGGAAGCGTCTCGGCGACGCGCGAGACCTTCGGCCGGCTGCGCGATGCGCAGATGCAGCTCGGCATCAACGTCTCGGCCGAGGACGCCTACATGGTGTTTCGCGGCCTGAAGACGATGGACCTGCGCATCAACGCGCACGAGGCCTCGGCGCTGACCCTGGCACGGTGGCTGGAGCAGCGGGCCGACGTCGCCCGCGTCCTGCACCCTGCCCTTCCCTCCTTTCCGGGCCATGAGCTGTGGCGGCGTCAGATCGGTCGCTCCACCGGCCTCTTCAGCTTCGTGCTGGACGGCGGGGGCCGGACGGAAGCGGCGGCGTTCCTCGATGCTCTGTCGCTGTTCGGCCTCGGCTATTCGTGGGGCGGGTTCGAGAGCCTGGCGGTCGAGGTCGACCTGTCCGACAGGCGCCTGGCGACGGCGCCGCCCGAAGGGCCGGTGATCCGGCTTCAGGTCGGGTTGGAGGATGTCGCCGATCTCCAGGCCGACCTGGAGCGGGGTTTCGCGGCGGTTCGCGCTCTTCGATAACGCTCCAGTCCGGCGGCTCGCCGTTTCGTGATCGCGAAACCGACGAGTCCGCCGGATGGAACGTCGGACTGATCCGTATATGCGGGTATGCGCGATACGCCCAGAACCGACGATCTCTTCGCACAGCTTGCCCCGCTTCGACGCTATGCCCTGTCGCTGACGCGCGATCGCGGCGACGCCGAGGACCTCGTCCACGACGCGTTGGTGAAGGCGATCGAGCGGGAGCGCCAGTTCCGGCCCGGCCGCGACGCGCGCGCCTGGCTGTTCTCCATCCTGCACAACACCTTCGTCGACCGGCGCCGGGCCCAGGTGGCGCGCGCCGGCGTCGAGAGCGCCGCGCGACCGGACGCGGACGTCGCGATGCCGGCCCCGCAGGACGCGTCACTGCGCCTGCAGGACGTGCGCCGGGCCTTTCTCGACCTGCCCGAGGAGCAGCGGGAGGCGCTACACCTCGTGGCGATCGAAGGCCTGTCCTACGACGAAGCCGCCGCCGCGCTGGATATTCCCGTCGGCACGCTGGTGTCGCGCGTGTCGCGTGCCCGCGCCCGGCTGCGCGCGATCGACCAGGACGACGGCTCCAACGTCGTGCGCTTCAAGGCTCGCGGAGGGTTCGATGACGCCGCATCCTGATCCGATCACCGAGGTCGACCTCGCGGCCTATGTGGACGGCCAGCTTGCCGGCCCGCGGCGCCTCGCGGTGGAGACCTTCCTGGCCGACCACCCGCTCGAGGCTGCGCGGGTGATGGCGGAGCTGCGGATCAACACCGAGCTGCGGCTCGCCATGCCCCTGCCCGAAGGCGGCGCGGGCCTGCGCGTATCGCACGCCGCGCGCCGGTTGCAGGCCAGCCGGCTCCGCCGCCGCCTCGCCCCGCGGCTCGGACGCGTCGCTGCGCTCGGGCTCCTGGTCGCGGCCGGATGGGCGGCGCACGGGCAGCTCGGCCATCTCGGCGTGCGCGAAAGCGTCGCCTCCGTCCAGCCGCCGCCCTTCGTGGAGGACGCGTTGCGCGCGCACCGGACGAGCCAGTTGCGTGCCGGCATGTCGTCGCAGCCCGAGACCTCGCGCTTCGATCCGGCGGAGATCCTGTCGGCCACCGCGATCCGGCTTCCGACGCTTCCCGACGGCTGGACGGTGAGCGACGTCCAGGTGTTCCCGTCCACGCACGGGTCCAGCGTCGAGATGACGCTGCGCACCGAGGGCCGGGCCACGCTGTCGCTCTACGCCGCACGACCCGGCACGTTCGACGTGGTGGAGGCGCGGCTCGGCGCAGGCGGTGAGGCCGACACGGCCTACTGGCAGATCGGCGAGGTCGCTTACGCCCTCGTCTCGACGGGGACCGACCGCACCGATCTCGGCCAATGGGCCGGGCGGTTGTCGCGCACCCTCTACTGAACCCCATCCCAACGGAGACCCAATCCATGAACACGCCCTTCCGGGGGTTCGGCGTCCGCGACGCCGGCACCTACCAGTCCCAAGCCCTGTTCGACGAAGGTCTGCGCCAGCACATGCTGCGCGTCTTCAACTACATGGGCCTCGGCCTCGTGGTCACCGGCCTCGTCGCCTTCGTGGTCGGCAACACGCCGGCGCTCTACGTGCCCATCTTCCAGTCGCCGCTGAAATGGGTGGTGATGCTGGCGCCCCTTGGCTTCGTGCTGTTCCTCTCGTTCCGCATCCACGCCATCTCGGCCGCCACGGCGCAGACGCTGTTCTGGGCCTTCTGCGCGGTGATGGGCCTGTCGCTGTCGTCGGTCTTCCTGGTGTTCACGGGCGCCAGCATCGCCAACACGTTCTTCATCGCCGCGGCGATGTTCGGCGCCACCAGCCTCTACGGCTACACGACCAAGCGCGATCTCACGCAGTTCGGCTCGCTCCTCATCATGGGCCTGATCGGCGTCGTGATCGCGAGCATCGTGAACATCTTCATCGGCTCGTCGGCTCTGCAGTTCGCCATCTCGGTGATCGGCATCATCGTGTTCGTCGGCCTCACCGCCTGGGACACGCAGAACATCAAGGAGCAGTATGCCGAGAACCACGGCTCGGAGTCTCTCCAGAAGATGGCGGTGTTCGGCGCGCTCTCGCTGTTCCTGAACTTCATCAACATCTTTCAGCTTCTTCTGAACTTCACGGGCGAGCGCGAATAGCCGGCGGTCCGCCTGCCTGTTCCCCCGTTACGATATCGAGGACGACACCCATGGACACCAACGACCGTCAGGCCATCGAGGACCTGTTCCGCAAGCTCGGCACGCTGGAGCGCGACATGCCCCAGCGCGACGCCGAGGCCGATCGCTTCATCGCCGAGCAGGTCGGCCGTCAGCCCGGCTCGCCCTACTACATGGCTCAGACCATCGTGATGCAGCAGATGGCGCTCGAGAACCAGCAGCGCGAGCTCGAAGCGGTTCGCGCCCAGGCGCAGGCGCCCGCCGGCGGCGGTGCCGCACAGGGCAGCGGCGGCGGCTTCCTGTCGCGCATGTTCGGAGGCGGCGAGGCGCCCCGCTCGCGTCCCGCCCCGGCCATGGGCGCGCCGGGCGCGGCTGCCGGTCCCTGGGGCGCGCAGGGCCGCGCGGGCGCCCCGATGGGCCAGCCGGGCATGACGGGCGGACGCGGCGGGGGCGGTTTCCTCGCCGGGGCGGCGCAGACGGCGATGGGCGTCGCGGGCGGTGTGCTCCTGGGTAACGCGATCGCCGGCATGTTCGATGGCGGTGAAGCCCAGGCCGCCGAACCCGAAGCTCCGGCCGACGAGCCGGCGATGGAGGAGACCGCGGACGAGGGCGGCTTCTTCGACGACGGCGGCGGCTTCGACGAAGAAATCTGACCGCTTTGTCTAACCCCGTGTGAAACATTTACGATTTCGAGGCGCGATCCGTCGTAGGGTCGCGCCTCGTCATCTTTTCTACACGCCGCGACCGCATGGTTCGGCGGCACCCACCCGGCACTCGCGAACGGCAGGCATGCGATGGAGGCCTATCTCTCCCAACTCGGCGCACTGATCCAAGCCAACCCCGGATGGGCGGCCCTGATCGTGGCCGCCATCTGTCTGGGCGAGTCGCTGGTTCTGGTCGGGCTGGTGATTCCGGCGACCGCCGTGATGCTCCTGATCGGCGGGCTGATGGGAACCGGCGTCATCGATCCGTTCGTGACGCTGGCGGCCGCCGCGGTCGGAGCCATCGTCGGCGACATCATCTCCTATTTCCTCGGGCGCTGGCTCGGTCCGGGGGTCGTGCATCGCCCGCCCCTGCGCCGCTACCGGCATGCCGTCGCCAAGACGCGCCTGTTCTTCCGGCGCTACGGGTTCTGGGCCGTGTTCATCGGCCGGTTCCTCGGCCCGATCCGCTCCACCGTGCCGCTGGTGGCCGGCATGATGGCGATGGACCAGAAGCGGTTCCAGATCGCCAACGTCCTGTCCGCCGTGCTCTGGGCGCCGGCGATGTTCATGCCGGGCTGGCTCGGCATGAAGGGCGCGCAGGGCGTCACCCACATGTCGGCGACGGACGGGTTGCTGATCCTCGTTGCCGTTCTGGGCGTCACGGCAGTGGCGACGGTGATCGGCGGCCGGCACTTCAGCCGCGACCGCCGCGCAGAGCGCGGCGCACGTCGGGCCTCGCTGCGCAGTCCGACCTGACCGGGCGTTCCCGCGCGTGAACGACCCCGTCACCTGGGCCGTCGTCGGGACGGGCGCCATCGCTCGCCGCTTCTGCTCCGACATGCGCCATTCGCGCGGCAGCCGCGTGGTCGCCGTCGCCTCGCGCGACGCGGCGCGAGCCCGGCGCCTCGCGGGCGCGGTCGGCCCCGGCGTCAAGGGCGACACTCTAGACGCGGTGCTGGCCGATCCGGCCGTGCGTGCCGTCTACGTTGCCAGCCCCACCGCACGACACCGCGAGCATGCGCTGGCCGCGCTGGCGGCCGGCAAGTCCGTGCTGGTGGAGAAGCCGCTCGCCGCTTCGGCAGGGGAGGCAACGGAGATGGCGGAAGCGGCCGCCCGCGCCGGGCTCCTGTGCATGGAAGCCATGTGGATGCGCTTCACCCCCGGCCTGCGCGCGGCGAAGCGCCTGATCGACGGGGGCCGGATCGGCGAGCCTCGCGCCCTGGACGCGCATCTGTCCTACCCCAACGCCTTCGACCCGAAGAGCCGGCTGTTCGACCCGGCCCTCGGCGGAGGCGCGCATCTCGATCTCGGCGTCTATCCGCTGTCGCTGGCATTCCACCTCCTCGGCAGCCCGAGCGAAGTGGCGCAGACCGCCGTTCGAGCCCCCAACGGCGTACCGGTCGCGGGCGGCCTGGTGCTCGCCTACCCGCGCGCGGTGGCGACCCTCGGCTTCGGCTTCCTCTCGGAAGGCCCCAACGACGCCGCCGTCTCGGGCTCGGCCGGACGCTTGCGGCTCCGCGCGCCCTTCCTCTGCCCACCGTCGCTGTCCCTGAAGACATGGGCCCCGTCGCCGCCCGTGCGGGCGGGTGACCAGCCGGACGACGTTTCCATTCCCCTTGCGCGAAAAGGGCTCCGTGGCGCCCTGCCCGCGCTCAAGGCGCTGGCTCGGCCCATGCGCGAACGGCCGATCCCGACGCTCTACGTGGGATCGGGCCTCCAGTATCAAGTCGACCACTTCGCCGACCTTCTCGGGGCGGGAAAGCAGGACAGCGACGTGATGCCGATCGCGCAGTCGATCGAGATCCTGGCGATCCTCGATCGGTTTTCGGAGACGCTCAGCGATCCACGGTGAAGCGGCGGAACAGCGCCCGCGCCGCGCGCCAGACAGGCTGCGGCGAATAGAGATAGAGGTAGTGCGCTGCCACCAGCGCCGCCGGATAGCGTTGCCAGAACTGGCCGAGCGGCAGCACGAACGGGTTGCGCGCCTCGGCCGCGGCGGCCTCGGCGACTGCCGCCATCCGGTCCGGCGGGGCGTCGCGCAGCGCGGGCAGCGCCTCGGCGCCGGCCGCGACGAAGCCCTGCCGCTCGGCGACCGCTGCGAATAGGCGCTCGGCCGCATGCGCCGCAGTTCCGTCGAGTTGGCCGCGCTCGGGCGCGAACAAGGGTTCGAGCGCCGGGTCGGCGAAGGACGTAAGGGCCTCGCGCCGGAACCAGAACATCGACCCGGCCGCGAAGCGGCGCCCCTCCAACTCGGCAAGGGTCAGGCCGAGGCCCATCGCCTCGATCATGCGGCGCGTGATGCGGCCGTTCAGCACGATCCGCGAGCGCAGCGCCAGGAGGTGCGCCTCGGGCGCCACGAGCCCGAGCGTCGGCACGCGCTCCATGGCAACCAGCGCGTCCGGCGTTCCGTCCTCCCCCGCCAGAAGTGACCCGGTAAGGAAACGGCGCCATTGGTCGCCGTCCGCCCGGTGGACCGAGCGCTTGGTGTGAAGCTTCAGGCCGATCTCGAACCCGTCGCCCTCGGCTCGCAGCGCCTTCATGAAGGGCAGGACGTCGCGCCCGCGGTTCTCGACCGTGAGCCGACGCGAGAAGACGAGATGCGGGCTCTCGACCGGAGCCAGCGCCATGTCCGCGTCGCGGCACGTGATGACGAGGCCGAAGGGGCGTGAGAGGGCGGCGGCGATGTCGCGCGCCATCTCGGCCCAGACGTCGGGATGGTGGACGTGGACGAAGACGACGGGGACGCCGTTCATGCCTCGGCCACGCCGTTCGCGGTCCGCGCGGGTCCTGCGCGCACGTCGCTCAACCCTTGGCCGCTCCGAGGCGCTGGCCGGCGTAGCGCTTCTCGCGGATCGGGCGCCACCAGTCGGCATTGTCGAGGTACCAGCGAATGGTCTTCTCGAGGCCCGTCTCGAAGGTCTCCTGCGCCCGCCAGCCGAGCTCGCCCTCGATGCGCGAGGCATCGATCGCGTAGCGCAGGTCGTGGCCCGGCCGATCGGTGACGAAGTCGATCAGTTCGCGGCGCGGGCGGCCGTCCGGCAGCGGCGACAGACGATCCAACGTGTCGCAGATCGTCTCCACGACGGCGAGGTTCGAGCGCTCGTTGCGCCCGCCAATATTGTAGGACCGGCCGGGCTCGCCCTCCGTCGCGACGAGCGCGAGCGCCCGCGCGTGGTCGTCCACGTAGAGCCAGTCGCGCACGTTCTCGCCCTTGCCGTAGACCGGCAGCCGCTTGCCCTCCAGCCCGTTCAGGACGATCAGCGGGATCAGCTTCTCGGGGAAGTGGTAGGGCCCGTAGTTGTTGGAGCAGTTCGAGAGCACCACCGGCATGTGGTAGGTGTGGAACCAAGCCATCGCCAGATGGTCGGACGCGGCCTTCGACGCCGAATAGGGCGAGGACGGCGCATAGGGCGTCTCCTCGGTGAAGAGGCCGTCGTCGAGCGGCAGGTCTCCGTAGACCTCGTCGGTGGAGATGTGGTGGAAGCGGAAACCCTCCCGCTTCTCGCCCGACAGCGACGACCAGTAGGCGCGCGCCGCCTCCAAGAGCTCGTAGGTGCCCACGATGTTGGTCTGGATGAAGTCGCCCGGCCCGTCGATCGATCGGTCGACGTGGCTCTCGGCGGCTAGATGCATGATCGCGTCGACCCCCTCGCTCGCCAGGAGCTCGGCGACGAAGGCGCGGTCGAGGATGTCGCCTTTCACGAAGCGGTAGCGCGGGTCGTCCTCGACGGACGCGAGCGAGGACAGGCTCGCCGCATAAGTGAGCTTGTCGAGATTGACCACGCTGTGGTCCGTATCCCGGATCAGGTGACGGCAGACGGCGGAACCAATGAAGCCGGCGCCGCCGGTGACGAGAATCTTCACGCTGCGGTCTCCCCGAAGACGAAGGGCGTTTGAATGTCGGCGAGGCGCGGCGCGGCCTCGTCCTTGGCCGAAAGCACCGGCGTGTGCCCTTCGAGCGGCCACGCGATGGCGATGTCCGGGTCGTCGAAACGGATCGAACGGTCGTGCTGGCCGCTATAGGGTGCCGACACCTTGTAGAAGACCTCGGTATGCGGCTCGAGGGTCAGGAAGCCGTGCGCGAAGCCGGCGGGCACGAGGATCTGGTTGAAGGCATCGGCCGACAGCTCCAGCGCCACCCAGCGGCGGAAGGTCGGCGACCCGGCGCGGATATCCACCGCGACGTCCAAGATCCGCCCGCGCAGGACGCGTACAAGCTTGTCCTGCGCGAAGGGCGGCTCCTGATAGTGCAGGCCGCGCAGGGTGAAGGCCTCGGCCGAATAGGACTGGTTGTCCTGCATCCAGTCGACGGCGACGTCGTTCTCGGCGAGACGCATTCGGTTGAAGGTCTCGGAGAAGAAGCCTCGGTCGTCGCCGAACCTGCGCGGCGTGATCTCGAGAACCTCTGGAATGTCCAGCTTGCGGACTTCGAGCATGGCGCACCCTTCACGCGTCGGTTCGGTCGGCACGCTTTTGCGTCATCGCAGAGCCGCCCGCAAGGGACGCGACCGGGCACGACCGGAGAACGAACTGGCAAGTTCGCGCCGCAGGCGATAGACAGCCGCACGAGATTTGACTGTTCGCACCCGAGGAAGGCAATCCGCGATGAAGGGAATCATCCTGGCAGGTGGCAGCGGCACGCGGCTGCATCCGATGACGCTGACGGCCTCCAAGCAGCTCCTGCCGGTCTACGACAAGCCGATGATCTACTATCCGCTGTCGACCCTGATGCTGGCGGGCATCCGCGACATCCTCATCATCTCCACGCCGCACGACCTGCCGCGCTTCCGGGCGCTGCTCGGCTCCGGGGAGCGTTGGGGCGTGTCCTTCACCTATGCCGAGCAGCCGAGCCCGGACGGGCTTGCCCAGGCCTATCTGATCGGTGAAGGCTTCGTCGCGGGCGAGCCCTCGGCGCTGGTGCTGGGCGACAACCTGTTTTACGGCCACGGCCTGCCCGAACTCCTGCGCGCCGCCGCGACCAAAGGCGACGGAGCCAGCGTCTTCGCCTACCACGTGAACGATCCCGAGCGTTACGGAGTCGTCGCCTTCGACCGGCAGGGGCGCGCCACCACGATCGAGGAAAAGCCGTCCAATCCGGCGTCCAACTGGGCGGTCACCGGCCTCTACTTCTATGACGGGCGCGCCTCGGATCTCGCCCGTACGCTGAAGCCGTCGCCGCGCGGCGAACTCGAGATCACGGACCTGAACCGGATCTACCTGGAGGAAGGTTCGCTCAGCGTGCAGTGCATGGGGCGAGGCTTTGCCTGGCTCGACACCGGCACGCCGGACTCGCTGCTCGAAGCCTCCGAGTTCGTGCGCACGCTGGAGCACCGCCAGGGTTTCAAGATCGCCTGCCCGGAGGAGATCGCGTTCAACCTCGGCTTCATCGACGCCGACCAGCTCGAGCGCCTCGGCCGGGAGCTGGGCAAGAGCACCTATGGCATCTACCTCCAGAAGCTCGCGCAGCAGTCGCGCGACTAGGTCGCGCCGGCGGGGCGCCTCATGCGATCCCGCTTGTGCGCCGGCGGGCCCGCGAGGTATCAGGACCCGCCTCGGCGAAGGCTGGCCGGCACTGCGCGGGAGATCCGCGCGGCCGGCTCGCCGAGCCATGCGACGTTGAAGGACAGGACAGAGTGAAAGCAGCGATCAGCGCCCGCTCCTGGGTCACCGACGGTCATCAGGATCGCGCGGCGATGCTCCGCGCGGCCCGAGAAGACTTCGTGGCCGGTCTGCGGCTGCACGAGCTCTGGCTGTTTCTCGGCTGGCGCGACGTGAAGAAGCACTACAGCCGCTCTATCCTCGGGCCGCTCTGGCTGACGCTCTCGATGGGCGTGATGGTGGCGGGCCTCGGCGTCCTCTACTCGCAGATCTTCCGGCAGGACATCAGCTCCTACCTGCCGTTCCTGGCCATCGGCTTCATCATGTGGGGCCTGATCTCCGGCATCATCATCGGCGCCTGCGACATCTACTCAGCGGCAGCGGCGTCGGTGCGACAGGTCCGCATGCCGCTCAGCGTCTACATCTTCCAGTTCGTGTGGCGCCAGTTCCTGACGTTCGGCCACAACTTCGTCATCTACATCCTGGTGGCGTTCATCTTCGACATCTGGCCGGGGGTGACCGGGCTCCTGTTCTTTCCCGCGCTCGCGATCCTGCTCCTCAACGGCGTGTTCGCCGGCATGATCCTCGGCCCCCTGTGCGCCCGCTTCCGCGACATCCCGCTCATCGTCGCCAGCGTCGTCCAGGTCGTGTTCTTTATGACCCCGATCCTGTGGAGCGCGCACATGCTGCCCGACCGGGCCGTGCTGCTGGCGGTCAACCCGTTCTACCACCTGATCGAGATCCTGCGCGATCCGCTCCTCGGCAACCCGGCGCTGCCGATGAACTGGATCGCCTGCATCGCCATGACCATCGTCATGGGGACGGTGGCGATTCTGTTCTTCTCGCGCTATCGCGCCCGCATCGCGTATTGGGCCTGATCGACATGGCCTCCATCGCGTTTCACGACGTCAGCGTCGACATCCCGGTCTTCAACGCGACCAATCGCTCGCTCAAGAACAACATCATCTCGGCAGCCACCGGCGGCCAGATCTCGCCGCGTGACACACGGCGCATCAGCGTGCGCGCGATCGACGGGCTGACGCTCAACCTTGAGCACGGGACGCGCGTCGGGCTGGTCGGCCACAACGGCGCCGGCAAGTCCACGATGCTGCGCGTGATGGCGGGCATCTACACCCCGACGGGCGGACGCGTCGCGGTGGACGGCGACGTCGCGCCGATGTTCGACCTTGCCTTCGGCATGGATCCGGACGCCACGGGCTGGGACAACATCATCCTGCGCGGTCGCCTCCTCGGCTTCTCTAAGTCCGAGATCCGCCGGCGCATGGACGAGATCGGGGCCGTCAGCGATCTCGGCGCCTTCCTCGACATGCCGCTGCGCACCTATTCGAGCGGCATGGCGACGCGCCTTGCCTTCGCCGTCTCCACCTCGATCCGGCCGGACATCCTCCTGATCGACGAGGGTATCGGCGCGGGAGACGCCGCGTTCCTCCAGCAGGCGAAGGAGCGCATGCAGCGCTTCATCGGCGAGGCGGGCCTCTTGGTGATCGCCTCGCACTCCAACGACCTCCTGCGCCAATGGTGCACCACCGCGCTCTGGATGGAGCACGGACGCATGCGCATGCACGGCGACATCGACGAGGTCCTGAAAGCCTACCAGGCGTCCGTCTCGGCCTGACCCGTCGGGTCCAACATAGGCCAGCCATCATCGTTTGCCCTATCGGGACGATACGCCGACCGAGAAAGACTGTTCGCATGACGCTCCTCCCCCGCAGGTTCCTGCCGAGACTGGCCAAGGTCATCTTCTGGACGCTGACCTTCCAGATGCCGGAACGATACCGGGCTTGGAAGGCGGCGCGGTCGATCGGACCGAGCGCCTACGAAAGCTGGGTGGCGCAATACGACACGCTGGATGCGGACGATCGCCGGGCGATCCGGGAGGACATCGCGGCCTTCTCCGCACGGCCGACATTCTCGATCGTCATGCCGACCTACAATTCGGATCTCGAGCTTCTCGAACTCGCGATCCGCTCCGTTCGGAACCAGCTCTATCCCGACTGGGAGCTGTGCATCGCGGACGACGCGTCGCCGAACGGGGACGTGCCGGAGCTGTTGCGCAAGCTGGCGGCGGAGGAGCCTCGCATCAAATGGCAGGTCCGCGCCGTCAACGGGAATATATCCCGTTCATCCAACACCGCGCTCGAACTCGCGACGGGCGATTTCGTGGTGCTGATGGATCACGACGACGTCCTGTCCGAACACGCGCTCTACATGGTCGCCCGCGAGATCGTCCATGATCCCGAACTTCGCATCGTGTATTCCGACGAAGACCAGATCGACCGCTCGGGGCGCAGACATACGCCGTACTTCAAGCCGGACTGGAACCTCGACCTCCTCCTCGGCCACAACGTGATCAGCCACCTCGGAGTCTATCGCAGGGACCTCGTGCTCGAGATCGGCGGATTCCGGACCGGGCTCGAAGGCAGCCAGGATCACGATCTGGCCTTGCGCGCGGTGGCTGCGGCACCGCGGGGTACGATCCGCCACATCCCCACAGTCCTGTACCATTGGCGGCGCATCGACGGTGAGTCGTTCTCGCAGCGACAGCTCGAGCGCTGTCGCGTGGCAGGGAAGCGCGCCGTCGAGGATCACCTGAAGGGCCTGTTGGGGCCGGCGCCGACCCCGCGCGTCGTGACCAACCCGCTGAATCCGGATTGCCTGCGAACCCTCTGGCCCCTGCCCTCTCCTCGGCCATCGGTTTCGGTCGTGATACCGACGCGCGATCGCGCAGACCTTCTCGCCACGTGCGTCAGGGGACTCCGGGAACGGACGGACTACGACGATTTCGAGATCGTCATCGTCGACAACGAAAGCCGGGAGCCGGAAACGCACGAGCTTTTCGCCCAGCTTCGGCAGGCAGCGAACGTCCGCATCATGGAGATACCGGGCCCGTTCAACTACTCCCGATTGAACAACCTGGCGGTTGCGGAATGCAGCTCCGAGATCATCGTGCTTCTCAACAACGATATCGACGTCATCGGTGCGGATTGGCTATCGGAGCTCGTGTCGCTCGCGATCCGTCCCGACGTCGGCGCGGTCGGTGCCAAGCTTCTCTACGCGAATGACGAAGTTCAGCATGCCGGCGTCATCATGGGTATCGGCCAGTTCAACGAGGACGGCGGGATTGCGGGCCATGCAGGCATGTCCGCCAACCGGAACGACAACGGCTATTTCGGCCAGTACATCCTGACGCGCGAGATGTCCGCCGTGACGGGCGCCTGCCTCGCGATGCGTCGCGAAACGTTCGATTCGGTCGGAGGGTTGAACGAGATCGACCTTCCGGTCGCGTTCAACGACGTGGACCTGTGCCTGCGCATACGGGAGCGCGGCCTGAAGGTCTTGTGGACGCCGTTCGCGCAGCTCTACCATTACGAGTCGCAGTCACGCGGTGACGACTTCTCGCCCGAGAAGGCGGCTCGCTTCCGGCGCGAATGCGAGTACATGGTCCGCAACTGGCGGACCCAGATACGGAACGATCCATTCTACAACGGAAACTTCTCGCGCGAGAACGGCAACTTCCGACTGCGCGATAGCGACGCCATGACCAAACCCTGGCGCCACAGGCCATCGCGGGACGTGGCCCGTGTCGCCTGAGAAGGTGGGGCCGTAGGCCCTACTCGCGGACGCGTCGGTGCGTGTCACTAAGGCTCGTCGCCCGGGGCGCTGCTATCGCAGCGCCGCACCGTTCGCGTCGAATCTGTGCATCCGACCGTCCTCCGGGGTGAGCCAGACGGGATCGCCATGCCGAACGCGGAAGTCGCCGGGCGAGCGGGCGGTGATCGTCTCGCCGGTATCGAGCTTGACGTGGACGAAC
>NZ_QYRN01000019.1 GCF_003583935.1 Aureimonas flava | reverse complement strand
CTCGAGCCCATCGGAAACATCCCGCCAGCCGAAGCCGAGGCCGCATACTACGCCCAGCTTGAGGCATTTCCGATCGCCGCGTAGGACTCAAACCAATCAGCCTCCGGCAAACCCGGGGCGGTTCAGAACGCTTCAAAGCGTCATCGCGCGCCTTTGCTCAGGCGATCCAGAATGGCGATACCAAACGCGTGCTCAGCTTCGTCTTCGACCGGCTCTACGTGCTGCGCAATCAACTTGTCCATGGCGGCTCGACCTGGAACAGCGGCGTCAATCGCACACAGGTTCACGATGGCGCGGCCATCCTCGGCTTCCTGATGCCCGTCTTTGCCGATCTGATGATGGACAATCCCGAGCAGGACTGGGGCAAGCCCTTCTATCCGGTTGTCCCGTGATGACGATCAACTGCAAACCGTAGTGGACAATGATGGTGCCTGCCCTGCGGGTTCGGACCCTGCCGGGAATTCGCGGACTGGTGAAGGCGGGCGTCTTGGGCAGTCGGCAACGGTCCGAAGTCGACAGGTGACCGAAGGGCTCAGAGATATGCCGCTTTCCCGATGATCTGCGCGAGCCATGTCGGAAGCAGCGGTGCGGCCGCGACCAGGTCGCCGAAAGTCTCGGGTGGCAATGTTCGCTTCAATGTCTTCAGCGCGGCTTCTCCCTTCGCAGGGCCGAGCCATGCCAACGCCAGGATGACATCGCCTGCCGGTCTTCCTGCCAGCGTGAATTGCCAGCGCGGAGCGTGGCGCAATTCCACCATCTGCATACCCAGTTGGATCTTTCGACTGCGGCCCGACGTCAGATAGACCGACCGAACAGGCACCTGCGTTGTCAAGCCCAAGGCATTCGCCGCGGCGGCGGCCGTCGAGACAATGATCTCTCCTCGCTGGGTCGCAAGAGCCGCGATTGCCTGCTCGACCGAAGGCGCTCTTGTACCAAACCGGGTGGTGACGGGACGAAGATAAACACCACGACCGATCCGCACGAGTTGCTTGCGTCCGACCAACCGGGACAACGCCTGATCGACGGCGGCGCGATTTCCAAGGTGGAGCAGCTTCTTGGCGGACAGGGCCACCCCATCGGGATGTTCAGCCGCAATCGCTAGAATCTGCTCGGTCAAACGCATGATCATGGCTCCTGTCAGAAATCTGCACGTATTTCTGACGCTTCGCAAGAAGCGCCGGGATGGGCGAGGATTGGGGAAGGCCTTTCCCTGCGGCCGAGCCCAGGGTCTCGCCCGACCCCTTCTGCGGGGGGGACCCCGCAACGCCCCCGATAGAGTGAGAGTGCGGACGGGTTTTCCGTGACGGGTTGAAGGCTGGGGGAGAGGCTCCCGGCGCCCGTCGCGGAGATCCGCGATGTCCAGAAGAACCGCCCCCGCTCGCACCAGTCAGAAACGGGCGAGCCTCTATGATGAAATCACCGGCACGATCATCGCCGAGCTGGAGGCCGGCCGGTTTCCCTGGGTCCAGCCTTGGGGATCAGCCTCGGTGAAGGCCCCACTCACCATGCCGAAGAACGCCGCGAGCGGCCGGCAGTACTCGGGGATCAATGTGTTGATCCTCTGGGGCGCGGTCATCCAGCACGGCTTTCCCAGTCAGAGCTGGCTCACCTTCCGCCAAGCCCTGTCGCTTGGCGGCAATGTCCGCAAGGGCGAGCATGGCACCACTGTCGTCTATGCCGACCGTTTCACGCCGGAGGACGAGAAACGCCGCGCCCGCGAGACCGGAGAGGACGCCGCCGCCATCCCCTTCCTCAAGCGCTTCACCGTGTTCAACGCGGCGCAATGCGACGGCCTGCCGGAGGATGTCGCCATCGTGGCCCCGCCGCCTCCCCTCGGCCTCATCGAACCGCAGGTCGAGGCGCTGATCCGGGCGACGGGCATCGATTTTCGCATCGGCGGCGATCGCGCCTTCTACGCCCCGACATCCGACTATGTGCAGGTGCCGCCGCCGCAGGCCTATTTCGAGCCAATCAACTGGCACCGGACGGCTCTGCACGAACTGGGTCACGCCACGGGCCACCCGTCACGCCTGAACCGTGATTTCTCGGGTTCATTCGGCTCGAAAAAATACGCCTTCGAGGAGCTGATCGCCGAGATCAACGCCGCCTTCTGCTGCGCCTCGCTCGGCATCACGCCCACCGTACGGCACGCCGATTATCTCGGCTGCTGGCTCGAGGTGCTGCGCGAGGACAACCGCGCCATCGTCCGTGCCGCCTCGCAGGCGAGCAAGGCGGCGGACTGGCTGCTCGGATTCCTGCCGGACACCGCTGCCGGCTGCGCCGATGACGAACGGCAGGCGGCGTGACGATCCTGAAAACCGGCATGAAAACCGGAAAGACGAAGACGCGGCTTTGCGGCTTTACGCCTTCCCGCCTGCGTGGCGCTGCCCTCTTAGAGTGAGAGGGCGGCGCTTCGCTTCGTGACGGGTTGGAGGTCGAGAGAGAGTCTCCCGGCCGCCCGTCGCGGAGTAAAGATCATGGCGACCGCCATTCAGAAGATCACCCTGTCGTCGGCGCGCGACATCCCCTTCAACAAGCTCGTGCTGAGCCAGGCAAACGTCCGGCGCATCAAGGCCGGCGTCTCGATCGACGAGATGGCGGAATCGATCGCCCGGCGCGGCCTCATCCAGAGCCTGCATGTCCGGCCCGTCCTCGACGCCGATGGCCATGAGACCGGAATGTTCGAGGTGCCCGCCGGCGGCCGCCGCTATCGCGCGCTCGAGGTGCTGGTGAAGCAGAAGCGCCTGGCCAGGACCGCGCCTGTACCCTGCGTCGTCGGCGACGCCAACAGCGACATCCTCATCGATGAGGTCTCGCTGGTCGAAAACATGGAGCGCGCGCCGCTGCATCCGCTTGATCAGTTCCGCGCTTTCCAGGCCATGCGCGACAAGGGCATGACCGAGGAAGCCATCGCCGCCGCCTTCTTCGTCGGCGTCCCGATCGTGAAACAGCGCCTGCGGCTCGCCGCTGTCGCCCCCGCGCTGCTGGAGATTTATGCCGAAGACGGCATGACGCTCGAACAGCTGATGGCCTTCACCGTCAGCCCCGACCATGACCGCCAGCAACAGGTCTGGGACACGATCAAGGAAGGCTGGCAGAAGGAGCCCTACCACATCCGCCGGATGCTCACCGAAACCACGGTGCGGGCATCCGACCGTCGGGCTATCTTCGTGGGCGTCGAAGACTATGAAGCGGCGGGCGGCCTGGTGCTGCGCGATCTGTTTCAGTCCGACGATGGCGGCTGGCTGCAAGATCCGGCCCTGCTCGACCGTCTCGTGGCCGATAAGCTCAAGCTCGCCGCCGACGAGATTGCCAGCGAGGGCTGGAAGTGGGTCGATGCTGCCCTGAGCTTTCCCTATGGCCACGAGCAGGGCTTGCGCGAACTTGTCGGGACTGCTGTCGATCTGACCGACGAGGAGTGCGCGACCCGCGAGGCGCTGCGTGACGAATATGACCGGCTCAAGGCCGAATATTCCGAAGCCGACGAACTGCCCGACGCAATCGACGTGCGTCTCGGCGACATCGAACAGGCGCTCGAGGCCTTCGAGCAGCGTCCGACGATCTATGATCCGGCCGACATCGCCATCGCCGGCGTCTTCGTCAGTCTGGACTCCGATGGTTCGCTGTCAGTGGATCGCGGCTATGTCCGTCCCGAGGATGAACGTCCCGTCGAGACCGAAGGCAGCGATGCGCCGGAGGTTGACTGTGAAGCTGACCAGCAGGCCGCGCCCGTCGTTCAACGCGCCGTCATCACCATCGGCGGCCAGGCTGCGGAGCCCGAAGACGAGGAGGAGGACGGCGTAAAACCGTTGCCCGAACGCCTCGTGATCGAACTGACCGCGCATCGCACCCTGGCGCTGCGCGATACCGTCGCCGAGCATCCCGACGTCGCCATGACCCTCTTGCTGCACAAGCTGGTCAGCGACACCTTCCGGCACACCGCGCCCACCGGCTGCCTCGAAGCCAGTGTCCGCCACATCTTCTTCCCCGCCCAATCGGAGGAACTGAAAGACAGCCCGGCGGCGCACGAGATCGCCGACCGGCACGCCCGCTGGGGCGATCACGTTCCGGCCGATGACCAGGCGTTGTGGGACTGGCTCACCCATCTCGATCCCGGCACACGGCTCGATCTGCTCGCCCACTGCGTCAGCTTCGGCGTCAACGCGCTGTTCGAGCGGCCGAACCCCTATGGATCGGGCGTCAGCCAGCATGGTCTGGATGTCCGTCTCGCGCAGGCCGACCGGCTGGCACGCGAGACCGGCCTCGACATGGTGACGGCGGGTTGGCGGCCGACCGTCAGCAATTACCTCGGCCGCGTCACCAAGCCCCGCATCCTCGAAGCCGTCCGGGAGGGCGCGGGCGAACGGGCCGCTCAGCTAATCGACCATCTGAAGAAGGGCGACATGGCCAAGGAGGCCGAGCGCCTTCTGGCGGAAACCGGCTGGCTGCCCGAGCCGCTGCGGCTGATCGACCCCGAGGATGGCCAGGCCAGCGAGCCGGGCGCTGAGACCGGTGCCCAAGACGAGGCCGCCTTGCCGGATTTCCTCACCGATGAGGGTGAGGGCGAAGACCCGGTCGATGACGAGGACGAAATCCAGCACGCGGTCGCCGCCGAATAGCGCCAGCAACGCGGGGCGGCTCCGTTCGTCCCTCGCGCGCTAGCCCGATCTTCCTTCTGCCCGGTCCCATGGTCGACAGTCTGCGTGGCTGTGCCGTGTGGTCCGGGCTTTCTCGTTTCAGGAAACTGTCATGGCCGATTATTTCACCCATTTCTCGTGCCTGCTCGACGTCGGCACGCCCAAGAACGCCGCCCGTGCGCTCGACCTCTACAACACGCTCTCCGCGGATGGCGCATCGGAGGAACCGCCTTCAGAGGGCTTTCTCCTTTCGATCCAGCCCGAGCATGGCGGTAGCCAGCTCTGGATGCGCGACGACGTGACCGGCGATCCCGAGCGCCTCATCCGATTCGTGCAACGCTGCGCCGCCGAGTTCGGGCTCACCGGCAAATGGGGTTTCCAATACGCCAACACCTGCTCCAAGCCCCGGCTCGACGGCTTCGGCGGCGGCGCCCATGTCCTCGACCTCGCCACCGGCGAGACCGTGGACTGGATCTACACCGATGGCTGGCTCGACCAGACCATATCCG
Organism: Aureimonas flava; assembly: GCF_003583935.1. Taxonomy (GTDB): domain Bacteria; phylum Pseudomonadota; class Alphaproteobacteria; order Rhizobiales; family Rhizobiaceae; genus Aureimonas; species Aureimonas flava. The sequence continues at coordinate 9,128 of NZ_QYRN01000019.1, read as the reverse complement.
GCGAAGGAGGTCCGCTATGAGCATCCCCGCCTATGCCCGGAGCAATTTCCAGACCCTGCTGCGCGCGGCAGGCGACGGCAATCTCGCGCTCATGGAGTGCCTCGACGCGGTGATGGGCAGTCCACGCTACGTCATCTGCGCCGTGGGACGCGACGAGGGCGATTACGTCTTCACGCCCTTCGGCCATCTCGCCGACGGCAATCCATTCGATGCCTATCTGCCGCCCGACCCCAACGATCCTGACGGTTTCGTGCGGCCGGAGACCGGAGAGGCGCCATGATGGACATCGACGCCATCTTCGCGGCGGATCACGAGCGCCCACCCGTCGAACGGTCTCTCCCTTGGCCAGAGACCAGAGACGGCCTCACCGTCATCATAGAGCCCAAACCCCATTGGGCCAGCGACATGCGAGCATTCCGGGCCAAGACCCGCGCATATTGCGCCTACGCCGATTGGACCGCGAACGGCGCCCGCGCTCGGTTCTTCGGGCACATTGACACCAGCGGCGATGACCTGATCCGCAAGGCGCGCAGGCTCATCGCCAGCGAGATCGCGGACGGACACTGGAACTGATCTCTTGAAAAGCACCCCGCCGCACGGCCGGGGTGCTTTTTTTTCATGCCGGCCGCGAAGGGCATTTCGAGAGTGAGAGGGCTGCCGGGACGGGTCGAGTCCGGGCGGTCGAGAGAGAGCGCCGTTCGGACGTCCCTTTCCCGCTCTCCCGAGGTTCCCGACCATGAACATTCTATCGCCCGTGGCCATGCCGGCTGCGCCCATCGTCCGTGCGTCCGCCATCATCGCCGCCGCCCATCAGCTTCTCGCCATGCTCGAACGCGGGCAGCGGATCGACAACGCCGGCCTTCGCACCGCCATGGAGATCGCCTTCGAGGCTTCCGACGCGAGCGGCGCCTGGGACTGGAAGACGGCCTACGAAGCCTGCGAATGTGCGACCGTTCTGTTCCTGCGCAAATACGGACGTGCGCTTTTCCGTAAAGCCGATGCCCCGGCTGCACGGCTTTACGCTTTGTCGAAAGTCACCGGTCTCCTGCCAACACACACCCATCGTTCCGAGGAGAGCCAGGCGCTTCAGCAATTCTCGACGCCGGTCCCGCTTGGCCTTGCCGCCATTTCCGCCGCCGCAATCACCCCGCACGACATCGTGCTGGAGCCCTCGGCCGGCACGGGCCTGCTCGCCATCCTCGCCGAGATCAGCGGCGGCTCGCTGCTCCTCAACGAGCTTGCGGAAACCCGCGCCGATCTCCTTGGCCAGCTCTTTCCGGCCCTGGCCGTCACGCGCGTCGACGCTGCCCAGATCGACGATCATCTCCCGGCGAGCGCCGTTCCCTCCGTCATCGTGATGAACCCGCCCTTCTCGGTAATGGCGAACGTCTCCGGCCGCATGGCTGACGCCGCTGCGCGCCATGTCGCCTCGGCCCTGACGCGGCTCGTCGACGGGGGGCGTCTGGTGACGATCACCGGTGCGAACTTCGGCCACGAGCAACCGGCCTGGCGTGATGCTTTCGTCCGGCTTCAGGAACGCGGCCGCGTCGTCTTCACCGCTGCGATCGACGGCTCGGTCTATGCCAGGCACGGGACGACCATCGAGACGCGGCTCACCGTCATCGACAAGCTGCCCGCCGAAGATCCGGCCGTATTTCCGGCATCATCGGGTCTCGCGCCCGACGTCGCCACGCTGCTCGCCTGGATCGAGGCACAGGTTCCGCCCCGCCTGCCGGTCACGCTTCCCGCTAACGCGCGCGCCGTGACGGGCACGGCGCCTCGCACCGTGGGGGGCTATATTGCACGAGCCGCAACCGCACGTCCGACCGCGCCTTCGTCCATCGACCCGGAAGGCATCGAACTCGCCTACGACCCGGTGGACTGGACGCCGCCGGAGGGCGCCAACCTCACGGACGCGATCTATGAAGAATATGGATTGCAGTCGATTCGTATTGCCGGTTGTCAGGCGCACCCTACCAAGCTCGTGCAATCGGCGGCCATGGCGAGCATCGCGCCGCCCAAACCCGCCTATCGGCCGATGCTACCCGCGAATATCAGCGATCTTCTGTCGGACGCCCAGCTCGAGACCGTCATCTATGCAGGCGAGGCCCATTCCGACTTCCTTGCCGGTTCTTGGACCGTCGATGCGACCTTCGATCTCGTCCAGGCGGCTCCGGCCGAGGCTGAGAACGCCGTGCGCTTCCGCCGTGGCTTCATGCTCGACGACGGCACCGGGGCTGGCAAAGGCCGCCAGTCTGCCGGCATCATCCTCGACAACTGGCTGCGCGGACGCCGCAAGGCGGTCTGGATCTCCAAATCCGACAAGTTGCTCGAGGATGCGCAGCGCGACTGATCCGCGCTCGGCATGGAGCGTCTGCTGGTCACGCCGCTGTCGCGTTTTGCCCAGGGCAAGCCGATCACCCTGTCGGAAGGCGTCCTATTTGCAACCTACGCCACGCTGCGCTCCGACGACCGTGGCGAGAAGGTTTCGCGCGTCCGGCAGATCGTCGATTGGTTGGGCTCCGATTTCGACGGAGTGATCATTTTCGACGAGAGCCACGCCATGGCCAATGCCGCAGGCGGCAAGGGAGAACGCGGTGACGTCGCCGCTTCGCAGCAGGGACGCGCGGGCCTGCGGCTCCAGCACGCGCTGCCCCATGCCCGCGTCGTCTATGTCTCCGCCACCGGCGCGACCACCGTTCACAATCTCGCCTATGCCCAGCGGCTCGGCCTGTGGGGCGGCGACGATTTCCCCTTCGCCACCCGCGCAGAATTCGTCGAGGCAATCGAAGATGGCGGTGTTGCCGCCATGGAAGTGCTTGCCTGCGATCTGCGGGCGCTCGGGCTCTATACCACCCGTTCGCTATCCTATGATGGTGTCGAATATGAGTTGGTCGAGCACGCCCTGACCGACGAGCAACGCCGCATCTACGATGCCTATGCCGGCGCGTTCGCGGTCATCCACAATCATCTCGACGCGGCGATGCAGGCCGCCAACATCACCGGCGACGACGGGACGCTGAACCGGCAGGCCAAGTCCGCCGCCCGCTCGGCATTCGAGAGCGCGAAGCAGCGCTTCTTCGGCCACCTGCTCACATCTATGAAAACGCCGACGCTGATCTGTTCCATCGAACGCGATCTGGCCGATGGCCACGCCGCCGTCATCCAGATCGTCTCGACCGGCGAAGCCCTGATGGAACGCCGACTGGCCGAAATCCCGACCGAGGAATGGAACGACGTTCGCGTCGACATCACGCCGAGGGAGTATGTCCTGGATTACCTCGCCCATTCCTTCCCTGTGCAGCTCTACGAGCCGTTCACGGATGGCGAGGGCAATCTGTCCTCGCGCCCGGTCTATCGTGACGGCCAGCCCGTCGAGAGCCGTGAAGCCGTCGCGCGGCGCGACGAGCTGATCGAACGGCTCGCGTCCTTGCCGCCCGTTCCCGGCGCGCTCGACCAGATCGTGCAGCGATTTGGCGCCGACATGGTTGCCGAGGTGACGGGCCGCTCCCGGCGCATCGTCCGCAAGGGCGAGCGGTTGGCCGTGGAAAACCGGGCGCCCTCCGCCAACCTCGCGGAAACCGCGGCCTTCATGGATGATCTGAAGCGCATCCTCGTGTTCAGTGACGCCGGCGGCACCGGCCGCAGCTATCACGCCGAGCTGTCGGCGAAGAACCAACGCCTGCGTGTTCACTACCTCCTCGAGCCCGGATGGAAGGCCGACGCCGCCATCCAGGGCCTGGGCCGCACCAATCGCACCAATCAGGCGCAGCCGCCTCTGTTCCGCCCGATCGCCACGAACGTGAAGGCCGAAAAGCGCTTCCTGTCCACGATCGCACGGCGGCTCGACACGCTGGGAGCGATCACGCGCGGTCAGCGCCAGACCGGCGGTCAGGGTCTGTTCCGGCCCGAGGATAATCTGGAATCGAGCTACGCCCGCGATGCGCTGCGCCAGCTCTACCTCCTGATCGCCCGCGGAAAGGTCGAGAGGTGCTCGCTGGGGCGTTTCGAGGCCGCGACCGGTCTGAAGCTGATGGACGACAATGGCATCAAGGACGACTTGCCGCCGATCACCACATTCCTGAACCGGCTTCTGGCGCTCACCATCGAGCTTCAGGGCATCCTCTTCACCGCCTTCGAGCAACTGCTTGACGCCAAGGTGGCGGGAGCCATCGCCAGCGGCGTCTATGATGTCGGGCTGGAAACGCTGACGGCGGAGAGCTTCGTCGTCTCCGAGCGCACGACCATCTACACGCACCCGGCGACAGCTGCCGAGACGCGGTTGCTCACCATCACCGAACGTCGCCGGAATCGGCCGACCACACTCGATGCGGCGCTCGGCTGGCTCGACGATCCGCAGGCACGGCTGCTCGTCAACGCGCGCTCGGGTCGCGCCGCTGTTCAGCTATCCGCGCCGTCCATCATGCTCGACGATGGCGAGATCGAACGCCGCGTCCGGCTGATCCGGCCGATGGAATAGCATCATGCGACTCTCGCCATGATGGCGGACAGCCATTGGCAGGAGACCGAGCGCGACACCTTCGCCGCCGTCTGGCAGCGCGAGGTCGACGAGGTGCCCGCCTTCACTGATGGGACGATCCACATGGTCAGCGGCTTGCTCCTGCCCGTGTGGAAGCGTCTGCCCAACGAGTCGACGCGCGTCTATCGGCTCCAGACCGATGATGGCGAACGCATCATCGGACGGCGGGTTTCACCCGCCTGGGCCGCCAACGCCGCCTCGACCGGAACTACCAATCTCAGCAGTGACGACGCCTATTCCGCGCTGGTGGACGGCCGCACCATCCTCGACCTGGCTGGCGGGCTCCAGCTTCGCCGCGCGCGTGTCATGGGCGCGAACCGGATCGAGTTGTTGGGGTTCAGCGACACAATGCGGGATCGCCTGCGCGCCTACGGCCTCTTCAGCGAGATCATTTCGTGGAAGCTGCGCTTCTTCGTGCCGGTCGGCGCCTCCGGTCCGGCCGTCCTCGGCAAGCTGCTCGACACCTACGCCATCGAGCGCATCAGCGAACGCGAGGCGGCGTGATGGCACGGCAGGACGCTTCCGATCTGGCTTACCGTCTCGGCCGTCAGGCCGAGGCGGTTTGCCGTCACTATCTTTCGAATGGGCAGCGCCAGGGCAACTATTGGCAGGTTGGCGATGTCCGCAATACCAAGGGCCGCTCGATGTTCGTCCGGCTGAAGGACAGCCCCAAGGGCCGCGCGGGCAAATGGACCGACGCCGCCACCGGCGAACATGGCGATCTTCTAGACGTCATCCGTGAATCGCGCGGCCTCACCGACTTTCCCGATGTCACCGATGAGGCCCGCAGCTTTCTCAGCCTGCCGCACCCCGAACCGGAACCTGCGGCGCCACGGCGCGGCATTGTCCCGGCGCCTTCGGGATCGGCCGAGGCCGCGCGGCGGCTGTTCGCAATGTCGCAGCCGATCGCAGGCACCGTCGTAGAAACGTATCTGCGCCGACGCGGCATTACGCTTCTGCACGGAACCGGCAGCCTGCGTTTCCACCCGCGCTGCTACTACAGACCCGGCGATGGCCCGACCGAGACCTGGCCCGCCATGATCGCCGCCGTGACCGACCTCAATGGCAAGATCACCGGCGCACACCGCACCTGGCTTGCGCCCGACGGCTCGGACAAGGCCCCGATCGACACCCCGCGCAAGGCAATGGGCGATCTGCTTGGGGCCGCCGTCCGCCTCGGTGCGCCCGGTAGCGTGATGGCGGCAGGCGAAGGTATCGAGACCATGCTGTCGCTCCGGCAGATCTTGCCCGAAATGGCGATGGCCCCGGCACTCTCGGCGGCGCATCTGGCCGCCATCCTGTTCCCATCGACTCTGCGGCGACTCTATATCGTCCGCGATGACGATCCGGCGGGTGACGGGGCGCGCGACATGCTGATCGAACGGGCCAACGCCGAAGGAATCGAGGCCATTCCATTGTCGCCGGCGCTCGGGGACTTCAACAAGGATCTCCGGCAGCTCGGCATCAACGCGCTCCGATCAGGCATCCGGGTGCAACTCGCTCCGGAGGACGTCGCGCGCTTCCTTCGATACCACGAGACAGTCGGCGGAAATCCCGGCAGACGCTGAATCCAATCAGTGCCTGCGCGTCTATTCGGCGCAGCTCTTCAGGATCGGCATCATCGCGCGCACATGCGCATCGACCCGTTCGAGGACGGGCTCGGGCACGACATCGCGTTCGGGAAGTGTCCACCAGCAGGCATCGACGCGGCCGATCGTCTCCACCACCGCCTTCATGACCGCAGGCTCGGGCAATCTGGCGCGATTGGCGAAAGCCTTCCAGCGCGGCGCTGACAGCGCCTTAAACGATCGCTCTCCGCCCAGCGACAGCGCCAGATTGTCGGCGGGAATATAGGGAACGGTCGACAGCAGATCATAGGCCGGCGCGAGCGCGGGCGTGCTCCCGTCACCCGGATAGATCAGCGACCAGTTTTTCAGGTGCATGTCGCCGTTTCCCGTCACGACCGCCAGCGCCAGACGGCGAACGAACTCCAACGCGGCGGCGGGCGAAATCGCGGCGGTCAATGCCGCAGCAATGTCGTGATAGGCCGCGCCTTCATATTTGCGGGCGGGGTAGACGCCGAAGACCTGGGCGAAATCCTCGATATGAATGCGTGTCCCGTCGGCGCCGCGGTCGAAGCGCCTGATGAGGAGCACCCGGCCTTCGGCCAGCGTGTCGAACTCTTGCGGTATTCCTTCGAAATCGGATTTGGCGACCAGTTCGCGCTCCGGGACATCCATGCCGATCGCGGCCGCAAGTGCGAGCGCGGCGAATTCGTTTTCTGAAACGCCGGGAAACGCCGTCGAGGGGAATTTGGCGATATACTGCCCATCGCCGTCGTCGAGCGGAAGCGTCAGCCCGCCGCCCTTGCCGGTGTTCTTCATCACCGACAGCTTCATCTGCACGCCCGCGAGAGAAAAGCGCGCTTTGGGCTTTTCGTGTGCAGCGGCTTGCGGAGCCCCATCCATGCCCTCGCCGGGCACGACCCGCACCGCTCCCGGCAGATCCGCGCCGAGCGCCGCGAGCAGATCGAAATCATTGCCCGGACGAACATCACCGGCATGGTGCTTTTCCATGGCCTCGCGCAGCTTGTCTTCCGGCAGCAGGTTCGCGAAGAACGCCGGAAGCACGCCGGCTAGAGGCTTGGGATCTTTGCGCAAACCGCCGGCCGCTGCCCGGAACGAAAGGCTTAAAGTCGGCGAACCGCCGCCCGCGCGATACGCCTCATCGAAACTGAACGCATTGAAGTCACCCGGCGTCCTGACGATCGTGCCGACCTTCAGCGCGTTCAGAAACACGTCCAGCGACTGGACCGCCCTGGGTGCAAATGGCTTGTCAGCCATGGTCGTCTCCCTCGTCCGACTGCACGGCGAAGGCGGGGCGGTCATCGTCGTCGTGCGGATGCATCAGCGCCTCGATGGCTGGAACCATGGTTTGCGGCACCAGCATCATCTCCAGCCCGAGCGCGCGCGCGATGTTCATGAGCGTCGTGGCGCGGGCAGCAGCCGTCCCCTTCTCGATGTCGCGGTAGCGCGGCCGGGATATGCCAGCCAGTTCGGCAACCTGCTCCTGCGTCAGCCCGGCAGCCGTCCTAGCCTGCCCGAAGAGCCTGCCAATCTCATGCAGCGTTTCCGATTCAGATCGCATGGAGATCCCTTAACATATCTTCACCGTCACCGATGACGCGAGAACATATCATTTCTCTCGAAAACGTCAAGCTTGATGATCTCTTTCCGTATCATGCTGTGCATGAATGATCCGTATTCATATCCTGAATTTTTCATCCAACCCTGCGCGCGCCCCCCGGCAGACCCAGCCCGCGCGAGGTCTTCCGCCACCTTCTGTAGATCCTTACTAAGACAAGCGCCCCCGAGTCTCCGCTGAAAGACGCCGGCCGCGTCTTGAGCCTGACGGCAGCGCCGCAAAGGGCTGGAGGGCGGGTGTGCAACCGCCATGCCCGCGAGGATGCGCAGCGACGGAAAGAGGACCGCGCCTCGGCCTTCGAGAGGGCGATCGGCCGTCAGCCGGGCCGGATCGGCAATGGCTGCGGCCGACGATTTTCCGGCGGCCCAGGTCCACCCCACGCGGCAAGCCGCGCAGGGACCCCGAACCCGCGCCTTTCCATCGCGAAACAAAATCGCCGGCCTTCGCCATCCTCCGCTGACGCTTCGGCCCTTCGCTACGCTCCGGGTGCAGGTCCGTCCCGCCCGACGGCTTCGTGGCCATGAAGGCCGCGACGGTCGCGGTCCAATCCGACGGAGCATCCCATGAGCGAGCACGACGACTACGAACCGCACCACGAATCATCTCCGACCGACCAGCTGATCCAGGACTTGCAACTCCACGGCTATCGTCCTTCCGAAGACGAACTCGACCAACGCCCGCCACCGGAAGACCGCATCATCGAAGGCGCCGTCGCCGACATATTCGACGCCCTCGTCGCCACGATCACCGACACGAGCCTCGATTTCGATCTCCCCGATCTGCTCTGGTCGACCGTCAACATCTTCCACCGCGCGGTGGACCGGATCGAACAGAAGCTCGACGACAACGAGCAAGCGCAAAAGCAGCTTCAGCGCGAACAGGACGGCTCCGAGGTGAAATCCCTCCAGCTCGAGCGCCTCATCGACATCGGCATGAACCTGATCGACCGCCGCGACGGCATGGAAACCTTCCGCGAGGCTGCCGCCGAGCGCTACCGCATCGCCACCGGCTCCCCCTGGTCGCAACGCACCGGATCGCGGGTCAACCATCGCCACCTCACCGCGTCGCTGATCGACAGCCGCGACTTCCTCGCCGCCAGGAGGCGCGCGGATAGCGAGGTGCTCGTGCCAGCCGGCCCGAAGATCGCCTTCTCGGGTGGCGACACCGCCGACCACAAGCAGATCTGGGCCAAGCTCGATCAAATCCACGCCAAGCATCCGGACATGGTCCTGTTGCACGGCGGCTCACCGAAGGGGGCTGAACCGCCCCGGGTTTGCCGGAGGCTGATTGGTTTGAGTCCTACGCGGCGATCGGAAATGCCTCAAGCTGGGCGTAGTATGCGGCCTCGGCTTCGGCTGGCGGGATGTTTCCGATGGGCTCGAGC
>NZ_QYRN01000018.1 GCF_003583935.1 Aureimonas flava | reverse complement strand
ACCGAGCCAGGCAGCCAAAACCCCGGATAACCCCAGGACCCTAACCGCTGGCTCAACTTCCCGGCCAATCAACCAAACCTTCCGGTCCAGCCCATCCGCCCCCGGCGCCTCCGCCGTCGTCGTGAAGGCGATATAGAAAACCCCGACGCGAGGGTCAACGGGAAAATCGACCGGGAGGCAAAAATCTCCCCGTGGTCTCTCCTCGCGTCTTCGGCGCCGCTCCCCTATCGCTGCCGGGCGAACCAGCCGAGACCATCGCGCGTCGCGCCGCGCGGCCGGTATTCGCAGCCGAGCCAACCGTCGTATCCCGCCGCGTCCAGCTCCCCGAACAGCCAGGGGTAGTTCACCTCGCCGCCGTCCGGCTCGTGCCGCTCGGGCACCGATGCGATCTGGATGTGGCCGACCGTTTCCTGATGCGCTTCGAACAGGCGCCACAGGTCGCCGTCCATGATCTGCGCATGGTAGAAGTCCATCTGGACCTTGAGGTTGGGCAGGCCGATGTCGGCGACGATCTCGTGCGCCTCGCGCTGGTGGTTCAGGAGATAGCCGGGCATGTCGCGCGTGTTGATGGGCTCGATCAGGAGGGCCATCCCCTCCTCGGCGAGGCGGCTCGCGGCCATGGCGAGGTTGCGGCGATAGAGGTCGAGGGCGCGCTCGCGCTCGGTCGCGGCGGCCAGGAGCCCAGCCATGGCGTGGACGCGCCGGCAGTCGAGCGCCCGCGCATAGGCGATGGCGGTCTCGACGCCCGCCGCAAATTCCCGCTCGCGCCCCGGAAGGCAAGCCAGGCCACGCTCGCCCGCCGCCCAGTCGCCGGGCGGCATGTTGAACAGGACCTGCGTGAGCTCGCTCGCGCGCAGGCGCTCGGCGATGGCGGCTGCGTCCCACTCGTAGGGAAACAGGAACTCGACGCCCGCAAAGCCCGCCGATGCCGCTTCCGCGAACCGGTCGAGAAACGGCACCTCGTTGAACATCATCGTCAGGTTGGCGGCAAAGCGGGGCATGGGAACGTCCTCCGGGATAGGCTTGGGCTACCAGTCGGCGCCGAACGTCTCGCGCAGCGGCTGGATCTCCGCCTCGCCGAGCACCCGGACGGGGCGACCGTGAAGCAGAAGGGCGAGGCGTGCGGTCTCCTCCAGCTCCTCCATCGCGGCACGCGCGAGGGCGAGCGAGCCGGCGGACACCACAGGCCCGTGATTGGCGAGGAGCACGCAGGCCTGGCGCGGCGCGACACGCCCCACCGCCTCGCCCATGGCCGGATCGCCCGGCCGGAAATACGGCAACAGCGGCAGGCGGCCGACGCGCATCACGAAATAGGGGGTGATCGGCGCAATGCAGCTCTCGGCGTCGAGCCCCTCGAGGCAGGACAGGGCGACGGCGTGCGGCGCATGAAGATGCACCACCGCGCCGGTTCCGGGCCGGTTCTCGTAGAAGGCACGGTGCAGCACCAATTCCTTGGTGGGCTTGTCGCCGGACAGGAGGTTGCCGTCCCAGTCGAGCTTGGAGATGCGCTCGGCCACGAGATCGCCGAGCCCGACATTGGTCGGCGTCATCAGCCAGCCGTCGTCGAGCCGCGCGCTGAGATTGCCGGAGGTGCCGGGCGCAAGGCCCAGCGCCCGGAACGCGGCGCCCGTCTGCACCATCTCCTCGCGCAGGCGTGCCTCCTCGCGCGGCATGGTCATGGGAGCAGCTCGAAGGCGCGGGTCATGATGTCGGCGCCGCCGAAATTGCCGGACTTCAACGCCAGCGCGAGCGGCGCGGCCGTGCCGACGCTCTGCGTCCAGGGAACGCCGGGATCGATCGCCGGGCCGATGCGCAGGCCGCTGACGCCGAGGGCGCCGACCACCGCGCCGGAGGTCTCCCCGCCCGCCACCAGGATGCGCCGAACGCCCCGGTCATCGACCAGCCGCCGGGCGACGGCAGCCAGCGCCCGCTCCACCGCCTCGCCCGACGCCGCCGTCCCGAAGCGCGACTGGACCGCGCGCAGCCGCTCCGGCGCCATGCTGGCGTGGATCAGCACCGGCCCGTCGCCAAGGTGCCCGGCGGCGAAAGCCACCAGCGCGTCGACATGGTCGTCGGCATCGTGGAACAGCGCCTCGATGTCCACCGCCATCGCGGGCATGCGCGTCCCGGCATGCTCGATCTGCGCCAGCGTGGCGCGCGAGCAGCTTCCGGCGACCACCAGGGCATGGCCGCCGACCGGGTCGAGATGGGCGGCGTCGCTTCGCGGCTCGAAGCCCGGAAGGGTCGCGGGGATCGTGAGCCCGAGGCCCGAGCCGCCGGTGAGGAGCGTCAGGTCGGCGCTGCCTCGCGCGATCCGCACGAGGTCGTCGTGGCCGAGCGTGTCGCACACCGCGATGCCGACCCCCTCCCGCTTCAGTTCCGCGATGCGGGCGCGAACGCCCGCCGCACCATCGGCCAGTGCGTGGTGACTGACGAGCCCGACGCGGCGGCGCGTCTGCGGCGCCAGCACGCGCGGCAGGAAGGCGTCGCGCATCGGCGTCAGCGGATGGTCCTGCATGCCGCTCTCGTTGAGCAGGACGTCGCCGGCGAAGAGGTAGCCGTTGTAGACCGTGCGCCGGTTGGCCGGCAGCGAGGGCACGGCCAGCGTGAAGTCCGCGCCGAGCGCATCCATCAGCGCGTCGGCGACCGGCCCGATATTGCCGGTGGGCGTCGAATCGAAGGTCGAGCAGTACTTGAAGAAGAAGCGACCGCAGCCCTGGCGCCGCAGCCATTCCAGCGCCGCGAGCGACTGTCCGACGGCTTCCGCCGCCGGGACGGTGCGCGACTTCAGCGACACCACCACGGCGTCGCACTCGGCATCGAGCGGCCCGTCGGGCACGCCGATCGTCTGAACCACGCGCATGCCAGCCGAGACGAGCTGGCTAGCAAGGTCGGTGGCGCCGGTGAAGTCGTCGGCGATGCAGCCGAGGAGCGGGGCGCGCGGCACCGGTCAGGCCTCCCGGTCGCGCCGGGGCAGCGCGACGCCGGGGAAGATCTTGACCACGGCCGCGTCGTCCTCGCGCCCGAGCCCCATGGCCGACGCCTGCGTGAACATCTGCAGCGCCTGCGCGGTCATCGGGAGGGGGAACTTGCGCTGCTGGGCACTGCCGTGGACGAGGCCGAGATCCTTCACGAAGATGTCCACCGCCGAGCGCGGCGCGTAGTCGTCGTCCAGGATGTGGGGCACGCGGTTCTGGAACATCCAGGAATTGCCGGCGCTCGCCGTGATGACCTCGAACAGAGCGTTCGGGTCGCAGCCGCCGCTGATCCCGTAGGCCATGGCCTCGGCGGCCGCCGCGATGTGAACGCCCGCCAGGAGCTGGTTCACGAGCTTCACCTGGCTGCCCGCCCCGATCGACGGCCCGAGGTCGAACACCTTGGCCGCCACCGCGTCGAAGGCCGGGCCGGCCTTGGCGAGGGCCTGCGGATCCCCCGAAGCCATGACCGTGATCTCGCCGCTCGCCGCCTTGGCCGCGCCGCCCGAGATCGGCCCGTCGACGAAGTGGAGCCCTGCGGCGAGGATCGGCTCGGCGAGCGCGCGCACGGCGTCGGGCGCGCAGGTCGCGCATTGCACCACCACCGAGCCCGGCGCCATCGCGGCGACGGCGCCGCCTTCGCCGAGCAGCGCCGCACGCGCCTGTTCGGCGTTGACCACCACGCAGAAGAGGACGTCCGCCGCCGCGCCGACTTCGGCCGGCGAGGCGGCGATCCGGCCGCCCTCAGTGCCGAAGGCCGTGACCGCCACCGGGTTCGGATCGAAGCCCCAGGTCTCGATGCCGGCCCGCACCAGCGAGACCGCCATGCCGAGCCCCATGGAGCCGAGACCGACCACGCCGGCTCGAATGGAATGGGATGTCATCTCGCGGGCCCTCCCCTTGAGCATCGATGCGCCGGGCACGGCGGTCCTCGTGCGAATCGCGGTGCCCGGAACCAGACCCTAGCCGTCGCCCACACTCCTGGCGACACGCGAGCGTGCGGGTGGCGGGCGCGACGCGTCTGCATGGAGGATGCGGGCCTAGCGCCCCGCCACCGGAGGCATGTCCTGGCCCTTCGCGATAGCGCACACCGGCATGCCTCTTCGTCGCGGGGTCGCCGTCCGGGGCGCGGCCTATGGTGGCCGGCGAGGGCTGGAGGCGGTCCGCGAGGAGCTTGCGGTTCCCGATCACAGGCGCCGTTCGTCCGTTCCTCGCACCATTCTCGCATGCCGAGGGCTCACGCGCGCTATCGGCTCGATCTCCCAACTGCCTCCGACGGGTTTCACAGCGGTTTGACCTGGGCGCATGATGTTTTTTTGCCGCTCCGTTCGCGGCTACGGGAGACGCAGGCGGCGCAGGCGCTAGGTTCAACGGGAGACCGAGGTCCGCGAGGGCCCGGCACCGGAGGAGATTGCAAGACGAGCGGCTCGGCTGCGCTGGGAGGCGCGGCGGGTCGCAAGCCCGGCAAGGGGCGTCGAGAGATCCAGAGGGAGGACCCACCGCATGCTGAAAGCTTTCGCCGCCGCGCTCGTCGCCGCCACGTTCCTGACCGGCGCGGCCCGCGCCGAGGAGATCACCATCGCGGTCGGCTCGATCGGTCGCGACGTGGACGAGATGCGCGGCCAGCTCGACGCCTTCCAGAAGGCCACCGGCCACACGGTGCGCATCGTCACCATGCCGGCCTCCTCCACCGACCAGTTCGGCCAGTACCGCCTCTGGCTGTCGGCCGGCAACAAGGACGTGGACGTCTACCGGACCGACGTGATCTGGGCGCCGCAGCTCGCCGCCAACCTCGTGGACCTCACCGAGCCCATGAAGGATGTCGTGGACCAGCACCTGCCGGCGGTGATCCAGTCGCAGACCGTGGACGGCAAGCTCGTCGCCATGCCGCTCTTCGCCGACGCGCCGGCGCTCTACTACCGGAAGGACCTTCTGGAGAAGCACGGCCGCGAGGTGCCCAAGACCTGGGCCGAGCTGGCCGAGACGGCGAAGGTGGTGCAGGACGCCGAGCGCGCGGACGGCAACGCTCAGATGAACGGCTTCGTGTTCCAGGGCGCGGCCTACGAAGGCCTCACCTGCGACGCGCTGGAATGGGTCGCCTCCAACGGCGGGGGCCAAATCGTGTCGCCCGAGGGCGAGATCACGATCAACAACCCGGAGGCGGCCGCAGCGCTCAATCGCGCCAGGAGCTGGGTCGGCACCATCGCACCGCAGGGCGTGCTCGGCTACATGGAGGAGGAATCGCGCGGCGTCTGGCAGACCGGAAACGCGGTGTTCATGCGCAACTGGCCGTATGCCTACCCGCTCAGCGCGTCGGACGACTCCCCCGTCAAGGGCAAGTTCGACGCCGTGCCCCTGCCGGCGGGCGAAAGCGGCGTATCGGCGGCCTGCCTCGGTGGCTGGAACCTCGCGGTGTCGGAGTTCTCCGAGCACAAGGACGTCGCGATCGAGCTCGTGAAGTTCCTGACCTCGGCGGACTCGCAGAAGGCGCGCGCGCTCGGCACCGCGCGCCTGCCCACCATCCCCGCCCTCTACGAGGACCCGGAGATCGCCGAGCGGCAGCCGCTCGTCGCCAAATGGAAGAGCGTCTTCGAGAACGCGACGCCTCGTCCCTCGGCCCCGACCAAGGCGAAGTACAACGAGGTGTCGCAGCAGTTCTGGACGGCGGTCAACAAGACCATGGCCGGCCAGGGCGACGGCGCGACCAACCTGCAGGATCTCGAGCGCCAGCTCCGCCGCCTGAAGCGCAACGCCTGGTAGGGCGCCGCCGCCGGCAAGGCGGCACGAACGACGCCGCGCCCCTCACTTACGAAGGCGCGGCGCCGACCCTCATCCGCTTCTCCCGGCGTCGCGTGGTCCCCACGGCGATGCCCCGGAACCTCCCGTTTCCAGCGAGGCGCTCCCCATGTCCAACGCCCTGCCCGGCGCTCCTCCCACCGAGGCCGCCTTTCGCGCGGAGGTCCGGCCCGCGCGCCGGTCCGCGCTGTCGTCGCAGCGCCGCCGCGCGGCGTGGATGTTCCTCGCGCCGATGCTCCTGGTGCTGGCGCTGGTCGCCGCTTGGCCGCTCGCGCAGACGATCCGCTTCTCCCTCACCGACGCGCGCCTCAGCGATCTCGGCGGCGCCAGCTTCATCGGGTTCGGCAACTACTACGAATGGGTGGACTACGGCGACGGAGACGGCGAGGCCTTCGGCCTGCTCGCCGATCCGGTCTGGTGGCAGGCGGTGTGGAACACGGTGCGCTACACGCTGATCTCGGTGTCGATCGAGACGGTGCTGGGGCTGGTCTTCGCGCTGGTGCTCAACGCGGAGTTCCGCGGCCGGGCCCTGGTGCGGGCCGCGGTGCTGATTCCCTGGGCCATTCCCACCATCGTCTCGGCCAAGATGTGGGCCTGGATGATGAACGACCAGTTCGGCATCCTGAACGACATCCTGGTCACGCTCGGCATCATCGCCGCGCCGATCGCCTGGACCGCTTCGCCCGACACCGCGATGACCGCCGTGATCATCGTGGACGTCTGGAAGACGACGCCGTTCATGGCGCTCCTGATCCTGGCGGGCCTCCAGATGGTGCCGGGCGACGTCTACGAGGCGGCCCGGATCGACGGCGTCAATCCGGTCAAGGTCTTCTTCCGGGTGACGCTGCCATTGATCCGTCCGGCGATCCTGGTCGCGGTGATCTTCCGCGCGCTGGACGCGCTTCGCGTCTTCGACCTGATCTACGTGCTAACCCCGAACAATCCGCAGACCAAGACCATGAGCGTCTACGCGCAGGAGAACCTGTTTCAGTTCGACAACTTCGCCCAAGGCTCGGCCGCCTCGACCATGCTCTTCCTGGTGATCGCGATGATCACGCTGCTCTACATCAAGACGGCGCGCCTCAACCTCGAGGGAGGCAGGTCGTGAGCGCCCGCACCCTCCGGCGCACCGCCGGCCGCGCGGGCTTCTATGCGCTGGTGCTCGCGATCGTCGTGTTCTCGGTGTTCCCGTTCTACTACGCGATCCTGACCAGCCTGAAGACGGGCACCGACCTCTTCCGCATCGACTACCTGCCGCGCGCGGTCACCCTCTCCAACTACGAGGGGGTGCTGACCACCGGCTCGTTCCTGCGCAACGTGGCCAACTCGCTCCTGGTGGCGCTGTCGGTGGTGGTGATCTCCCTGTTCCTGGCGGTGACGGCGGCCTACGCGCTGTCGCGCGTGTCCTTCCGCGGGCGCGGCCTCCTGCTACTGACGATTCTCGGCGTGTCCATGTTCCCGCAGATCGCGGTCCTGGCCGGCCTGTTCGAGATGATCCGCTGGATGGGCCTCTACAACACGCTGTTCTCGCTGATCTTCGCCTACATGATCTTCACCCTGCCCTTCACGGTCTGGGTGCTCACCACCTTCATGCGCGACCTTCCGGTGGAGATCGAGGAAGCGGCGATCGTCGACGGCGCCGGGCCCTTCACCATCGTGCGCCGTGTGTTCCTGCCGCTGATGTGGCCGGCGCTGGTGACCACGGGGCTCCTGGCCTTCATCGCGGCCTGGAACGAGTTCCTGTTCGCGCTCACCTTCGTCGCCAACAACGACACGCGCACCGTGCCCGTCGCCATCGCGCTTCTGTCGGGTGCCTCCGAGCAGGAGACGCCTTGGGGCACGATCATGGCCGCCTCCGTGGTGGTGACGGTGCCGCTGATCGTCCTCGTGCTCGTGTTCCAACGCAAGATCATCTCCGGCCTGACGGCAGGCGGAGTGAAGGGCTGATTCCCATGCTCGACGTCCACACGACCCCAGCGGCGAGCGAGAGCGCGGAAACCTCCGCCGCCGCGCCGGACCGCGACTGGTGGCGCGGCGCGGTGATCTACCAGGTCTATCCGCGATCGTTCCAGGACTCCGACGGCGACGGCGTCGGCGACCTTCCGGGCATCGCGCGCCGCCTGCCCCACGTCGCGGCGCTGGGTGCCGACGCGCTCTGGATCTCGCCCTTCTTCCCCTCGCCGATGGACGATTTCGGCTACGACGTGTCGGACTATCGCGGCGTCGACCCGGTGTTCGGCACGCTGGCGGACTTCGATGCCCTGGTGGCCGAGGCCCATCGGCTGGGGCTCAAGGTGATGATCGACCTCGTCCTGTCGCACTCCTCCGACCAGCATCCGTGGTTCGTGGAAAGCCGGAAGGATCGGACCAACCCCAAGGCGGACTGGTACGTCTGGGCCGATGCCAAGGACGACGGCTCGCCGCCCAACAACTGGATGTCGAACTTCGGCGGCTCGTCCTGGGAATGGGACGCCGGGCGCCAGCAGTACTACCTGCACAACTTCCTGATCTCGCAGCCCGACCTCAACTTCCACAACCCCGCCGTGCAGGACGCGATGCTGGACGTCGTGCGCTTCTGGCTGGACCGGGGGGTCGACGGCTTCCGCCTCGACACGGTGAACTTCTACTTCCACGACGCGGCGCTGCGCGACAACCCGCCGCTCCACCCGGACCACTGGAACGAGCGCACCGCACCGCGCGACCGGCCCTACAACCGGCAGGACCACGTGTTCGACAAGAACCGGCCGGAGAACCTCGGCTTCCTGCGCCGTTTTCGCGCGCTGCTGGATGCCTATCCGGCGGCCGCCGCGGTGGGCGAGGTCGGCGAGCTGATCCGGGGCGTCGAGCTGATGCGCGAATACACGAGCGGCGGCGACCGGCTCCACATGAGCTACGCCTTCGACTTCCTGAACACCGAGCTTCCGGTGATCGACGACATCCGCCCGGTGATCGAGCGGTTCCTCGACGGCGGCACGGACGCCTGGGCCTGCTGGGCCTTCTCCAACCACGACGTGGTGCGCCACGCGACCCGCTGGGCCGAGGGGCAGGAGGACCGCGACGCCGTGCTCCGGCTCGCCGCCGCGCTTCTCCTGTCGCTGCGCGGCTCCGTCTGCCTCTACCAGGGCGAGGAACTCGGCCTGCCGGAAGCCGAGATCGCGTTCGAGGACATCGTGGACCCCTGGGGCAAGCGGTTCTGGCCGACCATCCGGGGGCGGGACGGCTGCCGCACGCCCATGGTGTGGGAGGCGGACGCGCCGAACGGCGGCTTCTCCGACGCTTCGCGCCCCTGGCTTCCGGTGCCGCGCGAGCACCTCGCCCTCGCCGTGGACCGGCAGCGCGGCACGCAGGGCTCTCTGCTCGAAGCCTATCGCCGCCTTCTCCTCTTCCGGCGAGGACACCCGGCGCTGGCGAAGGGCGACATCGCCTTTCGGGATCTCGGCGCGGACTGCCTGGCCTTCACCCGGAGCCGGGATGGGGACACGCTGCTCTGCGTCTTCAACCTGTCGCGGCAGGCCGCCGAGATCGCGCTGCCGGACGACTGGCGCGGCGCGCGCCTCCTGCGGGAGGCCGGCGACCTCGGATCGAGCCTCGAGGGGCCGTGCCTATCGCTCCGGCGGCACGGCGCCGCCTTTCTTCAGCTTCGCTAGACCAGCCCGAGGGAGACAGAAGGATGGCCCATCTCAAGCTCAGCGGCGTGCGCAAGGCCTACGGCTCGGTCGAGGTGCTGCACGGCATCGACCTCGACATCCCGTCGGGCGAGTTCGTCGTGTTCGTCGGCCCGTCGGGCTGCGGCAAGTCGACCCTCCTGCGCACGATCGCGGGGCTCGAGGACATCTCGGGCGGCACGCTCGCGATCGACGAGCGCGTGGTCAACGAGGCGACGCCCAAGGAACGGGGCGTCGCCATGGTGTTCCAGAGCTACGCGCTCTACCCACACATGAGCGTCTACGACAACATGGCCTTCGGCCTGTCCTTGGAGAAGGGTGCCTCCAAGGGCGAGATCGACCGGCGCGTGCGCGAGGCGGCGCGGATCCTGCAGATCGAGCCCTATCTCGACCGCCTGCCCAAGGCCCTGTCCGGGGGCCAGCGCCAGCGGGTCGCCATCGGCCGCGCCATCACGCGCGATCCCAAGGTGTTCCTGTTCGACGAGCCGCTGTCCAACCTCGACGCCGCGCTCCGCGTGCAGACCCGCATCGAGATCGCCCGCCTGCACGAGCGGATGTCCGGCACGACCATGATCTACGTCACCCACGACCAGGTGGAGGCGATGACGCTGGCCGACCGGATCGTGGTGCTGAACAAGGGTCACGTCGAGCAGGTCGGCACCCCGCTGGAGCTCTACAACGACCCGGACAACCTCTTCGTCGCCCGCTTCATCGGCTCGCCGGCGATGAACGTCCTGCCGCTCTCCTCGAGCCCTGGCGGCGCCGCGCTCCGGGGCGGCGCGCCGCTCCCCGTCGCGTTGCCGGCGAACGTGGAGGGCGAGGCGCATCTCGGCGTGCGCCCGGAAGACCTCTCGATCGCCCAGGCGGGCGAGCCGATCCTGGTGGAAGGCGAGGTGACGCTGGTGGAGGATCTCGGCGAGGTGACGCTGGCCTATGTCGACATCGGGATGGAGGACGAGCCCGTGGTGGCCAAGCTGCCGGGCAGCGTCGCCCTGCGGCGCGGCGAGCGGGTGCGCCTGACGGCGCAGCCGGGCAGGCTGCGCTTCTTCGGCTCGGACGGCCAGGCGATCCGGCCGGCCTCCGCGCCGCTGCCGAGGGCCGCCGCCGGCTGAGCGTCGGCCGAAGGTCACTGGGACCCGGGGCGGGCAGGACGACGGCCTGAGGACGCCCGCGACGCGGTAATGCCGCAGCCGGTCGAGACGCGGGAGCCGTGCCGCCCAAGACCGCCACCTTCCGCCTGCGACCGCACAACCCAGACGCCGGTGTCGCGCCGCCGCTTGCCGGACGCACCGCGGCCTGAACGCACCGACGCCCGGAGGGCAGCGAGCGGCAAGGCCCGCCGCCCTCCGGGCTTGCGTTCCGCGCGCCGAGCGGCCTCAGCAGCGCGCCAGTTGCGCGGCATAGCGCCGTGCCATGTCCTGCGCTCGCTTGGCGCCCCGCAACGCCTCCGGCCGGCTTCGCCAGACGCCGCGCGTGTAGCCGGCATGGCCGGAATGGTAGGCGAGATACAGGCGATAGGCGTCGCTCTTGTCGATGCCGAGCCGGCGGTTCGAATCGGCGTGGTACCAGCCGATGAAGCGGATCGCGTCGGCGAAGTCGTTGCGCCGGTCGCTGTGCCGCCCGGTCCGGCGCTGGTAGTCGCCCCAGGTCCCGTCGAGGACCTGGGCATAGCCGTAGGCGGTCGAGATGCGCCTGCCGGGGATGAAGCCGAGGATCCATCGCCTCGGCGGCCGCGCCCGCGCCTCGAAGTTCGATTCCGCCTGGATGGTCGCCATCAGCACATGGACCGGCACGCCGGTTTCGGCCGAGACGCGCCGCGCATCCCGTCGCCAGTCCGCCAGCAGTCCGTCTCGCTGGCTGAAGATGGCGCAGGCATTGCCGGTGCTTTTCGGTGGCGAGGCGCAGCCAGCCAGAAGCGCCACGGCCAAAACGGAAGGGATCGCAACAACGCGCATGACCTGTCCCCCTTTCGCGGGGGACGCTAAGGCGCGCCTGTTAATGGAGCGTTATCCCTTCCCAATCCCTTCCGCCGCACCTCAACGAAGCGGCGGCTGGCCGTTGGAGGCCGAAAGGCCACCGTCCACGGCCAGGTTGACGCCGGTCACGAACCGCGCGTCCTCGCTCGCCAGGAAGGCGATCGGACCGGCGATGTCGTCCGGCTGCGCGCCCCGGCCCATCGGGATGCGCGTCTCGAACTCCGCGATCAGATCGGGTTGCTCCTGCATGCCGGCGGTGAGGCCCGTATAGGTCAGCGACGGGTTCACCGCGTTGACCCGCACGCCGTGCTTGGCCTCGTCCAGGCTGAGCGCGCGTGTGAAGTTCGTGACCGCGCCCTTGGCCGCGCAGTAGAAGCTGTGGTTCCAGTCGCCGCCGAGCCCCGAGACCGACGACACGTTGACGATCGATCCGCGCGCCGCGCGCAAGGGCGCGATGGCCGCCCGGCTCATCTGGACCACGCCGTAGACGTCGCTCTCGATCACGGTCGTGAAGGCCGAGAAGTCGCCCTCGTCCAGCTTTCCGAGGTGATCGACGCCCGCGTTGTTGACGAGGACGTCGAGCCGCCCGAACCGCTCCAGCGCGCGGGCGACGATCGCCTCGCAATCCGCCATGCGGGACACGTCGCCCGCCACCGTCTCGACCGGCGTGCCCGAGAGGCTCGCGGCAAGAGCCTCCAGCCCTTCCGCGTTGCGGTCGTTGAGAACCAGCGACGCCCCTTCCGCGGCGAACCGCCGGGCCGCGCCCTCGCCGATGCCCGATGCCGCTCCCGTGACGACGACGACCTTGTCCGTGAACCGTGCCATGCCGATGAATCGCTTGCCCTTCGCGCGGGCGGCCCGTCGCCGCCCCTCCTGCAGCGGGAAGGCGTGAGACGGCGCCGGGTTGCATCCGCGACCATCCCCCGCAGGCGGTGCAACGCTGCCCTGCATGCGCGAGATAGCGAGGGGCCGCAGGGCAGGCATGCGGACTTTGCGCTCCTGCTCGCGTGCCGCGCGGCCTATGGTCCGCATGTCGAAAGAAACAAGCGAACGACGCGGCCACCACCGACGAGAGGCCGCAAGGAAAGGATCACATCATGCGCTTCGCCAACGCCCTCCGCGCCTTCCGCAAGGCTCGCGAAACCGCCACCGAGTTGAACAGGCTGTCCAACCGCGAGCTGGCCGATCTCGGCATCGCCCGCGCGGACATCCCGGCTCTGGCCCGCCAGGCCAGCCGCTAAGAGTTTCCAAGGTTTCGCGACGGCCACTCTCCTCCCAACGGCCGTAGCGGATCGAAGTCCGCGATCCTCCTCCCACGCGGACTTTACCCATGACGCCCTGCCGGTCCTCCCCCGGCAGGGCGTTTTGCGTTTCGGGTTCCTCGCGCCTTCGGAGGTCTCGCGCTGCAGCGCGCCTCTGCCCTCCGCGCTCCGGTTCAGTCCGTCGGGAGCGCCGCCGACTGCAGTCCGATCAGAAGGTCGCGAATGGCCGCCGGCTGCACCGTGAGGGCGACGGCATCGCCCGATCCGGTCATGCCGAAGACGGCGATGGTACCGTCGCGATGAGGCTCGACGCGCTCGACACGGGCCAGGGAGACGCTCCTGAAGCGACGATCCTGCATCATTCCACTCCCCGTCCAAGCCGTTCGCGGCGCTTGCCCGAGACGCTCGGACACGGCCGCACGCCGCCGGCCGCTCGCGGATCACGCCGCCCGGCCTCGTTTCCGAACTATTCCCAATCGGCCGTTAAGGCCGCGTTGCTCCGCAACGGGACCGCCGACCTGACCCGGCCCCTGCGCGGGCCGAGGACAATCATGTGCGTGGGAAGCGGTGGGACGATACGGCCCGACCCGATCGACGGGGCGGCCGCGTTCGCGGCGCCGCAACCAGCGCCGCGCTCAAGGCAGCGATCGATCGCGAGAGCGTCGCATCATAGCTGAAGAGAGAATGGTGGGTGATGTAGGGATCGAACCTACGACCCGCTGATTAAGAGTCAGCTGCTCTACCAACTGAGCTAATCACCCGGAACGCTCCGGCGCCTCGGCGCCTCGCGTCTGAGGGGCTTCTAGTCGAACTGGCCGGCGGTGTCCAGAGGCAAATGGCGGTGTTTTTCGCGGTGCGTCAGGATCGTGTCCAGGACAGGCACGCGACGAGCGCGGCGGGGAGCGGGCGCGGGTGGATGCGCAGCTCGTCCATGCCGGCGGACGTCGGGGCATCGGTGCTGCCGGCCTCGCCGGCCCCCTCGGCGGCGTCGATGAAATGGATGCCCGCGAAGCTGTCGCGACGATACACGAGCTTGGCGGAGCGCACCGTCTCGTCCTCGCCGATGCGGATCTCGAAGAGCTTGGGCAGCGGAACCGCCGGATCGATCGTCAGGAGCGCGCCCGTGGCCGAGATGTTGCGAACCGTGCAGTCGAAGGTGGAATAGCGGTTGTTGAAGAGGATCTTGCCGCGCTTGAGGATGCGGGTGCGCGGCGCGACGCGGCGCTCGTTGTCATCGGAAGCGGGGTGGGACACGGCGACCATGAGACCCTCTCGTCGTTCGCATGGCCGGACCATCGCGCCGAAAGGTTAGCATCGATTGAATCCGCGCCGTCGGAAGCGGTGCGGGAGGGCCGGGTCGCGCCCGGCCCTCCCGTCCTTCGTTAGTTGCGGGCCTTGTCGACGAGCTGGTTCTTCGCGATCCAGGGCATCATGCCGCGCAGCTTGGCGCCCACCTCCTCGATCTGGTGCGAGTCGTTGACGCGGCGGATGCCCTTGAAGCGGGCCGCGCCGGAGCGGTACTCCTGCATCCAGTCCGAGGTGAACTTGCCGGTCTGGATGTCCTTCAGCACCCGGCGCATCTCCGCCTTGGTCTCGTCGGTGATGATGCGCGGGCCGGTGACGTACTCGCCCCACTCGGCCGTGTTGGAGATCGAGTAGTTCATGTTGGCGATGCCGCCCTCGTAGATCAGGTCCACGATCAGCTTCACCTCGTGGAGGCACTCGAAGTAGGCCATCTCCGGCGCGTAGCCAGCTTCCACCAGCGTCTCGAAGCCGGCGCGGATGAGTTCCACGAGGCCGCCGCACAGGACGACCTGCTCGCCGAACAGGTCGGTCTCGCACTCTTCCTTGAAGTTGGTCTCGATGATGCCCGAACGCCCGCCGCCGACGCCGCAGGCATAGGACAGCGCGAGGTCCAGCGCGTTGCCCGAGGCGTCCTGGTGCACCGCCACGAGGCAGGGCACGCCGCCGCCCTTCTGGTATTCGCCGCGCACCGTGTGGCCGGGCCCCTTGGGGGCGATCATCACGACGTCGACGCTCGACTTCGGCTCGATCAAGCCGAAGTGGACGTTCAGGCCATGGGCGAAGGCGATCGCCGCGCCATCGCGGATGTTGGCCTCGATGTCGGCCTTGTAGATGTCCGCCTGGAGCTCGTCCGGGGTCGCCATCATCAGGAGGTCGGCCCACTTGGCCGCCTCGGCGACCGTCATCACCTTGAAGCCGTCGGCCTCGGCCTTCTTGATCGTGGGCGAGCCGGCCTTCAGCGCGATCGCCACGTTGGCGGCGCCCGAATCCTTGAGGTTCAGCGCATGGGCGCGACCCTGGCTGCCGTAGCCGACGATCGCCACGTTCTTGGACTTGACGAGGTTCAGATCGGCATCGCGATCGTAGTAGACGCGCATCGGGGCGTTTCCTTCCTGTTGGCCCGGCGTCAGGCGCCGGATGGGGTTCGACGGGCGTCGGGGCCCGCCTGTTCGCTCGTCCCGAAGAGGACGAAGAATTGCCGCGCGGCGGCGCGCGCCGCGCGCTCGATCTCCGCGGGACCGGGCGCCGGCCGGTCGCCGAGGAGGAGCCGGATTTGCGTATCGCGCACGGTGAGGCCGAAGAAGGTCGAGAAGGCCTGGTCCGTGTCGGTGAAGGCGAGCAGCCCCGCCCGGCGTCCGGCCTCCAGAACCTGCCCGAGCCGCCGACGCATGGCGGCCGGACCGTTCTCGAGGACGATCGCGCCGAGGTCGCGCCGTTCCGAGCCCGCATGCCCCACCGCCAGCCGGTTGAGCGCGATGGACGTATCGCCCGACAGAACCGTCAGCCAGTCGGCGGCGAAGCCGAACAGGCTGGCCTCGAGTCGCGTGCGGTCCAGCGTCTGCGGGTCGAGCGGCACGGCACGCACCTTGGAGGCCTGCCACTGCACGGTGGCGGTGAGGAGCCCGTCCCGCCCCCCGAACCACTTGTAGAGCGTTTCCTTGGAGCAGCGCGCGCGGCGGGCGACGGCGGTCATCGTCAGGCTCTCGTCGTCCGACACGAGCAGCGCCAGCGCCGCGTCGAGGACTTCGCCCTGGCGCTTCGTCATCGGCCGTCCGTCGATCTCAACCGTCCCGTTCAACCGCGCCCCTCGCCCGTCTTCCGGTTTCGGCACACCGTTGCGTACCGTACGTTACGGTACGGCGTTTATCGCCGGCGCGACGCTTTGGCAAGCGGGCATCGAGCAGACGGCGGCGACGGGGCGGCGGCCGGAGGGGTGCTTCGCGCGGACCCTGCGTCCGCAGCCCGCACGGCCGCGATGTCTTCGGTCCTGTATCACCAATCTTAATGAGTTTTGGATAGGTGTCCCTGAAGCGGCATCGCCCGTTGTCACCCCATCAGCCAGGCCACCATGTTGAAGAATCTGAAAATCTCGGCCAAGATCCTCGCGATCATCATCTGCGTCAGCCTGGTCGGCCTGCTGCTCGCGGGTTTCGGCGCCGTCAAGATGGCGGGCATCGACGACAACTATTCGTCGCTCGTGCTGACGAAGTCCCCGGCCGTGGTCAAGCTCGTGCGCACGGGGCGCAACGTCACCGACGCCGCCTACTCGGCCTACCAGGTCCTCGCCTATGACGGCGCCAGCGATATCGCCAAGGACAAGGCCGCCAATTTCGCCAATCAGATGAAGGCCGCGGGTGCGAGTCTGGCGGAGGCACGCGCCGGCATCGGTGGCCACGAGGCAGCCTTGTCGGACATGGCGAAGGGCATCGGCCTCATCGAAAGTCAGGGACAGGTCGCGGTCGCGCTCGGGCTGCAGGACCGCTCCGACGAGGCGGTGGCCGCGCTGAGCGACATGGACCGCTCGGTCGACGCCTTCATCAAGACCTATCAGGCGCTTCGCGACCAGGTCCTCGCGGAGGTCGCCTCCGAGTCACAGTCGCTGACGGACCAGACCTGGACGACGATCTACACGATGATCGGCTTTTCGCTCGCCGGCCTGGTGTTCGGCATCGTCGGCGCGACGCTGATCGCCGCCAAGGGCATCACCGGGCCGCTGTCGCGCCTCAGCGGCCGGATGCAGCGCCTGGCGTCGGGCGAACTCGAGGCGCCGATCGTGGGTGTCGAGCGCGGCGACGAGATCGGCGCCATGGCGCGCGCCATGCAGGTGTTCAAGGAAGCGGCGCTGGACAAGCGTCGCATCGAGATCGAAGCGGAGGAGTCGCGTCGGTCGCAGGCGGCGAGCCGGGATCGTCAGTCTGCGCTGGACACGGCGAAGGCGGAGGATCTTCGGGCGTTCGTGGCGCAGGTTGAGATGGGGTTCACGCGTCTGGCG
>NZ_QYRN01000017.1 GCF_003583935.1 Aureimonas flava | reverse complement strand
CACCCCGCGAAAGGCCCTTCGGCCTTTCAACCGCTCCTCTCACCTCCTGAGCCCTACGGCTAAGCGCAGTGAGATTCTCGGGAAGAGGGCCATGGGTGTCTGTCCGCACGACACCTCCGGCCCCCTCTGTAGAGGGGGGGTCGGTGACGGTGACGGTTACGGCTTCAGACGTCACCGGTGGCGTAACCTCGGAATTTCCGGTTACGGTGACGGTTACGGACTGACCTTCGATCCGGATCAGTCCCTCCTTCTGGAGCTCGGAACGGTTCCGGTGGAACAGTGTCTTGCGGGTTCCTTCGGCCTTCTCTGGCCAAGCGGCATAGCAGGCAGCTTTCCAGGTGCCGAGATCAGCCGCGCCCCCCGTCGCCATCTGCGTCAGGATGCCGAGCATCTGAGCGCGCAGGGTGGTGGCCTTCCGTTCCTTCCCCTCCTCGGCCGATTCCGTCGACCGCTCGAGGGCGCGCAGCCCGCGCACCACCTGCACCGATATCGCGCCGCTCGACACCGGGACCATGGTGGATGCGATGTCGAAGGCGAAGCGATCGCCGCCGGCTTCGTTGCGCATCTTCTCGACGGTGAGGAAGCTGGTCTCTTGGCTGCGCTTCACCCGGAGCACAACGTCGGCCCGGTCGAAGAAGACCTGACTGCCGCGCATGCCCGCGCTGGTGTCCTTGCCGGTGTGGTGGATGCTCAGGATCGCGCAGGAGAGCTCCCGCGCCGTCCGATCGACGTTGCCCATGTATTCGGAGGCTGCGGTCGCGTCGTCTTGGCTCTTCGGGCCGAAGCACGCAGCCAGTGTGTCGATCACGATCAGGGCGATCGGAATGCCGGTCCTCTTCGCCAAGCTCTGCGCAGCGCCGAGGACAGCGATACGGGCCGCATTTTGACCCAACCCCTCGGCAGGCGCCTCCATCAATGCCAGCGGCAGCGTGGACGTGTCGCAGCCGAGCGAGAGGGCTGCAGCAACCATGCGCTCCTTCGCCCCGTAGATGTCCTCGCCCGCGACGTAGAGGACGCTGCCGGCTTCTGTCTCCCGATCAGCCCATCGAAGCCCCGCAGCAACAACAACGGCTGTCCGGATCGCGATGCCTGTCTTGCCGGATCCGCTGGAGCCGTAGAGGAGGCCGGGCCCCGCCGGAAGAAGGCTGGGAATGACGAACCGGCGCCGGGGCGGATCGGTCATAAGCGAGTGCTCGATCTCGCCGACGGTGAGGAACGGGCTCAATTCGCCCTCGCTGGATTCTGGATGGCGGCCGCTCCGACCGCTGCATGTCGTTCGTGACGCAGGCAGGTCATTCGTCAGGTTCCTTGTCCCGCGGCTTGGCCCAGCGCACGCCAGGACGGAGGCCGCCTATGAACTCGATTCCAGCGTTTTCGAACGTCCGACGGATCGCAGACAGGTTGTTCGCGATCGGGGTTCGCTCGCCCTTCTCAAAGGATCGAATGGTGACCGGGGACATGTTCGCGTAGCGCCCAAGCTCGGCTTGAGTCCAATCCAGGAGGGCGCGGGCTGCTCGGCATTGGTCCGGTGACATTGGGTCTGTCGTTTCAATCGCTTGAGTGATCGGAATATAGCGCAGGATGGATTCGCGGGGAACGCCAAGCTGTCGAAAAACGCAAACATTAGGCGTCCTTCCGCCTTCCCCGTGAAAATGGATGGGGAACAAACCGGAACGGGTCGGGAACGTCTTGACGTCGGCGGAGAGCGGTGGGTCAGAAGGGTGGTTTTGCCCTCCTCCCCTGCCCTTTCAAGAGCGAAAACATTGCTTCCGATAAGTGAGATTTTCGGAGCTGGTTTTTGGATGACAGGAGTGTCACCCCTGGTTTCCCTGAGAGTGAAGACTGGGAGTGCCCCCACCTTTCACTGTCACGAATGGGCTGGTGCCCGGAGAGCGGCCGGCCGGTGAAGGGCATGGCGACTGCGGCGGGCGTCTCGGCCAGCCATGCGGCGAGGCCCTTGCTGTCCTCGAAGAACGGTAGCGCCTTCTCGGTCAGCCGCACCACGAGGCCGGTGTGCAGCCCGCGCAGCGTGCGCCGGATCTCCAGTTCGATGTAGCCGAAGCGCACGAGGTCGACGAGGTAGCGCCGCACGGTCCGCGCCGATCGCGACATGACGGCGCCCATGGTGCCCTTGGTGATCTCTGTCCGACGTCCCTTCCCGCACCGGGCCCGGAGCACGGTCAGGAGGCTCTTCGCGTTCGGGGTCAGGCGATCGTCGCGCGCGGCCGTGGTCGCCATCTCGCCGGCATACTGGCGGCTGGTGTTCGGCGCCGGGCGAGCGTGGCGGGGGCGCGAGGCTGAAATAGCCGTTCTGGACTGGAACGCCTTTTCCCCGACCGCCGCCGATCGGCGCTGTGCCTCGGCGAGCGAGATCAGCCCGCGGCCGTGATCCCGCCAGATGGCAGCTCGAGCTGCGAAGTCGGGGTGAACCTCGTTCCTGGCTGGGACGAGGTCAAACAGGTCCGTTCCGTCACCTGCATCGAGATTTCGATGCACATGCCCAGCCGCTGGCGCTCCCTGGCGTAGGGGCGCGCGATATCGTTCTGCCGTCATGGTCCATCCTTGCGCGGGGCAAAGCAGGTCCGTGGCGGGCAAGCCGCGTTTCCGTTGACGATGAGGTCGGGGGAGGCTAAATCTGACGGCGACCAAGCACGTTCAGATCAAGGCTCCGCGGCTCCCAGCTCGGGGCCTTTTTCTTTGCCTATGGCGTCTCCGTTATGGTGCCGGTGCCCGTCATCACGCGGCGCTCTGGTTGAGCAACGCGAGGTCGGACGGGGTGATGGTCTCCGACCGCGTCCGCGCGATCAGCACGCGCAGGACTTCGGATCGGGATGCAGCGCCGAGCGTCGCCTTCAGGCGGTCCAGCTCGGCAATCTCGCTCTCGTGGAGCACGGCCTCGACCGAGCGCACGCCCACTGCCCGGCGACGCGCACGCATCTGCTCGACATGCTCGGAGGCTTTGGTGCGACTCATTGGAACGGCCCTCTGCTCGTTAACTAGCTAGGCGTACGCGAGACCCGAGGGGAACGCCACCACGCCGTCACACAGCCCCGTCAGGCCCGCGCAAGCCTGCGGCGGTGGTCTGCGCCCTTCGAACCTTCAGGGCGTCGGAGGTCGTACCCTCCTGCCCTGCAGGCCTACGGCCCATCGCAGGTGCAGACCTTCGAAGGTTCAAAGAACAGGGGGTGCAGAGGTGCAGACCTTTTCGCTGATTTCGCAGAAGGGCGGCGCCGGGAAGTCCACGCTCGTCCGCCAGCTCTCGGTCCTGGCGGCCGAGGACGGCCCGGCCATCATCATCGATCGCGACCCGCAGGGGACGAGCACGAAGTGGTGGCAGCGCCGGCAGGAGATCGACCCGCCCTTAGAACGTCCGGACCTCCTGACCTTGGAAGGCTCAGACCTCACGAGGGTGGCGGCCGCGCTGAAGGGCAAGGCGGGGGCGCTATTCGTGGACACCCGGCCCGCCGTGACGGAGCCGGAGGCGGAAGCCGCGCGCGTCGCCGACCTCGTCATCGTGCCGATCCGGCCATCGCCCGATGACATCGAGGCCGTGGGCGACACGCTGAAGATCCTCAAGCGCCTCGAGAAGCGCGCCGTGCTGATCGTGAACGCTGCCAGGAACGAGGCGAGGGCCACCGGCGCCCGCGCTGCCCTGTCGCGCTACCCGATCCCCGTCTGTCCCTTCTACCTGACGGACCGGACGGCCTACCTCGACGCATCACTGGAGGGGCGAGGCGTCGGCGAGATGAAGGGGCAGGGCGCTCGGGAGGCGGCGGCCGAGATCCGCAAGGTGTGGGACTGGATCAAGACGGAGGCGGCAGGCCATGAGCACTAAGAAGGGGCGCACGCTGGCGGACGTGATGGGCGGCCTCGACGACGACACGCCAGAGGAGGCCAGCGCCGCGGTCGCCGCGCCGGCGGCGCCGATCGACCCACCCGCCGCGAAGATCGTCCCGGTGAGCGTCCTGGTCTCGCCAGAGGACCGGAAGCGGCTGCGCCAGTTGAGCCTCGACACCGGGCTCTCGATCCAGAAGCTCGGCCACGAGGCGTTCAACATGATGCTTGAGGCGAGGGGGCTGCCGCCGCTCGTGCCGGTCTCGGCCAACGTCCCCAGCGGGCGGTCTCGCCGGTGAGCGCGGGCGCCAAGTTGGCGCTTGCGTTGCCTGACGTTTCAGGGCTGGGGCTCCACCCCTTATGACCTTCGAAGGTTCGCAGGAAACGAGGTTGACAGGTCCGGAGGGTCTAAGGCACGATTGGTTCCGAAAATGTCCTTTATCGGAGGCAACCGAAGCCCGATGACCTCGACCGCAATCACCGTGGCCGTTCCGGTCCATGCGCTCTCTCCGAACCTGGTGCATCTCTACGAGCGGTCGCAGGAGACCCGGCGCGCTTCCAAGGCCAAGGGAACGCTCAGAGCGTATGCTTCGTGTCTGCGGTCCTTCAGGGCCTGGTGCGCCGCGAACGGCTTCCCTGACCTTCCTGCGGCGCCTGAGACGCTGGTCCTGTTCATCGAGGCGGAGCGCGCGGCCGGGCGGAAGGTTTCCACCATCGAGACCAAGCTGGCGGCGGTCCGCTTCATGCACCTGAAGGCCGGACACGTCTCGCCGACGGCCAGCGAGCTCGTCATCGAGGAGATGGAAGGCATCCGCCGGGAGATCGGGGTGGCGCCGAACAAGAAGCGTGCGGCGACGGCGGCGCTGGTGACCGGCATGCTGGCTGAAATCCCAGCCGACACGCTCAAGGGCAAGCGGGATCGCGCGCTCCTCCTCCTGGGCTTCGCCGGCGCGCTGCGGCGCTCGGAGATCGTCGGCCTCAACGTGTCGGACTTGGAGGTCGGGCCCGACGGCATCGTGCTGACCATCCGGCGCTCGAAGACGGACCAGCACGGGGCAGGGCAGGTGATCGCCATCCCGAACGGGGAGAAGCTGCGCCCGGTGGAGGCAGTGACGTCCTGGCTCGAGGCGGCAGGCATCGAAGAGGGCGCGATCTTCCGGCCGGTGGGGAAGGGCGGAAAGGTGCAGGATGCCCGGCTCTCCGATCGGTCGGTGGCCGAGCTGGTGAAGCACTATGCGAAGGCTTCGGGCTTGGACGTCGACGGCTTCTCAGGGCATTCGCTGCGCGCGGGCTACATCACCACGGCGGCCGAGAGCGGGGTAGCCGAGGGCAGCATCATGGACCAGAGCCGGCACAAGGACGTGCGCACCGTCCGCGGCTACATCCGCAAGTCGAACCTGTTCAAGGATCACTCGGGCGCCAGCTTCCTCTGATGGGGTGGTGAAACGCCACCTCACGGATGGGGTATCGATCCGTTACCCCACCGGCCTGACTTTCTAGGCCGTCTCCTGACTTTTAAGGAGATGGTTGGTCAAGAAACTGGCTCCCTACTAGGGACGGCACCGGCCCCACTGGATCAAGGCAGAGGCACCCCCGCCTTGATTTCCCCCTTGATTACCGAGCCGATATCAAAGGTGCCGCTACCGGCACCATAGTTGCGTGAGGTCGCCCATACCCAACCTCATGACGGTGCCGGCCCCTGGTTGATATCCGCTGATTTCTTTCAAGCGCCCAAGCCGACGCTCTGCTGATCGAAGCCCGCGCGAAGATGCTTCTGGCCGATGAGTACGACGCGGCGCAGGACCGAGGTGAGGTCGCCTCGCATGGCGGCGGTCGCAATTTCAAGGTTCCGGAAGGGAACGTTGAAACCGTCACCGCGGCCGACATAGGCCTGTCTCGCAAGGACATTCACGAGGCACGCTCCATCCGAGACGCCGCGCGTGCCGATCCAGTTTCCATCGGGCATGTACCAGGGCAGAACATGCCCCCATCGGTTG
Source organism: Aureimonas flava (assembly GCF_003583935.1). Taxonomy (GTDB): domain Bacteria; phylum Pseudomonadota; class Alphaproteobacteria; order Rhizobiales; family Rhizobiaceae; genus Aureimonas; species Aureimonas flava. Next base: position 13,730 of record NZ_QYRN01000017.1, on the reverse strand, counting down.
TGGGCGTGCAACGGGGTGCCGGCGCCCATACCTCGTTTGATATCCAATGATTGTTTTTCAAAGCCCTGAGGCTTCGGTCTCCTCGTAGAACGGGGTTCCGACCCTGGGCGGATCGAACTGGCGCGTCATCCAGAGGCAGCCAAGGCGCAGCTCGCGCTTCCGGTCGTCGGGCAGCGCCTTGAACCGGGACCGGCTCAGGCGCGCGTAGGCGGCCATCCTCGCCTCGTCCTGGCTGTAGGTCTTCACCTTGTGCACCTTCAGGGCCAGCTGATCCGAGAGGGGCCGGAGGACGCACCAGCCGAGATCCAGGCAGTTGCCGTGCGGAAGCATGGGGTTCATGGGGCGTCCGACCCTTTCAAAACCTTTCCCCGGGCGGCGCCGGGCGATTTCTATTTCCCATCTATTTTAGAAACCGAATGCTCTGATTTGCTCTCATTTCTTTCAAACGGCCGAGCCCGCTGGATGCCCCTGCGACGGCCGGCGAGGCGCTGTCATTTGCTGTCCCCTCGATGTCCTCAAATGTCATCATTTTTCGTCATCGGCCGGGCTCCGGACGTTACCATTTGCTACCCTCAGAGACGGCCCCCGCTGGCCAAGCCCCAGCGCTTCAGCTTGGATGCGATGAGCACTCACGGCGGGGAATCCGATGGTCGACGTTTCGCAGATTGCAGGGATGGTTTCCGCCCTGAAGGCCGCCACCGACATGACGAAGGCCATGGTCGGCCTACGCGATCAGACGGTGATTGCGGACAGGGTGGTCGACCTGCAGCGGATCATCATGGACGCGCAGTCCGGCGCGATGCAGGCCCAGCTGCAGATCATGGAGCTCGCCGACCAGCTGCGCCAAGCCAAAGCCCGGATCGACGAGGACGAAGCATGGAAGGCGGTCGCGGCGCGATACAAGCTCGCCGACTATGGCGGGAACACCTTCGCCTATGAACTGCGGCAGGAGCTTGCCCAGGAGGAGCCACATCACCGGATCTGTCCGACGTGCTTCGAACGGCGAAAGCGGTCCATCCTTCAATTCAGGCACAAGGGGGCGGATCGGCAGGACCTATATCGCTGCGTTGCCTGCGAAACGGATTTCTGGTTCGGGCTGGCGCAGCCTCTCCCCCGCCGAAACAACGAGCAATGGTCTGGCTTCTAGGGCAGCAAGAGTGGTCCGCGGCGTTGCCATATGTTGCCCCCTCGCCGATCAGGCGCGTTGACAATTGTTCACATCGGAGAGCGCGCCGGGTTGGGTCCGACAAGGGTTCTTTTCGGAAGCGAAAGGGCCCCCGCCGAGACGAGAGCCCTACGCATGCTGGATCATCTGGCCTTGGCCATCTCCAGGCTGAATTCCCGCAGCGTGGTGCAGGCGTCCTTGGGGGATAGCCCGAACCGGCGCTGCAGCTCGGGCACGATCGGGCTCGGCCAGTCCGCGCGCTTCATGCTGACCAGCCAGTGCACGGCTGCCTCCAGCTGCTGCACGTGAGAGGGCACGACCGTCAGGTGATTGACTGCGCGCTTCATGCCAGCACCCCCGCGATGAAGAACAGGAGGGCAGGGGCGCCCACGACGACGCCGAGCGCGACGCACAGGATGCCCATGGGCGACGCGATCATGAAGCCGAAGGCGACCAGCCAGACGCCGGCGAGGGCGAGGGGCAGATGAAGGGTGATGTGGGTCACGCCATCACCTCCGCCTCGTAACCGGCCAGGAAGCGGCCGATCGCCTCGCGGACATATCCGGTGGTCGACGGGTGGATGGACCTCAGGGAGCCTGCCAGAGCGTGCAGCGTGCCGCTGTATTGATCCAGGGCCGGATCGCGGCGCCCCCACGACGTGGCGGCCAGATAGGCCATGCAGCCGATGTAGTCGGCATTGCCGGTCCGGTCCTCCAGTGCGAGGAGATCGTACCGAGCCTCCCACACAGCGGTCCCTGCGTCGTCTGCGGCCGCCTCAAGCGCAGGCAGGCCAACCTTCTCCCGTTCGCTCCGCTGCTCTCGGACCCGCGCGATCCATGCGCGACGTCGTCTGAACCATTCCGCCCGATGATACTTCCGACCCTTGAAGCCCGGAGGGGGCATCATGACGGCGAAGTTCTGATCGATGTCCTCGAGGCTGGGCCTGACGTTCCGATACACCATGGGGTTCGTGTCGGGGGCAGCGTTTGGGACCATGGGCCAAGCCGATGTTCCCGGCGTGTAGCTCCCGTCGGCTTTCAGGAACTTCCCGCCGTCACGCGCCCACTCCGGCAGCTGCGCGTAGGCGGCTTCGAAGGCCGCCGACAGGCGGTCCTCTTCATGGCTGGCGGTCTCGTATGCCTCCAGGAGCCGGTTCACATCGGCGCTGATGGCGTCCTGCGCGGTCTGCGCCTGAGCCGGCACGATCGCCAGGGCGGTTGCGGTGCTGGCACCAGCGAGGATGCCGAGGGCGGAGCGACGATTCATCCGCATCACGCAGCCCTCCCGTTCACAAGGGAGTCCACCAGAGCGTCCAAGCACACGTGAGCGTCGCCGCCCGCTTCGACCAGCTCCAGGGCGTATGCGGCCTTGGAGGCGACGTCAGCCATGGTCTGCGGCGCGAACGCAGCGAACGCGCGATAGGCCTCGTACTCGGCGCGCTCGGCCGCTTCATGCTGCCTCTCGAGCGTATCCAGCCCGGCCGCGGCCCGCCGCTCGGCCAGCATCTGGCGCGCCGTGTCGAACAGGGCGAGATCCTCCTCCTCCATCTGGTCGATGCGATCGGAGATCAGCTTGTGAGCTGCAGGATAGAGGTGCTGGACGCGCTCGCCGACGAAGACCGCGCGCTCGCGCTCGTGGTACTTGGTGAGGCTCGTTCGGGTCTCGTAGGCAGGATCGATGCAGCCGACCAGATGCCCCTTCAGACGGATGGGGTTGGCGTCATAGTCCCGATCGAACACCATTTCGGCTTCGTCGAGGGCTGCGACGGCATCGGCGAATGCCTCCTTTGCCAGCCGGTGCGCTTGGATCAGGCGGAGGATGTCGGACGAGGCGGCGTGTGCCGCGCCGATCGCGCCGGCGGTGAGGGCGCCAGCGGCGGCGCCCTTCGTGAGGGTGGACAGGGCTTCGCGACGGGTGAGCATGATCAGGCCCGCCCTTCCAGGAAGCGCACGACGCCGCGGACGATGTTGGCGTCGACGGGGTCGAGATCCTTCCACGACATGACGAGGTTCAGCGCCTCGATCGCGCCCTTCGAAGACAGGACGATCGGTGGCTCGTCTCCGGAAAAGGGCTGCATCGCTTCCCGGTGAAGGGTCTCCGCATCCTCGTCGGACGTGTCGGGGAGCATCATGCAGGACCGCGCGATGCGATACCGCTCGATGGCCCCCACGATCGGATCGAAGATGATGATGTTGGGCTGCGGCAGGGACTTGGCGGCTCGCCCGGCCTCGCCGAGGGCCCCAGCCACGCGGCGGATCGAATCCTCCGCCCGGTGCGCGTGATGGGTGAGAAGCTCGGTCTCGTCCTCGCTCAGGGCCACCACGTCCGCGCCCTGCTCGCCCACCGGCAGCTTGCGGTTGAGGAAGACGTCGACGCAGAGGGTGGCGGTCGTGGCGCTGATGCGCGCGTCGATCGCCTCCTGGTCGAGTTCGCGGAGAATTCCTTTCACCCGCTCGATCGTAGACAGGTCTTTACGCGTGAGTGTGCTATGCTGGGAGTCAGCCACATCGATCTCCATAGGATCGTTTCGGTTAGGCCCGGGTGGGAAATCTCACCTTCCCGCTCGGGCCGATTAACCACGTAGCATATCTCTCAGCATAATTGCAAGCATACCTCTGGGAATGCCGTTCGGTATCATGTATGGAGTCTCTACCGAAACCGGAGACTTTTAGACGATGGCCGACAAGGTCCAAGAGAACCGCATCCGACGGATGGCGGAGCGGCAGGGAATGCAGCTCAAGAAGATCCGGCGGATCGATCCGAAGGCGATCGACTACGGCCATTTCACGCTCTCGGACAGGGACGGAAACCCTGTCTCGGTCGAGGGGAAGCCAACGGCGACGGCGGACCAGATAGAGGCTTTCCTGAAGGCCTGATCACCGTACGCCGTATGTCGGAGTAACGGGGGTGTCGGGCATAGGAAGACCCTACGCCGTGACGCCCTCGGCATCCCGCAGGCGGTCGGTTTCCGCCCAGCTCTCCCGCGTCGCCAGGGCCTCCATCTGCCGGCGATCCATCAGCTCCGCCACGCGCTTCTTCATGGCCTTGACGGACTCGGCCTGATCGCACCGCCAGCTCACCAGCAGCCTGACGGACAAGTGGAAGATCTCGGCCAGGGCAGCTTCGTCGATCATGAAGACGGGGCCCTGACGGCCGCGCTGGAGGAAGGCGGTCAACACGGCTTTGTCGACCTGGCGGGACTCGGGGACCTTCCGGGCCGTGCGCTCCGCGCGCCACTTCTCGGTTCGAACACGGTCTTCCTTGGCGATCTGTGCGAGGCTCTTGCGCATTGGGCTCTCCTTTGGCTGGAGCCCAATCGAAGCCGGGATCCCGGCAATCGACAAAAACGACTGAGGCGCCCCCGCCGGCTATTTCCCTGCTACTTTAGCCATTTCCGGCCGAAATCGCGCCGCGTATGGCATGACGTTCCATACACCCGGTCATGCTCCGCCAACTTTGGAAATATATTCCATACGCTGAAGGGCTCGACGGGCGGCCCTGTTATGGTTTGTCATGGTTTCACCCGCTCCAGTTGACAGGTCGCGGCCCTCTTGAGATCGATGGGCCGCACGCGCTGGGAGCCCATCATGGCCGAGAACGAGATCCTGCTGTGGGTGACGCTGGCCATGATCGCCGGCGGCGCCCTGTTCGCCTGGGTGATGAAGTTTCCGATCTGGAAGGGTGCCGTCGTCATCGTGGCCGGGATTGCCCTGAGCATCGCAGGCTTCCTGATCTTCAACGTGAGCTCGCAGTTGGCGAACATCGCCCTGTTCGTAGTCGGCGCCGCGGTGGCCGGGAGCGCGATCGGCTTCGGAACACGTGAGACGGCTTGGTCGATCGGTGGCGGGCTGATCAGCGGCGCAGCTGCCGGCTTCCTGATCCCGTTCCTGGGGCTCTCGGCCTAGCGGGATCCGGCCGGGCTCAGTCGATTTCCGTCCAGAAGACAGACCGCTCGGCCTGAAGCTGGGCGGCCAGGGCCCTCCGATGCGCCTCGCTCGCCGCCAGGGAAGCCCGTAGGCGCGCGATCTCTGCATCCTGCTCGGAAGTGTCGGCCGGGATCAGCAACACGCGTGGGGCGCCTTGTGTGTGGCTCAGGACGTCTCGCCATGTCATTCCGGCAGCGCGGAGCATGTCGCTCGCCTTCGCGGCGGCCGCGGCACGCTCGCCCATCTTGTCCGACGTCAGGAGCCCGGCGATCCGGATCAGACGCTCCCGATCGAGGCCCACCATCAGTCCTCGATCGTCCAGGTGACGGCTGCCCTCATTTCGCCGGTGTCGATCAGCGGGTTGGACGAGCCCTTCAGGGCGATCGTCAGAGGCGAGTTGGGCGGGCTTCGGAGGCTGGTGATCTCTTTCTGGATATCACCCTGCGCCAGTGCGCCGAGCCGCTCCAGCGCCTCGCGCTTTAGGGTGGCGCCGTTTTCTCCAGCCATGATCCCGCGCAGGATCCGGCGCGCTGCCGCAGCCATTGCCCGCTGATACTTGTCGCGGTTGGAGCGCATCGCGTTGCGCATGAACGGGCGCTCGGGCACGGGGCCGCCGAAGCCGCCCATGACCTTGCCGCCCTTGCCCTTCCGGACGAAAAACTTGCCGCTGCCCCGCGTCCCGAACTCGTTTCGAATGGCGCGATCGACGATGCCATCCTCGGTCTTGCTGGCCGGAAACCCGACCTTGACCTGGTTCGGTCCGCCCATCGCGGCCAGGGCACGCCCCAGAAGGCCACCGTCCTTCTTGAGCGATGCCGATTTCACGATCCTGCAGGTTGGTTTCAGCATTGGCTCCGAAAACCTCCCTTGTCGGATGAAGCCTCGGCGCGCTGCTCGGCGACGATACGGGCGGCAAGAACCTGCGGCCAGCTGCGTCCGATGCGGGCCTCGAGCATCAGGAAGGCCTCGTCCTGGCGCCGTTCCCATTCCTCGCGCCATCCGGCGCCGAACTCCGGTTCGAGATCCTGGCGTGCCAGCTCGGCCGTGTCGGCCGTCTCGCGCGAGAGCCACGGGCGGAGGCTGCCCGCACCCCGTAGGCCATAGATCATCGCCAGGCAGTCGGCACCCTTCTCGGCCGGCTGGGCGAACACCTCGCAGGCGAGGCGCGCTGTAGCCCTTTCTGCGGCCGCCAAACCCCGCACAGCGAGAAGATCGCCGGGAACGTGGATTTCCTGCTCTGACGCTGTCAGGGCGCCCAGAGGGCCAAGGCCGGCCTTACGGCGAAGGATGGCCTTGGCAATCTCGCGCCTGGTCTGCCCCTCGGCCCCACCTACCGGCGAGACGAATTCAACTCTGCGGCTTGCTGCGCCTTCTGCAATGACGCCTCCTTGAGGTCGAGAGCCTCGTGGCAGTCCATCACGTGCGTAAGTGTCACCCATGTCTCGAGATCTCCAACCGAGTAGAGGGGCGGGTCCGCCAGGATCGGGCGCCAGAGCCAGAAGTTGAGGTTCGGCGCGATACGGCGGACCTGCGCATCGCTTAGGCCGCCACCACGTTCTTCAGGCTCCCATTGGCCACGAGCCCTGAAAAAAAAGGGCCGAGCGTCTCGCGCAGGATCCACGCGACGACGGCATAGAGCTCGCCGGGGTCGGACGAGAACTCGGTGTCGATGTCGGCCTGTTCGTACCTGCCGTTGGCACCCTTCACCTGCGCCATCTTGACGATGTCGCCGAGCAACGCGGCGGTGGCTTCCGGTTCGGTGTGCCCGAACACCTCCACGAGGACGCCCATGATCCTCAGAGCTGCGGTCTGGTCTGCCGGGCCCTTCCGGTTCGCGGGATCGAACAGTGCCGGCAGCTTATCCGACGCGGGGCCGATCAGCCTGAGAAGGCGCCCCTGCATCACGATCGCCTGGGTGGCGAGCGGCTGGTCGACCTTGAAGAGGCGGTTCCCGAATTTCTTCTCTGCCATGGTGCTGGTTCCTTGTTTTTCAGTGGGTTAGGGGTCAGAGCGCCATGCTTCGCAGCTTGGCAGCCAGTTCGATGAGTTGGTCTCGGTTCTGGAGGGCGTGCCCGGAGCCCGAAGACGAGCCGTGCTTGATCAGGAGCTCGTCGGTGGCGATCAGTTCGAACATCGAGGCGATGATGTCGTAGACGTTGCCCTCGCTGCCCTCGATCGAGATCTTCCCGTCGGCGCTGCCCTTGATCCCGAACTTTCCCTCACCGTCGAAGCGCACGTGCGTGTTCTCGGCGTCGAAGTTCTGGATGGGGTCCAGAAGGCTTTCCCCACCATCAAGGTGCGCTTCCATGTCGGACAGGTTGTAGGTGCGCGTGTCGGAAGCGACGTAGCCGTCTGCCTGATCCGGATCGGCGTGGTACTTCTCGCTGGAGCGCATCTGCGGGCGCAGGGTGACACGATCGCCGACCTGCACCGGGAACGTGATGGAGCCGCGGCCCGAACGGCTGAAGCGCACCGGCACCTCGAGCAGCTCGGGGAGCGCCATCGGCTGCCCGTTCATGACGCGCATGTAGAGGGGCTGGATGGTGGCCGATTGCTTCGCAGCATCAAAGGCGACGATCCGCCCCGGCATCTCGCCCCACTGATCTTCACGTTCCGCCTGGGCAACGGCTTCGATCTGGTCGATGAGGTTGTTCGTGGTCTTCCCGACGTTTCCGACCATGTTAGCGGTTCCCTAGATCGATGGTGCGGGTCGGGGGCACGGCCGTGCTGGGGATGGCGTCGGAGATCGCCCGTCCGACCGCGGCCGGGGCCTGTGAGGCCTGCTGGACGTTGACGGTCACCGGCGCCGAGACGTTGTTCGTCACCGACTGGTCGCGGCTGTCGTTGATCGTGGCGGCCAGGCTGGCGGCCGAAGCGGCGGCGCTGGCGCTGTCCCACCAGCTCTTTGCGTTCTCGTAGAGCGATTTCATCACGTTGATGCCGGCTTGGGTGCCGTCACCGCCACCGCCCTGCATCCGAGCCTCGTAGGCCGAGAAGTCAGCCGCTCCAGAGCCGGCGAGGCTGTAGTGGCCGGATTGGCCGATGCCGTTGTTCGCGACGGGCGCCAGGCGATCCTTCGCCCACTGGGGATCGGTGCCGATCTCCTTGATCCGCTCGTTGATGGCGGACAGGATCTTGTCGACAAGGTAGATCCCGGCAAGCCCGCCAGCCAACACGGCTCCAGGGCCTCCAGCAGCGCGCGCGACCCCGGCGGCTGCTACTGCGCTTCCGCCTGCCCTGCCCGCTGCCGCTGCGGCGCCACCACCCGCCACGGCGCCGGCACCTGCCGCAGACGCTCCGGCTCCGGCGATGGCCGCGCCCCACTGGACATTCGCCAAACCGGCGAGGAACGCCGTCGCCCAGCGCATGCCCTTCATAATGGTGAGGACTCCCGCCAGGCGGCCCAACGCACCCGTGAACATGCCGATGCCGATGGCAGCTGCGCCAAACCACGCCGTGGCCTTCGCGATCTCGCCGAGTGCGGTTGCCACTTTGTCGGGGTCAGCGCCGAGGAAGTCCGCCAGCGCCTGGACGAGATCGCCGATCACGGACTTGCCGCCGGCCATGTACGTCAGCCAGTCCTCAAGCGCGAGATTGAGCGCAACGAAGGCCGCCGTGACCGGGAAAAGGCGGGCGAGGACGAAACCCAGCACCGTCAGGATCGGCTTCAGGTTCTCGCCGATGTTCCCGAACTTTCCGTTGAACATGCCCATGATGGTCTCGACGTGGCCGCCAATGCGGACTGCAAAGCCCTTCGCCTTCTCCACCACCCACTCAAAGGCAAACCCCAGCCGCGTCGCCCACAGGTCGAGCGTGCCGTTGCGGTCCAGCTCGTCGATCTTGTCGAGGACATCCCCGAGACCGCGTTTCATGGACTCGAAGAAGCCGGTGCGGCCGATCCGGCGCTGGAAATCGTCCCAGCTGTCCAGCATGTTCGACCACATGCCATCCCACGTCTTCGACTGGCGCAGCATCGCGCCGCCGAAGTTCGCCTGCATGTGCTCCTTGATGAATTTCGAGATCTCGGCGCCGTTCTTGCGGATCGTTTTCGAGAAGCTCTGGCCGTTCTTGTTCCAGCTGTACGTCACCTGGTCGCCGACGGTGCTCGACGTCAGGCCGAATTCCTTCAGGCGCTCCTGCTCACCGTTGACGGCATCGGCCATCGCTTCGACCGCGGACATGAGATCCTTGCCCATGGCCGAGCCGGCGTCGCCGAGCGCCGAGAGGCTCCCGTCGGTCGGATCCAAGCCATAGGCCCGCATCTTGATGAAGGCCTCGGTGACCTGCGCGAGGTCGTAGGGCGTGCGCTTGGCGAAGTCGGATACCCAATCCAGGGAGGCCTCGGCCTTCTCCTTCGAGCCTTCGATCGTCTCGAGCGTGGCCGTGTACTTTTCCCACTCGGCCGAGAGGGACATCACGTTCTTGCCAAGGGCGATGCCAGCGCCGCCGACAGCCGCCCCCATGCCCAACGCGATGGCGCGGCCAATGGTGGTCACGCGATCGGAAAACGCCTGCAGCTTCTGCTCGGCGTTCTTCAGGGTCGCATTCCACTGGCGCGCGTCGTCGGCGCCTTCGAACTTGAACCCCAGAAGGGCGATGAGGCTATCGGCGATCATTGCTTACGCCTCCAGCCAGGCGACGCGATCGCCAGCCGACACGATCATGTCGAGGTCGGTGTTGGCTGGCAGAAAGTCCCGCGGTCCGGTTGAAGCGTTGGGGGCAGCGCCGACGGCCACCCACGCGTCCTTCGAGCACCGCACGGACGCGACGAGGTGTCCGCGCTCGTAGGCATAGGGCGGCGTAACGATCGTCGAGGTGCCGGGCGCGGCCAGCGTCTCGGAGAGAAGCACCTTGCCGTGGAGCTGCGGCCCCTCTCTGCCCCCCTCGTAGAGCGTGAAAGGCCCGGCATTCCGGGCTTCGCCAATGGTGACGTGCAGGCCAGAGAGCGGCATGGTCAGCGCCCCCGCCATGCGTTGCGGTCGCGTTCTTTCATCGCCTCGTAGGCGCCGTCCTGGATGCCGCGGGCGTACTCCGGCCCGCCGTCGACGATCTTCTGCGGCGTGATCGCCGGGGCCTCGCCCCCGCGCCAGGCGTTGGCGTCGCGCGCCTTCATCTCTGCATAGGCTCGGTCGCTGTCGGACAGCATGGCGTCGGCCGCCGTGTGCTTCTCGCCGGAGATCGAGCCGTCCTTAAACATGAGCGGAAGCGCGATCCGATCGCCTGCCCAGAAAGGGATCCGAGCGCGGGCGCCGTCCTTGAGGATGGGAGAACCGTCGCAGGTGCAGTAGGAGCCGACACAGCGGCAGGTGTCATCGGCCATGGAAGGCCTCCACATCTGCGCGCACCTTCGCTGCCGCGCGAACGAGATCGGCGTGGATGCCGGCCAAGGGCCCCTTGGCCGCTTCGAAGGCATCGACGAAGGCCATAGCCAGGCTTGCATTCGCGGCGGCGCGCATCCGGCGCAGCTCCGCGAGTTTGTCGGGGGCGATCATGCGGCTTCTCCCGCGTCGTGGAACATGGGGCGGACCGGCGAGGGGGCGGACCAGGAAACACCCGCCTCGCCGGTCCTATCGGAGGCGGCGGCAGACCTCGCCGCACCCGGGTTTGAATTGGGCGCCGAGGCCCCTTGACGAGCACCAACCGTTTCGGGGGCCTCGGCTGTTTCGGCGTCGCTTGACGGGCGCTCTGCCGAACTGGTGATTTCGGGGGTGAAGACTGGCGTGCTGTAGAGCGACGACCTGTCGGGGCCGTAGATCGGCATGCCGCGATGACGCATCGCCGGAAGGATGATCCGCAGCAACGACATCGGTGCAGTGAGGTAGGCGTCCAGCATCGGGCCGCGGGAGAGCGTTTCGACGCCTTCGAGGCCTTGGACGCCTGCCGGAAGGTTCTGATTGGCGAGCATGACGGCGTTCTCGGCCGCGTGCACCTCCGCCAGGATCTCACCGATGGCGTTCGCCAGCTCGGGATAGTCTCGGAGGCTTTCGACGGCCGCATCGCGCTTGGCGAGGGCGTCGTCGTACATGCGGCGCCGTTCGGCCTGCTGCTCGGCGGCAATGAAGGAGGACCGGGCCTCCCGCAGCCGCTTGGCCGCATTGACGAGCCGGTCGCGCTCGTAGGTGGCGTCCTGCGCGGTCTGACGCGCTTCTGCGGTCTCGCTCTCGGCCAGGAACGGATCCAGCGCGCGCTCGGCCGCCTGTGTGTTGCGGCGCTCGGCGGCGAGGATGCCGGCTTCGACGTCTTCGATAAGGGTGGCCATGCCGGCGGACTTGCCGGCCTTGAGGGCTTCGATGACGCGATCGGCGAGGCTCATCGGGCTGCCCCGTTTTCGGTTCCGATAAACGAAGTTTTCGGAGCGAATCCAGCGGCGGGAAGGATCGTCGGGAAGGGTCTATGCATGGGGATCGCCTCCTGTTGCCTCTACAGCTACAGGAGACGATCAGCAGTCTCGACGATCGATCGTTATCCTTGATTATCTCACGATATCAATTGGATGCAGTCTTTACCTCAGACTGAACGCGGCGGCCCTCTTCCTCCACCCAATCGCGCAGATCGGCCTCGCGATAGAAGACGCGCGTGTCGACCCGGCACCATGGCGGGCCCTTGCCCTGCGCCCTCCACCTGGTGAGCGTGATCGGCGCAAGACGCAGCGCGGCCGCAGCCTGGGGCGTGTTGAGGTAGCCAGCGAGAAGGTCCGGGATTTCCTGCCTCAAGCGGCCATCTCCATCCCTTCGGGCGCGTTGCGCCGGGTCAGGTGGCGATCGAAGGCATCGTAGAGCAACGGGCGCAGGAAGCCTCTGACCGGCCACGGCCGGCGGGCTACAGCACGGGCTCGGAATGCCTCCAGGTCGATCGCCTCGCAGGCGCGCGCGAGATCGTCCCGCCGGGAGTGCCAGTCCGGGCGCTGGGCGAGGACGTCAGCCAAGGCGCCGATCGTCTCGGAGGATAGGGCCTCGGCGTTCAAGCGGCTGCCGCGGATCAGGCGAAGCGTGAGCTCGAGCACGTCCATGCCATGCTCGCCGACGATCTGGCGCATCACGCCCCCGGCGTGCGTCTCGCCTGGCCGCCGGCGGCGCGCTGTTGGGATGACCACGATTCCGAGGTCTGCGAGGATGTCTTGAATGCGAGGTTCCATCACGACGCCTTCCTGCGCAGGGTTCCAACCGTCGACGGGCTGACGCCAACGCGGCGCGCTATCTCGCGGTCGGAGAGATCGGGGTGGGTGTCCAATATGGACAGGACGTCCGCGCGCTTCTCGGCGGTGGTGCGGTGTCCAGTTTGGACGGCTTCCGGTGATGCGCCAGCTTGGGCGCCCTTCGACATGAACATCGCTCGCAGCATCGCGAAGTCCCGCTGCATGGTGGCGATCATGGCCAAGTCGTCGTCGACGTCGTGCGACCTGTCGGTTTCGGTCCGGAACTTCAGCCATTCGAGGCGAGCGGCGAAGCCTTCCGGCGTCCAGTCCGAGAGCGTGTCGAGCATGTGTTCCAGCGCCGCGACGCGCGCCTGGACGTGCTCGGCTTGGGAATGGTGCTGCTCGAAAGCCTCTCGGATCTCGTACAGGCGATCCCACGCGCGATACTCACGCCAGAGCCCTACAACGTCCGCCGGGAATGGGCAGGCCTTCACCAGGGCTTCCATCAGCTGCTGGGGTGGCGGCCCAACTGTCCAACCCGCATACCCCTTGATGTATCGGCGGCCGGTGTTGGCGATCGTGCCCCAGTCAGCGAGCGGCTCCAACGCCTTGCGCAGAGCCCGCTCGCTTGCCGTTTCGGCCCAGATGGCGTCTTCACTCCCGAACTCGTCCAGAGCTTCCCGGCGGAGCTTCTCGCGCTTCTGTTGGCGCTCCGCATCCCACGCCGCACGCTCGGCCTTGTGGCCAGGACTGGCGGCCTCGAAGGCATCCTGCATCTCTTCGAACAAGGTCTTCGGCCGAGGCGGCGCGGGGCGACTGTCCAAACTGGACAGGGCATCTTCCAGCGTCATGCCGGCTGCTCTGGCAAGCCTCCTCGCGCCTTCGGTCGCAGCCGATCGCTCACCATCGGTTGCGCCGCCGGTCATGAGGCGATGCGCCTTGCGCAGCTTCTCGGTGTCCAATTTGGACGCGGCGGCGGCGGTCATGCAGCGGTGTCCCCCGTCGATCCGGCGAGGGCGGCGTAACCGCGTCGATAGAGCTCCGCCTGCACGGCATCGAAGAAGGTCCGCAGCTCGGCGTCGATCCGATCGCCTAGGATGCCTGCCGCCTGCATCTGCCGGCGAAGGTCCGACACGGTGCGCTCCCAATAGGCGTCAGCGCCTTGGGGCGTAGTCTCGTCCAGGATCTGCGCCGTGCGCCGCACCTTGGCGATGCGCGCGCGGCAGGGGAACGGGATCACCTCGGCCAGAGCCGGCGTCCAGCGGAACAAGGGAAGATCGGAGTGCCTGTCCATCGAACACCTCAGCCAGCACGAGAGAGCCTGTGGGCACCGTCACCGTCACCGGCGCGGGCAGTCTTGGCGGGGTCTTCGACCCCTGCACCCCGCGAAAGGCCCTTCGGCCTTTCAACCGCTCCTCTCACCTCCTGAGCCCTACGGCTAAGCGCAGTGAGATTCTCGGGAAGAGGGCCATGGGTGTCTGTCCGCACGACACCTCCGGCCCCC
>NZ_QYRN01000016.1 GCF_003583935.1 Aureimonas flava | reverse complement strand
GAAAAAACGCCAAACCCAGGAGAAAATCGGAAACCCGCATCGGAACAACCGCTTGCACCCAACATACCCGTCATCACACCGTCCGAAAACCATCATCCGAACGTCATCAGACGGGACGGGGGACGATGACCGGCGCCGCGCGATCCATCATTCTGCGCTTGTCACGGGCGCCTTCCGGACCCCGCGGTCGGGCTCGGCCCCGATCGGCTCGAAGAGGAGCGTCGCGCCATCCCAGGCCGCGACGAAGCAAGGCACCGCGCCTCACGGCGCCCAGCCGCCGCCGGCTCCTCCAGCGCCGGCGAGCGCGATCCCCAGCTTCGCCCCGACGCGGCGGACGATCGGTTGACAGGCGCTTGTCCGATCCGCTCTATCTCAAGGGACCAACCGACCTGTGGCCGCGCCGCAACAGGCCGGCTCGTGGCGCGGCTCCGCGCCTCCGCCTTCGCTTTTCGGCCGCTTTGTTGGGGCCATGGGAGGGTGGACCAGCATGAGACCGGAATGAACCACGAGCGATACGCCAAGCCGAACTTCGGGAACCAGCCGGCGCTTGTCGCCGACGTCCGGCGCAAGCCGGACCGCCGCCAGGTGTCCGCGCGCTGGCTGGCGGGAACGCTGCTCACCGGACTCACCTCCAGCGCCATGATGGGCATCGCCCTGTCGGCCGCCCATGACGGGCGGCGCATGCTGGTGTCGCCCGCCGTGGTCGGCGAGATCGCGGCACCCCAGGCCGACGCGGTCGAGCGCGGCGAGCGCGTCTTCGCCACGCCGATCCCGATCGACCGCAACCGGTCCACCATCGAAGTCCCGACCATGATCCGCGAGGGCGGCCGGGACGTGATCCGCAGCCTGCCCTTCGCCTATGCCTCCATGCTGCTGGGCGCGCGCCATCCGACCACCGTCTCCTATCCCGCCTTCGACGCCATGAACGTGTTCGGCAGCGACGGCGACGAGGCCGAGGCGGAAGCCCCGCCCGAGACCGGGCAGATCTACGACGCCAAGGTGGAGGGCGACGTCGGCCTGGCGATGGAGGCCTTCGCGTTCGATCCCGCCACCTACGACGACGCGCCGGACATCGGCACGCGCGAGGCCGAGCTCCTGGTTCGCGAGGCGGTGCCGCGCCTCTCCTCGGCGCCCGTCCAGGTCGCGGCCTACCAGGCTTTCGACACGTCGCGCTTCGGCGGCAGCCTTTCGGACGCGGCCGAATACGTGCCGGGCTCGGCGGCCCGGGTCACGGCGGAGAACGTCTCGCTGTCGGCGGCCGAAACGCGCGAGGATCGCGTGTCGCGCTATTTCGAGGAGATCGTGCCGTTCCGCGAGACCCGCGCGATCGCCGAGGCGCTGTCCGAGAACGGGCATGCGGACGCGGAGGCGCCGGCCGCACGCCTGTCGACGCTTCTCGGCCGCGACGAGATGAACGCGGGGGAGGTGCTGCGCCTCGGCCTCGAGCCCTCCGGCGACGGGTCGCGCATCGTGCGCCTCTCGGCCTATCGCGGCGAGCGGCACCTGGCCACGGTGGCGCTCGCCGACGACGGCTCCTTCGAGCGGGGACCCGAGCCCGCCCTCAGCCGCTCGGTCGCGCAGGCCTTCGACGAGAACGCCACCGAGGCGCCGCTGCGCCAGAACATGCCCACCGTCTACGACGGCATCTATCAGGCCGCCCTTGCCTACGGGCTCGACGACCGGCTGTGCCGCAAGCTCCTGAAGATCCTGTCCTCCGACATCGACTTCCAGGCGCGGCTCGACCCGACCGACCGGCTGACGCTGCTCTATTCGCTGAAGGAAGGCCAGGAGGAGGCCAGCGCGGACTCCCAGATCCTGTTCGTGGAAGCCAAGTTCGGCGACACCACCAAGCGCTACTATCGCTTCTTCACCGCCGACGATGACCAGACCGACTACTACGACGAGGACGGGCGCAGCGCGAAGCAGTTCCTTCTGCGCAACCCCGTGCCCAAGGGGCGCTTCACCTCGCCCTTCGGCTCGCGCCGCCATCCCGTGCTCGGCTACGCCCGCATGCACTGGGGCGTCGACTGGGCCGCCCCGCGCGGCACGCCGATCCTGGCCTCGGGCTCGGGCGTCGTGGAACAGGCGGGCTGGTCCACCGGCTACGGCCAGCAGACCATCATCCGCCACGCCAACGGCTACGAGACCTCCTATTCGCACCAGAGCAAGATCGCGAGCGGCGTGGTCAAGGGCGCCCGGGTGCGCCAGGGGCAGATCATCGGCTATATCGGCTCCACCGGCCTGTCGACCGGCAACCACCTCCACTACGAGGTCACCGTCAACGGCACGCGCGTCGACCCGATGCGCATCCGTCTCCCGTCCGGCCGCCAGCTCGGCGGCGACCAGCTCGTCGCCTTCCAGCGCGAGCGCGAGCGGATCGACGACCTCCTGAAGAACAGCGTGGAGGAGATGCGCGTCGCCGCGCATTGAGGCGGGGCGCGCGGCGAGGCGAATGGGCGGGGGGGGGGGGGGGGGCCCCCCCCCGCCCCCCCCGCCCCGCTCGGGCTCGCGCCCCGTTCAGGCTCGGGGGCCGCTCAGGCCTGGGCGCCGATCGACGACTGCGAGCGCCAGAGATCGATCCCGCCGTCGGTCGCCGAACGGTCGATCGCGGCCAGTTCCTCGTCCGAGAAGTCGAGCCGGCCCAGCGCATCCAGAGAGGCGTCGAGCTGGGCCACCGTGCGCGCGCCGATCAGCGCCGAGGTCACGCGCGGGTCGCGAAGGACCCAGGCGATCGCCATCTGCGCCAGCGACTGGCCGCGCGCCTTGGCGACCTCGTTCAGGGCGCGGATGCGCGCCACGTTCTCCTCGGTGACGAGCTCGGGCGAGAAGGACTTGCCCTTGGCCGCGCGCGAGCCGTCCGGCACGCCGCCGAGATACTTGTCGGTGAGCAACCCCTGCGCCAGCGGCGAGAAGGCGATGCAGCCGACCCCAAGCGCGCCCAGCGTATCCAGGAGCTCGTCCTCGACCCAACGGTTGAGCATCGAATAGGACGGCTGGTGGATCAGCATGGGCGTGCCCATGGCTTTCAGGATGGCATGGGCCTCGCGCGTGCGGTCGGGTCCGTAGGACGAGACGCCGACATAGAGCGCCTTGCCGGAGCGCACGATGGCATCCAGCGCACCCATCGTCTCCTCGAGCGGCGTCTTCGGATCGGGCCTGTGGTGATAGAACACGTCGACATAGTCGAGCCCCATGCGCTTCAGGCTCTGGTCGAGCGAGGCGACAAGGTACTTGCGCGAGCCGAAATTGCCGTAGGGCCCGGGCCACATGTCCCAGCCCGCCTTGGTGGAGATCAGGAGCTCGTCCCGGTAAGGCCGGAAGTCGAGGTCCATCCAGCGGCCGAAATTCTCCTCGGCCGAGCCGAAGGGCGGGCCGTAGTTGTTGGCCAGGTCGAAATGGGTGACGCCCCGGTCGAAGGCGCGGCGCAGGATGGCCCGGCCGGTCTCGAAGACGTCCGTCGCCCCGAAGTTCTGCCAGAGGCCGAGCGAGATGGCGGGCAGGTCGAGGCCCGATCGGCCGCAGCGGCGGAAGTTGGCGCGGGCGTAGCGTTGGTCGTCGGCGGTGTAGGGCATGGCATCCTCCTCAGGGCCGCCGGGGACCGGCGGCGCGGGCGGACTATAGAGGGACCCTGGGCGGAGGAAAGGCGCGGAAGTCCGCCGGCTGCGGAAAAGTCCGAGGAAACGCCGGCGGCGTGCCGCTGTCAGCGGCAGTAGGTGGCGTCGGCCCGGCGCGCGGCGATGTCGAGATGGAGATGGGTGCCGTGGTCCGAATCGGTGCCGGGCCCGAGCACCGTGCGGAACGGGCCGCAGGCGGCGCGTCGCACGGCCGCGGCGAACCGGTCGGCCGGGGTTCCGGGCTCGGTCGCCTCCACCGGGAGCACCGTCCCGTTCGACAGCTCGAAGCCGGCGATGTCGATCGCGCTGCCGCGCGAATGCTCGGAGATGCGCGATTCGCTGGCTCGCGCCCGGCAGACATAGGTCGAGGCGTGGGTCAGCGCCTTGACCCTCGCCCCGTCGAACTCGGCACGCGCGGCGGGCTCCACCCCTTCCGAGACCCAGACGTCGAGCGCGAGCGCGGCGCGGCACAGCATCACCGTGCCCGGCTCGATCCGCGTGCCGTTCGACAGCCGCGTCACCGCGACCGGCCGCAGCACGCCGCAGTCGCCCTCCGCGATGGTCGCGTCCACGGTGAACTCGGCGCCGCGCGCCTTGAGTTCGCGCTCGCACGACACGGCGTCCTCGACCGCGGCGGCGGCCTCCACCGTCTCGGCTGGCGTCACCGCCATCGCGGGCACGTCCGGCGCGCCGGGTTCGGGCTCGGTGCGGGCCTTCTCGGGCGGCACGTAGGCGGGTTGCGGGGCGTTGGGCGCCGGGGCCGCCGCTTCCGGAGCGGTGGACCCGGGCTCGGCGGGCGTCGCGGCCGAGGGCGGCGCGGGCGGCTTAGGCTCGGCGGGCGCCGCGTCGGACGGCGCCTGCGCCCCGTCCGCCGGCGCCGGAGGCCGCGCCTCCGGGACGGGCACCGCCGCGGCCTCGGGCGGCGTCGCGGGGCCGGGCAGCGGCGCATCTGCCGCGGGTGCCGTCGGCTGCGCCGCTTCGCCGGGCGATCGGTCCGCCGCCGGCGCCTCGGCCGGCACCGGAACCCGTCGCGCGGCCGCCGGTCCGGGCGCCGCGAGGATCAGCACGCAGAGGCCGAGCGAAAGGCGTCCCGCCAAACCGAACTGTCGCGTCATCGGGCGGTCAGTCCACGAACTCGACGGTGACGCCCGGCTTCACCAGCTTGGCGAGCTCGGTCGCGTCCCAGTTGGTCAGGCGCACGCAGCCATGGCTGTTGGTCTTGCCGATCTTGGACGGCTCGGGCGTGCCGTGGATCCCGTAGGTTGGCTTCGACAGGGCGATCCAGATCGTGCCGACCGGGCCGTTCGGGCCGGGCGGGATGGTCAGCACCTTGTCGTTGTCGCCCTGCTTGAAGTTGACCTTCGGGTTGTAGGTGTAGTTCGGGTCGAAGGCGATGCGCGCCACCTCCACCGTTCCGGACGGCGAGGGCGTCGAGGTCGAGCCGATCGACGAGGGATAGGCGGCCACCAGGCGTCCGCTGGCGTCGTAGGCGCGCACCTGCTCGCGGCCCTTGTCGGCGATGATCTTGGCGACCTGAACGCCCGTGACGTTGTCGCCCGTCGCCATCACCTTGATCTGCGTGCCCGGCCGGGTGAAGTCGGCGCCCGGGTTGATCTCCTTCAGGTATGCCTCGTCCATGTGGAAGCGCTCGGCCAGCATCTCGGTGACGCGCTCGTAGCTCATGGCCGGAAGCATGGCCTTGTGCGCGTAGTCCTCCGGGATCGCGGCGACATAGGCGCCGCCGACGTCCTCGTTGGTGATCTCGTAGGACACCACGGCCGGACCGCCGGTGGCCATCAGTTCCTCCATCAGCGACTGCGCGTTGGTGGCGTCGATCGCCCGGCCGGTCATCTCGGCATAGGCCGCCACCGCCTTGTCGACATTGCCGCCCATGCGCCCGTCGATCACGCCCGGCGAGGCGCCCGCCCGGTCGAGCAGCACCTGCAGCGCGGCGATCTCGGCCTTGGCGTTCTTGCCGCTCGGCCCCGCCACCTTGGGCGCGGGGTTCGATTCGATCATCGTCTGCCCCTCGAGGCCGGGGCCGGCCGGCGGATAGGCCGAGCCCCCCTCGCCCGGCGCGATGGAGCCGGTCGTGCTCCGGTCCGGCAGGCCGGCCTGGTCCCAGGCGCCTGGCGGCGGCAGGGGCTGGCTCTCCACGGGGCCGTCGCCATAGGTGTCGTAGTCGTCGTAGGGGTTGCTCCGCGCGCCGTAGTCGACGCCCGGCGGAACGTCGCCGGCGCGGCCCTCCAGAACCACCGGGCCCGACGGCGCGCCGCCGCGCCGCGTGCCGCGAGGGCGCTCCTCGGGACGCTCGACCGCGATCACGCGTCCGTAGGAATCCACGGTGACGATGTTGCCGAACTCGTCGCGGAAGCTTTCCGTGCCCGGACCGTAGTCCTCGTAATACGGATCGTAGCCTTGCGCCGCGGCGGGCAGGGCGAGGGCCGGCAGGCAGGCCAGAAGCAGAGCCAACGCCCCCACCTTCGTCTTCGCCATTCCCGCCTCCTTCGCTCTGCACCACGGGCGACGCCCGGCCGGCAACGCCTGACAGGCAATTAGGGCGCAATGCTGGTCCGAAGATGGTTAACGAAGCGCAAATGAACCGGGCCTGAAGGGCCGAGCGTCGGGCCCGTTCCCCGCGCCTCGGAACGCCCGCGCCCGCTCCTCGTTTCCCCACCGGAGCAACCGAAGGGAGAAGTCCGATGTCCTCCACTCTGGGAACCGGCACCATGTCCGAGATCGAGGTCGGGGCCGACGCCATCGAGGCGAGCCGCGTCAACGGTTCGCGCGTTTACAACACGGACGGCGACAACCTCGGCCATATCTACGACATCGTGATCGGCAAGCGCGACGGCCGGGTGAAATACGCCATCATGTCGTTCGGCGGCTTTCTCGGGATCGGCGAGGAATATCACCCGCTGCCCTGGGAGGTCCTGAAATACGACGAGCGGCAGGGCGGCTACGTGGTCGGCATCACCATCGACCAGCTCAAGGAGGCGCCGCATTTCGGCGCGGCCGACCGGCCCAACTGGGTCGATCCCGACTACGGCCGGCGGATCAACGACTACTACGGCGTCGCCTACTACTGAGCGGGCGGCCCGGCACACAAAAAAGGGGGCGGCCCGGCGGGCCGCCCCTCCTCTCACCGGCAGGCACGCCGCCCTCAGGCGGCCACCCGGTCACCCGCCGCGTCGGCCTTGGAGCCGACCACGTGGAAGCGCAGTCGGTCGGTGCCGGCGGCGATCTTCACCCGATCCTCGTCCTTGACCTCGCCAAGGAGGATCCGCTCGGCGAGCGGGTCCTGCACCTCGCGCTGGATCACGCGCTTCAGCGGGCGCGCGCCGTAGGCGGGGTCGTAGCCCTTGTCGGCCAGCCATTCGCGGGCGTTCACCTCGAGCTCCAGCACGATCTTGCGCTCCTCCAGGAGGCGCTCCAGCCGTGCCATCTGGATGTCGACGATGGCCCCCATCTCCGCCCGCTTGAGGCGGTGGAACAGGATGATCTCGTCCACGCGGTTGAGGAACTCGGGCCGGAAGGCCGAGCGCACCACATCCATCACCTGGGTCCGCGCCTCGGAGACGTCCTGGTCGTCGCGCAGCGCCGTCAGGTACTCGGAGCCGAGATTCGAGGTCATCACGATCAGCGTGTTGCGGAAGTCCACCGTGCGGCCCTGCCCGTCGGTGAGGCGCCCGTCGTCCAGGACCTGCAGGAGCACGTTGAAGACATCGGGATGCGCCTTCTCGATCTCGTCGAACAGGATCACCTGGTAGGGACGCCGCCGCACCGCCTCGGTCAGGACGCCGCCCTCCTCGTAGCCGACATAGCCCGGAGGGGCGCCGATCAGCCGGGCCACGGAGTGCTTCTCCATGAACTCCGACATGTCGATGCGCACCATCGCGGTCTCCTCGTCGAAGAGGAAGCGGGCGAGCGCCTTGGTCAGCTCGGTCTTGCCGACGCCGGTGGGGCCGAGGAAGATGAACGAGCCGATCGGCCGGTTCGGGTCCTGCAGCCCGGCGCGGGCACGGCGCACGGCGCGCGACACGGCCTGCACCGCCTCGCCCTGCCCGACGACACGCTTGGCCAGCGCGTCCTCCATGGACAGGAGCTTCTCGCGCTCGCCCTGCATCATCCGGTCGACCGGGATGCCGGTCCAGCGGGAGACGACCTGGGCCACGTGGTCGGCGGTCACCGTCTCCTCCACCATCGACGCCTTGCCGTCGGCGGTCTCGGCCTCGGCCAGTTCGCGCTCGAGCTGCGGGATCGCGCCGTAGGCGAGCTCGCCCGCGCGCTGGAACTCGCCCTGCCGCTGGGCGATGGCCAGATCGTTGCGCGCCTCGTCCAGCCGCCGCTTGAGATCGGCGGCAAGGCCGAGCTTGGACTTCTCGGCCTGCCAGGACGTGGTGAGCCGGTCGGACTCCTCCTCGAGGTTGGCAAGGTCCGCCTCCAGGCGCTCCAGGCGCGAGCGCGCGCCCTCGTCGTGCTCCTTCTTCAGGGCCTCGCGCTCGATCTTGAGCTGCACCACGCGCCGGTCGATCTCGTCCAGCGCCTCGGGCTTCGAATCCACCGCCATGCGCAGGCGCGCGGCGCCCTCGTCCACGAGGTCGATCGCCTTGTCGGGCAGGAAGCGGTCGGTGATGTAGCGGTTGGAGAGCTGCGCGGCGGCCACCAGGGCGCTATCGGAGATCCGCACCTTGTGGTGCTGCTCGTACTTCTCCTTCAGCCCGCGCAGGATGGAGATCGTGTCCTCCACCGTCGGCTCGGACACGAAGACCGGCTGGAAGCGCCGGGCGAGCGCCGGGTCCTTCTCCACGTGCTTGCGATACTCGTCCAGCGTGGTGGCGCCGACGCAGTGCAGCTCGCCGCGCGCCAGCGCCGGCTTCAGGAGGTTCGAGGCGTCCATCGCCCCGTCCGCCTTGCCCGCGCCGACCAGCGTGTGCATCTCGTCGATGAACAGGATGATGCCGCCGTCCGCCGCCGTCACCTCCGACAGGACCGCCTTCAGCCGCTCCTCGAACTCGCCGCGATACTTGGCGCCCGCGATCAGCGCGCCCATGTCGAGCGCCATGAGCTGCTTGTCGCGCAGGGATTCCGGCACGTCGCCGTTGACGAGGCGCAGCGCCAGGCCTTCGGCGATCGCCGTCTTGCCGACGCCGGGCTCGCCGATCAGCACCGGGTTGTTCTTGGTGCGCCGGGACAGGACTTGGATGGTGCGGCGGATCTCGTCGTCGCGCCCGATCACCGGGTCGAGCTTGCCCTCGCGCGCGTCCTTGGTCAGGTCCCGGGCGTATTTCTTGAGCGCGTCGTAGCCCTGCTCGGCGGAGGCCGTGTCGGCCGTGCGGCCCTTGCGCAGGGATTCGATCGCCGCGTTCAGCCCCTGCGGCGTCACCCCCGCCTTGGCGAGGATCTCCGACGTCCTGGCGCTCTTCTCCATGGCCAGGGCCAGCAGCAGCCGCTCGGCGGTGACGTAGCTGTCGCCGGCCTTCTTGGCGATCTCCTCGGCGGTGGCGAAGACCTTGGCGGTCGGGGCCGCCAGATAGATCTGCCCGCTGCCGCCCGACACCTTCGGCAGCGCCTCCAGCGCCGCCTCGACGCCGAGGCGCACGTCCTTGGGCCGGCCGCCGGCGCGCTCGATCAGGCCGGACGCCAGACCCTCGCCGTCGTCCACCAGCACCTTCAGAAGGTGCTCGGGCACGAACTGCTGGTGGTCGCGCGCCATCGCCGCGGTCTGGGCGGCCTGGATGAAGCCGCGAACCCGGTCGGTGTATTTTTCCAAGTCCATTCGTCGTCTCCTTGTCTCGCGCGTCACCCGTTCGGCATGCGCGCGAAATAGCGTGGAGTCGGCCGCCCGAAGGCCGGCCGCTGCCATGGGATATGGGAGGTGTCCATTTGTGGCAAAAGGGCATCAGAATGCGCGGCGCGGAATTTTATGGCATGGCCGCGATGCTCACGGCGGAGGACCATCCTCCGTCCCGCCGGCCCATGCCGACATCGACATCGGGTGGCGAGCGTCCACCGCCCAAGGGGGAGCACGATGGAATCCGCTAGCGCCGCGCATAATCCCCTACGGGGCTCTCCGCGTCCTGCAACGCTAACGCAACATGCGTTCGCCTTCCTCGTCGTCGGGCTATTCTCGGGCGCGGTGATCGCGAGCTTTGGTCTCTGGCTCGTGCTCCTCGCCGTCCACTGGCCGATCGCGACGTGGATCGCCTGCATGTTCGGCGGACCTCCGGCCCTCGCGGCGTTTGCCACCGCGAGACTGGCGCGGAACGATCGACAATGGGCTTGGCCCGCGCCCATTCTGGTGGGCAGCGTCGCTTCGGTCCTATGGCTGCATGTTGTCGGACTGGTCGACCTATCCGTGGCCAGGAACCTGGAGCTCACCCTGATCTGGATCCTTGTCACAGCGGGTGGAGGGACTCTTCTAGCCCTGTCGATCGCACCCAAGATCCAACGGCCGGGCCGCGCCCTGCTCGTTTCCAGCTTCGTTCTTACGGTCGTCAACGGCCTGTGCTTCGCCTGGAGCAGGGCCTGAAGCTCGCTTGTTCCGACCAGAACCGCTCGTTTCAACCAAGGCTGCGGGCGAGCGGCGGATCGGCCTCGCCCGCCCCGACGATCCGGCCGGGATGGGTGAAGACCTCGAACTCCTCCCCCCGCACCACCGCCACCAGCGTGATGCCGGCCCGCTCCGCCTCCGCCACGGCGAGCCCGGTCGGCACCGACACGGCCGCCAGCAGCGCGCAGCCCATGGCGGCAGCCTTCTGGATGAGTTCCACCGAGACGCGACTGGTGAGGACCAGGAAGCCGCCCGCCGGGTCGATCCCCTCGCGCGCCAGGTGACCCGCGACCTTGTCGAGCGCGTTGTGCCGGCCGACATCCTCGCGAACGCACAAGGCATCGCCCTCGGTCGAGGCGAAGGCGGCGGCATGGGCGGCGCGGGTGCGCCGGCCGAGCCGCTGCCCCTCTCCCATCGCGGCCATGGCGGCCACGATCGCCTCCGGCCGCACGGGGACGCCGGGCCCGACGGCCGGCAGGGCGCGCGCGGCCAGTTCCAGGCTCTCCACCCCGCAGAGCCCGCAGCCGACCGGCCCCGTCATCTGCCGGCGGCGCACGACATAGCCGGCGGCGCGTTCGGGCCGCAGCCACAGCCGACATTCGAGCCCCGCCTCGGAGGATGCGATCTCCAGCCCCTCGATCTGCGAAGGCGTCTCGACGATCCCCTCGTTCAGCGCCAGCCCGAGGGCGAGATCCTCGAGGTCGGCGGGGGTCGCCATCATCACCGCATGGGTCGAGCCGTTGACGGAGATCGCCACCGCCACCTCGGCCGGAAGCGCGCGGGTGCCGGCCTCGAACCGCCCCGACCGGAAGCGCAGCGTGGCGGCGGGCAGGGCCCATTCCGTTTCGTCGCCCGGCGACACCGAGACCTCCGACGCATCGACCATCGGGCGTCAGACGGCGCGCAGCATGCCCTGGCCGACCACCGGGCCGGTGGGCTGGCCGGTGGGCGAGCCGCCTTCCGGCTCCATCGACACGGCGAGCGCGGCGCCGGGCGCGCGCATCATGCCCGTTCCCATGCCCTCCCGTCCGCGCAGGTCGACGCGCAAGGGAGCGGCGGGATCCACGAGGCCGAGCGAGATCGGCGCGCCGCCGGCCGGAACCAGCCAGAGTTCGGGAACCCGGCCGGCCTCCGGGCGCAGCGACACCGGCATCAGCGTCGCATGGCCGCCGTCGGGATCCACCACGGCCACGAAGAGCGGCGTGCCCCCGTCGGCCGAGATCGAGGCCATCATCGGGGGCGCGTCGGGCCGCAGGGCCAGCGCCAGTCCGGCAAGGCTCGCGGCGGCAAGACCCATCGAGCCGATCGCCAGCCACCGCCAGGCCGCGGCCACGCGCCGCGCCGCGCCCCCGGCGCTCGCGCGCCCGGCGGGCGAGGCGGCCGCGCGCTGGGCGGCGGCGGGGCCGAGCTCGGCCTCGATCGCCTGCCAGAGCCGGGCCGGCGGCGAGGCGGCCGGCACGCCGTCCACCAGCGGATGAAGCCGCTCGTCCCAACGCTCCGCCTCGCGCGCCAGCGCCGGATCGAGGCGCAGGCGCCGCTCGAAGGCCCGCCGCTCGACCGGGGTCAGCAGGCCGAGCGCGTATTCGCCGGCCAGGGCCTCGTCGCCGCCATCCCGTTCGTCGCCCGCGTTCATGCTTCGAGGCATCCTCTCAACCGGATCAGGCCGCGCCGGATCACGCTCTTCATCGTTCCAAGCGGCACGCCCGCCCCGCGCGCCAGGTCCTCGTAGGTCCGCCCCCCGAAGAAGGCGGCGTGGATCGCCTCGCGCGCCCGCGGCTCCAGCCCGTCGAGGCAGGCGGCCAGACGCCGCGCCTCGCCCTCGGCCTCCAGCCGCGCCAGCGCGCCCGGCGTCTCGTCCGCGACGCGGTCGGCTGCGTCCAGGTCGGCACGGGAGCGATGGGGCCGCAGGGCGCGCAGCCGGTCGATCGCCCGGTTGCGCGCCAGCGTGCAGAGCCAGGTGATCGGGCTGGCGCGCGCCGGATCGAAGCCGCCCGCCCGGTTCCACACCGTGACATACACGTCCTGCAGCACGTCCTCTGCCTCCGCCTCGTCGTCCAAGATACGCAAGGCCACGCCGAAAAGCTTCGCCGACGTCAGGTCGTAGACGGCGCGCAGGGCCTCGCGCTCGCCCGCCGCCACGCGGCCGAGGGCGGAGACGAGGCGCTGGCGCGCGTCTTCGGGCAGAGGGCCTTGCCGCATGCGTCTTCCACGGTCGGTGGATCGGGGAACCGGACGGCGGGCCGCTCGATTGCTGGATCCTATCCATATCCATCCTCGGGGAGGAAAGCCATGTCTGCCGTGTCCCAGCCGGCCCTTCGCATCGAGCGCGAGACGCGCCCTGTCAACGTCCTGTTCCACGACGCCGTCCTGGCCTCGACGCGCGAGGCGCTGCGCCTCCACGAGGGCGACCACGAGCCGGTCCTCTACGTCCCGCGCGACCATGTGGCGATGGCCTTCCTGGACGAATCCGCCCGGCGCACGACCTGCCCGCACAAGGGCGAGGCGCGCTACTGGTCGATCTCGGCCGAGGGCTACGGCGAGACAGATGCCGTCTGGTCCTACGAGGATCCCAAGCCCGCCGCGCGCGAGATCGCCGGCTATCTGGCCTTCTATCCGGACAAGGTGCGCATCGTGGTGGGCGAGGGAAACTGACGGCGCGGCGCAGGTCCCGTGGAACGCAGGCGGACCTCCGGCGGTTTAGGCCGCCACAGGGACGTTCTTCAGCAAGGACATAGATCATGCGTCGTTTCATTCTCGCTTCCGCCGCCGTCGCGCTCATGGCCGGCCCGGTTCTGGCGCAGACCACGGTGGTGACCACGACCGAGCCCAAGAGCGAGGGCGAGCAGGCGGCCGGCACCCTGGCGGGCGCCGGCACGGGCGCCGTCGCGGGCGCGCTGGTGGGCGGCCCGGTGGGCGCGGCGATCGGCGGCGTCGCCGGCATGGCGATCGGCGGCGCGGCGTCCGCCCCGGACGAGGTGCGCCAGTACGTGGTCGCCAACCCGACCGAGCCGGTCGTGGTGGAGGGCGAGATCACGCAGGGCTCGGTGGTGCCCGGCACCGTGACGCTCGTGCCCGTGCCGTCGAACCCGGACTACGAGTATTTCTACACGTCCGGCAACCAGCCGGTGATCGTCTCCAAGGCCGATCGCAAGGTGGTCTACTACGTCCAGTAGGCCGCCGCGCCGGCAGGGTATCGAAGGGCCGCCGCGCTCCGGCGCGGCGGCCCTTCGCGCGTCGTGTCAGCGGTCGCTGTGGCCGAGGCTGCGCTCGGGGTCCAGCCGGTCGCGCACCCGCTGCTTCAGGACCTTGGCCTCGGGAAAGCCGCCGTCGGCCTTTCGCTCCCAGATCGTGTCGCCGTCGTAGGCGATCTCGAAGACGCCCCCCGTGCCGGGCTGGAGCGCGACCTCGGCGAGGTCGGGCCCGAAGGTCTGGAGCAGTTCCTGCGCCAGCCAGGCGGCGCGCAGCAGCCATTGGCACTGGGTGCAGAAGCGGATGGTGATGCGCGGGGCCGGTCTCGGTTCCATGGCTGTCCTTGCGGCGTCGATGTCCCTCAGACCTAGCGCATCGGGGCGGGCCGGGTCGACGGCCCGCCGTGGCCTTCGCCGAACCGGCCGTCAGTGGAAGTTCCGGCCCTTGGGCAGCACGGCCCGCATCCCGCGCAGGTCCGCCTCGTCCACCGCGCGCGTGGAGGGCAGGACGACGCGGGCCGGGCGGCGCACCTCGTCGGCCGAGGCGAGAGCGGCGCCCAGCGCGGCCGCCGCCTCCGCCAGGTCGTCGCGCATGGCGGCGGGGTGGCGGGGCTCGGGATGGTGGCGCAGCGGGCTCTTCACGTGGTCGGTCGGCTGCAGGATGCGCGCGCCCTCCAGCCCCCGCTCGGCAAGACGCGACAGGAGCGGCGTCAGGTCCTCGATCGTCTCGGCCACGAGATGGATCACCCCCCGATCCTCCTGGACGCGGCCCGACACGCGCACGAGGCGGGCGCCCAGCACCACGGGCCGGAACCGCTCGAAGACCTTGGTCCAGACCACGACGTTGGCGACGCCCGTCTCGTCCTCCACCGTCATGAAGATCACCCCCTTGGCCGAGCCCGGCCGCTGGCGCACCAGGACCAGGCCGGCGACGCTGGCGCGCCGGCCGGAGCGCAGCTCCTCCAGGTGCTGCGTCGGCGCGATGCCCCGCTGGCGCAGGTCCTCGCGCAGGAAGGACACGGGATGGGCCTTCAGGGACAGCGACAGGAAGCGGTAGTCGTTGACCACCGCCTCGCCGAGCGGCATCGGCGGCAGCAGGACCTCCGGCTCGCGCACCACCTCGCCCGCCCCCTCGAACAGCGGCAGGCGCTCGGGCGCCACGCCCTCGTCCAGGGCCTGCGCGGCCCAGAGCGCGTCGCGCCGCGCCAACCCGAGGCTTGCGAAGGCGTCCGCGTCGGCCAGCCGCTCCACGGCCTGGCGGGAGAGGCCCGAGCGCCGCCAGAGGTCGCGCACCGAATCGAACGGGCCGGACGTGTCGCGCACCCAGACCAGGCGCCGCATCTCGCTCTCCCGCAGGCTCTTGACCTGCCGGAACCCCAGCCGCACCGCGTGGCGCGCGCGGATGGCGCCGGCCGCCTCGCGGTGGCGGGCGAAGACGCGCGCCGGGTCGAAGGGCGCCGCCTCCAGCGCGCAGTCCCAGCGCGAGGCGTTGACGCAGACGGGGCGCACCTCGATCCCGTGCTCGCGCGCGTCGCGCACGAGCTGGGCGGGCGCGTAGAAGCCCATGGGCTGGGCGTTCAGGATCGCCGCGCAGAACACGTCGGGATAGTGGCACTTGATGAAGGCCGAGGCGTAGACGAGGAGCGCGAACGAGGCCGCGTGGCTTTCGGGAAAGCCGTATCCGGCAAAGCCCTCGATCTGCGAGAAGCAGCGCCTGGCGAAATCCTCCGTGTAGCCGTTGCCGACCATGCCGGCGATCATCCGGTCGCCGAAATCCTTGACCTGGCCCGTGCGCTTGAAGGTGGCCATGGCGCGGCGCAGGTTGTCGGCCTCCGCCCCCGAGAACCCGCCCGCGACCATCGCGATGCGCATGACCTGTTCCTGGAACAGGGGCACGCCGCAGGTGCGATGGAGGATGTCGCGCAGTTCCTCCTTCGGGTAGTCCACCGGCTCCAGCCCCATGCGACGCCGGAGATAGGGGTGCACCATGTCGCCCTGGATCGGGCCGGGCCGCACGATCGCGACCTGGATCACGAGGTCGTAGAAGACGTCGGGCTTGAGCTTGGGCAGCATGGTCATCTGCGCCCGGGACTCGATCTGGAACGTGCCCAGCGTGTCGGCCCGGTGCGTCATCCGCCAGACGGGCTCGCCCGGCTCTTCCATCGGCAGCGTATCGAGCGAGGCCGGGCGGCCGTCCGCCGTCACCTCGCCCGGATACAGCGCGTTGAGCATGTCGAAGGCGCGGCGCAGCGCGCTCAGCATGCCGAGCGCCAGGATGTCGATCTTGAGGATGCCGAGCTCGTCGAGGTCGTCCTTGTCCCATTCCACGATGATGCGGCCCTTGGAGCCGGTGTTGTGGACCGGCACCGTCTCGTCCACCCGGCCTCGCGTCAGCACGAAGCCGCCGACATGCTGGCTGAGGTGGCGCGGGAACTCGTTGAGCGCCCGGGCATAGGTGAGGACGTTCCGCGTCGTCGGGTCCTCGCTCGACAGGCCGGCGGCCGCGGTCTCGCGCGTGCCCATGTCGGCCGGTCCGTAGCCCCAGACCGAGCCCGACAGGGCCGACACCGCGTCTTCCGACAGGCCGAAGGCCTTGCCGACCTCGCGCAGGGCCGAGCGGGCGCGATAGGAGATCACGGTGGCGGCGATCGCGGCCGACTCGCGCCCGTAGGCCTCGTAGATCCAGTCGATCACCTCGTCGCGCCGCTCGTGCTCGAAGTCGACGTCGATGTCGGGCGGCTCGTCGCGCTCGGCCGACAGGAAGCGGTCGAACAGGAGGCCGGCCTTTTCCGGGTCCACCTCGGTGACGCCGATGCAGTAGCACACGGTGGAATTGGCCGCCGACCCCCGGCCCTGGCACAGGATGCCCTTTTCGCGCGCCGCGCGGACGATGCGGTGGACGGTGAGGAAGTAGGGTTCGTACTTCTTCTGCGCGATCAGCTCCAGCTCCCGCTCGATCTGCACGGGGATGCGTTCGGGCACCCCGCCGGGATAGCGCCGACGCGCCCCCTCGTAGGCGAGGCGGCGCAGCTCCTCCAGCGGCGAGACGCCGAGCCGCAGCGCCTCGTCGGGATAGTCGTAGCGCAGGCTCGCGAGGTCGAAGCGGAGCTCCTCGAAGAAGCGGCGCGCCTCCGCGATCGCCCCCTCGTGGCCCCGGAACAGGCGCAGCATCTCGCCCTCGTGCTTGAGGCGCCGCTCGGCATGGGCGGACAGGATCGCCCGGCCCGCGCGGGCGAGCGGCACGTGCTCGCGGATCGCGGCCAGGACGTCGGCGAGCGGGCGCCGGTCGGCGGCGTGGAACAGGGCGTCGTTGGTGGCCAGGAGCGGGGTGCGCAGCGCCTTCGCCAGAACCGCCGCCCGGCCCAGCCGCCGCGCGTCGCCACCGTCGTGCCGGGGCGCCAGCGCCAGCCGCACGCGGTCCGGGAAGGCTTCGCGCAGGGGCTCGAGCGCGGCCCGCAGGCGCAGGGCGGCGTCCTCGCCCGGCGGTCCGTCGCGGCCGAGCCCGCCGGGCGCGAGGACCGCGAGGCCGAGCCCCTCGCCCCCGTCCAGGAGATCGGGCAGGCGCAGGATGCAGTCGCCCTTGTCGGCCCGCAGGTTCCCCGCGGTCAGCAGGCGGCAGAGCCGCGCCCAGCCGGCCCGGTCCCGCGGATAGGCCAGGATGTCGGGCGTCGCGTCGGCAAACACCAGCCGCGCGCCGGGCCGGAACGGAAACCGGCGCAGCCGCGCCTGCCCGTGGGCCCGCACCACGCCCGCCACCGTGTTGCGGTCGGCGAGCCCCAGGCCGCCGAGCCGCAGGACCTCCGCCGCGATCACCATCTCCCCGGGCTTGGAGGCGCCGCGCAGGAACGAGAAGTTGGAGGCCGCCCCGATCTCGCAGAAACCGGTGCCGGGGGGCAGCGGCTCGATCGCCGGCTCCCCGCCCCCGCCCCAGCCCTCGCCCTCGCCCTCGCTCATGCGAAGAGCCCGTGCAGGAACCAGCCGGAGGGCGCCTGCGTCCCCGCCCCCTCGCGAAACAGCCAGTAGCGCCGGCCCGCCTCGTCCTCGACGCGGAAATAGTCCCGGCTCGCCGCCACGTCGCCCAGCCACCATTCGGAGGCGATGCGCTCCGGCCCCTCGATCCGCCCGACGCGGTAGAGGGCCCGGCGCCAGCGGAACTGGCGGATCGGACCGTCCGGCACCTCGGCCGTGGCCTCCACCCGCTCGGGCCGGGCGAACAGGCGCAGGGGCCGGGGCGCGAGGTCCGCCTCGCACCCCGAGCCGCCATCGTGTCCGGTGCCGGCGGCGGGGGAGCCGAGGCGCTGCGCCGCCTCCGGCCGGTGCCGGTCGGCGCCCTCCAGGGCGAACACGGCGGCCTCGCCGAGCCGCACGCCCAGGCGGTCGATCAGCGCGCCGAGCGGCTCGGCCGGGGCCGTCTGCGCCCCGTCCAGCCCCTCCTGCCGGTCCGCCATGCCCTGCGCGCTCAGAACCGACAGGCGCAGGAGGTCGAAGCCGAAGCCGGCGTCGATCTCGTCGCCCGAGGCCTTGAGCCGCTCCGCCAGGAGCCGCGCGAGGCGGGCCGGGTCGCGCAAGGGGGCGCCCGTGCGCACCGGGAGGCGCTCCACATGGCCGTCGACGCGGAACAGGGCGAGCTCGGCCTCGCGCAGCCCCTCGCCCCGCTCGCCTAAGGTCTCGCACAGGCGCGCGGCGAGGTGGGCGGCCAGGCGCAGGATGTCCTCCGGCAGGCTCACCGGCTCGAACAGGCGTCGCTCGCGGATCAGGAGGGCGGCCGGGCGGCGCGGCTCGATCGGGCGGCGCGCGGCGCCCGTCGCCTCGTCCAGCCGGCGCGCGACGTCCCCCCCGAAGCGGCGGTGGAGGGCGGCGCGCGGCAGGGCCAGGAGATCGCCGACGCGGCGCAGGCCGAGCCGGTGGAGCCGCGCCGCCTCGCCGGCCTCCAGGCGCAGGGCCGGACCGGCGGCCAGGGCCGCCACCGCCGCCCGCTCCGCGCCCGCCGGCACCAGGACGGGCGCCCCCGGCAGCCCGACGCAGGCCCGTGCCGTGCCAGGATGGGCCGCGAGGGCGGCCGCGGCGGCGAAGCCCTGGGCGCGCAGCCGCAGAAGCAGGTCCTCGCGCAGCGCGCCGGCGCCGCCGAAGAGATGCGCCGCGCCCGTCAGGTCGAGCACGAGGCCGTCCGCGCCGTCCAGCGCCACCAGCGGCGTGTAGCGGTCGCACCAGTCGGCCACCGCCAGGAGGAGCCGGCGATCGGCCTCCGGGTCGACGGGGCGGTAGTCGAGATGGGGAAAGCGCGCACGCGCCTCGGCGAGGCCGAGGCCGGGCGCAAGGCCCAGCGCCTCCGCCCGTTCGCACAGCGCCGCGATCCGGTCGGCGCGGTCCGTGCGCGCGAACAGGGCGAGCGGCGGCGTGCCCGGCTCCGGCGCGGTGTCCCGCGGGCCCGCCAGGGGCCCGGATCCGGCCGACGGGCGATGGCCGTTGCCCGCGCCCAGCGGCACGGCCAGGAGGTCAGCGCGCGCCGGCGCGCCGGGGCGGGGCGCCGGCCGGGGGCGCGCCGGGGCGAAGGGGCCGCAGCGCCAGGAGCGCCCCAGTTCCTCGCGGCGGATCCGGTCGCTCGACAGCCGCGCCAGCCGAAGGGCCAGAAACACGCCCGAGGGGAAGGGATCGGGGGTCGTGGTCGTGGAAGCGTCGGTCATGGGGATCCCATTCGAGGTTCAGGGTCCGGGGCGGGAGGCCGCGCGCCTTCTCCAGCCCGAGCGAAAAGCGGGGGCGCCCGATCAGCGGCAGCGCCTCCAGCCCCGGCACGGGGGCGGCGCGCACCGGTTCGACCAGGAGGCGGACGGGCGCGGCGCCGGCCTCCGCCTCGCCGCCCTGGCGCAGCAGCAGCACCGCACCGCCGGCGTCGCGGGCGCGGGCCTGGAGGCGGCGCGTGCCCTCCAGCGCCAGAAGCGGAGGGTTGCCGCGCACCTCCACCACGACCAGCGCGGCCGCGCCCGAGCGGGCGGCCTCCTCGCCCGCCCAGGCCGCGTCCTGGACGCGCCGGGCGCGCACCACCACCAGCGCCTCCGGGGCGAAGCCGAAATGGGCCAGCCCCTCGCGGCAGGGCATGCCGCCCTCGGCCAGGGCGTCGGCCGCGGCGATCCACAGGAGCGGCCGTGCGCCGGAGGCGCCGAGGAGGATGCCGAGCGCCAGCGCGAAGCCGACGCCCGCCCCGCCGTCGCGCATCGCCAGCGTGCGCAGTTCCACGAGCCCCGCGCGCGGCAGCCCGCCCCCCAGCGCCGCGTCGAACCGCGGCGCGCCCAGGGTCAGGCGGTCGACCCCCTTGGGTTTTTCGTCCTTTCCGGAAAGCGCCTCGCGCGCGAAGGGCACCGCCTCGATCCGGCCGATCGCCTGGCGCAGGGCCGACACGGTGGCGGCCCGCGCGCGATCCGGCGCAGGCGCGCCTCCGTTCGGGTCCGGCGCCCCGTCCCGCTCCATCTTATCAACCGCTTCGCAAGGATCGACCCCGGCTCGTCGTCGTTGCGGGCTGCTCCGAACCATGCCGTTTCCTTTCGGCCGACGGGAGGGCGGCCGCCATTTGTTCCTCTTATGTTCTAGGAGATTTCCGAGTCGCCTCCATGAGTCAAGGCGACGGACCCCAAGATTATTTTCCTGTTGATGGGGAACCGATTCCGGTGGACGAACACCCGCGCGTCACGATCGCGTCAGGACCGCGGCTCGGCGGTTGCCCTGCACCCGGCGCGCGGGGCAGGACAGGCGCCTTCCGCCTCCGTGCCCCGATCCGAAGACGACCCGCCATGCCGCTTTCCCGCCGAACCTTCCTGGCCAGCGCCCCGCTGGCTCTCGCCGGCTGCGTGTCCGGCCGCCTGTCCGACGTCGCGCCGCAGGCGCCCGCGCGCGTCGTGCCGCCCTACTACCTCGCCATGTACGCGCCGGTGTCGGACGAGCCCTTCCCGGTGCCCGCGCCCGACCTCACGCGGATCGACCCGCGCTTCTACCGCCAGGAGGTCGCCCACGAGAGCGGCGAGATCCCCGGCACGCTGATCGTCGATACGCCGGCGCGCTTCCTCTACCTGCAGATGGAAGGCGGGCGGGCGCTGCGCTACGGGATCGGCGTCGGCAAGGCCGGCCTCGCCTTCCAGGGCGAGGCCCGCGTCCAGTACCGGCGCGCCTGGCCGCGCTGGCGCCCGACCGACGCGATGATGGCGCGCGAGCCCGACCGCTACGGACACTTGGGCGCCGGCATGGAGCCCGGCCCCACCAATCCGCTGGGCGCGCGGGCGCTGTACCTGTTCCGCGACGGGGAGGACACGCTCTACCGCATTCACGGCACCAACGAGGACTGGTCGATCGGCCAGTCCGTCTCGTCCGGCTGCATCCGCCTCCTGAACCAGGACGTGATCGACCTCCATCGCCGGATCCTGGACGGAACCAGGGTCGTGGTGCTCCAGGGCGGCTTAGCGTGAGACCATTCCGTCCGGCCTCCGGATGGCCTAAGCAGGCAGGGCGCGCCACGGGAACGGGAGATCGCATGGGGCAGAGGGACCGGACGGGCGACTGGGCGCGCAGGCTTTCGCCCAGCCTGGAGGAGATCGAGGCGCTGGCGATCGGCGCCTTTGCGGCGCTGCCCGGCGCCTTCCGCGCCCTGTCGGGCGAGATCCGCTTCCACATCGCCGACTTTCCCGACGACGACGTGGTCGAGGAGATGGGGCTGGAAAGCCCGTTCGACATCCTGGGCCTGTTCGAGGGCCGGGCGGTGGGCGCGCTGGGCACGCCCCAGACCGGCGAGATGCCCAACCGCATTCTCCTGTACCGGCGGCCGATCCTGGACTATTGGGCGGAGCACGAGGAAAGCCTCGGCACGCTGGTCGCCCATGTGCTGATCCACGAGATCGGGCACCATTTCGGCCTGTCGGACGAGGACATGGAAGCACTGGAAGCGGCGACGGACTGAGCGCCTCCCGGTGCGGAAAGGACGGGCGATGCAGGTCTCGACGCTGGCGATCCATCCGGTGAAGGGCGGGCGCGCGCGCCATCCCGACGCCGCCGACCTCGAGCCCATGGGCCTGCGGGATGACCGGCGCTGGATGCTGGTGGACGAGACCGGGCGCTTTCTGACGCAACGCGAGCATCCGCCGCTCGCCCTGCTCGACGCCGAACCCGACGAGGACGGGCTGCACCTGTCCTATCCGGCCATCGACGGGCGCGAGGGCGGCGAGCGTTTCGTGCCGGTGCCCGAGGGCGAGACGCGCCTCCCCGTCACCGTCTGGGGCGACACGGTGGACGCGGCCGCCGCCGACGCGCCGACCCAGGCCGCCCTCGCGCGCTGGCTCGGGCGTCCCGTGCGGCTGGTCCATTTCGACGGGCGGGCGCGGCGCACCGTGTCGCGCGACTGGACCGCCGAGGACCGCCCGGTCGGCTTCGCCGACGGCTTTCCGCTCCTGATCGCCACCACCGCCTCGCTGCGTG
The DNA here is from genome assembly GCF_003583935.1 of Aureimonas flava. Classification (GTDB taxonomy): domain Bacteria; phylum Pseudomonadota; class Alphaproteobacteria; order Rhizobiales; family Rhizobiaceae; genus Aureimonas; species Aureimonas flava. The sequence continues at coordinate 2,470 of NZ_QYRN01000016.1, read as the reverse complement.
AGCTCAACCGGCGGATCGTCGCCGCCGGCGGCGAGGCCGTGCCGATGAGCCGCTTCCGGCCCAACATCGTGGTGGACGGGGCCGAACCCTTCGCCGAGGACGGCTGGGCCACGATCGGGGTCGGCGACGTGGTGCTCGATCTCGTGAAGCCCTGCGCGCGCTGCGCGGTGACCACCGTCGACCAGGACGAAGGCCGGCGCTCGGGCAAGGAGCCCCTGGCCACGCTCGGCCGCTTCCGCCGCTCGGGCGATCCGCGCGCGCCGGGCGTCCTGTTCGGCTGGAACGCGGTGGCCCGCGGCACCGGAATCCTGCGCGTCGGCGATCCCGTGCGCGTGATGGAGAGGCGCGAGGGCGGCTGGCCGCTCGCGGTCTGAACCCCATCGGATGAGAGGCCCGGGATCGGCCATCCGCTCCCGGGCCATCGTTTCATCGTCGCCGCGCCGGGCTCAAGCCTTGGTCAGGCGCAGGATGGTGGAGCCGCCGCCCCGCGTCTCGGTCACCGCATAGACCGCGCCGTCCGGCCCGACCTTCACGTCGCGGATGCGCGCGTCGAGCGGCACGCGCGATTCGGTCTCCACGCGCCCCTCCCCGTTCATCGTCAGCACCACCAGACCCTGCGTCACCAGCCCGCCGACCAGGAAGGCGTTCTGCCATTCGGGGAACTCCTCGCCCTGGTAGAGCGCCATGCCCGACGGGCCGATCACCGGATCCCAGTAGTAGGCGGGCTGCTCGGTGCCTTCGCGGCTGGTCACGCCCTGGTTCACCGGGCTGCCGCCGTATTCGATGCCGTAGGTGACCTCCGGCCAGCCGTAGTTCTTGCCCGCTTCCGGCCCGTTCAGCTCGTCGCCGCCGCGCGGCCCGTGCTCGATGGTCCACAGGCGGCCGTCGGCGTCCAGCGCGGCGGACTGGATGTTGCGGTGACCGTAGCTCCAGATCGCGTCCTGCGCCCCGTCCTGGTCCACGAACGGGTTGTCCTCGGGGATCGTCCCATCGGCATTGATGCGGAACACCTTGCCGAGGCCCGAGGCGAGGTCCTGCGCCTGGTCGCGGATCGGATCGTCCGATCGCTCGCCGACGCCCAGGAACAGCTTGCCCTCGTCGTCGAAGACGATGCGCGAGCCGAAGTGCTTGTTGCCCTCGTAGCTCGGCGTCTGCTGGAAAATCACCGCGACGTCCTCCAGCGCGGCCGCGCCGTCGGTCATGGCGAGCTTGCCGCGGGCGAGCGAGGTGCCGTTGCCCTCCGCGCCGCGCGGCTCGGCGAAGGTGAAGTAGATCATGCCGTCGGAGGCGAAGTCCGGTCCGAGCGCGACGTCGAGCAGCCCGCCCTGCTCACGCGAATCGACCTCGGGCACGCCGGCGACCTCGATCGGCTCGCCCTCCTGCCCCATCGCCGGCAGGATCATCAGCCGGCCTTCCTTGGCGGTGACCAGCATGCGCCCGTCGGGCAGGAACTCCAGCGCCCAGAGGTTGGGCAGGCCCTCGGCCACGGTCTGCGTCGACACTTCGGGCATCGCGGTCGGCTGGGGGGCGCGGGTCTGGCCGGCGAAGGCGGGCTCCTGGTCCGGGGCGTTGGCCGCCTCGGTCTCCACCGGCTCGCCGGTCGCCGCCCCTTGCGTGGAGGCGGCCGTGCCGGTGGCCGGCGCGTTGCCGTCCACGTGGGGCAGGCGCTCGCCCTGGGAGTTGGTGTCCTGCGCCGCCGCGGCGCCGGCCAGGAGCGTGCCGGCCAGAAGAGCCGCCAGGCCGGCGGATCGGGGGATCAGTCGCATCGTCGCGTCCTCGTCGGAAGGGTTGTGAAGACCGGCGCGGTCTTCCCGTCGAGAGCGAACTAATCGGGCGCGACGCGTAGGCAACGCCCCTCCCGTTTTGTTGACGAGGCCGTCAGATCGTCGTCAGGCCCCTCGCCCGAGCGCCAGCCCGCGCCGCGCCATGGCGAGCGTCGCGGCGATCGCCGTCAGGTTCAGCGCCATGCCGATCACCACCGCCAGCGTGCCGAGGATCGGGGAGCGCACGCCCGGCAGGTTGTGCACGCCCGCCGCATGCGGGTCGAGACTGCGGTTCTCGGCCCACATGGCGAACTGCATCCGTGGGCTTTCCAGCGCGGTATGGGCGTAGATCGTGACGCCGGTCGCGATCGCCAGCAGCGCCCAGCGCAGCCAGTACAGGCGCCTCGCGCCGAACAGGGCGAACAGCACCATCGGATAGGCCAGGAGGCTGTAGGTGAAGGTCGTCACCATGGGCCGGAACGGCCAGCCGGAATGGTCGACCCGCAGCACGTGGTCGGCATGGTGCAGGAAGGCCAGCACCAGCGACAGCGTCAGGAGCGCGGTGGTGGCGCGATCGAGGCCGGCGGCCTGCGCGCGTTCCGCCCATCTCATGCCTGGGGCCATTTGTGGTGGAAGGTTCCCGGTCGGTCGAGGCGGTGGAAGGTGTGGGCTCCGAACAGGTCGCGCTGGCCCTGGGTCAGGTTGGT
>NZ_QYRN01000015.1 GCF_003583935.1 Aureimonas flava | reverse complement strand
AGAAGCGCCCGCTCTCCAGGTCGTCGAACTGCGCCGAATCGACGATGTTGCACCCCTTCCCAGACAGGTACGTCGAGATCGCCGCAACGATCCCGCGCGCCGTCGGACAGGTCACCGTCAGGACAAAGCGCTCCACGGAGGCGGAACGGGCGGCAGGCTGCGCGATCTCAGACATCGAAGGCATTGTCCCGTTCCCAGGCGGTGAAGTGGTTGCAGTAGCTGGTCCACTCCAGTTGCTTCAGCTTCAGGTAGGCGGCGGAGAATTCCGCGCCCATCGCGGACTTCAGCGATGCGTCCTCGTCGAAGCGGCGCAGGGCGTCCAGGAGGTTGAGGGGCAGCTTGGGCGCGTCGGTGACCGTGTGCCCCTCGCGATACATGTCGATGTCGTGGTGCGGGCCGGGATCGGCGCTGCCCTGGATGCCGTCGAGGCCGGCGGCGATGATCACGGCCTGGAGCAGGTAGGGGTTCACCGCGCCGTCGGGCAGGCGCAGCTCGAAGCGGCCGGGCCCCGGCACGCGCACCATGTGGGTGCGGTTGTTGCCGGTCCAGGTCACGGAGTTCGGCGCCCAGGTCGCGCCCGAGATGGTGCGCGGCGCGTTGATGCGCTTGTAGGAGTTGACGGTCGGGTTGGTGATCGCCGCCAGCGCCGAGGCGTGCTTCATGATGCCGCCGAGGAAGTGGCGCCCCTTGGCCGACAGGCCGAAGGGCTCGGCCTTGTCGGCGAAGGCGTTCTGCGTCCCGTCCGCGTTCCAGACCGAGATGTGGCAATGGCAGCCGTTGCCGGTCAGCCCCTTGAAGGGCTTGGGCATGAAGGTGGCGCGCAGCCCGTGCTTCTCGGCGACGGACTTGACCATGAACTTGAAGAAGGAGTGCTTGTCGGCGGTCGCCAGAGCGTCGTCGTATTCCCAGTTCATCTCGAACTGGCCGTTCGCGTCCTCGTGGTCGTTCTGGTAGGGCTTCCAGCCGAGCGCCAGCATGTGGTCGCAGATCTCGGCGATCACGTCGTAGCGGCGCATCACGGCCTGCTGGTCGTAGCAGGGCTTCTCGGCGGTATCGAGGTCGTCGGAGATGCGCCCGCCGTCGGGCGTCGTCAGGAAGAACTCGGCCTCCACGCCGGTCTTCACCCGCAGCCCCTGCGCCGCCGCCTGCTCCACCAGACGCTTGAGCACGACGCGCGGCGCCTGGTCGACGGGCCGGTCCTCCATCACCCCGTCCGCCGGCACCCAGGCCACTTCCGGCTTCCAGGGAAGCTGGATCACCGAGCCGGGGTCCGGCATGGCGAAGAGATCGGGATGGGCCGGGGTGAGGTCGAGCCAGGTGGCGAAGCCCGCGAACCCCGCGCCGTCCTTCTGCATCTCCGCGATCGCCTGCGCCGGCACGAGCTTGGCCCGCTGGCCGCCGAACAGGTCGGTGTAGCTGATCATGAAGTACTTCACGCCGCGCTCGGCGGCAAAGGCGGAGAGATCGGTGATCACGGCATGTCCCCTGGGATGACGGACTGGAGCGGAAGTGGGCGGCGGTCCGGCCCGCTTCCCCCGAAGAGCCGGCCGGACGAGGAAGGCGATGCGGCGGCTAGAAGCCGGTCTTGCCCGGGATCCATCCGGTGCCCGCGAGCGGCACCTGCGCCATGGCGGAGGCTTCGATCGTCAGCGCCACGAGGTCCTCGGGCTCCAGGTTGTGGAGGTGATTGTGGCCGCAGGCGCGGGCGATCGTCTGCGCCTCGAGCGTCATCACCTTGAGGTAGTTCGCCAGACGGCGGCCGGCGGTGACCGGATCCACGCGCTTCATCAGCTCGGGGTCCTGCGTGGTGATGCCGGCCGGGTCCTTGCCCTCGTGCCAGTCGTCGTAGGCGCCGGCCGTGGTGCCGAGCTTCCGGTACTCGCCCTCCCACTTCGGGTCGTTGTCGCCGATGGCTACCAGCGCCGCCGTGCCGATCGCCACCGCGTCGGCGCCGAGCGCCAGCGCCTTGGCGACGTCGGCGCCCGAGCGGATGCCGCCGGACACGACGAGCTGCACCTTGCGGTGCATGCCGAGGTCCTGCAGCGCCTGCACGGCGGGGCGCACGCAGGCGAGCGTCGGCATGCCGACATTCTCGATGAACACGTCCTGCGTCGCCGCCGTGCCGCCCTGCATGCCGTCGAGCACCACGACGTCGGCGCCCGCCTTCACCGCCAGCGCGGTGTCGTAGTAGGGGCGCGCGCCGCCGACCTTGATGTAGATCGGCTTCTCCCAGTCGGTGATCTCGCGCAGTTCCAGGATCTTGATCTCGAGATCGTCCGGGCCGGTCCAGTCCGGATGGCGGCAGGCCGAACGCTGGTCGATGCCTTCGGGCAGGTTGCGCATCCGGGCGACGCGCGGCGAGATCTTCTGGCCGAGCAGCATGCCGCCGCCGCCTGGCTTGGCCCCCTGCCCCACCACGACCTCGATCGCATCGGCGCGGCGCAGGTCGGCCGGGTTCATGCCGTAGCGCGAGGGCAGGTACTGGTAGACCAGCGTCTGCGAATGGCCGCGCTCCTCGTCGGTCATGCCGCCGTCGCCCGTGGTGGTGGAGGTGCCGGCGATCGTCGCGCCGCGCCCCAGCGCCTCCTTGGCCGGGCCGGAAAGGGCGCCGAAGCTCATGCCCGCGATCGTGATCGGGATCTTGAGGTGGATCGGCTTCTTGGCGAAGCGCGTGCCCAGCGTGACCGAGGTGTCGCAGCGCTCGCGATAGCCCTCCAGCGGATAGCGCGAGATCGATGCGCCCAGGAACAGGAGGTCGTCGAAATGGGGCACCTTGCGCTTGGTGCCGCCGCCGCGGATGTCGTAGATGCCGGTCGCCGCCGCCCGGCGGATCTCGGCCATCGTGTGGTCGTCGAACGTCGCCGACTTCTTCGGCGGCATGGGCGGGTTCTGGTAGCTCATCGGATCGTCTCCCGCCCGCCGCTCAATAGGCGTCGGCATTGTCGATGTTGAAGGTGTAGAGGGTGCGGGCCGAGCCGTAGCGGCGGAACTCCGAAGCGGCGACGCCTTCCACCCCGGCCTTGGCGAGAAGGTCGTCCAGGATCTCGAGATGCTCGGGCCGCATCTCCTTCTCGATGCAGTCGGCGCCGAGGCTCTTCACCGTGCCGCGCACGAAGAGACGGGCCTCGTAGAGCGAGTCGCCCAGCGCCTCGCCCGCGTCGCCCAGCACCACGAGGTTGCCGGACTGCGCCATGAACGCCGACATGTGGCCGATCGACCCGTGGACCACGATGTCGATGCCCTTCATCGAGATGCCGCAGCGGGAGGCCGCGTTGCCCTTGATGACGAGCAGGCCGCCCCGCCCGGTGGCGCCGGCATACTGCGAAGCGTCGCCCTCGATCACCACGGTGCCCGACATCATGTTCTCGGCGACGCCGGGGCCGGCGGAGCCCTCCACCGTGACCGCGCCGCCGTCGTTCATGCCGGCGCAGTAGTAGCCGACCGGCCCCTTCACCTGGACCGCGACGGCGCTGTCGATCCCGACGGCCACCGCATGGGCGCCGCGCGGGTTGACCACCTCGAAGGCGGTGTCGTTGGCGCCGGCCGGAATGGCGTGGAGGGCCTGGTTCAGCGCGCGCAGCGGCGTGACGGCCAAGTCGAAGACGGGCATCGTTGATCCTCGGGATAAGGAAGGGCGTTGGCGCCTCAGGCGGCGGCCTTGTCGTGGTCCCAGAAGTAGACGGTGGCGGGCTCGGGCTCCCAGACGCGGGCTGTCTCGATGCCCGGCAGGTTCACCAGCGCCCGGTATTCCGAGCCGAAGGCGACGTACTGGTCGGTCTCGGCCATCACCGCCGGCTTGCAGGCGATGGGATCGCGCAACACGCCGAAGCCGGACCGGGTGCCGACCACGAAGGTGAAGAAGCCGTCCAGGTCATCCAGGGCGCCGGTCAGGGCCTGCCCGAGATCCTTGCCGGTCTCCATCTCGGCGGTGAGATAGGCCGCCGCCACCTCCGAATCGTTCTGCGTCTCGAAGCGCATGCCCTTGCGCATCATCTCGCGGCGGAGGTTGTTGTGGTTCGACAGCGAGCCGTTGTGTACGAGGCACTGGTCGGCGCCGGTCGAGAAGGGATGGGCGCCGAGCGTGGTGACGGCCGATTCCGTGGCCATGCGCGTGTGGCCGATGCCGTGCGTGCCGCCCATCTCGGCCACGCCGAAGCGGGCGACGACGTCCTTCGGCAGGCCGACCTCCTTGTAGATCTCGACGCTGGTGCCCGCCCCCATCACGCGCACGTCCGGCGCGACCTCGGCCAGCGCGGCGCGCACGGCATCCAGCCGGTCGGCGGGCAGTGAGACCACGGCGTGGGTGCTCTTGACGGCGACCCGGGCGGCCCCGCCCGAAGCGTCGGACAGCGCGGCCTCGAGCCCGGGGAAGTCGCGCGCCGGGTTCGGCGACTGGACGGTGATCTTGGCCACACCCTCCGCCTCGCCGCCGTAGATCGCGATGCCGGCCGAATCCGGCCCCCGATCGGTCATGGTGACCAACATGTCCGACAGGAGCGCGCCGAGCCGAGGCTCCAGCGACTTGTCCTTCAGGAACAGTCCGACGATGCCGCACATGGGGCAGATCCTTGGGTGCGAGGGGCGGAAGGTGATGCGCCCATCTAAGCCCAAGCCGAAAAGCATTTCAACTGGCAAGAAAGGATTTTTCCTAAGGATCAATCCTTGTGCAGATTGCCTCCCATGCGGCAGCCGGCGGACGCCCCTTCCGCCGGCGCGCCTAAGGAGCGGGCGTGCTGGCCTGCGGGTAGCAGATGATCGTGAGGTAGCGGGCGGGCAGCGTCACCAGTTCCTCCGGCCCGTGCGGCGCGTCGGCGTCGAAGAACAGGCTGTCGCCCGGCCGCAGGGTGAAGAGGCGGTCGGCATGCCGATAAACGACCTCGCCTTCCAGCATGTAGAGGAACTCCATGCCGAGGTGCTGGAAGGTCGGGAAGACGTCGGACTCGGTGGTAAGGGTGATGAGGTAGGGCTCCACCGTCACCCCGCTGGAATTGCTGTCGATATGGCCGAGGAGATTGTACTGGTGGCCGGCGCGGGTGCCGCGCCGCTCCAGCTCCACCCCCTCGCCCGCCCGCACGAACACGGCGTTGCGCGCGTCCTCGAAGCGGCGGAAGAAGGCCGTCATCGGCACGCCGAGGCCGCGCGACAGCGCATGCAGCGTGGTGAGCGAGGGCGAGATGTTGCCGTTCTCGATCTTGGACAGCATGCCGAGCGACAGGCCGGTGGCCGAAGCGAGGTCGGAGACGGTGATTCCGAGCCTCTTGCGGAAGGCGCGGACCTCGTGGCCGATGGCCATCTCGAGGTTGTTCTCCTTGGGCTCTCGTAGGTCGTGCGGGTTCTGGGCCAGCGGCGCGGCGCGCGGCGGGGCGGCCGCCGCCTCGTCGGCGAGGGGCGCCGGCTTCTGCGCGGACTTCTGCGAACGGCCGGCCATGGCGGATCCTTCCTGCGATAAGGGAAACGGGTGTGAGCCTATATCCCGGGTGAAATCCCATCAACTCACAGGAAAGTAACCCAGGGCGGGCGGACGGCCATCGCGACCGAATGCCCCGGCGCGAAACGGCGCCGCTTCAGGAGGCGTCCACAGCGTCGCGAGCCTGCGCGAGTTTTCGGCCGAATGCCTCCGAAATCAGCATCTCAGGAAATAAGTATTCCCTTCAAGAAAAAGATTTGACAGACGGCGGCAGCTTGGGAATGATCGCCCCATCGGAGGCAGAAGCAAATGCCGCTCGACCTCCAGTAGAGATGCGCGTCGGTTGGTTGCCGCGTCGTCGAAGCGTCCGGCAAACACCGACATCCAAAGACGAGATCGTCGCCCGGAAAGCGAAGGCCAACAACAATCCCAGGAAGACGAGCGGGCGACGGCAGCCCGCTCGAGCATGACAGCCCCCTCATCTTGGCGCGGAGTTCGCAAATGTCGACGGCAGCGGCAGTCTCTACCCTTCCCGAAGCGGGCAAGCTGCATAGGACGATCGATTGGACGGGAGCCTTCTGGGTCGCCAGCGGCGTTCCGGCCCTCGTCCTCTTCTCCATCGGCGGCATCGCCGGCACGGTCGGCACCTTGGCCTTTGCGGTGTGGATCACCTCCATGATCATGGGACTGATCCAGTCCTTCACCTATGCCGAGATCGCCGGGCTGTTTCCCAACAAGTCCGGCGGCGCGTCGATCTACGGCGCCTCGGCCTGGGTGCGCTACGCCAAGCCGATCGCTCCCCTCTCGGTCTGGTGCAACTGGTTCGCTTGGTCGCCCGTGCTCTCGCTCGGCTGCTCGATCGCCGCGGCCTACATCCTCAACGCGCTGGCACCGGTGCCCGCGGTGGACAGCGCCGCCGTGACCGGCTGGCTCGCCGAGAACGGCGCCGCGCTCACGGTGCCGGACGCCGAGAAGGCGGCCGCCGCCGTCACGGCGCTGACGCCCACGATCCGTACCTGGACCTTCTTCCAGACGACGCTCGGGCCGGTCTCGCTCTCGCTCAACGCCGCCTTCTTCATCGGGGCGATCCTGATGCTGGTGACCTTCGCCGTCCAGCATCGCGGCATCCTCGGCACCGCCAAGGTGCAGAAGTACATCGGCCTCACCGTGATCGTCCCCATGCTGATCGTCGGCGTCGTGCCGCTGGTCACCGGCACGGTGAACTGGTCGAACTTCTCGCCGCTCGTCCCTCTCGCCACGCCCTACGTCGCCGAGCCCGGTTCCTGGAACATCGCCGGCTGGACGCTGGTGCTCGGCGGCATGTTCATCGCCGCCTGGTCGACCTACGGCTTCGAGACGGCGGTCTGCTACACGAGCGAGTTCCGCGACCCGGGCAAGGATACGTTCAAGGCGATCTTCTTCTCCGGCCTCCTGTGCCTCGCCCTGTTCAGCCTCGTGCCCTTCACCTTCCAGGGCGTGCTCGGCCTCGACGGCATGCTGGAGACGCCGATCGTCGACGGTTCGGGCGTGGCGGCCGCGATGGCGCACATGGTGGGCGGCGGGCAGATCGTCGAAAGCATCCTGGTGATGCTGATGATCCTCGCGCTGATGCTGTGCCTGATGACCGCGATGGCCGGCTCCTCGCGCACGCTCTACCAGGGCTCGGTGGACGGCTGGCTGCCCCGCTACCTGTCGCACGTCAACGAGCACGGCGCGCCGACGCGGGCGATGTGGACCGACCTCGTGGTCAACCTCTTCGTGCTCGCCATCGCCTGCGCGGACGCCACCAGCTTCTTCTTCATCCTCGCCGTGTCCAACTGCGGCTACATCATCTTCAACTTCCTCAACCTCAACGCCGGCTGGATCCACCGGATGGACTCCGGCCACATCCCCCGCCCCTACAAGGCGCCCACCATCCTGCTCGTGCTGGGCGGCTGCTTCGCCTTCCTCAACGCGGTGTTCATGGGCGCGGGCGCCAAGGTCTGGAACCCGACCGCGCTGTGGGCCGGCATCGTCACCGCCGCGCTGATCGTCCCGGTCTTCTGCTACCGCCACTACATCCAGGATCGCGGCCGCTTTCCCGAGCAGATGCTCGCCGACCTCGGCATCGCGCCCGGCGCGAGGATGGAGCGCAAGGCGGGAATCCTCCCCTACCTGACCCTGGGCGCGGGCGCCGCCGTCGTGCTGATCGCCAACTGGATCTTCACGATCTGATCTTGCCGACGGAGAAGCGGCCCCGCCGCTTCTCCCGGCCCCGAAAGACCGATTTCATGCAGCCTTCACCGATCAAGAGCCGTCCGATCTACGCGCCCCTCTCGCCCACCGAAACCGCGCGCCGCCATATCCTGGCGGCCGAGGGCGAAGGCGCCCGGGCGATCGAGGCGGCGCTGGACGGGCGTCCCGACCTCCTGCGCCTAGCCACCATCGTCTACGTGCCGCGCGCCAGCCTGTCCGAGGCGCATGCCGAGCGCCTCGCGGCGCTCGGGGCCGACGCCCTCCATGTGCTTCCCAGCGTCGACACGGCGCTGACGCGGCTTCGCGGACTTCTGGCGGGCGCCGCGATGGGGACCCGGCTCTACGTCGCGGGTGCCGAGGACTTCCTCGGCCGGGTCGCCGCGCTCGCGGACGGGTTCGGGATCGACGAGGACGCGATCCAGCGCGAGCATCGCGGATCGCTGGCGCGCCGGGTGCAATGCGTCCACTGCAAGGGCTTTGCGGACGACGTGACGGCGAGCCCCTTCCGTTGCCCGCATTGCGGTGTCCCGCTCCTGGTCCGGGACCACTACTCCCGCCGCCTGGGCGCCTTCATGGGCGTCTCGATCGACGCGGAGGCGCCCGGCGACGTCCCCGCCGCCGAGGAGTTCCCGGCATGAGCGGCCCGAGCGAATTCGCGGTGCGCGTGGTGGAGGCGGAGCATCTCGGCCCCTCGGTGAAGCGCCTGCGCATGGAGCGCCGCGACGGCGAGCCGCTGCCCCCCTACTCCGCCGGATCCCACACCGTGCTGACCCTGGAGACCGGCGCCGGCCGCCTGCGCAACGCCTATTCGCTGCTCGGCGCGACGCTCGGCGGGGGACGGGCCTACGAGGTCGCGGTGCTGCGCAGCCCGCAGTCGCGCGGCGGCTCGGCCTTCATCCACGACACGGTCGGGCCCGGCACCGAACTCACCCTCGGCGCGCCGGTGAACCTGTTTCCCCTGAACCGCAGGGCGCGCCGCCACGTGCTGGTCGCCGGCGGCATCGGCATCACGCCGATCGCGGCGATGGCGCGGGAACTGGCCGAGGCGAGCATGCCCTTCGAGCTCCACTACGCGATGCGCGACGAGGCCAGCGGCGCCTTCGCGCAGGCGCTGGCGGACCGTCACGGGTCCCGCGTGCGGCTCTATGTCAGCCGGCGCCAGGAGCGCCTGGCCGTGGCCGAGATCCTGCGCCACCAGCCGCTCGGCACGCATCTCTACGTCTGCGGCCCCGAACGCATGATCGAGGGCGTCCTCGCCGACGCCCGCGCGCAAGGGTGGCCCGACAGCGCGCTCCATGCCGAACGCTTCCTGGCGCCGGCGGGCGGCGAGCCCTTCGACGTGACGCTCCGCCGATCGGGCGTGCGGGCACGCGTCGGCGAGCATCAGACCTTGCTGGAGGCCATCGAGGCGGCCGGCGTGGAAGCGCCCTACCTGTGCCGCGGCGGGGCGTGCGGGGCCTGCGAGACGCGGGTGCTCGAACACGACGGCGAGCTTCTCCACGCCGACCATTTCCTGGGCGAGGCCGAACGGCGCTCCGGCCGGACGATCATGACCTGTGTCTCGCGCCTCAAGGGCCGCGAACTCGTGCTCGACCTCTAAGGGGAGACGAACGGATGACCCTCTCGTTCAAGGCCGAAACCTTCCGCGACGACTACACCTATCGCAACAGCCCCGAGGGCATACGGCACTTTCCCTTCCCCTTCGACCGCGACGAATACATGTACGCGGTCAACATCGAGCAGCACGTGCCGGGCCCGGTGCAGTCGGCGACCGAGTTCCCGATCCACATCGACGAACACTATGTCGCCGAGATGGAGGACCGCGCCATCACGCTGCGCGAGGACCCGCTGCGCTGCCAGTCGCTCCCGCACATGGAGCTGGCGGGATGGGAGCTCGTGGAACTGCTGATGACCTCCATGTCCCGGCACTATCCGGAGCACTTCTCCCTCGCCGTGGACGGGGACCGCTGGCACTGGGTCAACCGGCCGCTCGGCATCGACCAGCACTTCACCTTCGGCGAGGCCGCCACCCTGCCGATGCCGCCGATGGAGTACGTGACGCGCCAGTGCCAGGGCGACTTCTGCCTGCTCGACCAGCGCGACGACAATCTCTGGATGGACGCCGGGATGGTGACGTCCCAGGCCGACTGGTCGCTGGATTTCGACCTCGGAATGAACTTCATCGAATGGCACGGACCGGTGCCGCTGGCGCACGACCTCGGCGTGTTCGACCGGGCGCTCAAGTTCCTCCTCAACCTCCAGCAGGGCCGGCCCGTGCGCCGGCTCAACTGGACGATGACGATCAATCCGCGCCTCGACACGAGCCCCGAGAACTACCATCGCTGGGGCATCGACAAGGCCAGCGTGACCCCGGAGAACGTCGCCGGCAAGGTGCATCTGCGGGTGGAGCTCCAGGCGCTGTGGCGCCTGCCGCGCTCCAACGCCATCGTGTTCTCGATCCGCTGCTACCTGATCTCGCTGGAGGAGCTGGCGACCCAGCGCAAGTGGGCCCGCCGCCTCCACCGCGTTCTGCGAAGCCTGCCGCCGGAGATCGCCGACTACAAGGGGCTCGGGCGCTTCCGCGACACGGCGATCGATTGGCTGGCGCGCCACGACAACGGCGCGCCGACCTCGCCGGGCTTCGGACCGGACTGAGCCGCCCCCCTTTTCGCCCACGGCCTGACGCACAACGGGAGACTGATCGATGACCGCATCCTGGCGCTTTTCCACCCTCGCCGACCGCCACCGGGCGCTCGGCTCCAAGCTCGAGGACTGGAGCGGCATGGGGACGGCCTGGTCCTACGACGGCGATCCCGAGGCGGAATATCTCGCGATCCGCACCAAGGCGGGGCTGATGGACGTGTCCGGCCTGAAGAAGGTCCACGTCACCGGCGCTCACGCCTCGCACATCCTCGACCTCGCGACCACGCGCAACGTCGAGAAGATCTATCCCGGCCGCTCGGCCTATGCCTGCATGCTGAACGACGCCGGCAAGTTCACCGACGACTGCATCCTCTACCGCACCGGCCCCAACAGCTGGATGGTGGTCCACGGCTCGGGAACCGGCCACGAGGAGCTGCAGCGCGCCGCGGTCGGTCGCGACGTGTCGATCCGCTTCGACGACAACCTCCACGACCTGTCGCTCCAGGGGCCGCTCGCCGTCGACTACCTGGCGCCGCACGTGCCGGGCATCCGCGACCTTCCCTATTTCCACCACATGCAGACGCAGCTCTTCGGCCTGCCGGTGATGATCTCGCGCACCGGCTACACCGGCGAGCGGGGCTACGAAATCTTCTGCCGGGGCCAGGACGCCCCCGCGATCTGGGACCGCATCCTGGAGGAAGGCGCCGGAATGGGCATCATCCCCTGCCGCTTCACGACGCTCGACATGCTGCGGGTGGAGAGCTACCTCTTGTTCTACCCCTACGACAACTCGCAGAAGTACCCGTTCGCCGGCGAGGGCCCCGGCGACACGCTCTGGGAGCTCGGCCTCACCTTCACCGTCAGCCCCGGCAAGACCGGCTTTCGCGGCGCCGAGGAGCACTACCGCCTCGAGGGCCGGGAGCGGTTCAAGATCTTCGGCTTGAAGCTCGAGGGCACCGAGCCCGCCGACGAGGGCGCGCCGGTCCATCGCGGCGACAAGCAGGTGGGCGTCGCCACCTGCGGCATGTATTCGCCGCTCGCCGAGGCCTCGATGGCCATCGCGCGCCTCGACGTCGACTGCGCCGTGCCCGGCGTGGACCTCGTCGTCCACAACGCCTCCGGCCCGATCAAGGCGGTGGCGCACGAACTTCCCTTCGACGATCCGAAGAAGCTGAAGCGGACGGCCAAGGGCTGAGCCCGGACGTTCGGAAGCCTCGGATCAAGCCATTCTCATGGGAGATATCGGAATGCGAAAGCGGATCGCCGTCATCGGTGCCGGCCCGAGCGGGCTGGCCGTCCTGCGTGCCTTCGAGACGGCGCGCCGCGCCGGGGTCGACGTGCCGGAGATCATCTGCTTCGAGAAGCAGGCCAATTGGGGCGGGCTCTGGAACTACACCTGGCGGACCGGCCTCGACGAGTTCGGCGAACCCGTCCACGGCTCGATGTACCGCTACCTGTGGTCGAACGGGCCGAAGGAGTGCCTGGAATTTGCCGACTATTCCTTCGAGGAGCATTTCGGTCGGCCGATCCCCTCCTATCCGCCGCGCGCCGTGCTGCACGACTACATCGCCGGGCGCGTCGAGAAGAGCGGCGTGCGCGCCTACTGCAAGTTCAACCATGCGGTGAAGAACGTCACCTTCGAGCCGGAGACCAACCGCTTCGCCGTCACGGTGAAGGATCTCGTCGGCGACCAGGTGGTCACCGAGGCGTTCGACCACGTGTTCGTCGCCAACGGCCATTTCTCGACGCCCAACGTGCCGTACTTCCAGGGCATCGAGAGCTTCCTCGGGCGCGTCATGCACGCCCACGACTTCCGCGCGGCGGACGAGTTCGCCGGAAAGCACGTGCTCCTCGTCGGCTCCAGCTACTCGGCCGAGGACATCGGGACGCAGTGCCACAAGTACGGCGCGGCCTCGGTCACCTTCAGCTACCGCACCAAGCCGATGGGCTTCGACTGGCCGGACAGCTTCGAGGAGAAGCCGCTCCTGGAGAAGCTCGTGGGCAACACGGCGCACTTCAAGGACGGCAGCACCAAGACGGTGGACGCCATCGTCCTGTGCACGGGCTATCTCAACCACTACCCGTTCCTGGAGGACTCGCTCCGGCTGAAGACGCGCAATCGGCTCTTCCCGCCCAACCTCTACAAGGGCATCGTGTTCGAGCCCAATCCGGGCCTGTTCTACATCGGCGCGCAGGACCAGTTCTACACGTTCAACATGTTCGACGCGCAGGCCTGGTACGCGCGCGACATCGTGCTCGGCCGCATCGCGCTGCCCGAGCCGGACGCGATGCACGCCGACAGCGAGGCCTGGACCCGGCGCGAGGAGGCGCTCGCCGACGCCGAGGAGATGATCGACTTCCAGACCGACTACCTGCGCGATCTCCTGGCGCCGACCGACTATCCCTTCCTGGACGTCGACAAGGTGGCCGGGCTCTTCAAGGAATGGGAGCACCACAAGGCGGAGGGCATCCTCACCTATCGCGACCGTTCCTACCGCTCGACGATCACGGGCAACATGGCGCCGGTCCATCACACGCCCTGGATGGACGCGATGGACGATTCGCTGGAAGCCTTCCTGCGCGTCAGGGAAGCGGCCGAGTAGCGAAAGGGCCGGCAGAACGGAGGACGGCTTCCCGCCGTCCGCCCGACCCCGGCCATAAACGCGCCGTACCACCCGCGTTTCCAGGGAAAGGACCCGCCGCATGAATGTCTGGATGGGCGAGCGAGGCGCCGAGGCGCTTCCCCAGCCGGTGATGCGACCGACCTCCGCGATCCTGCGCGGCGGTGACGCCCGGCTCTTCGCGCTTCGGGCGGGCGACCGGCTGACGCTCCGCAACCTGGAAGGCGGCCAGCCCGTCGACATCCACGCGCTGGGGCCCGAGGACGCGCTGGCGGGGATGCCGGAGGCCGTCGCCGGCCGGACGGAGGAGATCGCCGCCGCGCTGCCGCCGGCGGCCGCCGAGGCCCTTCGCCGCCACGCCGGCGGTTCCGTCCTGTCGGCGAGCCTGTTCGACGCGACCGCACCGGCCGGTGCCGCGCGCACGCTGGAGGCGGCCGCCGACCTTCTGTGCGTCGTCGCCGCGCCGGGCGGCGCTATGGCCCCCGACGCACAGGACACGCCGACCGACGTCCTGGTCGAAATCGTGCCCGCCGCGCCGCGGACCGGCGAGATTCCCCCGCCGCTCGCCCCCGAGATGGTGGCGGACCTGCGGATCGCGGCGGCCACGGCCGCCGCCTACGAGGTGAAGGCCGGCCAGTACATCCAGATCATCGACGTCGACGGGCGACAGTGCTCCGACTTCCTCGCCTTCGACGCCGTCGAGCTCGCGGCCGGCCACGAATACGATCTCGACCCGACCGTGACGCGCACCCTGATGGGATCGAGCTTCTCCGGTCCGGGCCTCCATTCCAAGTATTTCGATCAGCGGATGAAGCCCCTCGTCGAGGTGGTTCAGGACACGGTCGGGCGGCACGACACGTTCCTCCTCGCCTGCACCGCGAAGTACTACGAGGACATGGGCTATCCCGGCCATTCCAACTGCACCGAGAACTTCAACCGCACCCTGGCGAGATACGGCGTCACGGAGCGGCAGGGCTGGCCGGCGATCAACTTCTTCTACAACACGTTCGTCGACGCGCACGGCCGCATCGGCATGGACGAGCCGTGGTCGCGGCCCGGCGACTACGTTCTGCTGCGCGCGCTGACCGACCTCGTCTGCGCCTCGTCCTCCTGCGCCGACGACATCGACCCCGCGAACGGCTGGGTCCCGACCGACATCCACGTGCGGGTGTACGACGCCACCTGCCATTTCCCCAACGGGAGCGCCCACCGCATGACGCCCGACGCCGAACCCCGCCTCAGCCGCGAGACCGGCTTCCACTCCCGCACCTCCGCCCTGACGCGCAAGTTCGAGGACTATCGCGGCTTCTGGCTGGCGAGCTGCTACTCGGCCGCCGGCCCGATCGAGGAATACTGGGCCTGCCGCGAGCGCGCGGTGGTGATCGACCTGTCGGCGCTGCGCAAGTTCGAGATCACGGGGCCGGACGCGGAAGACCTCCTGCAGCTCGCCGTGCCGCGCAACGTGAAGAAGCTCGCCGTCGGCCAGGTCGTCTACACGCCGCTCTGCTACGACCACGGCGGGATGATCGACGACGGCACGATCTTCCGCATGGGCGCGCACAACTTCCGCTGGATCTGCGGCGACGAGTTCTCCGGCGCCTGGCTGCGGGACCTCGCGGCCAAGCACGGGCTGAAGGCGTTCGTGCGCAATTCCAGCGACCAGCTCCACAATCTCGCGGTGCAGGGTCCGCGCTCGCGGGCGATCCTGGCACAGGTCATGGTCACGCCGCCGCATCAGCCGCGGATCGCCGAGCTGAAATGGTTCCGCTTCACCGTCGGGCGCATCGCCGGGCGCCCGGTGGTGGTCTCGCGCACGGGCTACACGGGCGAGCTCGGCTTCGAGGTCTGGTGCCATCCGACCGACGCGCCGCTCGTGTGGGACGCGATCATGGCGGCGGGCGAGCCGGAGGGGCTCACCCCGATGGGTCTGCTCGCGCTCGACATGGTTCGGATCGAGGCGGGCCTGATCTTCGCGGGCTACGACTTCTCCGACGAGACGGACCCGTTCGAGGCCGGCATCGGCTTCAGCGTGCCGAAGGAGAAGCCCGACCCCTATGTCGGCGACGCGGCGATCGCGCGCCGGCGCGACCATGCCCATCGCCGCATGGTCGGCCTCGACATCGCCGGCAACGAGCCGATCGGCCACGGCGACCCGGTCCATGTCGGCCGGGCGCAGGTGGGCGTCGTCACGAGCGCGGTGAAGTCGCCGATCCTCGGCAAGTCGATCGCGCTCGCGCGCCTCGACGTCTCCGTCGCCGAACCGGGGACGCGCGTCGAGATCGGCAAGCTCGACGGACACCAGAAGCGGATCGCGGCGAGCGTCGTGGCGTTCCCGCATTTCGACCCGCAGAAGACGCGGGTGCGGGCGGAGGAGCCGAAGACGGCCGATCCGCAGGCCGCCCCTCCCCGGTCCGACGCCGCCTCGGTGGTGACCGACGATCCGCGCGGCGCCGTGCAGCGCGGCGTCGCGGGGCCCTGACGCGGCGATACGGGCGGCTGGCCCGGTCGCCGCCCGGTCACTCGTCGCCGAGTTCGTCGGCGAGGCGATCGATGAACAGACGGGCGCGCGCCGGAAGGTGGCGACGGTTGGCATAGAGGACCGAGATCGCCACGGGCTCGCGCGTCAGCCCGGCGAGCACGGGGACGAGCCGACCGGCGTCGAGGTCGCAGCTCACGAGGAAGCGCGGCAGCTCGGCGATGCCGAAGCCCGCCAGCGCCATGTCGCGGATCGCCTCTGCGCTGTCGAGAAGCACGCGTCCGGGGCCGGCGATCGACGCCTCGCCGCCTTGGGCCGACTTCACCGCCCATCGCATGGCCGTGCCTCCGCCGCCGAAATGCAGGCGGTCGTGATCCGCCAGATCGCCGGCGGAGGCCGGCATGCTGCGCGCCGCGAGATAGTCGGGGGCCGCACAGAGCAGGACCTTCGAGCGCGCGATGGTCCGCCCGACGATGTCGGCCCCGGTCGCGGTGCTGCCCATGCGCACCACGAGATCGACCCCCTCACCCACGAGATCCACCGGCCGATCGGTGAAGCCGATCTCGGCCGACAGTTCGGGCCAGTCGCGCAGGTATCGCTGGAGCACGGGCAGGACCCGGAGACGGCCGTAGGCTGCCGGGAGCGACAGCCGCAGGACCCCGCGCGGCCTGGCGTCCTCGTGCCGGATCGCGGCATCCGCCTCCTCGAGGTCGAGAAGGATGGCCCGCATGCGGCGGAGGTACAGCGAGCCGTCGCCCGTCAGCGTCACCTTGCGCGTGGTGCGGTGGAGGAGCCGCGTGCCGAGCCTTGCTTCGAGCCGCGCGAGCGCCTTGCCGAGCGCCGAGCGCGACAGGCCCGTGGCGCGCGCCGCCTTCGAGAAGCTCTGCGCGTCGGCGACGGCCACGAACGCCTGAATGGCGCCAAGGTCCGGAATGTCGGCCATCGTTCCCCTCGGTGCACGGCGGGCCCCGCAAAGGGGAACCCCATTCCCCAATCTCGGACATATGTGTCGTCCTGCAGACAGGAAGCGAGGCGCGGCGTGAGCGATCCGGCGTCGGACGGTGGGTGTCCGACCCCCTCGAGCCGGCAACGCTCGAAGCCCTCGCGCCTCAGAACCGGACAGGAACCGCGATGACCGCCATCACCCGCCTCAACCCGCCGACGCTCACCGACTTCGGTGCGCAGGGCTTCTCCCACATCTCGATCGCCGAACCCGGACGCATCGCGCACATCTCCGGCCAGGTTGCCTGGACCACCGAGGGCGGGAGCGTCCCGGACGATCTGGTGGAGCAGATCCGCGTCATCGGCCGCAACGTCCGGCACACGCTGGAGGCAATCGGCGCCACGCCGCACGACGTCGTCGCCGCTCGCTTCTACGTCACCGACCTGACGCAGGAGCGGCTCGGCCGGCTGATGGGCCCGTTGCGCGACATCTTCGACGGCGCGCAGCCGTCGCTGACCGGGATCGGCGTCGCGGCACTGGCCGGACCCGGCCTCCAGGCCGAACTCGAACTGACCGTCCGCATCCCGGACTGACGCCCGCGCTCCGTCCCGGTTCGGGCCACGGGGAACGAAGCGGCCGTGGCGCCTAGCGCGCGGTCTCGATCCGGCTGCCGTTCGCGCCATCGAACAGATGGATGGCAGCCGGGTCGAACCGCACCGGGATGGTCTCGCCGGGCCGCAGCGCGAGGCGCTCCCGGAACAGGCAGGAGATCGGCTGGTCGCCGAGCCGGGCCGCGACCATCACCTCCGATCCCGTCGGCTCCACGACCTCGATCCGGATCGGCACGCCCTTGGCGTCGATGCGCACGTGCTCGGGACGAACGCCGTAGGTCGCCTCGCCCGCCCCGCCGGGCTCGACGCCCGCGGGAAGCGGGAACCGGTGGCCGTCCGCGGTGACGAACCGGTCGGCGTCGACCCAGCCGCCGATGAAGCTCATCGCGGGGGACCCGATGAAACCGGCCACGAACGTGTTGGCCGGGCGATCGTAGAGCTCCAGCGGCGCACCGACCTGCTCGACGCGCCCCTCGCGCATCACCACGATCTTGTCGGCCATGGTCATGGCTTCGATCTGGTCGTGCGTGACGTAGACGATCGTGGTGCCGAGGCGCTGGTGGAGGTTCTTGATCTCCGTGCGCATCGAGACGCGCAGCTTGGCGTCGAGGTTGGACAGGGGCTCGTCGAACAGGAACACCTGGGGATCGCGCACGATCGCCCGGCCCATGGCGACGCGCTGGCGCTGACCGCCCGAGAGCTGGCGCGGGAAGCGGTCGAGCAGGTGCGACAGGGCGAGGATCTCGGCCGCCGGCCGCACCCGGCGCTCGATCTCGCCCTTTGCCGCGTTCTTCAGCTTCAGCGCGAAGCCCATGTTGTCGGCCACCGACATGTGCGGATAGAGCGCGTAGTTCTGGAACACCATGGCGATGTCCCGCTCCTTGGCCGGCAGGTCGTTGACCACCCGCCCGCCGATCAGGATCTCGCCGTCCGAAATCTCCTCGAGCCCGGCGAGCATGCGCAGAAGCGTGGACTTGCCGCAGCCCGACGGCCCCACCAGCACCACGAACTCGCCGTCGGCGATGTCGATGGACACGCCGTGGATCGTGGCGACGGCTCCGTAGCTCTTCTTCACGTTGCGGATGGTGACGGGGGCCATGGGCGGCTTCCTACTTGACGGCGCCGGCCGTGAGTCCGGCGACGATCTGGCGCTGGGCGAGGATCGTCAGGACGAGGACCGGAAAGGTCACCACGAGCGCGGCGGCGGCCAGCGGCCCCCAGCTCACCTGCTCGAAGGACAGCATGTTGTAGACGGCGACGGGCAGCGTGCGCGTCTCGCGGCTGGCCAGCACGATGCCGAAGACGAAGTTGTTCCAGGAGAAGATGACCGCGAGGATCAGCGAGACCACGATGCCCGGCCGGGCGATCGGCAGCGCCACCTTGGAGAAGACCTGCCAGCCGGTAGCGCCGTCGATGACGGCAGCCTCCTCGAGCTCCAGCGGCGTCGTCTCGAAATAGCCGATCATCACCCAGATCACGATCGGCACGGTGACCACGAGATGGATCACGATCTGCGGCCAGAGCGTGCCGAGAAGGCCGATCGTCTGGAACAGGAGGAAGAGCGGGATCAGGAAGGACAGTCCCGGCGTCATGCGCGCGATCATGATGACGATGGCGGCCTTGTCGGCCTTTAGCCGGGCGATGCCGTAGCCGGCGGGAACGCCGACCAGGAGCGCGAGAAGCGTCGCCGTGCCGGTCACCAGGATCGAGTTCCAGAAGTAGAGGAGGAAGTCGTTCTCGGCGAAGATGCGCGTGTAGTTCACCCACGCGATGCGCTCGGGGACGAGGATCGGCGGATAGGCGCCGTTGTCGATCTCGAACTTGAGCGACAGCGACAGCATCCAGACGAAGAAGAAGACGGCCGGCGACACGAAGACGAGGCCGAGGAACAGGAGGCCGGCGCGGTCGAGGAAGCGGCGGAGCGTCATGGGTCGGATCCTCTCAGCCGTTCCACTTCGCCCGCTGCTTCAGGTGCAGCATGACGAGCGACATGGCGACGATGACCACGAAGAAGACCACGGCGATCGCCGATCCGTAGCCGATGTCGTAGTAAGAGAAGGCGACGTTGTAGAGGTAGATGTTGATCGTCTCGGACGCCGTGCCGGGTCCGCCCTGCGTCATCGCGTAGATGATGTCGAAGCTCTTCAGAGCGTCGATGGAGCGGATGATCACCGCCACCATCATGAAGGGCGCGATCAGCGGCAGGGTGATGTAGCGGAACTTCTGCCAGCCGTTCGCTCCGTCGATCTCGGCCCCCTCGTAGGGCTCGCGAGGCAGCGAGGCGAGGCCGCCGAGCACGATCAGCATCACCAGAGGCGTCCACTGCCAGGTTTCCACGAGGACCAGCGAGGGGATCACCGTGGACTGGTCGTAGATCCACGACTGCTCCGGCAGGCCGACCAGCGACAGGAGGTAGTTGAGGACCCCGAGCGAGGGGTTGAACATCATCGTCCAGACCAGCGCGATGGCGACCGGCGTCGCCATCATGGGCATCACGAAGATCGCGCGCAGGACGCCCTTCATCGGCATCCGGGAATCGAACAGGACGGCGGCGATGGTTCCCAGGATCAACGGCGCGATCACCGAGAGGATCGTGTAGACGAGCGCGTGGCCCATCGATTCCCAGAACCGCGCGTCGGTCGCCAGACGCGCGTAGTTCTCCCAGCCGACGAACGAGACCTCGCCGCCGAGCCGCCAGGCGTTGACGCTCATCCAGAGCGTGAACGCCCAGGGGAAGACGATCACCGCCACCACGACCGCGAGCGCGGGAATGACGAAGGGCCAGTAGCTCGGGCGCAGCCGCCCCCGCCCCCTCGTGGCGGCACGCGCCGCCACGGTCTCGCCGGCCTGGGAGGTCAGGACGCTCATCAGGCCTCGCTGCGCTCCAGGATCGGCTTGAACTGCTCCGTCGCGGTCTTCAGCTCTGACGCCGGATCGGCGCCCCCCAGAAGATTGGTGAGGGCGACGCCGTACACGTCGCGGAACTCGGTGACCGGGACGATCACCGGCAGCGCGATCTGGCTGATCCTGGCGGACTCCGACACGGCGGTCGCCCAGTCCTTCGGCATGGTCACGCCGGCGAGCACATCCGGATCGTTGACGATCGAGTTGCGGAAGGGCACGCCGGCGCCGGTCTGGAAGAGACGTGCGCCCATCTCCTTCGAGATCGCCCACTGGCAGTAGAGATAGGCCGCCTCCTTCTTCTGGGAGGCTTCGGCGACGCCGAGCCCGTCGCCGAACGTGGGCGCGGCACGGGTCTTCGGGCCGGCCGGCATCACGCCGTAGCCGACCTTGCCGACGACGCGCGAAAGCTCCGGGTTCTCGAGCGGCGCGGCGAAGCCGATCCCGTCGAGCCACATGCCGACCTTGCCCTGGAGGAAGGCCGACTGGCACTCCGACCAGTTGAAGCCGGTGACGCCGCGCGGTGCCGTCTCGGTCATCAGTTCCTGATAGGTCGTGGCGGCCGCGACCGCATCGGCGTTGTCGGTGTTGAGCTGGCCGTCGTCGCCCACCGCCTTCTGGTCGTAGCCGAGCATCAGGGCCGTCCAGACCGGGGTGTTGGCGTTCTTCATGCCGCGGGCGACGAAGCCGGACGTGCCGGCGTCGTTGTCCTTGAGCGCCTTGGCGGCCGCGACCATCGCGTCGAAGGTCTCGGGATATTCGAGGTTCTTGGCCGCGAAGAGGTCCTTGTTCCAGTAGATGATCCAGTAGTCGACCGAGAACGGCAGGGCGCGCAGGGCGCCGCCCGCATCCTTCGCGTACTGCATGCCGGCCTGCGCGAAGTCGTCTTCGGTGAGCGCCGCGTCGGTGAGCGTCGGATCCTTCATGAAGCCCGACAGGTCGGCGAGCCACCCGCCCTTCTCGAACTGGCGCTTCTGGACGTGGAAGCTGATGTGCACGACGTCGAAGCTCGGGCGGCCGGAGGTCAGCTCGATCACCGCCTTCTGGCGCTGCTGCTGCTCGGGCGTCATCTCCGAATTGACCTTGATGCCGGTGAGTTCCTCGAACTCCGTCTGGTGCTTGCGCAGGAGCTCGCCGCGCGGCGACTTGATGAGGTTCACCTCGATCTCCGTGCCGGCGTACTTCTTCCAGTCGACGCCGGCCGCCAGCGACGGCCGGACGCCGGCCAGCGCCAGCGCGCCGAGGGCCGCGGTGCCCGCCAGGAAGCGGCGGCGCGAAAGACGGAGCGTGTCGTGCGTCATGATGGGCATCCTCCCGAGATGGGCCGGGGCGTCCTCCAACGCCGTCTTGTCCGGCCGTGGCTTCAAACCGTGAGCGCCAGCCTCCTGGCATTGTCGATATGGGCGCCGACCGCCTCGCTGGCGCGAGCCGGGTCCCGGCTCTCGATGGCCTCGATCACGCTCAGATGCTCGCGCATGACCGGGACGACGCGTCCGTCGATCCGGTAGCGTTCGGAGCGGATCAGCCTGAGCTTCACCGAGTTGACGCGGTAGGCCATCGACACGATCGAGTTGCCGAGCGCGTCGATGAACATGTCGTGCAGGCGCCAGTCGATCGCCTGGGCCGCGGCCTCCTCCGCCGGCGTCAGGGGTCGGGCGAGCGCCAGGGCGAGCATTTCCTCGTGCTCCCGGCGCAGCATGGCCAGCGTCTGGTCGGAGGCGGAGCGCGCGAAGATCGCGACGGCTTCCTTCTCCAGGAACAGGCGGAACTGGAAAGCCTCGCGGATGAGGTTCAGGTCCACGTGCGCGATCTGGATGCCGCGCTGCGGCACGGTGCGCAGCAGGCCCTCCGACTCCAGCCGGGGAATGATCTCGCGGATGGCGCCGAGCGGCTGGCCGGTGCGCTGAACGAGCTGGCGCTGCGTGACGAACTCGCCGGGCATGAAATCGTGCGAGATCAGCTTCTCGATGATGCTCTCGTAGGCGAGCTCGCGGAGCTTGAGCGTGTCGCTCCCCTTCGCCCGGATCGTATCGTCGGCGATCTCGTCCATGCGCGTCAGGCCGCCGCGGCCGCCGGGGACAGGCCGTCCAGGAGCGTGCCCAGCTCGATGCGGGCGTCGGCGGGCGTCGGCACCAGCGGGGCGCGCACGCGGATCCATCCCTCGTCACCCGTCCGGTGCGCCACGAGGGCCTTGACGGCCGGCGTCACCGGATGGCGAAGCACCGCTCTCACGAGATCGCCGAGCGCGGGATCGTCGCGGCCCGTGCGCACCAGCGTCGCCAGCCGCTGCGGCAGGACGTTCGCCATGCCGGAGATCGCCCCTTGCGCGCCCAGGCGGATACCCGCCGCAAGGCTGCGCTCGTCGCCGATCAGGATCGCGAGATCCCGGTGCGCGGCCAGGAGACGCTCCGTATAGGACCAGTCGCCGGAGGAATCCTTGACCCCCGCGATCGCCCCCGGAAAGGCCGAGCGCAGGGCCCCGATCAGCGACACGGGAAGCTCCACCGCCGTGACCGAGGGGATGTTGTAGAGGATGATCCCGCGCGCCTCGGCGCCGAGCGCCTGGATGACCTCGCAGAACCAGCGGAGGAGCCCCTCCTCGCTGAGATTTTTGAAATACGAAGGAGGCGCCAGGAGCACCCCCTTGGCGCCGCCGCCAAGGATCTCGGCGGCCTGGACCACCGCGTCGCCCTGGGCATTGGCCATGACGCAGGCGACCAGGCGCTCGCCGTCGATCCCGGCGGCCCGGAACGCCTCGAGCATCGCGGTCCGTTCGCCCGCCGCCACCGACGCGCCCTCGCCCGTCGTGCCGAACAGCGTCACGCTGCCGCATCCGTCGCGCAGGCAACGCTGCGCGTGACGGACGGCGATTTCGGGCGCGCACCCGCCGCCCTCATCGAATGGCGTCGTCAGGGCTGCCGACAAACCGAACGAAACATTCCACATGACCGATCCTCCACCACCGATTACGTACTGACATGTTAGTCGGCGGTCAACCGGAAACGAGGACCGAAGCTTCAATCCGTCGAGAGAAGGCGGCGAGGCGGTCGCCGGTCGACGCGGTGCGACGGGAAGCACCGACGCTTTCGTCGCCCCGGGTCGCAAAGGCGCGAGCCGCGCCCGAGCGGCGCGCAGCGTCTCCGAGATGCCGAAGGCGGGCGCCCCTGCCTCCTCCACCGGTGGACGGAAGAGGATCGCGAGGGGTGCCCGCCTTCGTCTCGCGCGAAACGAAGACCTTGCCCGTCAGCGGCGGCGCAGCGTCCCGTAGACGATGTTGCGATTGGCGCCGTACCAGACGCTGGCGTCGAACATGTTGCGGTCGATGCTGGCGTTGATGACGCGCCACATGTCGGCATCGGAACGCAGGATCAGCGGCCAGTCCATGAAGGTCTCCATGTAGCCGTCCGACACGATCTCGTCGCTGAAGTTGGCGAACAGCAACGTCCCACCCGGACGGACGAACTCGACCAGGCGCTGGAGCAGCTTGATCGCGGTCTTGTCCTGCAGGTAGTCGTAGAGACCCGATGCGTAGACGAGGTCGAACGACCCCAGCTGATACGAGCGGCGCAGCAGCCCGAGCACCGAGCCGTTCATGGGCTGGACGACGCCTCCGGGATATTCGGTCGTCATGATGCCGACGCTGATGGGGTCCTGGTCGAGGGCAACCCAGCGATCGATCCGTTGCGCCGCGAGGCTTTCGCAGATCGCAGCCTCGCGCAGATGGCCCGCCGCAACCGCGAAGATCTCGGCGCCCGTGCCCACGCGCTGCGCCGTCTCGTCCACGGTGCGCGCCAGGATACGGCACCGCTCGCGCCCCGCCTCGCAGGCGGGGACCTCGGACGTGTAGTCGTAGATCGCCCGCCCGAGGGGCGAGGACTCCGCCACGAGCGCCTCCATGCTCGGGTGCTTGTAGTAGATGTCGAGAAGGCCGGCGTCGCCGGAATAGCCGCGCGGCTTGGTGGCCGACCAGTTCGTCAGCGGGTCCTGCATCAGGAAACGCCGGACGGAATGTTGCTGGGCGAGCTCCACGACCTCGTCCCAGACGTCCTGCGACGATGCCCTGCGCAGTTCGTGGAGACGGCCTGCCAACCGCTCCACGATGCCGCTCGGATCCGCGCCGCTGACGAAGGCGCCTTCGGCGATCGTCAGGATCGGAAGCACCTCGCTCGCCGCCGACTCACGCCCCGAGGTCTTTTCGATCGGGGGCGCGTCGGATCTCGAAGATCGCACGAGATTGCCGGTGATGAGGCTCTGTCCATCGATTTCAAATGCCATTTCGGTCCTGCCTGCCTGATTCGTTGAAAGAAGTGCCGATGGTTTTTGAGCTATCGTGGCAAATTTTATACGCTTCATTAACCAGTTATTTCGGCTGGACGGGGTTTATCCAGAAGCAGCTTTTGCAAGTCGGTAACCGCCCCCATGTACTATGGCCTGGCGCTCGCGCGCCGAGGCCGTCGACTGCTTCGCGCGAGCGGGACGCTTCGATACCGAATGGGATCCGGGCACGGCGTAAATGGGAAACAATGCATCGATCGCGGGCGGCGATGATCTTGCGGGACGCATTGAGCGCGCGCTGACGCGGCCGCGTTGGCGCGGCTTCGACCCTTTGCTGCGCGGCCTTTTCGAGAAGCAGACCGATCCCGCCGATCGCCGATCGCTACGGGAGGGCGTGCGCGCAGCCGTCGCCTGCTTCATCTCCTTCGGTCTGTTCGATCTTTGGCTCTTCGCCGACGTCGGCCACATCAGCGCGACCACGCGAATCGTCCTGGGCCTGACGATCCTGGCCATCGTGGAGTGGCAGGTGACGCGCCACGTCGCCGTTCACCTCATCAACCTGACCTGTGCGGTCGGCCTGTTCGCGGCGGCGGCGGCCTGGGCCCTCGTGGCGAGATCCACGATCCATCAGGACACGTTCGCGCTGTTCCTCGTGTTCGGCACGGTCTTCGTGGTCAGTTCGAGCCTTTTCTTCCGGTTCCGCTTCGCCGTGAGCGCCGGGTGCTCGTCCGCCATCACCGCCCTGCTCTGCGCGGTGGTCGCTGCGACCGGCGTGTCGTTCGACACCAAGCTCGTCCTGAATGCCTACTTCCTGGTCTTCCTCTGGTTCGCCCTCTACCTCTCCTGGCAACTGACCTTCGAGCGATACGCGACGTTCCTGAACGAGACCCGAGCCCGGATCAACGAGAAGGCTGCGCGCGACAAGGGACGGCAACTGGCGCGCATCGCCAACACGGATCACCTGACGGGGCTGCGCAACCGCCGCGCCGTCGTGTGCGAATATGCCCAATATCGCGAACGCTGGAACAAGGACCGCCGGCCGATCGGCGTCCTCCTGATCGACGTCGACCACTTCAAGGCCTTCAACGACCGGTACGGCCACCAGGCCGGCGACAACTGCCTGGTCGGTGTCGCTCATGCCCTGAAGCTTGCGGCCGATGCGCACGACGCGATCGTCGGGCGCTACGGCGGCGAGGAGTTCATCGCCTTCTGCCATGTCGACGACGCGCAGGCGCTCCTCGGCTTCGCCGAGGCCATGCGCGAGGCCGTGGAGGCCCTCGAGGTTCAGCACGCCGAACGCTCGGACGGAATGGGCATCGTGACGGTCAGCATCGGCGCGAGCATGACGCGCGTCGGCACGAGCCCCGAGTTGGAGCGCGTCAGCAGCGAGGCCGACCGGGCCCTGTACCTCGCGAAGGCGGACGGGCGGAACCGGTCCCACCATTTCGATCCCGACGCCCCGGAAAGCTGGCATCCCGACCACGGTATCGCCGAGCTTCTCGCCCGCGCGCTGGCGGACGATCTGGTATCGCTGGTCTACCAACCGATCGTCGCCACCGACACCGGCCGCCTGTGCGCCGTGGAGACGCTGATGCGCCTTCGCGACGACGACGGGGCGCCCATCAGCCCGGCCGCGTTCATCCCCGTGGCGGAACGCACGGGGCTGATCGGCGAGCTCGGCCGCTGGGCACTGCGCCGGGCCTGCACGGACATCCTGGTCGGGGGAGTCGCCGAACGCGTCTCGGTCAACGTTTCCGCGGTGCAGCTTCGGGCGCCCGGCTTCCCGATGTATGTCGCGCGGCTGCTGGGAGAGCTCCGGCTGCACCCCTCCTCGCTGGCGCTGGAGATCACCGAAGGCATCGACATCTCCCTCGACGCCCACATCCTGGATGTCATCCGGAGCCTGAAGGCCCTCGGCGTGCAGATCTGGCTCGACGATTTCGGCACCGGCTATGCCGGGCTGCAGTGGCTCCAGATGATCACGTTCGACGTCGTGAAGGTGGACCGCTGCTTCCTCCACCGCATCGACACCGACGACGGGCAGCTTTTCCTGCAGGATGTCCTGCAGCTTCTGCGCAACCGCGACCTGCGCGTCGTGGTGGAGGGCGTGGAAACGGACGACCATCTGGCGTTCGTGCGCTCGGCCGGCGTCGGCATGGCGCAAGGATACCTGATGGGCCGCCCGCAACCGGTATGTCAGTTCTCTAAGGCACCCCACCACCCGCCGGAGGACGCAAGGCGAGCGCCGTCCTGAGCGACACCTGCCTGCGGCCCACCCGGCTTGCCGGCCCACCCCGTGCGTAACCGCCCGGCATCGCGCTTCAGGCGCGGTCAGTCGGCCGGAAGGTCACCGGACCGGCACTCCACCGCAGGTTCGTCATAACCCGCGTCATGCGCTCGTGCCTGCGGCTGCGGGAACGCCCCTAAAGCCCTTCATCACGTTGCCGTTGCGCTCCTGGCGGATCAGGTCCCCGGTCGCAGCCTACACGCTGAGCCCAGCCATAGGATCAGAACCTGTTGATTTGAAGCGTGCCGTCCCCGAAGCATTCCAACGGGAACCGATCTTCGGGCGTCCGTCGAGACATCCTCCGTCGCACCTGATCCAAGCGAATCAGGCCATTGCGTGGAACCCGTGAACGCGAAAGCTCCTCCGGCACCATCGCGTCCGGCGGATCCAAGCGTTGCACCACTCGCAACACTTCGTTGCCGCCGTGGCCCCTACTACGAGCGGGTCAACTCGCCGACGCTGCCTGAAAATTCAGCCAAGCCAGAAAAGCCGCCAATTTGTGCACCGCGGTCTTTGGCAATCGGAGGCAGCATGTCGATGACCAGACCTGGCATGGCGAAGTTCATCCCCCTCCATCTCCTCGTGCTCGGCATCGTCGCCGTCGCGGAACTGGTCGGTATCATCCGCATTCCGATCGGTGTGGGGACCGTCATCCTCCTGCCGATCCTTTACGCCTTCGCCGTCGGCATCGCACTCAACCCGGCGATCCTGCCCGCCACGCGCAAGCTCCTGCCGCCGGTCTCCGTGAAGCTCGCCAGCACGATGATCACCATCGCGATCATGCCCTTCATCGCCAAGTTCGGCACCACGGTCGGGCCGCAGATCGACAAGATCATCGAAGCCGGTCCAGCCCTAGTGATCCAGGAACTCGGCAATCTCGGCACGATCGCACTCGCCTTCCCCATCGCGGTCTTCCTGCTTCGCATGGGCCGGGAGGCGATCGGCGCCACCTTCTCGATCGATCGTGAGCCGAACCTCGCGCTCATCGCCGACAAGTATGGACTGAACAGCCCCGAGGGAGCGGGCGCGATGGGCGTCTATGCCGTGGGCACGCTGATCGGCACCTTCGTCTTCGCCATCATGCCGCCGCTGATCCTAGCCCTCGACGTCTTCGACGTGCGCGCGCTCGCCATGTCCTGCGGCGTCGGCTCGGGCTCGATGCTGGCGGCCTGCACGGGCGGGCTCGTCGCGGCGCTGCCCGAACAGGGGGACACGATCCTGGCGCTCGCCGCCGCCAGCAACATCCTGACCTACGCGACGGGCCTCTATGTCGGCCTCTTCATCGCGCTTCCCCTCACCGAGTGGCTCTATCGCCGGGCGCGCCCCGCCGAGTTCGCCGGCGCCTCGAACTGACCCCTCGCGAAGGATCGGACCCATGACCCAAACCAATCCCATCGCCGACGCCGCCGCCGACCTTCTCCAGCAGGAGGACGAGCGCCGGATCGACGTCGCCAGACATTGCGCCCTTCTCGTCATCGCCTGCGCCCTTGGCCTCTTCGCCAACTGGATCGGCACGGGCACCTCCCCGCTGGAGGCCCTGCCCGGCATGGCGGTCCTCTTCGCGGTCTGCGTCGTCGGGCTCGCGATGGCGCGCTTCATCCCCTTCTACCTGCCGAGCGTCGCGTGGATCTCGTTGGTCGCGATCGTCGTCACCATTCCCGGCGTGCCCGGCTCGGCCTTCGTGACGGACGCCGTCGGCAAGCTCAATTTCCTGGCGCTGGCGACCCCCGCCCTCGCCTATGCCGGCCTTGCGCTGACGGCGAACGAGTTCGCCATCGCCCGCCGCTCGGGCTGGAAGATCGTCATCGTCGCGGTCTGCGTCATGCTCGGCACCTATCTCGGCTCGGTGGTCATCGCGGACCTCACGCTGCGCCTCGGCCAGTGAACGAACGCGCGGGAAGGAGGCCGGCCTTGGCGACCCTGGAACTGCCCTCGTCGGAGATGGAACAGGCGGTGGCGTGGCGGCGGATGCTGCATGCCAAGCCCGAGCTCGCCTACGAAGAGCACGCGACGGCCGACTTCGTCGCGGAGCGACTGGCCGAATGGGGCTTCGAGGTGCGCACCGGCATCGGGCGCACGGGCGTCGTCGGCACCCTGTCGCGCGGCACCTCGCGGCGCGCGATCGCGATCCGCGCCGACATGGACGCCCTGCCCATCGTCGAGGAAACCGGCGCCTCTTACGCCTCGACGGTGCCGGGCGTCATGCATGCCTGCGGGCATGACGGCCATGTCGCGGTGGCGCTCGCAGCCGCGCGCACGTCGAGCCGCATGACCGGTCTCGACGGCACCGTGCATTTCGTGTTCCAGCCCGCCGAGGAGGTCGAGGGCGGCGCGCTGGAGATGGTGCGGGGCGGTCTGTTCCGCGACTGCCCGGCGGACCGCGTCTTCGGTCTCCACAACTGGCCGGCGCTCGAGACGGGCTGCGTCGTCGCGCGCGAAGGGGCGATGATGGCCGCCTTCGCCACCTTCGAGATCGCCGTCTCGGGGCGCGGCTCGCACGGCGCCATGCCGCACGAGGGGGCCGATCCCGTCGCGGCGGCGGCGCAGGTCGTGTCCGCACTCCAGACGATCGCGAGCCGCAACGTCTCGCCGTTGGAAGCGGCCGTCGTCTCGGTCACGCAGATCCATGGCGGCGACGCCTACAACGTCATCCCCGAGACGGTAGCCTTACGCGGCACGACCCGCTGGTTCGACCCGGCCGTCGGCGATCTCGTGGAGCAGCGCGTGTCGGACGTCGCTGGCGGCGTCGCGGGCGCGATGGGCTGCACGGCGCGCGTCGATTACCGGCGCCGCTATCCTGCGACGATCAACGATCCGGCGGCGGCGGCCTTCGCGCGCGATGCGGCGGGGTCGACAGGCCTGCGGGTCGTGGACGCCGCGCCCAGCATGGCGGCCGAGGACTTCGCCTTCATGCTGGCGGAGCGGCCAGGCTGCTATCTCTGGCTCGGCAGCCGCCAGGACGGCGAGAACCCCGGCCTCCATTCGCCGCGCTTCGA
The DNA here is from genome assembly GCF_003583935.1 of Aureimonas flava. Taxonomy (GTDB): domain Bacteria; phylum Pseudomonadota; class Alphaproteobacteria; order Rhizobiales; family Rhizobiaceae; genus Aureimonas; species Aureimonas flava. Next base: position 14,721 of record NZ_QYRN01000015.1, on the reverse strand, counting down.
CTTCAACGACGCGATCATTCCGGACGGCGTCCGCCTCTGGACCGCGCTGGTCGCCGCCTCGCTGCGGGCTTAAGAAGGCGGGCGTCAACGTGCGCCAGACTATGCCGGGAGCCGGCGCGCGTCGCGCCTCTCCCGGCGGATGGGCGGCATGCACACGATCGACGCCAAGGGCCTCAAGCATTTCATGACGGTAGTGCGCACCGGCTCCATCCGGCGCGCGGCCGAGCATTTGAATGTCGCGCCCTCCGTCGTCAGCCGCCAGATCGCCGAGCTGGAGCATGCGCTCGGCCTTCCCCTGTTCGAGCGCACCGCCAAGGGCGTACTCCTCACCGAGGCCGGGGAACTCGTGCGCGAGCACGGCAAGCGCGTGATCGAGGATCACGGCCTCCTGACCGAGCAACTCGACGGCTTGCGGGGCCTGCAGCGGGCAAGGGTGCGGATCATCTGCGCCGAAGGTCTCGTCTCGGACTTCATCCACCATGGACTACGAACCTCGCTCTCCAACCATCCCGGCATCCGCTACACCCTCACCCTCGGCAGCACCGAGCGCATGGTGGACGCCATCACCAACGGCGAGGCCGATATCGCCATCGCCTACAACCCGCTCGTCGACATCCGAATCCGCTCCCTCGCGATCCGGCGCCAGCCGCTCTGCCTCGTCGCCCCGCCCGGTCACGCGCTTCTCCGGCGCTCCGACCTGACGCTGGCGGACTGCCTCGGCGAGCCGACGGCCCTCCTGTCGCCCGGACACGGCGTGCGCCAGCTCGTCGGCCGCGTGGCCGCCGATGCCGGCATGGCCCTCACGCCTGTTCTCGAAACGCGCTCGATCGACGCTCTTCGCCAGTTCGTCGCCGCCCGTCTCGGCGTCACCTTTCTGCCGCGCTTTGCCGTGTCCACCGAGGTCGCGCACGGCACGGTGGCGACACGCGAACTGACCGATCCGCTTCTCCTGGAAGCGTCGGCGCATCTCATCGTGCGCGCGCACCGCCGGCTGCCCGCCTCGGTGGAACAGCTCGCAACGTGCCTCGCGCGGGAGATGGCGGCGTTCCGAGACTGAGCCGGGATGGACGATCGGGAACCCGCCGAGCCCGCGTTGCGTCGGCAGCAACGCACCGTATGCCGCGAAGCGACTACCGGGCCCCCGCCGCATCCTGGAACCTCACCGATGAAGCGGCCGATCCGCGCTCTTCCCGGGAGCCGCGAGCGTTCTCCGCACCCACGATCCACGAGGATGCCGGCATGAGTGAAGCGAACCCAACGACGGTGGCCGTGGTCGGCCTCGGGGCCATGGGCGTCGGCATGGCGAAGACGCTCGCGTCGAAGGGTTTCCGCACCCTCGGCTTCGATCTCTCGCAGGCGCGCCTCGACGAGGCGGCGGCCGGGGGCGTCGAACCCGCGGCGGCGCTCGGCGACGCCCTGGCACGGGCGGAGTTCGTCGTCTTCTCGCTGCCCACCGCCAAGGACGTGGCGGGCGTCGTGGACGAGCATTTCGCGCGCATCGGGTCGGCCACGGGCGGGCGCGTCGTCATCGTCGACACCTCCACTTCGGAACCCGAGGTCAGCCGCGACCTGGCGCGACGCCTTGGGCAGGCCGGGCACGGCTTCCTCGACGCGCCGGTGAGCGGCGGCCCGGCGGGCGCGGCATCGGGCAGCCTCGCCATGATGATCGGCGGCGAGGAGGCGGACTTCGCCCTCGCCCGTCCGGTGATCGAAGCCATGGCAACCAAGATCCTGCATGTCGGCCCGAGCGGGGCCGGCAACGTCGCCAAGCTCGTCAACAACCTCCTCGTCGCGGCCCATATGATCACGACGGCGGAAGGGCTGAAGCTCGCCGCCGCCGCCGGCGTCAGCCCGGACGCGGTGCTGCGCGTCCTCAACGCCGCCTCGGGCAAGTCCTTCCTCAGCGACGTCCACTTTCCCACGTGGATCATGTCCGAGCGCTTCGACAGCGGCTTCACCGCCGGGCTGATGCGCAAGGACGTACGCCTCGCCCAGGCGCTGGCGGCTGAGAGCGGTGTCTCCCTCCCGCTGACCACGGAGGCCGCGCGCCTCTGGGCCGAAAGCGGCGACACGGTCTCCGACCGCGACGACTTCACCCGCATGGGTGCCTTCAAGGACCCGAACGAAACGCCAGCCGCAAAGGGTGCCTCCCATGGGTGACATCGCCTTCCACGTCGATCCTTCCGCGCGCATCCGCGAGCTTCTCGGCGCCTTCCTGCCCGGCTCGGAAATCGGCAGCTTTGTGGGCGGCGCGGTCTTGGCCGGCACCGGCGAGACGCTCGACCTCACCGACCCGGCGACGGGCCGGGTCTTCGCCAGCTTCCGCGACGCGGGCGCCCCGGTGGTAGACGCGGCGATGGCGGCGGCCGAGAAGGCGCAGCGCGCGTGGGCTGCGATGACCGCTTCGGCGCGCGGCCGCGTCATGTTCGAGATCGCTCGCCTGATCCGCCAGAACGAGGAGGCGATCGCCGAACTCGAATGCCGCTCGGCCGGCCGTCCGATCCGCGACGTGCGCGGCGAGGCGGGCCGCGTCGCAGACATGTTCGACTATTACGGCGGCTGGTGCGACAAGCTGCACGGCGAGGTCATTCCCGTCCCCTCCTCGCATCTCAACTACACCCGCCACGATCCGCTCGGCGTCGTGGTCCAGATCACCCCCTGGAACGCGCCGCTCTTCACCGGCGGCTGGCAGATCGCCCCGGCGATCGCGGCCGGCAACGGCGTCGTCATCAAGCCGTCGGAACTGACCCCGCTGGCCACCCTCGTCCTCGGGGTCCTGTGCGAGCGCGCGGGCGCGCCCAAGGGTCTCGTCAACGTGCTCGCCGGCGGCGGAACCACGACGGGTCAGGCCGCGATCTCGCACGACAAGACCGCCCTCGTCGTCTTCGTCGGCTCGGAGGGCGCTGGCTCGGCCATCGCGCAATCGGCCGCGCGCAACATCGTGCCCTGCATCCTGGAGCTCGGCGGCAAGTCGGGCAACATCGTCTTCCCCGACGCCGATCTCGACCGCGCCATCCTCGGCGCCCAGTCCGCGATCTTCGGGGGCGCCGGCCAGAGCTGCGTCGCGGGTTCGCGCCTTCTCGTCCACCGCTCGATCCATGCCGAGTTCGTGGAGAAGTTCGCGCGCGCCACGAGCCGCATCCCGGTCGGCTCACCCTTGAACGAGACGACCCAGATCGGTCCGATCAACAACCTGCGCCAATGGTCGAAGATCGACGAGATGGTGCGCCGGAGCCTCGGCGACGGCGCCGAACTCGCGCTCGGCGGTGCCAAGCCGGCGGACCTCGAGGACTCCGGCGGTTATTTCTACGCGCCGACGATCCTCGACGGCGTGAAGCCCACCCAGGAAATCGCGCAGCAGGAAGTGTTCGGCCCGGTGGTGGCGGTGACGCCTTTCGAGGACGAGGACGAAGCGATCCGGCTGGCCAACGGCACCGTCTACGGATTGGCAGGCGCCGTCTGGACCCGCGATGTCGGTCGCGCGCACCGCGTCGCCCACGGCGTGCGCGCCGGCACGTTCTGGATCAACGGCTACAAGACCATCAACGTCATGTCGCCCTTCGGCGGCTTCGGGCGCAGCGGCTACGGCCGCTCCAGCGGCCGCGAGGGCCTCTTGGCCTACACGGCGACCAAGAGCGTCTGGGTCGAAACCGCGGCCGATCCGGCCGTGGCCTTCGGCTACTCCGCAGACTGACCGAGATGCGACGGGCGGACCGGCTTCGGTCCGTCCCCCTGGCAGCGACGATGTCCCGCCGCTAGAACGGCGGGCACGTCCCGAGCGGGATCGATGCAACGGGGTGCACGTCGAAGGAGCCCGATGACGATGACGGTCCCCATCTCCCCTTCCCCGCTGCCCATACCCTCGCGCAGGCCGCACGCGCGTTTCTGGAGTGCGACCCAACGCTCTGTGCCGTCTACGGTCTTCGGGCGGAGGATGCCGAAGACGACGCGCATCTCCTGTCCGCGGTGCTCGGCGCGGCGATCGCCGATCCAGCCCGCCGCGCCCAAGCCCGCGCTCTCTGTCTCGAAGTCTTCGCTTCGGACCATGACGCACTCTCGGCGGCCCTATCCGACATCGAGACCACCGGCCGCAAGGACAACGATCCCAATGGCGGGGTCGGCGCGCTTCTCTTCGGCAACGGATTGCAGGCGCTGGTCGGACACCGCGCCGCACACGCACTCTGGCGGCAGGGCCGCCGCGACCTGGCGCTCGCGTTGAAAGTCCAGTTCGCGCGTGCCTTCAACCACGACATCCACCCCGCCGTGCCGATGGGCCGCAGGCTTTGGCTCGACCATGGGCTCGGCTTCGTCGCCGGCAGCACGGGGCTGATCGAGGACGACGTGTCGATCTGGCACGGCGTCACGCTCGGCACCGACCTCAAGGATCTCGGGCCAACGCGCCACCCGCGCCTCCGGCGCGGCTGCACGATCGGTGCCGGCGCCATACTTCTGGGCGACATCGACATCGGCGAGAACGCGGTGGTGGCAGCGGGCGCGGTGGTCACGAAAAGCGTGCCCGCGAACGCGACGGTCGCCGGTGTGCCCGCCCGCGAGCGCGTGCGCAGCGCCACTTCCTTCAGCGGCATCTGACCTTACGGGGCGACAAGCGACATGGCCAATGTCCTCGGCATCGACCACCCGCTCATCGCGGTGCGCGACATCGACACGATGCGCGAGCGCTACGCGGCCCTCGGCTTCCGCATGACGCCGGTCGGCCGCCATCCGTGGGGCACGAGCACGTCGCTGGCGATCTTTCGCGACTGCCTGATCGAGCTGATGGGCGTCTACGACGAGACCCTGATCGACGAGAAGGCGCTCGAAGGCTTCAGCTTCGGCCGCGCGGTTCGCGACGATCTGAAGGCCCGCGAGGGCATCTCCCTCTGCGCGCTCCACAGCGACGACGCGGAAAAGGATGTCGCGACCCTTTCGGCGCGTGGGGTCGCCTGCCAGGGCACGATCGCGTTCGGGCGCGACGTGACGCTGCCGGACGGGCAGGCCGATCGCACCGCGACGACCTTGAAGATCCTCGCGTCGGACGACCTCCCCCGCCTGTCGAACTTCGCATGCCAGCAGCACCGCCGCGATCTCGTGGAGGTTCCGGCTTGGATGGACCACCCCAACGGCTGCACGGGCTATGCGGGGGTCGCCATCCTGGCCGAGCGCGAGGACTGGCCCCGCGTGCGCGCCCGTCTCGCCGCCCTCTACGGCAAAACGGCCCTGTTCGAGACGGCCGACGGATTCGGTGCCCAAACCGACAATGGTGTCTTCACTGTCCTCGACCGCGCGGCGGCGGCGAAGCGCTACGGACCCATCCCGCCCGAGATCGCTGGCGACCTCGGCCCCTGCTATCTCGCCATGGAGATCGCCGCGCCCGATCTCGCCCGCGTCAAGTCGTTCCTGGAACACGAGGCCTGCCGTGACGAGGGCGAGCGCATCGTACTGACGGACGCACCCCGCTTCGGCAACGTGTTCCTCGCCTTCGTCACGAGCGCGAAAACCGCGTAGCCGTCGGTTCGCGGAAAGCATCGGCGCCAAAGCGCCGGACCTTCCATCGGATCACTGTCGACCCCGACGCTCGTAGGCGGGGCCTATCGTGTCCAAGGCAGTCCGGCTTTCGCGTCACCGCGTTCAGCCTCGCGCGGCGCATCGAACGACAGCATTTCGCCGGGCGAGCCAGTTAGCGAACTGTCCGGAAATCACACGGTCGCGCTGACGACCGATGGGGAAGCGGACGCTTGGAAGCGGTCGATCCGCTTTCGACCAGTCTACGCCGGTCCATAGCTCTCGACGCCCACTCGAAATCCGCAACCCGGGCACGAGGAAGCCGCCTAGCGGTCGAAGCGAACGTGTGGGTGGATCGTGCTTGAGGAACCGCACTGCATGGCGGCCTGCGTATGACTGGGTAATTCAAACCGCAGGTAAGGCCGCCTCAGCCGGCAACACGAATCAGGCTTTTCATCGAGGGGCCACCGGCGTCGAGTGCGGCAAAGGCGGAGGCGACCTCTCCGAGGTCGCGCACGTCCGTGATCATGCGCTCGCAGTCGATGCCGCCCGATGCGATCAGCTCGATCGCACGGTCGAAATCCTCCGGCTCGTAGACGCGCACGCCGATCAGTTCGAGCTCGCGCCAGAAGAAGCGGAAGAGATCGACCTCGGGTTTCCTGGTGTGGATCGCGACCATGACGATGCGCCCGCGCGTGGCCGCGGCCTCCGTCATCAGATTGGTTCCGGCCTGCGTGCCCGAGACCTCGAACACGACGTCGGCCCCCTTGCCCCCGGTCGCTTCCGTGATCGCAGCGGCGACGTCCACCTTCGTGGGGTCGAGCGTCGGAAAGCCCATCGCCTCCACCGCGGCGAGGCGATGCGGATTGATCTCGCTGATCGTGACCTTGGCCCCCTGGCTGCGCGCGACCATGGCGATCAGGACGCCGATCGGGCCGGCACCGATCACCAGAACGTCCTCGCCGGCCTTCACGCGGCCCATGCGCACGTCGTGGCAGGCGACGGCCACCGGCTCGCAGAGCGCGGCGTGATCGAGGCGCACGCCGTCGGGCAGCCGATGCACGGCATAGGCCGGCACGCACCACTCCTCCTGCAGCGCGCCGTCGGTATCGAGGCCGAGGAACTTGAGGTTGTGGCAGATATGGGAATGGCCCGCCGCGCAGGCGGGGCAGGCGCCGCAGGGCTTCAGCGGGCGCACGACGACGGGCTGGCCCGACGCGAGTCCCGACACGCCCTCGCCCAGCGCGCTGACCGTTCCCGACATTTCGTGGCCGATGACCCGGTTGAAGCCGATCCGCTTGTCCATTGCGCCGTGATAGGCATGCATGTCGGTGCCGCAGATCCCGTTGTAGGCGACGCGCACGCGCACCTCGCCGGGGGCCGGCTCGGCTACGGGCACGTCGCGCAGGTCGAAGGTGCGGTTGCCGGTGTAGAAGGCCGCTCTCATGGATGATCGTCCCGTCGTGAGGGGAAAAGGGTTCGTCGCGGCTCAGCGCGCCAGCCAGCCGCCGTCCACCGCCAGCACGATGCCGTGCACGTAGTCGGAGGCGGAGGAGGCAAGGAACACCGCCGCCCCGCCGATGTCGGACGGCTGGCCCCAGCGCCCCGCCGGAATGCGCGACAGGATCGCAGCGGAGCGGTCGGGGTCCTCGCGCAGGGCCTGCGTGTTGTTGGTGACGAAGTAGCCGGGCGCGATCGCGTTGACGTTGACCCCGCGTGCCGCCCATTCGCAAGCCAGGAGCCTCGTCAGTCCCGCCAGCCCGCTCTTGGAGGCGGTGTAGGACGGGATGCGGATGCCACCCTGGAAGGACAGGAGCGAGGCGATGTTGATGATCTTGCCCCGGCCGCGCTCCAGCATGTGCTTGCCTGCGGCCTGCGAGAGGAAGAAGGCGGACTTGAGGTTGGTGTCGATCACCGCGTCCCAGTCTTCCTCCGTGAAGTCGACCGCGTCGGCGCGGCGGATGATGCCGGCGTTGTTGACGAGGATGTCGAGCGCGCCGCAGGTGAGGATCGTCTCCTCGACGATGCCCTTGAGGGGCTCGGTCGTCGACAGGTCGGCGCGGATCTCGTGGAACGAGACGCCAGCCGCTTCGACGCCCGCCCGCGTTTCGTCCATGGCCGAGCGCCCGACGGCGACGATCGTGGCGCCGGCCTCGGCCAGCGCCAGCGCGATGCTTTGGCCGAGCCCCGTGTTGGCACCGGTGACGACAGCCGTGCGGCCGCCAAGATCGAAGGGGTTCATGAGGCGTCCTGTCTGAAGAGCGGGGTGCAGCAGCGTGGGCTCAGGCGAATGTGCGAAGCCGCTGGTTGGCGGGCGCGGGGCCAATCTGGTCGGGCGTCAGGACATGCGGCCGGGCCCACTCCGCCCGCGCGCTTTCGCTCAAGGTCAGGCCATGGCCCGGACGGTCGGGAGCGATGATGTAGCCGTCCTGGATGGCGATCGGCTCATCCACCAGATGCTCGAAGTTCTGGAAGGAGAATTCGACCCATTCCACTTCCGGCAGGGCCGCGGCCATGTGGACGCCGACTTCCAGGAAGGTGTTGCCGAGGCTCACCGGCACGCCGACGGCCGCCGCCAGCCAGCCGATATGCATGACGTCCGTGACCTGGCCATGGACGTTGAGGAGATCGGCCCCGTTGGCGCCGAGCAGGAGACGCTTGCCGTTGAGGTCGAGATATTCGCCCGAGTTGATCTGCGTCCAGGTGACCGAGCGGCGCAGCATCCGCAGCCCGTCGTAGTCGTCGCGCAGGATCGGGTCCTCGACCCAGAGGAGGTCGTGGCCCGCGCGCCGGATCGCCTCCAGCTTGACGATGGCCTCCTTGGCGTTCCACGCCTCGTTGGGATCGATCATCACCTGCGAGCCGGCGGGCACGACGCCGCGCAGGAGGTCGAGCCGATGGAGGTCGCGCTCGAAGTCCTCATGGCCGACCTTGATCTTGAAGGCGCGGTAGCCCTGCTCGACCGCCTGCGCGAAGAGCGCGGTGAAATGCTCGTCGCTGAGGTGGAAGTCGAGGCCGCTCGCGTAGCATTTCACCCGGTCGCGCCGGCTGCCGAGCATCCTGTGCAGCGGCAGGCCGACCTCCTTGGCCGCGAGATCCCACAGCGCGACCTGAACCGCCTCGTGGAAAGGCAGGGTGGAGGAACGCTGGTTGCCGCCGCGCGGGCGCGAGACACGATGTACCAGCGCGATCGCCCGCTGGCCTTCCAGGCTCGGCCAGACCTCGTGCGCGAAGGAGCGCTCGATCTCGACTTGGTCCGGCACGACGGAAAACAGGATCTGCATGAAGCCGAGCCCGACCTGGCCGGTGTCGGAGATCAGCTCCAGCGCGGCGATGTTGGCCTCGGTGGTCCGCACCTGGCTGTCGCCCACGACCCGGTCGCGGGCGAACTGGAAGCGCGTGATCCGGAAGTTGACAATCGTCATCGCTGCCTCCAGCGTCATCAATACGGTCATCTGATCTATCAGATTGCCGTGTTAGTATATCAACGAGGAGGGGGCGGCAAGTGGCTGTCAGGAAGCAACCCACTGCGGAAATCGCAAAGCCGCGCCTCAGCGACGTGGCCTACGAGAGGATTCTCGAGGCGCTTTTCGACCGGAAGGTCCCGGCCGGCGGCTTCGTCTCTCAGGGCGAGCTTTGCGAACTCCTCGACATTCCCGTCGCCCCGTTGCGCGACGCGCTGCGAATCCTCGAGACGGAGGGCATCCTGCGGATCCACCCGCGCTCCGGCATCGAGTTCGTGCGGCCCGGCATCGAGCTGACGCGGGCGACCTACCAGTTCCGCCTCATCATCGAGCGCAGCGCCGTGCGCCTCTTCGCCGACGAGGGGGACGAGGCGCTGATGACGGATCTCCTGGCGCGCCACCTAGACCTGCAAGCCCGTGTCCCCGAGCAAAGCCTCGAGGACAAGACCATGAAAACGCTCGACGAACTGGAGCATGCCCTGCACAACGCGGTGGTCGCGATCCTCGGCAACACCCTCGTCGAGAACACCTATCGGCGGATGCACAACTATCTTCGCCTTCTGCGTCTGGAGCGCCGGATGACGATCCCCATCGTCAACCGCACCCTGCGCGAGCACATCGAGATTCTCGAAGCCTGCCGCGCGCGCGACCCGGACGCGGCGGAAGACGCTCTGGAGCGCCACTTCGGCGCGGCACTGCAACGCTACATGCGCATCTCCTGACGGCTGCCCGGGCGGCCGGGCCGAAAAGAACCGATGGGATCCGCCCTTGCACAGCCGGCAAAATTGAAATATCAAGACCATCAATTGATCTATCAGTTGATGCGACTGCGTTCGGGAGGAACGGGATATGACGATCAATCGGCGCGAGGTTCTAGCAGGACTCGCGGTCTCGACACTCGTGGGGCGCCTGTCCCTCACGTCCGCCCAGGCCGCGGACGCGATCAGCTACTGGCACCACTTCACCAGCCAGAGCGAGTTCGCCGGTCTCGAGGCGGTCATCAAGCTGTTCGAGGCGACCTCGCCCGGCTTTGCCGTGCGCCAGGAGAACATCCCGCAGTCGGACTACATGGCCAAGATCTCGGCCGCGATCCTCTCGGGCTCGCGCCCCGACACCGCGATGGTGATCGCCGATCGCTTCCCCGACATCCTCGCCATGGACGGGCTCGTCGACATCCGTGCGCGCGTCGACGCCTGGGACCTCCAGAAGAACTTTCCCGACAATCGCTGGGAGGCGATGAGGGAGGGCGAGAAGATCTACGCCGTTCCCGCCTACGCCTTCGTCGACTGGATGTACTACCGGACGGACTATTTCGAGGAGGCCGGCATCTCCGCGCCCCCGAAGAACTACGTCGAGTTCCTGGAAACGGCGAAGAAGCTGACCGACCCCTCCAAGGGCCGCTACGGCTTCGGCCTGCGCGGCGGCGCGGGCGCCTTCAAGTACGTGATCGACGTGATGGAGGCCTTCGGCTCGCCCATCGTCGAGGACGGCCAGCCGGCGATTGACCGGGCGGCCGCCATCGAGGCCGTGACCTACTATTCCAGCCTGTTCGTCAAGGACAAGGTCGCTCCGCCGAGCGCCCCCAACGACGGCTACCGCCAGATCATGGAGGCCTTCCGCACGGGCCAGACCGCGATGGTCTGGCACCACACCGGATCGCTCAACGAGATCTCGGCTGCCCTCAAGCCCGGCGAGCAATTTTCGACGGCCCCGATGCCCGCCGGCCCGAAGGCGCATATCGCGCGCACCTCGTTCGCCGGCAACGCCATCATGAACGACGCCCATGCGGACGAAGCCTGGAAGTGGATTAGCTTCTGGGGCCAGACGGACGCGGCGATCGCGCTCCTCCAAGCAACGGGCTACTTCCCGGCGTCCGCCGCAGCGCTGGAGGACGAGCGCATCAAGTCCAACCCGCTCTACGCCGCCGCGATCGAGACGCTCGGCTTCGGCCGCCTGCCGAACCGCTTCCTCGGCCTGACGGCCTGGACCGAGAACACCGTGAACCCGACCTTCCAGCAGGTGCTGATCGGCCAGACGACGCCGGAAGCGGCCGTGGACGCGATGATCGAGGGTCTCGACGCCGCGATGCGCTGACGGCGCGGGCGGCCGGCGGCCAGCCGCCGGCCTCCTCCCCACCCCATACCGCCCGAGGAACGGAGGGCGGCGCTCCGGTGCCGCAGCAATGATGACGCTTGCCCAGACGCCTCTAGGACGTCCGCTGCGCTGGATCGGAGACCTCTCCGAGACGCGCTTCTGGATGTATCTCCTACTCGTGCCGAGCCTGACGCTCATCCTCGTGGTGATCGCCTATCCCACGATCTACGGCTTCCTCATCAGCTTCCGCGAGATGCGCCTGACACGCCCCGGTCTCGACGGCTTCGTCGGGTTCAAGCACTATGCCCAGATCTGGTCGGACCGGGTGTTCTGGATCAGTTTCTGGAACACGCTGATCTGGGTGACGGCCGCGACCATCATCGAACTCGGGCTCGGGCTGGTGGCCGCCGTCGCGCTCAACCGCGACCTGCCCGGAACCAAACTCTTCGGCGTCCTGATCCTCCTGCCCTACTTCCTGCCCAACGTCGTGGCGGGCCATATGTGGGCGCTGCTCCTCGATCCGCGCCTCGGCGTCGTCAACGATATGCTCGTCAACCTCGGTGTCCTGTCGACCTACAAGGCGTGGTTCGCCGACCCGCACACCGCGCTTGCCGCCGCCATCCTCGTCGAGGCCTGGCACGGCTTCCCCTTCTTCGCGCTTCTCCTGCTCGCGGGCCTGAAGGGCATCCCACAGGACCTCTACAAGGCGGCGGCGGTCGACGGCGCCGGCATGATCGCGAACCTTCGCCTCATCACCCTGCCGATGTTGCGCACGGTGATCGCAGCGGCCGTGGTGCTGCGCGTCATCGGCCTCGTCAACTCGCCCGACCTCCTCCTGATCCTGACGAACGGCGGCCCCGGCAACGCCACGCAGGTCCTGTCCCTCTATGCCTTCCAGGTCGCCTACAAGGAATTCAACTTCGGTTATGCCGGCGCGTTGGCAACCGTGATGTTCGTCATCCTGATGGTCTTCGCCTGGGTCTATGTCCGCATCTCAGGCGTGAACAAGGACTGACCGCCATGCTCAGCACCAGCCGTCGCAGGCGCCTGCTCATCAACGGCGCGACCTATTTCGTACTCGTCGCCCTCTCGATCTTCTGCGTCGGGCCGATCGTCTGGACCTTCCTAACCTCGCTGAAGCCCGAGGCCGACATCGTCACGACCACGATGCAGTACTGGCCGAGCCGCCTGACCTTCGAGAACTACGTCGCGATCTGGACGCAGTCGAACTTCCCGGCGCTCATCGGCAACAGCGTGGTCGTCACCGCCATCACGCTTCTGATCTGCATCGTGGCGGGCACGCCTGCGGCCTACGCCTTTGCCCGCTTCACCTTCCGCGGGCGCAACGAACTGATGCTCGGCTATCTCGTGGTGCGCATGTTCCCGGCCGTCATGGTCGTGGTGCCGCTCTTCGTGGTGCTGCGCAGCGTCGGTCTCGTGGACAGCCGTTTCGGCCTCGCCCTCGCCTATACGAGCTTTCTCCTGCCACTCTTCGTCTGGATGCTGAAGGGCTTCTTCGACGCGGTGCCGAAGGAGCTGGAAAGCGCCGCGCGCATCGACGGGACGACACGGCTCGGCGCCATGGTGCGGGTGGTCATGCCCATCGCGCGCAACGGGCTGGTGGCCAGCTCCGTCTTCATCGCCATCGGCGCTTGGAACGAGTTCCTGTTCGCCCTGATGCTGACGTCGGGCCAGGGCTCACGCACGTGGCCGGTCGGTCTCCAGCTGATGGTCGGCGAATTTCAACTGCCTTGGGGCGTTCTGGCCGCAGGCGGTATCTTAAGCATTCTTCCGGTCCTCGTGCTCTTCGCGGTCGTCCAGCGCACCATGGTGCACGGGCTCACCGCCGGCGCGGTCAAGGGCTGACGAGAGGAGTATCTCGACATGGCAACCCTGACCCTCGAGGGCGTGCGCAAGTCCTTCGGCTCGCTGGATGTTCTGAAAGGCATCGACGTGGCGCTGGAAGACGGGGGCTTCCTCGTTCTCCTTGGACCATCGGGCTGCGGCAAGTCCACCCTTCTCGGCATCATCGCCGGGCTGGAGGAGGCGACGGGCGGTGACATCCGCATTGGCGCGCGCCGCGTCAACGAGGTGCATCCGAAGGATCGCAACATCGCCATGGTGTTCCAGTCCTACGCGCTCTACCCCACCATGTCTGTCGAGCGGAACATCGGCTTCGGCCTCGAAATGCGCGGGGTGCCGGCATCGGAGCGCACGGCCGCGGTGAAGCGCGCGGCCGAGCTTCTGCAGGTCGATCACCTTCTCGACCGCAAGCCCGCCCAGCTGTCGGGGGGCCAGCGCCAGCGCATCGCGATGGGTCGCGCCATCGTGCGCGAGCCCGAACTCTTCCTGTTCGACGAGCCGCTCTCCAACCTCGACGCCAAGCTGCGCGTCGAGATGCGCACCGAGATCAAGCGCCTGCACGAGCGGCTGGGCTCCACCATCGTCTACGTCACCCACGACCAGGTCGAGGCGATGACGCTCGGCACCAAGGTCGCAGTCATGCGAGGCGGCACGATCCAGCAGCTTGCCGCGCCGCGCGAGATCTACGACCGGCCGGTCAACATGTTCGTCGCGAGCTTCATCGGCTCGCCCGCGATGAACTTCGTGCCCGGCGAGATCGTGCTCGCCGACGGTGCGATGTACTTCACGACGCCGAACGGCGCGCGGCTGCCGCTGGATCCTTCGGTGGTCGCGGCCCCGTTCACCGCTGGACGCCCCGTGATCCTCGGCGTGCGACCGGAGGACATCGGCCTTGCCGACGGACGCGGGGTGGACCTTGAGGGGGTGATCGACGTGGTGGAGCCGACGGGCCCCGACACGATGGTCACCGTCCGGCACGGCGACACGCCGCTGATGGCCCGCCTACCGCCGCACTTCTTCGCGCGCTCGGGCAGCGACATCGCGCTCACCGTCAACACACGGCGCATCAGCATCTTCGACCCGACTACGGAGCAGCGCCTCTGACCTCGTAGTGGTCCGGACCAGTTTCACGGGTCAGGACCAATCGGGAGGCCCCCGGCTTTTCTCAGAACTCCAATTCGCTGCTAAACGTTAAGCTCGACCTCTCGGCACCGCCTAGGGCCTGTTAGCGCCTGATCCAATCGAGCGCGGCGGCGAGACAGAGGACACCGAGGAAGCTGGCGGCGGTTTTTTCGTATCGGGTGGCAACGGCGCGCCATTCCTTGAGCCGGGCCCACAGGCGTTCGACCCGGTTGCGGTTGTTGTAGATCCAGTCCGGGCAGGCAACTGGCGCTTCGTGGCGAAGCGGCGGGATGGCGGGCCGAGCGCCGATGTCCCAGATGTGCTGGCGGAACGCATGACTGGTGTAGCCGCGGTCGGCCACGACCCACTTCGGGATGCCCGGCAGATGGGCCAAGAGCGGAACGGCGTGCGGCAGTTCGTGTGCCTGTCCGGGTGCCAAGCGGAAGGCGATGGCGTGCCCGGCGCCGTCGGCCATCACGCAGGCCTTCGTGCCATAGCCGCCACGAGATCGGCCAAGCGCTTCACGGCAGTCTCGCTCTTTTGCAGATCTGAACCGCCCCGGGTTTGCCGGAGGCTGATTGGTTTGAGTCCTACGCGGCGATCGGAAATGCCTCAAGCTGGGCGTAGTATGCGGCCTCGGCTTCGGCTGGCGGGATGTTTCCGATGGGCTCGAGCA
>NZ_QYRN01000014.1 GCF_003583935.1 Aureimonas flava | reverse complement strand
GGCACCGGCCGACGACAGCTGGGAAGAGTTCTGAGCCGCACGGCGCGCCGGCCCCGACGCCGGCGGCACGAGACCGACCGCCGCCCGCCCGCCGCCCCGAAGCGGCGCGGCGGGCGACGCGTTTCGGGGCCTAGTCGCCCCGGCAGGCGGACACGAAGCGGCGCACCGATCCGGCCATGCCGTGCTCCAGCGCGTCGGCCGTCAGGCCATGCCCGATCGAGACCTCCGCGAGCTGCGGCAGGCGGCGCACGAGCGGCGGCAGGTTGGCCACCGTCAGATCGTGGCCGGCATTGAGGCCGAGGCCGGCCGCCTGCGCGGCGTCGCCCGTCGCGCCCAGCCGCTCCAGCCAGGCCTCGGCCGCCAGCGGGTCGGAATGCGTGCCGCCGTAGGGCCCGGTATAGAGCTCCACTCGGTCGCAGCCGGTCTCGGCGGCACGCTCCATGATCGCGGGATCGGCGTCGGCGAACAGCGACACGCGCATCCCCTCCCCCTTCAGCCGCGCCACCACGCCCCGGAGCAGCGCGGCATGGGCGGCGAAGTCCCATCCGTGGTCCGAGGTCGGCTGCGAGGGATCGTCGGGAACCAGCGTCACCTGCTCGGGCCGGTTGGCGAGGACAAGCTGGAGGAAGTCCTCGCTGGGATAGCCTTCGATGTTGAACTCGGCGCCGGGAAACTCCCGGTCGATCAGGCCGCGGAGCACGGGAAGGTCCGAGAAGCGGACATGGCGCTGGTCGGGGCGCGGATGCACGGTGAGCCCGTGCGCGCCCGCCGCCAGCGCGATCCGGCCGAAACCCTCGACGCTCGGCCAGGGCAGGTCGCGGCGGTTGCGCAGCATGGCGACCGCGTTGAGATTGACGGAGAGTTCGCAGGGCATCGGGTCGTCTCCGCAGTTTTCGAGCGCGCTCGGCTCACTTCACGATGGTCAGACGCTCGGCGGCGCGGGTGATGGCCGTGTAGAGCCAGCGCTCGCGCGTGTCCTTGAAGGCCCAGCTCTCGTCGAACAGCATCACGTGGTCCCACTGCGAGCCTTGCGCCTTATGGACGGTGAGCGCGTAGCCGTAGTCGAAGTCGTCGTAGCGCTTCTTGGTCGCCCAGGGCACCTCGGCGCTCGGGTTCTCGAAGGCTTCCCGGAGGAGCTTGATCTTGGCGGCGCCCCGGTCGATGTCGTCGTCGTCCGGCTTCACGATGAGATTGGTACCCGGCTTGGTCTTTTCCGGCGAGGCGGTCATCACCTGCCAGAGCGAGCCGTTGAGCAGGCCCTTTGCGGGGTCGTTGCGCAGGCACACGAGCTTGTCGCCCGACTGCGGCAGAGGCCCGGTGAAACCCTTGAGCTCGCGCAGGCGGTTGTTGTAAAGCCGCCGCGTCCGGTTGGTGCCGACCAGCACCTGATCGGCGGCGATCACCTCGTCGCGGTCCACCTCGCGCCGCGAGATGACCTTGGCCGCGCCCTGGTCGCCGAGCGCCAGCGCGCGGCCCTCGCGCGCGTCGAGCGCGAGCGACAGGATCGGGTTGTCGCGGGCCTGCCGGTGGATTTCGGTCAGCAGGAAGTCGGGCTCGGCCTCGGTGAAGAATCCACCGCCCGACACGGGCGGAAGCTGGCCGGGATCGCCGAGCACCAGGATCGGCGTGCCGAACGACAGGAGGTCCCGCCCCAGCGCCTCGTCCACCATGGAGCATTCGTCCACCACCACGAGCTTGGCCTTGGCGACGGGGCTCTGGCGGTTGAGCGAGAAGGTCGGCGAGACGCGCGCCGTGCCGGTCGTCTCGTCTTCGGCCGATTCCTCGCCGCGCGGGCGGTAGATCAGCGAGTGGATCGTCTTGGCGGACTTGGCGCCCTTGGAGCGCAGGACCTGCGCCGCCTTGCCGGTGAAGGCGGCGAACTGCACGCCGCCTTCGACGCCTTCGGCGAAATGGCGCGCGAGCGTCGTCTTGCCCGTTCCGGCGTAGCCGAAGAGGCGGAAGATCGGCTGGTCGCCGCGCCGGAGCCAGTCGGCGACGCGCGTCAGGGCCTCGTCCTGCTGGGGAGAGAACTTCATGGCGCCCGGCGTCGCAGAATTTTGGCCCGGCGGCAAGCGGTCAGCGCAGGAGCGGCCAGAGCGTGGCCACGAGTGCGAGGCCCATCGCGAGGTTGAAGAGACGAAGACTTCTGGGGTCCGACAGGAGGTTGCGCAGCCCCATGCCGAACCCGGTCCAGATCAGGGCGGTCGGGATGCCGACGACGAGGAACGCGGCCACCACCGCCAGCATCGACAGAACGGGCGCCTCGGCGCTGACATTGGCGCCCATGGCGACGAAGGCCATCGCCCAGGCCTTGGGGTTCACCACCTGGAACAGGGCGGCCTGCGGAAAGGTGATCGGCCTCTCGGCGCCGGCGGAGGGCTCGGCCGACGCCCGGGAGAAGGCGATCTTCCAGGCGAGCCAGAGGAGATAGGCGGCGCTCGAGACCTTCATGGCGAGCTGCAGGCCGGGCATCGAATGGAGAAGGGCGCCGAGCCCGAGGCCGACCGCCAGAAGCAGGAGCCCGAAGCCGAGCTCGATGCCCAGGATATGTGGAATGGTGCGCCGCAATCCGAAGTTCACGCCCGAGGTCATCAGCATGATGTTGTTCGGACCGGGCGTGACCGAGGTGGCGGCCGCGAAGATGAACAGGCCGAGGAGAACATCGAGGCTCATCGTCTTTGCGTCCGAAGGTCGTTGGCGCGCGGCATCGTCCAGACCGACGGCCCGGCCGGAACGATGGGGGAACGGGGGATCGTCGGCACCGGCGCCGCCGAACGGTCAGCCCTCGATGATCGGGTCCTTGCCGCGGCTCATCGCGGCGACGCCCGTGCGGCACACCTCGACCAGCCCGAGCGGCGCCATGATCTGAATGAACTTCTCGATCTTCGAGGTCTTGCCGGTGATCTCGAAGACGAAGTGGTCGGTGGTGGAATCCACCACCTTGGCGCGGAACACGTCGGCGAGCCGGAGCGCCTCGACGCGGTCGTCGCCGGCGCCCGCGACCTTGACCAGCGCCAGCTCGCGCTCGATCGGCCCGTCCTCGCCCTGCCCCGTCGCCGTCCCGGTGAGGTCCACCACCTTGTGCACGGGCACGATCCGGTCGAGCTGGCTCTTCACCTGCTCGATCACGCCCGGCGCGCCGCGCGTCACCACGGTGATGCGCGACAGATGCTTGTTGTGGTCGGTCTCCGAGACGGTCAGGCTCTCGATGTTGTAGCCGCGCCCGGAGAACAGGCCGATCACCCGGGCGAGGACGCCCGGCTCGTTGTCCACCACGATCGACAGGGTGCGCGCGACGACCGGCGGCTTGTCGTCGGTGATGAAGTAGGCGGAGGCGGGCGGCTGTAGCGGAAGGTTCATGGGTCTTTCCCGAAGAGGGCGGCGCGGCGGCGAAACGGATGGGACGGCGGGGCGCATGCCCCGCCGCTACTGCTTACACCAGCGCCTTGCCCTTGGCGTCGATGGCGTTGGCGACCGCGTCGTCGCTCGCCTCGTCGGGCAGGAGGATCTCGTTGTGCGCCTTGCCGGACGGGATCATCGGGAAGCAGTTGGTCAGGTTGGCGACGCAGCAGTCGACGATCACCGGACCGTCGGTGTCGATCATCGCCTGGATGCCGGCGTCGAGGTCGCCCGCCGTCTCGATGCGGATGCCCTTGCCGCCATAGGCCTCGGCGAGCTTCACGAAGTCCGGCATCGCCTCGGAATAGGAGTTCGACAGCCGGTTGCCGTGCAGGAGCTGCTGCCACTGGCGCACCATGCCCATGTACTGGTTGTTCAGGATGAACACCTTGACGGGCGCGCCGTGCTGGACGGCGGTGGAGAGCTCCTGCGTCATCATCTGGATCGAGGCGTCGCCCGCGATGTCGATGACGAGCGCGTCCGGATGCGCGATCTGGACGCCGACCGCGGCCGGCAGGCCGTAGCCCATCGTGCCGAGCCCGCCCGAGGTCATCCAGCGGTTGGGCTCCTCGAAGCCGTAGAACTGCGCGGCCCACATCTGGTGCTGCCCGACCTCCGTGGTGATGAAGGTCTTGCGGTCCCGGGTCAGCTCGTAGAGGCGCTTGATGGCGTGCTGCGGCAGGATGAGGTCGCCCTCCTGGCGGAACGCGAGGCAGTCGCGCGCCTTCCATCCGGCGATCTTGTCCTTCCACTCGCCCAGCGCCGCCTGGTCGACCGTGGCGCCCGTCTCGCGCCAGACGCCGATCAATGCCTCCAGGACGTGCGCGACGTCGCCGATGACGGGCAGATCGACGCGCACGTTCTTGTTGATGGACGAGGGGTCGATGTCGATGTGGATCTTCTTGGAGCCCGGCGAGAACGCGTCGAGGCGGCCGGTGATCCGGTCGTCGAACCGCGCGCCGATGCAGACCATGACGTCGCAGCCGTGCATGGCGAGGTTGGCCTCGTAGGTGCCGTGCATGCCGAGCATGCCGAGCCAGTTCTCGCCCGACGCCGGATAGGCGCCGAGGCCCATCAGGGTCGAGGTGATCGGGAACCCGGTCATGGCGACCAGCTCGCGCAGGAGACGCGAGGCCTCCGGCCCCGAATTGATGACGCCGCCGCCCGTGTAGAGGATCGGGCGCTTGGCACCCTTCATCATCTCGACGGCGGCGCGGATGCGTCCGTCATCGGCGGCGAGCTTCGGCTGATAGCGCTGCGTGGCGCGCGAGAGCGACGGCGGCGTGTAGGTGCCGGTCGCGAACTGGACGTCCTTCGGGATGTCGACGACGACGGGACCGGGCCGGCCCGAGGTCGCGACGTGGAAAGCCTCGTGCAGGATCTCGGCGAGGTCCTCGACGCTCTTAACCAGCCAGTTGTGCTTGGTGCAGGGGCGCGTGATGCCGACCGTGTCGCATTCCTGGAACGCGTCGGAGCCGATCAGCGTGGTGGGGACCTGGCCGGTGATGCAGACGAGCGGGATGGAATCCATCAGCGCGTCCTGCAGCGGGGTGACGGCGTTGGTGGCACCGGGCCCCGAGGTCACCAGCATGACGCCCGGCTTGCCGGTGGAGCGGGCGTAGCCCTCGGCCGCATGGCCGGCGCCCTGCTCGTGGCGCACCAGGATGTGCTTGACATCGGACTGCTGGAACAGCGCGTCGTAGATCGGCAGCACGGCGCCGCCGGGATAGCCGAAGAGATGCTCGACGCCGTGGTCCTTCATCGCCTGGACCACCATCTGGGCTCCGGTCATCTGGCGGACGGAAGTGTCGATCGTCATCTGGTTCATGGCTCGGCCTGCTGGGTTTGGGTGCCGGCTCGTCTGGCTGCGGCGCGTCGTTTCCGGGAAATTCAGGCAATAAAAAAGGCCCTTCGAGGGGCCTTGGGGTGCGCACACGTGGCAGGAGCCGGACGGTCCCTAGACCGCCTCGCGTGTGCGCTTTCCTACGAGAATGAGCGTGATCGTCTGCATGGGGCGAGACCCTATGGGCAGTTCACGCGGCCGTCAAGCCGCGCCCGGCACTTTCGCTCAGGCGCCCATGCGGCGCAGGGCGTCCGACGGGTCGAGGTCGGGCGATCGGATGCGGCCGTAGCACGACAGGATCAGCGCATAGGCGCCGAAGGCGACGAGGCCGAGCCCGGTGCCCGAAAGGAGCAGCGCGCCATGCGGCCAGGACCCGATGGCCACGAGCGCGTCCTCCAGGCCCGGCATGTGGTCGGGCGACCAGCGCGAGGCGCCGGTGAAGAACAGGACCGCGAGCGCCAGGAAGACCACGGCGCGCGCCGCGATGCCGAAGCGGCAGACCGCGGTCATCCAGCGCGCGTGGGCCTGCGGCAGGCGCAGGAAGCGCAGGAACGAGCCGCTCCAGGCCTTCTTCACCTGCGCCCCGGCGACCCCGAGCATCAGGAGCCCGGCCGGAATGGTGAACCAGGGCCCGAACAGCGGCGCCCACTGGTTCAGAAGGCCCCCGCCCCCGTCCCCGTCCCCGCCGGTGGACAGGCCGAACAGGAGCGAGGCGGCGTAGATCGACAGGAACAGATAGGCGAGGCCCGAGACGAAGCGGCCGAGGCGGGTGGCGAGCCCCTTGGGCGAGGTGCCGTAGCCGTCGGCATCGAAGATCGCCTGCACGAAGCGCCAGAGCGAGAAGCAGGGCAGTGCCACGGCCAGGAGCACCAGGAGAACGCCGCCGAAGGGCGAGGCGACGATCCGACCGATCGCGTCCTCCTGGCTCATGGCCTCGCCCGCGGCGAAGGCCGTCAGGAAGGCGAAGGTGCCGATCACCACGAACACCGCCGCCCGCGCCAGGTAGCCGAGCCGGGCCGCCTTCTCGATCGCGTCGCGGTGGTCGCGCACGGGCATGGAACTGGACGACATGGGGAACCTCCTGACCGGCCGGAAACGGACGCCTTCCCGCGCGGTTCCCCGATCAGCCCCCCGGATCGAACGCGGCGCCGTCGCCGAGCCGTCGCCACTCGGCGCCGAACTGGTTGCGGAACCACGTGTCCTGCCGCTTGGCGTATTGGCGGGTGCGCGTCACCGCCCGCTCGCGGGCCTGCGCCAGAGACAGGGTCCCGTCGGCATGGCCGACGAGCTCGCGCAGCCCGATCGCCTGCCCCGCGAGCCCCTCCCGGGCGGCCGGGCCGCGTGCGCGGAAGGCCAGCGCCTCGTCCAGCGCCCCCTCGGCCAGCATCGCGTCGAAGCGGGCGGCGATGCGCTCCCGCAGGAGCGCGCGGTCGGGCGCAAGGACCAGCCGGAGGACGCCCTCCGGCGCGATCAGAGGGGCGCCGCCGCCTCGCCGCAGCTCGGCCAGCGGGCGCCCCGTCGCCTCCGAGAGCTCCAGCGCCCGCACGATGCGGGCCGGATCGCTCGGGCGGACCGCGGCGGCCGCCGCGCGATCGCGTCGCGCGAGCTCGGCGTGCAGGGCCTCCGGCGCTTCCCGCTCGGCCCGTGCGCGCCAATGGGCGCGGATCGCGTCCGGCACCGGCGGCAGGTCGTCGAGGCCGCCGAGCAGCGCCTTGAAGTAGAGCCCCGTGCCCCCGCACACGACCGGCACGCGGCCGCGCCCGGCCAGTTCGGCGAGCAGCGGCCCCATCTCGCGCAGCCAGTGGCCGGCCGAATAGGGCGCGGCGGGGTCGGCGTGGCCGTAGAGCCGATGCTCGACCTCGCCCATCTCCGCCTCCGAGGGCCGCGCACTGAGAATGCGCAGGCCCGCATAGACCTGCATGGAATCGGCGTTGACGACCGTGCCGGCGAAGCGCCGCGCCAGCCGCAGCGCCAGGGCCGACTTGCCGCTGGCGGTGGGCCCGGCTATCAGGATCGCCTTCGGTCGTTCCATGCTCAGGTCGGTCCTTTCATGTTTGTCGTCACCCTCCTGTCGGCGCGGCGGGATCCCCGCGTCTCCCGCACCCTGGTGGAGACGGCACGCGGCGAGATCGGCGAGGCGGAGCCGCGCTGGCTGGAGCCGGACGTCGCCTGCGACCTCGTCACCCTCCACCGCCCGGACGCGGCGACCGCCGAGCGGCTGCGCCGCCTCGCGCTGGACGAAGGCGTCGACTGCGTGGTGCAGGAGGCGGCGGGCCGCCGCAAGCGGATTCTCCTGGCCGACATGGACTCGACCATGATCGACCAGGAATGCATCGACGAGCTGGCCGCCGCGATCGGCATCAAGGACCAGGTCGCCGCGATCACCGCGCGCGCGATGAACGGCGAGATCGCTTTCGAGCCGGCCCTGCGCGAGCGTGTCGCACTTCTTCGCGGCCTGCCCGTCTCGACCATCGCCGACGTGATCGCCGGCCACATCACCCTGGCCGAGGGCGGCGCGACCCTGGTGCGCACCATGAACGCGAGCGGGGCGCACACGGCGCTCGTGTCGGGCGGCTTCACCGCCTTCACGCAGGTGATCGCCGAGCGCCTCGGCTTCGCCGAGAACCGCGCCAACGTGCTGGAGATCTCGGGCGACACCCTGAGCGGCACCGTGGCCGAGCCGATCCTCGGCGCCGAAGCCAAGCTCGCGGCCCTGCGGGACATCTCGCTTCGTCTCGGCACGACGCCGGCCGACGCCATCGCGGTGGGCGACGGGGCGAACGACCTGCCGATGATCCTGGCGGCGGGCACCGGCGTCGCGATCCATGCCAAGCCGGCGGTGGCGGCCAAGGCGCCGCACCGGATCGACCATGGCGACCTGACGGCGCTCCTGTTCCTCCAGGGCTATCGCGCGGACGACTTCGTGTCCTGATGGACGGGCTGGCGACCGAGCGGCTCACCTTGCGGCGCTGGCGCGAGGCGGACCGCCCGGTGTTCCATCGCCTCAACGCCGACCCCGCCGTGATGCGCTTCTTCGACAGGCGCCTGACGCGCGAGGAAGCCGACGCCACGATGGACCGCTGGAACGCCGGCCTCGACCGGAACCGCATGAGCTTCCTCGCCGCCGAGCGCCGCCGAGACGGCGCGGTGGTCGGCACGATCGGTCTCGCGCCGGTCACCGAGGACATCTACGCCTTCGCGCCGACCGTGCAGATCGGCTGGCGCCTCCTGCCGGAGGCGGAGGGGCAGGGCTATGCCACGGAGGGGGCGCTCGCCTGCCTCGCCTACGGCTTCCGAACCCTCGCCCTGCCCGTGATCGTCGCGCAGTGCGTGGTCGAGAACCGGGCCTCGGAGGCGGTGATGCGGCGCCTCGGCATGCGCGCGCGGGGCACGTTCGACCATCCGAAGATATCGGCGGAGACCCATCCCCACCTCCGGCGCCACAGCCTCTTCGCGCTGCGGGCGGCGGACTGGCGCGCCGCCGGGCGAGCGGACGGTTCAGGCCCCCTCTAGCGCCGGGCGCCGCGTCCGCCGCGCGGGAGGGGGCGCCAGGACGGCGCGGCGTTGCGCATGCGCGCTAGTCGATCGGCACCACCGCGAAGCGCAGGTCGCCCGAGCGGTCGGCCAGGAGAAGCAGGGCGTTGCGGCGTCCGTCCGCCTTGAGCTTGGCGAGCTTCTCGCGGGCGTCGGCGGCGTCCTTCACCACCTCCTGGCCGATCTCCCGGATCACCGTGCCGGGGACGATCCCCTTCTCGCCGGCCGCCGAGTTCGGCGCCACCTCGGTGACCACGACGCCCGACAGGTCGTCCGCGAGGTCGAAGCGGGACTTGAGCTCGTCGCTGACGTCCGAGAGCTGGAGACCGAGCGTCGCGCTCGGCGAGGCGACGTCGGGCGCGGCCGGATCGTTGTCCGCCGGCGCGTCGTCCTCGCCCGCGTCCGTCTCGTCGGCGTCCTCGAGGCGCCCGAGCGTGACCTCTACGCTGACGGGCCGGGCCGGCGCGTCGAGGCTTTCCTTGCGCAGGAGGTCGAGCGTCACCGTCTTGCCGATCTCGGTCTCGGCCACGATGCGCGGCAGGTCCCGCGAGGTCGCGATGTCGCGGCCGTCGAAGCGGGTCACCACGTCGCCGATCTCGATCTGGCCGTTGTCGGCGGGCCCTTCCGGGATGATGCCCATGACCAGGGCGCCCCGCGCGTTCGGCAGTCCGAGCCCCTCGGCAATCTCGTCGGTCACCTCCTGCAGGCGGATGCCGAGCCAGCCGCGCCGCGTCTCGCCGAACTCGCGGAGCTGGTCCACGACGTTCTGCGCCAGCAGCGAGGGGATGGCGAAGCCGATGCCGATCGAGCCGCCGGTCGGCGAGATGATCGCCGTGTTGATGCCGATGACGTTGCCGTACATGTCGAACAGGGGGCCGCCCGAATTGCCCCGGTTGATGGCGGCGTCGGTCTGGATGAAGTTGTCGTAGGGGCCGGCCTGGATGTTGCGCCCGCGCGCCGACACGATGCCGACGGTCACGGAGCCGCCGAGGCCGAACGGGTTGCCGATCGCCATCACCCAGTCGCCGATGCGCACCGCGTCGCTGTCGCCGAACCGGACGGCGGCGAGCGGCGTGTCGGACTCCACCTTCAGAACGGCGAGGTC
This sequence comes from Aureimonas flava, assembly GCF_003583935.1. Taxonomy (GTDB): domain Bacteria; phylum Pseudomonadota; class Alphaproteobacteria; order Rhizobiales; family Rhizobiaceae; genus Aureimonas; species Aureimonas flava. The sequence continues at coordinate 50,364 of NZ_QYRN01000014.1, read as the reverse complement.
GGTCTTGGGATCGACGCCGAGGACCCGCGCGTCGAGCTGGCGCCCGTCGGCGAAGTTCACCGTGATCTCGTCGGCGTCTGCGATGACGTGGTTGTTGGTGACCACGACGCCGGACGGATCGAGCACGAAGCCGGAGCCGAGCGACTGGACGCGGTTCTCCCCGTCACCCTCCCGGCCGTTGAGGAGGTCGTTGAAGAAGTCCTGCAGCGGCGAGCCGTCGGGCGCGGCCAGCGGCGGAGCGGGACGCGCCGGCCCGCCCTCGACCTTCTGCGAGGTCGAGATGTTGACCACGGCGCCGAGCAGCCGGTCCGCGAGATCGGCGACCGAAGCCGGCCCGACCATGCGCGGCTGGGCCGAACCCGGCTGCGCCGGCACGCCGGGCGCCGCCGGATCGACCGTCGCGGCGGTGGGCGGCTGCGGCGCGATCGGCTGGCCCTCGGACGGCGGCGCGATCACCCCTTGCGCGCGCGCCGGGCCGGCCTGGACCGCAAGAAGCGCGAGCGCCGCTCCGGCGAGCGGGGAAGCGAGGCGGGCAATCGTGGTGGGCATCGGGAATCCTCGGCCGGGAGCGTGGTCGCGGCGGACCGCGCGATGGAGGCAAGCCGATAAAAACGTTGGAATCAAGAAGCCCGCCGCTCGTGGGGAGCGGCGGGCTCGAAAGGCCGGGTCGTCAGTTGGCCGGCGCGGGCGCCGGCTCGGCGGCGGCGGCGGGCGGCGCTGCCGGGGCCGCGGACGGCGCCACCGCCGGGGGCACCCGGTTCGCCACCGCGCCCGTGCCGGGTCCGCCGGCATTGTCGAAGTAGCGGAAGAACTCGGAATCCGGCCGCAGCAGCATGGTGGTGCCGCCGTTCTCCAACGCCGTGCGATAGGCCTGCATGGCGCGGTAGAACTGGAAGAATTCCGGGTCCCGCTGGTAGGCGTTGGCGAAGATGGAGCTGCGCTCCGCCTCGCCCTCGCCCTGCAGGACCTCCGCGTCGCGCCGCGCGCCCGCCACCGTCTCCGAAACGGACCGGTCGGTGGCCGCGCGGATCTCGCGGGCCGACACGCGGCCGCGCGCGCGCACCCGCTCCGCCTCGGCCAGACGCTCGGCGCGCATGCGCGCATAGGTCTGCTGCGAGACGTCGTCCGTGAGGTCGGTGCGGCGGATGCGCACATCCACGAGGTCGATGCCGAGCTGCGTGGCGTCGGGGCGGATCTGGTCGCGCACCTCGACCATCATCTGCGAGCGCTCCTCCGACAGGGCCGATTCGAAGTTGCGCAGACCGTAGACCCGGCGCACGGCGGCGTCGAAGCGGTTGCGCAGGCGCTGTTCGGCCTGGTCCACCGAGCCCGACACGGCCTGGCGGAAGCGCGCCGCGTTGTTGATGCGGTACACCAGGAAGGCGTCCACGATGTAGAAGGCGCCGCCCGAGACCTGGACGCGCATGTTGTCGAGGTCGAGGCGCAGGAGGCGGTTCGGAAGGACCTGGATGTTGTCCGCGCCGGCGAAGCTGAAGGGCAGCTTGAAGTTGAGGCCCGGCTCGGTGACCACGCGCTGGATCTGGCCGAAGCGGGTCACCACCGCCTGGTTGCCCTCGCGCACGATGAACACCGAATTGTAGAGCACGAAGAGCGCGGCGAGGACGACCGCGAGAAGGGCGTAGACGCGGCTGCTCATCGGGCGGCCCCCTGGATGCTGGACAGGTTGGTGCCCTGGCTGCCGTTGCCCTGCGAGGGCGCCACCGAGTCCGGCGTCGTGCCGCTCGGCTGGATGGTGCGCGTGCCGCCCACGGCGCCGGGCCCCTGCGCGCTCGGGCGCGACAGCTCGTTCAGCGGCAGGTAGGGCACCACGCCCTGGCCGCCGGCGGCGGCCGGGTCCATGATGACCTTGGAGGAATTGCCGAGAACGCCCTCCATGGTCTCGAAGTAGAGGCGCTGGCGGGTGATCTCGGGCGCCTTCTCGTATTCGCCGAGGATCGCGCTGAAGCGCTGCGATTCGCCCTGCGCCTCCTGCACGACGCGGTTCTTGTAGGCGGCGGCGTCCTCGCGGATCTGCACCGCCTCGCCCTGGGCGCGGCCGAGCTGCTCGTTCTGGTAGCGGCGGGCCTCGTCCACGAACTGCGCCTCGTTCTGCTCGGCGCGCTGCACCTCCTCGAAGGCGTCGGCGACGTCGGACGGGGGCGCGGCGTCCTGGATCGTGATGGCGTTGACCCGGAGGCCCGCGCCGTAGTTGTCGAGCGTGTCCTGCGTGATGGCGCGCACCTGCTCGGCGATCCCGGCGCGGTCGTCGCGGAACACGTCCTCGACCGGACGCCGGCCGACCACCTCGCGCATCGCGCTCTCGGCCACCTGGCGCAGCAGCGCCGGCGGGTCTTGCACGTTGAACAGGTAGTTGTCCGGGTTGGCCACCTGGTAGTTCACGGTGAACTGGGTATCGACGATGTTCTGGTCGCCCGACAGCATCAGGCCCGAGCCCTCGCCGCCCTGCGAGGAGCCGATCACCATCTGGCTTTCGGCGGTGGAGACGGTCTCGACCGTCTCGAACGGCCACAGCACGAAGTGGAGACCCGGCTCGGACAGCTGCTCGTTGGGCTTGCCGAACAGGAGCTCGACGCCGACCTCGTCGGGCTGCACCGTGTAGACCGCGTTCAGGAGCCAGACCACCGCGAGGCCGGCCACCGCGAGGCCTGCGATCGCGGCACCGCCGCCCGAACCCGCCCCGCGACCGCCGCCGCCGCCCGGCATGGCGCGGCGCAGGCGATCCTGGCCGCGTCGGAGGATGTCCTCGAGATCAGGCGAGTTGTTGTTGCCGCCGGGGCGCGGCCCCTGCGGTCCCTGTCCCCAGGGCCCGCCGCCACCGCCGCCTTTCCAGCCGCCGTTCCCCGTCTGATTGCTCCAGGGCATGGATGTCCTTCCGTCAAAACCCGAGGCGCGCGCGGAGGCCTATCCGCCCCGCCGCGTCATCAACCCCTTATAGGAACCGCAAAATCGCGTTTCAACGCGCGTCACGAGCGAATGATCGGGCGCCTTCCCGCCATGGTTAGCGCGGCGGTCACGTGCGCTCCCACCGCTCGTACCACGTCGGCGCGCTGTCGCGCGGGCCGCCGGGGCCGGGCTCCCGGGCCGCGAGCGCGAAGCCGGCGGCCTCCAGGTCGGGAAAGAAGGCGTCGCCGTCGGGCGAGGCGTCGATCACCGTGCGCTCGACGCGGTCGGTCGACGGCAGGAATTCGCGGTAGATCTGCGCCCCGCCGGCGATCACGATTTCGTTCGCGCCGCGGCGATCCGCCGCCCGGGCGGCCAGCGCCAGCGCCTCGGCGGGCGAGCGCGCCGGGATCGCCCCCTCGAAGGGCAGGCTCGCGGCGCGCGTCAGCACGATCGTGTCGCGCCCGTCGAGGACGCGGCCGATCGATTCCAGCGTGCGGCGCCCCATGATCATCGGCTTGCCCATGGTGAGCGCCCGGTAGCGCTTGAGGTCGGAGGGGATCGACCACGGCATCGCGCCCCGAAGGCCGATCACGCCGTTGGCGGCTGTCGCGACCACCGCGACCACCGCGACCAGGGGAAGCGCGCGCGTCATCCGCTCAGACCGCCACCGGGGCCGCGATGTGGCCGTGGGCCTCGTAGTCCTCGATCGCGATGTCCTCGAACCGGAAGGCGAAGAGGTCGCTCACCGCCGGATTGAGCCGCAGGCGCGGCAGCGGCAGAGGCTCGCGCGCGAGCTGCAGCCGGGCCTGATCGAGATGGTTGTGGTAGAGATGGGCGTCGCCGAGCGTGTGGACGAAGTCGCCCGGCAGGAGGCCCGTGACGTGCGCCACCATGTGCGTCAGCAGCGCATAGGAGGCGATGTTGAAGGGCACGCCGAGGAAGATGTCGCCCGAGCGCTGGTAGAGCTGGCAGGACAGGCGCCCGTCGGAGACGTAGAACTGGAAGAGGCAGTGGCAGGGCGGCAGGGCCATCTCGTCCACCATGGCCGGGTTCCAGGCCGAGACGACGAGGCGGCGCGAGTTCGGGTTGGACCGGATCTCCTCGACGACCCGCGCGATTTGGTCGATGTGGCCGCCCTTGCCGTCCGGCCAGGATCGCCACTGCGAGCCGTAGACCGGGCCGAGGTCGCCGTTCTCGTCGGCCCATTCGTCCCAGATGCGCACGCCGTTCTGGCGCAGATACGCCACGTTGGTCTCGCCCCGCAGGAACCACAGCAGCTCGTGGACGATCGAGCGCAGGTGCAGCCGCTTGGTGGTGACCAGCGGGAACCCCTCCGACAGGTCGAAGCGCATCTGGTGCCCGAACACGCCGCGCGTGCCCGTCCCGGTGCGGTCGCCCCGGTCGGTGCCTTGGTCGAGGGCGCGGGCGAGAAGGTCGAGATAGGCGCGCATGGCGGCTCCGCGGTGGGCGTGTCGGGGGATGGATCGCGCCTTTGGGGCGCGGAGTCGAGTCCCGCGGCCGCCCCCGCGCCGGGGCGGCCCATCAAAACCATTTTGCCGTCTTTTCAGGGGCGCGCCGAAACCCTATATTCGCCCGGCCGGGGCTTGCTCCGGCTATGGCGATAAACGGCCGATGGAATAAACCTTTCGGACCCGGGGGCGGTACCCGGCGCCTCCACCTGAGCCCAGCCTCGCCGCTGGGTTGAGGCGGGGGCGAAATAGGATCGACGAGGGTGTAAAGATCGTTCTTTCGCTCGGCATGGTACCACCGTTATCGGGCTGAAAAAGTAGTTGCCAACGACAACTATGCGGAAGCCCGTCTCGCCGCTTAACGCGGTGCGATAGCTTCGAATCAAGCCCTGAGGGTTCGCACTTTCAGGCGGGGCTCGGAGGTGCCTGGCAACAGAAACCTCCACTCGTTTTCCGGGCCCCGTCGCCCGCAGTCAGGCGTTGCGAATTCAGGACCACCGATGGGCCAGGACCTTATCCGATACGATGTTCTGGCGCAGGACGCCCTGCGCGGCGTGATCCGCAAGGTGCTGGGCGAGGTGGTCAAGACTGGCCTGCCCGGCGAGCACCACTTCTTCATCACCTTCCTGACCTCGGCCCCCGGCGTGCGCCTGTCGTCGCGCCTGCGCGAGAAGTATCCCGAGCTAATGACCATCGTCATCCAGCACCAGTACTGGGATCTTTCGGTGAACGACACGGCCTTCGAGGTCGGCCTGTCCTTCTCCGACATCCCCGAGCGCCTGCTGATTCCCTATTCCGCGATCCGCGGCTTCTACGACCCGGCCGTGAACTTCGAGCTCGAGTTCGACGTGCGCGACATGGACGCGGCCAATTCGCAGGACGAGGACGCCCCCGCGCCCACCGCGCTCGCGCCCGTCTCGCCGACCGCGACCGCCGTGAAGCCGGTGGCCGCGAAGTCCGGAGCCCCGGCCGCCAAGTCGGCGGGCAAGGCGGCGCCGGACGCCAAGCCCGAACCGGCCGACGAGAAGGCGCAGGCCGAGAAGTCCTCGGCCGACGTCGTGTCGCTGGACGCCTTCCGCAAGAAGCCCTGACGCGTTGGGCGAGGTGGTCAACCTCCGCTTGGCCCGCAAGCGTGCCGCGCGCGCCGCGGGCGAGGACGCGGCCGCGCGCAACCGCGCCGCGCACGGGCGCACCAAGGCCGAGCGCGACGGAGCGCGGCTAGAGGCCGAGCGAGCGGACCGCCGGCTCGACGGCGCCCGGCTCGACGGCGCGGTCTCCTCGAAAAGCTCCGCCGACGATCCCGAGGCATGACCGAGAAGCGCTCCCTGTCGATCCGGGGGCACCGAACCTCGATCAGCCTGGAGGACGCCTTCTGGCGGGAGCTGCGCCGCATCGCCGCGCGTCGGCATACGAGCCTCGCGGCGCTGATCGCCGAGATCGACGCCGAACGCGCGCCCGGCACCAACCTGTCCTCCGCGATCCGTCTCCGCGTGCTGGCGGACGCCCTCGCCCGCGCACCGGACGGCACCTGACGGACCCCGCGCACCCGCCTTGCGCGCCGTGCATCCCTGCGCGGCTGCCGCTTCCGCTCAGAGCCGGTTGGGATCGCTGACGCCGGGAAGGCCGCCGAAGCCGGAGGCCGGCGGGGCGCCCGGCGGGGGAAGCGGCTGCAACTCGAAATCGGAAGGCGGCGGGCGTTGCGCGGGCGCGGTGCGTGCGGCCGCCTCGGCCTGCGCGGCGGCGGCCCTTGCGGCGGCCTCTCGCGCGGCGGTTTCCCGCGCGGCCTCCGCCTCGCGTGCCTGCCGCGCTTCCGCCTCTCGCCGTTCGGCCTCCGCGCGCTCGCGCGCCTGCCGCTCCGCCTCTGCGCGCGCCGCTTCCTCGCGCGCTTGCGCCTCGCGCGTCTCCCGCTCCTGCCGAAACTGCTCGCGCAACCGTTCGCGCTCGCGATACAGGCGCGCCTCGCGGCGCAGCCGCACCGTTTCGCGCAGGTCGTCCTCGATCGCCTCGATCCGCTCCTCCTCGCGCCGGGCGCTGAGCGCCGACAGATAGGTCGCGAGCGGCTGCACCGCGGTCTGGAGCACGGGCGCCGTCCACGGCCCGGCGATCCGGTAGGACACGGCGGGCGGCGCGTCCTCCACCGCCTCGTCGGCCGGAGGCGCGAGGCGAAGCGCAAGTTCGGCCTCCACCTGGCCGGACCGCATGTCGAACGCCGCCTCCCCTTCCAGCGCCGCGTCGGCGAAGTCGTGGCGCAGCGGTCCGGTGCGCAGCGTGCCCGCACCCAGCGTCCAGTCCGCCGCGAGCGTGCCGAGCGGCGCCCGCGCGCCTGCAGAGAGGCGCTCCACCAGCGCCGACACGGCGGGGATCCCGGTCTCGAAACCGTCCGTCCCGGCGGCTTCGAGAACGGGCGCGAGAAGGTCCGGCCGCACGTCGCGCAGCACCGCGTCCGCGATCGCGAGCCGCCCCCGCCCGTTCAGCGACGACAGGAGCGCCGGCCAGGTCTCGCCGCCGCCCGCAAGCGTTCCGGCCATGTCGAGCCGGCCGGAGAACAGAGCGCCGTCGGTCGCGACCGGCTGCCCGCGAAGGCTCATGTCGAGGCTCGCCGACAGGATGCCGGCGGCGTTGCGCACTTCGCCGCCTCCCGCCAGCCGACCGCCCGAGGCCGTGGCGGCGGACAGGCCGGAGACCGCGAGCCGGCCGCCGTCGCCGGCGATCTCCGTCGCGAGCCCGGAGAGATCCAAGCCGAGACCCGTCGCCCGCTCGGCGGCCAGCGCGAGGCGGAACGCGCGTCCGGGAAGGAGCGGCGCGGCGAAGGGCGTCGGCGTCGCGCCGCCCGTCCCGATCGCGCCGGCCGCATCGGCGCCCGCAACCACCGTGCCGAGCCAGTCGAGGGAGAGCGAGGACAGCGCCAGTCGCCCGGACACCGGCTCGCCGGCGGGCGCGGTCAGGGCACCGGACAGACGCGTGTCGCCGAGCGTGCCGGACAGCCCGTCCAGCGTCCAGCTTCCGTCCGTCCACGACAGACGCGCCGCGCCGGAGACCGGGAGCCCCGCGAGCGGCTGGCCGTAGGCGAGGGCCAGCCGCGTGAGCCAGGGCGCGAGATCGTCGCTGCCGAGGCGCAGGGCGAGCCCCGCCGCCTTGAGGCCGTCGGCGCCGAGCGTCGCCGAGCCGTCCGCCGACAGCTCCGTGCCGCGCGAGCGCAGGCGCAGCGACACCTCCGCCGGCTGGCCCGGCGCGCCGGACGCGGTCAGCGCGGCGTCGAGCGGCACGGCATCGCCGATCGGCAGCACGGGAAGGCCGGCCTGCGCCAGAAGCACCGCGGCGTCCTGCTGGGCGAGCGCGAGGTCCAGCCCGAAGCGTCCGTTGCGCTCCGTGGCGCCGAGGCCGTTCTCCAGGGCGAGGCGAAGCGTCACGTCCGTGCCCGCGGCCGTGCCTGCGAGGGCGACCGCAAGGTCTGTCCGGCCGGCGCCCTGCGATGTCGCCGTGCCGCTCAACGCCAGCGGGCCGAGCGTGGGCGCGCGCCGCGCGATCACGTCGGCCAGCGGGCTGCCCGGCAGGCGACGGCGCAGGAACTCCGCCACACGGGCCGGATCGCCGGCCGCGATATCGAGGCTGAGATCGGGCCGGGGCGTGCCGAACGGATCCGCCAGCGTCCCCTCGGCATGGAGGTCGGCGCCGGCGAAGTCCCGCGCGTCGAGGCTGGCGATGTCCATCAGCCCGCGATCGAGCGACAGGTCGGCCTCCAGTCCGGCGGCCTGGAAGTCGCCGAAGCGCGCCGGCGCCGCCGAGAACTGCACCTCGAAGCGCTCGCCGGGGCGCGGCGCTCCGTCGCGGAGCGCGAGAAGCCGCGCCAGGGCGGCGACGGGCTCGAGATCGATCGCCTCGCCGCCGAGGTCGATCGCGGTGCTGCTGCCTTCCGGTCGCACGGCGCGCCGGATCGAGCCCCGGAGGGTGCGCCCGTCGAGGTCGACCTCCAGCCCGTCGAAGCGTTGGTCGGTGGGCGACAGCGCCACCTCGGCCGAGAAGCCGGCGCGCTGGAGCCGCACCAGCGCGGGGTCGCTCGCGCCGGCCGCCCAGCCGAGAAACGCGGCCGGCTGGCGCGCCGCCAGCAGGAGGTTGCCCCGGAAGCCCGGCTCGTCGTCGGTGCGCAGCACGCCCGAGGCCTCGATCCGCGTTCGGCCGGGCAGCTCGGCCGAGAAGGACTGGAGCGACCAACCGTCGCTGGCGGGCGAGCCGGCCAGCGCGACGTCGCGGATCGTCGTGTCGCCCACGGTGACGAGCGGCAGGGCGAGGCGCACGCGCCCCGGCATGCCGGGCGTCGGCAGCCGTTCCAGCGCGGCGCGCAGCGCCTCGACGCGGGCGGCAAGGCCCGGCGACTGACCGGCCTCGACCGCGGGCGGAGCCAGGCGGTCGACGTCGATCGCCTGACCATCCAGCTGCAGGTCGAACCGCGGAATCGAGCCGAGGTCGACCAGCGCCGAACCGGTCGCGACATAGGGCTGCTGCGGGTCGCCGACCTCGGCGCGCAGGTCCGACGCGCGCAAGGAGGTCGGCGTCAGGGCGAGGCGGGTGACGAGGCGCGTCGGCGGCAGCAGGCGCGGCGCGGCCTCGGCCGGTCGCTCGGCCGCCGGATCGATCGGGCTCGCAAGGGTCAGCGTGCCCTCCGCCAGGGGCTCGCCGGGCTGGTCGGACGCCACCGCGTCGAAGGTGGCGCGCGCGTCGAGGCGCTGCGAATCCAGCGTCAGGCGCACGGGCAGATGGCCGTCGCCCGCCCCGGTGCCGGTGGAGAAGGAGGCGGCGAGCGGCTCGCCGTCGAGCAGCAGCGTCGCGGTCCCCGCGAAGGGCCCCCGCAGCGACTGGGCCGAGAGCGTGCCGTGGATGCGCGACAGCGCGATGCGCCGCGCCGAGCGCCTGTCCGCCAGGACGGCCGAGCCGTCCGCCACCTCGATACGCTCCAGAACCACCGTCTCGCCGGGCGGGGCGGCACGCGCGCCCACCGGCCAGCGGATCGCGCCGTCGGCCTCCACAGGGATGCTGAGCGCCGGGCCGTCGAGGCGCATGTCGAAGATGCGGATCTCGCCCGACAGGTAGGGGGCGAGTTCGGCATCCATGCGGAAGGCGCGCACCGTGAGCACCGGATCGGCCGGATCGTCGCCCACCACCACGTCGGTGAACGACAGGGAGGGAAACGGCAGGAGGCGCGCCGAGGCGATGCCGCGCACCTCCACCCGCTGGCCGAGGATGCGCGAGGCCTCCGCCTCGAAGCTGGCGCGGTAGCTCGTCCAGTCCACGAAGGCCGGCCCCACCAGAAGCGCAAGGAGCGCCAGCACCAGGAGGCCGCCCAGTGCGATGAAGAGCTTCATGCGTCCTGCCTCCCTTCCGGCCCGCCGTTCCGCTCCGCCCGGAGCGCCTGTCTTTTCTTGCGGCATAAGACCCGAGGAGGGCAAGGCGGCGGAGGCCACAGCGAGGGCGAAAGCCGGCCGGCGACCGCTTGGGGTGTTCCCCTAGTGTTCCGCGCGGAATCGATTAAGTAGAGGCGATGGACGAGACCCGAGACCAGAACGCCGCCCCCGCGGGCCGGCCGCAGGGCGGCATCGCCGCGCGCGCACTGGCCGCGCGCGGGGGCCCCGTCGCCCCGCCCGCCGCCGACTATCTCGCCGGGCTCAACCCCGAGCAGCGCGCCGCGGTGGAGACCACGGAAGGGCCGGTCCTGGTGCTGGCGGGCGCGGGAACGGGCAAGACGCGGGTGCTCACCACCCGGATCGCCCATATCCTGGCGACGCGCCGCGCCTTTCCCTCGCAGATCCTGGCGGTCACCTTCACCAACAAGGCCGCGCGCGAGATGAAGACGCGCATCGGCCATCTGGTGGGCGGAGAGGTCGAGGGCATGCCCTGGCTCGGCACGTTCCACTCCATCGGCGTGAAGATCCTGCGCCGCCATGCCGAACTGGTCGGGCTCAAGTCGAACTTCACCATCCTCGACACGGACGACCAGATCCGCCTCATCAAGCAGTTGATCCAGGCCGAGAACCTCGACGACAAGCGCTGGCCCGCCCGCACCTTCGCCAACCTGATGGACGGCTGGAAGAACAAGGGCCTGACACCGGACAAGATCCCCGAAGGCGACGCGCGCGCCTTCGCCGAGGGTCGGGGGCGCACCCTGTATCGCGCCTACCAGGATCGTCTCGTCAGCCTCAACGCCGCCGACTTCGGCGACCTCCTGATGCACCCGATCGCGATCTTCCGCGACCACCCGGACGTGCTGGCCGACTATCATCGCCGCTTCCGCTACATCCTGGTGGACGAGTACCAGGACACCAACGTCGCCCAGTACCTCTGGCTGCGCCTTCTCGCCCAGCATTCGCCCGAGCGCGCGCAGAACGGCCAGGAGGGAGTCAACGTGTGCTGCGTGGGCGACGACGACCAGTCGATCTACGGCTGGCGCGGCGCGGAGGTGGACAACATCCTGCGCTTCGAGCGCGACTTTCCGGGCGCCACGGTGATCCGGCTGGAGCGCAACTACCGCTCCACCGCCCATATCCTGGGCGCGGCGGCCGGGCTGATCTCGGTGAACCAGGACCGTCTCGGCAAGACGCTCTACACCGACCTCCACGATCCCGAGCACGAGAAGGTGACCGTGTCGGCGGGCTGGGACTCGGAGGAGGAGGCCCGCGCCATCGGCGAGGAGATCGAGCAGCTCCAGCGCAAGGGCGCCAAGCTCAACGACATGGCGATCCTGGTGCGCGCCTCGTTCCAGATGCGCGAGTTCGAGGACCGGTTCGTCACGCTCGGCCTGAACTATCGCGTGATCGGCGGGCCGCGCTTCTACGAGCGGCAGGAGATCCGCGACGCGCTCGCCTATTTCCGCTGCGTCTGCCAGCCGGCCGACGATCTCGCCTTCGAGCGCATCGTCAACACGCCGAAGCGGGGGCTCGGCGATGCCGCGATCCGCCTCCTGCACGACTACGCCCGCGCCAAGGGCCTGCCGCTCCTGGCGGCGGCCGCCGACCTCGTCGGGGGCGACGAGCTGAAGGCGCGCCCGCGCGCCGCGCTCGCCGAGGTGGTGCGCAACTTCGAACGCTGGTCGGGCCTCCTGTCGACCATGCGCCACACCGATCTCGGCGAGATGATCCTCGACGAATCCGGCTACACCGAGATGTGGCAGGCCGACCGCTCGGCCGAGGCGCCGGGGCGGCTCGAGAACCTCAAGGAGCTGATCCGCTCCATGGACGACTACGAGAGCCTGCCGGGCTTTCTGGAGCACATCGCGCTCGTGATGGACACCGAGCAGAACGCGGAGACCGACGCCGTCTCCATCATGACGCTCCACTCGGCCAAGGGGCTGGAGTTCGAGACCGTGTTCCTGCCGGGGTGGGAGGAAGGCCTCTTCCCGCATCAGCGATCGCTGGACGAGGGCGGCCGCTCCGGGCTGGAGGAGGAGCGCCGCCTCGCCTATGTCGGGATCACGCGCGGCAAGCGGCGGGTCAAGATCTGGTTCGTCTCGAACCGGCGCATCCACGGCATGTGGCAGTCCACCATTCCCTCGCGCTTCCTGGACGAGCTGCCCGAGGACCATGTCGACGTCCTGGAGCCTTCCACCTCCTACGGCGGCTACGGCGCCGGCGGCATGGGCGGCTACGGTGCCTCGCGCTGGGACGGCAACGCGTTCTCGACCTCCTCCTACGGCACGCCGGGCTGGCGCCGCGCGCAGGCGGCGGGGGGCTCGGGCGGCTATGCGGGCGGGCGCGGCCGGGCGATCGAATACGGCGAGGGCGGCGTGTCCGGCTCGGACGCGCGCTCGCGCGCATCCGCCACGGCCGACAAGTACATCGCGCGCGACGGCGCGGCCGGCGGCTCGGGCCGCCCGGACGCGGCGGCGAGGGCGGGGCCCGATCGCGCCGGCTTCGCCGGTCGCCTGAGCGATCCCTTCTCGGACAACCGCTCGCGCGGGGCCAACCAGCCGCCGCGCAAGGGCGGCGGGCTCTATTCCTCGGCGCGCGCCGGGGGCCCGCGGGAGATCGAGGGCACGCTGGTGGCGAAATCGGTGGCCGACGAGCCGAGCCGGTTCTCGGCCGGCGACCGCGTGTTCCACATCAAGTTCGGCACGGGCACGGTGGCCGTGGTGGAGGGCAACAAGCTGACCGTGGATTTCGACCGCGCCGGCCAGAAGCGCGTGCTCGACGGGTTCGTGGAGCCGGCCTGAGCCTGGGTCGATCGAGCCGGATCGGTTCGAGGGCTAGCCGCTTTCGCAGGCATCCTACCGCCGGGAGACCGGATCGCCGGTGACGAGGCGGCAGGTTCCGCCGCGCCGGATCGGTCAGGTCACGCCGGCGAGGAGCTCGTGGACGCGGCGCAGATAGGCCTCGGTCTGCCGGCACTTGGCCTCGGCCTCGCCCGCGCGCTGTTCGGCGCGCTTGGAGCGCATGTCGGCTTCCCACTCGTGGTATTCGGCGTCGCGCAGCGCGGTCTCGGCCGCGATCACCCGCTCCTCGGCCTGGCGCAGCCGCTCCTCCAGCGAGTGGATATGGGTCTGCAGCCGGTGCTGGTCCTCGGCCGCGCGGTCGGCCAGCGCCTTGGACTGCTTATCGAGCTGCACGAAGCGCTTCTCGTAGGCCCGGATCGTCGCGGCCGTGCGCTCCACCAGGGTCAGCGTGCGCGTCCAGTCGGTCGGCGAGGGCTCGATGGTGAGCTGGCCCACCGCCAGGGCGATCGCCTTGGCGGGCACCGCCGGCTCGGCCGGCGCCAGCTCCGACCGGATCGGCTCGGCCTCGCCCGTCTCGGGCGCGGAGAAAAGGCTCGTGACCTCGGCCACGCGTCCCGGATCGGTCTGCGCCATGGTCTCGACCTCGGGAAAGGAGGTGGTTTCTCGGACGGCGCTCATTCGTCGTCCCCGAGGCGCCCGCTGGCGAGCGCCGCGCGAAGCTCGGCCTCGGCGCTGTCGTCGCCGCTCAGCACCTGGCCGAAGCTGCCGACGATCGCGTCGTGCATCTTGGCGAGCCAGGCCTCGGCCTCGGCGGCGCGGCCCTCGGCCAGGCGCACGCGCGCTTCCGTCTCGGCCAGGCGCACCTCGGCCTCGTCGAGCTGTTCCTGCAGCGAGCGGATCTCCTCGCTCGCCCGCTCGGCGTCGAGCCGGTGCTCGATCTCCATCTCGGTGGCGCGCTCGTCGCGGATGCGGATCGCCTCGCTGGCCTCGCGCACCAGGTCCAGCGCCGCCGACCAGTCGCGCGCGGCGCCCGACCTGTCGTTGGTCGAGACCAGCACGAAACCGCTGTCGCCCCGCCCGATGCCGGAATGCTCCGTCACGCTCTGCCGGAGGCCCACGCCGATCTCCTCGCTCGCACCATTCGCCATCTTGCCGATCCTTTGCCGCCGCTCGCGTATCGCCTCCGAGGGCCTCCATCCCGACCTTCGGACATTTCCCTGCTTCCGTTCAATAGGTTGCGGGGCATTTCCTGTTGCGCGCCTCCGACGGGGTGCCCGGCGCCATGCCCGCCGAGCCGGCCGTCCCCAGCGCTCAGTCGCCCTTTTCGGGCATCATGAACGGGCGCACGTTGGAGCTGGACTCGCCGCCCGGCGCCGTGCCGCCGTGCCCTTCCGCGCCGCCTTCGACCGAAAACCCGCTCTCGCCGCCGCGTGAGCGGGTCGCGCGCTTCAGCGTCTCGTTCTGGCGCTGGAGCGCCGAGCGGTTCTCGCGGGCGATGTCGAGCGCGCCCTGGGCCAGGGTCCGCTCGGCCTTCTCGTTCTGCAGTTCCTCGATCAGGCGGCGGTTGGCCGATTCCAGCGTCTGGCGCTCCTGCTCGAAGCGCAGGGTGAGCGCCTCCACGCGGTCGGACAGATTGTTGGCGCGCGTGGTGACGCCCTCCAGCGCCGCGTCCTTGGCGGCCAGCGCCTTGACCAGCATGTCGGCGCGCGCCTCCAGTTCCGTGCGCCCCTTCTGGGCGTCCTGGAGATGGGCCATAAGGCGGCCGGCCTCGGTCTTGCTGGCCTCCAGGCGGCGGTCGAACGTGGTGCGCTCGGCGATCGCCTCCTTGTTGGCCCGCTCCGCCGCGCGCATGGCCTCCTCGCGCTCGCGAAGCTGGCCACGCACCTGGGCGAGGATCTGGTCCGTCGCCATCAGCCGCGCCGACAGCGCCTCGATCTTCATCGACGCGCTGGAGCGTTCGGTCTTCATGGCCGAGAGCTCGGCCTCGAGCTGGGCCACCGCCCGCTGGCGCCCGGCCTGCTCGGCGGCGATCTGGGTTTCCTGAAGCGCGATCGTCTGCAGATGCGCCTCGCCCTGGGCTTCGAGCTCGTCGATCCGCGTGCCCGACGACACGAGCTCGGCGGCCTGCTCGCCGGCAAGGTTCTGGAAGCGGCGGTTCTCCTGTTCCAGGATCTGCCGGCGCTCGGACACCTCGCCCAGCATCCGCTCGGCGTCCGCCAGCGCCTGGTCGGAGACCTGCGCCTCGGCCCGAAGGGTCTTCACCTCCAGCGCCAGCGACTGGTTCTGCTCCACCTCCGCCAGGAGCTGGCGCTCCAGGGCGTTGGCATGGGTGGTCTTCTCGCGCAGCGTCAGGCGCTGCTCGTCGAAGGCGGTTTCCTGCTCGCGCATCGTGTTCTCGAGGCGCGTCGCCCGCGCCACCGCCGTGGACAGTTCGCTGGAGGCGGTGGAATAGCGTCCGAGCAGCGAATCCACCTCGCGGCGCAGCGCCTGCCCGCTCTCCATCTCCTGCTGCAGCAACGCCTCGAGCTCCAGGATGCGCGCCTTGGAGCGCGGCAACTCCTCGGCAATGGTCTCGATCGGGCCGATGAGCTGCGAGAAGTCGTCGGTCAGGGTGCGCAGGTCGCCGAGGCGCTCGGCCATCTCGCCGATGCGCACCTTCAGGAGCTCGTTGCGCTGGCCGATATTGTCCAGCGGCGGCACGAAGCCCGGATGGGACGTCACCGGGGGCGCGACCGGAGCGCGCGGCGGCGCGGGCTCGATCACCTTTCCGAAATCCGTCCGCTCCACGGTGCCCTCGCTCGGCCGCTGGCCGTCACGGCGGAAGAAGAACGACAGCGGTGAGCTCATCCCTATCGACTCCTTCGGGGTCCGATCGCCCTGCGGTCTTGCCGACGACCCGAGGCCTAAGCAACATGCTTTACGAAATATTAATCAATTTATCCAGATGAGTGCGGACGTGTCACACCGGTAGGGCGTGCAATCACGGCGCGAACCCGCGTTCAGGAACCGTTCAGGCGGAAAGCGGTTCAACGGGAATGATCGCATTCGTTCCCGGAGGTTTCCCATGCGCATTCCCAAGTGGCTCGCCGGGCGTTCGCTGGCCGTGGCGCTCGCGCTGACCATGGTGCCGGCGGCCCTGCCCTCCACCACCCCGCTGGTCGGCGTCACCGCCGCGAAGGCGGACCCGTACTACCGCTACGGCCCCGGCGGCTTCCGTGGCGGCCATGGCTGGCGCGGCGGCCACCGCTACTACGGCGGCCCGCGCTACGGCTACGGCCATCGCCACTATCGACGCCACAACGGCGGCGCGGCCCTGGCCGGCGCGATCGTCGGCCTGGGCGTGGGCGCGGCCATCGCCAGCTCGGCGCAGCCGCGCTACGTCGAGCGCGCGCCGCGCTACTACGCCGCCCCGGCCTACCGGGCCGAACCCTGGAGCCGCGAGTGGTATCGCTACTGCTCGCAGCGCTACCGGTCCTTCGATCCGCGCTCGGGCACCTTCCAGCCCTACCACGGCCCGCGTCAGTTCTGCCGCTGACGGCTCGGCGCAGCGCACGACGGAACGACGGCCGCCCCTTGGGGGCGGCCGTTCGCATATGCGGGAACCAAGCCCTCGCGCTCGGCCTTATCCGAACGGGATGATCGGCAGAAGGAGGGTGTGATGGCTGGCTGGTGGCGGACCGCGATGGCGGCGCTGACCCTGTTGGGCGCCGGGGGTGCCGAGGTGGCCCGGGCCGGCGACTATGTCGGCCTCGATCCCTACAATCGCCCGGTCTTCGTGCGGCCCGGCCCCATCCCCGTCGTTCCCCTCGAGGTCGCTCCGCCCGTCTACAAGCGAGGTCCCGGCACGATCGGCGGCCCGCTCGTCGCGGGTCCGCTCTACTACGCCCGTCCTGCGCCCCCGGCACCGGGCGTGTACCGCGACAATCCCGCCTTGGCGGCGGGGGCCGTCCTGGCCTTCGACCTCGATGCGGCGCTGGTCGAGGCGGAGGCGTCGCGCGGCGTCGCGATGGACGCGGGACAGGCCCGTCCCGCTCCCTTCACCGGCCCGTGGTACCGCTATTGCGAGAGCCGATACCGTTCGTTCGACGCCGAGACCGGCACGTTTCAGCCCGCGTCGGGCCCGCGCCGCCTCTGCCGCTGACCGCGGCTCAATCTTCGCCGAGCGGCCGGGTCGCGGCCTCCAGCCAGACCCTCGCATCCCCCTCGAGGCGCGGGCCGATCCGCTCGCGCACCGCGCGATGATAGGCGTCGAGCCAGTCGCGCTCCTCCGCGTCCAGGCGGTCGACCGCGATCATCCGCCGGTCGATCGGCACGAAGGTCAGCGTCTCGAAGTCGTGGGTGTCGAGATCGCCGCCCGCCACGCGCTCGGCCGGCCGGACCAGGATCAGGTTCTCGATGCGGATTCCGAAGGCGCCCTCGCGGTAGTAGCCGGGCTCGTTGGACACAATCATGCCCTCCTCCAGCACCGCCATGCCGCGCCGGGAGATCGACTGCGGCCCCTCGTGGACCGCGAGGTAGGAGCCGATCCCATGGCCCGTGCCGTGGGCGTAGTCGGAGCCCGCCCGCCACAGCGCGACGCGCGCCAGGGGATCGAGGTCGATGCCGCGCGTCCCGACCGGAAAGCGCGCCCGGCTGACGGCGATCATGCCCTTCAGCACCAGCGTGAACTTGAGACGCGCCTCGTCCGACACGGCGCCGACGGCCACCGTGCGCGTGATGTCGGTGGTGCCGTCCTCGTACTGCGCGCCCGAATCCACCAGGAACACCTCGCCGGCCGCGAGCGGGCGGTTGGACTGCCGGTTCACCCGGTAGTGCGGCAAGGCGGCGTTGGGGCCGGCCGCCGAGATCGTGTCGAAGGACAGGTCGCGCAGCGGCTGCCCGTCGGCCTCGGCGAAGCGGGCACGAAAGCCCTCCAGCGCCTCGGCCGCGCCGATCTCGTCCACGGTGCCGGGGTCCTGCGCGTCCAGCCAGGCAAGAAACGCCGAGACCGCCGCCCCGTCGCGCAGGTGCGCCCGGCGCGCGCCGGCGATCTCGGCCGCGTTCTTGCGCGCGCGGGGCAGCCGGGCCGGATCGACGCCCGGCACCACCGTGCCGCCGGCCTCCTCCACCACCTCGCGCAGCCGGTCGGCGGCGAGCGCCGGGTCCAGCATCACGCGCGCCGCCCGCGCGGCCTCGGCCAGCGCCGGCTCCAGGAGGGCCGGCGCCGCGATCTCGGCGAGCGCGCCCAGGGCCTCCGCCGCCTCCGGCCCGAGCTTGTCGCCGTCAATGAAGACCGTCGGCCGTCCGTCGCGCCGGATCAGGGCGAAGCAGAGGGGCAGCGGCGTATGGGGCACGTCGGAGCCGCGGATGTTGAAGGTCCAGGCGACCGACGACGGGTCGGTGAGCACGGTGGCGGCGGCGTCGGCCTTGGCCAGCGCCTCGCGGATCTGGTCGAGCTTCTCGGCGCCCGATCGCCCTGCGTGGCGCAGCGGATGGGGCGCCACGGCGCCCTTGGGCGGCTGCGGGCGGTCCTGCCACACGCGGTCGAGCGGATTGTGCCGCAGGGCGACGAGCTCGCCGCCGGCCTCCGCCATGGCCGCGCGCAGCGAGGCCACCTCGCCCACCGTGTGCAGCCAGGGGTCGACGCCGATGCGCAGCCCCTCGGCGTTGCGGCGCAGATAGGTGCCGAGCGGCGTGTCCACGGAGCTTTCGATGGCGAACACCGCGCCGTCCACCTGCGCGCGCACCTGCACCGTGTAGCGCCCGTCCACGAAGATCGCGGCGCGGCCGGGCAGCACGAGCGCGGTGCCGGCGGAGCCGGTGAAACCGGTGATCCAGCGCAGCCGGTCGGCGGACGGGGGGATGTACTCGCCCTGGTGCTCGTCGGCGCGCGGCACCACGAACCCGTCGACGCCCGCTTCCGCGAGGCTGGCGCGCAGGCGCTCGACGCGCGAGGCGCTCTGGGAGGAATCGGACGCCTCGTCGAAGTTCTGGAACATGGAGCCTGCCCTGCCTTGTGCTGTCGCCCTCCTCTGTTTCAGTCTCGGACGGCGATCTCAAGACCCACGGGGTGCTTCGTCCGTGGCTTGGGCCCGCAGGCCCCGTTCGGCTTGATCCCGGCGCGGAACGGCGGTAGACATCGCTGAGTGACGTTTACGCAAACGTCAAAGATTGACGCTGGGAGTTCTCGTCATGCCGGTCTACCAGGCCCCCGTCGCCGACACGCTCTTCGTCCTCAACGACATCCTCGGCTGGGAGCGCCACGGCAACCTGCCCGGCTTCTCGGACGCCACGCCCGACGTCGTGGAGGCGATCCTCGGCGAGGCCGGCCGGTTCGCCGCCGACGTCTTCCTGCCGCTCAACCAGTCGGGCGACCTCGAGGGTTGCCACCGGGCGGCGGACGGCTCGGTCACCACGCCCAAGGGTTTCCGCGAAGCCTATGCGCAGTTCCGCGAGGCGGGCTGGGGCGGGCTGTCGGCCGATCCCGAGTTCGGCGGCCAGGGCCTGCCGCACACGCTGGCCGCCGCCGTGAACGAGTTCCTGTCCTCGAGCAACATGGCCTTCGCCATGTATCCCGGCCTGACGCGCGGCGCGATCGCGGCGATCGAGCACCACGGCGCGCCCGAGCAGAAGGCTCTGTACCTTCCCAAGATGGTGGACGGCATCTGGACCGGCACCATGAACCTCACCGAGCCCCATTGCGGCACGGACCTCGGCCTCCTGCGCACGCGCGCGGTGCCGAACGCCGACGGCTCCTTCGCCATCTCGGGCCAGAAGATCTTCATTTCGGCCGGCGAGCACGACCTGTCGGAGAACATCGTCCACCTGGTGCTCGCCCGCATCGAGGGCGCGCCGGAGGGCGTGAAGGGCATCTCGCTCTTCATCGTGCCGAAGTTCCTGCCGGAAGAGGACGGCCGGCCGGGCGCGCGCAACGGCGTGTCCTGCGGCTCGCTCGAGGAGAAGATGGGCATCCACGGCAACGCCACCTGCGTGATGAACTACGACGGGGCGACGGGCTGGCTGGTCGGCGAGGCGCACAAGGGCCTGCGTGCCATGTTCACGATGATGAACGAGGCGCGGCTCGGCGTCGGCGTCCAGGGCCTGGCGATCTCCGAGATCGCCTACCAGAACGCCGTCGCCTATGCCCGCGACCGGCTCCAGGGGCGCGCGCTCGCGGGCTCGAAGCACGGCGAGAAGGCCGCCGATCCGATCATCGTGCATCCCGACGTGCGGCGCATGCTGATGACAATCCGCGCCGTCAACGAGGCCGGCCGCGCGCTGATCCTCTGGACGGCGCTGCGGGGCGACCTCGCGCACCGCGCCGAGGACCCGAAGGTCCGCGAGGCCGCGGACGACTGGATGGGCCTCCTCACCCCGGTCATCAAGGGCGTCCTCACCGACAAGGGCTTCGAGAACGCCGTGATGGCCCAGCAGGTCTACGGCGGCCACGGCTACGTCCGGGAATGGGGCATGGAGCAGTTCGTGCGCGACGCGCGGATCGCCCAGATCTACGAGGGCGCCAACGGCATCCAGGCGCTCGACCTCGTCGGGCGCAAGCTCGCCCTCAATGGCGGTCGCGCGATCCAGGCCTTCTTCAAGGAGGTCGGCGCCTTCTGCGAGGAGCACCGCTCGAACGAGGCGATGGCGCCCTTCACCAAGTCGCTGAAGAAGGGCCTCAACGATCTCCAGTCGGCCACGATGTGGCTGATGACCAACGCCATGCAGAAGCCCGACAACGCGGGCGCCGCCTCCACCGACTACATGCATCTCTTCGGGCTCGTCGCGCTCGGCTACATGTGGGGCCGCATGGCGCACGCGGCGCAGGAAAAGCTGGCGGCCGGTGCGGGCGACGATACATCGTTCCTGGAGAACAAGCTCGTCACCGCGCGCTTCTTCATGGACCGCCTGATGCCCGAGACGGCGGCCCACCTCGCCCGCATCTCGTCGGGCGCCGACTCGATGATGGCGCTCGACGCCGACGCCTTCTGAACAAGCCGCACAGGCAGGCCGGACAGGAAAGACGAATCTCTCATGACCGACGCTTTCATCTACGACCACGTGCGCACCCCGCGCGGCCGCGGCAAGCGGGACGGATCGCTCCACGAGGTGCCGGCCGTGCGGCTCGGCGCCAAGGTTCTGGAAGCCCTGCGCGAGCGCAACGGGCTGCCGACGGCCGAGGTGGACGACATCATCTTCGGCTGCGTCGACCCGGTCGGCGAGGCCGGATCGGTGATCCCGAAGGCCTCGGCCTTCGAGGCCGGCTACGACTTCGCCGCGCCCGGCATGCAGATCTCGCGCTTCTGCGCCTCGGGGCTCGACGCGGTGAACCTCGCGGCCGCCAAGGTCGCGGCGGGCGCGGACGACCTCGTGATCGCGGGCGGCGTCGAATCCATGTCGCGCGTCGGCATGGGCATGTCGGGCGGCGCCTGGATCATGGATCCGTCGGTCGGCATCCCGGCCTATTTCATGCCGCAGGGCGTCTCGGCCGACCTGATCGCCACCAAGTACGGCTTCACCCGCGACGACGTGGACGCCTACGCGGTGGAATCGCAGAAGCGCGCGGCCGCCGCCTGGTCGGAGGGGCGCTTCGCGCGCTCGGTCGTGCCGGTGCGGGACCAGAACGGGCTCCTGATCCTCGACCGCGACGAGCACATGCGCCCCGGCACCGACATGCAGTCGCTGGGCTCGCTCAACGCGTCCTTCGCGATGATGGGCGAGATGGGCGGCTACGACGCGGTCGCCATCCAGGCGCATCCCGAAGTGGAGGCCGTCGAGCACGTCCACCATGCCGGCAACTCGTCGGGCATCGTGGACGGGGCCGCAGCGGTTCTCGTGGGCTCCAAGGCCGGCGGCGAGGCGCTCGGGCTGAAGCCCCGCGCGCGCATCCGTGCCTTCGCCTCGATCGGCTCCGACCCCGCTCTGATGCTGACAGGCCCGGTGGACGTGACGGAAAAGCTCCTGAAGCGCTCCCGCATGTCTCTGTCCGACATCGACTTGTTCGAGCTGAACGAGGCCTTCGCCGCCGTCGTGCTGCGCTACATGCAGGCGTTCGAGATCGATCCGGCCGCGATAAACGTCAACGGCGGCGCGATCGCCATGGGCCATCCGCTTGGCGCGACGGGCGCGATGATCCTCGGCACCGTCCTCGACGAACTGGAGCGCCAGGACCGGCAGACCGCGCTGGTCACGCTGTGCATCGGCGCCGGCATGGGCACGGCGACGATCATCGAGCGGGTGTGATGCCGGCCTCAGGCCACCAGGCTGCGGCTCGGGCGGTGCGTGGCGCGGATCGACATGTCGAGCGGCGGCAAGGCCTCGAAGGCGGGCTTGGCGAACCAGTAGCCCTGGAACAGCGTGATGCCGGCCGCCTTCAGCACGGTGAACTCGTCCTCGGTCTCGACGCCCTCGGCCAGGATCTGGATGCCGAGCTCGCGCGCGGCGGTTGCGATCGTCGCCACGATGATCTGGCGCGGCCGGCTCACCTCGATGCCGCGGACGAGCTTCATGTCGAGCTTGATGAGGTCGGGCTGGAAGTCGGCCAGGAGGCTGAGGCCCGCATAGCCGGCGCCGAAGTCGTCCAGCGCCGTGATGAAGCCCTGGCGGCGATATTCGGCGAGGATGGTCTGGAGGTGGCCGGTGTCGACGATCTCCTCGTTCTCGGTGAACTCGAACATCAGCGACTGGAGCGGAAAGTCGTGGCGACGCGCGGCGGCGAGCGTCGCGCGCAGGCAGGCCGCCGGCTCGTACACGGCGTTGGGCAGGAAGTTGATGGACAGGCGCGTGTTCTCGCCGCGCGGGAACAGCCGGGCGGCGAGCTCCAGGGCCTTGATCCGGCATGCCTGGTCGAACTGGTATCGCTGGTCCGGCGAGACCATGGAGAGGATGGCGTGGGCGCCCTCCCCCGACAGTCCGCGGATCAGGGCCTCGTAGCCCCAGACGCTGCCGGCGGCGATGTCGAAGATCGGCTGGAAGGCCATGGAGAAGTCGAAGTCCAGGCGCCTGCCCGAGCGGCAGCCCTCGCAGTCCGTCGTCATCGTCCCCGTCCCGTTCCCGTTTCGTCGGGACCGATTCTACCGGACAGGTCTTTGAAAACCCTGAAGGCCCGGCGACGTTCGCCGGCCTGACCCACCAATGCCCGCCCGCGCCACGCGCCCGGCGGATCGAACGATCGGGAGAACACCGCATGGATCTTCGCAACTTCACCGTCGACCGCGACGCGGACGGGCTGGCGCTGGTCACCTGGGACATGCCGGACCGCTCGATGAACGTCTTCACCGAGGAGGTGCTGCGGGAGATCGAGACCCTGGTGGACGCGTTCGCCGCCGATCCGGCCGTGAAGGGCGTGGTGCTCGCCTCCGGCAAGGCGGGCTCCTTCACCGGCGGCGCCGACCTCAACATGCTGGGCGCCATGTTCGCCGCCTTCCAGGCGCAGCGCGAGAGCGACCCCGACGGGGCGGTGGCCGAGCTGTTCCGGCGCTGCGGCGAGATGGGCCGGATCTGGCGCAAGCTCGAGACCTCGGGCAAGCCCTATGTCTGCGCGATCAACGGCACCTGCATGGGCGGCGGCTTCGAGCTGGCGCTGGCCTGCCACGGGCGCGTGGCCGCGCAGAGCGCGAAGATGGGCCTGCCGGAGGTCAAGGTCGGCATCTTCCCCGGCGCCGGGGGCACGCAGCGCGTGCCGCGCCTCGCCGACACGCAGAGCGCGCTGCAGATGCTGCTCAAGGGCGAGACCTTGAGCGCCGCCAAGGCGAAGGGCATGAAGCTCGTCGACGAGGTCGTGCCGGACGACCAGTTGATCGAGGCGGCCAAGGCCATGCTGCGGGCGGGCCTGAAGCCGGTGAAGGCCTGGGACGAGAAGGGCTTCAAGCTGCCGTCCGGGCCGGTCTACTCGCCCGCCGGCGCGCAGGTCTGGCCCGCGGTCGCCTCGCTCTACCGCAAGGAGACGGCCGACAACTACCCCGGCGCCCGCGCCATCGTGAAATGCGTCTACGAAGGCCTGCTCGTGCCGATCGACACGGCGCTGCGGATCGAACAGCGCTATTTCACGCAGGTCCTCCAGACCACGGAGGCGGCGATGATGATCCGCTCGCTCTTCGTCTCGATGCAGGCGCTGAACAAGGGCGCCCGCCGGCCCGCCGGCGTGCCCGAGCAGCGGATCGGCAAGGTCGGCGTCGTGGGCGCGGGCTTCATGGGCGCCGGCATCGCCTATGTCGCGGCCAAGGCCGGCATCGACGTGGTGCTGGTGGACCGGGACCAGGCGGCCGCCGACAAGGGCAAGGCCCATTCGGCGAGCCTGATGGAGGGCCTCGTCAAGAAGGGCCGCGCGAAGCCCGAGGAGGCTGAGGCCTTGCTCGCCCGCATCTCGGCGACGCCCGACTACGAGGCCCTCGCCGACGCCGACCTCGTGATCGAGGCCGTGTTCGAGGACCGCGAGGTGAAGGCGGAGGTCAGCCGGCAGGTCGCCGCCGTGCTGAAGCCCGACGCGATCTTCGCCTCCAACACCTCCACCCTGCCGATCACCAGCCTCGCCGAGGCCTTCCCCGACCCGGCGCGCTTCGTCGGCATCCACTTCTTCTCGCCGGTGGACCGGATGATGCTGACCGAGGTGATCCTCGGCAAGGAGACGGGCGACCGGGCGCTGGCCGTCGCGCTCGACTTCGTGCGCGCCATCCGGAAGACGCCGATCGTGGTCAACGACACGCGCGGCTTCTTCGCCAACCGCTGCGTGCTGCGCTACATGACCGAGGCCTACGACATGCTGGTCGAGGGCGTGCCCCCGGCGATGATCGAGAACGCGGCCAAGTTCGCCGGCATGCCGGTCGGCCCGCTGGCGCTCAACGACGAGACGGCGGTGGACCTGTCGCAGCGGATCATGAAGGCGACGATCCGCGACATGGGCGAGGGTGCGGTGGACCCGCGTCACTTCGCGCTGGTCAACGACATGGTGGACGGCGAGGGCCGGCTCGGCCGCAAGGCGGGCAAGGGCTTCTACGACTACCCCGCCAAGCCGGCGAAGAAGCATCTCTGGCCGGGGCTGAAGGACAGGTTCCCGCAGCGCAAGGCCGACGAGATCGACTTCGCCGAGCTCAAGCAGCGCTTCCTGGTGACCATGGCGCTGGAGGCGGCGCGCACGGTGGAGGAAGGCGTCGTCACCGACCCGCGCGAGGCCGATGTCGGCTCCATCCTCGGCTTCGGATACGCGCCCTATACCGGCGGCACGCTCAGCTACATCGACGGGATGGGTGTGCAGGCCTTCGTGGCGCTGTGCGAAACGCTCGCCGCCAAGCACGGCGAACGCTTCCGCCCGACGCCGCTCCTTCGGGAGATGGCGACGCGCGGCGAGACGTTCTACGGGCGCTTCGCCCCGGCCAAGGCCGCGGCCTGAACCACGGGAGACGGCGCGGGGGCGCTCAGCCCTCGCGCTTCTCGCGCCAGAGCGAGCGGCCGATCGTGTCGGCGACGCGCGCGCCGCGCTCGCCGAGCGGCTTGTCCGGCTCGTCCGTCGTGTCCATCGCCGTCTGGTGCTCCATCTCGGCGTTCACCTCGGCGCCGACGATGAAGATGATGGACGAGATCCACACCCACATCATGAAGCCGATCACGGCCCCCAGCGAGCCGTAGGTCACGCTGTAGTTGGCGAAGGAGCGCAGGTACCAGGAGAAGCCGATCGAGGCGGCGAGCCAGACGCTGGCGGTCAGGATCGCGCCGAACAGCACCCACGACCAGCGCGCCCGGTTGCGGCTCGGACCGTAGCGGTAGACCATGCTGATGGCGCCGACGATCAGCACGAAGACCACCGGCCAGCGCGCGGCTGCGATGAGCCCGTCCGTATAGCTCTGGGCGCCCACGATCGCCATCACGGCCGGCACCACGCCCACCGAGACGAACAGCACGGTGGCGATGAAGAAGGCGCCGATCGTGAAGCAGAAGGCGACCGCGTTGAGCTTCAGGAACGAGCGCTGCTCGTGCTCGCCATAGGCGACGTTCATCGCCTCGAACAGTGTCTTGATGCCGTTGTTGGCGCTCCACAGCGAGAACAGGAGGCTGGTCACGAAGCTCGCCGACAGCGAGGCGGGATCGCGAGAGACGAGCTGTTCGAGCTGCGAGGTGAGGATGTCGGTCCCGGCCTGCGGCAGGAAGCGGCCGATGAAGGCGATGTGGTCGGCGATCGTGGTCGGGTTGGCGACGATGCCGTAGAACGATACGAACACCGCGAAGGCGGGAAACAGCGCCAGCAGCAGGTAGAACGTGGCGCCGGCCGCGATCAGCATGACGCGGTCCTCGAAGAACGAGTAGTAGAGCCGCCAGACGATGTCCTTCCAGCCGCGCAACGGAATGCCGAGCGGCCCCGTCGCGTCGCGCCCGCGCCCCGGCTCGCTGGCGCGCATGCGGGTTTCCTCGGTGGTGTTGGGGGCGAAGCGGAAGCCGACCGTACTCATCCTGACCCTTCCACGCGACGCGGGGCGCGAGCGGACCGGCGCCCGGGCGGCGGCCACGATCCATCCATCGAAATGCCGCATTTGGGACTCGGGTTCCCCCCTGTCGAGGGAAGATCGCGCGAAAAACGTCGTCGGGGCTTTCGCCGAAGCGGTGGAAAACACGGGATTTTCGGCGCCCCGAAGTCCGAATCCGCGCACCGATTGTCGACAGGACGCGAGTCACATCTTAGACAGAATGGGTCGAGGACTATATTCCTCGGCCAACGGCGTCGCCCCGCGCCTTCGACCCGAGAGGTTTGCCGCATGCTGTCGCACGACAGGATCTGGGCCGCGATCGACGGCCTCGCCGCCCGGCTGAAGATGTCGCCCTCGGGCCTCGCGCGCCGGGCGGGCCTCGACCCGACGACGTTCAACAAGTCCAAGCGCATGGCCTCGGACGGGCGCCCGCGCTGGCCCTCCACGGAATCGATCGCCAAGGTGCTGGAGGCGACGGGCACGAGTTCGGAAGCCTTCTTCGCCGCGCCCGACGAACCGCTGCACTCGCTGCGCCCGGTGCCGGCGCCCCGCACCTCGGTGCCGCTGCTCGGCAGCGCCGAGGCCGGCGCCGGCGGCTATTTCGACGATGCCGGCTTTCCCGCCGGCCAGGGCTGGGAGGAGGTCGAGCTGCCGGGCGCCGACGATTCGCTCTACGCGCTGGAGGTTTCCGGCCAGTCCATGATGCCGCTCTATCGCGACGGCGACGTGGTGGTGGTGAAGCCCGGCGCGCCCGTGCGACGGGGCGACCGCGTCGTGGTGCGCACCAAGGAGGGCGAGGTCATGGTCAAGGTGCTCCAGCGCCAGACGGCCCGCACGATCGAGCTCGCCTCCGTCAACCCGGACTTCCCGGACCGGCAGTTCCCGCTGGCCGAGATCGAGTGGATCGCGCGCATTCTCTGGGTCAGCCAGTGAGGCGCCGCCCTGTGCGCCCGCCCCCGGGCCGCTAGAACGACAGGGGACGGTCGCCGAGCGGGTCGACCGGCGAGCAACCCGGAGCGCGTCCCCATGTCCGAGCACACCTACAAGATCATCGAGATCGTCGGCTCCTCGCCCGACTCGATCGAGAAGGCGATCGAGAACGCCCTGGCCGACGCCGCCGCCACGCTGCGCAACATCCGCTGGTTCGAGGTCACCGAGACGCGCGGCCATGTCGAGGGCGGCCGGGTGGCACACTACCAGGTCAGTCTGCGGATCGGCTTCACGCTCGACCAGCCCTGACCGGACGGGTACTCGTCATACCAGTTGACGAGATGCCGTGATCGTGCGACGCCATGGAGGCTCCAGTCGCGAAGGATTCTCCATGACATCGATCGCCCTGTTCGGGGCCGGCGGAAAGATGGGCACCCGCCTCGCCGGCAATCTCAAGGGGTCGCGCTTCGACGTGCGCCACGTGGAGCGGTCCGAGCCGGGCCGCGAGCGCCTGAAGGCGCAGCTCGGCGTCGACTGCCTGGACGAGGACGCCGCGCTGGACGGCGCCGCAGTGGTCGTCCTCGCCGTGCCCGACACCCTGATCGGCCGGGTCCTGTCCGGCATCGAGGCGCGCCTGCGGCCGGGCACGATGGTGATGATCCTCGACGCCGCCGCGCCCTTCGCCGGCCATCTGCCCGCGCGCGAAGACCTCACCTACTTCGTCACCCACCCCTGCCATCCGCCGATCTTCAACGACGAGACCGAGCCTGCCGCCAAGCGCGACTTCTTCGGCGGCGTCGCCGCCAAGCAGCACATCGTCTCCGCCCTGATGCAAGGGCCGGAGGCGCACTACGCGCTGGGCGAGGAGATCGCGCGGGCGATCTGGGCGCCGGTGATGCGCTCGCACCGCATCACGGTGGAGCAGATGGCGCTGCTCGAGCCGGGCCTTTCGGAGACGGTGACGGCGAGCCTCCTGGTGGTGATGCGCGAGGCGATGGAGGAGGTCGTGGCGCGGGGGGTGCCGCGGGAGGCGGCGCGCGACTTCCTGCTCGGCCACATGAACGTCCTCGGCGCCGTGATCTTCGAGGAGACGCCCGGCGTGTTCTCGGACGCGTGCAACAAGGCCATCGAGTTCGGCAAGCCGGCGCTGATGCGCGACGACTGGAAGCGCATCTTCGAGCCGGACGAGCTGATGGCCTCCATCCGCCGCATCACCTGACGCGGGGGCCGAGATGCGCGAGCTACGCGGCGCCCTGATCGGCTGCGGCTTCTTCGCCCGCAACCAGATGCATGCCTGGGCGGGCATTCCGGGCGTCTCCATCGTCGCCCTGTGCGACCGCGACGCGGCGCGGCTCGACGACATGGGCGAGAGCTTCGCCGTCGCCGCGCGCTTCACGGACGCCGCCGCCATGCTCCGGGAGGTGCGGCCGGACTTCGTGGACATCGCCACCACCGCCCCCAGCCACCGCGCGCTGGTCGAGCTGGCGGCCTCGCTGGCGATCCCCGCGATCTGCCAGAAGCCCTTCGCACCGACGATGGACGACGCGCGCGCCATGGTGGAGGCCTGCGAGCGGGCGGGCGTGCCGCTGATGGTCCACGAGAACTTCCGCTGGCAGTCGCCGATCCGGGCGGTGCGCCGGTGCCTCGCCTCTGGCGAGATCGGTGCCCCCTTCTTCGGGCGCGTGTCCTTCCGCTCCGCCTACGACGTCTATGCCGGCCAGCCCTATCTCGCCGAGGGCGAGCGGTTCATCGTCGAGGACCTCGGCATCCACGCGCTCGACATCGCCCGCTTCCTGTTCGGCGACGTCACGCGGATCACGGCCCGCACCCGGCGCGTCAACCCGCGCATCCGGGGCGAGGACGTCGCCACCATGCTCCTGGACCACGAGGCGGGTTTCGCCAGCGTGGTGGACTGCTCCTACGCCACCCGGCTGGAGACCGAGCGGTTCCCGCAGACCTTGATCGAGATCGACGGGTCCGAGGGAACGATCCGCCTCGACGAAGGCTACCGGCTGACCGTGACGGGACCGGACGGCACGCGGCACGAGGACGTCTCGCCGCCGCTCCTGCCCTGGGCCTCGCGCCCCTGGCACAACATCCAGGAGAGCGTCGCGCTGATCCAGGCGCATTGGGCGCAGGCGCTGCGCGCGGGAACCGAGCCCGACACGTCGGGCCGCGACAACCTCAAGACGCTCGCCCTGGTGGAGGCGGCCTATCTGAGCGCCGCCGCCGGGTCGAGCCTCGACCCGCGCGAGGTCTGATCGTGGCCGACGCGCTGAAGCTCTTCGGCACGCGAGAGGAACCGGCCGCCTCGCGCCGCCTGCGGGCGGGGCGCCTGGAAGCGGACCTCGTGTCGGGCAACCTGCGCACCGTCGCCTTCGCCGGCGTCGAGATCCTGCGCGCCGTGGCCTACGTGGTGCGCGACCGCGACTGGGGCACCTGCGACCCGCCGATCCGGGACTTGCAGGTCGAGGAGGACGACGAGCGGTTCCGCGTCCGCTACCGGGCCGAGATCGAGGCGCCGGACGGGGCGCGGCTGGCCTATAGCGCCCTGATCGAGGGCACGGCGGACGGCACGCTCGCCTTCGCCGTCGAGGCCCGGCCCGACCGGGCGTTCGAGACCAACCGCTGCGGCTTCTGCGTCCTGCATCCGATCCGGGGCGTCGCCGGCACGCCGCTGCGCGTCGAGCACACGGACGGGCGCGTGGAGGACGCGCGCTTTCCCGACCTGATCGAGCCCTGGCAGCCCTTCCAGGACATCCGCGCGCTGGCCCACGAGCCGGCGCCGGGCCTGCGCGCCACCTGCCGCATGGAGGGCGACGCCTTCGAGATGGAGGACCAGCGCGCCTGGTCCGACGCGTCCTTCAAGACCTATGTGCGCCCCCTGGCGCGCCCCTGGCCCTACCGGATGGAAGCCGGCACCCCGGATCGACAGTCGGTGAGGCTGACGGTGGAGGGCGCCCCGCCCAAGACGCGCGCGACCGGACGCGCAGACGGGGCGGACGGCCCCGTGGCGCTGCGCATCGGTGCGCCCCTGCCCGACCCGATGCCGCGCTTCGGCCTCGCCGTCGCGCCGGAGGAGACCGAGGCGGCGCTGGCGCGGCCGGATCGCCTGCGCGACCTCGCGCCGGCCTTCCTCCTGTTCCATTTCGATCCGCTCGCCGGACACGGCGAGGCGGCGCTCGCCGCGTTCGCGCGCGTCGCCGCCCTGCTGCCGGAGGCCGAGCGCGCGCTGGAGCTCGTTCTGCCCGACCGGGACGCGCCGGCCGACGAGGCGGGGCGCGCGGCACACCTCGTGCGGGCCTCGGGCCTCGCGCCACAGACCGTGGTGGTCGGCCCGGCCGCGGATCGCCGGTCCACCCCGCCGGGCAGCGCCTGGCCGGCCTGTCCGCCGCTGGAGGAGGTCTATCGCGCCGCGCGCGCAGCCTTTCCGCGCGCCCGGCTCGGCGGCGGCATGCTCAGCTACTTCACCGAGCTGAACCGCAAGCGCGTGCCGCTGGACGGGCTCGACTTCGTCACCCATGCCACCAATCCCATCGTCCACGCGGCGGACGACCTGTCGGTGATGCAGACGCTGGAGGCGATCCCCTTCATCACGCGCTCCACCCGCGCCTTCGTGGGCGCCAAGCCTTACCGTCTCGGGCCCACCACGATCGGCATGCGGCAGAACCCCTACGGCTCGCGCACCATGCCGAACCCGGACGGCCGGCGCGTTCCCATGGCGCACGACGATCCGCGCGCGCGCGGCCTGTTCGGCGCGGCCTTCCTCGTGGGCTATGCCGCGCGGCTGGCGGGCTCGGGCGTCGAGGCCTGGACGGGCGCAAGCCTTGCCGGCCCGCGCGGCCTGCTGCCGGCCGAGGGGCGCACGGCGCCGGCCTATCACGTGGCCAAGGGCCTGGCGGCGCTCGGCGGCGCCCGGCGCCTGGAGCTCCGCTCCGCGCGGCCGGGCGCGGTGGACGGGTTCGCGGTGCGGCGCGCCGACGGGCGGCTGGAGCTCTGGCTCGCCAACCTGACGCCCGAGCCGCAGGAGGCGACCGTGGAAGGCGTCGGACCGGGCGCTACCGTCTCGCTTCTGGACGAGGCGGCCTTCGACGCGGCGTCCGGCGGCAACCTGCCGCCCGAGCGGCCGGCGGGCGAGCGGCTCCGGCTGCCGCCCCATGCGGTGGCGCGGATCGTCGCGCCTCAGGCGCCCTGATGCCGGTAGAGCTCGCGCGAGCGCTCCAGGTGGCGCACCATCGACGCTTCCGCCGCAGCGGGATCGCGGTCGGCGATGCACTGGAGGATCTCCTCGTGCTCCAGGAGCGTGACGTTCTCCTTGCCGCTCCAGATCAGCAGCTCGTTGTGGTACTGCCGCAGCCAGCCGAGCATGGATTCGGCCACCGCCTCGAAGATCGGGTTGCCCGGCACCGCCGCGATGCGGGCGTGGAAGCGCATGTCGGTGCGGATGAAGCGGTCGGGGTCGCCGAGCGCGGCACGCTGCTCGGCCAGAAGCGCGCCGAGCGCCGCGACGTCGGCCGGCCCGGCCCGCTCGGCCGCCTGGCGCACGATGCCCCGCTCGAAGAAGATGCGGGCCTCCTTGAGGTGGTCCAAGGCGCCGGGCGAGGTGGTGAGCATGATCTCGGCCGCCCGGTCGACCTGGCCGAAGAGCGAGCGGGGCGTCAGGCTCAGCACCCGGGCCCGCTCGCCGTGCGAGATGGCGAGCAGCCCCATGCCGCCCAGCGCCTGCATCGCCTCTCGGATCGCCGGCCGCCCGACGCCGAAACGCTCCATCAGCTCGCGCTCGGAGGGCATCTGGTCGCCCGGCCGCAGCTCGCCCGTGGTGATCATCGCCTTGAGGCGCTCGTACACCTCGGTCGAGAGCTTGCGGCGGACGATCGGCTCGCTCGGCTGCACCATGGCTGACGTTCCCGCTGGCGAACGGCGCGCGTCGGGGAACCGACGCGTCCGAACTGGTATGGCGACGATACCAGACGCCGGGCGCCCGCGTCTTCTCTCCAGCCTTCGCAGGACATCTCCCCCATGAGCGACGACATCGTCCTGACCTATCGGATCGAGACGCCGGGCAGCGTCGAGGGGCTCGCCCGCAAGATCGCCAGCGATCAGTCCACCGGAACCTTCGTGCCGCTTCCCGGCGAGACGCCGGAGCTCAAGGCGCGCGTGGCCGCCCGCGTCGTCGACGTGCGCATGCTGGAGCCGGTCGCCGAGCCCGCCTTCGGGCGCACCCACGACGACCTTGCCGAGCCCCGCTCGTTCAACTGCGGCGAGGCGGACATCGCCTTTCCCATGGAGGCGGTCGGCACCGACCTCGCCGCCCTGATGACCATCGCCATCGGCGGCACGTTCTCGATCAAGGGCTTCAGCGGCATCCGCGTCACCGGACTGACCCTGCCGGACGCCTTCGGCAGGGCCTGGCCCGGCCCGCAGTTCGGCATCGAGGGGTCGAAGCGGCTCACAGGGGTGTCCGGCCGGCCGATCGTCGGCACGATCGTCAAGCCGGCGCTCGGCCTGCGCCCGCCCGAAAGCGCGGCGATGGTGCGCGAGCTGGTGGAGGCCGGCGTCGACTTCATCAAGGACGACGAGAAGCTGATGAGCCCGGCCTATTCGCCGCTCGCCGAGCGGGTGAAGGCGATCATGCCCGTGGTGCTGGACCACGAGCAGCGGACCGGCAAGAAGGTGATGGTCGCCTTCGGCATCACCGCCACCGATCCCGACGAGATGATGCGCAACCACGACCTCGTGCTGGCGGCGGGCGGCAACGCGGCGGTGGTCAACATCAACTCGATCGGCATGGGCGCCATGGCCTTCCTGCGCCGCCGGTCCGGCCTCGTGCTGCACGCCCACCGCAACGGCTGGGACATCCTCACGCGGCACCCCTCGCTGGGCCTCGACTTCTCGGTCTACCAGACCTTCTGGCGCCTGCTCGGCGTCGACCAGTTCCAGATCAACGGCATCGCGGCGAAATATTGGGAGCCGGACGCGTCCTTCCTGCGCTCCTACCACGCCTTGCGCCGGCCGCTGTTCCGCCCGGACGACCGCCCCCTGCCGGTGGTCGGCTCCGGCCAATGGGGCGGACAGGCGCCCGCGACCTATGCCGCCGTGCGATCCACCGACCTCCTGTACCTGTGCGGCGGCGGGGTGGTCAGCCATCCGATGGGGCCGGCGGCCGGCGTGCGCGCCGTTCGGCAGGCCTGGGAGGCGGCGGTCGCGGGCATCGACCTCGCCGCCCATGCCGCCGACCATCCCGAACTCGCCGCCTCGCTCGAAGCGTTCGGCGGAGCGGACGCCAAGGGAGCCTGAGCCGATGACGACGCCGCTTCTCGCCTTCTACGGCGACGACCTCACCGGCTCCACCGACGTCATGGAATCCCTCGCCATGCGCGGCATCGAGACGGTGCTGTTCACCGACGTGCCGACGGACGCGCAACTCGCGCGGTTCGCCGGCGCGGCCGCGATCGGCCTTGCCGGCACCAGCCGCAGCGAGACGCCGGACTGGATGGACCGGAACCTGCCCGACGCGTTCCGGTGGCTGGCGGCACGCGGCGCCGCGATCACCCACTACAAGGTCTGCTCGACCTTCGATTCAAGCCCCGGCGTCGGATCCATCGGGCGGGCCGCCGAGATCGGCCGGGCGGTGTTCGGCGAGCGCCCGGTGCCGCTGCTGGTCGGCGCGCCGCAGCTCGGCCGCTGGACCGCCTTCGGAACGCTGTTCGCCCGGTTCCGGGGCGAGACCTTCCGGATCGACCGCCACCCGGTGATGAGCCGCCACCCCGTGACCCCGATGCGCGAGGCGGACCTTCGCCTGCACCTCGCCGGGCAGACGTCCCTCGACGTCGCGCTTCTCGACCAACTGGCGCTGTGTTCGCCGGATGCCGACGCGCGGCTCGACGCGATCCTGGCCGCCGATCCCGGCCTCGTGCTCGTCGACGTCCTGAACGGGGAGACGCAGGAGGCCGCCGGCCGGCAGCTGGAGCGGCTGGCCGAGGCCGGCTGCCGCTTCACGGTGGGCTCGTCCGGCGTCGAATACGCCCTCACGGCGCATTGGGCGCGGACGGGGCGCATCGGCGCGCCCGCCGCCTTCGCGCCGCTTCCCGCGGCGGGCCGCATCAGCGTGGTGTCGGGAAGCTGCTCGCCCACCACCGAGCGGCAGATCCGCCATGCCGGCGCGAACGGATTCGAGACGATCGCCCTCGATCCCCGGGCCCTCGTCGCGGGCGACACGGCGGCGACCGAGGCGGTTTCGGCACGAGCCGAGGCCGCCTTGCACGCGGGACGCTCGGTCGTCGTGCACACGGCGATGGGGCCGGACAGCGATCTCGGCGCCGCGCTTTCGGATACGGCTGGGGCACGCCACGCGATCGGCCGGGGGCTCGGGCGCCTCCAGGCCGGGCTCGTTCGTCGCCTCGGGCTCGGTCGTGCGGTGATCGCGGGCGGCGACACGTCGAGCCACGCGCTGCGCCAGCTCGCCGTGCATGCGCTGACCACCCGCCTGCCGCTGCCGGACACGCCGGGCTCGCCCGTGGCCCTCGCCCACAGCGACGATCCCGCCTTCGACGGGCTGGAGATCGCGCTGAAGGGCGGGCAGGTCGGCGACGACGACTATTTTTCGCGCGTTCGCGACGGCGGCTGAGCCGCCGTTGGGGTCAGGGCGCTACAAGGGGCATCCGTCCACGGTGGCGGCGGTCTGGATCAGCGCCAGATGGCTGAGGCCCTGCGGCATGTTGCCCAGGAACGCCAAGGTGTCCGGATCCACCATCTCGGCGAGGATGCCGGCGCCCCGCGTATCCAGCGCCGCCATCACCTCGTCGAAACGCAGGCGCGCCTCGTCGCGGTGGCCGAGCAGCGCCAGGCCCTCGATGATCCAGAAGGTGCAGGCGAGGAAGCAGCCCTCGTCGTTCTCGACCCCGTGGTAGCGATAGTGGAAGAGGCCGCGCCCGAGCCGGTCGTCCAGTGCGCGAAGCGTCTTCTCCAGCCGATCGCGCCCGTCGAAGCCGAAGCGAACCGCGAGCGCAAGCGAGGCGTCGAGCTTGTCGCCGCCCGGCACCATGACATAGGCCTGCTGCTCCTCGGACCAGCAGTTGGCGTCGACCCATTCGGCGATCCGGTCGCGCGAGCGTGCCCATCGGTCCCGGCAGGTGGCGGGCACATGGCCGCCGTCGGCCAGCTCCACCGCCCGCGCCAGGGCCTGCCACGCGCTGATCTTCGACATCGTGTAGTGGCCCCGCTCCGACAGCTCCCAGATGCCGGAATCGGGCTGGCGCCAGGTCTCCGCGCAGCGGTCGGCGACGGCCGCGAGGACCGAGGCGCTGTGCGGGTCGAGGACGTTCCCGCCGGCGACGAAGCGGGCCGCGGTCTCGAAGATGTCGCCGTAGATCCCGTGCTGGTGCTGCCCGGCCGCCTGGTTGCCGCGCCGCACCGGACGGCTGCCGCGATAGCCCGGCAGGTCGATCTCGACCTCCTCGCCCAGCACGCCGCCCTCCAGCGTGTAGCAGACCAGGGCGCCGTGCTCGGCAAGGCGCTTGATGAGCCAGGTGAAGGCGCCCTTCGCCTCGGCCGCCGCGCCGATGCGCAGGAACGCCTTGATCGTATACGATGCGTCGCGCACCCATGCGTAGCGGTAGTCGTAGTTCTTCTCGCCGCCGATGCCTTCGGGCAGCGAGCAGGTCGCGGCGGCGGCGATCGCCCCCGTCGGAGAGTACAGGAGGAGCTTCAGCGCCAGGGCGCTGCGGATCACCGCGTCGCGATAGGATCCCTGGAAGCGGATCCCGGCGCACCATTGGCGCCATTCCTCGTGCGTGACGTCGATGCGTGCGTCGATGACCTCGGGGGACTCCACCACCAGCGGCTCGTTCTCGCCGGCCAGGATGGCGACGAGTTCGCGCCCGCCGGCCCGCACGCCGACCACGCCTCGGATCTCGCCGTCGCCCTCCTCCTCGATCCGCACGCCGTCGCTGTAGCGCAGGAGGCCGATCACCGAGCCGGCGTGGAAGGTCGTGGCGTTGGCGTTGGTGTAGAGGAACGGACAGATCGTGTCGGCCTGGGTGCCGAACACGAGGCGCATCTCGAAGGTCACCTCGCCCTCGAGCCCCTCGATCCGGCGCGCCAGTTCGCACCAGGGCAGGCGCCCGCCCGAGCCGCTGTTCAGCGCCTCCACCAGACGCGCGCGGCCGGTGCTCGTCTCGAACACGGTCTCCAGCACGTTGGACCCGGGCCGGTAGGCGCGGTGCGACGTGAACTCGCCCCGGGGCGTCAGCGTGAAGAAGCCCCCGCGCCGCTCGTCAAGGATACGGTCCAGCATCGGCGCCGAATTCATGTTGGGGACGCACCACCAGTCGATCGACCCGTCGAGCCCCACCAGCGCGACGCTGCGCCCGTCGCCCAGCGCGGCATAGGACTCGAGCGGCAGCGCGCTCGGCCGTCCGGGCCGTTCCACACCCGGATCCTGTGCCGGTCTCACCCAATTCAGCATGACGCCTCCGATCGCGAAGATGTGAGAACGCGGGTCGACCCGACCGGATCCACGGCGCGGCGTGCGCCGACGGGCCCGGAGCTGGTTCGATGAGATCGCCGGAGGCGAACGGAGCGAGACAGATCCAACATCCCGGGCAAATGCATGGGCGGCGAAACAAGATCCTGCGGCACACGGGCGCACGGTGGCGGTGGGCCGGCGCGCCGCTGCGGGAAATATGTCACGCCGACTTGCCTTTTCCGTTCGGCACGGGCATATCCAAGCGGTCGAAAGATGGCCGGACGCTTGGGCCCTGCGCCGCTCGCGCGGTGCCAGTTCATCCCGCTTCATCGCGATATTCGAAACTGGAGCGCGCCGGAAGGCCGCCGACGAACGCTTGCGTAGAAAGGTGTCCCATGGCTACGGGAACCGTGAAATGGTTTAACTCCGAGAAGGGCTTCGGCTTCATCGCTCCCGACGATGGCGGTCAGGACGCCTTCGTCCACATCACGGCGGTGCAGCGCTCGGGCCTGGACGGCCTGGCCGACGGCCAGAAGGTCAGCTTCGAGCTCGTCGCCGACCGCAAGACCGGCAAGCTCGCCGCTCAGAACCTCAAGGCTCTCTGAGTCCTCGTCCGGGCTGCGCGCGCGTCGCGCCGGCCCGGCCACCCTCCCCGCCGGGAGCGGGTCCAGCCTCGCACAGGCTTGGACTGTCAATCTCGTACCCGTCGCTCCGGTCCGACCACGGATGAACTGGCGGGGCGGGGCGACAAGAACCGATATGAGAGAACCCTGCGCCCTTCCGGCCGTGGGGTTTTTTTATGGCATCTCGCGCGGCGCATCGCCCCGCGCCCTCCGATCGCCTCTGGAGATCCTGCCGCGAAGTCCCTTCCCGTCAGCATCCGATCGCCGGCGCGACGTTCATCCTGGCAAGACCGGGGCCGACCGTCCCCGCGATCGATACCCGAGCGGTATTCCCCTCGAAGACCCGAGCAACGCGGGCACCATCCGCACCGGTCCTGGCAAAAGGCTGGACAACCAAACAGAATCATGTGCTGCTCATCGTGGCGCCACAATCGACGAGGCGCCGACATTCTGGGAGGAATCATGTCGCCGATTTGGAAGGGGCTCCTGGCCTCGATCGCCGTTCTCGCAGCCGCGTCCTCCGCGTCCGCGCAGGTCGACTACCCGACGCAGCCGATCACGGTGGTCGTTCCCTTCTCCGCCGGCGGCCCGACCGACACCGTCACGCGCCTGATCGCGCAGACCATGACCAGCGAGCTCGGCCAGCAGGTGCTGGTGCAGAACGTCGGCGGCGCGGGCGGCACGCTGGGCGCAGGTCAGGTGGCCCAGGCCAAGCCGGACGGCTACACGCTGCTCCTGCACCATATCGGCATGTCGACGGCCCCGACGCTCTACCGCCAGCTCGCCTTCGACCCGCTGACGGCCTTCGCCCCGATCGGGCTGGTCACCTCCGTGCCGATGACCATCGTCGCGCGCAAGGACTTCGAGCCGGCCGACGCGGCCGCGCTGATCAGCTATCTCAAGGAGAACGGCGCGGACACCACCTATGCCCATGCCGGCATCGGTTCCGCCTCGCACCTGTGCGGCATGCTGCTCCAGGAGGCCGTCGGCACGCAGATGATCACCGTGCCCTACCAGGGCGCGGCGCCGGCCATGACCGACATCGTCGGCGGCCAGGTGGACGTCCTGTGCGACCAGACCACCAACACCACCAACCAGATCAAGGCCGGCGAAGTGAAGGCCTACGCCGTGACGACGCCCGAGCGCGTGACCTCGCTGCCCGATCTTCCGACCACCAAGGAAGTGGGCCTCGACAAGATGGAGATCGGCGTCTGGCACGGGCTCTACGCCCCCGCCGGCACCGATCCGGCGATCATCGCCAAGCTGGAAGGCGCCCTGCAGAAGGCGCTCGCCGACGAGACGGTGAAGGCGCGCTTCGCCGAGCTGGGCACCGCCCCCGTCTCCGCCGAGGAGGCGACCCCGGAGGCGCTCAAGCAGCAGCTTTCCTCCCAGATCGAGCTCTGGCGCCCGATCATCCAGGCGGCGGGCACCTACGCCGACTGACCGTCGCATCCGCCTGACGAGATATCGACCGGCCGGGGCTCGCGCTTCCGGCCGGTTCGTCCAGTGCCAGTTGGTTGGGGGCCAATCCACATGCATGCATCCGAAGGCGTGAAATCGCGCCGCGACCTTCTGGCGGGGCTGATCTTCATCGCGCTCGCGGCGGGCTTCGGCTGGGAAGCGTCGAACTACGACATGGGCCGCGCGATCCGCATGGGACCGGGCTTCATCCCGATGACGCTGGCGATCCTCCTCGCCCTGTTCGGCGTCCTGGTGATCCTGGCCGGCATGAAGAAGAACGAGCAGGTCGAGAAGACGCCGATCCCGTGGAAGGGGATCGTCCTGATCCTTTCGGCCCTTGCGATCTTCGGCGAGTTCGGCGCCGCCCTCGGCCTCGTGCCCGTGGTGTTCCTGGGAACCGCGATCGTGGCGCTCGCCTCGGCGCGCAACTCCATCCTCTCGTCGCTCACCATCGCCGTCAGCATGTCGGCCCTTTGCTGGCTGGTCTTCAAGGTGGGGCTCGGCATCACCCTGCCGACCTTCGGCCCCCTCCTGACCTTCTCCTGAGGCGCGCGGATCCATGGAACTCCTGTCCCATCTCGCCCTCGGCTTCGAGACGGCGCTCACCCCCATCAACGTCTTCTGGTGCTTCATCGGGGTGCTGCTCGGCACGCTGGTCGGCGTGTTGCCCGGCATCGGCCCCACGGCGACCATCGCCATGCTGCTGCCGATCACCTTCTCCTTCTCGCCGGTCACCGCGCTGATCATGCTCTCGGGCATCTACTACGGCGCCCAGTACGGCGGCTCCACCACCGCGATCCTGATCAACCTGCCGGGCGAGAGCTCCTCGGCGGTGACGGCCATCGACGGCTACCAGATGGCGCGCAAGGGGCGGGCGGGCGCGGCCCTCGCGACGGCGGCGCTCGGCTCCTTCTTCGCCGGCTCGGTGGCGACCCTGCTCCTCGCCATCGCGGCCCCGCCGCTGGCCCGCGTCGCACTCCAGTTCGGCGCGCCCGAATACTTCGCCCTGATCGTGCTCGGGCTCCTGGTCTCGATCTCGCTCGCCCACGGCTCCATCGTCAAGGCGCTCGCCATGATCGTGCTCGGCCTGCTCCTCGGCACGGTCGGCCAGGACATCTACACCGGCACGCCGCGCTTCACCTTCGGCCAGCTCGAGCTCTACCAGGGCATCAACTTCGTCTCGATCGCCGTCGGCGTGTTCGGTCTGGCGGAGATCTTCCGCAACCTCGAGAACGAGACGACCCGTGAAGTCGGCGTCAAGAAGGTGGACAGCCTGTGGCTGACGCGGGAGGACTTCCGGCGCATCGCCGGCCCGGTCGTGCGCGGCACGGCGCTCGGCTCCATCCTCGGCGTCCTGCCGGGCGGGGGCCACGTCCTGTCCTCCTTCGCCTCCTACTCGATGGAGAAGAACCTCGCCGCCGACAAGTCCGAGTTCGGCCAGGGCGCCATCCAGGGCGTCGCCGGGCCGGAAAGCGCCAACAACGCGGCGGCCCAGACCTCGTTCATCCCGCTCCTGACGCTCGGCATCCCGGCCCATCCGGTGATGGCGCTGATCGTGGGCGCGTTCATTCTCCAGGGGATCACGCCGGGACCCAACGTCATCAACACCCAGCCCGCGCTGTTCTGGGGCATCATCGCCTCGATGTGGATCGGCAACGTGCTGCTGGTCATCCTGAACCTGCCCCTGATCGGCATCTGGGTGAAGATGCTGACGATCCCCTACCGCATCCTCTTTCCCGCCATCGTGCTGTTCGCCGCCATCGGCTGCTATTCGATCAACAGCAACCCGTTCGACGTCTACGCGATCGGGGTGTTCGGCATCCTCGGCTACGTGCTGATCCGCCTCGGCTGCGAGCCCGCGCCGCTGCTCCTCGGCTTCGTGCTGGGCCCGCTTCTGGAGGAGCACCTGCGCCGCGCCATGATCATCTCGCGCGGCAACGCGATGGTGTTCCTGGAGCGGCCGATCTCGGCCACCCTCCTGGCGCTCGGCCTCGCCTGCGTGATCTTCGCGCTGCTGCCCGCCATCCGCAACAAGCGCAAGGAGGTCTTCGTCGAGGACGATTGATCGCGGCTTGACGGACGGGCCCCGCGTGCGATCCTCGCGGCCATGGCGACCGAGATCGAACGCAAGTTCCTGCTGCGGGGAGACGGCTGGCGTGGCCTCGCCGACGGGGGAACCGCGATCCGCCAGTTCTATCTGGCGGTCCGCGAGGGCCTGACGCTCCGGGTGCGCCTGCGCGAGGGGCGCCCCGCGATGATCACCGTGAAGACCGGCGCCGGCAGCGCGCGCGGGGAATACGAATACCCGATCCCGCCCGCCGACGCGGCCGAGCTAGAGGCCGCCCGCATCGGCCTCGTGGTGGAGAAGCGGCGTCATCTCGTGCCGCTGGGCGGGCTCACCGTGGAGATCGACGTCTTCGGGGGCGCCCTCGCGCCGCTGGTGGTGGCCGAGATCGAACTGCCCTCCCCCGATCACCCGCTCGTGCTGCCGGACTGGATCGGGACGGAGGTCACCGCCGACCGACGCTACGCCAACGCCGCGCTGGCGCTGAAAGGCCGCCCGGACGCGAGGGAAGCGGACTGACGGCGCGGCGAACCGCCACCCCACGGCGTCTTCTGCCGGCTTCCGCCGCCGCGCCATGCGGCGACGGAGCGGGCGGCACCCGATCCGTCGGGGCGGAACGCCGAAGGATCGACGCCCGTTCAGCACGCTCGGCCCGTCGGCCGCAGAGGAGATCATGGCTTACCGCATCGACCCCCGCGCTCCCGTCGACATCGCCCTCCGGCGCACCGCGCAGAAGCAGATCGACAAGGCCGTCCGCGACCTCTCGGGCGGGGACGAGGGCCGGCACGAGGCGGTGCACGAGGCGCGCAAGCGCCTCAAGAAGCTCCGGGGGCTGGTGCGGCTCCTGCGCGAGGCGGACCCGTCCTTCGCGGGTGCCGAGAACGCCCGCTACCGCGAGGCGGGCCGCACCCTGTCGGGCGTGCGCGACCGCACGGCGCTGATCGAGGCGCTGGACGGACTGGAAGGACGTTTCGCGGGCGAGGTCGACAGCCCGTCCTTCGCGGTGGTGCGCACGGCGCTGGAGCTCAAGCGCGAGGCGGCGGTGGAGGCGCAGGGCAGCGCGCGCGACGTCGCCGCCGAGGCGCTGGGAAGCCTCGAAGCGGGCCGCTCGCGGCTCGACGCGCTGGCGCTCGGGCAGGGCCGGCGCCGCAACCGCGTGCGCGTGGTCGCCGGCGTCGAGGCGAACTACCGCCGGGCTCGCCGCGACCTCGCGGCCGCGCGCGCCAGCAACCGCGCGGAGGACTTCCACGACCTGCGCAAGCGCATCAAGTATCTCGGAATGCACCTGAAGCTCCTGGAAGGCCTGTGGCCCGCCGCGCTCGCGCCCCTGCGCGAGGAAGCCGACCGGGCCGCCGAGGCGCTCGGCCGCGACCACGACTATGCCGTGCTCCATGCCGAGATGCTGGCCGATCCCCGCTCCTTCGGCGCGCGCGCCGATCTCGACGTGGTGCTGGCGCTGCTCGACCGCCACCAGGCCGAGCTGCGCGCCGAGGCCGCCGAGACCTGCGGCAGGCTCCTGAGCGACAAGCCCGGCGCCTTCGCCGCGCGC
Source organism: Aureimonas flava (assembly GCF_003583935.1). Lineage (GTDB taxonomy): Bacteria > Pseudomonadota > Alphaproteobacteria > Rhizobiales > Rhizobiaceae > Aureimonas > Aureimonas flava. The sequence goes on along the minus strand of NZ_QYRN01000014.1, from coordinate 8,264 downwards.
ATCGCCCGGCTGTGGCAGCTCGCCGCCAAGGCGCCCGATCCGGCGGCGCCCGCCGCGCCCTGAGGACTTGCGTCCGGCGGCGTCCCGTCGCAATCAGCCCCGGAAGCCAACCCGCCGCCCGAGCGCGATGCCGCACCGAACCCGCCCCCCTTCCCGCGCGCCCGCCGCCCCCGCCCCTCCGGCGGCGGGAGAGCGCGGCCACGGGCTGGCGCGCGTCCTGTCGAAGCTCGGCCACTGCTCGCGCGCCCAGGGCGAGGCGCTGGTGCGCGAGGGGCGCGTGCGGCTGGACGGGCGCATCGTGCGCGACCCGGAACACCGCACCTTCGCCTCCACCGCGCGCATCGAGGTGGACGGCCACGCGGTGGCGGCCGCCGCGCCGATCGTCCTGATGCTGAACAAGCCGCGCGGCCTGGTGACGACGCGCGACGACCCGGACGGCCGCGAGACCATCTACCGCTGCCTCGAGGGCCTCGAGCTTCCGCACGTCTCGCCGGTCGGTCGGCTCGACAAGGCGAGCGAGGGCCTGCTGCTCCTGACCAACGACACGGGGCTCGCGCAGCGCCTGCTCGATCCCGCCTCGCACGTTCCAAAGACCTACCACGTGCAGATCGACCGGCCGGCCGACGAGGCGCTGCTGGCGCGCATCCGCGCGGGTGTCGAGGACCGGGGCGAGCGGCTCGGCGTGCGGTCGGCGCGGCTGCTGCGCGCGGGCGCCCGCAACGCCTGGCTGGAGATCGTGCTCGACGAGGGGCGCAACCGCCACGTCCGCCGCCTGCTGGCCGCGCTCGGCACCGAGACGCTGCGCCTCGTTCGCGTCCGGATCGGGGACCTCGCGCTCGGCGACCTGCCGAAGGGCGCCGTGCGCCCGCTCACCCGCGCCGAGCGCGCCCGCCTGGAGCCTTCGCCGTGACGCGCTCGCTGTCGCCCGCCGAGGCGCGCCGCGTCGCGCTCGCCGCGCAAGGGTTCGCGAGGGCGCGGCCGGATCGGGCCGGCGCCCTGCACCTGCGCCGCAACCTCGATCGGCTGGCGCTGCATCAGATCGACAGCGTCAACGTCGTCGCGCGGGCGCACTACCTGCCCGCCTTCTCGCGCCTCGGCCCCTACGACACCGCGCTGCTCGACCGCGACGCCTGGGGTCGCCCGGGCGAGCGGCGCGTCTTCGAATACTGGGCGCACGAGGCCTCGCTCCTGCCGCTCGACCTCCATCCTTCCTTGCGCTGGCGCATGGCGCGGGCGGACCGGGGCACGGCCGGATACGCCGGCATGCGCACCTTCGCGGGGCCGCGCCGGGCCGAGGCGATGGCCCTTCTCGAGCGCATCCGGGTGGACGGGCCGATGGGCGCCTCGGACCTCGAGCGGGGCCGCACCGGATGGTGGGAATGGTCCGAGCCCAAGCGCATGCTGGAATGGCTCTTCTATGCCGGCCACCTGACGACGCGCACGCGCCGGCGCGGCTTCGAGCGCGTCTACGACCTGCCCGAGCGCGTGATCCCCGGCGCGGTGCTGGCACTGCCGACCCCGGACGAGGCCGAGGCGCACCGCCGGCTGGTGGAGCGATCGGCCCGGGCGCTGGGAATCGCGACTTTCGGCGAACTGAAGGACTATTTCCGGCTCGGTCCGGCCGAAACGCGGGCCGCCCTCGCCGATCTGGTGGAGGCCGGGACGCTCGAGCCCGTCGCCGTTCCCGGCTGGCCGGTGGCCTTTCTCCATGCGCAGGCCCGAGCGCCACGGCGCATCGCCGCCACCGCGCTTCTGGCGCCCTTCGACCCGCTGGTCTGGGAGCGGGCGCGCGCCGAGCGACTGTTCGGATTCCGCTACCGGATCGAGATCTACGTGCCGGCCGCGCTGCGCCGCCACGGCTACTACGTGCTGCCCTTCCTCCACGGCGACCGGCTCGCCGCGCGCGTCGATCTCAAGGCCGACCGTGCGCGCTCGCGCCTCCTGGTTCCCGCCCTCCATCTGGAACCCGACGCGCCTGCCGACACGCGCGAGGCGCTGGAGGCCGAACTCGCCCTGATGGCGCGCTGGCTGGGTCTCGGCGAGGTCCGGCACGGGACAGCGTGAGCCGGCGCCGGCGGGCTTCGCCGGCACCCTGATGGCCCCTTGCGCCGAGGCGCCGCGCCGTCCTCGCCCGGCCGCCCCCGGCACTATCGGGCGTTGTCGCCGCGGCCTTCCTCGCCGCGCGGCGGCGCCGCCGGAAGCCCCGTGAAAGCGCGGCGGAAATCGTCATGCGGTCTTAAGGAGTCGCCCGGTATGACAACAAGCATCTGACATCCTGTGGTTGTCGTCATGCGCCCTGCCGCCCCGCCCGAATCCTCGTTCAAGCGCAACCGCCGGGGCAGCATCCCGGTGATGACGGCGCTTCTCCTCGTGCCCATGGTGCTGGCGGCGGGCGGTGCGGTGGATCTCGTGGTGCACGAGCGCGGCCGGCTGGCGCTCCAGGACGCCCTGGATCGCGGCACCTTGGCCGCCGCCTCGCTGACGCAGACCGAGGACGCCGAGACGGTGGTGCGCTCCTTCCTGAAGAGCGTGCCGAACGGCGACACGGCGACCCTGACCGTCACCGAGGAAAAGACGCTGACCCGGCGCAAGGTCTCCGCCAGCGCCAGGATCAACTATCCGACGACGTTCCTGCAGCTCGCCCAGATCGACAATCTCGGCATCGTCGGCTCCTCGACGGCCGAGGAGGCGCGCAAGAACGTCGAGCTCTCGCTGGTCCTCGACATCTCGGGATCGATGCTCGACAACGGCGGCATGACGCAGCTGCGTCCGGCGGCCAAGAGCTTCCTCGACATCGTCCTCAAGGAGGACATGGCGCCGACCACCTCGGTCAGCGTGATCCCCTTCGCGGGCCAGGTGAACCTCGGCGAGAAGGTCTTCACCTATCTGACCAGCGCCGAATACAACGGCCGCACCGCCCCCTACTCGCGCTGGGCGACCGGCAACAGCTACAGCTGGTGCCTGGAGATGACGACCGGCGACTTCGCGTCCGGCAAGCCGTCCTTCTACGATCGCGACCAGGCACCCCATTTCAGCTATTACAACATCAACGCCTCGGGCAAGCAGCCCTGGTGGTGCCCGACCGTCCCCACGGTCACCTACATGACCAACGACCTGACGACGCTGAAGGCGAAGATCGACGCGCTCGCCCCCTACGACGGGACCGGCACGGCCTACGGCATGAAATGGGCCGAGCTCCTGCTCAACCCGTCCATGCGCCCGGCGCTCCAGACGATCCGCACCCGGAACCTCGCGACGATCCCGAGCGCGTTCTCGGCGCGCCCGGCCGACTTCACGGACACCGACACCCTGAAGTTCATCGTCCTGATGACGGACGGCCAGATCGGCTTCCAGCCCCGTCCCACCACGGCCAACACCAAGCCGGACAGCCGCTATGTCGTGACCACGCGCAACATCACCGGCAGCTACGGGACCACGACCAACAACTACGCCGCCGGCTTCAACGCCTTCACCGACGCGCAGGCCAAGGCCTTCTACAAGCAGGTCTGCGCCTACACGAAGGCGGAGGGGATCACGATCTTCACCATCGCCTTCAAGGTGTCCACCGCCATCGCCGCCGATATCGCCGAATGCGCCAGCAAGCCGGCCTACGCCTACAAGGTGGACGGCCTGGACATGACGGAGGCGTTCCAGTCGATCGCGACCTCCATGCAGAAGATCAGGATCACGCAGTAGGGGACGGGATGCGTCGGCGCTTCGCTCAGGACCGATCGGGCGTCGCCGCCCTGGAATTCGCGCTGGTCGTGCCGATCTTCCTCGCCCTGGTCTTCTCCACGATCGAGGCCGGGTGGATCATGGTGCGCAGCATCTCGCTCGACCGCGCGCTGGACCTCGCGGTGCGCAAGGTGCGGATCAACACCGCCGACGCCCCGGCCAGCCAACCGCAGATGAAGACGGCGATCTGCGCCAACATGGGGCTGGTGGTGCCGGTCTGCGAGAAGGCGATGATCGTCGAGATGTCGGTGGTCAAGACCGCGTCCGACATCCCGACCACGAGCGCCACGTGCCTGGATCGCGGCAGCAGCTACGAGCCCTCCGTCACCTTCACCACAGGAGACCGGGCGCAGGTCCTGTTCGTGCGGGCCTGCCTCGTCGCCGATCCGATCACCCCGCTCATGGGCCTCGCCCTCCGCCTACCCAAGGACTCCCTCGGGGGATACAGCATCGTGTCGAGTTCGGCCTTCATGAACGAGCCGTCGGGCCAATGAGCGGCATCTCCCCGTTCCGCCGCCTCGCGCGCGACCGGCGCGGCATCGCCGCCATCGAGTTCGCCCTGATCGCGCCCGTCCTGATCGCGCTGCTGCTCGGCACGGTGACGCTGTTCGGTCTCTACCGGGACTCCGCGACCGCGGAGAAATCGACCTTCACCATCGGCGACATCCTGTCGCGAAAGACCGAGACGACCACCGCCGACCTCGACGTCAACCGGGCCATCTTCGTCGCGATGGCGGGACATCCGGTCGGCGAGACCACCTTCCGCGTCTCCAGCGTCATGCGCAAGAGCGGAAAGTTCGTGGTGTGCTGGTCCTACGCGCCCTCCCCCATGGTCGCAATGACGGACGCCACGATCCCCACGGCCGACATGCCGGTGGTCGCCGATAGCGACTCCGTGATCTTCGTGGAGACCACGGTCCAGTCCACGCCGCTGTTTAACACGGTCGGGCTTCCGGTCACGACGCTGTCAAACTTCTCGGCCGCCCGGCCGCGCTTCTCGGCCGCGCTGAAGAACACCTCGATGACGAGCGCGCCCTGCTGAAAGGGCGGCGCGCCGCCCGCGGCGGATCGCCGACGCGCCGATGAGCCCTCATGCGCAAAACGGATCCGCCTCGCGCCGCGCATTCGCACATCCATCGCTCGCCCGCATGCTATGGGGCACTTACATTCCCGGCATCCATCCGCGAACGAAGCGCCGCCGGCCGACCGGCCGCGCCCGGAGTGTTTCCGATGACCGACGCCACCCTCCGCCCGGCTCCGGCCGCCCTGTCCGGGCCCCCGGGCCTTGCGGCCCTAGCCGCCCTCCTGCTCGGCGCCCTCGCGCTCGGCCTTGCGCAAGGCCCCCGCCAGGGCGCCCTTCTGCTTCTCGGCGGCGCGCTGGGCCTGGTGCTCTACCATGCCGCCTTCGGCTTCACCTCCGCCTGGCGCGTCTTCATCCTGGAGCGGCGCGGGCGGGGCTTGCGGGCGCAGATGGCGATGCTGGCGCTGGCCGTGGTGCTGTTCTTCCCGGCCCTCGGCGCGGGCAGCCTGTTCGGCCAGCCGGTCGCGGGCTTCGTCTCGCCCCTGTCGGTCGGCGTCGTGGTCGGCGCCTTCCTGTTCGGCATCGGCATGCAGATGGGCGGCGGCTGCGCGTCCGGCACGCTGTTCACGGCCGGCGGCGGCAACGCGCGCATGCTGGTGACGCTCCTGTTCTTCGTGGTCGGCTCGGTGCTCGCCACCGTCCATTTCGACTGGTGGCAATCGCTGCCCGCCCTGCCGCCGGTGTCGCTGGTAGAGACGCTCGGCGTCGGGCCCGGCATCGCGGCGTCGCTCGCCCTGTTCGCCGCGATCGCCGCGATCACCGTCCTGGCGGAGCGTCGTCGCCACGGCGCGCTGGAGACGGCGGGCCGGCCCGCGACACGCGGTCTCGCCCGACTGGCGCGCGGCCCCTGGCCGCTTCTGGCCGGCGCGCTGGCGCTGGCCGTCCTCAACTTCGCGACGCTGGCGCTGGCCGGGCGGCCCTGGGGCATCACCTCCGCCTTCGCGCTCTGGGGCGCCAAGGGTGCCCAGGCGATCGGCGTCGACCCCGCCGCCTGGGCCTACTGGCAGGCGCCGGCCAACGCGCGCGCGCTTGCCGGCAGCGTGTTTGCCGACGTCACCTCGGTGATGAACTTCGGGATCGTCGCGGGCGCCATGCTGGCGGCGAGCCTTGCCGGCCGCTTCGCGCCCAACCTGCGCATTCCGGCGCGCTCGCTCGCGGCGGCCGTGATCGGCGGCCTCTTCCTCGGCTACGGCGCGCGCATCGCCTACGGCTGCAACATCGGGGCCTATTTCTCCGGGATCGCGAGCGGATCGCTGCACGGCTGGCTGTGGCTCGTGGCGGCCTTCGCGGGCAACGCTGTGGGGGTGCGGCTGCGCCCCTTCTTCTTCGACGAGCGGGCCGGCGGGCGGATCGCGCGCGGCGACGGCGCCTGACGAGCGTCCGGCACCCGAAGGGCCGCTTCGAGAAACCCCATTCCCGTCCGGCCCTCAAAGCCTTATAGGCGTCTGCCATGAGCCAGACGCCGCTTTCCCGCATCCGCAACTTCTCCATCGTCGCCCATATCGACCATGGCAAATCGACGCTCGCCGACCGGCTGATCCAGCTCACCGGCGGGCTCGACGCGCGCGAGATGGCCGGCAAGGAGCAGGTGCTCGACAACATGGAGATCGAGCGCGAGCGCGGGATCACCATCAAGGCGCAGACCGTGCGCCTCGCCTATCCGGCCAAGGACGGGCAGACCTACATCCTCAACCTGATCGACACGCCGGGGCACGTCGACTTCGCCTACGAGGTGTCGCGCTCGCTCTCGGCCTGCGAGGGCGCGCTGCTGGTGGTGGACGCCGCGCAGGGCGTCGAGGCGCAGACGCTCGCCAACGTCTATCTCGCGCTCGACAACGACCTCGAGATCGTGCCCGTCCTGAACAAGATCGACCTGCCGGCCGCCGAGCCCGACAAGGTCAGGGAGCAGATCGAGGAGGTGATCGGCATCGACGCCTCCGAGGCCGTCCTGATCTCGGCCAAGTCGGGCCTCGGCATCGAGGACGTGCTGGAGGCGATCGTCAAGCGCCTGCCCCCGCCCAAGACGGGCGACCGCGACGCACCGCTGAAGGCGATGCTGGTGGATTCCTGGTACGACGCCTATCTCGGCGTCGTGGTGCTGGTGCGCGTGATCGACGGCGAGCTGAAGAAGGGCCAGACCATCCGGATGATGGGCACGGACGCCAAGTACCCGGTGGACCGGGTCGGCGTGTTCACGCCCAAGATGGTCAATGTCGAGGCGCTGGGCCCCGGCGAGCTCGGCTTCATCACCGCCTCGATCAAGGAGGTTGCCGACACGCGCGTCGGCGACACGATCACCGAGGACCGGCGCCAGACGGCCGAGATGCTGCCGGGCTTCCAGCCGGCCCAGCCCGTGGTCTTCTGCGGCCTGTTCCCGACCGACGCCGCCGCCTTCGACGACCTGCGCGCGGCCATGGGCAAGCTTCGCCTCAACGACGCCTCGTTCTCGTTCGAGATGGAATCCTCGGCCGCGCTCGGCTTCGGCTTCCGCTGCGGCTTCCTGGGGCTGCTGCACCTCGAGATCATCCAGGAGCGGCTCAGCCGCGAGTTCGACCTCGACCTGATCGCCACCGCCCCGTCCGTGGTCTACGAGATGCGGATGCGCAACGGCGAGACGACCATGCTGCACAACCCGGCCGACATGCCGGACACGATGCAGATCGAGGCGATCTACGAGCCCTGGATCAAGGCGACGATCCTGACGCCGGACGACTATCTCGGCAACATCCTGACCCTGTGCCAGGAGCGGCGCGGCATCCAGGTCGACCTGTCCTATGTCGGCAAGCGCGCCATGGTGACCTACGAGCTGCCGCTCAACGAGGTGGTCTTCGACTTCTACGACCGGCTGAAGTCGATCTCCAAGGGCTACGCCTCCTTCGACTACCAGCTCGCCGACTATCGCGAGGGCGACCTCGTGAAGCTGTCGATCCTGGTCAACGCCGAGCCGGTGGACGCGCTCTCCATGCTGGTCCACCGCACGCAGGCCGAGAAGCGCGGCCGGGCCATGTGCGAGAAGCTGAAGGAGCTGATCCCCAACCACCTCTTCAAGATCCCGATCCAGGCGGCGATCGGCGGAAAGGTCGTGGCCCGCGAGACCATCTCGGCCCTGCGCAAGGACGTGACCGCCAAGTGCTACGGCGGCGACGCCTCGCGCAAGCGCAAGCTCCTCGACAAGCAGAAGGAGGGCAAGAAGCGCATGCGCCAGTTCGGCAAGGTGGACATCCCGCAGGAAGCCTTCATCGCCGCCCTGAAGATGGACAGCTGACCGGCAGCGCCGGCCGCGACCCGACACGCCAAGCGACGAGACTTCCGATGCAGCAGTTTGTCCTGACGGTGACCTGTCCGACGGCGCGCGGGATCGTTGCGGCGATCTCGACGTACCTGTCTGGGAAGGGGTGCAACATCGTCGATTCGGCGCAGTTCGACGACCTGGAGAGCGGGCGCTTCT
>NZ_QYRN01000013.1 GCF_003583935.1 Aureimonas flava | reverse complement strand
GACGTCGAGGCCCAGGTCCTGTCGCGCGCCATCCACGCCCACATCCACCACCGCACCTTCCCCAACGGCGAGCGAACCGTCGTCTTTCCCGCATCCCCAGGCGGATACGCCTCCACCAAAATGGGCTGAGGAAACGGCAGGACCCCCGCGCCATGCGCTATTCCATCTTCTCCCTCGCCGCCAACGCGCTGACCGGCCACCGCCGCTGGAAGCCGACCTGGCGCGACGCCGCGCCCAAGGCCGGCGGCTACGATGTCGTGGTGATCGGCGGCGGCGGCCATGGTCTCGCCACCGCCTACTACCTCGCCAGGAACCACGGCATCCGCAACGTCGCGGTGATCGAGAAGGGGTGGATCGGCTCGGGCAACGTCGGGCGCAACACGACCATCATCCGGTCGAACTACCTCCTGCCGGGCAATTCGAGCTTCTACGAGCTGTCGATGAAGCTGTGGGAGGGGCTGGAGGCGGACCTCGGCTACAACGCCATGGTCTCGCAGCGCGGCGTCCTCAACCTCTTCCATTCCGACGCCCAGCGCGACGCCTACGTGCGGCGCGGCAACGCGATGCGGCTGGAGGGGATCGACGCCGAGCTCCTGTCGCGCGAGGACGTGCGCCGCGAGATGCCGTTCCTGGCGTTCGACGACGCGCGCTTCCCGATCAAGGGGGGGCTGCGCCAGCGCCGCGGCGGCACGGCCCGGCACGACGCGGTCGCCTGGGGATACGCCGGCGCGGCCTCCGAGCGCGGCGTCGACATCATCCAGAACTGCGAGGTCACCGGCTTCCTCACCGATCCGGACGGCCGCGTGACGGGCGTCGAGACGACGCGCGGCGCGATCCGCGCGGGCAAGACCGCCATGGCCGTCGCCGGCAACTCCTCGCGGGTCGCCGCGCTCGCCGGCTTCCGCCTGCCGATCGAGAGCCACGTGCTCCAGGCCTTCGTGTCGGAGGCGATCAAGCCGCTGATCGACAACGTGGTGACCTTCGGCGCCGGGCACTTCTACATCTCGCAGTCCGACAAGGGCGGCCTCGTGTTCGGCGGCGACATCGACGGCTACAACTCCTACGCCCAGCGCGGCAACCTGCCCACGGTGGAGGACGTGTGCGAGGGCGGCATGGCGCTGATGCCGGCGATCGGACGCGTGCGGATGCTGCGCTCGTGGGGCGGCATCATGGACATGTCGATGGACGGCTCGCCCATCATCGACCATGCGCCGGTCGCCGGCCTCTACCTCAACGCCGGCTGGTGCTACGGCGGCTTCAAGGCGACGCCCGCCTCCGGCCATTGCTTCGCCCATCTCATCGCCACGGACGCACCCGCCAGGGAGGCCGCCGCCTATCGGCTGGACCGGTTCGAGCGCGGCTACACGATCGACGAGAAGGGCCAGGGCGCCCAGGCCAACCTGCACTGACCGACAGGGATCGGAAACCCGATGCGCATCGACTGCCCCTTCTGCGGCCCGCGCGACCTTCGCGAGTTCAGCTTCCTCGGCGACGCCGAGGCGGCTGGCTCGGCGCTCGCCGACGCCACGCCAGCGGCCGACGCCGCCGCGCCGGACGAGGCGGGGCGCGTCTACCTGCGCGCCAACCCGGCCGGCCGGCACCGCGGGCTCTGGTACCACGAGGCCGGCTGCCGGTCCTGGCTCGCCATCGAGCGGGACACGCGCACCCACGAGATCTTCTCCGTCGAGCTCGCCCGAAAGGAGCCCGCGTGATGGCGGCCGCCTGCCGCCTGCCGGAAGGCGGGCTGATCGACCGCAGCCGAACGCTGCGCTTCGCGTTCGACGGGCGCGACTATGCGGGCCATCCGGGCGACACGCTCGCCTCGGCGCTGCTGGCCAACGGCGTCGGCCTCGTCGGGCGCTCCTTCAAGTACCATCGCCCGCGCGGCGTCCTCACCGCCGGGCCGGAGGAGCCCAACGCACTGGTGGAGCTGCGCGAGGGCGCCCGGCGCGAGCCCAACAGCAAGGCCACCGGCGTCGAGCTCTTCGACGGGCTGACGGCGCGCAGCCAGAACCGCTGGCCGTCGCTGGAGCACGACGTCGGGGCGGTGAACGGCCTCCTGTCGCCGCTCTTCGTCGCCGGCTTCTACTACAAGACGTTCAAGTGGCCCTCGGCCTTCTGGGAGAAGGTCTACGAGCCGCTGATCCGCCGCGCGGCGGGCCTCGGCCGGTCCAGCGGGCTCGCCGATCCCGACAGCTACGAGAAGGCCTTCGCCTTCTGCGACGTGCTGGTGATCGGCTCCGGCCCGGCGGGCCTCGCGGGCGCCCTGGCCGCCGGGCGCGCCGGCGCGCGGGTGATCCTGTGCGAGGAGGACTTCGCCCCCGGCGGCCGCCTCCTGTGCGAGGAGGACCTCGAGATCGACGCCCGTCCGGCGCTCGACTGGGCGCAGGACGCGCTGCGCGAGCTCGCCGCCCTGCCCAACGTGACGGTGATGCCGCGCACCGCCGTGTTCGGCGTCTACGACGGCGGCACCTACGGCGCGATCGAGAAGGTGGGCGACCACCTGCCCGAACCCTTGCCCGGACAGCCGCGCCAGCGTCTCTGGCAGATCGTCGCGGGGCGCTCGATCCTGGCGGCCGGGGCGTTCGAGCGTCCGCTGGTGTTCTCGGGCAACGACCGGCCGGGCGTGATGATGGCGTCGGCCGTGCGCAGCTACCGCAGCCGCTTCGCCGTGGTGCCGGGCAGGCGCGCGGCGGTGTTCACCAACAACGACGACGGCTGGCGCACCGCCTTCGCCCTGGCCGAGGCCGGCGCGACGCTGGAGGCCGTGGTGGACACGCGCCCGCAGATCGACGCCGCGATCCGGAAGCGCGCCGGCTTCCTCGGCACGCGCATCGTCACGGGCGGGCGCGTCGCTTCCACCTCCGGCGGCCGGGCGCTCGCCGAGATCGAGGTCGTGGACGCGACCGGGCACGTCCGCCATCTCGGCTGCGATCTCCTGGCGATGTCTGGCGGCTTCAACCCGTCGCTCGGCCTCGCCACCCATCTGGGCGCGCGCCCCCGCTGGTCGGAGGCGATCGCCGCGTTCCGCCCGGACGCCACGCCGCCCGGCATGAGCGTCGTGGGCGCCGCCAACGGCACGTTCGGCACCGGCGCGGGCCTTGCCGAAGGGTTCGCGGCGGGGCAGGCGGCGGCGGCCGCCGCCGGCTTCGAGGCGCCGGTCGCGGAGGCGCCCCGCGCGCGCGACGAGACGCTCGCGGTGTCGCCGGTCTGGCACGTCGCGGGCAAGGGCAAGGCCTTCGTCGATCTCCAGCACGACGTCACCGCCAAGGACGTCGAGCTCGCCCATCGCGAGGGCTTCCGCTCGGTGGAGCTCCTGAAGCGCTACACGACGCTCGGCATGGCCACCGACCAGGGCAAGCTCTCCAACATCAACGGCCACGCCCGCATGGCCGAGCTGCTGGGTCGGCCGGTCGAGGAGGTCGGCACCACCGTGTCGCGCGCGCCCCATGTGCCGGTGGCCATCGCCGCCTTCGCCGGCCACGCGCGCGGCCGGCACTTCAAGCCGACGCGGCTCACCGCCGGCCACGACTTCGCGCGGCGCAACGGCGCGAGCTTCGTGGAGACCGGGCAGTGGCTGCGCGCGCAATGGTTCGCCCGCCCGGGGGAGGCCGACTGGCTCGACAGCGTGGTGCGGGAGGTGAACGCGGTGCGCGGGGGCGTCGGCATCTGCGACGTCTCCACCCTCGGGAAGATCGACGTCCAGGGCGCGGACGCCGGCGCCTTCCTGAACCGCGTCTACGTCAACGCCTTCGCGCAGCTTCCCGTCGGCCGGGCCCGCTACGGGCTGATGCTGCGCGAGGACGGCTTCGTGCTGGACGACGGAACCGTCGCGCGCCTCGGGCCGGAGCATTTCGTCCTCTCCACCACGACGGCCAACGCCGCGCGCATCATGAAGCACCTGAACTTCTGCGCGCAGGTCCTGTGGCCCGAGCTCGACGTCCAGCTCGCCTCCGTCACCGAGGCCTGGGCGCAGTACGCGGTGGCCGGCCCCCGGTCGCGGCAGCTCCTGCAGGCGATGCTCGGGCAGGCCTTCGACCTCGCCAACGAGCGGTTTCCCTTCATGGGCGTCGCGGAGTTCGAATGGGCCGGCGTGCCGGTGCGGCTGTTCCGCATCTCCTTCTCGGGCGAGCTCGCCTACGAGATCGCCGTGCCGGCCCATTTCGGCGAGGCGCTCGCCGAGGCGCTGATGGCGGCGGGCGGCCCGCTCGGGGCCACGCTCTACGGGACCGAGGCGCTCGGCGTCATGCGCATCGAGAAGGGCCACGTGGCGGGCAACGAGCTGTCCGGCACGACCACGGCGGCCGATCTCGGCCTCGGCCGGATGATGTCCACCAAGAAGGACTTCGTCGGGCGGGCGCTCAGCGGGCGCGAAGGCCTGGTGGATTCCGCGCGCATCCGCTTCGTCGGTTTCCGGCCGGTGGACCCGTCCGCCCGGCTCTCCGGGGGCGCGCATTTCCTCGAGGTCGGCGCGGAGCCGACCACCGCCAACGACCTCGGCTACGCCACGTCCGTCGCCTTCTCGCCGACGCTCGGCCACTGGATCGGCCTCGGCCTCCTGCGCAACGGGCCGGAGCGGATCGGCGAACGGCTGCGGGCGGTGGACCTGCTGCGCGGCACCGACGTCGAGGTCGAGATCTGCTCGCCCGTGTTCGTGGATCCCGAGGGAGTGCGCCTGCGTGACTGACTTCGCCCTTTCCGAGCGCCCGGCCTTTTTCGGAGCGGTGCTGCCGACGAGCGCCGCGTTGGCGGCGAGCGAGCGCACCGGCCTCGGCATCGCCACCGTGACCGCGCGCCGCGGGCGTGCCGGGGAACTGGCCGAGACGGTGCGGGCCGCGTTCGGCGTCTCGCTTCCGTCGGGGCCGAAGGCGGTGCGATCCGGCGGGCTGACGTTCGTCGGAACCGGGCCCGGCACCTGGCTGGCCTTCCAGGACGGCGGCGGCTGGCGCTTCGCGCGCGATCTCGCCGAGCGTCTCGGCCCGCTCGCTTCCGTCTGCGACCAGTCCTCCGGCTACGGCGTGCTGCGCGTCGCCGGCCCGAAGACCCGCGCGACGCTCGCCAAGGGCGTGCCGGTCGATCTCCACCCCGCCGCCTTTCGGCCGGGCGACGCGGCGGTCACGCTGGCGAGCCATGTCGGCATCGTGCTCTGGCAGGTCGACGAGGAGCCGACCTACGACATCGCCGTGTTCCGGTCGCTGGCCGGCAGTTTCGCCGACTGGCTGGCGGCGAGCGCGGCCGAGTTCACGGCCGTGCCGGGACATTGAAAGCGGCGGGTCGTCGCAGCGGAGCGTATTTATGACAGCAGCGATCATCGACGGAAAGGCCGTGGCGGCCGAGCTTCGCGGCGAGGTGGCGCGGGGCGCGGCCGATTTCGCGGGCCGTGCGGAGCGCAAGGCGGGCCTCGCCGTGGTCCTGGTCGGCCGCGATCCGGCCAGCGAGGTCTATGTCGGCTCCAAGGTGCGCATGACGCGCGACGTCGGGATGGAGAGCTTCGAGCACCGCTTGCCCGCCGAGACGACGCAGGCCGATCTGCTCGCCTTGATCCGCCGCCTCAACGAGGATCCGGCCGTGGACGGGATCCTGGTGCAACTGCCCCTGCCGCGCCACCTCGACGCCGGGTCGGTGATCCTGAGCATCGATCCAGCCAAGGACGTGGACGGCCTCCACCCGGAAAACGCAGGTCGCCTCGCCAACGGCCTTCCCGGCTTGGCGCCCTGCACGCCGCTCGGTGCGATGCTGCTGGTCGCGCGCGCCGTGCCCAACCTGTCCGGCCTGGAGGCGGTGGTGCTCGGCCGTTCGGCGCTGGTCGGCAAGCCCGTGGCCCAGATGCTGCTTTCGGCCAACGCCACGGTGGTGGTCGCCCATTCCCACACGCGGGCGCTGCCCGACGTCTGCCGGCGGGCCGACGTGCTGATCGCCGCCGTGGGGCGGCCGGAGCTCGTGCGCGGCGACTGGATCAAGCCCGGCGCCACGGTGATCGACGTCGGCATCAACCGGCTCGCCCCCGAGCCCGGCGCGGCCAAGGGGCGGCTGGTCGGCGACGTCGCCTTCGGGGAGGCCTGCGCGGTGGCGGGCGCGATCACGCCCGTGCCGGGCGGCGTCGGGCCCATGACCATCGCCTGCCTCCTGCGCAACACGCTGGACGCGGCGCGCCGGCGCCTGTCGATCGCGGGCGAGGGGTAAGGCTCGGGTGGGGCGGCCTGTGCTCGCGCCCTGACGGCTGCGCGACCGTGCCGCGCGGTCGGCAAAGATCGGCTTCAACGCGTAGGCGGGCTCGGTCGGCTCTTGGTCGGCCCCGGGGCGTGATCGCTGCGAAGGCCGTCCGCCTGAAGAACCCGTCCGCCTCGTTCGCCCGAAGCTGCGCCATCGGCATGTTCTGCATCACGCCGCGCAAGGTGCGGCGCAACTCGCCGAACCGTCACGGACAGGTCAGGAGGGCGAACAGGATGTCGATCCTCCCCATTCCGATCCCCGTGTTCACCACGCGGCGGAACTCCGCCACTCCCTCGACGGACTGAGCGCACGCGGCCTCGCGCCCGCAAACGCCGATGGGATCCATCCGCGTGGCGGGTCCGACCTTCTGGTCTAATGGGGGACGACGCAACCAGCGTTGTATATCGGCTCCATCCCGGCGTCGGTCCCGCGACCCCGTCCTCCGGTGGACGTTTCCGGTGGCCCGCCCCACGTTGATCCTCGGCGTTCTGTTGTCCCTGGCCGGCCGCCGGACCGCCGGTCCCGTCCGCCTATCCATCCGCGGCACCCACGGCTGCGATGCCGTTCCGGCGGCGATCGCGCGCACAGGAGACTCGCATCCATGAAGGCACTCGTTCTGACGCGCTACGGCGGCCCCGAGGCGATGGAGCTTCGCGACGTGCCGCGACCCGAGCCCGGCGCGGGCGAGGTCCTGGTCCGCGTCCATGCGGCGGGCCTGAATCCCGTCGACTACAAGATTCGAGAGGGCAAGCTGCGGGTGATCCGCCGCTGGCCGCTGCCGGTGGTGATGGGAGGCGAGCTGTCCGGCACCGTCGAGGCGTGCGGCGAGGGCGTCACCGCCTTCGCCGCCGGCGACCGCGTCTTCGCGCGCGTGGACAAGACGGCCATGGGCGCCTTCGCGCAATACGCTGTGGTGCCGGAAAGGCTTCTCGCCCGCATGCCCGACGCGCTCGGCTTCGAGGCGGCCGCCGGCGTGCCGCTGGCGGGGCTGACGGCCCTTCAGGCGCTGCGCGACGAACTCGGCCTGCGCCCCGGCAGCCGCGTGTTCATTCCGGGCGGCGCCGGCGGCGTCGGCACTTTCGCCATCCAGATCGCCAAATGGCTCGGAGCCCATGTCACCACCACCGCCTCGCCGCGCGGGAGGGCATTGGTGGAACGGCTCGGCGCGGACCGCGTGATCGACTACACGGCTGAGCGTTTCGAGGACCGCGTCCGCGACGTGGACGGCGTCTTCGATCTCATGGGCGGCGACACGCTGAGTCGAAGCTTCGACGTGGTGAAGCCGGGCGGAACCGTGGTCTCCGTCGCCGGGGTGCCGGAGCCGCAGACCGCCTGGAAGGACCTCGACCGGCGCGGGTTCCTCCCGGCCCTGTTCTGGTTGGCGAGCTGGCGCCTGCGCCGGCAGGCGCGTCGGCGCGGCGTGCGCTACCGCTACCTGTTCATGCGTCCGGACGGAGCCGAGCTCGCCGAGCTCGCCGAACTGATCCGAGATGGCGGCCTCGAACCCGTGATCGACCGGGTGTTCGCCTTCGACGAGATCGCGGCGGCCTTCGCCCATCTCGAGACGGGGCGGGCGAAGGGAAAGGTCATCGTACGGATGTGACGCTCCCGGTGGCGACGGCCGGCGCTTAAGCGATCGTTCAACCCGGGCGTGTCAGGCTCCCTCGGATGAGGCGAACGTCATGAAGCACCCAGTGGACACAATCGATTCCGCATGGGGCGGGCGGCGGTACGGCGGGGCCGGACCCGCACCGGGCGTCTCGCGGATCGGCACGGTCGAGGCAGCGCTCCGCCGGAGCGAGGCCTTCGCCCGCACCCTCCTCGACACCAGCCCCGACTTTCTCGCGGTGCTGGACCTCGACGGGCGCGTCCTCGCGCTCGGTCGGGCGGCCCGCGACCTCCTCGGGCCGGACGTCGCGGCTCGGGTGATCGGCCGATCCTGGGCCGAGGGTTGGCCGGCGAACTTCCGCGACACCGTGCGGGCTTCCGTCCTCAGCGCTGCCGGGGGCACGAGCTTCCGCTTCTCGGGCCCCTGTCCCGGTCGGGCGGGAACCAGGGCCTGGTGGGACGTGTCGGTCGAGCCTGTGCGGGAGGGCGATGGGGCGGTTACCCATCTCCTGGCGATCGGACGGGACGTCATCGACCAGAAGCGCCTGCGCGAAACCGCCGAGGAGGCGCATGCCCGGCTTTCCATGGTGCTCGACAGCACGTCGGACTACGTGATCGTCCTCGATCGCGACTGGCGGATCACCTACCTGAACGAGCGGGCCCGGAACCTGATCGGCAAGACGCATCGGGTCCGCGTCGGGGACAGCCTGTGGGACCTCTATCCCGATCATGTCGGAGGGCCCTTCGACCGACACTACCGCGAGGCCATCGCCACCGGACGCACGGCCCGCTTCGAGGCCTTCCTACCCCGATACTCGATCTGGATGGAGGTCAGCGCGCATCCGTGGCGGGGCGGCCTGTCGGTCTTCTTCCGCGACGTGACGGAGGCGCGCGAGGCGCGGGAGCGGCTGTTCCAACTCGCCAACTTCGACTCGCTGACAGGCCTCACCAACAGGACCCATTTTAACCGGGCGTTGGACGAGGCGCTGGCGAGCGCCCGCCAAGGCGCGACGGCCGATGGGCCGGCCGGCGACGTCACGGTCATGCTCCTGGACCTCGACCTGTTCAAGGAGGTCAACGACACGCTTGGCCATCCCACGGGAGACGCGCTGCTGCGCCAGGTCGCCGAACGGCTGATCGAAGCGGTTCCCGCGAACGGCGTCCTGTCGCGTCTCGGCGGCGACGAGTTCGCCGTGCTCCTCGCGCCGGGTTCCGAAACCTCGCCTCCGGCATCCCGTGTCGTGAAGGCCATCCAGCGGTCGTTCGACGCGCCGTTCCAACTCGAGGAGAACTCGGTCCGGCTCAAGGCCAGCATCGGCCTCGCGGTCTCGACCGGGGGCGCCGAGGCGCGGCAGGAGGTCTTCAAGGCCGCCGACATCGCGCTCTACCAGGCCAAGGAGTCCGGCCGGGGCACCACGCGCATCTTCGACGCGGCCATGTCCCAGAAGGTCTGCGCCCGCCAGGACCTGAAACGCGATCTCGCCTTCGCCCTGGAGAAGGGCGAGCTGCGGCTCGTGTATCAGCCGATCCGCGATCTCGGGAGCGGACGCATCGCCACCGCCGAGGCGCTCCTGCGCTGGCGCCATCCCGAGAAAGGCGAGGTCTCCCCGGTCGACTTCATCCCGCTCGCCGAGGAGACGGGCCTCATCAACGCGATCGGCGAATGGGTGCTGGAGGCGGCGTGCCGTCAGGCGGCGCACTGGCCGGCGGACGTGTCCGTCGCGATCAACATCTCGCCAGTCCAGTTCCGCAGCGACACGTTCCCGATGAAGGTCGCGGCGGCCCTCGCGCGCTCGCGCCTCGCCCCCGCGCGGCTGGAGCTCGAGATCACCGAATCCGTGCTCCTGGCCGACAGCGAGCACAACATGCGCATCCTGCACGACCTGAAGGCGATCGGCGTGCGCATCTCGCTCGACGACTTCGGCACGGGCTATTCCTCGCTGTCCTACCTGCGGCTGTTTCCGTTCAGCAAGCTCAAGCTCGACCGATGCTTCGTCAGCGACATCGGCCGCTCCGCCCAGTCCGAGGCGATCGTCCGGGCCGTCGCGGACATGGGGCATGCCCTGTCCATGATGACCACGGCGGAGGGCGTGGAGACGTCGGGGCAGCTCGACTGGCTGCGCGCCAACGGTTGGTCGCAGGCGCAGGGTTACCTGATCGGGCGTCCCGCCGAGGCCGACGTCTTCGGGGCCCTCGTGGCCCCGTCCGGGCTCCGCGATCTCGAAGGCGCCGTTCCGTCGCGGGATCGAACAGGCTGATCGGCCGCCTTGCCGTCCACCGGGGCGGTGTCCTCCGACCGGACGCTGCGCAACGCCGACCGTTCCAACCGCTGGCGATCTGAAACGATCGGTGCTGCGAGCTCTTCACTGGTGGGACCGCCTTGGTCGCGTCCTTTCACTGCGCGCAGTTCCGCCCAAAGTTCCGTTTGGCCGGCCCTCGATTTTTACGCGCGTAAACAAAGTGGCGGCGCGGCCTTGACGACGGTTTTTTACACGCGTAGCAATCTGCCCTGCGGCGACGGGAGGACCGCACGGCCCGATCCACGGGTCCAAGCCGCTACGCGCGGCATCTTCCGCGAACCCTAGGACCGCCGGGCGGCGAGCAGCCGCCGGACCCCGTTGCCGTCGAGGACGAACGCCATGAGACTCCAGGGCAAGACCGCACTCATCACCGGCGGCGCGCGTGGCATCGGGCTGGGCTTCGCCCAGGCCTTCGTGCGCGAGGGCGCGCGCGTCGTGATCGGCGACGTCAACGTCGAGCGGGCGACCGCGGCGGCCGAGGCGATCGGCCCGGAGGCGAGCGCCGTGCGCCTGGACGTGACCGACCTCGCCTCGATCGAGGCGGTGGTCGCCGAGGTGGACCGGGCCCATGGCGGGATCGACATTCTCGTCAACAACGCCGCCATCTTCGACATGGCGCCGATCACCGACATCACCGCCGAGAGCTACGAGCGCGTGTTCTCGGTGAACCTCAAGGGCCCGCTCTTCATGATGAAGGCGGTGTCCAACGCCATGATCGCCCGAGGGCGCGGCGGCAAGATCATCAACATGGCGAGCCAGGCCGGCCGTCGCGGCGAGGCGCTGGTGCTGATGTACTGCGCGTCCAAGGCCGCGATCATTTCCGCCACGCAGTCCGCCGCCTTGGCGCTCGTCAAGCACGGCATCCAGGTCAACGCGATCGCGCCGGGCGTCGTGGACGGCGAGCACTGGGACCAGGTCGACGCCGCCTTCGCCAAGTGGGAAGGGCTGGCGCCGGGCGCCAAGAAGGCCGCCGTCGCCCGGGAGGTTCCGATCGGACGCTTCGCCCAGCCCGAGGACATCGCCGGCCTCGCGGTCTTCCTGGCCTCCGCCGACAGCGACTACATCCTCGCGCAAACCTACAATGTCGACGGCGGCAACTGGATGAGCTGAGGCCGGGGGCCGGGTCGCGACCGGCGGCGAAAGGGGAGGGAGCCTTGGCTCGCAAGCTTGCCGCCCTGCCGGCGCCCGTCCGCACGATGGAGGAGTTCTCGCTCTTCGTCGGCCTGTCCCGCCCGACGGTGTCGAAGTTCTTCAACGATCCGTCGTCCTTGAAGGAGACCACGCGGCGGCGAATCGAGGCGGCGCTCGCGACCTCCGGCTTCAACCGCAACCTCCTGGCGGCCAATCTCGGGCGCGGTCGGTCCAGCATCGTCGGCGTGATCGTGCCCGATCCCGCCGACCCGTTCTACGCCGCGCTGACGCGGCGGGTGCGCGGCATCGCCCTGGAAGCCGGGTTCGAGGCCTTCGTGCTGTCCTCCGACGGCGATCCGGCGAAGGAGGTCCAGGCGGTGAGGACCCTGTCTTCGATGAACGTCGCCGGCGCGGTGGTCGCGCCGCTCGGGAGGGCGCGCGACGGTTCCTCGGACGCGCTGGAGCGTTTGGAAACCGACATCCCGCTGGTCTATGTCGATTCCGCCCCCACCCATCCGGCCGCCTTCGTCGGCACGGACAACCGGCGCTCCTTCGACCGGATCGTCGGCTATCTGTGCGCGAGCGGCGCGCCGCCCGCCTTCCTGGGCATGCCGGCGGTGAACGCCAACGCCGCGGATCGCGCCAGGGCCTACGACGCCGCGATGGCCGGGCGGCACCTGCCCCCGCGCCATCTGGCCTTGCCCGAAGACGGGGACTGGGATTTCGAGAGGTTCGGGCACGAGGCGATGCGCATGGCGATCGAGGCCGGCGAGGCCGAGGGGCGCACCATCCTGTGCGCCAACGACCGGCTGGCCTTCGGGGCCCTCGCCGCCGCCTGGCAGGCGGGCTTGCGCGTGGGGCGCGGCGCTGGCTGCGACCTGCGGATTGCCGGCCACGACGATCATCCGCTGTCCCGCTACACCTGCCCGCCGCTGACCACCGTGGCGCAGGACTTCGACGAGATCGGCCGCCGGGCGGTCGGGATCCTGCTGCGACGCATGAGCGAGGGCGCGCCCGTCGATCCGGCCGGCGACGTCGCGCTGCTCGGCGCGGAGGTCGTGGAGCGCGGGTCGGCCTGAGACGAGACAACGAGGGAGAGAGACGATGGAATCCACGGGATCGAAGACGCTGGTGACCGCCGGCGAGATCGTGGTCGAGATCATGGCCACCGAGGTCGGCCAGACGTTCATGGAGCCGGGCTCGCTCGTCGGGCCCTTTCCTTCCGGCGCGCCGGCGATCTTCATCGACCAGGCCGCGCGCCTCGGCCAGCGCTGCGGCATGATCGCGGCGGTGGGCGACGACGACTTCGGCGCGCTCAACGTCCGACGCCTGGAGCTCAGCGGCGTCGACGTTTCGGCGATCGCGAGGCTGCCGGGCATCCCGACCGGCACGGCCTTCGTCCGCTACGCCGCCGACGGCGGCCGCGCCTTCGTCTACAACATCCCGCTGAGCGCTTCCGGCCACATCGCGACGACGCCGGAGGCGACCGCGCTCCTGGCACGCGCCGACCATTTCCACGTCATGGGCTCCTCGCTGTTCTCGCCCGCCGTCGTCGCCGTGGTCGAGGATGCGGTCCGCACCGTGAAGGCGCGGGGGGGAACCGTCTCCTTCGATCCCAACATCCGGCGCGAGATGCTGGACCTTGCCGGCATGCGCGAGGCGCTGTCCTCGGTGCTGGCATCCTGCGACCTCTTCCTGCCGAGCGGCGCGGAACTCTTCCTGTTCACGCGGGCACAGGACGAGGCGGGCGCCGTCGCCGAGCTCTCCGACCGGGGCATCGCGACGGTGGTGCTCAAGAAGGGCGCCGAGGGGGCCGTGCACTACCACCGCGACGGGCGCACCGCGTTTCCCGCGTTCCCGGTCCGGGAGATCGACCCGACCGGGGCGGGGGACTGCTTCGGCGCCGGCTTCGTCTGCGCCTGGCTGCGCGGGGCGCCGCCGGCCGAATGCCTCCAGGTCGCCAACGCGTGCGGCGCGCTGGCCGTGGGCGCCAAGGGGCCGATGGCGGGCACGGGAACGCTCGCCGACATCCGCGCGCTGATCGCCGCCAACGGGGAGGCGGGCTCGTGACCACGGCGACCGACCGCTTCGCCCGCATCGCGGACCGCTATGCCGCCGGCGAGGCGGCGGGCATCTGCTCGGTCTGCTCGGCGCATCCGCTGGTGATCGAGGCGACCCTCCGGCACGGGCTCGATCACGGCTCCGACGTGCTGATCGAGGCTACCTGCAACCAGGTCAACCAGGACGGCGGCTACACGGGCATGACGCCGGCCGACTTCCGGCGCTTCGTGGAGGACATCGCCGCCGAGGTCGGGTTTCCGTTGGACCGGCTGGTGCTGGGCGGCGATCATCTCGGTCCCAATCCCTGGAAGGCCTTGCCCGCCGAAGAGGCCATGGGCAAGGCCGAGGCGATGATCGCGGCCTTCGCCGAGGCCGGCTTCACCAAGCTGCATCTCGACACGTCGATGGGCTGCGCCGGCGAGCCCGCCGCGCTGGCGGACGAGACCGTCGCCCGGCGGGCCGCCAGGCTCGCTGGCGCGGCGGAACGGGCGGCTTCGGCCAAGGACGGCAGCCTTCCGGTCTATGTCGTGGGCACGGAGGTTCCGGTGCCGGGCGGGGCCTTCGAGGCGCTCGACCATCTCGTCGTCACGACGCCCGAGGCCGCGCGGCGCACGATCGAGGTCCACCGCGCGGCGTTCGCGGCGGCGGGCCTGGAAGAGGCCTTCCGGCGGGCCGTCGGCGCCGTCGTCCAGCCCGGCGTCGAATTCGGCAACGCCGAGGTGGTCGTCTACGAACCGGAGACGGCGCGCGCGCTGTCGGCGACCCTGGGCGCGCTGCCGGGCTTCGTGTTCGAGGCCCATTCCACCGACTACCAGCCGGTCGGGGCGCTCGCCGCGCTGGTGCGCGACGGGTTCGTGATCCTGAAGGTCGGACCCTGGCTCACCTTCGCGCTGCGCGAGGCGCTCTACGGCCTGTCGGCGATCGCCGACGTGCTGGCGCCGGAGGCGGGCGCCGAGGCGCTGCCCGCGACGATGGAGCGGGTCATGCTGGCCTCGCCGGACAACTGGCGGAAATACTATCCGGGCGGCGACGCCGAGCAGCGCATGCAGCGGCACTTTTCGTTCAGCGACCGAATCCGCTACTACTGGCCCGAACCCGAGGCGCGGGCCGCCGTCGATCGTCTGATGGCCCGGCTGGGCGAGCGGGAGATCCCGTTGCCGCTGGTCAGCCAGCATCTCGGCCAGCTCTATGCCGACGTCGCGGCGGGGCGGACCGAGCCCCGCGCTCGGCCGCTCGTCCTCGCGAGCGTCGCTCGGGTCCTGGACATCTACGCCGAGGCGATCGCCGGCCGGAGCCTCGGCACCGAACGCGGAGCGCCGTCGTGAGCGAAACCCTTCAGACCATTCCCGCCGGCCACGGCCGCGCCCTGCACCTGGCGGCCGGCCGGACCGTGCGCCTCGTCAACACGCACGGCACCCAGGTCGTGGACTGCTGGGCCTGGAACGCGGCGGACCTTGCCGAGCACATGTCGATGGAGGCGAGCCGGGTCTGGACGCAGCGCCTCAACCCCCTGGTCGGCGACAGCTTCGTGACGACGCGGCGTCGGCCGATCCTCACCGTGGTGGAGGATACCTCGCCCGGCGTCCACGACACGTTCATGGCCGCCTGCGACTGCCATCGCTACCGCGTGCTCGGTGTGGAGGGCTATCACCGCAACTGTCTCGACAACATGTACGAGGGGCTGGCCGAGCTGGGGCTGGAGCCGCCGGTCCCGATCCTCGCCTCGTTCAACGTCTTCATGAACATCGCGGTCCAGCCGGACGGGCGCACGCTGCTCACCGGCCCGACGCCCTGCCGGCCCGGCGACAGCATCTCGCTTCGGGCCGAGATGGACTGCGTGGTCGCCTTCTCGGCCTGCCCGCAGGACATCGTGCCGATCCAGGGCGGGGCGGCGAACACGCCGCGCGACGCCCATTTCGAGGTGATCGACGCGGATTTCTCGTCCGTTCCCGCCTTCCCCGCCTGGGTGCCGGCCCGGCGCTGAGCCGCGCGCGGCGCTCGTCAGGATGGGGTCGTGCCGAGGAACCGCCGGAGTTCGGGCGTCCTCGGCGCGGCGAACAGCTCCGCCGGCGGCCCGATCTCGTGGACGCGCCCCTCGTGCATGAACACGACGCGCGAGGCGACTTCGCGCGCGAAGGCCATCTCGTGCGTGACCATCATCAGCGTCATGCCCTCGGCGGCCAGCTCGCGCACCACGGCCAGGACCTCGGCCACGAGCTCGGGGTCCAGCGCCGACGTGATCTCGTCGCACAGCAGCGCGATCGGCTCCATCGCCAGCGCGCGGGCGATCGCCACGCGCTGCTGCTGGCCGCCGGACAATTCGTCCGGGTAGGCGTCGAACTTGTGGCCGAGCCCGACGCGCTCGAGCTGCTGGCGAGCCATGGCCTCGGCGGCCGCCTTGTCGGCTTTCTTCACCACCCGCTGGCTCAGCATCACGTTGCGGCCGGCGGAGAGGTGCGGGAACAGGTTGAACTGCTGGAAGATCATGCCGACCTTGAGCCGCAGCGCCTTGAGGTGCAGCTCGTCGTCCAGGAGCTGCGCGCCCGCCACCACGATCGAGCCGCCGTCGATCGTCTCCAGTCCGTTGATGCAGCGGAGCAGCGTCGACTTGCCCGAGCCGCTCTTGCCGATGACGGCGACCACCTCGCCGGGCTCCACGTCGAGATCGATGCCCTTCAGCACCTCGTTCGAGCCGAAGCGCTTCCTGACCTCAGTGACCGCGATGAGCGACATTGAGCTTCCTTTCGAGGATCTGCGAGCTCTTCGACAGCGGCCAGCACAGCGCGAAGTAGATCAGCGCGACGAAGCTGTAGACCGTGAAGGGCTGGAAGGTGGCGTTGGTGACGATCGTGCCGGCTTTGGACAGCTCGGTGAAGCCGATGATCGACGTGAGGGCCGTGCCCTTGACCACCTGGACCGAGAAGCCGACCGTCGGCGGCACCGCGATGCGCAGCGCCTGCGGCAGGATCACGTGGCGCATCTGCTGCACCCGGCCCATGCCCAGGCTCGCCGAGGCCTCCCACTGGCCCTTGGCGATCGCCTCCACGCAGCCGCGCCAGATCTCCGCCAGGAAGGCGGCGCTCCAGAGGACCAGCGCCGTGGCCGCCGCGAGCCAGGCCGGCACGTCGACGCCGAACAGGCCAAGGCCGAAGAAGGCGAGGAAGAGCTGCATCAGGAGCGGCGTGCCCTGGAAGAGCTCGATATAGCCCTTGGCGACGAGCCGCGTGCCCCGCCGCTTGGATATGCGCAGGAACAGGAGCGCGAGCCCGACGATCCCGCCCCCCACGAAGGAGACCAGCGAGAGCACCACGGTCCAGCGGGCGGCCAGGAGCAGGTTGCGCAGGATGTCCCAGGTCGTGAACTCGATCATGCGGCCCTCCGCCTCGGGAAGATCGCGCCGCCGAGGAGCCGCATCGCCTGCCGCAGCAGGACGGCGAGGACGAGATAGACGAGCGTCGAGACGAGATAGGTCTCGAAGGCCCGGAAGTTGCGCGACTGGATGAAGTTGGCGACGAAGGTGAGGTCCTGCGCGGCGATCTGCGAGACCACCGCCGAGCCCAGCATCACGATCACGACCTGCGAGGAGAGCGCCGGCCAGATGCGCTGGAGCGATGGCGCCAGCACCACGTGGCGGAAGGTCTGGATGCGCGACATCGCCAGGCTCGCCCCGGCTTCGAACTGGCCGCGCGGCGTCGCCTCGATCCCTGCGCGCACGATCTCGCAGGCATAGGCGCCGAGGTTCAGGATCATGGCGAGGTAGGCCGCCGTCATCGCGTCGAGCTGCACGCCGAGGCCCGGCAGCCCGAAGAAGATGAAGAAGAGCTGGATCAGGAAGGGCGTGTTGCGGATCATCTCGACATAGGCCGAGACCGGCCAGCGCAGCCCCTTGGGCCCGAGCGAGCGGGCCCAGGCGCACGCGACGCCGAGGCCGACGCCGAGGACGCCGCCCACGAGCGTCAGCCGCAGCGTGACCCCGATGCCGGACAGGATCTGCGGCCAGTAGTCGGCGAGCCAGCCGAAATCGAACTGGTAGGACATGGGTTTCGCGATGTCTCGTGGAACGGGAGGCCGGGGTCCGCGCGCGGCGGCGAGGATCCCGGCCGGCGCGGAGTTCAGAGGTCCTTCGGCAGGTCCGCCTTGAGCCACTTCTGCGCGATGGCGTTGAGCGATCCGTCGGCCTTGGCCGCCGCGACGATCTCGTCCACCTTGGCCTTGAGCGCCGTCTCGCCCTTGTTCATGCCGATGTAGCAGGGTGAGTTCTGGACCAGGAACTTCAGCTCGGGCCGCTTGGGCGGGTTGCGCTCCAGGATCGCGGCGGCGACGACGTTGCCGGTGGCGATGAGCTGGACCTGGCCGGACAGGAAGGCCGAGATCGTGCCGTTGTTGTCCTCGTAGCGGTTGATCACCGCGTCGGCGGGTGCGAGCTTGGAGATCTCGAGATCCTCCGTCGCGCCGCGCGTGACGCCGAGCGTCTTGCCCGAAAGCGCGGCCGCGTCGGCGGCCTCCACGTCCGCCGGACCGAAGACGCCGCTGAAGAAGGGCGCGTAGGCGGTGGAGAAGTCGATCACCTTCTCGCGGTCCGGGTTCTTGCCGAGCGAGGAGATCACGAGGTCGACCTTGTTGGTCTGCAGGAACGGGATCCGGTTGGCCGAGGTGACGGGCGTCAGCTCCAGCTTGGCACCGAGCTTCCCGGCGATCAGTTCGGCCATGTCGATGTCGTAGCCCTGGGGCGCCATGTCGGTGCCGACCGAGCCGAAGGGGGGGAAGTCCTGCGGGACGGCCACGCGCAGCGTGCCGCGCTGCGCGATGTCGGCGAGCGCGTCGGCGCTGGCGGGCGAGGCGGCCACGGCGGCGAGACCGGCGAGGCCGAGGCCGGCGGCGATCAGGGTGCGTCGGTTCAGCATGCGGAAGACCTTCTGGTTCGTGCGGGAGGGAAGGCGGGAAGCGCCGAGGCGTTCGGGGGCAGGAGGGAGCGGCGCAGATCGGCCAGCGCGTCGGCCCCCATGTCGAAGTCCAGCCCCGCTTCGACCTCGTCGAGGTGCCGCGTCGCCTCCTCGGCGGCGGCATGGCGGTCGCCGCGCTCCAGCGCCGCGACGATACGGCAATGGCCGCGATGCGACTCCTCCGCGTGGTCGTCGGACTGGTAGAGCATCGCGATCAGGATGGTGCGCGCGGTCAGGTCGCGCATGATCTCGGCGAGGACCGGATTGCCGAGGATCTCCATGAGGCGGATGTGGAAGTCGCCCATCAGGCAGACGAGGCGCGGATGGTCGCCGGCGGCGATCGCGCTCCGTTCGTCGGCGAGATGGGCGTGGAGCCGGGCGCGATGGTCGGGCGCGAGCGGCGGCAGGAGGCGGATGGCGCCGCCTTCCAGGGCGCGGCGCGCCCCGAACACGAGCCTCGCCTCGGCGACAGAGGGCTCCACCACGAACCATCCCCGGCGCGGGCGCACCTCCACGATGTGCCGCGCCTCGAGGCGCATCATCGCCTCGCGCACCAGCGTGCGCGACACGCCGAAGATCTTGGCGAGCTCGCTCTCCCCCAGGCGCGAGCCCGGCCGGATCCGGCGCGCCAGGATCGACGCGAGGATCGCCTCGTCCATGGACGGGCCCGTGGGGTCGATGAGGGGAGCGTCTTGCATACAACGATGGAATGCAAGGCGCATGCCAGTCGTGGTCCGGCGGCCGAGGCGGCGCCGCGCTCGCGTTCGGGCGCGGATGCGTGCTAGATTTTGTGCAGTGCGATGGAATTTCCGCCACGTCGGCAGCGGTCGCTCGCAGGCCCCATCGGCTTCATTCCGCGCGTGCGTTCGCGTGCGCCGGGAGCGTCAGGACGTGCTTTCCAGCCGGTAGCGCGAGCCGGGATAGACCAGCCGCACCGCCGAGACGACGCCCTCGCGCGACCAGGTGCGCCGGCGCACGAGCAGGCAGGGTTCGCTGCGGCCGATGCCCAGGAGGCGGCACTCCCAGGGCTGGGCGGTGACGGCCTCGATGAACTGCTCGCTGCGCACGATGGGCGCCACCGCCGACAGGTAGCTGTTGGGCGTGACGGCGAGGAAGTCCTGCTCGAGATAGGCGCGCGCCCGATCCGGATTGACGAACCGGTCCTCGATCTGGATCGGCAGGTCATCCTCCTTGTGGACGATCACCGAATGGAACACGCTCGCCCCGATCGCCCCGTCCAGCGCCTCGGCGAGATCCGGCCCGCAGATCTCGTGCTGGTGGACGATCACCTCGGCGTGGTGCTGGCGCCCCCGCAGGGTGATCTCGTCGGCGATGTTGGGCACGCTCTGGAAGGCGGAGCTGCGCTTGCGCGAGGACACGAACGATCCCTTGCCGCGCACGCGGGTGACGATGCCCTCCGCCGCCAGCTCGCGCAGCGCGCGGTTCGCCGTCATCCGGCTGATGCCGAGATGCTCCACGAACTCGTTCTCGGACGGAACGCGATGCTCGGGCGGCCATTCGCCGGACTCGACGCGGCTGCGGATGTAATGCTTCAGCCGGGCGTAGAGCGGGGTCTCGTCGGCGACGGGGGCGTCCGCGGCTCCACCAAAATCCTCAAGTAGCGACATCCCGGTTCCACGGACTCCTCGACCGGCTCGACATATAGCAGACAATCGGGCGTCGGAGGCCAGAAAGGCCTTGCAAACGCGGAACGCATCGCGAATGTTGTATAGGCAACTTCGTCGGAGCCTTCCCGCATGACCGGAATCCCCGCCGCCCTGTTCTGCCCCTCAGCCCTCCTCGCCGACGGCTGGAGGAACGATGTCCGGATCGAGGTCGATGCGGCGGGATGCATCGGCGCGATCGACGTCGGGGCGTCGCCGGAGGGTTGCGAGCGGCTGCCGGGCCCGGTCGTGCCGGCGCTCGCCAACCTCCACTCGCACGCGTTCCAGCGCGCCATGGCGGGTCTGGCCGAGATCGCGGGATCGGGCGACGACAGCTTCTGGACCTGGCGCGCCGAGATGTACCGCACGGTCGGGCGCATGGGGCCGGAGGCGATCGAGGCGGTCGCGGCCAAGCTCTACGTGGAGATGCTGAAGGGCGGCTACGGACGCGTCGCCGAGTTCCACTACCTCCATCATGCGCCGGGCGGCGACCCCTACCCCGACCCGGCCGAGACCTCGCGCCGCATCCTGGCGGCGGCGGGCCGCGCCGGCATCGGCCTCACCCATCTGCCCGTGTTCTATGCCCACGCCAATTTCGGCGGCGCGGCGCCGGGCGACGGGCAGCGCCCCTTCCTGCACGACGTGGACGGCTTCCTGGCGCTGCTCGAGGCGCTCGGCCCGGCCTGCCGCGAGGCGGGCGCCGGGCTCGGCCTCGCGATCCATTCGCTGCGTGCCGCGACGCCGGACGAAATGCGCGCGATCCTGGCGGCCGAG
This sequence comes from Aureimonas flava, assembly GCF_003583935.1. Classification (GTDB taxonomy): domain Bacteria; phylum Pseudomonadota; class Alphaproteobacteria; order Rhizobiales; family Rhizobiaceae; genus Aureimonas; species Aureimonas flava. Next base: position 44,242 of record NZ_QYRN01000013.1, on the reverse strand, counting down.
CGGACCGCGGGGCCGATCCACATCCACGTCGCCGAACAGGAGCGCGAGGTCGAGGACAGTCTCGCCTGGAGCGGCCGCCGCCCGGTGGAATGGCTGCTCGGCGAGATGCCGGTCGACCGCCGCTGGTGCGCCATCCACGCCACGCACATGACGCCGGACGAGACGGCGGGGCTCGCCCGCGCCGGCGCGGTGGCGGGGCTGTGCCCGGCGACGGAGGCCAATCTCGGCGACGGCATCTTCCCCGCGACGGATTTCGTGGCGGCGGGCGGGCGCTTCGGCGTCGGCACCGACAGCCATGTGGCCACGGGCGTGGCGGAGGAGCTGCGCCTTCTCGAATACGGCCAGCGCCTCCGGGACCGGCGCCGCGCGCGCCTTGCCGCCGCGCCCGGCGCCTCGGTCGGCCGATCCATGTTCGATGCCGCCCTCGGCGGCGGGGCGCAGGCCTGCGGCCTCGCGCAGGCCGGCATCGCGGTGGGCGCGAGGGCCGACCTCGTGGCCCTCGACGGCGACGACCCCTTCGTGGCGGAGGCCGAGGGCGACGCGGTGCTCGACCGCTGGATCTTCGCCCTAGGCGACCGCGCGGTGCGCGACGTGGTGGTGGCGGGCCGCCGTGTGATCCGCGACGGGCGGCACCGGGACGACGCGGTGATCGACGCCGCCTTCGCTCGCGTGCTCCGGGCGCTGCGTTGACCGACCGGCCGGCCCCCGTGGAGCTCGACGGCCCGCCCCACCCCGCGTCGATCGCCGCCGTGGCGCTGGGCGCGCCGCTCGCGCTCGCGCCGGAGGCTTGGGCGCGGGTCGCGCAGGCGCGCCGCGTGGTGGAGAGCCTGTCGGAGCGCGGCGTGCGCGGCTACGGCATCAACACCGGCGTCGGCGCGCTGTGCGATGTCCTGATCGACCGCCCGCGCCAGCGTGCCCTGTCGCGCAACATCGTGCTCAGCCACGCCTGCGGTCTCGGCGAGCCGCTCGGCCGCGAGGAAACCCGCGCGGTGATGGCAGCCCAGGTGGCCGGCTACTCGCGCGGCGCCTCGGGCGTGCGCCCCGAGATCGTGGAAACGCTGCTCGCGCTCCTCGACGCCGACATCCTGCCGGCCGTTCCCTCGCGCGGCTCGGTCGGCTACCTCACCCACGCTGCGGCGATTGCGCTCGTGCTGATCGGCGAGGGGCGCGCTCGCCACGGCGGCGAGACCATGCCGGGCGCCGAGGCGCTGCGCCGGATCGGACGCGCGCCGCTGGTGCTCGAGGCCAAGGAGGGCCTCAGCCTCGTCAACGGCACGCCGTGCTCGACGGGGCTCGCCTGCCTCGCGCTGCACCGCATCGCGCTGCTGCTTGACTGGGCCGACGCGGCGGCCGCGCTGAGCCACGACGCGCTTGGCTCCCAGCTCGGCACCTTCGATGCCGACGCCCTGGCGCTGCGCCGGTCCGAGGGTCTTCAGGCCGTGGGCGCGAACCTGCGCGGATGGCTGGACGGCAGTGCCCGGCTCGCGGCGCGCGCCGGCCGGCGCACGCAGGATCCGCTCAGCCTGCGTGCCGTGCCCCATATCCACGGTGCCGCGCGCGACGCACTGGCGCGGGCCGAGGCCGTGGTGGCGGACGAGCTCGCCAGCGTCACCGACAACCCGGCCGTGGGCGGGACACCCGAGGCGCCGGAGGTCCGCTCGCAGGCCCACGCCGTGGCGGCCGCCCTGGCCCTCGCGCTCGACGCGCTGGCCCCCGCCGCCGCCGCGCTCGCCGCCGTGTCCGAGCGACGTATCGACCGGCTGGTGAACCCGCTGGTGAGCGGACTGCCGGCGTTCCTGGCGGACGAGGGCGGGGTGTCCTCGGGCTTCATGATCGCGCAGTGCACGGCCACCGCCCTGGTCGCGGAGAACCGCCGCCTGTCCCTGCCGGCGAGCCTCGACGGCGGTATCACCTCCGCCTTGCAGGAGGACGTGCTGACCCACGCGACGCCCGCCGCGACCAAGCTCCTCCAGATCGTCGACAACCTTCGCGACGTGCTGGCGATCGAGCTTCTGGCCGGCGCGCAGGCCAGCGAGCTGCACGGCGGCGCCGCCCCGGCGCCGCGCCTCCAGGCCCTGGTCGCGCGCATCCGGCGCGACATCCCCTTCTATGCCGACGACCGGCCGCTGGGCGACGACATCGAGCGCCTGCGCGTCCTTCTTTCTCGCCCCCCGCACGAGGTGATCCGCCCATGAAACGCCTGCTCGCGAACGCCCGCCTCGCCACCCTGGCCGAGGGGGCGCCCGGTCTCGGCCTCGTGGAGGACGGCGCCGTCCTGATCGAGGACGGACGCATCGCCTATGCCGGCGCGGCGCGCGAGCTGCCGGCGGCCCTGTCGGCGGGTGCGGAAGCGGTGGACTGCGGAGGACGCTGGATCTCGCCCGCGCCGATCGACTGCCACACGCATCTCGTTCACGGCGGGGACCGCGCGCGCGAGTTCGAGATGCGGCTCGAGGGCGCGAGCTACGAGGAGATCGCGCGCGCCGGCGGGGGCATCGTCTCCTCCGTGGCGGCGACCCGCGCCCTGTCGGCGGGGGAACTGGCGGAGGCCGCGCTGCCGCGCCTCGACGCGCTTCTGGACGAGGGCGTCTCCACGGTGGAGATCAAGTCCGGATACGGGCTGGACGTCGCCAGCGAATGCCGGATGCTGGAAGCGGCGCGGCTGTTGGCCGAGCGCCGGCCCGTGCGCGTGTGCACGAGCTGGCTCGCGGCGCATGCCCTGCCGCCCGAATACAAGGGCCGGGCGGGCGAGTATCTGGACGAGGTGGCGATCCCCGGCCTGCGCGAGGCGCACGGGCGCGGACTGGTGGACGCCGTGGACGGTTTCTGCGAGCGCATCGCCTTCTCGGCGGCCGAGATGGAGCGCGTGTTCGAGGCTGCGAAGGCACTCGGGCTTCCGGTGAAGCTCCACGCCGAACAGCTCTCGCAGGGCGGCGGCGCGGCGCTGGCCGCGCGCTTCGGCGCCCTGTCAGCCGACCACCTCGAATACGCCACGGCCGCCGACGCGGCGGCGATGGCCCGTGCCGGCACCGTCGCGGTGCTCCTTCCCGGCGCCTACTACTTCATCCGCGAGGAGAAGGCGCCCCCGGTGGCTCTCTTCCGCGAGGCCGGCACGCACATGGCCCTGGCCACGGACTGCAACCCCGGCACCTCGCCGCTGACCTCGCTGCTGCTCACGATGAACATGGGCGCCACGCTGTTCCGCATGACCGTGGCCGAATGCCTCGCCGGCGTGACGCGCGAGGCGGCGCGCGCGCTCGGCCTTCTCGCCGAGACCGGAACGATCGAGGCGGGCAAGTCGGCGGACCTTGCGGTCTGGAGCGTCGCGAGCCCGGCGGAGCTGGTCTACCGCATCGGCTTCAACCCGCTCCATGCCCGCTACTTCCGCGGCGAAAGGAACTGATCGATGACCGTCACGCTTCGACCGGGCGAGGTGTCGCTCGCCACCCTCGAGCATCTCTACTGGACCGGCGAACCGGTCCGCCTCGACGCCGCTTTCGACGCCCGCATCGCCAAGGGTGCCGAGCGCATCGCGGCGATCGCGCGCGGCAACGCGCCGGTCTACGGCATCAACACGGGCTTCGGTAAGCTCGCCTCGATCAAGATCGACGCGGCGGACGTCGCCACGCTCCAGCGCAACCTCATCCTGTCGCATTGCTGCGGCCTCGGCGAGCCGCTGCCCGAGAACGTCGTGCGCCTCGTCATGGCGCTGAAGCTGATCTCGCTCGGGCGGGGCGCGTCGGGCGTGCGCCTGGAGCTCGTCCGGCTGATCGAGGCGATGCTGGAACGCGGCGTCGTGCCCGTGATCCCCGAAAAGGGCTCGGTCGGCGCCTCGGGCGACCTCGCGCCGCTCGCGCACATGACCGCCGTGGTGATGGGCGAGGGCGAGGCCTTCGTCGGCGGCGAGCGCCTCCCGGGCGGCGAGGCGCTCCGGCGCGCCGGGCTCCGGCCGATCGAGCTGGCCGCCAAGGAGGGGCTCGCCTTCATCAACGGCACGCAGGTCTCCACCGCGCTGGCGCTCGCCGGTCTGTTCCGCGCCCATCGCGCGGCGCGTACGGCGCTCGTCACCGGCGCCCTGTCCACCGACGCGGCCATGGGCTCCTCCGCGCCGTTCCATCCCGAGATCCATGCGCTGCGGGGCCATCAGGGTCAGATCGACGCCGGCGCCGCGCTGCGCCGCCTTCTCGACGGCTCGCCGATCCGCGCCAGCCACGTGGAGGGCGACGAGCGCGTGCAGGATCCCTACTGCATCCGCTGCCAGCCCCAGGTCGACGGCGCCTGCCTCGACCTCCTGCGCCAGGCGGGTCGCACGCTGGAGATCGAGGCCAACGCGGTGACCGACAATCCGCTGGTCCTGTCCGACGGGGAGGTGGTCTCGGGGGGCAACTTCCACGCCGAGCCGGTGGCCTTCGCCGCCGACCAGATCGCGCTGGCGGTCTGCGAGATCGGCGCGATCGCGCAGCGCCGCATCGCGCTGCTGGTGGACCCGGCGCTGTCGCACGGGCTGCCGGCCTTCCTGGCCAGGAAGCCGGGCCTGAACTCGGGCCTGATGATCGCCGAGGTGACCTCCGCCGCGCTGATGAGCGAAAACAAGCAGATGTCGCATCCGGCCTCGGTGGATTCGACGCCGACCTCGGCCAATCAGGAGGACCACGTGTCCATGGCCTGCCACGGGGCGCGTCGGCTGCTGCCCATGACGCAGAACCTCTTCGCGATCGTCGGCATCGAGGCGGTGACCGCCGCCCAGGGCGTCGAACTGCGCGGCCCGCTGGAGACCAGTCCGGAGCTGCGCGCTGTGGTGGCGGTGTTGCGGCGTTCGGTGGCGAGCCTCCACGAGGATCGCTACCTCGCCGGCGACCTTGCCGCCGCCACCGCGCTCGTCGCCGCGGGGGCGCTGGCCGAGGCCGTGTCGCCCGGCATCCTGCCCGGACTGGAGATGCCCGCATGACGCCGGTCGCCGTCCACCGGGGCGCGTCGCCCGTGATCCTCGCCTTTCCCCACACGGGGACCGAGGTGCCGCCCGACATCGCAGCCCGGCTGAACGCCGAGGGGCGCGTCCTGCGCGACACGGACTGGCACATCCACCGGCTCTACGACGGCCTCCTGGACGACGAGACCACCGTCCGGGCCACCTTCCACCGCTACTGCATCGACGCCAACCGCGACCCGGCGGGTAACAGCCTCTATCCCGGCCAGAACACGACCGGACTGGTGCCCGAGACGAATTTCGACGGCGCGCCGATCTGGGCGGACGGTCAGGAGCCGAGCGCTCGCGACGTGGCCGACCGCCTCGAGCGGTTTCACGCGCCCTACCACGCGGCGCTTCTGGCCGAGGTCGAGCGGGTCCGGGCGCTGCACGGCGTCGCGATCCTCTACGACTGCCATTCCATCCGCTCGCCGATCCCCTTCCTGTTCGAGGGCGACCTGCCCGACCTCAACATCGGCACGGACGGCGGCGCCACCTGCGATCCCGCCGTGGAACGGGCGGCGAGCGAGGTCTGCGGTGCCGCCGAAGGCTTCACCAGCGTGCTCAACGGCCGCTTCCGGGGCGGCTGGACGACACGCCACTACGGTAGGCCCGAGACCGGCGTCCACGCCATCCAGATGGAACTCGCCCAGGCGACGCATCTCGCCGACGGGGCGCCCCCGTTCGCGCTCGACCCATCCCGCGCGGAGCGCCTGCGCGCCGTGCTGCAACCCCTCCTGCGCCGCATCGAGGCGGTCGCTCCCTCTCTCAAGAAGGCTAGCCGATGACCAATCCCCGCCACAACATCCGCGACGTGCGCGCCGCCACGGGCACCGAGCTCACGGCCAAGAGCTGGCTCACCGAGGCGCCGCTGCGCATGCTCATGAACAATCTCGACCCGGACGTGGCCGAGAACCCGCACGAGCTGGTGGTCTACGGCGGCATCGGCCGCGCCGCGCGCACCTGGGACGACTTCGACCGCATCGCCGCGACGCTGCGGACCCTCGACGAGGACGAGACGCTGCTCGTCCAGTCGGGCAAGCCGGTGGGCGTGTTCCGCACCCACAAGGACGCGCCGCGCGTCCTGATCGCCAATTCCAACCTGGTGCCGCACTGGGCGACCTGGGACCATTTCAACGAGCTGGATAAGCGCGGACTGGCCATGTACGGCCAGATGACCGCCGGATCCTGGATCTACATCGGCACGCAGGGCATCGTGCAGGGCACCTACGAGACCTTCGTGGAGGCCGGTCGCCAGCACTACGACGGCGATCTCCGGGGCAAGTGGGTGCTGACCGGCGGCCTCGGCGGCATGGGCGGCGCGCAGCCGCTGGCCGCGGTCATGGCCGGCGCCTCGTGCCTCGCGGTCGAGAGCGACGAGACCCGCATCGATTTCCGCCTGCGCACCCGCTACGTCGACGAGAAGGCGAAGACGCTGGACGAGGCGCTCGCGATGATCGAGCGCTGGACCGCGGCCGGCGAGGCCAAGAGCGTCGGGCTGCTCGGCAATGCGGCCGAGATCTTTCCCGAGCTCGTGCGGCGCATGCGGGCCGGCGGCCCGCGTCCCGACATCGTCACCGACCAGACCTCGGCGCACGACCCGCTCAACGGCTACCTGCCGATCGGCTGGACCGTCGCCGAGCACCGGGCGAGGCGCGAGAGCGATCCGAAGGCCGTGGAAGCGGCGGCCCGCGCCTCCATGCGCCAGCACGTGGAGGCCATGGTCGCCTTCCACCATTCCGGGGTGCCGACGCTCGATTACGGCAACAACATCCGCCAGGTGGCCAAGGAGGAGGGGCTGGAGAACGCCTTCGACTTCCCGGGCTTCGTGCCGGCCTACATCCGCCCGCTGTTCTGCCGGGGCATCGGCCCGTTCCGCTGGGCGGCGCTCTCGGGCGACCCGGAGGACATCTACAAGACCGACGCCAAGGTGAAGGAGCTGCTGCCCGACAACCACCACCTCCACCGCTGGCTCGACATGGCGCGCGAGCGCATCGCCTTCCAGGGCCTGCCGGCGCGCATCTGCTGGGTCGGCCTCGGCGACCGGCACAAGCTCGGCCTCGCCTTCAACGAGATGGTTCGCAACGGCGAGCTGAAGGCGCCCGTGGTGATCGGCCGCGACCATCTGGATTCGGGCTCCGTCGCCTCGCCCAACCGCGAGACCGAGGCGATGCGGGACGGTTCGGACGCCGTGTCGGACTGGCCGCTGCTCAACGCGCTCCTGAACACCGCCTCGGGCGCCACCTGGGTGTCGCTGCATCACGGCGGCGGCGTCGGCATGGGCTTCTCGCAGCATTCCGGCATGGTGGTCTGCGCCGACGGCACGGACGACGCGGCGCGCCGGCTGGAGCGCGTCCTGTGGAACGACCCCGCCACCGGCGTCATGCGCCATGCGGACGCCGGCTACGAGATCGCGACGGACTGCGCCCGCGACAAGGGACTGCGCCTGCCCGCGATCCTCGGCAACTGAGGAGGCGGCCATGCAGCTTCTCGCCGCCTCCGCCCATCGGCGGATGCCCTGGAAGAACGGCGGCGGCGAGACGATCGAGATCGCCGCCCACCCCGCCGGGGCGGGGCTCGCCGACTTCGACTGGCGCGTGTCCATGGCGCGGGTCGAGGGCGACGGACCCTTCTCGGTGTTTCCCGGCATCGACCGCACGCTCTGCATCCTGGACGGGGAGGGGCTGGAGCTCGACGTCGAGGGGCTCGGGCGCCGTCGCCTGACCCTCGCCTGCGCGCCCTTCGCCTTTCCCGCCGACGCGCCCACCGGCGCGCTGCTGCTGGGCGGGCCGATCACCGACCTCAACGTGATGTCGCGCCGCGGCGCGCTGTCCCACCGGGTGGAGCGGATCGACATCGCGGCGGGCGGCGAGGCGGCGGTCGCACCCCGGCCGGCGCGCTGGTCGCTCCTGCTGGCGAACGGGGCCTGCCGGGTGGAAGGCGCCGGGGCGCCGCGCGCGATGGCGGACCGCGACGCGCTCCTGGCCGAAGGGTCGCTTCCCGCCCTGCGCGCCTACGCGCCGCAGGCGCCCGCATCGCTCTTCGTGGTGACGATCGCGCCCTGAGGCGCTCATGAAAAAGGGCGGCCCCGAGGGCCGCCCTCTCTTGTCCAAGCCCGGCGGGCGCGGGGCCCGCGCCTCGGCCGTTCAGGGCGCCATGGTGAAGGGCGCCGTCATCTTGTCGACGTTGTCCTTGTTGATCAGGATGCAGTCGAAGAGCTGCTTCTCCTCGGCCACGCCCGTCTCGCCGTTCTTGATGAAGTTGTCGGCCTGCTTCACCGCCTCGGCGGAGAACACGGCGACCGGCTGGAGAACGGTGTACTGCAGCTCGCCCGCCTTCACCGCGGCCACCGCGTCCGGCGAGCCGTCGAAGCCGCCCACTTTGATGCTCGACAGCTTGCCGGCTTCCTTCAGCGCCGCGACGGCACCGAGCGCCATCTCGTCGTTGCCGCTGATGACGCCGATGATGTCCGGGTTCGCCTGCAGGAGCGACTGCATCTTGTTGTACCCTTGCGTGCGGTCCCAGTTGGCGACTTCCTGGCCGACCTTCTCGAGATCGGGATACTGCGTCAGCACCGTCTCGAAGCCGTTGGAGCGGGTCTGCGCGTTGTTGTCGGAGGGCGCGCCGAAGAGCTCGACATACTTGCCCGTGTCGCCCACGGCCTCGACCCAGGCCTGGGCGCCGATCGCCGCGCCCTGCGCGTTGTTGGACACGAGCTGCGCCTTGGCGAGGCCTTCCTGGTTGATCTCGGCGTTGACGAGGATCACCGGAATGCCCGCGTCCACCGCCTTCTTCACCGCGCCCACCGAGCCGTCCGCGTTGGCCGGGTCGAGGATGATCGCCTTCACCTGGCTGGTGATGGCGGTGTCGATCAGGCGCGACTCGGCGTTGGTGTCGCCCTTGTGGGCGGCGACGGTGGCCGTGTAGCCGAGCTTCTCGGCCTCGGCCTTGGCGACCTCGCCTTCGGTGAACCAGTAGGGGTTCGACGGGTCGTTGACGATGATGGAGATCGCGCCGTCGGCGAAGGCCGGGGCGGAGAAGATGGTCATCACTGCCGCGGCGGTCGCCGCCAGAAGCGTCCGGGTCATACGCATGGTCGTCTCACTCCCTGATGAATGCCGGTTCCCGGCAAGGCTTGCCGTCGTGGAGGCATCATGCCTTCGATGGCGAAGAGGCGGTGGCCTTGGGCGTCGCGGGCTTGGCCCGGCGCCGGCCGTACTGGATGGAGTTCAGAAGCACGGCGAGCACGATCACCGCGCCGGTGAAGACGGTCTGCCAGTAGGCCGACACGCCGATAATCACGAGGCCGTCGGCCAGGAAGCCGATCACGAAGGCGCCGAGCATGGTGCCGCGGATGTTGCCGCGCCCGCCCGTGAGCGCCGCGCCGCCGATCACCACGGCCGCGATCGCGGTCAGCTCGTAGGTGGTGCCGGCGGTGGGGCCGGCGGAGGTGAGCTGCGACGACAGGACGAGGCCCGCGATCGCCGCGCACACGCCCGACAGGACGTAGACCGTGATGGTGACGCGCTTCACCGGCACGCCCGACAGTTCGGCCGCGCGCCCGTTGCCGCCGGTGGAATAGACCCAGCGGCCGAAGGCGGTGCGGTTGAGCAGGACGCTGCACAGGATCGCGACGGCGGCCAGGATCAGGACGCCGATCGGCACGTTGAGCACGCGGTTGAAGCCGAGCCAGTCGAAGCCGGTGTTGCCGAGCTCGGGCCGGCCGCCGAGATTGTTGTAGGTGAGGCCGTTGGTCATCAGCAGCGCGATGCCGCGCGCCACGTAGAGGAGGCCGAGCGTCGCCACGAAGGCCGGCACCTTGAAGAAGGCAATCAGGATGCCGTTGGTGAGCCCGACCAGGGCGCCGACGCAGGCCGTCAGGATCACCACGACCCAGACCGGCGGATAGAGGATGACGCCCATCGGCTCCAGCGTCACGCCCTGCATCAGGGCGCCGGCGATCACGCCGGACAGGCCCAGCGTCGAGCCGACCGACAGGTCGATGCCGCCGGTGAGGATGACGAGGAGCATGCCGATGGCCAAAAGCCCGAAGATGGCCACGTGCGAGGCCATGGTCAGGAAGTTGCCGGTGGAGAAGTAGTAGGGCGACAGCGAGGAGAAGATCGCGATGATGGCGATCAGCGCAAAGAAGGCGCGCCCTTCCAGAAGCACGCGGCCGAGATCGAACCCGCCGCCGGACGCTTTTCCCACAGTGCTGGTGGTGCTCATGACGGAACTCCGGTTCGTTCGGTCACGGCTTCGCCGGAGGCGGCCATGATCTCTTCCTTGGTGGCATCCGCGCCGAACTCCGCCGAAATCCGGCCGCGGTGCATGACGACGATGCGATGGGCGACGGCGAGGCATTCCCCGACCTCGGAGGTCGAGTAGACGACGGCGAGCCCCTTGCGGGCGCCCTCGGCCAGAAGCTTGAACACCTCGGACTTGGCGCCGATGTCGATGCCCCGGCTCGGCTCGTCGAGCAGCACGACCCGCGGGTCGGTGGCCAGCATCTTGCCGATCACGACCTTCTGCTGGTTGCCGCCCGACAGCGAGCCGATCGGCGCGCCGCCGCCGTCGGTCTTGATGTGGACGTCGCGGATCGCGTCCGAGACGATCCGGCGCTCGCGCCCGCGCGAGGTGAAGAGGCCGCGCGTGAAGCTGCCGATCGAGGCGAGCGAGAGGTTCTCGCCGACGCTCATGGTCTGGACCAGGCCGTCGCGCTGGCGGTCCTCGGGCACCAGCACCAGGCCGCGCGCGATGCGCTGGGCGATCGACAGGCCGGACAGGTCCTCGGCGCCGAGCATCACCCGGCCGCCGCTCGGGCGGAGCCGGCCGGCCACGGTCTCCATCATCTCGGTGCGTCCGGCGCCCATCAGGCCGTAGATGCAGACGATCTCGCCGGCGCGCACGTCGAGGGAGAACCCGTCCACCACCGAGCGGTCGGGCCGCGCCGCGTCGGGCACGCTCAGGGACTCGATCCGCAGCGCCACGTCGCCGAACGCGTAGCCGCCGGGCGGCGAGCCGAGGTCGTAGTTCTCGCCCACCATGTTGCGCACGATCCATTCCAGGTCGATCGCGGCGCGCGGCGCGTAGGCCGTCATGGTGCCGTCGCGCAGCACCACGGCGTGGTCGGTGATCTGCAGCGCCTCTTCCAGGTGGTGCGAGATGTAGACGATGGACACGCCGCGGCTCTTGAGGTCGCGGATCACCTTGAAGAGCACCTCCACCTCGGCCGCGCTGAGCGCCGAGGTCGGCTCGTCCATGATGAGGATGCGCGACTTGACCGAAAGCGCGCGCGCGATCTCGACGATCTGCTGCTGGCCGAGGCGCAGGTCCTCCACCGAGGTCAGCGGATCAATGTCCTCTTCCAGTTCCTCCATCAGGAGGCGGGTGATGCGCTCTTCCTCCGCGAAGTCGACGTCCCCGGTCGGGCGAACGATCTCGCGGCCCATGAAGATGTTGTCGCGCACCGACAGGTTGGGCGCGAGCGACAGCTCCTGGTGGATGATCGAGATCCCGCCGCGGTCGCGCGCGTCGGTGGACGAGGAGAACACCACGGGCCCGCCGTCCAGCACGATCTCGCCGGACGTCGGCTTGACCACGCCCGACAGGATCTTCATCAGCGTCGATTTGCCGGCGCCGTTCTCGCCGAAGAGCGTGGTCACCTGACCCTTGTGGACGTCGAAGTTGACGCCCTTCAGCGCATGCACGCTGCCGTAGGACTTGGCCACGTTGCGCGCCGACAGGACGACGTCGCCGTCCTTCGCTTCGCCCGCCGCCGTCACTGCACGGAGATCCCGACCGGCGTCACCAGCCAGCTCTTCGGATTGACCAGGCGGAAGACGCCGGTGACGAAGACCGTCTTGCCGGTGAGGGCGGTGTTGTCGATCCCGGCCAGCACCTCCTTCTTCACCTCGTCGTTGATGGCCGCGCCGGCGTTCTGATATTCGATCTGGTTCTTGAACTGGCCGAAGCTGATCTCGCCGGTCGCGTCGCGAAGGTCGGTGCCGTTCACCGCCGGGCCGGTCTGGACGCGCACCGTGGTCTCGGCCGGCATGCCAGGCACGTCGATCTTGTAGATGCCGGAGCGACCCTCGCCGACGGTGCCGGTGAACGTCACCGGGAACACCGGGCCCGTGCCGCCGGACACGCCGTGCTTCTCGGTCGCCGCCGCCTTGTCGGCGGCGAGCTCGCCGGCGAGCTGGCTCGCGTCCACCGCTCGCTGCTCGACGCTGGCGCGGATCTCGGGGAAGGCCTTCGCGCCGAATGTGGCGGGCGAGAAGGCCTCCGCCTGGATGTCGTGTTCCGAGCCGATGGTGACGATGCGCGTGTCGTAGGCCATCGCCGCGACCAGCGCGACGACGAGCACCGCGCCGATCAGCGGCGCGCGGGAGGCACTCTTGCCGCGCGGCGCGCGTTCAGCCTGAAGGGTCATCGAATTCTCCTCGTCCCGTCGGGGCGGGCCGTGCCGCCGCGTTGGGGGAAGGAGGCATGCGGCGCCGTCCGGCGCGAAGCCGGCGTCGGCCGAGGGCGTGTCGTGCCCTGTCGCATCCCGTGTCCTCCCCACGTCGGCCGGGTCCCGATGCTCCTCGTTCGGGGTCGGGGCGACATCGGGTGCCCCGCCGGCAAGGGCAGATTATTGACACTCGATCCTCGAATGCAATAGTTTTCTTTCAACGCAAAATTTTGCAGTGCAAGGGCGAACCCGGGAGGAACGGTGCGCACGTCCAGCAAGCGCGACTCCGACGAGAGCCTCGCCATCCGCGCGGCATGGCTTCATTACGCCGGCGGAATGACGCAGGGCGAGGTGGCGCAGAAGCTCGGCGTCTCGTCGACCAAGGCGCATCGGCTGATCGCCTGGGCCTACCAGAACGGCGCGGTGAAGGTGTCGGTGGTCGGCAGCGTCGCCGAATGCGTGACGCTGGAGGACGCGGTGCGCGACGCCTACGGGCTGGCGGTCTGCGAGGTCGTGCCGGACCTGCACGAAGAGGACAGGTTGCCGCTGCGCGCGCTCGGCGGGGCGGGCGCCTCGTTCCTGGAGCGCGAGGTCGAGGCCGGGGCGGGCGGCGTGCTCGGCATCGGCTTCGGGCGCACGCTCGCCGCCGCCGTCACCGCCATGGCGCCCACCGGCTCGGGCGCGATGCGCTTCGTCTCGCTGATGGGCGGCCTGACGCGCAACTTCGCCGCCAACCCGCACGACGTGATCCACCGGCTGGCGGAACGCACGGGGGCGCTGGCCTACGTGATGCCGATTCCCTTCGTCGCCAATTCGTCGGCCGACCGCGACGTGCTCCTGTCGCAGCGCGGCGTCGACGAGATCTTCCGCCTCGCCTGCGGAGCGGACCTGATGCTGATGGGCATCGGCACCGCCGAGGTCGACGCGCAACTCGTCGGCTCGGGCATGATCCTGCCCGACGAGATCGAGGAGGTGCGCCGGGGCGGCGGCGTCGGCGAGATGCTCGGTCACTTCCTGGACGAGGACGGCGCGCCGGTGGAGACGCCGCTCACGGGACGCACCGTCTCGCCGGCGCTGGACGACATCCGTGGCCGCCGGGCGGTCGCGATCGCGGGCGGGCCCGGCAAGGTGGCGGCGATCCGCGCCGTGCTGCGCAGCCGGGCACTGACCGGGCTGATCACGGACGAGCGCACGGCGCGCGAGCTGATGCGGGCCATGGGCTGAGGGAGGAGGCGAGGATGGAGACGGCTTCGACGGGCCCCGGCAGGGGAGGAGCGCATGGCTGAACGGGCGGATGTCTTGATCGGAATCGACGCCGGCACGTCGGTGATCAAGGCCGTGGCCTTCGATCTCGCGGGCCGCCAGCTCGGCGCGGCGGCCGTGGCCAACACCTATCGCGAGGAGCCGGACGGCTCGGCGGTGCAGTCCATGGATCGCACCTGGACCGACTGCGCCAGGGCGCTGCGCGAGCTGGGCGACGTGGTGGACGGACTTGCCCGGCGCACCGCCGCCGTGGCGGTGACGGGGCAGGGCGACGGCACCTGGCTGGTCGGGGCCGGAGACCGGCCGGTGGGCGACGCCTGGCTCTGGCTCGACGCACGCTCCGCCCCCACGGTCCGGCGGCTCTGGGCCCACCCGTTGGAGCGCGCGCGCTTCGAGCGCACCGGCACCGGGCTCAACACCTGCCAGCAGGGCGCGCAGCTCGCCCACATGGCGGCTCGGCATCCCGAGCTCCTGGCGCGTGCGGAAGCGGCGCTCCACTGCAAGGACTGGCTGCACCTGTGCCTCACCGGCGTGCGGGCGACCGACCCTTCGGAGGCGAGCTTCACCTTCGGCGACTTCCGCACCCGTGCCTACGACGACACGGTGATCGAGGCGCTGGGCCTGTCGGCGCGCCGCGACCTCCTGCCGCCGATCCTGGACGGCACCACCACGACCCATCCCTTGAGCCGCGAGGCTGCGCAGGCCACGGGGCTGACGGAGGGGACACCCGTCTCGCTCGGCTATGTCGACATGGTGATGACGGCGCTCGGCGCCGGCGTCTTCGCGCGCGAGCCGGGCGTCGCCTGCTCCACGGTCGGCTCCACCGGCGTCCACATGCGCGCCGTGCCGGCGCGCGACGTGGTGCTGAACGAGGAGGGGACGGGCTATGTCATCGCCCTGCCGATCCCCGGCGTGGTGACGCAGGTCCAGACCAACATGGCCGCCACCCTCAACATCGACTGGGTGCTGGGGCTGGCGGCCGATCTCCTGGCGGAGTTCGGCGAGCGGCCGTCCAAGGGCGATCTCGTCGGGCGGATCGAGGGCTGGCTCGCGCGCTCCGAGCCGGGCGCGCTCCTCTACCACCCCTATATCTCGGCCGGCGAGCGCGGGCCGTTCATCGACCCGGACGCGCGGGCCGGGTTCGTCGGCCTGTCCAGCGGCCACCGCTATCCAGACCTCGTGCGGGCCGTGGTGGAGGGCATCGCGATGGCGGCGCGCGACTGCTACGCCGCCATGGGCGACATGCCGCGCGAGCTGCGGCTCACGGGGGGCGCTGCGCGCTCGCGCGCCCTGCGCTCGGTGCTGGCGGCGGCCACCGGCGCCGCGGTGCGGACCTCGGCGCGCGAGGAGGCGGGCGCGGCCGGCGCGGCCATGATGGCGGCCGTCGCGATCGGCGCCTTTCCCACGATGGATGCCTGCATCGACACCTGGGTGACGCCGCTTCTCGGTGCCGCCGAGGCGCCCGACGCGGCGCTCGCCGTGCGCTACGCCGGCGTCTTCGAGGGCTACCGGCAGGCACGCCTCGGGCTGCGCCCGGTGTGGAACCATATGGCGGCGCTGCGCTCGCGCACCGTACGTCTCGATGCGGGCCCCGAGCCCGCCGAGCTGGCGATCGCCGCCGGCTCCGAAACAGGGAACTGAGGCGATGAGCGAGACCAAGACGGTGGACCTGCTGGTGGTCGGCGGCGGCATCAACGGCGTCGGCATCGCGCGCGACGCGGCGGGCCGCGGGCTTTCGGTGGTGCTGTGCGAGAAGGACGACCTGGCGGAGGGCACGTCGTCGCGCTCCGGCAAGCTGGTCCACGGCGGCCTGCGCTATCTCGAATACTACGAGTT
The DNA here is from genome assembly GCF_003583935.1 of Aureimonas flava. Lineage (GTDB taxonomy): Bacteria > Pseudomonadota > Alphaproteobacteria > Rhizobiales > Rhizobiaceae > Aureimonas > Aureimonas flava. The sequence goes on along the minus strand of NZ_QYRN01000013.1, from coordinate 28,721 downwards.
CCGCCTGGTGCGCGAGGCGCTGATCGAGCGCGAGGTGCTGCTGCGCTCGGCGAGCCACATCATCTGGCCGATGCGCTTCGTGCTGCCGCATTCCCCGGAGGACCGCCCGGCCTGGCTCGTGCGCCTCGGCCTCTTCCTCTACGACCACCTGGGGGGGCGCAAGAAGCTGCCGGGCACCCGCACGCTCGACATGCTGCGCGACCCCGAGGGCGCCCCGATCCTCGACAAGTACCCACGCGGCTTCGAGTATTCCGACTGCTGGGTCGACGACGCCCGCCTGGTGACGCTCAACGCCGTGGATGCGGCCGAGCGCGGCGCCGAGGTGCTGACCCGCACGGCCTGCGCCGGCGCGCGGCGCGAGGGCGACGCGTGGGCGGTGGAACTGCGCGACGAGACCACCGGCGAGACGCGCCGCCTGCGGGCGCGCTGCATCGTCAACGCCGCCGGCCCCTGGGTCAACGACATGGTGGGACGCGTGGCGGGCCGCAACTCGCGGCGCAACGTGCGCCTCGTCAAGGGAAGCCATCTCATCGTGCCGAAGTTCTGGCGCGGCGAGCACGCCTATCTGGTGCAGAACACCGACAAGCGCGTGATCTTCATCAACCCCTACGAGGGCGACAAGGCGCTGATCGGCACCACCGACATCGCCTACGAGGGGCGGGCCGAGGACGTCGCCGCCGACGAGAGCGAGATCGCCTACCTGCTCGCCGCCGTGAACCGCTACTTCAAGGAGAAGCTGCGGCGCGAGGACGTGCTCGAGACCTTCTCGGGCGTGCGACCGCTGTTCGACGACGGCAAGGGCAACCCCTCGGCCGTGACGCGCGACTACTCGTTCGACCTCGACGAGGACGGCGGCGCGCCGATGCTGAGCATCTACGGCGGCAAGATCACCACCTTCCGCGAGCTCGCCGAGCATGCGATCGAGCGGATCGGCAAGTTCTTCCCGCAGATGGGCAAGGCCTGGACGGCCGAGGCGACGCTGCCCGGCGGCGACATCGCCGACGCGGACTTCATCCAGTTCTGCGAGACGATGCGCAGCGCCTATCCCTGGATGGGCCGCGAGACGATCCACCGCTTCGGACGGCTCTACGGCACGCGCATGCAGGCCATCGTCGGCACCGCGACCTCGGTGGAGGGGCTCGGGCGGCGCTTCGGCCGGCGTCTGTTCGAGGCGGAGGTGCGCTACCTCGTGGCCCACGAGTGGGCCGAGCGCCCGCAGGACATCCTGTGGCGCCGCACGAAGGAGGGGCTGCACATGACCCCCGCCGAGCGGGCCGAGTTCGCCGAGTGGTTCGATAGCGCCGAGCTCCCTCGCGCCGCCTGATCTTCGAGGACACCCCATGCCGCTGACGCTTTCGCTGAACACCAACCCGCTGGTGAACCGCTTCGCCGACCCCGACGACCTGATCGACACGGTGGCGCGGAACCTGAGGATCCGCGACCTCCAGCTCACCCACGAGTTCGTCAATCCGTCCTGGCCGGCCCCGGTGGTGCGGCGGCTGACCCGGCGGATGGACGCCGCGCTCCGGCGCACCGGCGTGCGCGTGACCAGCGGCATGACCGGGCCCTACGGGCGGCTCAACCATTTCGGCCATCCCGACCGCGACGTGCGCCGCTACTATGTCGACTGGTTCAAGACCTTCGCCGACATCGTGGGCGACCTCGGCGGCACGTCGGTCGGCACGCAGTTCGCGATCTTCACCTATCGCGACTTCGACGACCCGGCGCGGCGCGAGGAGCTGACCGCGATCGCGGTGGATTGCTGGGCCGAGGTCGCCGAACACGCCAAGGCGGCGGGCCTGCGCTACGTGTTCTGGGAGCCGATGAGCGTCGGGCGCGAGTTCGGCGAGACCATCGCCGCCTGCAAGTCGCTGCAGGACCGGCTGACCGCCGCCGGCATGGCGGTGCCGATGTGGATGATGGCCGACATCGACCACGGCGACGTGACCAGCGCGAACCCGGACGATTTCGACCCCTACGCCTGGGCCCGCGCCGTGCCGGAGGTCTCGCCCATCATCCACATCAAGCAGAGCCTGATGGACAAGGGCGGGCATCGTCCCTTCACCGCCGAATTCAACGCCAGGGGCCGCATCCAGCCGGAGCCGCTTCTCGCGGCACTGGCGGAGGGCGGCTCGCGGGACAACGAGATCTGCCTCGAGCTGTCGTTCAAGGAGCGCGAGCCGAACGACCGGCAGGTGATCGAGCAGATCGCCGAATCCGTCGCCTTCTGGGCTCCGCACATCGACACCGGCGCCGGCGACCTTCGGGTCTAGAGCTCCCGGCCGAGGCCGGCGTCCGCGTCGAGCGCCTCGAGGGCCGCCGGCTGCCGGTCGAGGACACCTTCCAGCGCGTCGGGGCCGCGAAGGCCGCCCATGTCGGCGCCGGAGACGTAGGCGGCGCGGCCGAGGAGATGGCCGGCGACCGGGATCGTCAGGAGCAGGAACAGCACCACCGCCAGCCCGATCAGCGTGGCGTCCAGCCGCTGGAGCTGGAGCACCACGCCGAGCACCACGAACCCGGCGCCGAGCGTTCCCGCCTTGGTCGCGGCGTGCATGCGCTGGAGCGGGTCGGAAAAGCGCAGGAGCCCGAGGGCGGCGGCGAACAGGAACACCACGCCCACGAGCTTGGACGCCAGCGCCAGGAGCGAGAGGAGGATCATCGCCGGCCCCCCTTGCGCTCCAGGAGCGCGGCGAAGGCGCAGGTCGCGACGAAGGAGATCAGGGCGATGCCGAAGGCGACGTCCAGGAACTCGCGCCGTCCGGTCGCGCCCGCCGTCAGCGCCGCGATCGCCACCGCGATGCCGGTGAGCATGTCCACCGCGATGAAGCGGTCCGCGTAGCCGGGGCCGCGCACCATCCGCCAGAGCGTAAGGGCGAGCGGCACCATCAGGAGGGTGACGAGACCGGCGCTCAGCCAGTCGAGCAGGGCGGACAGGGTTTCCATCATCCCTCGATCCTCCGGATGCGGTCCTCGAACGCGGTGCGGATGCCGGCGACGATCGCGTCCGGGTCCTCGGCGTCGAGCGCGTGGATGAACAGGGTCCGCCGGTCGTCGCTGACATGGATCGAGCAGGTGCCCGGCGTCAGCGTCACGAGGTTGGCGAGCACGGCGATGCCGAAGTCGGTGCGCAGGGCGATCGGCATGGCGATGATCGCCGAGGCGGTGCGCGGCTGGCGCGCGAAGGCCGCCCGCGCCACGGCGACCGAGGACGTGACGAGCTCGCGCTGGAACACGGCGGCCAGCACCAGGCAGTCCAGCGCGCGGGCGAGCGGAGACGGCCTCATGGCGCCGTCCTCGGCGCGGCGGCGGTGCCGGGCCCGAGCACCGCGTCGATATAGGCCGACGGATCGGCAAGGCTCGCGGCCGCCTGATCCGCGAAGACCACGAAGGGCTGGGCGAACAGGCCGATCACCACCGTCACGGTCGACAGGAGGGCGATCGCCGCCAGCATCGGCGCCGGGACGGGGCGGGCGGCCTCGCGCGGCAGGACGGGCGCCTTCCAGAACGCCTCCATCCAGATCTTGGTCATGGAGTAGAGCGTCAGCAACCCGACGAACAGCGCGACGCCGACGAGCCACCAGGCCTCGGCCTTCACCGAGGCGTCGATCACCATGAACTTGGCCCAGAAGCCCGACAGCGGCGGGATGCCCCCGAGCGACAGGGCAGGCACCAGGAACAGGACGGCGAGCAGCGGTGAACGCTTCAGGAGGCCCCCGGACCGCCGTAGGTCGAACGTGCCGGACGCCCGGTGGATCGCGCCGGCGATCAGGAACAGGTTGGCCTTCACCACGATGTGGTGGACGATGTAGAAGATCCCGCCCGCCAGTCCCGCCGGCGTCGCCAGCGCGAGGCCGAGCAGCATGTAGCCGATCTGGCTGACGATGTGGAACGACAGGATGCGCCTGACGTCCCACTGCACGGCCGCGCCGAACACGCCGAACAGCATCGTGCCGGCCGCCATCACCGCGAGGATGCCGCGCAGGCCGTCGTCAGCCGCGAAGATCAGCGTGAAGACGCGGAAGCAGGCATAGACGCCGACCTTGGTCAAAAGGCCCGCGAAGATCGCCGCGATGGTGATCGAGGCCGTGTGGTAGGAGGCGGGGAGCCAGAAGAACAGCGGGAAGTAGCCCGCCTTGATGCCGAAGCCCGCCAGGAACAGGAGCGCCGAGATGGTGAGCGTCGCCGAAGGCGGCAGCGTCGGCATGACCCGGCCGAGGTCGGCCATGTTGAGCGTGCCGGTGGCGCCGTACAGGAGCGCCACGGCCAGGAGGAACAGCAGGGTCGAGAAGAGGTTGAGGACGGCGTATTTCAGCGTTCCGTCGAGCTGGGCGCGGGTGCGCCGGATCGCGAGCAGGCCCATCGCCGTGATGAGCATGATCTCGAACCAGACGTAGAGATTGAAGATGTCGCCGGTCAGGAAGGCGCCGTTCACGCCCGTCAGCATCCCGTGGAACAGGACGTGGAAGCCGGCCGCCTCCTCGCGCCGCCGAATGTCGGCGAGGCCGAAGATCATGACGCTCACCGCCATCAGGCCGGTGATCGCGGCCATCGCGGCGCCCAGGCGGTCGGCCGCGAAGGTCACGCCGAAGGGCGCGGCCCAACTGCCGAACTGGATCGCCTGCGTGCCCGCGGCGACGACCCGCCACAGCAGGAACAGCGAGACGCACAGGAGCGCCAGCGTGCCGAAGCGCGAGACGAGCCGCTGCGCCCCGACGTGGCGCCAGAGCGCGGCGCACAGGGCTGCTGTGACGAGCGGCACGGCCACCGGCCACAGGACCGCGTTGGCGAGAAGCACGGCCGTCATGGACGGCGCTCCCGGTCGGCGAAGGGCGTTCCCAGCCGCTCCGCGTCGCCGAGCTCGCGCCCGTCCAGCGTGCCCACGGAGCGCCAGAGCCGCAGAGCCAGCGCCGCCACGAAGGAGACCAGGGCGAAGCCGATCACGATGGCGGTGAGGATCAGCGCCTGGGGCAGGGGATTGGCGGCGCTCGACGCCAGAGCGTCCTGCCCCCCGAGGATCACCGGCGGCACGTCGGAGGCGATGCGGCCGGCGTAGAAGATCACGAGGTTCACCGCGGCCGACAGCACCGCGACGCCGAACAGGATGCGCACCGCGTGGCGAGACAGCATCATGTGGACGCCGCAGGCCGCGAGCACCGCGATGGCGAGGGCATAGGCGAGTGTCACGAGCCCGCGTCCTCCTCGTAGAAGCGCAGGACGAGGGCAAGAACGCCGCCGATCACCACCATGTAGACCCCGATGTCGAACAGGAGCGCGGTGCCCAGATGCAGGCTGCCGAGATGCAGCCACCAATGCGTCAGGAACGATCCGTGTGTCACGAGCCCCGGCACTCCGGACAGGAGGGCGAGGACGAGGCCGAGGCCCATCACCGCCACGGGGTGGAGCCGCAGGGCGCGGCGCGCCGCGTCGACGCCCTCGGCGAGGGCGAGGACGGCAAGGCCCGAGGCGCCGATCAGCCCACCCACGAAGCCGCCGCCCGGCTCGTTGTGGCCGCGATACAGGACGTAGAGCGAAACGGCGATCATCAGCAGGAAGAAAAGGCGCGAGAAGGCGGAGAGGACGATCGAGTTCACTTCGCGCCCCCCGATCCCGTCCGGCGCCGCAGCAGGCTCCAGGCGCCGAGCGCGGCGAAGCAGACGACGGAGATCTCGCCCAAAGTGTCGATGGCGCGGAAGTCGACCAGGATGACGTTCACGACGTTGCGCCCGAACGCCTCCGGGTAGCTCGCGGCGGCGAAGAAGGCCGACAGGCGCGGATCGAAGGGCACGGCCGTCATCGCCGCCAGCGCGACGAAGACCACGAGGCCGAAGCCGGCGGCGAGCACCGCGTCGAAGCGCCGCTCGCCGCGCGTGCGCGTCGGCACCGGGTTCAGCGGCAGCCGCAGGAGCAGCGCGGTGAGGATCACCACCACCAGCACCTCCACCGAGAACTGGGTCAGCGCGAGGTCGGGCGCGCCGTTGACCAGGAACACCAGCGCCGAGCCGAAGCCCACGATGCCGACCGAGACCATCGCGGCCAGCAGCGAACGCGTGCGGGCCGCGGCGAGCGCGCCCGCCACTATGAACGCGAGTACGGCCAGCGGGGCCGGGTGGAGGGCGGACGCATCGAGGTCGATCGCGAAGCCGGGCGCCGCGAGCAGGAGGCCCGCCAGGACCAACGCGACGGTGGCGGCGACCACGGTGGCCGTGTAGCGCCGCTGGTCGCCGTTCTGGAGCATTCGGGTGGAGCGCTCGGCGAGCGACAGGATGCCGTCGAAAACGGCGTAGTAGCCCCGGTCGCCCAGGAGCGCGACCAGCGGCGGCCATTCGCCGAGGCGCCAGTGGACCCGCGGCCAGGCGAGATAGAGAACGACGCCCAGGGCCACCACGCCGGCGCTTAGGGCGAGCATCGGCGTGAAGCCGTGCCAGAGGTAGATCGACGCCTCGATGGGCGCGCCATGGAGCGCGCTCGCGGCGGGGACGATCAGCGTCTGCGCCACGAGGCCGGGCATCAGACCGAACAGGAGGCCGAGGCCGGCCAGGACCAGCGGGCCGAGCACGAGGCCCGGCGTCTCGCGGTGCTTGATCTCGGACGGGGCGTCGCGCCGTTTCCAGAACGGGTCCACGGCCGAAAGCAGCGCGATCATGCCGAAGGCGGCGTTGCCGACCACCACCAGCGCGATGGCGAGGGCGCCGGCGGCGTCGGCGAGCTGCGCCTCGAACACGAGCTCCTTCGCGACGAAGCCGATCATGGGCGCCAGCCCGGCCATGGAGACGGCCGCGAGGGCGGCGGCCGCCGCCGTCAGGGGAAGCCGCGGGCCGAGGCCGGACATCTGGGTGACCTGGGTGCGGCCGGTCGCGTGGATCGCGTTGCCGGCGCAGAAGAACAGGGCGGCCTTGTAGAGCGCGTGGGCGAGGATGAAGCCGACGGTGGCCAGCGCGGCGGCCTCGCCGCCGAGCCCGATCAGGAGCACGAGAAGCCCGAGCGAGCCGACGGTCGACTGGGCGAGGATGCCCTTGAAGCCGGACTGCATCAGCGCCCGCAGGCCGCCCACGAGCAGCGTCGCCGTGCCGAAGACGACCAGCGTCGTGCCGAAGGCGGGCATGCCCGCGAAGGCCTGGTCGAAACGCGCCAGGAGGTAGACGCCGAGCTTCACCATGGTCGCCGAGTGGAGATAGGCCGAGGCGGGCGTCGGCGCCTGCATGGCGTTGGGCAGCCAGAAGTGGAACGGCACCTGGGCGGACTTGGTGAAGGCGCCGAGGCACAGGAGCACGAGGATGGCGGGGGCGAGCGGCGAGGCGGTCAGCTCGCCGCCGCGCGCGGCGATCTCCGACAGGCTGAACGTGCCCATCGCCGAGCCGATCAGGAGGATCGCGCCGAAGAGGCACAGGCCGCCTCCGGCGGTCACCACCAGCGACTGGAGCGCCGCCTTGCGCGCGGCGACCTGATGGGAATCGAAGCCGATCAGCAGGAAGGAGACGAGGCTGGTCAGCTCCCAGAACACGTAGAGGCCGACGAGGTTGTCCGACAGGACCGTGCCGAGCATCGCCGCCATGAACAGGAGCACGAGCGCCAGGAAGCTCGCGCCCTTGTCGCGCGGCTTCTCGGCGAAGTAGGCGCCCGAATAGACGCAGACCAGCGCGCCGATGCCGGTGATGAGAAGGCAGAACAGGAGCGAGAAACCGTCGAGGCGGAAGCCGAGGCCCACCCCCAGCGCCGGCACCCATTCCAGCCGCTCCACCAGCGCCGCTTCGCCGAGGCCCGCGCCCATCGCGGCGAAGGCGGCGAACAGGGCGGCGGGCACCAGCGCGCACACCCATCCGGGATGGGGCACGCGCGCGGCGAGGAAGCGGGCGAGAAGCGCTGCCGGAAACCCGGCGAACACGGCCGCGAACAGCATCATGCGATCGAACCGAAACGGGCGCGCGGCCGACGCGTGGTCGAGGGCGGACGTCGAGCGGGGTGGGAGGCGATCGAAGGGCGAACAGCGCGCGAAGCCGGCATGGGGTCTCGAACCCTTTCCCTTGAGGACGGTTTCACCATTCTCCGTCGGTTCAGGGAAGCCCTCGGCGCACGCAGCACACGCCGTCACTCGATTTAACGACCCCTCCGGGGTTGCCAAGGGTGTCGGGCCAACTTTCCTGTGAACGAACGCGCGGGCGGCGCCGGAGCCTTTCCGCCCCGGCGCCGCCCGACCTCTGGTGCGGCGTGGTCCTCAGCCCTTGGCGGCCGTGACGAACCGGTCGTCGAAGGTCTGGGCGAAGGCGATCTCGGCGTTGCCGAACTCGTCGGGCTCCAGCGTCTTCAGCATGGACAGCATGGACTGAAAGCCGTCCTCGGTGATGACGCCGTCGGGCGAGTACATCGGCCGGGCCTTCTCGAAGGCGGTCTTGTAGAACTCGCGGTCGCCGAAATGGTAGTCCTCGGGGACGCTGTCCGCCACCTCGTCGGGCGTCGCGGTCTGGAGCCAGGCGAGCGATTTCAGGAAGGCGTTGACGATGCGCTGCGTGGTCACCGGGTTGGCTTCCACGAAGTCGTGGCGCAGGTAGACGGTCGCGGCCGGGTTGGTGCCGCCGAAGAGCTGGCGCGTGCCGTCCTCCGTGCGGGTGTCGATCAGGGGGACGATGTCGCCGTCCACCTCGAGGCGCGAGGTCACGGGGTCGAGATGCGAGAGGCCCGCGATCTCGCCGCGCTTCACCGCCGCCACGGCGCTGGTGCCGCCGCCGATGCCGACCAAAGACACGTCGTCGGGCTTGAGGCCGGCCTTCACCAGCGCGTATTGCAGCATCAGCGCGGTGGAGGAGCCGGGCGCGGTGACGCCCATGGCGCGGCCCTTCAGATCGGCGATCGTCTTCACCTCGTCCGCGAGCGCGGAGCGCACGGCGATGGTGATGCCGGGGAAGCGGCCGAGGTCCGCCACGGCGCGGATGTCCTGGCCCCGATGCTGCATGCGCAGCGTATGCTCGTAGGCGCCGGTGACCACGTCCACCGAGCCTCCGACCAGCGCCTGGAGCGACTTGGCGCCGCCGCCGAAGTCGTTGATCGCGACGGTCAGGCCCTCCTCCTCGAAGAAGCCGCGCCGCTCGGCGATGGTCAGCGGCAGGTAGTAGAGAAGCGGCTTGCCGCCGACGCCGAGCGTCAGCGAGGGCTTCTCGATCGCGGCGCCCGCGTCCTGTGCGAAGGCCGGCAGGCGGGCCGACAGGGCGGCGAAGGCTGCGGCGCCCGCGCCGGCCATGAGAAAGTCTCTGCGTTTCATGGAATGGGCCCCTCCCAAGGCCTTGGCTGGATTGTCGGGTCGGATCAGGCGGTGGCGACCTGCGCCTGCGGGCGCCATACGAGCAGCCGTTCCTCGACCAGCGTCACGAGGGCGTCGATCACCAGCACGAAGCCCATCAGCACGAACATGCCGGCGAAGACGCCCGTCACGTCGAAGACGCCTTCGGCTTGCTGGATCAGGTAGCCGAGCCCGGCCGAGGATCCGAGATACTCGCCCACCACCGCGCCGACCACGGCGAAGCCGACCGCCGTGTGCAGCGAGGAGAACATCCAGGACAGGGCGGACGGCAGGTAGACGTGGCGCAGGAGCTGGCGCTCCGTCATGCCGAGCATGCGCGCGTTGGACAGGACGGTCTGGTTCACTTCCTTGACGCCCTGGTAGACGTTGAAGAAGACGATGAAGAAGACCAGCGTGACGCCGAGCGCGACCTTGGACCAGATGCCGAGGCCCAGCCACAGGGCGAAGATCGGCGCCAGCACCACGCGCGGCAGCGCGTTGGCGGCCTTGACGTAGGGGTCGAACACCATCGCCAGGATCGGCTTGCGCGCGAACCAGAAGCCGATGGCGACGCCGCCCAGCGAGCCGATCGCGAAGGCCAGCGTCGACTCCGCCAGGGTGATGCCGAGGTGGTACCAGATCGAGCCCGAAACGAACCATTCCACGATGCGCTCGCCGACGTCGATCGGCGTGGCGAAGAAGAAGCGGGCGTTGGCCGGGTTGCCGAAGAGCTCCGTCGCGGTGAACAGGTGCCACACGACCAGCGCCACCACGGCCACCGAGACCTGCAGAAGGATCAGAACCGGCCTGGTCATGCGGAGAGTCCGTTGGTCTGGCGGTAACCCTTCACGACCTCTTCCTTCAGGGCGTTCCAGATCTCGCGATGGATGTCGTGGAAGAGCGGGTCGAGCCGCACGTCGGCGATCTCGCGCGGACGCGCGATGGGGATTTCGTAGTCCCCGATGATGCGCGCGCGCGGACCGGCCGACATGATCACCACCCGGTCCGACAGGGCGATCGCCTCCTCGAGGTCGTGGGTCACGAACATCACGGCCTTTCGCTCGGCCGACCAGAGGTCGAGCAGCAGTCCGCCCATGATGACGCGGGTCTGCGCGTCCAGCGGGCCGAAGGGCTCGTCCATCAGAAGGATGTGCGGGTTGCGGATCAGCACCTGGGCGAGGCCGACGCGCTTGCGCTGGCCGCCCGAGAGCATGTGCGGATAGCGGTCGGCGAAGGCCGAGAGGCCGACGCGGGCGAGCCATTCACGCGCCCTCTCGTGCGCCTCGCGGCGGGGCGTGCCGGCGATGGTCAGCGGGATCGAGACGTTGTCGATCACCGTCTTCCACGGCATCAGCGAATCCTGCTGGAAGAGGTAGCCGGCCTGCGCGTTGAGGCCCGACAGCTCTTCGCCGAAGATGCGCACGCTTCCCGCCGTCGGCTTGAGAAGCCCGGCCGCCGCGTTGAGAAGCGTGGACTTGCCGCAGCCGGTCGGCCCGACCACGGCGACGAACTCGCCCTCGCGCACCGAAAGGTCGGTGGGCGCGACGGCCTCGAAACGGCCGCCGCCGGCAAGGCGGAAGGCGATCTCGACGCCGGACAGGCCGATCGCCTCGGCCGCGGCGGCCGGCACGGCGGCGTGCTGCGCGTCGTGCGCGGCTCGCACGGCGCTCAGCACGACGTCACCGCGCACCCGGCCGTCGCGCGCCGCCCTTCGCTCCCGGCGCCCAGCGCCCCTTTGATCGTCATCGGCGTCCTCCCCGACGTCGTTGGTGTTGCAGACTAGATGAAGCGACTAGCTTCCGAACATGCTTTAGGATGCAACGGGCGTTTCCCAAAGGCGAACGATCATGCCGCGCAGGTCGCGGGCCGCGAACGGAGCGCCTCGCGCACCCGCCCGCCCGACTGCGCGCCCGGCAGGCGCGCCGCGTCCTCGGCGACGCGGCTCAGCGCCTCCATGTCGATGCCCGTCTCGACGCCCATGCGGGCGAACATCCAGGCGACGTCCTCCGTGGCGACGTTGCCCGTGGCGCCCGGCGCGAACGGGCAACCGCCGAGACCGCCGGCCGCGCCATCGAACACGCGCACGCCTTCCTCGTAGGCGGCGAAGACGTTGGCAAGCCCGAGGCCGTAGGTGTCGTGGCCGTGCATAGCCCAATGCCGCACCTTGGGGAACCGTGCCATCGCCTCGCCGAACAGGCGGCGCATCTCGTCGGGAACCGCGCGGCCGGTTGTATCGCAGAGGCAGATCTCCGCGTCCGGCCGGTGCGGCACGAGCTGATCGAGAAGCGCCAGCACCGCCGCCGGCTCGACGCGGCCGGCGAACGGGCAGTCGAAGGCCGTGGCGAGGTTGAGGCGCAGCGGCACCTCGGCCGGCACTCGGGCGGCGAGCCGCGCGTAGTCCCCGGCCGATTCGGCCGGGGTGCGCCGAACGTTGTTGCGGTTGTGCGCCTCCGACACCGACAGGACGTAGGCCACCATGGGCGCCCGGGCGGCGAGCGCGTCCGCGCCGCGCCGCTCCGTCGGCACCAGGATCTGGGACAGGAGGCCGGCCTCGCCGCGCACCGCGTCCAGCACGGCCGGCGTGTCGGCGAGTTGCGGCACGGCCGCGGCGCTGACGAAGGAGCCGATCTCGATGCGGCGCAGGCCCGCCGCATGGAGCCGGCGCACGAAGTCGATCTTGGCGGCCGTCTTGATGAAGGGGCCGATCGGCTGGAAACCGTCGCGCGGGGCGACCTCGACGATCTCCACCGCGGTCCGGCGGTTCAGCGGGCTCATCGCACGGCTCCTTCCTCGCGCAGGGCGCGGATCTCCGCCCCGTCGAAGCCCGCCTCGGCGAGCACCTCGTCCGTATGGGCGCCGACGGCGGGCCCGGTCCAGCGGATGCCGCCGGGCGCCTCGGGCACATGGGGCACCACCCCTGCGTGGAGCACGCGGCCGATCAGCGGGTCGTCGAGCTCGCGCACCATGCCGCGCTCGCGATACTGCGTGTCGGCCGCGATGTCGGCGGCGCTGTAGCACAGGGTGGAGGGAATGTCGGCCTCGCCGAGGATGCGGTCGGCCTCCGCCGCATCCCGCTCGCGAGACCAGTCGGCGATGATGGCGTCGAGCCGCTCGACATGGCGGAGCCGCCCGGGATTGGCCGCGAAGTCGGGATCGTCGGCGAGCTCCGGCCGACCGATCACGCGCGCCAGGCGGCGGAACAGCGGGTCGGAGTTGGCCGCGATCAGCAGCCATTGCCCGTCGCGCGTCGGATAGGCGTTGGTCGGCGCGGCGGTCTTGATGCGCGAGCCCTGCGGCTGGCGCACCGTGCCGAACACGCCGTATTCCGGCAGCGTGCCCTCCATCATCGACAGCATCGCCTCGGTCAGCGCCACGTCGAGCGTGAAGGGGCCGGGCGCGCCGCCCGCGCGGTCGCGCTGCCAGAGGGCGGCCATGACGCCGAAGGCGGCGTAGAGCCCGGCGATCGAATCGCCGATCGAGATGCCGACGCGCGAGGGCGGCAGGTCGGTCTCCTCGGGCGGATGGTTGGTGAGGTAGCGCAGACCCCCCATCGCCTCGCCGATCACGCCGAACGACGCCCGGTCGCGATAGGGCCCGTCCTGGCCGAAGCCCGAGATGCGCCCGATCACGAGGCCGGGGCGCGCCTCGCGCAGCGCGGCCTCGCCGAGGCCGAGCCGGTCGAGCTGGCCGGGGCGGAAGTTCTCGACCAGCGCGTCGGCCCCCGCCGCCAGGCGCAGCACCACCTCGCGAGCGCGCGGATGCTTGAGGTCCAGTGCCACGCAGCGCTTGTTGCGCGCGTGCATGGACCACCAGGGCGAATGACCGTTGGCCTGCTCGCCCCATTGCCGCACCGGATCGCCGCCGGGCGGCTCGATCTTCACGACGTCCGCGCCGAGGTCGGCGAGAAGGCGCGTGGCGAAGGGGGCCGCCACGAAGTGGCCGAGCTCCAGGATGCGCAGCCCGGCGAGCGGACCCGCGCCCGGCGCCTCGCGCACGCCCGCCTCGTTCCAGGTGTCCATGCCCGCCTCCCGTCGAACCGCTTGTTGGGGCGACTTTGGTTGCGGGCGGGGAGGGGGTCCAGTCGTCTCCGGTCAACCTCCGTTCGCGGTCGGCGAACTGCCGCATCGCAGGAGATGCTTGCGCAGGAGCCGCGTCGCCTGGGGCAGGGACGCGGGCGCCCGGGACACGAGCTTCAGGTCCCGGTGCGCCCAAGGGTCGGTCAGCGGTATGGCGACGAGGTCCATGCCGCGCGCGATCACCGCGAAGGCGCGGTCGGGGATGAGGCCGACGCCGAGCCCGCTCTCCACCATGCGCAGGACCGCGTCGAAGCCGGGCACGTGGATGCGCAGCTTCACGTCGCGCGCCGCATGGGCCGCCTCCACGGCCGAGCGGCGATAGATCGCGCTGTCCTGGTGGAGGCCGATATGCTCGTAGTCGAGCGTATCGAGGAAGCCGACGCGCTCGCGCCGGGCCAGCGGATGGTCGCGCCGGACGGCCAGCACCAGCCGGTCCCGCCGGTAGGGCGCGGCGGCGAGGTCGCGGCTGTCCACGGTGGACACGCACAGGCCGATGTCGCCGACGCCCTCCTCGATGCCCTTCACCACCGCGTAGCTGGTGCGCTCCTCCAGCTCGATCCGCACCCGCCCGTTGGCGCGGTAGAAGTCCGACAGGTCCTCGGGCAGGAATTCGACGATCGAGGAGATGTTGGCGAGGATGCGCACGTGACCGAGCAGCCCGTGCGCGTGGTCGGCGAGCTCGGCGCCCATCTTGTCCACCGAACGGAGGATGGAGCGGGCGTGGTGCAGCAGCGTCTCGCCGGAAGCGGTCGGCGCCATGCCGCGCGCATGGCGGTGGAAGAGCTCGGTGCCGAGCGTCGCCTCCAGCTCGGCGAGGCGCTTGGATAGGGCGGACGGCGCGATCCCCGCCCGCTCGGCCGCTCGCGTCAGATGCTCCTCCTCGCATACGGTCACGAAGAGCTGGAGCGTGACGAGGTCGACGCGGCGCACGAGGGAAGAGGGAATCATCGGGGGATCGACGGAGCCTTGCTGCCCGCCTCTTGTGCGCCGGACATCCGGGGAGGGCAAGGCGCGGACGAAGCGCCCGACCGGCGTCGACGGACCGATCGAGACGTGGCGACGGCGATGGGAAGGAGTGGCTGGGGGACCTGGATTCGAACCAAGACTAACGGAGTCAGAGTCCGCTGTTCTACCCTTAAACTATCCCCCAGCAGGGATCCGCTCTCGCGGCGGGGCGTCGGCCTCGGCGGCCGTGTCCCGTGAGCGGCGAGATAAGGGATTTGCGCGTGGGCGTCAACCGCTTTGCGAAGCCGACGTGACGGCCGAGGCCATTGGGGCGAAAGCATGTCCGCGGGCTCGCTTTCGTTGGAACGTCGGGCTTGCGCCTTGTGCATCGTGGCCGGTCGGCTACACTCCGGGCAACGTCATTGGCCCTTCGGGGCTTGGAGCGCCTTCGTGGCCGGCTCCGGAGAAGAATTGTGATCCATGAGCAGCATCAAGACCGAACGGCAGTCAGGCACCTAGGCAGCGATCTTTCGGCGGTTCTCGGCAGGCCGGTGGGCGAGGGCGCTGCGAATCGCGCCGATTCTCCCGCGCCGACGCGCGAGCCGGCGACGGTGGCCGGCGAGGACGACGGCGCGACCGGGCGTCGGCTGTCGAAGCGCCAGCGCCGTCGTCGGCGCAAGGCCGTCCCGGTCTCCCTTCCGGCGGCGGGGGACCCTGCGTTGCACGACCTGCCGCCGGCGCTCAGCGCCAAGCTGACCGAGGCCGAGCGCGCGCTGCGCGGGCGTTGCGAGGCGGAGGCGGAGAAGAGCGCCGCGAGGCCGGCCGCCAAGGGGCGCCGCCGCCGGCGCGGGCGCGGCCGTTCGGGCACGACGCCCGCCACTTCGCCGGGCGTGCATTCCCCGGTGGCCGTCGCCGCTCCGCCGCGGCCGTCGCCGACGCGACGCGCGATGCGGCCGGACGGCGAGGCGGGACGCATGCCGGCCTATGCCGCGCTGGATCTCGGCACCAACAACTGCCGGCTCCTGATCGCGGTGCCGACGCGCCCCGGCCAGTTCCGGGTGATCGACGCCTTCTCGCGCATCGTGCGCCTCGGCGAGGGCCTCGGGCGTACCGGCAGCCTCGCCGCCACCGCGATGGACCGGGCGGTGGCCGCGCTGGAGGTCTGCAGCCAGAAGCTCTCCGCGCGCGAGATTTCCGGCGCGCGGCTGATCGCGACGGAGGCCTGCCGCTCGGCCGCCAACGGCGCCGAGTTCATCGAGCGCGTCCAGCGCGACACGGGGCTGTCGCTCGAGATCGTCACGCGCGAGACCGAGGCGCGGCTGGCGGTGTCCGGCTGCGGCTCCCTGGTGGATCGCTCGGCCAAGGGCGCGGTTCTCTTCGACATCGGCGGCGGATCCACCGAGATCGCGCTGCTCGACCTGCGGCGCGGCGCGAGCCGGCGCCTGTCCAACCACATCGTCGCCTGGACATCGCTTCCCGTGGGCGTGGTGACGCTGGCCGAGCGCCACGGCGGGCGCGACGTGCCGCCGGAGGTGTTCGAGCGGATGATCCGCGAGGTGGAGGCGATGATCGCGCGCTTCCCCGGGGCAGGCAAGCTCGCCGACCTCGTGGGGCGCGACGGGTTCCACCTCCTGGGCACCTCGGGCACCGTGACGACGCTCGCCGGCGTGCAGCTCGAGCTGGAGCGCTACGACCGGCGGCAGGTGGACGGGCTCTGGCTCGCCGCGCCCGACATCGACCGCCTGGTCGGCAAGATCGCCGGCTGGAGCTTCGAGGAGCGGGTGGCCAATCCCTGCATCGGCTCGGAGCGGGCCGACCTCGTGCTCGCCGGCTGCGCGATCCTGGAGGCGATCCGGCGCGTCTGGCCCGCCAAGACCCTGCGCGTCGCCGATCGCGGCCTGCGCGAGGGGCTTCTGACCGAAATGATGGTGGCGGACGGCGTCTGGCGACGCCCGGTTCCGCCCAGTGCAAGGCAGACCGTTTGATGGCAGGCTCGGGACGGGGCGACGACCGGGGCTTTGCGGTCCGGGTCAAGAAGAAGCGCGGCCTCAAGGCGTCGTCGCGCGAATGGCTGCAGCGCCAGCTGAACGATCCCTACGTGCGCCGGTCCAAGATCGACGGCTACCGGTCACGCGCGGCCTACAAGCTGACCGAGATCGACGATCGCTACAAGCTCCTGCAGAAGGGCATGCGGATCGTCGACCTCGGCGCGGCGCCGGGCGGCTGGTGCCAGATCGCGGTGGAGCGCACGGCCGCTTCCGCCGACGAGGCGCATGTCGTGGGCATCGACTACCTGCCCGTGGACCCGATTCCGGGCGCCACCATCCTGGAGCTCGACTTCCTGGACGAGACGGCGCCCGACCGGCTGATCGAGGCGTTGGGCGGCGACCCGGACATCGTGATGTCCGACATGGCCGCGCCCACCACCGGCCATCGCCGGACCGACCACCTGCGCACCATGCACCTGTGCGAGGTGGCGGCGGACTTCGCCGTGCGCACGCTGCGGCCCGGCGGCCATTTCCTCACCAAGACCTTCCAGGGCGGCACCGAGGGCGAGCTTCTCGCCATGCTGAAGCGCAACTTCCGCACGGTGCACCACGTCAAGCCGCCGGCCTCGCGCGAGGGGTCGGTGGAGCTCTACCTCCTGGCCAAGGGCTTCAAGGGGCGCGGCGCGGCCCCGGCCGCCGAGGCGGCGTCGGACGACGACGACGGGGAGGCGGGCCCGCTCGGCTGAGGCCGGCCGCCGCTATTCAGCCGGCACGCGCCGGCCGGCGAGCTCCGCCCCCGCCTCGCGCGTCAGGCGCATGAAGGGGATCGCGGCCAGCATGGTGACCAGCCCGACCGCCAGGAACGCGAGCGAGAAGTCGGCCAGGGTGGCGTGGTCCCGGCCGTGCAGCACGATCCCCGCCTCAAGGATGCCGCCCGCCGTCGCCACGCCTCCGGCGATCGCGATCTGCTGGAAGGCCGCGAGCATGGAGGTCGCGTCACCCGAGCGGTTGTGCGGCACGTCGGCGAAGGCGATCGTGTTGGTGCCGGTGAAGAACATCGAGCGGAAGAAGCCGCCGACCAGCATCAGGACGATCAGCACGCCGATCGGCACCCCGGGGCCGTAGAAGGCGATCGCCCCGATCAGCGAGCCGCCGATCAAGGCGGAGACCACCAGGGTCGGGCGGAAGCCGAAACGCTTGAGAATGGGCTTGATCAGCGCCTTGGTGGTCATCGCCCCGCCGATCGACACGGCGCTGACGAGGCCGGACTGGAAGGCTGTGTAGCCGAAGCCGATCTGCAGCATCAGCGGAAACAGGAAGGGCGTCGCCCCGGCGCCGATGCGAAACAGCGAGCCGCCGATCACCGACGCGCGCAGCGTGGCGATGCGCAGGAGTTCGAGCCGAACCACCGGATGCGCCGTGCGGCGCGCGTGGCGCACGTAGAGAAGCGCGAACACGGCGCCCACCAGCGTGGTGGCGATGCCGACAGCCGGCGGCAGGGCGGGCAGCGAGACCACCGAAAGGCCGAACACCACGCCCGCGCAGGCCAGGCCCGAGAGCACGAAGCCCGCCCAGTCGAAGGAGACGTCCCGCATCGGCTCCACGCGCGGCAGGAACCGCTGGGCCAGCGCCATGCCGGCGATTCCGACCGGAATGTTGATGAAGAAGATCCAGCGCCAGTCGGCGAAGGTGGCGATGGCTCCGCCGAGCGGCGGGCCGATCAGCGGCCCGACCAGCGCAGGCATGGTGAACCACGCCATGGCGCCCACGAGGTCGGAGCGCGGCACCGCGCGCACCAGGAGCAGCCGCCCCACCGGCGTCATCATCGCCCCGCCCATACCCTGCACGAAACGGGCGATCACGAAGCCTTCCAGCGAGGAGGCGAAGCCGCAGGCGAGCGAGCCGACCAGGAACACGCCGATCGCCGTCTGGAACACCGGCTTGGCGCCGAACCGGTCGGCCATCCGCCCCGAGATCGGAATGAACACGGCGAGCGCGACGTAGTAGCTCGTCAGTGCCAGCTTCAACGCGATGGGGCTCGTGCCGATGTCGCGCGCGATCGTGGCGAGCGAGGTCGCGATCACCGTGGAATCGATGTTCTCCATGAACAGCGCGACGGCGAGGACGAGGGGGACGATGCGCTTCAAGACAGGCTCGGCGGGAGGACGGGGGGACGCCGGGTGGGATATAAGCCGACCTTAGCGTCTGCGCCAGTCGCTCCGAGCGTCCGCGACGGGCATCGCGGCGTCGATGGCCTTGTGCGCAGGCCTTGTTGGGCCATCTTCACGATTATCCGCATCCAACCGATCGAACGTGAGGCCGCCTCCGATGTCCGACGCCTTCGAACTCAATCGCCGCAACGCGCTGCTCCTGGCGGCCGGCGGTGTCGCCGGGACGCTGACGCCGCGCGCGGCCGCAGCGCAGGGATCGACCATGGAAACCACGAGCGACACGCATCCTCTCGCCCCCGGCTGGCGGCGCTTCAAGATCGGCGATGCCGAGGTGACGGTGATCCTCGACGGCATCCGGCCGGGCGAGGGGCCGTTCCCGACCTTCGGCGAGGACCAGAGCCAGGAGGTCGTCGGCGCGCTGATGGAGGACAATCTCCTGCCGCCCGCGCGTTTTGCGAACTTCTTCCAGCCCGTGCTCCTGCGGCTCGGCGACGAGCTGGTGCTGGTGGACACCGGCATGGGCGCCGCCGGACGCGCCAACGGCATGGGCCTTCTGACGCAACGCATGGGGCAGGCGGGCGTGACGCCGGGGGACGTGACGCTGGTGGTCCTGACCCATCTGCACGGCGATCATATCGGCGGCCTGATGGAGGCGGGCGCACCGGTCTTCGCCAACGCGCGCTACGCCGTGGGGCGCACGGAGATGGAGTTCTGGACCTCGGACGAGGCCAAGAACGGCCCGCGCGCCGACAACGCCAAGGCGGTGGAGGCGAGCGTGGTGCCGCTGGCGGACAAGACCACGCTCCTGGGCGACGGCGACGCGGTCGTGCCCGGGATGACGGCGCGTGCCGCCTTCGGCCACACGCCCGGCATGCTCGCGTTCGAGGTGTCGTCCGCCGGCGAGCGTCTGTTCCTGATGGCCGACACGTTCAGCCATTTCGTGGTCTCGTTCCAGCGGCCCGACTGGCAGGTGCGCTTCGACCAGGACAAGACCGCGGCGGCGCAGACGCGCCGGCAGTTCGCCGCGATGCTCGCGGAGGCGAAGGTGCCGCTTCTCGGCTATCACCTTCCGTTCCCCGGCTTTGGCTACGTGCGCCAGGACGGCGACGCGTTCCGCTTCGTGCCGGAGACCTACCAGATGCTGGCGGGCGGCTGAGCGCCCGCCGTCAGCTTTCCTTTCGTGGGGGCCCATGCTACGAGCCCGTGCCAATCCGACAAACGCCGGCGCTCCCGAGGGGGCGCCGGCATTCATTTTCAGGGACTGGCAATGGCACGCATCATCGAGACCGCGACCGGCGCGCTGGCACTGACCTTCGACGACGTGCTGCTCCAGCCCGGCCACTCCGAGGTCATGCCGGGCCAGGTGGACGTGAGGACGCGCATCACGCGCACGCTCCACCTCAACATCCCCATCCTCTCGGCGGCGATGGACACGGTCACCGAGTCGCGACTCGCGATCGCCATGGCCCAGGCCGGCGGCATCGGCGTGATCCACCGCAACCTGACGCCGGCGGAGCAGGCCGAAGAGGTCCGGCAGGTCAAGAAGTTCGAGTCGGGCATGGTGGTGAACCCGGTCACGATCGGGCCGGACGCGACGCTGGGCGACGCGCGCGCGCTGATGCAGGCGCACCGCATCTCGGGCATTCCCGTGGTCGAGAACGCCGGGCGCGGCGGCCAGACCAAGGGCCGCCTCGTCGGCATCCTGACCAACCGCGACGTCCGCTTCGCCTCCGACGACCGTCAGAAGATCTTCGAGCTGATGACGCGCGAAGGGCTCGTGACCGTGCGCGAGACGGTGGACCAGGAGGAGGCCAAGCGCCTCCTGCACAAGCATCGGATCGAGAAGCTCCTGGTGGTGGACGGCGAGGGCCACTGCATCGGCCTCATCACCGTGAAGGACATCGAGAAGTCGCAGCTCAACCCCAACGCCGCCAAGGACGCGCAGGGCCGTCTGCTGGCGGCCGCCGCCACCAGCGTCGGCGACGACGGGTTCGAGCGCGCCGAGCGCCTGATCGACGCCGGGATCGACCTGATCGTCGTGGACACCGCGCACGGCCATTCGCAGCGCGTCCTGGACGCCGTCGCGCGCGTCAAGACGATGTCCAACGAGGTGCAGGTCATCGCCGGCAACGTGGCGACCCCCGGCGGGGCGCAGGCGCTGATCGACGCGGGTGCCGACGGCATCAAGGTCGGCATCGGGCCGGGCTCGATCTGCACCACGCGCATCGTCGCCGGCGTCGGCGTCCCGCAGCTCTCGGCGATCATGGATGCGGTGAACGTCGCCGACAAGGCGGGCGTGCCGGTGATCGCGGACGGCGGCATCAAGTATTCCGGCGATCTCGCGAAAGCGCTGGCGGCGGGCGCTTCGGCCGCCATGGTCGGCTCGCTTCTCGCGGGCACCGAGGAGAGCCCCGGCGAGGTCTATCTGCACCAGGGCCGCTCGTTCAAGGCGTATCGCGGCATGGGCTCGGTGGGCGCCATGGCGCGCGGCTCGGCCGACCGCTACTTCCAGGCCGAGGTGCGCGACACGCTGAAGCTCGTGCCCGAGGGCATCGAGGGGCAGGTGGCCTACAAGGGCGCCGTGGGCGCGGTTCTGCACCAGCTCACCGGCGGCCTGCGCGCGGCCATGGGCTATACCGGCGCCGCCACGCTGCCGGAGTTCCGTGAGAAGGCGACCTTCGTGCGCATCTCCAACGCGGGCCTGCGCGAGAGCCACGCCCACGACGTGACGATCACGCGCGAGAGCCCGAACTACCCCGGCTTCGGCGCCTGAGCCTCGGCGAGGCAGGCGCGCATCAGCTCGGCCAGCCGCTCGAAGTCCGAGCGGCGGCCCGACGACGAGCGGAACGCTAGCACCAGCGTGCGCTCGGGTGCCGGCTCCCGGAAGGGCAGGAAGGCGATGCCGCCGGCGCGCCCCTCCGCCGCCACCGCGCATTGCGGCACGAGCGTGACGCCGAGCCCGCCGGCCACCATGCGCATCAGCGTGTTGAGGCTGGTCGCGCCGAGCGTGGCGAGATCGCGCGATTCGGCGATCCGGCACACGTCCAGCGCCTGGTCGCGCAGGCAGTGCCCTTCTTCCAGCAGGATCAGCCGCTCCCCCTCCAGCCGCTCCGGCGCGACGGGCACGGGGATGCGCGCGGCGCTCGCCTCCGGCACCGCGAGCAGGAACGGGTCGACGCCGAGCGGCATCGTCTCGACGCCCTTCCGCTCGACGGGAAGGGCCTGGACCACGCAGTCGAGCTCGCCGCGCGCCAGCTCGTCCGCAAGCTGCGCCGTGACGTTTTCCCGCACCCCGACGGCGAGGCGCGGGAACGACCGCGACAGCTCCGCCAGGAGGCCCGGCAGGAGATAGGGCGCGAGCGAGGCGATGATGCCGAGCCGGAGCTGCCCGACGAGAAGCTCGTCGCTGGCGCGGGCGAGCGCCTCCAGGTCCCGCACCTCGGCGAGGATGCGCCGGACGCGGCGGGCCACGGTATCCCCTTCCGCCGTCATCGAAACCCCGTTCGGCCGCCGCTCGAAAAGGGCGGTGCCGAAGTCCGTCTCCATCTGCGCGATCTGCGCCGAGAGCGCCGGCTGCGAGATGTTGAGCCGCTTGGCCGCACGCCCGAAATGCAGCGTCTCGGCGAGGGCCTCGAAATAGCGGAACTGGCGAATGGTGAACATCGCGATCGGATAATCCTATCGATCGGCCGAGTAAATACGATTGGAAACTATCGAGGGAATCGGGTTGGAATGTTTCCAACCTGATCACGGAGAGTTCCATGACCGACACACCGCGGCTCACGACGACGGCCGGCGCGCCGCTCTCGAGCAACCAGAATTCCAAGACGGTCGGCCGCAACGGCCCGGTGCTGCTGGAGGACTACCAGCTCATCGAGAAGCTGGCGCACCAGAACCGCGAGCGCGTTCCCGAGCGCGTCGTGCACGCCAAGGGCTGGGGTGCCTACGGCACCCTGACCGTGACCGAGGACATCACGCGCTACTCGCGCGCCAAGGTGTTCTCCGCGGTCGGCAAGCAGACCGAGATGCTGGCCCGCTTCTCCACGGTCGCCGGCGAGCAGGGCGCGGCGGATGCCGAGCGCGACGTGCGCGGCTTCTCCTTGAAGTTCTACACCGACGAGGGCAACTGGGACGTCGTCGGCAACAACACGCCGGTGTTCTTCGTCGCCGACCCCTACAAGTTCCCGGACTTCATCCACACGCAGAAGCGCCACCCGCGCAGCAACCTGCGCTCGGCGACGGCCATGTGGGACTTCTGGTCGCTCTGCCCCGAGTCGCTGCACCAGGTGACGATCCTGATGTCGGACCGCGGCATCCCGGTCGACCCCTCCCGCATGAACGGCTACGGCTCGCACACGTTCTCGTTCTGGAACGACGCGGGCGAGCGCTTCTGGGTGAAGTTCCACTTCAAGACGAAGCAGGGCCACAAGACCTTCACCAACGAGGAGGCCGAAAAGGTCATCTCCAAGTCGCGCGAGAGCTACCAGGAAGCCCTCTACGGCATGATCGAGGCCGGCCGGTTCCCGAAGTGGGACTTCTTCGTGCAGGTGATGCCGGAGATGGAGGCCGAGGCCTTCGAGGAGAAGACCGGGTGGAGCGCCTTTGACCTTACCAAGGTCTGGCCGCACGGCATGTATCCGCTGATCAAGGTCGGCGAGTTCGAGCTGAACCGCAACCCGGACAACTACTTCACCGAGATCGAGCAGTCGGCCTTCAACCCGTCCAACGTGGTGCCGGGCATCGGCTTCTCGCCGGACAAGATGCTGCAGGGCCGCCTGTTCTCGTATCCGGACGCGCATCGCTACCGCATCGGCGTCCACTACGAGTCGCTGCCGGTCAACAAGCCGCGCTCGCCGGTGAACCACTACAATCGCGACGGCTCGATGCCCTTCGGCCTGATGACCAACCCGGACGCCTACTACGAGCCCAACTCGTTCGGCGGGCCGGTCGAGGATCCGAGCGTCGCCGAGCCGCCGCACCGCTACGCGGGCGAGGTCGGCCGCTACGAGTATCGCGCCGAGGCCGACCACTACAGCCAACCGCGCGCGCTGTTCCAGATGTTCGACGACGCCCACAAGGAGCGCCTGTTCGCGACCATCGCGGGCGCCATGCAGGGCGTGCCGGACTTCATCGTGGAGCGCCAGCTCGGCCATT
Organism: Aureimonas flava; assembly: GCF_003583935.1. GTDB lineage: Bacteria > Pseudomonadota > Alphaproteobacteria > Rhizobiales > Rhizobiaceae > Aureimonas > Aureimonas flava. The sequence continues at coordinate 5,116 of NZ_QYRN01000013.1, read as the reverse complement.
TCGACAAGGTGCATGCCGACTACGGCGCCGGCATCCGCCGGGCACTGGCGAGCCAGGTGCGCGACGACGCCGAGGCGAGCCTGACGACCAGCCACTCGGCGGCCGCCGAGTAGGGCGACGCGCACGAGCGGGAAAGGAAGGGCCGGGAGCGATCCCGGCCCTTTTCGCGTCCCGCCCTCGGCTTGTGGTCGGCGTGCGGCCGGACTACCAAGCCCTTCGAGAAACGGAGACGAGGTGTCATGCGGCTTGGCGGGCGGATCGCGGCGGCGGTCGAGGTGTTGGACGACATGGCCTCGCGCCGGCGCCCGGTGGCGGATGCGCTGAAGGACTGGGGCCTGTCGCACCGCTTCGCCGGCTCGGGCGACCGCTCGGCCATCGGCAACCTCGTCTACGACGTGCTGCGCCGCCGCCGCTCGCTGGCGCACCGCATGGGCACCGACGCGACCGGGCCGCTCGTCTTCGGCGCCTTTCTCGACTCCTCCGGCATGGACCCCGCCGAGCTTCGCGCGGCTCTGGACGGCGACCGCTTCGCGCCGCCGCTGCCCGACGACGCCGTGCTCGCGCGCTTTCGCCGGGCGGGCGCGGAGGGGAGCGAGCCGGCGGTCGCCGCCGACGTGCCGGACTGGCTGGCCGAGCCGCTCCGAGCCGCGCTCGGCGACGACTGGATCGCGGAGGCGCGGGCGCTCTCCGACCGTCCGCCGCTCGACATGCGCGTCAACACGCTGAAGGCGGCCCGCGGCGAGGTCGAGGCCGAGCTTGCGCCGTTCGGCGCGGGGCCGACCCCGCTCTCGCCGGTCGGCCTCCGCGTCGCGCCGATCGCGGGCGAGGGGCGGCATCCCAACGTCCAGGTGGAGCGCGGCTTCCAGACCGGCGCCTTCGAGATCCAGGACGAGGGCTCGCAGGTCGCGGCGCTCCTGTGCGGTGCGCGAGCCGGCGAACGCGTGCTCGACTACTGTGCCGGGGCCGGCGGCAAGACGCTGGCGCTCGCAGCCGCCTCGGACAACCAGGCCGAGATCCACGCCTTCGACGCCGACCGCCAGCGCCTCGCCCCGATCTGGGATCGGCTGGCGCGCGCCGGCGCCTCGTCGGTCACCGTCCACGCGCCGCGCGACGACCTGACGCCGCTGCATGGCACGATGGACCTCGTGGTGGTCGACGCGCCCTGCACCGGCACCGGCACCTGGCGCCGCCGGCCGGACGCCAAGTGGCGCCTCAACGAGGCGCAGCTCGCCAAGCGCACCGGCGAGCAGGACAAGGTGCTGGACGCGGCGGCGCGCTTCGCCAAGCCGGGCGCGCGCCTCGCCTATATCACCTGCTCGGTGCTCCGGGCCGAGAACGCCGAGCGGGTGGAGGCCTTTCTCGGGCGCATGCCGGGCTGGCGGCTGGCGGACGCCGAGGCGCTCTGGGCCGACAGGCTCCCCGCCGCGGGCCCCGCCTACCACGCCGAGCGCATCGCGGCCGGCTCCGTGCTGACGCTGACGCCCCTGCGCTCGGGCACGGACGGCTTCTTCTTCGCGCTCCTGGAGCGGACGCCATGATGCGCTGGCTGAGCCTTCTCGCGTTTCTCGCCGTGTCGCTCGGCGGCGGGTTGTTCGTCGGCGCCCGCAACACGCCGGACGACTGGTACCGCCATCTCGAGAAGCCGTGGTTCAATCCGCCCGACTGGATCTTCGCGCCGACCTGGACCGTGCTCTACGTCCTAATCGCGGTGGCCGGCTGGCGTGCCTTCCGGGCGGCCAACCGGCGCGCGGTCGTCGCCTGGGCGGTGCAGATGGCGCTGAACTTCCTGTGGTCGCCGCTGTTCTTCAGCGCCCATGCGGTGCTGCCGGCGCTGGTGGTGATCCTCGGGATGCTGGCGGCGATCCTGGCCTTCATGGCGCGCACCGGCGGGCGAGACCCGATCGCCTTCTGGTGCTTCGTGCCCTATGCGGCCTGGGTGTCCTATGCGACGCTTCTCAACGCGGCGATCTGGAGGCTGAACGGATGAGGTTCGAGGTCCCCCTGGAGACCGTGGGCGGCCGCCGCGTGCTGTTCGCCCTCGCGGCCTTGCCCGAATACGGGCCGGCGCTGCGGGCGCGCATCCGGCCGCTCGTCACCGGCGTCGGGCCGATCGAGGCGGGCGTCGCCACGGCCTGCGCGCTCGGCGCCTGCGCCGCGCGCGGGCAGATGCCCGATCTCGTGGTGTCGCTCGGCTCGGCCGGTTCGGCGACGCTGGAGCAGGGCGCGATCTACCAGGCCTCGCACGTGTCCTGGCGCGACATGGATGCGAGCCCGCTCGGCTTCGCGCGCGGCGTGACGCCCTTTCTCGACCTGCCGCCGGAAATGCCGCTGCCGACCCCGCTGCCCGGCCTGCCGACGGCGCGCCTCTCGTCGGGGGCGGACATCGTCAGCGGCGCGGCCTACCGCGCCATCGACGCCGACATGGTGGACATGGAGACCTTCGCGGTGCTGCGCGCCTGCCAGCGCTTCGGGGTCGCGCTGATCGGCCTGCGCGGCATCTCCGACGGGGTGAGCGAGCTGCACCGCCTCGACGACTGGACGGCGCTCCTGCCGCTGATCGACGGGCGCCTCGCCGACGCCCTCGACCGCCTTGCCGAGACCCTGCCGGGCTGGTCGCCCGAGCCCCCTTGTTTTTCGGCGGCGCCTGACTAGAAGTCCGCCATGACCCAGCACCCCGACAACATCCTCATCGTCGATTTCGGCTCCCAGGTGACGCAGCTCATCGCGCGTCGCGTTCGCGAGGCCGGCGTCTATTCTGAGATCGTGCCGTTCCAGTCGGCCGAGGAAGGCTTCCGCCGCCTCAAGCCGCGCGCGGTGATCCTGTCGGGCTCGCCCGCCTCCACCACGGAGGAGAACTCGCCGCGCGCGCCGGACGCGATCTTCGACGCGGGCGTGCCGGTTCTGGGCATCTGCTACGGGCAGCAGACCATGTGCGCCCAGCTCGGCGGCCGGATCGAGGGCGGGCTGCACCGCGAGTTCGGACGCGCCTTCCTCGAGGTGCAGAAGGGCTCGCCGCTGTTCGACGGGATCTGGGCCGAAGGCACGCGCCACCAGGTCTGGATGAGCCACGGCGACCGGGTCACCGCGCTGCCCAAGGGCTTCGAGATCGTCGCCACCTCGCCCGGCGCGCCGTTCGCCGCCATCGCCGACGAGGCGCGGCGCTTCTACGGCGTCCAGTTCCACCCGGAAGTGGTCCACACGCCGGACGGCGCCAAGCTCATCTCCAACTTCGTCCATCGCATCGCCGGCCTGCCGGGCGACTGGACCATGGCCGCCTTCCGCGCCCAGGCGATCGAGGAGATCCGCGCCAAGGTCGGCAAGGCCAAGGTGATCTGCGGCCTTTCGGGCGGCGTGGATTCCTCGGTGGCGGCGATCCTGCTGCACGAGGCGGTCGGCGACCAACTCACCTGCATCTTCGTCGACCACGGCCTCCTGCGCATGGGCGAGGCCGAGGAAGTCGTGGGCATGTTCCGCGACCACTACAACATCCCGCTCGTCCACGTGCAGGCGCAGGACATGTTCCTCGACGCGCTGGAAGGGGAGATGGATCCCGAGGTCAAGCGCAAGACGATCGGCCGCCTGTTCATCGAGACCTTCGAGGCCGAAGCCGCCAAGATCGGCGGCGCCGAGTTCCTGGCGCAAGGAACGCTCTATCCCGACGTGATCGAGAGCGTGTCCTTCACCGGCGGCCCGTCGGTGACGATCAAGTCGCACCACAACGTGGGCGGCCTGCCCGAGCGCATGAACATGAAGCTCGTGGAGCCCCTGCGCGAGCTGTTCAAGGACGAGGTGCGCGAGCTCGGCCGCGAGCTCGGCCTGCCGGACCGTTTCGTCGGCCGCCATCCTTTCCCGGGTCCGGGCCTTGCGATCCGCTGCCCCGGCGGCGTCACGCGCGAGAAGCTCGACATCCTGCGCCAGGCCGACGCGATCTACCTGGACGAGATCCGCAAGGCCGGGCTCTACGACGCGATCTGGCAGGCCTTCACCGTGCTCCTGCCCGTCCAGACGGTCGGCGTGATGGGCGACGGGCGCACCTACGAGTTCGTCTGCGCCCTGCGCGCCGTGACCTCGGTGGACGGCATGACAGCGGATTTCTACCCCTACGACATGGAGTTCCTCGGCAACGCGGCGACGCGCATCATCAACGAGGTGCGCGGCATCAACCGCGTGGTCTACGACATCACGTCCAAGCCGCCCGGCACGATCGAGTGGGAATGATTCAGGCCTATCCGAGGGTATCTAATACTACGCCATAACTTCCAGCAAGTCGATGATATAAAACGAAAAATACTTCTGCATGTTTCGGAATCTATCGTGGGGTAAGCGTCACAGGTGACGGACTTTTCGGCGGTCCCCACAAACTTGCTCAATTGATCTTTTGAAAGTACCGTCAGGGGCGTGAGAGCTGCTGACGGACTTTTTTTGACCATAACGCATTGGAAATTAAGATAAAAATTTCCGAATGATGGGCTAAAAACGGCTGACGTACTTTTTAGTGGCTTTCTCCGCTTTCGGTCCTGTTTCGGAGGGAAGAATGCTTACAGACGCCGCCATTAAGGCTTTGAGACCACGAGATAAAATGTACAAGGTGACGGACCGCGACGGGATGTACCTGTTGGTGTCGCCGACCGGCGCGTTGACCTTCCGCGTCGACTACCGTTTGAACGGGCGCCGGGAAACGGTGATCATTGGCAGGTACGGCCCAACGGGCGTTTCGCTTGCGCGCGCCCGAGAGAAGCTGATCGAGGCCAAACTGATGATTCAGGATGGCGTCTCGCCTGCGTTCGAAAAGCGACGCGAGAAGCGGCGGATCAAGGAAGCCAAGAGTTTCGGCGAATTTGGCGAGCGCTGGCTGCAAGACGCGCGAATGGCCGATAGCACCCGCGCCATGCGCCGCACCATCTTCGAGCGCGATATTCTGCCGACCTTCCGGAACCGGCTCCTGCACGAGATTCTGCCTGAGGATCTGCGCGCGATGTGCGAGAAGGTGAATGAACCGCCCCGGGTTTGTCGGAGGCTCCAACTCTTGAGAGGATGGAGCCATGACGAAGAGAACACCGCCGTTTAGTCCCGAGGTCCGCGCCCGTGCGGTTCGGATGGTGATGGATCACCGTGA
>NZ_QYRN01000012.1 GCF_003583935.1 Aureimonas flava | reverse complement strand
GCGCAGTAGTCCAGGATCCGGTCCACATACTCCAGCGACACCTTCAGATGCGGATTGCTCCCCGAACGACGCGCGTCGTTGCTCGGTAGGTCGTCGCGACCCATCACTTTGACGGGGAAACCTAGTCTCGAAATCGGTGTCGTCATGATCCGTCCGTTACCGCTGTCACCGGGGCACGACGTTCGGACCCGCGTCCGGGTTCCGCGGCGGCCGGACCCGCGCCGATGTAGCGCGGCGGACACAGGCGCGGGTCGGCGTGACATTCGGGCAATTTCATGACTTGTGCGGTCATCTTTTCCCTGGGATGCAGGACGAGACCCTTCCGATCCCGAAAGTCCGCCATGCGTCCGCGCTCCCGCCTGCTCCTCTCCGCCGCCTCGCTCGCCTTCTCCGCCGCTCTTCCGGCGAACGCCCAGACCGTGGAACTCGACACGGTGGTCGTGGAAGGGGCAGCCGGGGACGCGGGCGATGCCATCTCGGGCTCGCAGTCCGCCGGCACAGCGCCGGTCGAGGGCTACGTGGCGCGCGCGACCACGACCGGCTCGAAGACCTCGACCCCGCTCTCCGAGCTGCCGCAATCGGTTTCGGTGGTCGGGCGCGAGGAGTTCGAGGACCGCGGCGCGCAGAAGGTGGACGAGGCGCTGCGCTACACGGCGGGCGTCTTCACCCAGCCTTTCGGCTACGATTCCGACACGGACTGGTTCTACATCCGCGGCTTCGACGCGACGCAGACCGGCGTCTATCTCGACGGGCTCAACCTCTTCCAGGACAGCTTCGCCGGCTTCTCGCTCGATCCCTTCCTGCTCGAGCGGGTGGAGGTCCTGCGCGGCCCCGCCTCGGTGCTCTACGGGGGCTCCAACCCCGGCGGCATCGTCAACCAGATCTCCAAGCGCCCGACCGGCGAGCGGCTGCGCTACGTCGAGGGATCGCTGACCGATGATCCCAACGGGGCCTTCGCCTTCGACATGGGCGACAAGCTCGGCGCCGAGGACGGGCCGTGGAGCATTCGCGTGCTCGGCAAGATCAAGGGCGGCGAGACGCAGACCGACTATGCCGACAACTTCCGCGGCATGATCGCGCCGATGGTCGCCTGGCAGCCGGACGACAAGACGCGCCTCGATCTCTACGGCTTCTTCCAGTACGACAACCTGCGCCACACCAACGGCTTCTTTCCCTACGAGGGGACGGTGGTGGACGCGCCGTTCGGACGGATCCCGCGCGACCTGTTCTACGGCGAGCCCGACGTGGACAAGTTCGTCGGCCGTCAGACGCTGCTCGGCTACGAGTTCGAGACGGAGGCGCGGGATGGCGTGACGCTGCGCTCCAAGACGCGTTACGCGCGCACGGAGCGTGAAGAATACGGGCCCTACACCTTCGGCTTCTTCGACCCGGCGACGCAGACCGGGTTCCTGAGCGCGCCGGTGGACGCCAACTCGATCCTCGGCCGCCTGAACTTCGCCCACGACACGCATGCCGACCAGGTCACCACCGACAATTCGGCGACGTTCGCCTTCGCGACGGGGGCTGTCGACCACACCCTGCTCGCCGGCGTCGACTACAAGCACTACCGGATCGATCAGGTGCAGGCCGCGGGCAGCGCCTCGCCGCTCGATCCCATCAACCCGCGCTACGGAACGCCGCTGCCGCCGCTCTTCGCGCCCTATGTGGACGAGGCGGTCACGCTCGACCAGCTCGGCTTCTATGCGCAGGAGCAGGCCAAGTTCGGCGGCTTCGTCGCCACGCTGAACGGGCGCTACGACCGGGTCTGGATCGACCGCGACGACCGCCTGGCGGCCGACGCCGACTACGACGGCAGCGATGGCGCGCTGTCGGGCCGGGCAGGCCTCGCCTACGAGTTCGACAACGGCCTCACGCCCTACGTCTCGGTCGCGACCTTCTTCAACCCACAGATCGGCACGACCGGAGACGGGCGCCCGGTGGAGAACCAGACCGGCGAGCAGTACGAGGCGGGCCTGAAATACAGCCCGACCTTCTTCGACGGAACCTTCACGGCCTCGGTGTTCGACCTGACGCGTCGCAACGTCCTGCAGACCGACCCGCTGACCTTCCTGCCGGTGCCGATCGGCGAGGCGCGCTCGCGCGGCGTCGAGCTGGAGGCCAAGGCCAACCTCACCGAGAACTGGAAGCTCACCGCCGCCTTCACGGCGCTCGACCTCGAGATCACCGACGACGTCGACACGTCGCTGATCGGCAACCAGCCCTTCCTGATCCCGGACGTGACCGCTTCGGCCTGGGCGGACTACACGGTGACGACGGGCGCGCTGGAGGGTCTGTCGGCGGGGCTCGGCCTGCGTTACGTCGGCGAATCCTACGCCGACAACGAGAACACGCTGACGGTGCCGGACGCCACGCTGGTGGACGCCGCGATCCGCTACGAGCGCGACGACCGCGGCCTGTCGCTCAACGTCAACAACCTGTTCGACAAGCGTTACGTGTCGGGCTGCTTCGGCGCGCTGACCTGCTCCTACGGCCAGGGGCGCGAGTTCGTGGTGAAGGCGCACATGAACTGGTAGGGGCCGCCTGCCGCGTTCGAACCGATCGAGGCCCGGATACCGCAAGGTGTCCGGGCTTTTCGCATGGGGGGTGGGTTCAGTCGCCCGGATGGATCTGCGCACGCGTCTCGGGATCGGGCAGCGGCGTCGCCGCCCGCCGGTTCTCGCGCCACCAGATGTAGAGCCCGCTCGCGACGAGGACGGCCGTGCCGGCCACCGTGGCGGGGTGCAGCGGGTCGCCGAACAGGAGCACGCTGACGCCCGCCGCGGTCAGGACCTGGGTGTAGAGGAAGGGCGACAGGAGCGAGGCCGGCGCGTGGCGGAAGGCGGACACGAGGAGGAAGTGCCCGACCGTGCCGAACAGGCCGATCGCCAGGAGCAGCAGCGCGGTGGGCATGTCGGGGGTCTGCCAGACGGGAACGACGAGCACCGACATCACCACCGCGCCGGCCGCCGTGGTGTTGAACTGCGTCGAGGCGCTGTCCTCGCGCCCGGCCAGGCGGCGCGTCAGGATGAGGTAGGACGCGTTGAGGACGGAGGCGGCCAGCGCCAGGAACAGGGCGGGGTGGAAGCTGCCGACGCCGGGCCGCAGGATCAGGAGCATGCCGCAGAAGCCGGCCAGGACCGCCGCGATCCGGTGGAGGCCGATGCGCTCGCCGAGCACCGCGACGGACAGGATCGTCACCACGATGGGCGTGAAGAACAGGACCGCCGTGGCGTCGGCCAGCGGCACGCGCGACAGCGCCTGGTACATCAGGAAGGTACAGGCGAGGAGGAGCAGGCCGCGCGTCAGCTGCAGCCCCGGCCGCGGCGTGTGGAGGAAGCGGGTGCCGGTGGTGGCGCCGAGCCAGGCCGTCATCACCACCGTCTGCACCACGTAGCGCCCCCAGATCACCTGCATCACCGGCAGGAGCGTGGACAGGTGCTTGCCGAGCGAATCCATGCCGGCGAACAGCGCGCCCGCCACGATGGTGAGGAGGATGTTGCGCAGGAGGGGATTGGCTTGCGTCAAGCGGATCGGGTTCCTTCGCGCGAGGGGCGCGGCGCGCGAGGCGGGCGCCGGGGCGGGGCGAGAGGACCCGCGCGTCGCACCGGCAGATTTAACGTGACATGGCCCATCGGGAAAGGCGCCCGCCGGCCTGTCCCAAGCGGGCGGGCCGTCAGCCCCCCGTCGCCCGGCGGATCACGGCGAGGAACAGGTCGCCATAGGCGTCGAGCTTGGCCTCGCCGACGCCGGGAACCGCGAGGAAGCTCTCCCGGTCGTGCGGGCAGCGTTCGGCCATGGCGCGCAGCGTGGCATCCGAGAAGACCACGTAGGCGGGCACCGACTTCTCGCGGGCGATCCGCGCCCGCTCGCCGCGCAGCGCCCCGAAGATCGCGGCCGCCTCCTCGTCCAGGCCTTCCGTCGCGTGGCCGGTGCGCGCCAGGCGTGTCGCCTTGCGGCGCCGGTCGCGGCGCAGCACCACGCGCCGCTCGCCCCGGAACACGGGGCGGGCGTCCTCGGTGAGCACCAGCGCGCCGTAGGCCGCGTGGTCCACGGCGATCAGCCCCTGCGCCACGAGCTGGCGGGCGATCGACTGCCACATGCGCGGCTCGACGCCCCGGCCCGCCCCGAACACCGGAATGGCGTCGTGGCCGGCCTTCCTCACCTTCTCCGTGTCGCGGCCGGTGAGGACCTCGATCACGTGGCCGAGCCCGTAGCGCTCGCCCGTCCGGTAGACCGCGGCCATCAGCTTGATCGCGTCCTCGCTGCCGTCGAAGGTCTCGACCGGCACGAGGCAGGTGTCGCAGTTGCCGCAGGCGCCCGGGTGACTCTCGCCGAAATGCGACAGGATCGCCTGCCGCCGGCAGCCGGCCGTCTCGCAGATCCCGAGCAGCGCGTCGAGCTTGGCCCGCTCGACGCGCTTGATGGCCTCTTCCGCGCCGCCCTCGTCGATCATGCGCCGGCGCTGGACGACGTCCTGCATGCCGTAGGCCATCCAGGCCTCGGAGGGCTGTCCGTCGCGGCCGGCGCGGCCGGTCTCCTGGTAGTAGGCCTCCACCGAGGAGGGCAGATCGAGATGGGCGACGAAGCGCACGTCGGGCTTGTCGATGCCCATGCCGAAGGCGACGGTGGCCACGAGGCAGACGCCCTCCTCCTTGAGGAAGGCGTCCTGGTTGGCGTCCTTGGCGCGCGCGTCCATGCCGGCATGGTAGGGAAGGGCGCGGATGCCCTGCCCGTTCAGCCACTCGGCGGTCTCCTCGACCTTGCGGCGCGACAGGCAGTAGACGATGCCGCTCGCGCCGCGATGGTCCTCCAGGAAGGCGAGAAGCTGGCGGCGCGGCTCGTCGCGCTCCACGATGGCGTAGCGGATGTTCGGCCGGTCGAAGGAGGTGGAGAAGACCGGTGCATGGTCCAGGCGCAGCCGCTCCACGATGTCGCGCCGCGTGGCCGGGTCGGCGGTGGCGGTGAGCGCGACGCGCGGCACCTCCGGGTAGTCGTCGGCGAGCGCCTCCAGCGCCCGGTATTCGGGCCGGAAGTCGTGGCCCCAGGCGCTGACGCAATGCGCCTCGTCGATCGCGAAGAGCGCGATCCGGGTGCGCGAGAGCGCCTGGCGGAAGCCGGGCGTGACGATGCGCTCGGGCGTCACGTAGAGAAGATCGAGCCGGCCGGCCATCAGCTCGCGCCGCACCTCGACGCGCGCCTCGTCCGACAGGGAGGAGTTGAGGGCGGCCGCCCGCACGCCCGCCTCCGTGAGAGCCTGCACTTGGTCGCGCATCAGGGCGATCAGCGGCGAGACCACGATCGCCGTGCCCGGCCGGCACAGCGCCGGGATCTGGTAGCACAGCGACTTGCCGGCGCCCGTGGGGAACAGCACCACCGCGTCGCCGCCCGCGACGACGTGTTCGATCACCTCGCCCTGGCGGCCGCGGAAGTCAGCGTGGCCGAAGACGCGCGACAGCGCCTCGCGCGGCGAGGGCTGCGTATCCTGGAACAGGGCGCGCGTCGGCGCGGCGGCGGTGGGAGCGTCCATGGGGGCGACCGGGCCTTCAGAGCGTCTTCAGGCCGGCCTTGAAGCGGCGGGCGTTGTCGACGTAGCGCTCGGCCGACCCGCGCAGCTCCGCGATCGCCGCCGCATCCAGCGCGCGCACCACCTTGGCGGGCGCGCCGACGATCAGCGAGCCGTCGGGAAACACCTTGCCCTCGGTGACCAGGGCTCCGGCACCGACCAGGCACCCGGCGCCGATGCGCGCCCCGTTCAGGATCGTCGCGCCCATGCCGATCAGCGTGCCGTCGCCCACCGTGCAGCCGTGGACGATCGCGCGGTGGCCGATCGTGCAGTCTTCGCCGATCCGGAGGGGGAAGCTCGGATCGGCGTGCAGAACGGCCCCGTCCTGCACGTTGGTGCGCGCGCCCACACGGATCGGCGCGACGTCGCCCCGGATCACCGCGCCGAACCAGACCCCGACGTCGGCGCCCAGAGCGACGTCGCCGACCACCTGGGCGCCGGGCGCGATGAACACCGAATCGGGGTCGGCAAGGGTCGGGGCGACGTCGTCGAGGGCGTGCAGGGGCATGGGATCCGGCGTCTCGTGGGAACGGTCGCAAGATAGGCCGCCCGGTGCCGGGGCGCGAGCCCTCCGGGGCAAGTTTCGACACGCGCCGCGTCGTTCGGCCGATGGCGGCGTCGTCCACACGAGGCGGTTGCGGCCGCGCGGCACGGAAAATTGACGTTAACGTAAGACGTGGGTGTTCCGCTGCGCCCCGACCTGCGCTAGCCTGCCCGCAAAAGGGGAGGATCAACGCATGCAGAGGCCCTGGCTCGCCCATTATCCGGACGGCGTCCCGCACGAGATCGGACCGCTGCCGCACGACACGCTGTCGGAGCTTCTCGAGGCGGCGTTCCGGGCGCATGCGGGAGCGGCGGCCTTCCGCTTCATGGGCGCGGCGATGACCTATGCCGAGCTCGACCGGGCCTCGGCGCGCTTTGCCGGCTACCTCCAGTCGATCGGGCTCCAGGCCGGCGACCGCGTCGCGCTGATGATGCCCAACGTGTTCCAGTACCCGGTGGCGCTCGCCGGGATCCTGCGGGCCGGCATGGTGGTGGTGAACACCAATCCGCTCTACACGCCGCGCGAGCTGGCGCACCAGCTCACGGACTCCGGCGCGCGCGCCATCGTGATCCTGGAGAACATGGCTGCCACGCTGGAGCAGTGTCGCGCCGACACGCCGGTGGAGCATGTCGTGGTGACGGGCGTCGGGGACATGCTGCCCGGGCTCAAGGGGCATCTCGTCAACTTCGTGCTGCGCCACGTCAAGAAGGCGGTGCCGCGCTATTCGCTGCCGGGCGCGGTGCGCTGGAACACGGCGCTGAAGCGGGCCACCGGTTTCCGGCCGGCGCCGCGCGGCGCCGAGGACCCGGCCGTGCTGCAGTACACCGGCGGCACCACGGGCGTCGCCAAGGGCGCGGTGCTCACCAACCGCAACATCGTCGCCAACGTGGTGCAGTCGCAGCTCTGGCATCAGCCGGCTCTCGACGCCGTGCCCGAGAACGAGCAGTCGGTCACCGTCTGCGCCCTGCCGCTCTACCATATCTTCGGCTTCACCGTGAACATGATGCTGGCGCTCCACACGGGCGGCTGCAACATCCTGATCCCCAACCCGCGCGACATTCCGGCCCTCCTGAAGGAACTGAAGGCCAACCGCTTCCACCTCTTCCCGGCGGTCAACACGCTCTTCGGCGCGATCGCCCGCCACGAGGGCGCGCGCGAGGTGGACTGGTCGCATCTGCGCCTCTCCGTCGGCGGCGGCATGGCCGTGCAGAAGGCCACCGCCGACCTGTGGAAGTCGGTCACAGGCTGCGCGATCTGCGAGGGCTACGGCCTTTCGGAGACCTCGCCGGTGGCGAGCGCCAACCCGGTCCTGTCGCGCGAGTATTCGGGCACGATCGGCCTGCCGCTGCCGAGCACGGAGATCGCGATCCTGGACGACGACGGGGCGCCGGTGCCGGTGGGGGAGCGGGGCGAGGTGTGCATCCGGGGCCCGCAGGTCATGCAGGGCTACTGGCAACGGCCGGAGGAGACGGCGCGCGCCTTCACCGCCGACGGGTTCTTCCGCTCGGGCGACATCGGCGTGATGGACGACGGCGGCTGGGTCCGCATCGTGGATCGCAAGAAGGACATGATCAACGTCTCGGGCTTCAACGTCTATCCCAACGAGGTGGAGGACGTGGCGACCCGCATGCCGGGCGTGACGGAGGCCGCGGCCGTGGGCGTGCCCGACGAGACCTCCGGCGAGGCGGTGAAGCTCTTCGTGGTGCGCGGCGATCCGGGCGTCGACGAGGCGGCGGTCAAGGCGTGGTGCCGCGAGAACCTGACCGGCTACAAGCGCCCGCGCGACGTCGAGTTCCGCGACGAACTGCCCAAGACCGGGGTGGGCAAGGTGCTGCGCCGGGCCCTGCGCGACTGAGGCGACACGCGCCTCCCGCGCGCTCCGCTTGCATCGGCCGGCGTTCCGGGTAGTCTTTCGAGCGAGGACATGCCCGGCTCGCAGCCCTGCTTGCGAGAGCGGTGTCGTCTTTCTGTCAAAAACCGCCCCGAGAGGGGTTTTCATCCGCGCCGCTTTCGCCTATATCGACCTCACCGCAGGCGGCTAGGCCGCTTCGGCAACGGCGCGGGGTGGAGCAGCCCGGTAGCTCGTCAGGCTCATAACCTGAAGGTCGCAAGTTCAAATCTTGCCCCCGCAACCAGATTCGGCCCGCGACGCCCCTCCCCGGAGGTCGGCGTTGCGGGCCTTTTCGTGCGCCCTGGCGGTTTCCGGGCGGTTCGGCCCGCCACCCTCGGGCTCAGGCCGGAAACACGATCCGCATCACCAGGCCGGGCGCCGCGTCGCCGACGTCGATCCGCGCGCCGTGCAGTTCGGCGATCGAGGCGACCAGCGCGAGTCCGAGGCCGTGGCCGGGCGTCGAGCGGCTGCGGTCGAGCCGGTAGAGCCGCCGGAAGATCCGGTCCCGTTCCGCCGCCGGAACGCCGGGCCCGTCGTCGGCGACCTCGAGCACGGTGCCCGCCGCCTCGCGCCGCGCCGCCAGCCGGATGCGGCCGGGCGCGGGCACGTGGGTGATGGCGTTCTCCACGAGGTTGGCGAGAAGCTGCGTGAGGAGGTCGGCGTCGCCCCGGATCGCCAGGCCGGGCCCGATCGCGGTGGCCAGCGCGTGCCCGGCGTCCACCGCCACCTCGCCATAGGCGTCGGCGACGCGCTCGGCGAGCTCGGAGAGGTCCAGCTCCCGGAACCGCGCCTTGCGCGCGCCCGCGTCGATCTGGGCGATGCGCAGCAGCGCGTTGAACGTCTCGATGATCGCGTCGGTCTCGGTGACGGCCGCCTCCACGGCGCGCGCGAGGCCGGCGCCGTCGCCCGCCCGCCCGATGCCCTCCAGCCCCTGGCGGAGCCGCGCGAGCGGCGTGCGCAGGTCGTGGGCGATGTCTGTCGAGACCTGGCGCAGGCTCTCCACCAGCGTCTCGATCCGCGCCAGCATCACGTTGATGTCGGTGGCCAGGCGGTCCAGCTCGTCGCCGCGTCCCGACACGGGCAGGCGCAGGTCGAGGCGCCCCTCCACGATCGAGCGCGTGGTCGCCGCGATCGCGTCGACGCGCCGGCTGGGCCCCAGTCCCACCACGATGCCGCCGACGAGCGCGAGCGCCAGCGTCACCAGGCAGCCTGTCAGGATCGCCGACAGGAGGATGGAGCGGATCATCTCCAGGATGTCGGATCGCCGTGCGGCGAGCACCCGGTAGTCGCCGAGCGCGATGCCCTCGGCGTAGAGCGTGTCGCCCCGCGCGTCCTCCACGGCCTCCGGCGCGGCGCGCGAGAGGCGCGTGGCGCTCGGGCCCGGCCGCCAGGCCGAGGCCGGCAGGTTGCCGGCGACGCGCTCGCCGTTCGGGCCGAGCAGCAGGAAGAAGCGGTCCTCCGCCGCGCTGTCGACCCGCTCCTGCACCTCCTGGCGTAAGCCCCCCTCGCCGCCCTCGTCGTAGCCGTGGACGAACAGGGCGAGGTCCTCGGCGATCGAGGCGCGCACGATGCTCTGCATCTGCGTGCTGGCCGCGACGTAGGTCACCGCCATGATCGCCACCGCCGACAGGCCGAACATCAGGCCGTAGCCGAGCGACAGGCGGAAGGACGTGGTGCGGAAGCGGTCAGGAAGGCGCATCGAGGAGATAGCCGGAGCCGCGCACGGTACGGATCATCTCGGCCCCGAAGGGGCGGTCGACCTTGGCCCGCAGGCGGCTCACATGGGTTTCCACGACGTTGGTCTTGGGATCGAAGTGGAATTCCCAGACCCGTTCCAGGAGCATGGTGCGCGTCAGCACCCGGCCCCGGTTGCGCATCATGTATTCCAGGAGGCGGAACTCGCGCGGCTGGAGCTCGACCGCCTGGCCGGCGCGCGCCACGGTGCGCGCGATCAGGTTCATCTCGAGATCGCCGACGGCGAGCACCGTCTCCTCTCGCCGTTCGGGCACGACGCGGCGGGCCAGCGCGTTGAGCCGCGCCATCAGCTCGGAAAAGGCGAAGGGCTTGAGGAGGTAGTCGTCCGCGCCGGCCTCCAGCCCCTCCACCCGGTCGTCCACGCCGCCGACCGCGGTGAGGAAGATCGCCGGCATGCGCCGGCCGGCGGCGCGCAGCGCCTTCAGGAGCGACAGGCCGTCGAGGTCGGGCAGCATCCGGTCGACCACCGCCGCGTCGTAGGGCCGCGTCAGCGCCAGCTCCAGGCCGAGCGCGCCGCGCCCGGCATGGTCCACCTCGTGGCCTTCCTCGCGCAGCCCGTTGCAGACATAGGCGGCGGTGGACGCGTCGTCCTCGACCAAGAGCACCTTCACCCGGCGTCCCTCCTTCCGGCCGCGCGCGACCCGTGCCGGCGACGCTGGATTAGCCCGCGCGACGGCGCAAGGCGGCCCGCCCGCGGACCGATCTCTAGCGCGCTTTCGCCCAGGGTTCACCCGGTCCCGGCCCGCTATACGAAACCGTATAGTCCCGGCGACGTGGCGCCGAACTCGCCCGGCTATGAGTCCGGTACGGGGTCGTCCCGGCACCAACGGACCCATCGCCATGCGCTTGCACAGACCCGCCCTCGGCAGCCTGCCTCTCGTGGCCCTCGCGGCGGCCTATCTCCTGTTCGCCACCAACGGCACGTTCTGGCGCAAGGGCTTCCTGTATCTGGGCGACCACCCGCTGCATCTCGCGGGCCTCGGCCTCGGCCTGTTCCTGCTCCTGTTCTCGCTGCTGGCCGCCCTCTCGGTGCGCTACCTCGTCAAGCCGATGGTGATCGCCCTGGTGCTCGTGTCGGCCGTGGCCTCCTACTACGTCGACAGCTACGGCATCCTGATCGACCGGGAGATGATCGCCAACGTCGCGCTGACGACCGGCGCCGAGGCGGGGCACCTCCTGACCGAGGGGTTCCTGGTCCACCTCGCGCTGTTCGGCCTTCTGCCGGCCGCCCTCGTGGCGCTCGTGCGGGTGCGCCATCGCCCGTTCTGGCGGAAGGTCCGCTGGAACGGGACGGCGATCCTCGCGAGCCTCGCCCTGACGCTCGCGATCGCGCTTCTCTTCTATTCGAGCTACGCCTCCACCTTCCGCATGCATCGGGACATGATGGCGAGCCTCAACCCCGTGGCGCCCGTCACGGCGCTGGTGAAATATGCCAAGCAGCTCGGCGGCGAGCGGACCTTCGTGGCGGCGCCGCTCGGCACCGACGCGGTGCCCGGCCCGCGGCTGGCGGCCGGCGGCAAGCCGGTGGTCACGGTGCTGGTGATCGGCGAGACGGCGCGCGCCCAGCAGTTCTCGCTGAACGGCTACAACCGCCCCACCAACCCGGAACTCGCCGAGCGGGGCGTCGTGTCCTTCACCGACGTGTCGAGCTGCGGCACCTCCACCGCCGTGTCGGTGCCCTGCATGTTCTCCAACCTCACGCGCGCGGGGCATTCCGACGCCAAGGCGCGCTCGGTGGAGAACGTGCTCGACGTGCTCGGCCACGGCGGCCTCGACGTGCGCTGGATCGACAACGACACCGGGGCCTACCACGTGGCCGACCGGGTGCCCTACGCGTATCTTCCCGAAGGCGCCGACCCGCGCTTCTGCGAGGGCGGCGAGTGCCGCGACGAGATCCTGACCGACCGGCTGGCCGCCGAGCTGACGTCGATCACCCGGGACACCGTGATCGTGCTGCACCAGCTCGGCAGCCACGGGCCGACCTACTTCCAGCGCTATCCGGCCTCGTTCGAGCGCTTCACGCCGGCCTGCCACACCGCCGAGTTCGCCGACTGCAAGCGCGAGGAGATCGTCAACGCCTACGACAACACGATCCTCTACACCGACCACGTCCTGGCGCAGGCGATCGACATGCTCGCCGCGCGCGCCGATCTCGAGACCGCCATGCTCTACGTCTCGGACCATGGCGAATCGCTCGGCGAGAACGGCATCTACCTCCATGCCATGCCCTACATGCTGGCGCCCTCGACCCAGACCCACGTGCCGATGATCGCCTGGTTCTCGAACGGGTTCGCCCACCGGATGGGCGTCGACGCGGCCTGCCTCGCCAACCGGCGCGGCGCGCCCCTGTCGCACGACAACCTGTTCCACACGCTGATCGGCCTCGCCGACCTCCGGACGGCGGTCTACGATGCGCGGCTCGACGCCTTCGCGCCCTGCCGCGCGCCGGAGGCGCCCACGCAGGTCTCCGACCTCGGGACGGGCACCCGATGAGCGTGGAAGCGCCGCATCCGCCCCTGGCCCCCGCCAAGCTGCGCGGGCTCGCCCACGTCTTCGCCGCGACGCGCTATTCCCTCGCAGGGCTCGCCCGGCTCGCGAGCGAAGCGGCCTTCCGCCACGAGATCGCGCTCGGCGCGGTGCTGCTCGGCACGCTCGCGGCGACCGGCGCGTCGCGGGTCGATCTCCTGATCCAGTGCGGCCTGCTTCTCCTCCTGGCGGCGGCCGAGGCGCTCAACACGGCGATCGAGCTGATCGTGGATCTCGTCTCGCCCGAGGTGTCGGTCCTCGCGGGGCAGGCCAAGGATCTCGGATCCTTCGCCGTGTCCTGCGTGATCCTCGCCAATCTCGGCTTCGCGGTCGCCTGCATCGCCGCGATCGTGTGACGCCTCGCCGGTCGCGCGACATCCGATCGACGCAGAGCGGGCACGAGAGCGGGCCGGCCAACCTCCGGCTTCCGGCGAGAAGGGGTTCTGCACGGGCACGCCCGGTCGAACGGGGGCTGGCGGCGGCTCGGTTTCCGCCATATGGCGTCGGATGGAATCGCCGCGCTCGCTTCGGAGCCTCCCGTCCCCGACGGTCTCTCGGTGGAAATCGTCGCCGTCCGCCGTCCGCCGGCTCGGGGCTCGCCTTCCCGCGCAGATCGGACATGCTGGCGCGCGACGGGCGCGACGCCTCCGACTTCGTCGCCGAACGCAGCCCCGCGGGCCAGGAGCCGCATGACCCAAGCCAGCCTCATGGCCCGCGAGATCGCCGAGATCCCGGACGCCGTCCGCCGCTTCCTCCATGGCTCGGGCGCGGCGGCGCATGCGCTCGGCCGCCGCCTCGCCGAGCTGTCGCCCGCCGTCACCGTGACCGTGGCGCGCGGCTCGTCCGACCACGCGGCGACCTACTTCCAGTATGCGTGCGAGATCCTCACCGGCCGGCCCGTCGCCTCGCTCGGGCCCTCCGTGGTGTCGGTCTACGGCACGCGCCTGCGCCTCGCGGGCCAGGCGGCGCTCGCCATCTCGCAGTCGGGCCGCAGCCCCGACATCGTGGCGCTCCTGAACGCGGCGCGGGCGGGCGGCGCCGAGACGGCCGCGCTGGTCAACGTCGAGGGCTCGCCGCTCCTCGAAGCCGCCGATTGGCGGGTCCCGTTGCGGGCGGGCACCGAACGGAGCGTCGCGGCCACCAAGAGCGTCGTCGCCTCCGTGGCGGCGGCGCTCGGCGTGCTGGCCGCCTGGAGCGGCGACGCGGCGCTGGAGGCGGCCGTGGCCGCCCTGCCGGACCGGCTCGCCGAGGCGCTGCATCAGGACTGGACGCCGGCGCTGGACACGGCGGCCGCGGCGCGCTCGCTCTACGCGCTCGGGCGCGGTCCCGGCTTCGCGGTCGCCAGCGAGGCGGCGCTGAAGCTCAAGGAAACCTCCATGCTCCACGCCGAGGCCTATTCGGGCGCCGAGCTCCTGCACGGGCCGGTCTCGCTGGTGGAGCCGGGGTTTCCCGTGTTCGCCTTCGTGCCGGACGACGCGGCGCGGCCGGGCCTGCGCGACATCTGCGCCCGCGTGCGCGACACGGGCGCCGCGCTGTTCACCGTGGGCGAGGCCGGGGCGGGCACGCGCCTGCCGCATGCGCCGACCGGCCACCCCCTGACCGAACCCTTGTCGATGCTGGTATCCTTCTATGGTTTCGTGGAAGCCGTGGCTCGGGCGCGCGGTCTCGACCCCGACGCGCCGCGCGGCCTGCGAAAGGTGACGGAGACCCTGTGATGACCACCGCCTATCGGGGTGCCGACATCTTCGACGGGAAGACCCGCCGCGCCGGCCACGCGCTCGTGGTGGCGGACGACCGCGTCGCGGCGATCGTGCCGGACGGCGAGCTCGGGGCGGGGGCCGAGGTCGTGCGCCTCGACGGCGGCCTTCTGGCGCCCGGCTTCTTGGACATCCAGGTCAACGGGGGCGGCGGGGTCCTGTTCAACGAGGCGCCGAGCGTCCAGGGGGTCGCCGCGATCTGCGCCGCCCATGCCCGCTTCGGCTCTACCGCGCTCCTGCCCACGGTGATCACCGACCGTCCCGCGGTGACCTTCGCCGCGATCCGGGCCGTGGCGGAGGCGATGGCGCAGGGCGTGCCCGGCTGCGCCGGCATCCATGTGGAGGGGCCGTTCCTGGCGCAGGCGCGCAAGGGCGCGCACGACCCGGCGCTGATCCGGCCGATGGCGGCGGAGGACCTCGCGGCCCTGTGCGAGACCCGCGTGCGCCCGTTCCTGCTGACCGTCGCGCCCGAGAGCGTGTCGGAGGCGCAGATCGCCGCGCTCGCATCGGCCGGCATCCGCGTCTCGCTCGGCCACACCGACGCCGGGTTCGACACGGCGATGCGCAGCTTCGCGGCCGGCGCGACCTGCGTGACCCACCTGTTCAACGCCATGAGCCCGCTCGGCAGCCGCGAGCCGGGGCTCGTCGGCGCGGCGCTGGAGGCCGAGGCGGTCTGGTGCGGCTTCATCCCGGACGGACACCACGTGCATCCGGCGGCCCTCGGCGCCGCACTGCGCGCCAAGCGCGGCGCGCGCAAGCTGATCGCCGTCACCGACGCCATGCCCACCGTGGGCTCGCCGGCGGACGCGTTCGAGCTGAACGGGCGCACCGCGCGGCGCCGGGACGGACGGCTGACGCTCCCCGACGGCACGCTGGCCGGCTCCGACCTCTCGATGATCGGCGCGCTGCGCCATCTCGTCGACGTGCTGGGCTTCGCGCTGGAGGACGCCCTGCGCCTCTGCTCGAGCCATGCCGCCGAGTTCCTCGGCCTCGCCGCCACCCACGGCCGCCTCGGGGCGGGCGCGCGGGCCGACATGGTGTGGCTCGGCGACGACCTCGCGCTGCGCGGCGTGTGGATCGGCGGGCGCCCCGTGTCGCCGGACTGATCCGTCCGCCCGTCAGCGCGGGCTCGGAGGGGCCCGCCAGCCCGGCGCCTCGTCCACATGCGCCTGCCGCGTGCGCTTGTCGTAGAGGCACAGCCTCGGCGCCGCGCCGCCGCGTCCGCGATCCGACACCAGGACGGCGACCATGCCCGCCCGGTCGTCGAAGCCGACGATCGCCGAGGCGCGCGGCTCGCGCAGGCCGCTGGCCGCGCGGCAGGCCTGCACGACCCGCGCCTCGAACTCGGCCCAGGCGTCGGGGCTGGAGGCCGACGCCGCGCCGGGAACGGCGGCGGACGCGACGGCGAGCGACATGGCGGCGGCCGGAAGGCGCATCGGGTCGTCCCTTTCCTGTTTCGCGGCGACTTGTTCGCGGCGACATGGCCGGATCGCGGCGGCCGTTTCATGGCGGCGCGCGAGGGCACCGACCCCCGGGGGCTGCCTCCGGCGGCGGGAGATGCTAACGAGCCACCGCGGCGCGCGGGGCGCGGCGAGAGCCCCAGGGGACGCGGCATGACCAACAGGCAGGACCGCCGCTTCGCGGCCAAGCGGGCGCGGCAGGCATCGAGACGCGGCGGCACGCCGGCGGAACGCGCGCTGTTCCAGGCGGCCGTCGCCTTCGCGGCCGGGGAGCCGGTGGCGATCGACGTGGCGCTGGACGGGTTCGACGCGACGCTGGCACGGCTGGAACCCGAGCTCGACGAGGTTCTCGACGGCGGCTTCGACGCGTTCCGGCGCGAGGTCTTCGCGCAGGCGGCCTGGATCGGCCTTGCGGCCGACGGCCCGGCCGGCGAGGCGGACGGATTCGATCTCCAGCCCATCCTGTTTCCGGTGTGCGGGGATGCGGCCGAGATTCGGCGCTTCGCCGGCGATCCGGCGAGCCTCGGGGCGCTGGCCCGGTCGCTGCGCGAATCGGGCGTGTTTCCCGAAGCCGCCGCCGTGGCGGTGCTGCCGGCGGTCCTGGCGCCCGAGGCGGTGGACCTTTCGCACGTCGGCCCGGCGAGCGTCGCCCGGCTCACCGAGGCGCTCGCGACCCTGGTGGAGCGGTCGGCGGCCGGCGGCGGGCCGGTCGATCCCGAGGCGGTGCTGGCGCAGGCCGCGCTTCCGGTCCTTGGCGCGGATCGGACGGGCGAGGCGGCCGGGCTCCTTCTCGGCATCGCCCTGACGCCCGCCGAGAACTGGGACCTGCCGGACCGCGAGGTGGAGGCGATGCAGCTCGCCATGGCCGCCACGCGCGCCTCCTGGCTCGACACCTACGCCGCCGCCCTCCCGTTCCGGCTCGACGAGCCCGTGTTCTGGCAGGAGGCCGCGTCCTCGCTCGCCTGGCACGCCGTGGCGGGGCGGATCGAGGCGGAGATCGCCCGCCGGGGGCTCGCCGCGCCCGTCTCGCGGATCGACGCGTGCCTCGCGCCCGAGACCGGCGATCCGGTGATGGCGGTCGAGGCGGGCGGGGCGCGCCTCGGTCCGTTCCACGCGCCGCGCGACCTCGTGTTCACCGATCTCGACGGATTCGCGGCCCTCGCCGAGCGCTTCGGCGGCGAACTGGTGGAGCACGAGCGCCCGGCGCAGGTGCTCCGCCGCCTCGCCGACGCGGGCGGGCGCCCGCCCGCCGCAACCCAATCTTAAGGGCGATGCGCTTTACTGGCGCCAGTGGTTGAGGCGTGTTGCGTTGGCCCCAACTATCGAAGGCGCCGGGCCCGGACCCGGCGCCTTCTTTGCATCCGAGCCGGCCCGTTCCGCCTCGCATTCGCCCGATGCGATGCCCATATCGAGCCGATCGGACGGGCGCCCCCCCTTGAACCGGGCCGGCAGCGGCGGCATGGTCCGCCGGGCCGGCGCCGGCAGCGGCGCCCGCATCAGCGAAGACGCAAGCGAGACAGATCTTGAAACAGGTAGGCACGGACTTCATCGATCGCCGGAACGCGGCCAAGGAGGCCAAGGCGGCCCTTCTCGAGAAGATGAAGGCCAAACGGAACGACCCAGACGCCCAGGCGCGGCGCGACGAGCACGCGGCGATCGTGGCCGCGCGGGCGGAGCGCGAGGCGGCGCGTCGCGAACAGCAGCAGGCGGAACAGGCCGAACGCGAGGCGGAACGCGCCGCGCAGGCCGCCGCCGAGGCCGAGGCCGCCGAGCAGGCGGCGGTGAGCGAGCGCGACCGGCTGATCGCCCAGACCCTGGCCGACCAGGCCGCCCAGAAGGCCAAGCGCGACGCGCGCTACGCCGCCCGGCAGAGCCGCAAGGGCTAGGGACGCCGCTCGGGGGCCCGCGCGGACGGGCCCTCCCGACGTCATTCCCCCGTCCCGGCCGGTCCCCCCGCGCCGATGCCGACGACCGGCGCCGGCGCCGCCGGTGTTTGGCCCGTCCGGCCTTCGCGCCGCACGGGCTGCGGTTCCCCCGACGCCCGTCGAGGGAAGGGGGGCAGCGCCGGCTTGTGTCGACATCTGACCCTAATAGCCGTGCGCTGCGCCGTCACGTGCGTGCGGGCTTCCGGCGGCGCGCGTCGCGCCGGCTTTGCTGCATTGCACCCTTTCCGCCCCGGCCTGCCGCCTTAGCTCCTGAAGGGGGCGATCATGGCGGCGGCATTCGTTTCACGGAGGGGCGGCATCGGATGAAGGGTTGGTGGACGACACTCACGATCGCGGCAGGCTTGCTCCTGGCCGCGCCGGCCCATGCGCAGACGCCGCCCGGCGTCCTCGTCGTCGGCCAGATCGCCGAGCCGCAGTCGCTGGACCCGCAGCAGGCCACCGCCGCCAACGATTTCCGCGTCACCACCAACGTCCTGGAGGGGCTGGTGCGCTACCGCTCCGGCACGCTCGACCTGGAGCCCGCGCTCGCCACCGGCTGGCAGATCTCGCCGGACGGGCTGACCTACCGGTTCGCGCTGCGGCAGGGCGTCCGCTTCCACGACGGCACGCCGTTCGACGCGGCCGCGGTCAAGTTCACCTTCGACCGGATGCTGGACGAGGCGCATCCGTTCCACGACACGGGCACGTTCCCGCTCGCCTTCCAGTTCTCCAAGGTGCAGGAGACCCGGGTCGTCGATCCCGCGACGGTGGAGTTCCGGCTTTCGGAGCCCTACGCGCCGTTTCTCGCCAACCTGGCGCTGCCCGTCGGGGCGATCGTCTCGCCGGCGGCGGTCGCGGCGGCCGGCGAGGATTTCGGCCGCCGCCCGGTCGGCACCGGGCCGTTCCGCTTCGAGGAATGGGTCGCCAACCAGCGCGTGGTCCTGTCAGCCAACCCGAGCTACTGGGACGGCGCGCCGGCGCTGCGCACCGTGGTCTTCCGTCCGGTCTCCGATCCGACGACACGCGTCGCGGAGATGCTCTCGGGCGGGATCGACGTGATGGTCGAGACGCCGCCGGACAACGTCGTCCTGTTCCGCGACAACCTCGACTTCACGCTGCATGAGACGGTCGGGCCGCACGAATGGTTCCTGATCCTCAACACCCGCGACGGCATCTTCGCCGACAAGCGCGTGCGCCAGGCGGTCAACCTCGCGGTCGACAAGAAGACCCTGGTGGAGGACGTCCTCCAGGGCACCGCGACGATCGCGGCGGGGGCGATCCCGCCGGCCTTCGAATGGGCCTACGATCCGGGCGTCGCGCCGTGGCCGCACGACCCCGAGCGGGCGCGCGCGCTTCTGCGCGAAGCCGGCGCGGAAGGGGCCGGGCTCCGCTTCCTGGTGACGGAGGGCGGCTCCGGCATGCTCGATCCGGTGCCCATGGCGACCGCGATCCAGGCCGATCTCAAGGCCGTCGGCCTCGACGTCGCGATCGAGACCTACGAGTGGAACGCCTATCTGGCGCGCGTCAACGCCGGCCTGGAAGGGCAGGGCGACATGGCTCAGATGGCCTGGATGACCAACGACCCAGACACCTTGCCCTCGCTGACGCTGCATTCCGACGCGCTGCCCGAGGCCGGGGGCTTCAACTCGGGCTACTATGCCAACCCGGAGCTCGACGCGCTGCTCGACCGCGCCCGCACCCTCACCGACGAGGCCGAACGCGGCGCGATCTACCGAGAGGTCCAGGCGCTGGTGCACGAGGAGGCGCCCTGGCTCTTCGGGGCGCACTGGCGTCAGAACGCGGTGACCGCGAAGGGCGTCTCCGGTTTCGTGCTGCAGCCGGACTTCACGCTGCAGCTCCGCTCCGTCGTGAAGAGCTGAGAGGAGGGGCCGTGGCCGGATACGTCCTCAAGCGTCTCGTGGCCGCCGTTCCGGTGGTGATCGGGCTCTCGCTGATCGTCTTCGCGATCATGGCGATGATCCCGGGCGACACGGCGCTGGCGATCCTCGGCGCCTACGCGACGCCGGAGAACGTCGCGCGGCTCAACGCTGATCTCGGCCTCGACCGCCCCCTGCCGGAACAGTATCTCGCCTGGGCCGGAAACCTTCTGCAGGGGGACTTCGGACGCTCCTACGCCCTGAACCGGCCGGTTCTCGACGAGGTGGGCGAGCGCTTCTCGGCAACGCTGGTCCTGGCCGGCGCCGCGCTCGTCCTTGCCTCCGCGCTCGGGCTCCTGGCCGGCGTCGTCTCGGCGGTGCGCCAGTTCGGCTGGGCGGACCGGATCGTCACCTTCGTGGTCCTCGTCGGCATCTCGACCCCCTCCTTCCTGCTCGGCCTCGTGCTCATCCTCCTGGTCGCGGTGCGGTGGCGCCTCCTTCCCGCCTCGGGCATGTATTCGGTCTGGGGAGGGGGCGACCTTGCCGATCTCCTGCGCCATCTCGCGCTTCCGGCGCTCACGCTCGCCGTGGTCGCCGCCGGCATCATCGCGCGCCTCACCCGCGCCGCCATGCTGGAGGTTCTCCGCCAGGACTTCGTGCGCACGGCGCGCGCCAAGGGCCTGGCGGAGGGAGCCGTGATCCGCCGCCATGCGTTCCGCGCCGCGCTGGTCCAGATCATCCCGGTGATCGGCCTCCAGGCGGGCTTCGTGCTGGGCGGCGCGGTCTATGTCGAGACGGTGTTCCAGTGGCCGGGGCTGGGCGCCATGCTGGTCAACGCCGTGGCGCAGCGCGACATCCTCCTGGTCCAGGGCGGCGTCCTCGTGGCTGCCGTCTCCTACGTCCTCGTCAACCTCCTCGCGGACGTGGCGCAGGCCGCCCTCGACCCGAGGCTCAAGGCATGAACGCGACCCTCGCCCGCCCCGGCGCGCCGGCGGCGCCGCCCTCGCGTCCCGGCGCCTTCGAGCTCCTTCTCGCCAACCGCCTCTCGGCGCTCGGCCTCGTGGTGTTCGTGCTCCTGGCGGGCGCGGCGCTGCTCGCGCCGCTGCTGCCCCTGCCCGATCCCGACGCCACGGCGCCGGCGAACCGCCTCCAGCCGCTGCTCTCGGTCGGTCACCTGCTCGGCACCGACCATCTCGGGCGCGACCTCCTGGCGCGGCTCCTCCACGGCACCCGCGTCTCGCTCGCCGTCGGCATCGGCGCCACCCTGGTGGCGGCGGTCCTCGGCACGCTGGTCGGGCTCGTCGCCGGCTATGCCGGCCGCTGGACCGACACGGTGCTGATGCGCCTCGTCGACATGCTGATGGCCTTTCCCTACATCCTGCTCGCGCTGGCGATCGTCGCGGTCCTGGGGCCGGGGCTCCTGAACGCCCTCTACGCCATCGCCATCGTCAACATCCCCTTCTTCGCCCGCAACATCCGCGGCGCGGTGATCGGCCTGTCGCGCCAGCCTTTCGTGGATGCCGCGCGCCTGTCGGGCAAGGGGCCGGTCTCGGTGCTGCTGACGGAGATCCTGCCGGGCGTGCTGCCGGTGGTCGTCGTCGCCATGTCCTCCACCATCGGCTGGATGATTCTGGAAACGGCGGGCCTGTCCTTCCTCGGCCTGGGCGCGCAGCCGCCGGCCGCCGATCTCGGCTCCATGCTGGGCCAGGCGCGCGCCCAGCTCTTCGTCGCGCCTCACGTCGCCTTCGTGCCGGGCCTGGCGATCTTCGCCCTGGTGATGAGCATCAATCTCCTGGGCGACGGCGTGCGCGACGTGCTCGATCCGCGTCTGCGCTCGGGCACGCTGGTGCGCCCGCAGGCGGTCACCGAAGTCCGGCGCGCGGGCGTGCCGGAGCCGGGCGGGGCGGGCGCGGCGCGTCTCGACGTGTCGGGACTCTCGGTCGCCTTCCGCAGCGGCGGCGACCTCGCGCCGGCGGTACGCGGCGTGTCCTTTGCGATCGCGCCCGGCGAGTGCCTCGGGCTGATCGGGGAATCGGGCTCCGGCAAGAGCGTGACCGCGCTGTCGCTCGCCGGGCTCGTCGCCTCGCCCCCCGCCGTGATCACGGGCGGCGCCGTGCGGCTCGGCGGGCAGGACGTCCTCGCGTCGCCGAGCCTGATGCAGGCGCTGCGCGGCCGGCGCATCGGCTACGTCTTCCAGGACCCGCTCACGACGCTGCATCCGCTGATGAGCGTCGGTCGGCAGGTGGCCGAGGCGGTGGCCGTCCACGGCGCCGGCGGCTCCATGCGCGACAGGGCGGTGGCGCTGATGGAAAGGACCGGCATCCGCGACGCGGCGGCCCGCTTCGATGCCTATCCGCACGAGCTTTCCGGCGGCCAGCGGCAGCGCGTGGGCATCGCCATGGCCCTCGCGGGCGAGCCGGACATCCTCGTCGCCGACGAGCCGACCACGGCGCTCGACGTCACCGTCCAGGCGAGGATCCTCGACCTCCTGCGCGAGCTCCGGCGCGAGCGGGGGCTGGCACTCCTGCTCATCACCCACGACTTCGGCGTCGTGGCCGGCATGTGCGACCGGGTGGCGGTGATGCGGCGCGGCGAGATCGTCGAGACGGGCGAGACGCGGCAGGTTCTCGCCCGCCCCGCCCACCCCTACACGCGCCGCCTGATCGAGGCGGTGCCGCGCCCGGGCGAGGGCCGGGCCTTCCTCCAGCGCATGCGGGGCCTCGCATGACCGGCGCGGAGATCACGGACGCGGCGATCCGCATCGAGGACGCGCGCAAGATCTATCCGGGGGGCGGCGGCTTCCTGTCGCGCCGGCGCGAGCCGGTCCATGCCGTAGCCGGCGTGACGCTGCGGGTGGCGCGGGGCGAGACGCTGGCGATCGTCGGCGAGAGCGGCTCGGGCAAGTCGACGCTGGCCAGGATGCTGGTCGGGCTGGTGGAGCCGAGCGGCGGGCGCTTCGAGATCGGCGGGCGCGACGCGGCCGCGCTTCGCCGCGAGGGCCCGCGCGCCTACGGCCGGGCGATCCAGTACGTCTTTCAAGATCCGATCGCCTCGCTCAATCCCCGCAAGATGGTCCGGACGACGCTCGGTGGCGTGCTCGAGCGCGTCGCGGGGATCGCGGACGCCGGGGGCCGCGCGGCGCGCATGGCCGAGCTGATGCGTGCCGTGGACATGGAGCCGGGCGCGCTCGACCGCTACCCGCACGAGTTTTCCGGCGGGCAGGCCCAGCGCATCGCCATCGCCCGCGCGCTCGCCGCCGGAGCCTCCGTCCTGGTCCTCGACGAGCCGGTCTCGGCGCTCGACGTCTCCGTCCAGGCGCAGGTTCTCCTGCTCCTGGAAGACCTGAAGGCGCGCTTCGCGCTCACCTATCTCTTCATCAGCCACGACCTGGCGGTGGTGGAGGCGGTGGCCGACCGCGTCGCGGTGATGCAGGCGGGGCGGATCGTGGAGATGGAGGCGAGCCGAACCCTCTTTGCGGCCCCGCGCGAGGCCTATACGCGCGAGCTTTTCGCCAGCGCGCCGCGCCTCGAGGGCGCCTTCGCCTGACACGGCCGCCGCCGGGCGTCGCTCCGGCCCCGCGGCCCGCGTCCCCCTGGATGTCCGGCGCGCGCGCGACGGCGGTCCGGGTCCGGTGCTAGGGTCCGGCGCCAACGGGAGGGCCGGACCTTGCTGACCTTGAAGCAGATCGAGATCGTGCGCGCCGTGATGGTGAGCGGCACCATCGCGGGCGCCGCGCGGCTTCTCAACGTCAGCCAGCCGGGCGTCAGCCGCGCCATGAAGCATATCGAGACCGCGCTCGGCGTGCGCCTGTTCGACCGCAAGGCCGGGCGCTACGTGCCCGCGCCCGAGGCCGTGAGCCTGTTCTCGCAGATCCAGGAGGTCCACAACAGCGTCGCCAGCCTGCAGGAGGCGATCGAGCGGCTGGAGCGGGGCGACCAGGCCGAGCTGCGCATCGGCTCGGTGCCCTCGATCGCCCAGTCGATGATGCCCAAGGCCGTCGCGGCGGTGCGCCGACGCCATGGCGCCCTGCGGATGAACATCGAGATCCTGAAGATCGAGGAGGCCATGGACTACCTCCTCGTGGGACGCGGCGAATGCGTCGCCATGAGCTATCGGCTGGACCACCCGTCCGTCCATTTCGAGCCCCTGGCGACGGGCCACCTCGTCTGCATCGCCCCGCAGGACCATCCGTTCGCCGGCCGCGCGAGCGTCCCGGCGCGCGAGATCGCCGCCCAGCCGCTGATCGGCATCGACCCCACCGATCCCTACGGGCGGATCATGGCGGGGCTCTTCGAGCGCGAGGGGCTCGGCTACGAGGTGGTGGTGAAGGCCCGCTTCGGCAGCACCGTCGCCGCGCTGGTGGCCGAGGGCCTCGGCGTCGCCGTGCTCGACGTCTTCACCGTCGCCAGCCTGCCGACGGACCGCTTCCTGGTCCTGCCGATCGAGGAGGACACGCGCTTCGAGACCTTCCTCGCCAGCCGGGCCGGCACGGTCCTGTCGAGCTTCGCCCGCCGTTTCGTGTCCGAGCTGCGGTCCGAGATGGAGCGGACGGCGGCCCGGCCCGGCGCGGAAGATAACCCGGATGCATAGTGGGCGGACATCTTGGTATTTGCGTTATGACGTGACAGATGGAACTGAGGACCGGATCGTTCGTCGGGCGGCGGTCCGCCATCCAGGGAGGAGCCCGGATGCAGAGGGAGGAACCCATGCGTTTCCGTTCATTGGCGATGACGGCGGCCGGGGCTGCGGCCATCCTGGCCGGCGTGGTGCCGGGCAGCGCCCAGACCTATCCGACCAAGGAGATCCAGGGCATCATCCAATGGGGCGCCGGCGGTTCGACCGACACGGTGATGCGCGCCGTCTCGCCCAAGGTGGAGGAGATCCTCGGACAGTCGATCGTTCTCAAGAACGTGACCGGCGGCGCGGGCGCCATCGGCCTCAACCAGGTGGCGGCCGCCAGGCCCGACGGCTACTCGCTCCTCATGGGCGCCGAGAACCCGCTGATCTACAAGGTGATGGGCCTCGGCACGAAGGACTACGGCGACTTCGTCGCCATCGACATCCTGGCGCGCGGGACGCCGATCCTCGTCGCGCGCCCCGGCACGCCGTTCGACGACTACGCCTCGATGATCGAATACGTGAAGGCCCATCCGGGCGAGGTGAAGTTCGGCTCCACGGGACCGGGCGGCCTGCCCTCGGTGGTCACCGCGATGATCCGCGACGTGGAAGGCGAGCTTCCCGTGACCGTGATCCCCTACGACGGCGACGGTCCGGCCCTCACCGCGCTCCAGAGCGGCGCCATCGACGTGATGCCGGCGGTGCTCGGCGCGGC
The DNA here is from genome assembly GCF_003583935.1 of Aureimonas flava. Classification (GTDB taxonomy): domain Bacteria; phylum Pseudomonadota; class Alphaproteobacteria; order Rhizobiales; family Rhizobiaceae; genus Aureimonas; species Aureimonas flava. The sequence continues at coordinate 53,126 of NZ_QYRN01000012.1, read as the reverse complement.
GGTAGAGAGCGTCAAGGCCGAGAAGATCAAGGCGCTCGCCGTGTTCGCGTCCGAGGGCGTCAAGCAGCTTCCCGAGGTCCAGGCGATCACGGCCGCCAACGAGGGCTATGCCAAGTTCCTGCCCTGGGGTCCCTTCTTCGGCGTCTTCGCCCCCAAGGGCACGCCGGACGACGTGGTCGCCAAGCTGCAGGAGGCGTTCCGGACGGCCGCCGAGCAGGACAGCTTCAAGTCCCTTATGGACAATCGCGGCTACACGCTGATGAACATCAGCGGCGAGGAGGCGCAGGACTTCATGACGAGCTGGCAGCAGACCACGGCCTGGCTGCTCCAGGACGCCGGGCTGACCAAGGCCTCGCCGGAGGAGTTCGGCATCGAGCGCGCCGCGCAGGACTGAGCGCGGGGCGCCGCCGCGCCGGGCACGGTGCGGCGGCGCGACGGGCAGGGGTTTCACGTCGGGCGGACGGGGCGGGAGGTTCGCCGATGTCGCCGCGAGCAGCGTCCTCGACCGGTCGCGGCCCAGCCCGCCGGCGAAGGCAGGGCGCGATGAGGAGGAGGATCGATGATCGGCGAGACGAAACGACGGCCCGGTGAACGAGCGTTCACCGTGGTGCTCTTCCTGGGGAGCCTGTTCCTCCTCTGGAGCGCCTACGGCATCTCCGGCTTCGAGGCGCTGAGTTCGCCCGGCGCCGTGCCGATGGCCACGACCTTCGTCATGGCCGTCACGCTCGGCATCGTCCTCGTCAAGACCGCGCGGCGCCCCCGCGACACGGCGGAGCGTCTCGGCCGCGAGGTCCTGCCGCCGCTGGTGGTCGTGTTCGCGGTGCTCCTCCTTCTCTACGCCGTGGCGCTGGAGCCGCTCGGCTTCCTGCCGACGTCCTTCCTGTTCCTGCTGGTCTCGATCCGCATCCTGTCGAAGCGCTCGATCCTCCATGCCGCGCTCGTCGCGCTGCTGAGCCTCGCCCTGATCTACGTCCTGTTCCGCATCGTGTTCACGGTCCTCATTCCCGCCGGCATCGTGCCGGAGGCCGAGATCCTGTCCGCGCTCCGCGCGGCCGTCGGCGGGTGGTTCTGACACGATGGCCGAGCTGTCCGCCTTCCTCACCGTCTTCACCCATCCCGAGCTCTTCGCGGTGGTCGCCCTGGGCACCTTCGCGGGGATCTACATCGGGGCGATCCCCGGCCTGTCGGTGACGATGGCCGTGTCGATCCTGATCTCCTTCACCTTCTCCTGGAACGTCCTGCCGGCGCTCGCGCTGATGATCGGCATCTACATGGGCGGGGTCTACGGCGGCTCGCGCACGGCGATCCTGCTCAACATCCCCGGCGCGCCCTCGGCGATCGCGACCGCCCTCGACGGCTACCCGATGGCCCAGCGCGGCGAGGCCGGCGAGGCGATCGGCATCACCACGACGATGAGCTTCATCGGCGGCTTCGTGGGCATCCTGGTGCTGGCCGTCGCCGCCCCCTTCGTGTCCGACTTCGCCCTCGCCTTCCAGCCGCGCGACTACATGCTGCTCGCCGTCCTCGGCCTGCTGCTCGTCGGCTCGCTGTCGTCGGGCTCGCTGGTCAAGGGCATCTTCTGCGGCGCGCTCGGCCTGATGCTGGGCACGGTCGGCATGGACCCGCTGACCTTCACCTCGCGCTTCACCTTCGATCTCCCGCTCCTGCAGACGGGCATCTCGTTCATCGCGGTGATGATCGGCCTGTTCGGCGTGTCCGAGGCGCTCGCCCAGCTCCACCACATGGACAAGGCGCCGGTCCGCCAGACGATCTCCAAGATCGTGCCCTCCTTCGCCACCATCCGGAAGCACCTGCCGCTGTCGATGCAGACCTCGGCGCTGGGCGTGGTGATCGGGGCGCTACCGGGCACCGGCGGCGACATCGCGGCGCTGATGGCCTACGACCACGCCAAGCGCACGACCCGCAACCCGGAGCGCCCCTTCGGGCAGGGCGCGATCGAGGGCCTGGTCGCCCCCGAGACCGCCAACAACGCGGCCGTGGGCGGCGCCTTCATCCCGATGATGACGCTCGGCATCCCCGGCGACGCGGTCACGGCCATCATGATCGGCGCCCTGTTCATCCACGGCCTCAATCCGGGCCCGATGCTGATGGTGGAACAGCCGGACATGTTCTGGTTCATCGTCGGCAGCCTGACGCTCGCCAACGTCTGCATGCTGGCCTTCGGCCTGACGGGCATCAAGCTGTTCGTCAGGATCGTGGAGATGCCGCGCGCCGTGCTCGTGCCGCTGATCCTGCTGCTTTCGATCGTCGGCGCCTATGCGGTGAACAACTCGGTGGCCGACGTCTACTGGATGCTCGCCTTCGGCGTCTTCGGCTACTTCCTCAAGCTCTACGGCTATCCGCTGGGCCCGATCATCCTCGGCGTCATCCTGTCCCGCCTGCTGGACGACAACTGGCGCCGGGCGATCATCTCGGAGCGCGAGAGCCTGCCGGGCTTCTTCCTCGGCATCCTGACCAGCCCCCTGTCGCTCGCCCTGTTCCTGTCGGTGGTCTTCATCTTCGTCTCGCAGACCCCGCCCTGGAAGCGCTGGCGCGCCCGCCGGGCCGCCCTCGGCGCGGCGGGCGACCCCGGCCGGGCGCGGGCCGAGGGTGCGGGCGACCGGGGGGCCGGCGCATGAACGCCTTCGCATCGTTCCGGGCGCTCGGCACGGAGGAAACCCTGCAGCTCGGCCTCGTGGGCGCCGGGATCGCCGCTTCGCGCACGCCCGCCATGCAGGAGCGCGAGGGCGCCGCGCACGGGCTTCGCACCGTGTACCGCCTGTTCGACACGCCGCTCGCCACGCCCGACGACCTCGGCGCCCTGGTGCGCGCCATGGAACTGTGCGGCTACGCGGGCTTCAACGTCACCTATCCGTTCAAGATCGCGATCCTCGACCACCTCCACGAGCTGGACGAAAGCGCCCGCATCGTCGGGGCGGTCAACACGGTGGTCCTGCGGGACGGACGGCGCATCGGCTTCAACACCGACCTCGGCGGCTTCACCGACGCGTTCGCCGAGACCATGACGGGGGCCGCGCGGCGCCGCGTCCTGCAGATCGGCGCCGGCGGCGCGGGCCTTGCGGTGGCGGGCGGGCTTCTCGACTGCGGCGTGGAGGAGCTCTTCGTCCACGATCTCGATCACGAGCGCGCGCGCCTTCTGGTCCAGCGCCTCGAGGAACAGGGGCGCGGACGGGTCCGGGCCGTCTCCTCCGTCGAGGGCGCCTACGACGGCATCGTCAACGCGACGCCGATCGGTACCGACAAGCGGCCGGGCCTGCCCTATCCCATCGAGCGTCTCGGGCCGGAGACCTTCGTGGTCGACGTCAACTACTTCCCGCTGGAGAGCCAGCTGATCCGCGAGGCCAAGGCGCGGGGCTGCCGGACGATGGGCGGCGCCGGCATGGCGGTCGGCCAGGCCGTGCGCGCGTTCTCCTGCTTCACCGGGCTGCGCGCCGACCGCGAGCGCATGATGGCGGCCTTCCTCGCGCTCGGCGCCTGAGGGACTCCGCTCGGGGCGCCCCGCCGCGATCTCCTGGCGCGACCGGCCTTCACCGGGTCGCCAGGAGGCGGGTCCCGAGGGACCCGGCGGGGCGGCGCGCCCTCGCTAGCGTGCGACGAGCCCGAGCACGTTGGCGCCCGTGTAGATGCCGAGCAGCACGATCGCCACCGACGAGACGACGAGCAGGGCGTTGAACGCCGTGCCGCCCCGGATATCGGGATCGGTCTCGGTGTTGCGCAGGTACCAGGCGGCGATCACGACGGCGAGCAGGAAGATGCCGGTCGACACGCCCCCTATCTGGATCATCAGCACGGGCGACTGGATGAACAGGTAGGCGGTGCCCCAGACGATCGGCAGGCCCACCGTGAAGATCCGGATCCAACGCAGCCGCTGCCGCGTGTTGCGCCAGTCGATCAGGCCGAACTCCGACAGGAGATTGACGTACATCCGGGACCAGCTGGGGATCGAGGCCCAGAGCGTCGATCCGAGGACCGCCACGGCGCCGGCCAGGAACAGCGTCCCGGCCCAGTCGCCGAGCGTGTCGGTGTACATGCGCGACACGGTCCCGATCATGTCGTTGCCGGCCGGCACCAGCCCCTGCGGATGCAGCACCGCCGCGCCCATCAGGTAGAAGGCGAGCGTTCCGAACGTGTAGACGCACCAGGACACGAAGGCGTCCTTGTACATCACCGAGATCCAGCCCCTTGCGCGGCGCTTCCAGGCGTCGGACCCGTCGTTGGGGCCGACATAGCGCGCGTATCCCTTCTCGACGCACCAGTAGGTGTAGAAGGTCAATTCGTCCGCGCCGACGCCGGTGATGCCGAACATCGCGATCGCGATGCCGACCGCGCCGGCCGGAATGGCCAGCGTCAGGCCCGACAGGACGTCGTCGGCCGAATAGGCGAAGGGCGTCAGCGGCAGGCCGAGCGCGATCACCACGGTGCCGATCGAGAACAGGACCACGAGGAGCACGGCGCCGCGCTCGATCAGCGAGTAGTTGTTGGAATAGAGGAGCACGATCGCGCTCACCACGGTGACCAGCGTCCAGACGGTGATCGACAGCGTGCCGAGCGGATCGCCGCCGATCGGCAGGAGCAGGGACAGCGCGACCGCCGTTCCGCCCACCACGCCGCCGATCTGCAGGACCTTGGTCAAGGCCATGATGGCCCAGAGCACGTTGATCCAGCCGACCCGGCCGAGGCGCGGGGGCACCTTGTTGTAGCCGGTGAGCGCCGGCTGTCCCGTGGAGATCGTCCACCGGGCCAGCTCGATCTGCACCGCGACCTTCACGAAGGTCGAGAAGATCACCATCCACAGGAGCACGAAGCCCGTGCGCGCCCCGAGCGTCGTGGTCGCGATCAGTTCGCCCGAGCCGACGATCGAGGCGGACAGGATCAGGCCGGGCCCGAGGTGCCGCAGCGAATGGGCCCAGCCGACGGGCGGCTCCCGAATGCCGTCGGACGTGAGGTGGTAGGGGTCGTCGTGATCGGCGACGACGGGCGCAGCTCCGCCCTGCGTGATGGTGCTCAAGTTCGTCCTCCCCTTCGCGCCGCCTCGGGGCGACGTCGTTGCCATGGGCGTAGCACAGCCGGGAAACGCCGTCGGATCACCGAAAACTGATCGGATGCCATGCCGCCACGGCAGGCGCCCCCCGCGCCGAGCGATCGCTCCGCTCGCAGCGCCGGCGGGGCGAGGCGCACGCGCGGCCCTCCGAGGGGCGCCGAACCCCCGGATGCCGGGCCGTTTCGCGTCCGTGCGCAGGAGGCGGGCGCGTGCGCTTCCGCGCCGCATCGACGCCCACTGATGTCGGCGGCCGGCGAAATCCCGTCGCGGCTACGTTTCGCGGGTGTCCGGCGTGCTGCGGTCAGTCCTCGCGCGCGGTGCCGCCTTCGTTCGCGTCGCTGGTCCCCGGGGGCTGCGACGCGTCCCGGTCGACCGCTCGGCCCTGGCCGCGACGCACCGTCCGGCGGGCTTCCTCGAGCTCGGCGGCGCTCGCCCGGCTTCGGGCCCCGCCCGCCGGCCGGAGGCAGAGTTCGGCGAGGAGCGGATGATGGTCGGAGCCGAAACGCGGCAGGACTTCCAGCCGCGACAGCGTCCAGTCCGGCCCCGGCATGACGTGGTCGAGGGGCCATTTCAGAAGGGCGCTGTTGGCGTTCCAGGTCACCAGCAGGCCCCGCCCGACGCGCGGGTCGGCAAAGCCGCCGATCCGCTTCATCCGATCGGCGATGCGCTCCCAGGGCACGGTGTTCATGTCGCCCATCGCCACATACGGCAGGGTGTCCCCGTGCGCCTCCAGCGCCATGGCCATCATCTGGGCGTCCCGCTCGGCGGTGCTCTGTCCGACCTGCGGCGGACGGGGATGGATGGCGTAGAGCCGCACCCTGTCGCCGGACGGGAGGACGGCCGTGGCGAAGGCCGAGGGGTTGCGGGAATTCGTGAGGTTGCGGACCTCGCCGTTCTCCAGCGGGAGGCGCGAGAAGAGGTGGATGCCGTAGTAGTTGGGCTGGGCCTCGGAGAGGCCGTGCGGCAGGGCGGCGGACAGCGGCGCGAGTTCGCGTTCCCACCACGCGTCGGTCTCCTGGAACCAAGCGACGTCGGGGTCGACGCGGCGCACCATCTCGATCAGCCGGTGGTCGTGATGGTTGCCCATCTGCACGTTGACCGAGAGGATCCGCAGGCGCCGATCCGCCGGGCAGTCGCGCGCCTGCGCGACGGCCGGCGCGGGCCAGCCGGCCAGGGGCGGCAGGAGGTAGGGGGCGAGCAGCACCGCGTTGCGGCCGAGCGCGAGGGCCAGGAGAAGCGCGACCGGCGCCCGCGTCCGCCTCCGGCCCGGCACGAGCAGGCAGGCCGCCAGCAGCACCAGCATCGCCGCCGTGATCTGGAGGCGGGGATAATCGAGATAGCGGACCCACCAGGCGTCGGTCGGCAGCAGCGGCAGAAAGGTCGCCGCGAAGGCCAGGACCGCCAGCGTCGCGATCGCGAGCCAGGCGAGGCGCCGAAGCGTCGAGGCGCTCATGCGCGGGTCGGCGCGACGCGCCTCACGAGCCTGCGCGGCGGTTCGGAAGGGCGGGCGTCATCGGCGGCACCTTGCATCGTTCGCCGCGACGCATCCGCGCGGCTCCGGGGCCACAACACGCGCGCACCGGTTTGGTTCAGCCCGAGCGGGCGGCGGACGGACGCCGAGGCGGCTTGGCGATCGGGCGGATGGGTGTATGGAAGGGCCCGGCGGCCTGTACCGGGCTGCGGAGCGCGCGCCGGGCGCGTTCGAACCGGCAGACCACGCAGAGACGAACGAGCGATGTCCTACGCCGTCAAGGAAATCTTCTACACGCTGCAGGGCGAGGGCCGGAACGCCGGCCGCGCGGCGGTGTTCTGCCGCTTCGCCGGCTGCAACCTCTGGTCGGGCCGCGAGGAGGACCGCGAGACCGCCGTCTGCCGCTTCTGCGACACCGACTTCGTCGGCATGGACGGAACGGGCGGCGGGCGCTTCCGCTCGGCCGAGGCCCTGGCGGGGGCCGTCGCGGCGAGCTGGGGCGAGCACGAGGGCGAGCGTCTCGTGGTGCTGACTGGCGGCGAGCCGCTCCTCCAGGTGGACGAGGCGCTGACGGGCGCGCTGCACGACCACGGCTTCGAGATCGCGGTGGAGACGAACGGCACGGTCCTGCCGCCCGCCGGCATCGACTGGCTCTGCGTCTCGCCGAAGGCCGGTGCCGAACTCGCGGTCACGGCGGGCGACGAGCTGAAGCTCGTCTATCCGCAGGCCGGCGCCGAGCCGGAGCGCTTCGCCGCCCTCCGCTTCCGCCACCATCTGCTGCAGCCGATGGACGGCCCGCGCCAGGCCGAGAACACGCGCGACGCGGTGGCCTACTGCATGGCCAACCCGCGCTGGCGCCTCACCCTCCAGACCCACAAGATGCTCGGAATCCGATGAAGATCACGCAGAGCTTTTTCTTCGAGGCGGCCCACCGCCTGCCCAACGTGCCGCCCTCGCACAAGTGCTTCCGCATGCACGGCCATTCCTATCGCATCGATCTGGAGCTCGAAGGGCCGGTGGATCCGCACACCGGCTTCGTGGTCGACTTCTTCGACGTCGAACACGCCTTCGCGCCGCTGATGGAGCGGCTCGACCACCACACGCTGAACGAGGTGGAGGGGCTGGAGAACCCGACCGCCGAGCATATCGCGGTGTGGATCTTCGATCACGCCAAGCCCGCGCTGCCGCTTCTCGCGCGCGTTCGCGTCTTCGAGACGCCGCACTCCTTCGCCGAGTACGAGGGGCGCTGAGATGGGGGAGCGGCAGGATACGGCCCTCGTCCTCTTCTCGGGCGGGCAGGATTCCACCACCTGCCTCGCCTGGGCGCTCGACCGCTTCGCCCGCGTCGAGACGGTGGGCTTCGACTACGGCCAACGCCACCGCGTCGAGCTCGACGTGCGCCCGCGCATCCTCGACCGCATCCGGCGCGACTTCCCGCAGTGGGGGGACCGGATCGGGCAGGACCATCTCCTCGACATGGGGCTCCTGGCGCAGATCTCGCAGACCGCGCTCACGGGGGAGATGGCCATCGCCATGCAGGCGAACGGGCTGCCGAACACGTTCGTGCCGGGCCGCAACCTCCTGTTCCTCACCTTCGCAGCGGCGATCGCCTATCGGCGCGGCGCCCGTCACCTCGTCACGGGCGTCTGCGAGACCGACTATTCCGGCTATCCGGACTGCCGCGACGACACGATGAAGGCGATGCAGATCGCGCTCAACCTGGGCCTCGAGGCGCGTCTGGTGGTCCACACGCCGCTGATGTGGATCGACAAAGCTGAGACCTTCGCGCTGGCCGAGCGCCTCGGCGGCGGGTCCCTTCTCGATCTCGTGTGCGAGGAGACGCACACCTGCTACCAGGGCGACCGCACGCACCGGCACGCGTGGGGCTACGGCTGCGGCGCCTGTCCGGCCTGCGAACTGCGCGCGCAAGGCTGGGAGCGATTTCGCTGCGAGACCGCGTCCGGCAAGCCGACGGCCGGCGGTCACCCCGCTCCGGGCCCCGCATCGAGGTGACCGGCCGTCAGGCCCGGTGCCGCGCCTCGGCCTCGCGCACCGCGCAGACCACTCCGTCGAGGACGGGCAGGCCGAAGCGCCGGGAGAACGCGTCCGCTAGATCGGCCATGCCGGCGCAGCCGAGCACCACGGCGCCCGGCCGGTCTTCGGCGAGTGCCGCCGCGATCTCCGCCGCCACGCGCTCCTGCGCCGCGCTTCCCGGTTCCTCCAGGGCGAGCACCGGCACCTCGGAGGCGCGCACTTGGCGGCACAGCGGCTCCAGCGCGTAGGCCCGGACATTGCCCTCGATCACCGGCACGGAGACCGACAGCGTGGTGACCACGCTGAAGGGGCGGTCCCCGGCCGCCGCCGCCCGCATCGCCGCCTCGCCGATGCCGATCACCGGCTTGGCGGTGAGGGCGCGCGCCCGCGCCAGCCCGGTGTCGTCGAAACAGGCGATCACGAAGGCGTCGGCCTCCGCCTCGCGCTCGCGGACCAGCGCCAGCAGGCCGGGCTCAGCCGCCTCGCCGTCCGCCGGCCCCTGGATCGAGGGCGGGCCGGCGTGGTTGGTGGCCGAAAGAATCACGGTTCGCGGCCCGGCCGCCGCGCGCGCGGCCGCCGCGACCTTCTCCGTCATCGAGGCGGTGGCGTTGGGATTGAGGAACAGGATGCGCATCGGGCCGGTCACAGGGTGCCCTTGCCGGCGTCGGAGGCGCCACGCATGCGCCGGGCGCGCAGGAGGAGCCCGGTGCCCAGCGTCAGCCCGATCACCAGGAAGGACACCGCCGTGGTGAGCGTGCCGAGCGCGTAGATCGCGGGGTTGGTGACCGTGGTGGTGAGGCCCTGCAGCTCCAGCGGCAGCGTGTTGGGCCCGCCGATCGCCTGCGAGGTGCGGGCGATCTCGTCCCAGGACAGGGTGAAGCCGAACAGCGCGACGCCGATCAGGTAGGGCGCGATGATCGGCAGCACGACGTGGGCGAAGGTCTGCCAGGGCGTGGCGCCGAGATCCCGGGCGGCCTCCTCGTAGGCGGGATCGAAGCGGTTGAACACGGCGAACATCACCAGGAGCCCGAAGGGCAGGGTCCAGGTGAGGTGCGCGCCGAGCGCCGAGGTGAACAGGCCCATCGCCGACTGATAGCCCGCGCCGCCGAGCCCGTAGGCCTTCACCAGGTCGTCGAGGATGCGGAACTCCAGCGCGATGCCGAGCGAGACCGCGATGGAGGGCAGGATCAGGCTGGCGATCGCGGTGTAGAACAGGAGCGTCGAGCCGCGGAACCGCCGTCGGAAGGCGAGGCCCGCCAGCACGGAGATCACCACGGTCAGCGCCGTCACCACGAGACCCAGCCGGAACGAGCGGCCGAAGGCGGCCCAGACGTCCACGACGCCGAGCCCGTCCCAGAGCACGCCGAACCAATGGGTCGAGACGCCCCGCATGGGAAAGGTGAGCCCGCCCTCCGGGCCCTGGAACGACAGGATCAGCACCGTCAGGGTCGGCCCGTACAGGAACAGCACGAACAGCGAGAAGAAGACGGCCAGCGGCCAGAAGGCGCGGGAGCGGCGCTCGCCCATCGGATCAGAGCTCCTTGCGGATGTCGACCACGCGCAGGAGCGCGAAGACGATCAGGAGGACGGTGGCGAGCAGCACCACCGCGTTGGCGGCGGCGATCGGGAACTGCAGGTAGCTGATCTCGGTCTGGATCGTCTTGCCGACCGAGGCGATCTGCTGGCCGCCCATCAGGCCGACGGTCACGAAGTCGCCCATCACGATGGTCAGCACGAAGATCGAGCCGATCGCGATGCCGGTCTTGGACAGGGGCAGGATCACGTTCCACAGCGTCTGCCAGCCGGACGCCCCGGCGTCGCGCGCCGCCTCGATCAGCGAGCGGTCGATGCGCAGCATGGAATTGTAGATCGGCACCACCATGAAGAAGGTGAAAAGGTGCACGAAGGTGAGCGTCACCGAGAAGGAGGAATAGAGCAGCCAGTCGATCGGCTGGTCGATCGCGCCGATGCCGAGCAGGGTCCGGTTCACCAGGCCCTCGCGGCCGAGGAGCGGGATCCAGGAGATCATGCGGATCACGTTGGAGGTCCAGAACGGGATCGTGCAGATCAGGAACAGGACCGACTGCATCGCCTTGGAGCGGACCTCGAAGGCGAGGAAATAGGCGATGGTGAAGCCGATCGCGAAGGTGATGAGCCAGACCCTCAGCGCGAAGCCGAGCGTCGACAGGTAGGTCCGGAACGTCGTGCACAGCGCCGGCAGGCGGGTGATGCAGCGGTCGAAGACGTCGGCGTAGTTCTGCAGCGTGAAGGCCGGCTGGATCTGGTAGTTGTCGTAGGTCCAGAAGCTCACCATCACGATGAAGGCGAGCGGCACCACCAGGAACAGAAGGAACACCAGCGCCAGCGGCGACGCCTGGAGATAGGGCGCGAGCCCGGTGCGATCGGTCGCAGCCATGCGGCCTCCGTCGGTGGGAACGTCGTGGCGTGGGAGGATGGCGGGGCTGCCGCCCCGGTCCCCGCTCGGGAAGGAATTCCCGAACCCTTCTTTTCTCTCGGGACCTTTCCGCGATCGGCGAGGGCCAGCGGCCCTCCCCGATCGCGGACATGCCTCAACAGGCGAGGGGTCCAGGGGAATTCAATTCCCCTGGCGGTGTGCAGGGGCAGCGCCCCTGCGACGACCGCCGGCCCTCAAGCCGCGACGAACTCGTTCCACTTGCGGACCATGTAGGCGTCCTCGTCCATGACGGCGTTCCAGCAGGCGACGGCGCCCATGCGCTCGGCGAAGGAGCCGCCGTCGCGCACCGCGCCGGCCTTGGCGATCACCTGGCCCTGGGGCGAGAGGATGTCCTTCTCCGCCGGCTTGCCCTCCATCCAATAGGCCCATTCGTAGGGTTCCATGGAGGCCTGCGCGGTGGGCAGCACGGCGGCGTAGTAGCCCTGGCGGTTCAGGAAGGCGCCGGCCCAGCCGGACAGGAACCAGTTGACGAACTCGTAGGCGGCGTCGAGCTTGGGCCCGTCCAGCGTGGCGGGGAGGGCGAAGCCGGAGGCCCAGGCGCGGTAGCCTTCCCGGAGCGGCTGGAACACGCAGTCGATGCCCTTGGCGCGCACGGCGGTCACCGCGGGCGACCACATGGACTGGATCACCGTCTCGCCCGAGGCCATCAGGTTGACGCTCTCGTTGAAGTCCGACCACAGGGCGCGGAACTGCCCGGCCTGCTTGGCCTCGATCAGCGCGTCGATCGTCAGGTCGATTTCGTCGCGCGTCATGTTGCCCTTGTCGGGATACTGGTACTTGCCCGACGCCTCGATCGCCATGGCGGCGTCCATGATGCCGATCGAGGGGATGTTGAGGATCGAGGCGCGGCCCTTGAACTCGGGGTTCAGGAGCTCGGCCCAGCTCTCGATCGGGCGCTTGATGAGGTCGGGGCGGATGCCCAGCGTGTCGGCGTTGTAGGTGGTGGGGATCAGCGAGATCCACTCGGTCGGCGTCGCGGAGAACTCCTTGGACTTGTTGCCGGCGAGATAGAGGACCTTCCAGGGCGCCGTGCCCTGGTCGCCGATCTTCTTGCCGTCGATCTCGCCCTTGGTGAAGACGGTGGTGATGTTGTCGAATTCCTTGATGCGCTTGGCGTCCATGCCCATCAGGTTGCCGGTCGGCACGAACTTCTTGAGCGAGAAGTACTCCGTGTCGACGATGTCGAACGTGCCCGGCTGGGTGATGATGCGCTTGGTCACCTCGTCGGTGGTGACGGGCACGTATTCGATGGTGATGCCGAGATCGGCCTTCACCTTGTCGGCGATCTCCTTGGACTGGTTCACCGCCGTGCCGAGGTAGCGCAGCGTCTTGGCTTCCTGGGCGCGCGCGCCCGACACGAAGGGGAAGCCGGTGACCTTGGCGGTCACCGCGGCGCCGGCAGCCAGCGCGGCGCCCGACTTGAGGAAGGCGCGGCGGTCGACGCCGGAGGTCTTGGTCGTGTCGCTCATGGATCGTCTCCTGGGGTGAAGGGGCGGGCGGGGATCGGTCAGGCGGCGCGCAGGGCGAACTCGTCGCCGCGCGACCAGTGGACGGCGCGGGTCTGCCCGAGCTCGGCGGGCGCCGCGTTGAACTGCTCTTCGGGAATCACGGCGGTGATCTCGCCGGCCTCGCCCGCGTGCACCACCACGGTGACGGTGGCGCCGCCGTACTCGACGCCGCGCACCTCGCCGCTCAGCGAGCGGGCGTCCTCCTCGCCCCGCCCGATGCGCACCCGGTCGGCGCGGACCGAGACCGGCCGCCCGTCGAGGGTCAGGACGTTGTGGCCGCCCATGAAGCGGGCGACGAAGGCGGTGGCCGGGCGGTGGAACACGTCCTGCGGCGACCCGGCCTGCTCGATCCGGCCGTCCTTCATGATCACCACGAGATCGGCGAGCGCCATGGCCTCGTCCTGGCCGTGGGTGACGTGGAGGAACGAGATGCCGAGTTCGCGCTGGAGGCGCTTCAGCTCGGTGCGCACGCGCAGGCGCAGAAACGGGTCGAGCGCCGAGAGGGGCTCGTCCAGGAGCAGGATGCCGGGATCGGTCACCAGGGCGCGGGCGAGCGCGACGCGCTGCTGCTGGCCGCCCGAAAGCTGGGCGGGCATGCGCGTCTCGAAGCGGGCGAGGTCGACGAGCTCCATCACGGCCCGCGCCTTGCGGTGGCGTTCCTCGCGCGAGGCGCCCTTCATCTTGAGCGAGAAGGCGACGTTGTCGAGCACCGACAGATGGGGGAACAGCGCGTAGGACTGGAACATCATCGCCGTGCCGCGCCGGGCCGGGGCGAGGTCGGTCACGTTGTGGGGCCCGAGGATGATGTCGCCGCCCGAGGCGCTCTCGTGACCCGCGATCATCCGCATGGTCGAGGACTTGCCGCAGCCGGACGGACCCAGGAAGCAGCAGTAGGTGCCGGCCGGCACCCGCAGGTCGATCGCGTCCACCGCCACCGTGGCGCCGTAGCGCTTGGTCAGCTTGACGAGTTCGAGGTCTCCAGGGGCCATGCACGCTTCTCCGCTCCGGTCGAAGGGGAGAAAGCAGGAAGCGTGCCATGTGGCGGCCGGGGGCCGACCGCAGCCCAGGCTGGGCGCCGGGCCCGGGCGCCGCGCGCCCCGGCGGCGGCCGCTGCCCAGGAACCGGGCGGTCCACGACCGGCGCTGCTTAAATCGTACACAATCTTTGTATCCGAAGACGGAGTGCGGCGGATGCTTGCGCATGGCACGGTTCGTGCAAGAAGCAACGGGGCGGCCGCTTGGGCTGTTCGCTTTGGAGACGACGATTGCACGGTAAGCCATCGCCCGGCGGGCTCAAGACCGAGACGGGGCGGCCCGCGTCCTGGCAGCCGATCTACGACGGCGTGCTGAACGCGATCGCGCGCCATCGGCTGGGCCCCGGCGCCAAGCTCGCCGAGGAGGAGATCGCCGAGATCTACGGCATCAGCCGCACCGTGGTGCGCGCGGCGCTCCAGGCGCTGGCGCGCGACGGGGTGGTGATCCTCCAGCGCAACAAGGGCGCGCGCGTCGCCCATCCGACGCCGGACGAGGCGCGCGAGATCTTCGAGGCGCGCGCCGTGGTGGAGCCGCCGCTGGCAGCCCTCGCCGCCGCCCGCATGCGCCCCGGCGACGAGGCGATGCTGCGCGACGCCATCGAGGCCGAGCACGGCGCCTTCCACGCCGACAACCCGCGCGAGGCGGTGTTCCATTCCGCCGATTTCCACCGGCGCATCGCGCGCCTCTCGGGCCAGCGGGTGATGACGGCGATCGTGGACGGGCTCCTGTCGCGCTCCTCGCTGGTGATCGCCCTCTACTGGCGCCGCCCGGCGACCCTGTGCGACAACGCCGCCCACCTGGCGCTCCTGCGGGCGCTGGCCGCCGGCGACGCGCCGGGCGCGGCGCGGCTGATGCGCGACCACGTGGAAGCGCTCCTCGCCGATCTCGACCTCCGGTCCGGCTCCGCGTCCGCCTCCGACCTCGCCAGCGCGCTGCGGGGGGCGCCGTGACGCCCGCCCGACCGCCCGCCCGCCGGCCGGCGCGCGCCGGGCGTCGTCAGGGGTTGCCCTTGCCGCCATGGGCGCCCACCGCCGTGCCGGTCGAGAAGCTCGCGCCGTCCTCGGCCAGCGCCACGAAGAGCGGAGCGAGCTCGGCCGGCTGACCGGCTCGCCCGAGCGGGGTGTCCTGGCCGAACTCGCCCATCGTGCCGGGCAACTGGCCGCCCGCCACCTGCAGCGGGGTCCAGACCGGTCCGGGGGAGACCGCGTTGACGCGGATGCCCTTGCGGGCGAGCTGCTTGGCCATGCCCTTGGTCAGGTTCAGGATCGCGGCCTTGGTGGCGGCGTAGTCGATCAGCTCCTCGCCGGGGTCGTAGGAGTTCACCGACACGGTGTTGATGATCGCGGAGCCGGGCGGCAGGCTCGGGATCGCCGCCTTGGAGAAGCGGAACACGTGGTAGACGTTGGTCTCGAAGGTGCGCACGAACTGCTCGTCCGAGATGTCGAGCATGTCCGCCCGGCTCTGCTGGTAGGCCGCGTTGTTGACCAGGAGATCCAACCCTCCGAGCGCCTCCACCGCGCGGCGCACCACGTCCTCGCAGGCGTCCAGCGTGCGGATGTCGGCCGGAAGCGCGACCGCCTTTCGCCCCGTCTCGCGGATCAGCCGCACGACGTCCTGCGCATCCGGTTCCTCGTCGGGATGGTAGTTGATCGCGACGTCCGCGCCCTCGCGCGCGAAGGCGATCGCCGCCGCGCGGCCGATGCCGCTGTCGCCGCCCGTGACCAGGGCTCGCCGGCCGGCGAGCCGGCCCGAGCCGCGATAGCTCGTCTCGCCGCAGTCGGGCACGGGCGTCATCTCCCGCTGGAGGCCGGGCCAGGGCTGCTTCTGCTCGGGAAACGGCTCGCGCGTGTAGCGGCTGCGCGGGTCGGCGAGGCGGGCACCGCCGGCGCCGGCGCCGGCGCCGGCGGCCGGCTGCCCGGTCTGGGCTCCGGCCGGGGCCGCCATGGCGGCGGCGCCGAGGACCGCGCCGCCGAGCACGGTGCGGCGGGAGAGGCTTTGGTCGTTCATGTCGGTGGTTCCCCGCTGATGCGATGGCCTTTGCATGGGGATCCGGGCACGGCGGGCCGTGCCTGGACCGGGTCCTGCGGGGAAGGCCGGGCCGGGGAGGCGGGTTCCGGCGGTGCGCGCTCTAGCCGCGCGGGGCCGGGTCCGCGCGGCGCGACAGCGCGCCGAGGATGATCCGCTCGGCGCGCTGGAGATAGGCGTCGAGCAGCGCGGCGGCCTCGCCCGCGCGGCCGTCCTCCAGCCGTTCCACGATCGCCCGGTTGCTGTCGATGAACGGGGCATGGAGCGCCTCCGGCGCGTCCAGGAGCCCGAAGGCGAGGCGCAGCTCCGCCGCGACCTGGGCGTAGAAGGCGGCCAGCCGGGCGCTGTCGGCCAGGTCCACGATCGCGGCGTGGAACGCCATGTTGGCGCTGCCCACCGCCTGCCAGTCGCCCGCCTCGCGAGCTCCGGTCGCCCGGTCCACCGCCGCGCGCATGCGCCCGATCGAGGGATGGCCCGGCTGCGCCTCGGCGAGCGCCCGGCACTCCACCAGCCGGCGGACGCGGTAGATGTCGATCACCGCCGCATGGTCGGGCACCGTCACGAAGACGCCCCGGTTGGGCTGGTGGCGCAGGAGCCCGTCCTTGGTCAGGAGGCGGAACGCCTCGCGCAGCGTGTTGCGCGACACCGACAGGTCCGCCGCCAGGGCGGTCTCCGACAGGCGCTGGCCCGGCAGGAGCTCGCCGGCGATCACGCGGTCGCGCAGCGCCTCGGCGAGGCGTACCGTCAGCGCGGGGGAAGCGGGCTCGACAGGGCTCAAGCGCGGGGGCCGCGCCCGGTCGCGGGGCGACGCCCCCAGATCGCTCGCTTCGGCATGCCGTTCCCCGTCCCGTTCCAGTCGCCGCGACCATCGTTCAACCGGGGCCCGACATCAAGCCGCGCGCGCCGATCCCGCCGCGCGCCGGCGGGGAAATGAGCGTCGCTTGGGCAGAACCCTGGTCGGCGCCCGCGCAACCTGCCCGTGCGCTGCACAGATTGCAGGACAGGCATGCAAAAATCGTTGAACAATGTTGACGCAACGGTTCAATCGGAACAAGCTGCATCCGCAATTCGGCCTTATTTCGTCGGCGCGCGCCGCCCGTAGAGGAGAACTCCATGGATTCCGCCACCTCCGGGCGCCCCGACGCGCCGGCCCCTTCCGGCCTGGTCCAAACGGCCGCCGACCGCCGCTCGTCGCTCGTCGCGGCCGTGTTCCTGATGGCGACCTCGGCCATCGGCCCCGGCTTCATCACCCAGACCGCGACCTTCACGGCCACCATGGGCGCCGCCTTCGCCTTCGGCATCCTCGCCTCCGTCCTGATCGACTTCGTGGTGCAGCTCAACATCTGGCGCATCGTCGCGGTGACGCGCATGCGCGCCTCCGACATCGCCAACGCCGCCATCCCGGGCGCGGGCTACGTCCTGGCGGTGCTGATCATCTTCGGCGGCCTGATCTTCAACATCGGCAACATCGCCGGCTCGGGCCTCGGCCTCAACGCGCTGGTCGGGCTCGACCCCAAGATCGGCGGCGCGCTCTCGGCGCTGGTGGCCATCGGCATCTTCTCGTCCAAGCGGGCCGGCGTCGCGGTGGACCGCATCATCGTCGTTCTGGGCCTCGTGATGATCGCGCTGACGCTGTTCGTCGCCTTCACCTCGGCGCCGCCCGTGGGCGAGGCGCTGCGCCAGACCGTCTGGCCCGACGAGATCAACTTCGCCACCATCACCACGATCGTCGGCGGCACGGTGGGCGGCTACATCACCTATGCCGGCGCGCACCGGATGCTCGACAAGGGCACGGTGGGCATCGAGAACCTCGGCCCGGTGACGCGCGCCGCCCTGTCGGGCATCGCGGTCACGGGCGTGATGCGATTCGTCCTGTTCCTGGCGGTGCTCGGCGTCGTCGCCGGCGGCGTGACGCTGGACCTCTCGGGACAGGCTGCCAACCCCGCCGCCCAGGCCTTCTACGCCGCGACGGGCGAACTCGGCCTGCGCCTCTTCGGCGTGGTCCTGTGGGCGGCGGCGATCACCAGCGTGATCGGCGCGGCCTACACGTCGGTCACCTTCTTCAACACGTTCAACCCCCGGCTCACCGAGCGCGGCCGCGCCTGGTCGACGGTGGTCTTCATCGCCGTCTCGCTGGCCGCCTACCTTGTCATCGGCACCGCGCCGGCGGCGCTGCTGGTCTTCGTGGGCGGCTTCAACGGCCTGATCCTGCCGATCGGCCTCACCATCTTCATCTACGCGGCCTGGGCGCGTCCCGACCTGATGCCGGGCTACCGCCATCCGCTCTGGCTCACCGTTCTCGGCGTTCTCACCTGCGCGCTGACCTGGTGGATGGGCTACCGGTCGATCGGCCCCATCTTCGCCTTCCTTTCGATGTGACCCCGGGAGCCCGGCGCATGACCCAAGCGATCGATCTCAACAGCGACCTCGGCGAGAGCTACGGCGCCTGGACCATGGGCGAGGACGAGACCATGCTGGGTCTCGTCTCCTCGGCGAACGTCGCCTGCGGCTTCCACGCGGGCGACCCGGCCGGCATCCTGCGCACGCTGCGGGCGGCGGCGCAGCGCGGCGTGGCGGTGGGCGCCCACGTCTCCTATCCCGATCGCGGCGGCTTCGGCCGCCGCGCCATGGACGTCGCCTCCGAGGACCTGCGCGCCGACGTGGTCTACCAGATCGGCGCGCTCAAGGGCCTGGCCGCCGCCGCCGCCGCCGGCACGCGCGTCACCTACGTCAAGCCGCACGGCGCGCTCTACAACACGATCGCAGCCGACGCGCGGCAGGGCCGCGACGTGGTGGAGGCCATCCTGGCGGCCGATCCCTCCTTGGTGCTGATGTGCCTCGCCAACGCGCCGCTGGTGGCGCTGGCGCGGGACGCGGGCCTGCGCACGGTGTCGGAGGCCTTCGCCGACCGCGCCTACACGCCGGCGGGCACGCTGGTCTCGCGCCGCGAGGCGGGCGCGGTGATCCACGACCCCGCCCTGGTCGCCGAGCGCATGGCAAGGCTCGCGGCCACCGGCGAGATCGAGGCCGTGGACGGCTCCGTGATCCGGCTGGAGGCCGATTCCATCTGCGTCCACGGCGACAGTCCCGGCGCGGTGCGGATCGCCGCGGCCGTGCGCGAGCGCCTGGAAGCCGACGGGGTCGCGGTGCGCCCCTTCGCGGCGGCCTGAGGGGGGAGGAGCCGGTGAGCGCACCGTCCAAGAGCGAGCTCCTGCGCGAGGCGGGCCGCGCCGCGCGCGCCCGCTATCGCGCCGGCCTGGTTCGGCCCACCGCCGGCGTCGCGCCGGGCCTGACGCAGGCCAACATGATCGCGCTGCCGCGCGACTGGGCCTTCGACTTCCTGCTCTACGCCCAGCGCAACCCCAGGAGCTGCCCCGTCCTGGACGTCACCGACCCCGGCTCGCGCGCCACCGTGCTCGCCGAGGGCGCCGACGTCGCGCGCGACATCCCGCTCTACCGGGTGTGGCGCGACGGCGCGCTCGCCGCCGAGGTGCCCGACGCCGCCGCCGCCTTCGAGGCGGCCGGCGACCTCGTCACCTTCCTGATCGGCTGCTCCTTCACCTTCGAGACGCCGCTCCAGGAGGCGGGCATCGAGGTGCGCCACATCGCGGACGGCACCAACGTGCCGATGTACCTCACCAACCGCCCCTGCCGGCCGGCGGGGCGCCTCCAGGGTCCGATGGTCGTGTCCATGCGCCCGATCCCCGCCGGGCGGGTGGCCGATGCCGCCCTGATCAGCGGCCGCTTCCCCGCCGTGCACGGCGCGCCCGTCCATGTCGGCGACCCCGCGGGGCTCGGCATCGCCGATCTCGCGCGCCCCGACTTCGGCGATCCGGTCCGCGTCGAGCCGGGCGAGGTGCCCGTGTTCTGGGCCTGCGGCGTCACGCCCCAAGCCGCCGTGATGGCCTCGCGCGTGCCCTTCGCCGTGACCCATGCGCCCGGACACATGTTCGTCACCGACGTTCCCGACGCCGCCTACCACGTCTGAGAAGCCGCCCATGCGCATCCTTCCCGTGAGCCTCCGCTCGGTCCTGGTCGAGCTCGCCGACCTCGACGAGACGCTGGCGCTGTTCGCCTCGCTGGAGGCGCGTCCCCTGGCCGCAATCGAGGAGATCGTGCCGGCCGCGCGCACGCTTCTGGTGCGCTTCCGGCCGGGCGCGCCGCCGGACCTCGGCGCGTTCGCCGCCGACCTGCGTGCCCGCGACCTGTCGGCGAGGGCCGCCCCGTCCGAGCGTCTCGTGGAGATCCCGACGCTCTACGACGGCGAGGACCTGGCCGAGGTCGCGCGGCTCACCGGCCTTGCGCCCGACGAGGTGGTCGCGCGGCACACGGCCTGCGAGTTCACCGTCGCCTTCACCGGCTTCGCGCCCGGCTTCGGCTACCTGGTGGACGGCGACCCGGCGCTCCACGTGGCGCGGCGCCAGAGCCCGCGCACCCGCATTCCGGCGGGCACGGTGGCGCTGGCCGGACACTTCGCCGGCGTCTATCCCCAGGAGGGGCCGGGCGGCTGGCAGCTCATCGGCACGACGCCGCTGCGCATGTTCGACCTCTCGCGCGAGCCGGCGGCCCTGTTCCAGCCGGGCACGCGCGTGCGCTTCACGCCGCTCGCCGACCGGGGCGCCTTCGATGCGATCGCCGCGCGCGAGGCCGCGCGTGGCGCGCCTACGGCGCCGGCCGCGCCGCATGGCGGCACGAGCCTGCGGGTGAGCGACGCGCCGATGCCCCCGCTGTTCCAGGACGACGGGCGGCCGGGGCAGGCGGCGCAGGGCGTCTCGGCCGCCGGCGCGCTGGACCGGTCGGCGCTCCACGCTGGCAACCGCCTCGTCGGTAACCCGCCGGGCACGCCGGCGCTGGAGATCGTAGGGGGGGGCTTCCGCTTCAAGGCCGACGGCGCCGCCGTGGTGGCCCTGGCCGGCACGGACGCCGCTCTGGAGATCCGCGACGCGGCCGGTCGGCGCCGCGTGGCGCCGGCCGGCCGGCCCGTGTCGCTGGAGCCGGGCGACCGGGTCGCCCTCGTGGCGCCGAGCCGTGGCCTGCGCACCTATCTGGCCGCCCGGGGCGGCTTCGCGGTCGAACCGGTTCTCGGCTCGGCCTCGGTGGATTCGCTCGCCCGCCTCGGCCCGCCACCGGTCGCGGCGGGCGACCGGCTGGCGATCCGGCCGCGCGTCGGCGGCCCGGCCGTGGGCGATCCCGAACCCGCGCCGGCCCGTCTGCCCGCCGCCGGCGAGACGGTGGTGCTGGACATCGTGATGGGACCGCGCACGGAGTGGTTCACCCCGCGCGGCGTCGAGACGTTGACCGCCCAGGAGTGGACCGTCACGCCGCTGTCCAACCGCGTCGGCCTGCGCATCCGGGGCGAGAGGCCGCTGGAGCGCCGCGACCCGGCGGCGGAACTGCCGAGCGAGGGCACCGCCAACGGCGCGATCCAGGTGCCCCACGACGGCCAGCCGGTGCTGTTCATGGCCGACCATCCGCTGACCGGCGGCTATCCGGTGATCGCGACCCTGGCGGAGCACCACCTCGACCTCGCCGCGCAGCTCCCCGTGGGCGCGCGCATCCGCTTCCACGTGATCCGGCCCTTCGCCGAGATCGAACCCGAACGCCCGTAGGTCCACCATGAAGAAAGTCCTGATCGCCAATCGCGGCGAGATCGCCCTGCGCATCGTGCGGGCCTGCCGCGACCGCGGCGTGCGCTCGGTCGCGGTCTATGCCGACTGCGACGCCGACGCCCCCTTCGTGCGCCACGCCGACGAGGCGCACGGCCTCGGCGGCAACGCACCGGCCGAGACCTATCTCGACATCGCCAAGCTCCTGGACGTGGCGCGCCGGTCCGGCGCCGACGCGGTGCATCCGGGCTACGGCTTCCTGTCCGAGCGCCCCGAATTCGCGCGCGCCGTGGTGGAGGCGGGGCTGATCTGGATCGGACCGGACGCTTCGGTGATCGAGGCCCTGGGCGACAAGACGCGCGCCCGCGAGATCGCGGCCCGCGTCGGCGCGCCGCTGGTGCCCGGTTCCGACGGGCCGGTGCGCGACGGCGCCGAGGCGCTGGCCTTCGCCGAGGCGCACGGGCTGCCGATCGCCATCAAGGCGGCCTTCGGCGGCGGCGGCCGGGGCATGAAGGTCGCCTGGAGCCTCGGCGAGGTGGAGGAGCTCTTCGCCTCCGCCACGCGCGAGGCCGAGGGGGCCTTCGGGCGCGGCGAGTGCTACGTGGAGCGCTTCCTGGACCGGCCGCGCCACGTCGAGGCGCAGGTGCTGGCGGACCGGCACGGCACGGTGCTGGTGGTGGGCACGCGCGACTGCTCGCTCCAGCGCCGCAACCAGAAGCTGGTGGAGGAGGCGCCCGCCCCCTTCCTGACGCCCGAGCAGCGCGCGCGCAT
This sequence comes from Aureimonas flava, assembly GCF_003583935.1. Lineage (GTDB taxonomy): Bacteria > Pseudomonadota > Alphaproteobacteria > Rhizobiales > Rhizobiaceae > Aureimonas > Aureimonas flava. The sequence continues at coordinate 31,139 of NZ_QYRN01000012.1, read as the reverse complement.
CCACGAGGGCGCGCGCGCCGTGTGCGCCGAGGCCGGCTACGTGGGCGCCGGCACGGTGGAGTTCCTCCTGGGCGCCGACGGCACGATCTCGTTCCTGGAGGTCAACACCCGGCTCCAGGTCGAGCACCCGGTGACGGAGGAGACCACGGGCCTCGACCTGGTGGTGGAGCAGCTGCGCATCGCCGACGGCGAGCCGCTGCGGCTGCGCGAGACGCCCTCCCCACGCGGCCATTCGATCGAGTTCCGCATCAACGCGGAGGATCCGGCGCGCGGCTTCCTGCCGACGCCGGGCGCGGTCGTGCGCTTCGAGCCGCCGTCCGGGCCGGGCGTGCGGGTCGATGCGGGGGTCGTGTCCGGCTCGGTGATCCCCGGCCACTTCGATTCCATGATGGCCAAGCTGGTGGTCACCGCGCCGACCCGCGCTGAGGCGCTCGCCCGTGCCCGCCGCGCGCTCGCCGAGTTCGCGGTGGAGGGCGTCGCCACCGTCCTGCCGTTCCACCGCGCGGTGGTGGAGGCGGAGGACTTCGCGGGCGAGACCTTCCGCGTCCACACCCGCTGGATCGAGACCGACTTCGCCACCGATCTCGCCGCCGCCGCGCGGCCCGAGCCGGTGGACGGGCCCGACATGCTGCGCCTGCCCGTGGAGATCGACGGACGGCGCCACGTCCTCGGCCTGCCGGCCGCGCTCCTGTCGCGGCTCGGCGCGCCCTCGTCGGCGGCGGCCGACGCGCCGGAGGCCGCGCCCGCCGATCCCGGCCTCGTGGCCGCGCCGGTCGCGGGCACGCTTCAGGGATGGCGGGTCGAGGACGGCGCGGCGGTGGAGGCCGGCCAGGTCGTCGCCGTGATGGAGGCGATGAAGATGGAGACGCAGGTGACGGCCCCCGTCGCGGGCACCGTCGCGCTGCAGGCGACGCCCGGCGCCTATCTCCAGGCGGGCGAGGCGCTGGCCCGGATCGTGGCCGGGCCCGCCTGAGCCGCGGCCCGCCCGAAGCGGGCGCGCGCCCGGCGCGTCAGGCGCGTCAGGCCCCCAGGCTCGCCGCGGCGAGGGTCGCGGCGCCGAAGGGGCGGTCGAGATCGGCCATGGCGATGGCGTAGTGCGAGCGGATGGTCTCGACATGCACCGGCGTGGCGGCGAGGTCGGCGGCGATGCGCTCGAAGCCGCCGCGCCCGCCCGGCGAGTTCACGCCCGCGCGCACCACCGTGTCGGCATAGGCGTCCGCCGCCTCGTCGCCGAGGCCGAGCCGACCGGCGGCCCAGAGCGCCACGAGACGGTCGGCCCGGGCCCGGTCGCAGAAGGAGCGGCGCTCCTCGAGCGCGTGGCGGCGTTCCGACAGCTGATGGCGAAGCTCGATGCTCTGCATGGATTGCGGTTCCCCCTGGTTGATCCCCGTCGCCGGTCCCCGGTCGACGGGAAGGACGCTAGCGCGGGGGCTCTCACCGGAGCCGGAATCCGAAGGCGACAATTGAATCGAACGGCCGGAAAAGACCTTTCCGAACCGTTAACGCGAGGGGCGCGAGCTGCCGTTGTGCCCTGCCGATCGCGCGATCGGCCGATCACGTCGCCGCGATCAGGACCGGGCGACCGAGTGCGAGAAGATGTCCTCCTCGTCCCAGCCAAGGAGATCCAGCCGGGCGCGCGTCGGCAGGTAGGCGAAGGAGGCTTCGGCCAGCGCCAGCCGGTCCTCGCGCTCCAGCCGCTTCAGGAGCACGCCCATCAGGTCGTGCAGGTAGAGGACGTCCGAGGCGGCGTAGTCGAGCTGGGCCGGGGTCAGCGTCTCGGCGGCCCAGTCGGAGGACTGCTGCTGCTTCGACAGGTCCACCCCGATCAGCTCCTTCGACAGGTCCTTGAGCCCGTGGCGGTCGGTGTAGGTGCGCGTCAGGCGCGAGGCGATCTTGGTGCAGAACACGGGCTGCGTCATCACGCCGAAGGCATGGAACAGGGCGGCGATGTCGAAGCGGGCGTAGTGGAAGATCTTGCGCTTGCCGGTGTCGGCCAGCAGCGCGCACAGGTTGGGCGCCTCGCGCTGCCCCTTGGCGATCTGCACGATGTCGGCGGTGCCGTCGCCGGGCGAGAGCTGCACCACGCAGAGCCGGTCGCGCCGGGTATCGAGGCCGAGCGTCTCCGTGTCGATCGCCACCGACCCGGTGTAGCGGGCGAGGTCGGGAAGGTCGCCCTTGTGAACGCGGATCGTCATGGAACTGTCTCCGGGCCCCACGGCCGGGGCGCCTCTCGTGTTGCGAGCGATGGCGTGGCCATAGCGGATTTCCATCGCGCGCCAAACCCCGGTCCGACGCGGGCACCGCGAAACATCCACGAAATCGGCGCGAAACCGCGAGGGTCTACCTCTGGTCGCGTTGATACGAGGAACACGACCATGACAGCGATCATCCCGCTTCGTCCCCGCGCCTCCCCATCCGCCGCCGGGGCCTTTCCCGCCGCCTTCGGCTCGGCCGTCGGGCCCGGCTTCCACTGGGGCGTGCCGGCCGGCCCGGCGCGGCCCTTTCCGGCCGCCGCGCGCCCGCTCCGATCCGCGACCGACGTCGTCCAGCCGATGCGGCAGACGCGGCACTGAGTGTCCTCAGCCGCCGTCCGCCAGGAACCAGGCCACGAGCTCGGCCCCGTTGCGCACGCCCGCCGCGCGCGACAGGCGCAGGCGGTGCGCCTCCACCGTGCGCCGCGACAGGCCGACGGCCGCCGCGATCTCGGCATTGGTGCGCCCCTGCGCCACCAGCGCCAGGATCTGGCGCTGGCGCCCGCTGAGCCGCAGCGTCGCCCCCGAGACCGGGCGGTTCAGCGGCTCGAAGCAATAGATCGCCTCCGCGAACGGGTCCGCCGCGCGGCGCGAGCGCCCGTTGACGCGGGCCCAGAAGCGCCGCCCCATCGCCCCGCGCATGATGCGCTCGTCCTGGAACACCTGGCCTCCGGGCAGGTGGCTGCGCCACATCTCGCCGGTGCGCACGAAGTCGTCGAGCCGGGGATAGAGGCGCGAGAAGCTGGTATCCAGGAGCTCGGCCCGCTCGAAGCCGAACAGCGCGGCGAACTCGGCGTTGCAGTCGCGGATGATGCGATGGGTGGCGAACACCAGCGGCACGGGCAGCTCCGCCAGCGCGAAGCGCGGGGCCGTGTCGGGTTCGCCGGGACGCCGGGGCAGTGCGGACATGCCGTAGAAATACGACTCGCCGCAGCCATCGGGCAAGCTCTAGCTTCCGTCATGGAGGCCGCCTCGCGCGGTCGGCGACGGGAGGCGCGACGGTGCGGAAGGTTCGTTCGACGGCGGTGGAGGCCCTGGCCGGGCTCCTGCGCGACGACATGGTGGTCATGGCCGGCGGCTTCGGCCTGTGCGGCATTCCCGAGGCGCTGATCGACGCGGTGCAGGCGTCCGGCGTCAAGGGCCTGACCGTGATCTCCAACAACGCGGGCGTCGACGGGATCGGCCTCGGCCGGCTGCTCGCCACCCGCCAGATCGCCAAGATGATCTCGTCCTATGTCGGCGAGAACAAGCTCTTCGCCCAGCAGTACCTGTCGGGCGAGCTGGAGCTGGAGTTCAATCCGCAGGGCACGCTCGCCGAGCGCATCCGGGCCGGTGGCGCGGGCATCCCCGCCTTCTTCACCCGCACCGGCGTCGGCACGCTGATCGCCGAGGGCAAGGAGGTGCGCGAGTTCGACGGCGAAGCCTACGTGATGGAGCGCGGGCTGTTCGCCGACCTCGCCATCGTCCACGCCCACACGGGCGACGCGCAAGGAAACCTCGTCTACCGGAAGACGGCGCGCAACTTCAATCCGATGATGGCCACCGCCGCCAAGACGACGGTGGCCGAGGTCGAGCACCTGGTGCCGGTCGGCTCGATCGACGCGGACCAGATCCACACGCCGGGCATCTTCGTGCAGCGCATCGTCCACGTGGCCGGCCCGGAGAAGCACATCGAGCAGCGCACGGTGCGTCGGCGCGAGACGGCCGCCGCGCCGGCCGCCGCGGGGGAGGACGTCTGATGGCCTGGACGCGCGACCAGATGGCGGCCCGCGCCGCCCGCGAGCTCGAGGACGGGTTCTACGTCAATCTCGGCATCGGTATTCCGACGCTGGTGGCCAACCACATCCCGGACGGGATCGAGGTGGTGCTCCAGTCCGAGAACGGCATGCTCGGCATGGGCCCGTTCCCGTTCGAGGGCGAGGAGGACGCCGACCTCATCAACGCCGGCAAGCAGACCATCACCGAACTGCCGATGACGAGCTTCTTCTCCTCGGCCGACAGTTTCGCGATGATCCGGGGCGGTCACATCGACCTGTCCATCCTCGGCGCCATGCAGGTGGCGGCCAACGGCGACCTCGCCAACTGGATGATCCCCGGCAAGATGGTCAAGGGCATGGGCGGGGCGATGGACCTCGTGGCCGGCGTCAAGCGCGTGGTGGTCGTGATGGAGCACGAGGCCAAGGGCGAATCGAAGCTCCTGCCCGCCTGCACCCTGCCGCTGACGGGCGCGCGCGTCGCCGACCTCGTGATCACCGACCTCGGCGTCTTCACCGTGGAGCGCAAGGGGCCGGAGCGGCTGACCCTGATCGAGCTCGCCGACGGCGTGACGCTGGAGGAGATCCGCGCCAAGACGGCGGCGGGCTTCGAGGTCGGGCTCTAGGGGTGCGAGCGTCGCGCGTCGCTAGAGCGACAGCGGCGCGGCGTAGCCGGTGAGCTCGAGATAGCCCCGCCCGCCGTCCGTGCGCACCGCCCCTTCCCAGTAGACGGGCAGGCCCCCGGCCCGCCCATCGAGCTCCTGGTCGTCGAACAGCGGGCGCAGCGGCAGGCGCCGCTCGCCCTCGGGCAGGCGCAGCAGGAGCACCTGCTCCACCGGATAGGTCGCGCCCGTGCGTGCCGAGCGCCAGCGCCGCACCGGCTCGAAGCGCAGGTCGTCCGGCCCGAAGCGCACGATCGTCCCGTCCGGGCGGCGAAGCGAGCCGCCGGCGAACAGCGTCTCGTCGCCGCGTCCCCGGATGCGGAAGGCGACCAGCGCCCCGCCGTCGTCGAGGTTCAGCCCGGTCCAGTCCCAGCCGGCCGCGGCCGGCGACAGGAACTGCGAGGACCATTCGCGGTCGAGCCAGGCTTCGCCCGAGACCTCCACCGTGCGGCCGTCGCGCGTGAGCGTGCCGGACACGCGCAGATGCGGCAGCGAATAGTAGGCGCTCGCCTCGCCCTCGCCGGTGCCCTTGCGGCTGAACCCGTCCTCGCCCTGCAGGAAGATCGGCTGCGTCGGCCGGAAGGCGAGCGCGTAGGCGAAGTCGGGCGTCGCGACCTGCGCGCTCCAACTCCCGTCCGCCGCGCGGCGAAGGCGCCAGTCCCGGATCATCACGTCGGCGTCGCCGGTCGCGGCCTCGGCGAGGCCGAAGCCGGCGCGCGCCGACCGCTCGCCGTGCAGGAGGCGGCCGAGCGCGGGGTCCGACAGGGCGGCATGGGCGAACAGGATCTGGGCGGGCGCGAAGCGGCTGGGATTGGCCGGGTCGGTGTCCGGCCGCGTGCGGAAGAAGGTGACCTGGAAGCCGAGATCGGCGCCATCCGGCGTGGCGAGCCAGCCGGTGACGTACCACCATTCGGTGCGGAACGCGGGATGGGCGCCGTGGTCGGCGGGGAAGGCCAGCGCCACGCCGGGCCGCACCGCCGGAAAGGTCTGCGCCCCGGCCGGCAGCGCGAGCGCAAGCGACACGAGGAAGGCGAGGAACGCGCGCATCACCAGTCCTCCCTGACGGCCTGAACCGCGTCCCGTGCCGTGGCGCGCCGGCCGGCCAGCACCGCGGTCGAGGCGGCGGCGACGACCAGCACGGCGGACACGACGGCCAGCGTCGGCCAGGGCACGCGCGTGCCCATGGTCCAGTTGAAGCTCTGCGGATTGATCACGTGGATCAGCACCTGGCCGAGCGCGAGGCCGAGCGCCACGCCGGACACGGCGCCGACCGCGCCGAGCAGCGCGCCCTCCAGCCCGAGCATCGCCCGGATCTGCCCGCGCGAGACGCCGAGGTGGCGCAGCATGCCGAACTCGCGGGTCCGGGCGAGGGTCTGGGCCGAGATCGTGGCCGCGACGCCCGCAAGGCCGACCAGCATGGCGACCCCTTGGAGTGCGTAGGTGACGGCGAAGGAGCGGTCGAACAGATCGAGCGCGAAGGCGCGCAGTTCCGCCGGCCGGGCCAGGCTGGCCTCGACGCCGGCAGGCAGGGCCGCGCGAAGCGCCCGGCCGACGGCCGCCGCGTCCGCGCCCGGCGCCAGCGTCGCGGCCGCCTCGTCGCGCGTCGCGTCGCCCGTCAGCCGGGTGTAGTCGGCGCTGGCGATCGCCACCGCGCCCTGCTGCCGGGCGTAGTCGCGCCAGATGCCCGAGACGAAGAAGGCGGCGCCCTGCCCGAGCGGCAGGGCGATCGTCCGGCCCGGGCGCCAGCCGTAGAGCCGCGCGGCCGGCTCGGACACGTAGACCGGCACCGTGCCGGCCGGCGCCGGCGCCGTGGCCGTCTCCACCGGCCGAAGGAGGCCCGACGCCCCGCCGGGCCCGAGGTCGCGCGCGATCAGCGAGACGGGCGGCCGGTCGGGGGCGATCGACAGGGGAAGCTGCCGGCTGAAGGCGACCGCCGCGACGCCCGGCACGGCCTGGAGCCGCGCCTGCGTCGCCGGGTCGAAACCGCTTCCGGCGTCCGCGCGCAGGTAGATGTCGGCGGAGAGGACGTCGCCCAGCCATTCGTCCACCGCCGTGCGGAAACTCGTGACCATGGTCGCCATCGCGATCACCAGGGCGGTGGAGGCGACGATGCCGCACAGCGCCGTGGCCGCCTCGCCGGGGCTGCCCTGCACATGGCGCACGGCGAGCAGCGCGGGGACGCGTCGCGGGGGGCGCCGCAGAAGCGGTTTCAGGAGCTGGCGCGCGGCCCAGGGGACGCCCGCGACGCCCCCCGCCAGCATCAGCGCCATGCCGGCGAAGCCGAGGACGGGCAGGCCCGCCACCGGAGGGGCGAGGCTCGCCAGGACGCCCGCCGCGAGCAGGAACGCGGCGGGCAGAACGGGCATGCGCGTGCGCGGGTCCACGAGGTCGCCGGCGTTCTTGAGGCTGGCGGCGGGCGCCGCGCGCGAGGCGGCGCGGGCGGGAAGCGCGCTGCCGAGAACGGCGGCCGCGAGCCCGAGCGCGAAGAACACGGCGGCGGCGAGGGGCTGGAACACGACGTGCGCCGCGCCCCCCTCGAAATAGCCGGCGCCGAGATCGCCGCCCAGGAGCCGCAGCGCCGCCGCGGCCAGCCCGTAGCCCAGCGCGAGGCCGGCCGCCGCCCCGAGGAGGCCGATCGCGAGCCCCTCCAGCGTCACGGCCGCCACCACGCCGCCGCGCGGCAGGCCGAGCGTGCGCAGAAGCGCGAAGCTGCGCAGCCGGCGCGCCACCGACAGCGCCTGCGCCGAGAACACGAGGAAGCCGCCCGTCAGGAGGGCGACCAGGGCCAGCATGTCGAGGTTGACCCGGTAGGCCCGGCTGAGGGCGCTGCCCTGGCGCGCCTCGGTGTCCTGCGTGCCGAGGCTCGCCTCCGCCGGCAGGAGCGGAGGCAGCGCGGCCTCGGCGGCGCGCCGGTCGTCGAGCGACAGGTCGATCCGGTCGAGCCGGCCCAGCCGGTCGAAACGCCATTGCGCGGCCGCGATGTCGATCGTGCCGAGCCGTTGCCCGTCGCCCGCCCCGTCCAGCGTGCCGGCGACGCGCAAGGGCACGGTGCGCCCGTTGGCCGAGACCGCGATCGTGTCGCCCACCGCGGCGCCCGTGGCGGCGAGCGCCGCGCGCGACAGGAAGAGGGCGTCGGCCGAGAACACCACGGCACGGCTCCGGTCGACGCCGCGCGCGTCGAGCCCGACCAGGGCGGGCGTGACGCGCGCGGCGCGCAGCACGTCGAGGCCGAGGAGGGTGAAGGCCCCGTCGCCCGCGCGTGCATCGAGCACCACGACGGGACTCGCGTCGGCGACGCCGTCGGCCAGCGCCACCCTGCCGTAGGCCGCCTCGTCGAAGCCTAGGGGGCTCGCCGCGCGCACCTGGAGGTCGGCCGCGCCGTTCACCGAGCGCACCGCGCCCTCGAAGGAGGCGAGGGCCGAGCCGTTCACGAGATGCACCGCGAAACCCAGCGCCACGCCCACGGCGATGGCGAGCGCGGTGAGCAGGAAGCGCGCGGGATGGGCGCGCCCCTCGCCCGCGATCAGCCAGCGCAGCGCCAGCCGGGCGTCGGCGAGCCCGCCTGCCTCAGCCATGCGCCGGGCCCTGGCGAAGGCCGGTCGCCTCGAGCCGGAGGACCCGGTCGGCGACGGCGGCGGTGGCCGGCGAATGGGTGACGATCACCGCCGCCGCGCCGCCCTCGCGCACGGCCTGCGCGAACAGGGCGAGCACGCGGGCCGCCGTATCGGGGTCGAGGTTGCCGGTCGGCTCGTCGGCGAGGATCAGGGCGGGCCGGTGCACGAGCGCACGCGCGATGGCGACGCGCTGCAGCTCGCCGCCCGACAGATCGCGCGCGTAGTCGTCGGCCCGGCCGCCGAGGCCCACGGCCGCGAGCAGCCGCCCGGCCTCGGCGGCCGCCCGGTCCGCGTCGGGCGAGACGAGCGCCAGCGGCAGGGCGACGTTCTGGCCGAGCGTCAGGTAGGGCAGGATGTGGAAGGCCTGGAACACGAAGCCGATCCGCTCGCGCCGCAGCCGGGTGCGCGCCGCCTCGTCGAGCGGTCCGAGCCGGGTTCCGCCGACCTCCACCTCGCCGGCGTCCGCCTCGTCGAGGCCCGCCAGGATGTTGAGGAGGGTCGACTTGCCGGTGCCCGATTCCCCGACGATCGCCACCAGCTCGCCGCCGCACACGGCGAGGTCGAGCCCGTGGAAGAGCTGCCGGCCGCCCGGCACGCTCTTGGCGAGGCCGCGAACCAGAAGGCGGGCAGGCGCCGGCGGTTCGGACGTCGCCCGCGCCGCGGCCGGGGAGGGGCTGGGATCGTGTCGCATCCCGGCCGAAACTGGGGCGCGGCGCCGGGCGATCCAGGCGCCGTGCCTGCTGCCCGACGCCGCAGGGATCACGGGGCTTCGGCGTCGAGCCAGTCGCGCGCCAGCGACAGGTCCATCTGCGACAGGCCGTGGCCGACGGGCAGGATCTCGTGCCGCACGCCCGCGCCGCCGCCTTCGAGGAGCGCGGCGAGACACGCGGCGTTCTCGGCCGGCACGATCGGGTCCCCGGCGCCCGACAGGATCAGGACGGGCCGCCCGGAGAGGCGGAAGGCGGGCGGCGCGGCCAGCGGCACCATCGGGCGGATCAGAGCGGCGCCCGCCAGCAGCCCCGGTTCCAGCATCAGGAGCGCGGCGGCGATGTTGGCGCCGTTGGAGAAGCCGACCGCGACGGGGGCCGCCAGGCCGTAGGCCGCGCGCGCCGCTTCCACGAACCGGGCGAGCTCGCCAGCGCGGGCGATCACGTCCGCCTCGTCGAACACACCCTCGGCGAGGCGCCGGAAGAAGCGCGGCATGCCGTTCTCCAGCACCCGGCCACGCGGCGACAGGAGCGCCGCGCCGGGCCGCACCGCGGCTCCGAGCGCAAGGAGGTCGTTCTCGTCGCCGCCCGTGCCGTGCAGCAGGAGGAGCGGCGCCCGCTCCGGCCCGCCCGCCGGCGGCACGAAGCGGTGGTGGTGCGACAGGTCGGGCGTGGTCCGGCTCATGGTGCTCTCCGTTGGCGCGGCGGGGCGGCGAACCGCCGCCCCGCGTCTCGTCCGGCCGGCCTCAGGCGGCCTCGTCCGCGATCCCGAGGTCGGGCAGCACGGCTTCGATCCGCGCCCGGTGGGCTTCGAGGCCCGCGGGAAGCTTCAGCGCCTGCCCGAGGCGCTCGGCGGGCTCGTCCACCGCGAAGCCCGGCCGGTCGGTGGCGATCTCGAACAGGACGTGGCCCGGCTCGCGGAAGTAGACCGAACGGAAGTAGTTTCGGTCGCGCTGCTCGGTCACGGCGATGCCGTGGTTCTCGGTCAGCCGCCGCGCCATGGCCGCCTCCGCCGCGTCGTCCGCCGCCCGGAAGGCGACGTGGTGCACCGAGCCCGCGCCCGGACGCGGCTTCAGGAAGCCGCCCACCGCCCGCACGTCGAGGATGCCGCCCACCGCGACGCCGTCCACCCGGAAGCGGGTGGTGGTGCCTTCCATGGCCGTCTCGCGGAAGCCGAGCACGTCGGTGAGCACGGCGCCGGTCGGGCCGAGGTCCTCCACCAGGAGGCTCACCGAATGGAAGCCGCGGATCGCCGCCGCCGCCGGCACGCCGCCGCCCGTCCACCCGGGCTCGGCCTCGGCGCCGGGCACCCCGACCAGGGCGAGGCGCATGCCGTCCGGGTCGCGGAAGGCGAGCGCCGTCTCGCCGAAGCGCCGGACGGGCGGGTCGAAGGCGACGCCCCGCTCCAGGAAACGCTGCGTCCAGAAGCCCACCGCGCCCTCGGGCACGCGGAACACGGTCTCCTGCGTCTCGCCGACGCCCAGCCGGCCGGGCGCGGCATGCTCCCAGGGGAAGAAGGTGAGGATCGTGCCGGGCGTGCCGGCCTCGTCGCCGTAGTAGAGGTGCCACGTGCCGGGATCGTCGAAGTTGACGGTGCGCTTCACCAGCCGCAGCCCGAGCGTCTCGGTGTAGAAGCGGGCGTTGCGCGCGGCGGGGCCGGCGATGGCGGTCACGTGATGGATGCCGTGGCTCATGCGGATGCTCCATGGTGCCTGTCTCGAGGGCCAAGATAAGCGCAATGACGGCGGGTCGTCAGGTGCAGACGGATTGCAGTCATGCAATGGTCGCGTTGCAGCGGCGCCGGCGAGGGGCGAAGGGCGAAGGGCGGGGCGGATGACGATGGAGCTCGACCGGCTGGCATGGGACGACCTGCGCCTCGTGGGCGCGGTGGCGGAAGCGGGCACGCTGCCCGTGGCGGCGGGCCGGCTCGGCGTCGCCCACTCCACCGTGTTCCGCCGGCTGCGCCAGATCGAGGCCGCGATGGGCTGCGCCCTGTTCGAGCGCAACGGCGCGCGGCTCGCGCCGACCGCCGCCGGCGAGGAGATCGCGGCGGTCGCGCGCGTCGTGGCCGAGGCGGTGGACGCCGCCGCGCTGCGGCTCGCCGGGCGCGAGCCCCTGCCGTCCGGCGAGGTGCGCGTCGCCACCAACGATTCGCTGCTGGTCCATTTCCTGACGCCGCTGTTCGCCGGCTTCCGCCGGCACTGCCCCGCCGTGCGGCTCGACGTCGTGCTCGGCAACCCGGCGCTGAACCTGTCGAAGCGGGACGCCGACGTCGCGATCCGGGCGACCGACCGGCCGCCCGAGACGCTGGTGGGGCGCAAGGGCGCGCGCATCGCATGGGCGTTGTTCGGGCCGCGCGGCACGGCCGTGGAGGACTGGGTGTCGCCGGGCGACGCGATGGCGGGGATGGCGGTGGCGCGCCACGTGGCGCGGATCGCACCGGCGGACCGGATCGGCTACCGGGTCAACACGGTGCTGGGCCTGGCGGAGGCGATCGAGGCCGGGGTCGGACGGGGCTATCTCCCTTGCTTCGTGGGCGACGCGCGGCCGGGCCTGCGCCGGCTGGAGGCGCCGGACGAGCGGTTCGCCACCGACCTGTGGCTCCTGACCCATGCGGACCTGCGCCATGTGCCGCGGGTGCGCGCCCTGATGGACTTCCTGGCCGCTGCGGTCGCCGACCATCGACCGCTCCTGGAGGGGCGGCGCCCGCAGCCCGGCTGACGGGACGGATCGCCGCAGGGGCGCGTGCGGGGGAACCGGCGCGAATCGCCGTGGATTCCGGCGCCATGGCACCGAACCCGACCCCCCGCTCCAGCCCGGCGGGCCCGCCGGCGCCCCGGCGTGCCGGGCGCCCGCCGTCGCCGCCCGCCCGCCGCTCCGACACGGCGCCGCCCGACCCCGCCGAGCTTGCGGCCAAGGCCCGCCTCGTCCACGAGCGGCTCTGCGCCGTCTACGGATGTCCGATCGGGTACTTCCACGATCTGGATCCGTTGAGCGAGCTGGTGTCCTCGCTCCTGTCGCATCGCACCCGCAACGCCGATTCGGGCCGCGCCTTCCAGGCCCTGCGGAGCCGCTTTGCGGACTGGGCCGCGCTGGTGGCCGCACCCACGGACGAGGTGGAGCGGCTGATCCACGGCGTGCGCTGGCCGGAGCAGAAGGCGCCGCGCATCCAGGCCGTGCTCGCGCGCGTCGCGCAGCGGACCGGCGGGCTCGACCTCGGGTTCCTCGCCGCGATGGAGCCCGCGGCGGCGCGCGCCTGGCTCGAGGAACTGCCGGGCGTCGGGCCCAAGACCAGCGCCGCCGTCCTGTCCTTCTCCACCCTGCGGATGCCCGCCCTGCCGGTGGACAGCCACCATCACAGGGTGGCGGCGCGGCTCGGGCTCATCGCGCCCGATCTCGCGGTGGGGCCGTCGCATCCCGTGCTGCGCGCCCAGCTTCCCGAGGCGTGGAGCGCGCAGGACCTCTACGACAACCACGAGGTGCTCATGCTGCACGGGCAGAAGGTCTGCCACCACCGGCGTCCGGCCTGCGGACGCTGCACGCTGGCCGACCTCTGCCCGAGCGCGTTCCGGGTTGCGTGATCCGGGTGCTCGATCCCCGCAAGCCTCAGGCCGGACCGTCGATCCGGCTGGGAGCGATCGGGTCGGAGGCGGGGAAGGTGTCGTCCAGCGCCTCGTCCAGCTCCTCTTCGGGCGTCATCGGTCGCTCCTGGTTGCCCGGCGTTGGGCGGTCGTCGGCGATCGGCGGCGGAGAAGGGGGCGCGGAGCCGGAGCCGGAGCCGGGCGCTCCGGGCTGCGCTGCTTCGCCCGACGAGCCGTCGTCCGGCTGCACTAAGGCGTCCTCGCCGATCGGCTCGGGCAGGATGGGGTCGGGCGCGTTGCGCTCGGGGGTCTCGGGAAGGTTCGACATGGGGCCTCCGTTGGCGTGATGGATGGGGCGGGGCGAGCGCTCAGCCGGCACCGGCGTCGTCGCCCGTCTCGCCCGGCTCGGGCAGGCTGCCGGCGCCGGGCGTTGCATCGGGGTTGGTGAGCTCGGGCCTGGCATGCGGGCCGGCGGCGGGCGTGCGGTCCGCCTCGCTCGGCGTCTGGCGGGACGCAGCTTCCGGCTTGCCCTCGGATTCGCTCGCGACCTGGCGGTTCTCGCTCATGGATGCCTCCCTGCGCATGGTCCTCCCGGGAAGGACGCGGCGGGGCGGGTCGTGGTTCCCGGCGGGAGGCGGCCCGATCGCAGTGCGGCCCCACGTTCGCGCAAGCCCCGGCTGGAACGCTGCGCTTCCGGCATCCGCACGACACGCCGGGAGGAGGCCGTCCATGAGGTTACGTCCGAACGAGATCACCCCGGCCCAAGGCGACATGCTTCGCCGCCTCGACGACGGGCCGGCGCGCGACAGCGTGGGGCTCCACACCGGCGATCTCGCCACCGACGAGCTGCGCCGCTGCCTGGAGCTCCACGCGCTCGGCCTCGTGTCCGTGGCGCTCGGCTGGCGCGACACGTGCTGGTTCCGCCTCACGGCCGCCGGGCGCCGTCTGGGGCGTCAGCTTCCCGCCTGAGCCGCGCGCCAGTCCGCCGCCAGCGCCAGGAAGCGGGCGAGCAGCCGGTCGCCGTCCGGGGTCAGGACGGATTCGGGATGGAACTGGATGCCGAAGGTCGGGTCGCGGCGATGCCGCAGCGCCATGACCTCGCCGGCCGGAGAGCGTGCGTCCACCGCGAGATGGCGCGCCATCGCCGCGGTCTCGCGCACCACCAGCGAATGGTAGCGCCCGGCCGGAAGCGGGTCCGGCAGGCCGGCGAAGAGACCCGCGCCCCCGTGCGCGAGCGGCGAGGCCCGCCCGTGCATCGGCTCGCGCGCGCGCTCGACGCGGCCGCCGAACGCCGCCCCGATCACCTGGTGCCCGAGGCAGACGCCGAGGATCGGCACCTGCCCCGACAGCGCCGACACCGCCGCGAGGCAGACGCCGGCCTCGGCCGGGCCGCACGGGCCGGGCGACAGGACCAGCGCGGCGGGCGCCATCGCCGCGATGCCGGACAGGTCGATCCGGTCGCTGCGCACCACGGCGACCCGCCCGCCCAGCCGCTCGAGGTAGCGGGCGAGGTTGTGGGTGAAGCTGTCGTAGTTGTCGAGGACGAGGATCATGCGGCGGGGGGCTCGAAGGCGGCCAGGATCCGGGCGGCCTTGGTGCAGGTCTCCTCCCATTCCGCAGCGCCCTCCGACAGGATCGTGACGCCGCCGCCGGTGCCGAAGGACACGGCGTCTCCCGCAAATTCCAGGGTGCGGATGGCGATCGACAGGTCCGCCGCGCCGCAGAACGACAGTGCGGCGACCGAGCCGCAATAGAGGCCGCGCGGCGCCCCCTCGACGGCGGCCACGATGTCGGTGGCGCGGATCTTGGGCGCGCCGGTGATGGAGCCGCCGGGAAACGCGGCGGCGATCAGCGCGCCGACGCCCAGACCCGGCTTCAGGCGCCCGGTGACGGCGGAGACGAGGTGGTGGAGCCCGGCATAGGATTCCAGCGCGCAGAGCTCGGGCACCGCGACGGAATCGGTCTCGCACACCCGCGACAGGTCGTTGCGCAGGAGGTCCACGATCATCACGTTCTCGGCACGGTCCTTTTCGGACGCCAGGAGAGCGGCGGCGGCCGCGCGGTCGCCCGCCTCGTCCGGCGTGCGCCGGATCGTGCCCTTGATCGGGCGCGTCTCCACCCGCCGGCCGCGCAGGCGCAGGAACAGCTCCGGCGAGGCGGAGGCAAGCGTGCGGTGCGGCTCCTCCACGTAGGCGGCGAAGGGCGCGGGGTTCACCGCGCGCAGCCGTCCGTAGAGCGCGAACGGGTCGAAGCCCGGCGGCAGCGCGGCGCGCAGGCGGCGCGACAGGTTGGCCTGGTAGACCTCGCCGTCGAGGATCAGCGCCTTGACCCGGTCGACGTCCGCCGCATAGGCCGCGGCGTCGCGGCTGGAGATCCAGCGCGGCGCGGTCGCGGGACGCGGCGCCGGCGGGTCTGCGGGCCGGGCCAGCGCCGCCTCGAACGCGTCCAGCCGGCTTTGCGCGCGCGCGCGGCGGGCGGACGGGGATGCCGAGGCGTCGAGCCCCGGTCCGAACCCGGCCGACACGAGCCGGGCCGAGCCTTTCGCGTGGTCGAACAGGAGCGCGGTGTCGTAGAGGCCGAAGCCGAGAAGCGGGCGGTGGGGATCGAAGCCGGCCGGCGGCCGGAGCCGTTCCAGGAGATGGCCCGCCTCGAAGTCGATCGTGCCGAGAAGGCCCCCCGCGAAGGGCGGGTCGCGCTCGCCCGTCTCCACGCGGTGGCGCGCCAGGAGCGCGTCCAGCGCCTCGAAGGGCGGACCGTCCAGCGGGGCGCCCGCCAGCCGGGCGCCGCCGAGACCCGCCTCGAACCGGGCGAAGGGCGCGGCGGCCAGGATCGACCAGCGCCCGTTCGTCGGGTGCGGACGGGCCGAATCCAGCCAGGCGAGGCCACTTAGCGCGCGCAGGCGCGCCGCCGCCTCGGGCAGGGAGGGAACCTCGATCGGTCGATGCCACATGGGCACGCGCTTAGAGCATTTCCCGGCGGGGCGAAATCGCCTTCGCGCCGAGCGGGTCGGCGGGGTCGGCGGGTCAGCCGACGCCGGTCGGCCCGTCGAGGACGATGCGCACCCTCCGCGTCAGGTCCTGGCGCGAATAGGGCTTGTTGATGAGCTCGAACTCCGTGCCGCCCGCCTCCGAACGCTCCAGCGAGGCCTCGGCATAGCCGGTGGTGAGGAGAACGCGGATGCGGGGCTTCAGGCGTCGCGCCTCGCGCGCCAGCACCACGCCGTTCATGCCGCCCGGCATCACAAGGTCGGAGAACAGGAGATCGAAGGCCTCGCCCGCCCGCAGCCGCTCCAGGGCGGCCAGCGGGGCGGTCTCCACGGTGACCTTGTAGCCCTGCTCCTCCAGCATGTCGCGCGCCAGCTCGGCCACTTCCGCCCGGTCGTCCACCACCAGGATGCGCTCGTGCCCCGGGCGCTCCACGCTGCGCACGCGCTGGAGCGACTTCTGCTCCTCGCCGGTGGCGGCGGGGAACAGGAGCTCCACCGTGGTGCCTTCGTTCTCGCGCGACGAGATATGCACCGTGCCGCCCGACTGCTTGGCGAAGCCGTAGACCATGGACAGGCCGAGCCCGGTGCCCTTGCCCTCCTCCTTGGTGGTGAAGAACGGGTCGAGAACGCGCTGGAGCACCTCGCGCGGCATGCCCGACCCCGAGTCCTCGACGCAGACGCAGACGTAGGCGCCGGGCATCAGGCCGTCGTAATGGGGGGCGTCCTGCACGGAGATGGTCCGGTTGCGCGTGCGGATGCGCACCGTGCCGCCGGCGGCGGCGGACATGGCGTCGCGCGCGTTGATCAGGATGTTGAGAAGCGCGACCTCGGCCTGGGTCGGGTCGATGCGGCAGGTCACGAGGTCGGGGGCGAGGTCGGTCTCCACCGTGATCTGGTCGCCGAGCGTGCGCACGGCGATCTCGCTCATGCCGGCCACCAGGCCGTTGAGGTTGACGAGGCGGCCTTCCAGCCGCTGCTTGCGCGCGAAGGCCAGGAGCTGCTGGGTCAGCGTCACGGCGCGCGCGGAGGCGGAGCGCACGTTGTCCACCGCGCGCACGGCCCGTACGCGGTCGATCTCCGGCTTCTCGAGTTGGCTCGCGATCACCTCGACATATCCGGTGACGATCTGCAGGAGGTTGTTGAAGTCGTGGGCGATGCCGCCGGTGAGCTGACCGAGCGCCTCCATCTTCTGCGCCTGGCGCAGGCCCTCCTCGGCGTCGCGCCGTCGCGAGACGTCGAGCTGGGAGCCGAACAGGTAGACCAGTCGCCCGTCCGGGTCGTAGACCGGCGAGATGAAGAGGGCGTTCCAGAAGGTGGAGCCGTCCTTGCGGTAGTTCAGCACCTCGGTCGCGATCTCGCTGCGACTTTCGATCGCGGCGCGGACCTCGGCGATCGTTGCGCGATCGGTGTCCGGGCCCTGGAGAAAGCGGCAATTGTTGCCGACGATCTCCTCGCGCGAATAGCCCGTCATCTGGATGAAGGCGTTGTTGGCGAAGACGATGGGGTTGTCGGGCTGGTGGGGATCGGTCACCGTCATCGGCATCCGCGTCGTCTCGACGGCGGCGAAGAAGATGTCGTCATGGCTGTCCAGGCGCCCGGCGGCGCTGGACCTGACCGTCGGCCTCGGGCCGTCGAAGGGCGGGGGGCTGTCGAAGCGGTTGGTCATGAAGGCCTTGTGACTGCGGTGCGGGCGACGGGAAGCGCCCGCTCTGATAAAGGTTCCCGACGATGAAGGTTCGAGATGCGCGAACGGGAAGGGCGGCGATGACCGTTTCCGAGCACACCACGCCGGCGCAGGGCAAGGTCATGCTGGTCGAGGACGATCCGATGATCCGGGCCCTCACCGCCGAGTGGATCGAGGACGCCGGCTATGCCGTGTCGGAATTCTCCAATGGCGGCGAGGCCTTGCGCGCGCTGCGGGACGAGGGCGCCTGCCGCGTGGCGGTGCTCGACCTGTCGCTGCCCGACATGCGCGGCGACGATCTGGCGCAGGAGCTGCGCGCCCTCCAGCCCGGTCTCGCGCTTCTGTTCGCCACCGGAAACGGCGACGACCTGTCGCCTGCCACGCTCGGCACGCCGCGCACGGGCGTCCTGCGCAAGCCCTATTCGGCGCGCGACCTTGCCGAGGCCATCGAGAGCCTGACCGACTGACGCCCCTCCGGCGGGGCGTTCACTCCGCGATCAGGAACACGTGCAGCGTCGCCGGCCCGTGCACGCCGATCACGAGGCTGCCCTCGATGTCGGTGGTGCCGCTCGGGCCCGTCACGATCACGAGGTTGCGCGAGCGCGCGAGATCGGCGTCCGCCACGGCGTCCTCCAGATGGGCCACCACGTCGCGCGCGCGCAGCGCCACCATGTGGTGGAGCGGCAGGAAGGCGTCGAGGATCGCCATGCGGGGCCCCGAGCGCAGCACCAGGCTCGCGGTTTCGGCGACCCCCCGTTCGGCCACCGACAGGGAGGCGCGGTCGTCCACCTCGACGCCCGGTGCCAGGCCCGCGCCCGCCCAGTCCAGAACCTCGAGCTCGGGCAGGGGCTGGAGCTTCAGGGCCGGCGGGAGGGCGAGCGCGGCAAGGTGCCGCGCACAGGCGGCCGGCAGCTCGTTCCAGCCCGCGAGGCGCTCGCACGAGGCGCCGGGCGGCAGGCGCTTCACCGCCGCCTCGAACAGCGTCAGCGCGTCGCCCGCGGGCAGGCGCGGGCGCACCCGCTCCGGCTCGGCGAGGAGCGCGTCGGCCTCGGCTCGGACGTCGGCGGGGTCCTTCGCGCTCCCGAGGGCGCGGCCGATCGCGGCGAAGATCGCCTCGCGCGCGCTCATGTCCGCGCCTCGCGCGCCCGGCGCGCCGCCTCGGCCTGGAGGAAGGTCGGTCCGGGCGGGGGGGCGGGCATGTCGCGATGCAGGGTCCAGGCGCCGGCGAGACCGGGCAGCCGCGTGATCGCCCCGCGCCGGCCGCCGAGGAGCCGCAGGGCGCGGGCGGCGAGCCCCGTGCCGAGGCGGTAGAGCCTCGGCCGCGCGGCGACGAAGGCGAACAGCCGCAGCCCCGAGCGCATCGAGGTGGGCTCCAGACCCTCGCGCCAGCTCCGCTCCCGCCAGCCCCGGATCAGGGTGGGCAGCGGAATGTCCACCGGACAGACCTCGCGGCAGCGCCCGTTCAGCGTGCAGGCATGGGCGAGGTCGCGCGTCTTCTGCGTGAGCCCGTCGAACACGGGGGTGAGCACGGCGCCCATCGGGCCGGGATAGGTGCCGCCGTAGGCATGGCCGCCGATCTGGTTGAACACCGGGCAGTGGTTCATGCAGGCGCCGCAGCGGATGCAGCGCAGCATGTCGCGCAGCGACGCGTCGGCGAGCATGCGCGTGCGCCCGTTGTCGACCAGCACGATGTGCATCTCGTCGGGCCCGTCGAGGTCGCCGGGCCGCTTCGGGCCGGTGTGGAAGGTCGTGTACTGCGTCAAGGCCGCCCCGGTCGCCGAGCGCACCAGGAGGCGCAGCATCATCGCCGCGTGGCCCATGGTCGGCACCAGCTTCTCGATGCCCGCCGTCACGATGTGGACGCGCGGCGGCGTGGTGGTCATCTCCGCGTTGCCCTCGTTGGTCACGGTGCAGACCGAGCCGGTGTCGGCGACCAGGAAGTTGGCGCCCGAGATGCCGACCTCGGCCGCCATGAAGCGCCGGCGAAGGTGCCGCCGGGCGGACGCCGCCATGGCTTCGGGCGTCTCCTCGCGGTGCGGGTCGGCGTGGGCGTGCCTGAACAGCTCCGAGATCTGCTCGCGCGTCTTGTGCATGGCCGGCCAGATGATGTGGCTCGGCCGCTCGCCCGCGAGCTGGACGATGTGCTCGGCAAGGTCCGTCTCCACCCGCTCGATGCCGGCCTCCTCCAGCGCGTGCGGCAGGCCGATCTCCTCGCCCAGCATCGACTTGGAGCGCGTCGCGCTCCGCGCGCCCGCCCGCCGGCACAGGTCCACCACGATGCGGCAGGCCTCGTCCGCCGTGGCGGCGTAGTGGACCACCGCGCCGTTCGCCGTGGCGTTGCGCTCGAACTCGGCGAGATAGTGCCCGAGATGGGCGACCACGTGGTCCTTGATGGCGCGGCCCCGTTCGCGGGCGACCCCGAAGTCCGGCCATTGCCCCACGATCGCCGCGCGCTTGGTGCGCGCGGTGCCGGTGGTGCGGTCGATCGCGACCTTGAGCCATTCGTCGGCCAAGGCGTCCGCGGTGCGGGCGTTGAAGTCGGGCCCGGCGCCGCCGGCCTGGGGTCGGGCGAGGCTCATCGGCCGTCTCCCGTTTCGCCGCGCCCGATCGCCGGCGTGCCGAGGCGGCCCGTCAGCGCCTCGACGGTGTGGAACACGCGCACCCGCGAGCCGCGCCGCCCGAGGCGGCCGGCCATGTTCATCAGGCATCCGAGGTCGCCGCCGAGGAGGATGTCCGCGCCCGTGCCCTCCACGGCGCGCGCCTTCTCGTCCACCACCGCGTTGGAGATCGCCGGATACTTCACGCAGAACGTGCCGCCGAAGCCGCAGCAGACGTTGGCGTCGGGCAGCGGCACGAGGTCCAGCCCCTCCACGGCGCCGATCAGCCGGCGCGGCTGGTCGTGGATGCCGAGCTCGCGCAGGCCGGAGCAGGTGTCGTGGTAGGTCGCCGTGCCCGCATGGGGCGCCGGCGCGGGCCGGAAGCCGAGGACGTCGACCAGGAAGCCGGTGATCTCGAAGGCGCGGGCGGCCAGCCGCTCGGCGCGCGGGCCCCATTCGGGGTCGTCGGCGAAGGCTTCCGGGTAGGCGTGGCGGATCGTGCCGACGCAGGAGCCGGACGGCGCGACCACGTAGTCGAAGCCTTCCAGGACGCCGATCTGGTGGCGCGCCATGGCCCGCCCGTCCGCCTCGTCGCCCGAGTTGAAGGCCGGCTGGCCGCAGCAGGTCTGCGCGAGCGGCACCTCGACCCGGCAGCCGGCCGCCTCCAGAAGCTCGCGCGTCGCCTCGGCGACCGCCGGGCGCACGACGTTGACGAGGCAGGTGACGAACAGTGCGACGCGCGGCGGGACGCCGGAATGCGCCGGGAATGCCCCGGAGGCTGGTTGCTCGCTCATGTCCTCACCCGTTGCTTGGCCGCTCCCCGTTCGCTTGTGGCGGTCCCGGCCGCCGGGTGCAAGCCGTCATGGCCCCGCCCGCACCGTCCGGCAGCGTCACGAGAGTTTCGCTTGGCGATCCGGGAAAGCCGTGTTTAACTTTTCCTCACCAGCAACGGAGGCCCAAAAAATGTTCGTTGTTCGCATGGACTACGAGGACGTTCGCAAGTTCCAGGCCTTCCGCTCCGTGGTGGACGCACGGAGCCATGCGCGACGCTGCCGCGACCAGGACGATCTGGCGTCCGAGAGCGTGCGGATCTTCGACGTGCCCGATACGGTGGACGCGGAGATCGCGGTGATGGCGGTGCGCGACGGGCTCGGCATTCCCGTGGTGGACACGGAGGCCGACCCGGCGATGATCCTGGCCTCCATGGGGCTCGGCACCGGCCTGCGGATCTGACCGGGGCGCCCCGGCGCGCAGGGAACGGGAGCTGCGGCCGGTCCGTTGTTCCGGATATGCAACCGGACAGGAGCCGAGACCCATGGCAACCGATGCATTCCAGCAGGGCAAGCTGGCGTTCCAGAACAACGTGCCGAAGTCGGCCTGCGAGTATCCGGTCGGCTCGACGCTCCGCACCGAATGGATGGAAGGCTGGACGCAGGGCCTGAACGCCCGTCCCGCCGACCACGACCATGCCGGCGGACGCCACGAGGCCGAGACGCGGCACTGAGCCGGCGCCTCCCACCGACGTTCGAGGCCGACGGGCGGACCCGCCGGCCTCGGCGGCTCGGCAGGCCCGGCCGCACGCCGCGCCCTGGCCGAACCGGGCGCGCGCCATAGGTTTTCGTGGCAGGGATCGCGGCGCGGGGGCGCCTCGTCGGTCCGGAGCATGGGGGCCGTTCTGAATCCGTCGCATCGCAACGCCCGTCGCGCCGTGCACCTTGCCGCCGCCTCGGGTGCCGTGTTCGCGCTCGCCGCCTGCCGGGGGCCGCAGTCGACCTTCGATCCGGCGGGGACGGAGGCGGCGGAGGTGCTCCACCTGTTCTGGTGGATGCTGGGCGGGGCGGCGCTGATCTGGCTCTTCGTGATGGGCCTTTCGGTCTATGCCACCAAGGCGCATCCCAAGGCCCATAGCGAGCGCGCCGGAACGCGGCTGATCGTCTGGGGCGGCGTCGCCTTCCCGGTGGTGGTGCTCACCGGACTGCTCGCGTTCGGCCTCCAGATGATGCCGGGGTTCCGCGCGCCCGCCGACGGGCCGCGCATCGCCGTGTCGGCGGAGCGGTTCTGGTGGCGCGTCCACTACGACGCGCCCGACACGCCGGGCGTCGCCAAGGCCCTGTCGGGCGAGGGCGTGCCTTCGGCCAACGAGCTGTGGCTGCCGGTCGGCCGGCGGTCCGAGATCCTCCTCTCCAGCCCCGACGTGATCCATTCCTTCTGGGTGCCCAACATCGCGGGCAAGGTCGACGCGATCCCCGGCCGCGTCACGCGCCTCGTGCTGGAGCCGACGCGCACCGGCACGTTCCACGGCATCTGCGCCGAATTCTGCGGCGACGCCCACGCCCAGATGCGATTCGTGGTGCGGGTGGTGTCCGAGGCCGAGTTCGCCGCCCACGTCGCGGCCGAACGCGCGCCCGCCGCCGTGCTCGACCATCCCGGCCGCGCGGCCTTCGAGCGCAACGGCTGCGGCGCCTGCCACCAAGTGCGCGGCACGCCCTCCGACGGCCTCGTCGGGCCGGATCTCACCCACCTTGGCTCACGTGAAACATTGGGGGCCGGCATCCTTCCCGTCTCCGTCGACGCCATCCAGCGCTTCGTCGCGCTCACCGAACACGAGAAGCCGGGCGTCCAGATGCCATCCTTCGCCACCCTGCCGGAAGCCGAGACGCGCGCCATCGCCGAATGGCTGGGGGCGCTGCGATGAGCGCCGCCGCCGAGCTCGACGCCATGCGCCGTCCGGGCGATCCGGACCAGGAGGACGAGGCCGTCCGCCGGGGCCAGCAGGAGCGCCTGATCCGGGTGTGGGAGACGCCGCCCGGCTGGCGCTACTGGTCCGACGTCAACAACACCACGGTGGGCGTCTGGTACACGGTCACCTCCTTCGCCTTCATGCTGTTCGCGGGCGTGCTCGGCCTCATGATCCGCGTGCAGCTCGCGGTGCCGGAAAACGACTTCCTGTCGGCCACGATGTACAATCAGGTGTACACGCTGCACGGCACGGTGATGATGTTCCTGTTCGCCGTGCCGATCTTCGAGGCGGTGGCCGTGATCCTGCTGCCGCAGATGCTGGGCGCGCGCGACCTGCCGTTTCCGCGCCTGTCGGCCTTCGGCTACTGGTGCTTCCTGATCGGCGGCCTGTTCGTCTGCGGCTCGATCTTCTTCGGCCACGCGCCGAACTCCGGCTGGTTCATGTATCCCCCGCTCACCACTCAGGCGCGCTTCACGCCGGGCTACGGGGCGGACATCTGGCTGCTCGGCCTGTCCTTCATCGAGGTCGCCTCGATCGCGGCCGCGGTCGAGCTGATCGTCGGCGCCCTGAAGTGCCGCCCGCCCGGCATGCGCCTCAACCTGATGCCGCTCTACGCCTGGTACGTGCTGGTGGTCGCGGCGATGATCCTGTTCGCCTTTCCGCCGCTGATCGCCGGCGACATCCTGTTCGAGATGGAACGCCTGTTCGACTGGCCCTTCTTCGACCCGACGCGCGGCGGCGACCCGATGCTCTGGCAGCACCTGTTCTGGATCTTCGGCCACCCGGAGGTCTACATCGTCTTCCTGCCGGCGATCGCGCTGCTGGCGATGATCATCCCGACCTTCGCGCGCCGTCCGCTGCTCGGCTATTCGTGGATCGTGCTGGCGGCCGTGGGCACCGGCTTCCTGAGCTTCGGGCTGTGGGTCCACCACATGTTCACCACGGGCCTGCCGGCGATCTCGCTGGGCTTCTTCTCGGCGGCGTCGGAAGCCGTCGCGATCCCGACCGGCGTCCAGATCTTCGTGTTCCTCGCCACCTGCCTCGTCGGCAACGTCGTCTATTCCGTGCCCATGCTCTTCGTCTCGGGCGCGCTCGGCATCTTCGTGCTCGGCGGGCTCACCGGCGTCATGGTGGCGCTCGCGCCCTTCGACTGGCAGGTCCACGACACCTATTTCGTGGTGGCGCACCTGCACTACGTGATCCTCGGCGGCGTGCTGTTCCCGATCGTCGCGGGCATCTACTACTACTGGCCGATCGTCTCCTCCCGGAAGCTCCACGACAGGGCGGGCAAGGTGGCGTTCTGGCTGATGTTCGTCGGCTTCAACGTCGCCTTCTTCCCCATGCACTACGCCGGCATGATCGGCATGCCGCGCCGGGTCTACACCTATCCCGCACAGCTCGGCCTCGAGATCCCCAACCTCATATCCACCGTGGGCGCCTTCGTGTTCGCCGCCGGCTTCCTGGTCGTGGTGGCCGACATGCTGCGGCCCCGCAAGGACCCCTATGCCGACCGCAACCCCTGGAACGCCGGCACGCTCGAGTGGTCGGGCGAGATCCCGGACCAGTCCTGGGGCGTGCGCTCGGTGCCGATCGTCCGGTCGCGCTACCCGATCTGGGACCAGCCGGGCTTCGTGGAGGACATGGACCGGGGCCGCTTCTACCTGCCGGACGCCGAGGAGGGGAAGCGCGAGACGCTGGTCACCACCGTGCTCGACGCCGAGCCGGTGCAGTGCCTGCGCGTGCCCGGCCCCTCCTTCGTGCCGATGGCGGCCGCCGTCTTCCTGGGCGCCTGCTTCATCGCCGCGACGTTCCACTACTGGACGCTGACGATCGGCGCGCTGGTGGTCGCGATCGCCGTGATCCTGTTCTGGCTCTGGCGGGCCACCGCCGTGATCCCGGAGAAGGAGACGAAGTATGTCGGCCTCGGCCTCGACCTGCCGCTCTACGTCTCCGGCCCGCATTCGGTATCCTGGTGGGCGATGTTCATCACCATGCTGGGCGACGCCACGGCCTTCCTGTCGCTGTGCTTCGGCTACTACTTCTTCTTCACCGTCCATGCCGACTTTCCGCCGGCCGGAACGCAGGGGCCGGGCCTCCTGTGGCCGAGCGCGGCGCTGGCCCTGTTCGCGCTGGCCTGGGGGGCCTGCCTCCTGGCGCACCGGGTGCTGCGCGGCGGGGGCGTCGCCGCGGCGCGCGCGCTTCTGGCGCTGTGCGTCCTCGCCTCGCTCGGCGCCGGCGCTGCGCTCCTCTGGGGGCCGCACGCGACGGGTCTCCAGCCGACCGCGCACGTCTATCCGGCCACCGTCTGGATCCTCGCCATCTGGACCGCGATCCACGCCTTCGTGGGCACGCTGATGGCCGGCTACTGCCTCGCCCGCTCGCTGGCCGGCCACCTGACGCCGCGCCACGACATCGACCTCGCCAACGTGGTGCTCTACTGGCACTTCGCCGCCGCGACCGGCCTGGTGACGGTGGCGACGATCGCCTATTTCCCGCTCGTCGCAGGAGGGGCGTGATGTTCGGACTGCGCCGGGGAACGCGCGACTCCCTCCTCACCATGATCGCGACGCCCACCGTCTGGGCGCTGCATTTCCTGTTCTGCTACGTGGCGGCGGCCGTCGCCTGCGCGCCCAACGCCGACGTCTTCCGCCCGATCGGGGGCGTGCGCGCGGCGATCGCGGTGGCCACATGCGCCGGCCTCGCCTTCTGCTGGTTTGCCGGCTTCCGCGCATGGCGCGAATGGCGCGAGGCGGACGGCAGCCCGCCGCACGACAAGCCCACCGAGGAGGACCGGGAGCGGCAGATGGAGCTCGCCTCGGCGCTCCTGTCCGGCCTCTCTTTCCTGGCCGTCGTCTTCACCGCGCTGCCGGCGCTTCTCGTGGTGGACTGCCGGTGAGGGCCGCCCTGCACCGCCACGGCCCGCTGGCCGCCGGCCTCGCGCTCCTCGTCGGGCTCTGGGCGGGGCCGCTCGTGGGGCGCGCCGAAACCTCCTTCGCCGCGCACATGGTCCTCCACATGGGGCTGGTGGCGGTGGCCGCGCCCGCGCTCGCCTTCGGTCTGGCGCGCTCGGTGCCGGCGGTCGGGCGGCGCGTCTCGGCGCGCTTCGCCATCCTGGCGGCGCTGACCGAGTTCGCGCTGGTCTGGTCCTGGCACGCCCCCGCGCTGCACGACGCCGCCCGGCGCGAGACCGCGGTGCTGATCCTGGAGCAGGGGTCGTTCCTGCTGGCCGGCCTCCTGGTCTGGACGGCCGCCTTCGGCACGGCGGAGGGAGCGCGGGGCGCGCGGGCCGCGGGCGTCGGCGCGCTGCTGATGACCTCCATGCACATGACGCTCCTGGGCGCGCTTCTCCTGTTCGCGCCGCGCCCGCTCTACCGCTGCGGCGACCTGTGCTCGCCCCTGGCGACGCTGACGCCGCTCGAGGACCAGCAGCTCGGCGGCGTCCTGATGCTCCTGGTCGGCGGCGCGGCCTATCTGACCGGCGGGCTCGCGCTCCTCGCCGGGATCCTCGACCCCAAGCGGGAAGGCGCCGCCCCGGCATGACGTGGACATTCACGATCCGCCCCTGGCATCTCCTCGCCGCGCCCGCGGCGGCCCTCGGGGCCGCGCTCCTGGTGGGCGGCTCGGGCCTCGTCTCGGTGGCCGCCAACACCGGCCATTTCGCGCCGGTCGAATGGTTCCTCCACTGGACGCTCCGGCGCGCCGTCGCCACCCAGTCGCTGCCGATCTCCCGGCCCGCGGACGTGTCGCTGGAGGATCCGCTGCTCCTGCAGCGCGCGGCGGGCCACTTCGCCAGCGGCTGCGCGCCCTGCCACGGCGCGCCGGGCGAACGCCAGACGCCGGTCGCCCGCGCCATGATGCCGCCCGTGCCGCGTCTGGAGGGCCAGGTCGGCGAATGGCGCGACCGCGAGCTGTTCTGGATCGGACGCCATGGGATCAAGTATTCCGGCATGCCGTCCTGGACCACGCAGGACCGGCCGGACGAGATCTGGGCGCTGGTCGCCTTCCTGCGCGCGCTGCCGGCGATGACGCCCGAGCGCTACCGCGAACTCGCCTACGGGGAGCCGGCGTCCGAGCCTGGACGGCCCGGCCTTCCGGCGCTGGGCGAGGCGCGCGACACGGCGCTCGCCGACTGCGCGCGCTGCCACGGCGCGGACGGACGGGGCGTCGGCGCGCCCGGCAGCTTCCCGCCGATCGGCGGCCAGCCGGCCGAATACCTCCTGCGCACGCTCCAAGCCTTCGCGTCGGGCGAGCGGCAGAGCGGCATCATGACCCCGGCCGCCGGCGCGCTGGACGAGGCGACGCTGCGCCGCCTCGCCGACCACTACGCCGCCCAGCCACCCGCCGCCGCCCCCGCCGGGCCGCTCGGGCCTCCGGCGGGCGTCGCGGTGGGCTACGAGGGCGGGGTGCGCCTGCCGCGCGGCAGCCTCCGGCCGGACGCGCCCGCCGCCGAGCCCGCCCCCGCCGGGCCGGCGGCGGCGGTGGACCCGGCCGCAGCCCACGGCGCCCCGGTCTCCACCGCGGGTCTCCTGGAACTCGGGCGCCGCATCGCCGAGGAGGGCCTGCCGTCGCGAAAGCTCGCCGCCTGCCAGACCTGTCACGGGTCGGACGGCGCGGCGCGCAACCCGCTCTACCCGCGCCTCGACGGCCTGCCCGAATGGTACGTCGCGACCCATCTCCAGATGTGGCGGGACCGCAACCGGGGCGGCACGCCGCTCGCCCATGTCATGGAAACGATCGCGATCAACCTCACGCAGGAGCAGATCGACGCGCTGGCGCTCTGGTATTCGCGGCGTGGCGGCTGACAAGGCGCTTTCGGGCGCGCCGAACATCCGGCATGAAAGGGGAGCCGAGCGATTCGAGAAGGACGCGCCGTTCCGATGAACCATGCCGCGACGGGCGATCGCGCCGGGGGCCGTGCCACGTGAGCGCACCCCTCTTCCTCGGCCTCGACGCCGGCGGCACCGCCTGCCGCGCACGCCTGGTGGACGCCTCGGGCCTCGTGTTCGGCGAAGGCCATGCCGGGCCGGGCCAGGCGCGCCTCGGCGTGGAGGCGAGCTTCGACGCCATGCTCACCGCCGCCCGCGAGGCCTGGCGCGCGGCCGGGCTCGGCCCGTTCGACTTTGCGCGGCTGCGGGTCGGGGCCGGCGTCGCCGGTATCGAGCGGGTCGGCGTCGCCGGTCTCTTCGCCGCTCGGCCGCACCCGTTCGCCAGCCTCGCGCTCGCGGGCGACGGGGCGATCGCGTGCCTCGGTGCCCATGGCGGCGAGGATGGCGGCATCGTGGTGGCGGGCACCGGCTCCATCGCCTTCGGCCTCCTGGACGGACGGCCGCTTCGCTTCGGCGGCTACGGCTTTCCGGGCTCCGACGAGGGCTCGGGCGCGCGGATCGGGCTGGCGGCGGTGGAGGCGGCCTTTCGCGGCGCCGACGCTCGCCTGTCGGGCTCGACCCTCGCCGACGCGGTGCTGGAGCGCGTCGGCGGCGAGGCGACGCGGCTCACCGCCTGGTGCGACGCCGCCTCGGCCACCGACTACGCCACGCTCGCGCCGCTCGTGGTGGAGGCGGCGCGGGGCGGCGACCGGACGGCGGAGGCGATCCTTCGCACCGGCGCGCAGGCCATCGGCGACCTCGTCGACACGCTGCGCGATGCCGGCTGCGAGCGCGTCGCCCTGGCTGGCGGACTCGCCGGTCCGCTGACGCCCTTCCTGCCGGAGGGCCTCGCCGAGACGCTGGACGAGCCGCTCGGCGATCCCCTGGACGGCGCGCTGATCCTGGCCGGGCTCGCGCCCGTCGGCGCGGCGCCGGGCTGATCGGAGGCTGGCGCGATCCGTCCCCGCTCCTATAGTCAGGGGCGATCCGAATCGTCAGCATCACGAAGGACCTCGACCCATGAAGTCACGCGCCGCCGTCGCCTGGGAAGCGGGCAAGCCGCTCACGATCGAGACCGTGGACATCCGGGGGCCGCAGGCCGGCGAGGTGCTGGTCGAGGTCATGGCGACCGGCGTCTGCCACACCGACGCCTACACGCTGTCGGGCCTCGATTCGGAGGGCAAGTTCCCGGCGATCCTCGGCCACGAGGGCGCCGGCATCGTGCGCGAGGTCGGGGCCGGCGTCACCTCGGTGAAGCCCGGCGACCACGTGATCCCGCTCTACACGCCCGAATGCCGCAACTGTAAGAGCTGCCTGTCGCAGCGCACGAACCTGTGCACCGCGATCCGCGCGACGCAGGGGCAGGGCGTGATGCCCGACGGCTCCTCGCGCTTCCGCTGCGACGAGACCACCGTGTTCCACTACATGGGCTGCTCGACCTTCTCGAACTTCACCGTGCTGCCCGAGATCGCGCTCGCCAAGGTGCGCGAGGACGCCCCCTTCGACAAGATCTGCTACATTGGCTGCGGCGTCACCACGGGCATCGGCGCCGTCATCTACACGGCCAAGGTCTGGCCGGGCGCCAACGTCGTGGTGTTCGGCCTGGGGGGCATCGGCCTCAACGTCATCCAGGGCGCGCGCATGGTCGGCGCCGACCGCATCATCGGTGTCGACCTCAATCCGGCCAAGGTCGAGATGGCCCGCAAGTTCGGCATGACCGACTTCGTCAATCCCAAGGAGGTCGGCAACGACAAGGTCGTGCAGGCGATCCAGGACCTCACCGGGGGCGGGGCCGACTTCTCGTTCGACGCCACCGGCAACACCGACGTGATGCGCCAGGCGCTGGAATGCTGCCATCGCGGCTGGGGCGAATCGATCGTGATCGGCGTGGCGGAAGCGGGCCGGGAGATCGCGACCCGGCCGTTCCAGCTCGTCACCGGCCGCGTCTGGCGGGGCACCGCCTTCGGCGGCGCGCGCGGCCGGACCGACGTGCCGAAGATCGTCGACTGGTACATGGACGGCAAGATCAACATCGACGACCTCATCACCCACACGATGCCGCTCGACGAGATCAACACCGCCTTCGACCTGATGCACGAGGGCAAGTCCATCCGGTCCGTCGTCGTCTACTGAGGGTGACGGCGTTCCGCTGGCGCTGGGCCGCGCTGCATGAGATGTCGGGGCCGGAGGTCCACGACCTCCTGAAGCTCCGGCAGGACGTGTTCGTGGTGGAGCAGTCCTGCGCCTTCGAGGAGATCGACGGCCGCGACGGCGAGGCGCTGCACCTTCGCGCGCTCGCCGAGGGCCGCCTGGCCGGCACGCTGCGCGTCTTCGCGCCGACCGAGGACCGGGGCGCGCGCATCGGCCGGATCGCCACCGCCGCCGCCTTCCGGGGCGGCGGGCTCGGCCACGCCCTGATGGCGGAGGCGTTGCGGCTCTGCGCGGCGCGCTGGCCGGCGGCCGCGATCGACCTGTCGGCGCAGGCCCATCTGGAAACCTTCTACGCCGGTCATGGGTTCGTCACGATATCGGGTGCCTATCTGGAAGACGGCATCCCCCATCTCGACATGCGCCGCGCGCCGGCGAACTGAGCCAAACCGGAAAGGACCGCCCATGCCCCTCGACGTGATCTCGGAAGCGAAGGCCCATGGCGGCACGCAAGGAGTGTATCGCCACCAGTCGCGCACCACGGACACGCCGATGACCTTCGCCGTCTTCGCCCCGCCGCAGGCGGCGGAGGGTAGGGTGCCGGTGCTCTGGTACCTGTCGGGGCTGACCTGCACCCACCAGAACGCCGTGGACAAGGGCGAATTCCGCAGAGCCGCCGCCGAGCACGGCATCATGGTCGTGGTGCCCGACACGAGCCCGCGGGGCGAGGGCGTGCCGGACGAGGCGGACAACTGGCAGCTCGGCTCGGGCGCCGGCTTCTATCTCGACGCCACCGAACGCCCCTATGCCGCGAACTACCGCATGTATTCCTACGTCACGGACGAGCTGCCGGGCTATCTCGCGACGCATTTTCCGGCCGACATGCGCCGGCAGGGCATCTTCGGCCACTCCATGGGCGGGCACGGCGCGCTGGTCGC
Organism: Aureimonas flava; assembly: GCF_003583935.1. Classification (GTDB taxonomy): domain Bacteria; phylum Pseudomonadota; class Alphaproteobacteria; order Rhizobiales; family Rhizobiaceae; genus Aureimonas; species Aureimonas flava. Next base: position 611 of record NZ_QYRN01000012.1, on the reverse strand, counting down.
CGCGTTGCGCAACCCCGGCACCTATCGCAGCGCCTCGGCCTTCGCGCCCATCGTCCAGCCGTCGACGGCCGGCTGGTCGCGCCCGGCCTTCGAGGCCTATCTCGGCCGCGACCGGGGGGCCTGGCGCGCCTACGACGCGACGCTGCTGATCGAGGACGGGCACCGCTTCCCCGAGTTCCTGGTCGACCAGGGCACCGCCGATTCGTTCCTGGACGAGGGCTTGCGCCCGCAACTCCTGCGGGAGGCATGCGACAAGGCGGGCATCCCCCTGGTCCTCAACATGCGCGAGGGCTACGACCACTCCTACGCCTTCATCTCGACCTTCATGGACGATCACCTCGCCTGGCACGCCGAGCGGCTCCTGCGCTGAGAGGGGGCGGGCGTCCCACGGTTTCGATGGAACGCCCGGACGCCATCCGGTAAACCCTGTGTCCGAAGCGACCGGCGGAGGACGAATCGGATGGGCGGCGAAAAGGCGGATCTCGGCGTACTGGGCATGGGGACGATGGGAGCGAGCCTTGCGCTGAACTTTGCCGACAACGGCGGTTTCACGGTGGCTCTGGGTAACCGGACGGTGGAGAAGGCGTACGGGGTCCGCGAGGAGAACCCGG
>NZ_QYRN01000011.1 GCF_003583935.1 Aureimonas flava | reverse complement strand
CATCACGGTGATCCATCACCATCCGAACCGCACGGGCGCGGACCTCGGGACTAAACGGCGGTGTTCTCTTCGTCATGGCTCCATCCTCTCAAGAGTTGGAGCCTCCGACAAACCCGGGGCGGTTCAAACGCCGCCTGGAAGTGCCGGACCACCTCGCGGCGCCGGACGGGCTTCACCACTTTTTTTTGCAGGGCATCCTGCAGCATCGTCTTGTCCAGGCTGAGATCGGCCACCAGCCGCTTCAGCTTGGCGTTCTCCTCCTCAAGCTGCTTCAGGCGCCGGATCTCCGACACGCCCATCCCAGCATAGACCTTCTTCCATCGATAGAACGTCGCCTCGGCGATCCCCATCTTGCGGCAGATATCGCCAACCAGCGTGCCGTTGTCCGCCTGCCGCAGGGCAAAGGCAATCTGCTCGTTCGTGAACCGTTTCTTGGGCATCGGCTCTCTCCTCTCGTCGAGAAATCGTGCCCGAAAATTCTCACACCGTCCGGACCAGTTTCACGGGTCAGGACCAACGCAGAAATCGGCATAAAAAAACAAGATGTTCCGTGATACCATCGATGACATCGATACAGCGTTGCATGAGATAGCGGATGTTGATACTCTATATCTTGTGCGCCTCCAGCGTCGCCGGGTGGAAGAGATCCTCGACCGTTATGAGACGGGAGGAAAGCCCCTGCTGGTGGTGATGGGTCAGAAAGCTTTGGAGCGTCGTCCTGCTCCGGTCGACGCCGTAAGGCCAGTAGTCGTCCCCCATCAATTGTCGAGCGGCATGCAATTGCTCTTCGACGAAGGGCAGCGTCACCTTGGTCGCCGAGGTGTCGGAAAGGCGCCTTTCAGCCACGGCCTTGGCTTGGGTGAAGGCTTTCAGGATAGCGGCGGGCAGCCATGGATGGTCGGCGGCCAGGCTGTTGCGCAAGCCGACGACGTGCATGATCGGGAAGATGCCGGTGCGCTCGTAGTAGTCTGTCGCCGCGGCCGTCGGGTCGGCGAACAGCCACTCGACCCGTTCGTCGCCGCGATCGTAGCAGGACGGCGCCCGGGGGGTGACGATCGCATCGATCTCTCCGTCGAGCAGGAGATCGGACAAGGACCGTCCCTCAGGCGCGTCCTCGAGCCGGATGCCCTCCGGCAAGTCCAGCGCGATCTTCTCCGCCCGGCCGGGCTGCTCGATTCCACCCCGCACCCACACGATGTCCCGGGCTTCGACGCCATAGTCGTCCTTGAGAAGGGCCCGAGCCCACACGCAGGCCGTCAGCTGATATTCCGGGACGCCGACGCGCCGGCCCTTCAGGTCTTCCGGGCGCGCGATCCCCCGTCCCTTGCGGACGTAGATCGAGGTGTGCCGGAAGGCGCGCGAGACGAAGGCGGGGATGCCGACATAGGCCGATTGGCCTAGCGCTGTCTTCACCGTGAACGAACTCAGCGACTGCTCGCAGACGTCGAACTCCGCATGACGGAAGGCGCGGAAGAAGATCTCCTCGGGATCCAGCGTCATGAAGACGGGATCGACACCGTCGATCTGCACCGTCCCGTCGATCAGGGGACGTGTGCGATCGTAGTCGCCGATGGCGAAAGAAAGGCGCAGCTTGGGCATTTCGAGATCTCGCATGTTCGTTGGTGCAGCGGGTCGTCGACGGGGCCGTACCCGAGACGTCAGGCACCCGCGCCGCAGAGCGGCCGTGCGGGGCCGAGCGCGATATGGATGTTCTTCTCCTGGGTGTAGGCGAGGAGCTCCTCCAGGCACTCCTCCCGTCCGAGACCGGACAGTTTCACGCCGCCGAAGGGGGCGCCGAGAAAGTGCTTCGACACCTCGTTGATCCAGACGAAGCCGGCTTCCACGGTGCGGGCCGTACGGTGGGCGCGGTCGAGGTCCTGCGTCCAGATCGAGCAGGTCAGGCCGTAGTCGACCGCATTCACCTCCTCCAGCATGGCCGCTTCGCTGGTCCAGGAAGCGATCGCCAGCACGGGACCGAAGATCTCCTCGCGGGCGATCCGCATCGATGGCGTGACGTCGGCGAAGACGGTGGGCTCGACGAAGCAGCCTTCGGCAAGGGCGGGATCGGCAGGATGGCCGCCGCCGGTGACGAGGCGAGCGCCTTCCGCCCGGGCGGAACCGATGAAGTCCAGGATGCGGTCATACTGCGTGCGGCTGACAATGGCGCCCATCGTCGTCTCCGCGTGCGTCGGAAGGCCGGGGCGGTAGGCCGCGCACGCCTCCCGGAGATGGGCAAGCACCGCTTCGTAGATGTCGGCATGAATGAAGCCTCGGCTCGTCGAGCCGCAGGACTGACCGCACCAGGTGAAGTTCATGCCTGCGGCAAGCGCGGTTGCGACACGCCTGGGATCGGCGTCGGGAAAGGCGATCAGCGCGTTCTTGCCGCCGAGCTCGAGCAGCATCGGCTTGATCGTCTCGGCCGCGGAGCGCATGACGGCGCGGCCGGTCGGGACGCTGCCGATCAAGGAGACCATGGCGACATGGCGATGGCTGGCGAGGACCTCGCCGACGGCGCGCCCGCCAGGCACGAGGTTGAAGACCCCCTCCGGAAGGAGGCCCTCGATCAGTTCGGCAAAGCGCAGCGACGATAACGGCGCCTGCTCCGGCGGCTTGACGACGACGGCGTTGCCGGCGGCAAGAGGCGCCGCGATCTTGCCGGCGCAGAACATGAAGGGATGGTTGAACGGCAGGATCTTGGCGACCACGCCGCGAGGCTCCCGCATCGAGAAATTGACGGCGTTCGGCCCCATCGGGATGGACGCGCCCTTCATCTCGGTGACGAGGCCGGCGAAGAAGTCGAGCTGGGCGCTCGCGATATCGGCATCTCCCAGCATGGCGGTGACCGGATTGCCGCAGTCGGCCGCATCGATCAGCGCGAGATCGCGAGCGTTGTCGCGGACGATCTGAGCCATGCGGCGCAGGATCTTCGCCCGTTCCAAGGGCGCCACGTCGCGCCACTCCGCAAAGCCGCGTCGCGCCGCGAGGATCGCGGCCTCGGCGTCCGTTGCGTCGGCATCGGCGACGGTGCCGAGGCTCTCGCCCGTACCGGGGCTCGTCAGATCGGTGACACCACCGGCGAGCGGACGCTGCCAAGCGCCTGCGTAGTAGAGATCGCGGTGTCTGGGCAGAACGGCGCCGAGCGGCGGCATCGGATCGGACGGCATGGCCGCTCCTTGTGGAAGAACGATCGGGACTGAAAGGCTGCCCTCGCAGCGCAGGGGTCGACTCACTTCACGGGACCGGCCTGGTACTGGAACAGCTCATCGAGTTGTTCCTGGCTCAGAGATGCCGACAGAAACTTCATGTCGATCGCGCTCTGCATCGCGGCATCGAGCCCGCTCAAGCGATCGAGGCGCAGATTTTCCTTGGGGTAGAACTCTTCGCGCACGTCCTCGGCCACGCTGATCGGAACATCGACCCACTTGGCATAGGCCGCGACCGCCGCCGGGTCGGAATACATCCAATCCAGCGTTTCGCTGTAGGCTTCGGCAAAGCGCTTGATCGCGTCGGCCTTCGCGTCGAGCGTCGGCGCGCTGGTGATCATCAGCCGGACCGTCTGGTCGCGAAGGGCGGGAACGTCGTCGCCGCGCGCGATGATGCGGATCTTGCCCTGCTGCACGGCTTCCACGCCGAAGGGCGGAGAGGCCCAGCCGATGTCGACCTGACCCGACATCACCTGCGTGAAGGTCGACGACGGATTGCCGGTCGCAACCGGTTTGGCGTCGACCTTGAAGGTTTCGATCAGACCGAGCGCGGTGGTGTTGGTCGACGAGCCGTTGGTCGAGAAGGCGATGGTCCGGCCGCCGGCATCCTTCATCGACTGAATCTCGGAGCCGGCCGGCACATACCAGTAGAGGTCGCGCGCGCCGGTCGTGGAGTTGCCGATGGCCCGGACCGGCGCGCCCTTGAAGAAGGCGCTGAGGATGCCACCGGTGCCGACGCCCATCCCGACATCGACGCTGCCCGAGAGGACCGCCTGCATCGTTTCGCCGCCGCCCGAGGTGTAGAGCGACTCCAGCACGATGCCGTGCTTCCTGAAGATGCCGGCCTCCTGTCCAAGCTCCGCCGGCGCGTTCTCCCAGTTGCCGCGCTGCCCGATCGCCAGCTTCAACGTATCGACCTTGTCCTGTGCCTCGGCACCTGCGGGGGCGAGGACAGCGGCGACGAGGACCAGAACCGTGGTGAGTGCTTTCACATCTTCCTCCCAGCGATGGGTTGCTTGCGCGTGCAGGCGGTGGCTCTTCACCTCCGCGGCGGGATCTGGATGAGCTGCGTCAGCTGCGCGTCGCTGAGGGGGCCCGAAATCGCCTTGAACTTGACGGCATCGGCCATGACCTGGTCCATGCCGGACATCTTGTCCGGATCGATCAGGCTCTTGGGAAAGAATTCGTCGCGGATGCGCTTGGCCGTGGCGACATCGATCTTGGCGAAGTCGGCATAGATCTTCAGTGCGTCGTCGCTCGAATACATGAAATCCTCCGTCTCGCGGTAGGCCTGCATGAAGCGGTCGAGAATATCCTGCTTCTGGTCGACGAATGGTGCGTTGGCGATAAGCGAGCGGATCGACTGGTTCTTGATGGCGTCGATGTCGTTGGCGCGCGCGACGATGCGGATCTTGCCTTCGTCTAGCGCATCGAAGCCGAAGGGCGGCGACGACCAGCCGACATCGATCTGGCCCGTCATGACCGGCGTGAAGGTGGCCGAGGGACTGCCCGTCGCGACCAGCTTCGACTTCAGGCCGTAGGTGTCGACGAAGCCGAGCGCCATGGAGTTGGTGGACGAGCCGTTGGTGGAATAGGCGATGGTGGTGTCGGGCGTGGCGTCCTTGATGGACTGGAGCTTGGAAGCGGACGGAACGTACCAGAAATCGGCGGCCCCCGTCGCCTGGGCGCCGATGATGCGCACGGGCGCGCCTTTGGAGAAGGCGCCGAGGACACCGAGCGTGCCGGCGGCGACACCGATGTCGACACTTCCGGAAATCACCGCCTGCATCGTCTCCCCGCCGCCCTGCGTGTAGAGAAGGTCGAGATCGAGATCGTGCTTCTGGAAGATGCCGGCTTGGTTGCCGATCTCGGCAACGGACGTGTCCCAGTTGCCGCGCTGGCCGACGGCCAGCTTGACGGTGTCGGCGGCGAGCGCCGGTTCACCGAGGAGCGCCATCGCGGCCACGGCGTAGGTGACGGTCTTCCAGTTCATGTGGATCTCCCGGATTTACGTTGCGTTTTCTAGGGACGTCCCGATTCCGGGTCCGTCAGTTGCTCACGGCCGGCCTCGCCGGCCCGGCGTCCCGCCCCGCCAGGGCGCTGATCGCGGCGTTGGCGAGGATCGACAGAGCGAAGATCGCGATCAGCAGCGCGTACATCGCCGGCATGTCGAAGTGCTGATAGTTTCGGATGACCTGAAACCCGAGCCCCTGGTTGGACAGCTTCGTCTCGGCCAGAAGGACGCCGATGAGCGCGATGCCGAAGCCGAGGCGGAAGCCGTTGAGGACCGGTGCCCGCATGGCCGGCAGGTAGATCTTCGTCAGCATCTGGCCCTTGCCGGCGCGAAAGCTCTGGCCGACACGGATCAGGATGGCGGGAATGGCACGCATGCCCACCGCGACGCTGAGCGCCACGGGGAAGAAGGAGGAGAGGGCGCCCATGGCGACCTTCGAGCCCGGCCCGACGCCGAACCACATGATCAGCACAGGGAAGAAGATGATCTTCGGCGTCGGACCGAGATAATAGAGGTACGGCTCGAAGGCCTCCCCCGTGAAACGGCTGCCTCCGAGCGCCACGCCGACGAGGAGCCCGATGCCGCCGCCGATGACGAGGGCGAGCAGCGTCTCGTAGAGGGTCACCCAAAGATCGGCGTAGAAGCCGGGATCGGTCAGGAGGGCGACCAGCGCGGCGCCGATCGCCTGCAACGGCGGAACGACATCCTGGTAGAGCAGGCCCGACAGCGCGAGCCCCTGCCAGCCGATCAGCGCCACGGCGATGATCGCCAGACGGATGGCGGCGACCTGCTGGCGCGGCGCCAACAGCGGTCGCCGCGTCACGACGTCGGTCGCAGCCATTTCTCGATCCTTTCCACGAGCAGGAAGAAGCAGATGCTGACGAGGACGACGAAACAGATGGCCGCGTAGGTGCCAGGCATGTCGTAGCGTTCGGAAAGCTCGTTGATGAGCGGGCCGAGCCCGCCGAAATTGATGAGGAACTCGATTCCGACGACGTTGATCATTGCGAAGATCATGCCGAGCCTCAGACCCGCGAAAATGCTCGGCACGGCGGCTGGAAACAGGATCTTTCCGAACTGCTGCCGGGGCGTGAGGTTGAAGCTGTAGCCGACGCGAAGCAGAACCGGCCGCACCGCAGCCAGTCCCTCGAGCGTCTTGAGGATGACCGGCGGCAATCCGGCCAGCGTACCGATGGCGATGATCGTCCAGGAACTGCGGCCGAAGATCACCAGGAACAGCGGATAGACGAGCACGACGGGGGCGGCGGCGAAAGCGGCGACCCACGTTTCCGTCGCCTGGCGCAGGAGGTCCAGGCGAAACAGGAGGATGCCGATGGGAATGCCGATCGCGGCGACGAGCAGGCCTGCCATCAGAGACTCGCCTGCCGTCAGGAAGAAGCGCGGAACGATCCCCTCCTCCGTCACCACCCGGCCGAGCGCCACGATGACGCTCGAGGGCAGCGGCACGACGTAGCCGTTGATGATCCCGATGCGGATCAGAAGTTCGATCAGCACCACCGCGCCGACGAAGCCGGCGAGCCCGACCAGTCGCGCGCCCGTGCCTTCCCGGCTCGGGAACAGGGAGCCGCTCGCCATCAGCGTCCGCGCTCCTTCGCTTCGGCATCCTGCATGCCTTGCGTCGCTTCGGCGCGCAGGTCGTTCCAGATCTCCGCGACGTAGCGACCGAACTGTTCGCTGCCGACGATCTCTGAGGTGCGCGGACGCGGCAGCGTGATCTCGACGAAGCGCTTGGTGCGGCCGGGGCGATAGGTCATCACCAGGATCCGGTCGGACAGTTGGACCGCTTCGGTGATGTTGTGGGTGATGAGGACGATGGTCTGCTTCAGCTCCTGCTGGATCTGCAGCACCTTGTCGCCCAAGAGCAGCCGGGTCTGTTCGTCGAGCGCGGCGAAGGGCTCGTCCATCAGGAGAAGCTTCGGCTCGAAGGCGAGCGTGCGGGCGATGGCGACGCGCTGGCGCATGCCGCCCGAGAGTTCCGCCGGATAGCGCTTGTCGAACCCCTTGAGGCCGACGAGATCGATGAAGTGCCGTGCGCGGTCCAACCGCTCGGCCTTGGCGACGCCTTTGATTTCGAGAGGAAAGGCGACATTGTCCTCGACGCTGCGCCAGGGAAAGGCGGACTCTTCCTGGAAGACCATGCCGATCGCCGGATGCGGCCCGCGCACGCGCTCGCCCGCCACCTCGATCGTTCCCTCGGTGGCCGAGACGAGGCCGCCGATCATGTTGAACAAAGTCGACTTGCCGCAGCCCGACGGCCCGATGATGGTGACGAACTCGCCCGGCGCCACGTCGAGCGACATGCGGTCGACGGCGATCACCGGACCCTGCGGCGTCTCGAAGCGCTTGACCACCTGATCGACCCGAAGGATCGGCGCGGCTGCCGCCGGCGCGGCCTGCATCCTGGACGGCATGACGGCGCTCATGCCTGACCTCCCGCCGTTTCCCGCGTCAGGGCGCCGGCCATGGCGGGCGTGTAGCCCGGCTCGACGCGAACATCGACGACCGCCACGCCGCCCGCCTCGACGACGGCGATCGCCTCGGCGAAGGCTTCGTCCATTGCCGCGCGGCTCTCGACCGGACCGAAGCCCGTCGCGCCCTGCGCCCGCGCCATGCCGGCCAGATCGATTTCAGGATCGCTCATGCGCTGGCCGATCCACTTGTTCTCGACCGGCCGCTCGCGCATGCGCGCCACGCGCTCCTGATGCACCTCGTCGTTGTAGAAGGAGCGGTTGTTGGCGACGACGACGAGAAGGGGAATGCGGTAGTGCACCGCGGTCCAGAGCGCCGTGACGCCCATCAGGAAGTCGCCGTCGCCGCAGATCGCGACCGGCAATCGGCCCGAGCCGCGAAGGGCGAGCGCGGCACCGACCGAGATGCCGGGACCGCCACCGATGCCGCCGCCGCCATCGGAGCCCAGGAAGTCCAGCGGGCTTCGGAAAGGCCAGAAGGCGCCATCCCAGGACAGCGGCAGATGCAGCAGCGATACGGGGCGGTCGCCGACAGCGCGTTTCAGCTGACAAGCCAGATCCGGAACCCCGAGCGGCGAAACCGCGTCCCGCGGCACCGCGATCGGCGGTGCGGCGACGGGCTCGTAGGGCGCCAGCGGGCCGGGCGCAAGCAGTTCGCAAAGAGCGCCCACCAGACGATCGGGATCGGCGGCGATGAATTGGTCGATGGGCGTCAGGGCCTGGTGGTCCATGCTCCAGCCATTGTGGATGTGATGGTCGAGCGAGACGTGGACGATGGCCGGGCGCGGGTCGGGCGAAGCTGGGAGTACGCCCTGCAGTGCCACCCAGTCCAGGCTGAGGACGAGGTCGGCCTCGCGGATCGCCTCCTGCGCGGCCGGGATCGGGAAGATGCCCGGCGCGGCGAGCGACAGCGGGTGGTCGGTCGGAAAGCCCGCCCCGACCTTGAGATCGGTCAGGACCCGAGCGCCCGTCGCCTCCGCGAGCGCGATGCGCTCGGCCCAGGCCTTCTCGGAGCGCGACACCCGGCCGACCAGGATCACCGGGCGTTCCGCCCCCTTCAGCCGCGCAGCGAGTGCCCGGACATCGTCGCCGCCCGGCGCGTAGGAGACCGTCGGAAGCATCCTGCGGGCATCCAACGGCGGCAGCGGCTCGCCCAGCGGTGCCTCCTGCATGCCGGCATCGAGATTGACGTAGGTCGGGCCGGCCGGCAGCGTCTCGGCGATCCAGAGCGCGCGCAGGAGCGACTCGCGCGCGGCGGCAGGTGACGACGGCTGGTCGTCCCACTTCACATAGTGCCGGACAATCGCGCCCTGGTCGCGAGCGGTGTGGATCCAGTCGATCCAAGGACGGCGCTTGGCCGCGTCGACCGGTCCCGTGGCGCCGATCACAAGCATCGGCATGCGGTCGCACCAGGCGTTGAAGATCGCCATGGTCGCATGGAACAGGCCGACGTTGGAGTGAACCGCCACCGCCATCGCCTTGCCGGTCACCTTGGCGTAGCCGTGCGCGACGGCGACGGCGTGCTCCTCGTGCAGGCAAAGCAGCATCTGCGGCTGCTCGTTGCCGAGGTGGTTGACGAGGCTGTCATGAAACCCGCGAAAGCTCGCTCCCGGATTGAGCGCGATATAGGGGATGTCGAGATCGCGCAGCGTGTCGGCGACGGCGTCGCTGCCGAAGCGCGCATGGCCGCGATGCGGCACCGGGCGCTCCGTGGGCGACGCCGCTTCGGGGAACTGGGGTCGGAAGGCTTCGGTCATGTCGATGGTCTTTCCGCTGCGGTTCGCACGTCTATTCGGCTGCCGACGGCATCGCCCGTTCGGCCGAGCCGGCGCCGCCGAGTCGGCGCACCCAGTGGTTCCAGGCTCGTTCGAGGATCGGCGGGCGCAGGTTGAACTCGCCCGAGAGCTCGATTTCCCGCGGGGTCAGCTCCTGCAGCGTCCCGATCCGCATGGCGGTAAGTTGCGTCTCGGCGTTGCGGCAGAGCTGGACGGTGCGAAAGACAGCCTCCCGCAGCGAGCGACCGGCAACGACGCCGCCGTGATGAGCCATCATGACGGCCCAGTCGGATCCCATGGCGCGCGCCAGCGAGGCGCCTTCCTCGGAGGTCGCGACGAGAAGGTTGGTGTCGCCGAACGTTTCCTGGGCCGACCAGCGACGCACCGGACCCATCGTCGCGCCGACATGGGAGACCGGAACGAGCGGTTGCCCGGTGATGCAGAACGGCATGATCGAGGACGCGTGGAAATGGCACACCGCCGCGACATCCGGCCGAGCCCGGTAGAGCTCGCCGTGGATCACCCGTTCCGAATAACTCGGCGGCGCCTCGGCATCGACCGGGTTGGAGTCGAGCGTGAATTCGAGGATGTCGCCGAGCGTCACGGTCTCGGGGCTGACCGCCCGCGACAGGAGAAAGCGCCCGGGATCGTCCGGCGACCTGACGCTGACATGTCCGAAGACATCCAGAACGTCCTCGCGCGCCAGAATGCGGTTGGCGAGAACCAGTTCCTGCCGCGGATCGAGCGGTGCCTGCATGTCCTTCCTCCCCGTCGCGGGGCATTCGCCCTCTTCGACCTCACAAGAAGAACTGATTGTCAGCGATGCGTCCAATGCTTGTTTATTGCGTAGTCAGACCGAAACAGTTTGACTGCAAATCAACATCGCAGGACAACGGGACGGGAGGCATGGATGCGCATCCGTCAACTCGAATTCTTCGTCGCCGTGTGCGAGCGAGGCAGCATCACGCGCGCTGCCGCGCAACTGAACGTGGCGCAGCCGGCTCTGGGACTGCAGTTGAAGGCGCTGGAGGATGAACTCGGGGTCGCCCTTCTCGCGCGCTCGCGCCGTGGTGCCGTGCCGACGCAGGCTGGCCAGATCTTTCTCGAGGAATGCCGGCATATCCTGCAGCGGATGGGAGAGGTGCGCCGGCGGCTGCGCGACGCCGCTCAGAAACAGATGCCGACGATCACCCTCGGCCTGACGCCGAGCCTGACGACGATCCTCACCGGCAGCCTGCTGGAAGCCGTGGCCCGCGACCTGCCGGGAATCCGGCTGCAGATCTTCGAGGAGTTCAGCCACACACTGCTCGACCACCTCGCACGAGGCCAACTCGATCTCGCACTGGCCTATTCCGTTCCCCCCGACAAACGTTTCTGCTCCACGCCGCTTATGCAGGAGGCGCTGTTCTTCGCCTGCAGCCCCGGTTCGGCCTTCGACGCGGTGGCCCCGATGCAGTTCAGCGACCTGCGAAAGGCGACCTTCGTGATGCCGAGCGAGCGGGACTTCGTCTGGCAACTCGTCGAGGAGACCATGGCGAGCGCCGGCCTGACCCTCTCCGTCCCCTATCAGGTGGAATCCATTCCTGCGATGAAGGACCTCATCGCGCGCGGCATGGCCTGCGGAATCATCCCGTTCGGCACCATCGCCAGGGAGGTCGATGCCGGCCTGCTCCGGGCGCGGCCGATCGTCGACCCGCCGATCACTCGAACGCTCTTCTTCACGCGACCGGCGGAGACGGCCGCGCTCGCGGCGGAAACAGCGCTGATCGGCATCCTAAGGGAGCTCCTCGAGGCCGTCCGCGCGACGAACGTCGCCTTCTTCGATCTGACGCCGACATAGTTAGGGTTAGGCATCCTTGAGCGTTTCCCGGCCTGCTGGAGTCGAAGGGCGACCCGTGATTTCATCCCGCCTTCCGGACGGGCGGCGCGGAAGGCGAGAGCTTCGTCGATCGATTTTCGGCATCGGGTTTTGTAGGCAATGCGCGAGGGCGCCTCGACATACGCGGCGACCGAGCGGTGCCGGTCCGGCGTGATGCACGGTCGTTGGAAGACGACGACCTTGATGCTTTGCGGCTGACGGGTATGACGGCACCGATGGTGCTCGACGGACCGACGAACGGCATCGCGTTCCGGGCCTCGATCGAACAGGTGCTCATTCCGACGCTCCCGCCCGACGATACCGTCGTGATGGACAACCTGCCAGCTCGCAAGGCCGACGGCGTGCAGACCGCCATCGAGGCGATCGGAGCAAGTATGCGGTTCCTGTCGCCCGACTCGTCCGACTTCAACCCAATCGAAACGACTTTCTCGAAGCTCAAGGCTTTCCTGCGGGCCATGGTTGAGCGGATCGTCGAGCCACTTCGGAGCCGAAGGCTACGATGCAGACTGATCGGAAGACGCGCTAGTTGTGGAACGTCTCGCTCCGATCCAGCGCCTTCCCCGTGGCCTTGTCGAAGAGAAGCAGCTTCGAAAGGTCGAGCGGGATGGACACCGTGTCGTCTGGCTGCACCCGGGTGTGCGGAAGAACCTGGGCGGTGAAGGGCGCATCACCGACCTGGCCGATGAGCATGGTGTGCGGTCCAAGAGGCTCGACGTCGCGCACCTTGAGGGTCACGGAATGCTCAGGCGCGCCGCTTGCCGCGACATGTTCCGGCCGGATGCCGAGCACTATGCGCTGCCCCTCGGCGCGAGCGGACTGCGCCGCCCGCTCCTCCGGCAGGCGGAGTTCGACGTCGCCATCGGCGCAGAAGGCGAAGCCGCTGTCGACGCGCCGGACGGTGCCTTCGAGGAAGTTCATCGACGGCGCGCCGATGAAGGCGGCGACGAAGAGATTGTCCGGCTTCTCGTAGAGGGTGATCGGATCAGCCGCCTGCTCGATCCGTCCGCCATTCATGACAACGACGCGGTCGGCCATGGTCATAGCTTCGATCTGGTCATGCGTGACATAGACGATGGTCGTCGCGAGGCGGCGGTGCAGCGCCTTGATCTCGGTGCGCATCTCGATGCGGAGCTTCGCGTCGAGATTGGACAGCGGCTCGTCGAAGAGAAAGACATCCGGCTCGCGCACGATGGCCCGGCCGATGGCGACCCGCTGGCGCTGGCCGCCGGACAACTGCTTGGGCCGGCGGGTGAGATAGGGTTCGAGATTGAGGATGCGGGCGGCGCGCGACACGGCGGCGTCGATTTCCGGCTGCCCGACGCCGCGCACCCGCATGCCGTAGCTGATGTTCTCGGCGACGCTCATATGCGGATAGAGCGCGTAGTTCTGGAACACCATGGAACAGTTGCGCAGGCCCGGCCGTAGGTCGGTGACCTCACGCCCGCCGATGGCGACACGCCCGCCCGAGGCCGTTTCCAGCCCGGCGATCATGCGTAGCGTCGTCGTCTTGCCGCAGCCGGACGGACCGACGAGCACCACGAATTCGCGGTCATGGATCGTCAGATCCAGCGGCGGAATGACCGTTACCGCGCCATAGGTCTTGGTGACGCCTTCGAGTGTGACCCCGGCCATGGAACGCCGCTCCGGTGAGAACTTGTCTGAAATAGGGGGCGGCGGACCGGACCCGGCCCGCCGCTACGCTTTGTGGGCTTACTTCGCCGGCAGGCCCATCGCGTTGCGATAGGCGGCGAGTTGCTTGTCGCGGCCGAACTCGTCGGTCAGCCGGTTCCACTCCGTCGCGATGGTGTCGAGCGCCTTCTGCGGCTCTTCCTCGCCGGCCAGCGCCTTGGACAGCTCGATCTCGACTACTTCGGTGTAGGAGAAGTAGCCCGGCAGACGCATGTCGAGGGCGACGTTCTTGGCGGCGATCGAGTCCGCCTGGGCGGCGAGATATTCCTTCGCCTCGCGGTCGGTGAAGATCGAGGACCAGCGTTGGAGGTTGGTGGTATGCGAGATGCGGTAGGGGTTGACGCCCGTGCCGCCCGTCACCGTTGCCTCGCCGGAGATTTCCGGGCTCGTCAAGAACTGGATGAAGTTCCAGGCGGCGTCCGCATGCTCGGTCGTCTGCGGCACGGCCGCCTGCCAGCCGCCGAACGCCATGAAGGGCGTCGAGATGATCTCGGGGAACTTGTCCCACTGCTTGGTCTTGGTGTTGTAGATCTCGTCCGAGCCCGGCAGCACGGCCGAGCCGACGTGGCCCGAGATCTTGGATTGCTTGGGATCGGCGGCGATGACGCCGGTATCGCCCCAGCCGATCGACTCGGCCACCTGACCCCCGGCCATCGCCGCGTTCACCTCTCCGAAGGAGAAGTTGAGGGCGTTCGGCGGCGCAAGCTTGGAAGCGCGGATGTACTCCTCGAAGCCCCGCAACCAGCCCGGGTTGTTGATCTGGGCGTCCATCGTTTCCGGATCGAAGAACATTGAGCCCGGATTGTCCGGATGGTTCGTGTAGGCCGCCGCATGGCTGAAGAAGAACCAGAACTGCTGGCCGCCGCGCCGATAGGCCTCGGCGACGCCCCACAGGTTCTTGTCCGGCCGATTGAAGAACTCGGCGATGTCCGTGTACTGCTTCCACGTCTTCGGCGGCGCGAGATCGTAGCCGTACTTGGCCTTGAAGTCGGCCTGTTCCTTCGGATCCTCGAAGAGGTCGATCCGGTACGTATAGGTATGGACGTCGCCGTCCATCGACTGCGACAGGACCTTGTCGTTCCACACCATCAGGCGGTCGCGATAGACCGGTGCGATGTCCTCCCAGTCCTTGCCCTCGCGCATGGCGGCCGGCATCTCGGTGAGGAAGTCGGTGAAGTCGGGCGCCCAGGCGGGCGGGAAGGTGATGCCGTCGAAGGTCGCCTCGCCGGAGGTGAGGGCCGTCACGATCTTCGGATAGAGCTCCGACCACGGGAACTCGACCACGTTCACCGTGCCGCAGGTCTTCTCCTGCCACTTCTTGGCCGCCATCTGCAGCGCCGAGGCGATATACGGCCCGGTCTGGCTGGCGAAATTCAGCTGCACGCCCGAATAGTCGGGGTCGCAGGCAGCCTGCGCCGGTGCGGCACCGGCAAGCGTCGTGGCGGCGAGCGCCGCGAGAAGCCATTTCCTCATGTCATTTCCTCCCCTTTGGAATGGTTCGTACCGACGCGGCTACTTGATGGCTCCCAACATCAGGCCGGACCGCATCAGTCTGCTGAGCAGGGCCGCCATCACCATCATCGGCACGATGGCGATGAGCGTGGCGGCCGAGATGGCCCACCATTCGTCGCCGCGCTGGCTGTTCTGGCCGGCGACGAGGATCGGCAGGGTCTGCCATCTGGAATTGGTCAGGAAGAGCGCGAAGAGGAACTCGTTCCAGACGAAGGACAGCGTGATCATGAAGGTCGCGGCGAGACCGGGCGCGGCCATCGGCACCACGATGCCGAGAAAGATCCGCCAGGTCGGCACGTTGTCGACCATCGCCGCTTCCTCCACCTCGACCGGCAGGGCGGAGAAGAAATCGCGCATCAGCCAGACGACGATCGGCATGGAGAAAGCGACGTAGCAGAGCGTCAGGCCCCAATAGGTATCGACCAGCTTCAGCCCGGCCCGGCCCGCCTCGGAATACATCAGGAACAAGGCGAAGGCCGTGACGATGGGCGGGAACATGCGCTGGCTGACGAACCAGAAGATGATGTCGTCGTTGCCGAGCACCGGCCCCGGCAGGCGCAGCCGGTTGGCGAGGATGGCGAGAAGGAGGGCCGCGACGAAGGAGGCCATCAGCGCCGCGCCGCGCCCCATGCCCAGAAGATGGAAGCCGGTGAGATAGCCGCCGAGCGCCACGGCGAAGAAGATGAGGCCGGAGCCGAGCCGCACCCGGAAGGGAAACCGCACCAGCGCATAGGCGGCCATCGTGCCGAACGTGGTCGCGATGACCGCCGCCGAGAGGCTGACGATCAGCGAGTTTGTGAAGGTGCGGAAGAACTGACCTCGGATGCCGGCAAGGATGTCCCGCCAGGCGGCGAGCGTCGGCTCGAAATCCACGAAGGGGATGTACGTCGGACCACCGAAGACGCTGGTCGGCGACTTGAAGGCCGTGATCACCACCCAGTAGATCGGGAAGAGCGTCAGGAAGGCCCAGAAAAGGACGCCCGCGACGACGCCCATGCGGGCCAGCGGCCCGAGATCGGCAAGACGGCGCGTCATCGGCGCTTCTCCAGATGCGGGCGCAGTACGGCGAGATAGAGGGTGCCGATCACCGTGATGACGATGAGGAACAGGAAGCTCAGCGCCGAGGTGTAGCCGAGATTGAACTTCTTGAAGCCTTCCTGATAGGCGAAGAGGGTCAGCGTCTCCGTGGAGACACCGGGTCCGCCGCCGGTCATCACGAAGACCGTGTCCATGACCTTATAGCTTTCGACGAGCCGCACGAAGACCACGGCCGCCGAGATCGGCAGCATCATCGGGAAGGTGATGCCCCAGAACTGCTGCCAGGGCGTCGCGTTCTCGAGCGCCGCCGCCTCGTAGACGTCTTCCGGCAAAGTCTGGAGCCCGGCAAGGAGCAAGAGGATCACGAAAGGCGTCCATTGCCAGACCTCGACCGCGATGATGCAGCCGAGCGCCCAGCCTTCCGAAGTGAGGAAGGGGATGTTTGGATAGCCGAGAAGGCTCGTGAACTGGTTGAGTGGCCCCATCGTCGGATGGAACATCATGCGCGCAACCAGGGCGACCGCGACGGGGGCAAGCAGCATCGGCAGGAGGAAGCCGACGCGAAACAGCCGCTCGCCGGGAATCTTCATGTTCAGAGCCATCGCGATGGCGAAACCGATCACGTATTGCAGCGCGACCGAGACGAAGGCGATCAGCGAAGTCGTACGCACCACCGTCCAGAAGCGCGGCTGCTGGAGAAGATTCCAGTAGTTGTCGAGACCGACGAAGCGCGGTGGCGTGGGCGGCACGAGACGGAAGCTCATGAAGCTCGTGGTGAGCGAGTAGATGAGCGGAAAGATCGACACGAGAAGGACGACGATCACCGCCGGCCAGATGAAGACGTGCTTGATCGGGTCCTGGCGCATCACCCCCTCGCCAGGAGCGCCTGCACCTCTGCGAGATGCGGCATGGACGGCGCGGTGCCCGGTCGGGTGACGGAGATGCCCGCGGCGGCCGAGCCGAAGCGGGCGCTCTCGAGCGGATCGAGGCCCTCCGACAGGGCTGCGGCGAAGGCGCCGACGAAGGCGTCGCCCGCGCCCGCCGTCTCCACCACCGGTCCGGCGGCAAAGGCCGGGACATGGGTCGAGCCGTCACGGCCATGAACGAGAACGCCGCGCTCCCCGAGCGTGATCAGCGCCGTGCCGGCGCCCCTGGCGAGAAACCAGTCGCCCGCCCGCCGTGCGTCGTCCAACGACTGGAGGGCAAAGCCGGTGAGCGCCGCCGCCTCGGTCTCGTTCGGCACGACGAAACTGCTCAGGCCGTAGAACGCGTCGTCGACTGCGATGGCCGGGGCTGGATTGAAGATCGTGGTGACACCGGCGTCCCGGGCGATTTCCAGGCCGCGGAGGGCTGCATCCTGCGGCTGCTCGAACTGCGTGACGAAGACGGCGGCCGAGGCGATCGCCTCCCGCGCATCCTCTACGTCGGCCGGCGAGAGCGAACCCGCCGCACCGGGCACGACGATGATGGCGTTCTCGCCGTTCACCTCGTTGACATAGACGAACGCGGCGCCCGTCGGCGTCTCGCTCCTTGCGACATAGGGCGTGACGCCCTCCTTCTCCCAGGTCGCGATGGCGATGTCGCCGAAGGCGTCGCGGCCGAGCTTCGAGACGAAGCGTACGGCGGCGCCGGCCCGCGCCGCCGCGACGGACTGATTGGAGCCCTTGCCGCCCGGACCCAGGGCGAAGCCGGAGCCGGCGATCGTCTCGCCGACCGCCGGCATGCGACTGGATCGAAAAGCCAGATCGGCGACGAAGATGCCGAGAATTGCGACGCCCTGCCCCGCCATCTTACTGCCCGTCCGGCGCGACGACGCCCTTACGGAAGATGAAGCAGCCATAGAAGCGCCGCTCGCCGGTGGCGATGACGCAGTAGCTCCGCTTGGCGTGCTCGTAGAATTCCATCCGCTCGATGGAGCCCATCGGCCAGGACTTTCCTTCCGCGCGGTCGATCTCGGCCTGCACCTCGCGCTGGACATCGGGCAACTCACCCGGCTGGCCGACGATCTCCATCCGCATCGCCGCATCGTCCACGAACGTGTCGAGCGGCAGGACGGACAGGATCGCGGCGACCGCACGCGGCGCCGGCACGTTGTCGATGCGCAGGAGCTTGCCCGTCAGCGTTTCTCGCGCCACTGAATCGGCCGGAAAATTGGTGTCGCAGACGACCACACGGTCGCCATGCCCCATCGCCCGCAGAGCCTGCAGTACTTCCGCGTTCAACAGCGGATCGATGTTCTTCAGCACGCTCGCCTCCCTCGCGCGTCCGACTTCCCTTGGTTGGGTTCCTTCCGAAGATCAGTCTCCGTAGGGAATCCAGATGTTCTTCACCTGCACCGCGTGGGTCAGGAAGATGCGTCCCTCGGCCGCTGCCGGATCGGTCCAGTCGAGTGCCAGTCCATTGTCGACCAGCGTCCGCTTGAGATTGCCGGCCGACAGACGCTCCGCCTCCCGCGAAGCCGTCTTGGAGCCGAAGACCCAAAGCGCGTCGAGATCGTCGTGGGCGGCGAGATCCTTCGCCAGGCCCTCCCGGCTGCCGGTCACGATGTTGACGACGCCGGCCGGCAGATCCGAGGTCTCGAAGACCTGATAGAGATCGGTGGCGCTGAGCGGATGGCGCTCGCTGGGAACCGCGACGACGCGATTGCCGGTCGCGATCAGCGGTGCGACGAGGCTGACGAAGGCGAGCAGCGGCGCCTCGTCCGGGCAGACGACGCCCACCGTGCCGATCGGCTCGTGCATGGCCAGCGCGACCCCGCGCAGGGGCGGCGAGTGCACCGCGCCGTCGAACTTGTCGGCCCAGGCGCCGTAGGTGAAGAGGCGGGAGACGGCCATGTCGACTTCCGCCGACGCCTTCGCGCTTTCGACGCCGGTCGCCAAGCTGATGCGCGCGGCGAATTCGCCGGCTCGGGCCGAGAGGTTCTCGGCCAGGTAGTAGAGGATCTGCGCCCTGTTGTGCGTGGAGGCACGCGACCAGCCCTCGGCGGCGCGCGCCGCCGCGACGGCGTTGCGCAGATCCTTGCGGTTGCCCTCGCCGACCTCGCCGATCACAGCGCCCGAGCTGGAGCGGATTACCCGCGAGCCGTTGCCGTCAGGGCGTGCCTGCTTGCCACCGACGAAGAGCTTGGCGGTGCGGTCGACCGCACGGAGCTCGAAGCCGCGCGGGGTCTCGGCAGCGGCTGTCTCGCTCGGCCGAACGTCCTCGCGCGGGCGGCGCCGGGCCCAGGCATTCGGTTTCAGATATTCCAGCGCGCCCTCGCGGCCGCCCTCGCGGCCGAAGCCGCTTTCGCGATAACCGCCGAAGCCGACGCCGGCATCGAAGAGATTGGTGGCGTTGATCCAGACGACGCCCGCCTGGAGCTTGGGCGCGATGTCGAGGGCAAGGCCCACCGTCTCGCTCCAGATGCTGGCGGCCAGGCCGTAGCGCGAATTGTTGGCGAGCAACACCGCCTCGTCCGGCGTACGGAAGGTCATCGCGACCGCGACCGGCCCGAAGATCTCCTCGCGCGCCACGATCGAGGCCGGGTGGACTTCGGTCAGCAGCGTCGGCGGATAGAAGGAGCCCTCGCCGTCCGGCATCTGTACCGGCGCCTGATGGAGCACCGCACCTTCCCGGACACCGGCCGCCACGAGATCCTCGATCCGGCGAAGCTGGACCGGATCGACGATGGCGCCCATGTCCACCGCCTTGTCGAGCGGCGAGCCGACGCGCATGACCTCCATGCGACGCTTCAGGCGGCGCACGAAGTCCGGCGCGATGCCCTCCTGGAGGAGAAGGCGCGAGCCGGCGCAGCAGACCTGGCCCTGGTTGAACCAGATGGCGTCGACCACGCCCTCGACGGCCGCGTCGAGATCAGCGTCCTCGAAGACGATGAAAGGCGACTTGCCGCCGAGTTCCAGCGTCAGGCGCTTGCCCGAGCCCGCCGTCTTCTCGCGGATCAGCCGGCCGACATCGGTGGAGCCGGTGAAGGCGATCTTGTCGATGCCGGCATGATCGACGATCGCCGCGCCGGTTTCGCCCGCGCCGGTCACGACGTTGAGGACGCCGTCCGGCAGGCCGGCGGCGCTGGCGAGCTCGGCGAACAGCAGGGCCGTCAGCGACGTGTACTCGGCGGGCTTCAGGACGACGGTGTTGCCGAGCGCCAGCGCCGGGGCGATCTTCCAGGCCAGCATCAGGAGAGGAAAGTTCCAGGGAATGATCTGGCCGACGACGCCGAGCGGCGAGTGGCCAGCGAACTCGCTCTCCTGAAGCTGCGCCCAGCCGGCGTGATGGTAGAAGTGCCGGGCGACGAGCGGCACGTCGAGATCGCGCGTCTCGCGGATCGGCTTGCCGTTGTCGATGGCCTCCAGCACGGCGAGGAGCCGGCCGTGGCGCTGAACCATGCGGGCCAGCGCATAGAGATGGCGCGCCCGGCCATGCCCCCCGAGCCTTGACCACGGCCCTTGAGCCCGGCGGGCGGCGGCGACCGCCGCATCGACATCCGTCGCCGTGCCGGAGGCGAGCCTTGCCAGGGGTTTGCCCGTCGCCGGCTCGAAGGTCTCGAAGCTGCCGCCTTCGGTCGAGGGGCGGAAGGCGCCGTCGACATAGTGACCGAAGCCGTCGGCATGCCGCGCCAGCCATTCACGCGCCGGGCCGTCCGCTTCCGGGGCCGGGCCGTAATCCATCGTGTCGAAGTAATGCGCCACGTTCATGATCACCCTGCCGCATGCCGGTTGAAGGCCGAGTACCGGCCGGTGACGTGATGTTCGAGCTGGCGCTCGATATCGGCGAGAAGGCTGGAGGCGCCGATGCGGAAGAGGTCGGGCTCGAGCCAGCGCCGGCCGAGCTCCTCCTTCATCAGGAACTGGTAGTTCAGGATGTCCTTGGCGGCCGAGATGCCGCCGGCCGGCTTGTAGCCGACCATGAAGCCCGTCGCGTCGTGATAGGCGCGGATCTGGCGCAACATGGCGAGCGTCACCAGCGGCGTCGCGTTGATGCCTTCCTTGCCCGTCGAGGTCTTGATGAAGTCGGCACCGGCCATCATGCAGACGAGCGAGGCCTTCGCGACGTTGCGCAGCGTCTTCAGATCGCCAGTCGCCAGGATCGCCTTGACATGGGCCGGGCCGCAGGCGCGGCGGAAGTCGCGCATCTCGTCGTAGAGCGCCTGCCAGTTGCCGGTCAGCACATGCTCGCGCGTGATGACGATGTCGATCTCGGCCGCGCCGTCCGCGACGGAGGCCTCGATCTCGCGCAGCTTCACGTCATGCGGGGCAAGCCCCGCCGGAAAGCCGGTGGAAACGGCTGCGACCGGGATGCCCGAGCCCTCGAGCGCATCGACCGCCGCCGCCACGAAGCGATGGTAGACGCAGATCGCGCCGGTGGTGATGTGCCGGTCGCCCATGCCCATCGCGTCGAGGAGATCCTGGCGCACCGGGTTCTTCGCCTTGGCGCAGAGCCGGCGCACGCGCCCCTCGGTGTCGTCGCCGGAGAGGGTCGTCAGATCGATGCAGGTGACGGCTTTCAGAAGCCAGGCGGCCTGCGCGTCCCTCTTGACGCTGCGGCGGCCGGGAAGCGTCGCCACGCGCCGCTCGGCGGCGGACAGATTGACCCTGGTCGCCGACAGCCAGCCGAGATCCAACGGCATGCCTTCGTTGCGCGGCAGTTCGGCATGAGGCTGCGCCTCCGCTGGCCGAACCGGCGATGCGATCGCCTGGACCGACATCAACACCCCCTAGCCATCCAGGGCGGCGATCCGCGCCTGCGATGTTACCATTCTATCATTTGTGATCTTAGTATCGGAAAGCTGTGACGATCGTCAAGCCAATTCCCGGGAAGCATCGATCTCTTCCCCGGCGCTTACCCCGTCCTCCGAGACGATGGCGTCGAACTCACCAAGGACGGCGAAGAAAGCCGGCCGAATGCGGCCCTGCTTGCTTGCGTCGGCGACGAGATAGCGACGCGAGGCTGCGGCCATGGCCCGCTTCTTGTAGGCGACCTCATGGAAATGCGAGCAGCTCACCCCGCGGTCGGCATGGATGCCGCCGGCCGAGAGGAAGGCCGCATCCAGACCGATGCGGCTGAGGCTTTCCAGGCTGTCGTCGCTGGAGAAGGAGTCGGAGCCCGGCTGGTAGACGCCCCCGAGCAGCACCAGCCGCACGTTCGGCTTCGCGCGCAGGGGATCGGCGACGTTCAGCGAATAGCAGACGACCGTCAGCGGCATCTCCTGCGGGATCAGTGTGGCCAGATGGACCAGCGTCGTGCCGCAGTCGATGAAGATCGTCTCGCTGGGCGACAGGAGCGTGAGAGCATGCGCGCAGGCCTCGCGCTTGGCCTTGGCATGGCTGTCCGCCTCGTCGGCGAAGACGTAGGGGCCGGAATTGCCGCCGGTCCCGAGATCGGCGGCGTTGACGATATGGCCGCCGAGATAGGCGAAGCGCTCGCCATGGGCGGCGATGTCCCGCCGCACGGTCATTTCGGATACGCCGAGAAGCTCGGCCGCCTCGCGAAGATGCAGGACGCCTCGCGCCGCCAGCGCCTCGCCGAGGCTCTCGATCCTCTTCGTCTTGGGTTTTCGCATGTGTCGCCGAACCATCCGCCCGACCGGCCATGCGCCGGTCGTGCTCCATAGGCGAGATGTTTATGTTATGATCATAACAAAATCCAGCCCTCTCTCACAAGAAGGCTCAAGCCTCGTCCAACAGCGACAAGGCCGTCTCCTCGTCGGTCACGAAGACGTTGAGATAGCGGGCGCGCAGGCACGCGAGGGCCACCGCACGCTTGGCGATGCCGGCGCCGATGCCGATCGAAAGGTCGCGCGCCAGCGCCAGACGCAGGTCGAGCGCGATGGTGCGCGCGTCGATCTCCGGATCCACGATCCGGCCGTCCTTGTCGATGTAGCGGCTGAGCACGTCGCCGACCGCGCCCCTGTCGCGAAGCGCAGCCGTCTCGGCTTCCGTGACGAAGCCCGACTGGACCAGGACGGAATCCGGCCCGATCGTGCCCATGCCGAAGCAGATGACGGGCGCGCGGCGGCCGAGATCAAGGACGCTCGAAATGGTCGGGTCCTGTTCCAGCGCCTGCCGCGTCGCAGCGTGGCCAAGGATGGCCGGAACCGGAAGCAGCGTCGCCGTGCCGTTGGCGGATCTGGCGAAGAGTTCGGCGGTGTTGTTGGTGCGCACCGAGGGCGCGCGTATGTTCATCGCACCGTTGAGAAGCACGACCTCCACGCCCTCGTTCCAGAAGGGCGGCAGGTGTCCGGCGACGGCGCTCATCGTCCGTCCCCAGGAGACGCCGATCAGCGGCACGCGGCCGAGCCCGGCGATGAACTGGGCGGCGCCCTTCGCAACCGCATTGAGCACAAGGCGCTCGTCGGCCTCGCCATCGTTGGCGACGACCACCGCCTCCCTCAGGTTCCATTGCCGCTGGAGGCGGCTTTCGAGCGAGGGCAGGCGCGACGCGCGTGGCATGATCTCGATGCAGACAATTCCCGATTCGCGCGCTTCCGTCAGAAGACGGCTCGCCTGCCAGCGCGTCAGGCCCAATTCCTTGGCGAGATCCGCCATGGTCATGCCGAGGTCGTAGTAGCGCTTGGCGACCTGGATCATCAACGATTCGCGCTGCTCGCCCGAAATCGAGCGGAACTGGATGTCGCGATCCGTAGGTTCGAGGCTCATGCCGGAGGCTTTTCCCTTTGGCGCGCGGCAAGCCGGCGCGACAGGGGCGCCAGAAGCTCGGTCGCCTCAAGATAGTCGCCCAGGAGTTCGTTGTAACGGTTATGGGCCGCCAAATCAGGCTCGATCGTCCGGCTGGGCGGTACGACGGCTTTTGCGGCGGCGTGAAGGTCCGGCACGAGGCTGGCGCCTGCTGCGGCCGCCGCGGCGGCGCCGATGATCGTCAGATTGGCCCGCGAGGGCAGTTCCACCGGCCGGCCGATGGCGTCGACCGTCGCCTTCAGCCAGAGAGGGTTCTTCGAATAACCGCCCGAAGTGACGATGCGCCGACAGGGCACGTCGAGCTCATCCATCCGCTTCAGGACATTGGCGGAGGCGAGCGCCACGCCTTCGACGGCCGCATGGTAGAGAGCCGCACGGTCATGGCCCAGCGACAGACCGAGCACCGCGCCACGCAGGTGCGGATCGCGATAGGGCGTGCGGTTGCCCATGAAGTAGTCGAGCGCGAGGAGGCCGCTGCCGCCGACGGGAATGCGGCTCGCCGCCTCGCAGAGTTCGTCGTGGCCGGTCCCGTCCAGGGCAAAGATTTCCCGCGAGAACCAGGACAGGACCGAGCCGGCCGAGACCTGGCCGGCTTCCACCAGCCAGTGACCGTCCACCAGCGCATGGGGATAGGGCCCCCAGAACCCGGTCACGGGCTGCTCCTCGGTCAGCTGGAAGAGGTGGACGACCGAGGTGCCGCCGATCATCAGGAGATCGCCCGGCGCCATCGTGTCCGCCCCGAGCATGCCGACATGCGCATCGATGCCGCCTTGCGCGACGATCGGGCGGCTGGAAAGGCCGAGATGGTCGGCCGCGACCGCGCCGAGGCGCTCGATGGGGGCGCCGACCGGCAGGATCGGCTGCGGCAGCTTTGCCGACAGGTCGGGAACACCGAGCGCGGTGAACAGATCGTCGTGGAAGCGGTTTTCGACGCTGTCGAAATTCCACTTGCAGGTCGCATTCATGCGTGAACCGACCCAGGCGCCGGTCAGTCGGAAATTGATCCAGTCGAGGCACTCGCAGATCACCTCGGCGCGAGCGTAGGTCTCCGCTTCGTGCCGGCTCAGCCACATGGCCTTCGGTACCAGCCACTCGGCGGCGTCGCTGCCGCCGGAAAAGCCGAGCACCGGATGGTCGGCCTTCGCCGTACGGTCGGACTCGGCCGCCGCCCGGCAGTCCATCCAGAGCAGCGCTGGGCGCAGCGGCGTGCCGTCGCGGCGGCAGACGACGACCGTGGAGGCGGTCGTTGCCGCGCAGATGCCGGCGATCTCGGGTGACCCTAGATCGGCCATCGCCGCCCGGCTGGCACGTCCAAGAGCCTCCCACCAGTCGGCCGGAGCCTGCTCGGCCCAACCCGGCTGCGGATGGCGCGTCGCATAGGGCTCCTCCCGCTCGGCCAGCATGCGCCGGGCGGCGAGATCGAAGACGCCGACGCGGACGCCTCCGGTGCCGAAATCGAGGCCGAGAAGGAGCGCCATTCGCAAAACCCTAGGGCCGGAACATGATCTTGGAGAAGAAATCGTTCTTCCCCTTCAGCGTTTCGAACATGGCGGGAAGCTCGCTCAGCGGCAGTTCGTGGCTGATCATGAACTCCCATTTCAGCTTGCCGGTGACGAGCGCGTCGAGCGTCACCCGCCACTGCTTGCCGGGAAAGGGCGCGCCGAAGGAGTTCCAGGACCCGTGCAGCGAGATTTCCTGGCGGAGGAAATGCTGAAAGGTCCGGTTCTCGAGAGACACGTCGGAAACCGGAATGCCGATGAAGACGACATGGCCGCCAGGCGCCGCCAGGCGCGCCGCCGCGTTGATCGAGGAGGGATGGCCGGCCGCCTCGATGATGAGGTCGCAGGCATGATCGGCCGGCACGGTCTCGCCGGCGAGATAGGTGTAGGTCGCGCCGGCCTCGCGCGCCTGTTCGAGCTTGCGCTCCGAGACGTCCACCGCGACGATCTCGGTGCAACCCATCATCTTCATCCACTGAATGGCGAAGAGGCCGATCGGCCCGCAGCCGACGACCCCGCCCCGGTCGCCCATCGTGGGCTTGGCCTTCCAGATCGCGTGAAGCGCGATGGAGGCCGGGTCGGTCATCGCGACGGCGCGCGGATCGGCGCTGTCGGGCGCATGGAGGAGGTTGCCGGTGGGCACGGCGACGTATTCGGCATAGGCCCCGTCGCGGCGGCTGCCGAAATAGTCGTAGTTGCGGGCCCGAGAGAAGTTGCCGGTCAGCGACTGGTCGCAAGGGTCGGTCGGGATCAGCGGCGCGACGGCGACGAGTTCCCCCTCGCAGAAGTTCTCCACGCCGTCGCCCAGCGCCTCGATACGGCCCGAAAATTCGTGGCCGCAGATGATCGGCATCTTGTGCGCGCCCTTGATCAGCATGCGCGGCAGATCGGACCCGCAGACGCCGACGGCGTCGACCTTGAGCAGCACTTCGCCAGGGCCGGCGACGGGCTTCGGAACGTCTTCCAGGCGGATATCGCCGGGCGTGTACATGACGGCTGCGCGCATGGTCTTGGTGTCCTTGTCGGAAGATGTCAGACGGCCTGAAGGGACGACGTGTAGGCATCGAGGGCGAGGATCGCGTCGCGCACGATCGTCGGCGACACCGGCGTCGCCACACGGCAGATGATGGCACCAGGCTTCAGCGCCGCCTCGGCGACGCGCAGGATGTCGTCCGGCATGGCCTGACCGAGGCCAAGATCGGCGAGCGTCGTCGGCAGGCCGACCGCCTGGCAGAAGCCTGCCACCTCTCGGATCTCGGCAAGCGGACGCCCTTCGAGCATCAGGAGGCAGAGCGTGCCGAAGGCGACCTTCTCGCCGTGGAAGAAGCGGCGCATCTCGGGCAACACCGTCAACCCGTCATGGACGCCGTGCGCGCCGGAGACGCCGCAATTCTCGAAGCCGAGGCCGGACAGGAGGGTGTTCGCCTCGATGATGTTCTCGACCGCCGGAGTGAGAAGACCGCGCTCGGCAGCGAGTTTGGCGGCGAGCCCGTCGCGCATCAGCACCTCGTGACAGGTCCTGGCGATGGCGATGCCGGCGAGCGGCGCCGGGAGATAGGGTCGGATGAAGTTCGGCGAGCGGGACTCGAGATTGGAGCGGGCCTCGAAGTAGGTCGACAGCGCGTCGCCCATGCCGGCGACGAGGAAGCGCACCGGCGCCTTGGCGATAAGGGCGCTGTCGACGACGACGATGTCCGGATTGCGCGGCAGCGAGATCGCCTCCTGCATTACGCCCTCCCGCGAATAGCGGACCGCGATGGCGCTGCAGGGCGCGTCGGTCGAGGCGATCGTCGGCACGACGACAATGCGTGCGCCGTTCCGGACGGCCGCCACCTTGGCCGTATCCGCCGTCTTGCCGCCGCCGATACCGGCGACGACATCGGCCTCTGCCTCGGCGACGAGCGCCGCCACGCGATCGATCTCCTCGGTGCAGCATTCTCCGCCGAAGAGTTCGATCCGCGCCTCAATCCCCGCCACGGAAAAGGACCGGCGGATCGCCGCTCCGTAACTTTCCGCCACGATTCCGTCGACCAGCAGGAACGGCCGCTGGCCCAGATCGCGCAGGTGTTCGGCCAACCTGTCGATCTCGCCGGCGCGCTGCACGTAACGTCCCGGACCGCCATAGGCGCGACCTTCCGCGGACTGCCAACCAATGGCGGTCGTCATAGGCGTCCTTTCCGGTGGGTCGTGTCGCCTCGGCCAAACACAGGATCCACCCTTAGTTTTCACAGGTGCTCATGTAAATCACAAATGTGAAATTAGTTCACCAACCGCTGACGACGTAGCCGCCGTCCACCGGAAGCGTGGTCGCCGTGACGAAGGCGGACGCGGGCGAGGCAAGAAAGACGACGGTGCCGACCAGATCGTCCACGGTACCCCAGCGCTTCAGCGCCGCCTTGCGGGCAATGGTGGGGCCATGCTCGTCGTGGGTCCACAGATCCTTTGTCATGTCGGTCTTGTGGTACCCAGGCGCGATCGCGTTGACGCGAATGCCGTCCGCGCCGAAGCGGTGGGCCAGTGCCCGCGTCAGACCCATGATTCCGGTCTTCGACGCGCCGTAGGCCGGCACCCGCTCGTCGGCGAGGAAGCTCAGCATCGAGGCCGTGTTGACGATGGCGCCGCGCGAGGCTTTGAGCAGCGGATAGGCCGCCATGGACAGGCGCATCGCGCCGTTGAGATTGACATCGATGACCTCGAGATAAGGCTCCTCCTCGTATTCGAGGTCGGGCTTCACGATGCCCGCGCTGTTGACGAGGACGTCGAGCGAGGGCAGCGCCCCGACAAAGGCGTCAACAGCGGCGCGGTCGCGCACGTCGAGTTGCTCGAAGCGGATTCCCTCATTGGCCGAATCTGCACTCGCAGCGTCGAGCTTGTGCGGCGAGGAGCCGGTTGCGACGACCTCCGCACCCAAGACGGCGAAGCCCCGCGCGATGGCGGCGCCGATCCCGGTGGAAGCCCCGGAGACGAGGACGCGCTTGCCAGCGAAAAGGTCCGGTCGGAAGGTGGATGTGATTTCCTGCATGATGCTTTCTTTCCGCGAAAAGCCGCTTTGCCCGCCTCAGTCGGCGGCGAGACGGTCGAGGTCGTCGTAGAAGTCCTGGCCAGCACGGTAGAGCCGGTCGAAGATCGGCTGCATGCGGGCGTAGCGCTCGGCCCAGGCCGGGTCGGGCGCGATCTCCGCCGTGTGGCGCACGAGTGTGGAGACCGCCTCATCGACATCGCGGAAGCGGCCGGTTGCAACGCCCGCCATCACGGCGCAGCCGACGAGGCCGCATTCGGCCTCCTCGGGCACGACGACCGGAATGCCGTAAAGGCTCGCCTTGATCTTCAACCATAGCGCGGTCTTGGCGCCGCCGCCGGAAGCCACGACCCGTTCGAGCCGCGTTCCGGCGGCGTCTTCCATGACCTTGAGATGCCGCGCCGAGGCGAAGGCGACGCCCTCCATCACCGCGCGGTGGAGATGAGCCAAGCCATGACCGGCGCCGAGGCCGAAGAACTGCGCCCGCGCATTGCGATGGAGCCCGAGCCGCTCGCCGGTGAGGTAGGGCACGAAGAACAGGGCGTCGGCACCGGCCGGGGCTTGCGCCGCGCGCGTCACGATGTCGTCGTAGCTCAAGTCCCCCTCGTGGAAGGCGCGGCGCGCCCAGCGCATCGCGTCGCCGCCGGTCTCCAGAAGCACGAACGCGCCCCAGTGGCCCTCGACCGTCGCGACGTTGCAGATTTCGGGATCGAGGAGCGGCCGTTCGGCGATCAGGGTCAGGATGCAGGAGGTGCCCGTGACGTCCGAGGCAAGGCCCGGTCGGCAGACGCCGGAGCCGAGCAGCGCCACCGGATAGTCCGCGCCTCCGACGAGAACGGGCGTTCCCTCGGTCAGTCCGGTTTCCCGCGCGGCTTGCCGACCGACGGCGCCCAGGATCTCCACCGGCTCGCGGATCGGCGGCAGAAGCTCACGATCCAGCCCAAGTCGCGCCAGCATCGCCTCCGACCAGTTCCTCGTCGATGGGTCCATCAGGAAGGAGCAAGAGGCGTCGCCCGTGTCCATGGCGCGCTCGCCGGTGAGGCGGAGATTGATGAAGTCCTTCGGCATCAGCAGCGTTTCGGCGGCGCGATAGGCGGCCGGATCGTTGTCGCGAAGCCATTGCAGCTTGAAGCCCGGCCAGGCCGGAGTGGGCGGGTTGCCGCTCGCGGCGAGATACTCCCCGTCCGGGAAGGCCCGCTCGAACTCGGCGACGAGGCCGGCGGTGCGCTTGTCGTTCCAAAGCGGTACGTGGCTTCGCGTCGGATGGCCGTCGCCATCGACCAGAACCGTGCCATGCATCTGGCCACAGGCGGCTACGGCCGCGATCCGGTCCCGCCCGCCCTCGACCGTGTCGAGAACGCCGCGCACGGAGGCGACGACGCCCTCCCACCAATCCTGTGCCCGCTGCTCGGCCCATCCGAACGCAGGCACGATCTGGTCGTGCTCGCGCGCCCCGACCGCGAGGACGCGGCCCGTTCCGTCCACCAGGGCGGCGCGAGCGCTGCCTGTTCCGACATCGATCGACAGCGTGAGATCGCGGATGGCCATGACCAACTCAGACCTTCAGTCGGCCGGTTCCGTATTGCAGCAGCATCGCGATGACGATGATGACGCCCATATAGACCTGCTGATGGTAGCCGGGGACACCGCCGAGGTTCATGATATTGGCGATGATGCCCATGATCAGCGCGCCGAGCAGGGTGTTGATGACGCCGCCGCGCCCGCCCATCAGGCTGGCGCCGCCGATGACCACCGCCGCGATGACGTTCAGTTCCACGCCGACGCCGACCTGCGCCGAGCCGACGCCGGTGCGGGCCGTCGAGATGATCCCGGCGACCGCCGCCAGCGCTCCGGAGACGACGTAGACGGTAAGGATGTAGCGCGGCACCGCGATGCCCGAGAGACGCACGGCCTCCTCGTTGGAGCCGATCGCCTTCACGATGCGGCCGAAGCGGGTGAAGTTCAGAACCAGGCCGCCGATCAGGAAGACGGCGAACATCAGCCAGACCGGCAGCGGCAGGCCGAAGGCGAAGCCCGAACCGAAGTTCGAGATCGCGGCGCCTTCAGCGCCCAACGGAATCGGCCGCCCGTCCGAGATGATGAGCGAGAGGCCGCGCGCGATGGCGAGCATCGCCAGCGACATCACGAAGGACGGAAGGCGCAGATAGGCGACGAAGACACCCGTCACCAGGCCGCAGCCCATGCCGGCCAGAATGACCAGGGCGATGGAAGAGGCCTGGCTCAGCCCCATGAAATGGATGAAGTGCGCGGTCAGCACCGAGCCCAACGCAGCGATCGAGCCGACCGAGAGGTCGATGCCGCGCGTCAGGATGACGAAGAGCATACCGACGGCCATGATGCCGGCACCGGCCGCGACCTGCCGCAGCACGTTCAATATGTTGATGCGGCTGAGAAAGGCGTCGGACCAGAAGCTCGCGGCCACGACGAGCACCAGAAAGATCGCCAGCGTCGCGAAATGCTGGATGACGCTCGCGAAATCAACCTTACGCGTTTCGCGGCCCTGTGTCTGCGAGACCGTGGTCATGCTGCGTCCTCCTCGATCGTCTGGGGAGCGGCCATGGAGCGGACCATGGCCAGGGACAGGAGGTTCTCCTCGCTGTAGCGCTCGGGCAGGAGTTCGCCCCGGATCTCGCCTTCGCTCATGACGAGGACGCGGTCGCAGAGGCCGAAGAGTTCCTGATGTTCGGAAGAGATGACGAGCACCGCCTTGCCGGCTTCGGCGAGCTTGTGCACGAGCGCGTAGATTTCCGTCTTGGCGCCGACGTCGACGCCGCGCGTCGGCTCGTCCAGGATGATGACGTCGCCTTCGGCATGAAACCACTTCGCCAGGACGACCTTCTGCTGGTTGCCTCCGGAAAGGCTTGAGACCGGCGCATCGACGCCGGCCGACTTGAGGCGGAGCGCCTGGCCGAGGTCCTCGACAATCGTCTTCTCGAGGCCGCGCCGCAGGATGCCGAGCGGGCCCGTCACGGAATTCATGCGAGCCATGGTGGCGTTGATGCGGATGGCATTGTCGAGCACGACGCCCTCGTGCTTGCGATCCTCGGGCACGAGCCCGATGCCGGCGAGCACCGCGTCGCGTGGGCTCGCGAAGTCGACCTTCCCGCCGCGCAGATGGATCTCGCCGCTCTCCAGGGGATCCGCGCCGAAGACGAGGCGCGCGACCTCGGTGCGGCCGGCGCCGACGAGGCCGCCGAGGCCGACCACCTCGCCGGCCCGCACCGAGAAGGACACGCCGCGGACCTTCGCGCCGCGCCGGAGGGCCTTCGCTTCCAGGACGGTCTCTCCGATGGCGCGCCGGCCCTTTTCGGGAAACATCGCGGCGAGCGGCCGCCCGACCATCATGCGGATCAGTTCGTCCACGGTGATGGAGGACGCCTCGACCGTGCCGACGAGTTGGCCGTCCTTCATCACCGTCATTCGGTCGGAAATGCGCATCACTTCGTCGAGGCGGTGGGAGATGTAGACGATGCCGACGCCGTTCCGCTTGAGACCTTGGATGATGCGGTGAAGGCGCTCGGCGTCCTGCGCGGACAGGACCGCGGTCGGCTCGTCGAACACGATGATGCGGACTTCGCGTGCCAGGGCCTTCGCGATCTCCACCACCTGCTGGTGAGCGACCGCGAGGCTGCCGACGGTGCGGCCGGGATCGATCGCGAAGCCGAGCCGGTCGAGAAGCGCCTTGGCGCGGCGCTTCAGCGCGCCCCACGAGATGACGCCCGGCAACTCGCCGAGAAAGATGTTCTCCGCGACGGTAAGGTCGGGGGCCAGCGCCAGTTCCTGGTGGATCACGGCAATGCCGCGCGCCCTCGCCTCGCGGGGGTCGCGCATCGTCACGGTCTCGCCGCCAACCTGGACCGTTCCGCCGGTCGGCGTCAGCTCGCCGCCGAGGACGCGCATCAGGGTCGACTTGCCGGCGCCGTTCTCGCCGAGCAGCGAATGGACTTCGCCGGACCGCACGTCGAAATCGACGCCACGCAGCGCATGGATGCCGCCGAAGGATTTGGTGATGGCCGACAGTCGGGCGAGTTCGGTCATGACGTCTCCCGCATGAACCATGGAAACGGCAGCGGCCCGTCGGAGGCCGCCGCCCTGTCAGGTCAGCGAAAAGCCGATCAGAACACCGCGTCGGCGCGGTAGTACTTGTCGACGTTGTCCTTGGTGATCACGGCCGGATCGGTAAGCTTCAGCTTCGGGAAGTCGGCCTCCAGCGTTCCGTCCAGGGCCTTGAGGCCGATGTCCACGGCGGTGCGGGCGACGAGGTCCGGGTCGTTGAGCCCGGTCGCCCCGTACTTGCCGTCCTTGATGGCGGCGAGCGCTTCCTTCTGGCCGTCGGCGGCCGCGAGCACGAGGACGTCGGTGGAACCGACGCCTTCCAGCGCCTTCATCGCGCCGAGCGCCATGGAATCGTTCTCGCCGATCACGACGTTGACGTCCGGATGGGCGGTGAGAAGGTCCTCCATGGCCTTCAGGCCGCCTTCCTGCTCCCAGCTTCCCCAGCCTTGGCCAACCACCTCGAAGGTGGACTTGCCCTCGTTGGTGAGCTGCCCCTCGACGACGCCCTTGAACACGCCGAGCCGGCGGTCGCGGCCGACCTCGTTGCCCTGCGAGCCGGACAGGAGCGCGATCTTCATCGGCGTGCCCTGCATCCGCTTGGCGAGCCACTGGCCGACGAGATAGCCGTTCTGGTCGTTGGAAGAGCGCACCTGCGTCACGACGTTGGCGCTGGTGTTGATGGAGCTGTCCATCACCACGACCTTGACGCCCGCGGCGGTGGCGGCGTTGGCGGCGGCCACGAGGCCTTCGGGATCGCGCGGGTTCAAGATCAGGAGATTGACGCCCTTGGCGACCATGTCCTCCACGTCGGCGATCTGCTTGTTCATGTCGTTCTGCCCGTCGGAGGTCGAGACCTCGCAGCCGGCCTTCTTGGCCTGGTCGAGCGCGGCGGCCTGCTGGGCGGCGAAGTAGGGTGCGCTGAGGGTGTACATGGCGACACCCACCTTGCAGTCGGCGGCACTGGCCGAGCCGGCGGTGCCGAGGACGCATGCGACGGCGAGCATGCAGCCCGAAAGGGACAACGTCTTCATCAGTTCCTCCACGAAAGGGCGTGTCTCCCTCAGCCCGTTTTGTAGCGTAGTTACATATGTAGAAAGACGTCAAGCCCTTTCAGAATTCACATACGTGATCCTTGTTTTCGCATGTGGCGTTTTTTGCAACGCAGCATTATGTCTGAACACTTTCAAGTCGTGTGTCGGCGCCGGCGATCCGATCCACTCTTGCGCTTCGTATCTCCGTTATGTAGCATTTCTACATAATGGAGAGCCCGATGACATTGCGCGAGCCAGGAATCTTCACCGTCGACACAGTGGCCGGCGAACTGTCCGGCGCGGGCACGCGATACCGAAAGACGCTAGGCGACCTCGAGGGGCTCTACGAAGACAAGGCAGCCTTCGATCATCTGCGCGCTCAGCGCGGCGCGGACGCCGTCATGTACGAGGTCACCGACCACAAGCCCTCGTCCGACGCCGGCGATATGATCATCGGCGTGACGCGCATGATCCCCGGCAAGGTCGGGCGCGAGTACTTCCTGACGCGCGGCCATATCCACGCCAAGGCCGACCGGCCGGAAATGTACTACGGCGAGGCAGGTCATGGCCTGATGCTGCTGGAATCTCCCGAGGGCGAGGTCCGCGTGATCGAGATGCGGCCGCGCACCGTCTGCTACGTGCCGCCCTTCTGGATCCACCGTTCGGTGAATGTCGGCGCGCAGGATCTGGTGATGACCTTCGCCTATCCGGCCGATTCCGGCCAGGACTACGACATCATCGCCAAGGCGGGCGGCATGCGCCAGCGCATCGTCGACGACGGGGCGGGCGGCTGGACGGCGATCGACAACGCTTCCTGGCGCCCGCGCCCGGCTGCCCTTATCGAGGCCCTCTACGGGCAGGCGGCATGACGACGATCAGTTCCCCGTACCCGCCGGCGACGCGCCCGGCCTTCTATTTCGTCGGCGTCACGACGGGCAGAAGCTCCATCATGAAAGTCTTTCCGGCTTGGGGACGGTATCTCGGCCTCGACGCCGAGATGCGCGGCATCGATCTGCCGCTCCACGCCGATCCCGCCGCCTATCGCGAGGTGGTGTCCTTCATCCGCGACGATCCGAATTCGATCGGCGCGCTGGTGACGACGCACAAGATCGACCTCTTCAAGGCCGCACACGATCTGTTCGACGAGATCGATCCCCATGCGCGGCTGATGGACGAGACGAGTTGCATCTCGAAGCAGGGCGGCCGCCTCCTCTGCCATGCCAAGGACCCGATCACCTCCGGCCTCGCACTGGACGGCTTCCTGCCGGAGCGCCATTTCGAGCGGACCGGCGCCGAACTCTTCTCCATGGGGGCAGGCGGCTCCACCATCGCGCTCACCTGGCACATGATGCAGACGAGCCGGGGCGCCGACCGCCCGTCGCGCATCGTCGTGTCGAACCGTAGCCCGGAGCGGCTCGGCGAGATTCGCCGCATCCACGAGGCCATCGGCTCCGACGTGCCCGTAGACTACGTGCTGGCACCTCGGGCCGAGGACAACGACGCGGTCCTGGCCGCCCTCAAGCCCGGCTCGCTCGTGATCAACGCCACGGGTCTTGGAAAGGACGCCCCGGGCTCGCCCCTGAGCGACGCCGCCCAGTTCCCGGAAGCCGGCATCGCCTGGGACCTCAACTATCGCGGCGACCTCGTCTTCCTCGGCCAGGCACGGGCCCAGGCCGCAGCGCGCCGGCTCCAGGTCGAGGACGGCTGGACCTATTTCCTCTACGGCTGGACGCAGGTCATCGCCGAGGTGTTCCATATCGACATTCCCTCCACCGGCCCGCGTTTCGATGAGATTTCGGCGATCGCGACGCGCGCCTCGAAGGGCTGACCGCGATGGATCGTATCCTCGTCACGCCGCGCTCGCTCACCGCCGTGCCGCATCCGGCGGTGGAGCGGCTGCGCGCGGAGCGCTTCGAGGTGGTCTATTCGACGCCGAACGCGCTGCCGGACGAGGCGGAACTGTGCCGGCTCCTGCCCGGCACGGTCGGCTGGCTCGCCGGCGTCGAACCTGTCTCGGCGTCGGCCATCGAGGCGGCGGACGCGCTGCGCGTCGTCAGCCGCAACGGCAGCGGCGTCGACAACCTGCCTATGCCCCTCCTGAAGGAGCGGGGCGTCGCCGTCTGCCGGGCGGACGGCGGGAATGCGGCGGGCGTCGCGGAACTCGCCATCGCGCTCGCTCTGTCTGCCCTGCGCCAGATTCCCTTCGCCGATCACGGCCTCAAGGGCGGCGAATGGCGTCGCCGGCGCGGGCGCGAGATCCGCGGGCGGACGGTGGGCGTCGTCGGCTGCGGCGCGATCGGCGGCGAGGTCGCCCGGCTCTTCGCCGCTCTCGGCGCTTCGATCCTCGCTTTCGATCCGGCGCGTCCCGCCCTCGCCATCGCCGATGATCGTCTGCGCTGGACCGATCTGCCGACACTGTTTCGGGAGGCCGATCTCGTCACCTTCCATTGCCCGTCCATGCCGGACAATCGCCCCCTCCTCGACAGGACAGCGTTTGCCGCCTTGCGCGACGAGGCGATCGTGGTGAACACGGCGCGCGCCAGCCTCGTGGAGGAGGACGCGATGATCGAGGCCTTGGATTGCGGCCGCGTCTTCGCCTACGCGACCGACGTCTTTCCCGAAGAGCCGCCGCGCTCGTCGCGCCTCCCCGGCCACTCACGCGTCATCGCGACGAGCCATATCGGCGGGTTCACGCAGGAAAGCGTCGATCGCGTCACGGAACTCGCGGTGGAGAACCTCCTGCGGGCGCTGCGACCATGAGCGCCCACCTCACCGCCACCACGCTGTCGGCGCCCCTGGCCGAGCGCCTGGCGTGCGAGCCGCTGCGGGAGGCGGGCGAGGTCGCGCTGTTCTGGCTCGGCCAAGCGGGTTTCGTCCTGGAAGCCGCCGGGCAGCGCCTTCTGATTGACCCCTACCTCTCGGATTCGCTGGCGGCGAAATATGCCGGCAGCCCCACTCCCCACCAGCGCATGATGCCCATCCCGGTCGCGCCGGAGGCGATCGGCCGGGTGGACGCCGTGCTCCTGACCCACCGCCACACGGACCACATGGACGCGGACACGCTGCAGCCGCTGGCGCGGCGGTTTCGAAGACTCCGCTTCGTCGCGCCCGCCGCGGAAGGTGCCGAGGCTCTTCGGCGCGCCGACATCGAACCGGGTCGACTCCTGGCCGTCGATGCGGGAGAACGACACGACATCCTGCCGGGTATCGCGATCGGCGTGGCGCGGGCAGCCCACGAGACGTTGGAGCGGGACGCGGAGGGATGCCACCGGTTCCTCGGGTTCGCGGTCGAGGCGGAAGGCGTCACCGTCTTCCATTCCGGCGACACCGTCCCCTTTCCCGGCCAGGCGGAGGAAGTCGCCGCGTTCCGGCCGGACATCGCGCTCCTGCCGGTCAACGGCCGGAGCCCTGCCCTGGCCGCCGCCGGCATCGCGGGGAACCTCGACGCCGCGGAGGCGGCCGAACTCTGCCGCGCCGCCGGCATCCCTGCGATGCTTGCCCATCACTATGGCATGTTCGCCTTCAACTCGGCCGAACCGGCAGCCATCGACGCGGTCGCGGCAACGGCTGCCCCGCTCGGGATGGAGCGCGCACGAACGGGTCTCGAATACCGCCTTCGCACCGCGCCACGGCTCGGTTGACGGCGGATGGAACTCGCGGCCATTCTCCGCCCCGGAACGGCGCGGGACAGGCAGGTTTTGACGGAACACGATGCGGAGCCGCAGGCCCCCTTGCGCAATATCCTCGACGTCGTGCGCACGTCCCATGAGACCTTGCGCAAATCCGAGCGCAAGGTCGCCGATCTCGTGCTTGCGGACCCGCAGCGGGTGCTCGGCGCGACGCTCGCCGACACGGCTGCGGAAGCCGGCGTCAGCCAGCCGACCGTGATCCGTTTCTGCAACGCGCTCGGCTGCGCCGGTTATCAGGACTTTCGCCTCCGTCTCGCCCACGGCCTCGCGCTCGGCACGCCCGCGACCCATTCGGTGCTCCTGCCGACCGATCCGCCCGCTTCGGTGGTCGAGAAGATCTTCGACTACACGATCACCAGCCTCGACTGGGCGCGCCGCAATCTCGACCCGCAGGCGATGGAGGCCGCGATCGCGCTTTTGGAGACGGCGCGCTCGATCGAGTTCTTCGGCTTCGGCGCCTCCGGCATCGTCGCGCGCGACGCGCAGCAGAAGTTTCCGCTCTTCGGCGTGCCCTGCGGGGCGCAACTCGATTCCCACCAGCAGATCATGTCCGCCTCGGTGATGCGCGAAGGCGACGTCGCGGTCGTCATCTCCAACACGGGGCGGACCCGCTCGCTGATCGAGATCGCCGACGTCGCGCGGGAAGGCGGCGCGAAGGTGATCGCCATCACTGGCTCGCGGAACGCGCTCACCGCACGCTGCGACATCGCCCTCGTCGTCGAGACGCTAGAGAACACCAACGTCTATACGCCGACCATCTCGCGCATCGCCGCGCTCGTCGTCATCGACATCCTGTCGACGGCCGTCGCGCTTCGCCGCAGCGAAGGCGCCGCCGACCGCTTCGACCTGATGAAGCGGCGGCTGAACAACCTTCGTCTCACCGACGAATGACCGGATCGGGAGGAATGCCTTGTATCTCGAACGTTTCAAGCTGACGGACAGGATCGCGGTCGTCACCGGCGCGGCCCAGGGCATCGGTCAGGCCACCGCCGAGGCGCTGGCGGAAGCCGGTGCCCATGTCGTGGTCACCGACATGAACGGCGAAGCAGCGGACGGCGCGGCGGAGAGGATCCGTCAGTCGGGCGGCTCGGCGGAGGGAATGAATCTCGACGTGACAAGGTCCGATGATGTGGAGCGCGTCCGAAAGGCCATTCTGCAGAAGCACGGCCACGTCGACATCCTCGTCAACAATGCCGGCATCGCCATCAGCAACCGTCCAGCCGAGACCATGACGGACGAGGTCTGGCTGAAGGTCGTCGACGTCAACCTCAACGGGCTCTTCTGGTGCTGCCGCGCCTTCGGCGCCTCCATGCTGGAACGCGGCAGCGGCAACATCGTCAATGTCGGCTCGATGTCCGGCTTCGTCGTCAACCGGCCGCAGGAGCAGGCGCAATACAACGCTTCGAAGGCGGGCGTGCATCACCTGACGAAGTCGCTCGCCGCCGAATGGGCGTCGCGCGGCGTGCGCGTCAACGCAGTCGCTCCGACCTATATCGAGACATCGCTGACCGCCTACGTCTATGACGACCCGGATCTGATGAAACACTGGATCGGCGGCACGCCGATGGGCCGGATGGGCCGCACCGACGAGATCGCCTCGGTGATCCTGTTCCTCGCCTCCGAGGCGTCGAGCCTGATGACCGGGTCGATCGTCGCAGCCGACGGCGGGTACAGCTGCTGGTGACGCGCCGGGTGGAATACGGTTTCAAGATGATGGCAGAGGTCGGCTGCTGGTGACAGCTCGCGACCGGTTCGCCCCTGCGCCGTCAGTCGGACGAACCGCCAGGCCGTGCTTCCGTTCGAGGAGGACGCTCGTCAGCACTGGCAGAGGTCGTTCTCGTGCTCTGCCGCCCGCATGTCGGACCTTCTGGCCCTGCATCGGTAGACCCACGGAATTGGATCGCCCAACGCCGTTCGACCACGCTGGTGTTGCCGGGAACGCAGCTCCTGGCGGCATCGGCATGGCGAACCTGTCCCATAGGGCCTCCTTCCATTTCGTGGAGAGGATCACACCATCAAACCCTGGGATCAAACCCCTCGGCTTCGAACAGGGCTACCCTTCCGGCGAGCCGTCGTGCGGCAAGGCACCTGGCAGCAACCGAACCCGGAGATCCGCTATCGCGCTTGTCAGGCCGTCGAGGACCGGCACGGCGGAGCGTTCGCTGAGGCGCGACGACAGGCCCGAGAAGGGTGCCCCGCCGAGCAGGAGGCAGGCTGCGCCTTCCCGTTTGGCCAGGTCCGCCTCCGCAAGGAGCGCGTCCACGAAGCGGACGGGATCGGACGCGACGTCCAGGACGCCGGCATCGAGGAAGCGGATGTCGATCAACTGCGATCGGAATCCGAGCGAGGCGACCCGCCCGAGGATCGTTTCGCGAAGG
Organism: Aureimonas flava; assembly: GCF_003583935.1. Classification (GTDB taxonomy): domain Bacteria; phylum Pseudomonadota; class Alphaproteobacteria; order Rhizobiales; family Rhizobiaceae; genus Aureimonas; species Aureimonas flava. Next base: position 45,686 of record NZ_QYRN01000011.1, on the reverse strand, counting down.
TCCTTTCCGAGGGTGAGGATCGAGAACGCGCCCGCCTGGCTGGCGGCGCGGTATCCCGCCTCGCCGATCCCGACGCAGGGCACCGACGAGATCCGTCGCAGATCCGCCAGTCCCGGATCGCCGAAGGCGCCGACGACGAAGGCGTCGGCACTCGTCCGCCGTCCGAGCCGGACGACCTCGGACCGTGCCGATCGAAGATGCTCGACCGTTTCCAGGGCGGGAGCGCCGGCGACGGCGGTATGCCCGCGGACCTCCGCCCACCCTTCGCAGAGCCGGCCGGCGGCGACGGCGAGGCCCTTCGTGACCGCGTCCGACGTGTTCGGATTGAGCACCCCGATGATGGGCTGCTTCGCCCTTGCCCGGCCTGCGCTGCGTTCTTCCGCCAGGCGTTCACCACGGCTACATTGCGCGCGACTCGACGGCTCGCCGCCTTCCGGCCTCCTCGAACTCATGGGAACCCTCTCTTGTCAGCCGACCGCCGTTCCGCCGAGACCCCAGCCACCACCGCCGTCGGGAACGGCACCGCCGACCTCTCCGTGATGGCCATGGCCGCCCGCGTCGCCGACACGCTGCGGGAACGGATCGTCCGCGGGAGCCTCGAGCCGGGCGCAAGGATCGTCGAACGTCGGCTCTCGGCCGAGCTGGAGGTTTCGCGGACCCCGATCCGGGAGGCTCTGAAGCTTCTGGAGGCGGACGGCCTCATCCAGATCTCCCGCAACCGGGGTGCGCAGGTGACCGGCTACCCTGCGGAGGAGGCGCTGCAGCTCTTCGACGTGATCGCGGTGCTGGAGGGATTGGCCGCGGAGCGGCTCGCCAGGACGATACAGCCCCCCCTCCTCGCCCGCTTCGAGGGTCTCCACGCCGAGATGCTGAGCCATTTCCGCCACCGGACCCTGGATGCCTATTTCAATGCCAATTCGGCGATCCACGATCTCATCGTCGCCTCCTGCGCCAATCCTCGGCTCGCGGAGAACCATCAGCGCCTGATGCTCCGCGCGCGGCGCGGCCGCTTTCTCGCCATCATGAGCGACGACCGCTGGAAGCAGTCCGTGGACGAGCACGAGCAGCTCATGGAGGCCCTGCGCAAGCGAGACGCGGCTGCCGCCTTCGCCACCTGGCGGATGCATCTCGATCATACCGGCGCCACGGTTGCCCGCGTCCTCATGCAGCGTTCCGACGAGCGCGCCGACGGATAGGCCTCACGCGGCAGCCCGTTGCCAGAGCCGTTCGGCCACCGCCTGTGCCGTCCGCACGACTTCGGCGGCGTCGACGCGGGTCGGTCGGCCATCGCGGACCAGGCATTCGCCGTCGCAGATGACCGTGCGGACATTGGCCCCGTTGCCCGAATGGGCGACGATACCGAATCCGTCGATCACGGGTGCGAGGTTCGGCGCATAGGGATCGAGCAGGACGAGATCCGCCGGATCGCCCTCCCTGATCGTTCCGCTCGCGCCGTGGCCGCGCAGCGCCATGGCGCCGGCCCGCGTCGCCCAGCCGAAGACCTCCCGCGCGTCGAGCACGAGGGATATGTCGTCCGTCCGCCGGGCGTCCCGGGAGCGGGCGGCCGACAGCGCGCAGCGCATCGCCTCGAACATGTCGGCCGATTTGGTGTCGGTGCAGAGCGTGATGGTCGCGCCGGCATCGCGTAGCGATACGATCGGCGCCGCTGCGCCGAAAGCCGAATTGCCGATCGGCGCATGGGCGACGACGATCCCGGCGCGTCCGGCGCGCGCGATGTCGGCGTCGGACAGGTAGATGCAGTGAGCGGCGATGAGATCGCTGTTCAGGAGGGCGACATCGTCGAGGAACTCGACCGGCGTCATGCCCTCGCGCTGGCGGATCTGCGCCACTTCCATGCGGGATTGGCAGAGATGCGTGTGGACCTGCCTGCCCGTGGACGAGGCAAGCTCGGCAAGATGGGCCAACATCTGCCGCGAGCAGGTGTCGGGAGCGTGCGGCGCGAGGATGGTCGTGATGCGGCCGTCACCGCGCCCTTCCCAGCTCTCGATCACGTCCATCGCCGCGCTCAGCGTCTCGTCGCCGAGCCTCGGATCGTGCACGAAACGTCCGTGCGCGAGGGCCTGGGTGTCCGCGTCCATGACGCGCCCGCCGATCATCGCGCGCAGGCCGAGCTCCTGCGCCGCGCGTGCCAGCGCGGCCGGCATGCGGTAGTAGTCGACGATCGTCGTCGAACCGGTCATCAGGAGTTCCAGCGCGCCGAGCCTTGCCAGCGCCAGCGTCTCCTCCTCCGAAAGCCAGTGCCCTTGCGGCACGCCGGGCGTGTAGGCCGGTGCGAAGCCGCGATCCTCCACCATGCCGCGGACGATCGTCAGCGGCGTATGGTTGTGGGTGTTGACGAAGCCGGCCTGCACGATCCCGCCATGGGCGTCGATCACCTCGACGTCGCCGCGCTCGCCCTGCGCCGACGCTTCCGCGATCCGCTCGATCCTTCCGTCGCGGACCGTGATGTCGCAGTGCGGACGATATCCGGTCTCGGCACAGAGAACCCGAGCGTTCTTGATTTGGAATGCCATCTTCTTGTGCATGGTGGCTCCTTTTTAGCCGGTAACTGCCAGTTAAACTCGCGCGCTTTCGGCTGATATTCCGGATAATTCGCGGTCTAATGCGAATTGCAGTTGCCATCGGGATTTCCGTAAGTCAAATGGAATGCCATTTTGCGGCGCAAGAAGCCCGTCTGGCGCTCTCCAGTTCGGCTCTCGCGTCGACGCTGACGGAACAGGTTCACCATCAGACCGAAAGGACATCGGGATCATGACATCGTTCAATCGCCGCACCCTCCTGAAGGGTGCCGGAGCAGTCGCCGTCGGACACTTCGCGATGCCCGCGATCGCGCGTGCGCAGTCAAGCGAACTCGTCGTCGGCTGTGCCGGCAGCCACACGGCCTGGATGGAGCAGATCGTCGTCCCGCACATGCGCGAGGCGATCGGCGCCGACGTCATCTTCGAGGGCACCAAGTCCTCGGTGAACCTCGAGAAGATGGCATCCAATCGGAACAACCCGTACCTGTCCGTGGTGCAGATGGACGATCCGGTGATGCTCCAGGCGGTGGAGGAGAAGCTCATCCGGCCGATGGACGCGGCGGCCGTGCCGAACCTTGCCGAGCTGCGCGACGGCGCCGTCCACATGGACGGCATGTGGGCGAACTACGTCCAGCCCTGGGCGGGCGTCGCCTACAACAGCGACATGCGCGACGGCGTGAAATCCTGGGCGGACCTCTGGTCGAAGGACGTGCGCGGCCAGGTCATCATACCCTCGCTCCAGAACACCGAGGGCATGTGGACGCTCTTCGCGGCCGCGATGCTGGCGACCGGCAAGCCGTTCGGGACCGCGCAGTACGAGGCCGATGCGGCCTTCGACAAGCTCGCGGAGCTTCGCCCGAACGTCCTCACCGCCTACTCCGTCATGAGCCAGGCCTTCAACCTCCTGGAGCAGGGCGAGATCTCCATGCTCTCGGGCAACTTCTCGTCCTACACGCTGCCCCGGAAGGCCGAGGGCGTGCCGGTCGATCTTGCGGCCCCGTCCGAGGGGATCTTCGCCATGCCGTCCGGCATCTGCCTCGTCGAGGGCGGGCCGAACGCCGAGCTCGCCGCGCGCTACGTCAACGAGATGCTCGGCGCCGATCTGCAGAAGAAGATCGCCGTGTTCGCCAACTCCGTTCCCGCCAACACGAGCGTCGACGCGAGCGGCATCGTGCCCTCGGGCGTGCCGCTCCACTCCCCGGACTGGGCGTTCGTCGCATCCAACCGACAGAACTGGATCGAGCGGTTCGATCGCATCATGGCGGGTTGAGGACGATGCGCACCGTCACGGCACAGGGCGTCGAAGACGCCATTCCGTACAGGGAAGAAACATCCAAGGACGCGCGCTATCTGGAAGTGGTGGCGGTGCGCAAGTCCTTCCGCGGCGCCACCGTCATGGACGGGATGAACTTCCGCATGAGGAAGGGGGAGCTCGTCTCCCTTCTCGGCCCGTCCGGTTGCGGCAAGACCACGCTCCTGCGCATCATCGCCGGTCTCGTCGTCGCCGATGAAGGCGACGTCGTCCTCGGCTCGCGCAACATCACCGATCTACCGGCCCACAAGCGCAACGTCTCCGTCGTCTTCCAGAACTACGCGCTCTTTCCGCACCTGAGCGTCGCGGAGAACGTCGCCTTCGGACTGAAGGCACGCGGCCGAACGCGGGCCGAGGCCGAAGGGCCCGTTCGCGACGCGCTGAAGCTGGTGCGGATGGAGACCTATGCCGACAAGCCGATCGCCGGCCTTTCCGGCGGTCAGCAGCAGCGCATCGCCGTCGCCCGCGCCCTCGTGGTCAAGCCGGACCTCCTTCTTCTGGACGAGCCGTTTTCCGCGCTGGACCGGAAACTGCGCGAAACCATGCAGGTCGAACTGAAGTCTCTCCTGCGGGACAGCGGCACGACCGCGATCTTCGTCACCCACGACCAGGAGGAGGCGCTCAGCGTCTCCGACCGGATCGCGGTGATGAATGCCGGGCGGATCGAGCAGTTCGCAAGCCCGTCGACCCTCTATGCGAGACCGGAAACGCCCTTCGTGATGGATTTCGTCGGCCTGTCGCTCCGCCTGCACGGCAGGGCCGCAAGGACGGGCGACGACCATGTGGCCGTGGAGACCGCGCACGGCATCGTTCGCACGGCCGCGAGGCTCGAGGACGGCGAGCCGGCGATCGTCGGCGTTCGGCCGGAACTCGTGCGCGCCTACCGGGCGTCGGACGTCCCGCGGGAACCGTCCGGTCGCAACCGGATCGAGGTGACGTTGGAGGACGTGATGATCCTCGGGTCCAAGACGATGCTGCACGGCCGTTCCGAGGGGAGCGAGCGGCTGGTCTGCGAACTGGCGGGCATCCAGTCGCAATATGTCCGGGGCCAGAGGATCGTCCTCGACTGGGCGATCGAGGACACGCTCGCCTACGGAGCGGCAGCGTGACCATCCTACGCGACGCTCCCTCCGGCACGCCGCCGCAGTCGGTCCGCGTGCCGATCGACAGGATCGCGCTGCTGGCGGCGCCGAGCCTCGTCTATCTCGCCCTGATCTACGCCCTGCCGCTCATGCTTCTGCTTCTCCAGAGCTTCCGCGACACGGACGGCGCGATGTCGCTCGCGTCCTACGCCGACTTCTTCGCCGATCCCTACAACAGGGAAGTGCTCTGGCGCACGCTGCGCGTCGCGTTCCTGACGACGCTCCTGTCGCTTCTGCTCGCCTATCCGACCGCGATCGCCATGAACCGCGCATCCGGCCCATGGCTCACCTTCTTCCTCGTCGCGATGGTGCTGCCCATGTCGCTCGGCGTCGTGGTGAAGGCCTTCGCCTGGTCGATCCTGTTCCGCACCAACGGAGCCCTCAACCAGGCGATGCAGGCGATCGGCCTGATCGACGCGCCGATCCGCATGCTGTTCACCGAGACCGCTCTCGTGATCGGTGCGGCCAACGTCTTCCTGCCGTTCATGGTGCTGCCGATCTACGCGGTCTTGCGGCAGCAGGACGACGCGCTCCAGCACGCTGCGGCGAGCCTCGGCGCCAGCCCCTTCTTCCGCTTCTTCCACGTCAGCCTGCCGCTGACCCTGCCGGGCGTCGTCGCCGGTGCGGCGTTCGTGTTCTCGCTGTCGATCTCGATGTACGTGATCCCGAGCCTCATCGTCGGCGAGACGCAGCAGACCATGCCGATGATGATCGCGCGCTCCTTCCTGTATCTCCGGAACGAGCAGCTCGGCTCGACCATCTCCGCCGTCCTGCTGATCGTCGCCATCATGGTGGTTCTCGGCTCCAGCTGGCTGGCCGCACGCCTCGGAGCCAAGGAATGACCCGTACCGACACGTTCTTCTCGCGACTGTCGCTGGGGGTCGGCATCGGGGTGGCGGTCTTCCTGCTGCTGCCGATCGTGATCACCGTCGTGGTCTCCTTCTCGGCATCGCCGGTCTACACGCTGCCGCCGCCCGACTGGTCCTTCCGCTGGTACGAGGCGCTGACGCGACGCGCCGGCCTCGCCGACGCGGTCTATCTGTCGCTCAACCTCGCGGTGATCTCGACGATGATCAGTCTCGTGCTCGGCACCGCCGCGGCGATCGCGGTGGCGCGCGGCCAGTTTCCTGGACGGCAGGTCGTGGGCACCTTCGTCGTCTCGCCGCTGATGATGCCGGGCCTCGTCCTCGGCGTCGCCATGCTGCAGTTCTTCCGCGAGATCGGACTGCGCGACGCCTACTGGAGCCTTCTCGTGGCCCATATCGTCGTCACCTTGCCGTTCGTGATGCGAACGCTGCTGGCCGCGATGGGCAGCTTCGACTTCTCGATGATCGACGCGGCGCGCACGCTCGGCATGAGCTATCCCCGATCGATCGCGAAGGTGCTGATTCCGAACCTCGCGCCGGCCTATCTCACGGGCGGCCTCTTCGGTTTCCTCGCCTCGATGGACAATTATCCGATCTCGATCTTCCTGACGGATGCGCGGAACCGCACGCTGCCGATCCGGATGCTGCAATATCTGGAAGAACAACCGGACCCGTCGATCGCCGCGATCTCGACCGGCCTGATCCTCCTCGCAGTCGTCGTCCTCGCCGTCGGCGCCAGGACCGTCGGTCTCAACCGGATGATCCAGGGATGAGCCGGCGGCCCGATGGACACGACCGCCGCGACCTGCGCGGCGACTGGGCGAGGGATCCGATCGCGCCGCCCTGGCCGGATGGAAGACGCCTCGCCGTTTCCTTCGTCGTCAACGTGGAGGAGGGCGCCGAACTCTCCATCGGCGACGGCGACGAGCGCAACGAAAGCGTCTACGAGATCCGCGAGGCGGTGGAGACCGGGCCCGATCTCTGCATGGAAAGCCACTTCGCCTACGGTCCGCGTCGAGGCTATCGCCGGATCGTCGCCGCATTCGCGAAGCACGGCGTCCGCGCGACGTTCTCGACCTGCGGGCGGGCGGCCGAGCGGCTGCCTTGGCTGATCGCCGACGCCGCCTCGCGCGGCCACGAAATTTCCTGCCACGGCTGGCGTTGGGAACGGCACGCGCAGATGCGGCCGGACGTCGAGGCCGCGATCATCGCCCGGACGCATGCCGCCATCGAGACGGCGGCGGGCGTCGCGCCGGTCGGCTGGCACACGCGCTCGGCGCCCTCCGCGCGCACGCGCGAGCTGCTGGTCGCCCATGGCGGCTTCCTCTACGATTCCGACTGCTACGACGACGACCAGCCGCGCATCGAGGACGTCGGGGGACGAGCGCATGTCGTTCTTCCCTATGCCTTCGACACGAACGACATGCGCTTTTCGCCTGGCGGCGGCTTCGTGCAGGCGGACGACTTCACCACCTATGTCGCCGGTGCCTTCCGGCGTCTGCTTCGGGAGGCGGAACACGAGGCGCGCATGCTGTCGGTCGGCCTCCATCTGCGCCTGATCGGCCGCCCGGGACGCATTGCCGGGCTCGAGAACCTCCTGCGGATCATGGCTGCGGAACGCGGCGTGTGGTTCGCCACCCGTGCGGAGATCGCACGCGCCTGGCGCGATGCGACGGCGGCCTCGCCCCGATGACGCCGCGACAGACAGCACGGCAGATCGCTGCGGCAGTTGGCGCGCGGCGCGCGAGCGCGGTGGAAACCGTCGAGGGCGCCATCCGCCGTGTCGAGGCGTTGGAGCCGCGCCTCAACGCGCTCGCGCATTTCGACGCCGACCGTGCGCTTGCCGAGGCGAGCGAGGTGGACCGCCGCATCGCCGGCGACGAAAGGCTGCCGCTCGCCGGCGTGCCGGTGGTCGTCAAGGACAACATCTGGGTCGAGGGCCGCCCCGTCACGCAGGGCTCCCGCCTCTTCGAAGGCGTGGAGCCGCCATGCGACGCCGAGGCCGTCCGCCTGCTCCGGAAAGCCGGCGCGGTGATCCTTGCGATCGGGACGTGCTCGGAATTCGCCTGCAAGGGGGTCACCGCTTCGCCGCTGCACGGCGTGACGAACCATCCGATCGAGCCGGCGCTCACGCCGGGCGGCTCGTCCGGCGGCCCGAGCGTCGCCGTCGCGGCCGCGATGGCGCCGCTCGGGCTCGGCACCGATGCCGGCGGATCGAGCCGGCGCCCCCCCGCCCATACGGGCATCGTCGGTTTCAAACCGACGCAGGACGTGATCCCGTACGGTCCCGGCTATCCGGAACCATCGTGGAACATCTCCGCCCTCGCGCCCATCGCCGGGGACGTCGGCGACATCCGCGCGATGTTCGACGTTCTCGCGGTGGGCCCCCATGCCGGCCTTCTCAGGCCATCCGTTCCGGAGCCGCGACAGTGCCGGATCGCGCTCGCCCCGACCCTCGGCCTCGATGCCGCGATCGACGTCGACGTCGCGCAAGCGATCGAAGCGGCCGCGGACCGCCTTCGCGACGACGGCTGGACCGTGGTCGCCGACGCGCCGCGCTGGCCGGAAGGCACCGCGCCCACCGACCTGATGGCGCTCCAGTTCGCCGGTCTCGCCGCACTGTACGGACAGCGCTTCCGCGACGACCCCGACCTCTTCGATCCCGACATCGGCGCGCAGATCGAGACCGGCCTCCGCCTCGCGGCACCGGACGTCGCCCGTGCGCTCGAAGCATCGCGCGCGGTCCGCGACACGCTCCGCGCCTTCCTGGCCGGGCACGACCTGATCCTGTCCGCCACCACGCCCTGCGCCGCGTGGCTGTCCGCCCGGCTCGGCCCGGAGACGATCGGCGGCCGACCGGCGGCGCCGCGCGACCATGCCGCCTTCACGCCGCAGTTCAATCATGCGGGCCTTCCGGCGATCTCGATACCGTGCGGCCACACGAGCGAGGGGCTGCCGATCGGCCTGCAGATCGGAGCCGGCCTCGGCCACGACCGGTCCCTCCTCGACGCCGCAGCGACGATAGAAGCCCTGCTGGCCGTCTCGAACGCAACCTCCGCAGTCCGATCCGACAAGGTTTCCTGATGCGCCTGCTACTCGTCAATCCGAACATGACCCGGGCGATGACCGATACCATGGTGGCGATCGCCGCGAAGGTCGCGGGGCCGGAGCATGAGATCGTGGGCCTCACCGCCGATCGCGGCTTCCCCTACATCGCGAGCCGGGCCGAGTCGCAGATCGCCGGCGGCATCGCGCTGGAGATGATCGCCGACAATCTCGACGGCGCGGATGCGGTGATCATGGCGGCCTTCGGAGACCCGGGACTGCGGGGCGCGCGCGAACTCTTCGACCTGCCGGTCGTCGGCATGGCCGACGCGGCGATCATGAGCGCGGCCATGCTCGGGGACCGGTTCTCCATCGTCACCTTTTCGCCGGTCATGCGCCGCTGGTATCTCGACTGCGTGCGGGACAGCGGCCTGATCGACCGAAGCGCCGGCGTGCGGACGCCGCACGACCATCCGCTGGACGTCAACGGCGTAAAGGAGACGCTGAGGGCGGAACTCTGCGCGCTGGCTCGTCGGGCGGTGGAGGAGGATGGCGCCGACGTCGTCATTCTCGGCGGCGCCCCGCTTGCCGGACTGGCACAGGAGATCGCGCCGGAGGTGCCGGCGATCGTCGTGGATCCGATCAGCGCCGCAGTCGCGCAGGCGCTCGCCCTTGTGCGCATCGCCCCGGGCCCGTTCTCGGCCGTGCGCCACTGCAAACCGATCGCCAAGACCTCGGTCGGCCTTTCCCCCTCGCTCAGGTCAATCGTCGGACACGAGCCAGCGGGCGGATGAACGTGTGGCGGGGTTCCGACCGAGCCTGTTCGGGACTTGGGCGGCATCGGAGATGCGATCGACGGTCGCGCTACCCGTCCGACGCGACGATGCCGCGCCGACGCGGGAGCGACGGGGATGGCACGGAATGCCGCGGAGGCGCCCGGTCCGCTTCCGCTTCGTCGGGTCGAACGTGCCGAAGCCGCGATCCCCACGGGTTCAGGATCCCGCAGCCGGCACCCTCTCGTCCGCATGGGCGGGCGAAACGCCGGCGATGCGCCGGGCGGTTGGGCGCGGGGCCCGTCCGCCCGGCAGCCGAAGCCTCGTCAGAACTGATACGTCACGTTCGCCTTGAACGTGCGGCCCGGCTCCGAGTAGTAGATCGCCGGCTGCGACGGGCTGAGCGGCACGTTGACGGCGTCGTAGTAGGTCTCGTCGAAGACGTTGAAGATGCCGCCCGTCACCTTCAGCCCCTGCACCTGTTCGGGCGCGTACCAGGCGGTGACGTCGACGACACCGTAGCCGGGGGATTGGAAGCCCTGGTCCACCTTGTGGCGGCGCGACGCGAGCTTGGCGCTGACCTCGCCGCCCCACTCCTGACGATCGTAGCCGAGGCCGACGATGGCCGTCAGCGGCGAGATCGAGTCGAGATAGACGTCGTCGGTGCGGTTGCGCCCGTCGATGTAGGACAGCGAGCCGCGAGCCGTCCAGAAATCGGCGAAGCGGACGGCGCCGCCGAACTCGACGCCCGAGATGCGCGCATCCGGAATGTTGCGGTAACTGGAGACGCCGCCCTGCGGATAGAGCGTGTTGCAGTTCGCGCGGTCGACGAAGCAGGACGGGCTGCGCTGCACGACGTCGATGAAGTTCTCGTAGTCGGTGTGGAAGACGTTGATCCGCGCGCTGAAGGCCTCGCGCTCGAGCGTCAGGCCGAGGTCGAAACCGTTGCTGGTCTCCGCCTCGAGGTTCGGGTTGCCCTCGCGCAGGTAGGTGCCGACCGCTCCGAAGCGCGAGTAGAGTTCGCCTGCCGTCGGCGCGCGGAAGCCCATCGACCACTGACCGTAGGCCGTGAGGCCGGGCAGGAGATCGTATTCGGCCAGGAGCTTGGGCGAGAGGGCCGTATCGCTCGAGGATGGCGGCAGCGAGCCGGGATAGGCGGCGCTGCGCGCATAGTCGTCGGTAAGCTGAGGCGCCTCCTCGTACCAGTCGAAGCGCAGGCCGGGCGTCAGGCGGAACCGTCCGCCGGGTAGCCCGATCCGATCCTCCGCGAAGAGACCGACGGCGCCGCTGTCGACCTCGGGCGTGTCGGCCTGGTTGGTGTGAAGATTGTTGCAGGCGGCGAATGCGCCGGTATAGGGCCGCTGGCAGTTGTCGTAGCCGGCGGAGTACTGCGTCGTGGTCGCGCTGCGCAACTCCGTGCCCACCGTCAGCTTGTGGCTGATCTCGCCCGTCAGGACGGTGCGCGCGGCAAAGCCGGTGAAGCCGACCGACTGTTCCTCGAAACGGTTGTCTCGCCCGTAGGGACCGATCACCGAGACCGAGCGATAGGCGTCGATCGTCGAATGGCGCTCGACCTTCTGGTAGTAGAGCACCCCCGACGCCTCGTCGACGAGCGCGGACCCGGGTTCGGGCGACGCGTAGTCGTAGTTCAGCGAGACCCGTTCCCGATCGATCGTCTCGCCGGAGACGTGATCGCCGGGACGATAGTTGTCCCTCGCGCCCGTCCCCTGCGATGTGCGCGTGTCGATGTCCTCGTCGCGGCTGAAGATTTCGCCGGTGATGCCGAACCGGTGCCCCTCGCCGGCGGCCTGGTGGACCTTGGCGAGGAGGTTGTACTGGTCGTAGTCGAGCGGGTTGGCCGCAGTGCGGGCCGCGCCGTAGGCATCGAGGTCGCCCTGACCGTCGATTTCATGCCCGCCGCGATAGCCGCCCTGGATCAGCATGCTGGTATCGCCGACGCGCATGGCGGCGGCATTGGCGGTGAACCAGCTCCGGTCGGTGGAATCGTAGCCGTTCTTGGTCAGGACGCCGACCCGGCGCCCGCCGAGGAGCAGGTCTTCGGGATCGAGCGTGCGCAGGGCGAGAACGCCGCCGAGCGCACCCGAGCCCAGGAGCGGGTCGGTGCCGCGCGTCAGATCCAGCGAGGAGAGCGAGGAGAAGTCGAACGCGTTCGCGCCGCCCTCGGCACCGCGCGTGACGTCGTTGAGATAGGGCACGCGGATGCCGTCAATCGTGGTGAGGACGCGCGGGCCCTCGAGCCCCCGGATGTTGATGCTGTTGGTCTGGCGATTGAAGGTGACGCCAGCCTCCTGCGTGCGACCGAGATCCTCGATCGAATCGATCAGCTTGTCGTCGATCGCCGTGCGGGTGGTGCGGGTGGTCGTGACCGTGCCGGCGGCCCCCGAGGCGCCGTCGGCCGCTCCCTCGACCACGACGGGATCGAGGACGACGCCGTCCTCCATCGTCGCCGTCTGGGCACCCGCCCCCGTCGCCAGAAGCGCGCCCAGCGCGACCCCCATCGTCATCGCCTCGATCAACCGACGCATCGTCATGCCCCTCACGCGAGGCCGAAGGAGCTTCGCGTCTTCCTGGAATCGTTTCAGTAATTCGGTCAGCGGACCCCGTCCTCGATCGACCCATAATTTCCCATATACTGACGAGTCAACTTGATTGTATCCAAATATTTATCATTTTTAGGCATTACAATATAGAACCTATCTAGATTGTAACCGTTCTATATTTGATTTTTCTGACGGAATACTGGCATCCTCGCTTGACGAGAAGGCCACTCCTGCGAGACGCAGGCCTCGTCACGCCGAGCCGCCGTGCTCCCCGAGCCCGGCCGCCATGGAGATGCCCCGCCCATGCATCCGATCGCCGCCGTCCTCGCCGCCTGCCTCGTCCTTGCGACATCCGCCGTCGCCGCGGCAGCCGAACCCCAGCGCATCGTCTCGATCGGCGGGGCGATCACGGAAATCCTCTATGCGCTGGGCGAGGACGAGCGCATCACGGCGGTGGACACGACGAGCGTCTATCCGCCCGAGGCACTCGCCCGAAAACCCAATGTCGGCTACATGCGCCAGCTCTCGGCCGAGGGGGTCTTGTCGCTCTCGCCCGACCTGATCCTGCTCGACGAAGGCGCGGGACCGAAGCCCGCCGTAGAACTTCTCGATGCGGCCGGCGTCGCCGTCACGCACGTGCCGACGGGGCATACGGTCGACGAGCTCGAACGGAAGGTCCGCCTCGTCGCGGACGCCGTCGGCAAGGGGCCGGAAGGGGCGGCGATGGCCGCGTCCATCCGCACCGATCTTGCCGATCTGGAAGCACGGCTCGCCTCGGTGGCATCCCGGAAGAGGGTGCTCTTCATCCTCTCGCTGGTGGACGGCCGGCCGAACGCCGCCGGCAGGGGCACGGGGGCCGACGCGGTCATTCGGCTCGCAGGCGCCGAGAACGTGTTCGACGGGGTCGAAGGCTACAAGACGCTGTCGACGGAGGCGCTCGCGGCCCTCCAGCCGGATGCGATCCTGATGGTGACGCGCGCCGGCTCTCCCGATGTCGATCCGCTCGCGATCCCTGCGATCGCCGCAACGCCCGCCGGCCGCGCGGGAGCCGTCATCCGCATGGACGCGATGCATCTCCTCGGCTTCGGCCCGCGCACGCCCGGCGCGGTACGCGATCTCGCGGCCCGCCTCTACCCCGAGCTCCACCTCGCGAAGGCCGGTCCCGATGGTCGCTGACGCGCTGCGCACGACCCGAGGCACAGCGCTTCCCGGCGACCGGGCGTCGCGGGCGAGGCTCGCCCTGATCGGCCTCGTCGTGCTGACGATCGCGACCGCGGTTCTCGCACTCGGCGTCGGTCCCGCCATGCTCCGTCCGTTCGGCGTGACGCGGATCCTCCTGGCCGGACCGCACGGCGACGTCGCTTCGCTCGCCGACACCCTGATCGTCTGGCAGATCCGCCTGCCGCGCGTGATCCTCGGTGCGCTGGTGGGCGCCTCGCTCGCGGCGGTCGGCGCGATGATGCAGGGGCTCTTCCGCAACCCGCTGGCCGATCCGGGCCTGGTCGGCGTCTCGTCGGGTGCGGCCTTCGCGGCGGTGGCGACCATCGTCCTGTCCGGCGGCCTGCTCGCCCCCTACCACGCGCTGGCCGGCATCTACGCCCTTCCCCTCGGCGCGTTCGGCGGCGGGCTCGTCGCCACGCTCCTGATCTATCGCATCGGCACGTTGGCGGGACGATCCTCCATGGCGCTGATGCTGCTCGCCGGGATCGCGCTCGGCGCGCTGGCGGCCGCCGGCACGGGCTTTCTCGTCTATGTCAGCAACGACGCGCAGCTTCGCGACCTCACCTTCTGGAGCCTCGGCGGTCTTGGCGGCGCCAACTGGACCAAACTCGCCGCCGCCGGCCCGATGATGGTCGCCGCCCTCGCCTTCGCCCCCTTCGTGGCTCGCGGTCTCAACGGAATCGTGCTCGGCGAGGCGGAGGCGTTTCACCTCGGCATCCGGGTTCAACTCCTGAAGCGCGTGACCATCGTGATCGTGGCGCTGGCCACGGGGGCCGCCGTCGCCGTGTCCGGGACGATCGGGTTCGTCGGCATCGTGGTGCCGCACCTGCTTCGCCTGTGGCTCGGGCCCGACCACCGCCACCTTCTGCCGGCCTCGGCGCTGGCCGGAGCGTGCCTGCTCCTGTGCGCCGACATGATCGCGAGGCTCGTCGTCGCGCCGGCGGAACTGCCGATCGGCATCCTGACGGCGGCGATCGGCGCACCGGTCTTCCTCTGGATCCTGCTGCATCGCCGGAGCGTCGAGGACTTCTGATCCATGATCACGCTCGAAGACGCCGCGGTCGGCTATCGCGCCCGCACCGCGCTGCATCCGACGTCGCTCGCCATCGCGTCCGGTACGTTCACGGTCGTCGTCGGGCCGAACGGCGCGGGAAAGTCGACGCTCCTCAAGGTGATGACGGGCGAGATCGCGCCGCAGACCGGTCGCGTGCGCCTCGACGCGGAGCCGCTCGGCGCCGTCCCGCCCCGTGCGCTCGCGCGCAGGCGGGCGGTGCTGCCGCAATCCTCCGCCCTGGCGTTCCCCTTCACCGTCGCCGAAATCGTGCGTCTCGGCCTCGAAGCCGGAGGGCGGGCGGACGGGCGGGACGCGATCGTCGCGGCGCTCGCGCGCGTCGACCTCGCCGGGTTCTCCGGCCGCACCTACCAGGAGCTTTCGGGCGGCGAGCAGCAGAGGGTGCATCTGGCCCGCGTCCTCTGCCAGATCGGCGAACCCGTCGAGAACGGCCAGCCGCACTTCCTGTTCCTGGACGAGCCGATCTCCTCGCTCGACATCCGTCACCAGATCGCCGTGCTGCGCATCGCCCGCGAGTTCGCCGACCAGGGCGGCGGCGTCCTGGCCGTCCTGCACGATCTCAACCTCGCCGCCGGCTTCGCCGACCGCATCCTCGTGCTCGCGGACGGTCGCGTCATCGGCGACGGGTCGCCGGCCGAAGTCCTGACCGATGCGCTGATCGAGCGCGCCTTCGGCCTTCCCTTGCGCGTCGGCGCCCTTCCGGCGGCCGGCATCCCCTTCATTCTGCCACAGACCGCGGCCTGATCGACGGAACCCGGATGGACACTCTCGAGACCCCGAACACACCGCCCCTTCCCTTCCATGCCTCGGCGAAGCGCCCGCGGGACCTCGCGCGCGAGCTCGGCCTCTCGGAGGCGGAACTACTCGACCGGCACGACGGACCGGAGGTAGTGCGCCTGCGACCCGACATCCGGGCGGTCGTCGAGGCCCTGCCGACACTCGGCGAGATCATGTCGCTGACGCGCAACGAGGTGGCGGTCCACGAGGTCGTCGGCCGCTTCGGGTCGATCCATCTCGATGGCGCGACGGGTCTCGTCCTCCATCCGCCGCTCGACCTGAGGCTCTTCCTCGCGCATTGGGCCAGCGTCTTCGCCGTGGATATCCCGGACGAAAAGGGCCCGCGCCGATCGCTACAGGTCTTCGACGCGGCGGGTGACGCGGTGATCAAGGTGCATCTGCGCGCCGGCTCCGACGTCACGGCGTTCGAGGCGATCCGCACCCGGTTCGCCGGCAAACCCGCGTCCCCGCTCACCGTCTGCCCCTATCCGACGACGCCTCCGGCGGAACCCGGCGATCCCAAAGCCTTCCGCGAAGATTTCGCCGCCATGCGCGACGTCCACGAGTTCGTGCCGATGCTGCGCCGCCATGGTCTGGATCGACGCGGTTCCCTGGATGCGATGGACGGGGCCCATGTCCGACCGCTCGCGCCCGGTGCCGCCACGGCGCTCCTCCACGCGGCCGGCGCCGGCGGCATCCCGATCATGTGCTTCGTCGGCAACCGCGGCTGCATCCAGATCTTCACCGGCCGGGTGACGACGATCAAGGCGATGGGCCCTTGGATCAACGTCCTCGATCCGGGCTTCGACCTGCATCTGCGCGAGGACCTCGTCGCGGAGGCCTTCGAGGTGCGCAAGCCGACCAGGGACGGCCTTCTGACGTCGGTCGAACTCTACGATGTCCGGCGCGGCTTGGTTGCCCAGTTCTTCGGCGAGCGGGCGCGCGACCGGCCGGAACCGCCGGTATGGCGCGAGCTCGTGGCATCCCTTCCCCGCGACGGAGCCGTCGATCCCCGCCTCCAGCCGAAAGATTGACGGTCGACATCGTCGCTCCGGCAACGGAGGCCGTACCGAACGGAGGCGCGGCGGCTGGTGTTCCGCCACGGCCGCTTGCGATCGCCGGCGCGGAAATCGTCAGCCGACACGGCACCTGATTCTGCGCCTACGGAGCGTTGCGCACCCGAGGCGCCCGGATAGCACGCGGCTCGGGACGCCCGCTCAGGCGACGTGGACCTGGAACGCCGTTCGCACCGCTCTCGACACGGCGATCGGCAGCATCGTCATGTGGGTCTCGCCCGGATAGACCTCGAACGACACGCGGGCGTGGGGCAGCGCCGAGAGCCGTTCGGCCATTTCCCGCGTCAACTCGAGCGTTCGGGCCGTGCGCGCGTTGGAGAGGCGTTTCTCGGTATCGTCGCGGCCATACTGGAACGGCGCGAGCGTGGCGCCCTCGTGCTCGCCTGCCGAAAGGTGGATCGCGAGCTCCCCGTTTCGGGACGCGGCCACGAAACGCCGTTCGCTGTCCAGAAGCCCCGCGTCCTCCCAGTAGATGGTCGGGCTGGCCGCCACGAAGCGCGAGAAGGCCCGGCAGCCGGAGAACAGGGCGTGCAGGGCGAAGAGGCCGCCGAACGAATGGCCGAACAGGGTACGGCGCGACGGATCGATCGGCACGAGACCGTCCAGAAAGGGAAGCGCCTCGCCTTCGACGAAATCGAGAAACCGCGTCGCGCCCCCGGTGAGGACCTGCGGCCCCCCTTCGGAGAACGGCGGGTACGAACGCCCTGGCGGGGGCGACAGGTCGAAGGAACGGCGCAGCGGGTCGTAGGCGTCCTCGGTCGGATAGCCGATCGCCGCGATGACGCCCGGTCCGACATTGGTGCCGGCCGGATAGCTCGACTGGACGCGCAGCGCATCGACCGCCGTCGCGATCATCGCATTGCCGTCGGTCATGACGAGAAGCGGCCATCCGCCCGCCGGCGCCTCGCCGAGCGGGAGGTGAACGAAGACGCGCCAAGGCTCCCCACCCCGTTCGCTCTCCAGGTCCACGAAGCGGGTTTGGGCGAGCCCGGCGGAGTGGAACGTTGTCTGGCTATACTTCAAAACCCGTGTCCTTTCTGCTGCACTCGCCCGATATCCACCGGCAGGAGAAGGCGGACGACGGCTGAATTGTGGTTTTGGAAAGGCGGAATGTTGACTCCGATTGTCAATATTTCATAGGCCGACAGACGGTTGCCTTCCTGAACCTTCGGAATCTCAAAACATGCCCTCCAGTTCGTTCGTCTTCGCGTCTCGTCGTGGTCTCCTGGGTGCCTCGTTGCTGTCCCTGTGCGTCGGCATGCCGGCCCTTGCCCAGGACTCCATCACCCTGGACACCGTGGTGGTGGAGGGCGCGGCCGGTGCCGGCGGCGAGGCAGCCGGCTCGAGCGGCGAAGGCGGGCTGCGCACGGAGGGATATGTCGGAACGGAGGCCCGCGTCGGCACCAAGACCGACACGGATCTGCGCAAGGTGCCCCAAAGCGTCGCCGTCGTGTCCGAGAAGGAACTCGAGGATCGCAAGGTCCAGACGCTGGTCGAGGCCGCCCGCTACACGGCCGGCGTTCGGGCGGGCGCCTTCGGCTTCGACCCCTCGTTCGACACGCTGTACATTCGCGGTTTCAACGTCGCCGACACGGGCTACTACCGAGACGGCCTGCGCAGCCTCGGCGGCGTGTTCTCCGTGTATCGCAACGAGCCGTACGGGCTGGAGGGCGTGACGATCCTGAAGGGTCCGAGTTCTGTGCTCTACGGCTCGTCCGCGCCCGGCGGCATCGTCAACCTCGTCACCAAGCGGCCGACCGATGTGCCGTTCCGCGAGATCGAGATGCAGATCGGCTCGCACAACCGTGCCCAGGTGGCCTTCGACGCATCCGGCCCCCTCGCGGGCAACGACAACGTCCTCTACCGCATCACCGGCCTGAAGCGGTCGGCGGGAACCGAGTATGTGGGCGCCCGCGACGACCGCGACGTGATCGCCCCGGCGCTGACCGTGCGCTCCGACGACCGCAACACGCATGTGACGATCCTCGGCGAGTTCTCCGACGTCACGACCGGCGGCGCCCGCGGCTTCCTGTCCGTCACCGATCCGGTCACCGGCTTTGCGCTGCCCACCGGCATCGAGCAGGGCGACCCGGCGCTGCGCCCCTTCGACAACAGCCAAGGCCGTATCGGTTACGAGGCCGAGCATCGCTTCAACGAGACCGTGTCGGTTCGGCAGAATCTGCGCTACCAGCGCGGCGAGGTCGATACGACCTATGTCGGAGCGGACGCCTTGAGCGCCGACGGGCGCAAGGTCCTGCGGTCCACGGGGCAGATCCTCGACGAGGGCGACGGGTTCGCGGTCGACAACCAAGTCCAGTTGAACGTCGACACGGGCCCGGTGGCGCACACCATCCTGGGTGGACTGGACTACGCACAGTCCGATACGCGGCTGCGTTACCGCTTCGGATCGGCGCCCGATCTCGACGTGGCCACCCTGAACTACGGCGCGCAGTCGATTGCCGGACCCGACGGTCCGTTCGCCTACGACGTCGAGTCCGGGCTGGAGCAGACCGGCCTCTACCTCCAGGACCAGATCGAGTACCGGAAGTTCGTCCTCACCGTCGGCGGCCGTTACGACTGGCTCGATACGGACTCCCGCAACAACCTCGTGCCCGCGTCGTCCACGGACCAGAGCGACGAGAACTTCTCGGGCCGCGTTGGCCTGTCCTACCTGTTCGACAACGGGCTCACGCCTTACGTCAGTTACTCCACCTCGTTCGCGCCGACGTCCGGTCTGTCCGCGGCGGGCCTGCCGTTCGATCCGACGGAAGGCAAGCAGACGGAAGTCGGCGTGAAGTACGCTCCCGCAGGGCTGCCCCTCACGGTGGATGCCGCGCTGTTCCGCATCCGGCAGTCGGGCCTGCTCGGACAGGATGCGAACAACGTCAACTTCAAGGTCCAGTCCGGCAAGGTGCAATCGGAGGGCTTCGAGGTCCAGGCCACCGCCTCGATCGTCGACGGCCTCAGCTTGGTCGCCTCCTACACCTATCTCGATCTCACGTTCCTCGAAGGCGACAACGCGGGCAACATCGTGACCGGCATTCCGCGCCACCAGTTCTCGCTCTGGGGGAACTACGAGGCGGTGTCCGGTCCGCTCGACGGGCTGGGCCTGGGCCTGGGCGCGCGTTTCCTCGGCACTACCGAGGGGAACGACGCCAACACGCAGCCCGAGAACAACGCACGCATCCTCATCGACGCGTCGGCCTCCTACGACTTCGGCGCGGCGGACCAGCGCCTCGAAGGCGTGCGCGCGCAGGTCAACGTCAACAACCTGTTCGACAAGCGCGATGCCCTTTGCAACAACGGCTGCTTCTATCGCGAACAGGGGCGCCAGGTGATCGGCTCGCTGCGCTACCGCTTCTGAGCACGGGAAAGCGGTGGGGGAAAGCTCCCACCGCGCCGCCTACCGGCACGCCCGGATGGTGACGCTCCTCCGATCCGTGCGCGCGGGGCGCACACCCGAACCGGCGTTCGGCGCGCGGCGGACGAGGTCCGTTCACCACGGCGCCTGAAGAGGCGGACGAGGCGCTGGCGCTCCCAGCGCCGACGACCGCCTTCGCGCCCGATCGCCTCCAGGAGCCGGGGTGATCGGGAGAGCGGCGGAGATTGCGCAGCGTGGTCCATGGGCGCCACTCGGCGAGATGCCGCATGGGAGACCGTTCCACCGTCCGAGGTCGCGAATGCCGGACAAGGCCTCGCGGCCGGGCCGTTCCGGCGTCGCTCGGTCGACGCGCTGGCGAAGGCCTCGGCGGCCGGTCGTTTCGCGACGGAAGGCGTCGTGCCGCGCCCCGGATACGACCGTCCCGTGATTCGGCCGAGCGCGGCCGCGGGAGTCGATGGCGGCGCCTCGGCGCTTCCAAACGGCGGTCCGCAGGCGTAGCTAGGGGATATCTCGTTGCGCCATTGCCCGCGAGACCCGCCGAGTGGGACATGAAGCAGCTTTCGGAGATCCTTGCCGCCCTCTCGCGGGACCTGCCCTTGCTGGCGGTTCGCCCGCAAGGCGATCCGACGCGTTTCGGCGCCGCGCCTCTCGTCGCCTGTGTTCCGGCGAGGGACGAGGAAGCGCGGATCGGTTGGTGCCTCGACGCGCTGGATGCCGAGCTCGATCCCGCCGACGCCGTGCTTCTTGCGGCCAACGGCTGCCGCGACGCCACGGTTTCGATCGCCGCCGAACGCATGCGGGCTTGGCGGCGCCCCTGGCTCCTCGTCGACTGCGACTGGAGAGCGGATACCGGCAGCGCGCCGCTTGCCCGCCGCCTCGCGCTGGATCTCGCCCACGGGCTCGCGCCCGGAGCGACCCTCCTTTCGATGGACGGGGACACGCTGGTCCTGCCCGGCTTGCGCGCGGCCTATGCGGCCGAATTCGAACGCGGCTTCGGGCTCGTATGCGGGCGCATAGGCTTTCTTCCGGACGAGGCGGCTCTCCTGGGACCGTCCGCCGACCCGGAGGGGCAAGGGCTCGTCCGCTTCTTTCGCGACGCGAGCCGAGAGCTCGCGGCGCGCATCCTGCCGGACCCCGGCAATCCATGGCCGCACCACGGCAATATCGGGGGCGCGAATTTCGCGATCTCCTCCGCGGCCTACCGCCTCGCCGGTCCGCTCCCGACGCCCGCGTCCGCCGAAGACCGGGCACTGCGTCGTCGATGCGAGGCGCTCGATATCCCGATCCGATATGCGGAAGGCCCGTGCGTCCACACATCGTGCCGCCTCGACGGCCGCGCTCGGGGCGGACTAGCGGACGAGCTTCGCCGCGATCGCCTCGAGGCCGACCCCGTCGTGGACGAGGCACTGGAGCCTGCGGAGACATTGCTTCTGCGCCTGCGTTCACGGCGCGACTTCCGCCTCGCCGCGGATGCGAAGAGCCGTTACGCCGTCCTCGCGAGCCTCCGGCTCCCCCCGGCGGATGCGTGGCGCCTCGCCATGCGAGGCGACGGCCTCGCGTGGATGGAGGCGGAAGATCTCAGCCCGCTGCTACTTCGGACCCGCCTGCGCCTGTCGGACCTCCACCGCCATCGTCCGGCGATGCAACGGGCGCTGCGGGACACGCCACCAGTTCCATCCGATAGGCCTCTGTTTCCCGCAGCCCGAGCGTCGTGACGCCGGCACCCAGCGCCGCGACGAGCAGGTCGCTCGCCGCGCGGCCGTCGAGCGGCGTGTCGGTGGCCCCGAGATAGGAGATCAGGAGGATGTGCGCACCGTCCGCGAGGCGCCCCCTCAACACGTCGCCGAAACGGATCAGCTCGACCTCGCTCAGGAAGTAGAGCACCTCGCTCAGGACCACGAGGTCGAAGCGTCCTTCGGGCACCGCGTCGGGCATCGCCCCTTCCACGAAGCGCATGTCCGCGCCCCAACCCATCGCGTTCGCCCGAGCGACGATCGCCGGGTCGCGGTCGAAGGCGATCGCTTCGCGAGCGACCCCGGCGTGCAGGATCGCGGCCGTGAGGTGCCCCTCCCCGCACCCGGCTTCCAGGAGCCGGCCGTAGCTGTGCCCCGCCAGCATCGCGACGGCGGCCGCTCGCTTGTCGCGCTCGTAGGGGGAGGAGCGCACGTGCCAGGGATCGCCGTCCGCCGCGTAGAGGCGGGCGAAGTGGTCGGGGCCGGGAACGTCGCCCGGCATGGCGAGCCAGCTCGCGGTTTCCGTCGGCTCATCCATCGCCCCGAGGAACCAGGCCGGCAGCACGAAGCCGCCCGGATCGTCCGGCACGACGTGCCCGAGCTGGCTTTCGTGACAGTTCAACGCCCGGCGCTTGGCGCCGATCGCGGTCCGCACGCGAAACGGCACCAGTCCCTCGGCCCGGAACGGGGCCTCGTCGCCCAGCCGGCGCGACCAAACCTCGTAATGGAGGATGCGCAGGTTCGGCAGACGCCGACGAACCTCCATCGCCAGCGCGGCCGCCGCGTGATGATCGGGGTGGGGATCGTCCGGATGGGGCGCCGTCAAGGCGCTCGCCCCGATCCGCTCGCAGAAGGACGCGATCTCGTCTGCCGCCGCGCCGAACCGCCCGTCGCGTCCGCTCGCGCCGTCCGGCAGTCCGAGCCGCAGCCATTCGGGGGACGGGTGACCGAGCGAGGCCATGGCGGCCTGCTGCTCCGCGACCCGTATCGCGGCGAGCCGGGTCGGCGGCACTTCGACCGAGCCGGGATGCGAGCCCTCGCCATCCGTCAGCGCGACGACCCCCACGGCGCGCCCCAGTCGGGCGGCGGCCAGGATCAGGCCCGAACAGCCGATCGTCTCATCGTCGGGATGGGGCGAGAGAACCACAAGCGCACCCGGCCCGATCAGCCGCTCGCCGCATACCTCCGGCGCTACCGCGACCCTCTTCCGCCAGTCCCCGAGCGTTCCCTTCATTCGAGCAGGTCGCGAGCCAGAACCCGCCCGTGCCCCAGCAGCACAGCGTCGGGGTTCGCCTGACGAATGTAGACGGCGAGGTCGCGCGTCAGCGCCTCGACCGGGTGGCCGATCGCGAACGATCCGAGCCCGATCGCCCGCTCCGCGAGATCGATCACCTTCATCGCAGCCGCCTCGGTTGCAAGGCGCGCATAGGCCGAATAGGCGACGACCCGGTCGATATCGGCCTTCTGCATGTCCGGGGCGCAGGTCTCCACCTGCTTCGCCGCGTCCTCCACCCAGAGCCTTGCGGTGCGCGCTTCGCGGATCGCTTCGCCGATCCGGGCCATCTGAAGCGGATGCGCGTCGCGCCCCGAGCCGAAGAGCTCGCGCGTCATCCCCGCCACGATCGCCTCGATCGCGCCGAGTTGAGCCGCAGCGCACCGCCAGATCCCGCCCACGAAGAAGGGTTCGCGCCGGTAGTCGTCGGGCTGGCCGAGAACATCCCCCGACCCGACCTCCATCCCCGTGAAATCATAGGTCCCGGACGCCGTCGCGCGCATGCCTCGATGGTCCCAGGACGACAGATCGACCCGGGTCGCATCCCCCGTGTCGAGAAGCAGGAGATGCAGCGCTCCGTCCTCGTCCACCGGAACGATGGCGAGCCCCACCGTGCCGGCACCGGACGCATAGCGTTTGGCGCCCTCCAGCCGGCGAGGCCGAACCGCCCCCTTTTCGAAGCGCAAGGGGACGAGCGCATCCGCGCCCCAGACGCCGAGCAGCCCGCCTCCTCGCACCGCCTCGAGGACGCGGGCCTGCTGCCCGGCGTCGCCGTAGAGCGCGACGAGCTGGAGCGAGTTGAGATGCCCTTCGAGAAGCCGCGCCGCCGACAGATCGCGGCCGCCGATCGCCGACAGGACCTTGAGCACTGCGGACCACGCCGCCTCGTACCGATATCCGCCGCCACGGGTCGGACAGGCGAAGCGGACGAGGACATCGCCGTCCCTCAGAATGTCGGGCACCGGCTGCAGACCACCTGGGGCACCGGGCTTGGATCCGGCAACCCGGTCGGCCGTCGGCGTCGCGAGATCAACTGCATCGTTCAAAAGGGGGACCCGTTCTCGCTGCCCGTATGGCTCAACGGCGTAACCTAGGGCGCGGCGGGACGATCGGCGCCTTCGCCCCGGCACATTCCGGGAATGGATCCGGCGCCGATGCCGGTGAGAGTCTCCAGTCGAAGGTTCCGCATCGAACCGTCAGTAGCGCGGTGCCCCCGGAACGCCGGAGGCCCTCGTCGCAGCCGAGGCGGAACGCGCCGCGCTCTTCGCCGTGCCATCCGTCATTGGATCTCGGGAAGCGAGGCGCAGTCCGTCAGGAACTCTTGTCCAGCCGTTCCTCGACCTTGCGCCGACTGTTGCCGACCTCCTTCACCGCCGCCTTCACCTCGGATTGGGATACGCCTTTCTTGTCCGCCTCGTAGCGAACCTCATGCTTCTGGTTGCCGGCGACGCGGGCTCGGTCCTGGGCACGGCCACGCGATGTCTGCTCGTTCGACATGTTGCTCTCCCCGACACGACGGTCGGGTCGCGTCATGCTCGACGTGCCCCGACCAGAGATCTTTCGGTCGAACGCGGGAAGGATTCCGAAGTTGCGGACAAGTGACCTCCGGTCATGTTTGCCGGCAATCGTTTCTCTCTGCTTCGTCCATGGCAGCCGGACGACACGGCTCGCCCCGCCGCCCAGCGGCAGGCCCGAAGAGTCAGGCCGTCGCCCCGGAAGCGGACGCCTGAACGGACGGATCTTCGAGCCCCGGCTATGCGGACGCCTCCTCTTCGAGCGTCAGGTCGCGAAGGAGCGTATGGATCTGGTCGCCACTGAGGCGGGACAGGTCGAATCCGCTGGACGCGCCGATGCCGGCGAAGCGTTCGCCGTCGGCATCGGATGCCCCGACGAAGCCCATCGCCCAGTTCGGGAAGCTGCGATGACCGATCGGGTCGAGCGCCAGCAACGAGACGTCGCCGTGCCGGTCGTCCTGCTGGATGCGTTCGAAAGCGGCCTCGACGTTCTCGAGCGGGCCTTCGAGAACCTGCGCGAAGCAGCCGGCGTTGAACAGCAGCGCCCCGGTGATCTGGTCGCGAGCATTGTTCGTCCGGCTCTTGGCCAGGATGTCGTCCACATTCGCCGCGAACGCGGCTTCATCGCCGGAGATGTGGTTCCGGCTGTAGTACACGAGGCGGTGCAGGCTCTGGTTCATCGGGAGGCTCCTCGCCGGTCTAGTCTGTAGGGGGTTGGGTCAGGAAGGCGGCGACGAGGTTCGCCGCCATGGGGCGCCCCGTCAGGTACCCTTGGACATGGGTGCAGCGCTCTTGCCGGATGCGCGCGAGTTGGTCGGCGGTCTCGACACCCTCGGCCGTGATCGCCATGCCGAGGCTCGTACCCAGACCTGCGACGGCTCGCAGGATCGCCTCGCTATCGGCGTTCGCGCAGGCGACGAAGGAGCGATCGATCTTGATCTTGTTGAAGGGAAACTTCTGGAGGTAGCTGAGGGACGAATAGCCGGTGCCGAAGTCGTCCATGGAAATCTTCACGCCGATGTCGCGAAGCGCGATCAGCGTCTTCAGGACGTTGTCGGTGTCGTCGAGCAGCGCACCCTCCGTGATCTCGATCTCGAGGCGATGGGCGGGCAGACCGGACCTCTCCAAGGCCGACGAAACGGTTTCGAGCAGCGTATCGGCCTTGAACTGAAGCGGCGAGACGTTGACCGCGACGATCATCTCGCCTGGCCAGGATGCCGCTTCGCGGCAGGCGGTCCGAAGCACCCATTCGCCGATCTTGACGATCAGGCCGTTCTCCTCGGCCAGCGAGATGAAGTCCAAGGGCGGGATGTTGCCCTTCACCGGATGCGTCCAGCGCAGGAGCGCCTCGAACCCGATACAGGTATCGCTCTTCAGATCCAGGAAGGGCTGGTAGTTCAGCTCGAACTGCTTCAGCGCGAGCGCACGGCGCAGGTCGATCTCCATCTCCCGGCGCTTGTGCAGAAGGTCGTCCATCCCCGCTTCGAACAGCCGGTATCGGCCGCGACCGGCGCGCTTCGCCTCGTAGAGCGCCAGATCGCCGTTGCGGAGCATGTCCCGGGCCTGCGCGACATCGCCTCCCAGGGCGACGCCGACGCTGACGCCGATGTTGATGGTGTGTCCGCTGAGGACGTAGGTCCGCCCGACGAGATCGACGATGCGGGACGCGAGCTTCTCGGCATCCGCGGGTTCGTCGACGCCGTGCTGGAGAACGACGAACTCGTCGCCCCCCAGTCGCCCCACCACATCGCCCTTCCGGCAGGCGTTGGTCAGACGATCGGCGACCTTCTTCAGCAGCAGGTCGCCGATCCCGTGGCCCAACGTGTCGTTGACCATCTTGAAACGGTCGAGGTCGAGGCAGTGGACCGCGACGGGGGAGCCGCCACTCTTCGCCAGTGCTCCCGCCAACTGCGCCATGAAGATGTTGCGCTTCGCGAGCCCGGTCAGATCGTCGACCTCCGCGGCGATCGTCCCGCCCTCCGGGCCGGCCGACAATCTCAGATCCACAACGAACTGACCGTCGCTGAGTGGGGTCAGCAGAGCATCGTAGCTGAGGTCACGCTTCGTGGTCAGAACCGTCGAGGACCCCTGTGTCGCGCTCATGCGCGAGAGCACGAACCCACAGAAGAGATCGCGGATGTTGAGACCGATGATCCATCCCCCGAACGAAGCCTCGGCCGCCGCGTTGGCGTAGGTCACGTTTCCCTCGGCGCTCAATGTGAGCACCGGATGGGACAGGTTCTGAAGGATACGCTCGAAGCTCGGAGCGTCCGGTGCGTTGGCCGCGGCCGGCGGCGCGGATAGGGTCGGAACGTCCACGGCAGCTTCCTCGACACGGTAAGACAGCCGAAATCTTGCATGCAAACGTTAGCGATCAAGCAGAGCGCCAAACATTTGCGCGCTAGAATACATCCTGATGACTTCGAGGGTTACCATTGCGTGAAACCGTCGCCCCAGGAGCTTCGTCACCCCACGTGATGTCGGGAAGCGGATGGACAGCGGCGAACCGGTCGCGCCGATCGGGGCGCGTCGCACGCATCCGTTCGGACGACGCCGGGCCCTGCGGAAAGACCGGCTTCGCCAAAGCGGCCGATCGCTCCCGCACCCCGCCCCCGCAGATCCCCGCCAGATGGCCCTGTGCGCGACACATGCCCCGGCATGCGTCTCGGCTGGGATGGGGGTCGGCCGGCAGAGCGCGACGAGGTCGGCAAATGGGGCCGGTCGGCGGGATCACGGGCTCGCGTCCGGAGGCCGTCGATCCTGCGCCGGAGAGCGGACGTTCCGCCGCGCGCTCAGGCGAGCGGGCGCCCGCCATCGACCGGGATCACCGCGCCGGTGGTGAAGCGCAGGACGGTCGCGGCCGCCACCACGGCGTCGGCGACCTCCCCCGGCATGCCGAGGCGGCCGAGCGGCGTCATGCGAGCCTGGGCATCGCGCCATTCGGCATCCAGCCCCTTGACGAATTCGGTGTCGACGAGCCCCGGCGACACGGAGACGACGCGGATCCTCGGCGCGAGGGCCCGAGCCAGCGACAGGGTCAAATTGTCGACGGCCGCCTTGGAGGCGCAGTAGGCGATGTTGCTGCCCATCGCGGTTCGTGCGGCGATCGAGGAGATGTTGACGACGAGCCCCTCGCCCGTGCGCTCGAGCAGCGGGCGCATGGCGCGCGTGGCGGCGATGGTGCCGCGTACGTTCACCGCGAGGATCTGGTCGATCAGCGCGTCGTCCAGCGCGTCGAGGTCGCCATGCGGAACGAAGCGCGTGGTGCCCGCGCAGTTGACCAGGATGTCGAGCCGGCCGGCCTCGGCGCGGATGCGCTCGGCGAGCGCCCCCAGCGCCGGGCTGTCGGTCACCGGCGCGGGCGCCGCGAGATGGCCCTCGCCCGGAAGCTCGGCCGCGAGCCGCTCGGCGGCGTCCACGCTCCTGTTGCAGCCGAGAACGACGCGCGCGCCGCAGCCGGCGAGGCGTCGGACGATCTCGGCTCCGATCCCGCCGGTCGCCCCGGTGACGAGGGCGACCTTGCCGTCGAGTTGCTGGTTCATGCGTTCGAGCTTTCCGGGTTTCGGGCGCGGAGCGGCAGGTCAGGAGTCCTGGGATCGCCGGTGGACGGCAAGCGCTATCAGGCGCCTGTCGCGCCACGCGCTGCGCTCGGGCAGATCCTTCAGGGGCAGCGCGCGCCGGCGCTCCTCGGCGGCACGGGCCGCGAGGTCGTCCGACCACGGATGCGGGTCCGTCCGCGAGCGGGCGATCGAATGGTAGAGCGGGCCGAGCCGACGCGCGTAGTCGTCGATGCCGCCGGGCGCGTTGAGGTCGATCGTCTCGAACGGCCCCATGAAGGACCAGCGCAGGCCGAGCCCGTGCGAGACCGTGAGGTCGATGTCGGCCGCGCTGGCATAGCCGTCCTCGAAGAGCGCCCAGGCCTCGTTCAGCAGCGCGCCCTGGAGACGGTTGAGGATGAAGCCCTCGATCTCGCGGTTGACGACGATCGGCGCCTGGCCCGTGCGCGCCATCTCCCCGCGCAGCCAGGGCAGAAGCTCGGGGTCGGTCCAGGGCGCGGGCACCAGTTCCACCAGCGGCACGAGATGCGGCGGGTTCACGGGGTGGACCACCAGGAAGCGCGCGCGGTTGCGGCATTCCTCCGTGAAGGCCGAGGCGGGAATGCCGGAGCTCGACGAGCCCACCACCGCCTCAGGCCGCATCACCGCGTCGATGGCGAGCGAGATCGCCCGCTTCGCCTCGACCCGCTCGAACACCGACTCCTGCACGTAGTCGGCCTCGCCGACCGCCTCCTCGAGGCTCGCCGCGACGCGCAGCCGCCCGAGGATCGGTTGCGGGTCCGCCACGAGCCCCGCGCCCCTCATGTCGTCGAGGCTCGCGGCGATGCGGTCGAGCACCGCGGCGCGGATCGCCTCGCTCTCGTCGAAGATCGCGACGTCGAGGCCGGCGCGGGCGAAGACGATCGCCCAACCCGAGCCGACCAGCCCCGCGCCCACGACGGCGACGCGTCGGATGGGGCCGTTCATGCCACCCACGACTTCTCTCCCTCGCCGAGCCGGATTTCGGTGATGCGCAGCCCGTCCTCGCGGATGCGCGAGGGGAAGCGCTCCTTCAGGCGCTCCTCGTGGATCGGGATGACGCGGCGCGCCTCGTAATCGACCTGCCGCATCATCTCCTCGGTGGCGAGCACGAGATTGGTCTGGCTGCCGACCGCGAGGCCGACGGGGATGTACATCGTATCGACGTCCACCACCGCGCCCGAGCCTTCGACGTTGTCGAAGCTGTAGACGAGGTCGCCCGCCAGCACCCAAGGATCGTCGCCGCCGTTGCGCACGGTCACCCACATGGAGCCGAACGTGTGGCTGTCGAAGGCGGGATGGAGATCGACGCCGGGCAGAACGTCCGCCTTGGGACCGTCCACAGTGACCAGGCGCCCCTCGCGGGCGAGCTCGACGCCGCGCACGATGTCGCTCGGGTCCAGCGCCACCGTCATCCAGCGCATGCGGTCGGGCAGGGCCATCGCCCAGACCCACTTCGCCATCTCCCGCTCCTGGACGTAGAAGGTCGCGTTGGGGAAGTCCTCGACATTGCCGAAATGGTCGAAATGGGCGTGGGTGACGAAGACCGTGTCGACGTCCCCGGGCGTCAGTCCGATGCCGCCCAGCACGTCCTTGGGCGAGCGCCAGTTCTCGACGCCGAACTTGTCGCCGAGATGCTTGCCGTAATCCTTGTCGTTGTAGCCGACGTCCACCATGGCGACCTTGCCGCCGCCCTTGATCACGGCATAGCAGTAGGGAAGCTTGGTGTAGCCCTGGTTGTGCGCACCGTAGACGATGCCGCTCTTGTGGTAGTTCGCCACGAACGCGTATTCCAGAACCCAGATCGAATAGTCGCTCATAGTCTTCCTCCCCTTGTTGGTCGGCCGCGCTCAGCGCGGCGCGCAGTTGCAGCAGGCGTGTCTGAGATCCACCATCGCGAGGCCGACGCGCGGCTCGGAGGCCGATCGCAGGATCGCGCAGAGGGTCTTCACCTCGCGGAGGGCGGCATCGCGCGCCGTCGCCGCGTCCGCCGGTCCTCCCAGAGCCTCGACGAGACCCATGACCTCCGCCGCCCGGCGATGGGCCTCGCAAAGCCGGCGCCGATGAGGCTCGAAGCGGAGCGGCGGACGCAGGGCCGCAAGGCTCGCCTCGATCTCGGCCAGTCGGTCGCGCGCGGCGCGAAGGTCGGGCAGGTCGAGCACCCGGCGTCCCCCGCCGGCCTCCGCCAGCAGCAGGAGCCCCGCGACGTGTCCGGCCAGCCGGCGCAGCCCGTCATAGGCGAGGCGCGCCTCCAGGCCGTAGCGCACGGCCGCCTCGCTCGGCAGGATCGCCTCGAGCGCGCCCTCGTCGCCCTCGAAATCGCTCTCGCCGCCCTGCCCGGCGATGGCCTGGCAGTCGAAGCGATGGATGGTGACGGCGCGCTCGAAGAACGCGCCGGAGCCCGGTTCAGTCCGCACGGCGGTCCCTCGTCGTCTGGCGTTCGATGAGTTCGCCCGGCGCGATGCGCCGGATCACGGGTTCTGCGCCGGCATCCGCGCCCAGCGTCTTGGCGAGCGCCACGGTCGCCGCCAGCATCTCGTCCACCGGCTGGCGGATCGTCGTCAGCGCGTGGCTCGGCCAGTGCGCCATCTCCACATCGTCGAAGCCGATCACCGACAGGTCGCCCGGCACGCTGAGCCCGAGATCCTGCCGCACGGCGTCGAGGAAGCCGATGGCCACAATGTCGTTGGCGCAGAAGACGCCGTCGGGGCGTGCCTTCAGGGTACGCATCGCCTCGGCCGCCCGGTGGCCCGCCGCATAGCTGAAGCTCCCCGCCTCCAGGACCACCGGGGCCTCGATGCCCCGCTCGGCGGCGCGGTTGGCAAAGCCTCGGTGCCGCTCGACATTGGTCGAGGCGTCCGCAAGTGCCGACACGTAGGCCAGGCGCCGATGGCCGCGATCGATCAGGAAGTCGGCGGCGCGCCGCCCGCCCTCCTCGTTGTCGCAGGTGACGCCGAAGGAGCCCGCCTCGCCCGACAGGCGGTTGAAGAAGATGACCGGCGTTTCCGACTTGCGGCACTCCTGCGCCGCCGCCGACGACAACGTCGCCGCCAGGATGATCACGAGATCCGGCTGGTAGTTGAGAAGCAGACGCAGCGCGTCGTCGACGGTCCCGGACTGATCGGCCGCCACCAGCATGACGTTCATGTCGATGGCCCGCAGATCCGAGGTGAGGCGCGTCATCACCTCGGGGTAGAACGGGTTGGTGATGTCCGCGACCACCAGTCCGACGATGCGGGTGCGCTTGGTGATGAGGCTGCGGGCGAAGGGATTGGGGGTGTAGCCGATCTCCTTCGCGCGGGCGAGCACGCGCACACGCGTCTCGCGCGCGATCACCGCATCGGCATGGAAGGCGCGCGAGACGGTCGAGACCGACATGCCGAGGTCGCGGGCGAGGTCCTTGACCGTCACCCGCGTTCCCGTGCGTTCCCTGCGCGCATCCATGGTCATCCGTTTCTCCGTTCGCTCGTCGCTCACGCGGCGTTGCGCCCTCCATAGCGGCGAACGCGGATGTTGGCCTGCTCGGCATGTCCGGCAAAGCCTTCGAGCATGCAAAGGCGCGAGCAGTACTCGCCGACCAGCGCGCTCGCCTCGTCCGTCTCGACGCGCTGGTAGGTGCATGTCTTGATGAACTTGCCGACCCAGAGGCCGCCCGTATAGCGCGCCGCCTTCTTGGTCGGCAGCGTGTGGTTGGTGCCGATCACCTTGTCGCCATAGGCGACGTTGGTGCGGGGCCCGAGGAACAGGGCGCCGAAGTTGCGCATGTTGTCCAGGAAGTAGTCCGGGTCGCGCGTCATCACCTGCACGTGCTCCGACGCGAGGCGATCGGCCTCGGCGACCATCTCCTCGTAGCTGTCGCAGACGATGACCTCGCCGTAGTCCTCCCAGGACTTGCGGGCGAGTTCGGCGGTCGGCAGACGCGCGAGCTGGCGCTCGATCTCGGCCATCGTGGCGCGGGCCAGCCTCTCGGAATTGGTGACGAGGACGCAGGGGCTGTTCGGCCCGTGCTCGGCCTGGCCGAGGAGGTCGGTCGCGCAGAGCTCGCCGTCGACGCTGTCGTCGGCGATCACCAGCGTCTCGGTGGGCCCCGCGAAGAGGTCGATGCCGATGCGCCCGTAGAGCTGGCGCTTGGCCTCGGCCACGAAGGCGTTGCCGGGCCCGACCAGCATGTCCACCGGCGCGATCGTCTCGGTGCCGAGCGCCATGGCGCCCACGGCCTGGATGCCGCCGAGGCAGTAGATCTCGTCGGCGCCGGCCAGATGCATGGCCGCCACGATCGCCGGGTGCGGGCCGCCCTGGAACGGCGGGGCGCAGGCGACGACGCGGCGCACGCCCGCCACCTTGGCGGTGAGAACGCTCATGTGCGCCGAGGCGACCATCGGATACTTGCCGCCGGGAATGTAGCAGCCGACCGCGTCGATCGGGATGTTCTTGTGGCCGAGGAAGACGCCGGGCATCGTCTCGACCTCGAGATCCACGAGGCACTCGCGCTGTCTCTGCGCGAAGTTGCGCACCTGCGCCTGGGCGAAGCGGATGTCTTCCAGATCCTCTTCGGAGACGCGGCTGATCGCATCCTGGATGTCGGCCTCCGACAGTCGGAAACTGTCCGGCGTCCACCTGTCGAACCTCTCGGACAGCTCGCGCACCGCCTCGTCGCCGCGGGCCTGGATGTCCGACAGAATGCCCTCGACGGTCGTGCGGACCTTGGCGTCATTGGCAGCGACGGCGTTCGGGTCCTGGCCGCGCTTCAGATAGATCGACATGGATGGTGTCCTTCTGGAAGGGAGAGGCTGCGGGCGGGGCCGCCCGCAGCGACGCAAAGGTCAGGGCTTCACCGTCGGCTCGACCTTGGTGAGCTTGTAAAGGTCGGCCGGCGCCTCGCAGCGCTGGCAGTTGATCCCCGGCTCGTTGGGAGCTCTGGTGACCTCCGCCGGCAGCGGCTGGATGGTGGCGCCCGGCGTCTGCTTGCCTTCCAGCGCCGACTGGAGCGTCAGCTCGGGCAGCAGTTCGGGATTGAAGACCTCGGTGACGAACGAGGAGGGCACCTTGTCCTTGGGGAAGGCGTTGCAGCCGTTCTCGAACGTGTCGCCCTCGCAGACCTTCACGTCCGCCGCCGGCACCCAGGGCAGCGGATACTGGATGTTGGTCGCCTCGAGCTGCCGCTTGCCGGTTAGGATCTCCATCATGAGCTTGAACGCATAGCCGGACTGGGCCGGCGGCGAGCCGGCGGAGACACCCCTCAGGCCCTTGGCCTGCATCTCCGGGTCGGCGAGCGCGAGGCGGAACCCGTCCGAGTTCTCGCCCGTCATCGGCACGAGCTTGCCGCCCTTGTCCAGAAGGGCCTGGATCGCGCCGTACTCGCCGGCCTGCGCCCAGATGCCGTCGACATTCGGGTTGGCGGCGAGCGCCTTGGCGGTTTCCTGCTGGGTCGTGCGGTCGTCCCAGTAGGAGTAGTATTCGGCGACGACCTTGATGTCGGGATACTGATTGAAGACATGCATGGCGCCGTCGGTGTGGCGCTTGTCCACCGAATTGCCGGGCACGCCCCGGCTGAGGAAGATGTTGCCCTTGCCGCCGAGCTCGTTGACCAGCGCCTGCGCGCTGTTCTCGCCGAAGCCCGAGGTGATGTAGCTGACGTTGTAGGCGCAGGGTTCGGTGACCGTCGCGTCGTACATGAAGAACTTCACGCCCTTCTCGCAGCCGCGCTTGATGGTGCGGTTGAGGGCGGTGGAGGAGATGGGGAAGCTCACGATGCCGTCCGCGCCCGCCTCGATCATGCTCTCGTAGGCGGAGATCTGCGCCTGCGGGTCCGTGCCGGAGATCACTTCGGTGAGCTCGACCTGGCTGTCGTAGGGCGGGGTCTTGGCCAGAGCCTTGACGATGTTGGCCGCCTCCGACTGCCAGGCGTTGCCGCTGTAGCTTAGCGCCAGATAGATCTTGAACTTCTTCCCGTCCTGCGCCGCGGCGGGGGTGGCAAGGCCGCAGGCGAGCGCGGCCGTGGCGATGCCCAGCGCGGTCGCGGAACGGAGCGACTTGGAAATCTTCATGCGTCTTTCCTCCCAGAAAGGTCCGCGTGCCGGGACCACGGCCGATGGGAACGTTCCCATCGAAAGGCGGACGAGATCCGCCGAACGGACGAGACCTAGCCTCAGTGTCGTTTGGCGCGCAGCCGGATCCGCGACGCGAAGCCTTCTCGGAGCGCCAGCAGAGCTAGGATGATGATCGAGCCCTCGATGATCGTGCGCCAGCCCTGGTCGAGCCCGATGGCCGCGATCACGGTGCCGAGCGTGGTGAGGAGGATCGCCCCGCCGACGGTGCCGACGAAGCTGCCCGAACCGCCGAGGATCGACGAGCCGCCGATCACCACGGCGGCGATGCTGGGCAGCATGTAGCTGTCGCCCATGCGCAGCGTCGCGCCGTTGGCGTAGCCGACCAGCATCATGCCGACGAAGCCGGCGCAGGCCGCCGAGATCACGTAAGGCAGCATCTCGACGCGCCCCACGGGCACGCCCGCGATGCGGGCCGCCTCGCGGCTCGTGCCCACCGCGAAGAGCTGGCGCCCGAACACCGTATGGCTCTGGACGATCCAGCCGGCGATCGCGAAGGCGACCAGGAAGAACACCACGACCGGCACCCCCGCCCAGGACGTCTTCATCAGGTCGAGGAGGACGGCGGGCGAGGCGCCGCGCGGAGTGCCGCTTGTGAAGCCGAGGGCGACGGAGGCGACGGTGATCGAGGTCGCCATCGTCATGATGAACGGCGGCACCTTCAGAAGGACGACCCCGATGCCGTTGACGAGCCCGACGAGGGCGCAGACGCCGAGCACGAGAGCGAGGATCGGGACCGTGAGAACGCCGGCGTCCGCGCCCGCCCAGGTCGTCGTCAGGACGCCGCCGAGCGTGATCAGCGCCGGGACCGAAAGGTCCAGGCCGCCGACGAGGATCACGAGGCCCTGGCCGAACGACAGGACCACGAGGAAGGACGCCAGCGTCAGGATCGTCAGCACCTGCGACCAGGAGCCGAGCGCCGGACTGATCATCCGCGAGGCGACCACCAGCGCGATGCTGAGGCCGAACACGACGAGGGCGTTGACGGTGCCGCGCTCGAGGCGCCGGCCGCCCGAGCGCGGGTCGGCCGTCGCGGCGAAATCGGGAGAGCCGTCCTGTTGGATCATGGTCATGCTCGTGTTGCCGCGATCAGCCGCGCCACGCCGCGCCCGAAGAGGATGGCGCCGACCAGGACGAAGCCCTGGAAGATGCCGGTGTAGAAGGAGGACACGCCGCCGGAGAAGAGCACCTTCTGGAGCAGCATCAGGGTCGCCGCGCCGATCAGCGAGCCGATCAGGCCGCCGCGCCCGCCCGAGAGGGCGGTGCCGCCGAGCGCCACCGCCGCGAAGGCGAGCATCAGGAACGGCGCACCGGCGTTGGGATTGCCGGTCGCGGTCTGCGCGCTCAGCATGTAGCCGGCGAGACCGTAGAGCATGCCCGCGCCGATGAAGGCGGCATAGCGAACCCGCTCCACCGAGATTCCCGACAACTGAGCGGCCTGCTCGTCGGCACCGACGGCATAGAGGCCGATGCCGAGATCGGTGCGCCTGAAGAGGAGCCAGAGGAGCGCGACCGCCAGCGTCACGAGACCCGAGACCGGGATCGTGCCGAACAGGCTGTCGGTCAGTTCGTAGCTCACCCAGTCGGCCACCATGCCGCCCGGCGCGTCGAGAATGACGAGGGCGAGCCCCTGGGCCGCGATCATCGTGCCGAGGGTCGCGGCGATCGTCTGGATCCGCAGCGTGACGATCAGGAAGGCGTTGAGCGTGCCGACGGCCGCGCCGATGCCGAGGCAGATCAGAAGGCTCGCCGCCGCGCCGCCCGGCCCGTCCAGTGGGTAGACCGCCATGACCACGTTGGCGAGCGACACGACGCCGGCGATCGAGAGGTCGAACCCGCGCGACAGGACGACGAGCGTCTCGCCCGCCGCCGCGATCGCCAGCGGCGCCGAATTGTTGACGAGGCTGGTCATCGAGTAGACCGAAAGAGCCGACGGCTCGAAGAAGGCGTAGAGCCCGTAGAGCACGAGATACAGAAGGGCCACCACGCCGGCCCCGCTCGCCAGGGCCCGGGCCGCGCCGGACAGGGGTCCGCGCGAGGGCCGGCGCGCGGGGATCGTCGTTGCCGACACGCTCATGCGGCTTCTCCCAGCTCGGGCTTGACCGCGCCGAGAAGCGCGCCGACCAGCGCCTGCTCCTCGATGGCCTCGCCCGCGAACTCGGCCGCGACGCGCCCGCCGTAGAGCACGAGGCAGCGGTGGGCGAGACTGACGATCTCCGGCAGCTCGGAGGAGTAGAAGAGGACCGAGCCGCCGCCCTCGGCGAAGCGTCGGATGGCCTCGTAGATCGATTGCTTGGTTCCGACGTCGACGCCCCGCGTCGGGTCGAACAGGAGGAGCGTGCGCGCGCCCGTCGTGATCACGCGGCCGATCAGCGCCTTCTGCTGGTTGCCGCCCGACAGGTCGGCGATCCGGAAGGGCAGGTACCGGCTCGCCAGGTCGACCCGCTCGGCCTGCGTCGCGACGACGGCCCGCTCTCTCTTCGCGGACACCACACCGCCGCGCGAAACGCTGGACAGGACGGGCATCGCCATGTTGGCGGCCGTGGTGAGGGTCGCGAGAATGCCCTCGCTCTTCCGCTCCTCCGGCAGGTAGGCGAGCCCGCCGCCCGCCTTCAGGGCCTCGCGCGGACTGCCGATCGCGCAGGACCTGCCATCCACCAGGATCTCGCCGCTCTCCTTCGCGACGAGACCGACCAGGGAGCGGAACAGCTCGCGCTGCCCCTGGCCTTCAAGGCCGGCCACGCCGACGATCTCGCCGGGACGCAGCGCGAAGCTCACGTCCTTCAGAGCGCCGGCGCGGAGCGAGCGCACCTCGAGCGCCGCCCGGTCCGAGGCGGCGACCGAGGCCGGCGCCTTGCGCGCGTGGCCGGAGCTGCGGCCCACCATCATCTCGAAGATGCGGGCGTCGCTCGCGCCGGCGAGATCGACCGTGGCGATGCTGCGCCCGTTGCGCAGCACCGTCGCCCGGTCGCAGAGCGCGCGCACCTCGCCAAGGCGATGGGAGATGTAGAGGATGGCCGTGCCCTTGGCCTGGATCGCGCGGACCAGGGAGAAGAGCCATTCGACGTCGGCGAGCGCCGCGGTCGGCTCGTCGAGGACGAGAAGCCGCGTCGCGTGCAGCATCGCGCGTGCGATCTCGATGCGCTGGCGATCCGCGAGGGCCAGCGAGGCCATCGGCGCGGACGGGTCGATATGGTCCAGGTCGAAGCGGGCCAGGATCTCCTCGGCCGAACGGCACGTGGCCGAGGCGGAGGACAAGCCGAGACCTCGCTTCGGCAGGCGCGGGAGAAGGAGGTTCTCGGCCACGGAGAGATTGGGCAGCAGGCTCAGTTCCTGGAAGGCGGTCGCCACGCCCGACGAACGGGCGTCCAGGATCGAGCGCGGACGATAGTCCCGACCCTCGATGCGCATCGTGCCGCGGTCGGGCCGCACGATCCCGCTGAGCGCCTTGACCAACGTGGATTTGCCGGCACCGTTCTCGCCGAGCAGCGCGTGGACCTCGCCCGGCCGCAGATCCAGCGTGACGCTGTCCAGCGCGACCGTCGGGCCGTAGGACTTGCCCATGGAGCCGATCTCGACGGCTGCGCGGACTCGATCTGCAACGCTCATCCGCCCTCCTCCCAAAGGTATCGAATGGTCGACCCAGAGAATGGAAACGTTCTCTGAGAACGTTTCCATTGCTGTCGGAAGCGTTGGCGGCTGTCAAGGGGATGGAGATTGTC
Source organism: Aureimonas flava (assembly GCF_003583935.1). Lineage (GTDB taxonomy): Bacteria > Pseudomonadota > Alphaproteobacteria > Rhizobiales > Rhizobiaceae > Aureimonas > Aureimonas flava. Next base: position 7,995 of record NZ_QYRN01000011.1, on the reverse strand, counting down.
GGGTGCCTATGCGCCTTAGCGGCTGCCGCTCGCATCCGGGCCAGCCGTCTGATGTGCTCGCGGTCCGACCGCCCCTGATCACAGCGAGGCGCCAGTAGAGCGGGGCCGCCAGACCGTCGGCGATCGTCCCGACGTCGACAGGCGCATTCGACTCTCCCCGCGCGTTTGCGCGGTCCGTGATATCGCGAGCGCGTGCGCGTGCGTGCCTACTGGAACGGACGGATGGCCTGCGCCAGAGCGGGCTCTCGACCGATCTCGGCACGAGGGTCCGTGAGGATGCGCCGGATCATCCGGCGGCACAGAACGCGGCAGACCACGATAAGGAGCGCCTCGAGGGCGGCCTCGAGCGATCCCATGTCGCCCGCTAGCGTGATGGACAGGCCGACTTGGGCCAGGAGGTCGCTTCGCCGTGGCGGACTTCGACGACCAGCGCCGGTGGAGAACGGCCTTGCCGACCCCGGCGCGCTTGGCGACGCGCTCCAGACGGAGAGCCGCATAGCCTACCCGCGCCCACTCGCCGAAGGTCCGTCGCAGCGCATCCGTGACACTGGATCTGCGGACCGCGGCCCCACCGGGTCCGCGCCACGTCGGCACGTCATCGTCGGAACGGTCGCGTTCCGTTCAAACAATCCGCTATGCCGCGACACTCGCCGCCCTGGGCGACGAAGTCGCCAGAGGGTCGGAAGACCATGTCACCGACGAGGTCAAGCGTTGGATGGGTCGGCGCCCCGCCACGCTCCAGACGTTTCTGACCGACCACGCCACGATCCTCGGCGGGGATGTCCGCCCCGAACATAGATCGATCCGATCGCGGCCGTTGAGGAATGCAGCCTCGTGGGCCGATCGGCGCGAGGATGCGGATGTCCCCGCCCCGCCCTCCCGCAGACGACCGTCCTGTCCGGCCTGGAATCGGACGCTCCGGCCGACGCGCTGGCGGAACCGGGGCGCCGGCGACGCTGCGCCATCCGTAGGACGACACCTCGATCAGGCTACCGTCTCACCCGTGAACCATTCCTTGCGGGGCCTCGAGCGAGCGCAGGTTGATCTTGTTCCGGCCGAACCACATGCTCGTCCGGGTAATGCCCTCCGAGGATCGGACGTCGTGTCGCTCCAACCCCAGCGCTGCCGCGTACCAGGCGGCGGAAACGTCCACATTGCGGACGTCGAGGACGATGGTCGAAGGCGGTCACGGTTAGCGAGGTCAGTCTCCTCACGGCCGCGGCAGGATGCGGGTGGCGAAAGGGGATCGGCGCGCCCGTCTCCAGCCCGAAATGCGCCACCACCCTCGCTCACGCCCACCTCCAGCGGAACGGCGCGTGGACTTAGTTGGAGGCCTGCTGCCGCGCCACGTCCGCACTCGCCGCCCACAGGCTGCGCGGGCGAGCGCATGCGCGTCGGTGAACTGGGCGAGGCAATGATCGTGGACGCAGGCACTGCCGAGGAAGCGGAACGCGGCGCCATCGGCCCTTGTCAGCGCGGCATAGGCACTGATCGCGGTGGCGATGTTCATCTGATTGCCGGCGGCGTCGCCCAATATCACGTCCGGCCGCAGGATCGTCCATTCCGGGCCGCTCGCCTCGGCGCGGTGGCGCAGTTCGTCCTCCTGCATGGGATGGAAGTCCGGCGCCTGCGCGTCGACAATGGCGACTCGCTCCGTGACGGGTGCCTCGCCCGCCACGGCATCATGATGAGGTCGATCCTGGACATGGCCGTCGACCTCGCGGCCGGCCGGCTGGAACCGGTGCTCCCCGGTTGGAGCGGCGGCGCGGTTCCGCTCCTTGCCCTGTTCGCCAAGCGCCACCAACAGCCCCGCAAGCTACGCACCTTCTTGGACGCCATGTCCGCCGCCGTGCGGCATCGGGGTGTCGCCGCATCGCGGCGGGTGGCGGGCGGTTCGTGATCCGCACCCCGGCGGAGCAGCGTCCCATCGACGGCGCTCGAACCCATGGGCGTCATCTCGATGCCGAGCCTCGCGACAAGGTCCGGAACCATGCCGCCTCAGTGCTAGGCGGGCGGATCGAGCGGCGCATCGGCGCCGGAGGTCGTAGAATACATGCCGGTGCTGCGGAACTCGGAGGGACTGATGGCGTAGGTGCGGCGGAAGACCTTGGCGAAGTAGTTCGGATCCTCGAACCCGCAGGCGCTGGCGATCTCTTTGACGCTGAGCTGGCCGTTGATCAGGAGCCGCGTCGCGCGCTTCATCCGCTCCCGCGCCACGAACTCCGAAGGGCTGACGCCCTGGAAGCGCCGGAACAGGCGCACGAAATGCGCGCGGCTGAGCCCTGCCACGCCCGCCAACGTCGCCACATCCAGCGGCGCCTCCAGATGGGCCCGGGCATAGGCGGTGGCCCGCTCCAGTCGCGGCGTCGCGCCGTGGCCGCCCTCGCCGTCCGTGCGGCTCATCAGGTCGTCGTGCAATGCCATGGTGGCGCGATAGGCCTCGCTCGAAGCCAAGCCCGCCGTCACGTCCGGCTCGCGCAGGGTCAAGCAGATATCGGCCAGGACCTCCACCGTCCGAGGCTGGAGCCGGAACACCGGACCCGCCGCGTGCAGGATGGCGCGGTGGAGCCGTAACGCCTCCTGCCCGCTCATCGCGATCCAGAAGAAGCTCCAGCTCTCGCCGGGCTCCAGCCAGTATCGATGCGCGTGCGGGATCGAGACCAGCATGGTCTGCCCGGGCTCGACGCGGAACCCGCGCCGCTCGTAGCGCAGGCGCCCCGCGCCGTCCACCGTGTGCTGGAGCACCGAAAACGGCGTATGGCCCCGGCTGCGCCCGTTCCAGTCGTAGGCCGGCCCCCGCGCCGTCTCGACCCCGACGCTGGTGGCCATGATGTGGAGCCCGTCACGCCGCCGGGGAAAGGTGAGGGTTCGCCGGAACCCGCCGCCGCTCAGGAGACGATCGAGCATGAAATTACCCATCAGAGCACGGACCTCCTCTTTTCTCCGTTGGTCCGCTCTCGCATAAATCGCCCACGAAGCGAAGCGATGGACGCTCGACCCCGCGGGACGCGCGGCTTCGTTCAGGCTGCGGGTGCCTTGTGAAATAGGGAAGAGCATGAGCGGATTGAAGATCGCGATCATCGGCGCCGGAAGCGTCGGATTTACCCGAACCCTGGTACGCGACATTCTCTGCGTGCCGGAACTGCGGGATGCCGAATTCTCGCTGACCGACATCAACACACACAACCTCGACATGGTGCGCGAGATCCTGGAGCGCATGGTAGCGGCCAACGCCATGCCGACGCGCATCACCGCGAGCACGGACCGGCGGGAGGCGCTCGCCGGGGCGCGCTACGTCATCAACCTCACGCGCATCGGCGGGCTCGAGGCCTTCGCCGAGGACATCCGCATCCCGCTGCGCTACGGCGTCGACCAGTGCGTCGGCGACACGCTGTGCGCCGGCGGCATCATGTACGGCCAGCGATCGATCGCGGCGATCCTCGATTTCTGCCGCGACATCCGCGAGCTCGCCGCGCCGGACGTGCGCCTCATCAACTATGCCAACCCCATGGCGATGAACACATGGGCGGCGATCGACCACGGCGGGGTCGACACGATCGGCCTGTGCCACGGAATCCAGCACGGCGCGAGGCAGATCGCCGAGGTGCTGGGGGCCGAGGCGCCGAGCGATCTCGACTATGTGTGCACCGGCATCAACCACCAGACCTGGTATGTAGACGTGCGCCTCAAGGGGCGCCCGGTCTCCGGCGCCGAACTCCTGGCGGCGTTCGAGCGCCACCCGGTCTACGCCAGCCAGGAAAAGGTGCGCATCGACGTCCTGCGGCGGTTCGGGGTCTATTCCACCGAGTCCAACGGCCACCTGTCGGAGTACCTGCCTTGGTACCGCAAGCGGCCCGAGGAAATCGGCCGCTGGATCGACATGTCGGACTGGATCCACGGCGAGACGGGCGGGTACCTGCGCGTGTGCACCGAGGGCCGCAACTGGTTCGAGGAGGAATTTCCGCAGTACCTCGCCAACGCCGACAGGCCGATCGACCCGGCCCGCCGCTCCACCGAGCATGCGAGCTACATCATCGAGGCGCTGGAGACCGGGCGCGTCTATCGCGGCCACTTCAACGTCAAGAACCGCGGCCTCGTCACCAACCTGCCGGACGACGCCATCGTGGAATCGACCGGCTTCGTCGACCGTTTCGGCCTCAACATGGTGGCCGGCCTGACCCTGCCGGATGCCTGCGCCGCACCCTGCCTCGCCTCGATCAACGTGCAGCGCATGTCGGTCAGGGCGGCGGTGACGGGCGACGTCGACCTTCTCAAGCTCGCCGTCCTCAACGATCCGCTCGTTGGCGCCGTGTGCACGCCGGACGAGGTCTGGCAGATGGTGGACGAACTTCTGGTGGCGCAGGCGCCGTGGCTGCCGCAATACGCCTCGGCCATCCCGGATGCCCGAGCGCGCCTTGCGACCTCGCAGGTGAAGCGGCGCGAATGGGAGGGCGCGGCGCGCCTGCCCGTGCGCTCTGTCGAGGAGATCCGCTCCGCGCGGCGCACGGGCAACGAGACTGTCGCGCCCGACGAGCAGATCGTCGCCTGAGATCGCGGGGAGGCGGTTCCCGCGGGACCGGCTCCCCGAACCAACGCATCATCGTTCTTTCGGGAGGTGGAACCATGAAGATCCTACGCCGCACGTTTCTGGCGGCCACGCTGTCTCTGACCTTCATCTCGGGCGCGGCGGTCGCCGCCCCGGTGACGATCGACTTCTGGACCGCCTGGGACCCGGGCCAGGCCGACGCTAAGGCGGCGCAGGCGGCGATCAAGGACTTCGAGGCCGCCAACCCGGACATCACGATCAAGCCACAGGTGATCGCCTTCGACGCGCTCCACAACAAGCTGGTGACCGCGATCGCCGGCGGCGACTCGCCCGACCTGTCCTGGGGCCTGATCGAATGGTTCGGCGAGCTAAACCGCATGGGGGCGCTGGCCGACCTCACGGATCAGATGGCCGCCTGGCCCGACCGCGACGCGATCTATCCCAACGCGCTGAAGCAGCTCACCGTGGACGGCAGGCTGATGGCGCTGCCGAACTATCTCGGCCTACGCGCGCTTCTCTACCATTCCGACATGCTCAAGGAGGCCGGTCTATCCAGCCCGCCCGAGACCTGGGACGCGCTGGTCGACGCCGCCAAGACGATCCGCGAAAAGACCGGCAAGCACGGCTTCGGCATCGCGGGGCGCGGAGTGCGCTCGCCGCAGGAACTTCTCATGTACCTCGCCCAGAACGAGGTGGAGATCGCTCGGCTCCAGTCGGACGGTAAGTACCGCAACACCTGGAAGGACGACCCGGCCGAGCTCGGGCGGGCGGCCGAGGTCTTCGCCTTCTATCGTCGGATGCTCGACGAGGCGGTGGTGCCGCCGCAGGCCGCGGGTTGGGGCTGGGAGGAGGAGGACACTAACTTCGCACTCGGCCAGTATGCGATGGCAGTGAACGGTTCCTGGATGCGTACCCGCACCGAGCAGAACCCGAAGGAGATGGCGGACGTTCTCGTCGCGCCCCCGCCGGCGGGCGGGAAGCCGGCGACCTTCTTCGAGATCGCGCCGATCTTCGTCTACAAGCAGGAGGATCCGGCCAAGGCCGAGGCGGTGTGGAAGTTCGCCTCCTTCATGCTCGGCCGCGACGTTCAGCAGAAGATGTTCCCGGACCGGTCGCCCCGCAGCGACGTGGAGGGCGACGAGGTCTGGGGCAAGCCGTTCACCGCGCTGACCGGCATTGGCGTCTCCTTCCCGCCGGTCGCGCTCGGCTCGATCACGCGCGCCATGGAGGACTCGGTCGCGCGCGTCCTCCTGAAGAACGACGCGCCCGAGACCGTCGCCGCCAAGCTCGGCGAGGCCGTCAACAAGAGCCTTCGCCAGTCGGGCCAGCTCTCCGCCGAGTAGCCGCGCTCCGTCCTCCCCGCCGCCCGAGGTCGCAACCGGCATCGCCGGTCCGCCCCTCCCGCCTCCCGGACGGGCGGCTCCCCCCGGCGATGCGGCGCACTGCCGCCCGGGGGGCATCTTCCACAGCCGAGGAACCCGCATATGGCCGTCACCGACCTCGCTGTGCCGCACCGGGAAGAGGCAAGGCCCGCTCGGCGCCCCGTTCCCCGACTGCGCAGGGAAAGGCGGCTGGCAGCCCTGTTCCTGGCTCCGACCGCCGCGCTGCTCCTGGTGCTGATCGCCTGGCCCCTGGTGAGCGTCGGCTGGCAGAGCTTTCGATACGTGAACCTCGTGGATCCGACCGCGACTGGCTTCGCCGGCCTCGACAACTTCCGCACGGTGCTGGATGACGAGGCCTTCGTCCCAGCCCTCGTCAATACGGTGATCTGGACCGTCCTGTCGGTGGCGGGCGAATACGCGCTGGGCCTGGCCTCGGCGCTGGCCCTCGCCCAGCCGGTGCGCGGGCGCGCCCTGTTCCGCGCCGTGATCGTGGTTCCTTGGGTCATCCCGATCGTCATCGCCGGTCTCAACTGGATGTGGCTCCTGAACCCCGACTACGGCATCCTGAACGCCTGGATGGTCGATCTCGGAATCCTCGATGCCCCGCGCGACTGGCTCGGCGGCCTCGACACGGCGCTCCTCACCGTGACCTTCGTCAACGTCTGGCGCTCCTTCCCCTTCTATACGATCAGCCTCCTGGCCGCCCTCCTCGCGGTGCCGCGCGACCTGCACGAGGCCGCCGCGATGGACGGCGCCGGCACGATCCGCCGCTTCTTCGTGATCACCCTGCCCCATCTCAGAACCGTGTCGTTTACGCTGATCTTCATCCACGTCGTGTGGACCGCGATCAATTTCGACTTCATCTGGGTGATGACGCAGGGCGGTCCGCTCGACGCCTCGCAGACCCTGCCGATCATGATCTACCAGTCCGCGATGGAGGACTTCGACGTCGGCGCGGCCTCCGCGCTGGCCTCCATGTCGATGAGCTTCATGGCGACCGTGTTCTTCGTGTACTTCTACGCTGTTCGCGCCAAGGGAGCGCGCTGAGTCATGGTAACGCCGCAGAGCCATCGCCTGCTCGCCAGGGGGCTGACCTACATAATCCTTCTCGGCTTCTCGGTCTTCTGCCTGTTCCCGTTCCTGTGGATGGTGGACACGGCGCTCAAGCCCGTGTCGGAAGTGATGAGCAGCCGGCCGACCTTCTGGATCTCGGCGCCGACGCTGTCGAACTTCGGGAAGGTCGTCCTGGACAGCGCCTTCCTCACCTACATCGGCAACAGCCTGATCGTGTCGCTAGCCTCCACGGTCCTCACGCTGACGCTAGCGATCTTCGCCAGCTACGCGCTGAGCCGCTGGGGCTATCTTTCGGTGGCACGCACGATCGGCGGGGCTCTGGTTGTCTCGCAGATGATACCGGGCGTGCTTCTGCTCATCCCGCTCTACATGCTGATGCGCAACCTTGACCTCCTCAGCACCTACAGCGCGCTGATCATCGTCTACTGCACCTTCATGGTCCCGCTCGTCACCTTTATGCTGAAGGGCTTCTTCGACGCGGTTCCGCGCGAGCTGGAGGAGGCGGCGGAGATGGACGGGTGCTCGCGCCTCGGCTTCATGTTCCGCATCCTCGTGCCACTGTCGGCCCCAGGCATCCTGGCGACCGGCGTCTTCGCCTTCATCGCGGCCTGGAACGAGTTTATGTTCGGCTACGTCCTGGTCAACGAGGACGCGCGGCGCACGCTCACGCCCGGCATCATGATCTTCAAGGGCTCGCACCAGACCGACTGGGGCGCGCTGACCGCGGCCTCGGTCCTGGCCGTGGTGCCGGTGGCGATCGGCTTCGTCTATCTCCAGCGCTTCCTCGTGGAAGGCTTGTCCAACGGCGCCGTCAAGGGCTGAGCCCGGCGGCAGGGAACACGCCCATGGCACCCATCCATCTTCGCAACGTCCAGAAGCGGTTCGGCGAAGCCGTGATCATTCCCGGTCTCGATCTCGAGATCGCGGACGGTGAGTTCGTGGTCTTCGTCGGCCCGTCGGGCTGCGGCAAGTCCACGCTGCTGCGCCTGATCG
>NZ_QYRN01000010.1 GCF_003583935.1 Aureimonas flava | reverse complement strand
GTTCGTCCACGTCAAGCTCGATACCGGCGAGACGATCACCGCCCGCTCGCCCGGCGACTTCCGCGTTCGGCATGGCGATCCCGTCTGGCTCACCCCGGAGGACGGTCGGATGCACAGATTCGACGCGCAGGGGTTGGCCATCGGGGTGGACGACCGGGGATCCTTGACGCCCGTCCGCCTGTCCGCCGCACGGTGAGCCGGTCGTCCCCCCGGGCGGCGCGATTCGTCTTGCCATGGGGCATGGAGGCTGCGACGACCCGTGGCGGGCACCTCGGGACCTCGGCACGATGCAGCGATCGGCAGACAAGCTTTTCCACGGGTTCCGGTCCGCCGTGGTGGCGACGGACGACGGCCCGCTCGCCGTTCTGACGGGCGGCTCCGGACCGCCGGTCCTGCTGCTCCACGGCTATCCGCAAACACGCGCCGCATGGCACCTCGTGGCGGGCGGGCTCGCCGCGCGCCGGACCGTGGTTCTGGCGGATCTGCCGGGATACGGCGACAGCCCGCTTGGAAGCTGCGACGGATCCAAGCGCATGATGGCCGCCCGTCTCGTGGCGCTGATGCGTGCGCTCGGCCACCGCCGCTTCGCGGTGGTCGGCCACGACCGCGGCGGGCGGGTCGCCTACAGGATGGCGCTGGATCATCCCGACGCCGTGGAGGCGCTGACCGTCGTCGCGGTGGTCCCGACGCCGGAGATGTGGGAGGGCGCGGACCTCGCCTTCGGCCTGAAGGCCTGGCACTGGTACATGCTGGCGCAGCCGGCCCCCCTGCCCGAGGCGCTTCTGGGTGCCGCGCCTTCGCTCCTGCTCGACACGACGCTGGAAGCGATGGCGGGCGGTCCGGGACGCCTCGATCCTCTGGCGCTCGCCGACTACCACGCCGCCTTCGCCCGCCCCGAGGTGCGCCACGGCATCTGCCAGGACTACCGCGCCGGCGCCGCGGCCGACCACGCCCACGATCTGGAAGACCGCCGGGCCGGTCGCCGGATCGCCGCCCCGGTTCAGGTCCTGTGGCCGGCAGGCAAGGCCGGGCCGGGGGGCCGCGACGTTGGCGACATCTGGCGGCCATGGTGCGAGAGCGCCGATGTGTTCGAGGTCGGCGGCGGCCACCTCCTGCCCGAGACCGCGTCCGAGGCGGTGCTGGCCGCCCTCGTGCCCTTCCTCGAGCGCACCGGTGCCGGCCGTGACGGGGCGTAGGGGGAGCGCCGGGCGGGCGGGCGCACCCGACAACCCGCTGACGCTGCGCCAGATCGAGGTGTTCCATGCCGTCATGCAGGCGCGCTCCATCACGGGCGCCTCCCGGCTCCTGTCCATCTCCCAGCCCGCCCTCAGCCGCACCCTGCGGCGCATCGAGGACGTCCTGGGGATCATCCTGTTCACCCGCGACCGGAACGGGCTGGTTCCCACGCTGGAGGCGCTGGAGATCTACGCCTCGATCGACCCGCTGATGCGCCAGGTCGCCGGCATCGTCCAACAGATCGACCGCATCGCGCGCGGCGAGACGGCGATGTTCCGGATCGGCTCCACCGCAAGCACCGCGCGCGTCCTGATGCCGCGCGCCCTGCGCGCGCTGTCGCTGGACGTGCCCGGCGTCGAACTGTTCTTCGACGTCCTGCCGGTGGAACAGGTCCGGGACTACCTGCTCAACGGCCGTGGCGAGGCGGTGGTCACCATCGCGCCCCCGGCGCATCCCTCGCTGGCGATGGAGCGCGTCGGCGGGGTCGAGCTCGTCGCGGCCCTTCCCAGGGCCCACGCGCTTGCCGAGCACGCGCTGATCCGCGCCGGCGACCTGGAGGGCGAGGACTTCATCGCCTTCGCGGCCGGCGGCGCGCACCAGACCGTGGTGGACGGCTTCCTGAGCCGCGCGCACGTTTCGGTCCGGGTCCGCGCCGTGGCCCGCTTCTCCGACACCGCGCTGGCGCTGGCGAACGAGGAGATGGGGATCGTGCTGGTGGACCACGTGACGACGCTCGGCCCGATCGGCGACAGGCTCGTGATCCGCCGGCTGGAGGATGCGCCGCGCTTCGATGTCTGGGTGGTCTGGAACCGGCGCCGGCCGCATTCGGCCAACCTGCGCAAACTGATCGAGATCCTCGCGCGCAGCATCGCGGAGCTTTCCGCGCCGTCCTGAAGCATGCCCTCAAGGCATGAGGCACCATGACTTTGATGCTTGCGGCGTGCCGCGCGCGGCGGCATGGATGGGCGACGGCGACCGATCCCGCCGTCAGGGAGGATGACAGGATGGATTCGACACTGACCCGCCGGCAGGCGCTCGTCGGCATGGGCTCGCTCGGCGTCGCGCTGGCGCTCGGGCGCCCCGCGCGCGCCGCCACGCGCAATCTGGCCGTTCTGCACCTGGCCAGCCACGCGCCGAGCTTCATCGCCTACGAACGGGGGTATTTCCGCGACGCCGGACTCGACCTCGAGCTCAAGTTCTTCGAGGCCGCCCAGCCCATGGCGGTGGCGATCGCTTCGCGCGACGTCGACTTCGGCGTCACCGCGATCAGCGGCGGTCTGATCAGCCTGGCCGAGAAGGACGCGGTCAAGGTGATCGGCGGCGCGCTGCGCGAGGAGCCCGGCACGGTGGGCGCCATCGTACTGGCCTCCGACAAGGCGTTCCGGGCCGGCCTGACGGACCCGTCGGCCCTTCCCGGCCGCAGTTTCGGCATCACCACGGCGGGCTCGTCCTTCCACTTCATGGCGCACAAGATCGCCCAGGCGAAGGGCTTCCCCTTGAGCGAGGTGAACCTCCGGCCGCTCCAGAAGCTCGGAGCCCTGGTCGGGGCGCTGTCCACCGGGCAGATCGACGCCTGGGCGATCCAGCCCAACGTCGCCAAGAAGATGCTGGCCGAGGGGGCGGCGCATCAGATCGGGCTGATCAGCGACTACGCCCCGGACTACCAGGTCACCGCAGCCTTCACCTCGACCCACAACGCAGGCGCCGAGCGCGAGATGACGAGCGCCTTCGTGGCGGCCTATTCGCGCGCGATCGCCGACTACAACGCCGCCTTCGTCGACAACACGGTGGACGAGGCGCAGCGCGACGAACTCGCCCGCATCGTCCACAAGTATGTCGAGAGCGAGAGCCCGTTCGAGGCCGCGAAGGCGAACCTCGTCGCCGGGGCGATGCGCATCAACGAGGGACTGGCGCTCAACATGGGAAGCTGCATCGAGCAGCTCGACTGGTTCAAGTCCGAGGGCATGGTCGGGTCCGGCGTGACGCGCGAGCAGCTCTTCGATGAGTCCTACGTCAAGCTGCTCTGACGCCGACGGCAGGGAGGCCGCCATGGAACTGCGACTGGAGAAGGTCGGGCATTCCTACGGGAACGTGCGCGTGCTCGACGACGTGTCCCTCGACATCGCCGACGGGCAGATCGTCTGCCTGGTCGGCCCCTCGGGCTGCGGGAAGTCCACGCTGCTGCGCTTCATCGGCGGGCTGGAGCAGCCGAGCGAAGGGCGCGTCGTCCAGGTCGGCGAGCCGCCGCGCGACTCCCTGAACCCGCTGACCTACGTGTTCCAGCATTTCGCGCTGCTGCCCTGGCGCACCGTGGAGGGCAACATCAAGCTCGTCCTGGAGGACCACGGCCTGTCCGGCGCGCGCATGGACGAGATCGTCACCGACGTGCTGGAGCGGACGCGGCTCTCGGAGTTCCGCACGGCGCTGCCCAAGCAGCTTTCGGGCGGCATGCGCCAGCGCGTCGCCATCAGCCGGGCGCTGGCCGTCTCGCCGGCCGTGCTCCTGATGGACGAGCCCCTGTCGGCGCTGGACAGCCAGACGCGGGAGCTCCTCATGGACGATCTCGTCGGGCTCTGGACGCGCCAGCCCTTCACCGCCGCCTACGTCACCCACAACCTGAACGAGGCGGTGCGGCTCGGCCATCGCGTCGTGGTCCTGTCGCGCCGCCCGGGCCGGATCCGCAGCGTGGTCGAGATCGAGACGCCGCTCGCCGAACGGCGTGCGGGCGATCCGCTCCTGGAAGCGCGGCAGAACGAGCTCTGGGAGCTGATGCGCGAAGAGGCCATGGCCGCCGACAAGGAGCTGTCCCATGTCTGACATCTCGATCGCCCGCCCCCTGCCGCTCGGGGGAACCGGCAAGCCCGCCGCGTCGCGCACGGTGCCGTTCCGGGGCGGCGGCTTCTCGCCGGCGCCCGTGCGCGGCGTCGCCGCGGCGCTGTTCGTCGCGCTGATCGCGCTGGCCGAGATCGGCACGCGGACCGGCGTCATCTCGAGCCTGACCCTGCCCCGGCCCTCCGCCGTCTTCATGACCCTCTACGACATGGCGCGCACGGGCGCCTTGTGGACCCATCTCCTGCCCTCGCTGCAGCGGCTGTTCATCGGCACCGGGATCGGCGTCTCCTGCGGCATCGCGCTCGGCGTCCTGATCGGCCTGTTCAGCTACGTGCGCGCCGGTTTCGTTCCGCTGGTGGCGGCCCTGTTCCCGATCCCCAAGATCGCGCTCCTGCCGCTGTTCGTGATTTGGTTCGGCATCGACGAGACCTCGAAATACGCGCTGATCGCCTTCGGCACCTTCACCCCCACCGTGGTCGCCACCTACGGCGCCGTCGACAATGTCGACCGCCTGCTGATCCGCATGGGGCAGAGCTTCGGGCTGAGCTGGTGGTCGATCGTGCGCAAGATCGTCCTGCCCGGCGCCTTCCCCACGATCCTGTCGGGCCTGCGCGTGTCCATCTCGATCGGCATCATCCTGCTCGTGGCGGCGGAGATGCTGGGCGCCCAGTACGGCATCGGCTCCTACATCCTCGAGGCGGGCTCGCTCTACAATCTCGAGCGCCTCTTCGCGGGTGTGACGATCCTGTCGCTAATGGGCCTCGCGCTCAGCGCGGTGATCGGCCGCATCGAGCGCCGCTTCCTGGCCTGGAGGGACTGAGCGCGATGCTAGCCCTGCAGAAGACCCGCCCGAGCCCCGGCTTCGAGCTGCGCGAGGTCCCCGAACCGGGCGTGCCGGCGGACGGCGAGGTGCTGATCCGCGTCCACTGCGCGGGGATCTGCGGAACCGACCTCCACATCGCCGAGTGGACCGCCGGCTACGAATCCATGGGCGCCGCCATGCCGGTGACCCTCGGCCACGAGTTCTCGGGCATCGTGGAGCGCACGGGCGCCGGCGTGCCGGCCTCCATGACGGGCCTGCGCGTCACCGTGCGCCCTTCCACCACCTGCGGCCGGTGCGCCCGGTGCCGGAGCGGGCACGCCGACGACTGCACGGGGCGGGTGGGGATCGGCATCGGGCGGGCAGGCGCCTTCGCCTCGCTGGTCCGAGCGCCCGCCGCCAACTGCCACGCTCTGCCAGACGGCCTCGCCATGGACGTCGCGGCCCTCTGCGAACCGATGACCGTGTGCGCCGAGGCGGTGGCGACCGCCGAGGTGGCGCCGGGCCAGAAGATCCTGGTGGTGGGGCCGGGCTTCATCGGCCAGGGCATCGCGCTGCTGGCGCGGGCCGCTGGGGCCGAGGTCGTGGTGCTGGGGCGTGAGGACGCCCCTCGCCTTGAGGCGTTGCGCGCGCTCGGATTCCGCGCGCTGGTGGACACGCGCGACGTCGAGCTGCGCGAGGCGCTCGCCCCCCTGGCTCCCTTCGACGCCGTGATCGAGGCCGCCGGCGTGCCTTCGCTGGTCGCCGCCTGCCTCCCGTTCCTGCGCAAACGCGGCATCTTCACGGTGGTCGGCATCCATCCGCGTCCCGCCGAGATCGATCTGACGGCGCTGGTGCGCGCCCACCAGCAGATCCGCGGCTCCTATCGCGCCCCGCCGCGGACCTGGGATGCCGTGCTCGCCTTCCTCGGCGACAACCAGGACACGATGCGCCGCCTCGTCTCCCACAACATCGCGCTGGCGGACGCGGCGGACGGCTTCGAGGCCGCGCGGTCGCGCCGGGCGTCCAAGGTCCTGTTCCATCTAGGGAATCGGCCATGAGCGGCGCGTTCCTGGCCTTGTGGAACGACTATCCGAGCGCCATGACCCAGGAATACGAGGCCTGGCACTCGTTCGAGCACGTGCCCGAGCGCCTGACCACGCCCGGAATGGTGTCGGCGCGGCGCTACGCGGCCTTCGGCGACGGGATGAACCGCTACTTCACGCTGTACCAGCTCGAGGACCTCCAGACCGTCGAGCACCCCGCCTATCTCGACCTCGTGCGCAACCCGACCGAATGGTCGCGGCGGATGCGCCGCCATTTCTCCAACGTGCTGCGGATCCCGGCGGCACGCTGCGCCGGCGGCGGCCGCGGCGTCGGCAGTTGTGCCCTGGTCCTGGCCTATTCGGCGGGAACCGGGGACGCTCGAGACGCGATCCCCGCGCTGGAGCGGGGCCTCGGGGCGATGGTCGAGGACGCCCGCATCCTCGGCTTCCAGATCGGCCTCGCGACGCCGAACCAGGCCTACGAGGTCTTCACGCAGGACCGGGCGCCGGACGAGGACACGCTGGACGTCGTGATCGTGGTGGAGGGCCTCCACCGCTGGAGCCTGGAGCGGATGCGCGACGAGGTCGCCGCGCTGATCCATCGCTGCCTCCGGCCCCGGCAGCCGCTGCGCGAGGATCTGCTCGACCTGATCGTCGCCTTTCGGAGCAACGAGTTTCCGGCCGATCGCCGGCAGATCCCGAACTCGTCCCGCCTTTTCGGCGCCGAACCGGCGCGCGGCACGGCGCTGGATTTCGCCGCGAAGGGCGCCGAAGAGCGCCCGCCCCCGCGCGACGAGGCGGCGCGGCCGGCCGGCTGACGGGCTCTGGGCACCTCGTCCGTCCTGATCGGCGGCAAGGGGTCGGCCTTGCATCGGCACCGGCGACCGGTCGCAGAAGCCGCATCGCGGCTTCGGCACTCCTTGCCAGCCGAGGCGGCCGAGGCGGCATGACGTGCGCGCCACGCCCTCGATAGGCGGAGGGCTTGCCGGCCGGATGCGTTATCGGCGACTGCTACCTCGCCGCCCGGCGCTCGACCCGATGCCCCGCAGGACCGCCTCGATGACCCACACCCATTTCGACTTCGCCGCGCTCACCGAGCGCGAGCGCTACAAGCTCCTGATCGGCACGGTGATCCCCCGCCCCATCGCGCTGGTGACGACCGTGGACGGCGAGGGCCGGCGCAACGCCGGGCCCTTCTCCTTCTTCAACGTCCTCACCCACGATCCCGCGATCGTGGCGATCGGGGTCGAGAACCAGGCGGACCTCAGCTTCAAGGACACCGCGCGCAACATCGACAGGACCCGGGAATTCACCGTCCACATCGTGGACGACGCCCTGGTGCGGCAGATGGAGATCTGCGCGATCAAGTTCGGCCCGGAGGTGGACGAGCTCGCGGAGGCGGGGCTCGACACCGCGCCGGGCGCCATGGTCGCGAGCCCGCGCATCCTGGCCGCGCCGGCGGCGCTCGAATGCCGTCTCCACTCGGTGCTGCGCGTCAGCCCGGCTCGCGAGATCATCCTCGGCGAGGTGGTCGGCCTGTTCGTGCGCAGCGACGCGCTCGACCCCACCAACCTCCATATCGACCAGCAGGTGATGGACGCGGTCGGGCGGATGGGCGGTCATACCTATGCCCGCACCCGCGACCAGTTCGACATCAGGACCCACTCGAAGGAGGACTGGGCGCGCCATCCTCGGGATCCGGCGGCCGACATGCCGACAGATGACTAAGTCGTGCATCCCCGTGTTGGATTTCGGGCTGCGCCAGGTCCGACGGCGGGACGCCGTGCTGTTCTCCCCGCATCTCGGCGCCCGCCCGACGCCCACTCAATGGACCGTCCCCGCGACGCTGGCCGAGATCGGCGACCGGCCGCAGAGCCTTCTCGGGCGGGACACCGCGATGGACGTGGCGACGATCAAGGGTTTGGTGAAGACGCTGCCGGACCCCAGCGACCGCCGTCGCCTGTCGATCTCGCTCCCGCTCGGGGGCCGGGCGTGCGGCGTTCGGGCGCCACAGGCCGAGCGCCTTCACGGTGACCGGCAAGACGCCCGCCCCCTTGGACGGGGCCGAACGCGACACGCTGCCGGGCCTTCTGGAGAGGCTGCGCTGATCGAGGCACGCGTGCGTCAGTGCGCGTGGGCCCTTGCGGCCGCCACCGCCTCGTCGAGCCCGCTCCAGGCCGGCTTGTCCGGGGCGAAGCGCGCCCGCAGATAGCGCAGGAGCTCAGCGATCGTCCGGTCGTCCAGCGTGGCGCCGAAGGCGGGCATGGCCGACACCTCGTCCGCCGGCCCGTCCGCAGCGGCGTGCGCCGCCGCCGGGCGCGAGGCGGGTGCCTCGACGCCGCCGAGGATCGCCTGGATCACGTTGTCCGGGCGCTCGGCGTGAAGCCCGGTGTTGAGCGCGAGCGAGGTCGATCGGCCGGCGTCGCCGTGGCACGCGGCGCAGGCTCCCTCGAAGGCGCGCCCGCCCACCGGCGCCGCCGCCATCGCCGCGGGCGCCGCCGCGCGGCTCCGCTCCAGCGCCCGGTCCGCCCGCAGCCGCGCCTCGTCCGGCGTGGGCACGCCCGTCCGGCGTTCGGCGAGATAGTGCGCCATCGCGCGGATGTCGGCATCGGGCAGCGCGCTCAGCGCGTCCACCACGGGGGCCATCGGCCCGGCGGCGGCGCCGTGCAAGGCCGAATGGCCGGTGCGCAGGTAGTCGTAGAGCGATTCGGCCGTCCAGCCCGCCGGGGCGAGGCTCGTTTGCGTCAGCGAGGGGGCGGTCCAGCCGTCCACGGAGCCGCCCGCCAGATGCGAGCGTCCCGCGATCTCGGCGCCGAGCGCGTTGCGCGGCGAATGGCAGGCGCTGCAGTGGCCGAGCCCCTCGACCAGTTCGGCGCCCCGGTTCCATTCCGGCGACCGGGCCGCCTCGGCGCCGGCCGGACCGGCGGACAGGAACATCGCGTTCCAGGCCGCCATCAGGGGGCGGATGCCGAAGGGAAAGCGCAGGCGCGTCTCGGGCGTGCGCGCGGCGGAGGCCGGCTGCGCCATCAGATAGGCGTAGAGCGCCTGGAGGTCGGCCTCGCCGGCCTTGGCGAAGGACGTGTAGGGGTGGGCGGGGTAGAGATGATGGCCGTCGCGGCTGACGCCGGCGCGCATCGCCCGCTCGAAGGCGGAATAGGACCAGGCCCCGATCCCGGCCTCCGGGTCGGGCGTGATGTTGGTGGCGTAGACCGTGCCGAAGGGCGTCTCCAGCGCCCGTCCGCCGCCGAACGCGGTGCCGTCGGGCGCGGCGTGGCAGACGTTGCAGGCGCCCGCGGCGGCGGCCAGGCGGCCGCGCTCGATCGTGGCCGGCGAGAACACGTCGGCGGCGGGCCGCGCGATCGGGGCGATGGCGGGACGAAGCGGCATCGCGGTGGTCAGGAGGGTCCCCAGACCCGCCAGCGCGGCGAAGGGCAGCCCCCATCGCCGCCAGCCTTTGCGCGTCGGCGGGGCGGGCGGCGGCTCGGGCGCAGGCAGCGGGTTGAGCGCGGCGCGCACCCGCTCCGGCGTGATCGGCAGCTCGCGGAAGCGGACCCCGGTTGCGTCGAAGATCGCGTTGGCGATCGCCGCCGCGCTCGGCACCGAGGCGGATTCGCCGGCGCCCAGCGGCGGGTCGTCCGGGCGCGGCACCATGAGCACGTCGATCTCGGGCACCTCCGGGAACTGGAGGATCGGGTAGGCGCCCCATTCCCGGCTGGTCACGGCGGTCGGCGAGAAGCGCACCTCCTCCTTCAGGACGCGGCTCGCGGACTGGAGGACGTTGCCGTGGATCTGGTGCCGCACGCCGTCCGGGTTGACCACCTGCCCGGTGTCCTGGCCGCACACGACGCGCGTCAGCGCGACCTCGCCCGTCGCCTTGTTCACCGCGACGTCGGCGACCCAGGCGGCCCAGGCCGCCGCCGTGCCGGGAAACTTGCCGTGAACGTAGACCGCGTAGGCGAAGCCGCGCCCGTAGAGGATGTCGCCCTCGCCGCCGTGCGTGCCCGGCCGCTCGTGCGGCACCCACTGCGCGCGCTCGGCCACCGCCCGCACGAGATCGGCCGCGCGCGGGTCGTGCAGGTATCGCAGCCGGTACTCGATCGGATCGACGCCGGCCGCGCTCGCCAGCTCGTCGATGAACGATTCGTGCGCGAACGTGTTCGGCATGGCCGACACGCCGCGGAACCAGGAGGCCCGCGCGATCGGCGGCATGTCGTGCACGGTGACGCGCAGGTTCGAGAACGCGTAGGGCGGGATCGCGGTGCGGTCGCCCATCTGGAGCACGTCCGCCACCGGAGCGACCTTGCCGGTCAGGATCAGGGCGAGCGTGGGCGCCAGGTTGGAGGGGTAGCGCGTCTCGAACTCGTAGCCGGCCGGGCCGCCCTCGGCGTCCAGTCCGCCACGCACGTCGACCACCTGCGCCGCGCCCTTCGGCTCCCAGGCATGCTCCTGCTCGCGCGTGAGCTGCACCCGCACCGGGCTTCCCACCGCGCGCGACAGGAGCGCCGCGTCGGCGGTCACGTCGTCGGCGCAGTTGCGCCCGTAGCACCCGGCCGCCTCCAGCCGGTGCACCGCGATCCGGTCCTCCGCGAGATCCAGGAGACGGGCGAGGTCGGCGCGCATCGGGAACGGGTTCTGGGTGCCCGACCAGACGGTCAGGCCGTCCTCGCGCCAGTCGGCCACGGCGCAGGACGGGCCGATCGAGCCGTGCATCTGGTAGGGCCAGACATAGGTCCGGTCCATCGGCTCGGCGACGCCGCGGAGCGCGCGATCCACGTCGCCCCGGTCGGTGAGGAGGCGCGCGGTGGACGGGTTGCCGCGCAGCGCGGCCTCCGGCGCGTTGAGGTCGGGCACGGGCGGCGGCGGCGCCCAGGCGACCTGGAGGCGCTGCATCGCCAGGACGGCATTCTCCTCGCGCTCGGCCACGACGCCCACGAAATCGCCGATCGCCACCACCGCGACGAGGCCCGGGACGTCGGCCACCGACGCCTCGTCGAGCCCGAGGAAGCTCGTGCCCACATGCGGGCCCGCGTCGAAGCCGGCATAGGGCGGGCGCACCACGCGCCCGTGCAGCATGCCCGGCACGCGCACGTCGTGGACGTAGATGAACGTGCCGGTGGCCTTGGCGGGGATGTCGACGCGCGGCTGCGAGCGTCCGATGATCCGGTATTGCGCGGCCGGCTTCAACGGCGCCTGCGGATCGATCGTCAGGCGCACGGCGGCGCCCGCGACGAGGTCGGCGAAGGGAAGGAAGACGTTGGAGGGCGGCTCGGTGCGCACCACGCCGTCCTCGGCGACGAGGGCGTGCGGATCCGCCCCCATGCGGCGCGCCGCCACCGCCACAAGGTGCGCCCGCGCCGTGGCGGCGGCCGTCCGCAGCGGGATCGCCGTCACCTGGATCGTCTCGCTCGCGATGGTCGCCCCCTGGTTGGGCGCGCCGGCCGTGCTGCCGAGAACCATGGTGACGGAATCGAACGGGACGCCGAGCTCCTCGGCCACGATCTGCGCGAGCGCCGTGCGGATGCCGGTGCCCAGGTCCACATGGCCGTTGAACGCCGTGACGCCCCCGTCCGCGCCGATCGCCAGGAAGAGCTCGCCCGGACCCTCGCCCGCGGGATCGGGGCGCATCACCAGAAGCGTGTCGGCGGCGTCGAGGAAGCTGGCGGCGGTGCGGTCTGTGCGGGAGTCACTCATCGGGCGGTCTCGGCGGGGGCGGCGGGCTCGGCCATCCGGTCGGCGGCCAGGCGGACGGCGGCGAGGATTTCCAGATGCGTGCCGCAGCGGCACAGGTGATGGCGCAGCGCGGCGCGGATCTCGGCCTCGCTCGGCCGCGCGTTGCGCGCCAGGAGTGCCACCGCGGCGACGATCATGCCGTTGAGGCAGTAGCCGCACTGCGCGGCGTTGCAGTCGATGAAGGCGCGCTGCACCGGGTGCGGCTCGTCGCGCGAGCCGAGACCTTCGAGCGTGGTGATCGCTCGCGCGCCCACCGCGCGCAGCGGGACGGTGCACGAGCGCACGGCGCGCCCGTCCATGAGAACCGCGCAGGCTCCGCATTCGCCGAGCCCGCAGCCGTATTTCGGTCCGTTGCATTCGAGGTCGTTGCGCAGGACATAGAGAAGCGGCGTCTGCGGCGCCGCCTCGATCTCGACCGTGCGCCCGTTGACCTCGAGGCGGGTCCGCTCCGGGGCGGACGCGGCGTTCACGCTCGCACCTCGCCGCACGCCGCCGCTCTCACCCCACGTCGTCGACCTCGACGATCCGCCGCAGCGTGTGGAGCAGCGCCAGGCGCTCGGCCGGATTGAGGCCCCCGAAGGTCAGCTCGGTGATGCGGCGCGCATGCGGGATCATCTCGGCGACCATGTCGAGGCCGGCCGGGCTGGCCGCGATGATCACCTTGCGCGCGTCGGCGGGATCCTTGGCCAGCGAGATCAGCGCGCGCGCCTTGAGACGGTCCACGATGCCCCGGATCGTGGCCTGGTCGACCCCCGTCGCGCGCACCAGCTCGCTCTGCGACTGCGGGCCGTGGTCGCGCAGCGCGCACAGGGTGGAGAACTGGACCGAGGTGAGCTGGCCGTCGCCGGAATTGGCCTGGAAGATGGCGAGATGCCGCTGATAGGCGCGGCGCAGGAGATAGCCGACCTGCTCGGTGATCTCGTAGGGCGCCGCGCCGTCCGGCACGTCCTCCTCCGCCTCTGCGTTCCGTGAATCCATGCCTGCCCGATCTTTCCGTCTTGCCGCCGCCCGATGGTCCGGCGCCACTCATAGCGCAGGCCGGTCCGCGCTGTCGCGCGACATGGGACGAGCCACGTCCGACGAGCGGAGCGAAGGCGGCTTCGAGGCGACGGATGGCTCGGATTGGGAGGAAATGGCAGGTGGACATGGGCCTCCACCGAAGGGCCGACGGCATCCGCCGACCCCCCGAATTGTAGCGTATGCGCTACGGTAAGAGCGAAGTGGCAAAACTGTCAATTGCCCAGTTTTCTTTGCAATGCAGCATTTTTCGGCGGTCTAGACGCTAAACTTTATGCAGCCTGCCTCTAATTTACGCTTGCTTTTATAGTGTAGGCGCTTGATTGTCTGGGTAAGGGTCTCGGCGTCTCTGCGCGCCGGACGTAGAAGAAGGTGCCATTCCATGTCAGTTTCGCGCATCGCCATCGTTGGAGCAGGTCTGGGCGGCGCCGCCGCCGGAGCCCTTCTCCAGCGCGCGGGCTTTACCGTCGACATCTTCGAGCAGGCGCCGGCCTTCTCCCGCATCGGTGCGGGAATCCACATGGGCCCGAACATCCTCAAGATCTTCCGGCGCCTCGGCATCGAGGACGCTCTGCTGGCGATGAGTTCGCATCCCGACTTCTGGATGAGCCGCGACGGCGCGAGCGGCGACTACCTGGCGCGCATCCCGCTCGGCGACTTCGCCGTGAAGGAGTACGGCGCCGCCTACGTCACCGTGCACCGCGGCGACCTCCACGCCCTCCAGATCGCCGCGCTCCAGCCGGGCACCCTGCATTTCGACAAATGCCTGACCGGCATCGAGGACGACGGGTCCGGCGTCGACCTGCGCTTCGCCGACGGAACCCATGCGCGCGCCGATATCGTAATCGGCGCCGACGGCATCAATTCCCGCATCCGCGAGGCGCTCCTCGGCGAGGAGAAGCCGAACTACAGCGGCTGGGTCGGCCATCGCGCCCTGATCGACGCCGAGAAGCTGGCACGCACCGGGTTCGAGTTCGAGCCGTGCGTGAAGTGGTGGAGCGCCGATCGCCACCTGATGGCCTACCATACGACCGGCGAGCGGAACGAATACTACTACGTCACCGGCGTGCCCCACCCGGCCTGGGACTTCGACGGGTCCTCCGTCCCCTCCAGCGCCGACGAGATGCGCGAGGCGTTCGATGGCTACCACCCGATCGTGCAGGCGCTGGTCGACTGCACCGTCGAGGTGTCCAAGTGGCCGCTGCTCAACCGCAGCCCGCTGCCGCTGTGGAGCCGCGGCCGCATGGTGCTGCTGGGCGACGCCTGCCATCCGATGAAGCCGCATATGGCGCAGGGCGCGGGCATGGCCATCGAGGACGCGGCGATGCTGACGCGCTGCCTCCAGGAGACCGGCCTCGGCGACACCGAGACCGCCTTCCGCCTCTACGAGGTCAACCGGCGCGCGCGCGCCTCGCGCGTCCAGGCGGTGTCCAACGCCAACACCTGGCTGCGCACGCAGGAGGATCCGGCCTGGGTGTTCGGCTACGACATCTTCGAGGTCCCGCTGCGGGACGAGGTGGCGGCATGAGCCCGGCTCCGGTCTCCGGCGGCAACGTCCAGGCCAACCGCATCCGGCAGCATTACGTGCGCCACCGCGGTCCCGGTGCGCCCCTGGTCCTCGTGCCGGGCATCACCAGCCCCGCGGTGACCTGGACCTTCGTCGCAGAGCGTCTCGCGCAGGTCTTCGACGTCTTCGTGCTCGACGTGCGCGGCCGCGGCCTCTCCTCCACCGGGCCCGACCTCGACTACGGTCTCGACGCGATGGCCGACGATCTGACCGGCTTCGTCGCCGCGAAGGGCCTCTCGGGCGTCACCGTGCTCGGCCATTCCATGGGCGCGCGGATCGCGGTGCGCGCGGCGACGCGCGACGCGTCGGGCCTCGGGCGCCTCGTGCTGGTCGATCCGCCGGTCTCCGGGCCGGGGCGGCGCGCCTACCCGTCCAAGCTTCCCTGGTATGTCGATTCGATCCGTCAGGCGGAAGCCGGCATGGACGCCGAGGCCATGCGCGCCTTCTGCCCGACCTGGACGCCCGAGCAGCTCGCGCTGCGCGCCGAATGGCTGCACACCTGCTACGAGCCGGCCATCGTCACCGCCTTCGAGGGCTTCCACACCGACGACATCCACGCCGACCTGCCCGCGCTCGCGCTTCCGACCGGGCTGATGGTGGCGGGACGCGGCGGCGTGATCGAGCCGGCCGACGAGGCGGAGATCCTCTCCCTCAATCCCGCGATCCGCATCGCCCATGTTCCCGCAGCCGGGCACATGATCCCCTGGGACGACTTCGACGGCTTCTTCGAGGCTCTCGACACGATCCTGGGCACCTCCTTCGCAAAGGCCGCAGCATGACCGCCAGGACCTATCGCATCGGTCAGATCGTGCCGAGTTCCAACATCACGATGGAGACCGAGATCCCGGCGATGCTGGCGGCGCGCCAGCTGATCCGGCCCGAGCGCTTCACGTTCCATTCCGCGCGCATGCGCATGAAGCACGTGACCAAGGACGAGCTGGCCGCGATGGACGCCCAGTCCGACCGCTGCGCGCTGGAGCTTTCCGACGCCCGCGTCGACGTCCTCGGCTACGCCTGCCTCGTCGCCATCATGTCGATGGGCCACGGCTACCATCGCGAGAGCCAGAAGCGCCTGGCGGCGGTGACCGCCGAGAACGGCGCCCCCGCCCCGGTGGTCACCAGCGCCGGCGCGCTGGTGGAGGCGCTCGGCATCATGAAGGCCAAGCGCATCGCCGTGGTGGCTCCCTACATGAAGCCGCTCACGCGGATGGTGATCGACTACATGGAGGCCGAGGGCGTCGAGGTCGTCTCGCACGCGGCGCTGGAGATCTCCGACAACCTGAAGGTCGCCGCGCACGATCCGGCGAACCTGCCGGGCATCGTCGCGGGGCTCGACACGACGGGCGTCGACGCGATCGTGCTGTCGGCCTGCGTGCAGATGCCCTCGCTCGCCAGCGTGTCCAAGGTCGAGGCGCTCACCGGCAAGCCGGTGGTGACCGCCGCGATCGCCACCACCTACCAGATGCTGAAGGCGCTGGAGCTCGAACCCGTGGTTCCGGGCGCCGGTGCGCTCCTCTCCGGCGCGTACTGAGGAGGGCGAGGCCATGGAGCAGAGCGCCAGCGACAACTACCGGGGCGTCTGGGGCAATCGCATCGGCTTCGGCGCCAGCCCCGCCCTTCTCGTGATCGACTTCATGAAAGCCTACACGACGCCCGGCGCCCCGCTCTTCGCCCCCGGCGTGGTGGCGGCCGTCGCCCGCACGCCGGCCCTCCTCGCGGCCGCCCGCACGGCGGGCGTGCCGGTGATCCACACCAACATCCTGTACCACGCGCCGGGCTGCGCCGACGGCGGCGTCTGGGTGCGCAAGGCGCCGGTGATGCGGGACATGGTGGCCGGCAATCCGCTCGCCGAGTTCTGCGAGGGCGTCGGGCCGCTGGACGGGGAGCCGGTGGTGACCAAGCAGTATGCCAGCGCCTTCTTCGCCACGAGCCTGGCGCCGATGCTGCACGCCCAGGGCGTCGACACGGTGATCCTGGCCGGTTGCTCCACCTCCGGCTGCATCCGGGCCAGCGCGGTGGACGCGGTGCAGCACGGGTTCCGCACGATCGTGGTGCGCGACTGCGTGGGCGACCGGCACGAGGGCCCGCACGAGGCCAACCTGTTCGACATCGATTCCAAGTACGGAGACGTGGTCTCGCTGGACGAGGCCGTCTCCCACCTGACGCGCGCTCCCGCCTGAGGGAGCGTCGCCCCCACCCGCCCGCCGCGGCCGCCGGCGCCCCACGCATCCAAGGAGACCGAGAATGGATCAATCCAGCTTCACCGAGATCTGCCTTCACCAGCTCAAGATGTCGGGCGTGCACGAGGGCGAGAAGCTCGTCGTGCTGACGCAAGGGTCGGACCGGCTCGACTATGCCGACGCCTTCATGGCCGCTGGCCAGCGCCTGGGCGCGCGGATGTACCACATGCGCCTGCCGGCCCCGCTGCCGACCGGCGGCTGGAACGTCGGCGTCACCGGGCTCGCCGCCCTGCCCGACGCCGTGAAGGCGCTGAAGAACTGCGACATGCTGATCGACTGCGTGTTCCTCCTGTTCTCGCCCGAGCAGTTCGCGATCCAGGCGGCGGGCACCCGCATCCTGACGGCGGTGGAGCCGCCCGAACTCCTCGCCCGCATGCTGCCGAGCGCGGAGCTGCGCGAAAAGGTCCAGATCGGCGCCGACTACCTCGCCCGGGCCAAGGTGATGCGCATCACCTCGCCGCACGGCACGGACGTGACCTACAAGCTCAACACCTATCCCACGGTCGCCGAATACGCCTGCACGGACGAGCCGGGCCGCTGGGACCACTGGCCGTCCGGCTTCGTGTTCACCGGCGGCGACGACGATGGCGTCGACGGACAGATCGTGGTGGCGCCGGGCGACATCCTCCTGCCGCACAACATGTACGTGCGCGATCCGATCACCTACACGATCGAGAAGGGCTGGGTGGTGGACATCCGCGGCGGTCTCGACGCCGAACTGGTGAAGTCCTACATGGCCGGCTTCCGCGATCCGCGCGGCATGGGCATGAGCCATATCGGCTGGGGCATGAACCCCAACGCCAAGTGGCACGGCATGATCCCCGGCGAGTTTCCCGGCGGCATGGGCATGGAGCCGCGCTCCTTCTACGGCAACGTCATGTTCTCGACCGGGCCCAACAACGAGCTCGGCGGGCCCAACGACACCGCCTGCCATCTCGACATCCCGATGCGCGGCTGCTCCCTCTTCCTGGACGACGAAGCCATCGTCGTCGACGGCGATCTCGTCGTGAAGGAGATGCGGTTCGGCGACCGCTGAGGGCCGGCGTCCCGGCGCCGGGACCCGCGCTCCCCCGACATAATCCGACCGGCCGGCGCCCCGTGCGCCGGCCGGAAGGGCCGGGCCTTGCCCGAACGCAGCGAACATCACGGATCGCCGCCGCGGCGGTGCCGTGACCCCATCCATCGGCACCGAAAGGGTCAGGTCGTGACAGCAGCCATATCGGTAGAGCAGGGCATACAGGCGGCGGGGGTCGGACGATTCCAGCACCGCCTCTTCGTGATCTTCGGGCTGGTCTGGGCCGCCGACGCCATGCAGGTGCTGGCGATCGGCTTCACCGCACCCTCGATCGCCAAGAGTTTCGGCATCACCGTGCCGCAGGCGCTCCAGACCGGAACGCTGTTCTTCGTCGGCATGCTGATCGGCGCCTTCGCGTTCGGCCGGCTGGCCGACCGGATCGGCCGGCGCCCGGTTCTGGTGATCGCCATCATCATCGACGCCATCTTCGGCATCGCCTCCGCCTTCGCGCCCGACCTGACCTGGCTCCTGGCGCTGCGCTTTCTCACCGGCATCGGCGTCGGCGGCACGCTTCCGGTGGACTACACGATGATGGCCGAGTTCCTGCCGGCGAACCGTCGCGGCCGGTGGCTGGTGCTCCTGGAATCCTTCTGGGCCATCGGCACGATCCTGCTCGCCGTGATCGCGCTCTACGCCGGCACGCAGGGCGGCGAGGCCTGGCGCACGATCTTCTTCTGCACCGGCCTGCCGGCGATCATCGGCCTGGTGCTGCGCTTCTACGTTCCCGAGTCGCCCCTCTACCTCAACAAGACCGGACGTTCGGACGAGGCGCGCAAGGTTCTTCAGCGCATGGCCAAGGCCAACGGCTCGACCGAGGTGATCGGCGAGCTCCGGCCCGAGGCGATGGAGCGCAAGTCCATCTTCGCGCTGTTCTCGCCCCTCCTGCGCCGCCGCTCCGTCTTCCTCCTGGCGACGTGGGTCCTGGTCTCGATCTGCTACTACGGGATCTTCGTCTACCTGCCCGTGCGCCTGTCGGGCGAAGGCTTCGGCTTCATGCGCGGCCAGATGTTCCTGGTTCTCATCGCGCTGGTCCAGCTTCCGGGCTTCGCCCTGGCCGCCTACGGCGTCGAGAAGTGGGGCCGCAAGCCGACGCTGATGGCCTTCCTGTTCCTCAGCGCGATCGGCTGCCTGCTCTACAGCCTCGGACAGACGAACCTGATCGTGATCGGGTCGACGCTGCTGATGAGCTTCTCGCTCCTCGGCACCTGGGGAGCGCTCTACGCCTTCACGCCCGAGATCTACCCGACCGGCCTGCGCGCGAGCGGCATGGGCCTGGCGGGCGCGATGGCCCGGGTCGGCGGCCTCCTCGCCCCCTCGATCATCGCCCCCTTGATGGCCGCGAGCTTCACCTCGGCCCTGGCGACGATCTCCGGCCTCCTGGTGCTCGCCGCCCTCAGCGTCTGGCTGATCGACGTCGAATCGCGCAACCTCGTGCTCGAATAGGCGAGCGCGCACCGATCCGGCCGGCTCCCCGCCGGCCGGATCGCGATACCAGGGCCCCCCACCGGGGTCCGGTGCCGACAGGGCCGACCGGCCGCGGCACCTTCGGGCGCCCCCGCCCGGCGCATCGCGGCCCCGGGGAGCCGCCGCGACCTCGAGGATCCGCGGGCTCCGCGACACGCCTCTTCGCCGCCGCACCCGGCCGATGCTTTTGCAGCGCAGCAAAGCTCCGCGCTTCTCCGCCCCTTTACATCGTTGACAGAATATCGACGCTCGCATAGCCTCCGATGAAACGTTTTATTGTTTCACGGACCCGGTTTTGCGCCGGGCCGTCGGGCGGGAGGGTGCGCATGTCTCGGCAGCAGACGCCGTCCATCCGCATGGTGGCCGAGCGGGCCGGCGTGTCGATCGCCACCGTGTCCAACGTCATCAACGGCAAGGCGAGCGTCTCGCCCGACTTCGCGCTTCGCGTCCGCGCCGCGATCCAGGAACTGGGCTACGTCACCGACATCGCAGCCTCGCGCCTGCGCTCGGGCAAGGCGGCGCTGGCGGCCGTGGTGGTGCCGGACCTCACCAACCCGATGTTCGCGGCCTTCGTCTCGACGCTGGAGCACGAGGCCCGCGTGGGCGGGTTCGACCTCGTGGTGGTGTCCGCCCGCAACGACCCGGACGAGGAGGCCGACCGCCTCGCCAGCATCCGGGCCTGGCGGCCCGCGGGCCTCATCGTGATCCCCTGCGACGGGGCGCTGGCGACGCGCCTTCCCGCCGGGCTCGCCATCCCCGCCGTGGTGGCCGACCGCATTCCCGACCACGGCGGCTTCGACCTCGTGGCCGTCGACAACGGGCCGGCGTCGGGCGCCGTGGCGCGCCACCTCTTGGAGGCCGGGATGGCGAGCTGCCTCGTGGTCGGCACCAGCCTTTCGATCAGCAACGTGCGCGAGCGCTGGGACGGGTTCGCCGCCGCGGCCGGCGCGATCGACGCCGAGATGCTGGACGTCGGCTTCGAGCGCAGGGCGGCCGAGAACCGCCTGCGCGCCCGGCTGGAGCGGGGGCGGCCGGACGCTTTGTTCGCGCTGGACCACATGACCGCGCTTCTGGCCTACGAGCTCGTCGCGCGGATGGGACTGTCGATCCCCGCCGACCTCGCCTTCGCCTCGTTCGACGAGATGGAGTGGATGCGGCTCGTGTCGCCCGGCATCACCGCCGTGCGCCAGCCGGTGGAGGACATGGCCGTGGCCGCCTGGGCGCTGCTTCGCGGCCGCATGGAGGGTCGGGAGGCCCCCGAGGAAACAAGGCGCCTCGAATGCGCCGTCTCGATCCGCGGCTCCACGCTGCGGGTCCCGCACCGGAGAACCGTCCGGGCGGGCTAGGCATGACAAGGGAGGATGAAACGATGCTGATGTCGCGTCGCCGCGCTCTCGCGGCCATGGGAGGTGCGCTGGCCCTCTCGCTCGCCGGCCCGGCCGCCCTGGCGCAGAGCGCCGAGCCGCAGGCCGGAATCGTCGTGAAGATCGGGGGCATTCCCTGGTTCAACGCGATGGAGGAGGGAATCAAGAAGGGCGCCGAGGAATACAAGGTCAACGCCTGGATGGTCGGCCCGACCCAGGCCGACGCGGCCCAGCAGGTCCGCGCCATCGAGGACCTGATCGCCCGCAAGGTCGACGTGATCGGCATCGTGCCCAACGATTCCGCCGCGCTGGAGCCGGTTCTCGGGCGCGCCCGCGCCGCCGGCATCAAGGTGCTGGCGCACGAGGGGCCCGACCAGCGGGAGAAGGACTGGGACTTCGAGCTGACCACGACCGAGGCCTACGGTCAGGCCCATATGGACCTGCTCGCCAAGGAGATGGGCGAGGAGGGCAAGTACATCGTCTATGTCGGCTCGCTCACCGTGCCGCTGCACAACGCCTGGGCCGACGCCGCCATCGCCTACCAGAAGGAGAAGTATCCCAAGATGCAGATGGTGGGCGACCGCTTCGGCGTCGCCGAGAGCCTCGACGAGAGCCTCAAGACCACCCAGGACCAGCTCCGCGCCAACCCCGACCTCAAGGGCATCCTGACCTTCGGCAGCCAGGGCCCGATCGGCGCCGCCCGCGTGCTGGACGATCGGGGCAAGGCCAAGAGCGTCGCGCTGGTCGGCGGCTTCTCGCCCGGCCAGGGCGCCAGGTACGTCAAGTCGGGCGTGATCCGGGGCGGCTACATCTGGAACCCGCTGACGGCGGGCGAGGTCTTCGCCCAGCTCTCCTCCATGCTCGCAGCCGGCCAGGAGCCGACCGACAACATGGAGCTCGTCGGCGTCGGCCCGGTGCGCGTCTACCCCGACAAGCGGCTGATCCAGGCGCAGAAGCTGGAATCGCTCGACCGGGACAACATCGATCGCCTCGTCGATCTCGGTCTCTGACGACGGCGCGCCGGCGGCCGCGACCGGCCGCCGGCATTCTGATCCGGGCGACGGGAGGCGGCCGATGACGATGGAAGTTCCCTTTCTCAGGCTCGTCGGCCTGTCCAAGCATTTCGGCGGGGTGCGGGCGCTGGAGGGCATCGACTGGGACGTGCGCGCCGGCGAGGTCCATTGCCTCGTGGGCGAGAACGGCTGCGGCAAGTCCACGCTGATCAAGACCGTGGCCGGCGTCCACCCGCCGACCGAGGGCACGATCGAGATCGGCGGCGAGAGCGTCGTGCCGCTCTCGCCGGCCCGTGCCAAGGCGCTCGGCATCCAGGTCATCTTCCAGGACCTGTCGCTGTTTCCCAACCTGTCGGTGGCCGAGAACATCGCGGTGGAGTGCCATCTCGAGAGCGCGCTGAAGCCGGTGCGCCGCGCGCGCATGCGCCGCATCGCGCAGGACGTCCTGAGGCGCCTCGACTTCGATCTCGACCCGTCCGCGCTCGTGTCCGACCTGCCGGTCGCCGAGCGGCAGATCGTGGCGATCGCACGCGGGCTGGCGGCCGAGGCGCGCCTGATCTTCATGGACGAGCCGACCGCCTCGCTGACGCGCGCCGAGGTGAACCGCCTGCTGGCCATCGTGGCGCGGCTCAAGGCCGACGGCATCGCCGTGGTCTTCGTCTCGCACCGGCTGGAGGAGGTGGTGGAGATCGCCGAGCGCGTCACGGTCCTGCGCGACGGGCGCAAGGTCGGCACCTGGCCGGTCGGCGAGGTCGACCAGCGCCGCATCGCCCATCTGATGACCGGCCTCGACATCGACCACGGCGTCGCGGCGCGCGACATGGGCGCGGCCGAGCCGCTCCTGGTGGTGGACCGCCTGTCGCGGCGCGGCGAGTTCGCCGACGTGAGCTTCACCCTGCGCCGGGGCGAGGTGCTCGGCCTCGTCGGCCTGCTCGGCGCCGGGCGCACCGAGCTCGCCCTGACGCTGTTCGGCATGAACCGGGCGGAAGGCGGCACGATCCGGCTCGCTGGCGAGCCCCTGGTCCTGCGCTCCAACCGCGACGCGATGCACGCCGGCATCGCCTATGTCTCGGAGGACCGCCTGTCGCTCGGCGTGATCCTGCCCCAGTCGATCGAGGACAATATCGGCCTCGCGGTGATGAAGGGCCTGGCGGGCCGTTCCGGCTTCATCGCGCGCCGCCGCCGCAGCGAGCTCGCGCGCGACTGGGTGCGCCGCCTCGCCATCAAGGTGCCGGGCATCGACCGGGCGGTGCAGACCCTGTCGGGCGGCAACCAGCAGCGCGTGGTGCTGGCGAAGTGGCTGGCGACGCGCCCGAGCGTCCTGATCCTCGATTCGCCGACCGTGGGCGTCGACATCAAGAACAAGCAAGGGATCTACGAGATCGTCGCCGAGCTGGCGCGCGAGGGCGTCGGGGTCATCGTCATTTCCGACGAGGTCGGCGAGGCCTTCGCCACGTGCGACCGCGTCCTGCACATGCGGGCCGGGCGGATCGTGGGCGAGTGCGTTCCCGGCCGCATCACCGAACGCGAACTGGAGGAACGCATCTATGCCTGACGCCGCGCAAGCATCCTCGCCCTCCGCCGCCGCCGCGCTGGCCCGTCTCCGGCGCCGCCCCGAAGCCTGGCTCTTCGGCGTGATCGTGCTCGCGGTCGCGGTCTTCGGCGCGGCCGCGCCGGGCTTCCTGACCCTGCCCAACGCGATCGACCTCCTGGAGACCTATTCGGTGCAGGCCATCATGGCGATGGGCCTGTTCGTGGTGCTGGTGTCCGGCGGCATCGACATCTCCTTCGCCGCCACGGCCTCCGTCTCGCAGTATGTGGCCGCGCTCCTGGCGGCGCGGCTCGGCCTGCCCGCCCCGCTCGTCGTGGCGCTGGGCCTCTCGGTCGGCACGGCGCTCGGCTGCCTCAACGCCGCGCTGATCCATTTCGTGCGCATTCCCTCCATCATCGCGACCATCGCCATGATGAGCGTCACCTTCTCGCTCCTGATGTACTTCTCGGGCGGGCGCTCGATCTACGACCTGCCGGACTGGTGGACGACGCGCGTCACCTTCTACGAGACCGAGACGGCGAGCGGCGACCTCGTGCGCGTCACCCTGCCGATCGTCGCGATGATCGCCGTCAGCCTGGGCACCTGGGCGCTGATGACGCGCAGCTCGGTCGGCCGCCAGCTCTATGCGATGGGCGGCAACGCGGAAGCCGCGCGGCGCATCGGCATGCGGATCGGCCGGCTCCAGTTCGTGGCCTACGGCTTCCTCGGGCTGCTGGCCGCCTTGGCGGGCCTCCTCCAGGCGCACCGGGTCGGCGAGAGCGTGCCGAACGCCATGGTCAACACCGAGCTCGCCGTCCTGTCGGCAGCGGTGCTGGGCGGCGCCAGCCTGACGGGCGGCATCGGCACGGTGCCGGGCGTGCTGCTCGGCATCGTGCTCCTGGCCATCCTCCAGAACGGCCTCAACCTCCTGGGCGTCTCCTCCTACTTCTTCCAGATCGTGATCGGCCTCACCATCCTGGCCTCCACCTCGCTCACCGTCCTGTCGTCGCGGCGCGGCCGGCGCCATCGAACCCTCGGCGAGGCCGCCCATGCCTGAGAACCGCACCTCCCACCCGCTGGCCGACGACGGCCCGCTGGCGGACATGATGGCCCGGCTGCGGGCCGCGATCCCCCATGCCCATCTCGGCCTGACCGGGCTCCTGGTCGCCCTGGTCGTCCTGTTCTCCCTGGCGGTTCCCGGCTTCGCCAGCGTCGGCACGCTGCGCTCCTTCATGTTCCAGCTCCCGCTCCTCGGGCTCCTGTCGCTGGCCATGGTCGTGCCGCTCGTCACCGGCGGGCTGAACCTCGCCATCATCGCCACCACCAACCAGTGCGCGCTGCTGATGGTGTTCGTGATGCAGACCGCGATCCCGGCGCAGGCGGGCACCGGGGCGGTCCTCGCCGGCGTCGCGCTGGCGCTCGCGGCGGGGCTGCTGCTGTGCCTGGCGATCGGGCTCCTGACCGGCGCCCTGGTCGCCTACACGGGCGTCCACCCGATCCTGGTGACGCTCGGCACCAAGTCGCTGATCGACGGCGTCAGCATCTACCTGACGCGCGGCATGGCCCTCTCGGGCGTGCCCGACCTCGTGTCGCGGATCGGCAATTCCAGCGTGCTCGGCATCCCCCTCGTGTTCCTCGTGATGGTGGCGGTCGCGATCCTGGTCGGCCTCGTCCTCAAGCGCACGGCCTTCGGCATCGCCTGCCACATGATCGGCTCCAACCTCGAGGCCGCGCGCTACTCGGCGATCGACACGAAGCGCGTCCTGGTCGGCGTCTACACCCTGTCCAGCCTCGTGTGCTTCATGGCCGCGCTGGTGATGCTGGTGATCTTCAATTCCGCCAGCGCCGACTACGCGCAGTCCTATCTCCTGGTCACCATCCTCGCCGCGGTGCTGGGCGGCGTCGATCCCTTCGGCGGCTTCGGCACGGTGGGCGGGCTGATGGTGGCGCTGGCCATCCTCCAGGTGATCTCGTCGGGCTTCAACCAGTTCGGCCTGTCGAACTACCTGACGCTCGCGATCTGGGGCGGCACCCTGATCGCGGTGGTGACGGCGCAGTCGATCCGCCCCCACCTGGCGCTGTTCGTCTCGATCCTGCGGCGCCGCGACGGGGGCGCGGCGTGAGCACGGTCGCCGTCTTCGACGTCGGCAAGACCAACGTCAAGCTCTTCGCCGCCACGGCGCAGGGCGCGATCCTCGAGGAACTGTCCGCGCCCAACCGGGTCGTGGACGGGCCGCCCTACCGCCACCACGACCTCGCCGCCCTGGAGGACTGGCTGCTCGCGGGCCTCGCCGAGCTGGGGCGGCGCCACGCGATCGAGGCGGTGGTCGCCTGCTCGCACGGATCGGGCGGGGTGCTGGTCGAGGCGGACGGCGCCGCCCTGCCGATGATCGACTACGAACAGGACCCGCCGTCCGGTCTTGCCGGCGACTACGCCGCGATGGCCGGCCCGTTCCGCGAGCGTGGCAGCGCGGTGATGCTCGGCTCCGCCCACCTGGCGCGGCAGATGCTCTGGCTGGAACGCGGCTGGCCCGAGGTGTTCGCGCGGGCCAAAGCCTTCCTGGCGCTGCCGCAGTACTGGGCCTTCCGCCTGAGCGGCGTCCTGGCGAGCGAGGTCACGAGCCTTGCCGCGCAGTCGCACCTCTGGTCGGGCGCCGACGCCCGCCCCGCCCGGCTCGTCGCCGAGCGCGGATGGGGCCGGCTCCTGCCGCCTCTGCGTCCCGCCTTCGAGACCCTCGGGCCGCTGCGGCCGGCGATCGCCCGGCGCTGCGGCCTGCGCCCGGACACGCGCGTCGTGTGCGGCATCCACGACTCCTCGGCCAACTTCTACCGCTACCAGGCGGCCGGGCTCCAGGACCTCACCGTGGTCTCGACGGGCACCTGGATCGTCGCCCTGACCGACCACGCGGGCGTCGATCTCGACCGGGAGACGCCCGGCCTCTCCTGCAACGCCGACGTCCGCGGCCGCCCGGTCCCCGGCATGCTGACGATGGGCGGGCGCGAATTCGCCTCGGTGGTCGGCGAGCACGCCGGGCCTGCGACGCGCGACGCCCTGCGGCGCATCGTCGGCAGCGGCACCATGGCCCTGCCCTCGTTCGGCGCGGACGACGGGCTGTTTCCCGGCACCGCGCGGCGCGGCCACGTTCGGGGCCCTCTGGCCGGCGATCCCTCGGTCCGCTTCACGCTCGGCCTCCTCTACGCCGCGATGCTCGCCAACCGCTGCCTGCGCGCCCTTCCGCCGTCCCGCACCGTGGTGCTCGACGGCGGACTGGTGCGCGATCCCCTGTTCGGCGCGATCCTGGCCGCGCTCAACCCCACAGCGCGCGTGCTCGTCAACCGCGACGCTCACGGCACGGCGACGGGGGCGGCCCTCATCGCCGGGCACGAAGCGCGACGGGGCCCCGCGCCGCTCGCGGTGGAAGCGCCGGACGTGTCGGGCCTGCCCGATCTTCCCTCCTACTGGTCGCGCTGGTGCGACCTCTCCCATCCCTGGAGCCATGCCTCATGACAGCCCACAACGACGACGCCCTTCGCCGGGACATGGTCGCCACCTGCCGCCGCATGAACGAGAGCGGCATCAACCAGGGGACCGCCGGCAACCTGTCGGTGCGCAACGCGGCCGGCTTCCTGGTCACCCCGACCTCGCTGCCCTACGAGCTGATGGAGCCGGGCGACCTCGTGCAGATGTTCTTCGACGGCAGCTACGAGGGCGCCCGCCGCCCCTCCTCGGAATGGCGGTTCCACCGCGACATCCTGGCCGCCCGGCCGGACGTCGACTGCGTGCTCCACTGCCATTCCGTCTACGCCACGACGCTGGCCGTGCATCACCACGAGATCCCGAGCTTCCACTACATGACGGCGATCGCCGGCGGCACCACCATCCGCTGCTCGCGCTATGCGACCTTCGGCACCCAGGCGCTGTCGGACGCCGCGCTGGAGGCGCTGGAGGACCGCATGGCCTGCCTCCTCGGCCAGCACGGCCAGATCGCCCTCGGCAAGACGCCTGCCGCGGCACTGGCGCTGGCGATCGAGGTCGAGACGCTGTCGCGCCTCTACGTCCAGGCCCGGGTCCTCGGCGAACCGCCGGTGCTGCCGGACGAGGAGATGGCGCGCGTGATGCAGCAGATGCGGAACATGAGCTACGGCCACGCGCCCGACCTCGACGGCGTCAACGACACGCCGAACGCCAAGCCGGGCGCGGACGAGGCGAGGCCCCGCGCCGACGCGTGAGGCCCGGCGCCGCCGGGAGGTCTCGGCCTTCCGGCGGCGTCAGTCGGCGCGGGACACGGCGGTCCGCCCCGACTTCGCGTCCTGCCGCTCCACCACCGCCGAGCGGATGCCGGACCGCGTGGCCAGCCGCGCCACGCGATCCTGGATCGCGCGGGGCGCGACGCGCACGAGCTGCAGCACGAGATCGACCTCGCCGTCCGGGCCGATCGTCTCGATCACGCGCTTGATCTGGCCGCCGCGCACCCGCAGGAGGTTCTTCACGTCGGCCGTCGACACGGCGCCGGGCTCGGCGCGGACGCGCACCACGAGGGCCTGGAGCCGCGTTCGGTAGATCTCCTCGAGCGGCTTGATGCCGGCCAGGATCACCAGGATGATCGCGGTCGCCGTCGCGGCCGCGAAATACAGTCCCCCGCCCGCGGCAAGGCCGAGCGCCGCGACCGCCCAGATGCTGGCGGCCGTGGTCAGCCCGCGCACCGCGTTGCCCTTGAGGAGGATCGCGCCCGCGCCGAGGAACCCGACGCCCGAGACGACCTGCGCGGCGATACGCGAGGGATCGAGCACCACGTGCTCCATCCGCGTCGCGTTCTGGAAGCCGTAGGCCGACACGATGGCGAACAGGCAGGCGCCGACGCAGACCAGCATGTGCGTGCGGATGCCCGCGTTCCAGAGCAACCGCTCGCGCTCCAGGCCGATCAGGCTGCCGAGCGCCGCCGCCGTCAGGAGCCGAAGCAGGACGTCGCCGTTCGAGATCATGGGCGGCCGTGGAGCGATGGGGCGCGCGGGGCGACGCCGGAGCGGCGTCCGGGCAAGGCGCGCTCCCGCCCGGTCAGGGAAACAGCCAATGGTCCTCCCATTCCCCGCGCGGCACGGGCTTGCGCGACACGATCTGGTACTCGACCGTCTCGACATGTAGCCGGTCGGGCGTGACCGAGCAGCGGAAGCGCAGCTTGAACCAGTTTCCACGGTCGCGGAACGCGGCACCGGCGGCGCGCACGGTGCGCCCGGCGACCTTGCCGCGCGAGAAGGCGTCCATGACGATCCGGTCGACGCGGCGGTACCGCGTCTCCTTGGAGATGCGGTCCTCCAGCTTCAGGAAGCAGACCTGGATCATCCGGTCGGTGGGCGTCAACTGCTTCATTTCCGCGATCTCGCGCGCCGACAGGGCGTGCGCCGGGGCGGCGATGGACAGGAGGAGGCTTGCGAGAAGGACGGTCGCCGGACGAAGGGTCCGGTTCCGCGGGGTCGGGCGACGGGTCATCGGACATCGATAAGCCTGCCGAACCATCTCTGGCAATCCCAACCGTCGTTCCGGGGGCCCTGTCTCATGCCCCGATCCGGGGCGCGATCGGCCGCCAGGAGGTGCGCGGAACGAGATCCGGCAGGGACGCCGTCCAGACGTGGCCCTGGAACGGCTGGTCCGACGCGCGGGCGATGTCCCGCCCCTGGAGGGCGCAAAGGAGAAGCGTGCCCACCGCGCCGTGCGAGACCACGGCCAGATCGCCGTCCCCGTGCTCCGCCGCGATCGCGCGCACGGCCCGGAGGATGCGGGCCTGGGCGTCGAGCGCCCGCTCCCATCCGCGGACGCTGGCGGCGGGTTGGGCGAAGAAGGCGTCCGCCATCGCCTCGAACTCCGCCGGCGCGAGGTAGCCCGTGGCGCTGCGGTCGTTCTCGCCGAGGTCGCGCGCGACGCGGCCCCCGAGACCGCGCGCACCCGCCAGGATTCCCGCCGCCTCGATCGCCTTGGTCTCGGTGCTCGCCCAGACGGCCCCGATCCGGGCGCAGCCGGGCGCATGCGCGAAGGCGCGCATCCGCTCGACACCGGGCGCGCTGAGGTGCCAGCGCTCCACCGGGATCTGCGGGTCCACCACCACCTCGGGATGGCTGACGAAGAGAAGCGAGGCCATCGCGCGATTTCGGCGGGGCGCGCCCGACCCGTCAAGTCGCCTCCGCCCCCGCGATCCGCAGAAGATCCGCCCTGGTGCCGGGCGAGCCGGCGAACACGGCCCCGCCGTCCATCAGGGCGCTCCAGCCCGACGGATCGACGATCCATCCGCCGGCCTCCTCCACCAGCACGAAGCCGGCGTAGCAATCCCAGGCGTTCATGTGCGGCTCCCAGTAGGCCGCCAGCCGGCCCGCCGCCACATAGGCCAGCATCAGGGCGCCCGAGCCGTTGCGGATGAACATGCCGCCCTCGTCCAGGAGCCGCTCGATCGCGCCGGAGACGACGCGGCTGGGAACGCGATGATTGGCGCCGAGGCCGAGGACGCCGGTCTGCAGCGTCGCCGTCTCGGCCACCCGGATCGGCCGCCCGTTCAGCGTCGCGCCCCCGCCGCGCCGGGCGGAATAGAGCTCGTCCGTGGTGGGCGCGTAGATCACGCCGGCCACGATCGTCTCGCCCCGCATCACAGCGATGGAGACGCACCAGGCGGGGATGCCGAACACGAAGGGGCTGGTCCCGTCGATCGGATCCATCACCCACCGGAAGCCCGACGTTCCGTCCTGGAGGCCGTATTCCTCGCCCAGGAGCCCGTCCTCGGGGAAACGCGCCGCGATCCGCTTCCGCAGCAGCGTCTCCACCTCCTTGTCGGCCACGGACACGACGTCCTGCCCGCTCGTCTTCCGGTCGACGGTCAGCCGGCTGCGGTCTCGGAAGTAGCCGAGCGCGACGCGCCCGCCTTCCCTGGCGATGGTCTCGGCCAGCGCCTGGCGCTCGGCGACGGCTTCGTCTTCATGCTGCAACGTGTCGGACATGGTCTCTCTCAGGCGGGGATCAGGGCAACGCCGCGCTCGTGCAGGCCGATGCCGATGGCGCTGGCGACGGGGCGGACGTTCTCGATGGCGGTGTCGACCACGAACAGGCGGCCGAGCGCCGTCTCGACCTCGTATTCGATGTGGTCGCCGAGATAGGCGGCGCTGGCCACGCGTCCGTCCAGGCGGTCGGGCGCCGGGTCGCCGAGGGTGATCGCGTTCGGGCGGATCGCGAGCTGGGCGGCGCCCTCGCGCGCGGCGCCCGCTCGGATCGGGTGGCGCAGCCCGCCCAGCCGCGCCTCCAGCCCGCCGTCCTGCGCGCGCGCCACGTCGCAGGGCACGACGTTGGCCTCGCCGATGAAGTCGGCGATGAAGGACGAGGCGGGCGCTTCGTAGAGCTCGCGCGGGGTGCCGGCCTGCGCGATCTCGCCGCTGCGCATGACCACGATCCGGTCGGACACGGCCAGCGCCTCCTCCTGGTCGTGGGTCACGTAGACGGCGGTGAAGCCGAGGCGCTGCTGCAGCTCGCGGATCTCGGTGCGCACATGGCGGCGCAACCGGGCGTCGAGGTTGGACAGCGGCTCGTCGAGAAGCAGGACCTGCGGCTCCAGCACCAGCGCGCGCGCCACGGCGACGCGTTGCTGCTGGCCGCCCGACAGTTCGCTCGGCAGGCGCTCGGCGAAGCCCTCCAGGCCGACGAGGGCGAGGCCCTCCCTGGCGCGATCGAGCGCCTGGCGCCGGGAGCTGCCGCCCGAGCGCAGACCGTAGGCCACGTTCTCGCCGACGCTCATGTGCGGGAAGAGCGCGTAGGACTGGAACACCATCGAGACGTCACGCTCGTTGGCCGGCAGGTTGGTGACGTCCCGGCCGCCGATCAGGATGCGCCCGGCGCTCGGCTGCTCGAGGCCCGCCAGCATGCGCAAGGTCGTGGTCTTGCCGCAGCCGGAGGGGCCGAGCAGCGTCACCAGCGTGCCCGGCTCGATGTCGAAGCTCAGCGAGCGGATGGCGACGACGGACCCGAACCGCTTCTCGACGGCGTCGAAGCGGACGGACCCTTTGAGCGCGTCGGGGCTGGTCATGCGGGCGTCTCCCGGGAAAGCGTGGCGGCTGCGGCGGGCGCGGCGGCGGCCGGCGCGGCGTTGCGGGTCTCCCGGCGCAGGGTCCGTTGCCCGACCAGGAGCTGGAAGATCGCGATCACGCAGACCATGACCACGATCAGCATGGTGGAATAGGCGATGGCCACGCCGTATTCGCCGTTCTCGGTCAGGCCGACGATGTAGGAGGTCGCCATATTGTACTGGGCGCTGACCAGGAAGATCACGGCGCTGATCGAGGTGATCGAGCGCACGAAGGAATAGACCAGCGCCGCCACGATCGCCGGCTTCAGCAGCGGCAGCACCACGCGTCGGAGCGTCGTGAAGGAGTTGGCGCCCAGCGTCAGCGAGGCCTCGTCGAGGCTCCGGTCGAGCTGGCTCATGGCCGCGATGCCGCCGCGCACGCCGACCGGCATGTTGCGGAACACGAAGCAGACCACGAGGATCAGCGCCGTCCCGGTCATCTCGATCGGCGGCAGGTTGAAGGCGAGCACGTAGGAGACGCCGATCACCGTGCCGGGGATGGCGAAGGACAGCATCAGCACGAATTCCAGCATCTCGCGCCCGGCGAAGCGCTGGCGCACCAGGAGGTAGGCCGACAGGAGGCCGACCAGGGCCGTGAGGGGCGCGGCGAGGAGGGCGATCTCCATCGTGGTCCAGAACGAGTCCCACGCGACGCCCGTCCAGCGCAGGCCCGCATCGCCCGCCGATACCGAGAAGGCCTTGGCGTAGTGCTCCAGCGTCACCGTGTTGTCGAGGCCGAGCGTGCGCACGAAGCTGCCGGCGACGATCATCGCGTAGACGACCAGCGTGAAGGCCACCCAGATCGAGACCACGCCCACCACCGCGGCGCGCAGCTTCGGGTCGAGCGCCGCATGGCGGCCCGCGTCGCCCTTGCCGGTGACGGTCGTGTAGCTGCGCCCGCGCAGCCACACGCGCTGCAGGAAGAAGGCCGACAGGGTGAAGGCGAGGAGGACGAGGGCAAGCACCGCGGCGCGGGCGGGATCGTTCTGCGCCCCCACCACCGCGAAGAAGATCTCGGTGGACAGGACCCCGTGGCTGCCGCCCAGCACCAGCGGGTTGCCGAAATCGGCCATGCTCTCGATGAAGCCGACCAGGAAGGCGTTGGCGAGACCGGGGCGCATCAGGGGAAAGGTCACGGTCCAGAAGGTGCGCCAGCGGTTGGCGCGCATCGTCTGCGCCGCCTCCTCCATCGCCGGGCTGATGCCCTCCATCACGCCGATCAGCACCATGAAGGCGATCGGGGTGAAGCTCAGCATCTGGGCGATCCAGATGCCGGGCAGGCCGTAGAGCCAGCGCCCGCCGTCGAGACCCGTGAGCGCCAGGATCCCTTGCGTGACGACGCCCGAGCGCCCGAACAGGAGGATCAGCGCGAGGCCGATCACGAAGGGTGGGGTGATGATCGGCAGGATGGTCAGAAGACGCAGCAGCCGCTTGAAGGGAAAGGCGGTGCGGGTGGCGACCAGCGCGAAGGCGAGGCCGAGGATCGTGGTGCCGAGACCGGTGCAGATCGCCAGCGTCGCGGTGCGCCAGGCCAGCCCGCAATGCCCCCCGCCGGCGAGGCAGGCGAGCGACCAGATCGAGGGATCCTGGATGTTGGCGAGGAAGCTCGTCGCGTCGAACGAGCCGTCGAAGGCCTGGAACGCACCGGCGAAGAGGCTGGCCAGAGGGTAGAGGACGAAGGCTGCGACCAGCGCCACGACGAGCGCGATGGCCGACAGCACGAAGGCGTCGCCGCGCAGCCGCCCGCGCTCCGCCAGTCCGAACGAGAGGAACAGGAGGAACGCCAGCGCCAGCGCCAAGGCGCCGACGCCGAAGGGCGGCTGGCCGTCGTCCAAAGGACCGAACAGCGTTTCCCAGCCGCTCCAGTTCCAGCCGCCGTAGCCGATCGCCAGGCCCTCGGCGATCAGGAACGCCAGCCCGATGCCGCCGATGGCCGCCAGCCGCCGCCCGCGCCGCTCGCCCGGCGGCGTGAAGCGCAAGGCGGCCGCCGCGGCCACGGCCGCGCCGAGCGGCACCAGCCAGAGGGCGGAGCGCAGGCCGATCTGCAGGAGGCCGGGCGCCGCGTCGGGCGAGAGCGGCCAGGCCCGCACCCAGCCGAGGCCCCAGACGCCGCCCTCCAGCCCGTACCAGGGCAGGAGCGCGAAGGCGACGACGGCGAGAGCCAAGGCGCCGTCGAGCCAGCGAACGCGCGAATCCATCGGCGGGTCCTTCCAAGCGTTGGGATCGGCGGGCAACCGGACGATGCCCGCCGGGGCCGGATCAGTTGGCGGCGGCGCCGATCTCGCGGTCCCAGCGCTCCAGAAGCGCCTTGCGGGTCTCGGCATTGCCGAACTTGGCGAAGTCGTAGTCGATCAGCTTGATGTCGCCGAGCTTGGGCGCCTCGGGCGGCACGTCGGCGTCCTTGTTGGAGGGCAACTGGAAGGAATCGGCCTCCACGGCCTTGGACTGCACCTCGGCGGTCAGCGCCCAGTCGTAGAAGATCTTGGCGTTCTCGAGATTGCGGGCGCCCTTGACGATCGACATGGAGCCGACCTCGAAGCCGGTTCCCTCGCAGGGGGCCACCGTCGCGACAGGGAAGCCCTGCACGGTCATCGCCACCGCGTCGTGCATGAACACGATGCCGATGCCGGTTTCGCCGCGCGCCGCCGCCTTCACCGGCGCGGAGCCGGACTTGGTGTACTGGGTGACGTTGGCGTTCAGCGACTTGAGGTAGTCGAAGGCCTCGTCCTCGCCCATGAGCTGCACCAGCGTGGCGAGTGCGGTGTAGGCGGTGCCCGAGGAGTTGGGATTGGCGATCTGGATCTCGCCCTTGTACTTGGCGTCCGTGAGATCCTTCCAGCAGGCGGGCGCCGCGAGCCCCTTCTTCTCCATGATCTGGGTGTTGTAGCCCCAGCCGAGCGCGCCGGAATAGACGCCCACCGTGCGGTAGCCGGACACTTCCGCCTGCTTCTGGGCCCAGGGCTGGAGCTGGTCCAGCATGGGCGACTTGTATTCCAGCGTCAGCTTGTCCTCGGCCGCCTGGAGATGCGGATCGCCCGTGCCGGCCCACCAGATGTCGGTCTTGGGATTGCGGGCCTCGGCGCGCAGCCGCGCATAGGCCTCGCCCGAGCTCATGCGCACCATGTTGACGTCGATGTCGTGGTCCCGCTCGAACAGGCGCTCCATCAGTTCGCACCACTTCACGTCGGCGGCGCAGACGAGGTTCAGCTTGCCGGCGGCCCGGGCGGGCAGTGCCGCGACCAGGGCGCCGAACAGAACGGTGGTGACAAGAAGTTTGGTGCGCATGGTCGAGCCTCCCAGCATCGTTGTTGTTTTGCACTCGTGTGCAAGCTCAACCTCCGGTACGCAATTGTCAACTCTCCCGCACAGTGTCATTTTGCACCCGGCAACCGATGCACGCCCATGCAAGGACGATCGTGACCCTCACCAGAACGACGCGCGGCCCGACGGCGGGGCCTGCCTTCGCCAGCGCGCAGGAGGTGGCGCGGCTGGCGGGGGTCTCGCGGTCCGCCGTGTCGCGGGCCTTCACGCCGGGCGCCAGCATCTCGCCGGACACGCGGGCCAAGGTCGAGGCGGCCGCGGCCGAGCTCGGCTACCACGTGAACCACCTGGCGCGCGGGCTCATGCGCCAGCGCACCGGGATCGTCTGCCTGATCGTGGCCGACATCCACACGCCCTACCTGTCGCGGCTCCTGGACTGCCTGTCGCGGTCGCTGCAGGAGGCGGGCAAGGTGGTCATGGTGCTGAACGCGGGACGCGCGTCCGGCAACGTGGAAGGGGCGCTGCGCCAGACGCTCAACTACCGCGCCGACGCGACCGTGGTCCTGTCGGGCACCCCCTATCGCTCGATCGCCCAGAGCTGCCTCGACAGCGGCCAACGCCTGGTGCTGCTCAACCGCGACGACCACCTGCCGGGCACCGCCAACCTCTCGGTCGACCACGCCCGCGCCGCCCGGACGGCCGCGACCCTCCTGCTGCGCGCCGGCTATCGACGCCTCGCCCTCGTATCGTCGGCCGCGGGAACGCCGAGCCTGACGGCGCGCCGGGACAGCTTCCTCGCCGCCGCCGGGCAGGCGGGCGCGCGGGTCGTGGTCTGGGAGGGCGGCGCCACGGCCTACGAGAGCGGTCTCGAAGGCGGAACGGCGCTTCT
This sequence comes from Aureimonas flava, assembly GCF_003583935.1. Lineage (GTDB taxonomy): Bacteria > Pseudomonadota > Alphaproteobacteria > Rhizobiales > Rhizobiaceae > Aureimonas > Aureimonas flava. The sequence continues at coordinate 90,408 of NZ_QYRN01000010.1, read as the reverse complement.
GGCCTCGGACGATCCGCCCGACGCCGTCTTCGCCGTGACCGACCTCTTGGCCTGCGGCGTCCTGGACGCCGCGCGCCACCGCTTCCGCCGGCGGGTGCCGGCGGAGATCGGGGTGATCGGGTTCGACGATATCGAACAGGCCGGATGGGCGTCCTACGACCTGACGACCTTCGCGCAGCCGGTGCGCGACATCGCCGACTGGACGGTTCGGCTCGTCGCGGACGGCGAGGTCGAGGAACCGGGAACCCGGGTCTTCGAGGCGCCGCTCGTGTGGCGGTCCTCGGTCGCGAGAGGCGCCTGAGCGGGAAGCCGGTCCGCGATCAGCCGGCGCGGCGACGGCCGAGGCGCGGCGCCTCGTCCGGCGCTTCTTCCAGCCGCCCCGCCCGGCACCTCCGCACGGCCGCGAGATCGGCGGCGAGGACCTCGTGGCAGCGGTCGCCGAACCATTCCAACGAGCCCTCGGCCCCTGCGGGGAGCGCGCGCAGCAGGCGATCGTAGTCGAGCACGCCCTCGAACAGCGGCACCATGCCCTCGCGCCGTCCGGCGGCGGCATAGACGTTGGCGGGCCGGAACACAGCAAGGTCCCGGCGGGCGCGCACGTTCTTGAGGTGATGGTAGTCGATGCGCCCGGCCAGCCGCCGGCGCGCCAGGAGCGGATCGTCGCCGCCCTCCCAGACGTGCAGCAGGTCGAAGTTGACGCGAAGCGCGGGCTCGGGCGCCTCGTCCAGCAGCCGGACCAGAGAGGCGGTGGTGTCGGCGAGCGTGCCGGGATGGGTTTCGACCAGCAGCCGCAAGCCGCGATCGCCGAGCCGCGCGGCCGCCTCGCGCAGGCGCCCCGTCAGGAAGGCGCGCTCCCGCTCGCCCGTGTCGGCGCTCCCCTTGCGTCCGGCGAAGGTGCGAATGCGGGGCGCTCCCCAGGCCCGCGCCATCTCGCCCATCTCCTCGACGCGGCGCGCGAACGCCTCGGCGTCCGCGTCGAGCGGCAGGTAGTCGCTGATCATCGGCACGGCGAGCCCCTGCGCGGCGAGCCACGCGCGATGCTCGCCCGGCCCCTGGTTGCGCGCATGGACGCCCCAGAGCTCGATGCCGTCGAAGCCGGCGCGGCGCGCGAAATCGGCGATGTCGCGGATCGACAGGAGATGATGGCGGAAGGTGATGGTGCAGAGCGACAGCCTCATGCCGGGACCCGCGCCTCCCCCATGCGAAGGTCGGCGGGCCCGATCCGCTCCGCCCGCCATGCGGTGTAGGCCTCCATCAGCCGGCGCTTGATCGCGCGCTCGGCCGCGTCGAGCCCGTCCAGCCGGTCGACCAGCGCGGGCACGAGCGTGCGATCGCCGGACCGCGCCACCTTGAGAACCTGGTAGTGCAGAGCGGTGAGCCCGTTCACCAGCGCCTCGATCCGGTCGCAGATCGCGTCGAACTCCGCATGCGGCCACTTGAGAGCCCGCCAGAAGAAGGCGAAGCCGTGCTCGTAGGCCCATTTGCGGATGGTGATCACCGGCAGCTCGCGCAGCGCGTCGCCGAGCCCGGACAGGTGAAGGCCGTCGCGCCCCTCGGCATGCGCGCCGACGATCGCGCGCACGGCGTCGATCAGAGGGTTGCTGTCCGGCAGGAGGGTGGCGGCGAAGAAGGCGTCGAGATCGGCGTCCGCCGGCGGATGGGCGAGCGCCGTGTCGAACCGGTAGCCGCCCGCGACGCTCGGCTGCCGGATGGCGTTCAGGAGCTTGTCGCGCTCGATCCGTCCCTCCCAGCGGAAGTCGGGGTCGCGCACCTGCCACCAGGACGGGTCCTCGGTGAGCTCCAGCATCAGGTAGTGCGGAAACGGGTTCTGGTTGAACTTGTTCTCACGCTCGGGCAGGTGGAACATGTCCAGCATCACCATGACGCGCTCCCCGTCGCGCCGGCCCTGCAGGAGCGAGATCAGCGTCCCGATGTTCTCGTCCTTGGAGCGGGACGGGTCGTACCAGGCCACCAGCGGCACGCCGTAGAGCCGCTGGAACCAGTGGCGGAACGTCTCGTGGTCCATGGCGTCGGAATGGTAGGCGAGCCGCATCTCGTCGGTGATGGCGAACTCGGCGTCCCAGATCAGGGCATAGAACGGCCGGTGGTCGATGCCGCGCGCCTTGAGCCCGTCGCAGACGCAGCTCACGAAGCAATGGATCTTGAGGTCGTAGGGCATCTCCCCGTGCACCCCCTCGCCCTCCGCCACGGCCGCAGGGGGCGGCGCCTGCGGACCGGCCTCGGAAGGCACCAGCAGCGCGGCGAGGTCGGCGACCGTCGACACGTCCTGGCGCGCGATCGCCTCCTCGCCGACCTGCAGCTCGAGACGCAGCTCCAGGGCGAGGATGAGCTGGAGGAGCTGGACGGAGTCGAGATAGAGATCCTCGTTCAGCCGCGCGTCCGGCCCGAAACGGTCGAGATGGGGGTGGTTCATCTCCTCGCGCAGGATCGTGCCGATCGCCGCGACGACGCTCTCGCGGCTCATGCGGACATCCTCTCGAAACGGCCCTCGCGATAGGCCTGCGCCACCGCGCGCCGCGAAATCTTGCCGTTGGCCTGGCGGGGCAGAGCGTCGACCTGGACGGCGTCGCCGGGCACCTGGTAGCCGGCGAGCCAGCGCCGCGCCCAGTCCTGCAGGTCCCGTGGGGCGACCGCCTCCCCGGCGGTGAATAGGAGTGCGACGCGCTCGCCCGAGAACGCGTCGGGCCGGGCGAAGGCCACCGCGTCGGTGATGCCCGGCATCGCCATCATCACGTCCTCCACCTCGCCCGGATAGACGTTCAGGCCCGAGACGTTGATCGTGTCGTCGATGCGCGACACGAAGACCAGCATTCCATCCTCGCGCAGCCAGCCGAGATCGGCGGTGCGCACCGCGCCCTCCGCGCCCGCCACGACGATCTCGGCCGGCTCGCCCGCCGAGGTCCCCGCGCTCACCGCGTGATGGGGCAGCGGGCGGCCGATATGGGCCGCCTCGCGCAGGTCGGGGTTGATCGCGATGCAGCCGGCCTCGGAGCAGCCGTACTGCTGGAAGAGATGCGTGACCCGGTCGCGGATCGCCGCGAACCAGGGCGCCGGCAGGATCGTGCCGGAGGTCATCGCGGCGTGGATGCGCTCGCCCGGCGGCAGCAGCCGGCACACGGTGTGGAGAAGGGCGGGCGAGGTGTAGAGGACCGGCCGCTCGATCCCGCGCAGCCGCCGGATCAGGTGGCGCGGGTTGGTGGTGTCGAGGATCACCGGCACCCGCCCGCGCCGCAGGCCCACGAGCACGCCGCAGATCAGCCCGTAGGAATGGGTGACGGGGCAGGCCACCACCGGCGTCATCCCGTCCGCCTCGGGGAACGCCGCGACATAGGCCTCGATCTCCCGGTCGATCGAGCGCCAGCTCCGGGCGATGCATTTCGGCTCGCCCGTGGTGCCGGAGCTCATCTGCAGGAGCGCCGGTTCCTCCATCGGTGCGGGCGGGGCGTCCGGCAGGGGGAGCGGCTCGAAGCCGTCCAGAAACAGGCGGGCGCATCCGGCCCGTTCGGCCAGTCGCCGGGCTCCCTCGTCCGGCAGGCCGGGATGGACGGGCAGGAGCGTGACGCCGTGACGCCGCGCGGCCAGCACGAAGGCCAGGACCGTCTCAGCGTCGCGGCTGCGCACGGCGACGCGTCCGCCTCGGGCCGCGTCCGGCGCGAGGGCCTGTGCGGCCTGCGCCACGACCTCCTCCATCCGGCTTTGCGGGATCGATCGCTCGTCGATCTCGATCATCGGGATGTCTCCTCTCGTGTCAGGATGGATCGGAAGGGATTGGGCACGTGGTGGAAGCACGGCTCTTCGGCCGGTGCGCCGAGCTTGCGGCGCAGGAGCGACTCGACCCGCAGCGCGGCCTCGCCGACCCGCAGCCGGGCGAGCCGCGCCTCCAGCCCGTGCTCGGCGGCGTGCCGCGCGAGACGGCGGCCGAGCGCCGGCCAGAAGGCCGCCTCGTCCAGCCCGTGCCGCTGCGCGAGGGCGTGGGTCAGCTCGGCGAGGTTGAAGACGAAGAGGCTGTCGGTCACGAGCTCGGCAAGGACCGGGGCGGACCGCATCGCGTGGAAGCGGTCGTCCGGCGGTCCGGCATGCGCGGGATCGATCCGGCCGAGATCGGGCGCGCGCTCGGGCGCCGCGAGGAAGCCCGGCGCGTATTCGGCGCTTTCGTGGAAGTCGCGCAGGATCAGCCGCTCGGGCCAGCCGTCGCGATGGACCAGGATCGCGTTCTGCCCGTGCGCCTCGAGCGCGATGCCGTGCGCCACCAGGAGATGCCAGACCGGCAGCGCCACGACCTCGCAGAGACGCGCGAGCCAGCGATCGGCGCCGCCGTGGCGCCGGATCCAGGGTTCGGCGAGGAGCGCTCCGTCCGCCTCCTCCGCCCACAGGGCGTTGAGGGGCACGGCCGCCTCCCCCGGCTCGAGCCGCACGCCGCCGCGCCAGATCGCCGCGAGCTGGCCGGCCAGCGGCCCCGCGCGCCCGGCCAGCACCGCCGCGTCCTCGGGCAGGAGATCGAGGCGGTAGGGCCCCGCGAACAGGGGATCGCCGGCCACTGTCTCGCCGAGCCAGCGCGACAGGGCGGGCGCGGTCAGGACGAACCGGGGATCCAGCGTGCGCAGCGAGGAGGTCGAGACGACGCTCAGCGCCAGCTTGACGCTGCGGCCCGCCGGATCGTCGGCATCGTGGAGCGTGCGCAGGGACTGGCTGGCGCGGTAGCGCCGGCCGGCCGGCCCGAGGTCCACCGCCCAGCCCCGCGCGAGCCGATCCACGAGGGCCCCGCCCCGCAGGTGGCGCAACTGCCAGGGGTGGACGGGCACGAGGGCGTGGCTCGCGAGGCTCGCCCCCGTGCCGGCGAGGCGGCGGGCGATCCGATCGAGGTCGTCGCCCAGGAGCGAGCGCCAGAATTCCCGCTCCTGCGTCGGCAGCACCGCCTCCACGTCGGCGCGCCGCACCGCCAGCCAGTCCAGGCGGAACGGCTCGCCGCATTCGGGCCCGTATCGCCGGTGGTCGTCGATCGTGAAACCGGTGCGCGCCTTGAAGCAGGGGTGGTAGGCGTGCCCTTCGCCGATCGCGCCGTCGAGGCGCGCGAAGGGCAGCGCGCGCCGGTCCGGCGGCGGGAGCGAGCGGCGGTTCCAGTCGCAGAGCTCGATCGTCTGGGCCAGTTCCGCCTCCAGTCGGCGCAGCGCGTCCGGGGTGCCGGGCAGGAGGCGCGCCAGCGCCGCGAAACCGGCGGGGCGCCAGCCGCCCCGGCCGTCCCCGATCTCGATCGACCCGTCGCGAAGGCGCGGGCGGCCGAAGGGTCCGATCCCGCCCTGCGCCCGGCACGGCGCCCCCCCGAGGTGCCAGGCGATCGTGCCCGCCGCCGCATCCGCCGCCACGCGATCGGCGAGGCCCTCGAACAGCGCCGCCTCCGCCAGTTGGCGGGCGACGCGGTCCTCCACCCCTCCGGCGCCTCCGGGCTCAGGACGCGAGAGCATCGCGGGCCGGCGCCCGGAGGCGCGCGATCGGGTTCGGATAGTCCATGTAGATGCCGGCGTCCCCGGCGCTCGCCAGCTCGTCGCGCCCGAGAAGGCGCACGCGCAGGTTGGCCTTGGTGCAGAGCGTCGGTTCCTCCAGGATCGCCCGCGCGAAGGCGCGCCCGCGCGGCCCCGCGCCCGCCGCGATCCGCTCGAGGCGTGCGGCCAGACCGTCGAGCATCTCGTGCTCCCCCGCCAGCCCGTCATGGGCGAGACGCGACACCACGGAGAAGATCTGGTTGACCACGAGATAGTAGCCGAGGCGACGGCGCACCTCGCGGTCGTCGAAGAAGAGGCCCGGGATGCGGGCGGTCTCCGGGGCCAGCGCCAGGAGCGTCTCGCGGGCCGATTCCGCGAGATAGAAGCCCTGGTTGTCGCGATAGAAGCCGCGCGTCGGCCAGCCGGCGGAGACGTCCACGAGGGCGTTCTGCTGATGCGCCTCCAGCGCGATCCCGTGCCGGTCGAACATCGCCGCCACGGGCTCCAGCATGCAGTCGAGATAGCGACCGAACCATCGGCGCGCCACCGCGGCCGCCGGCTCGCCGTCGGCGGCGCCGAGGCGCCGGATCAGACCCTCCAGGCGCGACCGGCGGCCAGGCGGCGGCTCGGCCGCGAGCGCCGCCACCGTGGCGACGCCCCGTTCCGCGCCGCCGCGGAACGGGTTCTCGCGCAGCACGGTCTCGAAGCCGCCCTCCTCGCGGTCGGGCCAGGCGAAGGCGAGGCAGGCGGGATCGGCCAGGATGCGGAAGCCGGGAAAGGCCGCGGCGAAGTCCAGCCGGTTCGCCAGGCGGGCCATGGCGACCCCCGCTTCCAGTTCCGCCGTGCGGTTCACGCGCAGCGAGTTGGTGAGCGTGACGGGTAGCGAGAACTTGGCCATCCACGCGGCGTTCGGCGCGTAGACCGTGCGCAGCGAGGAGGTCGCGGCGAAGCGACGGCCTTGCGGGCCGAGGAGGCGGAGCGCCCCCGAGGCGAGCGCCGCCTCCACGTGCGGCTCGAGGAGGAGCGCCTCGGCCTGGAGCGGATGCAGGGGAAGCAGGACCTCGTCCGCCCGCAGGCCGATCCCGGCCGCGCTCGTCCCCAGGAGGTCGAGCGCGATCCGCGAGGCCGGCAGCGGGGCGGCGGACGCCTGGCGCACGCGCGACGCGGCACCGGCGAAGGCCACGAGCTGGAAGGTGCCGCCCTCCTCCGCCCCGTAGCGGCGTGCCTGCCAGCCGGTCATGCCGTGGCGGCTCTTGGGCGTGGGATGCAGCCAGTGGCCGAACACCAGGGAGCGTTCGGCCGCGATGAAGCTCGCGTCCGCCGCCTCGGCATGATCGGCGCGATCGGCGAGCGCGAGCTGGCGCGCGGTCTCGCGGTAGCTGTCGAGAATGCGCCCGAGAAGCGCGAGCTCGCGCTCGCGCGCGCTCGCAGTGCCCGGTCCCGGACCCTCGGCGCGCTCGAAGGCCTCGCCGAGAAGAAGCTGGACCGCCGCCAGGGGTGCGGCGATCCGCCAGCGCGGCTCGTGGAGGTTCCGCAGCCAGACGCGGCCGAACCGGTGCGCGCCACAGAGCGAGGCCGACGCGAGCTCGGCGCGCACCCGCACGCGCTGCCGGTGCAGCGCCCATTCGAGGCAAGCGGCGGGCGGGCCGTCGGCCTGCGCATGCCGCACGGCGATGCCGGGATCGATCTCGCGCAGGTAGACGTTGGCGAAGCTTCGGAAGGCGGCCGCCTCGGCGGCGGCCTGGACGTCATGGGACATGAATGCTGCATCCTTGCGGCCGGGGCGGCCGCGCTTCGGCGAGAGATGTCGCCGAAGGCGGGAGGGGCGGTGGGACGACCGCGCCGCTCAGAAGTCGATCGAGGCGGACACCATGACGGTTCGCGGCGCGCCGGCGGCCAGGAAACCGCGCGCCGACGAGGCCCAGTAGCGCTCGTTGAAGACGTTCTCGACGGCCAGGCGCATCTCGACCGGCTTCTCGTAAGGCCCGACGAAGGCGTAGCGCGCGCCGAGGTCCACCCGTGTCCAGTCGTCCACGCGCTGCGTGTTCGCCTGGTCGTAGCGCGTCGAGCCGGTATGCAGGACCCGGCCCGTGAAGGTCAGTCCGGGCGTCAGCCACGCCACGTCGTATTCGCCGTAGAGGTTGAAGGCGACCTTGGGAACGCCGGGCACGGCGTTGCCGTCGAAGCGCCCACCCGTCGTGCTGTCGAGACGCGCGTCGATCAGCGTGACGCCGCCCAGGAGCCGCAGCGCGTCGGTGACCTGACCGAACACGGTGAATTCGACGCCGCGATTGGTCTGGAGCCCGTCCACGTCGAAGACGCGCGTCGCCGGATCGGTGAAGCCGCTCGGCTGCTCGATCTGGAACAAGGAGGTGGTGAAGCCGAAGGCGCCGGCGTCGTACTTGAAGCCGACCTCCTTCTGCTCGCTGACGAAGGGCGCGAAGACCTCGTTGGCGTTGAGCGCGGTGGAGGGCGCGATCGGGCCCTCGGTCAGCGCCTCGATGTAGTTGCCGTAGACCGAGAAGTGGTCGGTGAGACGCACCACGGCGGCCACCGCCGGCGTGATCTCGCTGTCCTCGTAGAAGTAGTTGATCTCGCCGACCGGCGCGCTGGCATTGCCCGGCCGGGTGTTGAAGCCGCGCGAGCGGATCTCCTGGTAGCGGCCGCCGAGCGTGAACTGGAAGCGGTCCTGCGCGAAGGACAGGGTGTCGGACAGCGCGAGGCTGTTGGCCAGGATGTCGGCGAAGGGGATCAGGTCGCTGGAGCGCGGCAGGCGCGACAGGTCGGGCGGCGTGCCGTCGAACGCCACCGGATCGTAGATGTTGGTGGTGTAGCTCGGGAAGCCGAGGGTACGCGGGTTGAACTCGCCGCGGTTGTTGGCGTTGCGCGCGCTGGAGGCCGAGACGTTCACCTCGTGGCCGACGAAGCCCGTGTCGAACCGGGTGCGCAGCCCGACCTCGCCGGAGCGGCCCTCGATCTCCTGCGGGTTGAAGCCGAAGTCGACCTGCGCGTCGCCGAGCTGCGCGTTGCCGATGCGCGAGTCGCCGATCGTGTAGGAGCCGGTCAGGAAGTCCTCGCGGTAGCGGCTGACGCCGCCGGCGGCATAGATCGTGGTGTCGTCGAGGAGGTCGAACTCGACCCGCCCCGCGGCCATGTCGTAGCGTGAATCGATGAACTCGAAGTCGTTCGCGGTGTTGGTGCGCCCGTTCGGGGCGTCGGGAATGGGAACGCCCGGAGCCACGGCGTTGAACAGGGACACCGGCGCCTGGATCTTCTGGTCCTGGTGGTTCAGGTCGATCGAGGCGCGCAGCCGCTCGCCGCGGTAGTCGGCGCCCAGGGCGCCCACGACCACCTCGTTCTCGTTGCGGTCGAGCGGCGTGTCGCCCTGGCGATAGGAGCCGTTGACGCGGATGCCCCATTCGCCGGTCGGCCCGTATCGGCGGCCGATGTCGAAATGCGGCCAGAGCTGCGAATCGCCGAGGAAGGTGGTGGTGAGGCGCGTCAGCGGCTCGTCGGCGGCGCGCTTGGGCACGAGGTTGATCGTGCCGCCGACACGGCCGACGCCGCCGCTCAGAAGCGCCGTCGGTCCCTTGAGGACCTCGACGCGCTCGATGCCCTCCACGAAGTGGCGACGCGGGTTGGCGAGATAGAAGAGCCCGTCATAGGCGGTGTCGAGGTTCACCACCGAGAAGCCGCGGATGAAGAACGAGTCCCGCTCGGAGAAGGCGGGCGCGTCGTTGCGGACCGAGGGATCGTTGAGCACCACGTCGCCCACCGAGCGCGCCTGCTGGTCGCGGATCAGCTTCTCGGTGAAGCTCGTGACGTTGAAGGGCGTTTCCAGCACGGAGCGGTTGCCAAGGCTTCCGACGCGCGCGCCGGTCGCCACCTGCCCACCGGCATAGGGTGCGGGCGGCTGGCCGACGGTTCCGGTCGCGGGCGCCTCCCCGCCGCCGCTCTCGACGACCACCGTGCCCAGCTGCACCGCCCGGGCATTGGCCGGCGCGTTCGTTTCGTCGGCCTCCTGGGCGCGTGCGGGAGCGCAAAGAAGCGCCACCAGCGACACGCCAGCCAATACCGCGCCGCCCAAGCAACCCGAAGTAGAAACCGTAACACGCAACGACATCTTCAAACCCCCGCAGCAACTCCTGCCGTTGGCGTCGATGGTGCAGCGTACTGGTCGAATCAAATAACATGTTTGTGAGATTTTAAGTAGAAAATTTCTAATTTCTGATTTATAACGACTCCAACATTCCGCACAACTTCATGTATTGATCCGATATATTCGGCCGTTTCGCGGCAATGCGACAGGCGCCGAATGGGGCAGCCCGCGCGTTTTCGGCGCAGCAAAAACTGGACAGAAACAATCAGATATCGGATAGGCCGAGGCATCCGAGCCACAAGCGACCCGCCATCCGGAGCCGAGCCATGCCCCCCTTCCGCCGAAGCGCCCGCCGGGGCGGCACCCGCATGGCCGCCCTCGCGGTCGCCGTCGCGGCGCTCTCGGTCCTGCCGGTGCGTGCCGAACCCCTCGTGGTCTCGCATGCCCAGGGCGAGACCGCGCTGGAGGGCGTTCCCGCGACCGTCGTGGTGACGGACTGGGCCGCCTTCGACAATCTCGACGCGCTGGGCGTGCCGGTCGCGGGCGTGCCTGCCTCGGCGACCCCGCCCTACCTTGCCGACCGGATCGGCGCCGAGGTGCCGCGCGTCGGCTCGCTCCAGGAGCCCGACATCGAGGCCATCGCCGCCGCCGCGCCCGACCTCGTGGTGGTGGCGAACCGCTCGCGCGCGAGCTACCCGATCCTCAGCGCCCTGGCGCCCACGATCGACGCGACGTTGGACAACGCCGACATCGTCGGCGGGGTGAAGGCGAGCCTTGCCCGCTACGGCGCGATCTTCGGGCGCGAGACGCGTGCCGCCGAACTCTCGGCCGCGCTGGATGCCAAGGTGGCCGAGGCGCGCGGGGCCGCCGGCGGGCGCGGCACCGGCCTCGTGGTGGTCGCCAACGGCGGCCGGCTCGGGGTCTACGGTCCCGGCTCGCGCGTCGCCTGGATCCACGACGCGCTCGGCGTTCCCTCCCCGATCGGCGCGGTGGACGACCGCAACCACGGCGGCGACGCGATCTCCTTCGAGTATCTGCTGCAGGTCGATCCCGACTGGCTGTTCGTGGTGGACCGGGACGCGGGCATCGGCAACGAGGGCGCGGCGCGCGCCACGCTCGACAACGAGTTGATCCGGACCACGACCTTCTGGCGACGCAACCAGATCGTCTATCTCGATCCGGCCGCCGCCTACATCACCATGCACGGCTACTCCGGCCTGATGCGCCTCCTCGACCAGGTCGTCGCCGGCTATCGCGGCGGCACCTGAGGCGCGGCGCTTCGGATCCCGAGCCGCATGGTCCCGCTTCTGTCCGCGGTCCTCGCCACCGCGCTGCTCGCGGTCGCCAGCCTCTTCGTGGGCGTCGGCGACGTCTCGCCCGCCGCGCTCATCAGTGCGGCGCCCGAGGACCGGGCGGCGCTGCTCCTGGCGGCCAGCCGCGTGCCCCGCACGCTGGCGATCCTCCTGGCCGGCTCCTCGCTGGCGATCGGCGGGCTGGTGATGCAGATGATCGTGCGCAACCGCTTCGCCGAACCCTCCACCACCGGCACCACGGAGGCCGCGACGCTCGGCCTGCTGCTGGCGACGCTCCTCGCGCCGGGCTGGCCGCCGATCGCCAAGATGGCGGTGTCGGCCCTGTTCGCGCTCGGCGGCACCGCGCTGTTCCTGCGAATCCTGCGCTTCGTGCCCCTGCGCGACGCGATGCTCGTGCCGCTGGTGGGCCTGATGTTCGGCGGCGTGATCGGGGCGCTGGCGACCTTCCTCGCCCTCCGTTTCCAGCTCCTGCCCTCGCTGCTCGCCTGGACCACCGGCGACTTCTCGGCCGTGCTGCGCGGGCGCTACGAGCTTCTCTGGCTCGGCCTCGGCGCGACGCTTCTCGCCTACTGGGCGGCGGACCGCCTCACGCTGGCGGGGATGGGCCGCGACGTCGCCGTCGGCCTCGGTCTGAACCACGAGGCGGCGACCGCCCTCGGCCTCGTGCTGGTCTCGGTGATCGCCGCCGTATCGCTCGCCTCGGTGGGAGCGATCCCGTTCCTTGGCCTGGTGGTGCCGAACCTCGTCAGCCTGGCGGTCGGCGACAACATGCGCGCCACCGTTCCCTGGGTGGCGATCGGCGGGGCGGCGCTGGTGCTCGCCTGCGACATCCTCGGCCGCCTCCTGCGATACCCCTACGAGATCCCGATCGGCGTCGTGATGGGTGTCCTCGGCAGCGCGCTGTTCCTGGCCCTCCTCCTGCGGACGCGCCGGCATGGGGCCTGACGCGCAGGGCCTGGCGCGGGGCGCGCGGCCGTCCCTCCCCGGCCGCCCGGCGCTGGTGCTGGCGGGGCTCGCCGCGCTCGCCCTCCTGGCCGTGCTCGCCTTCCTGACCGTCGGCGCGCGCGGCTCCTGGAGCTTCGTGCTCGCCTTTCGCGGACGGCGGCTGCTGGCGCTGCTCCTGGTGGCCTACTGCGTCGCGGTGTCCACCGTCCTGTTCCAGACCCTCACCCGCAACCGCATCCTGACGCCCTCGATCATGGGTTTCGACGCGCTCTACGTCCTGATGCAGACCACCGTCGCCGTGGTGCTGGGCGTCTCGACCCTGACACTGGCCGACCCCCGGCTGCGCTTCCTTGGCGAGGCCACGCTGATGGCCGGCTTCTCGGCGCTCCTGTTCCGCTGGCTGTTCCTGGGCGAGGAGCGCAGCCTGCATCGCCTGGTGCTGGCCGGCATCGTGTTCGGCATCCTGTTCCGGTCGCTCTCCGCCTTCCTGCAGCGCCTGCTCGACCCCAACAGCTTCCAGATCCTCCAGGATTCCCTGTTCGCCAGCTTCGGCACGGCCGATACGCTGCTTCTGGGCGTGTCGGCCGCGCTGGTGGCGGCGGTGACGGTCGGGCTCTGGCGCCTCGGCCCGGCGTTCGACGTCCTGGCGCTCGGGCGCGACCATGCGATCAACCTCGGCCTCGACCATGCGCGCACCGTGCTCCTGATCTGGCTGGCGGTGTCGGTCCTGGTCGCCGTGTCCACCGCGCTGGTCGGGCCCGTCGCCTTCTTCGGCCTCCTGGTCGCGAGCCTCGCCCATGCGCTGGTCGGACGCAGCCGCCATCGAGAGATCCTGCCCGCCGCCTGCCTCGTCGCGGTGGTCGTGCTGGTCGGCGGGCAGACGGTGCTGGAGCGCGTCTTCGCCTTCGACACCGCCCTGTCGGTGATCGTGGACTTCCTGGGGGGCCTCGTGTTCCTCGCCCTCGTGCTGCGCGGAGCCGCCCGTTGATCGAGATCGAGAGTGCCCGCAAGGCCTTCGGCGACACGCCCGTGGTGGATGACGTGACGCTGCGCATCCCGGCGCGCGGCGTTACCTCGATCATCGGCCCGAACGGGGCGGGCAAGTCGACCCTCCTGTCGCTGGTGGCGCGGCTGGCGGGGCTCGACGGCGGCCGGATCCGCGTGGACGGGCTCGACGTGTCGACGACGCCGGGGCCGGTGCTGGCGCGCCGGCTCGCGGTGCTGCGCCAGGACAACCACATGACGGCGCGCCTCACGGTGCGCGACCTCGTGGCGTTCGGCCGCTATCCCCATTCGCGCGGCCGCCCCGCGCCGGGCGACGCGGAGCATGTGGCGCGCGCGCTCGCCTATCTCGACCTCGGGGACCTCGCGGACCGCTTCCTGGACGAACTGTCGGGCGGGCAGCGCCAGCGCGCCTTCGTCGCCATGGTGCTTTGCCAGGACACGGACTACCTGCTCCTGGACGAGCCGCTCAACAATCTCGACATGCCGCACGCGGCGTCCATGATGCGCATCCTGCGCCGCGCGGCGGACGAGCTCGGCCGCACCGTGGTGGTGGTGCTCCACGACATCAACTTCGCCGCCTGGCATTCGGACCATATCGTGGCCATGCGCGCCGGTCGGGTGTGCCGGCAGGGCACGCCGGAGGAGATCGTCCAGGCGCCGGTGCTGGAGGCGATCTACGGCGTGCCCTTCGCCGTGCGGCGCATCGACGGCCGGCCGACCTGCCTGTTCTGGCGCTAGGGCGGAGCCCCGCCGGGCGGCGCCGGGGCCCTGAACCGGGTCGATGCGGGATCGGCGGTCAGGCGCCGAATCGCGGTTCGGGAAGCCCCCGGACGCCGAGGTCGCGGATCGCGAACAGGCTGCCGCGCTGGACGCCGTCGCCCGGAAACCGCGGCAGCGGCGGCTTCGCCATCGAGGTGACGAAGAGGGTGTCGAGGTCGGGCCCGCCGAACATCACGCTCGTCACCTTCTTCACCGGCATGTCGATCACCCGGTCCACCGCCCCGTCCGGCGTGTAGCGCACGATCTTGCCGGCATAGACCAGGGCGTTCCAGAGGCACCCCTCGGCGTCCACCGTGGAGCCGTCGGCGGCACCGCCCTCCGACGTGTCCACCCTGGCGAAGGTCCGCCGGTTGGAGACGGCGCCGGTCTCGAGGTCGAAGTCGTAGGCCCAGATCTCGCCGGTCCAGGTGTCGGCGAAGTAGAAGGTGCGGTCGTCCGGCGAGAAGCAGGGACCGTTGGAGCAGATGATGCCGGTGTCCACCTCGTGGACGCTGAAGTCCGGGTCGAGGCGGTACAGCGCGCCGGAGGGGCCCTCCTCCATCGTGTCCATGGAGCCGGCGAAGAAGCGCCCGCGCCGATCGACCTTGCCGTCGTTGATGCGGTTGGCCGGCCGGTCGGGTTCGGGATCGTGGATCGGCTCGCAGTCGCCGGTCCGGAAATCGAGCGCGTAAAACCCCTGCTGGAGCGAGACGATCGCCCCCGCGCCGTCCTTGCGCAGGGCCATCGAGCCGATCTTGCCCGGCACGTCCCAGGCGCGCAGCTCGCCCCCGTCGGCCGTGGCGCGGAAGACGCGGCCGTCGAAGCTGTCGATGAAGTAGAGGCGCTCCTGCTCCGCATCCCAGAGCGGGCCTTCGCCGAGCGTCGTCTTGACGTCGAGGAGAACATCGATGCGCATGGGACACTCCCGTCCGTTGATGGGCCTCAGAAGCCGACCTGATCGCCGCCCTTGAGATGGAGGAGGGCGCGCGCCTCGGCGGGCGTCGCGACGGCGAGGCCCAGGCCCTCGATGATCTGGCGCGCCATGCGCACCTGCTCGGCGCTCGAGGTCGCGAGCCGCCCCTTGCCCGCCCAGAGCGAATCCTCCAGCCCGACACGCACGTTGCCGCCCATGGAGACCGCCTGCGCGGCGATGCGCAGCTGGCTGGACCCGGCGCCCAGGACCGACCAGCGGAAGTCGGTGCCGAACAGCCGGTCGGCCGTTCGCTTCATGTGGATCACGTCTTCCGGATGGGTGCCGATGCCGCCCAAAAGCCCGAACACGGACTGGACGAAGAAGGGCGCCTTGACGAGGCCGCGATCTGCGAAATGGGCGAGGTTGTAGAGATGGGCGATGTCGTAGCACTCGAACTCGAAGCGCGTGCCGTTGCCGTAGCAGGTCTCGAGAATGTACTCGATGTCCTGGAAGGAGTTGCGGAACACGAGGTCGCGCGTGGCCTCGAGGTGCGGCTTCTCCCAGTCGAACCGGAAGGTCTCGTACTTGGGCGCCAGGTGGTAGAGCCCGAAGTTGATCGAGCCCATGTTGAGCGAGGCGACCTCCGGCCGGAAGGTCGCCGCCGGAGCCACGCGCTCCTCGACCTTCATGTAGGGACTGCCGCCGGTGGTGATGTTGATCGCCGCGTCGGTGCCCTGCTTCACGCGCGGCAGGAAGCGGGCGAAGGCTTCCGGCGTCTGGTCGGGCCTGCCGTTCTCGGGGTTGCGCGCGTGGAGATGCAGGATGGCGGCGCCCGCCTCCGCCGCGCCGATCGCGTCGGCGGCGATCTCGTCCGGCGTGATCGGCAGGTGGGGCGACATGGTGGGCGTGTGGATCGCGCCGGTCACCGCGCAGGTGATGATGACCTTGCCGGCGGAAGCGGGGGCGGGAGCGGAGGGCTTGGACATGGGGTCTTCCTCGGGGGTCGAAGGGTCAGCGGCCGAGATCGCGGTCGGCCGCGCGCTTGTGGGCGCGCAGCGCCATCAGGCGGCGGTCGCGCCAGGTCTGGCGGTCGGACAGCGCGTCGGCCCGGGTCGCGGCGCGCCGTTCGGCCTCGATGCCCCCGGCGGTCGCACGGGCCCAGTCGGGCTGGCTGCGCATGGTTCGGCCGAGGCCCTCGTACATCGGCCCGTAGCGCGCCACGTAGTCGGCGATGCCGCCCGGCGCGTTGAGGTCGATCGTCTCGAACGGGCCGATGAAGCTCCAGCGCAGCGCCAGGCCGTCGGCCATGCCCCGGTCCACGTCCGCGGCGCTGGCGTAGCCGCCCTCCACCAGGCGGAAGGCCTCGTCGAGCAGCGCGCCCTGCAGTCGGTTCATGATGAAGCCGTCGATCTCGCGCTCCATCACCAGGGGAACCTGGCCGACGGCGCGCAGGAACTTGGCGCCGCGCCGCATCACCCCGGGGTCGGTCCAGGGCGCCGGCACGAGTTCCACCGCCGGCACCAGGTAGGGCGGGTTGATCGGATGGGCGACCACGCAGCGCGCCCGTCCGGGCAGGCCCTGCGAGATGGCCGAGGGCAGGAGCGCGGACGAGGAGGAGGCGAGCACCGTCTCCCCGTCCGACAGGCGGTCGAGCAGCGCGAAGGTCTCGCGCTTCCCCTCGATCCTCTCGGGCCCGCATTCCTGCACCCAGAAGGCACCCGGGAGCGCGTCGGCGAGCACGTCCACCGGCTCGACGGCCGCCAGCACCTCCTCGACCGTGCGCCCGGACAGGAGGTCGTTGCGCTCCAGATCCTCGGCGACGGTGCGCATGAACGCCACCGCCCCCGGCGCCGCGGCGGCGTCCGGGTCCCAGAGGCGCACGCGGCATCCGGCCCGCGCGAAGGTGATGGCCCAGGCGCGCCCGATCAGGCCGGCGCCGACGATCGCGACGATCCGCATCTAGAGGGTCTCCACGTTGCCGTCGACGTTGAAGGACAGGGCCGACAGGTTGCGGGCGGCGTCGGACAGGAGGAAGGCGACCGAGGCTGCGACGTCCTGCGCCGTCACCATGCGCCGCAGCGAGGTCGTGGCGAGGTATCGCGCCTCCATGTCCTCGTAGGAGACGCCGGTCTGCGCGGCCCGGTCCCGGATCACGCCCTCCATGCGCGGGCCCGCGACGATGCCGGGCAGGATGGCGTTGACGCGGATGTTGTGGGGGCCGAGCTCCTTGGCGAGGGACTGGGTGAAGCCGATCACCCCCCATTTGGCGGCGGCGTAGGGCGTGCGGAACGCGTAGCCGTGGCGTCCGGCCGAGGAGGACATGTTGACCATGGAGCCGCCGCCGGCCGCCTTGAGCTGCGGCACGGCGAGACGGGCGCAGAGGAACTGGCCGGTGAGGCCGATGTCGAGGCAGCGCCGCCAGTCGGCGACGGCGATGTCCTCGACCCCGCCCGTGGGGCCGGCGATCCCGGCATTGTTGACCAGCGCGTCGAGCCCGCCGAGCCCGCCGAGCGCGACCTCGAAGAAGCGGCCCACGTCCCCCTCGTCCGACACGTCGGCGCGCGCCACCACCGTGCCGGGCAGCTCGCTCGCGACGCGCGCCAGCGCCTCCTCCGAGACGTCGCACACGGCGAGGCGGCACCCTTGGTCGTGCAGCAGGCGCGCCGTGGCGAGACCGATGCCGCCGGCCCCCGCCGTGATCACGACCCGCTGGCCCGCAAGGCCGCTCATGATGTTGCTGGCCACGGGCTCAGCTCCTTTTCTCTCGAAGCGCGATCACGGCGGCGAGCACGACGCAGCCGAACAGGATGGCGCGGAAGGCGTAGGGAAGCGTGGTGCCGGCGAGCAGCGTCTGGAGCGCGGTCAGGAGCAGCGCCCCGCCGACCATGCCGAGGAAGTGCCCGCGCCCGCCGGTGATCAGCGCCCCGCCGATCACCACCACGGCGATGGACGGCAGAAGATAGTCGTCGCCCATGCCGAGGCTCGCCTGGCCGGAGAAGCCGGTGAGCAGGACGCCCACCAGCGCCGCGCAGAGCGCCGACAGGACGTAGACGCCGACGATCACCCGTCCCGTGCGAACGCCCGACAGCCGCGCCGCCTCCAGGCTGTTGCCGACCGCGTAGACGCGTCGCCCGAAGGCCGTGCGCGACAGGAGGAGCGTGCCGGCGAGGAGAAACAGGGCGAGGAGCACGAGCACGGGCGTGGCGGGGCCGAGCCGCCCGGTCATCAGCCAGCGCAGCCAGGGCGAGGCGAAGCCCGAGGGCGTGCCGCCGGAATAGAGCAGCGCCGCACCCTGCAGGATGCCGTTCATCGCCAGCGTCACCACGATGGGCGACAGGCCGAGCGCGACGACGCCGAGCCCGTTGAACAGGCCGATCAGCGCCGCCATCGCGATCACCGCGGGCACGGCATAGAGAAGCGCCGCGTCCGAGCCCTCGACGATCCCGGCGAGGACGATGCCGGACAGGCCGATCGTCCAGGGCACCGACAGGTCGAGCCCGCCGGTCAGGATCACCGCCCCTTGTCCGAGCGCCAGCACCACCAGGAAGGTGGACAGCACGAGAAACGAGTTCCAGAAGCCCCAGTTCGCCAGCGTGTTGCCGAGCACGGCCTGCGTGGCGAGGAGGACCAGCGCGAGGCAGAGCCAGGCGGGCAGCGCATGGCGCAGCGTGCCGGCGTGGCGGCGCAGGAGGCCGGGCTCGGGGATCCGGTCGGCCGCCGGCCGCCCGCCCGGCCGGGTCGCGACGAAGGCGAGCCTGCGATCCTCGGCGGGGCGCTGCGAGACGTGGGTGCCGGCGCGGCGGGCGCGAACGATGCCGCGCAGGCGGGCGATCTGCTCGAACAGGACCGAGTCGCGCGACAGCGAGCCGACCAGCACGGCCGCGAGCAGCACGCCGCCCTCGGCGATGGTGGCGAAATAGGCCGACACGTTGAGCGCCAGAAGGATGTTGACCACGATCATCAGCACGAAGGCGCCGAAGATCGTGCCCACCAGCCCGCCCCGGCCCCCGCCGAGCCGCGTGCCGCCGATCACCACCGCGGCGAAGATCGACAGGAGCAGCGAGTTGCCGACGAGCGGATCGCCCGAGCCGGTCTGCGCGCTGACGAAGACGCCCGAAAGGCCGTAGAAGCCGCCCGCCAGGACATAGGCCCCGAAGCGCACCAGCGCGACGCGCACGCCGGTGGCCGCCGCCGCCTGCGGATCGCTGCCCACGGCATAGAGCGCGACGCCGAAGCGCGTCCGGCGCAGCCACAGCCAGAACAGCGCCGCGAGGCCGAGGAGCACCAGGGACGCGGGCACGAACTGCGCGATCGCGTCGCCCATGTAGAGCGCGCCGAGCGAGGGCGAGACGAAGCCGCCCGGCTGGTCGAGCACGAGCAGCGTCAGCCCCTGCACGATGAACATGGTGGACAGGGTGACCACGATCGGCTGCAGCCGGAGCACGGCGACGAAGACCCCGTTGACGGCGCCGACCGCCATGCCGATCCCGATGCCGGCCAGGGTCCAGACGAGGACCGAGGCCTCCATGTCGGCCGGATCCATCGTGGCCGCGAGCACGGCGTTGACCAGCGAGATCACGGCGCCGGCCGACAGGTCGAAGCCGCCCGAGAGCACCACCAGCGTCTGGCCCATGGCGGCGAGCGCCAGCGGCGTGCCGCCGCTCGCCTGGAACGACACGTCGAAATAGGTCATCGGCCCGGGGCTGATCGCGTCCACCAGCGCGAACAGGGCGGCGAACACCAGGAGCGCGACCATCGGCGCGCGGTTGCGCGCGAACCAGCGCCCGAGGCCGGGCGCGAGGGGCCGGCCGTCGGTCGGGGCGGCCACGCGGCTCATGCCGCCACCCCGGCGGCGGGCGCGCCCAGCGCGGCGCCCATGACCGCCCGCTCGTCGATCGCGTCCCCGTCGAGCCGCGCGGCGACACAACCCTCGTAGAGCACCAGCACCCGGTCGCTGAGATGGACGATCTCGGGGATCTCGGTGGAATGGAAGAGAACCGCGCCGCCCGCGTCGGCGAAGGCGCGCATCAGCTCGTAGAGCTGGTGCTTGGTGCCGACGTCGATGCCGCGCGTGGGGTCGAACAGGAGGAGGATGCGGCTCTCGGCCACCAGCCACTTGGCGAGCGCGATCTTCTGCTGGTTGCCGCCCGAGAAGGCGCCGGCCTCGGTGAAGGCGGCGACCGGCGAGACGTCCACCGCGCTGAACGCGGCCTCGGTCGCGGCGCGCTCGGCCGGCCCGTCGATCAGCCCGCCGCGCCGGAACCGGCCGATCACCGGGAGGCTGGCATTGGCCGTGCCGTCGAGCCGCAGGAAGAGGCCTTCGGTCTTGCGGTCCTCCGGCAGGAAGCCGATGCGCAGCGAGGGATGGAGCGCGTCGGCCGGCGCGGAGAGGTGCACCGGCCACCCGTCCACCCGGATCTGCCCCGCCGTGACGGGCACCGCGCCGAAGCAGGCGCCGAACAGGTCGAGCTGGCCCATGCCCTGGAGCGCGGCGACGCCGAGAATCTCGCCCGGCCGGAGCTGGAGATCGACGTCGCGCAGCTTGGGCCCGGCGCTCAAGGATCGCGTCTCCAGGACCGGAGCCGGCATCTCGGCCTCAGCCCTCGCCAGGCGCGCGGGAAAGGTCTGGTCGAGCGAACGGCCGATGATGAGCTCCACCACCCGCTCGTCCGGGAAGTCGCCGACCGCGCCGCTGGCGATGTGCCGGCCGTTGCGCAGGATCGTCATGGACCGGCAGAAGGCCCGCACCTCCGGCATGCGATGCGAGATGAAGAGGACGGTGACGCCGTCCGCCGTGGCGTCGGCGATGATGCGGCCGAGCCAATCGACGTCGCCGCCCGCCAGCGCCGAGGTCGGCTCGTCCAGAAGCAGGATGCGCGGCTCGCGGTAGAGCGCGCGCGCGATCTCGATCTTCTGGCGCATGGCGAGATCGAGCCGCCCCGCCTCCGCGTGGAGGTCGACGCGCATCCCGAGGCGCGCGAAATGAGCCTCCACCCGATCGGCCACCGCCGCGCGGCGCAGGGTGCCGAGCCAACCGGTGGGCGCGCTCGGCAGCAGCATGTTGTCGAGCACGGACAGGTCGCGCACCAGGGTGAGCTCCTGGAAGGCGGTGCGGATGCCGGCCCGGTGCGCGTCGCGCGGGCTCGCAAGGCGCGTCGGCTCCCCGCCGATGCGGATCCGCCCGGCGTCCGGCTCGATCAGGCCCGACAGGAGCTTCATCGTGGTGGACTTGCCCGCCCCGTTCTCGCCGATCAGGGCATGCGCCGCCCCGCCCGCGACCGCGAAGCTGACGTCGACGACGGCCTTGGTGGCGCCGAACGCCTTGGACACGGCCTCGAAGGCGATGGCTTGCGGCGGGGACGATCGGATCATGGCACTCTCGTCGCGGGGTGACACGGGAAAGGGGCGGCGCGGGGCGCACCCCCGCGGTCTCGCGGCAGACGGCGCGCGCGGGGCGGCACGCCGCGGCGCGCCGTTCCTCCTCAGTTCTCGGGCTGGCCCACCAGGGCGGCGTTCAGGGCGACCTCCGGGGTCTGCGCGGAGAAGATCGAGGCGAACCAGCCGGGATTGGCGACGATCGACGGCTTGAACACGTTGCAGCCGTTGCGCATCTCCTCCCAGGTGCCGGTGTCGCAGAGCTTCACGGTCTCGTTGGTGACGATGGGCAGCGGCAGGGTCGTGTGCTGCGGCACGTCCTTGCGTCCGTCCAGCATCTCCACCGCGAGCTTCAGCGCGTAGGCGCCCGAATAGGGCGGCGAGGCATAGGAGATGCGCGGCGCGCCCATCGGAGCATAGGTTCCGTCCGCGCCCTCCACCTCGGTGCCGGCGGGCAGCATCTGCACGCGCCCGCCGTTGGAGCCTTCGCCCGCGCACGGCTTGAGCCGGTCGGCCGGGCGCCCCGCCTCGATCTGCATCGAATTGGCGGTGTAGCAGCCGACCTGCATCCAGAGGCCGTCGATCCCGTCCCAGTCGCGGGTGGCGAGGAGCTTGGACAGCTCCGTGCGCGCCACGGCCTGGCTCCAGAGGCCGACCGCCTCGCCGACGACGCGGATGTCCGGATGCCGGGCGAACACGTCCTTGGCGGCGGCCGTTCGCGCGGTGTCGACCGAGGTGCCGGGCACGCCCGTGACCATCACGACGTCGCCCTTGCCGCCGAGCTTGTCGACCAGCCATTCGGCGGTGCGACGCCCGGCCTCGGCCTGGTCGATCGTCACGTTGTAGGCGCAGGGCTCGGTGATCTCGGCGTCGTAGGCGACGATCTTCACGCCCTTGGCGCAGGCGTTCTTGACTACCTGGTTCAGCGCCGTGGGCGAGATCGGATAGACCACGATCGCCTCGGCGCCCGCCTGGACCATGGCGTTGATC
The DNA here is from genome assembly GCF_003583935.1 of Aureimonas flava. GTDB lineage: Bacteria > Pseudomonadota > Alphaproteobacteria > Rhizobiales > Rhizobiaceae > Aureimonas > Aureimonas flava. The sequence goes on along the minus strand of NZ_QYRN01000010.1, from coordinate 68,508 downwards.
TGCTGGATCTGGCGCTGGGCGTTGGGGCCCGCCACCTGGACCTCGAGGTCCACCTTGTCCTTGAAGGACGCGGAAGCCGCCATGGCCTTGACCATGTTGGAGGCCTCCGCCTGCCAGTCGTTGCCGATGTAGCTCATCGACAGATAGACCTTGTGCCTGTCCAGCGCGACGGCCGGCAGCGCCATCAGGGCCGAAAGGCCGAGCGTCGCCACCAACGCCCCGAAGCGGGTCGCAAACGTCATGATCACCTCCCCATGCAAGGCCGCCGCTGTCTTTGCGCAGCATCGTCGGCGTGCTTTTTGATTTTAGATCAAAAATCAGAGAATGCTTCAAGACGCCTCGCGAAAGTTCTATGGTCGAGCCGCAATGTGCGGCGCGTCGGGGGAATGGAATGTCGGCAATTCGGGGAAGCGTCTCGCCGCTTCGCAGGGAGACCTTGCAGGACGGCGTGTTCCGCCGTCTGTGCGGCCTGATCCTGGAGGGCGGCATCGCGCCGGGACAGTCGATCACCGTCGCCAGCCTCGCCGAGGCGTTCGAGGTCAGCCCGATGCCGGTGCGCGAGGCGCTGACGCGACTGTCGGCGATCGGCGCGCTGACCGTGGTGTCGGGCCGCACGATCGGCATCCCGAAGCTGACGCGTGCGCGGCTGGATGATCTGACGCGGGTCCGCCTCGAGGTCGAGAGCACCGCCGTCCGCTGGGCGGGCGAGCGGGAGGACCCGCGGTTCCTGCGGGATCTCGGCCCCATCCTCGAGCGCCTGCGCGAGGCGGAGCGGACCGCCGACGCCAAGCTCTACGTAGGGGCCAACCACGACCTCCATTTCCGCATCTACCAGGAAGCCGGGTCGCCGGTGATCGCCGGCATGATCGAGGTGCTCTGGCTCCAGATCAGCCCCTATTTCCACCTGCTGCGGGAATCGGGGAACTTCCACATCTCGAACCGCTGCCACGAGGAGCTGTTCGACGCCCTGCGCGGGGGCGACGCGGCGCGCGCCGTCGAGGCGTTGCGCGCCGACATCGAGGGCGCCTACCGCGTGCTTCGCGAGCTGATCTGATCTCGGGTCCCCGGGCGGTCTCGCGCCGTGGGATCGCGCAAGGACCCGGCGGCGGCGATCTCAGGCCGGCGCCGCCGGCGCGTGCAGCACGAGGCTCCAGAGCAGCAGCGGCGGCAGGGGCGACCAGAGGCCGGTGCGCAGCCCGGCCGCGCGCAGGGTCGCGGCGGTCCAGGTGTTGCAGCCGGCGAGGAGATTGAACCGCTCCCGAGCCTCGTAGAAGCGGTCGAAAGAGCCGTAGCCCATGCCCGGCAGCACCTGCGGCGCGCCGTCCGGCCCCGGCTCGAAGCTCGCGGCGATCGCGTCCAGGAGGGCGGCGAAGGCGGCGTCGCCGAGCTCCACCCGGACGATGCCCGGCGCCCCGTCCTCCACCGCGCCGCCGAGCGCGACGTGGAGCACCGATCGGTCCAGCGTGGCCGAGCGCCACACCGCCTCGAACGTCAGCCGGTCCCAGGTGGGCGTCTGCGTGTAGAAGGTCCGCCCGCCCCAGCCGATCGCGATCGTCGCCAGCGCGGGATGCTCGAGGTCGAGACCGTCGCCGGCGAGGAAGCCGAAGCGGGCGAGCACCTCGGGCGCCGCCGGCAGGAGGATGTCGGTGTGGATGGGATTGGCGGCGAGATGGACGACGTGGCGTCCGGCCGCCCCGCCCGCCGGCGGGAAGGACGCGGTGGGCGGCCGAGGCACCACGAGCCCGAGCACCGACAGGCCCGCGAGGACGCAGACGATCGCCGCGAGCCCCGCCGCCAGCCGCGCGAGCCAGGCCAAGGGTGCCGGTGTCCTACTGCTCGCCGAGCTTCATGGAGGGATCGTAGTCCACCCCCTCCACCACCTTGGTGACGGGCTGCGCGCATTTCATCACGCCCTCCGCCGCGTCGAAGGCATAGGCCGGGCTGCCGGCGAGTTCCCAGCCGCGGGACAGCGCGAGCGACACCCGGTGGCAGAACGCGGCGTCGTCGGGGCCGGTGAGGAGGCGGTAGAGCTTGGTCATGTCAGTCCTTTCGTGATCGGATCAGGGCGTCGCGCGCCAGGAGCGCCTCCGCCTGGACGAGATGCAGCCGCTCCACCATACGCGTGCCGAGGCGGATCACCCCGCGCTCCGCCTGCGCCGGATCGGCGAAGGCCGCGACGATCGCGCGCGCCTCCGCGATCTCGGCCGCCGACGGCCCGAAGGCCGCCTCGGCGGGGGCGATCTGCGACGGGTGGATCAGCGTCTTGCCGGAAAAGCCGAAGCGTCGCCCCTGGGCGCATTCGGCGGCGAACCCGTCCGCGTCGGCGAGGTCGTTGAAGACACCGTCCAGCACGGGCACGCCGTGCGCGCGGCCCGCCACCAGCACCGGGCCGATCCAGGGCATCAGCTCCGGTCGGCCGGGCGAGAGGCGCAAGTCGGCGGCGAGCGCCAGGTCGTTCGGGCCGATCACCAGGGCGCCGAGCGGGCGCCCCAGCGGCGCGGCGGCGATCGCGGCGGCCCGCAGAACGCCGGCCGGCGTCTCCACCATGGCCCAGAGCGCCAGGCGCGCCGGAGCATCGCAATGCCCGAGCGCCGTATCCGCCTCCTGGAGCGCGTCGGGGCCCTCCACCTTGGGCAGGAGGATCGCGTCGGCCCGCACTGCGCAGGCCATCAGGAGGTCCTCCGTGCCGCCGGACTGCGCGAGCGGGTTGATCCGCACCACGCGCGAAGGGTCGCCGGACCGGCGTTCGGGCAGCGCGACGAGATGGGCGCGCAGCCGCTCGCGCGCGGCGTCCTTCTCGCCGGCCGCCGCCGAATCCTCGAGGTCGAAGATCAGAGCGTCGGGCCGCAGCACCGACGACTTCTCCAGCGCGCGGGCGTTGGCGGCCGGCACGAACAGGGCGGAGCGCAGGGGCGGCGGGGCGGCGGTCATGCCCTTCCCTGCCCGATCGGGCGGGCGCGTTCAAGCGCGCTCAACGAGGCTTTTGCGCGCGAGACGAAGGGTGTATCGAGGCGCCGAAGGCCATCGGACAAGGAGAGGACGGTTTCCCATGCAGAAGTTCGACCACCTGACGGGCGTCGCCGCGCCGCTGCCGATCCTCAACGTCGACACCGACATGATCATTCCGAAGGACTACCTGAAGACGATCAAGCGGACCGGGCTCGGCGTCGGCCTCTTCGCCAACCTGCGCTACCGGGAGGACGGCTCGGACAACGAGGCGTTCGTGCTCAACAAGCCGGCCTACCGCCAGGCCGAGATCCTGGTGGCGGGCGACAATTTCGGCTGCGGATCGAGCCGCGAGCATGCCCCTTGGGCGCTTCTCGACTTCGGCATCCGCTGCGTGATCTCGACCTCGTTCGCCGACATCTTCTACAACAACTGCTTCAAGAACGGCATCCTGCCGATCCGCGTGAGCCAGGACCAGCTCGACGCCCTGATGGGCGACGCCGGCAAGGGCGCCAACGCGCGCCTGACGGTGGACCTCGCGGCGCAGGAGATCCGCCGCCCGGACGGCGAAGCCATCCGCTTCGAGATCGACCCGTTCCGCAAGCACTGCCTCCTGAACGGGCTCGACGACATCGGCCTGACGCTGGAGCAGGAGGGTGGCATCGCCGCCTTCGAGGACCGGCTCGCCGCCGAGCGCCCCTGGGCCTGAGGCCGCGCCGGCCGATCGACCCGAACGCCACATCGAAAGGACCCGCCATGACCACCCACAAGCTCCTGCTCCTGCCCGGCGACGGCATCGGACCGGAGGCCATGGCCGAGGTCGGCAAGATCGTGGCCGTGCTCGACCGGGCCGGCGGCGACCGGTTCGAGACCGAGGAGGCGCTGGTGGGCGGCGCGGCGATCGACGCGCACGGCGTGCCGATCACGGACGCCGACATGGGCCGCGCGCTCGCCGCCGACGCCGTGCTGTTCGGCGCGGTGGGCGGGCCGAAATGGGACCCCGTCCCCTACGAGATCCGCCCCGAGGCGGGCCTCCTGCGCCTGCGCAAGGACATGGCGCTGTTCGCCAACTTCCGCCCCGCGATCTGCTACCCGGCGCTCGCGGAGGCGTCGTCGCTGAAGCGCGAGCTCGTGGACGGGCTCGACATCCTGATCCTGCGCGAGCTGACCGGCGGCGTATATTTCGGGAGCCCCAAGGAGATCGTCGATCTCGGGGAGGGCCAGAAGCGCGGCGTCGACACGCAGGTCTACGAGACCTATGAGATCGAGCGCATCGCGCGCGCCGCCTTCGAAGCCGCGCGCACGCGCCACGGCAAGGTCACCTCCATGGAGAAGCGCAACGTCATGAAGACGGGCGTCCTGTGGAACGAGGTGGTGAGCCGCATCGGCCGCGACGAATACCCGGACGTCCGCCTCGAGCACATGCTGGCCGACGCCGGCGGCATGCAGCTCGTGCGCGCGCCCAAGCAGTTCGACGTGATCGTCACCGACAACCTCTTCGGCGACATGCTGTCCGACATCGCGGCCATGCTCACCGGCTCGCTCGGCATGCTGCCCTCGGCCTCGCTCGGAAGCCCGGACCCCGCCACGGGGCGGCGCCGCGCGCTCTACGAGCCGGTGCACGGCTCGGCGCCCGACATCGCGGGCCAGGGCCTCGCCAACCCCATCGCGATGGTCGCCTCGTTCGCCATGATGCTGCGCTATTCCTTCGCGCTGACGCGCGAGGCCGACGCGCTGGAGGCGGCGATCGCGGCGGTCCTGGAATCGGGCACGCGCACGGGCGACATCATGGCGCCCGGCTGCCGCAAGGTCGGCACCGCCGAGATGGGCGACGCGCTGGCCGCCGAGTTCGAGCGCCGGCTCGCCGCCTGAGCCACGACGCCCGTCGAGGCGGCAGCGCAACGAGAAGGGCCCCGGCATCGCTGCCGGGGCCCTTTTTCCTGTCGCGGTTTCGGCGGTTCAGTCCGCCAGGTCGACGCCCCGCTTCTCGCGCACGAAGAGGAGGCCGATGACCACCGTCAGGAGCGCGAAGAACACCGGGTACCAGAGACCGGCGAAGATATCGCCCGTCGAGGCGACGATCGCGAAGGCGGTGGCCGGCAGAAGGCCGCCGAACCAGCCGTTGCCGATGTGATAGGGCAAGGACATGGCCGTGTAGCGGATGCGCGTCGGGAAGAACTCCACCAGGGCCGCCGCGATCGGGCCGTAGACGATGGTCACGTAGATCACCATCACCGTGAGGATCGCGATGATCTTCAGCGCCTGGACGTTGCCGAGCGCGGAGAAGAACCCGTCGATCCTGACCTTGGCCGGATCGTCGGCGGCGGGATAACCGGCCGCGACCATGGCGGGGCCCAGCGCGTCGGTGAAGGCCTTGGCGTCGGTGAAGGCGATCGGCGCGCCGCCGTTGACGACGAGCTGCGCCGGCGTGCCGGCCGGCGCGTCGACCTGCGTGTAGCGGAAGGCCTGCTGTGACATGGTGCGGCGCATGACGTCGCACGGCGTGGTGAAGGTGCGGATGCCGACCGGGTCGAACAGCGAGCCGCAGGTGGCGGGGTCGGCCACGACCTCGGCGCGAACGTTCTCGATGGCGCTGGAGTAGGTCGGGTTGGCGGCCTGCGTCAGCGCGTTGAACAGCGGGAAGTAGGTGGCCGCCGCCAGCAGGCAGCCGGCCAGGATCACCGGCTTGCGCCCGATCCGGTCCGACAGCGAGCCGAACACCAGGAAGAACGGCGTCGCGATGATCAGCGCCCAGGCGATCAGGACGTTGGCGGTCAGAAGGTCGATCTTGAGCACCGTCTGCAGGAAGAACAGCGCGTAGAACTGGCCCGTGTACCAGACCACCGCCTGGCCGATCACCAAGCCGAACAGCGCGATCAGAACGATCTTGCCGTTGCGCCAGTTGCCGAAGGCTTCCCGCAGCGGCGCCTTGGACTGGGTGCCCTCCTCCTTCATCTTCTGGAAGATCGGCGACTCGTGCATCTGAAGGCGGATGTAGACGGAGATCAGAAGCAGGACGATCGACAGAAGGAAGGGAATGCGCCAGCCGCCTTCGAGCCCGAAGAACAGGGGCTGCGAGGTCTGGAACGCCTCCTCGCCCATGTTGATGCGCAGCGTCACGATCACCGCGAGCGACAGGAGGAGGCCCATCGTCGCCGTGGTCTGGATCCAGGCGGTGTAGAAGCCGCGCCGGTTGCGCGGCGAATGCTCGGCGACGTAGACCACCGCGCCGCCGTACTCGCCGCCGAGCGCCAGGCCTTGGGCCATGCGCAGCGCGACGAGGATGATGGGCGCCGCGACGCCGATCTGGTCGTAGCCCGGCAGGAGGCCGACCGCGAAGGTCGACAGGCCCATGATCAGGATCGTCAGGAGGAAGGTGTACTTGCGACCCACGAGGTCGCCCAGACGCCCGAACACCAGTGCGCCGAAGGGGCGCACCAGGAAGCCGGCGGCGAAGGTGAGGAGCGCGAAGATCGCCTGCGTCGCGGGCGGGAACTGCGAGAAGAACTGCCGGCCGATGATCGCCGCCAGCGTTCCGTAGAGATAGAAGTCGTACCACTCGAACACGGTGCCGAGCGACGAGGCGATGATCACCTTCCGCTCGCGTTTCGTCATGGGTTTGCGTTCGGACGCCGGATCGGCGCTCGTTGGATAACTCGTCACGCAGTTGCCCTCCCAGGCCGCGTTGGTGCGGCGGCGCCTCCCGAGCGCCATAAGGAAAAGTTACCGAATTCTGACGGAAAGGGAAGTTGCAATCGCGCTTCCGCCACAATCACAGGAAGTTCATCGCGGGAACCCTCCCTCTCGTGCCGCATTGTCCTGCCAGCTCAACAGGTCGGGAGTCCGCCATGATCCGCAGCATTATCAAGGCCCTGGTGGTGGGCTGGATCACCAAGAAGATCGCGGAGCGCTCCGTCCGCGGCAGCGCCCAGCCGCGTCCCGCCGGCGGCGCCTACCCCGACCGTCGCGCCTGAGACGATCTCGCCCATCCGCCGTTCGAGTGGCCGGTGCCCAACCGGGGCGCCGGCCGCTTGCGTTCGAGACGCCCGGCCACCGCCGCGCGCGGCGCGAACTTCCCAATTGACTTCGCCTCGGCGACGGCGCATGAGCGGCCCCATGTGCACGCTCACCTCCACCAAAACCACGATCATTATCTGACCCCTCGTCCCGCTTGCCCCCGGGACGGGGCGACAAGAGCGTGACTTCAGGTTCTCGGGGCGAAGGACTGGCGGGTTTCAAGATGGGCTACAAGGTGGCTGTGGTCGGCGCGACGGGCAATGTCGGCCGCGAGATGCTCAATATCCTGGACGAGCGCGGCTTTCCGGCCGACGAGGTGGTGGCGCTGGCCTCGCGCCGCAGCCAGGGCACCGAGGTGTCGTTCGGCGACCGGACCCTCAAGGTCAAGGCGCTGGAGAGCTACGACTGGGCGGGCACCGACATCTGCCTGATGTCGGCCGGCGGCTCGGTGGCCAAGGAATGGGCGCCCCGCATCGGCCAGGCCGGCTGCGTCGTGATCGACAATTCCTCGGCCTTCCGCTACGACGCCGACGTTCCGCTGATCGTGCCCGAGGTCAACGCCGACGCGGTCGCGGGCTTCGCCAAGCGCAACATCATCGCCAATCCGAACTGCTCCACGGCCCAGCTCGTGGTGGCCCTCAAGCCGCTGCACGACAAGGCCACCATCCGCCGCGTCGTGGTCTCGACCTACCAGTCGGTGTCGGGCGCGGGCAAGGACGGCATGGACGAGCTGTTCGAGCAGAGCCGCGCCGTGTTCGTGGCCGATCCGGTCACGGCCAAGAAGTTCACCAAGCGCATCGCCTTCAACGTCATCCCCCATATCGACGTCTTCATGGAGGACGGCTCCACCAAGGAAGAGTGGAAGGTGATGGCCGAGACCAAGAAGATGCTCGACCCGAAGATCAAGGTGACCTGCACCGCGGTGCGCGTGCCCGTCTTCATCGGGCATTCCGAATCGGTCAACATCGAATTCGCCGACCCGATCACCGCCGACGAGGCGCGCGACATCCTGCGCGAGGCGCCCGGCTGCCTGGTGATCGACAAGCACGAGGACGGCGGCTACGTCACGCCGATCGACACGGCCGGCGAGGACGCGACCTATATCAGCCGCATCCGCGAGGACCAGACGCTGGAGAACGGGCTCAACATGTGGGTGGTCGCCGACAACCTGCGCAAGGGCGCCGCGCTGAACGCGATCCAGATCGCCGAGCTCCTGGTCAACCGCAAGCTGATCGGCCAGCGCCAGGCCGCCTGACGCCTCGACCTCCTCACGACGACGAAGGGCCGGCCTCCCGAAACGGGGGCCGGCCCTTCGTCGTGCGGGGCCTGCCCGGCAGCGCGGCGGATTTTTTTGTTGCACGGGCGTGGAATCGTCCGGTCAGCCCCAATCCAGCCCCGACTGTTCTCTAGCCCCTTCCTCACGACCATCGAGGGCATCCCGCCGCACGAGGAGCCCCGAACCATCGGAAGGCTGGATCTCGTCATGAAGAAGCTCGTTCTCGTCGCCGTCGCGTCGGCCGGCCTGCTGGCCGGCTGCACCACCGACCCCTACACGGGAGAGCAGAAGCTCTCCAACACCGCCGGCGGGCTCGGCATCGGCGCGGGCGCCGGTGCGCTCGGCGGCTATCTCGTGGGCCGCGCCACGGGCAGCGATCCCGGCCGCGCCGCGCTGATCGGCGCGGGCATCGGCGCCATCGGCGGCGGCGGCATCGGCGCCTACATGGACCGCCAGGAGGCGGACCTGCGCGCCCAGCTCCAGGGCACGGGCGTCTCCGTCACCCGCCAGGGCGACCGGATCATCCTCAACATGCCCTCCAACATCACCTTCGACACCAACCAGGACCAGGTTCGCTCCGAGTTCTACCCGACGCTCCAGTCCGTCGCCATCGTGCTCAACAAGTACGACCAGTCGATCGTCGACGTCGCCGGCAACACCGACAACGTGGGCGGCGAGGGCTACAACTTCGCCCTGTCGCAGCGCCGCGCCCAGTCGGTCTCGCAGTTCCTGTCGAGCCAGGGCGTCAACCCGCGCCGCCTCAACACGCAGGGCTACGGCATGAGCCGGCCGATCGCCTCCAACGCGACCGAGGCCGGCCGCGCCCAGAACCGGCGTGTCGAGATCTCCATCTCACCGCTGCAGGCGGGCTGACCGGACGGCACGAGGCAGGGGATCGAGGCGGGGCAGCCGCCCCGATCCCGCTCGGAAAGGCGTTTGCGAACCGTCTGTCCCTCGTGACATGGAAAAGGGGGCCGCGAGCCCCCTTTTTCCATGTCACGAGGGATGGGAGGCCGGGGGGATCATTCCCCCGGCAGGGGTGTGGGGGACGGCGCCCCCTGCAGGGACGCGCCGCGCCCGTCCATCCGCCAGCTCAGGGCCGCGACGGCGAGCGCGCAGAGCGCCAGGGCCGCGGAGGCGAGCGGCAGCGCGTCGTAGCCGAGCCCGGCCGAGATCATCATGGCGCCGACCCAGGCGCCGAAGGCGTTGCCGAGGTTGAAGGCGCTCTGGTTGATCGTGGAGGCGAGGTTGCGCGCCCCTTGCGAGGTCGCCACGATCCGCATCTGGATGGGCGAGGTCAGGCCGAACACGACCATGCCCCACAGCAGCATCAGCACCACCATGGGCACCGGGCTCGCGGCGAAGACGTGGATGCCCGTGAGGATCGCGGCCATGGCGGCGAAGAGGCCCATGATGGAGGGCATCAGCTTCCAGTCGGCCAGACGCGCCCCGGCGAGGTTGCCGATCGTCATGCCCGTTCCCAGGACGAAGAGCAGGTAGGGAACGCCCGTCTCGGGAAGACCCGTCACGTTGATCAAGAGCGGGGCGATGTAGGTGTAGAGGGCGAACAGCGCCGAGGAGGCGAGCACGCTGAGCAGCATGGCGAGGAGCACTGGCGGGCGGACCAGCGCCCGCATCTCCTCGGCGAAGCGCACGCCCGGCCGGGGCCGGCTGACGGGCACGAACAGCGCGATCATCAAGGCGGTGAGGCCGGCGAGCACCGTGACCACGAGAAAGGCGGACCGCCAGCCGAAGGACTGGCCGATCACGGTGCCGAGCGGCACGCCGAAGACGTTGGCGAGCGTCATGCCCACGAACAGCATGGCGATGGCCTGCGCCTCGCGGCCGGGCCGGGCGATCTCGGCGGCGAGCACCGCCCCGATGCCGAAGAAGGCGCCGTGGGCGAGCGCGGTGAAGAGGCGCGCGGCCATCAGGAGGCCGTAGGTCGGCGCCAGGGCGCAGGCGAGATTGCCGGCGAAGAAGACCAGCGCCAGCAGGAACAGCGTGCGCCGCCGCTCCCAGCGCGAGGTGACGACGGCCAGGAGCGGCGCGCCGAACACCACGCCGAGCGCATAGCCGGTGACCAGCAGCCCGGCCTGCGGGATGGTCACGCCGAGATCGGCCGCCATGGTGGGCAGGAGGCCCATGATGCCGAACTCGCCGGCCCCGATCACGAAGGAGCCGAGCGACAGGGAGGCGAGGGCGAGGCCGACGCGGGGCGAGGCGCCGTCCGGCAGGTCGACCGGGCGGGCGGCGGGAGCGGATGGAAGGGTCATGGGACGGTCACTCGATCGGATCGTGCGGAGGCTGCGCACGAAACGCGCGCCCGCGCCACCGCGTCCGGCGCATGTCTGGCATGCGCCGGACGCGGGTCGTCCGCGGCGGCGACGCCGATGACAGGAAAGATATGTTTACAGAAAAAGAACGGTGCCCCTCCCGGCGACGACAGGGTAGACCAATATACGTGACTGCGTTATTCGTCCGCAAAACTTCGAGAGGATCGAAATGGACAGCAGTAAGGACGTGTCGCGCCGACATCTGACCGCACAGATCGTCAAGGCCTATGTTAGCAAGAACCATGTGACGCGGGACGACCTGGCGCCGCTGATCGGCGTCGTCTACGCCTCGCTCGACTTCGACGCTGCCAAGGAACCGGAAGCCGCGCCCGCCGCGCCGCTGGTGCCGGCCGTCCCGGTCAAGAAGTCGGTGACGCCCGACTACTTGATCTGCCTGGAGGACGGTAAGCAGTTCAAGTCGCTGAAGCGCCACCTCAAGACGCATTACGACCTGACGCCCGAGGCCTATCGTCAGAAGTGGGGCCTCGCGCCCGACTATCCGATGGTCGCCGCCAACTACGCCGCCAAGCGCTCCGAACTCGCCAAGAGCATCGGCCTCGGCCGCAAGGCCGCCCCGGAAGCGGAGCCCGAGGTCGCTCTGCAGGCGGACGAACCGGCGCCGCGGGCCGAGGCGGCCGACGAGAAGCCCGCCAAGCGCCGCCGCGCCCCGAAGAAGGCGGCCGCCGCGGAGTAGCACGACCGGCGGGCCGTCCGCGGCCCGCCTCCGACCGCGACTGCGCGGGGGCGCCGGCCCGGATCGGTCGTAAGGTCCCGCCGCGCTCCGCCCGCCGTTCCGCGACCCGATGCGACAACGCGACCCGCGTGTGTCGCGGAACGATTGCTCCGCCCCGCTATTGCGCCCTTCGACGCAGCCGGTCGGAGAGATCCCACGATGAGACCGCTTCCCACCGCGTTCACCGTCCTGCTGCTCGCGGCCGGGGGGCTCGCGGCCACGTCCTACGTCTACGGCTGGCCGGCGCCGCTGGCGGCCATCCTGCCGGGCGCGGGCGAGCGGGACGAGGAGACCGAGGACGCGGAGCCGCCGACGCCGGTGGTGCTGGCCGAGGCGGGCCTTGCCGACATCGCGCTGACGCTCGAGGCGGTGGGCGACACGGTGGCGCGCGAAAGCGTGACCGTGACGGCGCGCGTGTCCGGCCGCGTTGAGACGATTGCCTTTACCGACGGGCAGGACGTGGCCGAGGGCGACATCCTGGTGCGCCTCGACCCGGCCGACGCGCAGGACCAGGTGCGCGTGGCGGAGGCCGCCGCCGAGGAGGCGCGCCAGGCATTCGGGCGTGCCGCTCGTCTCGCCGAGGATGGAACCGGCCCGCGCGCGGTGGCGAACGACCTCCAGCGCCAGGCCGAAGCGGCCGAGGCCGAGGTCGCCTCGGCGCGCGAGCGGCTCGACGACTACAACATCCGTGCGCCCTTCGCTGGGCGCCTGGGCCTGCGCAACATCAGCCTCGGCGCGCTGATCCAGCCGGGCGGCGAGGTGGCCGTGCTTGATGCGGTGGACCCGATCGAGATCCGCTTCACCGTTCCCGAACGCTATCTCGGAGAGATCCGCATGGGCGCGCCGATGGAGGCGGCCTCCGTCGCCTTCCCCGACGAGCGGTTCCGCGGCGAGGTGACGGCGATCGCCACCCGCGTCGATCCGGCGCTGCGCACCGTGCTCGTCGAGGCCAGCGTGCCGAACGGCGAGGAGAAGCTCCTGCCGGGCATGCTGATGAACGTGACGCTGGAGACCGGGCAGCGCGAGGACGCGGTGACCGTGCCGCCGATCGCCGTCCAGATCGAGGGCGCCAACCATTTCGTGTTCGCCGAGACCGAGGGCAGGGCCGAACGGGTCGAGGTGCGCGTCGGGCAGCGCGACGCCGACCGGGTGGAGATCGTGGAAGGGCTGGAGGCGGGACGCCGCGTCGTGGTGGAGGGCTTCCAGGACCTCGCCTCGGGCCAGGCGATCGAGCCCCGTGACCGGTCCGAGGGCGACCCGCCGCCGGCGCGCGACGGTCCCGAGGCCGGCGACGCGCGGACCGCCGCGCCTGCTGCGCGCGGCTGACGCGCCATGCGGCTCCTCGACACCGTCATCACCCGGCCGATCCTGGCCGCCTCGTTCAATCTCCTGCTGATCGCGGTGGGCATCGGCGCCATCCTGTCGCTGCCGATCCGGGAGTTTCCCGACGTCGATCCGCCCTCGGTCACGGTCAACACGATCTATCGGGGCGCCCAGGCCGAGGTGGTGGAGCGCGAGGTGACGCGCATCATCGAGGAGAACCTGTCGGGCATCGCCGGCATCCGGCAGATCCGATCCACCACGCGCGACGAGAATTCCGACATCGACCTCGAATTCCTCGCCGGCACCGACATCGACGCGGCCGCCGCCGACGTGCGCGACAAGGTCTCGGCGGTGCGCAACGACCTGCCGGACCTCGTGGAGGAGCCGGTGATCGAGAAGGCCTCCGCCGACGACCAGCCGATGATGTATCTCACCGTGCGCTCGGACGAGTACGACACGGCCGCTCTCACCGACCTCGTGGACCGGACGGTGGTGGACGCGATCGGCGCCGTGTCGGGGGTCAGCCAGGTGCAGATCGGCGGCGAGAAGCGATACGCCATGCGCATCTGGCTCGACCGGCGCGCCATGGCCGCGCGAGGCGTGACCGCGGGCGACGTCTCGGCCCGCCTCGAGGCGGAGAACATCGAACTGCCGGCCGGCGAGCTCGAGACCGCCACCCAGGCCATCACGCTCCGCGCCGACACCCGCTTCGCCTCGGCCGACGAGTTCCGCGAGCTCTCCCTGGTGGATCGCGGGGGCCAGCGCGTGCGGCTCGGCGACGTCGCCACCGTCGAGGTGGGGGTGGAGGACCGCAATTCCGGCTTCCGCGTCGACGGGGGGGACGCCATCTCGCTCGGCGTGGTGCGCCAATCCAACGCCAACACGCTGGAGATCGCGCAAGGGGTGATCCGCGAGCTGGAATCGGTGCGCGGCCAGATCCCCGCATCGGTGGAGATCGCCGTCGGCTACAACGAGGCCGTGTTCATCCGCGAAAACCTTGCCAACGTCGCCTCCACCCTCCTCCAGACGGTGGCGGTGATCGTGGTGGTGATCTTCGTGTTCCTGGGCTCGGTGCGCTCCACCGTGATTCCGGCGGCCACCATTCCCGCCTCGGTGATCCCGGCGGCGATCGTGGCGGTGGCGCTCGGCTTCTCCTTGAACGCGCTCACCATCCTCGCGGTGATCCTGGCGATCAGCCTGTGCACGGACGACGCGGTGGTCATCATGGAAAACATCCGGCGTCGCCAGCAGGCGGGCGAGCCGCTGCTCTTGGCGGCCGCGCGCGCCACGCGCCAGGTCGGCTTCGCGGTGTTCGCCAGCGCGCTGGTGCTGATCGCGGTGATCCTGCCGCTGGCCTTCCTGGGCGGCAACGTGGGCCTTCTGTTCCGCGAGTTCGCGGTGGTTCTGGCGGCCATCGTCGCCTTCTCCACTACGGCGGCGCTGACGCTCGCGCCGATGCTGTCCTCCAAGCTGTTCGCCGACCGGTCCGAGCCGACGCGGATGGAGCGCTTCGTGGGCGCGAGGCTGGAACGGCTCGGGCGCGGCTACAAGCGGGTGCTCGGCGCCGCCGTGCGGCACGTCTGGCTGACCTTGCTGGCCGGGCTCGCCTTCGCGGGCATCGGCGTCCTCGCCTTCGGCGCGGTGCCTGCCGAGCTCGCCCCCGACGAGGACCGCGGCGCCATCATCGTGCGGGCCGAGGGGCCGGAAGGCGCCTCACCGGCCTACATGTCCGAGAAGATGCGCGCGCTGGAGGCGGTCGTGCGCCGCGCCAACGGCGAGGACGGCCCGCTGCGCGCCATCCTCACCGTCCTGTCGCCCGGCCGCACCGGCCAGGGCCAGCCGACGGTCGGCATCCTGATCGTGCAGCTCCGGGACTGGGCCGACCGCGACGAGACGCAGATGGCGTTCCAGGAGCGCCTCCAGGACGAGCTGCCCGCCGTGACGGGCGTGCGTGCCTTCGCGATCAACCCGAACGGGCTCGGTCAGGGCGGCGGGCGGCCCGTGTCCATAGTGGTGAAGGGGCCGGACCGGGCGGTGCTCGACGCCTGGTCGCAGCGGATCGTGGAGGCCGGCCGCTCGATCCCGGGCCTCGTCAATCTCGATTCCGACTACGACGACACCAAACCGCAGATCCGCGTCGGGCTGGACCGCTCGCGCGCCTCGGCGCTGGGCGTGGACGCGCGCGCCATCGGCGAGACCCTCCAGATCATGTTCGGCGAGGCCGAGGTCACGCGCTACGTGGAGCGCGGCGAGGAATACGAGGTCATCCTCCAGGCCCGCGCCGACGACCGGCTGACGCCGGGCGACATCGACAACGTCTTCGTGCGGGCCGGCGGCGGCGAGCTGATCCCCCTGTCCAGCGTGGTGACCCGCGAGGAGACGGGCACCGTGCGCGAGCTGGAACGGCTGGACCGCCAGCCCTCCATCACGATCGGCGCCAACCTCTCGCCCCGCCTCTCGCTCGGCGACGCGCTCGGGCAGCTCGAGCGGATCGCGCGGGACACGCAGCCGGCCGGCACCGAGATCGCCTATACCGGCCAGAGCCTCGACTTCCAGGAGACCGGCTCGGCGGTCCTCTTCATCCTCGCGATGATCCTGGTGCTGGTCTACCTGCTGCTCGCCGGACAGTTCGAGAGCTTCGTCCATCCGCTGGTGATTCTGATAGCCGCGCCCGCCGCGCTGGCCGGGGGCGTGCTGATCCTCTGGGCGATGGGTCAGACGCTGAACATCTACAGCCAGATCGCCATGCTCCTGCTGATCGGGCTGGTCGCCAAGAACGCGATCCTCCTGGTGGAGTTCGCCAACCAGCTCCGCGAGGAAGGCGCCGAGCCGTTCGAGGCGGCGGTGGAGGCGGCGGGCCAGCGGCTGCGCCCGATCCTGATGACGACGCTCGCCACCATCCTGGGCGCCGTGCCGCTTCTCCTGGAATCGGGCGCGGGCGCGGAGGCCCGCACCACGGTCGGCGCCGTGATCGCCGCCGGAACCACGCTCGGAACCGCGCTGACGCTGTTCGTGGTGCCGGCGCTCTACGTCCTCCTGTCGCGCTTCTCGCCCCCGCGCAACGCCCTGGAGGCCGAGCTCGGCAGGCTGGAGCGCGAGCACCCCGCCGAGGGGCGGGCCGAGCCGGCGGAGTAGCCGGCCGAACGCGCCGTCAGCGGGCCCGCGCCTTGAGCCAGCGGTCGAAGGCGACGGCCAGAATCAGGATCAGCCCGATCACCACCTGCTGGGTGTAGGAGGAGACGTTGTTGAGCACGAGCCCGTTCACCAGAACCCCGATCAGCGCCGCGCCGATCACCGTGCCGCCCACCGTGCCGACGCCGCCGAAAAGGCTGGTGCCGCCGATCACCACGGCGGAGATCACGGTCAGCTCGTAGCCGATGCCCGCCACGGCCTCCGCCGAGTTGAGGCGTGCCGCGAGCACGAACGCGGCGAGGCCGCAGAAGAAGCCGACGATCAGGTAGACCGAGACGAGGATCGCGTCGACCTTGAGACCCGACAGGCGCGCGGCCTCCGCGTTGCCGCCGACCGCGTAGACCGCCCGGCCGTAGCGGGTGTAGCGCAGCACCAGATGGCACAGGAGGGCGGCCGCGGCGAAGATGACGACAGGCACGGGCACCGGCCCGACGAGACCCGTGCCGAACCACCGCATGGAGGCGTCGAACCCGGAGATCGGCCCGCCGTTGGAGAGGGTCAGCGTCAGGCCGCGGAAGATCGTCAGGCCGCCGAGCGTCACAACGAAGGGCGGAACCTTCAGCCGGGTGATGGCGAGACCCTGGATGGCGCCGCACAGCGTGCCCACGCACAGGGCCGCCAGCAGCGCCGCGAACCAGCCGTAGCCGCCCGCCGCCGCCCCGCCCAGCGACAACGTGTTGGCCGCCCCGCCCTTGGCCACGATCGCCGCCGCCATGCCCGCCAGCGCCACCAGCGAACCGACCGACAGGTCGATGCCGGCGGTCAGGATCACGAAGGTCATGCCGAGCGCGATCAGGCCGGTGATCGAGATCTGGCGCATGACGTTGAACAGGTTGGTGGGATTCAGGAAGTTCGGGTTCACCAGCGCGAACACCGCCATCAGCACCAGGAGGAACAGCAGCGGCCCGAAGGTCTTGAGGACGCGGAAGAGATTGACCGGGCGACGCCGCGCCGCCTCGTCGATCGCGCTCATGGGCGGGCCTCCTTCGGGCGGCTCAGCGCCATCAGCGCCATCAGGGATTCCTCGCTGGCGCGGTGCGCCGGCATCTCGCCGGTGACCCGGCCTTCGCGCATGGTGACGATCCGGTCGCTCACCGCCAGGATCTCGGGTAGCTCGGACGAGATCACGAGCACGGCGATGCCGCGCGCGGCGAGCGCGACCAGGATCTGGTGCACCTCGGCCTTGGCCCCAACGTCGACGCCGCGCGTCGGTTCGTCGACGATCAGGATCTTGGGATCGCGCGCCAGCCAGCGGGCGAGGACCACCTTCTGCTGGTTGCCGCCGGACAGGCCGGCGATGAGCTGGTCGGGGCCCGCCATGCGGATGTTGAGCGCCTTGCGATAGGCCGCGAGGTCCCGGCTCTCGCGGCCCTCGGCCATGAAGCCGAGGGCGCCGGCGTAGGCCGCGAGGGAGGCGACGGAGAAGTTCGGACGGATGCCGAGCGCGGGGAAGATCGCCTGATGCTTGCGATCCTCCGGCACGAGGCCGATGCCGTGCCCGATCGCCTCGGCCGGCGAGGCCGGGGCGATCGGTCGCCCGTCGAGGCGGATCTGGCCGCCGGCGATCCGGTCGGCGCCGAAGATCGCGCGGGCGAGCTCCGTGCGACCCGACCCGACCAGCCCGGCGATCCCCAGGATCTCGCCGGCCCGCAGGTCGAGATCGACGCCCTTGAGGACGATCGCATGCGGCGCCTCCGGGTTCGGCAGCGTCCGGAGGCCGCGCACCGACAGGCGCACCTCGCCGGCCGGAGCGCGCTCGGCGGGGCGGGCGTAGAGCTCGGACGCGGCGCGCCCGACCATGCGCTCGATCACGGCGGGCACCGGAATGGGATCCCGGTCGCGCCGAAGCTCGCCCGCCAGGCGCCCGTCGCGCAGCACCGTCATCCGGTCGCAGACCTCGGAGGCCTCCTCCAGCCGATGGGTGACGAACATGATCGACACGCCCTCGGCCTTCAGCCGGCGCATGATGTCGAGGAGCCGGGCGACCTCGGCCTCCGAGAGGGCCGAGGTCGGCTCGTCCATGACGATCACGCGCGAGGACAGGCTGAGCGCCCGCGCGATCTCGACCATCTGCTGCTCGGCGACCGAGAGCGCCGAGACCGGGGTCCGCACGTCGAGCCGCAGCCCGACGCGCGCGATCGCCCGACCCGCGACTTCGCGCATGGCGCGCCAGTCCACCAGCCCGAGGCGGTTCACCGGCGCGCGGCCGACGAAGATGGTCTCGGCGACCGAAAGCGTCGGGATCAGCGAGAGCTCCTGGTAGATCGTGACGATCCCCGCCCGCATCGCCTCGCTCGGACTGGCGAAAGCGACCGGCCGGCCGTCGAGCCGGATCTCGCCGCGCGTGGGCGGCTGGACGCCGGACAGGATCTTCAGGAGGGTCGACTTGCCGGCGCCGTTCTCGCCCATCAGGCCGAGGATCTCGCCGGGATGAAGGCGCAGGGACACGCCGTCGAGCGCGCGCACGCCCGAGAAGTCCTTGACGATGCCGCGCATCTCGAGAAGCGGGGCGGCGGCCGGAACGGCCGGCGGGGGAGCGGAAGGCGCCAGCATCGGCGGGCGGCCCGCGCCCGCCCGGCCGACGCCGTGCGGCGTCCGGCCGGGCGCGGGCCTCGTCCTCAGCCGGCCTCGCCCAGGCGCTCGGCCTTGTCGAGATTGTCCTTGCCGATCACGATCGGCGTCAGGAGAACCTGCGACTGCGCCGGCTTGGTGCCGTCGCGGGCGAACTCCACCGCGATGCGCACCGCTGTCCGGGACTGCTCGCCCGGGAACTGCTCCACCGTGCCGGCCAGCTTGCCGTCGCGCACGGCCGCCAGCGCCTCCGGCAGGGCGTCGAAGCCGTAGATCAGCACGTCCGTATGGCCCGCGGCCTCGCAGGCCTCCATCGCGCCCAGCGCCATGTCGTCGTTGGCGCAGACGATCACGTCCGGCTTTCCGTGGGCGGTCAGGCCGGCCTCGGTCACCGAAAGGGCCTCGGCGCGGGCGAAGTTGGCGGTCTGCTCGAAGACGATCTGGTACTTGTCTTGGCCGTCCAGCACGGCGTGGACGCCCTTGTTGCGGTCGATCGCCGGGCCGGCGCCCGGCTGGCCCTGGAGGTGGAAGATCTTGGCGCCGTCCGGTTTGGCGGCGATGATGGCGTTGGCCTGCGCCTCGCCGCCCTTGGCGTTGTCGGCGCCGACATGGGCGAGGATGCCCTCCACCCCGTCCACGCGCCGGTCGATCGTCACCACCGGGATGCCGGCCTGCACGGCCTGTTCCACCGCCGGGGCGAGCGAGTTCACGTCCAGCGGCGAGATGACGATGGCGTCGACCTTCTGGACCACGGCGGCCTCGACGTCGCCCGTCTGCTTGGGCGCCGAGTTCTGGCCGTCGCTCTCGATCAGCGTGATGCCGCCGATCGACTGGGCCTCCGCCTTGATCTGGTTCAGCATGTGGACGAAGAACGGAAAGCTGAGGCTCGGCACGGAGCCGAGGATCGTCAGCTCGGCGCCCTGCGCCAGACTTCTTCCGGCGCCGAGGGCGACCACGCCCAGGGCAGCCGACGACAACAGGAACGAACGCCTGTTCATGATCTGTATCCTCCCGGTTCGGCCATCGCCCCCCGCTCTCCGGCGGTTCGGTGCAAGGCGCGGTCACGGTATCACGCGCGCCTGGGCGTGCAAGACGCGCAGCAGCCGGGCGTGCGTGAGAGCGCGTGGCCGCGCAAAGATCGGCCGGAGCGCTCCGTTCAGCGGGAGGGCCGCGTGAGAAGATAGGCGGCGACGCAGGCGAGGATCGCCGCGACACCCGCCACGACGAAGCGGGGAGCTCCGGACCACGCCAGGATCCCGAGGCTTGCGCCCATGGACAGGACGGCCAGGACCTTGGCGCGGCGCGGCACCGCCCGACGCTCGCGCCAGTTGACGAGGAGCGGCCCGAGCCTTGGATGGGTCTCTATCCGCGCGGCGAGTTCCGGCGATCCGCGCGCGGCCGCCCAGGCGGCCAGAAGCAGGAAGGGCGTGGCCGGCAGGCCCGGCAGCACCACGCCGGCGAGCGCCAGGAGAAGCGACACCGAGGCGAGGGCATGGAAGGCGAGGCGGCGCAGACGGCCGCCTTTCGGCGCGTGACCCGACGCGCCGATGGCCCCCTGCCCCTCCGTGTCGTCGGGGGGCGCGGTCAGCGGACCCGCCGCCACGAGGCTCGGGCCCGCCGGCGCACGCGTCAGGACGTCGATCCGGGCCGGTTCCGAGGCGCGGGCGCTTCGGCGAAGCCGACGTCCAGCACCTCGATCAGGCCCTTCAGGTGATGGCGCACCTCCGGATTGTCGATCCGGCTCAGCGCCGCCGACAGCGTCTGCGCACCGGACGCCTCCGGGGCGCACTCGCCGTCGCCTGGGCCGAGCCCCGCGAAGAAATAACCGGGCTCGACCTGGAACAGAAGCGACAGGTTGTAGAGTCGACTGGCGCTCAGGCGGTTTTCGCCGCTCTCGTACTTTCGGATCTGCTGATAGGTCAGCCCGAGGTTCCGACCGACCCCGCCCAGCGTCATGCCGCGACGCTCGCGCACGGCCCGCAGCCGATTTCCGATGTGCACATCGACGGGATCTTTGCTGGTCACCAGGAACTCTGCAGCGTGAGACATGCCCGGTACCGGAACGGGTCCGCGCGGGCATGCCCGACCGCGACCCATCGACAAGATCGATCGAGCGCAGCCGGAATGGATGGAGGGAAGGCAGCCGACGTCCGTCGCCGGCCCTTAGATACCGGGTGAACTCGGCCGACCGAGATTCGTTCCCGGCAAAGATAACGTTGCGTCACGGCCCAGGAGTTAAGGCCGCGACGTGGCGGAACTGCGACAATCCATGGATCACATCGGCGGGATCGGGCGTTGGGCGATGGGGAACGCCGCCAACGCTCGAGGGGAGCCAGCATGAAGTCCGCCGCCCGCCGCCCACGTCGCCTCCGCCTGCAGACCGGCGACATCGTCGTCGGCGCCGCCTCGCTCGGACTTCTGGGCGCCATCGGCCTGTTTGCCAGCCGCTCGCCGCCCGACGACGACGACGACGACCTGCGTGGCGACCTCGGGGCCGGTCTCGGGGCGGGGTCGGCGAAGGGCGGCTTCCGGGACGAGGGCGTCGGCCACGCCGACGCGTCGGCCGTCATGGAAGGCGGGCGTGGGCGCAGGGCCGAGCATCCCGGCCAGATTCCGGCGCGGGGCTGGAAGGACGTCCTGTGGCGGACGGTGCAGGAATTTTCCGCCGACCGGCTGATGCTGGTCTCGGCCGGCGTCACCTTCTACGTGCTGCTCGCTTTGTTCCCCGCGATTACGGCCATGGTGTCGATCTACGGCCTGTTCACCGACGCCTCCAACTTCGGTGACCAGATGCGCCTCCTGTCCGGCTTCCTGCCCGGCGGCGCCATGGACATCATCTCGGAGCAGATGGCGCGCGTCGCATCCAAGGGCGACGCGAAGCTGGGCTTCGGCCTCGTGTTCGGTCTCGGGCTCGCGCTGTGGAGCGCCAATGCCGGCATGAAGACGCTCTTCGACGCGCTCAACATCGTCTACGAGGAGGAAGAGAAGCGCAGCTTCGTCCGGCTGACGCTGGTGTCCCTGTTCTTCACGCTCTGCGCCATCGTCTTCCTGATCCTGGCGCTGGCAGCCGTGGTGGTCCTTCCCATCGCGCTGGAATTCGTGGGACTGGGCGGGGTCGAACCCTGGCTCCTGTTCCTGCGCTGGCCGCTGCTTCTCGCGGTGGTGGTGGGTGGACTGTCGATCGTCTACCGGTACGGGCCGAGCCGGGCGCGAGCGCGCTGGCGCTGGGTCACGCCCGGAGCGGGCCTCGCCGCCCTGCTCTGGGTGATCTTCTCCATCGCCTTTTCTTGGTACGCCCAGAACTTCGGCAACTACGACGAGACCTACGGATCGCTCGGCGCGGCGATCGGCTTCATGACATGGATCTGGGTCTCCACCATGGTCGTGCTCGTGGGCGCCGAACTCGACGCGGAGCTGGAGCATCAGACGACGCACGATTCCACCACCAGCCCGCCCCGGCCGATGGGCCGGCGCGGCGCGACCATGGCCGACACGCTGGGCGAGGCGCAGGGCTGAACGCGCGGCGCGGTCCATGGCGCACGGCGTGACGCTGGGCCTTGCCCCGACGGGTGGCGGAGCGTAGGGGAAAGGTGACCCTGAAACTCCACATAGCCGCCCGATGCCTCGACCAAAGCTCCATCGCCGGGCCCTTCTCGCCGGACTGATCGCCGCCGCCGGCCTGCCCCGCGCGGTGCCGGCCGCCGCGCCCTTTCCGCGACGCATCGCCTGCTTCGACTACGCGCTGGCCGAAACCCTGCTGCTTCTGGGGGTCGAGCCGGTGGCCGTGATGTCGGCGGCGGACTGGCCGACCTGGACGGGCGAGCCCCCCCTGCCCCCCGGCGTCGCCGATCTCGGCGCTTCGCAGGAACCCAACCTCGAACGGTTGGCCGCCATCCGGCCCGACCTCATCCTGTCGACCGACTACACCGCGATGGTCGAGCCCGCCGCCGCGCGCATCGCGCCGGTGGAGCGGCTCAGCATCTACGGCGCGGCGTCCGACCCGCTGCCGCGGGCGCGCGAGGTGACGCTCGCGCTCGGTGACATGCTCGGGCTGGCGCACCGTGCGGCCGACGCCGTCGCGGGGGTGGATGCGCAGATGGCGGCGCTGCGCGACCGGCTTCCGCCGAACCCGCCGCCGCTTCTCATGGTGGCCTTCATGGACACGCGCCATGCCCGCGTCTTCGGCCGCGCCAGCCTGTTCGGCAACGCGGTGGAACAGATCGGGCTGCGGAACGCCTATCCGGGCGAAGTGAACCCCTGGGGCTTCGCCACGGTGGGCGTGGAGGAGCTGGCGCCCTTCGCCGACGCCTTCCTCCTGTCGATCGACCCCGCTCCCGCCGACACGTGGCCGACGCTGGCACGCAGTCCACTCTGGACCGAGCTGCCCTTCGTGCGCGAGGGACGTGTGCGACGGTTGGCGCCGGTGCTCACCTTCGGCGCGATGTCGTCGGCCGCGCGATGCGCCCGGCTGGTGACC
The DNA here is from genome assembly GCF_003583935.1 of Aureimonas flava. GTDB lineage: Bacteria > Pseudomonadota > Alphaproteobacteria > Rhizobiales > Rhizobiaceae > Aureimonas > Aureimonas flava. The sequence continues at coordinate 45,637 of NZ_QYRN01000010.1, read as the reverse complement.
GAGGCGCTGGCGGAGCAGGCGGCATGAGCGCCACGGCGCTGCCGCGCCCGCGAGGCGGCCTGCTTCTCCTGGCGCTCGGTCTGCCGGCGCTGGCGCTGGCGGCCTTCGTGGTGTCCGGCCCGCTCGCAGCCCTCGTCCGGATGCCGGCGGCGGAGGGCTACGACGTCGGCCGCATGGTGCTTCTCTACGCCACCCTGCCCCGGTTCGCGATGGCCGTCCTGTGCGGCGCCGCGCTGGCCGCCTCCGGCGCCTTCATGCAACAGGCCTTGCGCAACCCTTTGGCCTCGCCGACGACGCTCGGCGTCGAGGCCGGCGGCCGGCTGGCCCTCGCGCTCGCCACGCTCGTCGCCCCCGGCTTGTTCGGCTGGGGCCGCGACCTCGTGACCCTGGCCGGCTGCGGCGCCGCGGCGCTCCTGGTGTTCGCGCTGGTGCGCCGGCGGCATTTCGCGGCCGTCTCGCTGATTCTCGCCGGACTGGTGGTCGGCCTCTATGCCGGCGCCCTGTCCGCGCTTCTGACCCTTCTCAACGACCGGTACCTCGCCAGCCTGTTCATCTGGGGATCGGGGTCGCTGTCGCAGCAGGGCTGGGACCCGTTCTGGGCCTTGTCCGCGCGCCTCGCTCTCCTGGTCCCGCCCGCGCTCCTGCTGATCCGCCCGCTCGGCCTTCTCGACCTCGACGACGCCAGCGCGCGCGCGCGCGGCCTCGACCCCGCCCGGCTGCGCGGACTGGCCGTGCTGCTGGCCGTGGCGATCTCGGCCTTCACCGTGAGCGCGGTGGGCGTGATCGGCTTCGTCGGGCTCGTCGCCCCGCTGCTGGCGCGGCTGTCGGGCGCCCGATCCTTCGGGGGGCGTCTGGCGCTGTCGGTGGGGCTCGGCGCGGCGATCCTCCTCCTGACGGACGCGGCCCTCCAGGCGGTGCCCACCCCTTCCGGCACCTTCCTGCCGACGGGCGCGGTCACAGCGATCATCGGCGCGCCGCTCCTGCTCCTGCTCCTGCCGCGTCTGGCCGCCGCCGACCGGGCACCGATCCCGGCCGAACCTGCCGTCCGGCAAAAGCTCGGCCCCCCACGCCCCGGCCGGCGCATCCTGCTGGCCCTTCTCCTTCTGGCCGGCCTCGCGGCTGTGGCCCTCTTCGTCGGCCCCGATCCGGTGACCGGGCGCTGGGGGCTCCTGTCGCCCGCGCTGTTTTCCGAGATCCTGCCGCTGCGCTGGCCGCGCATGGTCGGCGCGGGTGCGGCGGGCGCGATGCTGGGGACGGCGGGCCTGCTGCTGCAGCGCCTCACCGGCAACGAGATGGCGAGCCCGGAAGTGCTGGGCGTCGGCGCGGGCGCCGCCTTCGCCGCCGCGGTGGTCCTGTTTCTCCTGGCCGCGCCCGGCCCGGCGGCGATGGGCACGGCGGCCGTGGCCGGCAGCCTCGGCGTGATGGCCGCCGTGCTCGCCTTCGGCCGGCGCTCCGGCTTCCAGCCCGAGCGCGTTCTTCTGGCCGGCATCGCCCTGAACGCCCTTCTGGACGCCGTGGTCGGCCTCCTGTCGGCGAGCGGCGACCCGCGCGCGCTGATGCTGTTCGGCTGGATGGCCGGCTCCACCAGCGGCATGACGCCGGCGGCGGCGCTCGGCGCCGGGGCAACGGCGGCGACCCTGGTGCTGCTCGCCGCACTGGCCGCCCGCCCGCTCGCCATCCTGCCGCTCGGCACCCCCGTCTCGCGCGCGCTCGGCGTGCCGCTGGGGCGGACGCGGCTCGCCCTGTTCGCCCTGGCCGCGCTGCTGACGGCGGCCGCCACGCCGATCGCCGGTCCGCTGACCTTCGTCGGGCTGATGGCACCCCACCTCGCCCGCCTCCTCGGCGTCCGGCTCCCGATCCCGGCGCTTGCCGTGAGTGCCCTGTCGGGCGGGACGCTCCTGATCCTCGCCGACTGGCTCGGGCGCACGCTCGCCTTTCCCTGGACCCTGCCGACCGGCATCGTGGCGGCCCTCGTCGGCGCCCCCTGCCTGATGCTGCTTCTCGCACGCGGGACACACGCCCGATGAACCACGTCTCAGCCCCGCCCCGCCCCGCTCTCGCCTTCGCACTGGAGGACGCGTCCTTCGCGGTTCCCGGCCGCGTGCTTCTCGAACCGCTCACCCTCGACCTGCCGCCGGGGCGCGTCGTCGGGCTGGTCGGCCACAACGGGTCGGGCAAGTCGACGCTGCTGAAGCTCCTCGCCCGGCAGGAACGGCCGACCTCGGGGCATGTGCGCTTCGGCGGGCGCGAGCTCGGCGCCTGGGGCGAGCGCGACTTCGCCCGCCACGTCGCCTACCTGCCGCAGACGACGCCGCCCGCGCCCGGCCTCCTGGTGCGCGAGCTCGCCGCCCTCGGGCGGTATCCCTGGCACGGGCCGTTCGGGCGCTTCTCCGCAGCCGACCGCGCCCATGTCGAGGAGGCCCTGGAGGCGACCGGCACCCTGCCTTTCGCCGACCGGCCGGTGGACGCCCTGTCCGGCGGCGAGCGCCAACGTGCCTGGCTCGCCATGCTGGTGGCCCAGGACGCCGGCTGCCTGCTCCTGGACGAGCCGATCTCGGCGCTCGACGTCGCCCACCAGATCGAGGTGCTCGGCCTGGTGCGCCGTCTCAGCCACGCGAGGGGCGTCGGCGTGGTGGTGGTGCTGCACGACATCAACATGGCCGCCCGCTTCTGCGACGAGATCGTTGCGCTGAAGGGCGGACGACTGGCGGCGCGCGGTGAACCCGAAGCGGTGGTCACCGCCACGGCACTGGAGCGGATCTACGGCGTGCCCATGGCGATCCTCGCCCATCCCGGCCGGCCCGAGCCGGTGGCGATCCCCCTGTGACGGGAGGACCCCGCAACGGGCCGACCAGATCGTAAGTTAGTTCAACTATAAGTCGATATTAGATGATATCCCATCTTGACGCCTCGTGACCATGCCGATAACTCGCGCCGTCTCAACTCCGGATTGAGTGGCGGTCGTTGGAACGACTGCGGGAGGAACCGTGAGCCGCGCCGTCGCGATATCGCCGAGGGACGACCATCTGCTTCGCACCGTGAAGGGTTCGCAAGCCGCGCCGCACGGAACGTGCGCCCGTCGGAACGTGTTCCGACACCACGTGATCACATCGGACGACTTCGAGAAGCTGACCGAGGCGGCGGACACCCCACACGTGATCCGTCCGCTGGGCCTCCGCACGCCCGAGTTCGACCTGTCCGGGGTCTGCGTGCCCGATCTGGCGATCTGGACCGTCGCCTCGCCTACGGGTCTCGAAAGCGTGCCGGTCGCCGTTCGTGACGCCTTCACGATCCGCATTCCGCTGGATGGCGGCCTGGTCGTCCGATCCGCCGGCCATGAGCGCGAAGTTCCGGTGGGGAGCGCCAGCATCCTCCAGTCCCAGGAGACGCTCGCCACCCGCTTCGAGCCGGGCGCGCACGTTCTGTGCTGTGCCGTGGGCATGCGCGAACTGGCGATCCGCCGCGAGGCACTGGAAGGCGAGCGCGCGCCGTTCGTCCGCTTTCAGCCGACGGTGAAGCTCGAGGGCCCGCGCCTCAACGCGCTCGTGCACACGATCCGTCAGATCGGTGCCCACATGGGCAGCATGGCCGATATGCTGACGGGACCGCTCCTTGTCGATCTCCTCCTGAACCAGATCCTGTCGGCCTGGCCGAGCGACAGCTCGGACGCATCGAGCAACGCCGCGGCCGTCGTGGCGCGTGGTGTGGACTACATCGAGGCTCACCTCGGCGAGGCGCTCACGGTGGGCAGCGTCGCGGCGGCCGCCCGGGTCAGCGTCCGCACGCTCCAGTCGGCCTTCCGGGCCCATACCGGCCGCACGCCCCTCGGCTACATCCTCGACCGCCGCATGGAACGCGCCCATGCCGACCTCCTGGCCAATGGCGGGCGGCTCGCGGTGTCGCAGATCGCCTATCGCTGGGGCTTCCTCCACATGGGCGAGTTCTCGCGGCGCTACCGCCAGCGCTACGGCTGCACGCCCTCGCAGACGAGCCGCCGGGTCGCCTGACGCCGCGACCGGAGGGTGGGGCGGACGAACGACGCTCCGGTCGATTCAGGCCGAACGCCCCGACGAGGCGTCGGCCCCCGCGCGTGGCTCCGCCAGGGCGAGCGCCCGGCCCATCGCCTGCCGGAGGCGCTGCCGGAAGGGGATGTCGTAGAACTGGGTGAGGAGCGGCGTCGCGAGGCAGAAGGCCGCGACGAGGCCGACCATGCCGACCCAGGGCGGAATTCCCGCCTTGCCCGCCGCGAGGCTGCCGATCGAGAGCAGCGAATAATGCAGCGCATAGACCGGATAGGAGATCTCGCCCAGCCATTTCGCACCGAGGAACGACCGGCTGTTCGCCCCGAGGATCAGGAAGGCGGGCGTGAGCACGACCACGAACACGAGGTCGTAGAGCGGGTGCGCGATCGGCGCGGCCAGCGCGGCGAACAAAAGGGCGACCAGGAGATAGGGATTGAGCGTCAGCGCCGGGAAACGTTCGCGCAGACCGTGCAGGAGCAGGCCCATGGAGAACGAGAAGATCACCCGGACCAGGCCGACATGGAAGGTGTCGATCGTGCCGCCGGCGCCGAACAGGCCGGCGTAGGCCACCGGCACGAGGAGGACGCCCGAGACGAGGAGCACGCCGACCAGCGCGCCGCTGGTCAGCAGCCCCACCCACCGCGCATAGGCGAGGTTGGCGATGATCTCGAACATCAGGGACCAGGCCGGCACGTTCAGGAACATGTAGGCGCCGACGATCGGGGTCGGCAGGAGAACGAGGTTGAGCGTGCTGCCGGAGACGAGCTCCTCGATCGACGGCGCCCCCGGATCGCCAAGCAACAGGAGCGCCGCGCCGCGCATGGACGCGAGAAGGAAGCCGAGCAGGAGCACCGGATAGAGCCGCGCGATGCGCAGCATGGTGAATTCGGCGAAGGACATCCCGTCGAGGAGCCGCCTGCGGTAGGCGTGGGCGATCACGAACCCGCTCAGCGCGAAGAAGAAGTCCACCGCGAGGTAGCCGGACGGCGCCCTCAGGTGGGGCACTGCGGCGATGTGGTAGAGCACGACGGCGAGCGCCGCGACGCCGCGCATGCCGTCGAGCGCCAGGTAGTGCCGCGTCATGGCGTGGCGGCCTTTCCCGCGAGGTTGCCCTCCGTCGCCCCGAAGCGGCGCGGCGCCCCCCGCACCCGCGACGGTGCCGCCGGCGGGCGGGCCGCCGCCTCGTTCCGGTGGGTGCCGCAGGCGGCGAACATGCCGACCAGCACGAGGAGGAAATGGGTGGGGGTGGCCAGCGCGTTGTCGGTGATCGAGATGGCGAGGAAGCCCGCCAGCGCGAAGAGCGGGACGGGGTCCCGCCCGCCCCATATCGTCTTCGTGTACCAGACCGTCGCGACCAGGAGGATGTAGAAGACCCAGACCCCGACATGGCCGAGTTCGACCAGGAGCCGCAGGTAGTCGTTGTGCGCGGCCATCGAGGAGAACAGGATGTAGATCTCGCGCGGCGTCGACCAGTACTGGTGGCCGAAGCCGATGCCGAAGTCGGGATACCTGGCCGAGAGCTCCTCCAGCCACGGCCACATGATCTCGCGCCCGCTCAGCCCGCTGCCCGACATGCGCGCCGCGTAGCGCACGTAGGCGATCGGCCCGATCACGCAGGCCGCCGCGACGCCGGCCGCGATGCCGGTGATCTTCTGGCTCGCGGTGCGCCGTTTGGAGAACAGGAAGGCCAGACCGCACACGCCGACCGCCACCGCGAGGGCGACGCGCGCACCGGTCGCGATCATCACGCCTGCGTTCAGCAGGAGGAGGATATAGTAGCGGGGTCGTCCGAGTTCCGTCAGGAGCAAGGAGGCCAGCATGCCCGACATGGCGAACCCACCGAGGAACGCGGCGTTGAGGGAACCGGAGAAACGGTTCTGCCCCGTGTTGAACTCGACCGGGAAGGCGGTGCGCAGTCCCGCAACCTGGTACATGAGCCCGAGGACGGAACAGGCGACGGCGAACCAGGCCGCCGAGATCAGGACCGTGTCCCGGTCGGCGGCGGTGGGCCGCGCCGACAGGAGCAGGTAGATCAGCATGTATTGGTTCAGGGCGTTGAGCAGATAGGACCACTGGAAGTCCGGGTAGTCGGTCATCGACCCCAGGAAGAAGATCATCACGGTGACGATCAGGAGATTGGCCAGCGCGAAGGGGTTCAACTCCCGGCCGACCAGGAACAGCGCGCCTGCCAGCAGGAACAGCGACTTCACCAGCGCGTTCGCCGCCTCGATCTTGAAGAGGTCGCCGAGGTTCAGGATGAAGGCCGCGTAGGCGGCCAGATACATCAGTCGGAATGGCATCGCTGGCCGGCCCTGCGTCGCGTTCGGGTGGACACTGCCCGATCGGCGTGTCCGCCACAAGGCGGTGCACCGCAACATGCCGCGCTGGACCGTCGGGCGGTGCCTGGTCCCGCACGGGGTTGGGAAGCGGGACGGGGTCGCAGATCCCGGCCTCTGACCCCCGCGGAGATGGAGGCGCCGCGTGCGGGTCGGGCGAGCAGGATGCGGTCGTCGGCGAGCGCGACGCTCTTGTCGATGAAGGCGATGTCCTGGGCTGCGGCCGAACCGGTGCCGTCGGCGTCGCACAGCAGGGAGCCGGTGGCCGTGTCGCGGATCACCCGCGCATGGTCGGCCGTCGCCTCGGCGCCGATCGAGAAGTCCGAGGCGTCGACGATCGCGTCGACACGGCTGCCCGCCTGCGCTGTGACGTCCCCCGAGGCGGGGAGCAGGCGGTCGGATACGGTTTCGTCGCCGAGACGGGTGCTCGCGCGGCCCCCGGTCGGCTCGACCGGCACGTCTGCGCGCGCTCCGGTTCGCGGTCCATTCGATAGGATTGGGAGGCTTGCGCCGCGTCCGGGCTCGGCCCGGTTCGGCTCGCGACCGCGTCAGGACGAGGACGAGGCCCCCGTCGCGGCTGCGGCGCGCGCTTCCCGCACGCGGACCTCCTCCGCCTCCCACAGCGCGTTGCCGGTCGCGTTGGCACTGGGAAAGCGCCCGTAGGGACCGACCTCGACGTCGCTGCGGATGATCCGCGCCGGGTTGCCGGCGACGACGGAGCGGGGCGGCACGTCCTTGGTGACGACGCTGCCCGAGCCGACGATGCTGCCGTCGCCGATCTGGATGCCCGGCAGGATGATGCTACGGGCGCCGATGAAGCAATGTCGGCCGATGCGGGTGTGGAGATAGAGGCCGCGCGTCATGTCGTGCGTGAGGATCGCGGCATCGAACGCCACGTAGCTGCGCTCGCCGACATGCACGCCACGCGGAAACGTCTTGTCGAAGCGCGCGCTCAAGGAGAAATTGGCCGTGGGATGGATATCCATCTGCCAGACGCGGCAGTAGATCCACCACTTCGACCGGACGATCAGCTTGCGGATCCCGAGGAAGCGGTTGAGGCTGGGTAGCGTTCGCGCCTTGGACATACCTATTCCGTTCTCCAGCTTGGCATCCCTGCCGCGCCCCCGAACTCGACCGGCGCGGGAAACGCCGCCGGGCTGCGGCATCGAGGATGCTGCATCGCAATGACGACGGTTCTAGCCGCATGCGTGCCTGTTGGATAGATCGGGCCCGGCGCGCCGCGCGTGGACGCGGTCGCCCCGCGGCTCAGGCGAAGAGGACGTTCGCCGCCGTCAGCGCCGCGAGCTTGGTGTTGAGCAGCGTGACGCTGGAATGGTCGGCGATCTGGATCGTCACGTCCGTGCCGATCTGATGCGCGCCGGCCATCACATCGGCGAGACTGTGGAAGCCCGTCCCTTCGAAGCTGAGGATGTCGCCACCGGCCGAGGCCGCGCCGCCCCGGAAGTCCCGGACCACGTCGTTGCCGCCGTCCGTGCGGAACACGAACGTGTCCGAGCCGCCGTTGCCGGTGAAGAAGTCGTCCGACGCCGTGCTCACGAACCTGTCGTTGCCGACGGTGCCGAGCACGTGGCGCTCGTCCGGCGTCGTGACGTTTCCGGCCGCATCCTCGGCCTGGAAGGTGAAGACGTGCATCTGGTTCGGATCGGCCACGAGCTTCTTGAACCAGGTCGTCGTGGCCGAATTCACCGTGGCCGTGGCGACGCCGTCCTGGAACACGGTGACCTGCACCGGCGTCTCGCTGATCGTGCCGCGAAGCTGCACGTCGCCCGAGGCCGTGGCGGTCAGCCGGGACACGGTCATCTCGGGTGCGTCGTGGTCGACCACCACGTCCCGCCAGCGCGAGACGCTTCCCGTGTTGCCGGCGATGTCGGTCGCGGTGGCGGTCAGGCGGTGGCTTCCGGCCGCGAGATCGCTCACGGCGAAGGACCACGTGCCGTCCGCGGCAGCGGTGGTGCTGCCGATCGCGACGCCGCCGTCGTAGAGGTCCACCCGGGACAGCGCCTCGGCCGTGCCGGTCATCACCGCCGCGCCGTCGTTGCTGTAGAGCTTGCCGTAGGCGCCCTCCATCACGGGCCTTGCGGGGCCCGTACCGTCCACCACCATGGAAACGCTCGCGGAGGCCTCGCTCCTGTTGCCGGCGACGTCGGTCTCGATCACCGAGAAGACGTGCTCCCCGTCGTTCAGCGTCCAGGTGTCGAAGGTCCAAGCACCGTCGGCGTCGGCGACGGCGGAGCCGATCACTCTCGCCCCGTCGAGGACCTTGATGCTGGAGCCGGCCTCCGCCAGGCCCGACAGCGTCGCCGTCCGGGCGTTTGTGATGCCGTCGCCCTGGACGCCGCTGTCGACGAAGGCGAGGGTCGGCCGGTCGGCCTCCGGCGTCTTGGTATCCACCAGCAGCTTGTCGCCGAGATTGCCGCCGAGCGTGCCGGCGTCCACCGCCAGCCCGGTCACGGACGAGCGCACGGCCGCGTCGCCGAGCTTCAGCCCGACCGCCGAGAGGTCGGCCGCGTCCTCTCCCGCGGCCACCTTGTAGGTGAAGACCAGGGTGTCCCGCCCGTTGCCGTAGGCATAGTTCGCGACCGCCCCGTTGCTGAGGGCGACGCCGAGGCCGCTGCCCTTGACGTTCACCACCTCGTCGAAGTGCACGGCGAGCAGGACCGTCTCGCCGGCCCTGGCGGACCCGTCGGAGTTCAAGAAGCTGAAGCCGAGCGCGACGGAGGCCGGCGCCACCGGCTGCGTCGCGCCGCCGTCCGCGGCGCCGGAGGATCCCGAACCGGCCGAGACCGCCGCGCCGAGCGAGGCGGTCGTGTCGGACAGGCGCCACTGGACGTTGGCCGCCGTGAAGGCGCCGGCGTCCACGCCCTCCAGCGTCGCCAACGCGGTCCAGCCGCCATTGCCGTCGGCGGCCTCGATCAGCGTGTCGGCGCCCGCGGCCGTCGCGCGCAGCTCGCCGGCCGCGAGCGGATCGCCCGTGCCCCAGCCGAGCCGAGCCGCGAGCACGGACACGTCGATGATGTCGCCGTTCGCCCCGGCCTGGAAGTCGGTGATCGTGTCCCCGCCCTCGGCGAGCGCGTGATAGGCGAAGCGGTCGCGGCCCTCGCCGCCGGTGAGGCGGTCGGCCTCCGCGCCGCCCCAGAGGTAGTCGCTGCCGCCTGCGCCGTCGAGGACGTCGGACCCCTTGCCGCCCAGGAGCATGTCGGCCGAGGACGAACCGGTCAGGACGTCGTCCAACTGGGTGACGGAGTCCTTGATCGTCGAGTTCACCATCGACACGACGCTGGACTTGAAGTTGTAGCCCTTGCCGACGCTCTCGAACACGCTGTCGGTGACCGTGTTGTTCCGCGTGTCGCCGGAGATCATGAAGCTGTATTTCTGCGTCTCGCGCGCCACGACGTTCGAGATCGCCGCGTCGCGGCCATCGCCGTCGCCGTATTCGAAGAACTGCAGCGCGTAGTCGTTGTTGACGCCGCCGCTGTCCTTCAGGCCGTTGCCGATGCCGCGGAAGTCCGCGATCATGCGGGAATCGAAGGCGAGCACGTTCTCGTAGAGACCGTCGCGCGATTCCGAATGGAAGTCGAAGGCGGCGCGGTTCGCGTCGTAGGCGACCGCGTTCTGGGCGTGGAACTCGATGTCGGCGCCGTAGCTGGTGGCGCTGGTCGAATTGGCCGCGTTGCCGACGCCGTGGACGATGACCGCGTGGTTGGAATGCTCCACGAACAGGCCGTTGATGTCCGTCGAGTAGGAGGCCGAGGACTGCACGCCGGCATAGACGTTGTGGGCCGACACGTCGGTGACCTCGGCGTTCACCCCGTTGACGATCTTCACCCCGATGCTGCCGTTGAGAAGGTTCAGATCGGACACTTCGGCGTTGACGACGTTGCGCAGCTGGATGAGGTCGGCGGCCGTGCTCGCGGTCTGGAAGTCGCCGCGCCCGCCGTCGATCGTGCCGTTCTTGATTGCGAACTCGGCGGTCGAGAAGGTCGCGGCGCGCACGTTGGTCTGGTACAGGGTCTGATCTACCAGGGCGCCCTTGAGGACCACCGTGTTGCCGTGGATCGCGACCACCTCCGCCGCCTGGCCGAGCCGCGTCGGCTGACCGTTGTCGGTGGAATCGATGTGGTCGCCCGGCAGCGCGTCGTCGGACACGACCTTGACCCAGCTTCCGACCTTCAGGTCCGAGGGAAGCTCGCCGTAGGTGATCGTCGCGTTGCCGTCCTGGCTTCCGAGCACCACGGACGACAGGCCCGACGGCTTCGCGTCGACGTAGAGGATGCTGTTGGCGCCACTGCCGACCAGGGTGCTGCCGTTCAGATCGAGCGTGACGTTGTGCTCGCTCAGGAACAGGACGATCTGCTTGGTGATCGCGATGGTCGCGTCCTTGGGCAGGATGAGGGTGCCGCCCGTCGCCTTCAGCGCGTTCAGCCCCGTCTCGATATCGGCCTGCGTTGCAGATGTTCCAAGCTGAATGGTCTGGGCCATGAAAATCCCCGAAACGCTGGGCACGCGATCGACAGCGCGAAGTTCAGTAAACCCACCCTACAGAACAAACTTTTTCAGACTGCTCATCGATCCGAGCAATTTTAAATCAAAACCTATATTTGATGTTGCTTGTCGGCTCCGGGTTCCCCGATATCGGCGCGGCTCGCACGCCGCCTCGATCCACAGCGTGCGGACCCGCGCGCCGACACACCCCGGGTCGGGCGGTTCGAGCGATAGGAGGATAGAGATCGGGGACGGGCGCGACGGTGGCATCGCGCGCGGCGCGCGCAAAGCCGAAGCGCCGCCCGGTCGCTGGAAGGGTTCGGCGCCCGGAACCGCCGGGCGAGGAACCGGCGCGGGCCGGGGCTAGCCGCCGTCGCGACCTACCGCGACAGGCGGCGCGGCGCCCTTAGTGCGCGCAGGCGCCGGGCTGCGGAGGCGACACGCGATCGCTGATGTTCATGGCGATGAAGGGCGAGGACAAGGGCCCCAGCTTGGCGGCCGCGCATTCGAGGCGATGCGAGATGGCCGGGTCGGCATGCCGGAAATGGTCGCGCAGCAATTCCACGAACGACGGCAGGGCCTTCGGCATCTCCTGGGGTTTTGGGGAATAGGCGCGCAGCAAGGACGGGTCGTCCCAGGCGTCGAGGGTGAAGCGCGTGACGGCCGCAAGCTGGCTCGCCTGCGCGCCCGTCAGCTCACGGCCGTTCGCCTCGACCACGCGCACCAGGAGCGCGATCGCGTCCAATGCGAAGATCTGGTAGTGCAGCGCCTTGCCGCCCCGCCGCAGCTCCTGCGGCATGGCGCCTTCGGCGGTCGCCGTGCCGAGCGCCCGCCCGAGCTGGAAGGCGGCCAGATCGACGCCGCCCTCGTCGCCGCGCGCGATGGCCAGCATGGCGAGCGCGGTGGCGCCCCAATGGGCATGGTTGGTGGTGGGCTTGCTCCAGCCGGACGCCCGCGGCGACGGCGGCAGTTCGGGGAAGCCGCCGCCGATCGCCTCGGACAGCCGGCCGAACCAGGCGAGCACCTGCGCGCGCTCGCCGGCCGGCCATTCGCCCCGGTCCGCCGCCTGAAAGCCGTTCACCGCCCCGATCGCCGTCCAGCTCGCCAGGAGCGCGGCCTGGCGCCGTCCGTTCGCGTCGTTCCGGTCGTGCCCTTCCAGCATCGCACCGGCCCGCGCCCAGGCGACCAGCATCTCCTGGAGGCACCGGGCCGCACCCGCGCGGCGCGCAGGCTCGCGCTCGTAGCGCGTGAGCCACAAGAAGATCGCGCCCTTGAAGCGCTCCATGCCGTTGATGCGGCGCACATAGGCGCCCATCTTCTCCCGGTCCACGACCGACTGGCTGGCGCCCGGTCCGTAGAACGAGAACAGGCCCGACATGTCGACCGTCGGCTTCACGACGTGCCCGCACCGCACCGCCTCCTGCGGTTCGGAGGGCGAGCCAACGGCCTGCGGCAGGTCGAACGGATAGCACGGCGCCGAGAGGGCGGGCGCCACGCCGAGAACCGCAGCCAGCGCGGCAAGGACCGGGATCGCTCCGGCCGGGCGCGACCGCGCCTCGCGTATCGGTTTCATCGGCACATCCTTCTGCGCATCGGCCGGGCGACCCGCTCGGGCGACCGGTTTCGGACCCATTCGTGGCGAAGGCACGACGGCGCCCCGGGCGACCCGCCGCAACGGCCGCACGCCCCTCGTGCCCTCGACGACCAAGTTCTTCACCACAGCGGCCAAGCAAAAACACAACCTTTGCGTGCAGTTGACTCGTCAGGGCGAGTTCTGTCTAACCCCGCCTCGACCGGATCCAAGCTGACGGGAAGTCGCCTCGGCCTCCGACTGCTTGACCACCGTATCGGAATCAAGCGATATCCTGGAATTGTGCGACGCAGCAAGAAGCAACGCGGTGAGCCATCGCGCATCGCGCTTGGAAGACCGGCCCTTTCCGTCCGGTCGTAGCCGGTGCCGCCGGATGGCTCCGGCAGGATTTCGCGGGGACATGTGACCTCAGTCAGAACGAGCCTGATCTGGTCCGCCGCGCGCAACTGGGGCACGCGACTTGGATCGGTCGTTGTCTTCATCGTCGTCGCGCGGGTGCTGCCCCCGAGCCAGCTCGGACTGTTCGCCACCGCCGCGACGGTGATCGCGGTGGCCGAACTGGTGGCCGAGAACGGTCTCGGCGAGGCGGTGGTGCAGGCGCCCGAACTCGACGAGCGCATGCTGTCGGCAGCACTGATCGTCAACGTCCTTCTCGGCGCGGCGGTCGCCGGCGTGCTGCTCCTGGCGGGCCCCTGGCTCGAAGCCGCGCTGGACGCCTCGGGCCTCGGCGCGATCCTCAGCGTCGTCGTGCTGGTGATCCTGCTCAACGCGTTCAGCTACGTCCCGCAAGCCTATCTGCGGCGGCGGTTCGAGTTTCGTTGGCTGGCCTTCCGGGCGCTGGTGGCCACGGGCGTCTCGGGGGCCGTCGGCATCGCGATGGCGCTGTCGGGCTTCGGCGTCTGGAGCCTGGTCGCGCAGGCGCTGCTGGCCGCGCTTCTGAACCTCGTCCTGATCTGGCGCGCCAAGCCCTGGCGTCCGCGCCTGGTCGCCCCGACCGCCGCCGCGCCCCTGTTCAAGGTCAGCGGCCACATCTTCGGCTCCAAGCTGGTCGACTTCGTCGCCAACCGAGGCATCGAGCTCGCCATCGCGGCCGGCGCGGGTCCGGCGGCGCTGGCGCTCTGGGTCATGGCGTCCCGTCCCTGGGCGGTGCTGATGCAGCTCATCTCGGCGGTGACGATGGACGTCGCGCTGCCGAGCTTCGCGCGGCTCGCCTCCGAACGCGACGCGCTGCTGCGCGCCTACTACGTCTCGATCCAGACCACGGTCGCGATCGGCACCCCGGTCTTCGTGCTCCTGGCCATGGTCGCGCCCGAGGTGATGGCCGTGCTGTTCGGCGACAACGGCCGCGACGGCGGCTTCGTGCTGACGCTTCTGTCGCTGCTGGGCGCGATGCAGCTCCTCCAGTACTACAACGGAACTCTGCTGAACGCGCTGGGGCTATCGCACAAGTCGTTCCGGATCTCGCTCGTCAAAGCCGCCGCGATCAGCGTCGCTCTCTTCGTCACGTTCGGGCAAAGCCTCTGGAACGTGGCGCTGGGCTTCACGGTGGCGCAGGTCCTGGTCACCCCGCTGAGCTTCGCGATCGCGAGCCGGGCGGTGAACTATTCGATCTCGCACCTCCTTCGACTGATCGCGCCCTTCCTCCTGGCCGAGGCGGTCGCCTGCGCCGCCATCCTTCTTGCGAGGGAATGGGGGCCGCACATCGACAGCGCACTCCTGCGCGGCCTATCGCTCGGCGTGCTCGGCGGCGTCACCTATCTCGCCGCCGCCTTCCTCTTCAATCGGCATGCCCTGATGCGGATCGTCTCCAGCATCGTGTCTCGATAGATACGGAGTTCCCATGACCATCGTAGACGGCAACAAGAAGACGTTCCGGGAGCTTGCCCGCGAGGCGATCGTGGGACCGCGCATGTTCCGCGAATGGAAGGGATTGCTCCGCACGCCCGTGCGTCGCGTGGCTCCGGGCGCCGCCATGAAGGTCGCCATCGTCCCCAGCATGCCGAGGGATCCGTTCGGGTCGCGCGGCGACGAGGCGATGGCCCAGGCAGTGATCGACTCGCTGCGCCAGATCGGCATCACGGGCCCCATCGGAATGGTCACGGAAAAAGCCTCCCTGCCGCCCCAGATCGCCGCCCAGGGCGTGGTGGCCGAGCCGTGCTGGACCACACCATGGCGGCTCGCGACGGTCTTCGACCGGATCAAGGACTATGACGCGGTCGTCGTGATCGGCGCCGACGTGATGGACGGCTACTACTCCAGCATCTCCTCGCTGCGCCTTTGGATGGTGGCCGATCTCTTCAGTCGCGTTCGGACCGCCGGCATCACCACGGGCTTCTCCTTCAACGCGTCGCCCCGCTGGCCCGTGCGGGCGTTCCTGAAGCTGCGGGGGAACTCGCCGATGGTCGTCAACCTTCGCGATCCGGTCTCCTTCAAGCGGTTCGAGAAGGCGGCGCCCGGCGTCGGCCGGCTCGTCGCCGATTGCGCCTTCCTGCTTCGGCCCACGACCGGCGAGGCGAATGCCGCAGCGCGAGGATGGATCGAGGACCGGCGCGAGACGACGACGGTGGTCGGACTGAACGTCCACCCGATGCTGTCGCCCGAACGCGACGCGGAGACGATCGAGAGCATCGTCCGGGCGACGGCCGAAGCCGTCCGCACCCTGATCGACAAGCGCGACGTGTCCGTCCTTCTCCTGCCGCACGATTTTCGGGCCAGCAACATCGGCGACGTCGCCATGCTCGATCGGGTGGCGCGCCAGATCGATCGCCCCGATCGCGTGCGCGTGCAGTCCAAGGAGTTGTCGGCGTCCGACATCAAGGGCCTCGCCAGCCAGTTGGATCTGGTGTTCTCGGCGCGCATGCATCTTGCGATCGGAACGCTCGGGTCCAGCGTTCCGGTCGTCGGCATCAACTATCAGGACAAGTTCGAAGGCCTGTTCGAACAGTTCGGTCTGCCCAAGGCCTTCCTGATCGACCGCACGCGCGCCGGCGACGCCGCGCTCATGACGCGCGTCTTCGACGAGGCCTTCGTCGCTCGTGCCGATCTGCGCGCGGCGGTGGAAGCGCGCGTCGGGGCCGTGAAGGCGCTGTCGCGCTCGACCTTCGACGCGCTCACCGGCACGTTGCACGGATGAGCGGTTCCGTCGACGGGTCGCCGAAGGCCGCACCGAGGGCCGTGCTGGTCTGCGAGGAGGTGCCGGTCGCCGGCACCAACGGCGCGGGAAGCTACAACCTCACCATCCTGCGCGCCCTGCGCCTGCTGGGATGGCGGGTCGACCTCCTGGTGACCGGACGACGCGTGCCCGCGACGATGCCGCAGGCGGACTGGGGCGGGCACGTCGACTTCCTGCATGCGCGCCCCGTCGGGCGCTTCCTGGTGCCGACCTCGCCCGGCGCCCTGGCGCGCTCGGCCTACCGGCTTGCGAAGCGCCGACGCGCCGCCGACGTGCGGGCGGCGGGCCGCATCGCGATCGGCCGTTTCCTGGGCGAGACGGAGGTCCGGGCCGTCGGCCGCCGCCTGGCCGCCTCGCCGCCGGACGCGATCTTCGTCGACACGATCTTCCGCGCGGGCGTGCTGGACGCCGCGCCGGCCGAGACGCGCCACCGCGTGCTGATCGGCCACGACGTCTTCCACCACCGCGTCGCCTCGCTGCGCGCCAACGGCTTCGAGGCCGTTCCCGCGGTGGACCGCGACGCCGAGGCGCGGCTCTACCGGCAGTTCTCGGCGATCGTCGCCATCAACGCGGCGGACGAGCGCGCCGCCCGCGAAATGGCGCCGCAGGTGCGGCTCGCCACGGTCCTGCCCAGCGCCGGCGTCGGCGACTCGCCGCTCGCGGCGGACGGACGACCCGCCGCCGAGCATCGCCTGTTCTATCTTGGCAGCGTCGGCGCCCACAATGTCGACGGGCTCGCCTGGTTCCTCGATGCCGTGTGGCCGGCGGTCCGCGCCCGCCTTCCCGACGCGAGGCTGGAGGTCGCCGGTGCGATCGCCGAACGCTTTCCGGCCCCGGTCGAGGGGGTGACGTTCCACGGACGGGTGGGCGATCTCGCCGCTCTCGCCGGCGGCTGCGCGACGGCGATCAACCCCGTGCGCATGGGCAGCGGCATCAAGATCAAGATGGTCGACTATTTCGGCCTCGGCCTCACCTGCGTCGCGACGCCCAAGGCCGCGGAAGGCTTTCCCGAGGATCCGGCGCCGCCGTTCGAGGTGGCGAGCGAGGCGGAGTTCGCGCAAGCCGTGGTGGAGCAGCTCCTCGACACCGACCGGAGGACCGCGCTTGCCGGGCGCATCCCGGCCTATCTCGCCCTGTTCTCGGACGCCGTCGCCGCCGAGCGGATCGCGGGGCTCCTGGAGGGCTGAGGCCGGCGCGCCCGGACGCGCGTCGGCCCGGTCGGCGCGCTCAGACGCCCCGCACGGCCCTGCCGTCGGCCTGGGGCGCGAGGCGCGCATAGGCCGCCACGTATCGCGCGGCCTCGCGGTCCCAGTCGAACTGCGCGTCCGCCAGCGCCTTGGCCCGCTCGCCGGCGGCGCGGCGCAGCTCGAGATCCTCGATCAGCGGGCGGGCGGCGGTGGCAAGGCCCGCCGGCGTGGCGTCCGCGGCGTAGCGGCCGGCCTCGCCCAACAGGCGGCGGGTCTCCGTGAGGTCGTAGGACACGGACGGGATGCCGAGCGCGGAATACTCGAACACCTTGTTCATGCTGATCTTGTCGTTGTACTCGTTCACCGGGTCGGGGATGATGCCGATGTCGAAGGTCGACAGCGCCGCCAGGAGGTCTTCGCCGCGCAGATAGCCGGTGAAGGTGATGTGCTCACCGACGCCGAGCTCGCCCGCCAGCCGCTTCACCGATTCCAGCGCCGGACCGTCGCCCACCACCACCGCCCGGATCGACCGGAGGCCGTGGTCCGTCGCGAGGTGATGCACGCAGCGCACCAGATGGTCGACGCCGTCCTGATCGGCGATGATGCCGACATAGCCGAGCACCGTCTGCGCCCCGGCCCGCAACCTCTCGTCGGGCGCGACGCGACGGATGCGGGCCTTGTCCGGCACGCTGTAGACCGTGACCACGTCCTCCGGCTTCTTGCCGCCGCGCGAGATGGCGAGGCTGCGATAGGTCTCGTTCGCCGAGATCACGAGGTCGGCGGTGCGGAAGGTCGCCTTCTCGGCGAGCAGCAGCAGCTTGTGGAAGAAGCCCTTGCGCTCGAACTTCGCGACGAAGAGCTCCGGGCAGACGTCGTGGTGGTCGAACACGAACCGCTTGCCGAAGAGCTTGAAGGGCGCGGCGACCAGGAAGATCAGGTCCGGCGGGTTGCAGGCCTGGATGACGTCGAAGCCGCGCCGGCGGCCGACCTTGAACAGGAGGCGCATCTCGTGGAAGAGCGCCGCCGCGTATTCGAACAGGAAGGCCGTGCGGCCGGACGCCTCGAGCGGCAGATCGTGCCGGAAGATCTCGATGTCGTCGATCGTCTCGAAGGCGGCCGAGAACTGCTTGCTCTTGGGGCAGATCACCGAAACCGTCCAGCCCGCGTCGCGCAGCGCGCAGGCCTCCTGCCAGACGCGCCGGTCGAGCGGCACGGGAAGATTCTCGACGATGATCACGCAAGACGGCATCGCGGGCCCTCAATTCCTCGGGGACGATCGGTCGTGCGCAGCGCGGCGCCGGCACCGACATCCAGCCTATAGAGGATGGAGGTCTAACTTGCTGCGGCGCAGCAATCAAGGTTCGGCGGCCGCGCCGCCGGGCGACCGCGGGCTATGGTGAAGACCGGCGCTCGCGCCCCCGACCGAGGCTGATCGTCGTGGCGGCGGCCAGGTAGGTCGCCAGGTAGGCCGCCATGCCGGGGATCTGGACGGAGAAGTCGACCAGGCCGTGCAGGGAGACGAGGATCACCGCGCCCAGCGCCAGCAGCGGGACGGCACGCAGGCGCCGCCGCTGGCGCAGGCCGCGGACGAGATTGGCGAGGACATGGGCGTAGCCGAGGAGAAGCACCGGCACGAAGCCGACGCCGAGCCCCACGAGGCCCTCGATATAGACATTGTGGGCGCGCAGGATGACGTCCGTCGGCGACACGCAGCCTGCCGTGCGATGCATCGGAAACACCGAGGCGAAGGTGCCGAACCCGGCGCCGAACCGCCAGTTCTGACCGAAGGCGTCCAGCGCCGACCAGTAGAGGCACAGGCGCACGCCGTCGACGCCATGCACCTCCATCCGGTAGATCGTCAGCCCGCCGAAGAGTCCGGCGACCAGCAGGACCGCGAGCGCCACCGTCCCGAAGGCGAGAAGCGCGCGCCGCCACGACGCCGGGTGGGCGGTCCGGGACCGGCCGTTCCGGTCCAGGATCAGGAACGGCGCGACCGCGATGACGGCGACCATCGTGGACAGGAGGGCCCCGCGCGAGCGCGTCAGGAACAGGGCGATCAGCACCACGAACGCCGCCAGGACCAGCGGCCAGGCGGCCGGCCGCCGCTCGCCCGCGCGCGGCGTCGGCATGTGCCTCTCGCCGCCCCGGCGCGGCAGCGCGCGGACCGCCAGCGTCGCCACGATCAGGCTCGCCACGCCGAGAAACGTGCCGGCGGTGTTGCGGTTGACGAAGACGCTGGTGAGGCTGTCCAGGTAGTCGGTCTTCTCGACCAGCAGCAGCCTTCGAGGGAAGAAGGCGACCTGCGCGATGCCGAAGAGGGCGAACGCGACGCCGAACGCCCCCAGCCAGAAGAGGAGGCGCAAGGCCCCCTCGTCGCGCGGAAACAGCGCCAGGGCGGCCGCGTAGAAGACGAACGGCGAGACCAGGAGGAAGGCGGCGTCGAGCGTCGCGGCGGGATCCACCGAGACGGCACCGCCCGGGATCCCCGCAAGGCGCGACACGAAGCTCCACAGCGGGTTGGCCAGCGGATTGCCGACGAAGCTCCAGGACTGGAGAAGCAGGAAGGCCGCGAGGCCGCCCGCCATCACGAGCGCGAGGCGGAAGGAGCGAAACGTCCGCGCCTCCGCCGGCGGCGACAGCGATCCGAGCAGCAGCGCCGTGCCCGCGAGCAGCAGCGCTCCCAGAAGCGCCACGGGCGACACCGCCCCGCGCAGCGCCACGCAGACGACCAGCGCGACGAGAAGCAGCGCGCGGCCCGCGAGCATCCGGCGGGACGTCCCGCTTTCGGCGAGCGCCGAGGCACCGCCGCGACCGGGGAGCCGCCTGGGGAGCCGACCGGCCGAACGCCGGACTGGAGCCTCGCGCTCCGCGTGTGGGGAAAGGGATCCGGTCATGGCTTGGATCGACGTGTCGTGCCCTGTTCTCGGCCGACCCGGAGGGCGGTCCTCGGCGCGGCGGGGTGCCGTGGGGGTCGGTCGGCGGACCGACACCCGGCCGCCGGCCGACCGTTGCTTAGCGCAAGGTGAGGTCGCCCGCCACCGGGCCCGGCGCGTCCGCGCCACAGTTTCCGCAGCGACGGAGCGGCGGCGCAGGCGGTTCCGCACGCGCTTCACCAAGCAGTCGTCAACGTTAACGAAATCTCATCGTCGCCGCCGGGATCCGAGCTTTCTTGTGTTCACTGTTCTATGATAGTTGGATAAGGAGTATTGAATGACTTGTCCTGTGTTGACGTCGAGGTTGGCGATGAGGGGATTCTGGGCTGGGGTGATGGGACTGGCGCTGGTGGCGCCGGCGGGCGGCGCCTTGGCGCAGGACGCCGGGGCAGCTCCGGCCCAGCCGCCGGCGGCCGTGCAGACCGGCGTGACGCCGGCCGCGCCGCCCGCCGAGGACACACAAGCCTCGGGCGAAACCGCGACGGCGACCGGCGAGGCGACGGTGGCGGGCTGGGAAGGCCCCATTCCCGAAGCCCCGGCCGGCGGCCGCAACCGCCTGACCGCCAGCGCGGTGGACGCCTGGATGGCACAGCCCCACGCGCTTCTGGACGACAATCCCGCCGGCGGGCGCGCCATGTCCCAGTTCGTTCGCTCGCTGGCCGGAACCGACAACCGCACGGTGGCGACGCTGGTCGGCCTCGCCCTCCAGCCCGACGTGCGCGACGCGCAGGTCGGCGCGACGGCCGAAGGCCTGGCGAGCGCCATGCGCGACGCGGAGGTCGGGGCCCCGGGATACGCCGCCTATATCCAGTGGGCGGTCGCCCAGTCCGGTTCGCGCGAGCTGATCGAGGCGTTCGAGCGCGCCTCGGGCGCCGAGGAGGACCGCACGGCGGCGATCGGCGCGGGCGGCGGCGGCGGTGGCGGCGCGGGAGGTGGCGCGGGCGGCAGCGGATCGCTGTCCGGCGGCGGCGCGCCCGGGCCCTCCGGTCCGGTCGGCGGGAGTTCGACCGTCGCCCAGTCGGGATACGGTTCGGGTTCGCGCGGGAGCACAGGCAGCGTGGCCTACAGCGAGGGCGACAGCCTGCTGGACGGCGCGTCCGGCCGCATCGTGGTCCTCTGCACGCAGGACGCGAGCGCGACGGGTTGCCAGGTCGTCAACTGAAGGGCGGGACGTCGCGAGGCGGCGTCCACGCCATAATTTGGTCCCGGATTGGCAGACATCGGGGACCGGAAGCCGGGAGGGCCGGCCACGCTCGGGCCGTGCGACACGCGGCGGCGGGCGGGGCCCGATCATCGCCGTCGGCCAGAGCCCGCGGCGCGCCGCTCCGTCGACCCTCCGGTCGTCCGCGGTGCGGCGCGCATCGGGGCCGGCGCCTGTCCAGAAGCCATTCCTGAGGCGTCATGCTGCACTATTCCGAGATGACCGCACACGACAGCGCCGCGTCCAAGGGCGGATCGAGCGAGTTCCTCAACGTCGAGCGTATCCTGGCAATGGTGCGGCGCCAGGTCGGCCTGGTAGTGGCGGCCGTGGCGGCGGGCCTGTTCCTCGGCTTCGTCTACCTGATGACGGCCGTGCCGATCTACACGTCCTACACCGACATCCTGATCGACAAGGGCCAGTCCAAGCTCGTGGACGAGCTGGCCAGCGCCAGCGGCGTGTTCCAGGACGAGGCGGAGATGCTGAGCCAGGTCGAGCTCCTGAAGTCCCGCCAGATCTCCGGGACGGTGGTGGACGAGCTCAAGCTCGACCAGAACGACGCGTTCCTGGCCGGCAACCCGTCTCTCCTGCGCTCCGTGCGCTCGGCCGTCGGCGGCCTGATCGCGGCGGTCCGGCCGGAGCTTCCGGTGGAGCAGGCCGACGCCTCGGCGCAGCGGCGCGAGGCGGCGATCGACATCCTCCAGGGCGGCCTCGACGTCCAGCGCGTCGGCCGGACCTATGTGCTGCGGCTGACCTTCGATTCGCCCGACCCGGTCCTGGCCAGCAACATCGCACGCGCCTTCGGCAGCGCCTATCTCGACGACCAGCTCCAGGCCAAGTACGCCGCCACCCGCCGGGCCAGCAGCTGGCTGCAGGACCGCATCGCGGACCTGCGCCAGCAGTCCTACGATGCCGACCTCGCGGTGCAGAAGTTCCGCAACGACAACGGGCTTCTGCTTACCGGCACCGGCCTCGTCTCCCAGCAGCAGCTCAGCGAGATCAACACCCAGCTCACCGCCGCGCGCGCCCAGACCGCGCAGGCCAAGGCGCAGCTCGACCAGATCGAGGCGATCATCCGGGACGGGCGCACGGACGCCCTGGTCAACGACGCCCTCCTGAGCACCACGATCAACACCCTGCGCGGCAAGTATCTCGATGCCGCGCGGCGCGAGAGCGAGATCTCCAGCAAGCTCGGCCCCAACCACATCCAGTCCGTCCGCCTGAAGGCCGAGATGAAGGAGTACGAGCGGCTGATCTTCGGCGAGCTGCGCCGGATCGCCGAAAGCTATCGCAGCACCTACGCGGTCTCCCGGGAGCGCGAGCGCTCGCTCCAGGCGAGCCTGGCCGAGGTCACCGCCGTGAACGCCGACGACAACACGCTGCAGGTCCGCCTGCGCGAGCTGGAGCGCGAGGCGGAAGCGTATCGCGCGCTCTACGACGACTTCCTGCAGCGCTACCAGCAGACGGTGCAGCAGCAGTCGTTCCCGATCACCGACGCCCGCGTCATCACCGACCCCAAGGTGCCGGACAAGCCGAGCGCGCCCCGCGCGCCGATGATCCTGGCGCTGTTCGCGATGATGGGCGCGGCGGCCGGCACGGGCGTCGCCGGCTTCCGCGAGTATCGCGAGCGCTTCTTCCGCGTCGGCAGCCAGGTGCGCAGCGAACTCGACATGGAGTTCCTCGGCTTCGCGCCGATCCTCGACCCCGAGGAGGTCAAGCCGGGCGAGCAGAAGGCGGCCCCGTCGCAGCTCTGGCCCGCCGGCGCACTGGCGACCTATGTCCGGCGCCACCCGATGTCCTCGTTCGCCGAGACGCTGCGCAACATCAAGGTCGCCGCCGACCTCGGCATGCCCGACATTCCCTGCAAGGTGATCGGCGTCGTGTCCTGCGTCCCGGGCGAGGGCAAGTCCTCCGTGGCGGCCAGCTTCGGCAACCTTCTGGCGCTCCAGGGCATGCGAACGCTGCTGATCGACGGCGACATCCGCAATCCGGGCCTGACGCGCGGCCTGGAGCGCAAGCCCGAGCACGGCCTCGTGGAGGTGATGCTCGAGCAGGCGAATGCCGACGACGTGCTCCTGCGCGACGATCCGATGCCCCTGACGCTGCTGCCGACCGTCATGCGCAGCCGCGTCACCAACACGAGCGACCTCCTGGCCTCGGCGAGCATGGGTCGCCTCCTCACGCGCTTCCGCGGCCAGTTCGACTATGTGGTGGTGGATCTTCCGCCGGTCGGCCCGGTGGTGGACGCCAAGGCCTTCGCGCAGCGGGTGGACGCCTTCGTCTTCGTGGTGGAATGGGGCAAGACGTCCCGCCAGCTCGTGCGCAGCGCGATCGCCAGCAACCCCGTGTTCCACGACAAGTCGCTCGGCGTGATCCTCAACAAGGCTGACAGCAAGAAGATGCGGCTGTACCGGTCCTACGGGTCGCCGGAATACTACGCCTCACGCTACGAATCCTACTACCGCGACTGATCATGTCGGGGCGCCGGGCGGACTGGTTGGCATGCCTGGGGGCGGCGGTGCTGCTCGTGGCCAGTGGCTTCGCGCTGGCCGGCGCGATCTCCGCCGAGCCATGGGTCCGCTACGCGCTGCGCCTGGAAGCGGCGGAGGCGCCCGTGGACATGCCGGGTGGCGTCCGGGACCGGCTGGGCGTGGAGCTGACGCGGGAAGACGCGCCGTCCTGCGGCTGGGATCTGCCGGAAGCGCGGGTGACGGTGGCGTTGGAGCTCTTGCGGCGCAGCCGGTCGGACGATCCCGGCTCGTCGGCGCGCGCCGAGGCGCAGCACACGGCCGAGCGGACGGTCCGTTGGGCGCTCGGCTGCAACGCGGCCGACGGCAACCTCTGGTATCTCATGGCGCTCCTGGAGCAGCGGGCCGGTGCGGACTGGGCGCGGGTCCAGGAGCTTCTCGCCCTGTCGGCCGCGCTCTCGCCCTACGAGGCCGATCTCCAGATCAGGCGGAGCCGGCTCGTGTCGTGGGAGCTGACGCGCGACGACGTGGCGCTGCCGCTCGACCTCGAGGCGGATCTGCGCCGGACGATGGCGACCGCGCGGGTCGGGCCGGCGGCGGCGATCCTGCGCGGCCTGCGCGAGGGCGGCCCGGCGGGGCTGGCGGACGAGCTGGTCGCCGGCCTGCCCGAGGCGCGCCGTCAGGCGCTGGAGGCGGGTACGGGCTGGCGCCGCTCCACGTTCGGGCGACCCGAACGGTATCGCCGCTACGACTATCGGCCGTTCGGCGAACCGGACCGCTGAGGACCGGCCGGGGCGGCCGAACACAGGCGACAGGGCGGGTGCTGCGACCCGCTGGGCCGCCGCACCGATACCGGGCCGCGCGCCCATTCGGGAAATCGAAAGCGTGGCCGGACTAGGATCTTGCCGTTCGCCCGGCTTCGGGAAACGGACCGGGCGACATCGGACGGGGTTGAGCGCATGACGGAATCTTACGGGGGCATGAAGCGCCCTGGCCGGAATCTGGAGCTCCTGCGGGCGATCGGCACCTGCCGATGGGCCTTCGTGGGCATTGCCCTTCTGAGCTGCGTCCTGAACGTCCTGTTCCTGACCGGCTCGTTCTACATGCTCGAGGTCTACGACCGGGTGCTGCCGAGCGGCAGCGTGCCCACGCTTGTGGGTCTCGCGATGATCGTCGCCGTGCTCTACGTGTTCCAAGGCCTGATCGACGCGATCCGCGGGCGCCTCCTCGCCCGGGTCGGCACCGCCGTGGACGCGCAGCTCAACGGCCGGACCCTCCAGGCGCTGACGCGCCTGCCGCTGATGACCGCCGGGGTCGACAGCACCCAGCCCTCGCGCGACCTCGACACGATCCGCAACTTCCTGGCGAGCCCCGCGCCCACGGCCCTGTTCGACCTCCCCTGGATCCCCTTCTATCTCGTGATCTGCTTCGCCTTCCATCCGGCGATCGGCTGGGCGGCGACGGTCGGCGGCCTGATCCTTGTGGTGATCGCGCTGTTCACCGAGATTTTGTCGCGAAAGCCGGTGGAGACCGCCTATGTGCTCGGGCGCCAGCGCAGCACCCTGTCGGACACATTCCGGCGCAATGCCGAGGTGCTGCGCGCCATGGGCATGGAAGGGCGCCTCGGCCAGACCTGGACGTCGATCAACGACCAGCTCGCATCGGCCCAGCAGCGCAGCGCCGACCTCAACGCGGCGCTCGGCTCGACCTCCAAGGTCACGCGCATGATGCTCCAGTCGGCGGTCCTCACGGTCGGCGCCTATC
Source organism: Aureimonas flava (assembly GCF_003583935.1). Taxonomy (GTDB): domain Bacteria; phylum Pseudomonadota; class Alphaproteobacteria; order Rhizobiales; family Rhizobiaceae; genus Aureimonas; species Aureimonas flava. Next base: position 20,463 of record NZ_QYRN01000010.1, on the reverse strand, counting down.
TTGTGATCGATGGCCTGGCCACCGGCGGCATCATCATCGCGAGCTCGATCCTGAGCGCCCGGGCCCTCGCCCCGGTGGAACTGGCGATCGGCCAGTGGCGCTCCTTCATCTCGGCCCGTACGAGCTGGCAGCGCCTGTCGGGCATCCTCCAGCACCTGCCGGTCGCCGCGGAGCCCCTCGACCTCCCACGCCCGTCGCGGCAGCTTTCGGTGGAGAATCTCAGCGTCGCCCCACCGTCCGGCCGCCTGCCGATCGTGCGCGACGCCAGCTTCCGCGCCAAGGCCGGCGACGGCATCGGCATCATCGGGCAGAGCGCGTCGGGCAAGTCCAGCCTGGTGCGGGCGATCGTCGGGGCCTGGGCGCCGCTGCACGGCGCGGTGCGCCTGGACGGCGCGTCGATCGACCAATGGTCGCCGGACCGGCTCGGCGTCCATGTCGGCTACCTTCCCCAGGAACTCCAGCTCTTCCCCGGCACCGTGGCGCAGAACATCGCGCGCTTCGATCCGACCGCGACGCCCGAGGAGATCGTCGAGGCGGCCACCGCCGCCGGCGTCCACGAGATGATCGTGCGCCTGCCGGACGGCTACGAGACCACCACGGGCGAAAGCGGCCTCGGCCTGTCGGTGGGCCAGCGCCAGCGGATCGGCCTGGCGCGCGCCCTGTTCCGCAAGCCCTTCCTGGTCGTGCTGGACGAGCCGAACTCCAATCTCGACGCCGACGGCGAGGTCGCCCTCACCAACGCTTTGGCCGGCGTCCGGCTGCGCGGGGGCATCGTCATCGTGGTCGCCCACCGGCCGAGCGCGCTGGTGGCGATGAACCTCGTGCTGATGATGGCCAACGGCCGGGTCCAGGCCTTCGGTGACAAGGACGACATCCTGGGCCGCGTTCTCGCGCCCGTGCCGGCGGCCTCGGCCGTCGCGGACGGCCGCCCCTCCCCGCAGCAGATCCGGCAGAACCCGCAGGCGGAATCGGCATGAGCAAGCTCCTCTCGCAGACCACCCATCGCTCGATCCGCCGTCATCTGACGGTCGGCATCGCCCTGGTCGCGCTCCTCGCCGGCGCGGTCGGCGGCTGGGCGGCCAACGTCTCGCTGGCGGGTGCGGTGATCGCCAGCGGAACGCTCGTGGTGGACACGGCGGTGAAGCAGGCGCAGCACCCGCTCGGCGGCGTGGTGGAGACGCTGGCGGTGCGCGAGGGCGACCGGGTCGAGGCCGGCCAGCTCCTGGTCCGCCTCGACGCGACCCAGGCCCGCACGACGCTCCAGATCGTGGTCAAGCGCCTCGACGAGGCCCTGGCCCGCAAGGCGCGCGCCGAGGCCGAGCAGACCTCGCGCGCCACGGTCGCGGTGCCCCCGGAGCTGGCGGACCGCATCGACACGCCCGATGTCCGGGATGCCATGGCCGGCGAGCGGACCATGCTCGAGCTGCGCCGCGCCGCGCAGGACGGGCAGAAGACGCAGCTGCGCGCCCGCATCGACGATCTGGACGCCACGATCGTCGGTCTCGACGAGCAGGTGGCGGCCAAGGACGAGCAGCTCGCGCTGATCGACCAGGAGCTCGCCGGCGTCGAGGCGCTGGTCCAGAAGAAGCTCGTCACCTCGACACGCGCGACGACGCTCAAGCGCGAGCGGGCCGAGACGCTCGTCGAGCGCGGCCAGCTCACCACCATGATCGCCGAGGCGCGCGGACGCATCTCGGCCGCCAAGCTGCAGATCGTGCAGGTCGACCACGACGCCCGCGAGGCGGCCTCGCGCGAGATCCAGGAGGCGCGCACGCAGATCGCCGAACTGGTGGAGCGCAAGATCGCCGCCGAGGACGAACTCCGGCGCATCGAGATCCGGGCGCCCCAGGCGGGCGTCGTCCACAAGCTCGCGGTTCACACGGTGGGCGGCGTGATCCGGCCGGGCGAGACGATCATGGACATCGTCCCGCTGGAGGAGAAGCTCGGCATCGAGATCAAGGTCCTGCCTAAGGACATCAACGACGTGCATGTCGGCCAGGGAGCCAAGCTGCGGTTCTCCGGCGTCAACCAGCGCACGACGCCCGAGGTGGCGGGAACCGTCACGCGCGTCGCCGCCGACGTCTCCGAGGACAAGCGGACGGGCCTGCCCTACTATTCCGCCCGGATCGACGTGCCGAGCGAGGAGATGGCGAAGCTCCAGGGCCTGCGGCCGGTTCCCGGCATGCCGGTGGAGGCCTTCGTCCAGACGGGCGAGCGCACCGCCCTGTCCTACCTCGTCCAGCCGCTGTCGGATCAGGTGTCTCGCGCCTTCCGGGAGCGCTGACCGGCGGGCACCACTCACGGGTGTCGCGCAAATGCCACCCTCCAATTTTCTATGAAATTTAACAGCTGGACTGCATAGGATGTTGCGGCGCGTCAGATTATGTTTTGCGGCCGGGTCATTGAGTCCGTCGGATAGGTGTGTCGATTTGTATAGTTCAAAGACGATCGGTCTGACCTTGGGCCTGCTTGGGGCCCTTACCTCCGCCGGCTGCACCACCCTGCCCCGTTCGGGACCGGACGATCAGCGCATTCGCGACGAGGCGACCGTCTACTTCGCCGCCGACAAGAAGAAGCCGCTGACCGACTATGTCCTGGTGGATCTCACCGAGACGGTGCTGGGCTACTTCCCCAAGCAGTCGCAGGGCCTTGCCAAGGGCTTCGGGCCCAGCCGCCGCGGCGCGCCGGAACTGCCGCTCGGCAACGGCGACACGATCCAGATCACGCTGTTCGAATCCTCCGCCGGCGGCCTGTTCATCCCGGCCGAGGCCGGCAGCCGCCCCGGCAACTTCATCACCCTGCCGGCGCAGACCATCGACACGACCGGCCGGATCTCGGTGCCCTATGCCGGCACGCTGACCGTGGCCGGACGAACGCCGGCCCAGGTCCAGGCCGATATCGAGGACCGGCTCGCCAACCGCGCGATCGAGCCGCAGGCGATCATCAACCTGATCGAGAAGCGTTCGAGCCAGGTCTCGGTGCTCGGCGACGTGAACGCGGCCGCGCGCATCAGCCTGAGCGACGCGGGCGAGCGCGTGCTGGACGTCATCTCGCGCGCCGGCGGCATCAGTTCGCCCGCCGAGGAGACCAGCGTCACGCTGCAGCGCGGCGGAACCTCGGCGACCGTGCCCTTCAACCAGCTCGTGGCGACGCCCGCCGACAACATCTACGTCTATCCCAACGACACCATCTACGTGAACCGCGAACGGCGGACCTATCTCGCCTTCGGCGCCGCAGGCCTCAACGGATCGATCGACTTCGACGACATGAACCTGAGCTGGGCGGAGGGCGTGGGCAAGGCCGGCGGCCTCCTGGATTCGCGCGCCGATCCGGGTCAGGTCTTCCTGTACCGAATGGTGGACGCGGAAACGCTGACGCGCATGGGCTTCCCCGTCGCCGGCAAGACGGGGACGAGCTTCCCGGTGATCTTCCGCGCCAACCTGCGCGATCCGTCCAGTCTGTTCCTCGCACAGCAGTTCGCGATGAAGGACAAGGACATGATCTACGTGTCCAACGCCGACTCGGTGGAGGTGGTGAAGTTCCTGGACGTCATCAACGCGGCGACCAGCGGCGTCAGCGGACCGCTGGTGGATGCCGCCTCCGTGCGGACCTCGACGCGCCTGATCACGAACTAACGCGGGCTCCCCCGCGGCCGCTCCGGCGCGCCGCGGGGGAGCGCCGGTGCATCGGCGCGACCGCTGCCGCGTCCCGGCGGCGAGGGTCCGGCTGAGCTTCCCAGGCCTTGGCGCGTTCCCTATCTTGAGGGGGCATTCCCCCCGAAACCCCGTGCGCCGGCGGACCGTCGGCGCCTGGCTCGCAGGACCGTTCGCCGCATGGGTTTCAGCACGATCTCGCGGATGCTGGAACGCCTCCTCGCCCGACCCGCGCCTGCGTCCCCGCCATCGGACCGCGAGGTCCGGCGCAAGCTCGACATCGGCGTCGATCCGATGCGCGCCTATGCCGTCGGCGACGTGCACGGCTGCATCGACAAGCTGCGCCGGCTGGAAGAGGCGATCGTCGCCGATGCCGCCGAACAGCCGAGTTCCAAGCTCCTCGTCTATCTCGGCGACTATATCGACCGGGGTCCCGGTTCGGCGGCGGTGATCGAACACCTCATGGCGCCGCCCCCGGACGGCTTCAGCCGCGTCTGCCTTTGCGGCAACCACGAGGAGGTCCTGATTGACGTCGTGGACGGCCGGCGCTCGCTGGACGACTGGCTGCGCCTGGGCGGCGAGCGCACGCTCCGGTCCTACGGCTACGACCTCACCTACATGGCCAAGCATCGGCGGGGCGGCGGCGGGGATCGGACGGGCGAGATCCTGTCGGCCCTTCCCGAGCGGCACATCGCCTTTCTTCGCCAGCTCCCGTCCGTCCTGTCGACGCCCTCCTTCGTGTTCGTGCATGCGGGCCTGCGCCCCGGCGCTCCCCTCGCCGAACAGCGCGACGAGGATCTCCTGTGGATCCGCGAGCCCTTCCTGACCGAGGGGGCACCCGAGCTCGGGCGCCTCGTGGTCCACGGCCACACGCCCGCCGAGGAACCCGTGGCGCAGCGCGGGCGGATCGGCGTCGACACGGGCGCCTACATGGGCGGGCCGCTGACCGCGGTGCGCCTTGCGGAAGGCACGATGGCGTTTCTGCAAACCCGCTGAGGAGCAGCCACCGAGCTCGGCGGCGGACCGGCTTTGCGCCGCATTTGCGCGGCAGGCTCGATGTCGGCATGCTGGCGGGACCGCGCGCGATCGGGCGCGCCGAAGAGGTGGACGATGAAGGTTTGGCTCCTGGTGCTCGGTCTTTGCGTGATCGCGGGCGGCGCGCGGGCGCAGCAGCCCGTGGACGGCACGCGATCGCTTCAGGAGCGGTCGCAGCGCGAACGCGAGCGGAACGCCCCCGTGCTTCGAGGCGGATCACGCGACGCGCAGCAGCTCGACCAGTTGCTGCGCATGCGCGAGCGCAGCCAGGACCGCGCCCAGCGGCTCCGGCAACCACCGCAGGCTTCCCGCCCTGCCAATACGAAGAATTTGAATAAAAATACAGTCGTCACGCAGTAGATCGGAACGATCCCGCGCAACGGCGGAGAAATGCTGGCTATTTTCGAGCAAAACACGCTCGCTTAAAAATGGAATTAGTCCCTAAACGGGATATCCGAAATCATCGTGTCTTTTGATGCCAGAGAGCGCATTGGAGACCGACATGTTCGCCCGGAACAATTTATCGAAAATCCTATCGACCGCCATCGTGTCCGGCGCGTTGCTTTCCCATGCCGAAGCCGGCAGTCTCGCCCCGTTGCGACAGGAGCGCGCCCTTCCGCAGTCCCGGATGGAGGAGGGAATCAACACGCGCGCGCCCTTCGCCTTCATCCGCTACTGCGTCGCCAGCCCGCAGGCGTGCCGGGTCGGCAAACCGGAGACCGTCGAATGGTCGCCCAGCGTCCGTGCGCTGGTCACCGAGGTCAACAGGAGCGTCAACCGCAGCATTCGCCCGGTGAGCGACGGCCTGTCGGACGTGTGGCAGGCCAACGTCGCGGCGGGCGACTGCGAGGAGTTCGCGCTGACCAAGCGCGAGCGGCTGCTGAAGATGGGCCTGCCGGCTTCCGCCCTTCGGATGGCGGTCGCCACCACCGCTTCGGGCGAAGGCCATGCGGTGCTGGTGGTCAGCACGCCGTCGGGCGATTTCGTGCTCGACAACCGGCTCGACCGCATTCTCCTGTGGCATCAGACCGACCTGACGTTCCTGAAGATCGCGTCCTCGCAGGACCCCCGCCTCTGGCGCCGGCTGGTCTGAGCGCCGCTTCGCAAGGCGGGGCTCCGCCCGCCGCCGAGCGGATCTGAAGGCAGACCGGAAGTCGGCGCGCCACGCCGTGCCCGTGCCCGGGCATGGCGCGTTCCGAAACGACGAGGGCCGCCGGCGCGATGCCGGCGGCCCTCGTCGTTTGGGTTCGTCCTGCCTTGGCCTGACGGTCAGGCGAGCAGGATGTGGTCGTTGGTGAGGGCGACGTTCTTGCCGATGAAGGCGATGTCCTGGGCCACGGCCGAGCCGGTGCCGTCGGCGTCGTAGGACAGGTAGCCGGTGGCCTTGTTGTAGATCACCTGCGCATGGTCGGCCGTCGCCTTGGTGCCGATCACGAAGTCCGAGGCGTCGAGGTAGGACTGGCCGCTGGCCGCGTCGAGGCCGCCGAAGGCGGACCTGGCGAGCTGGATGAAGTCGTCGGTGCCGAAGTCGAAGATCGAGTCGCGGTTGGCCGCGCCCATCTCGGCGAACGCGAACGTGTCGACGCCGCCTTTGCCCCAGAGCTGGTCGTTGCCGAGGCCGCCGGCGATGACGTTGTCGCCGGCGTTGCCGGTGATCAGGTTCTTCAGCTCGTTGCCGATGCCGTCGATGGAGGCGGTGCCGGTGAGGCGCAGGTTCTCGACATTGGCGTTGTCGTTGAGGTTGACCGAGATCGAGGCCCAGATCGTGTCGTTGCCGCCGCCGGCCAGTTCGCCCACCACGCGCTCGCCCACCGTGTCGAACACGTAGCCGTCGTTGCCCGCCGAGCCGCGGAACTCGTCCAGGCCGCCGCGCCCGTCCAGCCAGTCGTTGCCGGCGCTGCCCACCAGCACGTCCGAGTCGGCGCTGCCCTTGATGATGTAGCGCTCGACTTCCGTGACGAACACCGAGCCGCCGGTCTGCGAATAGGAGATCATGGTGCCGAACGAGTCGTTCGACATCACGATCTTCGAGCCGGCCGTCAGCTCCAGCGTGTCGGTGCCGGCGCCGCCGATGAAGTTCACGCCCGGAAGGACGGTGTCGGTCTCCTTGATGATCAGGCGATCGTCGCCCGCACCGCCGAAGAACTGCGAGTAGGCGTAGGTGCCGCCGGTGCTCGCCGTCTCGAACGTGTCGCTGCCGGAGTTGCCGATGACTGCGGCGGACACGTAGCTGCCGGCGATGAGGCGGTTGTCGCCTTCGGGAAAGAAGACCAGCCCGGACACGGTCTGGTTGGAGCGATCGTCGATCATGGGATCTCCTGGAATGACGTATGGGAAGGACCATAAGCACGTCGCTTTGCTACATACAATATAGGTTAGCGGAATATGAACAACCGTGGGAGGAACGACACGGTCCCGACACACCCAGGCGCAAGCCGCCGATCCGGGCGCCCCGACCGATGCCCTGCCATGGGGTCGCCCGGCGAACCGTTCGCCGATCTCGGGCGTTCTCCGCGCGGTGATGCGGCGGCGCGGGGAGCGGGGAGCGGGGAGCGGGAAATGGAGGAAACGGAGCGAGCCGACGAGGCGCTGCGCGACCTGGAGCGCCGGTCGCCACGCGCCGTCCTGGACGTGCTTCTTGCCGGCCAGCGCCGGTCGCTGGATGCCGTGGAGGCGGCTCTGCCCGCGATCGAGCGCGCGGTGGCCGCGGCCGCGGAACGGCTGGGCGAGCGGGGACGGCTGATCTATTGCGGAGCGGGAACCTCGGGTCGGATCGGATTGCTCGACGCCGTGGAGCTCGGCCCGACGTTCGACTGGCCGGACGCCCGCCGCCATGTCCTGCTGGCCGGCGGCGAGGCGAGCTTCGGCCGCACCCGCGAGGGCGCCGAGGACGACGGCGCTGCGGGCCGCGCGGCGCTGCTGGCGACCGAGCCGACGCCCGCCGACGTGTGCCTGATGCTGGCGGCCAGCGGGCGCACGCCCTTCACGCTCGCCGCGGCGGAAGCGGCCCGAGGGGCCGGGGCTCTGACCGTCGGTCTCGCCAACAATCCGGGCGCGCCGCTGCTGGACGCCTGCCAGCACCCGATCCTGCTGCGCACCGGGCCCGAGGCGGTCGCCGGCTCGACGCGGCTCGCCGCCGGCACGGCGCAGAAGGCCGCGCTCAACCTCTTCTCGACGCTCCTGATGATCCGGCTCGGCAAGGTGTTTCGCGGCCGCATGGTGGACATGCGCCCGACCAACGCCAAGCTGCGGGCGCGCGCCTGTCGCATCGTGAGCGAGGTCACGGGCTGCTCGGACGACGAGGCGCTCGCCGCGCTCCGATCCTCCCGCGGCTCGATCCGGGAGGCGATCCTGGCGGTGGAGGCGGTTCGCTGAGACGCGGCGTCAGCCGCGCGCCGGCCAGAGATGCCGCAGGCGCTCGCGCCAGATGCGGCGGCGGTTGAGCCGGCGACGCGCGCCCTCGATCGCGGCCACCGCGTCGGCGACCTGCTCGCCGCGCGGGTCGTCGAGGCCGACCACCAGCGTGCCCACGGCGATCCGCCCGCGCCACAACCGGTTCATCACGCCGTGGTCGGGAACCGTGCAGGAATCGGCGGTGTGGATCGCCGGGTCGGCGACCAGAGCCTGCGTGGCGAGCGCGGCGACCAGCGCGCCGGGCCCGTATCGGCGCAGGCGCTCGTCGTAGGCGGTCTTCCACGCGGCGGCGTGCCCTTGCGCATGCAGCACCACGAGGCTCGCGGCGGCCGCGCCCGCGACGCGCAGCGTGTAGACACGCGCCATGCCGCGTTCGGCCAGCCCGTTCACGGCCTCGCGCGCGAAGGCCGCGCGGTGGCGGTCGATCAGGAGCGCGCTGCGGCGCCGGCCCTTCCAGCCCGAGGCTTCGAGATGGAGGAAGTCCTCCAGCGCCTCGCGCACCGCGCCGGGCTCCGCCGCGCATTCGAACGCGACCTCGCCGAGGTCGGCGAGCTGGCGCAGCCGGCGACGATGGTCGCGAAAACCGGCCGGCCCGAGGGCCTGCCGCAGCACCTCGGCAGGTTCGTGGCCGTCGGCGTCCAGAAACGCGCGGGCCGAGCGGTCGGCCCAGGCGAAGGGCATGTTCGCTTCCTGCGCGGCCTCGGCGAGACAGCGGGCGAGTTCGCCGCCGACCGGCAGATCGGGCAGCACGAGGAGGGGCGGCAGTGCGTGCTCGGGCGCGCGCAGCGCGTCCAGAAGGCTGCGCGCGGTGCCGGCCGGGTCGTCGCGGTCGAGCGGAAGCACGCCAAGTGGCCCGAACGGGTGGGTCCAGGCGCGCACGGCCCCGCGGCGGGACGGGCGCTGCAGGCGCTCCACGGTGAACGGCATCAGGAAGCGCAGACGGCTGCGACGGTCGTCCTCGTCGCGCGCCACCATGAGGCGCACCCGGCGGTCGTCGAGGCGCGGCATGGCGGGCGCGAGGAAGCGCGGCGTGAAGAAGACGTTGGGCTCGAGGGCCCGGGCCCCGAGATGCTCGAGCTCGTCCACCAGGCCGAACACGGCGTGCGCGTCGTAGATCGAGACACGGCGCACGTCGCCGGCGGGTGCGAGGCTTGCGAAGCCATCGAGCGACGGGGCCTCGACCACGCGCCGCGCAGTGGCCGCGATGGCGCGCTCGCCATCGCGTTCGTCCACTTTCCCCAGCGTCAGGTTCGCCACGATTCAAGCCTCGATATGCTGTCGGTCCCGCGTCGTCCTCCATAGGATATTTCTCGTCCCTTAAAGCTTGGTGTGCAGTGCGGTCAGCCGCCGAACCCGCCCCCGTCCAGAAACGCTCTCTCGTCCGCCGTCGTGTCGCGCCCGAGCACGGCGTTGCGATGGGGAAACCGGCCGAACCGCGCGACGATGTCGCGATGCTCCACCGCATGGGGGACGTTCTCCTCGCCGATCTCGTTCATCCAGCGCACGCATTCGTCCTGGTCGTCGAGGGTCTCCGAATGCATCAGCGGCATGGCGAAGAACTGGTTCACGTCCTCGCCGACATGCCACTGGTCGCCCCGCGCGAGCGCCGCCCTGGCGATGGCAAGCGCCTTGGCGTCGGTGGCATAGGCCTGCGGGCTGCCGCGAAACATGTTGCGCGGAAACTGGTCCAAGAGGATCACCAGCGCCAGCGCGCCGTTTGGCTCGTCGGCCCAGGCATCGAACTCGCCCTGCGCCGCGCGCTCGTAGACGTCGCCGAACCGGTGCACGATAGTCTCGTCCAGTTCCCGGTCCTTGACGAACCACCGTTCCGGGCCGAGATCGCGCCAGAAGTCGACGATAGTCTGGGGATCGATCGAGTATTCGCTCATGGAACCGTTCGGCAAATGGGGGAAGGGACGTGGTCGAGGCGAAAGATAGGACGGCGGGCGGGGACGCAAAAGAGCGGCCGGCGCCGGGAGCGATCGATCTGCGGGGGCTGAAATGCCCCCTGCCCGCGCTGCGCACGCGCAAGGCGCTGGCGCATCGCACGCCCGGCGCGACGCTGATCGTGCTCGCCGACGATCCGCTGGCCCGGCTCGACATCGCCCATCTCTGCCGTGAGGGCGGCCACGCGCTGGACGCCGTCGAACCGCTCGACGCGGGCGGCTGGAGGTTTCGCATCCGCACGCGGGGCGGCTGAGACCGGCGCCCGGCGCCGTCTCAGAAGCCGCGCGACGACAGGCTGAGCGGATTGTCGAGGAGCGCCGCGCGGTCGGGCGCGTCGATCCGGGGCGCATGGGCGAAGGCGGCGAGGAGGTCGCGCGCCACCCGTTCGTCCAGCCCCTCGCCGATCAGCACGAAGGCGGTGCGCGGCGCCTCGCCGGCCGGCCAGTCGGACAGGCGCACCGGCGGGTGCAGGTAGGTCCGCACCCCGTGCAGCACCAGGGGCCGGCCCGCGTCCTCCGCTGTCCAGACCACGGCCTTGAGGCGCAGGAGGCCGGCGCCGAAGCGCAGGACGAGAAGGTCGAGGAAGCCTTCGGCGTCGGCACGCGACATGGGGGCGTCGTGCGTCAGCGACAGGGAGCGGATCGCCCCGTGCGCGTCGTGGCGATGCGCGTGCGAATGGTCATGGCCGCAATGCGGGTCGGCGCAGGCGTCTTCGGCGTGGTCGACCTCGCCGAGCCAGCGGCGGATGTCGGCGCGGCGCGTGGCGGGATCCATGAGGCCGCAGCCGAAGAGGTCGCCAGGCCCCGCCTCGGCCACCGCGACCAGCGGCGCGCGCGCGTTGAGATGGCGGATCGCGTGGACCAGCGCGCCGGTCTCCGGCGCGAGGTCCGTCTTGGTGAGCACCAGTCGGTCGGCGCAGGCGACCTGGCGCCGCGCCTCGTGCCGTTCGGCGAGCGAGACCGCCCCGCTCTGCGCGTCCACCAGGGTCACCACCCCGTCCAGCGCAAAATGCTGCACCAGGACCGGGTGTCCCATCAGCGAAGCGAGGATCGGCGTCGGGTCGGCAAGGCCGGTGGTCTCGATCACGACGCGGCGCATCGGAGCGAGCCGTCCGGTCTGCACCCGGTCCACGAGATCGGCCAGCGTGTCCACGAGGTCGCCGCGCACCGTGCAGCAGATGCAGCCGTCCGACAGTTCGACGATACCCTCGCTCGAGCGTTCCACCAGGAGATGGTCGAGCCCGACCGCGCCGAACTCGTTGACGATCACCACCGTGTCGCGCAGGGCAGGGTCGCGCAGGAGGCGGTTGAGCAGCGTGGTCTTGCCGCTGCCCAGGAAGCCGGTCAGGACGGTGACCGGGACGGGCGCGACCGGCCCCGCGGCACCGGCGCTCATTCGGCTGCGGCGGCGGTTTCGGCCGAAGCTGCAGGCGAAGCGGGATACTCGCCGCCCGCTTCCGCGCCCAGCGGCAGCTCGCCCTCGTAGCCGGGCTCGCCGGGGCGGACGGGCCGCCAGGTCGGAACCGGAATGCCGTAGGCGGCGATCAGGCGCGTGCCCGGCTCGACGCCCGGCGCGCCGGCGGCCCCGCCCAGATCCACCGGCACGGCCACGGCCGGACGCTGGAGGTCGCTCATGTAGGGCGAGCCGAAGGTCTCCTCGCGCTTGTCTTCCTCCTGCCGCTCGTTGGCGCGGGCGGTGCGCCCGGCGGCGGAGCAGATGGCGGCGCTGATGTCGGCCGGCGGGCCGCTGGACACGGGCAGGTCGGCCACCGTGTCGCGGATCGAGCGCGGATTGGTGTTGAAGCCGTTCTCCAGGATCTCGGCGGCGGTACGCTCGCGCACGATCGGGCCATCGGCCCCGAGCACCACGGCGATCAGCGTGCGGTTGTCGCGCGTCGCCGAGGCCACGAGGTTGAAGCCGGACGCGCAGATGTAGCCGGTCTTCATCCCGTCGGCCCCCGCGTAGCGGCCGAGCAGCCCGTTGTGGTTCTTCATCGTGCCGTTGCCGACGGCGATGGCCTCGGTGCCGAAATAGTCGCCGAAGGCCGGAAACTCCTTGCGCAGGGCGACCGCCAGGATCGCGAGATCCTTGGCGCTGGAATACTGGCCGGGGGCCGGAAGGCCGTTCGGGTTGACGAAGTGGGTGTCCTTCATGCCGAGCGCGGCGGCGTCGCCGTTCATCCGCTCCACGAAGGCCTCCACCGACCCCTTGCCGAGGGACTGCGCGATGGCGAAGGCCACGTCGTTGGCCGACTTCACCAGCATCATGCGCAACGCCATGTCGAGCCGCATCACCGAGCCCGGCGGGTAGGCCATCTTGGAGGGCGGCTCGGCGGCGGCCGTGCGCGACATCACCACCGGCGTGTCCAGCGAGGCCTCCTGCGCCTGGAGCGCCTTGAGGGCCACGTAGGCGGTCATCAGCTTGGTGGTGGAGGCCGGGTACCACCGCTGCGTGGCGTTGCTTTCGGACAGGACCTTGCCGGTGGCCACGTCCACCACGATCGTGTTGACCGCGAGCGCGGGCTGGGCCGCGACGCTCGCGCCGGCCAGCGCGAGAAGCGCCGAGAACGCTCGGATCGACGGGAGCCGACGGAAAACTGTCATGGGACCCTTCTCGCGAATGCGCGAAGACGCTTTGCGTTCTCTTCGCACCTGCGTTCATATCGTGGCAAGGTGATTCAAGCGTCCACCAAGCAGGCGATTTTCGCCTTTTGATGGCGCGAGACCGGAAGACATCGATGCTCATCGTTCCCGAGATCGCGGCGCGCGCCGCCGACATCGCCGCCTGGCGGCACACGCTTCATACGATGCCCGAGATTCTCTACGACCTGCCCGACACGGCGGCGTTCGTCGCCGAGAAGCTCGCCGCCTTCGGCTGCGACGAGGTGGCGACGGGGATCGGACGCACCGGGGTCGTCGGCATCGTCGAGGGTCGGGAGGGCTCGGGCGGGCGCACGATCGGCCTTCGCGCCGACATGGACGCCCTGCCGATCGCGGAGGAGACCGGCCGGCCCTATGCCTCGCGCCGGCCCGGCGCCATGCATGCCTGCGGCCACGACGGGCACATGGCCATGCTGCTCGGCGCCGCGCGCCATCTGTGCGAGACGCGGCGCTTCCGGGGGCGCGTCGCGTTGGTGTTCCAGCCTGCCGAAGAGGGCGGCGCGGGGGCGTTGGCGATGATCCGGGACGGGCTGATGGACCGCTTCGGCATCGAGGCGGTCTACGGCATGCACAACCTGCCGGGCCTGCCCGTCGGACATATGGCGATGCGGCCGGGCCCGATCATGGCGGCGACCGACGAGTTCGAGGTGACGATCCGCGGGCGGGCGAGCCATGCCGCCCTGCCGCACGAGGGGAGCGACCCGATCCTGGCGGGCGCGGCACTGGTGCAGGCGCTCCAGCAGATCGCGGCACGCAACGTCGATCCGCTCGATTCGCTGGTCCTGTCGGTGACGCGCTTCCACGCCGGCTTCGCGCACAACATCATTCCCGACGAGGCGAAGCTGTTCGGCACCGTGCGCTCGCTGAGCGCGTCGAGCCGCGATCTCGCCGAACGTCGTATCGGCGCGATCGCGGAAGGCGTGGCCTCCACCCACGGCGCGCGGGCCACGGTCGTCTACACACGCAACTACCCGGTCACGGTGAACGATGCGCGCGAGGCCGCCTTCTGCGCCTCGATCGCCGGCGAGGTCTGCGGCAGGGGGTGCGTCGACGCGTCCGCCCCGCCATTGATGGCGGCGGAGGACTTTTCCTTCATGCTGGAAGCGCGGCCCGGCGCCTTCGTGTTCTTGGGCAACGGCGACACGGCCGGGCTCCACAATCCCGGCTACGACTTCGACGACGCCGCCCTTCCCTTCGGCGCCTCCTACTGGGTCCGCCTGGTGGAACGCGCCCTGGCGCCCTGACCGCGACGGAGCGCGGCCGTCAGCGCGCCTGCGTGGGGGCCAGCGCGTCGATCAGCAGGCGAAGACGATGCCGGATCTCGCCGTCGGGGATCCGGCCGAGAGCCAGCGAGGACTGAACGACCTCCGGGCTCGGCATGGCGGCCTCGTCCTGCGAGCCGTCGGCCGCGAGCCCCTCGAAGAAGAAGGTCGGGCTGATCTCGAAGAGCTGGGAGATCCGGAACAGCGTCGCCGCGCTGACGCGGTTGCTGCCGGTCTCGTATTTCTGGATCTGCTGATAGGTGACGCCGATCTGCCGGCCCAGTTCTTCCAGCGACAAACGCCTTGATGTCCGCACCAGGCGCAGACGCGCGCCTACATGAACATCGATCGGATCTCGCTCAGTCTTCGCAGTGGTCACGAAACGCATCCGTTGCAGGATGGACAAACACAGCCCATCGGGAACCTCCCAGGTGCTGGAGCAGTAGTGCGTTACTTATCAAGAATCAACACTCATGCGTACCATTATCACGCAAACTGCCGGTGCGCGTTTCCGATAGTTCTCCTGCCACAGCCTGCGCGTGCATGGAAGCCTTTGGCAGAAGATGGAGACCTGCCACCGCAAGCCACATCACCATCCACACGGGGTTTCCACGCGCGAACAGGAAGGACTCCAGAAACGCGTTCAACAACGTGAAGGTCAGCACCATCAGGAAGAAGTCCGCCGCGCGCGTCGCTTCCGGCGTGCGGGCGTCGACGCGGGCGAAGTCGCGTAGCGGCAGCACCGCCAGAACCAGGACGCCGATCGCTAGCCCCGGCCATCCGAGCGCGATCGCCAGGTCCAGATAGCCGTTGTGCGCGTTGACGATGCCGCGCGGATCCCAGCTCGATCCGAAGGGGAGCTCGGCCTGCATCACGGCAGGCGTGGTCCAGAAGGCCTCGAACCCGGCCCCCGTCCAAGCGCGCGGGCCCAGCGCATGGATCGCGAACCGCCAGAGGTCGAGACGTCCCGTGAAGGTCGTGCCCGGCATCGCCCACTGCAGGAGGTCGTAGAGCAGTGGCGACAGCACGGTGCCGAGCGTCATCAGCCCCGCACAGGACAGGGCGAGCGCCAGGACGACGGTCGGGAGGCGTCGCCCGCCGAAGACGCGACCGGCCGAGACGAGGAGCGCCACCAGCGGCATCAGTCCCAGCGTGGTCTTGGATCCGGTCTTGAGCACGAAGAAGGCCGCCAGGACGGCGATCACGATGCCCGTGACCCACTGCCCGCTGCGCACGAGATAGAGGCCGGCGAAGCACAGGACGGCCATGACCGGGCCGGCGACGTTCTTGTGGGAGTAGATGCCCCGCCACAGCCCGATGTTCGCCGCCTCCAGCGCCTCGTTGTGGATCGCGGCCGCCGGCATCAGCACGACGCCCGCGTACGAAAGCCCGAGAACCGCGAGCGCCGCGGTCGCCAGCGCGAACCGGAAGGCGCGCTCGTCCGGCGCCAGGCACAGCGCACCGGTCATCGCCAGCATGGCGGCCAGCGAGAAGACCACGGCGCGAAACGAGGAATCGGGCCAGATCGACTGCGTCGAGGAGAGGAGAAGCACCAGCGCCATCACCATCCAGGACGGCCGCAGCAGCCGAGCGACGACGGCGCGGGGCGTCACACAGGCGTGGATCAGAATAGACGCCAGGCCGAGACCGCCGTAGCCGAGTTGGTTGACGAGGTTGCCGCTTCCCGCCGGCCCGGTGAAGACCGCCTGGTAGGGCTCGAACGTCACCAGGAGCATGGTCAGGATGAGGGCCGAGATCGCGGCCTTCAGCGCGCGCGCCTCCCCGATGCCGAGCGCGCCGGTCGGCGGGCCCGATACGGACGGACCCGGCGGCCCGAGGTGGGATAGCGAGGCGTGGCGCATATCGGCCGATCATCGGCCATGCGCTCTGAACAGCGGGTTAAGAGCGTCTCGGCGCCCCGGCGCCCCCTGCACCGCCCGCGCCGCCTTCGGCACGCTCGATGTCGCCGGGGCGGTCGCGATGCTCTTCTTCCGGGTCCGGCTCCACCGGGACCGGATCGTCGGCCGGTTCGCGGACTTCGTCCGGGTCCACGAGGGGTTCGGGCGGATCGCCCATCGGAACCGGACCGTCGGGTGGGCCGGGATCACGTCCCGGCCCGAGGGGGAAGTCTTCGATGTTGGACATCGGCGCGTCTCCCGGAATGCCTCTCCGGGCTAAGACGCCCGGCCGCCGCTTCCGTTCCCGGCGCGGGCGATCAGTTCTGGGACGGGCCTGCCGTCTCGTCCTCGTCGTCCTCCTCCTCGCCGAAGGGAAAGGACTCGACCATCTGCTCGACGTCCTCGTAGATCTCGTCCAGGAACTCGATGGCACCGTCCGCGTCCTCGCTGCCCTGCGTCACCAGCATGGCGAGCTGGATCTTCAGGACGTTGGCGACGTCGTCGAGCTCCATGCCCTGGAACAGGGTCGAGATTTTCTCCGAGATGTCGTCGGTCTGGGCATCGGTCAGCATGCTGCGGTCTCCTGTTGGCTGGGATGAGACGAGGACGGATGCCCCGTGGTTCCCCCGAACGCGCCCGGATGGGGCATGCCGCCGCCCGGCGCGTCCGCGCGTCGTCGCGCCCTGCCGTCCTAGAGCATTTCCGGCCGAAGCGGAAACGCTTCGGCGCGGGACGACTTGGCGCAGCGGGAACCGGGAGCCGGCCGGGTCGACCGGTCTCGTGGAGGATTGGATCGGCGTGGATCGGCGACGGGGCACGGGGCGTCGCCCCGAGCTCCGCCCGCGCTATTCGGCCGGTGTGCGCTCCGCCGGTCGGTCGGCCATGCGCGGGTCGGCGGCCATCAGGGCCAGCAGCTCGTCGCGCCGACGCGCGGCTCTTGCCATCGCCTCCTGCTTCACCGGTCCGAACCCGCGGATCGCGGCGGGCAGCGACAGCAGTTCCACCGCCACGTCGCGGTCGGCGGGCCGGGCGCGCGAGAACAGCGTGCGGCAGTCGGCCTCGTATTCGGCGATCAGCCTACGCTCGGCGATCCGCTCGGCCGAGCGAGCGAACGGGTCGAACGGCGTGCCGCGCAGGCCCCGCATCCTGGCAAGGCCTCGCAGGATCGGCAGAACCCAGGGGCCGAAGGCGCGCTTCTTCGGCCGTCCGTTGGCGTCGACGCCGCCGAGGAAAGGAGGGGCGAGGTGGAAGACGCGGCGCCGCGTGCCCTCGAACTCCGCCTCCAGCATGCGCTCGAAACGGCCGTCCGTGTGCAGACGCGCGACCTCGTACTCGTCCTTCACGGCCAGAAGCTTGGCGTAGTTCTCGGCCACCGCCCGTTCGATGCGCCCGTGCGCGCCGGCGGCGGCGTCGGCATGGCGCGCCCGCTCGACCAGGGCGCGGTAGCGCCCGGCCAGCCGCTCGTCCTGGTACCGCGCGAGGAAGGCGGCCCGGTGCTCGACGAGGTCGGCGGTGGAGAGTTCCGCCAACGCCGTGGCATCGGTGCGCGGCCCGAGCATCTCGGCCATCGCGTCCGGCCGGGCCGCCGCGAAGCGCCCCCAGGCGAAGGCGTCGAGATTGGCCTGGACGGCCAGGCCGTTGATCTCGATCGCGCGGACCAGGGAGCCGAGCGAGACCGGGATCATCCCCTTCTGCCAGGCGTAGCCGAGCATCATGATGTTGGTCGCGATGGCGTCGCCGCTGACGGTCTCGGCGAGCTCGGTGAAGTTGACGAAGTCCGCCCCTTCGCCGACCGCGCGGCGGATCGCCCCGGCCACCAGCGTGCGCCGGAAGTCGAAATCGGGATCGCGCACGAACTGGGCCACCGGCGTGAGGTGGGTGTTGACGACCGCACGGGTGCGCTCGGGGCTGAGGAGGCCCGCCGCGTCCTTCGAGGTCGCGACCACGTCGTCGGCCGCAATCAGGACGTCCGCGGCGCCCGAGACGATGCGCGGGCAGGTCACATCCTCCGCCCGGCGGCCGATGCGCACGTGGCTGAGCACCGCACCGCCCTTCTGGGCGAGGCCCGCCATGTCGAGAAGCATCGGCGCGTTGCCGTCGAGATGGGCCGCCATGCCGAGCACGGCGCCGATCGTCAGCACGCCCGTGCCCCCCACTCCGGTGATCGCGATGTTGCAGGGCTCGGCAAGGCTTGGAAGAACGGGCTCGGCAAGACCCGACAGATCGGGCGCCGCTCGCGCGGCTCGTGTCCGCGGCCTGGCCCCCTCCAGCGTGACGAAGGACGGACAGAATCCCTTGAGGCAGGACGTGTCCTTGTTGCAGGTGGACTGGTTGACGTGCCGCTTGCGGCCCCACTCGGTCTCGAGCGGCTCGACCGACAGACAGTTCGACTGGACGGAGCAGTCGCCGCATCCCTCGCACACGGCCGGATTGATCGCGACGCGCAGGTCGGGATCGGCCAGCAGGCCGCGCTTGCGACGCCGCCGCTTCTCCGCCGCGCAGGTCTGATCGTAGACGATGGCCGAGACGCCGGGCGCCTCGCGCAGCGCCAGCATGGCCGCCTCGACCTCGTCCCGGTGGTGGATCTCGGTGCCCGGCGCGAGCTGCGACGCATGGTAGCGCTCGGGAAACTCCGAGACGAGCCAGATCGGGGAGACACCCTCGCGCTGGAGCTGATGGGTGATCTTGGCCGGGTCCAGCGGCCCGTCCACATGCTGACCGCCGGTCATCGCCACGGCGTCGTTGTAGAGAATCTTGTAGGTCGCGTTGACGCCCGCCGCCACGGCCTGCCGGATCGCGAGCTGTCCGGAATGAAAATAGGTGCCGTCGCCGAGATTCACGAAGACATGGGCCTCGTCCGTGAAGGGTGCGGCGCCCACCCAGGCGACGCCTTCGCCGCCCATCTGGCTGAACGTGTCGGTTCGCCGTCCCATCCAGGTGACCATGAAATGGCAGCCGATGCCCGCCAGCCCGCGCGATCCTTCCGGCACCTTGGTGGAGGCGTTGTGCGGGCAGCCCGAGCAGTAGAACGGGGTGCGCGCGAGCGGCGGCTCCAGGCGGACCGCGTCCTCGTCGCGCCGGCGGAAATGGCGCACCCGCTCCTCGATGAAGCTGCGATGCGCCTCATCGAGATGGCTCATCGCCAGGATCCGCTCGCCGATCACCACCGCGGCGGTCGCGACGGTCAGCTCGCGCGCGAGGGACAGGACCGGGCGGTCGTTGTGATCGAACTTGCCGATGATGCGCGGGCGCACGTCGGCGCGCCAGTTGAAGAGCTGCTGCTTGATCTGGTTCTCGATGATCTCGCGCCGTTCCTCGACCACCAGGATCTCCTCCAGGCCCACGGAGAACTCGCGCACGCCCTCCGGCTCCAGAGGCCAGGGCATCCCGACCTTGTAGAGACGCAGCCCCGCCCGGTGGGCGGTGTCCTCGTCGACCCCGAGCTCGCGCAGCGCCTGGCGCACGTCCTCGTAGGCCTTGCCCGAGGCGATGATCCCGAGGCGCGCCCCGGGCGAGTCCAGCGTCACGCGGTCGACCCGGTTGGCCCGGGCGAAGGCGATCGCGGCATAGGCCTTGTAGGTCTGAAGCCGGTTGTCCTGGCTCCAGCGGTCGTCGGGCACGCGAAGGTTGAGACCGCCCGGCGGCAGCTCGAAGTCCTCCGGCAGCACGAAGCGCCGCCGCTCGCCCGACAGGTCGACCGAAGCGGTCGTCTCCACCGTGTCGGCAATCACCTTCATGCCGACCCAGCAGCCGGAATAGCGCGACATGGCGATGCCGAGCAGGCCGAACGCCACGAATTCGTGGATCGAGGACGGGTAGAGCATGGGCATGACCGCCGCCATGAAGGCGTGGTCGGACTGGTGCGGCACGGTGGAGGACTTGGCTCCGTGATCGTCGCCGGCGATCGCGAGCACGCCGCCGAGGGCGGCGGAGCCCGCCGCGTTGGCATGCTTGAACACGTCGCCCGAGCGGTCGACCCCCGGCCCCTTGCCGTACCAGATGCCGACGACGCCCGCCTTGCGCGCGCCCGGCGACAGCCCGACCTGCTGCGATCCCCAGACCGCGGTCGCCGCAAGATCCTCGTTGATCCCCGGCTGGAAATGCACGCCCTCGGCCAGCAGCAGGTCGCGGTTCGCCTGGAGCTGCTGGTCGTAGGCGCCGAGCGGCGAGCCGCGATAACCGGAGACGAAGGCGCCGGTGTCGAGACCGGCCTCGCGGTCGCGCCGCATCTGCACGAGCGGCAGGCGCACGAGGGCCTGCGTCCCGCTCATGAAGGCGCGCCCGTCGGTCGCCGCGTATTTCCGATCGAGCTCGCCTGCACGCGCCATGAGATCCTCCCGATCCGCATCACCACCGGCGGTTCGCCCGCTCTCGTTGGATGGTGATGTAAGGCATGTGCGGCGCACCGGCACGCTGCAGCGCAAGAGGATGGCAGTGAAGGGAGACTCTGTTCCCCAGCGATTCAAAGCGAAGGACGTGGCGTTGTTTCGGCTTCGCGGGGATGTCGTGCGGTATGCGCCGTGGCATGGGTCGCGGTTTGGGCTGGGGGGGCCGGCGTGAGGGGCGCGGCGCTGTGCGCCCTGCCCGTTGGTCC